>NZ_WFKM01000012.1 GCF_011007365.1 Sphingobacterium sp. xlx-96 | reverse complement strand
TTATACGCAACAGTTGCGCCGAAGCCATGAAGTACTGACAAAATACTTAAAAAAGGCTTCATCGCTACTGTACAGCGCTTCGGATTCTGTCGCTAAATCCTTCGCTAGGGCTTCGAGATTGGCTCGTACCACGGTGCAGACAGGTTCGACTGTTGTTCGGCCGTTGTTCGAGTCCTGTTCGACAGCGAGTCGAAGCCCAGTCGAAGCCGGGTCGAACAGCACCCGAAGGAGTGTCGAAGCAGTCTCGAACCCGTCCCGAAGCGCTGTCGAAGAACAGTCGAAGGGCACTCGAAGCCTTGTCGAAGCGGAGGGTGCGCGAACGAAGGTTGAACGAGGGATGATACCAGAACGACCTGCTGGAAGAGAGATCGGTTGCTTCGTTGTCGTTCCTCCGACCCGCACGGACATCAACCCCGCAGATGACCTATATGTCGACCGATTGATTTCAAGGGGTTTTCGGGCGCGCTGTAGAGCATTCGGGAGCAAAGTGGAGTCTATGGTCGTCGGTAGTAAAACAATGCGGGAGAGGAGCTTAAAATGGCTTAAACAAAGAACGTATGGCAGAGGGTCGTGGCTCCCGGGAGCTATCAGCCATAAGCTATCCGCTTGTTTAATAATATTTTGTGTTGTGTTTAGTAGTCCCGCCACAAGCGGGGCGGTCGCTCAGACGCAGCCGGGGTCGGTACTCCAAGGTGAGGTACGCTCGGCTGCCGATGGGTCGATCATCGAAGGGGCGACGGTCACGAACGGCAAAAACGCCGTACGTACAGATGCAAAAGGTACATTTAGCATCGCTATAGATAAATCACATGGATCATTATTAATCAAATATATAGGCTATAAATAGCAAAGCGTTTCTTATGATAATACAACTACTTTTTTAAAGATACAGCTGCAGGACGGCAGCAAGGAAATTGAAGAGGTCGAGGTGGTCTCTACGGGTTATCAGAATATACCGAAAGAACGGGCTACAGGAAGTTTTGAAGTTGTGGATAGTGCGCTTTTTCACCGTCGTATGGGCACGAATGTCATCGACCGTTTAGAGAATATGGTGCCAGGTATGCTGTTCGACCGTACACCGGGAGCGCCTGATCCGATATTGATCCGAGGTCGCAGTACCATTTTCGGTGATGCTTCGCCGCTGATCATATTGGACAATTTTCCCTACGAAGGCGATATCAATAGCATCAATCCAAATGATATCGAGTCTGTGACGGTGCTGAAAGATGCGGCGGCAGCTTCAATATGGGGATCAAGGGCAGGTAATGGGGTTATTGTTGTCAGCACCAAAAAGGGAAAAGCGGGAAAACCCAATATCCAGCTCAATAGTAATGTGACGATACGATCCCGTCCTGATCTTTATAATGTTCCAGTGATGTCCAGTAAGGATTTTATTGAAATGGAGGAGCTGATGTTTGGAAGAAATTACTATGATAGTAAGTTGACGAATACTTTTAGTTGGCCGGTGTTAAGCCCTTTGGTAGAGCTGTTGGATAAAGTTCGTTCGGGTGATGTGGATGAAGTGCAGGCACGTGGCCAGATCGATAAATGGAAGACCATGGATTATCGTAGCGATCTGACGGATTACTTTTATCGCACGGGGGTACAACAGCAGCATAGCCTTAATATCAGTGGTCGCTCAGATAGGCAACAGTATTATCTTTCTGCCGGTCTGGATAAGGATAAGCAACATCTGCTGGGCAATTCGAACAGTCGGTTCACATTGCGTGGTCAATATGGTTTTAAGCTTTATGATGGTCTGGAAATAGATGCTACCATGCAGCTGGGACAGCAGCGCAATACCAGTAGCAGTAATCCAGGGGTAAATCTGAACGCAGGTGGCCTGATAGGTATGTATCCCTATGCGGATCTGCTGGACGAGAATGGTAACGCGTTGGTAATACCGCATTCATTTGGTGCTGCAATTAAGAAGTCGATAAGCGATCAGTCCGGTGTGGATTGGAGTAATAGACCCTATGACGACATCCGTTATAGCAGGTACAATACTTACCTTAATGATAATTTATTACAGACTTCGGTGCGCTATAGGCCGTTGGATTGGCTGACAGCCGAATTGCGGTATCAGTTTCAGCAGTCAAGCGATGATCTGAACTATTTAAACGATAAAGAATCCTATTTTGTCCGGCATCGGGTCAATAGCTTTTATCAGCCGACAGGTACCAATAAATTTCCTGTTCCTTCGGCTGGTTACCTAGAGCAACGCATATCCGGTACACGATCGCACCAAGGACGTGCGCAGCTGGCTGTCGATAAAACTTGGAGGCAGCATGACGTACATGGTATATTGGGATGGGAGATCCGTGATGTGCTGACCAAGGGGCTTACTTCTACATTCTATGGGTACGAGCGGGAAGGGAGCCTGACCAACAGTCAGATGAATTTTGGACAGAGCTACAAGAACTCCTATAATACCTCCAGTAGTTTGATTCCTAATGGACAGGGAATTTCAGAAATGCTCGATCGATTTTTGTCTACCTATGCAAATTTGTCTTACAGCTATAAATCGAGGTATACCTTAAGTGCTAGTGTACGTAATGATGCGGCTAATCTGTATGGTGTTGAAACCAATATGAAGGGTACGCCGCTATGGTCGCTAGGCTTAGCTTACCAACTAAGTAAAGAGGATTTTTACAAACTTGAGGCTGTGCCTGTTTTAAAATTAAGAGCTACTTATGGACATAACGGCAACCTCGTCCGCGGGGCAAACGCGATGGTCACTGCGCGTTACAGACAGCTCGGGGCTATACCAGAGATCAGTGCCGATATTGTTGGACTCCCTAACGAACGCCTGCGCTGGGAAAAGGTGAAACAACTAAATCTGGGGCTTGACTTTGGGCTGAAAAATCAGATGCTGAGCGGAACGATAGAATACTACCGCAAGACCGCTGTCGATCTGTTGGGGACCGCACCCCTGGATCCCACATTGGGTGCAAGTTCGTTCTTTGGTAATGTAGCCAATATGAAAGGACAGGGTTGGGATTTAAGTCTATACGCCCGTATAGGTAAAGGAAAGCTGAAATATGGATGCCTAGCCTGATCGGTAGCTACGCCCGGACGGAAATCACGAAATACCTGATGCCTGTTGGTAATGGTAGTGCCTATCTTGCGGAGAGCCGTGTCAATCCTGTGGTGGGCAAGCCGGTATTCGCCGTTTACGGTTACCGCTGGGAAGGACTGGACAGTCAGGGTGATCCGCAGGGCTGGCTGAATGGCCAGATATCCAAAACCTACAGCAGCATTACAGGACAGACCAAACTGGATTCCATGCATTATGCAGGGGCTACGCAGCCGCTGTGGTTTGCAGGATTCCGGCATACATTTAACTATGGGCCTGCGTCACTTTCATTTAACCTGAGTTATCGCGGTGGTCATTATTTTAGAGCATCTTCGATTCAGTACGGCAATATGGTGGAGTGGTGGAAAGGGCATTCCGATTATGCTGCCCGCTGGCAACAGGCAGGTGATGAATCGCGGACGGATGTGCCGGCATTCCGCCCCGAGTTGCCGGCAGGAAGGGATCAGTTTTACATAAACTCAGCTGTGTTATTGGAAAGAGCCGATATGATTCGCCTGGACGATATACAGTTTTCGTACAATCTCGCCCAATCATTGCGACGCAGTTCGGTATTTGCGAACCTAACTGTACATTGTTATGCCCGGCCTACAGGTTTGATTTGGGCAGCGAACAACCGTGATATAGACCCCAACTATAAAGATATCCCCAAACAGACAGGAAGTATCGCATTGGGAATCACCGCACAGTTAAAATAAACCAGACATGAAAATTATATATGTTTTATTGTTTTGCAGCCTTTGGATGGGCTGCAGCAAAGAGAAATTTCTTGACGAGAAGCCAAATCAGGCTTTGGGCGCCTGATCGGCGCCCTTGAGTGAAATAGAAAAGAATTCTAGCTATGGATTATAGCGTATCACATGTCCCGGATTAAGTGGACTTGCTTTCAATTGATAAACACCAGGTGCGATTTCATCACAATCTGATATTGGATAACCTTGCGCACAACAGTAAGAGTGTGTTTCTTCACAACCATCAGGTTTAACTGTTGTGCCATTGTCCAAATCAAACGAATTAGTTTCTTCGCAATTCGTTTGATTTTGACTACTCGCCGGAAACCAAACCATAGTTTGTGTCGTTTCCGCTTTTTTGTTGACTTGCGCTTTTTGGAATGATTGCAATCCAAACGCAAGTGTTAAGGCGATTACGCCTACTAGATAAGTTTTTGAAAGATACTTTTTCATTTGGGGTACCTCACTTTTCTTTAATGGTGCCTACTTGATTAGGGCATCGGCTTTCCCTCACTATTTTATTTGTTTAAGAACTAATCATCTGTACAGCTGGATGACCTTATTTTAACTCTCTGTCCACTATTGGCTGGTCCGTTGTGTAGGGATGATTAGTGCTTGATTTTATTTTTAGATTTGGGCAGTAGTAATAAAGTCCAAAGATGGATAAGGATAATAAGAAGGCATTCAGCCAGAAATGTGCATGCCAGGATAAGCTGCCTATAATCTTTGAGCAGGAGCAGGGTACGTGACCCAGTACCTTTGTCAATCCTAAACCTACATAGACCGTAAATATGAGCAGTAGTATAGCTGAACCCAAAAACCATATTTGCGTGTCTTCGGTAAGAATAATAATATGCCTGTCAGTAATTCTACACCGGGCACAACATAAGTCAGGGGTTTGATACTCCATTTTGGGAGTGGCTGGCGACCGAGATTAACCTCAAATGTCCATAGGTCGGCAAATTTGTCTATAGCCGTATGAAACCATAAGAATAATAATACAAAGGCTATGGCCAGATGTATGTTTTCCTTGCTTAGGATGGATGTCGCTGTCGACTTTTGTATTGGTGCTGTTGTGTTCATAATATTATCTGCTTGTTCTTAAATTAATAGCCCATGTCTAATGATATCTCCCTGATATAGTCTATCGTCGGCGGATACCCCTTTGGAAAGTGTTTATAATTTTTAATGTAGCCACGCACTGTGTTGGGTGGTTCCTGCGCCACTACTTCAGCCAGACTTTCTTCCATTTGTGCGAGATAGCTTTCTTGGCTATAGCTTCCTTTATGGTTATTTACCCAGCCTGCAATCTGACTACTGGCCCAGAGGGATTCTAATTTTTTATGACCGTATCGCCAATCATAGCCCATCATTTCGAATGCCGCAAGTACAATGGCGTACAGTTCGCTGAGGTCTATATGCTTGATGATCTGTTTACGTGCTGTACTGAGCTTGAGCATGCCGTTTATCACTGCATTGGCAAGATCTAGTTCCATAGCAAGGACCTCTTGGTATTCGTGTAGGAGCTTTTTAGCAATGTGATAATCGTAGTCGGGAGCATTGACCTTGATAAAACAGCCCTTCTTAAGGAGTTGCTTTAGGGCATGGTTGACCAGATAGGTAAATTCGGATGCCTCGGCTCTGTATTGACCATTAGCAGCGGTATGTTTTTCAACTTTCTTATAGCCCTTGCAGAGATACGCTGGCGCTAACAATCCGAATCTGGATTCGTAATTCGCAGCTACGATAGCATAGCTATGATATAGTACCTCTCGCTCGTCATCGATAACAGCGAAGGGGAAGTGATAGGGGGTATTAGTCCAGCCTTCTGGTGCTAGATTTTGAATTAGCTGGTCCGCATCAGAAAGATGGCATATGGTACTGGCCACCGATTTTAACACCAAAATCCACTTCTTGTGCTTTTGTTTCCTGATTAAGACCGAATCCCATTGCCGCCAGAAGCATGCCATACGTTAATTGTTTTTTCATTGTTATTGATTTAATATATTTTTCTAATCTGTTTATATATATGATGATCGAACTAAAGTATACCCTTAGCTTTTTTTTTATTTTTATTTCCATCGCTTGTGTGACCACAGCCACCAGCTGGGATCCTGCTGTATGCTCTTTTCCAGTTTTCGGGTATAGGAGGTGGTGATATGCCCGTCGGGGCTATCTGTTGCTCGCAGGCAGATGGGCTGTAGGTTAGCTTTCCATTTGTGGTTACCTATGGCCTGTAGCTCGATGTAGGCCACGTAAGCATCGAGGCGCTTGGCAATACGCTCGGGGCCCATAAACATATAGGAAGGCTGCTGTAAAAAATCAATGGCCAGCCCATTGGCTTGCCCCGGAAACTGATCCGCTATAAACAGTGTAATAGAAGGGTGACCCGTTTGGTCTAGGAGGATTTTGGCCGCCTGCTGGGAGGGAAGTAGGCGTAATCCGTATTGGCCCCGTCTTCTTTGTAGGAAGCGGTCTACCCAGCGGTTTTTTTGAGGTTTGTACAGCGACTGTATGGGGAGTCCTAGCTGTAGTGGCAGTTTGCCCAATATCTCCCAATTGCCATAATGGCCAAGCAGTAGAATGATCTGGCGATCCGCACGATATTGCTGGTGCAGTGTGCGGTACAGATCGGCCGAGAGGATGAGCTCTGGACGGCTAGGGAGTAATAGCTCTACGATCAGACGGCACATATTGCGGTAGAACCGTTGATGTTGCAGCGATAGCTCCTTGTAATCCGACAGTGGAAAGGAGCGGGCGAGATTCTGGGTGACGACTGCGCTACGGTAGCGTAGTATCTTACCGATCAGAAATCCTCCAAAATTATATATCCTGTTCATAAGTGCCTTAGTTTTCGCTAAACTCATGTACCATACGGATCAATAGCGCCAGAAGGTAGGTCACCATACTGAAGAGGAGTACAAGGATCGTGATAAAGAAGAGTAGTAGCATAAGATTCCTTTTTATAGTTTTGACAATTAATAGCAGCTATACCCTTACTTTTATTTTAAAAAAAGTGCAGGAAAATGATCGTAATGGAAGAACGGATAAAAAAAAGTAAAAAATAATAAGGGGGTAAGCGCTATAGACTGTCTTAGCTAGGTAAGTTGTAGTAAATGACTAATTAAATTGAATGTATGTCTTTGCAGAAAGAAACAAAGTTTGAGCAGGTATTCCGGGAGCATTTTAAGGCTTTGCATGGCTATGCCTACAAAATTCTAGAAGACTCGGATGCTGCTGAAGAAGCTGTGCAGCAGGTTTTTTTACGGTTTTGGGAAAGGGACTGGGAGAATACCATCCATACTTCCGTCAAATCGTATCTCTATAAATCGGTTTATTACGAGTGTCTGAATGTCTTGAAAAGAGGCCAGCTGAAGCAACGCTACGAGGCTTATCAACAGCGGAGTGGAGCGTTGGATACGCATATCGACGGTACAGATACCGAGCTAAAGAAACAATTGCATGTCGCACTGGCAAAATTGCCGGAAAAAAGCAGAGCGGTGTTCGAGATGAGCCGCTTTCAGGAGCTGAAATACCATGAGATAGCCAAAGCGCTCGAGCTATCGCTGAAGACTGTCGAAGGGCATATGACGAAGGCGCTTCGGCACTTGAGGGTTCATCTGGCGGATTATTTAAATGTTGTTGTCTATTTGTTAATCAATGGGTTATGAATAAGGAAGAATTGATAAGATATATAAGTGGTGATTTGAATGCGGAGCGGCAGATTGTGGTAGAAGCGTGGATCAGGGAGAGCGCCGAAAACGAAAAGGAATATACGGATATGAAAAAGATATGGGAGTGGAGCGGTGCTTCGGATCAAAGTCCGGAGGTGGACGTGGATCGCGCCTGGGCCGATTTTATAAAGCTCCGGGACGAACAGCCCACTAAGGTGCTCGTATTAACGGAGGAGAAGCGTTCCAGAGGCTGGAGGCCATGGATGGTGGCGGCAGCGATAGTGATGCTATTGATGTCTTCGGTAGGTGTTCTGAAATGGACATTGTCTACTGATCTATCCCTGGATTCGAACGATAGGCTGCAACAGGCAGGACTGCCGGACGGTAGCACGGTGTACCTTAATAAGAAGACGGTATTGGATTATAAAAAAGGCTGGCTGGCCAAAGAGCGTACCGTGGTACTTAGCAAAGGTGAGGCGTTTTTTGATGTGAAACGGGATACGACACAGCCTTTTGTCATCCAGAGTGGAAAAAGCACGATTACGGTGCTGGGTACAAGTTTTCATGTGCGCAGAGCGGATGGCGAGACGGAGGTCATTGTCTCTTCGGGATCGGTACGGGTGGATCATGCCGGCAATAGCGTACGCCTGAAGCCTAATGATAGGGTGCTGATCCAAGATACGGCACGTACGAAAGTGAAGGTGGATACAGTGGAGGATCAGCTCTACAAGTATTACATCCATCAGCAGTTTATTTTTGAGAATACACCACTGAACCGTGTATTTGAGGTACTGGGTAAGGCGTTCGACCAAAAGTTTGTTGTGGTGGATGATAAGACCAAAGTGCTGCGCTATACAGCATCATTCGAGCGGCAGACATTGAACGAGATGCTGGACGTGGTATTGAAAACTTTTGAATTGAAAATTGAGAAAAAAGGTAATGTATATTATATTAAAGGATAACCCGGTTATGTTCCAGTTTATTAAAAGCTTTAAATTGATTGTTTACTTTATAAATAGAGCTAAGTTTTTTGTAGCGTTGTCTATTTTTATTCTGGCACAGACAGATGCATTTTCACAGACAAAACTGGCGCAGGCGGTCAAGATGCCTGCTTATGGAAAGACTTCTGTAGGACAGCTCTTGAAGCGGCTACAGCAGGACAAGGGGCTGTTATTTTCTTACAATAGCCAATTGATTGACTTAGATAGCGTGGTCCAGGCGAATGCGCATAATGGGGTGTTGATCGATTACTTAGAACGCTGTCTCGGTCCACGGTATTCCTTTAAGGAGACGGCTTCGCATATTATTATCAGCCGCTCGGATTGGCGGATGGTGGTCGAGCAGGTGGATATCGATATTAAGCAGCATAATAAAACTATGATCTCGGGATATGTGCGTGATCTGCGTAGCAATAAGCCTTTGTCTTTTGCGAGTGTATATGATAAAGGGACTTATCTGAATGCAACGTTGACGAATAAGGATGGATTTTTTGAACTAGACGTCAAAAAGCCGGACAGTAAGGTGATTATCGGGCTTAATAAGGAAAACTATAGGGATACGACATTGATTCTTTTGTTGCCGATCGACGTGTCTAAAGACAGCAAAGCGAAGAAAGTGGGCTATTATGTATTGGTGGATTCGAACCGTAATATCTACAAGACTTTCTTGGGTGCAGCATTCAGTAGTGCATCGCAGCGCATACAAAGTGCTAATCTGGGTGGGTTCTTTATCTATAGCCCGTACCAGATGTCGTTGACGCCGGGATTGAGTACGCACGGTTTCTTTAATTCGCAGATTGTGAACAAGGTGTCTATCAATATATTGGGTGGATATACAGCTGGTGTGGATGGTGTGGAATTTGCCGGGGGCTTCAACCTTAATCAATACAAGGCCAGGGGTGTACAGATGGCCGGAGGGGTGAATGTAGTCGGTGGGGATGTGTCAGGTGTGCAGATCGCTGGAGTCGGCAATGTGGTGTTGCGTAATGTGAAGGGGGTACAGATGGCCGGTGGCTGGAATAAAGTGGATACCGTTCGCGGGCTACAGCTCACTGGAGTGATCAATATAGCGAAAGAGGTGAAGGGCGGACAGCTGGCCGGTGGAGTCAATTATACAAAGGATACCGTACAGTACCAATTGGCCGGGGTAATGAATAGGGCTGGTGTAGTGAAGGGGATACAGATGGCGGGAGGGATTAATATTGCGACGAAGACCGCAGGAAACCAGGTGTCAGGACTGATGAATATAGCTAAGAAAGTCAAAGGTGTACAGCTTGCTACATTAATCAATATTGCAGATAGTAGTGATTACCCTATTGCGCTATTTAACTGGATAAAGAATGGAAGGAGGCAGCTGGGACTAGTTGCCGATGAGAGTGGTTTTATAGGCGTAAACTTTAGATCAGGAGGCCGGGTTATGTACAGTATCTTGGGAATGGGTACCTACCTGGATCATGATGCTTATAAATATGGCGTGGAAGTCGGATTGGGGGCTACTCTGCTGGAGCGCCATAGATTTGCCCTATCGGCCGAACTGACGCAGCGGATGCATATGGACAAGAGTATGGGATGGAAGGATGCTTCGCGCAGTTCGCTGCAGTTAATTCCATCGTTGTTATTGTCTTCACACCTCCGTGCTTATATCGCGCCATCTTTTAATTATTCGCAGGCTGCGGAGGTTGCCGACCAAGATAGGAAACCGCTGTGGAAGCTGTGGAAAGCGGATGCGAAAAATAATACATTCCATGGTGGACTGACAGCTGGTCTGGTCTATCAGTTTTAATGTTAATAAATCCTAATCATTTGGTATTGATTAAATTATATTCGTATATTATCCGTTGAGAAATAAATCCTGTATTAGCAGGTTTATACGAATTAATAAGACTATACGCTGGTAGCTAGTGCTGGCGTATAGTCGTTCAATATCCAATTATATGATAAACTCTCCAGGGCTTCTTTTTAGGGAAGCTATTGAAAAGGAAAAACCTTTGCAGGTGGTCGGCGCTATCAATGCCAACCATGCCCTGTTGGCCCAACAGGCCGGATTTCAAGCTATTTATTTATCGGGAGGTGGCGTTGCTGCCGGTTCATTGGGTATACCCGATCTGGGTATTACCAACTTACAGGATGTTCTTATTGATGTAGACCGCATTACGAATGTATGCGACCTACCGCTTATGGTGGATATTGATACGGGGTTTGGCCCATCGGCATTCAATGTGGCTCGTACGATCAAGTCGCTGATAAAAGCAGGGGCCGCCGCCGTACATATGGAGGATCAGGTCGGAGCCAAGCGCTGTGGGCACCGCCCGGGTAAGGAGCTGGTATCGGCTACCGAAATGTGTGATCGTATCAAAGCGGCTGTAGATGCAAAAACGGATGCTCATTTTGTGATCGGTGCCCGTACCGATGCTATCGCTTCGGAAGGGGTAGACAGGGCGATAGAGCGGGCACTGGCTTATAAGGAGGCTGGAGCTGATTTTATCTTTGCCGAGGCGGTACTCGATCTGGCGGATTATCGGTCTTTCGCATCAGCAACAGGGCTACCGATACTGGCCAATATTACAGAATTCGGGCAGACACCGTTATTTACTGTCGAGCAGTTGCGTGAGTCAGGTGTTTCGATTGTTCTGTATCCGCTATCGGCATTCCGGGCGGCGAATAAAGCGGCAACGCAGGTCTATGAACATATCCGTAAAGATGGAGGACAGCAGGCCGTACTCCAGGATATGCAGACACGCGAAGAGTTGTACCGCAGTATAGACTATTATGCATATGAAAACCGATTAGATAACCTTTTCAAAACTAAATACGATGAACGAGACTAACGAACAAGGATTTAAACCGAAGAAAAGTGTCGCGCTATCGGGCGTGGCTGCAGGAAATACGGCCTTGAGTACCGTGGGGAAGACAGGTAATGATCTGCACTATAGGGGATATGATATCCTGGAGCTCGCGGATGGGGCTACTTTTGAAGAGGTGGCCTACCTGTTGATCTACGGTACGCTGCCCACACAGGCGCAGCTTAATGCCTACCAAACCCAACTACTCAGTCAGCGCGGATTGCCTATTGCGATACAAAAGGTACTAAAGCAGTTGCCTACGACATCGCATCCGATGGATGTATTGCGAACTTATGTTTCGGTATTCGGGAGTCTACAGCCGGAAAAGGATAGTCATCCGCTGGCAGGGGCCCGTGATATCGCTAATCGGTTGATGTCTTCGATGGGATCGGCATTGCTGTACTGGCACCATTTCAGTCAAAACGGACGTGAGATCGCTGTAGAGACCGATGATGCGACATTAGGAGGACATTTTCTGCGCCTGCTACATGGCACAGTGCCACCGGATTCTTGGGTGCGTGCCATGCAGATATCACTCAATCTCTACGCCGAGCACGAGTTTAATGCCTCGACATTCACCGCTCGTGTGATCGCAGGTACGGGGTCGGATATGTATTCTTGTATAGCAGGGGCTATAGGTGCGTTACGAGGGCCTAAGCATGGAGGCGCCAATGAGGTAGCCTATGAAATACAGACCCGATATGCGAATCCGGATGAGGCGGAAGCAGATATACGGCAGCGGCTGGCCAATAAGGAGGTGATCATCGGGTTTGGGCACCCGGTGTATACGATTTCGGATCCACGCAATGAGGTTATCAAACGTGTGGCTCGCGAGTTATCGGAAGAAGCAGGGGATATGAACTTGTACTATATCGCTGAACGATTGGAAAAAGTGATGTGGGAAGAGAAGCGTATGTTCCCTAACTTGGACTGGTACTCGGCGGTATCTTACCACCTGATGGGCATACCTACGGAGATGTTTACACCTTTATTTGTGCTGTCGCGCATTACCGGCTGGTCGGCTCATGTGTTCGAACAACGGCAGGATGGCAAGATTATACGGCCTAGTGCAAATTATGTAGGCCCGGAGAATAGAGCCTTTGTGCCTTTGAATCAACGTTAATTCTTATTTTATATTACTTTAAACTTAAATTTTGAAAATGTTTTCTATACTATCGAATGAAAGACCTCAACCTGATCAGGTGCTAGTGGATATAGCTAATTATGTATTGGATTATAAGATAACAAGTACAGTAGCGAAAAGGACTGCTTTTTACTGCTTCTTGGATACGATAGGCTGCGGTTTTGAAGCTTTGACCTATCCGGCGTGCACCAAGTTGATGGGGCCTGTGGTTGAGGGTACAATTGTACCTCAGGGAGCTAAGGTACCGGGTACCTCCTATCAGTTGGATCCCATACAGGCAGCATTCAACATTGGTGCTATGATTCGTTGGCTAGATTTTAATGATACCTGGCTTGCAGCAGAATGGGGGCATCCGTCTGACAATCTGGGGGGTATTTTAGCTGTTGCTGACTGGATAAGCCGTACCAATGTAGCTAAGGGGCAAAAAGCCCTTACGATGGATGTGGTCCTTGATGCGATGATCATGGCGCATGAGGTGCAAGGAGTTTTGGCCTTGGAGAATGCTTTTAATAAAGTAGGTCTTGATCACGTGATATTGGTAAAGGTAGCCTCTACGGCTGTAGTTGGCCGGCTCTTAGGACTTACGCGAGACGAGTTGATCAATGCCGTGTCTTTAGCTTTTGTTGATGGGCAAGCTTTGCGAACCTACCGACATACGCCGAATACAGGGAGTCGCAAGTCTTGGGCGGCGGGAGATGCTACTTCCAGAGCCGTTCGCTTGGCATTAATTGCGAAAACGGGAGAGATGGGATACCCTTCGGTGTTGTCTGCACCTAAATGGGGATTTTATGACGTCTTGTTTCAGGGTCAAAGTTTTGATTTTCAGAGAGGTTACGGTTCTTATGTGATGGAGAATGTGCTGTTTAAGATTTCTTTCCCGGCAGAGTTTCATGCCCAGACTGCAGTGGAATGTGCGATGCAGCTCTATGAAGCGCTCGGAGCACGAGGACAGACTGCTGAAGATATTGCGCACATCACTATACGTACACATGAAGCGGCTATCCGAATCATCGATAAAAAGGGACCGCTGTATAATCCTGCAGACCGTGATCACTGCCTTCAATACATGGTGGCTATACCGTTGTTATTTGGGCGGCTTACAGCAGAAGACTATGAAGATGCTGTGTCATCAGATCCTCGAATAGATGTATTGCGGGATAAGATAACCTGTATAGAGGACAAAAAGTTTACTGTAGATTATCACAATCCGGAGAAGCGGGCGATATCTAACGCTATTACAGTCGAGCTGAATGATGGGACGATACTTTCTGAAGTGGTGGTCGAATATCCCATAGGGCACCCCCGTCGTAGGGAAGAAGGTATTCCGATTCTGATAGAAAAGTATAAACGGAATTTAGCGCGTATTTTCTCGGAAAAGCAACAGCGGTTAATCTGTGAGGCAACCCTAGATTACGACATGTTTATTGCTAAGGATGTCAATGATTTAGTAGATTTGATGATAAAGTAGCCCTAGGGTTACTTTATCATCATTGATAGAAAGTGTAGTTTTGCGCGGCCTTTTTGCGTAGGGAATCCGGGATTTCCCATTGTTCACCTTTGTCGGCAAATTGCTCACAGTCCTTCACGAACTGTGGTAAACCCACCTGATCGATATGACGGAACACACCTCCTGTGTGGTTTGGGTATCCGATGCCTAGCGTAGCTCCCATATCGCCATCGCTAGGCTTGTCTAAAATACCTTCTTCCAGACAACGGTAGCTATCCAAGGCCATGACATGCAAGAGTCTCTTGGCTATTGTTCCTTCTCCGGCAATAGGGACTGTAGTAGGTAATGTTGAATCTTTCCATATTTTTTTTGACTCCTCATAATTATAAAACCCTTTGCCTGCTTTACGTCCCGATCGGCCTTGAGCAATCAATGTTTCTAAATAACGGTACGCTCGCCGTTGACTGCTACTCAGCGATGGGAGTTGGTCATATACGTGCAGCATCAGTGGAAGGGATATCTCATCCAGTACGGCCAGTGGACTGGCACCGAAGCCAGCTAGTCGGGCCTCTGCTTCGATCAACTCAGCAGGCATACCTTCCAGCAACATGGTGATCGCTTCGAGGAGGTAATTGAAAAAGACCCGAGAGGTGTAA
Organism: Sphingobacterium sp. xlx-96; assembly: GCF_011007365.1. Lineage (GTDB taxonomy): Bacteria > Bacteroidota > Bacteroidia > Sphingobacteriales > Sphingobacteriaceae > Sphingobacterium > Sphingobacterium luzhongxinii. Next base: position 181,488 of record NZ_WFKM01000012.1, on the reverse strand, counting down.
AAGCCCGGGCCATCATTGACAACAATCACCGTTTTACCCAACTTATGGGCTGTTTGTATAGCTTTTTCTACGGTTTGTGGGCTTGTTTTTTCGCCACGGATGATTTCTACAAGCCTCATGCGGTCTACGGGCGAGAAGAAGTGCATACCTATGAAGTTCTTAGGATTGTGACTTGATTTTGCCAGCTCACTGATAAGAAGGGATGTGGTATTAGATGCAAAAAAGGCTTCTGGACAGAGACCGTACTGCGATGCTTCAATAACCGTCTTTTTAAGTTCCATATCTTCGAATACAGCCTCAATGATCATATCCAGGTCGTGGAATTTGTCGTAATCGGTTACCGGTTGGATATTTGCAAGGAGCTGTGCCATTTGCTCGGCCTGCATTTTTCCGAGTTCTATATGCTTTAGGCAGACACGTTCGGAATAGGATTTACCGTGTTGTGCCTGCTCCATAGTTACGTCTTTGAGCAATACCTTAACGCCAGCCTTTGCTGCCTCAAAGGCAATTCCGGCCCCCATCATACCGGCACCAATAATGCCTATACGGGATAAGTTAAATGGAGTGTTCAACATAGTTTTATGTATTGGTTTTGGGTTCGTATTGAATGTCATCAATAGCTATTTTAGCTATAATTTCAAGCATGATTTCAGAGGTACCTCCGATGATGGTGCCTACGCGTACATCGCGGTACAGTCGTGCTATCTTGTAATCTTCGGTAAAACCATAGCCGCCGAACAGTTGTAAACACTGGCTGACAACTCTGACAGCGAGTTCGCTGGCCTGCAATTTGGCAATGGAACATTCTTTAACAGCGTATTCGCCCTGTTGTTGTAGGTCGCAACAATGTTGTATAAATGCTTTGGTCGTTGTGATGTCGGCGACCATCTGAGCTACACGGTGTCGTAGTGCCTGAAAGTCCTGTAGCTTCCGGCCAAAGGCCTCGCGTTGTCGCATGTAGTCCAAAGTGTAATCCAGAGCCGACTCCGCCGTAGCTAGACTGTGTATGGCGGCAGTGAGACGCTCCAATTGGAGTCCGCCCATGAGGTACTTAAATCCCGCGTCTTCCTCTCCGATGAGATGGGTAACCGGTACTTGGACCTGGTCAAATCCAAGCTCGGCAGTATCTGAGGCCAACCAGCCCATTTTCCCGATCTTGGTAGCCGTTACTCCTGGACTGTTTCGGTCGATAAGGAGCAGGCTGATTCCCTTGTGCCCTTTTTCGGGACTCGTTTTTACAGCAGTAATGAAAAAATCGCCGTAGTACCCATTGGTGATAAAAGTTTTTGAGCCATTGACAAGGTAATAGTCTCCTTCTCGGCGCGCTGTAGTTTTGATCTGTTGGACATCCGATCCGGCACCGGGTTCAGTGATAGCCACGGCACTGATGAGGTCTCCGCTCAATACAGGGCTTAGGTATCTTTGCTTCAGTTCTTCGGATGCATGTTTAAATAGGTATGGAGCTGACATGTACTGTATTACTAAAGCGGATATAGTAAATCCGCCTGAAAAACAGTGGGAAAGCTCTTCACATAGTATCATAGAAAAATAGAAGTCCAGGTTTAGTCCGCCATATTCTTCAGGATAGTTCAGTCCCATAAATCCCATGTTACCCATTTTCTTCCAGATCTCGCGATCTATCTGTCCTCGCTGTTCCCAACGATCGATTTGAGGAAGGATTTCTTTACGTATGAATGTACGTAGTGTCTCTCGGAATGTTTCGTGTTCTGCTGTCAATAGTGATGCCCGCATATACGTTTAAGTTTACTGGTTATACCTCCCGATAGTATTTTGTTAGTTATTCGGGATAATTGCTAATTTAACCAAAAATGTTTTGTATTTCCTATTTATTTTGATATTTAATACTAAATTTGTTACTTATCACAATGGAGCGATTTGTTCGTTTATCGTGATCGTTGGGGCAATCCCAATTATAAACTTTTAATTCATCATATATAGGGTTTTACGTTATGTCAAGAAGAGTATTTATCGTTGCCGCAAAGCGAACTGCAATAGGTGGTTTTGGTGGCGGATTGTCCAGTCTATCGGCAACAGATCTGGGTGCTAAAGTCGTCGAAAATATTTTAAATAATATTCAGCTAGAAGCCAATGAGGTGGATGAGTTGCTGATGGGAAACGTTATTCAGGCTAATCTAGGACAGGCTCCTGCTAGACAGGTCGCCAAAAAAGGAGGTCTCTCCGACAATGTGTCTGCAACGACTATCAATAAGGTCTGCGCGAGCGGTATGAAAGCTGTAGCATTGGCAGCGCAGGCCATTCGATTGGGAGATGCCGATACGGTACTGGCCGGAGGGATGGAGAGTATGAGCCAGGCGCCATACTATGCGACATCAACGAGGTGGGGAGCCAAGTTTGGCGATCAGACACTAGTGGATGGACTTCAGAAAGACGGTCTCTCTGATGCGTACAGTCAGGATGCGATGGGGGTATTTGCAGAGTTGTGTGCGGATAAATATTCGATAACCCGGGAGGCGCAGGATGCCTATGCTATTTCTTCCTACCAGCGTAGTAAGGAGGCTTGGGAAGCGGGTAAGTTTAAAAAGGAAGTTGTCCCGGTGACGATACAGGGACGTAAGGGGGATGTGACGGTAGGACAGGACGAGGAGTTTGGTCAGGTGAATTACGATAAAATTCCTTCGCTGAGACCGGCTTTTAAAAAGGACGGGACTGTTACAGCAGCAAATGCATCGACAATCAGTGACGGTGCCGCGGTGTTGCTTTTGATGAGTGAAGAGAAGATGCACGCTTTGGGACTGAAACCATTGGTGGAGGTGATTGCCTGTGCGGATGCAGAACAGGCACCGGAGTGGTTTACGACTACGCCGGGTGTAGCGACGGAGAAGGTGCTGAAAAAGGCTGGATTGACGATTGCTGATATTGATTTCTTCGAGTTCAACGAGGCTTTTTCTGTCGTAGCCTTGGCTAATGCGCAGCTATTGGGCATTGATCTCAACAAGGTAAATGTATACGGTGGAGCGGTGTCTTTGGGACATCCGTTGGGCTGCTCGGGGGCACGTATCCTCGTGACGCTTAGCAGCGTGCTGGAACAGGAGCAAGGGACCTATGGTCTAGCAGCTATCTGTAATGGCGGAGGCGGTGCTTCGGCCATGATTCTGAAGCGCGTATAGAGATATACCGTTGAATATAAAGACTTTTTATTCAACTGAAAACGCGTTTTTGTGAAGCGTTGATTTTTTCCTAAATATATAGGAAAACGACGATAGTGAACGTCATTTCGACCTTGTGGAGAAATCTATGGACTGTGTATCGTTAATACATAGCTTCTAGATCTCTCCGCTACGGTCGAGAGGACGGTATAGTTTACCAAGTTGTTTTGTTGTAAGCTGCGTCCCAAAACTTAAATTCCATCCGGGAGGCAGTTACGTAGGCGTCCAGCATTTGCTTACGAATAGCGTCTGTAGTACGCTCGGCAGCAGTATTAACGTAACCGGCTGCTTTTTTTACACCTATTCCGAATTCAGGACCACTGTACGTATCAATCCAATTTTTATAGGGATTATCTGCATGGGTCTGCGTGCTGATTATATAATCGCCAACCTCTTTGTAGATGACAAAGCAGGGGAGTACTGCTGCTAGCGCTACCTCTAAAGGGGCAAATGCCGCTGTACTTTTTAAGAAATGTACATAGTGGTGGCATACAGGTTCGAGATCTGTGCTGGCACTGTCTTCATGTATGCCAAATTGCATAAAATAGCTTTCATGGAGCGCCCGCTCGACAATAAGCGCATTCTTGCCAAAGTCGAAGAAGTCTAACGCTTGGTTGTTGTCCGTACATTTGCTACCTAGGTAGGCAAGCACCCGACCGTAGTGCTCCAGATACCGTGCATCCTGCTGCATATAAAACTGAAACTTATCCAATGGAAGCGTTCCGTTTTTCAGTTCCTGTATAAAAGGCATATCCAATATTTGCTGATATAAGGGTTGTATGGTCTGCCAAGCTTGCTTAGTCCATGTCATATACTATGAGTTTTTGGGGGTTATGAAAGTGATTTAGTGGACCGTTGCCGCGTCCTAAAGCTAAGTGCTGACTACCTTGTATGGCTTTGTTGACATAGTCAAGTGCATTGCCTACTGCTGTCGGAAGTTCTTCACCACGCGCTAAATAGCTTGCTATGGCAGAAGATAGGGTGCATCCCGAACCATGCGTGTTGTCCGTCTCTATTTTTGCAGTGTCAAATTGGATGTCCTTACCTGCGCTCAGGAAGATGGATGAAAGATCATCGCCCGGAAGGTGACCTCCTTTTACAAGGACGGCTTGACAGCCCATTTGTAGGAGCTTCGCTCCGGCAATACGCATCTTGGCTAGACTGTCCACTTGCTCGTTGATGAGGACAGCAACCTCGTCCAGATTTGGCGTGATCAATGTGGCTATCGGAAATAGTTTATCGATACAAGCCTGTATCGTGTCGGCTTGTATCAGTCGGTGGCCACTGGTAGATACCATCACTGGATCAAAGATAATAGGCCCCCTGTAGTCTTTTAGAAAATCAGCGATAAGCTCCACAAGGATGGTGCTGTGTACCATGCCAATTTTGATGGCAGTAGGATATATATCTTCAAATAGGGTCTCGAGCTGATCTTTTATCGCTTGGGTAGGTATCTCGTATATGTTCTTGACACCTTGCGTGTTTTGCACAGGTAGAGCTGTAAGTACGTTCATAGCGTAGCAGCCCAAAGCAGAGATGGTCTTTGTATCTGCTTGTATGCCTGCACCACCACTCCCATCAAAACCGGCTATGGAGAGTACAGAGGCTACGGTGTATTTCTTCGCTTCCATTACAATATATTGTTTTTAATTTTTCTCTTTAAAGTCAATGCTGTTTCTTTGGGATTATCGCTGTGACATATAGCAGATACCACAGCCATACTGGAGGCACCGGCCCGTTGTGCTTCCGCAATGTTAGATTCGTTGATATGGCCAATAGCGACCAGTGGTAAGGTGGTTAATGCCCTTATTCGCTTTATTCCCGAGATACCCCATTCTGTAATGGTGTTTTTTTTTGTGTCCGTACGAAAGACAGGGCTCACGCCCAGATGCTGTACGTACTTTATCTCAGGAGAATCTAACTGTAGGAGGCATTCTATCGACCATCCAATATGAAACCTAGTCCCGTATTGGGCCACGATCTCACTGGGAGGCGTATCTTGTTGTCCCACGTGTATGCCCCAGGCGCCGACGGCAGCAGCGACATCGACAGCGTCGTTAATAACGAGAGGAATTTGATACCTGTCTGTTATTTCTTTTAGCGCCTTTGCCTTTTTAACAAACTCCTGGTAATCTGTGTTTTTTTCGCGCAGCTGTATAATATCTACGCCACCTAGGATAGCTTCCTCAGCTACCTGGAGCCAAGGTAATTTTGTGCAGTCCTGTTCGGACACAACCAGATACAGGGGATATGGAAAGTTAATCTCTTCGGGCATAGCGCTGTATATTAAGTTCGCGTTGTAAGGTGGTGGTATCCAGGTTGTATAGGGCGTCTAACAAATGCATTTGTAAGCTTCCGGGACCTTTAGCGGTTCGTGCAGCCAGCTCGCCTGCCAGACTCAGTACAGCGACTCCGGCAATAGTTTCCTCGACAGTGTCGTTGCGGAGGCCCAAAAAGGCTCCGATGAGCGCTGAGGAGGTACATCCCAGTCCTGTAACTTTTGTCATCATGATATGGCCATTGTGGACTTCGATAATCTCGTTTGCAGAGATGATATAATCTATTTCACCAGAGATACATATGATGGATTTATAACTATCCTGAAGCTTAATAGCAGCATGAAGGGCACTGGAACTGTGAGCGGTACTATCTACGCCTTTTGTGGTAGCTTGACTGAAGTCGGCTAAGGCCAGTATTTCGGAAGCATTGCCCCGGATGACGGTAGGTCGAAGGCTTAAAAGCTGCTTAAGGGCTTCATTGCGGAGTACGGAGATGCCTGCACCAACCGGATCGAGAACCCAAGGGCAGCCTATGGTGCTGGCATGAGACGCGGCTTTAAACATAGATTCGATCCAAGAGGTGCTAAGTGTCCCAATATTGATCACTAATGACCTAGATAGAGCGACCACGTCTTCGATCTCAGCAGGACTATGTGCCATTACCGGAGAGGCACCCAATGCAAGTAAGGCATTAGCTGTATTGTTCATCACAACGAGATTGGTGATGTTGTGTACCAGAGGATTGAGTGTTCTTAGTTCCTCCAGTTGATTAATGATAGAATTTACCATGCGTAAGCCAGATTTAAAAGATATGCGTTTCAAAGGCTTTGAGGAAGTGTCGGCCACAATACAATTGTATTATGCTTTGATAGGTTCTTGCTTTTCCCTACGACGGTACCAACCGTGTCAGGTTCAAAGGGTCTATCTCAGTCCGTAACAACGGACACCCCTAAAGCCAGGGTAAATATAGTCATTTCGGAAAAGAGTAGGGACTTTTTCCGTCATATTATAGTCAGTTCAACTGGAGAATGAAAGTCGAAATCACGGAAAGCAGGGAGGAGAGAGTATTGTTTAAACTCGTATTTTTGTTGGATATGATGTATTTGAGAATCGCCCTATTGCTGATCGTAATGTTTTATGGTAAGGTTGTGGCGCAAGAAATAGATGCCGCTAAATTAATTGGTATATGGAAGTTAGAACGGTCGGGTTTTATTCGAGAGGGGGTGGAAGTGATAAAGGATTTTGATGGGTGCCGTTTGTCTCGAAATTTTGTATTTAGATCGGATAATACGGTGGACTATACCTACTACGAAGGAAATTTGGATACTTGTTACGCTGCCGATGTAGAGACGTATCAGTGGAAGTTAGAAGGAGATACCTTGGTGGTCGAGTTGAGGGGGTATTTTGGGTACTATCTGTTGCAAATTGGGGAAGAGGATGAGCTTAGAATGCAGGCCGTCGAAATAGATAGAAAGCCTACCCGAGACGCACTTATAGATAAAATATTGAATACGGTGCATTTTGATGTGTATCGTAAACAATCAAGCCCCGTAAACTGCGAGGCATGTCGTTTAGTTTTGAAACTGCAATAGAAAAAAGATTTAATGAATAAGATGTATATGAAAAAACTGATTTGTTGTTTTGCTTTTATCTGGGCATTAGGTAGCGTCAAAGGGCAGTCACTCGATGTCAAGATCATACAGGACGGTAAGGTTGTGTTTCCTAGGGATGGTCTGTATGTACTCACACCAAAGAGCTTTTCATTCGAAATAAGGTCTACCGGAGTTGAGGGCTTTTTAGTAGGTGTGACGACAGACGAGTATATTTACAAGTCTGCATTGGGCAAAGCAGATCAAGAAGTGATGTGGTTTGAGGAGACAGGAATGGCCGAATCCTTGTTTAATGCCGATAAGGAGGTTTTTGTGAGTGATGAGGCGCCTAGTTATTGGTATTTTACATCAGCCGAAGACCATCGGTTTGATTTAGGGACAGGTGGAACCACTACTTCCTGGCAAGCATTCCGGACCGTCAACAGTTTTTATGACATGGCAACAGGCGGGTCGGTTTCCGTTAAGAAAATTAAAAAGCCTTTATACTTTTTCTTTTATCTTCCTGTCTACGATGAAGACTATAATCTAGTAGACAAGAAATGCCTATTTAATGCTCAATTGAATTGGGCAAGGCCATTATAACAGTACAGATGTTTGTTCTTCTTTCATCTGTGTTATTAACTTATTGTATCTTGATGAAATAGAATGGTTCGGAGATTGCTTATCTTTTTCTGTTGGTAAAAAGTGTATAGGGTTGATAGAGATCTCCTCCGAGGTAAGTAGGTATTCTTCTTTGAGTTTACCTTCTAATCTCTCGTAAATAGTAAGTTTATAATGTGTCGTCATGAATAATATTCCTCTCTTTTATCAGTATGCTCACCAAATATGCAAAATAAAGGAGTGTTTTACGTGTTTTTTGAGGGTAGTAAACGGGTAGTGTACCTGGTTTTGAGGGGTAGTCGTGTTTGTTTTTTAAAGCTTAACTTATTGTATTTGAGTGTTATATTTGTTTTTTTTGTTTGTAGGCAGAATGGCCGATGTCCCGGATTGTCCCTGGTGTATATTAGTAGGTAATTTTGTTTGACATTTAAGAAAGGTTGTATTTAATTTTTATCTAGCCTTATTCCCATAAGATACATTCAGATTAATCAATCAAGAAAAAGATTAAATAGATTGCAGCTGTATGGTTTATTACGGAGGATACGGGGAAGTGCGTATCAAAACCAATCATGAAATATGGCATATTGATCGGCGATAAGTGCTAAAGCAAACTTTTCGCCGATTCAAAAAAGACAGATAGCTTAAGCTCTAATTAGACCATATTCGATAGCCAGTTTTATTGCAGAGCTAAGATTTGATGTCTTAAATTTTTCAATAAGATTTTTTCGGTGACTTTCTACGGTATGCGGACTGATAAACAATTTTTCCGCAATCTGGACGGTAGTAAGACCGACGGCGGCCTCACCTAATATTTCTTTTTCGCGACGAGTAAGCTTGGGTACACTACTGAGCGCGTCCTTTACCTTTTTGTCTAGCACGGTTTTAGTTTGGGAACAACTAAATCGGTTTCCATGAAGTACGGTTTTTATGCCGTTCAGTATTTCATCTACACCTGCATTCTTCTGTATATAGCCTTGCGCGCCTTCTTGAAACGCGGTATTGATTACAGCATATTCATTATGTACACTCAAGATGATAATATGCATAGATGGAAACGCTGCAAGTAGTGGTTTTATTAAGTCAATTCCATTACTGTCTGAAAGGTTTATATCGAGTAGTAATACATCTATCGGCGTCTCTTCCACACCTCGCTTTAAGGCCTCTGCGCTATGGTAGCAAGCGGTGATCTGAAGGTTTGGCTCTTGGGATAAGATATTTTTTAGCCCCTCTAAAAGCAAGGGGTGATCGTCTGTAATGGCTATTTTAATCATATTTTTCTTTTTTTGGAAATTCAAACTCAACACTGGTCCCGAGGTTTAAACTTGATTGTATATGTAGATTCCCATTTAAAAAGCGAACTCGGGAATTAATATTGTGTAATCCAGCGCTGTTGTTGTTTTTTATCGTGTTGACATCAAATCCTTTACCGTCGTCTTCTACAGTAACCATATATCGGAACTCTTCTTCTACAACCTGAATGATAATTTGATGGGGCTGTGCATGTTTGATGGCGTTGTTGACTAATTCTTGTATGACTCTATAGGTAATCAACTCTTGATCTTTATCCATGGAGTATGTATAGTACAAAAATTGTACATTTATTTCGGTCGAATCGTTCGACATTCGTGAAGCGTAATCAGTCAAAGTCTCTTCAAGACCATAGTTCTGTAATAGATCAGGCATCAGGTTGTGTGCTACACGTCTCAATTCACCGACGGCAATGTCAAGTTGTTCGATAGACCTTGACAATTGCTGTTTTGAAAAATCGTCCGATTTTTCACGAATATGAGAAAGATGTAATTTTGTCCCAGATAATAGCCCCCCTAATCCATCATGAAGATCCCTTGCTAAGCGTCCACGTTCTTGCTCCTGGCCATCAAGCATTGCCGTTAGTGTAGCTATATTTGACCGTTGCCTCTCTTTTTCCAAAGCTAAGCCATGTAGCTGTTCACGTTGCCGCATATGCTTCGTACGTTGTCTATAGGCATAAAACAAGAGTAGTAATAATAAAAATGTAGTCCCAATCAGAATTGTGAAAAAACGGTTTATATTTTCCCGGTAAGAAAGTTCTTTTCTGTAGTTCAGAGCTTCGCCGGCCCGAGTCTCGCTTTCAAGTTTCGAAAGACGCAATACCTGACCTTGTTTTTCAGCCTCCATTTGCGATAGCTCTAACCGTTTGAGGTTGTTTTCTTCCCGAAGTTTTAGGTTTTCAAGCTCCTGTCTTTGTTGTATACCGAGGGCCCGCATGAGTTGTAGCTGTTGTTCCTTTTTCTCGGATTCAAGTTGCAGGTTTTGGAGTTGCTGCATTTGCTTTTCTTTTTCATATTGGGCTTCGAGTCGCTTACTTAGTCCAAGTTTCTCTTTGTTATAAATTGCTTCAAAGGTTTTTAGATAGAGTTTGTAGTAGCGTAAAGCCTCGTGGTTGTTACCTTCGCACTCTGATACATTACTCAGGTTTTCATAAATACTAAGTAGTATGTGTTGGTCAGGAACGGGCTCTTTATTAATCTCTGCGAGTGAAGCAAGTAGGTTGGCTTTGGCTTTTTCATAGTTCTGTTCTTGTATAGCCAATTCAGCATGTATACCGTATGCGGAAGCAACATGATTGTGTTGCCCCGTTTCTAAGCCCTTGGATTGTGCTAACAGTGCATAGAACTGGACGCTCTCTCTGTACTCTTCCGGGTAGAAGCGTAAATAGAGATTTGCTAAGTTGTTGGCTACAAAAGACAGATTAGAAGTAATGGCGAAAGAGTGCTTATTTTTATTGTATACGGCTATTGCCTGCAAATAATATTTTTCAGCTAAGTCTCTATAACGTTGTACATGGGGGTTAGCTGTGAATTGTTGTTCATGCATATAACCCATAGACATATAAGCTTCAAAGATCGCATTTGGATCCTTTTGTTTTTCAGCTATCTTTAAAGATAGGTTTCCGTATTTTTCCTGCGATTCATATTCATTCCAATTGGCATATATGGAAGTTAGTTCTTTATATACAGAAGCTTTGCGAAGCTCTAGTGTAGGTGAAGGGGGGGAGGAGTCAAAATATTGTAATGCCTGAAGAAAACTGCGTACAGCTTCGGCTTCTTTGTTATTTCTAGCCGCCAACCAGCCTTCGCCATACTTTACATAGCCTTTTATTTCAATTTCCTTTGTTTTTTTAGCATATAGTTTGGCCTTGGTAATATTGTCAATTGAGGTTGTTGCGTTGTCCAGTATACGATTATTCATGGCAAGTACGGTATATAGGTAGGCCGTATACTTACCATCGGAAAGTTTAGAAGCAAGAGCTACATTCTCTTCTATAAGAGCTATGGCCTTGTCCTGTTGATTATTGAAAAAAAGTGCCTGTGCGTATTTTCCGGTTAGCTGAAATCGCTCTATACTGGCTTCTCTAGTTTTGTTATAGTCTTTTTTTAGTTGGTTAAGTAGATCTTGTGCTAGGACTAGATTGCCGTAGAATAAAAGAAAGATAATAAGTATGTATACAGTCCCCCTAGAAACTTGCCTTAATAACTTTTTTGCCATGCTAAAGTTGTCCCGATTTGTGAAGATAAGTCAACGAATATAAAGCTTTCTGTTGAAATGAGGGGAAATCTCCTCTATGCTAACTGATCAGCATAGAGGAGATCTGAAAAGTAAAATTAGTCTTCGGTAGTATGAATACGTTGCCCCTTACTGTCGATATAGTATATCTCTAGAGCTTCTGGATCTTCTGCTACAGCTGCCATGTTTTCCGAAAATGTATTCGCAAAAGTGAATTTAAAAGGAATGAGTGTTTTACCGTTCTCGTCAATGTATCCATATTTTCCATCCTTTTGCGCTAGGATGAGGTTGTTTTCAGTAGGCAGATAGATGAATTCAAATGTTTCGCCTATTCTTTTCTTTTGCGTGATGTTGTACAAGACATATTCCTCATCTACAATAGTAGCAAAATTAGTTTTGTTATAATCAGAAATTAACGCATGTTCGATAGGAACAACTATTTTTTGATTTTGATCGATTAGACCACTTTTTTCACCAATCGTGACCATAGCCATGCCATGGTTGAAGAATGATATCATATCATATTTTGCAGGTATAAAGGTTTTACCATCTTTATGCAATAGACCATATTTTTCATTCTGACCATATAGATACTGCTTTGTATTATCGTCATAGTTGAGGTATTCATAGGTAAATGGGATTAATACCTTACCATTTTTATCAATTGCACCATATTTCTCGTTTTTATCAATTGCAAGCGCGACATTGTCGTCTGTAAATATACCGATGTAAGTATATAGCGGTTCGATTATGATATTATCAGATTCGTCTTTCATACCAAACAATTCACCGGATTCTTCACTGTACAGAAAACGGTCCTCGGCCAATTGTGTCTCGGCTGCATCCATGTCTTCACCGGTCATTTCTGTGTAACCATCTGGTACCTCGAAGTAACTATTATCCAATGTTTCATTTTGTACTTTACTTGCTATAAACCCGTTGCCTCCGACCGATAATGATAATACGGCTCCTTTTAGTTGTTTGAAAAATTGGAATTCTCCCCAATAAAGACTAGGTATTTCGTCGGTGTACCAAATCTCTATCAAAGCTTCTTCATTCTCTTCTGTGCCATAGTCTACTTTTAATTGTGCCAGTTTACAGTTGTAGCCGGCTATTTTTTTCTGCTTTCCCGCCACAAGCTTAATCGGTAACAGTTCTTCTTCCTCTTCGATGTTCGTGTCATTAATCAGGTACTCTTCTGAATCTGGTATTAATGCAAAGGAAGAGTTTTCGTTTTTATGCGTGATGTATATAACCCCGCTTAGTGCAGCATTATCTACTCTAAAGTATTCTTTGTTAACCCAAGCAGTCATTAATGCATTGCCTCTGCTTTCCGCTGTCTTAGCGTCAGATTCGGCTAGCACACTGTAGTCAATTCGAAACAGCTTTTGGGATTGTGCCCAGGCACCTGTGAAGGTTAATACTACTGCTGTAATAAATAAAGTTATTTTTTTCATTTTTAGTTCCATTACTTACACAAAGATGCTAATAGTTTTATGCATTTTCTATCCCCGATAACCGCTAATTTTTATCGCTCTAGGAATCAAAATATTGTGGTTCGAAGGCTGTTAAATAAAGAAAGAGGACCATTTAATTTACTGTTTCTTTTAGCTATACGCCTTCGAATCCCTACTTTTGTATATGAATAAGATTGAAGAGATTAATGCGTATATCCAAAATGAACGCGAACAATTATTAGCACATCCGTTATACTCCAAAATTAGTAGTATTAACGATTTACGTTTATTTACCGAAGTACACGTGTATGCCGTTTGGGATTTTATGTCTTTATTGAAAAGTTTACAAAGGCGCCTTACATGCACACAGGTACCCTGGGTAGCTTCAGAATATCCAAATACAAGATACCTTATTAATGAAATTGTGTTGGCCGAAGAATCGGACGAGTATATTGACGGAAGACGGTTAAGTCATTTTGAAATGTATTTGGATGCGATGATTTCAATGGGGGCAGATACCGCTGCTATCGATCAGTTCGTCACCCTTATCAAGCAAGGTGTACAGGTTCGAGAAGCTATAGGTGGACTGGAGGCTGATCCACGTATAAAAGCTTTTTTAGACTATACCTTTACTGTTATTTTTGATGGAGGAGATCACGAAGTTGCTGCTGCTTTTACTTTTGGCAGAGAAGATTTAATTCCAGGCATGTTTAGTGCTATACTCAAAGAAATCCAGGTTCGTTTTCCCGATACTGATTTGCAGAAATTTATCTATTATTTTGAACGTCATATCGAATTGGACGGCGATGAGCATGGGCCTCTTGCTATGCAGATGATTATGGAGCTAGCGGGGGAAGATGAAGCAAAATGGGATACCATAAAAAAGGTGTCAAAAGAGGCTTTAACAAAAAGAATAGCTTTGTGGGATGCCATTTACGATCGTATTGTAGGATGAAAAGTCGGTCGGAGACAACAAAACTTTCATGATTCGATTGAATCACCAACAGATATGAAAGTTCTTGGTGGCCTCTGAAAACATACACTTTCAGAAAAAAAGTAAAGGCAGCTTCGATAAGCAATTTATATATTCAGACCTGTAAAATAATAAACAAAAAATACTAATGGAGTTGAAATGCCCATTAGTATTTACATACACAAGTTATAGTATAGAACTTCACTATTTAATAGTAAATTCTGCAGTCACCAATATTTTCTGCTCAGGCTTACTCTTAAACCAAAACTCTTTACATAACCTATATCTGCCAGCTTTTTTAAATTCATCAGCTAAAATGGATGGAATAGCATATGGCCGTGAATTTTTCGATTTAGGCCTGAGAATTCCAAGAGAATCTTCCCATCCAAGATTTTCGCGCAAAGGCACAATCTGCCATCTGCCATTTACAAGTCGTTCTATTATAAACTGATTAGCAAAATGAAATATTTCTTCTGTCTTATTCATTATTACACATTGTACTATCTTTTTGTCCTCGGTTCGAAGTAGCACATTTGGTAATAGTTGCATCTCAATACTATCTGGACTATTATAGCCACCACCCGTTGCCTGTGTTTTATAAATGTTTAAATTTTCTGTAACTATAGCGGAGGGGTTAACGCTACTACTAGCGTAACTTGACTGAAATAATAGGGTAAAAAAAACCAAGAAATTTATTCGTGTAAACATATCTTAAAATTTAATCTGTAATTAATACCTAGCTAATCCAAAGGTAGTTAAAATATTGTCTGCTTTCGTATTTCTCTGTACTCCAAAACCTTCTATTAACTTGGTCAATTTTTGATTAGCCACTTCTTGTGGAGAGGCGAATTGGACGGCGATGAGCATGGGCCTCTTGCTATGCAGATGATCATGGAGCTAGCGGGGGAAGATGAAGCAAAATGGGATGCCATAAAAAAGGTGTCAAAAGAGGCTTTAACAAAAAGAATAGCTTTGTGGGATGCCATTTACGATCGTATTGTAGGATGAAAAGTCGGTCGGAGACAACAAAACTTTCATGATTCCATTGAATCACCAACAGATATGAAAGTTCTTGGTGGCCTCTGAAAACATACACTTTCAGAAAAAAAGTAAAGGCAGCTTCGATAAGCAATTTATATATTCAGACCTGTAAAGTAATAAACAAAAAATACTAATGGAGTTGAAATACCCATTAGTATTTACATACACAAGTTATAGTATAGAACTTCACTATTTAATAGTAAATTCTGCTGTCACCAATATTTTCTGCTCAGGCTTACTCTTAAACCAAAGCTTTTTACATAACCTATATCTGCCAGCTTTTTTAAATTCATCAGCTAATATGAATGGAATACCATATGGTTGTGAATTTTTCGATTTAGGCCTGACAACTCCAAGATATTCTTCCCATCCAAGATTTTCGCGTAAAGGCACAATCTGCCATCTTCCATTTACAAATCGTTCTATTATAAACTTATTAGCAAAATACAATATTTCTTCTGTCTTATTCATTATTACACATTGTACTATTTTTTTATCCTCGGTTCGAAGTAGCACATTTGGTAATAGTTGCATCTCAATACTATCTGGACTATTATAGCCACCACCCGTTGCCTGTGTTTTATAAATGTTTAAATTTTCTGTAACTATAGCGGAGGGGTTAACGCTACTACTAGCGTAACTTGACTGAAATAATAGGGTAAAAAAAACCAAGAAATTTATTCGTGTAAACATATCTTAAAATTTAATCTGTAATTAATACCTAGCTAATCCAAAGGTAGTTAAAATATTGTCTGCTTTCCTGTTTCTCTGTACTCCAAAACCTTCTATTAACTTGGTCAATTTTTGATTAGCCACTTCTTGTGGAGAGGCGTCTCCTTCTACAGCGAACATGGCAAAAGGTTTATTGTTCGCAAGTTTGTCACCAATACCGACTTTATTGAACTGAAATTCATCAAACTGACTTCTATCAGAACAAGCGTTCAATAATATTAAAGCCAAAAATGTCAATCTCACTAAGATTGCTTTTCTCATAATAAAATAGTTTAAATTTATAAATATAGAAATGTACCGTTTTTTTTGACGCTATGAAACGATTTAGTGTAAAAAGAAAATTACAAAGCGCTAAAAATCAGCGAAATATGTTGATGTTCGGGATTGTCAGCTGCATTTAAACTCCATCTGATCAATGATCTCATTTGGCAAGAATCCGCCTTATATGCCTCTTCAAAACAGCCCAGTGCAAAATAAAGTCTGTAAACTATTTTAAGGTCGCATCAGAGTTTGGCACCCCAAGTCTTGCTTCGAGCTGTACACGTCCTACCAAATAAAAGATCGTCGCTTTTTTGGTGGTTAGACTCCCCGTAAAAAAACTGATATCAGACGTTTAAGAACCAAAAGTTGATGCCTTTAGCGCTCGAACAAAAAATTATACTCTTGTTTTTATTAATCAAGTCCTTTTCATGATAAATAATCATACAAAAGAAACAGAAACGAATTAGTCTGTACAAGAAAATAGGTCAATGAATAATCACTGGTCTAACATTGTATTGCAATATTATTGATAAACAGCAAAAACTTTCAGAAAAAAAAAGGTTTTCAAACGGGGAGAATGAAAACCTTTATAACCAATTATAAACCTAAATTATGATAGCACAAATATAAGTGTAATCTGTACACTATGCAAGGGGATAGGAAGTTTTTTATCTGAAATGACACATCTTTGACATTTTATCTGTAAAAAATCTAAATAGATGAGGATAGCTACAAAATTCGTTTTTATATTTAAACACTTATATTGGGTATAAGGGCGAATTTGTTTGGGGTTGAAAGTTAACTTTAATTTTATTTTGATATATATGCGAATAGTATCACTCTTGATAATGATTTTGTTGGGGACAATATCCCTACAGGCACAAACCAACCGCTTGGTATTCCAAACGGATTTTGGAAATATTAAGGTACTACTTTACGATTTTACACCCCGGCACAGGGATTTGATTTTACAGTCTGTTGAGGACGGAGTCTATATGAAGTCTTTTTTTAATCGGGTTATAGCTGATTTTGTTGTGCAAGGTGGTGAGCATGATGTCGATATAGCCAATAGAGAGGGAGCTGATCCCTCTGGTGCAAAGCCTAGGTTAGGGCCCGAGTTCGACCAGAGAGCTTTTCATAAAGTTGGAGCATTAGGTGCTGGACGGGACGATAATCCCGCGAAAGCCTCATTTTTAAATCAGATTTATTTCGTGGTAGGCAGACCCGTCTTAGAGAAAGATTTGATTCAGCTGGAAGAAAAGAAAGGGCGTAAATATACGCCGGAGCAATGGGCCAGCTACCTTAAATTTGGAGGGCAGCCTCGGTTGGATGGAGATTATACTGTTTTTGGTGAAGTTTATGAAGGAATGGACGTGCTCCTCGAAATCAGTAAAGTCAAGACGGATAGTTTGGATTATCCAGTACTTCCCATTGAATTTAAGTTAATACGGCTAGATTAATTTTAATTCTCTAGCCACTCAATGCCACATCAAGAGCCATCATAATGATGAATCCGCCTATAAATCCCATGGTAGCCATATCTGAATTCTTATTTTGCTGTGCTTCCGGAATTACCTCTTCTACGACTACAAATATCATAGCCCCAGCTGCAAATGCCAATGCATAAGGTAAAATAGGCGTAAAGGCCGCCACGGCAATTGCTCCAGTAACCCCTGCAACTGGCTCGACAATAGCCGAAAGCTGTCCGTAAAAAAAGCTTTTTCGGCGGCTCATCCCCATCCGTCGCAATGGCATAGCAACGGCAATTCCCTCTGGAAAATTTTGTAATCCTATACCTATGGCTAGTGCTATTGCACCACCGATACTTGCGGCAGGAATACCAGCAGCGACACCACCAAATAATACCCCTACAGCCAATCCTTCTGGAATGTTATGTAAGGTGATGGCTAATACGAGCAGTGTTGTTTTTTGCCAGGGTGTCTTTATACCTTCTACTTGTTTAAAGTTGACATGTAAATGAGGTAATACTTTGTCCAAGACAAATAGAAATGCTGCTCCTGCCAAGAAGCCTAGTACGGCGGGCATTACTTTTGTAAAGCCTTCGCCATCACTCATATCGATAGCAGGTATAAGTAGACTCCATATACTGGCAGCTACCATTACTCCTCCTGTAAATCCGAGCATACCATCCATAAATTTCTTGTGGTTTCCTTTGAAGAAAAATACGAAAGCAGCACCTAAGGCGGTCAACAACCAGGTAAACATGGTCGCATAAAAGGCTGCCCAAATTGGATCAGTCTGCTCTAAAAATGAAATAATGGATTCAAACATGTCGGAAATTGCTTAACGTGAGCTAATTTATTTTATCAAAAGTAATAAGTTAGATTATTCTAACAAAATTATTCTCAACAAATATGTTTGCATACTCTAATAATTTGTAGATTTGTGTATGAACACGCCCATAGAGGAAAACTATCTGAAGGCTTTATTTATGTTGTCTGCAACAAAGGGAGAGGCTACGGTCAATGAGGTCAGTCGGTTTCTGGATATAAAAATGCCGACCGTAAACAGCATGATGAAGCGGCTTGCCGACAAGGGGTTTGTCATTCATGAAAATTATAAACCCCTGAAGTTGACTGACGAAGGGCGTTTACAGGCTGCATTGGTAATTCGGAAGCACCGTTTGACCGAGATGTATTTGGTCGAGAAAATGGGATTTGGATGGGACGAAGTACATCATATTGCAGAGCAGATAGAGCATATACACGCCCCCGATTTTTTCAATAAGATGGACGAACTTTTGGGATACCCTACCGTAGACCCCCATGGGTCTCCAATCCCTAACAAGGAGGGTAATGTCGCAGAAGCCCCATATTTAAAACTTAGTGAGTGTCAGGTGGGAGATGAGGTAGAATTGATGGCTGTCGGACAGTCGTCGTCGTCTCTTTTGAAATACCTTGATGCGCGTGAGCTAGGATTAGGGATAAGTATCCGCATCGAAGATATTGAGGATTTTGATAAGAGTATGCATGTGAGTTATTTGGGAAGAGTAGGCGTTATGTTGACTTCGTTGGTCTGTGATAGCCTCTTGGTGAGGAAAGGATAAAGGAGAGGAAAGGATAAAACACCCCATCACATAATTTTAAAATATTCCTTACTTTTAAGCTTCAACAAAGCTATTCTATGTCCGAAGCCGTTATTCAATCCAGTTTTTCAAGTTATGAAAAGACCGTTTTTTTATTGGCGTTGACACCGTTTACCGTTGTGCTGGATTTTATGGTAATGCCCCCCTTAGGTGATATGCTTTTCAAAGCCGTGGATATCAGCGCTTCTTCTTTTGGGAATATTGTATCTGCATGTGCCTATAGTGCCGGTATATCTGGTTTGCTTATCGTCGGTTATGTAGGAGCCGTTTGTGTCGTTTTATCCTAGCTATTGATGGAGAAGGTTGATCGTTATGTAGCCGCAAAAAATAAGATCACAGCAAATTAGTATTTTTCCCTGCACTATTGAGGTTTAGATAGACAGGCTTTTTAACATTAAATCAACAATAGCTTCTGGTATTATCCATTAATAATAGATATGTTTGCCACTTTTGGCATATTGATAGGGTTTATTTCAGTATGTTTTATTCAAAAAAAGAATAAAAGGAAACATGATAGCAGATATTCAGGACAAGGAAGTTGAAGACTTATACCGAACAGGCATTATTCAGCAGACAGCATATTGGTCAGCAGTTAAGAAATTACAGGGATTGCAGTCCAAAGCTTTTAATTTTGAGACCAAGTTATCCGATTTGTATGTAGATACAACAGATACAGGTTATTTGATAGGCGATTTTTTAGTTATCATACAGGCGATAGATAAGGAACACTGTATTGCTTATGTACCTTACGGCCCAGAAGTGGAACCTTCTGAAGAAAATCAAGGTTATTTTCTAGAGCAACTTTCCGAGAGTCTGCGATCTTATCTACCGCAGAATTGTATCATGATTCGGTATGATTTATCTTGGGAATCTCATTGGGCAAAAGATGATGATTGTTACGATCTGCACGGCAACTGGTTGGGTGTGCCTGATAGACGTATTCAGGAAATGCGACTTAATTTCAATACAACGCATTGGAATCTACATAAAGCCAATACAGACATTCTACCATCAAATACCATATTCATGAATCTGAAGCGAGATGATGAAATGCTGCTTGCACGAATGAAGCCTAAGACGCGGTATAATATTAATCTTGCCGCACGAAAAGGCGTTCGTATTCAATCGCTAGGTTTAGAAAGTATAGATGTCTGGTACGATTTGTACCGACAAACGGCCGAGCGCAATAACTTTTTCCTTCACGATATTAATTATTTCAAGATCGTGCTTTCCGCACGGGCAAATGATACGCTATCGCCAGCGGATGTATATCTTTTGGTTGCTGAAGTTGATGAAACACCACTAGCGGCTATGTTCTTGGTCGTCGCCGCGAATAGAGGAACATACCTCTATGGGGCGTCGGCAACGGAGAATAGAAATTATATGGCAACCTATGCGTTGCAATGGCGAGCCATGCAAATTGCACGAGAACTGGGGTGTACCGAGTATGATTTTTTTGGAGTAGCTCCTCAGGCAGATCCCTCGCATCCACTTTATGGACTTTATAGGTTCAAGTCTGGATTTGGAGGGGATATTTATCACCGCTTAGGCTGTTGGGATTATCCACTTGATAAGCAAAAGTATCAATACTACATTTCAATGGAATTTAAAAATCAAAGCTATCACCTAAGTTGATTTTAAACTAGCTATAAAAAAAGCCTGTGACGTATAGTCACAGGCTTTTTTTATAGCGATAACTTTAGATACCTATCTAAGTTATGTTTCAACTGTTATTGATGTATAAAATTTGTCCAATCGCTACCTTCTTCGTAGTCCATTAATGGATCTGCCTGTGTGCCTGCTGACCATTGCCCTGCCAACATGCTCAAGTCCATTTGTATGTGCTGGCGGGTTATCTCGGTCATTTCATTGTTGAAACCGCGATGGTTAGAATGTACTACAAACTGGAAGCAGACTACACGTGCAATCATTCTCCCCAATGTAACCATCTGGCGTTGTTTAGTTTGATCCGGGAGGTTAATGTTCAAAGTACTACCGAATATTTCTGCCGCATCTTTTGTAAGCTCGTAGCTTTTTAGATAATCGAGCAGATTGCTGACTTTCGTTTTGCGCATCACCCGTACTACAGCATCAGCGACCTGCGAATAAAGCATTTCATTAGATCCTTCAAAAATCTGGAAGGGTCTACTGTCTACTACGCTTCGACCAGCGATATGATCTAGGCGATATCCATTTGCCCCGGCCAGCTGTAGTGCTATTTGAGCGGATTCCTGCATCAAATCAGTAACTAGTGCTTTCACACTATTGGCATCAACTGCATTACCAAACAAATCCTCGGCTATAGAACTCATGCTGCTGCTGTAGGAGCACATGGCCGAGCATAAGGTGTAGGCCGCTTGGATACGTGATAATTGAAACTTTACAGCATCTATCTCACTCAATGGCTGTCCCGAAACGCGTCTTGTCTTACAGTGTAATAAAGACTCATCCAAAAGACGCTTTATGAATCCCATACCCATACCAGGAAATTGCAACCTGCTACGGTGCAACGTATCCAACATCAATTTGATACCCGTGCTTTCAGCTACCAACTTCTGTACAGCGGGGACTTTGATGTTAATATCATTCAGACCGTATGGAATGGCATAAAGACCTAGGTTATTAAATTTCCTTTGAACGATGATCTTTTGGTCTTCGATAGCGTTATCCGTTACAAAGAAATCAATATCTCTTGCTAATTCACCATTAGCCACAGTTTTCCGGGCAGTGACTAACCAAAAGTCAGCAGCACCCGTTAAGCCTTGCCAGTGCTTTTGTCCTTTGATGGTATAGGTGTCACCTTGCAGTTCATGGGCAGTGCGCATGCTCAAGGCATCACTGCCATAACCGGGTTCTGTAATCATCAAGCCGCCCATAGCTTTATCTTCTAAGAAACGTTTGAAGACGCTAGCGTGTAAAGACGGGTCAGCATATTTGGCAAAAGGCTCCAGGAATAAAGCGATATTAATACCAAACATGAGCGATAGCGATAGTGACTCATAAGATGCGGCGGATAATACGCCCAGACATTCCTTGACGTGCACGCCTCTGCCACCATGTTCTTCAGGAATAGCTACTGAAAGTGGGTTCATCGCCATGATCTCACTCAAAAATGTGGGAGGGAGCCCCCTAGACAAACTGATAGAATTATAATCATATTCAGTATTGAATAAACTAGACAACCGCTCCTTAAAGGATTTTATATACAGATTGAAATCTTGATGAACACCGATTTGTTCCGTTAGATTAAGCATAACAAACGTTTTTTAATTGAAACATTGAGTAAACAAATTTAAGGACAATCCTAGCACAAAACAAAACAATGTTCTTACGGGCATTGATAAGTATTGCTGCGTTAAATTTCCTTTAATCGTTTCCTTATTACAAAAATAGCGGATAATGTGTCGTGTTATGTGTCTTATCTCGTACCAATACTAGGACAAATCGTGCTTTTTTTATTTAGCATTATTTCGATATTCTGTTGGAGAGAGTCCAACTATCTTTTTAAAAACACGTGAAAAGTAAGAAGGATCAGAAAAATCCAATTCGTAACAGATATCCGAAATGCTCTTGTTGGATTCAAAAAGAAGTAATTGGCTATGCATAATACACACCTCGAGTATAAGCTCTTTAGACGAGCTATTGAAAACAGAAAAAACACATCGGTTTAAGTAGTTGGTCGAGACAGCAAGCTTGTCAGCATAAAAACCTATATGCTTATGTTTTTTAAAATTCTTGTGAACAAGATGTTTAAACCGCATCGCAATCTCTTGTTTTCTATTCAATAGCTTATTCGAAGAGGAAAGTTTAATTACTTTTAGAAGTACAGATTTTAACAGACTATCATTTAGCTCTTTATAGGGATGATCTGCATAGAGTTCTTTACGCAGAAGTTTACATAACTGATCGATATCTCGGCTATCTTCCGTTGATAAGTTGATCAGTGGCGAAATGCTAAATATGTTCAAAATTTCCTGGGCTCTGAAAATCGAAGTCATAGCCGCTTCATTGATCAGTATACAGTGTCCATTTACTGATTTATCAGCAGCCTTTACTGCAGAGATGTTGCCATAGCTACTGATAAGGATAGCAGGTGCCTTCACCATATATTCCTTAGGGCCGATCTGGTGTGTAAAATATCCCTCTGTGAGATGGACAAGTAGATTGTATCCTAAAAAAATAGGCGGAGTAGGAAACTTAATATAAGGAGCAATTTCGCTGAGGGGGAATATTTTGACCGGAAATTGTTGATGTTTTAAGTGTTCCTGACTACCTATCATGAAACGTTCTACAAATTCATCCGCATTAACTTGTTTTTCCATTTTTTAAAAAAACTGTTGTATGATTCATGCATACCGATAACTAAAATTAAAAAAACTTTGTGGCATATTCATAGGAAGACTACATATATAAGGTGTTATTCTCAGGAGGTGAGATATAATTTATTCCTATGTAAATAATTATCTTCGACGAGCTCGCAAGTTCGGTTCGTTAAAGCCCATTCTTTAATTCATATGACTGGCATGCTGCATCGCGGTCATCAGTGGTTGTACATTTTTTTACATGGATATTTCATATATTAACCTTAACGTGCTAAAAAAGCGGTTAATTTGCGAATTGAATACATAACACAAGCATTGATGGACTATTTTAAGGATCTACTGGAATTATTACAACTTGAGCTGACATATGACAGACAGCAGCACCAATCGTTGCTTTTAGAGCGTGGAGTCAATGCACGTAAATCTTTGGGTGTTTCTTGGTATCCTATCCAGATTACGAATAGTGAATTGGGGCGAGGAAATTATCTTACCCTCACGATCCATAAAACCACTGACTTAGAAAATAGCCATAAGTTTAGGTTTGGTATGCCTGTTTCTCTGTTCTCGAACCACAATCCGCATGAAGATCGGATTTCAGGTACAATAGCTTTTGTTAGTCAGTATTTAATGCGTGTGTCTTTCCGCACGGATGATCTCCCCGAATGGAGTCGTAAGGGAAAACTGGGGATAGATCTCTTATTTGACGAAAATTCCTACCGGGAGATGACGGGTGCATTAGTGGAAGCCGAGTCTCGAGCCATAGATAAGGACAATGGACAGTTGATACGTCAACTTATAGGAATTGAACCTCTGCGTGTTGGTTCACAAAATACGTTTTACGAGAATACTGCCCTAAACCTCAGTCAAAACAGTGCTGTAAGACAGGTGTTGGCCGAGGGGCCGTTGACCATACTTCACGGTCCCCCAGGTACAGGCAAGACGACGACATTGATTAACGCGATATATGAGCTAATACAACGTACAGGGCAGCAGGTACTCGTCGTTGCACCCAGCAATACAGCTGTAGATGTGTTGTCCGAAAGACTTGATTTAATAGGACTTAATGTGTTACGGATAGGCAATCCCGTAAAGATTTCCGATCATCTCATGGAGCTAACCTTGGATGAAAAAGCTAATAAGCATCCTGCTTATCGCGAAGTCAAGGTGCTGGGTAAACAAGCCAGAGCGTACACCGATATGGCTCATAAGTATAAGCGTAACTTTGGACGATCCGAATATGAACAACGTAAAGCTTTGTTAAATGAAGCCCGCAAAATACGAAAGGAAATTGACAGGATACAAGATTACGTAACCGAAGATATATTAAACAAAGCCCAGGTAATTACAGCGACCTTGGTAGGAGCCAATAACCCCTATATTAAAGATCGGTATTACAAGACTGTTATTATCGATGAAGCTGCACAAGCACTAGAACCAGCTTGTTGGATTCCTATTTTAAAAGCCGACCACTTGATATTGGCTGGAGATCATTGTCAGTTGCCTCCTACGGTCAAGTCCAGTCAGGGGCGGAGTAACGCTCTGTTTCATACGTTGTTTGAGAAGTTAATCAAATTATACCCCGAAGCGGTTTCTTTCTTGGACACACAGTACCGTATGAATAGCCAGATAATGGCTTATCCATCTACTGTTTTATACCGGGGAATGTTAAAGGCAGCGCCGTCTGTGTCACAATGGACTTTACAGGGAGATTCCCAACCGATTATTTTCATCGATACAGCCGGGGCCGGATACGAAGAGTCTGAAGCAGATGATACCCTATTGAATAGGGAAGAGGCACTTTTTTTGAAAAGCCATCTTTCTGAACTATTGTCTCAATGCCGTGATCTGCATCGCGATGCTGTTTTACCGGACGTAGGTGTCATCACGCCCTATCGCGGTCAGGCCACCTTGCTGAAAGACATGTTGGCAGAAATCAATAATAAGGATTTCGGTAGCCTTCAAATCACTACCATAGATGGTTTTCAGGGACAAGAGAAAGATATTATTTATATAAGTCTTGTACGTAGTAATAGCGATCAAGCTATTGGTTTTCTATCCGATATTCGTCGTATGAATGTGGCCTTGACAAGAGCTAGAAAGAAGATTGTCGTGATAGGAGATAGTGCTACTATAGGGGCTCACCCTTTTTACAAGGGATTTTTAACATATGTTGAGTCAGTAGGAGGTTATCACAGTGTTTGGGAGTGGGGAAGCTTATAGATTTTTCTCTTTTCGGCGTAGGTATTTTTCTCTTTAGCCTCAGGTTCCTTGTCCATAGTTGTAGGGCAAGGAAGTCCAACTGTAAATATAGAACCTTTATTTGGTATGCTATTGATATGGACGATGCCGCCGTTTCTTTCGATGAGGTCTTTACACAATACTAATCCCAAGCCAGCCCCCGGTTCGTCCACTGTTCCAAGTGATTTGTGCTGTATGACATTAAATAGCAATACTGATTTCGAAGGGTTAATGCCCACTCCTTGGTCTTTAATGTGTATAAATTTGAAGTTTTGGTCCTTGGACGTGAAAATTTCGATTTCACCCGTGACATAACTGAATTTTATAGCATTACTGATCAAATTACGTAATATAATGATAAAGTGATCTTTATTTACAACAACATGCTCTTCGTTCGAAACATGTAGCGTTATCTTTAATTGCTTCATTATGGTTTGTTCTTCAAAACCATTTAAAATATTTTGGATGATAGGTTTGATCAACACCTTTGTAGGAGGGGGGGCGATGCCCTGTAGACTGCTACTTCCCCATTGCAAGAGATCATCCAACACTTGGTTTTGTTGAACGATTCGGAGGTGGAGCTGATGGATAAAATCAGCAGAAGTTTCGTTGTTTAGTACTTGGTCTCTCAAGGCTACAACCATAGTTTCCAGCGATGCAAAAGGACTTTTGATATCGTGGGCGATTATAGAAAATATCTTCTCATTATCCTTATTGATGGCTTGTAATGAGCGACGTTGATCTTCTATTTTCCTTATGTTTTTGTAAATGATCCTTAAAAAAAAATTTACAGAGGCTATAATGAATATAAGCGCACAGATTATGTTATAAAGAACACGAAGTAGGGGTACGGGTTTTTCAAGCGAATTGATGTTTGGGAAAAGATAGATTAATACTACAGCTAAAGTGACTGCTAGTCCAAAGATAATATGAATCCGACGCTCATCATAAAGAAGTGTTGAAGATATAAGTATACACACTAGAAAATATTCTGCCCCATTGTGATAGAGAACAGCTCCCAAAAAAAAGAAAATAAAGTTGCTTGTTAGGAGCATTAACTTGGCATGATTTGGTTTGCAGCGGTATTGAAGCAGCAGCACTGCAATATCACATAGCCCATTTGAAAAGTTAATCAATGCCAGTAGATAACGATGTTCGAAAAAGTTGGTAATCGAAAAGAGCATGGCAGGAAGAATACAGAACCATGCAATCATGTTCACCATCTGCGCTCTTTTGAACTCCATGTAGGACATAGACGGATCTGTACCGATATGCGTTAGCATTTCCCAATAATATAGGATACGTTTCATAGGTCTATATA
This sequence comes from Sphingobacterium sp. xlx-96, assembly GCF_011007365.1. Taxonomy (GTDB): domain Bacteria; phylum Bacteroidota; class Bacteroidia; order Sphingobacteriales; family Sphingobacteriaceae; genus Sphingobacterium; species Sphingobacterium luzhongxinii. The sequence goes on along the minus strand of NZ_WFKM01000012.1, from coordinate 154,814 downwards.
TTCAAGTGGCAAAATATGGATACAAAAGGATTATGTTTTCAAGATATTCTATTCACTGTATAATGTCAGATTAAAGGGAGTCTATTTCAGTTTTTTCTTAGCTCAGCCCATTTTTTATCAAATATAAGTAGCAAAATGTATTTTTAAAATTAAAAAAGATTAACCAATTTTTACCCGTCCAAAATTACGGAGCTATTTATCTCCGATACCCCCTCTATCACTTTCTGACCAAAAGTGGTGACTCATTTGTCCGGCCATCGAAAATTTCATTGGGCCGGATCATAGATTAGTTCTACAATCGGAGCGAGCCGATACGGCTTAATTTAGGGTTAGAAGCCAGGCCGTTAGGATTGCACCCTAACTCGCCTTCAGGTATTGCCAATCCCTGTTTAGCATAAAACCCTATCCAAAAATCGTCAAAATCACCTGTTTTAGGATTCTTAAAGGTCATAGGTTCCAAAACAAATAGTTCGACGTGCCTGAAAGCCCTTTCTACAAAATCCGAACAGTAATAGGTACTATCGTTCAGTTTATAGCTCCAGTTGTAAGGCTTCCCCAGCATTCGGTTTGCTTTTGTTATTGCCTCCGGGATAGCAGACCTATATTGGCTATCGATTCGATATATGACATACAGCTGCTCTCCACTCAGACTATCCAAAGGCTCTTTTACTGACCCTTTACGACTACTTGCGTGGAGAATGTACGGGATGCCTTCTGCAATTTCAATTAAACCTACATGATCAAAAGAGATGCTCTCCGATCGTTGTGTGACCCTATTGATCGCTCCGGAGAGATTTTCTGATTCAGCGCCGACAAAGAGAAGATCACCTTCAAAAATAGTCACTCCGTTATAGATTACACTGTCTTGCGCACGAAGCGTTAGTATGTTGAGTATGAATACGAGTAGAATCGTTATTTTTTTCATTTTATCTGCTAAAGGGTTAAATTAACTGCTACCTTTCTTCTTTACGGTAAAGCCTGTTCTTTTCAAGAATAGAGACAAGCATCGAGGAAGAAGCTTTGTATAGCGTCGTAAAAGTACGAAATTCCATAAGGAATAGAATGGTAGATAAAGGCTTTTATGAAGCAGAGTATTCTCAGCGGTAGTCACAAGTTTCATGTTTTAGCGGATAAATCGAGAACTTAGAATATTTTTTTTATAAATATATTGACCAAAATATTTTGATAACAGCAACTAAATACGGTTATTTATCCCTAAATTCAGATGGATTAACCTTTTTTAGTGTTTCTCTTAAATTATAATACACATGATTCGATCTAAAATAGTCGGTACAGGGGCCTATATTCCTACAGAGGTAATAGGGAATGAGGTTTTTTTAAACAATACATTCTATACCGATGAGCATACGCCGATCCAGCAGCCTGTGGAGACGATAATACGCAAATTTAAGGCAATCACTGGGATAGAGCAGCGTCGATACGCACCCCTAGGTATTGCCGCTTCCGATATAGGTGCCTTTGCAGCAGAAGAAGCTATTAGACAATCGGGAATAGATCGCGAATCTATAGACCTGATTATTGTCGCACATAACTACGGAGAGATGAAATATCCCGGTGCTCCGCGCGATATGGTTCCATCGATAGCCTCACGTATAAAAAATAAACTGCGTATCCAAAATACGGCGTGCATTCCATATGATATCATATTTGGGTGTCCAGGTTGGGTACAGGGATTGATTCAGGCGGATATGGCGATCCGGTCTGGCGATGCGCAGATCTGTCTAGTAATAGGTGCAGAGACACTCTCGCGGGTACTGGATCCTACAGACCGGGATAGTATGATTTTTTCCGATGGTGCAGGAGCCTGTATCGTGAAGGCTACTGAGACAGGAAAATCAGGTATCATAAATACAGCTGTACGATCTGACACCGGATACGAAATTGATTATATCAGTTCGTCCAACAAAAATAGTGGAGAAACAGGAGAGCCGCAGTACATCAAGATGAAAGGAAGAAAGGTATATGAATATGCGCTCAAATATGTACCCCAGGCCATGAAAGATTGTTTCGACAAAAGTCGTGAAGCGATAGGTGATCTAAAGATGATTTTCCTGCATCAGGCCAATGACAAGATGGATGAAGCTATAGTCAAAAGATTTTTTGAACTCTATGGAATAGAAAGTCTTCCGGCAGATATCATGCCGATGAATATCGCACACATGGGTAATAGTTCGGTAGCCACGGTGCCGACACTACTACATCAGGTATTAAGCAAAGAGATCGATTCATTCACATTGAAGGAAGGCGACTTGATCCTATTTGCGTCTGTAGGTGCTGGAATGAACATCAATGCAGTAACCTATAGGTGGTAATGCGGGATTAAGCCTTAATTTCTAATCTTAAAAATGAGTGAGAAGCAACTTTGTAATCAAGAATTTCGACATTTTTTTCTTTCGTTTGTGCAGTTTTATGCGTCATTTCATTGTTATTGAACACCACATTGGTGTCTATGCTGAAATGAAAAAGGGGGAATTCGTCTAAAAAGGCAAACATAGTCTTTCAAACTTATGGGAATATCTGATGCTTATGTAACAGGTATTCCCATCCCCTGTAAATCACAAAAATAGGCCTAAGTATTCGACACCGCCTTCAATATCGAATACGCGCATGGTCGTTTTCGATATCTCTCGCCAATTTAAGGATATAGACTTCTTGCTGTATGCCAGGTTTCTCTTTTCAATTCAAACCAGTCCGTCATATCGCCTTCATAGTCAAATGTCTCTCTGAGATCAAACCCTAATTTAGACAGTACCCTTTTTGAATTCAGGTTTTTGGGATCGGTGATCGCATAAATAGAATCTATACTTAGCTTTTCAAATCCAAAACTTAGAATAGCTCTAGAAGATTCGGTAGCAAAACCCTTTCCCCAATGTTTTCTCTTAAAACGGTATCCAAGCTCATAAAAATTAGTTTGATTATTCAGTGGTCCTTCAAAATACTTTAATCCCGACCAACCGATACATTCATTTGTTATCTTATCTACAACAGCCCAGCGAGCAATCCCGTTTTTTTGATATTGTATTTTTAGCATGTTGATTACTTGAGTAATTTCGGATATTGAAGTTACGGGCCTATTCTCTATATACAAATGAACTTCAGGATCAGAATCCATTTCAAATAAATCATTTGTGTCAATATGATCGAGCTCTCTCAAGAGAAGGCGTCCTGTTTCAATAATAATTTTCATAATTTAGTGTTTGATTACCCTATATAATAGCATTTTGAAAAGTAAATATAAAGAATTCTAACGTATCGTTCCCACTAGTAGAAGTTCATGGGGCCATGCACGCTTTTGATTTTTTTCTGTTCGTAATCAGACAGTTTTTACAATCGGCAAGTACATCCTGCCGCCGGTACCTAAATTATCCAGATACTCCCTTACAATAGGTATATCCGCCTCTGCCCAGTCATAGCGCAGCATCTCCGCCGCTTCTACCCATATGGCCTGTACATGCTCTGTAGCCTGTACAGTGCCGGACTTCAATTCACAGACGAATGGATATAGGCAGATCGAAAAGGTAGGGTAGTGGTGTTCTACAGGCGTCAATGCTTGGTCTATACCGATGTTGACACCCAGTTCCTCTCGCACCTCCCTACGCAGGCCATCTTCTAGTGATTCGTCCTTTTCGAGCTTTCCTCCCGGAAATTCCCATTTCAGCGGCAGCTTCATGCTGGCCGATCGTTGGCAGATCAGGACCTTACTTTTATGGACTATTATAGCACAGGTTACATGTAGCATATGCGCCTAAAGATAGAGAAAGTAAATAATAAAAAAATAGCTACAGATTGACAACTCGATATTTCCCCCCTTTCCTTGTGTTGAATTTGTAGCGATTGCCTTCCATGTTTACTACAGCTTCAGCCCCTATAATTTTTGCCTTCTGTGGCATTATAATATCACATTCTTTTCCTCCATGAGATATGATTTCAACTTCTTTCAAATTTCCATTCTCCCATTGTATACACAGTTCAAAATTCCCACGGGCCTTTATGCCATTAATATTCCCCGTTTTCCAGGCAGTTGGTAGTGCCGGTAATATACGTATGAAGCCCTCGTGGCTCTGCACAAGCATTTCTATAATTCCTGCTGATACACCAAAGTTTGCGTCAATTTGGAAAGGAGGATGTCCGCTAAATAAATTAGAATACACCCCTCCACCAGGCCTACGCTTAACATTTTTTTTAGCTGCAGGCTCTATAAAGACGAATGATTTATTTAAAATGCTATAAGCACGGTCTCCGTCCTGCATTCTAGCCCACCAGTTTATCTTCCAGGCCATACTCCATCCGGTACTCACATCCCCTCGGTGCTCAAGAGTTTGTCTAGCCGCCTTTACCAAATCTGCATTATCATCATTACTGATCTGTGAGCCTGGAAAAAGCCCAAACAGATGAGATATATGGCGGTGCGAATCATTGGGATCGTCAAGATCTTCTGCCCATTCTTGAAGCTGCCCGTATCTGCCGATTTTGAAGGGGTAGAGCTTAGCCATTGATTTTTCAACTTTATTCCGGAATTCAACATCTACATTTAACTCCTTTGATGCAGAAATAATGGATTTAAAAAGCTCTCTGACGATAGAAATATCCATTGTTGTGGCTTTTCCTATACTATATTTCTTCCCTTCAAACGTGTATACGTTTTCGGGAGAAGTAGAAGGTGCTGTTACCAAAAAACCAGACTTTGGATCTTCCACAAGCCAGTTTAGCATAAATTGAGCAGCACCTTTCATCAAAGGATAAGCCTTTTCACGCAAGAAATGCTTGTCCTGCGTATAATTAAAATGTTCCCATAGGTGTAAGCTTAACCATGCACCACCCATCTGCCAGCAAAATGCCTGGGGATAATACGTTTTGTCGGCTTCAAAATGACCTACAGGCGATGTTTTTGCCCACAGGTCTGAATTATGATGTGCTACCCAACCTTCGTGTATACCATAATTTACCCGAGCAGTTTCTTTTCCGTTGATGGACAGTTCTTCGATAAACGATAGCAAAGGTTCATGACATTCGGACAGGTTTGTGTTTTCAGCCAACCAATAATTCATTTCTGTATTAATGTTAATCGTATAATTACTGCCCCAGGGAGGTTGTACTTTGTCATTCCATAGCCCTTGAAGGTTGGCGGGTCTACTGCCTGGTCTCGAACTAGAGATAAGCAGATAGCGTCCATATTGAAAAAATAAAGCCTGCAAGTGCAGATCAGAAGGATCTTTTTCAAAGTTTCTAAGTCTACTATCTGTCATCAATTGCGCTTTCTGCGCAGGAGCTTCGAGGTAGAAGCTTACCCTGTCAAAAAGTTGCCGGAAATCTCTTGTGTGGTCATCAGTCAGCTTTCCTATTTTGTTTTTTAAAGCGTTGGTCATTTTTGCTTTAGCTTCGTTAGATGCTTTTTTATCCCCATTTTTTGGAAACCTGTTAAAACCATTAAAGTTCGTGCTTTCTGTCAAAACAAGAGTCACCTCATCGGCACCGATAACCTGGAGGAAGTCACTACCGACCTGAATCTTTCCCCCTTTATTACGGATAGCTAATCGAGCTTCAAATTCCAAGCCTTCATTGGGGTCGTAAGTCACTTGTTCTGGAAAGTAAGTTCTATGGGCTACATATTTAGGTGCTTTTCCCTGCAGCAATAGCTGTTGCCCTTCTACATGGCTTGTAGCTTTCAGTTCGCTGCTCAATCTTGATTTAAAAGTTATTTTTCCTTTTTTGTTGGCTTTAAGGTGGATGACCAATGCTTTTGCCGGATGACTTACAAAAGCAGTTCTGGTATATTTAACCTGATCTATTGTATACGTTGTCGTGCTGATCGCCTTTTGAATATCCAATGTCCTTAGATAGTCCGTAGCCTTTTGTCCATCGTGTTCAAAATCTAACCATAAGTCTCCTAGCGGAAGGTACCTGGCAGAGTAAGGGCCCTGCATTTTACGCCATGTTTTTTCGGCTTGGTCAAATTTATTGTCAAGTATTTGTTTGCGCAAGACGGGCAGGAGAGAGGCCGCTTCCGGATTATTGCCTGGTTCCGGATATCCAGACCATAAGGTATGGTCATTCAACTGGAATCTCTCTTGTTGCACACCACCAAATACCATTGCTCCTGTTTGACCATTTCCAAGAGGCAGTGCCTCTTCCCAGTATTCCGCTGGACGGTCATATTTTAGCAGCAGTTCAGTTGCGGACTGCGCCTGTAATCTTGGTATTTGAAAAAGACAAAGAGAAATAATTATAAAGCAGTACGATTTCATTATGGTATTCGATTAAATTTTAATTATAGCCAAGATTTTGGACGAGCATACGCTCGTAGTTTGTTTTAATTTCGCGGGTTGGTATAGGTCCCCTATTCCAATGATTGTCAAAAACAACACTAAATGTTAAATGACAGCCATGCCATAAATTCTTAATTGCATTACATTCCATTTTAGAAATTACTAAGGTGACAAATTTATAATTCGGTCGCTTCAACGTATCGGACAAAGCTTTTTTTAAAATTAAAAAAAATGTAAGCCCTATTTGAAAGAATTTACGCAATCGATTTAGATAGATCTTATAAAATAATCTCCATTTGGACGATGAACTATGAAACTCTCCACAGGTCGATTTTATCACAGACAGACAGCATGTCAAAAGCTTTTATCCTAAATACCCTGATGACGAAATTAATTACCCTTCATTAGTTAAAAGAATTACTTTTGTATGAAATTTTATCATTATGGGAAGGCCAATTTATTCAATAGAGGACGACTCTCTATGCTGTCCGATTTGCGGAGCAACGGCGGAATGGGTATATTACGCTGATAGCAAACAAAAACTTGTCCAGCATTATATCTGTATGAATGATAGTTGTCAATACAGTTTTCTTATTGGAGCGGATTGAAAAAAAATCCAGATGTAAACAGGCCTTCAATTTAGATTATAGGTCTATCTACTCTTAACTGCTGTAGTACGACTAAGGCTTATTACCCGTTCTTATCATTTTTTTTGATCCTGTTCATTTTTCATTGCGATTGTTCTATATTATCTCCGGAGCAGCATCCTTATCATTCGATTCTCTGATAGCAGAAGCTATTTCCTTCAAAGCTTCACTCTGCTCGCGTAGGGCAGAGGCATGTTCTCTCTTTACTGCGAGGTACCTCTCCAGTAATGCAGCCAACATCAGATACACAGCATAAATAATGAGCACTATTATGGCAGCCCAGACCAAGTACATTAAAATTGCAGTTATAATCATAATTGTGTTATTTATATTCCTAGTTTACCACGGCCACTTTTACCAAAGGCCCAATATGCCAGCATCCCTAAAAGATTTGTTATAAGAAGGAGCACAATCCATAAGGCTCTTTCACTGTCCTGTAATACGGGGTTTTTAATAGCGTGGTATATCGTGTAGATAAAGGTGCCGAACAGGGGAACCATAATAAAGAACTCTTGGAAACTGATGAAAAGTAAATTCATAATTTTAAGTCTGTTTTATGATTTGGTTTTTATATGTTTAATAGATAGTCATCACATCGTTTTCTGATATTGGCCCAATATACAATACACAGAAAAAAAGTATGTAGATATCAACTATTCAGCCTGATACCTTAAAGATACATAGAATTTTCTATTCGTACAAATTTATTTGCATGCAGTACACAGTGCGGCAGGCCGCAAGTTTATGATACAAGACCATCTCCATAATTCCTTGCAGACGAGGTATTTTGGAGAGCAGGAGGTCTATCTTATCCAGGCACCTATTTCATTCTTTGTTATTCATAGATGTTATTCCAGATAAAGTCTTGATCTAACTATATGCTCAGTCTCTTTGATATAGCGCTCCATTATTAGTTTCGAATTCTTGAGTTCGTATTTGAATACCGCATTTTTACCATTGATATTTAAATGTATAGAATCCTTGGATACAGTATAGCTGCCGTCGCCTTCAGGTGACTTAAAAGCCCCATCGGGCAGAAACTGTACAGTCATGTTTTTGACCGAATCCAGCCTATCTTTGCCTCCGTCATAGGGCGTACGATCCATATTCAGGTAAGTTATCTGTTCGGCCACGAGCTGCCATTTTTTATGTAAAGGGTGCTTTAGGCTGTTGAACGAAAGAAAAACTATACTTGATAGGACGATTAAATAGCTGAATAACCTCATAGTAGCAAATTTAACATTTTAAGTTGTCGATTGCATCCAATAGCGCATTACCTGACAAAAAAATCCCTCGAGTGGGGAGCTTCAGGGATTTTTAACTAACCAATTATTAACCTAAATTATGAATACCTATATAACGTCAAAACACATGCCGATAGTATATCCGTTTCAAATAATACATAGACGTTACGACCGTTTATTTCCTGCTCCCCTTTACAGCCGCGATTGCCCCTTACATCGTTAGCTTTTCTAACGCCGCCTCCCCCTTATACGTAGATGTGCAATTTGATATTGTAAGCTATGTTCCTTATCTTTAGGTACTACTAGTTTTTTTAACATACCATATTATGATTAAACCACTCTTACAGGACCTAAGGTATTCAATGGTTTATAAAGTTATCTTAGGGATATTGAATCTATTAATGCTTGCTATTATTATTTTTTTATGTACCAGGATATATTTTACACCCCTTGCATTTGACGCACCCATCACTATCCTTATCAGCCTACTCGGATTTTCTATCTTCCTTTATTATCGATTGACACAGTACAGTCGTTATGTCCTCCAGTGGCATGCTTCGCTCAGCGATCAGGGGATTTGTATTTTTGATCCAAGACTGGGTAGGCTAGATTATTATTGGGACACAGATTTTATTGGAATAGATTCATTTAATCTGCTTTTGGAAATTGGGCCCTATGGGCCACCCGAGCGAATGAACAGGACATACGGTGATTATAAGATCAGCAAGTGGTTGACAGGGCACAGGCAGATCGTGGATTCAAATGTCGCATTTGTAATTCAAAGGGACTTCAAGCACATCAAATTAGATGAGATAGACCAAACCCGATTAATAGATGAAGGCAAAAATACATATTACCGTTTTCTTAATACCAATAAGTGGAATATGCTTTTCTTCAAATTTTGTTTTTGTTACATCACTACCGCACTTTTGGTGTTTTATGTGCTTACTTTCGATATGTTTTATTTTAATCCTTCAATAGCATTAGCCATCTGTATTATGGTGAGTATACATTTGACCATCAGTTTTCAATATTGGAATTATGTGAGGTACATAAGTAGTTTAGCACTAATGGCGAGTAGCATTATTTCGGTAATAGCCTTTTCTTACATTATGTTTGATAATGTTCATTTTAAGAATGAAATGTTCTTTTTTATTTGGGGAATAATATTTGGCTTTATTTTGACCCTCAGTATATGCGTGTTCGTTTATTTCCATAGGCCGCTTGTGTTTGTTTTAGCGCCCAAGATTAGGTACGGCATTTTATTTAGCTGTTTTATACTCATTAGTTTATTTAGTGGAGCATTTCTAAAAGTCGGCAATATCGCATTTTCGGAACAGCCATACGTATGGGAGAAAGGTACAGCAGATTCCCCCCTTATGATTTTCATCTTCGTGGGAGAAGATCCTGATTACGTAAAATTTGACGACAAGGACTGGGGAAGTCATCATATGGGATTGTTTTTCCTGAATTGGGCAGAAATTGACCAAAGCACCCAACGTGTCGAGATCTTGACCTATAAAGGGCGGTTAGGTATCCCTTGGATGTATAAGAACTATTCCAAAGACGAAAAACATAAAGCGAAAGTTATAGCAGGCTCAGAATAAAACATAATTAGTGTACTGATATTATCCATTCCGCTAGTATGCATGGTCATGATGTTAACGAAGAGGTTACATCGCTAGTTATCTTCTATACATCTATTTCATCAAGTCCTCCTACTTGTAGTGCTCGTAGAATCTATTGCTGAATAGTACTGTAGGGTCATATTTTAGTTTCATACCAAAGAAACTGTCTGCCTGCGGATACGCTTTACGCATCTTTTCTCTGTCGATATGCAACCTATAAGGCAGGTAAAACGTTCCTTCATTTTTCAGGGCTGCATCCACAAGCTCATTAGTCAGCTCTTTCATTGCCTCTTCCTGTTCTTTTGTTTTCTTTTGATTGAACAGGATCACAAATCCATATACATCTTCTTTAGCATAGTTCAGGTAGCTGTCCCTATCCTCACGGACACCACGTATTGTGATATTTAATAGATCAATCGTAGACCGTTTTAAGATCGGTTTGATATCCTGTATAAAATGATTGAAGTGTCTTTCTGGAATAAAGTACTCCTGCAATAGATCTGTAGAAGCAGTATCTTTGTTTTCAATCAGCGATACATGATCATTTAAGAGTTCATTTCGGGTGTAGACAGTATTTTTAGAAATCTTATTCTTGCCCGTTTCCAGATCCCATCGCAGTCTCTTTCCGTATTCACTACCTACACTACCTCTAAATACCAGCCGCTGTGTTTCAGTGCTTTTCGTTTGTTGGAGAGCAGGTATATCCGTCTTTACTTCCTCAAAATAGTTAAGTGTAGCCTCTTCTAGAAAGTGTTTATCCGAGATCCGTAACCTTCCAAATACAAGATTTACATTTGGGTTATCAGACACATATTTCTTATAGGAGCTTACATAGTTGGCAGGAGATAGTCTGATATACTTATAGGTCAGTGCTGCATTGTCGACAACATGGAGCTTAACATCCAGTATTACACCAAACAAACCATATCCACCCAATACCAGCTTGAATAATTCCTGATTTTCGCTTCTGCTACAATTCAACACCTTACCGTCAGCCAGCATTATCGAAAAGGAGTGAACACTTTTCGATATAGGAGGTAGGTCTTTCTGCCAGCCATGTCCATTCACACTGATCGATCCTCCGATGGAGAAAGAGCTAAAAGCCTGCATTATCGCAATAGATTTACCATACCTGTCAAGATACTTCAGGGCATCCTCCCATAAAGCGCCAGAACCTATCGATAAGATGTTCTTCACTGTGTCAAGCTCCATATGCTTATAGGGGAGCATATTCAATAAGATACCATCAGGTGATATCGTGTGGCCTCCCATGCTATGTTTGGCGCCCGAGATCGAAATTTTTAAACCTTTCTCTCTAGCATATTTGAAGATGCCCTTAAGCTGCGCTTCAATTTGGTTTCTATCTGCCGGAATGGCAATAATAGTATCCATCTTTGTGAGATTCAACTGACTGGCATCATTAGTATATCCTCGCGGAATTTCGACTTTGGTTCCAGCTTCCTTCCACCTTGTTCTCAGTAGGTGAAAAGAAGGTATAGACAAGAAAAGTATCAAACAGACTGCCCCAATGAGCCAAAAGTATTTTGTTTTCATTACACTGCAAATTCAATTGTACAATATACCTTATTGTACCGTTTCTTTTATACCAAGACATAGAAAAGTTCTATTTTTCAGTGAATTTGTACCCCGTATAATACAAAAAAATCTCTGAGACGATACCTTTGGACATAAACTTCAGGATTTCGATTTATTGTAAGATGGCGGTTAATAAGATGGATATGCCAGAGATATAACTTCCTGCGTTTACAATAGAAATCTAATTACTTGTTAGCATCGTTTTTTTAGCGCAGTGTAAGAAGTCACTTTATCAGAATACGCCAAACGAAGCCATTTAAAAAGTAGCGATATGCAAATTTCTTTTTATAGACTGTTACACAATACCACTATGAATATTTAGATTAATATTAACATAATGTTAATATTTTATATTACCAATTTACTTTAATATTTGTTTTTTATGTTTGAGAAAATCTTATTCGACGTTCATTTGGATGTTTTGTTTTGGTGTAAATTTTAACTTTTTTTTTGTGCATGCGTTTTATTTACTACTATTACAGGCTTTTCTATGCTCATTTTGAAACCCATGACAATCCTCTTTTTAAAAGCATAGTTGCTATGGGGATGGCATTTGTTCTCATGCTAGGGATTGTTTATTCTATTATTGAATATTTGAATCCCGGCTCCATCAAGTATACTGAATATAGTAGGGGAGAAAAAACCATATATATCCTGTGTTTCTATTTCCTTTGGCATTACTCCTTGAAATACATTTTAATCCACTTTGCCAAAGTGGATCCTAACACAGGAGTATCCAGTTTATATAATTACACCCCATCTATCCGAGCCTCTAACTATAACATCGGGGTACATGCATTTCTAATTGCATTACTTCTTTTTTTGGGTTATTTAAGAGTTCAGTGATCCGGTATTTTGATTAGAAACCTTATGGACATTTTATTAAAACTTCTATTTTGTTTGCAGATAGTTATATTGTTGAGTAGTAAATCTGGTCCAAGAAAGCCCCATGCTGATGAGTATCTCTATTCGGTCATAGATACAGCAGGTCCGGTGGATCGGTATAGAGACAAGGCTATAAGTATGATTGAACCGTACTGTGTTTTCACTGCCAATAAATAGAAACTTTGAAGAATATATGAAAGGAACTATCTATCTGATACTATGTGTTTTTTTAAGTGCCACGAGTATTTTCTTAAGCTATTTATGGATATCAACGACAAAATACAAAGTTAACAACAAAGAATATGTACAGCGTTTTGGTTTGCCCTATGGACTGCAGTTTGCATACCATGATTACATTTATGGTGGGATAACTATATGTGATAAAGATGAGAAAATCATTTTGTCATCAGGAAAAAAAATAGGTATGGAACAGGTCGAGGTAAGGCAGTTGTTGTGCTATACTGTATTACCTCGGGAAAAAGTGCTTTTCAAATTCTTAGATGGGACTAATAAAATTCAATATTGTTCCATCAATAGATTTCATAGGGTGACTTATGAGCAAAATGAAAATTTGGGTAATTGTACGGACTTATTAAGTGTTTTGAGATGGATACGGTTTGAAATCTCGCCGCTAAATACCCGCTATGCCCTGTTTACAGGGATTTTATCTATGATTTTAATGATAAATATTGTTTTGATTATAAGGCTTTTCTCAATGTTGAAGTATAAGCTAACGTTAAGGTCTTAAAAAGTAGATGCTTGTTGAAAAAGGGAAATATTTAGTTGCACAAAAAAAATCCCTGGAGCGGGGAGCTTCAGGGATTTTTAACTAACCAATTATTAACCTAAATTATGAATACTGTTATAACGTCAATTCCTATGCCGATAGTATATCCGATCGTCATAATAACATAAAGGTTACATTCGGATTATATTTTCTTCTATCAATATTCTATACTTGACGATACTTTTTTATCGAGTACCTCTGATGGATATAGCGGTAAAAAAAGCCACCCGCAACATAACAGACAACATCCCAGATATCTGCCGTATGGTGATCCGTAGTTCGCGGCATGATATACTCAAATACGTAAGCGGTTAATACCGAGATCAACAGGATTTGAAATAGGGGATAGCGGTATGGTTTGGAAGTGCCCAGTATGCAAAGACTTACCGATTGCGCTACGTGGATAATCAGCGGTACGAATACAAAATCCGTCAACCAGTTGTTCAGAACCGGAATCGGGTGTCCGGAAACTCTTGTAAAACGGATCAAAAACCAACTGATACAATAGAATTGGAAATAACAGTCGTCCAATAGGTATACTAATGAACGAAAGAAACCGCGATAAGCATAGCTAAGCCGCCACATAATAGTAAGATTAAGAACATGTACCAACCAACCACTTTCTGTTTCTTTTTAAGGGGCGAATCATTTGGATCCGGGGCAAATAAAGTTTCCCGTATTTCGTAAATGTTTCTCGATAACCAACTTCCTGAATTCTTAGCCATAACAACCATTATTTGTGGCAAAATTACAATATTTAAAACAACGTCTCGAAGATTTAACCCCACATTGATCACTCCATGCAGTCCATCTGCATGATCCCATTTGGTTGTTTGAATTTATTCTATTCCTCATTTATATATCCCTTCAATTCCTCTCTAAGTTGATAGTATCGCTCGAGTTCCCGTTGCAGGTCACTTTCTTCGGATACAGCTTTATCTTCAATAGGCAGTGGCGCATCAAATGATCCTTCGATGACTTCTAATGTGATCTTGTCGTCTAGAGATATATGATCAAAGTACCAGCTGACGTGTTCGGATGCATCAGAATCTAAACCTCCTATTGATAGCGTAGGACCTTCGCTTCTGCCTTCTCTGTGTACAAGAGACGTGATAGCCGTCAATACAAAGTTCTCTTTGTCAAAACCAGCTTTACAGATCTGCCTGCCATTGATTTTTACATTAATTCCCAGGTTGTTCATCTTTGATTTATCCATTGATGTAATCTTTGAGTTTTTCCTTTAGGTAATGGAATTCCTCCAGTTTGTATTGTAGTTTTTCTTCTGGCGATGTTGTACTTTTGTGACGTTCGATGGGCGGATCAAAAGAACTGTCGATCAGCTCAATTTCTATGGTATCTCCTAATTTGACATCAGTATTATACCAGCCCAGGTGATCATCTTCATCTGAATCCAAGCCACTCACATTAAAATTATAATATTCACTACCGTCGTTTCTGTGTACAAAAGTTACACATCCGGTTACCACGTAATTCTCTTTGTCAATTCCAGCGTTAGTTACTACTTTGTCGTTGAAGCTGACCTTCAAACCGTATGATTTATTCATGATTATTTAGTCTTTTCATATATAAAATGTTTTTTTAGACTTTACTGTTTCAGCTATTACGCGCAATTGAAAATTACTCACACAGCATTGTGTCAAAGTCTAGCTGCAATTGTGTCGTACCATCTTTATCAACCCGCACCCACTTGAAGCTTTTTAATGCATAGGCATTTCCCTTATCTAAAGTCACCCATTCATCAATTCCCCTGGCTCCGTTTCGGAGATCGTTATGTGTGCCTAGCCCTACAGGTGCGGTGTAGCTTCGGTCCTTAACGAGAAATTTGCAGCCACCTGCGTTTACAGCTTTATCGGCATCTGTTTGTGACAAATATCTCGACTTGGTGTAGTTGGGCAAGGTATTATGCACCATCATTGGAGACATAGACGTTGCACAAGAATTGAGCAGTATTATTACTGCTATGCAGCATATTTTTAAAAAATTCATAGCTTTTATATTTTTCTCCTGCACAGAAATATAGTAGATGGATATCAACTATTTGATGTGCCATCATTAAAGATAGCTATTACATTCTATTGCTACAAATGGATTTGAAAGATAAAAGTATCTCGACAGGATGCCCATTTAATTTTTTAACTCTGTTGGAAGCTATGCTCTACAAAAAGGCAGACAATAAAAAATACCTGGAGCGGGGAGCTTCAGGTATTTTTAACTAACCAATTATTAACCTAAATTATGAATACTGATATAACGACAATTCCTATGCCGATAGTATGTCCGATCGTCATAATAACATAAAGGTTACATTCGGATTATATTTTCTTGTATTAATAGAGGAGGAGCTAGATTAATTCCTATGTATCTTTAATATACTGCGCCTATTTCAATTTTTTGATAGCCTCACTCTGTAACTACCACCAATTGTTCTATAGTGGCATCGTCTCGCATATTTAACTTCGTTGAGGACTTCGTCGTTCCTTTCAGATCGGGGTTCGCTTCCCGCCATTCCTTGGCCGTAACGCCAAAAAGAGCCACGTTGAGCAGGTCTGCTTCTGTAGCATATACCAGACCTACCTGTTGTTTGGTGATCTGCTGTGGAATTAGATTTTCTCTAATAGCATCGGTGTGTATTTGATAGTTTACTTTAGCCAACGTACGTTGCAGACTCCAGTCTAATTTAAGACGGTCATTTTCTTCATCTTTGAGACGTTGATATTCTTTGACTAGCAGCAGCTGAAATTTCGGGCTGATCCACATTCCAAAATGAAATGCAATGTCTTTATGTGCATAAGTTCCGCCATATCTTCCTGGCTTGGCTGTAATTCCAATTGCATTGGTTGCCTCAATCCAATTTTTCACAGACAAAACGAAATTATTACTTCCTGCGGAATTTTTAATTGTACCGAATTCGGTATAATTAAAATTGGGATTGTATAAGGCTTCCCATTCGCCAGTATATTCAATAGTGCTTTTGAGTGTGAGCCATTTTATGATAATGGCTTCCTGCATTTGGCTCTTAGCCATATCAGTAAGTGAAATAAAATCATCTTGCTTTTGCGAGATGATACTTATTTCTTTACCTCCGATTTCTATTTTCTTATTCTTACTCATAATTTATCCCCGAATTTATAAATTGGTATGGTGTTTATTCACCATAATTACGTTGTCAATTAGCTAATCGAAAAGGTCTTATCGATTTACATCCACAGCCAGATCCATATCACGCAGGTATACTTCCCTCATATAGCCATCCCATTCCGGCTCATCCCGCATGATAACTCCGTATACACACATTCTAGCTTCTTCTTCTGTAAGTGGGGGATAGCCTTCGGCTATAGCGTCTTCATCCAAGAATAAGCCGTTGCGGTCATTCCATGCCAGCCATTCGATTAGTTCGGTTCGGGACATGCTATTGACTTGTTCTAGTAACTTTTCGTCAGTCAGCTCTGATAACTGATACCGCCAATCCGAGTCCCGTTGTATTAAAGATTCGTTCATAACTTTAAGATTTACAAAACGAATATACTAAAAATATTAGTTTTGTGAAAATCTTACGGATACAATCTTTGGTATCCAGAATAGACGGTTGGATTTGATACGCTCGCGGTTGGTCTTCCAGTCGAAGCCATGCCAGAACTCCCCATCCACAAATATTGCCAGTTTATACTTTTTGATCACGATATCGGGACGGCCAGGGAGCGATTTGTCATGCAGGCGGAAGCGGATATTTTTAGACCATAGCGCTTTTCGGAGGAGCATCTCAGGTTTAGAGTTCTTGCCCTTGATACTAGACATGATCTTGCTACGCTGCTTTGAGGTATAGAAGCCAGCGGATTCCTCAAATCGAGGAACTGCTATCCGATCATCATCCTCTTTATCGTAATCAGTCATATCACAAAGTTATCAATGTTAACTATACAAAATATCATATAAAGCCCAATTAAGTTAGGCGTAGCAGTTATTTAAAACTTTAACAATTAATTTCAACCAAAAGTTGTACTTTGCTGCTCAAATTTATATTCAAAATAAGATGACGACTCTGTTTATTATTCTCATAATACTAGCAAGCGTAATACTTACATTCTTCGTTCTAATTCAAAATCCTAAAGGTGGTGGTTTGTCATCCGGATTTGCAGGAGGAGGAAGCTCTTTGCGCATTGTTCAAAAAAGCATATGGTGAGGATTAAGTAAAATATTATCAAAAATTAAAAGAAATGAAAAGAATCCGTGGCATACTATTATTGGCCGTAATTTTAGTAAGTAGCTGCAAGACTAAAAGCCATCTTGTAAACCTTGAGTATGAATACGACAATGGGGGAAATAGAGATACTGTAAATTTGCAGGTCGAAATGGGGAAAAAGAAAAAAAATAGAGAAAGAGACGTTAAGGTAGTACAAATATCCCCTGATTTGTATAGTATACAATATGGCATAGCAGCTAAGATTTACGGCGGCATTTATTTTACACATCCTATTACGCTACTTTCCGTATCAGAAACTGGTACATTTATCATAAAGCGGAATACAAAGTATAAAATGGGTAGTCAAAATTAACTCTTTCGTAGTCGAAATATCGTTTCCATAAGCTCCACCAAACTAACAGCAAAGCCCGTTATCTTAAAGAATTTATTGCTTTTCAACTGATCCGATCCGTGAAGTAACAGCTAATGGATCTTGCAGAAAGATATCCTACGCGAGGATTTCAGACCTATTACGGCAAAATACGCCTAGAAGGCATTGTGTGGAACCGAAAAAGGGTGCTCCGAGTTTATCGAAATATCAATCTTAAGCTTAGAACCAAACGCAAACGTCGCATTCCTTCTAGGATTAAAGAGAAACCCAAGTCCCTGGTTCAATTAATGATACTTGGTCAATTGAGTTAGCTTCGCTGCTACTTCGTGGTTATGAGTGATTCGCTTGCGAATGGCCGAAGGTTTAGAGTGCTCAATGTCATGGATGATTATAATCGCGAATCATTGATAAATGAAGCGTTCTACTCCATCCCTGGCGTTAGACTAGTGCAACAATTAAAGGAATTGATTACATCTAGATCTAAACCCAAGCGTATAAGAACGGACAATGGCCCGGAATTTCTATCTAAAGTCTTTACAAATTTCTGTGCAGAAAATGGGATTGAACTGCAATATATACAACCGGGAAAACCAGCTCAAAATGCTTACATCGAGCGGTTAAATCGTACGTTCAGAGAAGATGTACTCGATGCATATCTATTTGGTTCTATAACAGAAGTTAATGCCATTGCTTATGAGTGGCAGATCGAATACAACAGTAATCATCCGCATAAGGCCCTAAATGGGCTGAGTCCGTGGTTATACGCTAAAGAAGCTTTGGTATCTTGAAGCGTATTTTTATATTTATTCAATGTTTGAAAACGGGGAAGGCTTCATACCCACTGGCGCTTTTTTAATGTTAGAAGATAAGACTGCCAAAAGAAATTTATCCAGAATCTTTATGTATAAAAATAAAAAGCTCATTTGGTATTAATGAAAAAAGCTTTGACTAACACATTAAAGAGAAGATAGAATCACTTTTTAAACGATAAAAAGTCATAAATAAGTTATTTTATCAAATGCAAGCTTTCCTTGTTTTACTTGAGCTAGCTCCTTAGCACTATAACCAATAGTATGGAGAACATAGTTTGTACTGGCCAACTGTCTTTCTACTTCGCTTTCCCCAAATGCTTCATAATTCTTTTCTGCCATAACTCGTTTTTTAAATTCATTTTCAATGTTTTCAATGTTCTTCTTCGGGAAAACAGAAAAAAGGTTCATAATACGCGTTCCGAAATATACTTCTGCTGGTCTAAGATTTTTAGAATCAAAATACAGGATTACAAAAATAACCTGTTTAGGATCTAGTTTTTCATCATCTATATTTTTTGGAATATTCGCTATCAAAATAGATGCAACCATCTCTTTATACGTTGTTTTTAGGATATTCGGATCATAACTATAATCTTTATCATTCTCTAAAAGTTTATTTGAACGTTTACCAATGGTTTTAAAATCCTGTCTTTGTTGCTTTCTAAGTGCCTCCAACTCTTTATCCTCCGATTTCTTATTTTTTGCATTTAGGGGGTTGTAAAAATATTTATAATCAGCACATGAAGTACATAGGATAATAAGTAAGAGAAGTTGAACAATTTTCATTATTGATAACAATTAGTGTTTTCTAAAAAGTGCTGTAGGTAAAGTTCCCTGTTTTGGTAAAGTTCCCTGTTTTGGTAAAGTTCCCTGTTTTGGTAAAGTTCCCTGTTTTTCAAACAACTTAAAATTAATAAATTAGTTTGTTAAACATTATGAAGAAGAGCAAATTTTCGGAACATCAGATTGTTAATATTCTCAAAGAATATGAGTCGGGGTAAAGCTACAAAGGATATTTGTAGAGAACATGGTATTTCAGCGCCTACTTTCTATCAATGGAAGCAGAAATATGGCGGTATGGACGCACAGCATCTTAAGGAGTTAAAGGCCCTTCAAGAAGAAAACGCTCGTCTAAAACGGATGTTTGCCGATTTGAGTTTGGATCACCGCATTTTAAAAGATATAATTGAAAACCGACTGTAAGGAGCTCATGAATACCTAAAATATAAATATTAATGAATAAAAAGCGCTAAAGCTCTGTGAACGTAAAGAGCTGGTTAATGGAGTGATAGAATAGCATGAAATCAGTATTCATAGAGCCTGTAAAATTGTCTGCATGAGTCGCAGTATGTACTACTATGCGTATAAAAAGGATGATAACGCTATTATTTCAAAGCTAATGGATCTTGCAGAAAGATATCCTACGCGAGGATTTCAGACCTATTACGGCAAAATACGCCTAGAAGGCATTGTGTGGAACCGAAAAAGGGTGCTCCGAGTTTATCGAAATATCAATCTTAAGCTTAGAACCAAACGCAAACGTCGCATTCCTTCTAGGATTAAAGAGAAACCCAAGTCCCTGGTTCAATTAATGATACTTGGTCAATTGAGTTAGCTTCGCTGCTACTTCGTGGTTATGAGTGATTCGCTTGCGAATGGCCGAAGGTTTAGAGTGCTCAATGTCATGGATGATTATAATCGCGAATCATTGATAAATGAAGCGTTCTACTCCATCCCTGGCGTTAGACTAGTGCAACAATTAAAGGAATTGATTACATCTAGATCTAAACCCAAGCGTATAAGAACGGACAATGGCCCGGAATTTCTATCTAAAGTCTTTACAAATTTCTGTGCAGAAAATGGGATTGAACTGCAATATATACAACCGGGAAAACCAGCTCAAAATGCTTACATCGAGCGGTTAAATCGTACGTTCAGAGAAGATGTACTCGATGCATATCTATTTGGTTCTATAACAGAAGTTAATGCCATTGCTTATGAGTGGCAGATCGAATACAACAGTAATCATCCGCATAAGGCCCTAAATGGGCTGAGTCCGTGGTTATACGCTAAAGAAGCTTTGGTATCTTGAAGCGTATTTTTATATTTATTCAATGTTTGAAAACGGGGAAGGCTTCATACCCACTGGCGCTTTTTTAATGTTAGAAGATAAGACTGCCAAAAGAAATTTATCCAGAATCTTTATGTATAAAAATAAAAAGCTCATTTGGTATTAATGAAAAAAGCTTTGACTAACACATTAAAGAGAAGATAGAATCACTTTTTAAACGATAAAAAGTCATAAATAAGTTATTTTATCAAATGCAAGCTTTCCTTGTTTTACTTGAGCTAGTTCCTTAGCTCTAAAAGCAGCAATATGTTGGACATAGTTTGTACTGGCCAACTGTCTTTCGACTTCGCTTTCCCCAAATGCTTCATAATTCTTTTCTGCTATAACTCTTTTTTTTAGTTCATTTTCAATGTTTTCAATGTTCTTCTTCGGGAAAACAGAAAAAAGGTTCATAATATGTGTTCCGAAATATACTTCTACCGGTCTAAGATTTTTAGAACTAAAATACAAGCGAACAAAAATAGTCTGTTTAGGATCTAGTTTTTCATCATCTATATTTTCAGGAATATTCGCTATCAAAATAGATGCAACCATCTCTTTATACGTTGTTTTTAGGATATTCGGATCATAGTCTTTATAACCTTCATTATTCTCTAAAAGTTTATTTGAACGTTTACCAATGATTTTAAAATCCTGTCTTTGTTGCTTTCTAAGCGCCTCCAACACTTTATCCTCCGATTTCTTATTTTTTGCACTCAGTGGGTCATAAAAAACTCTATAATCAGCACATGAAGTACATAGGATAATAAGTAAGAGAAGTTGAACAATTTTCATTATTGATAACAATTAGTGTTTTCTAAAAAGTGCTGTATAGTTGTTGCTGGTAGGTATTATATTCTTAAATATAGATCTTCCGTGTATATTATCCGGTAATAAAAAGTTTGATTTCATGAGTCTAATATCCATAATATATTGCATATTATTACCTGTTCACTTCTACGGTTTCCATTAGCTTCCTTAACTATATTGTCTTTCTACATCAGCTCATAAATTATATTTCATTTATTTTCAAAAATTACGCAACAAAAAACGATTTCCGTGTATAATATCTTTAAATAGATATTAAATAATAATGAAACAACTACTTTACATTCATGGACTGGGATCAGGCAGAGACTCCCGCAAGTACAAGCTTATTGAACAATCATTTCGCAGCACACACCATTGCACCTGTGCCGAGTGGAACAACGATACCGATATCAAACTCTTTCTCTTTAACCTTTTCAAGCGTTATCTCGGGAGCAAAGAGCTGGTGATTATAGGAGATTCTACAGGCGGCAACTATGCCTGTCAGTTGCGTGACCTCTTGATCAGCAATTCGGTGAGCGTAAGACTTGTCTTGCTCAATCCCTTGTTGAATATAGCCAATCGTATCGCCGACCACCCATTCCCCGATACGTTGCGGGATAGCTTGGCGGCCATAGATCAGGTAGATCACTGCTTCCTATTACAGAGCTTATACGATGAGGTCATCGATCAGACCAAGGTCAGGCTGGGAGAGCGTGTCGTGCAGCTCAAGGTCGATGATAGCCATCGACTCTTCAGCATTGGCGACTATGTACCTACTATAAAAGCCTATATTCACGATAACGAGGTGTTTGTATAGCCATATCGGCCACCTCGTTATTTTCTTTAACAATTACTAATCTCATGCTCCCTTTGGGGAGCTCAATTACATTTTAAATGCGTATTATTTTAATCGTGATCACCATCTTTATAAGCGTGATCGGACAATACAGTTTTGCCCAAGATCTTAGTCTTGGCAATATTTACAATTATGTGAATAGCCGGGAGCAGTTGTCCAAAGAGCAAAAGACATTGCGAAAGGAACTTCGCGCCGAGGCAAAACAGAATACAGCTTCGCTTCAAGACAATCTAACCCAACTCAGAGATAAAGGGTATTTCAAATATATCCATAACAATGTACAGAATGACAATGCAAAATATCTACTGGCTATAGATAGGAGGCTATTGGTATTGCAAGCTTCACTAGACTCTACCTTACTTACTCTGCAAAATTCCTCCTGGATCGACAGTTTGGATGTGCCCGTGCCACATCTGACATATTACGGGGACAAGGGGAGTAGCAGTCAGTACTACTCGAGCATGGATATACTCCGTCATTTCAGAAAGCGGTATACCTCCTTGGTTCAAAAGTATCCTCGCGATTTTGAACCTTTGTCTATCCAAACAAACGAGAAGTTTGCTTATACGATTCTCGATTTTTGGAAACCTACCGATGGGGATAACTTGAAAAAGCTAGAGCGGGCACTATTAGCAAGAGAAGAGGACTATAAAAAAAGCCAAATAGTTATTGCAGAGCATAGAGCCAAGGAAGCCGAGCGATTGAAAAAGGAAGCCGAAGCAAGAGCCCAGATCGCAGAAGAGCAACGCCTGGCCGAGGAGAAGCAGCTCAACTTTGAGAAAAAGAGAGAAGCACAGATTGCGCAATTACCCTCAACCTCCGCGATCAAAGCAAAGTTTCGAAGCTACAAACATAAGACTGGGCATACTTTTGAGCTTTTTCCCGTAGGATTTACGCCAAAGCCCAATAAATCAACCTATGACAAGGTCCGGATGTTCGGTAAGGTATACACGGCCAGATATAGAGAGTATGACGCTAATGGGATTAATTCCCTAATCATAGAGTTTTACGACTCCGGTCATATCCTCAGTGTTACCGTATATAAGGGCGGAGGTTCCATCTATAGCGCCGAATACAGAGACGGTGCCAACAGGCCATATGACGTATATACGAAGACTGCAGACGGCAAATACCACATCACGTTCAAGAGAATCTACGACATGTATCTGGATAAGACTACAGAAACATATCGATACTATGCCGCAGAAGCCGATTATTATTATCCATAATGACTATTAGCTATGAAATATATCACAGATAATGGCAGACTATTTCCCAGATCTACCTCCACAACTTTCTCGTTTCCAAGTACAGCTCGATCTGGTTGAGCACCATCGGGAGCTTCTTCAGTACATCCTGTGACCAGAATCGGAATACCGTATAGTCCATATGCCGTAAGGCACGGTTTACCCGTTCATCCTTCTGCATATTGCGTTCGATCTTAGGTATCCAGAATAGACGGTTGGATTTGATACGCTCGCGGTTGGTCTTCCAATCGAAGCCATGCCAGAACTCTCCATCCACGAATATTGCCAGTTTGTATTTTTTGATTACGATATCGGGACGACCGGGCAGGGACTTGTCATGCAGGCGGAATCGGATATTTTTAGACCATAGCGCTTTTCGGAGGATCATCTCCGGCTTGGAGTTCTTGCCTTTTATACGAGACATATTATAGCTGCGCTGCTTAGAGGTATAGAAGCCAGCGGATTCCTCAAATCGGGGAACTGCTATCCGGTCGTCATCATCGTAGTTTTGCATTACTCAAAGTTAAGGCTTTTTACAGGTCAACTTAAAAAACCTTTTTCAAAGTTGATTACCTACTAACATTATTACTAATAATATTAGTTTTTATTCCCTTTATTTTATATAATTGTATTCACATGGTTTATTTTCTATAGTTTCTTTCAGTCGCCTTCAGGATTAAACTATAATGTTAGTAAGTTATATTTCTAATTTTTAATTCTTTAAGAGGCTAGTCTTAGAACAGCTCTTGTTTAGTATTGTTTTTTTTTATATTTGGGTATATGAATTTGGTTTCGCAAGAGAAAATGAATCAAGAAGTTTTTTTATCTGTAGAAGAAGTATCTAAAGTTTTAGATTTTTCACCCCAATACATTCGTAAGCTCCTTCGAGAAGGGAAACTTAGTGGACAGCGCGTAGGTAAGACCTGGGTAGTGAGCTCTACAGTTGTTGATGCTTTTGATCGTAATAGTCATCTAAAAGAAAACTCTGATTTTGATAGACAATCCTCTATCGTACGTAAGAATAGAAAGCCTATCGTGCTTTCATTTTTTTCTGGTGCTATGGGATTGGATATCGGGTTAGAAAAGGCAGGGTTCCAGACCTTACTAGCTTGTGAGATTGATAAAGCTGGACGTAAAACTATTATTGCAAATAATCCCAATATAGGCCTGATTGGTGATATTAGGAATTATACAGCAGAGGAGATTCTTTCCTATGCAGGATTGACGAGAGATACCGACATTGACGTTATAGCTGGAGGGCCACCTTGTCAGGCTTTTAGTACAGCTGGTAAGCGAAATGGTTTCCAAGATGAAAGAGGTAATGTTTTTTTAAAATATCTAGAAGTCATAGAGGAATTACGGCCCCGGTTTGTAGTCATTGAAAATGTACGAGGATTGTTGTCTACAAAGATGACGATTGATGTTGATGATGAAATATCTCGCGAGATGACACCTACTATGCGAGAGACTTCAGGAGCAGCCTTATACTACATCAAGAGACGGCTGGAAAATGCAGGTTATGGAGTCTCATTCAACCTCTACAATTCAGCCAATTTTGGATCTCCTCAGATTCGAGAAAGAGTAGTGCTCCTATGTTCTCGAAGCGGAGATATTCTACCCCACCTTACACCCACACATGACGCACAAGGAGAACATGGGCTCAAAAAATGGAACACTTTTAAGAAAGCAGTGAAAGATCTGCCTACGGAGTGTGATCATATTCAGTTCCCTGAGAAACGACTTAAATATTATCGTATGCTCAAACCAGGAGAGAACTGGCGTAATCTTCCTGCCGAGCTACAACCACAGGCCCTTGGAAAATCCTATTATCTAGGAGGAGGGAAGACAGGGTTCTTCCGGAGATTATCTTGGGACAGACCTGCGCCTACGCTCGTTACACACCCTGCTATGCCGGCGACTGATCTTGCGCATCCAGAGCTGGATCGCCCGTTGTCCGTACAAGAATATAAGCGAGTACAAGAATTTCCAGACAGTTGGATCATCGAAGGGTCTATTTTGGATAGGTACAAGCAGATAGGTAATGCAGTACCTGTTAGCTTAGGCAAGGCGGTAGGCTTGAGTCTAATGAATGCGCTAAATAACCAAGCCGTAGATTTGATTGATGACTTCAAGTATTCACGATATAATAAGACTTCTGATATACAGTGGACCAGAGAGTACCACCGTCTACATGAGAAACAGGCACAACAGCTGCTTGATATTTAGGCTTAAAAACAAGAGCAGGTAATTAATTACCTGCTCTTGTTTTTTTCTCTCTAGGGACAATTGTCCCCGAGTTAAATTCTACCAATTTTTCCCAATCTATTCCTCCGTTATCATCCGTAAAAGAATTTAAGAACTCTTTCTCAAGTTTATTTTTAAGATTGCTGTATGATAGGTTGAACTCTTCATTTCTCAATTGGGACTCATGGCCTAGCGGTTCGATTATCTTTTTATACAACTCGGTATCTCCCGATATCAATTCCCAAAACCGTTGACCACAAAGTTTATAATAGTTTCCTTTTTGCTTGAACTCCGAACGAGTTTGACTCTTTCCATAGCAACAGCCATTTACAAATACAGTTTCTACCTTCGCGCCAGAGGTCGCCAGTCGTTTCCGTGCAGAATTGAAATGGTCGATCATTTTTTTTATTTGCGAATCGTTGCCCCAGTTTGGCCCAGACTTGATCGTGACCATATAGCGCTTACCATCTTTTTCAAACTCTAAGTCTAGCCCCTCAACACCAGCTTTGCGGCCACAATAGACCAATTGATTTATATGGATTGCCAATTGTTCAAGCCAGTTACCAAATATCCCCTCCTCACTAGACGATATATAAGCAGATAAAATCCCATCAATGATTTCTGATGCCGTAATGACATTTTTAGCTTTAAACATATAGGGGTTTTTGGCTTTTAGAACATCTTTAAGCTTGATGTTTTCTATTTTTGACAATCGCTTTGCATGAAAATCGCCAATATTGGCTTTTACATATTGGATTACGTCTTCTATATTTAGCTGGTTCATATTATCAAACCTACATAAATTTGACTTTACCTGCAATAAAATTGCTTTCATAAATGCTCTTTATACCTCGGTATTTAGCGACAGCCTTTCGCAAAGCGCATAATATAATATGTGCAGATGCTGTAGACTGAGCACCAGTAATCGAAATTTTGTGTTATAATTTTTATAACATATTCAAAAATGGGATCAGTTATTATTTCAAGGATATTCAAATGACAATTTGTAACCACGAAGGACATTACGATTAGGCGTGCGATCACCTTACTCTCGCTGAGTATTAAATTATTTTTCATAAAAAATGATATTTTTTGGTTATTGAATCGTAGTACCTCAAAGCATACTATGCTGTATAGATTGCTATGCTTTGACGTAGTGCATTAAGAAATTATTTAACGGCAAGGGTATGGGACGGTGAAAAGGCTCTAACTTATCAGAGTTCGTTTTTCTCTTCCGCGAGTTCAAATAATGGCTCAATAAGAATCTCTTCGTTCGGTCTTATTGTCTCCCAGTAACATTATACCTAGTTTTGGAAATTTATTTAGACGGATGTAATGAATGGTTGAGGAATATTCTTTCTGCTCTTAATTTTGTCTTCCCACACAATTACATTATACGCGGTTTTGGATATTTGTTGCGTTAATTCTACAAATACAAAAAAAATAATGAAGAGCCGTTTTTGGGCTTAAAAATACCATACGGGTTCCCGTATTATTGATGTTGACTTATGTTGTATTTTGTGCAATATTTTTTTATTCAATATTGATTAATGCTATATTGTTACAGGATTTTTGAATGTTGAGCGATATAAATTGTGAAATAAGAATACAGATATATTTAAAGGAATTTAGAAGTGGAAATTGAGCAGAATAAAAAGCAATTATTAGATTATCTAAATGAAATTGCCCCTTGGGAAGGATGGAGAAGCAATTACAATAGCTTCGTGCCAAAATTTATAATAGAGGCCAGCAAAGGAGGGGATTGGAATGAATGGGATGAACACTTATTTTATGAATTTTTTGAGAGATCAAATAATCAATGTGTATCAAGCTTAAGACAAGGGTATTTTACAAAAGAAGAACAGAAAGCTATAAAAGAGAACTGGACGAGAATAGCTCCGGTTCTTCAAAAAATTGCGTTAACGCAAGACGTTCCACAATTTGAGACTTATAATGAATTAAAAGATATTTTACGAGATTATACTAGAGTTGATCGTAGAGCTAGTACCTACAGACTAATAGCCTCTTTGCAACCTAAAATTCTTTGTACCATTGTCAATCATGCTAAGCTGAATGAACTGATCACTTATTTGAACAAGTTTGTTTCCGGGTCCCAAATTTCATTTTCATACAATTGGTTTGAAAGTAGTAATCATGTATTGGCATTTTTTATTAAAGAGAGTGGATATAATTACAAAGACATCATAACATACCCTTGGCAATTATTAGAATATTTTAAAGGTAATCATCATATAGAAGACAATGATATGAGCGAAGATGCGGGAAGTAGCTTAAAGACAGAAATTAATCTTTTACAATACAAAAAACAAATTATCCTTCAGGGTCCTCCAGGAACAGGAAAGACAAGAATGGCAAAAGAAATTGCCAAAGATTGTATAGAACTTACTGTTGATCTCTTCCGAAAGATCATTTATAAAAATATAAAAATCAGTAAAGGTGGAGATAAACAGTCTTACATCATTAGCGAAGTAACTGATGAGACAATTGTCATCAATGATTCTACCGCTGAGCACACGCTTCAGATTGAGTTAATCAAGAAGTATTACTTCGACAGAAGCTTTTTACAGAGTGACTTGACTAGCTTTGATGAAAGGGGCCTGCTAATCAGTAGATTTATTTATGATAATATACTTGCGCATTCAGAGCAGTTTCACTTAGTGCAGTTTCATCCAAGTTATTCTTACGAAGATTTTGTGAGAGGCATTGAAGCACGTTCGGCAGGGACGTCTGTAGAATTTCATAATGTCAATAAGATTTTAGGAAAGATCATTAACCAAGCAAATCAAAATTACCTAGATAGTAGGCTTTACAATGACCCTGTTAAAGCGGCCGATGCTGTCAGTTTTAGAACTAAACTAGATAGATTTAAAGAAGTAGTGACAGAAGCTATTAATGGAGAAAATGGAGAGTATAAAATACCTAACGTTACTGCTAAAATAATGGAAGTTACGGATGTAGGTTTCAGGTATGTTTTTCCCAATACTCCTAATGTCAATCATAACATTCTTTTTATAGACTTGATTAAATTGAATGAGTTAGGTGTAGAATATAATACAGGAAATGATGTAAAGCTCCAAGAAGATCATTTGGAGATGAAGTCCAAGTCTCCGTATTATTTTCACACTTACAAGGAGATAGAAAGTTTAGATCTTGATAAAGAGGACAAACTTCC
Source organism: Sphingobacterium sp. xlx-96 (assembly GCF_011007365.1). Classification (GTDB taxonomy): domain Bacteria; phylum Bacteroidota; class Bacteroidia; order Sphingobacteriales; family Sphingobacteriaceae; genus Sphingobacterium; species Sphingobacterium luzhongxinii. Next base: position 125,876 of record NZ_WFKM01000012.1, on the reverse strand, counting down.
TGTTGCCACAAGAAAGAACTATTTATTGGTTATTGACGAGATAAACCGAGCTAATCTTTCATCTGTACTGGGCGAATTGATCTATGCACTAGAGTATAGAGGAGAAGATGTAGAGTCAATGTATGAAGTTGGTGGCTCCAATAAGATTTCTTTACCTCCCAATTTATATATCATCGGTACTATGAATACAGCAGATAGAAGCGTAGGCCATATTGACTATGCCATACGCAGGCGTTTCGCTTTTGTTGACATACTGCCCAAAAATCTCACTGGAGAGACAGGCGTAACTTTTGATCATGAGCTTTTCAATAAGGTCACAGGGCTATTTGTCAAAGATTACGACCCTGGTATAGATTACTCTATAGAACGGGATAAGCTACAAGCTTCTACACATCTGTCCGAAGAATTCCGCCCCGAAGATGTATGGCTTGGTCATTCCTATTTTATAGACAAGTCAAAAGAAACGGATGGAGCTGGTATGGATGTGAGGTTAGAATACGAGATCAAACCGATCCTGTTAGAGTATATTCGTGATGGCGTTCTCAAAGAAACCGCCCGAGCCATCGTCAATGCATTGCCTAACGAAGTTAAGGAGAGTAACTAGTTCCTAGATGAAGATTTCGTTATACGAACATGTTAGCCACTCGCTATACAAACGTAATAGGGACAATGAGAATGACGAGATAGATTACCACAAGTGGTCGTCCTGTCTCGTACGTTCTTACAAGGATAGGCGAGGTAAATACTATAGCTGTTACAAGCTCATCAAATCATTTGATAAGATCGAATTGGCAGCAGACTACTATATCGGTATCGATTGGCTTATTCCAGGGGAGAAGTATATCCATATTCAACCCAAGATCAATAAATATGTCGTCAACCAGTTTAGTGAAGCCTGTAGTGTCTTAGATGAAAAGGATACTGGCGATAGCCATGATGAGCAAGCAATTAGAGAGGCGAGTCAATTTCAAGTCAATTATCTTAAGATGCTGCTAGGAGCAATGTCCGATCCCGTGGTTTCTAAAGAGTGTACTGATCTAGTTCGTATCGAATGGGATGATACGTGGATTCATATCGATCAGCAGGATGATAGTCTCACTCCATTTTTAGTAGTTCAGTTTCTGCAGTTACTGAAGCACATTGTGCGCAAAGGACTTAAGAAATCTTACTATACTGTTCGGGAAAATCTTAACAACAGAGTCAAGGGCAAAATTCTGGTTGGAGACAATCTTAAACGCAATGTGTTTAAAAATCGGATGGTTAAGACTTATTGCGAATATCAGGTCTTTGGGGAGGATAATGCTGAAAACCAATTCTTAAAAAAGGTATTTCAGTTCGTTACAGCTTATATGTCCAATCATAAGGATCTATTCGCTGGTAATAAAGCTCAGCTTGATCAGATGAGAAATTACATCCGACCAGCTTTCGATCATATCGGAGATATAACCAAAGAAAGTACATTTAAACATTTCAAGTACAATCCTTTTTTCAAAGAGTACAAAGAAGCCATTAGGATAGGAGGCTATATATTAAAGCGCTTTGGTTATAATATCAGCCGTGCGACCGAGACTTCTGTGCTTACACCACCATTTTGGATTGATATGCCCCGCCTGTTTGAACTCTATGTCTATCAGAAGCTTTTAGAGGTCAATGGTTATGACAGGAACAAGATCCGATACCAATTTTCCACCTATGGCAATGCGCTGGATATTTTGGTCAAGGACGGAGAGAACTCGATGATCATTGATGCCAAATACAAGTTGCACTACAGGCACAGCCACGTGCATCAGGATATCCGACAAGTAGCTGGCTATGCTAGATTAAGTAATGTCCGCACAGAGCTCGGTATTTCGAATGATCGGAATATAGATTGCTTGATTATCTACCCAGATATGGATTATGGATTAAATCTAGAAGATTCTGATGACTCAGTCGATGAGTTATCACTTTCAGCTATCCGTGAAACTTTTAAGAATGAACAAAACAAAATTACGGCTTATTATAAGGTTTATAAGGTAGGGGTGGAATTGCCCTCTGTTCAAATCATTGAGAAATACGTAGTTTGAAAGTTTAGACTTTTCCTGAGAAATTCCTAACTTTAACAAAAAAGGTTCCAGTCATCCGAAGTATAACTGGAATCTTCATTGTTAACACACTTGCAGAGAGACTGCTATTTAAGTTGGGATACTAGACTTTGTAAATAATCATTTCTTAGTTGTCGCTCCTTTTTGTTGTTTACTGCCTCTGTTGCAGCAAGCTTGTAATCTTCGGGGATGTTATTTTCAAAATTCTCCAATTTGGAAGCAAACTCTGTGTGTTTGTGCGCAATCACTTCGAAGTTATTATACAGAATAATAAATAGAGAGAAAAAGTTTGATTTAGTATGCCAGATAGACTTAGGCCTAAATTTAAAGCTTATATATAGATCAGAAACCTTCTCGAATTTTTGAACAATTTCGTCTTTATCTTTAAATTCATAGAAGTAATCGTCTAGAAAATCATTTGCTTTTTCATTTCTATTGAATAGTCCAGCTATAACAGATGTTAAAATATTTAAAGTATACTGTAAGTGGACTTTTCGTGATATCTCTCGTACGCTGAAAATATTTTTATCGGTAAAAACTGTTTGAGATTTTTTTACCTTTTTAGAATTTGCCCATTTGTAAAATTCTTTTGGAATATTAGGGTCTTCTTTAAAACTATCTATATCTTCTGCTACATCTAAATTAATTTGATTACAAATTAATTTAGCAACCAACATATATTCTGAAGTTGAATATTCTGATGCAATTTTTTCTATAGCCGTTAATGAATTTGAAGTTCGGTTTATACGCTGGAAAATTTCTTGAACTTTTGGATCGTCATTATTAAGATCTAACTCGATGACAGCAACTTCATATTTTAGAAAGGCAGTTTGCTCTAGCTCGGTTAAATTTTCAAAGAATATGCCATCAACGTCAAAGCGATTATCTATAAATTGAGTAATGGCATTTGTTCTTTGTTGCCCATCAACGATACAAGAGGTTGTTGTCATATTAGTAACATTAACTTTGCCTTTTGAAATAAAGATTTGAGGAAATGGGTAACCCAATAAGATTGTCTTAATAAAATCCTTATTATGTATATCTCTCCAGACCAAATTTCGTTGAAAATATGCATCGGGGATTAACTTTCCACTTCTTATATCATTAACCAAATCTAGTAAGGATACAGACCTAACTCTATAATCTACCATGTTTTACTATATTTTTATATAATCTTTAATATTCTTAACCTGTTTGAATTCAAAAAATGTCTGAGATTGATAAATTCCAGCATTAATCGATTTAAAATAATCATTATGTTTCAAAGATAGCTCAGAAAAAAATTTAAACCAAGCGGCTCTTTGTTGACAGCTAGGCATAAAATCTGGTCTGAAAATTCCTTTAGAAATATATGAAGAATAATTTGCAAAACTATTTCCTTTAGAACTAGAAAACTTTGTTAAGTTTTGAAATCCCTCAGATAATTTAAATACTATTTCGCTATACTGAGTAAAAAGTGAAGGGTCAATTATAGCAATATCTAAGTCGGAAATCTTTGGTTTAAATGTCGATGTTTTATGAAAACTCCTTCCAACCTTCGAGGAACCACAAACCTGAATATGATTAATAGGGATATCAAAAAAAAGACTGATTTCATTTAGAATGTCATATTGTCTTTCTTCATTTTCAATAAATGCTTTTGTCGGATAAGTTAAGTAAACTTTTCTAACGATTTCAACGTGAGATTTTCTTTCGGCTAGCCCTTTATCAATGGATTCTAAATGATTCATATATCTTGTTTTATGGTCTCATTACCTATCCTTATCATTTTGATCCTGATCATCACCAATTTTAAATAAATGCGACTGGTATTGCCCATTGTTCTGCCTATCGTAGTTTTCTCTCGTAAACGCAAAGTACACTACATAAAACCACCCAAATATCCCGTGGAGTATTGCCCATCCAATAGATCGGTTCCGATCCCAGGAGGTGACGATTGCGATGATAGATCCAAGACCGACACCTGATTGTGTTACAGTTTTAGTGGTGTTATTAACTATATCTTGTCCGAACACGACCGTTATCAAGGACAAGAAGAATGCGGTTATTGCTAGCTTTTTCATACTAAATAATCTCGGGCGGCGTTCCGTTTTTATCATTCGACTCGCGGATTGCTGAAGCAATCTCTTTAAGCGCTTCACTCTGCTGAAGTAGGGCTGCGGTGTGTTCGCGTTTTGCTACCAAAGAGCGGTTTAATAAAATAGAAAGCACTTTGTATAACCCGTAGAATACAGTTGCTATTAAGCCTCCGTAAAATAACGGGACTAAAATTAATAGCTCTTGTGTGCCGATAAATAGTAAATTCATAATTTTAGTTTGTCTTATAAATGGTGGTATCTATTTCTTTTTTTGTTTATTCCTAATAACTGTTTAAACAACGCAATGTTGACTTTTCTCTTACATTAATCCAATTCATTTTAATCCCATCAAACCTATTTAACTTCTTCCACTTAACCCTACGGGTTCCCGTATTCTAAACCTCTGTGCAACATCCTATGGCAATTAGCGCAGACTAGCATTAGATCATCTAGCTTTGTTATTGTACTTTCAGTTAGTTCGTAAAGTGGTGTGCGATGGTGGCATTCGATGAAACCATAGCCGATTTCTCCATAAGTCTTGAAGAAGTCGAACGAGCACAGTTCACATTCAAGTTTGCCGTGTAGTTTTAGCGCTTGCTGCTTTTTCTTTTTTACGAGCGTAGCATTTCTTTCCCGTGCTAGGTGGTACTTATATAGTACTGTTCCTTCTGGTCGCTCAAAATCGCTATCTTCAATATCTTCTCTAGCGTTAAGTATTTCCACCTTAACCTCCGGGTACTCTACAGCAGCTTTAATGGCATTGGCTAATTTTTTCAATAGATCTTTCTGATCTTTAAACTCGTTAAATACCTCCTTGTCTAATTTGCTGGTAGACGACATACCCTTGCCTGTGTAAGAATCATCTAATGCCAGGAAATTACTTAGTTTTAAACCAACACCGTTAGGATTTCTAAATTTCTCATATTCTTCTTTATCACCATGAATAGGCAACTTGTTTAAGGTGTCCGATAAATCGATAATTAACGGATTTCTGGCATGAATCTGTCCCGGTTCCAACTGAAAATATAAATCTAAAGCGAGAATAAGCTCATCACGTTGCCATTTTGGATTACGCTTCTTTTCCATTGGAATTCTTTAGGTTTTCTACGAATTCTTTATAAGTCTCAAACCAATAGTTTCCAAGAATTTCAATTGAATTGTTTAGTTCCTTGCCAGGAATACCTCTTGTCACTTTGTAAAAGAAAGGTTTAGCACCCACTTTTTTATTTTCTTCATTTTTCTCTTCTGTTTTCTCCACAAACTTTGAAAAGGATTTTGCGAGCCGATCCCCCACTAAAGTCGTAGTAAAGACTGTATCGGAATCAACCATATTAATTTGATTAGCAATTTTTTCTGTTAAGAATTTCTCGTCAACTTTTAAGAAGGAGAGTGCAACTGCAATTTTATCATTTACGGTAGTGGAATTCTTTGATTCTGGGGTATAAGTTCCTTTTTCTTTTCTAAAAGTTATTCTTCGTTTCGTCCGTTCCGGCAAAGTCTCAAACTCTGGCATTTTTTGTTTGGGATTTGAAAATTGATAGTGCTGCATATTGAATGCTTGAGCAATTGCTTGCATACGTTCCAATTCTAAACTACCTTTGAGAGTTATTAGATTTTCGATGTTAATCCTATTCGTAAAAGCAAGAAATGCTATGTCTATAGCTTCCAATCCAAACTTTTCCATATACTTTAAAAGGATATGGACAAATTCTGCAAGAGAACTATTTGGCTTTTTATTATCGCTCATTTTTAATTAATCGAAAAATTTGAATTTTATATACTTATTACGTATCTTTGTTTATACTATTACGACAGGTAGGAGAGGCTCGTCCTCAGCCTAACGATTGTCACTCGTGAGCGAAAGCCGCCAAAAATTCCACATGAGTAGACATGGAGTTCGTATTCTATTGAGTTTTTGTATCTTCGTACATAATTCAATAGAGCGAACTTCTTGTAAGCCTTTGTGGAGCTTAAGTTTCGACTTAAGTAGGTTGCTTGGCGGCGCCACGCTCAAAGCTTTGAAGTTCGCTCTATTGGTTTTAACCAATTCAGCATTTTCAAGCTTCTAGGGTGCCACATCGTTTTATAAACATTATGATTATGATGAAACGATTACAAACCACTAAGCAAAACCACTCAGACCCGATCCAGGATCGAAGTCAACGGTTTTCTCTTTCACTATTTCAAAAAAACATTATCGCTCCGCCAGAGTAAGAGCAGATATCTAGGTATACAGAAATGGGGGTGAGATTGCCACGTCGTTTTTACTACGTGAAAAAACTTCTCGCAATGACGGTTGAAAAAAACGTCAAAGCCCATTTCTGATACCGGCCTACAGTACAATACGAAGAAAGTACAGTAGACTGATATCATGTTTTTAATCTAGCACCTTAAAGATATTGATAAGTTTCTATTGGTACAAATTTCTTTGCAATAAATATTGTTTTTTACAATATGTATGGGCCGGTACTTGTATTTTTCTTTTTGAAATGCCACGTAGCTAACGCTTAACAACCAATTATGATCTCGATCGGTGGCATTCAAAAATCAATTTGATTTTTGAACATGCAATGCACTAATCATTGCACAATCCCTTAAAAAAATGAACATTCTTTTAAAGGCTGGAAGAGGACTGCCTATTTTGAAGCAGCATACAACAGCAACCAATAACCTTAAGATGGGGCAAGATGCCCAACGCATTAAAGACAATGCGACCAATGAACCCCAACGTACAAGAGACGAAGCGTACTCTCAGATATTATCATCGATAGCAAGGAAGATAGATCATATCGACTTTGATGCTTATTGTCCGAGCAGAGTTATCGAAGCATTCTGGAATAAATACAACTGGAACAAAGAGACTTTTAATCTATTCGACTTGATACTGGCTGCTAGAGGCATTACAGTTGAGTCTGATCAGATCGAAGCTTTCCTTGAAGATTTTGAGTACTTCATCATAGCGCAGTATACTATCTACTATATGAACTATGACTATGACATTTTAGGATTCTGCTATGTCGAGGAAGAACTGCGTAGTACAAAAGAAGGAGTGAGGCGAGGGTTATTGACCCGATTAGTAGGTATACAAGGGAGGGGGATATAATGAGAAGTATATATATAATATTCTGTGTGTTGTTTAGTGGCACTTTGGTTTCTCCTGCCTTTGGGCAGGAGGCCAAAGGCCTAACTCAGACTACACTTAGAGGTGTGGTATCATCTCTTCAAGATGGTAAGGCTATCGAAGGGGCTTCGGTCACAGTAGATAAGAAGCATGCACGGACGGATAAGGAGGGGAGGTTTAGCATAAGCGTAGATAAGCCTACAGGAATACTAACTATAAAGCATATCGGATATAAGGAGCAACGGGTTGCCTATGCGAATACAGCTACACTATTGAGTATACGACTACAGCCCAATGAAAAACAGATCGAAGAAGTGGAAGTCGTATCTACCGGATACCAGAAGATACCTAAAGAAAGAGCTACGGGGAGCTTTGTACAGATTAATAGCGAACTATTTAATAGACGGGTCGGGTCCAGTGTGATGGAACGTTTGGACGGTATTGCTCCAGGGTTGCAGTTTGATAATAGAACTGGAAGACCGGTTGTGAATATCCGTGGTATAAATACACTAAGAGATAATGCATTAGGCCCTTTAATTATTGTCGATAATTTTCCATATGAAGGAGAGATCGATAATATCAATCCGGATAATGTAGAGTCTGTCACCCTATTAAAGGATGCTGCGGCAGCCTCTATATGGGGTGCGCGGGCTGCAAATGGAGTAATCGTCATCACTTTAAAGAAACCGCTGTTAAATGATAAAATGAGATTGTCGTTTAATACAAATGCGAGTGTTTTAGAGAAGCCTGACTTATATTACTACTCGAAGATGTCTACCAGTGATTTCATTAATGTAGAGCGAATGTTATTTGATAAGGGGTTCTACAGTACGCAATTAAATGGAGCCAATAAAAAGTTTTATGTCATATCACCCGTTGTGAGTTTATTGGATCAAGCTGACAAAGGTTTGATCAATCGGCAAGAAGCGGAAACTAAAATTGATGCATTACGCAATATGGACTATCGGGATGATATGATGGAACATATATACAGAACGGGGTTGAATCAACGATACGGATTGGACTGGAGTGGCTCTACAGGTAAGCTTGGTTACATCGTTTCACTAGGGTACGACAGAAATCAAAATACACTGATACGCTCCTCAAATGATCGCTTGAATCTACGCTTGTCAAATTCTTATCGCTTATTGGACAATCTGGAGCTGCGCACATCGGTAGCAATGACAAACAGAAATACAAGCAGTGGTGGTGGAAACCTTTTTCCGATCAATCCAGGCGGAGGAAAAACAAACCTATACCCTTATGCCAAGCTGGTTGATGAGTTTGGCAACAACTTGGCTATCCCAAATACGTACAATCAGGACTATATACGCAATACAGGAAATGGACAATTGCTGGACTGGGAATATAGACCTGTGGACGACCTCTATGATGAAACTAGGTTTCAGAATACGAAGCATTTGGCGCTAGGAATGGATGTAGATTATAGTTTGTTTGATCTTTTTAAGATTTCGGTACAGTATAATCTTGAAAATCAACTCGGAGCAGGAGGGACTTTATATGATGAAGACTCTTATTATATGCGCAATACGATTAATAGATTTACGCAGGTCTCTAATAATACTGTCAAGCATATAGTGCCGCTTGGCGCTTCGTTGATTTCATCTAATAACAGTATGGTCAGCCAGCGGATAAGAGGACAACTGAGTTTTGATCGAGTATTAGGTACAAAGAATATGGTTACTGCTTTTGCGGGAGCTGAGCTTTCAGATAAGTACATAAAGTCAAATAGTACACAGGTGTATGGTTATAATCCTCAAGTTCTGACCTCTTCTTTTGTTGATTTTCAAAATAGCTATCCGATATACGATGGATTATCATCTGCCAGAAGAATTCCCAATGCGCAGGATTTTGATGGAGCAATAGCGCGATTTGTATCTTTCTATATGAATGGTGCTTATACCTATGATACTAAGTATATTTTTTCAGTTTCAGCCCGTAAAGATGCTTCCAATTCTTTTGGGACAAAAACTAACACCCGTTGGAATCCACTGTGGTCAGCAGGTGTAGGATATATCGTAAGTAATGAAAAGTTTGTGAAAAATATGGGTTGGATAAATCATTTGAAGCTCAAGGGTACATTGGGGTATACGGGTAATTCGGGGGGCGGAAATGTAAAGCCCTTGATCATATATAACGGTTCACCAGCTGCTTACACTAATTTGTCTTACGCTTGGTTATTAGCTCCTCCAAACCCTTACCTAAAGTGGGAGGTCGTGCAGATGATAAACTATGGCGTCGATTTTAGTCTTTTAAATAGAAGGATATCGGGTACAGTGGAGGTATTTCACAAAAAGTCAATGGATCTTATTTCTTTGGATCCGATAGACCCCACGACGGGGTTTTCTACTGTTACCAGTAATGTAGCTGAAATAAAGGGTAATGGATTTGACGTACAGCTTAATGCTGCAATAAGTAATAAAGCGATAAGATGGAATGCCAGTATAGGGCTGTCACATGTTAAAGATGTCGTGACAAAATACTTCGGAGCAGAGATGGCTACGACAAGTATAGTGAGTGGATCTGGGAGAAATCTTAGTCCGATTAAAGACAATACTTTCTACGCCATGTATTCATACAAATTTAAAGGTCTGGATCCATCAGATGGATCTCCGATAGGTTTCCTTAATGGAGTCGAATCGAAAGATTATGCGTCTATCTTACGTGATTCCATTCAGAATCTTGTTTATCATGGATCGGCTTTACCACCTTATTATGGTTTTTTGCGCAATAGTTTTAATTGGAAGGGGATAGATCTCTCATTTAGTATTGCGTTTAAATTCGGCGCCTATTTCAGAAAGCAGACCATTAGCTACAGTACGCTCTATGCTAACTGGGCGTCTCATGGTGACTTTGATAAGCGATGGCAGAAACCTGGCGATGAGTTGACTACCTCCGTGCCTTCTATGGTATTTCCAGCCGATGGTAGGAGCGATTCATTTTACGGCTATTCTTCTGAAAATGTCTTGCGTGCTGATCTGATAAGACTACAGGATTTGCGTATCGGGTATAATTGGGTTACGCCGATGGGAAAAATGAAGTTTAATGGATTTTTTGCGGTCAACAATCTTGGTCTAATCTGGACAGCCAATAAGGTAGGGATAGATCCGGATTATAATAATTTACCAAGATCTAGAACCTTTTCTGTAGGAGTAAGAGCAGATTTTTAAAAGTTTTAAAACAGATTATTTACATATGAAATACGCATGTTTAGCGAAGCACAAACACCCCTGAGTATTCCATATAGCCATTAAAAAACAAACCGAGTGAAACGAGCTCATTTATACCGATGAAAACAAACACGCATAAATAATTAAACACATATGAAATATCCATGTAGCAGAACTGCACAAACACAGATGAAAATACTTTGGATATTCCATATGACCATTAAAAGTCAAATTATTTACATATGAAAAATAAGAATTTAAAAATAGGTGTTTTTGTAATTATGACCTTTATTATCCTAGGTTGTGAAAAATTCCTTAACGAAAAGCAGGATCAGAAAATCGTTATACCAGAGACATTGACGGATCTGCAAGCATTATTGGATGCCGCTATATATATCAACTATGGGTATTACCCATCCGTATTGGAAATGTCTACCGATGATTTTTATGTAGCAGAGGCTTCATTTAACAATTTGAGTAATTATAGCAGAGATGTTTATCTATGGAAGCCTTATCCCATGCATGAGGGTACTGATATCAATGGAGCCTGGATGTTTTCCTATCGGAATCTGTTGATTGCAAATACGGTACTGGATGAAATAGATAATGTACAGACCTCCGAGCTTAGACGTAAAGACGAGATAAAAGGAGCCGCATTGTTTTATCGGGCATATGTATTTTACCAATTAGCTCAGGCCTATTGTGACCAATTTATAGTAGGTGCGACGAATAGTGGGTTAGGATTGCCTCTACGAACTACTCCCGACTTTAACGAGAAGTCGCGAAGATCGACCGTCGCTGAGACTTATCAGCAGATAATTGAAGACATGAAGATGGCTATAGCTTTGCTGCCAGAGAAAAGTGAAGTGCCAACAAGACCCACTAAATTGGCAGCTCAGGGGGCGTTAGCGAAAGTTTATTTAGTCATGGGGGACTATGAACAGTCTCTGATATACGCCACGGAGGCGCTTAGGGGAAACGATGCTCTCATAGATTATAATGGCCTGAATGTTAATGCTTCGATTCCGATTGACAGGTTTAACAAAGAAACGATATACTATGCCTACAGTTTTAGTACAGACCTTTTAAAGAGGACAGTTGGACTTGTAGACTCAACCTTATACGATAGTTATGCCTCAAATGATCTACGTAAATCTGTCTATTTTGTCGACAACGGGAATGGTACCTATGGCTTCAAAGGAGCATATACTGGGCTGAATAACAATTCATTTTTTTTAGGTATTACTACGAGCGAGTTATTTCTGATTCAGTCTGAATGTTATGCTCGGATGGATAACGTTACGTCATCTTTGTCTATCCTAAATAAGTTATTAGAAAGCAGGTATAAGAAGGATAGTTATATTCCATATGATTCCATGTCGCCAGAGGATTGCCTACGTCTTGTATTGAGGGAGAGACGAAAGGAGCTGCTGTTTCGCGGTGTTCGTTGGTCTGATCTGAAGCGATTGAATAGGGAAACTGAATTTGCTAAGACATTGGAAAGAAAAATGAGGATTAACGGTAACCTAGAAACATATTATCTTCCGCCAAATGATCCTAGATATAATTTCGTGATACCAGAAGAAGTAATAATTAAATCAGGAATGCAACAAAATATTAGATAAGACATTAAACTATGAGATACATTAAAATTATCTTGTTTGTTTTGTCTACTATAACAAACATATATGCACAGGAAAGCGAGAGACTGCTGCCGGGACAGCAATTGCCTGATTTAAAATTTAATAATTTTCTTAGTACGCATTTGGATTCGGAGACATTTAAGCTTTTGTCTGGAAAGGCAACGGTTCTTGATTTTGGTTCTACTGGATGTGCGCCATGTATAGCTTCACTGGATAAATTTCAATCACTGATGTCGATATATGGGGAGAAGCTCCAAGTGATTAGTGTTACAGCTGAAAAAGAGGAGCGAGTACGGAAGTTTCTCAAGTCAAATGCAATAGGCAAACAACTTACCATTCCTATAATCTACGAAGATAGTGTGCTGCATAAACTGTTTCCTCATCTCTCAACGCCGCATTTGGTTTGGGTAAACAAGCATGGTATAATTGTCGCATTTACAAATCACGATTACGTTACGCCTGCACATATTGAGAGTTTTGTAAATGATGAAAAATTGAATTGGCCTGTTAAATGGGATTTTCCTTTAGATGTCAGTAAGCCATTGCGTGTTTGGAATAACCAGGCCGGGGATCTGAATCTATTACCTAAACATGAAATATCTGTTTTTATCTCAAGCTATATACCGGGGGTTCAGTCGAAATATTTTGCAGCAGGTGATACTGTAAAGGGAAATGCCAGAGTACTAGCTGTCAATCAGTCTATCCCCGAATTATACCTGCGAACGATGGGGCGAAGTCTTCGAGATAAATTTATGGCTTCACAGATAGTAACCAAGAATTTTGATGGGGGAAGTTTGGTGCATAATTATTTAAATGGTACGCAACTAGGATGGATGCAGGATAATGCATATAGTTGTGAGATAAATTATCCTGTCGATTTGAGTAAAGATTGGACAGGGAGAAAGATGCGGACATATCTTGATCTCTATTTCTCGTATAGTACGAATCTCATGGATACGTTAAGAGATGTCTGGTTAGTTTCATTGGGACCAGACACATTATCAATGAGAAGGGATGCAGGGGCTAAAGGTATAACTTTAATGAAAATGATAGACATGTTAAATGCAGTCCCCAATGCAACGCCAGTATTATATTTGCGGGGAACACATGTAAGAAAGATGGCTCCATTTACAATGGATTTGGATACTAAACGTTTCCATGATTTTGAATATCTAAAGAACCAATTGGAAAAATATGGTTTTCAGTTGAGGAAAAGTCGTAGAGTTATGGAGACGCTAGTCATTCGAAAGCTGCAGGAATGATTGTTTTATAAAGGGGCAGTCCATTGTGACGGCCCCTTTAACTTCGCTAGATGTCAATAGTCTACGGCGTGTTCTTTAATGTTGCAGTTTCGTTTGCCCCAGAACTCATAGCATTTTGGATGCGTAAGAGCACGGATTGGTTTGGCCCGGTAACATTGGCCGTGAAGTCAGGTGTGTTACCCGATGGGTCTGCTACCAGATCGGCTGGAGCTTTTACTTGACAAATTTCTTGGCTTCCGTCACAGCCCGGATCTTCTGTCGCTAATTGATAATGCTCCGGATTCTCGCGGTCATTGGGTATTAATGGGTCTCCACTACCCACAAAGTCCCAGTACTGATCTGTTAAAGTTACTGTTGAAGAAACTTCTTTTTTATTTGTTTCTTCCGTGAATGACATAAATGTCAAGCTTAATGCAATAGCTAAGGCTGCCAAAGCCATTGCATAATTTTTGATGTTTTTTAGCATAATGCTATAATTTAAATGTTTATAATTTCTTCCCTTTTTTTACCTCTGGAAAGATGAAGAGGGGCTTGTTATCCGGATCTGTTGATCTTTTCGTTCGATGCCTCAACAAGTATCGGATGGATAGTCGAAAAGGTCTTTTGGCCGACACGCCCTGCACCCAGTGGCCTAGTCACCGGGATTCGTTGTGGTACCTGTTATCAAGTTATCCTGTTATCAAGTTATCGTGTTAAAAAGTCCATCTTTAGCATTCGTATTGTTATCCTGTCTGAGTTGCTTTTTGTCAAATTTTGTAGATAGAAGATAGCCGGTAATACTGATGGCTAAGAAAAATAGATTGAACCAAAGGTGATTTGTCCAGCCCATCTGCGGTATTGCTAGTCCGCAACTGCAGGGAGGCTTGCCCCATACCTGGAGCAGAACCAGTGCGATATAACCCGTGAAGAGTATTAGCTGTATGCTGGATAGCAGCAGACCCACCTTGCGAAAGCGCTCGGCTACCAACAAGATCGCCGTCACCAGCCCTAGCGTGGGCAGGCTATAGATCAGTGCCCAAGCGACGGTATAGCTTAGCGGTTGCTGCAGGATCCCTGATTTAAAAGCCTCATAATGCATAATCTTGTATAGACTGCTCGGTATCCATAGGGCCAGCAGCAGTACGACTAGGGTGTTAAGTAGGTAGGTGTTTGTTTTCATTTTGTTATCTAGTTATCGTGTGAACGGGTTATCAAGTTATTTTTCGTTTGCACTGATGTAGGCCAGTACTTCGTCTGCCGGTTGCGCCCGGGGTATGCTTCTCTTTACATCTTACAGGCATTGTTGCATATTTCAAAGGTAGCGCGAATACCGATGAAAGCCGGTGTCCTCATACGACCAGTTGCGTGTTATAATCCGACTTTTGTGCTGATTTAAAGCTTGTTATTAGCTTGTTTCGTTTTTATTTGTTAATTTACGATAACAAATTAAGCCTTAAGGTATGCGTTTCGAGGTCAATACATGGGTATGGGTGGCGCTTTCGAACAATCGGAAGCTGGCATTTGTATTGGCGGTACGCAAGCATACCGTTATGGTCAGGTACTACGATGTGATCGGGCATAAGCTCTCTGCCAATCGGGAGGTTTTCACCAAGCGTGTGGTACTGCCTGCAAACCTCGAACGGGAGCAGCTCGAAAAGCTGCCCTGCGGAAAGCGCCCCCTCGCCCTCAATAGGGCCAAGATGATCGTAGCCACCAATATGATCTTTAAAGATATCGAGCAGCGGCTCGAGCGCCGGGTATATTACTGCCACAGGTGCCGTGCCTTCCATACTACGGCACAGTTTAGACTGCCGATAGCATTCATGAAGACACTGGCCGAAAATCCCTATCAGAGTGATGGTTATGAAAATTACCTCAAGATAAGCCACCGCAAGCGGGTATGGTACTGGTGGCACCATACGTTGGGGGTTAAGGTTCCATTCGCCCTGTTCGAAAGGATCGTTGCCGAATATGGGCCTACACCCGAAAAGGCCATCGTCCGGATCAAACTGGATCCTTTGGCCTTTATGCATTTCATGATGCTCTTTCTGTATAAGGAGCGGCTCAAACGTAGCGCTACCGATGCCTAGTGTTGAGTAGGGATATAAGCACTGGGATACACCTTATGGTATTTCTTAAAAGCCTTCCGGAAAGCTGCGCTGTCACTGTAGCCCAATTGCTCAGCGATAGTGCTGACGGCTACCTTGTTCGATAAGAGTTCGGCAGCACGTTCGTGCTTCAACCGGTAGATATAGTGGGCGAGGCCTTCTTTTTCAGTGCTTCGGTACGTACGGCCCAGATAATCCTTATCAACATAGAATCGATTGGCCAGCACGCTGATAGGCGGTACCGGCTGATTTTTAGCGATACGTTTTTGGATATAGTACTTTACAGCCTGTATCTTGTTCTGGATTGGTGATAATGAAGGGTCGTCCAAGGTCCGCATCTGTTCGACTAGATTGCTGACGGGGACATAGATCTGGCTATCCTGTAGGATATGCCGGCCGGGACAAAGGCCTAATAGGTAGTACAGCTCGGCTCGGTCCTGATCAGTTATGGCACTCGGTACAGACTGGTAGAGGGTATCCCTTGCTAATTCGTGCGGTAGTAACGCTGATCCTAGAGAGAGGTCCTCGGGATAACGGTCCAGCCAGCTCGCTGCCACATTGAAGCCGACGATCCAGTGGCGGCCCTGGCCCACCTCGATATCAAAATTTTCCTTCTGGCCGCGGATAAGATGTTTACGATCCTCGCTCAGCACGGGGATAGCCCCATGATCATCTTTCAGGCTATAGCCGCCTTTCAAGGCATACTGCCAGTGGATATCGGGATAGCTTACCTTTATAGGAATTTGTAGTTTCCGTTTTGTCTCGATCTCGATACTGTATAGGTATACATGCTTGGCATTGTACCATTGTATACTGTACCAGTTGTCTTTGTCGTACCAGCTGCGGCTCTGGGCATAGGCTATTGCAAAAGAGATATCTCTCGGTAGGCGGGACTCCGCTGTGGAATCGGGATTCAGGTCACCGAAATGTATATGGAAGCTGCGTATCATAAGCTGTTGATTTGGGGTGTATAATTGTTAATTTGCAAATAAAAGCCTTTAGGCCGCCGCTGTCAAGAGACAGGGGTGACACCATACAAGCGGTGAGGGCTTATCGCTGTGCTTAATCGATAGTGGTTGGCGTATTAAAGGCGTGACTAAGGGTGCAAAAAAAAATATATTTTCTTTCGTTCGTGGATTTTTAGAGGGCTTTCGTGGATTATTTCCATTTATAGATTTTTGTTTCCTAGTTTGGCGGTAAGATCTATAATTGTTGAGCGCTCAACTATGTTAAACTTTTAATAAAAATAACATGGTTAAATTAACTTTAAATCAGCAAGCAAACCTGATACAGGAAGTGATCAGGAAAACAAAACGTAATGCCCCCAAGGGCAACACAAAAATGAAGTCTACGGTAGACCGCATAAGGAGTAAGTCGTCCTTGTGCGATGTAATATTGCCTGGCATCGATCCCTTTTAGCGGATGGCAATGCGTATATCTGACACGGGGCGGGGCAAGCTGTCCCACCCCGTGTACGCGGCGCCGGATTGGAACGATGTGGAGGCACTCAATACCTACGCACTACTGTCGGCCAATCTGTCCAATTTTATGCCGCAGCTGCAATCGCATCAGGAGTTTTTCCAGCGATACCGTTATCAGCAGGTATTAAATGGGAATGATCTCTTACACTTTGAAAGGGATTATCCGTCGCCGGTAGAAGGATGGGATGCTGTGCTGGCGCTAGTGAAGGCCCATCGTGGCATTATTGCAACGTACCACTTTGGACCCTTTCAATTAATCAATTACTTGTTGATGCGGGCCAAGATCCCTTATGTGCTATTGGTGGCAGGGCAGGTGATAGCCGACTGGCGCGCCAAGTATCCACAGCTTTTGGCACGTATGGAGCTGGCCGCCCGACAGGGGGGATTTCAGCTCTTGGATGCCAATGATCCTGCCGCACTAAGAATGCTATACCGCTTGCTGGATAAGGGCTTTAGTCTATTGATCTATACCGATGGTGTAGAAGGGGTGGCGCATAATCGGGCGGCACGGATGACGCGTGTCAATTTTTTAGGACAGCAAATCTATGTGCCACGGGGTACGGCGACACTGGCTTATCGCTTTGGCTTACCGATCTATCCCTGCCTACTGTGGCGTGAGGGTGACCGTATTAGGGTGGAGGCGGCAGATACGATAACGGTGGCCGAGGGTCTAGACCCGCAACAGTATGCCCGCATGGTCGCAGATCAGTTATTTGCACTCTTGGCCAAATATGTCATGCACTGGCCCGAGCAGTGGACCAACTGGTCGGTATTGCACCGCTTTTTGTTACATAAACCGCCTATCGGTGTTGCTGCGGGTACAGTAGCGGATATGGAACGGCACTATGGGTTGGTGCGCGTAGATAATAACCCCTATTTATTGGAAAAAAGGAATTACAAGATGTTTCCCTTGGATGAGGTAGGGTTTAAATTGTTGAAGAACAGTTGGTTTTGAATATTTTTTTTTGGATGATACACGAAATATTTATTAGCTTAAGGAATTTAACTAACCTAAAAGTGATGAATTCGAGTTATTTAGCCAAGAATGGGTTACGCCTTTTCGTACAGTTTGCACCTGCTTATGGTTTGATCACTTACTTGCTGAACCGTATACTGAAACCGGAGAACACGGTACCCACCGTACTGACGGGGCTGCTGCTCCTGCTGTTGTGTATTGTATTCGGTGTCGCCCTGATCCAGCTCGTAGTTTATAGTTATACGAGGTGGAGCCGGTTGTGGATGTTGACGGTATGCTCTGTCGCGTTTATTGCAGTGTTCCTGTTTCTGCTGTATGTGCTGCTGCCGAATATCGGTTTTTTTGACTACCTGGAGGTCGATTCGACGATTACGATGACATCTTTTGCACAGTTGGTACTACGTTATACCAATGCCCTGGTGATGGCGGGTTTTATTTATTACCATATCAGCGCCCAATATCATCATGAACAGATGCTTCAGGCAAGGGAGGAGGCGCATCGGCAGGATATCAGGAATAGGGAGTTGCTGCATCAAAAGGAGGTGATGGCCAAGAACCTGGAGATCGCTTTTCTGACCGCGCAGATCAATCCGCATTTTTTGCACAATACGATAGCTGCCCTACAGGAAGAATGTATAGTGGATAGTCCGCTCATGGCCGAGCAGCTGGCCAATCTATCGGATCTGATGCGCTACAAATTGGAGTGTACCGATGCGAATATAGCGACGATGCCGCACCGTACGGAACTGGATGGACTTAAGAAATATTTAGCGATCATGCAGTGGCGATTTCCGCAGGCGGATATTCGGTTGTCCTGTACGGGAAGGGACAATGGGCAGCAGGTATTGCCTACGGTACTGCTGGTATTGGCCGAGAATATGTTTAAGCATGGACGCTTCCGGTACGGCAATTATCCCCTCAGCATTGTGGCTGAGCTAGGTGATGCCACCGTGACGTACCGCTTTAGGAACAAGATCGATCCGCAGAGTGAGCGGCGACAGGTGGAGGGGGTAGGTATTGCAAATATCGTACGTCGTCTGGATCTGGTCTATCCGCTGCGGTATGAGCTCAGGAGCTGGAGAGACGAAGAGGAATGCTACAACGTGTACTTGCAGATCAAACAAGAAGGCCATGGACAATAGAACGACAACATTTATTGTGGATGACGAGCCTCGGGCGATAGAGAGCCTGAGACGGCAGGTTGAAATGCGCGACGACCTCTATTTGGTGGGTACGGCCACGGATCCTTATGAGGCTGTCACGGAGATCGAGCGCGTGGATGCCGAGCTGGTATTTGTCGATATGAAGATGGAAGGGATGAGTGGCCTGGAGCTGATCAAGGTGCTGGGGCCGGAGCGTACGTATATCTGCTATACAGCTTACAACGAGTATGGACCTCATCTATCTCCACTGGATGTGCCATATTACCTGCTAAAACCGACTAAAAAGGAACTTTTTGATACGATAGTGGACTTATGCCTTAGGAATATGTATATCAAAGAGCAGGGAAAAAATGCCATAGCTGACAAGGAGTTGCTAAAAGAGGGCCAACTGTTGGTGCATGTGCTCAATAAGAATGAGGACCGTAGTCTGCGCCTTGAAGATATATGGGCACTGCGGGGCAAAGGCGATGATACCTGGATCTATTACCTAGAGGAATGCATTATAGGGGCAGGGCGGCTCCGCTTGTACGAGCAACGCTTGCCCAAGTCGCTATTTGTACGTACGCACCGCAGTTATCTGGTCAATAGGACGTGCGTCCTGTCGTACAGTAGGCCCAATCGGCTCCGCCTGCAGCAAAGCGGCTTACTGGACTACGTACGATTATCGGAACGCTACAAGCATAAATTGCTAAAAGAGCTTGATTTAAAGGATAAAAAGAATGATAAAAAAGGAAAACCAACATACTAGATTTTTGAAAATATTGGCGCTTGTGGATACACAAACGGACGATGCTGCTCTGCAGGCCAACAGGATGCTTGATGTACTGGAGATTACGCGGAGCTACCTCATGGAATTTGCGGCCTATATCGCTGTGCAGCTGCAGCTCGTGGAAGAACGCCTGCTGATGCAGCAACATTACGAAGAGACGGCGCTGGATGCAACGCTGAAAAATCACTTTGATGCCGATCAACGCGGTTTTGTGCAGCAGTGGCTGCACTCCTTTGAACAGGTGGTATATCCCTCGGATGGAGAATGTCTGGTCAAGTTGTCTTCCAGAGAGATGCTGTACCTGGTACGGCTGATAAGGGATGCGGGGCTGTTGGAATTGACAGAATTGAAACATACATTTCGCTTTCTGAGCCGACATTTTTATACCAAACAACAGCGTAGACTCTCTGCGGAGAGCTTGCGTAAGAAATATAGTCAGCTGGATAGGCCACTGATGGTACGGATGGAGCAGCACTTGCGGCACCTGCTGGATATCAATAGATACTACCAGCAACGTCTGGAAAGTAGTGGAAGCTAGCACACTATGAATAATACTAATTTTATTATTAAACAGTTGTAATCATGAATTTACATGCACATTTTGGGAGGGTACAGCTCTCGTCCCCATGCTATGCGCTGGGGCAAAACATGTACGTTGAGATGCGCTGGATGCGCGAACAGATTATGGAGATATTGGAAGCGATTTATAAGTTGAGCGGGCGGCCCAAACCGCTCCTGCGGGACAACAGGTATGTAAAAGACAGGCTGGGGGTCTGTGATCGAACGATCAGGCGGTTTATTGAAAAGGGGGATCTGCGGGTGGCACAGACGATCAATAAGTTTAACTATTACCTCGCTGATGATGTCGAGAGACTGTACATGATGTACCGTTGCGGACGCTAATCTATACCGTTACAAAAGCTACCTCGAATCGATGGTAGCTTTTTTTTTCTACAACACCTACCTTTTACCTGACCACCGACCTACCTGGGGCTACTTAAACCGGGTGAATCCCCGATCAACTTCCGGTCGTTTCCCGATGCTGATGCGGTACTGACCGGGGATCCATCGGGGATCGATGCGGTAATGCTGCTCGTTATGGAGATAGAAGACTGGTGATGGAGTAGGCCCAATTAGGAGATCGGTAGCTTTTGCGATCTGTTTTTTTTTTGCTGTGTGGCCGGTATCGGACTATTTTACGGTGGATAGCGGACAGATAGCGGTCAATCGATGTGTACCTATATGTTTCTTTGGTATAGGTGATTATGTTTGTTTTGTCAAAGCAATGATATACCGGTATGAATGCTCTTTGGCTTAACAGATTTATTCATTTTTTTAAACAAAAACAAAGATGGGAAGAATACGACAGGGTGCAAATGGTGGATTCCGCGGGAAAGCGGGATCTGTAGTGGGCAGCAGCTGGAAAGGTATAGATTATATCAAAGGGCTGCCCAAGAAGAGTAGTAAGCCGCCTACAATGGCGCAATTGGAGACGCAGGCTAAGTTCAAACTGCTCATGCGGTTCCTGACTTCGGTCAATATGTTCCTGCAAGTGGGATTTGGCCATAAACAGAACAGTAAGAGTACGCCGGCAAATGTGGCGTTTCAGTTTAATCTCTTCAAGGCGATTGCTGGCGCCTATCCGAATTATACGCTGGACTATGCCAATATCAGCTTTTCGGATGGGGGCTTGTTTTCAGCAGGTACGGTGACGGCAGAATTTGATACGGACAAGATCAATGTGACCTGGGACGTTTCAGCTTCTAAAAGGTTAAACAAACTGGGGGATGACCAGCTTTTTATTCTGGCATACCATCCGCAGAAGAATGAGTTCCTGACAACTGATGATGTGCCTCTACGGGAAGATGGTACGGCTGTAATGGCGGTACCGCAACATCTGCGTCAAGGGGATATTCATGTCTGGTACTTTATGACGGATCGGACCGAAAAGCAGGTGTCGAATACGTCGTATCTGGGGCTGATCACGATCTAGGACCGATCGTGTGATTTTTATCTTTTAACCAATGGGAGCCAGGTTGCTGGTTCCCATTAACAGACCTATAGCAATGACTTACTCAAATATGGAAAGAAAGCAGAAAATAGTGTCAACGCGGCTCAGGTTTCTGTTGGCAGCGAAGGCGCTTCGGCCACTGTTACCGCTCTTAAAGGTGGGGTATAAAGAGAAATACCGCCGGGATAGGCGGGTGCGCCCGTTTAACCATGCGATGCAGCAGGTGCTCAAGAATGGCATCGTCGGGGAATATCCGGATCTACAGGTGGACTATAGCCGCATATTGCTGAGTGATGGAAGCTACGATCGGCTGTCAGCCGTTGAGTTGTCTCGCGATGAATCTGGACTACAGATCAAGTATGCGATAGATGCTGCTGGAAAGGCCGATGATGTCGTGCTATGGACAGCGCTGTGTGTGGAAAAGGAGGAGGCACTGGCAGTGCAGGGCAAGCGATCGAACGGGACTCTGCAGTCGGCTGTACCTTCTCATCTGATTGAATGTCGGTTTCACCATTATATAACGGTATGTGACCGTGATTATAAGCGCTTTTCAAGGTCGCAGTATTTGGGGATGATTTAAGGATGGTTGTCCCGAATCTAATGATTAAACACTAAAAAATGACTACACTTTTAAACACACAAACTGCTTCACATCAAGGATGGAGGTGGGGAGAAAATTTTATCTTTTCAAATATTAAATATTACTTATTCAGATGGTTAGTGTTATTTACCTTGTTTTTATATTTAATAGGAAAAGCCTTGGTATTCGTAGATCCCGCAGTAGGAGTACTCGATCTGGGCGTCCTTACGGTGGCGGTATTTGGCTTACTGGTTGGGGTCGCTGCGATATTGTGCAGCCTGTGGTTGCAGGAGCTGCTCTGGCAGCCGTTCAAAGTATTCCGCCAACACTTTAATAACCACTTTAATCAATTGACAGCATGGCAACAATGTATTCTTTATTTCTCGGTTTTCTTCTTGCTGCTCTATGCAGGGGTAATGTTGATGGGGGGAGTGTTGTAGGCTCGCTTAAGCCGCGAGTGGCTCATACTTTCTTGCTTGATCAAGAAAGTATGCAAAGAAATCAAGGCTTGGTTGCTCGGCTAAATTGTCTTCTTATTTCTGGCAATAAGACAAACTCACTTCGCTCGAACAAGTCTGATTGCTTATCAGAAATAATCGACAATTCTTTACGCCTTGCGCAACCTAGGCCGTTTTTTTGGGATAATACTAGTAGTACTTCATTACAATTACTCAATTTATCGCCTGCAAAATTTTTGACAATTGCAGTGGGATGCAGAACCTTTGTGTCAAAAATTTTAAGCGATGAGTTTTTTGCTTCCTTTTTTGCGGAAAAAAAGGAAGAGCCCCGCCACGGCTTGAGTGGCATAAGAGGTAATCGTTCTGGCATGGAAGACAAAAGAAACTTAATAATAGTTATTGCTTCAAATGAGCTAGGCGTAAAAGAAGCTACTGGCCATAATGACGGCCCTCGCGTTGAACAATACCTCCGCTATACAAACCTCGGCCCCGGCTATGACTGGTGTGCGGCCTTTGTAAGCTGGGTATATGGACAGGCGGGACTTGTACAACCTCGCAACCCTTGGAGTCCTGCTCTATTTCCGAAGGCCCGAAGCTATAAGGATGAAGGGAAAATACAGAAAGCAGATCTCTTTGGCATCTACAGCACTAAGCTAAAGCGTATCCATCACGTGGGACTGATCAAAGAAAAACAAGGACAGTACATACTCAGCATTGAAGGCAACAGTAATAACCGTGTCGAATCCAGACGTCGACATCAGAGAACTATACACAGCTATGCGGATTGGATTGATTGATAGTATTTAGATATTAGTGAAGCTTTTGACATTAGTAGTGGGAGGCACTACAATACAGTCAAACCGAGTCTACGAGCTCAGCGCAGCTAAAGGTTCGAGCGACGAGTTTTGGACACTTTTGCGGTCAAAAGTGTCACGCCTGTCCGGCATGGAGGACAACCTTTCTATAAATTTATTCAGCTATGAAAACCAAAATATTATATTTCCTGCTCCTCACAGTATGTTTCGGCTGCAAAGTAAACAAAGAAAAAAGCGAACGGCTGCAGGAAGACAGGCAGGCGCAAAGCCGTCTGGAATCTACTACTTCTTGGACGCAGTTCCATAGTCAGGACAGCAGTTTACGCTATTGGTACTATAGGGGAGACAGCACGTTCTTCTTTCATCCGGATCTCGGTCTGTGGGGCCGATCAGGTCAGTTAGCTTATGCCGAGCAGCGCGCTGTACGGACACAGCTCGATGAAGGGGTACAGCGGTATGATAGCCTAACGGCGGAGCGTAGCAGCAAGCAGCGAGAGGCGCGCTTTAGAAAATACAGCGACCTGCTGTCCCACTGGCGCTGGCTATTGCTTGGTATTCCTCTGCTGCTAGGAATCTATTGGTACTGGCCAAAGAAATGAATTTTGACAGTAAATATTGGGTGTAAAAGCGAATTTATGTAGGTTTGTATCTGTAGACCGATTATCTGCAGCTTTGTAAGCGAAGCTGTAAGGACTGAAGAGCTAAAAATATCATAAATTAGAAATATGCCTGTTATTGGTAGTTCAGGAAAAATCAAGGCAATGATCAATTAAAATTATGTTTTGCAATGAAATATTATGGAAGAATCACTTTTTAACTATTTAGACACTATTGGTAAGTTTTCTGAAGAGGAAAAACTCGGTATTATGGAGTTGATCCAGCTCCGCTATTTTAAAAAAGGAGATACGGTGCTCGAGGTCGGAAAAAAAACCGAAGATAGTTATTTGGTAATAAAGGGTTGTCTCAGATCTTTTTACATCGTAGATGGAGAAGAAAAAACGACTGAATTTTTTACCGAAGAAGATATTATTACCCCCGTATGTATACGTGATAACGCGCCTTCAAAGTATAGCATAGCCTGCCTGGAGGATACGGTACTGTTGGTTTCTAATCCCCAGTTAGAAGCGATTGGTTATTCCAGATTTCCTCAATTTGAAATGTTGTGTAGGGTGGTGTCTGAAAAAGAGCTCAACAAAAAACAGCAGCAATTAGATTCGTTCAAGATATTGAATCCCGAAGATCGGTATAAAAAGTTTTTAATAGACCGCCCGCAACTGATACAACGTGTCCCTCAATACCAGATCGCGAGTTATCTGGGAATCACACCGCAGTCGCTCAGTAGGCTACGGAAGCGGATTGTCTTCGATAAATAGAAATTTCATCAACCGTCATTTATTAACTTAAGTGAACGGATTTTACTTTCATTTCAACGTAATATTGCGGTAATAGTAATAGCAAAATTAAATAGAGATGATGATGAGCTTTTCAAAAATTAAAATAGCCGCTGTGCTGTTTGGCCTGGTACTCCTGCAAATATCGACCAGCTGTAGCAAAGATGAGGAGCCGACAGGTTCTTCTAAAAAGGTAGTCTTTAAGGCCGAGGCGTCCTCGGGTGTTTTGGTCAACTTGGTGGTATATGGCTACGACAACAACCTGACTACTATTTCTAAAGCAAATGTCCAGACCTGGACTAGCCCGGAAATAACGGTACCTGCGAATACCTCTGTAGCTACGATCTCGGCCAATGCTATGGGCGTAAATGCTTCCTCTACCTTGAAAGTGAAGGTTTTTGTTGATGGGGTAGAAAAAAGGGAGAATACCAGTACCGGAACTGCCTTATCTGCAACAGCACAGGTGAATTTGAAATAGGTTTTTACTTGGGATATAACTTATACTGGCTATAGACAAATTGCAACGCGTACGCTCGAATTGAGTGCATAATGTAGTCGAATAGCACAGGAGAAAAATCGACCTTCGATCAGTCGTGGGCCGATTTTTTGCCATTAGCCCTGCTCAGCTCGGAGCGCGCTGTGATCAATGTCAATTGTAACATGTTTTACATCGTTTGCAATAGGATTCCTTTGGATCGTACTTCACTAGGCCGATAGCTGTAATGTTGTAAGAATAATTGGCTAAAATGATGTGGGTACTTAAAACCACAAGAGTAAGAGATCGTCTTGATATCGAGATCGGTATGTAACAATAGGTGCAAAGCGTATTTTAATCTGGACTTTCGGATATAACCGAATACGGTGTCTTCGTACCGCTCTTTAAAGGCCTTCTTAAGTTTAAACTCATTGATGCCAAAAGTCCGGCTTATTTTTTTAAGACTTAGTTCTTCGGCAAAATGGCTGTCCAGGTAAGATTTTACTTCAGACAGCGTGCGCAGATCTTGACTGTTCCAAAGACTTGCCTCAATAGTCTCTGTCCCTGCTGTAAAAACCGATAGAATAATCTCTATCGCTTTGCAGCGTATGTATTCTTCGGCGAATCGCCCATGATACGAATGATCTATAAGGTTACTGATCAGAACGCTCTGATCAACAGTTATGGGAATAGCTTTTTTGAAGAATGTCCATCCATTTTCTTGAAAATGTTCCCTGAGCTGGGGCTTTGTAAAGCCCTGTGCCCGGAGCAGATCAAGTAGAAAGTCAAAGTCGATATGTATGTCGAGTACGCTGCGTGAGGAGGGGTAGAAGATGCTACCCGCTGTGGGGGGCAGATAAATAAACTGTTGTTGGCCCGAACATATCGCTATCTCTGTACCACGCGTATCGGAAAATATAGAATGACCCGCTATTTCGAACTGAAACTTGATGAGGTCTTCGGGGTGGTCTATCAAAAGCCGAAAGGGCTTAAGGACAGTCCAGTCCTGATAGCATACCACAAATTGACCAAAGTGGTGATAGTACATGTCTCCTCGTACTGCACTGTTGGATAGTGATTTACGTTTAAACCCTTTTTGAAATTCTTGTTGGGTATCCATGGAAAATACTGTTTTCAAAATAGTATCCCCATAAAACTCCCGCAAAGTGAGACTCTTCATTTTGTCCTTTTTTTGATTCTTATAATCCTTGATCTGTTATCGCTGGAGTAACAAAGTTAATACTTTTGCGCTTGTTATTTGTACTTATTCTAAATAAAAACAAGATGCTTTATAATTTATCGAAAATACAATGCATGCTATTGACGGTGGCATTATTGATCTTTGCTCCACTTTACGGACTTGCACAAAACCGGATAGCATTATCAGGTGAGGTGTATACGGCAGATGGTCGACCGTTGGCTTACGCAAATGTTAAATTGACGGGTACACCGTATACGGCACGTGTCGATGAACAGGGTAAATTCGCTATGCAGATACCCGAGGGTACTTACGTTTTGTTCGTCAGTTATGCCAACTATACCGTTACAGAGCAGGTCATCCATGCGAAAGGCCAATCGTCATTAGTCTTGCCCCGTATCGTGGTACCATCTAAGGCCAACGAACTGCGCGAAGTAGTGGTGTCCGATATTCAGAAAAATAAATTTGCACGTAAAGAAACGGACGACATTGCCAGAATGCCTTTGGCTAATCTACAAAATGCGCAGGCTTATTCCGTGATCAGTAAAGATTTTATGCAGGAGATAGCGGCAACAGATTACAACAGTGCCTTGTCGCATGTGCCGGGCGCAATCGTCACGACTGGGGTAAATGACAACGGGAATGGAATAAGCCTAAGAGGCTTTTCTAATAGTGGTACAGGAAATACCAATATGGTACGGAATGGCTTACCGATTAATTCCAGAGCCATATCAGAAATCTTCAACCTCGAGAAAGTGGAGGTGATTAAGGGGCCTTCGGCCACCTTATTCGGGGCAGAGGTGACCTCCTACGGTGGTATTATAAATAATGTGACTAAGCGGCCTTACGAGTCTTTTCGGGGTGAGGTAAATTACATTACCGGGAGCTTCGGTATGAATAGACTGACTGCAGATATCAACACTCCGCTCAATAGTGACCGCACAGCATTGGGAAGGTTCAACGTGATGGGTACGCTTAATAATGGGTTTCAGAATGCGGGTAAAGTGACGGCCATGGGATTCGCGGCGAGTCTCGCTTTTAAGGCTGGAGAAAAAACTATTGTCCGATTCGATGCAGACGTGTATAACACGACCAAGCCATTGGTCGCTTACCTTCGGAATACGCATAAGTTGAGTTTTGCAAATCTTAAAGAATACGGGATGCCTTATGATCGTTCATTGACATCAAATGATATCACAACCAACCGGACAAATGTCAATATCAGCGCCGAAATAGAACATCAGCTATCGGAGAATTGGTCGTCGCGTACCTCTTACCTTTTTAATAATAGTGGGGATAAGGGATCTGTATTCATGGTGCCCATGGTGGTCGATGATACCCGTATCGAAAGACGCTATCGTATCTTTGATGACTATAACCTCAATTTTTCGGTTTTACAGCAGAATTTTAACGGTAACTATACCATTGCTGAGGTAAAGAATAAGGTGTTGCTCGGTGTCGATGCGACGCTTTATACGGAGAAAAACATGTTTATGGTACCTTATTTTGCTATATATGATACGGTGGGGGTGCATGATCAAGTTTGGAAGCCGCTAACACGGTCGGAAGTGGAAAACTCACGAGGAAAGCGTAGTTATGGGGATGGTGTGGACAATACGAAATACAATGTGGTTAGTGCCTATTTTTCGAATGTGACCAACATAGCAGATCGGTTGTTTTTGATGCTGAGTGGGCGGGTCAATCGATTTCATCAAGGTAAACGGATGTCTTATTCTCCAGGACAACCCCAGGTCGTAGACGAACAGGGCAACATCGAACAAAAGGGAACGGATCCCTCATACCGGGAGGTGGAAGGCTATAACCAGGTTAACTTCTCGCCCAAGATAGGACTGGTATACCAGCCTATCAAAGACCAGGTTTCCCTATTCGCCAATTATATGAATGGATTTACAAATGTAGCGGCTTCTGACGGGCTTAGTGATCCAAATAATATAGACTCGGAGGTGATCAAGAAAAACTGGCGCCCCGAGGAAGCCAACCAACTAGAGGTAGGTACTAAGGTAGAACTGTTTAATCGACTGCTGAATGCCACGGTATCGTATTATGATATAAGGGTTAAGAATCGCCTGCGCGAAGTAATAGATTATGTCTACGTGCAGGACGGAACATTTAATTCTAAAGGTGTGGAGATCGATCTTATTGCAAATCCTGTCCGGGGTTGGAATATGATATTGGGCTATGGCTATAACGATAACAAGTACGTGAAAAGTGAAGACTATTCCCAAGGATTGCGTGATGCGCATTCGCCAAAACATATCGCTAACTTTTGGACATCGTATAAGTTTTTGGGAAGTGCTGCTAAAGGGCTGGGATTTGGAGCTGGAATGAATTATGTGGGCACGGCATTGATGGATTATGAGGATGATTTTGAAATACCTGCGTATACGGTAGTCAACGCTACGGCATTTTATGATCAACCGAAATACAGGGTTGGGCTTAAATTCAACAACATCGGAAATGTAAAGTATTGGGACATATTTGCAAGGCCTCAACGACCTTTTGAGTTCTTGGCAAATATATCGTTCAAGTTTTAAATCCAGTCAGAAAGATGAGTTATATACCTAAGAGAGTACCTAAGCCGGCGGCAGAAGAAATGCCGCCAAAAAAAGCAGGTAAAACTTGGTTTGCGAAGGTTAATGCT
The DNA here is from genome assembly GCF_011007365.1 of Sphingobacterium sp. xlx-96. Lineage (GTDB taxonomy): Bacteria > Bacteroidota > Bacteroidia > Sphingobacteriales > Sphingobacteriaceae > Sphingobacterium > Sphingobacterium luzhongxinii. The sequence goes on along the minus strand of NZ_WFKM01000012.1, from coordinate 96,431 downwards.
TGGCTACACCTGTGGCCAAGTATTGTATCAGGCCTGGTAGTTGTATTTGTATGCCTGACGGGAACATTGATTGTCTATTGTGACGAGATTTTGGAATGGAGCGCTGGGGATGCTCGGTACGTCGAAGTGCAGAATCAACAGAGCACATCGGATCAATTGATTCAAGCTATTCATGATTTTGATCCCGAGCTGGAACTGTCCGAGTTGGTGTATTTTAATGATCCGTATCGCAGTATCCGCGTGCGGGCTTTTCATAAGCAGACACATAAGCTTACTTTTCTATATGTAGATCCCTACAGCGCTAAGGTACTGAAGGCCGATACACTGGCTCATTTTTTTTATATCACGGCACACCTGCATTCTGCTTTGCTGGCGGGCCCAGTAGGCAGTTGGATTGTTTTAATAGCCACCGTTATTTTCTTTATCAGCTGTGTCACAGGGTTGGTTTTGTGGTGGCCCAAGCGCTGGACCAAGAAGACGGTGCAAGATAGCTTTACCATCAAGTGGAAAGCGCGATTTAAAAGGTTCAATTACGACCTGCACAATGTCTACGGCTTCTATTCGCTCCTGTTGTGCTTTGTATTGAGCCTTACGGGTATTATTATATTTTTCCATTCTTTGGGAGATCTTATTACCTCTGCTTTTGGTGGGGTAGATGAACATATTGAAGAGGTGTTGGGCGAATATCAACCTGATCGTCCCTCGCATGATATTAACGCTTTGGCCTATCATGCGTTGGCCGATCATCCAAAAGAAAAAAATGCAGCGATATGGGTGTATGCCTTGGACGAAGCGGGTGTATATGTGTTCCGTCTCGGTGTGACGGGACTGAAGAGTACCGAAGGACAAAAGCTTAGCGTATACGACCGATATACGGGCTTATCGTTGGCTGTACCCGCGCCCCAGCGTATACATGAGGAGGTCGAAAACGTGATATGGCAACTGCATATGGGCCAGTGGTGGGGGCAGTTCGGAAAGCTATCCACCTTTCTCGCAGGTATAGTGGCTACCTCATTACCGATCACGGGCTTTTTGATCTGGTGGGGCCGTCGGAAAAAGAAAATCAAGAAAAAAACAGTAAAGACGACCTTGTCTTAGTATTTATATTCATTTAAAGATAATATGATTTATTCAACTGCTATAATTACTACACTCCTTGTCCTTTGTACGGCCCTGGGGATCTATGCGCAGAGCGGGCTGCAAGGTTCTGTGCTTAATAGCTATAATCAGCCTATTTCTAAAACCAGTGTAACCGTTTTGTCCCAAACAACCGGGGAAAGCTATCAGACCTACAGTGACAATCAGGGCCTGTTCAGGATAGATCTCCCAAAAGGAAAGTATCTGTTGGATATTTATCATATGGGCTATCAGAGACACAAGGTATTGGTCGATGTACTACCGCGCATTTGCACCGTCCTCGGTACGGTACAGCTCGTGACGGAAAGTCAGCAATTGGAAGAAATTACGGTACAGGGAACAAGGAGACTTATCGAGCACAAGAACGATCGGACGGTGATCAACGTAGAGAATAGTATTCTGGCCACTGGAGCTACTGCGCTGGAATTACTAAAGCGAGCACCTTCACTGCGGGTCGATGAGGCGGATAATATCCATATGAGAGGCAAATCGGATATTGGGATTATGATCAATGGTAAGCTTTCTTATCTATCGGACAAAGAGTTGACCAACATGCTAAAAAGTATGCCGTCGGAATCGATAAAAAGCATTGAGTTAATAAGTAGTCCTTCGGCAAAATTTGATGCCCAAGGGGTAGCTGGAATGATCAATATCGTCATGAAACAATCACCCTCCCAATCCATGTCTGGCAATGTGCATACCTTCGGCGGTGCAGGTAGGAAGGAACGTTACGGACTAGGTGCCACCCTTGGGGGGCAAAGAGATAGGTGGCGGTGGCAAGGGGCAATGGAATATGCGTACCGGGGGGAGGAGGAGTATCGAAACTTTGATCGGTTTTATACCGGAATAGAAGGAGGGAAGTCGCTTCAATACGCTATAACAGATGAGCCGCTGCGTACACAACAGGCAAGAGCAGGACTGGAATATGTGCCTACGGATAGAACGAGTATCGGTGTGCTCTGGACGGGCAATTTTGGTGTATATAAAAGTGCTAGTAAGGGGTATAACGATGTCTATGCGCTGACTGGCGATCGAACTGTACATACCCTTACAGATAATACAAATGATAGCCGTTGGCAAACGCATAATGTAGGGTTTAACCTAATACAAAAGATCGGAAAAAAAAGTGAACTGAGTGCGGATTGGGATATCCTGTACTCGACTTACAAAGCGGATCAGGTACTGCGTTCCTCCATTCAGAAATATAAAAATGGCAATTCCCAAGTTGAAGCACGTCGGAACGCGACCCCGTCAACAACAGGTCTGCAGGTGGCAAAGGTAGACTATCAGTACCGATGGAATGCGTCATTGACAGCGGAAGTCGGGGGGAAGAGCAGCTGGGTCAAATCCGACAATAATAGCCTATCGGACACCCTGAAGACTGAACAATGGGTAGCGGATTTACAGAATAGTAACCACTTTGTGTACAAAGAGCAGATTCATGCGGCCTATGCGAATTTCAACCTATCATTTGACCAATGGGGAATAAATGCAGGGGTACGTACGGAACATACCAAAGCGGATGGCGTGTTGAAAACGGATGGAACAACGCTGAACAAGGACTATATAAATTTTTTTCCAACTGTTTCAGTTCGATACGAGATGAATGACAAGAATCAGGTACAGTTGTCCTACAGTCGCCGGATTAATCGTCCAGATTACGAGGATCTTAACCCGTTTCGGTATTATGTGGATGCGTATGTCTATTGGGAAGGCAATCCACTATTGCAGCCTGAATTGGCCAATGCTTACGAACTGAAATATAGCTTTAACCGGGATCTGCTATTTTCGTTTTACTATACGGATGTAAAGGATGTTATGACTTCTGTGCTGACACAGCTTCCTAATGAAAATAAAACTATACGTAGTGTGCATAATATTAAAGGCTTTCAAAATTATGGGGTCAATATGGATTATTCTTTTTTGTTAATGCCTTTCTGGTCTACCCAGTGGAATGTTAATGCCTTTGAAAACAACTATTTTGGTAGCTTTGGAGAAGAGCAGATAGCTAATCGGTTATGGTCTTATACGGTACAGACTAACCACAATTATCGTTTGCCCAAACGCTGGTCTGCCGAATGGACAGCTGCCTATGAGAGTCCACAGACCGATGGCGTCTTTCGCCAGAAAGCAAGTGGTTATGTGTCGTTAGGGCTGATGAAAAAAATGTTGGACGATAAGCTTAATCTGAAGTTAGCTGTGGATGATATATTTAAGACAAGCCTGTACCGTACTACTTCTTCTGTGGCGAATGTTGACATGGATCAGCGAATAGATTTGGATAGCCGTATATGGCGCATCAGTATTAATTATTCCTTCGGTAAAAATAGAAATGATAGGAAGATGAAAGATAATGAGCAACAACAGCGGGTGAGGGGGATGTAACTATCTTTACTACCTTTGAGATCCTTACTTGCGGTAAGGGAAGTGACCGTATGCTCCGGGATACGACCTGTCTGATGTAACCCAGATGATTAGCCGCTACACCAATTTATAATTATCGCAACCGTGGTTACAGTAATGCTGGTTGCGATAATAAGGGTAGTTGTTCCTTCGCTGTCATGGGTAACCGTTCGGATATATCGGACTATTTTCAGTACGCGGAATAGCGGCCTTCTTACTTATACAGCAGCGCTTACTTACAAAGTCGCTGAGAATAGTGGTATGCAATGGTAGTTTTTTGAGAAATGTGTTGATTTTCTTGTTTTTACAAAAATTAGTTGTACCTTTGTGGTATTATAAGGCCCTGCCTACGCTCTTTCTGACTTTGTTAAGTTAACTCTTCACTTCTTTCAGTCCAGCTTTCTCAGATGCCATTTTAAGGTTATCAAGCATATATACAGCATTTGCTGAGTGGTATTGGATAAGTTATTTTAATTCCCCATATATTTCTGTTAACATGTGATACATGGTGTATACCAGCAATTTTTTGGTATAGTCTTGTGTTATTTATCCAGGCTTGATCGAGGATTTGCGATCTGTGGTTAGAAGATTGCTGAAACACGAAATAATAGCCTTAGATCTGCTTTTAAATGCAGATAACGCAATAGTCAAATAATTTTTTATCAATAATAGTTAATACAATGCAAGAAGGAATAGTAAAGTTCTTTAACGAAACAAAAGGTTTTGGTTTTATTACACCATCCAACGGTGGTGCTGATGTTTTCGTACACTCGACAGGTTTAGTAAGTCATATACGTGAAAATGATACGGTAACATTTGATGTAGAAAACGGCAAAAAGGGAATCAACGCAACGAATGTTCGCGTAGCAAGATAATTTGTTCATTTCATTTTTTTTTACCTTCATGCGGCAGACGAAAGTCTGTCGCATTTTGTTTTGATTATCAGATATATAATCGTATATTTACCAATAGCAAGACTGTATATAAACTTAACCCCATTAGCAGGCTTGTTCCTTATGTCAGACGAATCGTTTTATACGCCTGGTCCCCAACAGTGAATTATCGTCTAGAAACGTCGACTACCCTCTGTATTATTACAATTTTTTTTAAACAAAAGTAATTAATCCATAATATCATGAGTAAAGATCAGAAAAAGCCAAAGAGTACAACCGAGAAAAAGCAATCATCTTACCAAAAGGAAAAGAATTCCTCCTCGAAAGAAACAACGACAAATTTTTTTGATAAAAAGAAAAAATAGTATTTTAAACCTAAGAGTATACAGCAATGATACAATTTGAGAAGATCACGCATGCGATATTACGTGTCCTTAAGGATAAGGGCTATAATGTACTGACATCGAATAATCGGCTTACAGACCCAGAAATCTATTGGTATCCGGAGCAGGTCATCAGTATAGCAAAATATCGTTTTAATCTAAATGATAGGGGGTACAAACACGCATTGGGGCATCCGGTAATCGTACGTATACAATATGCATTGGATAATATGAAAGATGATGAGCTGCACGGTATGGTATATACCACGTCCAGAGATGTGCTATTTGATTAAAAGTCAAAAGTTGTTGATTCGGAGTTGTCCTAACCGGCAAACCTTTCGCATTCCAAAGCCTAATGCTTGGAAGTTGAAGATCAATGTCCTTTCCTTTTACAGGGTTAATTATTTTTTTTTTATTGCTGCTATTTTTTAATTGACAAACTCCGTTTTACAGTAATCAATTTTATAAGCACCGCTCTCGCGCACGAGGGTTACTTCATTTTGTGTTTTTATGCCCTCGCCGTAATCGATAAATACACGGTACAGCCCCGCTTTGATCTTGTTGATCTCTAATTCCTGGAGTTCGCCAATATCGCCATTACCTCTCCCGAATAGCCATATTTCGCGTGCCTCGATCGGATATATGTCGGTCCATTTCTCGCTGTATTTCTTTTCCGCTATAGGATATTCCTCATCAGTCAGGTTTGAAGCGCCATACAGTTCGGCGGATTCGGCTAGGAATTCCTGAAATCGCTTGGTACAGAGTTTTTCTTCTACATTGTATTGGGGGAAGTACTTGTCTGAACTTTTTGTTTTGAAGACGCTTTTTAACCATTCTAGCGCCTGATCAATAGGTTTGTCAGCGGCATTTTCTTTTTGAACGTCAGTAGTATGCTGCAGCTCTTTAGCCCGTGCGACATGGTCCGAAACAGCTGTTTTTTGCGCAGACGCATTGTTTTTCTGACCGCAGGCACTTATCAAAAAAGCGAATAGGTAGATGGGCAAATATTTTATGTACATAGTTATCGAAATAGATTCCAATATTAAAAACATTCGGAGACAAAAGCAATCCCTGTTATCGGCTATCTGATAGGCTATACCCTGAACAGATCTTAGACAAAAAGCCCTCTTGTCTGTCTTATTATTAGCAACTGATTTTTTATAATAAACACGAATGTTAAAAATGGACACGAAAAAACTGACTATTGCCGCGCTGGCACTGATAGGCACTGTAGCCTGCTGTACGTCTATCAATGAGGTAAAGGCACAAGAGATGGCAAAGACTGAGCAGATAACCCCGAAAGCGCTCAAAGAGCTGCAGAAAAAAGTGAGGAATAATGTTGATAGCGTAAGTTATCATATGGAGCTGATCGAGGCCATGGGAATAGAGAATCCGGCACTTTTCAGTCTTTATGAGGGGTGGATGAAGGAAAGGCCTACAAATGCTAACATTCCATTGGCCTTGGGGTCAACACTGGAAAAGCAGTACAGTTCGAAAGCTAAAACATATCTATTACGGGCTATCGCCATAAACCCGGATCTGAAAGAAGCCTATGAGGCCCTGTGGTCCGATGCTTCGCGCTGGGGTGAAGAGGACAAGAAGAGGGATTATTTAAAGAAAATTACGGAAATAGATCCGCAGGATGCCAGTTATGCATTTTACTATGCAAGCTCCTTCAAGAACGTCGATCGGGAGAAACACAAACAATTGAGTTTGGCTGTGGCGGATAGGTTTAATACGAGCGAGCGTGGCGCACAGGCATTGTACTGGCTGGCGCATCAGACACAGGATCTTCAGGAAAAAGAGGCAATATACGTGCGCCTAAAAAATGACTTTTCGCCTGCCGGATTTAACTGGTCGCTGAGTGGTATGACTGCATACAGCGACTTATTATTGCAACAGCAGCGCTATATGGAGGCTGCAGCACTCGCTGCGGAACTTTTTGAAATGACGAAGCAGGAAAATTGGCAGCAGAGTGCGGAGACGGCTTCCAGGTTTGCACAGTACAAACAGGCGCAGGGTAATAAGGAATGGGAGAAGGCCCTGGCGATATTGGACGGGATTAAAGTATCGCGCTACTCGTCTGCGTACAAATTGATTCCGGTGGCCAAGGCCGAAGTGTTGCACCAAAACGGACAGACGGATAAAGCGTTCGCTACATTGATGGAATGCTATGTGAAGTCTCCATCACCGAAGATCAAGGAATCGCTAACAACTTATGGACATACCCTTGGTAAAGATAAAGGTGCGGTGCAGGCTGCTATATCCAACGCTCTGAAGACAAATGGTCGGGTAGCGACACCTTTTGAACTGAAAAACTATGCTGGAAGTAGCAACAGCTTGGCAGACTTTAAGGGAAAGGTAACATTTATTACCTACTGGTATCCGGGCTGTGGTCCGTGTAGAGGCGAGTTTCCGCACTTTGAGAACGTGGTGCGTAAGTTTGATAAGGACAAACTGGCTTATCTCGGTATTAATATCGTCTCTTCGCAAAATGACTACGTATTGCCATTCTTGAAGTCTACTGGCTACAGCTTTGTGCCTTTGGAAGATGTAAAAGGTAGGAATAAGGGAAATCTGGATAATAGGAGCGCAGCGCCGATGAACTTTCTGATCGATAAGCAGGGGAATCTGATCTTTGAAAATTTCAGAACCGATGCCGATAATGAGGACGAGCTGGAACTGATGATCAATGAAGTCAGTCTACTCTAATTGAAAAGGGACATCGCGAAGATGTCCCTTTTTGTTTTTTAATAGTTGTTTTGTACAATTATGCCTTGACTCGAGATAATCTCTGTCCGTGGAATAGGGACAGCAAATCGTCTGGAATCTTTGGATAATTGATACGTTTTGAGTGGTTGATCCCGCAGTACGGAGGATGCATTGTAAGGATAGAAGCTACGGCTCAGCAACACATCGTCGCCTGCATAGTCATTATTGTTGAAGCGGCGGATATCCGACCAGCGCTGCGTATAAGGCATCTCTCTGCGGCGCTCTTCGAGCACTTTCTTGATAGCATCTTCTTTGCTGCTGGCTTGAAGATTGACCCATACACCTGGCTTCATACGCTTGGCACGCAATGTGTTGACTGTCGCCATGGCTGCAGCTCCTTGATCTAACCGGGCCTGGCATTCGGCCTTGATCAGCGTCATCTCGGCTACAGTAGGCCCGGAAGGGACACGGTCTTTGTAGAAAAATACATATCCAGGCCAGTTGTATGCAGGTTTGGTCATACCTCTGTCGTAGGAGTAGCCTTCTACAAAGTGATATTCGTAGCGAAGATCGTTGGTCTTGTCATAAAGGTCGATAAGCTCTTGGCTCGGAATATACCACCAGCTTTCGTGATTCAGCATGCGGAAATACAAAAATTCTTTCCACTGTAACATATCGGTAAAATCACTTTGGTTGTCGTGAGTATATGGAAATTTGAGGGTTACCGTTTCGGCTTGCGGAGTACCTGTGTTGATATTGACAGTACTGCTGCGGCCGTAGCGCATATCGGTATTGTAATCGACGAAGGTACTGTACTCGGTCAATGCTTTATTGGCGAAATCGAGGGCTTTGTTGTAGTCATTGCGCACCAGGTAGTAACGGGCGGCAAAGCCATTAACAGCAGCCGTATTGGCCCGCCAGTGTCTCGCGCGGCCTTGCTGTACAAGAGGGACAGGCACTTTCTGTGCCTCCGCCAGGTCGGATTCGATCTGCGTATATACGGCATGCAGTGGCGCCCGTGCCGTGGGCTCTTCAAAAGAAGTCGTCAGCTTGATCGGCAGACCCAGCTCATTCTTGTTGGCTTCGGTATAGGGAAGGCAGTACGTGTTTACCAGTGCAAGATAGCTGTAGGCACGGATCAAGTGCGCATCTGCTTTCAAACGGTCCTTGTCGGCCTGGCTTCCGCTGACACGGCTTAGATTCTCCAGCACCATATTGGCATTGAAGATTTTTGTGTATTCATTTCTCCAGAAATTTTCGCGCGTATCGTCCTGTATATAATCGATGTCCCACAAGGCAAACTCTACAGCTGCCATAGAAAAAGAGCCTGGACGGGCATCGTAAATCTGCTTCGTGAAATTGTAATCATCGGTACTGTATATCGCTGTTCTGTTGCCCTCGGTATAGAAGGTGCTGTATCTATTGAGCAGTGCATCAAGCTGATCGGTCGTCGTGACGACCAGATCGGAAGATTTGGAAGGTTTTTCATCCAAAAACTTGTCGCAGCTACTGAAAGACAGTGCCCCGGAAATAAGTATAGCTAGGGTTAGTTTGCTCGTTTGGTTTATTGTAGTTTTCATCTTTCCTTATTAATTAAAATCCAACCTTCAATCCGAATGTAAAACGTGGGCGCGGCTTCATCGTACCCAAGCGGAATTCCGGGTCTTCGCCCGTATTATTGAACAATACGGTAAACAGGTCATTGCCCTGTATGTACACCATGGCATTGCTCTGTCTGAGAAGGTTCCACTTTTGCGTAGGTAGACGATAGCTGGCGTTGACCTCCTGCATACGGAGGTGTGAAGCGTTGGTTACCAGATAATCCATGTACGGATAGAATCTATTCCAGAAATAATAACGGGGTTCAATAGTATTTAATGGTAAGGGGACTATCGTATTCGGATCGCCATTCATGACTTCACCCAGTTTACTGTTCGGGAGTAGTCGGCCATATCCAACATCTGGATAATTGAATGTTTGTTTCATAAACTTATGGCCCAACTTACCCGTAAGAATAAATGAAAGATTCAGATCGTAGATCTGGAAGCTGTTGCTAAAGCCTAAGGTATAAGGTGCTACGCGTGTACCGGCGTGCAACAGGTAGTCGCGACCATCGCCAGGTGCCCAGGTGCCAAAACCGTAAAGCTCGCCATTGGATCCTTTGACCTTAGGTTGCTTATCGTGTACTCCCGCGTACTCAAATACCCATAACGAGTTGGCATCATAGCCCTCGATATAAGCACCAAAGTTCTGATTATATCCATAAAGTTCGTTTGCAGCATAGTTGGCTACGAAAAACTTATTGACCTTATTCTTGTTGTACGAAAAGTTGAAGCTACCGCGCCAGGTAATGTCTGACCCATGTAGCGGGAGTGTCGTACCCAACTCGAGCTCTATCCCGCGGTTGCTGATCTCGGCGTTGTTCAGCTTTTGGCTATTGGTGCCATTTACCGCGGGGATAGATAGCTGTGCAATGAGGTCTTTGCCCTGCTTGTTATACACATCGATCTTTCCATAGAGCTTTCCCTGCCATAAGGAATAGTCTATACCGGCATTCCAGGTAGCGGTACGCTCCCAACGTAGTGTAGGGTTGCCATAGCTGGTCACACGTGCAGTATATTCGTTGGTGTACACGTCTGGCGTGGTCGTAAGCCCCAACAACGGACGGAAGGAGGTCGAACGATCCACATTGCCGTTATACCCATAAGTAAGCCTTAGGTTTAGGCGGTCTAACCAAGTGTACTGTTGCATAAACTGTTCGCGACCGATCTGGTAGGAACCACCGATAGACCAGAATGGTGCGTAGCGGTACGAAGGATCGTCCGTAATCATATTAGAGGCATCGTTACGTATACTACCGGAGATGGTATATCTATTGCGATAGGTATAGGCGGCATTGGCAAACATAGAGACAAAACGCTCGGTACGGTAAGTGAATGAATTGGTGTAGCGGAAGGTCTGATTTTCGCCCATCCAGTTTTTGATGGGGCTGAATGTGCCGCCCGGTCCGTTCGGGTAGGTGCCTACGGTGAGGGTCTCTTCATTATAACCGTAAGATGGTGGGTTGTAAAATTGTTCGGATACGATGTTACTGATCTCACTGCCGGCCACGGCATTGATCTCATGGTCTAATCCGAAAGTCCTGTTGTAGTTGACTTGGTTACGGAAGATGTATGTGTTAACGGTGGTGCGTCCCCAATCTTTCGAATTATTGTAAGGCTGCTCAATTAAGGCTCCCTTAGGCAGATTGGGCGTAAAGGTGTTCTTCTTGTTGTCCCAGGCTGTCGCTTCGTTGACACGCTTACGTAAATAAAACGAACCTTCATTGTACAGGTAGCGATTTTCGGTGTTGAAGTGCTCGTACTGTAGCTTCGTATCAAAGGTTAGTCCCTTTAATGGTTTGAAGGTAAGACCTCCCATCAGGCGGGTATTCAGTTCCTTGGTACGGCGGTCGCGTTGGGAGATCTCCTGCACGGGATTGTAGGTCCAATCGGCATATGGAAATCTATCCATAGGTACAAAACGCTCCATGATAGGCCAGTAATACTGATGGATATTGGTGTACGAACCATCGGTATTGATTAGCATGTCGTATGGAGATAAACCCTCTATATCCGAAAGATTTACACCATTCTTCTTGAAGTTATTGTGCTGCAGCATGGTCGAAGCATGAACATCCAACCAAGGAAAGATGCCCGCTGTAGTCCGGTAGTTGAGCATGTAGCGGTCATTGGAAGTTTCCTTGAAGTTACTCTGATTGCGCTCATACAGCATGGAGGCCAGGTTGTTCATCTTGGCACTGCTCCCTTGGAGCGTGAGGTTGTATTGCTGGGTAACGGGATTAGCTAGTAATAGATCTTCGATCTGCTGGCGGTTGTCCAGTGTTTTCAATCGTTCTAGCTCGGCGTCACGCTCAGTTTCACTCCTATAGCCCAAATGATGCTCACTTAGGGCTATTAGTCCTTGGGACCATTGTTTTTCGTAATTAGATGCTAAAGAACCCGAATTTTCTGTGGCGCTCCATCTGTTGAAGGCTCGTTTTTCGTATTCGATGGTCTCGGCCGAAGAGGCTAAAGGATTAACGTAGGAAAGATCAAATTTCTTTCCGACCCGTGTGAAAGCCTGAAAATCTACTTTGAGCGGCGTCCCTTGTTTTGCCTTTTTGGTGACGATAACCACTACGCCGTTGGCGGCGCGTGCTCCCCATATAGAGGCCGCAGCGGCATCCTTCAATATGGTGATGCTCTCCACGTCATTGGGATTGATCGAACTGAAATCACCTTGTATGGCAAAGCCATCGACGACAACCAAGGGGTGCGCATTGGCGGTGAGATTGCCCTGTGCATCACGTATATTGAGGCTGGTCTGCCCGCGGATCTCAAAACGTGGATTGCCGTCTACGTCGAGTGTGGTCTGTACACCGGCAGTAGTGCCTATGATGCGCTGCGCAATATTAGTCGTGGGTTTTTCGATCTGCGCTTTGTCGATAAGACCGAAAGATCCGGTAGCGCGCTCCTTGTTCAGGGTCTGAAATCCGGTATTAACAACGACTTCTTCGACTTCCTGCTTGGTCAATCGCAGGGTGAGACTTTGCAGGTTGGACGCGGCCGAAACTTCGAGGTTGTCAAAGCCTAAGAAGCTGATGGCCAAGGTCGCATTGCGGTCTACACCGTTAAGCTGAAAGAAGCCTTTTTCGTCGGTAGAGGTGGAGATATTGCTCCCCTTGACGCGGACGGTCGCTTTTTGTAGCGGATTGCCTTGCTGGTCCCGCACATAACCCGAGACAGGGCGCTGTTGCTCTATTTCTTCTTCGAGAGAAGCTGTATTTGTCTTGCGCGGTGCAGCCAGCGGTACCAAGGATACGACTTTGCCTTTAATGACATAATCGAAAGGTTGGTCTTTAAATAATTTGTCCAACGTTTCCTTGAGGTTTCTATTATCAATAGACACAGATACGGGAGCAGCTTTCTTCAAATACGAACTTTTATAGATAAAAGAATAGCCACTCTGCTTTCTTATTTCTTTAAAGACATTTTCAAGAGCTGCCTTTTCCGTATGTATGCTTATCTTTTGGGCATACGAGTTGGCGGATAACTGCAAACTGGCTCCTAAAGTAAGGTAAGTTAACAGACGCATTTCTAGTGTGATTTTTGGTGATGCTAGTTTTTTCTTCCTAAAATTGGACAATAAAATATTGTACCATCTTTTAGTATAAGCATGATTATTCATACATTTGATGATTAGGTTATTTATTTAAAGTCAGTTGTAAATAAAAGTTAGCCTTTTACATTAGAGCAGGGATGTGTCCGCATCTCTGCTTTTTTAGGCTTTAGAAGTCTTTGTACTATTTTTTCTCCATATACTTCCTCCTGTATTTAGTGTTATCAATTGTTAGTCGTTTTATTTGTTGTTAGATACTGTTATGTTTTTTCCCTGACGCTTAAACTGTAATCCCAGATTGATCTCTAGTATATCCAGAAGTTCGTCTAGGGCTAGCGTGGTCTGGAGTTCGCCGTTAAACTTGATCCCTTTTGGTAAAGCACTGCTTTCAAAGGTGACATCATAGTTACGTTCGATCATCCGTATGATAGGCAATAGATCTTGATTGGAAAGGGCAATGATACCTTCCTTCCAAGCTATTGTTTCAGCAGCATTGACTTTGACGACCTGATTGCCGGTGGCCGAAGCAATGTATTGCTGATTGGGGCGGAGTAAGGTGGTGCTGGTCTCTTTAAGTTGCCTTACCGCCACCGCACCTTCTGCTAGTGTAGTGGTACTTACGGCCTCGTCAAGATAGCTATTGACGTTAAACTTGGTGCCCAGTACTTTTATTTCTTGATTTGACGAGTGTACGATAAATGGTGTTTTACTATTGCCATGTTGGACTTTCACGACTTCAAAATAGGCCTCGCCTTCTAGCTTGACGGATCTGGAATCTTTACCAAATGCAGCAGGGTAGGTCAATGTGGTGCCCGAATTGAGCCATACATTAGAGCCATCGGGCAGGGTGAAGTTGAGCTTGCCTCCACGGGGAGTTTTTAAGGTAATGAACGGATTGGCATACAGGTTTTGCATCTGGGCACGGGCCAGTTTTTGTGCGGCCCCTGGTGCCCCGTCGAGTAATAGGGTGTCGCCTGAGGGTAGTATGGCGATAGCTTTGGTGACTGGAGCGGCTATGGGTTGTTGTGATGCCGTGATCGCTGCCCCCTCTTCTTCGCTTGTTTCCGTCGAATAGATGTAATAGAAGGCAGCAAAGCCGACGACGGCAAATACGGCAGCAACCTGTCTCCACGGGAACAACCGCTTTGGTGAACGTGCTTGATCCCGGATGGGCGACCATTGGCTTAGCCGGGATTCGGCTTCGGATTCTTGAAAGTCTTCTAGGGTATTGCGCTTTATAAAGTCATTGTAATACCGGTAGAGCAACTGTTTTTCAGCTGTCGTTGCCTGGCCGGATCGGTAGCGGTCTAATAATGTTTTGAATTCCTTTTTATTCATGTAAATATAAGCTGTAAAGCGCCACTATACGTACAAGACAGTTAAGTCTTGCAGGTGTCTAATAAAAAAATAAAAATTATGAAAATAGAAGTATAAAGATATACTTAAGGTTACTTTTTAGGATGAGAAGCGCATTGTAAATCTGTTGCCTTACGGTCTTGGTCGTGATATTAAGCTGTTCGCTGATCTCTTGATGAGATTTCTGCTCTTCGCGGCTCAAGAGAAATACTTCCTTCATCTTTTTGGGCAGTTTGTTGATCTTTTCAGCAAGTATCGCTGTAAGTTCCTTTTCGATGATATATTCGTCGACATCATTGCGCTGTACCGTCTGAAGTGCCTCGGTGTAGTCGTAAAACTTCTGCGTGATTTTTTGGTGGTCCAGCTGGTTTAAGATGATATGCCGTATCATACGGTGTAGATACGCCGAAAAATTGCTCGTGATATGCAGGCTTTCTCGCTTGTTCCAGAGTTTGGTAAAGACGTCCTGTGTGATATCCTGCGCTTTGTCATAGTCTTGGTAAAACAGATAGGCGTGCTTGTATGCAACGTTTCGATAGCGCTCGTAGAGTATAGAGAATGCCCGTTGATCCCCGGTCTTGGAAAGTTCAATAAGCTCGATATCTGTATACTTGTCGTAGGTACTCAATGAAATTTTCGGTAAAAGTTAGTGCTTCGCCATCAAATTTAAACGATATATACTCAAAAAACAAACCCTATTTTAAGTCAAGGTTAATAGGGGGGCGGCTTAGGGCAGTGGTAGAAGGCGCTTAAGAAGAGGAAGAGAGAAACTGCTGATAAGGTGACAGTGGGTAAGCATAAGTGCTTGCTGGATTGCTGTTTTTGTTTAGTTATGCTAAATATTTACACTTGGTTTTTAGGAACGTGCTTCCAGTCGTAAGTAACAATTGTTTAACAATTTATTTTTACTTTAGTTAAACATTAGATGTAATATTGTAGATGTAAAAGGTTTTTTGTGATTTATTATTTAATATTTGTAAACATTATTTTAGTTTGTTACTTTAGTTTTTAAATACGGGAAAACACCGAATTAACCAGTAATACTAAACTTAAAAAAGCAAGGCTTATGGGAATATAAAAGTGTCTATATGCAAAAAAGGAGATGTTGGACCATCCCCTTATGTAAGGAATCAAAACTGTTCAAAAAAATTTTAATTAACCTTATTATTTCAAATATGAAGAATATTTCTTTCGTAAACAAGTTAAGGAGGAAATTGGCTCCGGTTTGTTTGCGGATAACAACAGGATCGCGTATGCTGTCACTGGCTTTAATGCTTTCAAATGCGGCAGCTTATGGCTCACCAACAATGAATCTGTACGGGCAATCGCTCTCGCAACAAGCCGAAATCTTGGCTAAGGGCAGAATTACAAACGGTAATACGCCTCTAAAAGGGGTATCCATATCGGTCGTGGGTAAGACATCAACAGGTATCGCATCCGATGCCGATGGCCGCTTTACGATACGTGTACCCAAGAATAGTGTCCTGCGTTTTACACTTATGGGACATGAATCTAGGGAAATGACGGCGGACGAAAATATGCAGATCGAGCTCGTCGAGAAATCATCTATGCTCGAAGAGACGGTCGTAGTGGGCTATGGTACCCAAAAGAAAGTAAACTTGACAGGGGCCGTAGACCAGATAAGTGCTAAACAGTTGGAAAATAGACCTGTCACTAGCCTAGGTTCCGCCCTACAGGGGGTGATGCCGAACTTAAACATCACGAACCCCAGTGGTAATCCTACCGCCACAGCGAGCTTTAATATTCGCGGTACCACCTCGATAAATGGTGGTGGACCTTTGATTCTGGTAGATAATGTACCCCATACCGAAGCCGAACTCGCTCGCCTGAACCCCAATGATTTTGAGACGGTAACGATTTTGAAAGATGGTTCGTCTGCCGCGATTTATGGGGCCCGTGCTGCCTTCGGCGTGGTACTGATCACGACGAAATTTCCAAACTCGGACAAAACGCAGCTCAGCTTTGGCTACAACGCTTCGTTCAGGACGGTGGGTAAAATGCCGGAAGTGGTAACCGACCCACTCACCGTCATGGAGTATAAGAGATTAGCTGCCACACCGCTCTATGATTTATTCCCGGATGCCGTTCGTGAGTATGCTAAGCAGATTCAGAACGACCCAAGTCTACCAAGAGTGATCTTGGATCCGAATAATAAGTTGAACTACATGTATTATGGATCTACAGACTGGATGGAGGAGGGATATAATAAATCGGCCCCCACACACACCTTCAATCTGAGCCTGGGTAGAAAGTCCGAAAATATTTCTTACTTGTTTTCGGGTGAATACCTCAAACAGAATGGAATGATGAAATTCGGACAGGATATAATGAATCGGTACAATGCGCGCGGAAAGGTGGATATGAAAGTGACGGACTGGCTGGAAATTGGAAATAATACCCTGATCACGGCGCGCGACTTTGATTCACCGGTATTTATGGATGGCGACTTCTTTTGGAATGTGAATCGTACGAGCTCGCTCGATGTGCCTAAAAACCCGGATGGCAGCTGGACTTCGGCCGGAGCAGCACTGCTCGGCAGAATGCAAGACGGCGGACGTACAACGAGAAAAATTAATGAGTTTCAAACCAGTTTCAATGCCAAAGCATCGCTTATCAAGGATGTATGGGACGTAAATGCGGATGTTACTTTTCGTCGCTCGAGTTGGAATCTGAGCTCATTTGACTTACCTATCCCGTATAAGACCGGGCCGAATACGGAAATAAAATATGCGGGCCCCTCTACGTCCTATGCGACCAAGCAATATGAAAATAACAAGTACGATGTTTTCAATATATATACAAACTTTAAAAAGTCATGGGGAGACCATAACCTGAATACCTTGTTGGGCTATAATCAGGAATATCGTAAAAACGAAGTGACCTCGGCAACCCGTAATGACCTGTTGTCGATAGATCTACCGAGCTTACAGTTGGCCTCGGGAGCTACTTCGGCTACACAGTCGTTGGATGATTGGGCTGTACAAGGTGTATTCTATCGTATCGGATATGATTATAAAGGGCGCTACTTATTGGAATCTAATGGGCGTTATGATGGGTCGTCCAAGTTCCCGAATGGAGATCGATGGGGATTCTTCCCGTCTGCTTCGGCAGGATGGGTGGTGTCGGAAGAGCGTTTTTTCGAACCGGCAAAGGAAATTGTCAATCTATTGAAGTTTAGAGCATCCTATGGGCAACTGGGCAATCAAAACGTGAGTAACTATTCCTTTTTGCCTACCATGGGCGCTGGAAAGATAGGCTGGATCCTGGGGAGCGAACGTCCCTTGGGGATTAACCCTCCCGGAGCGGTAATGAGTAGTTTTACCTGGGAGAAAGTAGCGACGACCAACTACGGTGCAGACCTGGTCTTGTTCAATAATAGATTGGACATTACAGCAGATATGTATACGCGTACGACCAAAGATATGCTGGTAGCAGGCAAGACGCTGCCAGGGGTTTTTGGTACCGGATCGCCCAAGATTAATGCCGGCGACCTGAAGACGGAAGGATGGGAGCTGCGTGTGGGATGGAAGGACAACTTTGACTTGGGTGGCTCTCCGTTCAATTACAGCGCGGCCTTCGTATTGTCCAACTATAAAGCTTCTATTACGAAATACGATAATCCGACCAACCTATTGAGTGACTATTATGTGGGGCAGCGTCTGGGGACGCTCTGGGGTTATACCTATGACGGTGTATTCGAGAACCAAGCTCAATTGGACGCCTTGAATATGGTGGATATAGGAAATGGAAACGTGGGCAACAATTCGTATATAGGGGATATCAAGTATAAGGATCTAAATGGCGATGGCCGTATCAACGCGGGTAAAAATACCTTGGACGATCATGGTGACCTGAGACCCGTGGGCAATTCCAGTCCGCAGTATCCTTTTAGTTTCGATCTTGCTGGCGAATGGCAGGGAATCAGTGCAAGGGTGTACCTGCAAGGTATAGCAAAACGGGATTGGTATCCTGGAGGTGGATCTATCTATTTCTGGGGCATCTATGCACAACCATGGACCAACGTGACCAAACAGAATCTGGACCACTGGACACCGGAGAATCCTAACGGTTATTTCCCGGCGGTGAGGGCTTATGCTGCTGAGGTCAGCGGACGCTCGCTGGCGGCTACAAACGACCATTACCTACAGGATGTAAGCTATATGAGGGTAAAGAACATTACGCTGGGATATAGTTTGCCGCAAACATGGATCAAACGTTCCGGTTTAGGTAAGGTACAGTTTTATTTCTCTGGAGAAAATTTATTTGAAAAGACGAATCTTGATATGCCGTTGGATCCGGAAGGCTTTGGTGGCAATCTTTATCCGTTTCAACGTACTTATTCATTTGGCCTGAATCTAACATACTAAGAAACTTCAAAATGAAAAAATCAATATATTTATGTGGTGCCGTGATGGCACTATCGCTATCCGCATGTCAAAAAGATTTTTTGAACAGATTGCCGCAAACGGCAGTGACTTCTGAAAATTCGTTTCAGTCCCCGAAGGACCTGGAGATCTATACCAACACCATGTATGGCATGATAGGTCCTTCATACTCGGATGGTTTTTCGGATAATATCGCAGGCATGGCAGGAGCGTCTACGACCGACAATATGGTGCGGGGTAACCTGACTGTTGCCAATGCGGGGGGCTGGAACAATTGGGGTGATCTACGCCGTATCAACATCATGTTGGACAATGTACATAGGACCAAAGGTAATGCTGCCGATATCAATCATTTTGTAGGAATAGCAAAACTGTACCGTGCCAATTGGTATTATAACATGGTAAAGATATACGGCGATGTACCATGGTACGGTAAGGAAATCAAAGATAGTGATACAGAGGGGCTGATGAAAAAGCAGGATCCACGTACGCTGGTCGTAGATTCGATTATGGCGGATCTGGATTTTGCGGTCACGCACATCAAAGCCGCTGGTACAAATACACGTATTACCAAATGGGCAGCATTGAATCTCTTGTCCCGTATCGCACTATACGAAGGTAGTTACAGAAGGTACCATGAATACCTCGGTCTACAAGCGACGGCAGCGTCATTCTATAAAAAGTCGGCCGAAGCAGCACGACGGGTGATGGATGAGGGGGGCTTTGTGATCCATAATACGGGGAAGCTGGGGGAAGATTATAGAGCGCTGTTCTCGAACCCCAACCTTTCAGACAATAAGGAAGTCCTGTTCTTAAAAAAGAACAGCATGGGCGAGGGGGTGGGGAATAACTCGCATACGGTCTTTGACTATGAGTGGGCCATGAGTAAGGAGCTGATGGAAGAGTACTTAATGAAAGATGGAAGTCCATTTACCGATCAGCTTGGTAATGAAACGATGAAAATCACTCAACTGTTTAAAAATCGGGATCCTAGACTTGCTGAATTGATCATGGAGCCCGGGTTCAAAACAAACCCTAACCTTAATCTGCCCCACGTACTGAAGCCTACCTATGGGGGTTATCTTCAGGTCAAGTTTTATCCGAGAGACCCGGAATTACGTAAAGGCTGGAACCTGAATTATACAGATCTACCGATTATGCGGTATGCGGAGACCCTGTTAAACTATGCGGAAGCAAAAGCTGAACTGGGCACATTAACACAGGAAGACTTGAATATAACTATCGCTAGATTAAGAGCTCGTGTCGGTATGCCGGCGTTGATACTAAATGCAGCAAATAGTAATGTCGATCCCCTGTTGGAAGCACGATATGCTAACGTAAAGCAGAATAAGGGTATAGTGCTTGAAATCAGAAGAGAGCGGAGAACGGAGCTCGCAGCAGAGGGATTCCGGCTGGACGACCTGAATAGATGGGGGGTAGGCCAGCTTCTGGCGCAGGCTCCTAAGGGAATGTATGTCGAAGCGCTCGGACTGATGGACGTAACAGGGGATGGTAATCCTGATATAGCGATTCTGGAAAAGAAAAGTGACGATAATGCCTGGGCTGTATTGCCTAAGGATCAAAGGGACAAGATCACTCCGCATTACCTAAGTGATGACGTGATCTATCTATCGGAGGGTAATAAAGGGCATATCATGTTTACCCGTGATAAGAAGCAACCGCGCAACTGGGAGGCTCCGATGTATTATTACCGCCCTATACCTATACAGCAGACGGTGTTAAATCCAAACCTGAGCCAGCCTTTTGGGTGGAAATAGTAGGGGATGCTGTTGAAATTTTAATTTTAAATCCCTGAATTTGTTTTTATCAGGGATTTTTTCTCTTTTGCGTTGGCAAATAGACAACAATTATAAAACAGATAGTGAATATACATATGAAATATATAGTGGCTCTGGGTCTGCTTTTTACTTTTACAAATTCCTTTGCGCAGATAAAAGGTCGGGTGTACGAGGATACCAACGGTAATTCGAAGTTTGATGCCAACGAAAGAACGCTGGATAAGGTGGTGGTTTCGAACGGCTATCAGGTGGTGTGTACCGATGCACAGGGAGAATTTAATATGGAAAACAACCCCGATGCTCGTTTTGTCTTTGTTAAAGCCCCGTCGGGCTTTAAAATGAGTAAGCAGCATTACTTGAAAATAGAGGGGCAGCAGACTACTTATGATTTGGGTGTGGTTGTAGATCCAAGTCAGCAAGTGGATAGACTTGATTTTATACAGATTACAGATACGGAGACAGCGCTATACGGTACCTGGGTAGATAATATTAAGCAGTATGCCCGTAATCAGGGTATTCCATTGATCATGCATACGGGTGATATCTGCTATGAGGAGGGGATGAAATTTCATGCGAGACAACTTAATAGTGGGTTGATGGGTACGGCAGTACATTATGCGGTAGGAAACCACGATCTGGTGAAGGGTAAGTATGGGGAGGAGCTGTTTGAACAATTGTTTGGACCGACGTATTATTCTTTTGAAAAGGGGCCTGTACACTTTGTGGTGACACCGATGTGGAGCGGCGATTATGCGCCGAGCTACAACAGAGATCAGGTAATCCGTTGGATGAAGAAGGATCTCTTGAATAAAGATCCAAACAAGGCATTGGTCTTGATAAATCATGATTTTTCGGTAGGGACCGACTTTGTCCTCAAGGGAAAGACCGAGGAGATAGATCTGAAAGCCTATGGACTAAAAGCATGGCTGTACGGGCACTGGCATAATAACTATAGTTTTGTAAACGCGGCTAACGGTGTACGTGTCATTTCGACCAACGCCCCGGATAAAGGAGGTATAGATCATTCGGTAGGCCAATTTCTACATGTCAGCATGGATAAAAACGGTGTACAGGATGTCCGCCCCATATTTACCAACTTGAAGGAATACATCGTATTGGCGGATCCAATCATCGGGGCCAAAGAGGTGCAGATCAAGGCAAATATCTACGATAGTGAGCGGTGGGTCAATAGGGTGAAGCTTACAGGATATAACGCGAAGGGAAATAAAGTGGTCGAGAAGGATTTTGAAGGTAATGGTTCATGGACTTGGAGTATTGAGCTTCCTCGGAATAAGTCGAAAGAAATACATGAAGTATTGGTTGAGGTGATTTTTGGAGATGGTTCATCAACTATGCGTAAACATAAATTGGATCTCAAACAGCGGACCGTCATGAAGACATTATGGTCTAGCAATATAGGTGGTGGTATATGGAAGGTGAGTCCACTGCTGAACGAAGGTATGTTATATACGGCCACCTTTGATGACACGGGCGGAGGTAAGGCAAAGATCGTCGCTATGGATGTCAGGGATGGCTCGCTGCTGTGGGAGCTGCCTGTCAAGAATTCGATCAAGCAGAAATTACATATCTATAAGGATATACTGTTGGCTACGGATGTGGAGGGAACGGTCTATGCTATCGATGCCAAGAAGGGAACGTTAAAATGGACGAAGGCTTTGCGACAGATCGGCCTACCGAATTATGTAACGGGATCTGCATTGAAAGACGGTGTCTATTACGCTGGAGCCGGAAGTTTTCTCACGGCATTGAATGCGGAAAGCGGTGAAGTGGTCTGGAAGAATACGGATTGGAATGGAGGAGAAGCGATGCCGGGTGAGATGTTGGTTACAGAAGATCTCTTGATAACAGGGGCAAATTGGAATGCATTATTTGTCCATGATAGAGCATCAGGAAAGCTTCTTTGGAAAAAAAATGAGGACGGTCTTCGGTTTAGAAGCGGTGGTGTTGCTGTGGATGGCGATAGAATGTATCTCACGGGCTTGAATACGTTGTTTGTGTTGGATAAGTCCAAAGGTACTGTGTTGGCACAGCAAAAGCATGCTCTGGATTTTAAAGTGATGGGGGCTCCATTGATTAGGGGCAAACAGTTTGTTACCGGTACTTCAGACGCTGGTGTGTGTGGTTTTGATAGGGAGACACTGGAGGAAAAGTGGCGATTTGACACGCGCGATGCATTGATATTTACGTCTTCTTATTCCAATCCAAATACTGGTACACAAGTAGAGACCGTAGAGAGTGCCATCGTGCCTTACCAGAATGATTTTATTTTTGGAGCATCGGACGGTTATCTCTACAGATTGAGCGATACCGGAAAGCGAGTGGCGGAGAAGAGAATAGGAGCACCAGTATTGGCAGATCCTGCGCTGTTGGATAATTTGGTGTTTGTCGCTGATTTTTCAGGGACGGTACATTGTATACAGTTGGATTAGTCAAAAAGAAAGCCCGAATATGTCGGGCTTTCTTTTTATGATAGTCGGTTTGTCTCGTCTTGGGTTAATTTATATAAATAGCTAAATCGAATCCTTGTATTTTTTTTTGTAGTTTTTTTGTGCTAAAAAATAAGTTTTTATATTTGCGCATTATTTAAACTAAATCTAAATAAAATGTTTAAGGGTTTATACTTCAACCGTGCGGCAAGACAGAAGACTTATAGCTATATTTTTAGCATTGCGCTGGTGTTTATGCTTTTATCGGGGCATGGATATGCGCAGGTAAAGGTTTTCGTACACAGTGTAATACAAAAGCCCATTCAGGGTGCGACTGTATATTTGGGTGAAGATATTGTGGGGAGGACCGATAGAAATGGTCAGATTGATCTAGCAGTAACTGATAATCTGGTGCAACGTATCGGCGTACGGGGAATGGGTTTCAAGCCTTTTGAGAAAATAATAAATCTGGATACCGTACGATCGCCGCTTCAAATTGTAATAGAAGAGACCGATCAGCAACTGGAGGAAGTTGTTGTTACAGCGGGAAGACGACCTGAATTCGTATCGCAGGTGCCATCGTCGGTGAGTATCCTGAACCGACAGGATATTGAATCCCAAATGAATATTAATACCAATCTATCCAGTATTCTGGGAAATACAATACCTGGACTGGGGACATCGACCAATAAGGCGACCAATGCCGGGCAGACGCTGCGTGGACGGCCGATATTGGTTTTGATTGATGGTATACCTCAGTCTACTCCATTGATGAACGGGGTTCGTGATTTGAGGACAATAGATCCTAATGTGGTAGAGCGCATTGAAGTCATCAAAGGTGCGACTTCTATCTATGGCAATGGTTCGGGGGGAGGTATCATAAATTATATTACAAAAAACGCTAGTGGGAATCAGAAAATAGCTGGGCAGACCAGTATAGGTACTACTTTTAATCCTATTCATAGTGATGGCACCATGGGCTATCGGGTGTCGCAGTATTTTTCGGGTAGTGCAAACCGAAAATTGAGTTTCAATATCGGCGGTACTATGGATTATACCGGATTACAGCGGGATGGTGAGGGATTGCCGCTAGGACAGACCGATGGATTATCTAACTCATATCAGTACAATGCTTTTGTGAAGTTGGGCTATCAACTGGATGCGCATTCTTCTCTTAGCGGATTCTATAATTATTTCAATAGTACGCAGCATGCCAAATATGTGAGTCAGGCCGGAGTATATGGTGAATCGCCGACGATAGGAGTCCGTGGTGAAGAACCTGGTGAACCGGCGGGAACGCCATTCAATCATAATGCGATGCTGAGTTATTCCAAAGATAATGTGTTTGGAAATTCGCAATTGGATGTGACAGCTTACATAAACTCGTTCCAATCGATGAACAGGTATGTCAAGGAGTCTACATCCTGGTACGGACCGGGACAGACCATGATTAATTCTAGAAAGAAAGGTTTGCGTCTGAACATGAATACGCCGTTACAGCTGGGAAGTATTCCGACTGCGATCACCTATGGTATAGATCTGTTGAATGATATCACCTATCAGGACCTGACTGATGGCAGGGTGTATATACCGAATATGGATATGTCGAATATCGCTCCTTATGTGCAGTTAAAGGTAGATTTGTTGGAAAATTTAATCTTTAAAGGCGGACTGCGATATGAGAATGCAACCGTACGGGTCAAAGATTATAATACGATAGCCACCAAGGCTGATGGCAGTGGTGGTATTTTTGTCACAGGCGGAAAAATACCTTATAAAGCGACGATGTTTAATGCTGGATTGCGGTACAATAAATATAACTTTTTCAATCCTTTCCTGAGCTTTTCGCAGGGTTTTGCTATCAATGAATTGGGGCGGATCCTGAGACGGGCTACTGAAAATACAATCGATAACCTCGAGACAGACCCTATTATCACGAATAATTATGAAGTAGGTTTTTCGAGTACGCAAGGGATATTCAACCTTTCGGCGGCGTATTATATCAGCACATCCAAATTAGGGGTTAATCTGGTAGATGTGGGAGGTTATCTGACTCCTCAGCGGGAACCGGAAGATGTGCATGGTTATGAAATCGCGCTGGATGCACGTCTGTCGCCACAATGGTCGGTAGGGGGAAGTTACGCTTATGTGGAAGGTGAAGCTAAATTTGATGATGGAAGTCAAGTCTACCTCAATGGTTCTCGTATTGCACCGGCTAAGGCAACGGGATACGTGTATTACAGACCCAATAATAAGCTAAATGTACAGCTATTCTGGGTGCATACCGGTGCGCGTGATCGCTTCGATATCAATCCCAAGAAAGGTCAATACAACAACAGTGAGGGGCCGGTAAAATCTGTCGATCTATTTAATCTTTCCTCTTCATACAGCGTCAATGCGCTATGGAATATAGGTATGGGGATAGAGAATCTATTGAATAAGACCTATTACCCTACAGTAAGCCAATATCGAGGACTTGACGTGGACTATGTAAGGGGCCCTGGAATGCAGGTGAGTTTGAATTTTTCGTATAAATTTTAGTCATGTTCAAGAGCTGGATACTGTGGATCCATAAATGCCTGGGGCTGCTTAGCGGTATTGTTGTCGTAATCGTAAGCCTAACAGGCTGTATCTATGTGTTTCATGACGATTTGAAGAGCGTAGTATATCCGGCAAAATATTACATCACGGATAGTAGTAAAAATAAGCAAGTAGAACCTCTCCCGCTCAGTACACTGCTGGCTAAATCGGAGAAAGCATTAGGCGCGGGTAAAAAGGTGTCCCGTGTGGATCTGTACCCTGCTGCTGATAGAACCTGGGTGTTTCGGGCGATGGATCTGGACGAATCTAAACATGTGTTTTGGGATTATTATACCTATTACGATCGTGTGTTTATAAATCCGTACACAGGACAGGTACAGCAGATTGAAGATTCAAAAACTGAGTTTTTTCAGTTGGTACTCCAGACGCATATGAACCTTCTGCTTGGAAAGGCAATAGGAAAGCCCCTCGTAGCTTGGTCGACCATCCTATTTATTGTTTTGATCATCAGTGGAATACCGTTGTGGTGGCCTAAGAAGTGGAGGGGAAAGCCCCTTAGGCGGAGCCTATGGTTACGTTTCAAAGCAAAGAAAAAGCGGTTAAACTATGATTTACACAATGTTTTGGGCTTCCATACAGCGCTATTGGCGCTAATTTTATGCATTACAGGGCTTGTGTTCGCCTATCCTGGTTTTAAAGCAGCGTACGTCTCTTTTTTTAACGGTATATCTGTGAGTGATTCTGACAGGGAGACGGAGCTAGCTGAATTTCAACCTGTACCGCAGGTCTATGCCGCTAATATCGACAATGCACTATTATATAGTCTGAAACAACACCCGACAGCAGATATGATGTCTATACGGCTTCGCGGAGCAAAGGCCGAGATGGATGATATACAGATTCGGTTGAGCAAAGACAAAACGAGTGATTTTGTCTGGTATTACTTTGCGCGGTCCGACGGACAGATCGATAAAGTGTTAACGTCCGAAAGGATGAAAGCAGGGGATAAGTTGGCCAGTATGAATTTTGACCTCCATGTAGGGAGTATCGGCGGAATGGGGACTAAAATATTGGCTTTTGTGGTGTCTCTGATATGCGCTTCACTACCTATTACGGGATTTATTATCTGGATGAACAAGAAAACTAAATAGTCTCCGATTAGCGATTATCACTTTCTTCCTCTTTACCTTCCTCGATAAGCGTTTCTACTTCTTGCATTTCGCCATGATCTAGTTCGTCTACGCGCTGTTCTTGTTCGGCAGTGTGTGTGTCGATATGAAACGTGCAGGCCACTGGAAAATGATCAGATCCAACGTCAGGTAAGATGGTAAGCTGATCGATGAAGATTTGGGGACTGTGAAACAGTAGATCTAAAGGAACTCTGAATAACCAATATTTGGCATGGAATGTCGATAGTATGCCTCGTCCTATACGAGCATCAATGAGTTCGCTAGTCTTCCGAAATAATATCGAGCTCTTGGCCCAGGCGACATTGTTGAAATCACCTACGACTACTACTGGAAGCGAATGGTTTCGTACCTGCTTGGCTACACTCAACAGGTCGCCATCGCGCTCTTTCGAATTTTCCTCTTCGGTCGGACTAGGAGGAGGAGGATGTACTCCAAAGAATATAAACCGGTGGCCATCTTTGGTTTCTAGTTCGGCTTCTATACTAGGGATGTCGTCTGCTACAAAATAGTGTGTTTGGACCGAGATCAGTTTGAGACGGGTATATAGATGCATTCCGTAGGTATTGGCTAAAGTTACTTTTTGATGATTCGGATAGTCACTTTCTAGGACACGTAATGCGCGCTCCCAATGGGCATCGCTTTCCATCGTTAAGAAGAGGTCGGGAGCTTCTTTTTTGATAAGGTTGATAAATCGATCGTGTTTTTTGTTATACTGGTATACATTGCAAGAGATCACCTTGATGGGATCCGACGTTGAATCGGATTTTTGGACGGATGGAGTGCGCCAGAACTTGGTGTACCGCGCCAGTACATATGTATGATAGATTATAAGTGCGAGCTGACTGGATTGTATCACCCAGTACGAAAAGTCTTTTGTATGCATAATAGCCATCAACACAAATGCTGCGAGCTGCAATAGCAATAGTTGCAGTTTTAAGAACTCGGGAACACGGAATACCCAGTGTTGGTGTTGGATGAAAGGTAAGATGCTGAGAACGATGAGCAGACAGGAGATAATAGTAATGATCATATACGGCGCTTCTGTTTTTTTATTAAATACAGTTGAAGGAAATATTTTGTTTTGTAGAAAGGATGGATTTGTTGAGATTGTTGTTACGCTGTGTCCAGCATTTGAATCGGGACACAGCTTAATAACGCGGCTGCTCTTAACTGTGGTATATGTCGTAAAATATTTTTGACAGTTTTGAAGGGTTTTCTTTCCAGGCATCGTACATGTTTTTACCAATTTCATCAGGCACAATCTCCAGTTCGTCAGTCGCGACCTGCGTTAATATTTTTATGGCGACGCTATCCGGACTGGGCATATCCCAGTTACTGTCTTTATTCATATCCGTAGCAATAGCTCCAGGATTGACTGCTTGCACTATAACGCCCTTTTTTGCTAATTGTGTGGCAGAGAAAAGTGCTGCCTTGGATGCTGCATATCCTGCAATTGTGGGCAAAGGAGAGTAAGCGGCAATAGAAACGATGTTTATTAGTCGAGCGGGCTTATTCTTTTCCAGAATAGGAGCGTAGGCCCGCATCATGTTTATGGTGCCAAAATAATTGACCTTCATATCATGATCCATACCAACAGGATCAGCCTCTAAGATAGTTCCTGGATTTAAGACACCGGCATTGTTTATCAATATTTCTGTATCTGAGGTTGCTGTTATGATTTGAGCAATAGCTTCGCTACTGGTAATATCTAAAGGGATTGGGAAAACTCGATGGTCATGGAATGTAGGCATCTGGTTCAAATCTCTTGATGTCGCGTATATTTTTTTTACGTCATTTTTTAATAGTGCCTTTACAAGTGATTTGCCAATACCTCTATTGGCTCCGGTGATGAGAACTACCTTGTCTTTAAAAATCTGCATATCTTTATATATTGATTAGCCAAAATTAGGACAAGGAACAGCACGAAAAAATCCGATAATTGCTGAATTCTATAGGCAGCTTCCAAAGAATCAGATCTTTTGTGGAAGCTGCTTTTATATTTTAAAGAATCTTCTGCGGGATTACTTTTTGATTACCAACGATTGTTTGACTTGGTTACGGTAAAAATCTATCGTTATCTGTGTATGGTATTCATCCCGTTTTATAATGGTCTTAAAATCTTTGACCGTGTGGACTGTTTCGCCTTGGCAGGCGACGATAACATCGCCTGTTCGCAAACCTCCTCGGTGTAATAGGGAGCTGTCTGCTAGTTTTACTATGCGTACTCCGGCTATGGTCGGTAAGCCGGCCGCAGACTGCTCGCCTAATGTTTCGACGGATTTAAATCGGCCTTCTTTCCAATCAAAATATTCACCGTCTTTATTCGATTTTTCCAATGTAATTTTTGGTATCTCTGGTTCGGCGGCTAGTGTACGCAGTCTTGGGGCGTTAACGCCAAAGTGGGACATATCAAAGTCTGTATATCCCCTTAGTGGGAAACCATCAAGACTAAAGTCGCCGGTAGAGGCATTCTTAAACTTGATGTTTTCCACAGCGATCGAATGCTGTTCTATGCCTTTTGCCTGATCCTTTTCCAGGTCTTTCCTATGGGTATAAAAATTGTAGTCTACTGTATCTCCCCAATAGTGGACCTGTATATCTTGATGGGGTTGCATTACGATATTATGACGAAACACATCGTGACTGTCCTTAAACCAAACATGTGGGTGAAACCCATTATTGACCATAATATTGTTGTATACCGTCCGGTAAAAACCTTCTCTAAGTTTTAGACCTCCGCTGAGGCACAGGTTATTGAAGATGCGGTAGTTGGAAGAACCGTCATCCAGGTCGATATCCCAACCGTGGTCGCATTGGAATCTATTATTGCGGATTAATGTGGTTTCTACAGCATCAAGTAAAATCCATTGGGGATGCTTCGCGACCAATGCATCCATTTGCGCTCTATTGGGATGCCAGAAGCGATCTCTGCCCCAAGAATTGAATGCGCCATGATCGCTGGTCTCCAGTACCGTATGAAAGACATCATTGAAGGCAATATCATGACCGCCCCAGGTGCCATCGCCGATATTTATTCCTGCTCGAGGTACCTGATATATGGTGTTGTGAAAGACACGTATCGAGGAGGCCATCGCTATCTGGACACCTGCGACTTGCTTTTCGATCAGACCAATATAACGAATCAGGTTGCCATGGGCTTCACACTGCGCGGGATAGTTCGTTGTTTTAGGGCCGCTTAGGGTATCCATATCTTGTTCTGCAACAAATTTTTCATACCGGAAAGCGGGGGAACGCACAGCATCGGCTGAACCAACAAAGTTGATGGCACCAGCGCCTATGCGTTCGATAAGATTGTCGCGGATAACAACAGCTCTATTATAATTACTGATGAATACAGCATTGCCGCCCAGATCGGAAAAGTCTGAATCGGAAATGGTACACTTGGTGGTGCCTTCGAGCTTGATAGCCCCTTGGCGATATATGGTCCAGTCACTGCGGAGTAGCGGTTCTGCCGTCTTCATAAAAGTAGGAGCCGTATGGATAAAACGAATGCCTTGGATATTAATATCATGTACTGGATTAGATGCTGTTCCTAGAAGGGTTATAATATTTTCTAGTAAGGGTGCTTCAAATGTTTGTTGATTGGGATCCGTACCAGAGTCAGGAAGGTAGTACAACGTGGCTGTCTGTTCATCAAGATACCACTCAAGGACTGTGTCTAATTCTTCAAAAACATTTTCGACGTAGCGATAGGTATCATGCATCTTGCTAGGTCTATTGTTTTGGGTGCCACCTTCGAATATTAAGTTTCCCTTGGGGTCTTTGGAAAGGACGCGATAGTGGAAGCCGCCCCATCTTCCGGCGTGTAGGGCGTGAACGATAGCTCCCTTGGGATCTTTCCATGCTGAGGTTCGCTCGGGAGAAATCGCGTCTGCAGCATAGCCGTTAAAGGGTGCTACTTGGGCGTCAAAATTAGGGTAGCGAGCGCGGACGAGTCTGTTCCCATCGGCGAATAACTCTTGGAAATTAAGTTGTTTCGGTACCTTCGCTTTCCAAAGGCCATTCTCTAGCTTCTCCCATTGTAGCTCCAATAGTTTGGATCCACTTAAGGTAACATTTCGCGCTATAGCAGCACGGATAGTGAAGGGGGAACCCTCGGTTCCCGATATTTCGGGATGAATTTGGAGAGGTTTATCCAAATAATATTTCCCGTCCATAAGAACAAGCTCGATTGCACCGGTGAACCCCTCTTTTTTAAGCTTTGATACGGCATCTATTCCAGCTTGTGGACTGGCATAGGGCTTAGACTTGGTGCCGGGGTTACGGTCATTACCGGATAGGGATACATAGATCGTTTTGCTGTTGGCAGAAGGCTGTGCGAAGACTCGAATCGACAGATAATAACACCCCAGTAAAATAAATAGGGTGAATCGGATTACATTGGTTAAGGTATAGTACATCCTTAAATATAGGTTTTTTTAGATTAATGTTGGATATAGTAAGGAAAAATAAGCTAGAATCAGCGCGTTACGGAAGTTTTTTTTCTGTATGGATTGGATTGGGACATCCTAATTTTGGCGTACCTGTAGTATAAACATGAGCGGTTGATGATCGCTACTATCTCGTGTGGAAGTAACACGAGGAGGTATTTCCTGACGAAGTACCTCCTCGTGGTGTATTTAGTTAGTATGTATATGTTTCTATGGATTTGATCTGATTATTTCCTTCGGTAAATACCAGGGTAGGCTTGTAGCTATCGGCTTCTTCGGGCGACATATTAATGAATGCCAAGATATGAATAGTATCTCCCACCTTGGCATGTAGGGCTGCTCCGCCATTCATACAGACCTCTCCGCTACCTCTTTTGCCGGGTAGCACATAGGTCATAATCCGACTTCCACTTACGGCGTTGTTGATATATACCTGTTCGTATTTTTTAATTCCAGCAGCATCCAATAGATCTGCATCAATAGTGATCGAACCGTTATAGGCAACATTGGCCTCGGTTACTTTTACCGTGTGTATTTTTGATTTTAGTAAGGTTAATTCCATGTTATATTGCTTTTGATAATTTTTTTGTTGTAGGTGTATTCTGTCTTTTTTAATAAATACTTGATTTCGTTTTGAAGAATAGTAAAATGGAGACCATCCATCTGAGTGGTAATTTCAAACGGTTTTGCGAGGTCTAGGTTTTGTTGGGGGCATATGGTCGCTATCCGATTGATCAACACCCCTGAAGAAGTATAGCTTTCCACCCAATAGTGGGATTCGCTTATGCCATCGTTAAGAACCTGAAACCACATGCCTTCACCTATACCACCTAGCCATTGGGCATTTTCACGGAGATTGGGTGGGAGTGCCGGGCGATCTAATTGCCCATTGTCGGTGTCACACCCAAGCGTGGATATGTGCTTGCTTGATAAATTTTCCTTGAGCAATTGCCAATGAAAATTTAATGAACTGATCCTGCCCATTCTTTGTTGTTGGACCATACCCTCGTGGTAACAGTGAATGGTATTATTCGCTCCCGTATTGATGATGTTACTCATCGGGCTTGGTTTCAATGTTTCTGGAAAATTGATTTTTTTGATACGCCGATCTTTTGGATGCATCCCAGCAACAAGGACTTGGGCAACGAAACGTGAGCAACTGTTATTGCCTTTGGCAATAGCACCGTAGGGAATCGGACCATTGGTAACTAACTGATCGGCAAACTTTTTTGCGGAGACGTAGCAGATATCTGGTGCAAGCGTAAAAAAGAGCCGCCCTCCTCCATGTGTAGCTTCTTCCATAGCACTTAGTTCGGTCAATATCTCATCTATATTGGTAATCGCTTTGTGTGACTTATCAAATGTGGCGATACGGTCTATTTGAAGTCTGGGATCAAAATGTTTGGATCGTGCGCGACCATCGCCACGTGGACTGACATAACGGCCAAAGTCATAATACTCGATGTTCCCTGTATTTTGGGAGATGAGAAGAATAGCAGCATGACCGACTTTGAAATTTAGATTTTTGACAATACCGCATTTTTTTAAAAATGCCATCCAACGTTCGTCTCCAAAAGCAGTCTGGTCTGGCCATGCCAAGGGTATGGCAAAGTCATTAAAACTTCTCATCATATTGTGCTAGCTCTTTTTTGAATGTCGGATATAGGCTGTTTAGGTAGCGGTCGCCATAGTCTGCAAATAATAAGACTATACGGTCGTCTGCATGTATCGGATGTTTCTCCGCATATCTTTCTAAGCCGCTGAGAACAGCTGCACTGGAAAAGCCAAGTAATATTTCTTCTTCTTCATAATAGGTGTTGGCCCAGCTTATACTTTCTGTTCGGCTCACCTGAAAGATTTCATCGATTACTTCTGGAGCGAATACAGTCGGAACGAATCTTCGACCTATACCATCTATTTTTTCCATAGTAGGCAGGGCTTTGGGAAGAGATCCATGACTTTTTAAATGGGATAGTATAGAACCGTTAGGTTCTATACCGCATATCTGTATGTTGTGGTTTTTTGTTTTTAGATATTTGCCTGTTCCTGATATAGTTCCGCCTGTACCTATACCGGCAAAAAAATGGGTGAGCTTGCCATTCGTCTGTTCCCATATCTCGGGGCCAGTAGTCTGGTAATGGGAAAGTGGATTCTGGGGGTTGTTGTACTGGTCTGTAAAGTAGCAGTTTGGAGTGCTTTGGGCATATACAGAGGCTTGGTATTGGGTTGACCCCTTGTCAGATAGGCCATTTGAATTGTCACAAGCTATTACAGTAGCTCCCAGTCTGCGCAATAGGCTAAGCTTTTCGCGTGCACAATCCTTGCTGACGTAAATACGGCAGCCGTAACCGAGTTGCTGTGCGAATTGGGCTAGACCTATTCCCGTATTGCCGCTGCTGGCCTCCACGAGTGTATCACCTTGCTGGAGGAGACCAAGCTCGATAGCCTGTTGGATCATATACCAGGCAGGGCGGTCTTTCGAAGTTTTGTTAATGTTATAGAACTCTTTCTTTATAAATATACTACAGGCGTATTTTTCGGAGAGGTATGGGCATAGTTGTAGTGGTGTATTTCCTATTTTCGTAGTATCCAAATGGTATGATTTTAAAGTTTATTTATTGTTTATATAACGATATAATGACGTATTGTATTGTGTTTATTACCCTTTTTTATAACTTTTAACAGTTCAACGAGGTAAAAGTTTGCTGTAAAGAGGCAATAGATAGTTTTTAAAGTTTGTTATGAACTATTTGCCCTTATGAGTGGTTATGGAGATGAGACAACTGTAAAAACTATGAAGAAAACGAAGAAGATCTTTACGGCGCATTTTACGATATTGAAAAATGCGGTGTTGGGATTTATGAATGAATCGGCTTTAAAATACAGTGCTTCACTGGCTTATTATACGGTTTTTTCTGTAGGGCCTATCCTTGTTTTAATGATCGCATTGGCAGGGATTTTTTTTGGTGAAGAAGCTATACAAGGTAAGGTGTTTTCCGAGTTACGAGGTCTGATCGGTAGTAGTGTGGCATTGCAGGTACAGGATATTATTAAAAATCTTTCTCTTTCGGGCAAGTCGAATATGGCGCTTACCATCAGTGTCGTGACGCTTTTGATTGGTGCTACTACGGTATTTGGAGATATCCAAAACTCGATAAATAACATATGGCATGTACGCCCTAAGGTGAAGAAAGGTTGGTTGAAAATTATAAAAGACCGCCTACTTTCTTCGTCTTTGGTGATAGGCCTGGGTTTCTTGTTGGTAGTTACGCTAATCGTAAATGGCATTATAATAGCTTTGACAGATCGATTGCAGCGATTTTTTCCGGACACTTCGGTGCAATTGTTTAATGGGATAAATTTTTTACTGTCCTTTGGCATTATTTTTTTTATGTTCTGCATCATTTTTAAGGTACTTCCTGATGTCAATATCAAATGGCGAACAGTACGGTCGGGAGCACTGTTTACCGCGGTTCTGTTTGTAATCGGGCATTTTTTGATCGGTCTGTATATCGGAAATTCAGGCACCGAAAGCACCTATGGAACAGCTAGTGCTATTGTACTAATCCTGTTATGGGTATACTATACCTCGGCGATACTCTATTTTGGAGCTGTCTATACACGGGAATATGCGATCCATAAAGGCACGCCGATACAGCCCTCTGAGTTTGCGGTGTATGTTGAAGTCAAGGAGGTGGAGAAGGAGGTTAATGTAGTGCCGCCTGCTCCGTTGACAGAGCAGGAAAAGGCAATGGGCAAACGCACCAAATAGCTGTTTTTTCGCTGTTAAAGCTTGTAGGATACGCTAAAAAGACATGTTTTGGGATAATAGAGTGCTATCCTTCACTAGATGGTTTTTAAATTTTATGATAAAAGTGCTTCCTTGTCCAAGTTCACTTTCAATCTTAATCTCTGCATGTAGACGGTCAGCAATACGCTTTACGATAGATAGGCCGATTCCCGAACCTTCAAAGCCACTTGAATTGGACATACGTTTGAATATTTCAAATATATTTTCAACTTCATCTGCAGGGATGCCAATCCCGTTATCTGTAATACGGTATATAACATCGTCTTTAGTGAAATGACTGTTTATGCACACTTGCGGATATTCGGTCTTACTGCTATACTTGACGGCATTGGCCAGTACATTTAAAAAAAGTTGATACAATAGAGTTTTTTCTCCAACGATCGGATGCAGTTGTCCTATTTGAACATCCAGATCTGGGCAGTAATAGCGTTCTTTACTTTCGGCGATGATCTTATAGATGAAGGGTTCTGGATGTATGGTGTCATATTCAAAGTCAAAGGTCTTGGCTTTTGAGAATTCAAATACCCGTTGCATCATATTTGTCATCAGGTCTACAGCCTCCAGGATATTGGTGCTTACCTTTTTAAGAAACTCTTGTGGTAGGTTGTCTCGCTGCTGAATCACCTGTGCCGCCAGCTTTATGGAAGACAAAGGATTTTTTAGGTCGTGACTGAGCGTGTAGCTATAGGTGTCTAGTGTATTATTGACTTCTACGAGTCTTTCATTCAGCTCTTGTATTTCAGAAACTCTTTTCATGACAGCGTCCTGTACGATGTATCGCATACGGCGCATAAATAACAGTTCTCTTTTTTTCCATGGCGTAGCATGTCCTTTTACTTTCCGCTTCCAGGCCTCGAATGATGTTCGTGGGGAAGGGTATTGTACTTTCCCCCTTGGTTTGTCCACAGGAGTTTTTTTAGGATTTCCAGCCCAGGTTTCTTCAATCTCTATTTCTTTACGAAACCAATAGAGACTAAATTTTGGTTCACGCAATATGACGACTTTTGCCACACCTGGAAATGTCTCTTCGTACGCCTGATCCGCTAACGTAAAATTATGGTATGCAAGCAGTTCTTTTTGACTACGTTGATTGATAGCGAATTGAATTTCTCTAAAGTGCTGAAGGATAGGTGATTCACCGTATAGATAAACACCATCAGGGTGTTGAATTGCCAAGCCTTGTGCCGATACCATATTGCAGAGGGAAGGAGCACTGTCGGCCAGGACTTCGAGTATTTTGCGATTGACCAAGAGCTTTTCTTTCAACTCTAACTCCAAGGATTTGATCTTTTTATTGTATTGTAGGTCTATTTCTCGTTGATGTGCGAGATGTCGATTTACGGCATATTGAGCCAAGAAGACGCACAGGTGACGCTGTGCCAGATCGACCATTTTAGGATTTCGGTGTTGACAGGTTATGAGTCCCCACAGTTGACCGTCCATAAGTACGGAAAAGCTGGCACTGGCACGTACCTGCGCATGACGAAGGTACTGGAGGTGGGTGGGCGACAAGGCGCGGATACTGGATTTACTTAAATCTAGGGGATCAGTCTCCTTGCTTAATAAAGAGTACGTTGGAGCATCAACATCTACTGTATGACGGGCTATAAAATGGGTGTACAATTCACGGGCCTGTTTGGGAATATCAGACTCGGGATACTTGTAGCCTAGTAGCGAAGTCATGTCGGGGGCGGTCTTTTCGGCAATGACCTGTCCGCTGCCATCATCCATAAATTTATACAGCATGACTCGGTCAAAATTGATCACCGTACTGATGCTGGAACAGAGTGCAAACCAAAGCTCATCTCCTGCAGCGTCCAAATGCCGCGCATGGGAATATAGTTTGGTATTACTTGACTTGCGTGTATTAATTTGCTCGAACTCAAAGTAAATTTTATGCTCAAGTTGATAAATACTCCAATGAAAGTCTCTCTCGTTTATTTTTATTTCTGAAACTTGTCTATATAATGGGTCTTCTTCAAATTTAGAAAAGAAAGTGGATAGGGTAGCGGGATCCAGTTTACTAATTGTCCAGAAGTCATTCAGGGGGCTCCCTAATAAATCACCCGCAGATAGGTTGAGCCAATCTCCAAAGTTATCACTGATGGCTATACACTGTAGGGCATAATCAAACACCACCAAATAACCAAACCCCTGAATCTGGCCACAAAGATGAATTGGTTCATCTTCGCACTGCAACCATGCTTTACCCATAAATAAACGTTCAAGGTATAAATATAACTTTATGAAGTCACTTCTCAAAGTTTTGAACGACTGTTCTAACGGTAAGGGTATAAATACGGGGGAAGAAAAAAAATACGGTTTAGATAAATCTACCGTATAAAGCTGACATATTTTATGTATTTACCATTCCTTTTTTTATCATTTCTAACATTGGGGGGGATGGATTCTTAAAGGTAGGTGCTTGCTCAACAAGACTTCCGACCCCTTTTTTGTTGATTTTAAAGGTAAGATCCATTTCGGTGGTAAATAACACTACGCTGCTGAACGGGTTTCGAATATAGTCGCTTAGTACGGTAAATACTTCTTCTTTGGTATGGAAATGTTCAATCTCTTCTGTTTTGTAGCAAAAGGTTAACGCGAAATCGTAACCTCCAGCATCTAAAAGATGAAGTCGTACATAAATGTTCTTTAACTCCGTATTACCTATCGTTTTGGCGAATGTCAATTTGGCAAATGTTCCTTGTTTGATACTTGATTTTATGTGTTCACAAAATTCGTTAAATACAATTTGATAGGGCATTTTAATAAAGTTTGAACGGCAAAATTACAAGAAGTAGTCGATAAGCGCGAGTTTTTTTATTATTAATTGCCTCCGTCCGCCCATCACGCATCTGTAGATGTAAACCTATCTTCTATACCATCGATTTTAAAGGCAGAATACGTCGTTTCTATAGGTTCTGTAGCTGTGCCCTTAACGGCGATATAGTATGCCTGCTGGAAATGGTATTAAAAGGCCGTTACTTCTTTGCTTCGTAGCGGTTCTACTTACGCGGAGAAAAGGAATTTTAATAGTTTTGCTTTTTGAACGCTGTCGGTGTAGTGCCGGTATGGCGTTTAAAGTATTTAGCAAAATTAGATTTATCCGAGAAGCCAAGTTCAAAAGCTACTTCGGATATGGAACAGGTTGTATAAAACAATAACCGCTTCGCTTCTTTGATAATATATTCTGCCAGAAGTGCAGATGCTGTGCGATTTGCGTTCTTTTTACAGACTGCGTTGAGATTCTGTGGGCTGGTGTTAAGTTTGACTGCATAATAAGCCACGTGGTTAATTACCTTTGCCTCACTATTCAACAGCGCATAGAATCGGTCGTATATGTTTTTAGTGGTGGCTTTAGCTTCATTTGAAGAGTCTACATGTTCTAATACCTTGGCCAGGAATGCTTTGAACAATCCCTCTTGGCAGGTTTTGTTACCTTCATTGACGAGTATACGCAATAAGGTTTCAAAGATCGCTCCCTGTTTAAAATATAGTGTATCATATTGACTGATGATGCCCACTAATCTATTGATTTCAAAATCAGCACTCTGCATCACAAAAGAATCCTTTATAAGGATAACAAAGCCTTTTACAGGATTGACCAATTCCCAATGGTGTACATTGTCTTTTCTGATGACTAAAAGACAGGGGGACTTGACGGTAGATTCGCGACCGTCAATCACATGTATACCCGAAGTGGACGAAAGGAAGACCAGTTCCAGATAGCCATTATGCCTATGCGGTTGGGTGATGTTTTTTGAACGGTCAAATTCAACGATCTTGATATGCCTTCGATCCTTGATTTTGTCTTTTACGATAATCTGTTTGTCAGCGTTCATAACTTACAATTATACAATAATCAAAATTAATAATAACCCATAATTAATGATCTTTCTATTTGTCTATAACTATAAATGGTAACTCTGGCAAAATAAATTAATAAATTAAAACCTTAGGCTGGCGTGCAGTGTGATTTTTTTACCATCATATCCCGGGAGAAATAGGTAAGTGTTTTTCTTCTTTTTTATACGATCTTCGAACAGCGGGAGTACCCAATACGATATTTTAGTACTTAAAATACCGATTCCAGCTCCCATGGCGACATCAGAAAACCAATGCTTGTTATTGTACATTCTAAAAAAGCCTGTTCCTGTGGCTACAGCATATCCGGCTATTCCGTACCAGATCGATTGATGCCGGTATTCTTGCCACAATAATTCGGCTCCTACAAACGCGGTTGCAGTGTGTCCAGAGGGAAATGAGTTATTAGCGGAGCTGTCTGGTCGCCATACGGTGCCTGTAGATTTTATGGTTATTACGGTGGTAGCCATAATAGCATTTGACAAGGCGGCTCGAAATAAGCGTTGTTTCAGGTTGTGCTTTGCCTTGATGCCTAAGGCATCAAGTGCAAATACACTGGCGGTACCGGCATATTGGCTGAAATCATCTATGGTGATTTTTTCGTCGATATTTTCCTGAAATTCGTTTCTGATTTCGTTGTTCTTCCCGATAAGATAGTGGCTTTCAAGACCCACGATGCCGTAGCCTATAAGTACTGATGGTACGATCAATTGTTTATAGTATTTTTTTTTCGGGCTTTTGGCCGTCTTGATGGTATCCGTGGCGCTAACTGTTGCTGACTGAGCTTTCAGTACGATGGGCAACAAAAGCCAGATAAATAATAAAAAGACTGTTTGTAGTCGGTTTAAGTTTGCCATACCATAGGTTTTGTTTTCACTGACTAAATATAGAAATAAAGAAGTGTTTTATAGCTTTTTTCTGAAAGTTTAGGTGTGCAGAGGCCATCAAGAACTTTTTTCATAACATTTTACTTTACTGTTAGCATTCAAGAGCTCACCCGATACAATCGGGTTGGGTTCATCGCTGTTGATGATTCAATGTAATCATGAGCGTATTTATCGATACAATCTACAAGGACATCGTATTATGAGCAGGTCAACCTAGGAATCATTAAATAGGATCAATAACTGGAATTGTCTTTTTTAATTTTTTTTTGATTTTCTTTAATAATGGGATATTAAATTCGATTTTAACTGTAAATTTATAGGTGTATAGTGTTAATTATCAACGGTAAATTTTGATTTTAACTATTTGGACATAAGCTATGAGAATGGATTGTTTAAATAAAATCGGATTATTGAGCCTTTTATACCTATTGGTATTTACTCATTGGGCATCAGCACAAGAAATTATACAAGATAGACGATTTGGGAAACTAACCGTCTACAGCCCTGAGGAATTTCCGAATAAGCCTGCCAAATCTTTAGTGTTGTTTATTTCCGGGGATGGTGGATGGCAATATGGGGTTATTAATATGGCTCGTGCTATTTCTAATCAGGGAGCGCTGGTTATTGGTGTAGATGCAAAATCCTACAGAGGATATCTCAATCAGCAAACTAAAGGTTGTTTATATCCTGCGGCTGATTTTGAGCAGTTGAGCCTATTTTTACAACGCAAATATAATTTCCCTACGTACCAAAAGCCATTACTGATGGGATATTCTTATGGTGCAACATTGGTGTATGCCTTGCTGGCTCAAGCACCTGCAGGCACATTCGCTGGTGGCATCGGATTGGGCTTTTGTCCTGATTTAGAACTGTCTCTTCCTCCTTGTAAAGGTAGTGGGTTGTCTTATAAAGTTATAAAAGAGCGTGAGCGTTATTATTTGAATAAGGTGCCTCATGTACCCAGTCCGTTTATCGTTTTGAATGGATTAAAGGATGAAACCTGTAACTACCAGTCTACTGCAGAGTTTCTCAAAGGTATCGGAAATACCAAGTTAGTAAGTTTGCCAAAGGTAGGTCATGGATTTTCTATAGCTGACCATTGGCTTCCTGATTATATAGTCGCCTATCAGGAGATTTTAAGAACTCAGCAAGCACTACCTAAAACGACATTAGCTTGGACAGGCGAATTAAAGACGCAAATGCCTATTCGAATAGTGAAAGCGGGAAATAGTTCCTGGAAGCAACTATTGTTTCTGATCTCAGGAGATGGTGGCTGGACAAGTTTCGATCAGGGGTTAGCGGATAGTTTT
Source organism: Sphingobacterium sp. xlx-96 (assembly GCF_011007365.1). Classification (GTDB taxonomy): domain Bacteria; phylum Bacteroidota; class Bacteroidia; order Sphingobacteriales; family Sphingobacteriaceae; genus Sphingobacterium; species Sphingobacterium luzhongxinii. The sequence goes on along the minus strand of NZ_WFKM01000012.1, from coordinate 55,681 downwards.
GCATCTAAAAATGTTAATGTTATCGGTCTGGATGCTCAAAAATATTTTTGGAATAAAAAGACGCCTGAAGAGACTGCAAAAGAAATAGATCATGTTTTGATACATTACCTGCAGCAATACCCGGATCTACGGATCACGCTGATGGGATATTCTTTTGGGGCCTGCGTTATCCCTTTCGTGGCGAAACGGCTGAGTCCTCTTGCTTTCAAGTCAGTTAACAATCTAGTTCTTTTAGCCCCCGACCAATATGGGGATTTTGAGATACATGTTGCCGATATGTTGAATTTAAATAAAGCGAAATCCGCTTACAATGTAGTTAGCGAAGTGAAAAGTCTAAAACACCTATTTAAGCTATTCATATTTGGCAGTGATGACGACCCCGGTCTGGTTCAGGTCTTTTCTCATGAGGGAGCGACAACCAAAATACTGCCAGGCGGACATCATTTCAATAATGACTTTAATGCTATTGTTAATCTCGCAACGCGTATAGACTAATGCTTATGTTCTCATATTTAAAAGCAAAGAAATACTACTTTAAGGAAATATTAGCATTCTTATTTTTGCTTTTGGGATACTATTTTCTTCGTCAGGAACGTGATGAAATTCAAAAATTACCTAGCATAATTGCAAATGCCAAAGGATTTTACTTGATTTTAGGCATAATAGTAACTTTTGTCTACATTTTGCTACAGGCTTTAATGTATATCAGTTCGTTTAAGGCAGTGCATCGCCATATCACAATCGGACAGGCATTACGGCTTTTTTTGAAGCGAAATCTGTTAAGTGTTTTTCTTCCAGGGGGAGGCGTTACGTCATTAATGTTCTTTAATGATGAACTTGTCCACAAAGGAGTGAGCAAAAGTAGGATCGGTTTTGCTTCGTATATCTATGCCATTGTGGGGTTTATATCTTTAGCCATTGTTGCCGTTCCGGTGATCGTTTATCTTGCTGTGGCGAGGGGTGGGATGGAAAACAGCTGGACAGCATTATCAGTCATTGCTGGTTGTCTACTATTGGTCTTTCTTATTAGTTACTCCTTTATCAAGCGCGGGCGGGTGTTTCGTGTTTTGTATAAACGGAGTCCGCAGATAGAAACATTATATCACGAGATAAGCTCGGGGGGATATTCTTTAAAAAGTATGTACTGGACTCTCTTCTGGTCTATTTGTATTGAGGTTACAGGGATACTTCATTTATACATAGCAATCTGTGCGCTCGGATTGGCCCCTTCATTAGAATTGTGTGTGGCCGGTTATACGATAGCGACGCTATTTTTTTCAGTTTCCCCATTCCTACGTGGCCTGGGCGCTGTTGAGGTCTCACTTATTTACGTATTACAACGGTACGGAGTGAGCGGGGCAGAAGCAATTTCGATCACGCTACTGTATCGTATCTTCGAATTTTGGATGCCATTACTCCTTGGGATCGGTGCCTTCTTTTTTGTCCAAGGCAATATCTTTATGCGCTTCTTACCCGGTTTACTTTTTTCTTTCTTAGGAATTGTAAATATGCTATCCGTAATGACACCGCCTTTGCAAGAGCGCTTACATCTTTTACGCGAATTTTTACCTTTAAATGTTATCCATTTTTCAAATATAGCAGTAATGATTACCGGAGCTTTGATTTTATGTTGTGCCGCATTTCTGTTTCGAGGTTTTAAAAATGCCTGGTGGATGGCTGTATTTCTCACCGTAATCTCGCTTTGCGGTAATATAGCAAAGGGTGTAGATTACGAAGAGGCATCTTTAGCCTTTTTTACATTAATAGTATTGTTGGCCACACACAAAAATTATTATATAAAAGGCGATGCAAGACTCCAAAACTTTGGGCTGTTGACGGCGGGCGTTATTTTCACTTCAGTTTTGATATATGGAGTTATAGGCTTTTATTTTTTGGATCGGAAAGAATTTGGGGTAGACTTTGATTTGAAATCTGCTACGGTTAGTACCCTGCGTAGTTTCCTATTGTTGGATCCTGTTCCCGAACCTATCACTAGGTTTGCAACCGGATTTATATATTCGATCAACTTGTTGGGCACTACATCTCTTGTGCTTCTCGTTTATGTTTTCATTAAGCCATATGTCTTTAAAAGTCATTCTGAAAAAGAGGAGCGACAAAAAGCTTACGATTTAGTACAGAAATATGGACGTAGTGCCGATGATTATTTTAAAAGTTACAATGATAAATTGTTCTTTTTCCCGGCCTCCGTTCCGGGTTTTGTCGCTTATAAATTTGCCGATGGCTATGCCGTGGCACTTGGTGAACCCGTTTGCCAAAATGATGATGCCACAGTGACTACCATAGTAAAGGAATTTGAAAAGTTTTGCTTTTCCAATGGCTTAAAGACTGCATACTATAAAATAGCAGCTGAAAGAATAGCTATCTTTCAAAGATTAGGAAAAAAGGCCTTGCCGATTGGCTTAGAAGCGATAGTGGATACGACGCAATTTACCCTGGAAGGAAAAGACCGTAAATCGCTGCGTAACACGATGAACACGTTAACCAAAAAGGGGTTTAAAGCCTGTGTGCATCAGCCTCCCATAAAAGATGGAATACTACAAAAGCTACAGTTTGTTTCGGATGATTGGCTATCAGTAACAGGACGTCACGAGCTTTTGTTCTCTTCTGGAGCATTCGATTGGGAAGAGTTAAAAAAACAACAGATAATCACCATCGAAAATGAAGATGAGATGATCGTCGGTTTCCTTAATATTATCCCCGATTATGTTCACGGAGAGGCTACTTACGACCTTATTCGACGAATAGAAGATGCCCCCTCCGGAGTGATGGATGCATTGATTATCGCCTTAATTCAAGAGGTGAAAAAGCAGAACTTGAGCTATCTTAACATGGGGATGGCTGCTATGTCCGGTATCGAAGATCCGAAGGGGTTTTCAGAGTGGGCGATAAAATTTGCTTATGAGAAGTTACCTCAGTTCAAGCATTATCAAGGGCTTTACGAGTTTAAAGACAAGTTTTCGCCAAAATGGAGTCCTAAATATATGATATATGAAAATCATTACGATCTAGCATCATTACCATTGGTGATCAATAAGATTACCAAACGGTAGTTTTATACGGGGGATAAGACAGCTCGACATTTTTCGCGTATTATTCGGTTGGTGGGATCACTGGCTCGTTACCATGGGGGTATATATTTCGTTTGTGAAGGGTTTTATAACAGGGGAGATGTAAGCTGCTGAAAAAACAAACGAATTGAAAAACGATTGTGAGGTAGAGTTGTTCTATGTCCGAAACAACACTTAAAAATCGACATTAGTTAGTGCGTTGAAATCTAACTAACAGGTTAGGTTAATAAGGAATTTAGTGTGTGTGAATGAAGGTGGTGTTTCAGTAATGAAACATCGCCTTCTCTTGTTTAATCAACTCGTATGATAAATTTAGAGGATATTATCGGCCGCGATTCAGAAGTGTTTTTTCTCATAGAAATCGCTATACGCACAGTGATCATGTTTGTGCTTATTCTTACCATACTTCGTTTGTCTGGCCGGCGCGGTGTTCGACAGTTAACTGTTTTTGAAGTTGCCATCATCATTAGTCTAGGCTCGGCAGCAGGTGATCCTATGTTTCAGGGTGATATCCCCATCGTACATGCTGTCATTGTCTTTATATGTGTGATCCTGGTATATAAATCGGTAACCTGGCTTGCGGTTCGATCTCAAAAAGTAACCTATCTGCTGGAGGGCAAGGTGTTGCCGGTGGTGAAAGACGGTGTGTTTGATACGAAGCATGAGAATGATAACGACTTTTCAAAAATGGAGTTTTTCTCTGAACTCCGAAATCTGAACGTCGAGCATCTTGGACAAGTGCGCGAAGGAGTGCTGGAGGTAGACGGTACACTGAGCATACTTTTTTATGCCGATGAAGAAGTGCGGTATGGATTACCGTTGTTCCCCTCGAGCTACAAGAAAGTTGATGTAACTCAAAATGAGGGGCCTTTTGCTTGTATGTATTGTGGCCTTGTAGTGCCTGCATTAAATAGTGCATTGCCAAAGTGCAGAAGTTGTGGAAAGGATGATTGGACCATAGCCATTAATACAAAGAGACACAGTTAATAGGGGAGACGACACGTGTTTGTACGTGATCTCAGGCAAATAATACGCTTTTTGATTGGACTTATCAACCGACACCAGACAACGTTGTTCAAGTATCGATCACCGGCTAATAAAGCCTTAAATTTTATCATATTATGGCAACAACAATGAAAACTTCAACAAAAACTTCCACCACAGGCGCTAAAGCAGAGGCAGGAGTAAAGGTGTCGTCTACCTCTAATAACCCGAAGAAAGAAACTGACAAGGGCGCTACAACCGCAAAGGTGAAAGCGAAGGCTGATGCAGCAAAGGATCTGCAAGATCTGTTTGAGGATGGTCTTAAGGATATTTTATGGGCTGAAAAGGCACTATTGAAAGCTCTTCCTAAGATGGAGAAAAATGCTACTTCAGCAAAATTGAAAAGGGCTATAACCCAGCATATCCAAGAGACCGAAGTACATGTGCAACGTCTTGAAGCGTGTTTTGAAAGTATCGGTAAGAAGGCGAAGACAGAGAAATGCGACGCCATGGAAGGTCTGATCGAGGAAGGGGAAAGCATTATGGGGGAGACCCAGTCTGGACCAGTACGTGACGCTGGAATTATCTCGGCCGCGCAAAAGGTAGAACATTACGAAATCGCTACATATGGTACGCTCGCCGCTTTTGCCAAAGTCTTAGAACATGAAGAGGCGCTCAAATTATTATTGCAAACCTTGAAAGAAGAGAAGAAATGTGACGAGCTATTGACGAGTATAGCGGATACTAACCTCAATTCGAAAGCAGAGTAGAGGCTAGCAGTGACAGGCTGCCCAACACGGAATAATATGTTCTTCTATATTTTATATACGGTAAATAATAGGCTCGATTCTAGGGCAGCCTATTTTAAATTTTGTGCAGCTATGGAACAGGCTGTTATCAATAGAAATATCAAAATAATTAAAAGCGTGGAGGCGCCCAATAAACTAACACATACGGAAGTGGTATTCGGCGAGTATAGCGATGATGAAGAGGTTTTGAAGGCCTTAAAGGAGTTGGAGTACAGGTATTCGGAGAGTCCCATCTATGAGAGGTTGCATGGACTCGAAGATCATCTTTCGATAAGTTTTAGACATAGGTATTCGCAGGAGGTCGTCAGGTACGCGACCGAAGATTGATTTACAATACCTTAGTTTTCACCTTATCCGGGAAGAAGAGACGAACCAGTGTGCCTTTTGCTTCTGTACTGGACACATTAATATTACCTCCGTAGCGTTCGATAATGCGTTTTGCCAGGCACAGGCCGATACCTGTACCTTGATGTTCTGTGGTGTTGCTGGCTCTACTAAAAATGCGGAATATTTTTGTCAATTCGGATTCTGGAATACCGATTCCATTGTCTTTTATGAAGTATGCCACGCCTTTGTCCGTTTGTTCGCTATAGATATCGATTTGAGCCTGATCAACATGAGACGTATATTTGACCGCATTGCCGATAATGTTTATAAAGATCTGATAAATGGCGCCGATATTGCCATAGATAGGCAAGAGATGACCTAGTCGGACGTTGCCTTGAAAAGAAGGATGCAATATCTTGATTTCTTGGCACCATGTTGGTATTTTGGCCGTCACACAATGTACTTCCTGAACGTTTGCAATAGAACGGGCTGCACTAAGTTGTACTGTTTGGTTGATGATATTTTCGACATTGTCGATCGCCTGTGAAATTACTTCAAACCATTGCAGATTATCCGGAGCTTGCTGATCCTTTCGGCGTCTGAGGTAACCTATGCCCATTTTTGCAATGGACAAAGGATTTTTTACATCATGCGAAAGAGTATATGTTAACGTTTCTAAATCACTATTGAATGATAATTGTTCTTTTTGGATCTGGAGTTGACTATTTGTCTCGACGCGTGTAGTCACATCTGTAGCTGTATGTAGTATAGCATAGGTATCTCCCGATTCATCCAGCAGTGCCTTATATTCGAAGTCGAAATAACGGAGGTGTTTGTCTGCCCCGTCGACAATAACTGCCGGAGTATCTGTAGCACGGTAGGTGATACCACTATGCCATACTTTTTCGAGTATGCTCTCAAAACCTTCTACGCGGAAGCTAGGAAACACTTCCCCAAATCTCTTGCCCAGAATATTTTTTGGGACACACCACATAGCCAGCATTGCTTCATTAACGAATACTATACGCAAGTCTGGATTGTCATAGATAGCACAGGCTAAAGGTGAGTGTTCTAGAACCTGTAGCAAATCCAGATCATATTGTAGCATAGTACGAAGATAAAGTGATAAGATGACCATATTTTACATAAATCATGCCACAATACATAAACTTTTAATTAATATTAGTATTAAAACATATTATAAATGAGTGTTATAACGCTTTGTTTTGCTATTCAGTTCGTTGACTGCAACATAGGCTTTTCGGCTCCGGCATTCAGCTACTTTTGCTGCGGATTACCTTTAGCGCCATGGCAGTTGCCATTCCGCCTAATACATACCAAGTTACCGTTAAGCATTCGGTCAGGAATGTTTTGGTCACAGGCCTTTCGTCCAGATTTAGCTTTTTACTAAGCGATAGGGTGCCTAGCCCTACTGTCAGTCCATGCAAAGCACCCGCTAGTAGTAGATTTTTCGATTTATATTCGCCGATCATCCGGTAGGACAATGTATTTGTGACCAGGTTGAATGTTGTTGTTGTATTTTCGATCACTTGTTCAGATGGCAACGTCAGACCTACAGACCTTATGGCTTTGGTGACACCTTCTTTACCGACCTCATCTATTTTTGGGGCGTTTTTTATTGTTTTCTTTGCCAGGCCGTGTATTGCATTTAACACGATGGCTCCGATGGCTCCCGCAATTAAGTTTTGTGTATTTGCATTCATGTCGTTATAATTTTTGATACATTTTTAAAACAGTTTTTTCGAACGAAAGTTCATTGTCTAATATTAGTTTTAAACAATAAGTCGGGTCGCTTGTTAGCATTAGGTATAGTTTAATAAATACCCGATAAAATATGTCCTTATTGACGGTCAACGAAAATGGCTTATATTGTAAACGAGGTGATTTTTATATCGACCCTTGGAGACCTGTAAAAACAGCATTGATCACGCATGGTCACAGTGATCATATGCGGTGGGGGATGCAGCATTATATCTGTCACCATGATACAGTACCGATTTTAAAGCTCAGGCTAGGTGGAGAACAATCGGTGCAAGGGGTAGATTATCAAGAGTGCTTCGAACTCAACGGAGTGACCGTATCTTTTCATCCGGCGGGTCATATCATAGGCTCGGCACAGATCCGATTGTTGTATGCAGATGAAGTGTGGGTGTTTACTGGCGATTACAAGCTTGAACACGATGGGGTTAGTGTACCCTTTGAACAGCTTGCTTGTGATCATTTTATTTCAGAATGTACATTTGGATTACCTATTTATCAGTTTCCCAACTCGCAAAAAGTGTACGCTGATATTAATTCATGGTGGAAATTAAATAGTGAAACTGGTTACAATACAGTGTTATATGGGTATTCACTGGGTAAAGCACAGAATATACTCGCACACCTGGATCAATCTTTGGGAGATATCTACTTGCATGGAGCAGTAGCAAATGTTAATGATGCCCTTTCGGATATCGGCTACAACTTCCCGGGGACGCGGCTGTCGTCCGCCATTGATCGGAGCAAGATGGAAGGAGCTTTAATTATAGCCCCGCCATCCGCTAATGGTAGTCCTTGGACAAGGAAGTTGAAGCCCTATCGTCAAGCCATGTGTAGTGGCTGGATGCAGTTACGTGGGTCTCGAAGACGCAGATCGATGGACAAAGGTTTCCCGCTATCTGATCATTGCGACTGGAATCAACTCAATCAAGCGGTAAAAAATACCGGAGCTTCTCATATTTATCTGACGCATGGTTACGAAGCCAGCTTTGCGCGTTGGGCGACTGAACATTATGGGATGCGTTCTTCGGTATTGCAGACTCTTTATAGTGATGACATGGAGGGAGAGGAATGAATTTTGTAACCCTATTCGAACGGATCGATTCTACGACGAAAACTTCTGAAAAGGTACTGGCTATCGTTGAATATCTGCAATCCGCAGCGGAGGCTGAAAAGCTTCTTGCCGTATCGGTGCTTATGGGGTATAAGCCTAAGCGGCCTGTAAAAACCACAGATCTGAGATTATGGATTGCCGAATCGACGAGCATCCCCTTATGGTTGTTGGAAGAATCGTACTATGTCGTGGGGGATCTTGCAGAAACCTTGGCCTTGGTATTACCTCAGGATAGACATACCATAGAATTTAAATTATTTTCCATCTTGCAAGATATTATCGCTATGGATGGGTATTTACCAGCTCAGCAACGTGCTATTTTAGAAAAATACTGGTCTGGCTTGACCGGAACAAGCCTGTTTTTGTTCAATAAATTGCTCACCGGTAATTTCCGTGTGGGGGTGTCCAGAAAGCTGGTTATCAGAGCGCTGTCTAATTATCTAGCTATGGAGGAAGCTGTTGTTGAGCATCGGATGATGGGCCGTTGGGATCCTTTTCAGGAGAGTTTTACCACCTTATTCCATCAGGAAATTTTAAAAGATAAACATTTTTTGCCTTACCCGTTTTTTTTGGCTTATCCTGTAGAACTTTCATTTTTCGATAGTGCCGTTATCAGCGACTGGATCATCGAACCCAAGCTGGATGGTATCCGTGGACAGATAATCATTCGTCAGGACGAGGTTTTTATTTGGAGTCGCGGGGAAGATTTAATGACTGACAAGTTTGTTGAATTTCAGGAACTCCAGTGCATTCTGCCTAATGGTACTGTACTCGACGGTGAAATAATCCCTTGGAAGGATGGCCGACCATTGGATTTTCAGAGGATGCAGACGCGTATAGGTCGGAAGAATATTACTAAACGTAGCCTCGATGAAGTACCGTTAGTAATGGTCTGTTACGATATTTTGGAATGGAAGGGAAAGGATCTCCGTGGTAAGCCTCTTATGGTAAGACGAAAACTGTTAGCGGAAATCCTTTCTAGATATCCTGTATATAATATATTAAGACTGTCTGAGATCAAGCACTTTACTAGCTGGGACGAAGCTGCGTCTTTTCGAGCGGATGCCCGGCAGCACAACGCGGAAGGGCTGATGCTTAAACATAAAGAAAGTGTTTATGAGGTGGGCCGCAAACGGGGTAATTGGTGGAAATGGAAGACAGACCCTATGTCGGTTGATGGTGTGTTGATCTATGCCCAATCCGGGCACGGCAGAAGAGCCAATCTGTATACCGACTATACATTTGCTGTTTGGGATGAAGGTACATTGGTTCCTTTTGCAAAGGCATATTCAGGATTAACGGATAAAGAGTTGCTTCAGATCGATTATTGGATAAAGCGTAATACCATCGAAAAATTTGGACCTGTACGTCGTGTCAAACCGGAATTGGTATTCGAATTAGCCTTTGAGGGAATAAACTTGAGCACCCGTCACAAGTCTGGTATTGCCCTCCGTTTTCCACGTATTTTAAGGTGGAGGCAGGATAAAACTGCCCAAGAGGCAAATACCAAGCAAGATCTATTAACTTTGATACAGTCTTTACATGAATCCACTAGCTGAAGTATGGTTTTTTAATCAAGGCTGGCAACCTCATGGTTTTCAAAAAGAGACCTGGGCTGCCGTTGCCCGTGGCAAATCGGGATTATTGAATGCGCCAACCGGATTTGGGAAGACCTTTGCATTATGGTTTGGTATATTGCAGCACTATTATGGAGATGATCGGTTCCTGAAGAAGAAGGCGAAATTTAAAACCAATAAATTACATGCGCTATGGATCACCCCGTTACGCGCACTATCAAAAGAAATCTATAAGGCAACATCGGCGGTGAGCGCCGATCTTGATCTGGATTACAAAGTTGAACTGCGTACCGGCGATACCTCAACTTTGAATCGTCAGAAACAGCGTAAATCCCCACCTCATGCGTTAATCACGACTCCCGAAAGTGTACATCTCATTTTAGCTTCCAAAGGAGCGGCAGACTATTTCAAACATGTCGAGTTTATTGTGGTGGACGAATGGCACGAACTATTGGGGAGTAAGCGGGGGGTACTCGTAGAATTAGCTTTGAGCCGTCTCAAAGCTATCAATCCCCGACTCAAGATCTGGGGGGTATCGGCTACTATAGGAAATCTCCAAGAAGCACAGGAAATACTTTTGGGAAAGCAGCATAAGGGAGTGATGGTGCGTGCTGCTATAAAAAAGAATATTTCCATTGAAACAGTCTTGCCCGACAGTTTGGAAAAATTCCCTTGGGCAGGTCATCTTGGTATAAAGCTTTTGGACAAAGTCGTCAATATTGTCAATCGGTATGGTACCACCTTGATATTTACCAATACCCGCTCACAGTCTGAGATCTGGTACCAGCATATTATCACACACTATCCTGAATTTGCAGGTGTGTTGGCTATCCACCACGGCTCACTGAGTGATGAGATTAGACAATGGGTCGAACAAGCATTACATGAAGGAAGATTGAAAGCGGTAGTTTGTACCAGTAGTCTGGATCTAGGTGTTGATTTTCGACCCGTCGATTGCGTTATACAGATCGGCTCGCCCAAAGGAATAGCCCGTTTTTTGCAACGTGCTGGACGGTCAGGGCATCGACCTTTTGAGACTTCGTACATTTACTATGTGCCGACCAATTCTTTAGAGATTATAGAAGGCGATTCTTTAAAGTATGCAGTAGCAAACCATATTGTAGAGCAGCGTATTCCTTACGTTCGCAGTTTTGATGTACTGCTACAATACCTCACTACTTTGGCTGTAGGCGACGGCTTTGATGCAGAGATGATTTATAACGAACTGAAGCTTACACACTGTTACGCGGAAATCAGTAAGGAAGAGTTTGGCCAGTGTATGGCTATGCTTATTCATGGCGGTAGGTCCTTGTCGGCCTATCCCGATTTTCATCGACTCGTATTGGATGCTGGGCTGTATAAGGTCGAAAGCCGTAAATTAGCGATGCGACACCGGTTAAGTGTGGGGGCTATTGTTTCCGATCTGATGCTACGTGTGAAGTTTATGTCAGGTAAGTATCTTGGTAGTATTGAAGAGTCCTTTATCTCCAGATTGAAGCCAGGTGATGTATTTTGGTTTTCCGGTCGTCAGTTGGAGCTTATCCACGTTCGTAATATAGAAGCAATCGTAAAGCCGAGCACCCGCAAGACCGGAGTAGTACCTTCTTGGATGGGAGGGCGTTTTTCGATATCAGCGAATTTGGGGATTGCGATTCGACACAGCTTTAGCCATATTCACAAAAAATCCGGAAAGAGTTCGGAGATTAAATTTTTAACTCCCTTATTTAAGGAACAGGAGCAACGTTCCGGCCTACCACAGGAAGACGAACTTTTGATAGAATACATCCATACCAAATACGGCTATCATCTTTTTGTATATCCATTTGATGGCAAACTGGTTCACGAAGGACTCGCACAGGTATTGGCTTATCGACTGGGAAAGATACAGCCGACGACCTTTAGTATCGCTAGCAATGAGTACGGCTTTGAATTATTGTCGGCTACACCATTTTCTATAGATCTCGACTTGATGACCCAATTGTTGTCGCCGAAAGACCTTCACCAGGATATTACATCGGGCATCAATGTACAAGAGATGGCTCGTCGACGTTTTAGGGACATCGCAGGAATTGCTGGATTGGTATTTCAAGGGTATCCGGGCAAGCAGATGAAAAGTAAACACTTACAGGCAAACGCAGGCCTGTTTTTTTCGGTATTTGAGGACTACGATCCACACAATTTACTATTACGTCAAGCCTATGACGAGGTCTTTGATTTTCAGCTAGAAGAAGGAAGGATGCAGCGTGCTTTTGAGCGTATAAGCACCCACAAGATTATTTTAACCTTTCCGGATAAGTTAACTCCCTTTGCATTCCCTATATTTTCAGAATCCTTTCGCGAGCGATATAGCAATGAAGACTGGCAAAGTCGGTTGGATCGTTTGAAATTGCAATTGACAGGGAGGTTAGAGTAATGACAAAACAAATAGATTGGCAGGGCATCAATATGCTTTTATTCGCGCAGAAAGTCCTATACATACCCGAGCACCAGACACTTGTACTTTCGGACTGGCATCTGGGCAAGCTAGGACATTTCAGGCAGGAAGGTTTTTTTGTTCCCCCTATGCAGTTGCAAGAGGAATTCGATCGTCTCACGCGTATACTAGAGCATCTTACAGTGCAGCGCGTTGTTTTCTTAGGAGATCTCTTTCATTCTACCTGGAATAGAGAGTGGGACGAATTCGTGGTCTATTTACAACAATTTAAGGAGATAGCTTTTGTTCTTACCAAGGGCAATCACGATATTCTTCCCGAAGCACTATTACATCAGCTTCCCCTTCAAGTGGTAGATTACCTCCGGCTTGGGGATCACTTTATTCTATCGCACGAACCCTTGACCGACATTCCTATAAAGACATTGAATATCGTGGGCCATCTTCATCCGGGTATACAGATACAGGGTCGAGGGAGACAGTTATTTCGTTTGCCCTGTTTCGCTCTGCAGGATAATGTATTTATACTTCCCGCATTTGGTCGTTGGACCGGGTTATACATCCTAAAAGACACCGCTTACAGTCGATTATTTGCTGTTGTCGGTAATGGCGTTATAGAGATCTTTTGAACTTTTATCAATGGTACGTGTTCATTCAACAAAAAAAGATTGATATGGCACATTTAGAAGTAAAAAGAAAAAAGCCTACGTCTTGGTGGATATGGTTATTGCTAATACTGGTCCTGCTGGTTTTATTAATTATGTGGATAAGGGGAGATAATCCCTATCCGTCTACGGATAAAATGTCTATAGACACCAGCGCTAATCTAGCCTCTGATCAAACGGAAGCTATAACTACTACTGAACCAGACTGGGACAGAATAGACTTTAATGCTCCGGAGATTAAAGCCCCTGAGGTTAATGTACAGATTGTGGTATTTCAGGGCGCACACCGATATAATAAGGTAATTTAATATATATGATTATGGCACGAGAGGAAAATAAATATAATCGCCTTACGGAATTGACTGGTAGTGATTACGAAGTTGTGGATGGTGAACCTGATATTAGAGGTTGGGATGTTCAAGATACACAAGGCAGAAAGATCGGCGAGGTCATTGAATTGCTTTTTGATCCCTCATCATGCCGCGTTCATTACATCGTAATAGATGTAGACTATGAAAATTTTGCTGCGGGACTTGAAAAACAGATCCTGATACCGATAAGGATTACAGAGTTTCGTGAGGAGAGCAATACGGCATCGGACAATATTTCGGCAAGCATAATGGATGACTCGGATCATCCTGAAAATATTCCACTACACGATGGGACTAAATCATTCTGTGAGCAAGGCATCGTAATAATTCCTATTACTTTAAGGCAAATCATGGATCTACCATCGTATGATTCGGATCGGATAAATTCGAGTATGGAGTTGGCCGTACATAAAGTTTTAGAAAGTTCATTTAAAGAGTATACCGAAGGCGATGAATGGCAAAGAGGCGGGCGTGTGGGGCCTAGACACGATTAATAAAGTTTTATGCCACATTCTAATATTAGACGAAATAATAGTTCAGGATGGTATCTATGGTCAATCCTTTCCATTGTTGCACTATTGGTCCTAGTTATGTGGGTCAGAGGATGCCGCAGCACTTCCAAAGAAAGAACTGATATTGTAGAGATTAAAGCTGATTATCCAGTAATGAGGGACGGATAATTGGGGGATGAAATAACCTTTAAGAATTAAATCCGGTTTGTTATGGAAATTAGAAGTTTAGTCAAATCAAGAAATGAAAGTTTACAGGATGAGTTATTCCGACTATTGGCATTATATGCTGGCCAGCGATTGTTGCGGGGTAGTAATAAGCGTGCGCCATCCCTTTGGCGATTAGCATCTGGAGGCCTATTGCTTTATATCGCAGCCACAGGTAAAGTGCCTTTTTTGTCGACTCTACGTCGATTAAATACGAATCATGGGCAGGTTAACTTTAAAGAACAGCTCATCATCCAACGCACCCCTGAGCAGGTCTTTTCATTTTTTCACGATCTCAGGAATCTAAAGCAATTGTTGCCTTGGCTGAAAGGCGCCAAGGCGCTCGATATAGAAAAGACACATTGGGAGATACTCGGAAAATCTTTTATAAGCGAACTGTTTGTCGTTAAGGAAAAGGAAAATGAGTTCTTAGGATGGTCAGCTCGTCAAGATGCATTTATATACCACACTGCGCGTATTGAGCTGCGTGAGGGCGTGGCGCCGCAGGTCACAGTAATGGATTTTGTGTTTAGTTATACTCCTCCTGGAGGAAAACTGGGAGATTTGGCTTTTAGCGGGATGCGGCGTATGGTTGGGGGAGAGGTGAATCGTTTTTTAAGGGATGTTAGCAATTTGCTTAATTCAGGTATGGACTTTAATGTATAAATGTATATCGAATGAAGAAGTTTCTGGTTTGTTTCGTTCTGAATCTGTTTATGGTGTATTGTGGAGCACAGATTATTGATTCCACTATAGATAGCTCAAATTTTGTAAAAGAAGAATTGTCCGGAACGGAGGTCCAGCAATGGCAAGGACTGCTAAATCAATGGTCTGGAGAAGTGGACAGCGTGAAGCGTAGACTATCCTGGACAAAGAACCTATCGGATACTTTATTTATAGACAGTGCACTGCACTTTCTATCTGACATGCAGAGACCCCTAAAAGATTTAGGGCAGATGCTGCACGAAGCTCGTTTGAAGGAGGAAATCATACGGAAGAAGCAGAATTCCAATGATACGATAGGATTGGTTGAATTAGCAATCAGTGATTCTCTTAAAGTACAGATCCCCAATTTGTCCGATTCACTTCTCCGTATGGAGACACGATTGGAACGACTGCATCAAGAGGTGGAATATCTTCAAGAATCTACCCTCAGACGGAGAGAGGAGCTGCTAGCGATGCAAGTAGTAAATAAAAGTCGTTCCTCCGGACAGCACATTTTGAAGACGATGGAAAAAAATTGGATTAAGGACGGGGCTTCATTAACCTATTTTGATATGCCTTCCTGGAGTAACCGCCTATTTGTCCTATTAATAAGCTTCTTTTACTTTTACTGGATATTTAAAATAGGAAGAAGAGCCCCTGAGAATCCAGAAGAATTGCCCATCCATAAGAATGATCCCATATGGATACCCATCCTAAAATCGTTGATTTTATTTTTGATATTACTACCCTTTACGAACTTGATGCTGCCAGTTGTTGTATTGGAAGTTAGTTATCTCCTTATATTTATCTTTCTATGTCTGATTCTTTACCAGGAGCTCTCCGTTTTAAAGAAGAGAATCTTACTCTTTACGTTTGTGTATTACGCTGCAATAGTGTTTAGCAATCTAATGTTGTCCGAATCCGATTGGACCAAAGTAAGTGCCGGTATTGCAAATTTAGCTGGAATTTATTTATTGTGGAGTTTTGGGAAACGTACAGATCTGGATAATCCTATCGGCTATCTGCACAAATACGCACGCATTGCGATCGCTTTAGGTCATTTTCTAGCCATCATATTACTCTTGGCGGGTTATTTAAATATAGCTCGCATGTGGAGTTTGGTAGCAGGTATTGGATTGTTACAAGGACTATCATTGCAGGCTTTTAGAGACATGTTGCTCCATGATCTGCAAAAGCAGTACGACTTATCAGGTAGGGAATCCTGGTTTAGACGATTTGACGCACGTCAAATGCGTGCTACAGCTGATCGCATCATTCGCTTCTGCTGTGCACTCTTAGTCGTATTGGTCTTGCTCAATGGGTTACATCTCACCCGCGAAGCATCAGTTATATTTGATAAGCTTTTTAACAGTGCACATAAATTGGGGAATATTACTTTTTCCTATGGTAATTTATTGCTGGCTGTTGTAGTCATCGTAGTAGCTAATTGGCTGCAAAAGACGCTTAAGAAGATAGTTGATATCCCGAATGGAAAAGAGCAGCACAGCAAAAAGATGGCTCTTTTTCCAATTTTTAGGCTGTTGATCGTGGTGGTTGGCTTTTTAATCGGAATAAGCATTCTAGGACTGGGCATTGATAAGTTGACTGTCATTATTGGCGCGCTGAGTGTAGGGATAGGATTGGGACTTCAAAATATCATCAACAACTTTGTATCGGGTATTATACTTGTGTTTGAAAAGCCTTTCAAAATTGGAGATTATGTAGAGCTGGCGGATAAAAAAGGTCAGGTCTTGGAAATAGGTATTCGTTCGAGTACGCTTTTGACGGATCAAGGAGCTCGTGTCATTATCCCAAATGGGGATTTACTTTCCGGCAGGTTGGTCAATTGGACATTTTCCGACTCCGATATACGTGTGAATATGCAGTTATCCGTAGAAAAAGGGATCGAATTGGAAGAATGGAAAAGATGGCTGAGAGAAGTTATAACTTCTTTTGACGAAGTGGATAAAAATATACCGATCAAAATTTGGACGCAATCGATGACCGCGGATAATTATCAGCTGTCGTTACAGGTCGGTGTAAGCAATGTTGGATTAATTGACCAGTTCAAAAGTCAATTTCTGGAATCTATCCAAAAAGAGATGGACGCCCGAGGTGTCAAAATAGCCTCTTCATAATCTATTTCTCTTTTTGTTATGAAGCTCGCCTCTATTTTTGAAACGCATAATGAAATAAAAAACTGCAATTATAAATACAATGCCAAGTAAAATGGATAAAAACATAACTTTTCTGATTTAACGATGTATCCATTGAACATGCGAGATCGAGAATAGTTGAGCGTCGTGTGTATGTATATCCTATTTCTTACTTAATAGGGAAGTTTATGGTCACCGAGGTCCCTTCATTCAAAGCACTCTCTATCACTAGCGAACCACCCAGCATCTTTACCAATTGGTTCACCAATGTAAGCCCTATACCCGCGCCGGCGTATGCTGATGCATTCTTACCTTTATAAAACGCATTTTTTACCATACTTAATTCATCGGATGGTATACCTATACCATTATCAATTATTCGATATACTACTGTTTCGTCTTGTTGGTCGCTCGATATTCTAATTACAGGAGCTTCGCCTCCGCTAAATTTAACAGAGTTATCTATAATATTGGAAAAAATCTGTTTTAACGTACTTTTTTCACCATAGATAGGGGTTAACTCA
This sequence comes from Sphingobacterium sp. xlx-96, assembly GCF_011007365.1. GTDB lineage: Bacteria > Bacteroidota > Bacteroidia > Sphingobacteriales > Sphingobacteriaceae > Sphingobacterium > Sphingobacterium luzhongxinii. Next base: position 38,434 of record NZ_WFKM01000012.1, on the reverse strand, counting down.
CTGACTTCTAGCTTACAATTTAGATTGTTATTGATCCTTTTGCTGTCCTCGAACAATTTAATTATCATCGGATGTATAGCGATCTGTTCTTTTTTGATGGAAGTATGTTTGGATCGCATAAAAGCGACCGTTTTATTGATTAGACTTTCCATGCTTTCCAAGCCTGCTTGTATATTTGAAATGCATTCATTTTGAACTTCTCTCGATATATCAGGTTTTCTTAGCAATAATTGCGTACTTAGTTTGGCAACCGATAAAGGGTTTTTAAGATCGTGAGAGAGGGTGTATGTGATCATTTCCAGTTCATTATTCGTAGTGATCAACATCTGGTTGATTAGTGCTTCTTCCTTGGCTGCTAAGAGCACCGTTTTCGTAATCATTTTGTCAAGACTCCGGATAAAAGAGAGATCTCCTTCATCCCAAAATGGTGCGGTATCCACTATTTCTGTTTCTTTTAGGTGAAAGCCCCATTTACTTTTCACCTGGTTATCGCCATCCAGAGGTTCGCATATTTCCATCAGCGCAGTTTTGCTTTCATTTCTAAACCATAGTATGACGTGCTCTTGGTCATTGGCAACCTTTAGGGCAGCAACTCCGGCGATAGGTAGTGGCGCAGTAAAAAGATGTTTTCGTTTAAGTCTGAAATTGTTGTCTTTAAAAATCTTTTTATCGAGTTGTTTTATCAGATCGATAGTTTGATTGATTTGTATGTTAGAAGGGGTGCTACCGTATTTACGGATCACGCCATAATGATAAATAGCTACACCATCTGCTTTTGCTAGTTTTGATATACGCTCGATATGTTGTACTAAACAATAATTCAGCGATCGGCCATCCGTAACATGATCATCAAATTCCTTTTTTGTCTCCTTAATAATCTTATCAAATTCAATTCCTTTCTTCTGCAAAATCTCGTCGTGTCGTATCGAGGCATTTTGTACCAATAGTTGACAAAGCATCCTCTTTTGATAATCTATTTGCTTAGGACTTCGATGGAGACACACTACGATTCCCCATAGGCTTTTGTTTATTATTATAGGGATGGTGAAAGTCGATTTTGCAGCAGTTAAATTAGAGAATCTAGGTTGTTGGGGTAGCGGCAAGTATTCAAGGGGAATAGTCTGCACAGCCTCCTGACAAAAGATTATTTGCTGACGTCTCTGCATGTTAGGGATATACATCAGTTCGTTCTTTAAAAAGAACTCATATAGTTCCTGTGAGATAAAGCTCTTCGCAAATAGTTTCTCTAGGTATGCAAACTCTTTATCTGTCGTCGCTATTATCCGGCTTGTACGATCTTCAAAAATCTGCGCCACGAGTACGTTATCGGATTCTGTTATATGTTGTATATTTTCCAATAGTTGACACCATATGGAGGACTGTGTGTCCGTATCAACCGTTGTGAAGTCATTCATTTCAGAAGAAAATATAATTTCGGATACCTTTTCTTCTATCCAGATGAATAACTGTTCCGCTGTTTTATGCACATGCAGATAGTAAGCCGTTATATCATCTTTTATAACAAAAGTTCTTCCACTAGGGCTGATTTTGGAAGGGTCACTTAATAGCGAAGACAGCTCGTGTAAAGACGAAAATCGGTGTTGAAGAAAAGCTTCGAGTTCACTACCTATCACATGATTTACATCTATTCCAATAGGCAATAAGTTTTCACTAACAGCTATTATTTTTTTTGTAATATCAGCTATTATAAACTGCCCATGCGCTTTCACCGCAATTGGATGTAAAGAATTTGAACTCATCGAGTTTTTTTCAGTCATGTGATAGATGTGTAGTTTGGATGTAAGGTAGACCTATTTTATGGCAATACCAAATAGATCTCCCTTGTCATTTTTTTTGTAGGGCGCTAGTTCAACCTCGAATCAAAGCGAAAAAAATAATCTAAGAATTAGGAAGGTTAGAAATGATGAGCCCTATTCAGCGATTATTGATTGGTGTCCAAGGAGTCACCATCCTCTTTGAGCGTGTGTAAGCTGGCATCCTTTTGGTCGCCTTCATAAGGCGTTGCGATGTCCTCATCTTCTATTTCTTTATTATCTGCATCATTTTCTGGAGGCACACCTCGTTCTTCCTGCAGTGGATCAGCATCGACAAGATCCGAATCACGTAAACTTTTAGATGGATTATCCCGATATACATCATCGGCACCACCTATAACCGGATCCTTATTAGTATCTTGACTATCGTCCACATATTCCTCGTCGTCATTCGCAGATGGATAGTCCTCATCGCGCTTTACGGGTATTACACTGAATACGATGAGCCCTAGGCTATATCTCGTAATTGATGTATCTATATTTCTCATCGTTTATGGTTTTAATCCTGTCAATATTCCCACTAACGCTCAAGAGGGATAAAGGTTGTGTTTTTAAATGAAAATTGTTTTAAACGTTTTCTGGTTGTTACTGTTCTATGAGCAAACAATCTATTTGAAGCCATGGTATTATAGCATTGGCTACTATCGTTGTTCTTGTTATCCATAGCTGGATTAATAGTAGGTGGTGTTTCTTTAAAGAAACACCACTTTTTTTAATCTTCATGATTATCAACTTTGTTGGGATTGGGGGGCAGGGGATTGGTATCTTTCTCAGGACGCTTACCGGTATCGCTTTCTACTTCCGTTTTGGTGTTACGATCTTTGTACTCCTTTTCCTTCTCCTGCTGTACTTTGGTGGTTTTTTGCTTTTTCATATTGAAATTGTTTAATATATATTAATGGGTATTTCCTAAACCTTCAATCAAGGCCTTCCATTGGGGAAACGAAGCCCCCATCTTGGCACCTAGGCCTACCATAAAATTCCTGAAATTGTCCATCAATGAACTGTTGTCTGTATTGATCACTTCATTCCGCCCTGCGTAGTGCAAAAAGATGTGTTTGTTCTTTTGTTCAATCAGAATCGAAGAGGTAGCCAAGCGCTTAAAGAAATGTGCTGTGTCGGTATTTTCACTGGTAGGATCGTGGCTAGGCCTCAATGTAATACAGATCTTACGGTTATTAGGAGTAGATTCTTCATGGATGGACTCTACGCGTACCCAGTCATATCCCTCGGAAGACGGGAGCCCTGGTCCGGGTATATCTATTTGTATGTAATCGCCTTGTTGTACCAGACGATCGAGTTCCAGTCCGTATTCATCTTTTATTTTAAAGGTGGCAGATGGTGTTCCTGTGGTATCGTCCCAATGGTTGACATCCAATAGCCTGATCTTTGCCTTTTCAAAAAGCTGATTGGCTTCGGTGGCAGTGGAAAAATCTACGCTTTTAAAATAATCAAAGGCCTTGCCTTCGATCTGTTCTGGAATTTGTTCAGCCATAATTGTTTTGATTTTGTGTACGTAAGGGTTTAACAGTTCGATCTGCATCCGGTTGTGGTATAAAATACCCGATTTGGATATAAAGTACCCACTACACTAGGGATAAATACCTGTCTGTAGTCTACCCCTCAAGGGTATTAAAAACCTTCCGGACGGTCGATTGTTCAGCTGCTATACAATATGGATATGGCCAAGCTAACGACATACAACAAGAAGCGTGACTTCGACAATACCGATGAACCCAAGGGAACATCTTCGTCAAAAAAAAGTAGCAATGCGCGTAAACTGCGATTTGTGGTCCAGCGGCACCACGCATCACGGCTACACTACGATTTTCGACTTGAACTCGATGGCGTATTAAAGAGCTGGGCAGTACCCAAAGGCCCGTCCTTGTATCCCAAAGACAAACGATTGGCCATGCAGGTCGAAGACCATCCTATAGATTATGCTTCATTTGAAGGGAGCATACCCAAAGGGAATTACGGAGCAGGTACAGTTCATATTTTTGATTCGGGTTATTACGAGTTTTTGGAGGCGAGGGATGAAGGTGATTTTTTGAAGAATTGGCACAAGGGATCGTTGAAATTCAAACTGTTTGGACATATTTTACGAGGAGAATTTGCATTGGTACAGATGAAAGGCGATGAAGGGAAGGCTTGGCTGCTGATCAAGCATCAGGATCGATATGCAACAGATAGTCCGTACAACAGTGAGGACCAGATAGCAGATAGCGTCAAAGAGGCCGGTATCGCTTTCAAGGAACAGCCTCCTCCAAAACCGATGCTTACTAAGCTCGTCGATAAGCTCCCTGCCGGAGATGATTGGGTGTATGAAAAGAAATATGACGGTTTCCGGATAATAGCCGTGCGATCTCCAAACGGAGTATATCTTTATTCGCGTAGCGAAAAAAACATGAATCATTTATTTCCTTCTATCGTTCAGGAGCTAGCAGCGTTGGATAAGGAAGTATGCCTAGATGGCGAACTAGTGATAGAAGACAAGCAGGGACATCCTTATTTTCAACTTATCGCTAGTGGTGAACCCATTCCGAGCGCGTTGCAGCTCCGCTATTATGTATTTGATCTCCTGAGTTTGGAAAAAGAAGTGCTTACCGAATACACCTTGGCGCAACGTAAAGAACTACTGCTACTATTGTTTAAGCGCTTGAAGGGCCGCAAGCTGATTCAGCCTGTTGAGGAATTGAAAGGCGATACAGATACCTTACGGCAAAAAGCGGAACAGCAAAACTGGGAAGGGATTATTGCCAAAGAAAAAGAAAGCCGCTATCTCGAGGGGGTACGTAGCGGGCAGTGGGTAAAGTACAAATTAAGATATAGTCAAGAGGCCATTATCTGTGGCTATACCGAACCACAAGGTAGTAGATCGCATTTTGGAGCACTGGTGTTAGGTATGTATAAAGATAATGTGTTGACGTATATCGGCAATTGTGGGACGGGGTTTGATGACGCGTCATTGGAGAATATCTACAAGCGGATGAAGGATATAACAACCGATAAAAAGCCTTTTGCAAAAGGGGTAAAGGTGGCAAAAGAGAAGGAAGTGACCTGGTTGAAACCCGAGCTTATCGGCGAGATCTATTATTCCGAATGGACAGCAGATAGGCATTTACGGCATCCTGTTTTTAAGATGTTACGCACCGATAAGAAACCTCAGGAAATCGAATCCGAAGAATTATTACATATGGAAAATAAAGACGAAAGTATTACAATTGGCAGCAAAACAGTACAGCTTACCAATCTGGATAAGGTATACTGGCCACAGGACAATTATATTAAAGGACAGATGATCGCTTATTACGAAGAGATGGCAGACTATATATTACCGTATCTGAAGGATAAACCGATTTCTTTACATCGCTTTCCCAACGGTATCGATGCCGACAGTTTTTTTCAAAAAGATGTCGACCCGGATAAAATACCGGATTGGATAAACACAGTACCTATCCATGCCGAGAGTACAGGAAAGGAGATTGATTATATCGTCTGCAATGACAAGGCGACCTTATTGTACATAGCCAATCTAGGTTCTATTGAAATAAACCCGTGGCTCGCTACTTACAAGAAGCCAGAAAACCCAGATTTCGCAGTACTGGATTTAGATCCCAATGGCGCCGATTTTGAAGAGGTAATCCGCGTAGCACTGCTGGCGAAGGAGTATTTGGACAAGATGGGGGCGTCATCCTTTATAAAGACATCGGGATCCACAGGTTTACACATTTATCTAAATGTTGCTAAAAAGTATGATTACGATATTGTACGCGATTTTATTCAGCTATTGGCCGAGATGCTGCACGAGCGATGCGCGGATACAACCAGTATTGTACGCGATCCTAAAAAACGAAAAGGAATGATCTATCTTGACTTTCTGCAGAATAGAAGAGGGCAGACCATTGCTGCTCCGTATTCTTTAAGACCCAAGGAAGGAGCCACTGTCAGTGCACCACTCACTTGGGATGAAGTGCGACCAGGCCTAGATATCAAAACTTTTAATATCAAGAGCATGTTAAAGCGCGTGAAGGAAGTCAAGGATCCTTGGGCAGACATCTGGACCAAGCCCGTTGACATTAAAAAATCCTTGAAACGATTAAGCTAGACTGGCTTTAAGTTTTTCCAATAAGTCGGTTGACTTGGTGTGTTCGACATTGATTTTACGGATAGACGTATGCTTGCCTTTGGCCTTCTGTTTGATGATTTTAAGCAGCTCTGCGGTGTATTCATTTTTATAAGAAGAGATATCAAAGGCCTGCGAGTGTTGCTTTATCAATTGTAGGGCCATATCCATTTCTTCCTTTTTCATTTTTGTATCGGCGGGGAGCCGTAGTTCGTCAGGACTACGGATCTCTTCTTCAAAACGCAACTTGTTCAGCAATAATAGATTGCCGTGAGGCCTGACCAGAGCCAGATTTTCAACACTACGCATCACAAAAGAGCCCAATCCCGCTGTTTTACTTTTCTCGAGTGCTTTAAGCAGCAGCTGATAGGCTTTTTCGCCACCCTTTGCCGGCTCTAAATAATAGGGGGTTTCGAAATATATACTATCTATTTCTTCTATTTTGACAAAGGAATGCAAGTTTATCATTTTATTCTTCTCAGGACTGGCTTCCTCAAAGTCATTATCTTCCAACACGATATATTTGTCTTTTAGTAGATATCCTTTGACGATATTGTCCCAACTCACTTCCTTACCGGTATTTTCATTGACCCGTTTGTACTTGATATTGGATTGATCCTTGCGATCTAGCATATCCAGGTCTAGACTGCTGCTCTGCGTGGCGCTGTAGATCTTTATAGGGATATTGACCAAGCCAAAGCCGATCGCTCCTGTCCATATTGCTCTCATAATAAATCTCCTTCTTATTCTTCCTCATTAAACAAGTAAAAGGCGGATTAGTTTACCCTATCCGCCTCATCTCCTAAATCTTAATGCACCACTACATGTAGTGCGAAAACTGTTTTTGTAGACTTTTCCGTATCAAGAAGATGCGGGACTTGATCGTGCCTTCCGGCAGACCGTATAGTTCCGACAGTTCTTTGTATTTATACCCCTGCACGTGATATTCAAACATTTCTTTATGTTCTGTGGGTAGTTGTTTCAGTGCCTGTTCTACATCCTTTAGTACTAAGCTCTTTTCTACCGTATTCTCGGTAAATGGTTCATGGCAGCCTAGATCCTGTAGTTGCGACACCTTTTGATGTTCATAAAGGTGCCTATGTTTGCGATTCCGATAATGATTGATGTAGATGTTTTTCATAATAACAAACAACCAGGATATCACCCGTGGATTATGAAAAAACTGATCTACGTATTTTAATGCACGCATTAGTGTCTCCTGTACTAAGTCTTGAATGTCCTCAGGATCATTGGTAAACTTGTAGGCGAGACTTTTTAATACCGAACGGTATTCAACAAGCTGTAGGTTCAAATCTTTGTTTTCCATGTTGAAGTTATTTTAGATGTACCAAGCCTGTTACAAAAAATATGCGAGAAGCTTTAATTTTCACCAATTCAGGTATTCGTCGCCCGAGAAAGGATATATATACGTAAATCTGGTAAAAAATACGTTGGCCATTTAACTTATTTGGGCGTATAGCAGGTGTTTAACAGTGCAAATGCTGTTGTAAGTACGGTTTGTCCTCGAATGACAAGATAATGTTGAACAAATCACTTCGATAATTGTTACTTGTGAAAGTATATTAATGTAAATGAGTTGGTTATGAATATCGAGGTTTGGGCATTGTTGTTTTTATTTATTATTCCGATGCCGCGTTCAGAGGCGCAAAGTGATCCACGGGAATATGATGTACTCCGTACGATTGTATTTATGCGCACGGAGGGGTTGGGCATGATTGATCTTCTGCATTCCCACAGTCATAATAAAGAAATAAAAGCGCTATGTCTCCGCATGAAATCGTACTATACAGAGACCCAAGCGGGAGCTGTGGAATTGTGTAAGGGTAAAGATTTGCAGCTTTCCGAGAAGGATGTAGATGTACTGTTGGATCGGTTGAAAAAAGGTTTTGAGAACTACAACGTGGAGAGAGAAAGTGATTATCTGCAGTTGTTTGAAGAGCATATCAACAAAAGCATACAGCTCTATGCCGAGCTGGTCCAGGAACAGCGTTGGGAAGATATAACACATTTCTCCTTTACGGCACTCCCGGAGCTCTTTAACATGCAACAAGAGATCCGCAAAATAAAGAAGCGATTTTAAATAGGGATGCAATAATTAATACAAGGTAAGGGAGATCATGAGAGAAATGATTAGATGGAAGATAGGTTGCTCTGGATTTTACTATAAGAGTTGGAAGGAAACTTTTTATCCGTCTACACTACCGCAGCGAGAATGGTTTGATTATTATTGTCAACATTTTGATACGGTGGAATTGAACGTGACTTTTTATAGGTTTCCTAAATTATCATTTCTCCAGAATTGGTACAAGAAAAGTCCCGATCATTTCAGATTTACAGTCAAAGCTCCACGCTTAATTACCCATTATAAGAAATTTTCGGATAGTTCAACGCTATTGACAGAATTCTACAATGTAGTTCAGCAGGGATTGCAAGAGAAATTGCAATTTATACTATTTCAGCTTCCTCCGAGCGTGACTTATTCGCCGCAAATGCTAGCGCTCATTATTCGATCATTAGATACCAATTTCTTAAATGTACTGGAATTCAGACATCCCAGCTGGTGGAATACAGATGTTTATACGACACTGGGTGCTTCTAATATCATATTTTGCAGCATGAGCCATCCGAGTCTGCCATCAGATGTTATTGTCAATACATCTTGGATATATTATCGCATGCATGGAGACACTAAGTTGTATGGATCAGATTATTCTGAAAGGCAGTTGAAAAAACTTGCTACAGATATCGAAGCCAATGGTCAGGTTAAGGAGGCCTATATCTATTTCAATAACGATATGGAGGGCCACGCAGTGCAGAATGCGAAAGCACTGAAGCAGATTACCTCTACTAGATAATATCAAAAAAACGTTAATTCTTAATTTACATAACCCGTAAAAGCGTATGAATGCTAATGATCATCTTGCAAACGAGCGAACATTTTTATCTTGGATAAGGACTAGTCTTGGGATTATGGGCTTTGGTTTTGTGGTCGTAAAGTTTTCGTTATTTATGACCCAGATCACGACGATGTTAAATCCTCAGGCAAATGCCACCGAATCACATGGTTACTCAGGGATAGTCGGAACAAGTATTGTTGTTATTGGTTCTATAACAGCGCTTTTAGCCTATTTAAAATATCGTAGGATTGGTAAGCAAATAGAAGCTGGTGAGTATAAACCAGGCTCGTCTATCATCAGTATCGTAGCGATTTTGATGGTTACAATAGGCTTTATTTTGAGTTGGTATTTAATAGATAGCTTTTAAGCAGCGGTCTTCTCCAAAAAGCGATAGCAAAAAGGACTGTTTATCTTTTACAGACAAGCACCGTAATCAGTCGTATTAATACGGTAGAGGGGGAGGATAACTACCCCTTTTTTATTCGAATACAACCTTTCCTGCGCTCGCCTGTACATAAGGCAGTTACCATATAAACTACATCTGCTATGAAACAAAACGACGAGAAGGTTTCGGACTCAAAAGAAGTTAAGACCTCCCAAGACAGCAATAAAGATGGAGCATTAACTACCAATCAGGGGTTGCATATCAAAGATGATTTCAATACGCTCCGCGCTGGTAGTAGAGGTCCAAGTCTGCTTGAGGATTTCCTATTTAGAGAGAAGATTTTTCATTTCGATCACGAACGTATTCCTGAAAGGGTGGTCCATGCTAGGGGAGCGGGAGCACACGGTGTTTTTAAACTGCATACGCCTATCCCAGAGTTTACACAGGCCGGATTCCTCACCGACGCCAATAAAGAAACAGAAGTATTTGTGCGTTTTTCCACTGTGGTAGGATCCCGCGGATCTACTGATCTGGCTAGGGATGTCAGAGGTTTCGCAATCAAATTCTATACAGATGAAGGGATTTTTGACTTGGTTGGGAATAACATGCCTGTATTTTTCATTCAGGATGCTATCAATTTTCCGGATCTAGTACACTCGCTAAAACCCGAGCAACGAAATGAGATTCCGCAAGCTGCCTCGGCACATAATACCTTCTGGGATTTTGCTTCTCTCATGCCCGAGACGGCGCACATGGTCATGTGGCTTATGTCAGATCGGGCTATTCCACGCAGTTACCGGATGATGCAGGGCTTTGGCGTAAACACTTTTAAATTAATTAACGCACAGAAGGAATCCGTATTTGTTAAATTTCATTTCAGACCTCAGCTAGGAGTACATTCAGTCGTATGGGATGAAGCGCAGAAGATAAGTGGCAAGAATCCTGATTTTCACCGCGAGGATCTATGGGATGCTATTGAAGCTGGAAATTACCCGACATGGGATTTCGGAGTTCAGGTTATTACAGCAGAACAAGAAGCAGCATTAGAATTCGATATATTGGACGCAACGAAGGTTATTCCCGAAGAAATGATCCCTATCCAATACATCGCTACGCTGGAATTAAACAAAAATCCGGATAATTTCTTTGCAGAAACAGAACAAGCCGCTTTCCATCCTGGACATTTGGTACCTGGAATAGATTTTTCAGACGATCCCTTGTTGCAAGGACGATTATTTTCATACTTAGATACACAGCTGAGCCGCTTGGGCTCGCCAAACTTCCACGAATTGCCCATCAATAGACCCAAAAATACCATTCAAAATTTTAGGCGTGACGGGATGATGCGGCATGAGGTACCACAAGAGGCAGCCAATTACAATCCGCACTCTACGCCGGGAAGTGGTTGCCCTTATCTATCCGCCATGATGCAGGGAGAGACCACCTTTGAAAGCGATACGGCTATTACGGGAGGTGACAAAGTGCGAAGACGAAGTGAAACCTTTGCCGATCACTTTACACAAGCTCGGATGTTTTATCACAGTCAGACCGATATTGGTAAAAAGCATATTCAGGATGCTTTTAGTTTTGAACTGGGTAAGGTAACGCGAGAAGAAGTTCGGCAAAGATATATGGGTATTTTGGTCGTGATCGATACCAACCTTGCACAGATAGTTGCGGATCGGTTGGGAGTCTTAGTGCCACAGGGTTTATCGGATGAGACCTTACAGACTGCAGCCCAGATTTTCGAGAATTACCCCATATTGCCCAATTACGATGAAGAAAACGTATTTCCTTCGCTCAGCGTAGAGTATCATTGTACTTATAATTCTATCAAGACGCGTAAAGTAGCAGCCCTCGCTGCGGAAGGTTTTGACTTTGACGAATTTCAACAGGTAAAAATGCGTTTAGAAAAGGAGGGAGCCGAGCTGTTTCTGATAGCAAGCAAATTTGGTGAGCTACAGGCTGAGGCAGGTCAAACTGTAAAAGTAGATTACACTTTTTTAACCATGGATTCGGTATTGTTTGATGCGATCTATATCGTAGGTGGCAAGGAAAGTAGGTCCCGTCTATACCTTAACATCGCAGCTCAGGGCTATATTGATGATGCTTTTAAACATAATAAGGCTATTGCCTTTGGGCATCGAAGTACAGAAGAGTATGATCCGATGTACATGACCTTGGCCGACGGGGATACAGGCGTGATTTTATTAGAGGAAGAAGGCGATATCGACACCTTTATACAGTCTATTGCTATGCATCGCAATTGGAACCGAGAACTCCGCCAAGATCAAATGTTGTAAGCCTACCCATCGAAAAATCATATGCTATCAATTTTTTAAACTTCAAAATATAATGACTATGGAAAATTTAGAAAACAAAAACTTAAAAGAAGGGGAGATGACTAAGGAGATTGAGAATCAAACCGCAAAGATCCCTTCCAAGGTATACTTGTGTACAGCTGTAACAGCTATGGCTGCTTCATTGGCTCTTAAATGTATGGGGCATAAGCACACTTCACTATTTGTTGGTCAATGGGTTGCTCCATTTCTATTGTTTGGCATTTACAACAAAATTGTAAAAACACAGGGACACGATTAATCAAATCAATACTATTGCCAATTGAATACTATATCAGTTGGCAATAGTATAAATGATAAATACCCACTACTAATTGAATAAACTGTTATTTACCAAACTTTAAGATGATACACTTATGAAAAAGATAGAATTCCTGACTATAATACTGTTTGCTTTTAGCTTAAGCGCTTGCACAAATAGAAACGATTCAAACGGCAGCGATACTCAAGAACGTGAACCCGTAAATCAATATAATGCTCCTACAGACACATCAGATAGTGCAACAGATAGCATTATCCCGCCAACGCCAGCCCCTATCGATAATTAATAGGTTCAATAATTATGGCTAATACAGAAGAAAGTAAATATCTATTCGAAATATTCCTGCCTTTAATGGACCAAGGTGGTCTTAAATTTCCAGAAGAATATTTCAGTGAACTGCGTGACACCTTATTCAAAAAATTTGATGGAGTCACCATACATCAGCGGTCACCTTCTACAGGTATGTGGAGTAATCCCGATAAAGGCTATGAGGAAGATAAATTAATTATATATGAAGTGATGGCCTCGGATAGGGAAGACGCCTTCTGGCGCAATCTCAGAGAAGAGTTACGGGAAAAATTTAAGCAAAAAGAGCTTCTTATTCGCTGTTCAAAGATTTTATTGATTTAATTATTCTTAAAAATAAAAAATTTATGAACGTTTTTATAAGACAGCTGTTCTAAAGATAACAACAATTAAAATTTACATTAATAAAAGGAGAAACATTATGAGCGAATTAACTTGGAAAGGACGTTGGAACGAACTTAAAGGAAAAGTCAAACAAAAGTATGCGGATCTCACAGATGATGATCTATTGTACGCTGAAGGTAAAGAGGACGAATTATTGGGAAGACTGCAGAAAAAAACCGGTAAGACCAAAGATGAGGTAGAAAGTTGGTTGAACGATTTATAATGGTTCTTATTGGTTGCAAAAGTCTATTAACAGTATAAGCAGTATACCAATCAGTGGTGCTTCCTAGGAAGCACCACTTTTATTACAAATAATATGCTGTGCTCGCAAACAGTATATTAATCATATGTTTTTTAAAAGGGTAAAAAGTTATGGGGATGGAATTCAAAAAAGTGACGCACGTGCTTTTGAATAAACTAAAGCAAAAAGGCTATAACGCCCTGACATCTAATAACGAGCTTTCGGATCGGCAGATCTATTGGTACCCCGAAGAGGTCGATAATGTAAACCAATATATTGATAAACTAACAAATAGGGGATACCGAGCACCCTTAAATCAACCAATGATTTTATGGATACAAGATGCAATAGATAACCTTAGAGATTATGAACTGGCCGGGGTAGTATTTATAACGGATTAGAGGTTAAAATACTTATTTAGCTGTATTAACTACGCGTTTCATCTTGTTTATTAGCTCATTACGTAAATAATGCCGATTTTTGGTATGTAAAGTAAGTTGCCAAATATTTAATCTTGAAACTGTACTTATGAAGAAGCTAATCTCACCTATACTACATGTGTACATTGACTACACTGTTGTCTTAATTCTTTTAGCAGGCCCGTCCTTATTTATCTATACAGACGGTATTACGGCCAAGTGTGTTAGCCTATTCGTTGCTATATTGTTGGCCCTAGTGAATTTTTTTACGGTGTATGAAGGTGGTATTATCCGTGCGGTACATTTGAAACTACATTTATTGATAGATAAGGTCGTAGGTGTTTTTTTGATCATCTCACCCTGGCTTATTGGCTTTAGTGGACAGACCTTTCTCTTTCATGTTTTTATAGGTATTATATTGCTAGGCTCTGGAATATTGACCAGCCTCAGCACCGATTCCGAGTTTTCCCACAGCTAGAATTTTAGACCTATTTTTGGCCAGTTACTTGTTAATTACCCGGTTGCCGGTGTCAGGAATTCCAATACATTTTCACGCACCTCTATCGTGATAGGGCCTTGCAAGGTAAGCATTAGTTCATCATCTATATGCATATAGGTACCGGTGTAATCAATACTCACGGCGTTAGTTTTAAAGGTTTTAAAGGGAAATGCAGACGTTTTACCTTTCATTATTTTCTTGATATAAGCTGCAAAATCTTCACGTTGATCTTCTTCCACAAGGACTACGTCTAGTAGACCATCGTTCATAGCAGCTTGTGGTGCTAACAGGAGATTAGGACCAATAGAGGGGATGTTCATTATCTCCAATAGTATACATCTGCCTTCGTGTATACCTTTATCTGTTTTCAACCAGTAGTTTTCGGCAGGACTGTCTAAGATGAGTGTATGCAAGGTCTCAAACGCCAGATTTAATTCATCTTTCGCTTTCTCCGTATCGCTTTCCAGGATATTGTCCATCTGTTGGATCAGATGAGGAAACACACCAAAACCTGCACCTTCAAGGAAAAAATCCGTACCGCTTGCATTTTGCAAGACCCCTACGTCAAATGGTTGTCTTATACTCTTTTTCCATTTTTTTATATGGCTTTTATATTTTACTGTGCTATCTATCCCTAGGGCAAAGGCTAGATTATTCGCTGTTCCCATAGGTAGTACTGCCAAAGGAATTTTCTTTTCCAGAAGACTCCTCTTTACAAGTTCTTTGGCCACTCTTCTTACGGTGCCGTCACCGCCTGCAACAATAGCGAAGTCCGCGCGATCCAATTGTTGCGTCCATGTATCATCTTTCTTTACCGAATAATATATACATCCAAATCCTTCCTTTTCAATAGAGCGGATGAGATCTGATTTCAGATGTTCCTCGTCTCCCGCTCCAGGGTTATGTAATAAGATTGATTGCTCCATTTAAAAGGGTTTTTGAATGAACGTTTGAGCCTGCTATTTGTTCTTTACTATATCAAATATTTATAGAAAGCAAATATTCATTGTTCCTTCGCGAACATATACTTTAAAAAACTATGAGAATATTAATCACTAACGACGATGGCATATATAGCCCCGGGATAGCTGCCCTAGCCAAAGTCGCTATGAAGTTTGGGAACGTAAAGATAGTAGCCCCCGATATTGAACAGTCTTCTATGGGACATGCTGTTACACACTCACGCCCGTTGAGCTATAAGAAATCGCCCATAGAGTTTAAAGATATAGAGGCTTACCGGGTCAATGGTACTCCTGCCGATTGTGTAGCCATGGGCATGCATCTGTGGAGCGATGTGGATGTGGTACTTTCCGGTATCAATATGGGGCCAAACCTGGGTAATTCGATGTGGCATTCAGGCACATTGGCTGCTGCCAAGCAAGCCGTCTTGTTCGGCATAAAAGGCATTGCCCTCAGTACGCCCGTCGGGAACACTGAGCCTGACTTTGAAGCATTGGAAGCTTACGTAGACCAAACCCTCAATTTGTTATTACCACCTATCGAATTAGCATTATATAACGTTAATTTTCCTGCTACGCCTACCGGCATTTCCTGGACCCGACAATCGGTACGCCTGTACGATGGTACCATCATACCGGGCACTGATCCACTAGGGCGCAAACATTATTGGTTTACCGTGAAGCCGTTAGAACCCGCAGAGGAGGGTACGGATCGTTGGGCGGTAGAGAATAATCTTGTATCGATTACGCCGTTGCGCCTCGATCTGACGGATGAAACAACCTTGAAAGAAAAACTAGCCCATAGTTAATCAAAAGCTTTGTCCAAACGTCAGTAGGTTATGATCGGGATCGAGCAAGGAAAACTCCCATTGTCCCCATGGCTTTTTCTGCAATGGAGCATTCGGGTGAATTAGAATTTTATTTTCCAAAAGATTACTGTAGAGTGTGTGTATTTCCGTAGTCCGGATATACACCATTCCGTAGTTATCTAGGGGATTAAGCTCCTTAAACTTAAAGAAGTGAATTTCTATATCATCTTTACCTACCATGAGATAGTCGCTATAGTCACCGAGCTCTTCAAAGGCTAGATTATCGAGATAAAACCTTTTCGTCGCTGTTTTGTCCCGCATCGGTAGTTTTGGATGTATTCCTGTCAGCATATGATACTTTAGTTAAATTATTAAATTTTTCTATCCTCAACATCTAATCATTAAATATTGCGATTCTGTCGCTATAGAGACCTCATTCAAATCTAATAAAAAGCAAACAAATCCGACCAACTAAATGATTGTCTTGTTGATAAGTTCTACAATTCAATATTCTCATGAAGACGAATATGTATCTCCATTCTATTGTTTAAAAAAATGTAAAAAATAAAAATCCAAGTAGGAGGAGACTTCGTATATGAGGAGGAAAGACATTTATAAACAATAAAAAGAAAGAGTTATGAACAAGACAATCTCAAATGAATGCCTGAAAGAGGAAATCATTCCCAGAACAGGCGAATCGCTTCAGCGAAGAAATTTTCTTAAGCTAGCAGGAGCAGGGGTAGCTAGTATGGCTTTAATGGGGGTTTACAGTTGCAAACGGGATAATGATACTCCAGACATGAGTGGAAATGGATCTTACATGGGTAGTGGAGATATAGCTATACTCAATTATGCATATGCCTTAGAGCAATTGGAGGCAGCCTTTTATATTGAAGTAGCAAACAAACCATATAATGGGATTTCCGATTGGGAGAAAACGCTGTTTACGGATATTCGAAATCATGAAGTGGCCCATCGTGAGTTTTTCAAAGCAGCATTAGGTAAAGGTGCAATAGCTAATTTAGAATTTAATTTTTCGGGAGTAAATTTCTCATCTAGGGATAGTGTATTGGCAACAGCCAAAGCGTTTGAAGATTTAGGTGTTGCCGCTTACAATGGGGCAGGATGGCTCATTAAAAATGAAGCCTATTTATTATTGGCGGGTAAGATCGTATCAGTAGAAGCAAGACACGCGGCATTGGTAAGGGATCTTATCGATAATGGTACGTTTGCAAATCAAGAAGTAGTCGATAGTAATGGGTTGGACGTCGCGAAGAGTCCTACCGTGGTATTACAGGCAGCGGCACCGTTTATAAAAACAAAGATAGACGCAAAGGATCTTCCTACTTATTAGTCACATTAAAATTTAGTAATCATGAATTTGTTCAACATATTTGATCAAGTAACACAGGTTGACCCTGAGTTCAACGAGCGTGTGAGCCCACGTAGAGCGGCTATCCGTAATATGATGTCCTTTGG
The DNA here is from genome assembly GCF_011007365.1 of Sphingobacterium sp. xlx-96. GTDB lineage: Bacteria > Bacteroidota > Bacteroidia > Sphingobacteriales > Sphingobacteriaceae > Sphingobacterium > Sphingobacterium luzhongxinii. The sequence goes on along the minus strand of NZ_WFKM01000012.1, from coordinate 21,452 downwards.
TAAGAAGGTTGGTATTGCCGCGATGCCTTTCGTATTAAATGATTTATTCAAGCGTGCGTATGGGCAGACGCCAACGGATGTAAATGGCGTGCTAAATTATGCGTTAACCTTGGAATATTTAGAAGCTGAATATTATACATTAGGCGCTGCTGCATCCAATCTCGTTCCTACGGGCAAGCCTATGGGTGCGATCACAACCATCCGTGATCATGAAATTGCCCATGTTAACTTTTTGAAGCAGGTTCTAGGGAGTAATGCCGTATCTAAACCCACTTTTGATTTTACTGCTGGAGGTACATTTGCGAATGTGTTTTCAAATTATGATACCTTTCTTGCCTTGGCGCAGGCTTTCGAAGATACCGGCGTACGAGCTTACAAGGGACAGGCCGGTATATTAAAAGGCAATAAAGTGGTGCTTACCGCTGCATTGCAGATTCATTCCGTGGAGGCTAGACACGCATCGCATATCCGGCAGATGCGTCGGGCTAGAGGAGGTGCTGCATCGATGCAAAAACCATGGATCACCGGGGCAAATGACTCGGGAATAGGAGCTGTTGTGGATGCTGTCTATGCGGGTGAAGACAATAAGCTACAGGCAGGGGTCGATATCACGGGGTTAAATGGAATTATGGGTAAGTTGTCACTTGATTCGGCTACACAATCTTTTGACGAACCATTAGCTGCGACTGCCGTATTAGATATCGCGAAGTTATTTATAAAAAGTTAGTCTAGTTGTAGTTTTTTTTATCCTTTAAAACCATCTCTATGAGATGGTTTTTTATTATATGCTATATATTACCGATGACATACATTTCGGTCAATGTAGGTGTCGGATTACCACCTTCTTTTTCCAGTGTTATTGCAAAAGCTTGGGCTTGCTCGATATTGCGCATGCGTACCAGTGCTTCAACATTTTGAATAGGTATCACCCCCGCATCTACAGGTACACCGTCAACTATGGCCCAGAGTTGGTACTGTTTGCCCCTTGGCGCTTTAGGTAGGGATGCTGCCGATAGGTATAGTGTAGATTCTTGACTATCCCATAGTACGAGTGCTTTCAGGGAGGGACGCGATTCTACACCGTTTAAAGTAATGGTCTTCATCGTGGGACGACTTATCAAAGCCCATTGTTTTTCAGATTCAACAAGTTTTTGTTCAGTCTCTTGTTGTATGCTCGCCATTTCATCCAGTTTGATGTCCATTTGGCTATTCTGTTGATAGAAATAGATATTACCCATGACACTAAGAGCTAATACAACAGAGGCAGCTACGAAATAGCTTTTAGGGAATGTACTTCCTTGCTTTTCGGAGAGCATTGTTTCCACTGGAACAACATTCTGTCTATCAAAAGAGTCGTCTACCCGAATCGTACTATCTTCCGATTCCTGTATTTTATTCCATATAGATTGTTTTAAATGGGGCTCGGGCTCTATTGCTTGTGTTGTCGCTAGGTCTTCTAATAGCACTTGAGCCTCTTGGATAGCATGCTCGACCTCGGGATGCTTTAGGCGTATGCATTCCAAGACGCTTACCTCTTCTTCAGAAGCAAGGCCCATCACATACGATTCAATGATCCCTGACGATATGTACTCTTTTATATCCACAATTACCTGTACTCCTTTAAAACAAACTTTAATTGCATTAATGCCGCTCTTACTCGAGTCTTTACCGTACCCAAAGGTATCTCAAGCTCTTCTGCTATCTCCTGTTGTGTATAACCTTCGTAATAGGCCATTTTAATAAGTATCCGCCATTCAGGTTTTAATTTATCAATCACCGAACTGATCCCAATATGGCCTAGCTGCTCTTCCAGATCGGTCTTCGCAAAACTAAGTTTTTCTTCACTATTTACGATATCTTGGAGCGATTGGTTTTTTTGATCGTTGCGGATACGCTTAGATTTAATATAATCTATACCTGCGTTGCGAGCTATATTTAACATCCAGGTATACAATCTTCCTTTTTCTCGGTCAAATTGGTAGCCATGAGTCCATATCTTGACAAAGGTGTCCTGTAGCACTTCGTCTGCATAAATCTTGTCTGTGACTACCCGTAATACAACACCATAGAGCGCCCCAGCATAATTGTCATAAAGATAATGAAATGCACGCTGATCCTTCTTTTTCAAAAGGTCAATCAGATCATCTTCAGACAAGTAATTTATTGGACTCAAGGTTTATTGTTTTAACAAAGCTAATAAAAAGAATTGGGAATAAGACATCTATTACGGGTGCGTATTAAATTATTATAGTATATATTTGTACTTGTTTTTGATGGTTTAGTTTTTTTCTACACATGGAATATCTGTTATTTAGAGAGCAACAATTATCCTGCGATGTTGATACGGCTTGGGATTTTTTTTCCAATCCCCATAATTTAACAAATATTACTCCTGGAAACATGCAATTTGAGGTATTATCCAGAGACCTTCAAAAGACGATCTACGAAGGGATGTATATTGATTATAGAGTGGTTCCGATATTCGGAGTGCCTATGCGTTGGAGAACGCTTATCACTCATGTGGATACAAAAAGGAGTTTTGTAGATTTTCAAGAAAGAGGGCCGTATAAAAAATGGGAGCATACGCATCAATTCATTCCCAATAGTGATGGTGTCCTTATGAAAGACAGCGTACGCTATATATTGCCTATGGGTATTTTAGGTCGACTGGTTCATTCGTTATTTGTAAAAAAGAAGTTGAAAGAGATATTTGATTACCGATATCAGGTTTTAGAAGAAGTGTTCAACGGCCGACAATAAGTTTATTAGTATGAATTATAGTTTAATGAAAGATGTTATCGGACTTTTAGAAGAGTTCGAGGAGGGGGCAGTAGAAGGCGGCTATCCCCAAAATATACAAGGTTTTGAACGTTGGATTTCGGATAAGTCCCCTAGCAATGATTTGGAAATAGAACCTCTTTGGATTGGTAAGGAGAAAGGGAGAAGTGCAGAAAGCGTTATCAGTACGATGCTCGTACATATGAACCGTTATGCTAAGAGCTATTCAAAATCAGCGATTGCAGGTTCTGCTTTTTCAACTCAGGAAGAGTTTATTTATTTGATAAACTTGCAAGCTTTCGGTGCGATGAGTAAAATGGAGCTTATAAAGCGAAATATACATGAGAAACCTGTAGGCATGCAGACTATCAATCGTCTGATCAATTTAGGCTTGGTGAGTCAACGGGAATCTAGTACCGACAAACGCAGTAAGGTCGTGATGATTACAGAAGAAGGCATTAAGATATTGAATGATCAGATGGGCCGTATCAGACGAGCCACAAGTATTGTGACAGGCAACTTAACAAATAGAGAGAAAATGGATTTGATTAAGCTTCTAAATAAGCTTAATGACTTCCATCATGCATTATATATGCAAAGCTTAGATAATGATTCATTACTTGATGTCGCCTACCAAACCTATAAAGAAGCACAAATTAAGCCAGCCTAGTGTGCGTGCTGACACTCATCATAAAAGTTCATAAATAAACTATTTAAGTTTATTTATGAACTTTTATTAGCATAATATGATTAATAAAGTATATTTGTATACTAATTTAATCATTTCAATACTATGCTTCCAATATTTCGATTTCCTAAAGTTGCCATTATCGGATCAGGTTTTTCCGGGTTATCAGCAGCCTGTTACCTTTCATCGTTTGGTTATCAGGTAGACGTATTTGAAAAGAATAATTCTTTTGGAGGTCGGGCCCGCCAGTTTAATACGGACGGTGGCTTCCGTTTTGATATGGGGCCGAGCTGGTATTGGATGCCCGATGTGATAGAATCTTTTTTTGCAGATTTTGGATTTTCCACGGCCGACTTTTATGATCTAAAACCCTTAAATCCTCAGTTCGAAATAGTATTTGATGGCGAGAGTATAGACGTCCCGGCAGATATGCAGCAGCTTCGGGCTCTTTTTGAGTCGATTGAATGTGGGGCCGGTAAGCAGTTTGATCGATTCATGGAAGATGCGCAGGAGAAATACGAAATCGCCATGTCCGATTTCATCTATACACCTTCACAATCTTGGATGGAGTTTCTTACACCCCGGATGCTAGCGGCATCTACCCGGTTAAATCTATTGACTTCCTTTCGTACCTATGTCCGTAAATACTTCAAAGATCCGCGCCTGCTAGCATTGATGGAGTTTCCTGTTATTTTTTTGGGAGCTTCTCCCAAAGATATACCCGCTATGTACAGTTTGATGAGTTACGGTGGCTATGGTTTGGGTACTTGGTATCCTCAGGGAGGTTTTAAGTCTGTTGTAGATGCGATGGTTTATATAGCAGAGCAGAAGGGTGTCAAATTTCATCTAGATACTGCAGTAGAGAATATACAGATTAATGATAGTCGGGCTATATCTTTAAATACATCCCAGGGTGGTATTGAAACTTTCGATTATTTAGTTGGTAGTTCTGACTACAAGCACACCGAAAGCCTCTTACCACAAGATTACCGTAATTACAGCGAGCAGTATTGGTCGAAAAAAACACTTGCTCCGTCATGCCTGATTTACTATCTGGGATTCGATGTCAAAATCCCAAATTTGAAACACCACACCCTGTTTTTTGAGCACGATATGGATGCACATCTCAGCACCGTATATGACACAAAGGAGTGGCCTGAAAGTCCTTTGTTTTATGCCTGTTGTCCCTCAAAGACAGATGCAGAAGTCGCCCCTTTAGGCAGCGAAAACCTGTTTTTACTTTTGCCCCTAGCGGTGGGCCTAGAGGATCCTGAAAATATCCGGGAACAGTATCTGGAGATGATGTTATCCCGGCTGGAAAAACACACAGGAGCTATCGGTTTAAAACAGCACCTCGTATATAAGCGGAGTTATTGTGTCAGTGATTTCCAAAAAGACTATAACGCATTCAACGGCAATGCTTATGGACTTGCTAATACACTAAAACAGACCGCTGTTTTAAAGCCAAGCATCCGTAATAAGAAAGTGAAAAATATTTTTTATACCGGTCAATTGACTGTACCAGGTCCCGGCGTACCACCTTCTATTATTTCAGGGAAGATTGTAGCCCGTGAGATCCAAAAGCAAAACCTATAAATTATGAAGAAAATTTTTGACGACTTATCTTCTCAGGTGAGCAAGATAACTACCGAAAGATATAGCACTAGCTTTTCTTTAGGCATATTAGCACTGGATGCTTCTATACGACCAGCGATTTATGCGATATACGGTTATGTGCGTTTAGCCGATGAGATCGTAGATAGTTTTCATGGCTACGATAAGAAGCTGCTCTTGCAACGGTTGATAACAGATACGGATTACGCGCTCAAAGAGAAGATTTCACTCAATCCGATTTTGAATGCTTTTCAAGCCTCTGTGCATCATTACAGCATAGATAGGGCTCTCGTCGACCGATTCTTGGCCAGCATGGCTATGGATCTAGAGCCCATGTCTTACAATGATCAACGTTATAAAGATTACATAGTAGGGTCAGCAGAAGTGGTAGGTCTTATGTGTCTTCAGGTTTTTGTAAAGGGAAATCAACAACATTATGAGGAGCTGATGCCGTATGCGATGAGACTTGGGGCTGCATTTCAAAAGATAAATTTCCTACGTGATATGCGCGACGATTATTTCACTTTGGGACGAATCTACTTTCCCAATTTAGAGATGGATAAATTTGATGATTGTGTAAAAGCAAGCATTGAATCCGATATCAAGAATGATTTTGCGGTAGCTTTGGTAGGTATAAAAAAATTGCCTTCCTGTGCTCGGTTTGGGGTCTATCTGGCTTATAGATATTATTGGTCCCTCTTTAATAAGATCCACAAAATGTCTGCTTCTGATATAATGTCCAAGCGAGTGCGTATTCCTAATGGTTATAAATTGTCTATCATGATGGAAAGCTATTTTAAATATAAAGCGGCGGTCTTATGATGTATTTAGCAGTTGTCATTGGTGTCTTTATACTTATGGAAGGATTTACATGGTGCGTACACAAGTATGTCATGCATGGCTTTTTATGGTGCTGGCACAAGGATCACCATAATCCCGAGCACGATAAAAAATTGGAACGAAACGATTACTTTTTTGTCGTCTTCGCGATACCCGCCATTTGGTTGCTTTATATAGGCAGCAGGTCTGAGTTCGGTCTCCTGTTTTTTATTGGCTTAGGTATTGCAATTTACGGTATGGCCTATTTTTTTGTACATGATATTTTTATTCACCAGCGTTTAAAAATTTTTAAACACACCGATAGTCCCTACCTCAAGGCCATTCGCAGGGCTCATAAGCAGCATCATAAACACCGCACCAAAGAACAAGGGGAGTGCTTTGGTTTTCTATGGGTTCCCCTTTATTATTTCAGAATGTATTTTAAAAAATAGGTATATGGAAAGATTCACCTACCTGGCAGTAGAGTTTTTTGCTATTATTATCTGCTTCTTCTTCTCATTTCATCCCAAAATCAGATTTAGCCGTTATTTTTGGACATATCTGAAGGCCAGCATAGTGGTCGCCTTACCCTTTTTAATTTGGGACGCCTGGTTTACAGATAGAGGGGTCTGGTGGTTTAATGATAGGTATATAGTGGGATTTAGAGTATTCGATTTGCCCATAGAAGAGATCCTGTTTTTCATCACTATTCCATTCAGCTGTGTATTTACTTATTTTTGCCTTACCAAGTTTTTTAATCTCCGCTGGTCCGATCGCATTACCTCTATTTTCGTCATTTCAGCGGCATTCGTGCTGGTAGTCTTGACTATTCTATCGATAGGCAAGATCTATCCATTTCTGACTTGTCTGGTTACCACACTATCTATAGTGTATTTACATTATATTGCTCGTTTCCGATTTTTTTCACAAGCGACCACTGTGTACGGTATATTATTGATTGGCTTCTTTTTGGTCAATGGTGTGCTTACAGGTACGGGCTTAGAAGAAGCTGTTGTAAATTATAACTCCGATGATTTTTGGAACTTTCGTATCGGTACAGTACCTGTAGAGGATGCTGTATACGGTTATACAATGATATTATGGAATGTGTACTTTTTCCATAGGTTCAAGAACGATGATAAAGAAATAGAATAAAAATACTTATGGAAAGAAATACCGTATTACTCGTTAATGAACGTGATGAGGAACTCATAGAAATGGATAAGCTCGATGCACATCGCCAAGGCTTGTTACACCGTGCGTTTTCCATTTTTGTTTTTAACAGTATGGGGCAGTTGTTGTTGCAGCAGCGTGCACCGCACAAATACCATGGAGGTAGTTTATGGACCAATACCTGTTGTTCGCACCCACAGTTGGGAGAGCGGGTTGTCGACAGTGCTTTAGAGAGACTAGCGTTTGAAATGGGATTTTCCACAGATCTAGAACAGATCTATTCTTTTATTTACCATTCCCCAGTTGAAAATGGTTTAGTAGAGCACGAGCTTGATCATGTGCTGGTTGGTTTTAGTGATACAATACCACGGCCCAATCCAGATGAGGTAAATGACTTCAAATGGATGGATACCGACGAAATCGAGATTTGGATGCAAAGCCGACCTCAGGATTTCACCGTCTGGTTTAAAGAGGCATTTCCTGTTTTGATGAAAACTTTGACAAAAGAACTCTAATTATTCATCATCGATTATAAGCCCACCGATTACAGTATCTCCTTTAATAGATCGCAGGTAGCCTTCATACGCGATGTTTAATCCTTTATATACTGCGTCTTGGTACTCATCTCCCGATCCATAAGTACCGAGGACAATCTTATTATCATAATCTTCACCTATTATCGCAAGTATACAATGATTGCTATTTGGTAAGAATAGGCCTACACCAAGGGTGTGTTCGCCATATTTTACAAACCAGGTTTCCTCCAATTGCTCTTCTACAGTTTTGGGAATGGAATTAACCTTTTCTAAATCCTCTAATTCAATGCTATCAAAGTTCATACGTTATGTTTTTGTTATGTACTCCAAGGACGTTTGAGATCGAACTTGGTTCATCACCGGATAGATTAATTTTTAAGTACAACCAGAACTTTATGGTTCAGTAACTGTTATATAGCTATTGAACCATTTTAAACGTTGTAATTATGATAGGATTTGTAAAACTACGCATCTCCATATTGCAGGAACTTAAAGCTATGGGGTTTAACATTCTTCGTTCTTCCTCTCAGACAGACGACCTTAACCCGAATTGGATTCCCGGAAGAGTTAGTCAGGAAGTATTGTATTCCGGATCTTCGAAGGTCTTACTCATCGATCAGGTGCTGCGTAGTCACAGTGATAGAGATTTGACAGGCCAGGTCTTCTATGTGTATGCTGAGGAGATATCTTCCTGAACAAGGCAGATCCTGGAGTGAGGATGTAGAAAACTTGGTACAAATCAAATAGGATTTATTAGATATATTTAGCTATTTTAGTAAAGCAATAGCTGCAACTCTACCTATGAATAATAAAACCGTGATGCTCTTCGACGACGATGCCCAGATTTTGGACGTATGTACTATGGTGCTTGAATTTTCAGGGTACGAGGTTATTACCTCTGCTACCGTAGAAAATATTGTCGAACAAGTGGTGGCCGCCGGACCAGACGTAATTCTGATGGACAATTGGATTCCTGACATAGGAGGGGTGCGTGCTACTCAACTCATAAAGCAGGATGAAAATATAAGACATATACCTGTGATCTACATCTCCGCAAATAGTAATGTTGAAGACTTGGCCCGAGAAGCAGGAGCTGAACGTTATTTGGCCAAGCCATTCGATATAGAACAATTAGAAAGAGCCGTACAAGAGTCTATACAGTAGTTTAGGTCCATATCGGTTTAAGTTATTTGTTCGATATCAAAATAGAATCTCGATCCATGTCCCTCCTTACTCTCGAGATGAATACTGCTTCCGTGGCTTTTGAGGATTTCGGCAACCAGGTATAATCCGATGCCGAATCCCGATATCGTGTGGGTGTTAGCTCGGTCTATCCGTGCGAATTTTTTGAACAGTTTCTTTTGATCTTCGCTTCGTATTCCTATACCTTGATCTATAACCGATACAGTCACCATTTCAGCATTCGGCTTGCATTCTATTGTTATACTACCTCCAGCCGGCGAGTACTTGATCGCGTTACTTAAGAGGTTTACAAGCACTTGCTCAAGCTTACTCGGATCTGCCAATACCTTTAGCCCTTCACAGCTCTCTATGGTTATAGTATGCTTGGTGGTTACGACTTTGGTATCTTCTACCACTTCGTATACCAGTTTGCCTAGATCCAGCTCTTCTTTGCGGATATCGATCTTTCCTTCCTCGATTTTGGAGAGGCTCAGATAGTCTTGGACCATTAATATAATTTTCTTGGCTAGTGCCTCGATCTTTAATCCGATATTCCAGGCCTTATTATTTTCATCATTCTTAAATCCTTTTAACAGGACCTGCGTGTACAGTAGGATCGAGGTAAGTGGTGTTTTGATCTCGTGGCTGACCATGGTCACGAAGTCATGCTTGCGCTTTTCTTCCTGTTTTTTTTCAGTAATATCACGGGCTATTTTTGAAATACCAATAATATTACCATCCATATCTTTTATGGGGGAGATAGTAAGTGATACATCTATCAATCGCCCAGATTTTGTTAAGCGTTTCGTTTCAAAGAATTCCATGCGCCCTCCCGATCGTAATGTAGCAAGTATAGCCGCCTCTTCCTCTTTTTTATCATCGGGTACGATCGCATATATAGATGTACCTATCATCTCTTGCGCGCTAAAACCAAATATACGTTCTGCTGCTTCATTCCAGGAGTTTATGGTTCCGTTCAGTGTTTTTCCTACAATCGCGTCGTTAGAAGAACGTATTATCGCTACCAACAGCTCATCATTTTCGTGCGCGGCTACCATTTCAGTTACGTCAAGTACCGTTCCTATTACTCTTGGGAAGCCCGCTTCGACAGGATGAATGCTTCCTTGCACACGTACAATACGCGGAGAACCGTCTTGTTTATGGATATTTTGTGTGGAGTCAAAATATCCTTCCTTACCATCCTCCGATAGCTCTATTTTGTTTTTTTTAAGGGACTTGTAATCATTTGGAAAGAGCTGGCTTAAAAATGTGGTCTCGTCGATTACAGCATTTATTTCTAATCCCAGTATTTTACGACCTTCATCCGATAGATAGATATCATTGCTGTTGGCATCCCAATACCAGGTACCCATTTTTGTAGCCTCTATGGCCAGTCTCAGCTTGGTTTCATTTTCTTCCAATTGTTGGAGTAGGGTATTTCTAGATCGTTCTTCCCTTACACTAGCGGTGACATCTCTTGTAAAGCAGCAAGAATGAATAAACTGCCCATCCTTGATAACTCCATTTGCACTTATTAAGACGTGTTTTATCGATCCGTCTTTGCACTTTAAGTCTGCTGGATAGTCTTTGACCGTTTCGCTACTCTTTAGACTGACTAGGATATCCAATATTCTGTTCTTGTCCCCGTAGTAGTCCAGGATGGATGAGCCTATATATTCCTCTTTACTATATCCCATTAAATCCAATTCGGCAGCATTTGCCCATAGGATGATACCATTGTCATCGATCCAATGTATAGGTAAGGTTGCTTTTTCTAAACTATCACTTAATTCCGTAACCTTTTCTTTCCATCGATTATTCTCTGCTCGGAGCTTTTCTATTTCGCTTTTCAGCGAATGTGCGTTTTTCATAGTATAAATAGGTATCTGCTAAAGCTAGCACATGAATATAAGAAATATCACGATCTATACCAACTCTACTATGCAATTACTTTCTGGGGACACCTTTGCATCGTTAATTATTATTTGGTACATATATCGATTTCCGGTTTAGCGGGCAGGTTTTTACGCGTTTGATAACGTTATATTCACGAGGGGAGAAAAAAAATGTTAAAGGCAACAGGTAGATATCCTTATAATTTGACTTTTTAACAATGGCACCGTTTATATTGTAGTGCCATTGCATAATCATCTTAGGATCGAATCTCTCTTCGCATGAAAAGAGCATAGGATACGGCGAATAGAAGTAACGTAAATGCGATCAGACCGCTCAATTGAGGCCATACCAGCATTAAACTATTTCTTAGCGATATACTACTTGGTATAGCTCCGACCATTTGTTCCATAGATACTGGGCCCAAACTTCTGACCATCGGCATTAGAAGAGTCGTAGAAGCATCCACATAGAGTTGACTTGGAGATACCCGAAGAATATTTAGGATTACCTCATTATAATAAGCTATTTTATCTGCAGAAAGATAATTTGGATCTGGAATAAAAGCTTTTATCGCAATATTGATAACCACTTGAAAAAATACCGTGAAGAATAGCCATATACCTATTGCTGTCAATGCCGAGGTGGCAGGTTGCCTGAAGCGAATGGATAACAGGACTGCAATACTAAGCCAAAAACCTACGTATAGCACAGTCATCCCGTTAAAAGCTAGTATACGGACGACTTCCTGCCATTCGATAGGGATACCACTGATGCACATAGCATAACCCACAATTAGAAAAGTCAGTGCGAAGAATAGTATAGCGACAATCATTAAGGGGGCTAGAAATTTGGCTAAGATAAGATTGTCTCTATACAGCGGCTGAGCCATTAGACGTATTAATGATCCATTATTGTTTTCCGAGTTGACTGCATCGAATCCCAGGCTAATGCCTAATATAGGTGCAAGGAAGCTGAGGAATATATGAAATGCAGGAATGGACTCATCTGTCAATGTCAATAGCTTGAGGTAGAAAAATGAAGTACTGCTGTTATCTGTGGCTACAAATGCAGATTTAATATTGCTTAATGAGGAATACATTGATGCGATAAATGTCAATACAATCAATGTTAACAATATGATGAATCTCCAGCTTCTGATATGCTCGGCTACTTCTTTGCGCAACAAGACACGCAGGGGAGATCGGACTTCGTTACCCCCGTTGTTTTCTGAAAAACGTCTTTTTAAAGACTCCTTTAGATTTTTCATTACTAACACTTAGATTTTTTTCGTTTTTGAAATATTCGAGATAGATTTCATCCAATCCATAAGTTTTCTGTTGGACACCGACTAAATCATATCCCTTTTGAACTACATATCGCACCATCTCAGCGGTCTGGTCATGGGTAGACATTATTTCCAGTTCGTTTCCGTGTACAATTACCTCCTGCACACCATATAGAGCTTGCATGTCCTTTTCCAATTGACCTGATATAAGGCGGTCGCTTGGGAATCGTAGGACGGTGAGGTATCCGTTTTTATTAAATAATTGTTTTGATAAGCTGGGGATATCGCCATTTGCCAACAGCTTACCATCAACAAATATTCCAACACGATCGCAGATCTGCTGTACATGATGGAGGTGGTGCGAGGATAGAAGCACGGTCAACTGTTGTTCTTCGTTCAGTTTTTTGATGAGAGCAAGAAAGTCCTTCACACCGCTCGGATCAATACCGAGCGTAGGTTCGTCCAGGATAATCACTTCAGGCTTTTTGATCAACACATCAGCGAGTCCTAAGCGCTGCTTCATGCCTCTGGAAAATGTAGCAGTTTTTTGGTGCATATTGTTTTTCAGTCCAACGATATCCAGCAATTCGATAGCCTTTATTTCGGCTTCATTTTCAGAAAGACCGTTTAGCCTACCGATAAAAGAAAGATTCTCGAGCGCAGTCATATGTCCATAAAATCCTAAGTTATCGGGTAAGTATCCGACTTTCTGTTTTACGGCAATAGGGTTACGTGTAGCATCATGCCCACATACATGCGCTTGTCCCGATGTAGGTTCGCTAAGCCCCAGCAGCATAAGGATTGTTGTCGTCTTGCCAGCTCCATTTGGCCCCAAAAGGCCATATATTTCACCCTTATTTATATCAAGGGAAAGGGTGTCTACAGCAATTTTATTTTTATAATGCTTGGATAACCCTCTTAGCTTTATAATAGGATTATTCATATCTGTTCGATTTTCAATTGTTTTTAACCAGCTTACCGCCTACCGTATTTTCGAATCAATATATAAATAAAGCCAATAGCCAGAATGATCAATAACATGCCTAGCCAACCCGTCAGGAGCGAAGTTTTGATCTCCATCCGGTATGTCAAAGAAGATTCGAGGTTACTGTTTTTAGCCGATACATTGACCATATAATCACCGGCTATGGTCTTGTCTGGAACTTTAATGTTGACTTTTACATCCTTTGTCTTACCAGGTTCGAGTTTGTCTATTTTATCTATTTCGAAGCTCGATTCCCATTTCGAAGGCAATTGTGTCGTCAGTTCAATATTTTCCAAGGGCATGGATCCTGTGTTTTTTATCGTAAGGAATAACTCTTTCTTACTTCCAGTTGTCGTATTACCACTTAGCACCTGGTTTTGCGTAGAGATTTCCATTTTATATGTGCCTTTTATAACAGATTCTAGCTTGACCACCGCGGTATCACCTTGATTTATAGCTCTAACTGGGATGATATGTTTTTTTATATCCGCAGTATACGATGGTGTTATTTCTATACTAATCTCTTTACTGGTATTTGGCTCTACGTTGACTGACGTTACCTGCATACCTTCGGTTTTGTAGGCAACAGACCATCCTGGCGGCAAGTTAGATTGTAGCTCATATATCTTTTCCTGTCCACTTGGGTTAGTGATAGAGCCATTATATCGGAATACCTCTGTAGAAGGGGCCTCCAAATTGATCAATCTCACTTTAAAATTTGAACTTAATGCATTTTTGGCTTCCTGAGCCGCTACATTTTGAACTGCGAGTGATGCAGAGATACATGCGAGAATTAAAGTTTTTGATAAGATTCTCGACTTCAGATGTTCGGTAAAAATGAATCCTTTAAACATGATGTAATAACTAACAATTATATATTAATAGCTTTTAGAAAATGTCTTGAATAAAATTGTACCTTTTTAGGTCTAGAATCCAAAAATAGCTTTTGTAGATATTTGCGTCAAGTATAATTTTAAAAAACTAGCTCCTCTTACTTTTTATAATAAATATTTTTGCCCCGTCCTGTAGCGGCTCAAATCAAAATAAAATAGGCATTTTGTGTTTTGTTTTAAATCCAACGGCGACTAACGACGTATTGAAGTGACTTATCCCCCCTATAAATAAATTCGCAGTTGCTTGGCGGTTGTCAATTTTAAAGGTATTTCTCGGTGCTATCCCGTTTGGAATAGCGCCATTTACTGCTTATTTATAGTTCGCAGCGCTTTTTTTATAATATATTTTGTTTCATTTGTCCCGGTTTCCTCTTCCCATTGCATGCAAAGTTGCCGTACAAACTCAGGCTGTGTTTTACTTGCGTCATTGAGCCAATTACCTACGCTATCTTGTACGTATTTTGATGTATCTGATTTTAAGGGTCCTAATATGGATAGGCCTAATTCGGGATTTTGTTTTAATTCTTCAATATGTTCACACCATACACCACGTGGTCTCGTTGCTTCGGTGGTAAATCTTCTTATATTTTCATCCTGATGTGATGTCCATTCGGAAAGTATCTTAATACTTTGGGTTAGGTTTTGAGAGATTTTAGCCCTTACTGTTAGCCAACAAATTTCCCTTACTCCAAAATGCTTATCGGCCGAAAAAGGTCGAATTTGTTGGAGTGTTTCTGTAATATTCAGTTTATCATTTTTGCCAATGGTATAGGTCGCCCAACAGCGAACCAAATCAGCTTTGTGGTGCGATAATACAGTTAAGAAATCACTATCATCGTATCGGACTGTTAGCTCAAAAATTCCTGTTCTGATAGCTTCATTTACTGTATTTACAGTTTGCTTTTTCAGTTGGTCAATTTTGTTGAGAATAGGTTTTAAATAATCTGTCCTTTGATTTTCTGAGAGTAAATTTTTCAATAATAGCCTTTGGTCAACAGCTAACCACTCTATGAGGTTAGCTGTTTCAATTTTTCCACAGTTAAGCTGTGTCAATATTTCTGCTGGAATATCCTTGGTGCTTCTAGCTCCTTTTCTTCTTACTTCGTTCATAATTGTGCTATCAGTTCTTCTATATTTACCCTGTTCATATAGTCGCTGTCCACAAATTTATAGTTAACGTTGCCATTTGTATCTATTACAAAAACCGCAGGAAAAGGTAATTCGTTATTATCATTCTCGTTATATGCTGCCAGTTCTATACCCAAACTGCTATATGCTGGAATTACATAGTTTTGAAGTTCAAACGCAATACCAAGCTGTTTAGCCAAGGCATTGTTTTTGTCTGTCAATAATTCAAAATCTAAATTGTGATTGCTTTTAAGTTCTTCGCTATAGTCAGGCGTTTGAGGCGAAATAGCAACAAGCGTTGCATTTCTATCTGTAATCTGTTTCAGGTTGTCCTGCAAGGCTCTTAATTCAAGATTGCAATAAGGGCACCAGTTGCCCCGAAAAAAAGCTATTATCACTTTTCCGTTTTCTAAAAGTTCTTTTAGCGCTATTTTCTTATCATTCGTATTTGGCAGACTAAAATCAGGAAATTTATCGCCTAGATGGAAACTGCCATCTTCAATATTTCTACCTTTCAAATCTTGAATAGATTTACCGAATACTTCTAAAATTTCCGTTGGGAGTTGATTCGCTAAATTTTCATTTAGTTCGTTAATCTGTTGTTCCAGTTTTTTCATATCTAATTTTATATTTTTGCAAAGTTTTGAAAGAAAAATCAGAACCACAATACCGCATATTATTGTCCCAATGGGATAAAAAAGTCAATTTTATGAAAGCGCCCACCATAATATTGGGGAAGCTCTCATAATCCAATAAAAAAATAATGCCACTGATGAAAACAAAGGAACGAGCGATAGAAGAAAAAATATGTCCATTGGAATTTGCTGTAAACGCTATCAGCGGAAAATGGAAAATTCCAATCGTATGGCGTATTAATGAGGGTGAAAAACGTCCAAGTGAAATGTTAAGAGGTATTGCCAAAGTGGATAGACGCGTTTTAAATCAGCATTTAAAAGAACTGGAACAGGACGGAATTTTAAGCAAGAAAATCTTTAATGAGCTTCCACCTCGTGTTGAATATTCACTTACAGCACTTGGTGAAAAATTAGTAGATGTACTTTGGGAATTAAATGATTGGGGTAAAGAGCTATTGATTGCTAAAGATCACTATTAGGGGGCTTCAACTTTTTCTAGTTTTGTAGCTTTATTTTGGCCACGCATCTCCATTCAATTAATCTTTAATTCTTCTCCATTGGGTTAATGTGTGGTTTTAATCGACTGCTACGCAAATAAATCCTACACTATTCTCCAGTTCGATTATTCATGGAGACTCACCATAATCTGCTCTTAATTACCCTGTTATTTTACACTTACACCAAGCGTCCCAAAGCAACAGCTCTGCCGCGTGCCGTCAATTGAATGTTGCAATACGGATCATACGAATTGGGTTGATCCTTTTCTTCGGATGTATAAATGTAACACATAGCAAAGAGCGACTTTAGCGCTTGGTGGAATCCAGCTATAGATTCTAATTCCCATATTGATTTTTTAAGGTAAATCCGTTGGAGGATTTCCATTTGCAAATTTGAAGTTTCCATAGGTATATGTTTTCAACAAATGGGCTTCAAGAAAATAGCGAGTTATGATTTAGTGCTATTCTGATTTATTACCACCGATAGGGTGCCTGTTATCCAGATGAGAGTACTAATATAACGATAAAAGAGGAGTTTTGTTTCATTTAAGTTGTAGAGCGTGTTATAGCTTTGCACAATTGAACTAAAATCTCCATTTAATGTTCTATACCAGAACAAATATCCTTTTTAGATATATATTCCCAGGAAGGGGGCTCTGTATAAACTATTGAATGAAGTTAGAATTTAATGTATGGTTGAGGCTGTAAAAAATGGGGAGAAAATATGGAATTAAATAGGGACCAAGACATCCTTCGCAACACTATAGATAGCTCTTTGGATATGATTCAAGTGTTCAGGGCTGTACGTAATGATAATGATGAAATAGTGGATTTCATATGGGTGTTAAATAATAAAACTTCAGAAAAAAAGTATGGTGATGTTATTGGCAAAAGCCTACTTACTTTAAATCCTGGAGTGGTAGAAACGGGCATTTTTGAAACTTTCAAAAAGGTGGTGGAAACAGGTCTGCCTGACGAGAGTATTCGTCACTATGTCCATGAACAATTTAACGGGTGGTTTCAACAGTCATCAGTCAAACAGGGAGATGGAGTAGCGACCACCACACGAGATATCACTGCATACAAAAAAGGCATAGAAATGAGAATATCTGCTGCGCGTGCTGCTGAAAGAAGGATTCGTAAATTAGAAGCAGAGCAGCAACGCGAGATTTTCAGGGTATCGCTGAGCACTTTGGAAGAAGAAAGGAAGCAGATTTCTGAGCGACTTCACAACGGTATCGGCCAAATCCTTTATGGAATTAAAATCAGTATGTCGACGCTTAATTACGATTTAAATGAAAGTGAATTCAAAGAAGCAAAAGCATATACGGACAAGCTCTTAAAGGAGGTTATTGAGGAGACACGTCGAATTTCCAATGAACTTACGCCCCTCAACTTCGAACAGTTCGGACTTAAAAGTGCGATTGAAGACATTTGTGTAGAATTTTCAGGTAGCACCAAATTCAATTGTGAAATTAAAGGCCCGTACAAAAAAATAGAGAAATATTTACAGCTTGCGGTATATCGCACGGTTCAGGAATTAATGACCAATGTTGTACGGCATGCCTATGCATCACATTGTAAAATCAATATTGAAGTTAGTCCCGAAGAGATTTTAATCGCCATACGCGATGATGGACGTGGAATAAATATTTCGCAAATGGAGAAGGGCAGCATTGGATTAGCAAGCATCCTCAGCAAGATCAAACTATTAAATGGGAATGTTCACATTAGTTCACCGCCTAGCGGTGGGACTGTCGTGAATGTTACGATTCCAAGAAGTTAAAATATAAGTTTCTAAACAGAGTGATAGGCTAATTTTCTCCCTAAGAATCGTCTTTTCATCCTTTTTGATTGGACAAAAATACTGCGTCCTTGTGTGTAACGACTCAAGGACGCAGCACGATTTTTATTGTACATTTTTTAAGGAAATATGCTTCTCTAGTTTTACCGATTCCATTTTTGTGGAGTCATTCAATACCCCTTTGAACCAATCGTCAGACTTTTCTGTTCCCGATTTTTGCATAAGTAATTTACCTAGTTCTATTACATCGCTATTGGCCATCCGGACCGAACCGTGCGATTCGGCATTACCCAGAGATTGGATGTCTTTTGTGCCATGAATAGTATACGGCATTTGGTATACGATACGTGCCCGACCCATAGGGTTACCTTCCTCTCCCGGTTTTTTATAGTTTTCGGATTTTGCCCATTCGCTTTCTGGTGGAGTCCAGTCCGGGTTCCAGTCAATCTGATGAATCTGAAAATCACCCTCAGGAGTAGGATGTCCATCTTTTCCCACTGCTATAGGATATTTTTTAAGGGTATCGGTACCTTCCAGTACATAAAGTTGTCGCTGCGAGATGCTAATTAGAACATGCGTGCTGTCCTTTTCCGCTTGTTTTTCCTGTTTGTCATCGTTTTTAGAAGGTCTTTCCCCGCATGAAGTACTAAACAGTACGGCCGTGATAATAGATAATTTGCTAATCGTTTTAATCATAGTACAAGATCATTGTTCCCACTCATTGTTACAAAAAGCAAACCAAAATTGTATTACCTGTTTATAGAATTATGAGAAATTTTCAACTTTATTAAGCTTCGACCGTTGTATATTAAAACACTTAATTATAATAATGATTGGATTTGTAAAACTAAGTATTCCCATATTACACGAACTCCGAGATTTGGGCTTCAATATCCTGCGGTCGGCGTCAGAAGTTGGACATCCAGATCCAAGCTGGGTACCAGACCGCGTAAATTTGGATATTTATATAGATCCTTACAATAATAAAATGTATCATAACAGGATGCCTTTCTTAAAGAAACACGTATTATTTATAGAGGATGCAATAATCAATAATGATCACGAAAATTTAAAAGGACACGTGTTTTATGTTTATAAGGATAAAGAGTGACAGACGCGCACTTTACGCCAAATTCATCACCTTCCTTGGATACCTCTCCGCATAGTTGATGATCAACTGTACCATATAGTGATTTCCGGCATAGCGGGTCAGGTTGTCACGTACATCATCGATGTCGCTGAGCTGACACCCGCTATCGATGTAGCCCATGCCGTAGAAATTGCCTTTTTCAATAAATACACAGCTTTTCTCATTGCCATCGCGCCCCTTATCAAATAGCGCAAATGTAGGGCGGCAACGTTGCAGTTCCTCGAGAGCCGACTCCACCAGCGCATTATGTTCATCTACAGGAGGTAGGTGCGCCACGATGGCCGTCTGTGCGATATCCTGACGGGAGAGCTTCGTATTGGTGAACGAACATAGGCGCGTATCTATACCGTACCTATCCACCAGTCCCGAGAGCAACTTCACAGCATCATATTCGCGGTTCACCATCATATAGCAGGTGTGGAATTTAGAGAGTTTACCTACGGCTAGGCGTCTGTAGCCTGCCATATCCTCGTACACAAACAGTCCAAACTTCGGTTCATACTTCTTCAGCGCACGATTATGTGCAGGCCATAACCTTTTTATCTCCGCACATTCGAGCAGGAGCGCCATGAGCTCCGTAGCACATATTTCCGAAGATATCGCATATATCTCCTTCATAAAGTTCTGCCTTTGCGGATTGATATTGTGTCCAGAGAAGTGCTGTCCCACCCGTTTCTTAATATTTAGCGCCTTGCCCACATAGATGACCTTACCTTTCAGGTCATGAAAGTAGTATACCCCTGGTCGTTCCGGCAATGCTTCAAACTGATCGGCGGGGAGATTAGGGGGGAGGCGTTGATCTTTCGATGACTTTTTAATCATTCCTGCGATTACTCCGTCTTCATCCCATTCCAGTAAGCGGCTGAATAGAATTGCCGTAGCCTCACAATCACCACCTGCACGGTGTCTGTTCAGGATAGGTATGTCCAGATCGTCGCAGAGGTAGCCGAGGCTGTAGGAGCGGTGGCCGGGCTTTATCTTGCGTGCCATGCGAACCGTGCAGAGCTTCTTTGCAGCCCATTTGATACCACATTCGGCCAGCTGATGTTTGATAAAAGAGTAATCAAAGTTCACATTATGCGCCACAAAGATCCGACCTTCCAGCATTTCAAACACACGCTTAGCAATATCACCAAAGACAGGTGCATGCCGAACCATCTCGTTGTCTATGCCTGTGAGGGCAAATATGGCAAGCGGAATATTCTTTTCCGGGTTGATCAGCGAATCGAAGGATTCAATCACTTCCTTACCATTGTGTATGCGGATCGCGATCTCCGTCATACGGCTACCTCGGGCATTCCCGCCCGTAGTTTCAATATCTACAATTGCGTATTCCAAATTCATCATTATTAAACACTTCTCGGATCAGGTTTCAGTGGCATCTTGCCACATCGGGTCACCTCGATGGCAGGGCATCCAAATTCGACGACCACCTTACCCTCGATCAGGTATAGGCCATTGCCCCGCAAGGGGTATTGGGCCAGCGAAGGAGGGAAGTGTACCGTAAAAAAAAAATCCCCCGCTGCATCGAGGAAAGTGCCGAATTTCATCAGCTTCTCGCTTTTCGTACGTACATACTTTTCGACCACAAAATCCCCCACCATACGGATCATTTTTCCTTCCTGCTTCATCAGATCCGCAGCCTTGGCGTCCCCTTTATAATCACTCCGAGCCAGATCAAATAGCGAACCCGACACCCCAAAACCGATCAGTTCTATTTCATCATAATAGTCCTCCAGTACCGAGCTTTGCAACTTCGGTAGTACCGGTTTACGGCTCGCCATTTCAAAGAGTAGTGGTACCGTTTCCGCCCGCTTATCCTTTGACAGCAGGAGATGCACTTCCCATAGCAGTTCCTTTTTGCCCAGTCCCATAAAGCGGAAAGCCCCCGTTCGGATAAGGATAATCAGCTGCTCCAGTTTGGCTCCCGTACGCAGTACAAAGTTTTCCAGACTCGTATATTCCCCATTGGCCATTCGTTCGGCCGGGATACGCAGCGCCAGCTTATCATTCAGATTCAGCAGCGCGTCAAATCCCAGAAAGATGTCATCCCCATAGATCGTTGCCGCAAATACCGACCTGTTCACACAAGGCAGGTTCACTCGGGCACCTGCACGCTTAGCTTCATTGACATACACCTTGCGGTTGTAGAAGCCCCCATAGTTGTTCAGCACCGCCACCATAAACTCCTTAGGGTAGTACGTCTTCAGAAACAGACTCTGATAGCTTTCCACCGCGAAGGAAGCCGAGTGCGCCTTGTTGAAAGAGTACCCTGCAAAGCTCTCCATCTGCCGCCATATCTCCCTGCTCGCACTTTCGGGGTAGCCCTGCTTGCGGCAATGTTCGAAAAATTTACTTTCGATTTCCAGCAGATGCTCCTTGCTGCGGT
>NZ_WFKM01000011.1 GCF_011007365.1 Sphingobacterium sp. xlx-96 | reverse complement strand
TAGACATTTGCCGAACAAGGTGCGAACAAGGGGCGAACAAGGTGCGAACAAAGTCACTACCTCTCTCCTGTCGGACACCTCGTTGCCGCCTGCAAAGGCATTACCTATCTGCGGCTCTTTCTCTGGGCTTTGTTGGCGCTTGGCCTGTTTTTCGGTTGTTCCTTGGTTATTTCTTGCTTGTGAACCATCTGCTACGCCACCAGTAGGCGACAGATAAGCAGCGCTAGCCCCTACTGGGTACCTGCCAGAACCTGGGCAAATACCACTTTTCCCCGATGAACTTCCGATCGTTCTCCGATCGCGCCCCGATGGTGACCGGGGATTCATCGGGGATCCATCGGGGATCGACCGTGTTTTGGCAGAATCAAGGCCGGACAAGGGCAGGCCTTGGGCAGAATGAAATCGGTCGTCTTGAGCCCCTACAGGTTCCTTACCTGCTCTGTAGCTACTTCTTACCAAGAGTGGATCTGCTGGATATCTTTTTACCAGATTTATCACGGATTGCCCTGCCTCCCGTTCGTCATTGCGATGAGCTTCGCGAAGAAGCAACCCCGAAGGGCTCATCGTAGATAATCTATCTCGAAATCTATTGTTTTGTTCTATCGGGTGACTAGAAAGATCTTTGTCACTCTGTCCACAGGACAGTCCTTCCCCACCCCTAAAAAAATGTTTCATTTTTCAAGTAATTTAAGTTTGCCAAAAGCCTTGAAGAGCTCTTCGAGGTTTTAAGCTATATTAGCGACAAATAGATGGAAAGTCTTATTTCAGACAGTATTATTTAAAAATCTATATGTCAATAAATTAAACAATTTAACGCTATCGTTATACCTGGAGCGTGTGCTAATAGAAATAATTGGTTTTTATTTGGTGTAACCGATACTTTGAATAAATAAAAATGGTGAGTGAAACATACTATTCTGGGGGACAGATCAATAGCCTAAAAAGCCAACATTTCAGGTTGCCAATAAAATATAATGAACAGAAAAGGAACCTCCCTTGCTCAATGGTTGAGCGTGAGAAACTACGCGACCACGACCTTAAAAAATTAAGGGAGGCCCTATCTGAATATCTACGATTCTTATTTAAGTCTATACTTCTCATTCATACTGGTTTTAGGTTTCTCACGCCATTACCAACGAATGATAATTCAAATATAGTAATCAATTTCAATTATTCCAAATTTGGAATAATAAATAGCTTTTTTAAAATGTCTCTTTGTCTATGGCCGAACAATATATAGATAAGGGAAATCTAAAACTAGTTAGGGAAAGACTATGGTCAATATCTAATGAAAAGGGAATTACTTTGGAGGATATTGAAGACAGAACCGGATTCAGTTATAGCCAAGTTTACCGTATAATTAGAGGCGGAAATAATATGTCGGTAAGTGGTCTTATTGCTGTGTGCAAGGCTTTAGAAATACAACCTTCAGAGGTTTTCAATTTCAACATAGAAATACCTAAACATCTACCCTTACGTAGAGACAGGAAGTAAATAGAAAGAAATTTGTAATCAAATCAACCTACTCTAAAGACCTTAATCTTTCTTCTGATAATCGAAGTGAAATTCTTTCTAATATTTCAGCTTTCTTTATAAGATTTATTAGATCGTTAGAATCTAACGTGTAATGCAACGAATACCTTGCGTCAATGTAACTCCGATCTAACAGTCTATAGAGTCTATAATCCTCTTTTTCATCAGAAGTTACAAAAACAAAATTAAGATCATCTGAAATAACTTTTGTCAGATCACGCAATTCATCTAAATCGTGATTCTTGGGTTTATAACCCCTAAAAATTAAACTCAAACCTGCGTAAAAGCTTTCAAAACTCTGCCTAAGTACAAACAAAAGTTCTTTCAATTCCTCTTGATCCTCCAAAAAATCAGGAAGTGTTATCTTAACAATTCTCAAAAGTCTACTGCCTCCTTTTACATAAGAACGAAAGTAGTCGTTTGCTAATTCTCGCTGCTCCTCTATAGTTAACGGACGTGATGGAGAAAACGTTGTATTGCCATTATCAAACAATGTTATTCCTCTTTCAACTATCTCTTTAAAAAAGAATTGTCCAGTTTCCAAACCATAATTCACATACGATATACTACGCACCATCGGACTAACTCGGTGCCGAAAGCTTTTAGTTCGGTTAACAATTTTGCTTTTAATATTGTAATCTTTCTCATCAATCTGTTCCAATATTACGAGAAAGTCATAGTCACTACGATATTCGAGTTCTGCACCATGAACAAAATCAATATCATCCACCCAATCGTTGCTTGCGAAACTTCCATACAGAATTATTTTTGCAACTGGAGCTACATCTTTAATTACAGCTAAGGCAGCTAGGATCTCTCTCTGTTTATCTTCCGGCAAGTGGGATAATTGATTCATATTGTAAAGATAGGGAATTTTAGATTGGCGTCTTGCATATCACCGGAATATGCAGTTATGTTATCAATTGCCTAAGTACATTAATAATTACTGGCGAAAATGCCTCTAACATTCCAGCAGCATCTGGTGTTCTTAATTCATCAATCATGAGTTCTAAAAAATCAACATCTTCTAATACCATTTCTCCGAGATCATCCACATACTCAAAAATTATCAAATCAATTATATTCTTTCTTTTCTCGCTGAGTGCTGAATTCCGTAAGTTCAAAATACTAATAGTACGTTGTGCATCAGGATTTCTGTGGGTCATCTTACCATTAAGTTGATATATGATGTCTCCCTCGCAATTGCCCATTAAGGGGGTTAATGGAATAGCATTATTCTTCTTAAAATGACCACAATGATTGTTGGAATTACAACTCGCAACAATATTAGTATACTCTAAAGTCAAACTTGCACCCATAGGATCACTTTGCGGAATAATATGCTCATTGTGACTGCTAATATTATCAACTCTATCACAACAGTAAGCACACAATGAGAACTGTTCAGCAATACAGGACTGCCTGATATCTGAACGAATAACACTATATGCACCATCCATATCCTGATACGTAAATAGGGGTTGATCTAGCTTTAGTTGAGTTAAAGAAACGGGTTCTGGACCTTTATTGATACGCCTCATTTTTGCAGCTCGATTTTCCTCAATAATAAGCGTGATTTAATCATTTCGATATGATTGTCGGGCAATTGTTGACTCAATGTTCTAAATAAGGTCCTGGCAAGATCTACGTTTTTATCTGCTATAGCATCTCTAAAATTGTCCACATTGTCTTGTACCTCAGAATTACGAACGTCGGTATTCATTGCTTCGAGTAAAACCTGATTGACATCTAAACCAAATAGCTGATCTACTGGTTCTAGGTCACCATCAGATAATGAATAACAGATAATATCTTTAAAATCGCTAACCAATAATGGCGAATGCGTTGTGTAAATAAATTGACAATTAGGGAACGTATCATTCAACCTCTTAATAAGGCTTCTTTGCCATTGGGGATGTAGATGTAACTCAGCTTCGTCAATAATAACAATACCGGATCCATGCAGCGGGTTATCCAATTTTGGATTTAATATGGCTAAACGTCTAGCAATATCACCTACCATCGCCATGGTTAACTTTTCGCCTTGAGATAATTGTTCCAGATTGAGGTGTTCACCATTTTTATTGACAGCTAAATGTATTCTTGGCTTACGCTCTACCCGTATATTCTCAAACTCGGGCAAAAATGTTGTTAACGCCTGTCGAACTACATTCAACTGTTTATCCGTCGCTTGCCTTAATTCCTCTAAAAAACTGGCATCAAGATTTGAATTTCCGCCAATAGAATTTATTAGTTTAACTTTTCTCTCGTTCTCTAAATCTTCTTTCTCTCTAAACCATTCGAAAAAAGTACGGTAATCGACAATACCTTTCAAAGAATTGTCATACCCATTTAACTGTTCAAAGTTATGTTTTGTTCTGATCCGAACGGGTATATCTAGAACACCTCTATTGGCATCATAATAAGTAAGTAAAGGAAATGAAAGATCATCATCTTGTGTATAATTGGTTCTATATAAATCGGCCAATCTATTGACACCTTCTAAATTTGTCGGCACTTCATTCTTCTTGCCTTTTTTAGACTTGGAAATAGTCCATCGAAATGGGGTATTATGATCTTCTACATCAATCCTTATGTGTCCAGCATTCGCTTTATTGTTAATAGACAACTCTTGAATCTGCATTCCATTACCCTTCTCGCTTTTCACCCTTGATACAAACCAACTCAATGCTAAAGAAATGGACTCTAATATAGTAGTCTTACCGGATCCATTATTACCTATCAAGATGATGTGTTTTACGATTTGGTCATCAGTGTTGGTAAAGCCAATTTCTAGATCGGAAAACCTTCCAATATTGTCAATATGTACATTTTTTATCTTCACTGGATCAAATTAGTTTTTTGTTCTTATTAGATTTTCTATATACAAAGTAATAAAAAAAAGCTAAGATTTGAACAGTATACTTTCTTCTTTCTTCTTTTTGCTTTGGAGATCTGTATATTAGCCGCACTGGCAATACTTTACAAGGAGTGCCTTCTTAAACATTTGCTTCCCGATGGCCTAAGTCCTACGAGAGAAATGCCTCTTTGACGACATCCCGAAAGAAGTACAGCTCCTTCTCAAGCCCCTTATTTACATAATTGCGACATAACTGCAGAATAGTGTAAGGCCGAATGCCTTATTCCCTTTCGCAATTTTCTACATAAGATATTCCTTCTTCGGCATTATTCATTGCTTTCTTTGCGTAGTATTCAATATCTTCGGACGTATCTGAATTATATCCTTTTTTAGCATTACTATACCCATCCGATGCTGACCACGTCGCATTGGAACAATCTATATTATTGGCTTTTGTCTCCGCATTGGAGAAAGCATTCATCGCTTTTTTTAAATAATCTTGAGCATAGTCAATGTCATCACTATTTCTGTAGGCTTTTTTAGCATATTCGTATGCTTCTTCAAAATCAACTTTGTTGTTATCTGAGCTACGCGAATATGTATTGGGTGTATATGTTTTTGTAGAAGTGGAGGTATTGACTCCGTCGGTTGTTGTAGAATACTCTGTAATCGACCCATCGGGATTGACTGTTCGTTTTGTTTCTGTAATTGGTTCATGCCGTAATCCTTCCAAAGGATCTCGCATTTGTTCAGTTTTACTTTGTTCTTCTTGAAGAGCTTGCTCTTGATATTGAACGCTAGGTTGCTCTGTGTAATACTGACTTTCAGTCGATTGATCGTTTTCTTGGTTAGTTCTACTAGAACAACTCGATATTATTGTAGTGACTATTAATATAGCTAATGTATTTTTCATTTATACGTCGTGGTGTAAAAGTGTCCCTTCTTTAAGGATTCTATAAAATATGGGCTTTATATTTTTGTTGTAACGATTAGCAATAAGATAACTAAAACAATTCAGGTTGATGAAATGGGGTCATTTTACAGACATACTCCAAATATGTCTCCCAACCTAGCGCAGGAGCTAAAATGGTGTAGTCGTCTATACGTTCCCAAGACGTTGGTAAGTTATCGTTAAGTATGTCATTGGTCAGGAATACCATGTCATGCATCCGATTGCTGTTCATACTTTTGTTAAATAACAATGCATCATACTTTTTCAAAACGTATGAAACGTCGGCAGTGACCAGTTTGGCTATTTTCATCTCCTCAGCTTCGCCGATTTGTAGGATGTTATCACTTTCGCTTTTAGGTAATCTGTATAATACTTGCTGTATTAGCTGTTCAGTCCGCATCTCCCAACCAGCGGTTTGCATGTCGATCTTCGAAAAGGCATACTCTCCTAGGTAATAGTCGTGATTTGCCGCAGATAAAGTTATGGCTGTTTTATGCTGATTCGATAATTGGTACACCAACTCTATATCACGTTTGAAGTAGTTGTCTATCTCATTCTCTGAGAAAATATTGGCGGATTCTACCATCCTATCTTCAAACCATATCACCGTATCAGCAGGGTTCATTTCGAAAAATAGTATGACGCTCTTTGTTAGCTTATAATCTGCAGAATTAGCTAATGTGGTCAATCGAACTTCATACCCACCGTCTTCTTTGGAAACATCAATACCACGCGTAGAATACCCGTCGCGATAGAAGTATACAATGTCCGGAGAACGACCTATCGCAAATACGGACGGATCAGACTCCCATAGGAAGTCATAGAGTTTTTGAAAGTCTATAGTTGATGGCGTATTTATTTTAATCGTTTTGCTCATAATAATTAGCTATTTCTGCGTCGATTTTTAGTTAAGATTCGTCCTCATTAAATTTTGAGATGCTTTCTAGGAACTTTTACTCTAATTTCTGTAACGATATCTTTTGAAATCTGAATATATTCTTTCAAAACGACAAGAATATTATCGATGTCTAGTTGCATACTGCCAGCATATTTAATCACATTTTTCCATGCATCATCTTGTTGAGTCCATTCCATCCCGACATATTGCATGTACTGTGCAAGGCTTTCTTCAAAGGCATTCTGATTCGCTTTAAATTGAACTAAACAGTTGGTCAGCTCCTCTATTTTGTTATCATACCAGTCATTAAATACATTCGATTCAATATATAGGAATATAGAATTTGCTTCTATCTGATAATCATTTTGGAGCTTCGAAATTATTAGACTTACTTCTTGTAATTTAGGAAATATTGCCTCTAGGCCTTCAGCTTTGTTTTGGTACTCATCCAATGCTCCTTTCATCACTTCAAAGACCTTTTGCATTTCGATGAGCTTTGTATAGTATGTAAAATGATAACCTACGGCTTTTTCTGCCTTTTCAAGAATGCGCAAATGTGTTTGCTTTTTCATTTCCCTTTTGAACCTTACACTATCTTGAAAAAACGTTATGATAAATGTTAGAAGGCTACCTGCGATAGATCCTATTAGGGCAGAATTTAAAATAGTTAAATCCATCTTATTAATTTTTTTAAAACTCCGGATTATGATTGTTCTTCTTACAAAAGCATAAATAGCCAATGTAAGCTAACTGTGAATATAAATCTGATAAATTTTCAAATGCTTCCTTGTCTAAGAAAATTTTAGAACCGTCCTTTGAAAACCTGTAACAAAATATAATTTTTGAAAGATGATCTAAGTCTTCATATCCTTTCTTCTTTTTGTCTACACATTCGTTGTATTTGATAAATTCTTTTTCAAGGTCTGATACTTTACTGTCCGAATGAGTGATAGAATTGCGGAATAGACGCAAATTATGAAGTAATAGAATAGTTGGATATTTGTAGGATACCTTTTTATCGTCCAGTTCTTTTAGCTCAAATTTAAATTCAAGATAGAAATCATTAATAATTTCGAAGCTATTCCTCCTGACTTTTTTAGGTAAAAAATTTTCCAATAAGACTATAAAATTTTCAAAAATAGGAATGCTTAATTGAAGGTAAAGTTGAGATACAGCATCTGGAATAAGCTCTTCCTTGTTTTCCGGTTTTATGTAAAGTTGATTGCCCGAAGGTATTAACTTTCGCCATTTTATAGTATCACCTTCAGTTTTCATCAACCTATTGAAATGTTGAACTTGTTCTGGATCAGTTTGTTCATCTACGTTAAAAGGATCAGTGAAAGCATGATTACTGATGTGATTTTTTAGATTTTCACCCCAGCTATGATCGATTGGTTCTGTTGAAAGTTTGATCAGGAGCGATTTGTCAAAAAAATCCCTTAGTAACTCAGTTGGATTTTTCATTTTTGTTTCTTTTTACCTGCAATTTCTTTCTTCAACGCCATAATCTCTGCTAACAAATCCTTCGCATCACCATCTGTAGGAAGTTGAGGAACCAGTTCGCCTTTGAATGCTTTGTTTAAAATGGCTTGCGGTAAGCAGTCTATTTTGGCTTTTAAGGTTTGGTAACGTGCTTCTATAATGTCGGCTTTGGCAAAAAGGCTTTCTACTCGACGAACGATTTCCTCTTGTTCTTGAAGAGGTGTTAATGGAATTGCAAAATCTCTAATTTCAATTAAATGCAAATCAGGAACTCCAATTCCGGAAACTTTAAAATGTGCCTGGTTAAAAACTAATCCAGAATTAAATGCTATTTCTAAATATTTCGATAGAATTTTTCTAGACGGTTTTATCAATGCTAAACTTACGAAAATGCTAAATTCATAATTTAGTTCTATTACTGAAGCGTATCCGTATGTAGCTCCTATTTTTGTATAAAGAATATCTCCTGCTTCAGGATTACATCTTGTAATTAGTTTGCTGTGCTCTTCCGGAGAAATATATTTTGTATCTGTATCATTAATCGTAAAAGGTCGCACATTTTTAACACTTAGAAATTTGATACCTTGATCTATATAAGTAGGTCGATGGTGCGCACCGTCAGTAACTAAATAACAAATATCTTCACATCTATAATACCTCCAATTGTTTGGCAATTCAGGCAGTATTATATTTCCTTTCTCTGATTTTTTATTTTTCTTTTGATCCTTGGGTTTAGTTAGTTTGTTTCTCTTTGCTAATTCTAACTTATCGTTATAATGATTTTCGAGATCTAATGTTATTTGATTATAATAAACATCTATATCCATCAAGTCATTACCTTCCCGCCATTGTTCGGTTAGTTTTCCCGTGACTGCATGAGTCAATACTTGCTGACGGAAATTTTTTAGCAATTGCGGAATACGGTCAAGTGCTGCTTTTATCTTTTCGTGTTGGGCAAAGAGTTTATCCAACTTGACGACAATTCGTTCTTGTTCGGCTAGTGGAGGGAGAGGGATTTGTATTGTCTCATATTCCTTATATTTTAAGTTACGTAAATTATTACTACCACCTTGATATTTAACAACTTCTCCGCTGTAATAAAAAAAATCTAGATATGAACAAAAATAACTTGAATTGATTTGTGACACGGGGCGAATTAATCTCAAAAAGTTTGTACAAACTAAAGGTAGTTCGGGCAATCTATCAAAGGTATTTTCTGTGATCAAAACCACTCTGCCAACCGGTTGGTCAGGACCACCTCCTGAAATTTCTAAGAGTATGTCGCCATTTATTAATCGTCGACTATCAAGACTCGACTTCTTGATCTTTCTAACTACCGCAGTATCACCAAAATGCGTACTCCAATTTTTAATCTCACTACCTCTAATGCAATATACTTCAACATAATTTTCATCCTCAAAGTCAACATCTTTTCCCCAATCACCACCTAAAACATGTGCTATTAAATTAGTAAATTCCGTCTCTACCCATCCCTTAGGGAATACCTTTTCCATTAGCTCAACTCCTTTATCAAATCTTCCAATTCTTTATTAATTGCATTCAGCTCCAACATAGCTTCTTTTGCGATATCTATTGGTTCGCCGAGATCGTCCCCGTTACTTAACGAACTATCCGCTATTAAACCAATATCCAGCGAATCCCCTTTGGCTGCAATGGCCTCACGGCTGAATACTTGCCAACGGTTATCTTCTTTGGCTATTTCTGCACGTTTAACTTCATCAATATTTCCTTGCCAGTTTTCTTTGGCCTCATCTATTGAAATACCACCAGTATATGCCTTCACGAAATCGGCAAATGCTGCACGGGTGAATGGTGTGCGCTTACCGAAACTTGGAGCATTGGTACGCATGTCGTAAACCCATACGTTTTTAGTGTTGCCGGTTTCAGTATTTTCTCGGGTGAAGAATAAAACGTTCGTCTTGACACCAGCTGCGTAAAATATTCCTGTTGGAAGACGTAGTATGGTATGTAGATTACACTTGTCCATCAAGTCACGACGGATCTTTAAACCGTCACCGTCTTCAAACAATACGTTGTCTGGCAATACCACAGCTGCACGCGCTTTACCATCATTATGTAGTGAACGGTAGATGTGCTGTAAGAAATTCAGCTGCTTATTTGAGCTTAAGAACGTTAAATCCGTACGTGTTGGTCGTTCGCCTCCTTTTTTAGTGCCGAAAGGAGGATTAGCTAAGACACCGTCGTATCCTTTGAAGGATTCGCCTTCTTGGCTCAAGGTGTCAGCTAGTGCTATGGGCGACTCGATACCGTGTAGCTTGGCATTCATTAATGCTAAGCGGTGGGCGTCTTGTACGAGCTCGCAACCTGAAAAAGCTTCGTACTTTTGAAACTGTCTATCTTTTTCCGTTAGCGTGAAATAGTTGTCTGTTTTCTCTTTGAGATAATGGTCGGCTGCGATCATAAACCCAAAAGTACCCGCAGCAGGGTCGTTCCATTTTTCACCGATCTTAGGCACCATGAGATCAACCATTACATTGATCAAAGGACGTGGTGTGAAGTATTGACCAGCACCAGATTTCTTTTCGTTTGCATTTTTCTCTAACAATTCCTCATAAATCGTTGCGATCTGATCTTTCTCTGTATCCTCAAACCAATCGATACCGTCTATAGCTGTCACTAATGTGCGTAGATTGACGGGCTTGCGGAGCATACTGGAAGCATTGGTATAGATCTCTTTTATAGTTGCATTATCTGTTTTTGCAGAAATCGTAGCCAACAACTCACGGTATGTATCGTATAGCTCTTTGTTGTCTTTTACAGATTTGAATCTCTTCCAGCGGTATTCTTCTGGAATTTCATTTTCAAATTTCCTAACCTCTGAAAGCTTAAGGAAAAGGATATATGTTAATTCATTCAAATATTGGTGATAGGTTACTCCGTCGTCACGTAGGACATTACAGAGGTTCCATAGTTTTTGGGCAATTTCTTCAGCACTCATTTTATATGTTGTATTTTCTTTTTATTTTCAATTATTACTATTGCTACCTTAAATAGCTAGGAAGACAAATTAGCTTTAAGATTAAGCCGTTTGATTTCCGTTATACATGTAGGTATTAATTTTTTGCAGGATATCTGGCAACTGATTTCCAAATCTTTTATTGATCCGTTCAAAACCACCGTATTCTGTTGAGAAAGGTTCATTGTCTAGGTCTTCGACGGTAACGATAGCCTCAGCGATCATTTGTTTCTCGATACGTTGAAGCAAGTTCTTTTGGGAGACATTCCAGTTTTGCTCTTGGTAAAGTTTATCAAAAGCCTGTTTAACACGGTCTTCCTTACTCACCAATACGGAGCCCAACATCAAGGTACGTATATAAGCTATAATATCGGCGGCTACATCCTGTCTATTCGCGTTTTTCCATGCTTCACGTAGCGTACGAAGTGTATATCCTTTGGTGTCCAGCAACAAGATGAGTTCTTTTAGATCAGCACGTTTTAGCTGAGTAGGTGATGTCGCAATCAGTTTCAGAGCTGCAATTTTATTTTGATTTTCTTCTAAGAACTGCTTGAAGCCTTCGATATAGTCTTCAGGCTTTTCTGAATCTCCATATCCAATAGTAACTTCTCTCAATACATCAGTGTGATTGGAATAAAATTGGTGTGCCGGAGCGGATCTGAACTCGTCTAAGTATTTCCAAAGTTCATTCGTTTCGGATAAGATTTGGATTTGTTCTGCTATGTTTTTTTCTCGAATATTTTTAATAAAGTCATCTATAGAATCCATTCCAGTGAAATATTTTATCTTTTCCGTATCTAAACCTTTAGCACGTTTTTTACGTTGTAATTTGGCAATGATCTGATCTACTTGTTGTGCGGCTCTGTCTTCCGATTGTATATGTTGAAACTCGTAATTCAACGTCCTAAAGTCGGCGGAAGGATTTACAACCAACGGCTTCATCTCGGTATAATCTTTAATGTTTTCGTACAGGTTGACAGCATCAAAGACTCGAAAGCTTTCTTTGTTGATTTCAGGACATAATCGCGTAGCTCGACCTATCATTTGGTCATAGAGAATACGAGATCTGACACGACGCATGAAAACCAAGTTGCATATCTTTGGTACATCAATACCTGTAGTCAAAAGATCTACTGTGACGGCAATATTTGGGTATTTCTCGTTCTTATATCGTTTTACTTTATCTTCTGGTTGGTCCGATTTTCCTGTAATTTTGACTACAGCATCGTCTGGGATAGGGATTCCAGCAGTATCAAACTCTTCCTTTAAGATTTTGACAATCATGTCCGCATGTTCGTCGGTAGCTGCAAAAATCAAAGTTTTGGCTTCGCTATCCGGATCTATATGGTTTACCAATTCACGGAGAACCGTTCGGTTAAAGTTCTCGGTAATGACACGCTTATTGAATCCTGAAATATCGAATTTCAATTCATCTTCTAACTCATCTAATTCAACAATTTGGTTATCTTCTTTGTCATACACCATGGGCTTTTCACCTTTCTCCCAGACAATTCCCTCTTCCGACAATTGAGTCGTAATCTTAATCGGTGGATCCTGATCTACCAAATATCCATCCAATACGGCCTCTCGCAAGCCGTAATTGAATACAGGTCTGTTGAAAATTCCCGTAGTATGCAAAGCCGGAGTGGCTGTAAGACCAACAGCGAAAGCATCGAAGTAATCTAGGACCTGACGGTACTTGCTCACGTAATCGTCCTGGTCTTTGAAATAGATTTCTTCATCATCCATCTCTTTGTCCAGTAGATATCCGCGGTGAGCTTCGTCGACAATAATGCAATCATAGGTGTCGATACTAAGCGCTTTTCCTTCGCTATCTCCGTGATATAGTCTTTTGACCAAACTTTGTACCGTAGCAAAATGAATCCGGCTGTCGATATCAGGCCATATAGTTTTTAAACCATCGATATGATAGATGTCGTTAAAACTCTTTAGGTCATCGACTTTGTAATCTTTAAACCCATCTAATGCTTGTTTGGCCAATAATGTCCGGTCGACCAAAAACAAAATACGTTTGAAACGATTGGTCTGTATTAAACGATATGCTAGCCCAATAATGGTACGTGTTTTCCCGGTTCCGGTAGCCATTGCCAGTAATGCTCTGTTGGTATCGGGCTGATGGATGACCACATTTTCAACTGCTTGAATAGCCTTAATCTGATAATCGCGTAGGCCAAGTCCAGTTTTGAGCTGCAGGAAATCCAATGAGTTGTCTTCCAGTTTTTTATTTGCTAAGGCAATATCTTGCTCCAACTTTTTCTGTAGATCCTGCGGACTATGGAATCCTTTTACCGACCTGGAATTGTTGTATTTTTGACGAACGTCGAGATACCATACACCACTTTTTGTGGCAATTTGTTGTAGGTACTCTCTCCCATTTGTTGAATATAGAAATGGAACTTTGTAGCCATCCCAATCCCCAAGGATATCGACTCCGTCTTGTGGTATTATATTTAACGCATAGCGTTTGCTCTGATCAAGATTGGTCGATATGTCTTGTCCATATTTTTTTGCTTCGACGACAGCATAGAGGCTCGTTCCAATGAACAAGGCATAATCTGCATAACCTCCAGAGACTGGCCATTCGGCAATAGCTATGTTTCGTCCTCGTTCTGGTCGGGTTTTATGAATTTTGGCGTTTAACACTTTAGTATCGGCTTCCCAACCAATCTTACGTAGATTAAGGTCGATGAGTTCACGTGTCTGCGCTTCGTCCATATCCAGCTTGGACGCAGAGCGCTTAGCGCGTTCTGTTAACGCCTGACGTTGCTCGGCGCTAACCGTTTTGTGTTGCGCAATAATAGCCTCATCATACTGTTGCTTTAAAACCTTGTTTTCTTCTTCTAGTATATGAAGAGCGTGACGTGCGTCTAAGTTTTCTGGTTTACTGAACCTGATATTGGAAATATCACGATTCTTTACTGAATAGGCTTCATAAAACCATTTCCCTAACTTAAAAGCGGAAAAAAGTGAGGATGTAGCGTCTTCCGTGGTACCGACATATTCGTGAACGGCATCATTTCCCTGCTTACGCAAGATCGTAAAATGATCAATCACATTGCTTGGTAGAATGCCCTGATTTCTTAATGTATATACGAGGTTTTGAAATTTGGTATCTTCAGGTAAGTCGATTCCATAGATCTCAAATATCTGTTTGGCCATATACTCTCCATATTGCCTCAATTTAAATAAAGATGTAGCCGGATCTTGATATAGGTTGTACTCAGCCGCTTGTGCTAAGTTATACAGCAAGGCGTATTCTTCTTCTAAAAACTGGAAATTGGATTTGGCCATATTCTCTACTTAATGATTGTTGTCAGTTGGAACCAAATATACTTAAAATGCCGTTATTGGACGTGTTCAATTTGTGTTTAGGTGTTCATTGTAGAATTAACGTTTTCTAAGCTCAGTCGGGTTGTAAATTATTTTAATATAACTCTCGCTTTTGGATAGTTTATTCTTACACGACACACAAAAGAGAAATTGAAATTTACCATCGATTGAATATCTAGTAAAAGAAGACTTGGAAACGCGACATTTTGAACACTTTTCGATGATTTTTATTGACTCACCTCGCTTTCCCTTTAAAAATTGCTCTGCTTGTTCCAGCAGTAACTTGAGGCAGAAGGATTCAATTGAATTTCGAATTTTTAGACTCAATAATTTTTTGTCCTGATAATACAAGAAATGTCCATTTGCATATTCAAATCCAGGATAATGATTTTCTTCCAAATGCTGTAAGAATTTGCGGAGATCTTTTGGAAATTCGTGATTGCAAAGTGGACAGGAAGCGTGTTTCCTTCTGTGACCTTTGCTTTTTTGACTGATGGTCATTACCCCATAATTAATTACTTAATATTTCTCTCGTTAATAACGCTGATTAATTCATTATATCCATCTCTTAAAGCTAGTTTATTTAATGTGTATATAAACCGATCAAACTCCCTATTTAAAATGGAATCATAATCATCAGACATTGCGTTGAAATCGTTCGGCAATAGGTTGGATATCGCATAATTAATTCCGGATAAAACGGTTGGAAAATCGATAACGAACAATTTCCCATCTTTAACTAGCACCTCTACGTCAATGTTTCGAGGTCTACCCAAATAGTCAAAAGTCAATTTCTTGGTTTGAAACTTCCTTTTTAAAGTTTGAAACTGACTATTGACATCGGATGTCAAACGCTCTGGTATAATAATTTTGATGATGCAATCTTGGTACTTTACATTATCATCATTCAGGATGCCATTATTTTGAATGATATGTAAACATGTCGGTTTTATAAAATTTTCATAATATACAGCTGCCAATGTCGATGAAGGAAAAAAGTTTATTCCTGAATCCGATTGATTTTTAAACATGCTCTTTACCTGATTTATAGCTTTGGTGAATGTTTGCAACTTATTCCTTTCGAACCTGGCTAATGATATTCCTTTAATATCAGACAGTACTTTGATATCTTTGTCTATTAAAAATGCACAATTATTCAATCCAAGTCGTCCTATGAATAACCCTAACTCAAATAAAATATTATCCCTTGGTTGCAGATATTCTATTTCTCTAACCTCCACCTTATCGTCCTGCGTACCAATAAGAATTCCAAAATCAAACTGTAGTGTAGCTCTAATTAAATCATTTAGATAGTTGTTGTTTAATTTAAAAACTGCCTTATCCCATACCTCTTCATTCCATATTGTGACCTCAAAGGTGTTGTCTGCCTCTAAAATATCTTTTGCTGCGTTTGCTAAATCCAATTCTTCGCTTGAAGATCCGATAAATATTTTCTTCTTTCTCATACTTATAATTGTGGTTTTAAATCAGATAAAATTAGGTTTACATCACTCATTAGGTTTTTTAGTGATTGTAATTTTTCGGGATTATCTCTAAAAATATATTCTCGCCCATCCACGGAAGTAAGATTATTCGCTGAATACCCGTCAGTCGCAAGCTTATTAAGTTGGTTTAGCGCAACAGCTACAAGCATGTACTTGTTTAAATCTTTGTAGGCAATGACATCGATGTCGTAGCAAATGGCATTGAGATCGAAGCTGCTTAGATCAATTTCTTTATCACTATCGGCTTTAACATTTTTTAGAAAGCGAATCATTTTTTTTAATCGACCTTGGGTGCTTGCGCTCTTCTCATTAATACGCTTGATACTTAAAAAAGGGTAATCGACGTCTCCTTTAGAATGAGATTGTTTGTTATAGACTTGTATTCCACGATAATCATCATTTTTATCATTGATTACGGATTTTACGTCATCATACCAATTAGCAATTACTACATCGACATCTCGCTTAAGATGTTGGTTCGTGATTTTAATAGATTTAGGACGAGTAATATCACAGATATCATATTTATCATCCAGTTTGTACTCTGAATTTATACGATTTTCACGTAAATCTTGAAGAGCAGTATCGGTGCTATAACCTCCACCTTGTAGTTGACTTTTCAGACTGTTAATTTGGGACTCTCTTAGGTAAATCGTTTGACTGTAATCAGTCAATGCCTTCTCGATTCCGCTGCGATCAAAGGTGTAGAATTTATCTGTGATCACTAATAAGTCAATATCACTACTCCCTTTTATGTGTGTATTTGTCATTACCGAGCCTTGATATTTATAAATCACATCAGAGAGCGTTTCTTTTAAATGATTTTTGACTCTTTCACCGGCCTCTTTACTCCTTTCTGTGTAGGAAGGCTCTACGCCATTCATTGCTAGCGTGATATACTTCAAAACATCATTGTATTGAAGAGTAGATAGTTCATCTGAAAAAGCTTTTTCTAACACAACATTTTCCGGATTCGATCTTCTTTGGACATTGCCAATTAGTTGGCCGTAGTTCTTATTCATAATTTTTCTGCTTATAGCTTGTTAATTTTAAATATCAAAACAAAGGTATATGTAATCTGTGCACTCTATGTGCATAGGGTAAATTAGCTTTCATACCTGTCAAAACTTTCTTTGATTTTTTGACGAATTACAGCTCGTATCTCCATTGGCTCTATGATTTCAACCGCTGCTCCAAATCCTAGTATCTGCGCATAAAATTCGTAATTGGGAATAATCTCCAATTGGATAATGGTGTATTCTGCGCTGCGCTCAATAACAGTCTGAGATGGATGTAGTGGTTTGGAATCTATATAAGGCCATAGCGATTTGTTTATCTTAATCTTGACGTACTGACAGTCGCCATCGATCGGTTTGCTGACGCCGATAATGTCCTCGAAATAGTCGTCCGGTGATGCATTGCATGGGATAAACAAAGTGTCATCGGTGACGCTGATACCCACGATACGATCGAGGGCTAGACTGGTCCAGGTGTCAAAGCCCTGGCATTGTCCATAGAGAAACCAACGCTTGTTGTACTGCTTCAGGAAATAGGGATGAATGATTATATCTTCTTCTTCAGTCTGGTTGAAGGATCGGTACTGAATGCTTAAGACTTTCTTTTGATTGATAAGCTTCAGGATATCGCCCAGTAGGTGCAAGTTGCGCAGGTATTCGTTTTGATCGAAGTATATGCTGTGCTCGAGATCTTCTAGCTGAAAGCTTTTCTTGAGCTTTAGCGCCAGTTCTTGTACATAATCAAACTGGGGCAATCCTTTGAAGCGCCCAAGCATCTCTAGTGTGGTCTTCAATAACTCGGCTTCGACTGGATTGATCTGCTGCATGGCCAACGTATAGCTTTTGTCCTGATAGCGGTAGTAGGTCTTTTTCCCTTCTTTTAGACTTTCTATGGGCGCGCGGAATCCTGCTTCGCTGCGCATGAAATCCATATCCTTAAACAGTTGTCTTCTGGAAATGGTACTATCCGTACCGGTATATTTTTTTAGTGCTTCGGATACGTAAGTGATCAAATCGTCTATAAAGAAGTTTTTGCCTCTATTGGAAAAGCATCTGTCTAGGGCTTCGTATCGAATAATTGCATGTTTGTTGGTGGCCATCTTAATTGTATTGGTCTCGGGAAACGAATATACGTATAATGTGTGTATTGTATGTGCACAGTTAAATATTGTACTGTGTCCATAGAGTGCATTGAGAGTAGTAATCTTTGTACAATGATAAGATGCTATTATCATTTGATTTTACGGCGAACCGTAATTATTAAATGTTTGCATTGGATATGTTTGTCAAAATTTTAAACTATGAAATATCCATGTAGTACAGACTGCACAAACACGAATGAATATAGTTTGGATATTCCATATGACAGATAAAAATCAAATTATACACATATGAATAAAATTCTACTTTCAGCACTATTGGTGTTGTCATTTTCTTCTTGTACTAGTTACAAGTACGGCACAGAGGGTAATGCGCAAAAGAGTAACCTCACAATGGGGGTTGTTAAAAGTCATCTCGTGAACGGTAGTACAACGCAAGATGAAGTGCTTAAGCTATTCGGGGCTCCTAACCTTGTCTCGAAAAACAAATCGAACCTGGAGGTGTGGAGTTACAACCGTATGTCGGTGGAGCAGAAAGCGGGTTCGACGGATTTCTTTGCTGGCGAACGTGCCAGTCAAAGTAGCAGTAGTAGGTCTTTTGACTTGATCATCACGTTTGATGCGAATGATGTGATATCGGACTATTCGGTGGTCGCTACGGCTTTCTAAGTTGTCGCTTCCTGTATTATTGTTTATTGGATTTTTTAGAAATATATGAAAAGAGTTATTACCCTATTGATTGCTGTAGCCTTATTCAGCTCCTGTGCTACACAAATGGTGACGCGTACACCTACTGAAGTGAAAATGATGACTACTAAGCAATTTGATTCGGGACAGGATCTTGTATTCAAGTCTATCATCAGCCTGTTGCAGTCTGAGAGTTATATGGTAGTGCGCGCGGATAAGGAGACGGGATTGATTGGATATAATGTTGATGTTGACCCCTCTGCTGGACATACTGACCCCTCTAGAGAGTTTGTGTTTTAGTCCAACTGATGACCTGACAATATTACTTCTTTTTTCTTAGACTTTCGCCTTTAAGCTCGATTCTATATGAACCATGGATGAGTCTATCAAGTATTGCATCTGCAATAGTATCCTCTCCAATGACATCATACCAGCTGGCCACAGGCAACTGACTGGCAATTATGGTCGATGCCTTAGCGTGCCTATCTTCAATTATTTCCATCAGATCCAGTCTTTGCTGTTGGTCCAGATTCACTAGCCCAAAGTCGTCAACAATCAGCAGGTCTGTTTTTGAGATCTTATCCATCAGCTTGTGCAATGTTCCTTCCAAACGAGCCATTTTAGTCTTTAGGAGTAGCTTTTGTAGGTTAAAGTACAAGACTTTATACCCCTGAGCACAGGCATGATGACCCAGAGCTGAAGAGAGAAAGCTCTTCCCACATCCCGTAGCACCGCTGATGAGTATCGGATCTCCTTTTCTGATGTACTCGCCGGTGGCCAGCGTAGTGATCATTCCCTTGTCCAGACCTCGGGTGGCTACGATGTTTATCTCTTCTACCGAAGCCTGGTAACGGAACCCTGCATTCTGCCTGAGGCGGCCAAACCGCTTTTCATCCCGTTCATCTGCTTCTGCCTGCAGCAATAGCGATAGTCCTTCTGAAAGGGTAAGTTCGGTACTCCGTCGTGTTTCATTCAGTGCTTTCCAGTTGCGCTCCATACCATGCAAGCGCAATGCTCTCATTTGTGTTTCAATGTTCATTTTATTATTGTTTTGTTATTCTGTTCAGTTGTAAGCTGGTTATTGTATTCACAGTCCATCCTTTGGCTGATTAAAGAGTGTAGGCTGGTTACTTGCGTAATATGCTCTACCTCTGATGTTCGCATGCTCCGGCAAAGAGCTTTTCACCGAACCCTCTTCCTGATTGTTAGCAGTGCCGTTCTCAAGCACATTCCTAAAGTAGTAGTAGGTGTATAGTTTGTTTTTAAGGACGTACTTACATGCCCTGTCGAACTCTTCTTTAGGGAAGTCCCGCTTTAACCGGAACAGCCCGTCACAGGTACGGAATAACTGTTCGGGATAGCGTGCGCGCTCAAAGAGAGCTTCCAGTAGTTCAGCGAACTCCGCAGAATGGGCTTTTGCCCTTGTTAAGTATGTCTCATGGGATCGGTTTTTATAGGCCTGATGCTCGGATTTTAAGTGCTCTGCAACTGTTGTGTACGCATTTTCCTGATAGCTACGTATATGTGCAGCAACCTGTTTACCCTGACAATAGATTGATACCATACTACGTGTGTAAATGATCTTTACCCTTGTCCCGATATAGGCGAACGGTACGCTGTAATAATGTTTGTTACGCTGTAGGTAGATGTGTCCGTTTTCCCCAACTTTGAGATCAGCGTAGTATTTTAACTCAAACCGTTCTCTGGGAAGTTCACCCAATGTAGATTTTTCGGCACTTAAGAACCGTTCCTCGCGACAGTATGGCTTTTGCTGCATCCGTGTCTGGTTGTGCTTTATCATACAGGTCTTTATAGCTTCATTGAGCGAATGGATATCGAAGAACTGTCGGTCTCTCAATGGCGCAAAAACACGGGTGTATATCATTTTTACCTGATTCTCTACCAGTGATTTGTCTTTAGGACGACCTGCTCGGGCGGGCAGTACAACTGTACCGTAATGGTTGGCGAAGTCTTCCATAGACTGGTTTAAGATGGGTTCGTATTTATCTGCTTTGATCACTGCAGCTTTCAGATTGTCGGGAACAATAGCTTTGGGTACACCGCCCATAGTCTCCAGGCAACAACTCAAGGCGTACAAAAAG
Organism: Sphingobacterium sp. xlx-96; assembly: GCF_011007365.1. Classification (GTDB taxonomy): domain Bacteria; phylum Bacteroidota; class Bacteroidia; order Sphingobacteriales; family Sphingobacteriaceae; genus Sphingobacterium; species Sphingobacterium luzhongxinii. The sequence goes on along the minus strand of NZ_WFKM01000011.1, from coordinate 202,549 downwards.
TCTGGAGTCTGCTGAGAGGGCACAGCCATGGCAAATGCATAGTCTGAAAAAGGCAGACAGGCTACAAATACCTCACAGGCGACCAGCTCTCCTGTGGAGCGGTCAATGTAATGGAGCTTTTTGCCGGAAAAGTCAATATATAATTTATCTCCAGGGCTGTGCTCCATCACCATGCTGCCCTTCCGGGAGATAAGCTGTTGTCTTAAGTGATAGGTAAACTGGGGATAGCTGTAGCCTGTGGGGTCGCTTTCAATGTATTCCTGCCAGAGCAACTGTTTGGTGACTCCAGTGCGTTTTAGTTCTTTTTCGTAATACGAAAGACGGCTTTTTAGGTATTCAAACTTATCTGCTTTATAAGCAGGGTTACCGGAATGAAATGACTTTTCTAATAAAGGTTCCTCCTGTTTAAGAAGTTCTTCGGTATTGAAACCGCCTTCGGCCATCTTTTTAAGATATGACCTCACCGTATTCTTGCTCATTCCCAGAATGCGGGCGATGGTTTTTATTCCGCTACCACCCTGATACAATCTGATTAATTGTTTTATCTGACTCATTCGTTTTGGTTTTCCAGCCATCAGTGATCCAAATTGTGTAATCACTAAGTAACAAAAACTACTCACTAAGGGGGCAACCCCGATTCTCGGGACAAGCTATGCTCCAGCGAAATGAACTGAAAAAAGAAATTAGGGGGTCAATATCCGCCAGTATGGCATGTGAATATAGGCTTTAAACCCAATATGACTCACTAAAACTAATTCAATTTTGAGGGGTCAGCTTGCTCCAGTATATCCATTGATCAATGCGAATAAGCGTATCGAGAACAAGAATGCTGCTTCGCAACGCTTCTGGACAGGTACGTCGAAGGATGCGAATACGTCTAAGGCTATGTTTTATGTGGAGGGTGTGAATGATGAGGTGACGGAGGTTAAGATCTCTATGTATGAGGGGGCAGAAACTAGTCGTAATGGCTACTGGGGACAGGTGAACAAGGAGAATAAGGAGCAGATGATCTACGAGCCACGTGTATACCAGGAATGGTTCCAGAGTCTGCAGGCTGAGATAGAACGCAGAAAGGCATTGGGCAGATAGATTTCTACTTATTGGATTTAGAACCGAGGCCCCTACCCTTTTGATTGGGCAGAGGCCTCGGTTTTTTACGATGGAATGGTAAATAGCCTTTACTCTCTACTAGCGCTCCTTTGCAAGGGGTGCTACTTGTAAACTTACTATGATTCTTTTAACATTGATTTATGCAACAGCCAAACGACAGCGCTAGCTACGAATAGCGATGTAATAAATACAAAATTGATTACATCTAATGGGGCTAAAATACCCACCAACATAACCAGGATACTTCTTAGCAAGCTCCTCTCTATACAGAATGTAAAATCACACCTATAGATTAATGATGGAATAGGATTTTTTGACCTCCGAATCCAAAATGTAAGATATGTTCGCACTAATCATCCATTCTAATATCGTATCATCAATGTTTTCATCCACTAGCTCCACATCCTTTATTTGATATTTTTCTATTATATGCTTCAAATTACGCTTTATTTCTCCATCAGAATTATTATTTAGATTTTTCACCAAGACGTGACAGTTTGCTCCGAATACGGAACGACAATAATTTTCAATTTTCAATTTATCTCGCTGAAATTCTATTGACTGAACATACTCTAAACTTTCATCTACCATCAGAACAATAACAGTTTCTTTAAAAATTTCCTCCTTCTCATGTTGGCTAACTAAATATTCATAGAAACTCAACAAACTACGATCATATGCCCCTATCTCTATGAAACTAACCAATACTTTTTTTGAGCCATCTATTAATTTCCTAATAGGCTTAGTTTTAATCTTCAAATCCTTCAACCATATCTCCGACTCACTGCCCTTAACTAAATAAAAGGTCACTTCATATGGCTTACTTTGTAGATTTATTAAGAAACCATCTCTTCCAAATTGACATTTATTTCGAATAAAATCGAATGAAAATTGAGAAGGCTCTAGTTCGAATCCCATTGAACGTAAGCTTGACGAATTGACATTATTCTTGTATAAACTTCTTAGCTCTTCTTGCGTTATAATTTTTAGATCTTTTAAGTTTCCGCCTTTTAATAATTGAATGTACTCAGTCAGACGATCATGTTCATTAATGCTAGGTAGGTTTGATTTTGAATTATTTAATTCGATATTTGAACAGAATAAAGAAAGAATGCTTTTCTCTATTATTTCTTGATCTTTTTGAAGAGAAGGAATAAAATACAAAAAGTCGATTTCGTCCTTATATATAGACTGGAAAAAAATTGACCAGAATAAAACAAAAGTATTTTTCCCTAAACCGATCTCATCTAAAATCTGTTGAAGATAAAAATAATAACCCTCGCCCACATTCGCTTCTTCATAAAAAGACGATGCAACATAATAGCCTAACAAAAACTCATAATGGTCAGCAAATATTAAAGGTGATTTTTTTATAGTATCTACAATGGTTTCAGTGTTATTTTTATCACTTAATGCTTTCAACCATTGTTTTCCCTCCGCGATGTGATCATCACTATAAGTATTGTCTTTAGATAAATATTCAAAAGTATATCTGCCCAACCATATAAACCTTTTAAACGCTTCTGTGTGAAATTTACCATCATTAATATCGAGAATCGGATAAAATTGGTTTCTAACAACTTCGTTAATAAAAAGAATATGGAAAGGATCCCATTTTTCCAAACTATTAATCAGTGAAAGTGCAGTGTGAATAAAGGCTTTTGATACCTTTTCATTGATAGCAAGTTGATAGCATTGTAATACTCCTCTTCGTATTCCTTTAAATACAAAAATCTGCTCTTCTGTAATTATGCTTTCAGCTGTACTGTCAAAAATATCCTTAACTTCTTTCCCATCTCTAAATTTACGATCTATTGTAAAGTAAAGGCCTTTAGGTATTTTGAAATGATTTAAAAACAAGCTTTCCTCTCTCTCAGGTATTTCAAAACACTTAATATTACTTGACAGAATTAAAAAGAAATTATCATCAAGCTGAAGAGCCTCATGATTTAGATATATTGCTATAGCCCAACTCTTCTGAGCACGGTCTACAGCTTGTCTATAGCTTGGAATAATTAATGCCTTATTAAAAACTAACGATTCTGCTTCGCTCAAAGAAATATAAATTTTAATATCTTTCATGCTTTAAAATTTTAGAACCAATCACTTGGATCCACAGCTGGCACAGGGGTTTTAAATAAATCAACGTTTTTTAATTCGTCTATCGTGTCCTCAGTCTTTATTATATACAAATTTGCATTTGTCCTTGTAATGCTAACATACAATACATCTCGTAACCTATTTTGATTACGTAGTCGTGTTACCATACCACTACTAGCATTGAAACCGAACAAGATTACATGCTCGAATTCTAGTCCTTTAGCACTGAAACTAGAGATTAATAAAGGCGTGGTTGAAGTAAAATCATGTGTTCTTAAATCTCTATTCTCCGGATAGTAATCGTATTCAACGTCTTTACTACCTAAAAAGTCTGAAAGGCTATCCAATAAATCTCTATCTGGACAAATTATACCAATGCGTTGACGTAAACTCTTTATTGAGGTCAAAATTTCGATAATTTTATCAAATTCATCATCCTTATTACTTTCGATAAACTGTGGTGTAGTTTGTGATAGTTTAATAACTTTAGACTCTAAGTCATCATTCGTACGCGAAAATAAAGATGCAAATTTTGCTATATTCTTATGAAATCTAAATATTTTAGTCAACCGTTCTAAAAGACTAGATTTTGTTATATCGTCTTTAGACAAATCGCTTTCATAAATACCTTGATTAAAGTCTCCTAAAGAAGTAATTCTTTTAGTTAATTTATTTATGAGTTCCCATTCTTTCGGATTTAGATCCTGAACTTCATCTACAACGGCAACATCATATATTTTGCTTAAAGGAATTGATTGCAATCCAGTAAGCAGGTTATCATACTTCTCGTTATAAGACCCGTATCCTGATTCAATATTAAACTCTCTCGCCAGATCCCAAAAAAACTTATCTTTCGTAGCTATTGTAATGTTATCTGCTATTTCCAGCTCTTTCATAGCTGTCTGCAAGTAACCATACAAGCTATGGTTATACATCAAGAGCAAAGGTCTTACTGTCCCTTCTTGAACCATATCACGAAGTGTATATAGACTAATAAGTGTTTTTCCTGATCCAGGAGGCCCCTCTACAAATAGATTTTTTTTCTCACGAGAGATTCTTTTTACAACCTCCTTTTGTTCTTCTGACAAACGATTATAGGAAATTAAAAACATAGTATAAGTTTATAGTAGCTAGTTAAGGTTAAAAAGGCAAATCACTCACTTCTAAATATTTAGACTCATCTTCCTGCCTACGGGTTACTTTTGGATCGATATAAGCATAAGGCTCATCTAACACCTTGAAAAGATCTCTTAATAAGACCTTTCTTTGAAACTCAGAATATCCTGCAGGAGATCTTTTATACTCCTCTACAATCTTCCTAGCTGCCTCACGGTCATTTTTCAAAAGTGTGATCTTACATTTTATATTCCTTTGTTTCTTAATCCCCTCCGTTAAACTCTCTAAATATGCTAACGCTTCCTCGTCGCTATTTTGTTCTAAGATTAAGGAATAGTTATAATGTAATACACTGTCTTCAGGAGATAATTCAATTGCACGATCCAATGCTTCTTTAGACGCCCTTTTACGTCCTAGCTTTGAATTCAAAATGTGATTCATATTCCATACCCATACATCTTGATCATCGAAACGCTTAATGTATAACTCCGTGTTTTCTAGGCCTCCTAAATAATTAATTGCATCATAGTGTTTCTCTATAAGTACACGCAATAAACGTTTTTCTTCAGATCTATTATTAGCTTGGCGTGCTTTGTTTAAAGCGGATTGTATCTGATAAGCCTCAAGCTGCTCTTCAGACAACTTACCAATAGCGAAAGGATTTTCAAACTCTGCATTACCGATAAGTTCATCGCCAGCATAGACCTGCATACTGAAAACCTTATCTTTGGTTATTTCGGCTTGTATTTTGATCGCTGTATCAATTGAATATATTTTCTTCAATGCACAACGGATCTCCCCTATCGGAAAATCCGCACCATTAATACAAACTGGCACCACAACCTCACTCAGCATATTCGTCTGTAGCTTAAAATCTGGAATATCGACTTTTTGAGGTAGAGATCTTCCTTTTTCAATAATAGGGAAGAAACGATTGCTTCTAAGACGAACCCCCAAATTATCACTTGTAATCGGACTGATCAAGGATACACCGTACTGATTCATAAAAAAAGAATACACCGCCGCTCCTTCTGCTACCAATTTATCAGGCTCGGAAGAAATCAACAAATGGGCATTAATCATCTTTTCTTTAATCATAGCCCCTAATAATGGGTTGAATGAACTCCCTCCTACCAGTAGAACATAGTCCACTGCATCTAATGTCTCGTCAGCTTTTTCTACAATTTCGCTGATGGAAGTACTAACTGTCGCAATCGTCTTATCATAATACTTAAACGAATAGCTCTTTCCTCTAAAAAACTTGATAAATAACTCCTTGAACTTTTCTGCAGTAATAGATATATTACCTAAGTCAATTTCTTCATTTTTGAACAAGATTATGTTATGGTTTCTTTGACCAATGATGGAAGCTAATGCTAATTTAGTCACGTCTCCGCTCCCTGCCTTTAGGCTCATGGTGTTACAAACCTGAACTTTAAGATCTTCCGCTATTACGGTCAACTGTGGAATAATATCCTGCTTGATATCACTGATTTGTAAACTGTCAAAATCGGGAATCAACGGTTCTACCATAGGTAATAGATATTCCTCTGCAATAAGCAAATCTATATCTTGTCCACCAAGATCATTATATCTTGAAATAGCCTTATTACTAATCGTAATTCCTGAATCAGTTCTAAAATCGACATTTAATAAAGATAAATCCAAGGTACCTCCACCAAAATCTACGACCAATACATTTTTATTGCGAACTTCTGCCGCCCAGCGATTTTTTTCCAGATCAGCTAATCTATTGAAATAACCAATAAAAGCTGCATTTGGTTCATCCAAAAGCATGGTCTCTGATGTGTTGATTTTAGCCATTGCAGCGGCTTTCAAGCTGTCTTTACGTTGATTGGCTTGGAAAGATGCAGGAACTGTAATAATCGTATTATCCAACGCATAATCCCCTCCATTGGTATAGTTTATCCGCATATAGTTCAAAATACTTCCCGCAATTTTGAAAGGCATATCCAATTTCTCAGATACAGCATTGGGATAGAGAGGATGGTGATCCACCCCCATTTCAACTTTCCAATGATAAAATATATTATGTTTGTACTTGAATTCAGGATGCCCCTTCAAATGATGAAGATTATTCCCCACGTAGGGTTTTCCCTTATACAGTGCAATAATAGATGCTATCTTTTCATCTTCTATAGTCTGATCATAGGGAAGAGGACTATATTGAGGAAAACGTACAAACTGGACTGGTATATGGTTGCTTTTGTCAAAATTTACATTTTGGGTATCCACAGTAGCCATCAAAGAATAGGTTGTACCTAAATCTATTCCTATAGAAATAGGTTTTTCTACTGGTACGTCCTTAACCGCGTCTGGAAATATTTTTGCTAAAGTCATGACTTTTATAATTTTCTAACGTACTATTAAACAAAGTTTCAATCTATTTTTTCTCCAACATTCTTTAAAGCATTCTTTTATTCTTTAAAGAATAGTCAGAAAACAATAAAGTCTAAAGCAAGTCGCAACTTTAAAGCCCACAGTATCATTTAAAAGCTCAACACACCAACTGACTTATATTTTAAAATACAACATTAATATACAAGACTCTCAAACCTCTTCTAAGGTTAATATCATGAAAGAGGATAAAACTTTCATGACACTGTTTTCCAAAACTTAACACTAACAAATAAGTTCAAAAGACAATCTATTAACATCTTGTCAAAAATAGCATTTATACTTTGTATTACAACAAAACATTGAATACCTTAGAGGAAAGTATTAACCACAATTAGGTAATACCTTAGGCCGTATTAAAGGACTGAATAAGCGACATTATGGGAAATTCGTTTATACGGCCCTATTTCTTAACACTATAATGGAGTAATTGGGTTGGATGTACTCCCAGATTATTGGTTTGTAGAGATCGTGGAATGATAGGCCTACATACGGCCTTACGGGAAACTGGAAGATACAATATGACCTATTTGTAGGTTTGCATCTAAAAAATCAAATTAACTAAAGATGAAATTATGAAAGATAAAGTTGTAGCAGCATTACTTGCCTTCTTCCTCGGAGGATTTGGCGTACATAGATTCTACCTAGGTCAAACAGGGCTAGGCTTCCTGTACCTTCTCTTCTGTTGGACTTTCATACCTCTCTTTATTGCGTTTATCGATTTCATTGTATTCCTTGTGACCAGCAATGAAAGCTTTGACGCGAAATACAATAAAGGCTATTATCCGCCTAAAGTGATTAATAATTACGTACCGTACACGCCCCCTACTACTCCACGAAGGGATATTGCTTCTGAAATAGAACGTCTACATGCGTTGAAGGAAAAGGGTATTATTTCGGAGATGGAGTTTGAAGAAGCAAAAAAGAAGTTGTTGTAGTTTATAGACGGAAGAGATTTGAGAGGATTTATATTAATTATTAGTCTTCTGTGCTGCACGCTATGTTTTGCACAGACTGGTACATCTATCAGACGGTGTATCGATGTGGTCAGATCTGACAATGGCAAGTACTACGCCTTGTACAGTGACAATACCTGGGAAGAAAGCACTTATGCTACCGCCGAAGTGATCAAAGTAATAAACAATAAGAATAAACCTCCTGCAAAGACTTCAGCTGCTGCCAACACCTACGGAATAGCGAGTTCCTCTCCTACTAAAACGACGAGTTCTCCGAGTAGAACATCCACATCTAGCAGATCCTACCAAAGCAGTAGAGCATCCAACACAAGAAAATCACTTTCAAGAACATATATCCGAGGGCCACGCGGTGGCTGCTATTACATCAACAGTAATGGCGGTAAGACGTATGTGGATAGGAGTTTGTGTGATTGATAAACAGAATATATATTAACACAGCTTTATTATAAACAATATCAATTTGATACTTTATGTAATCATTCTTTCATACCTAACAGCATGTGGTAACTCTGCACAGGAACATAAAAAAGTCGAACAAGAAAGTGTGACAACTACAGTTGTCAAAGAAGAAACAGCAGCTAAACCAATTCTTATTAATTTTTCTTTTAAAGATGTTGCAAGATTCACTATCTCGTCTATTATGAATCAGCCTTCAAAGAATATTAAAGTCTCTGAAAAGGATGGGCTGTATATACTGTCGTATATTAGGAAGTCAGATTCACAGAAATTCGACTACAAAATCAAATTTGAAGGGAACAATGTTATTTGGGCGAGTATAGACGGCCGCTGGCGTGATGCATCTTATGACGAACGTATTAGCTTCGAAGAAGGAATTGATAATTTAAAGATAATACAAACATTTAGTGACGGATCGGTAGACACTAAAGAATACCAAAAGGGGGATTGATACTTTTTGGTCACTAAGTCCATACAGCAGGCATCTGTTTGTAAAAGAATAAGAATCATCCTTCGCAATTCAACAAATTTAAATACCTTCGTCGAATTTTTTTCATCATAAAGTTTTATTGGGGAACATAAAATAAATGAAATAAAACCGAACCTGGTAGCTCACTTATTAACTTATAATCATATGAAATATCCATGTAGAAGTAGTTGCACAAACACCAATGACCGCGAAGTAGCATGCACAACTATTACAACAATCCGTGCATAATATACTTTGGATATTCCATATGACAGCTGAAAATCAAATTATATATATATGAAAATTAACTTACTACTGGTAGTCCTATGCTCTACTGCAATTCTCCAATCATCTTGTGGTACAAAAAAACAAATTACTAAAGAGATAACTTACAAATCTTTCAAAACAAATTTTGAGCCTTTGTCCGTTACTAGAGAGATAGACGAGGGCTTAAAACTTACAATAAGTCCTATTGATGCTAAAAACATTAACAACGAACTTTTTCAATCTTCCATGCTGGATGGTGATTACTCTAAAGAGCATGTAACGGCATACTATAAAGAGCTTAATAACGTAGACGGCAACTCTAAGATGGGTAAAAGGCCAAGAAAAATGTTAGAAAAAATATTCTCACAAATTGATGGCTTTCATACTAGTGGGAAAATCTCAAGAAGTCAAGCAATATTCTACAAAGAGAAGGTTTATACCAGTTTTATTTTGATCGATAAAACCTATGGTAGTGATGGCTCTGAAACAGAATTATACAAAAAAGAAAACTTCGCAGGCGCTAATCCATATTTTAGCAATGGAAAATACTTGAGTGTTTACAAACTTTCATTTGCTAGTACTGCAGACGGTGTAAAGGATGTTAATATCAATGATTTTCAAATCTTAAGTGAAAATGAACTATTATATCCTTTCCAGAACACATATTTTGAGAATTTGTACGAAAAAGAACAAGAAAAGCTTAAAACAGTTTACAGAATTAATATGCCAGAATCTATCCGTATTGTTAAAAATCAAAATGTTTCTAAGTTTTTTGCTACCCCACCAGTAAACCCATCTAAACACACACTTGTTGTAAACTATATCAAGGATAATAGTGTTAATGAATTTGCGTTTGCTATTACATCTGAAGAGCAGACTAATGTGATTAATTTAGATAGATACTCATTCCGGTTTAGTGATAGTCCACAAACAACAAAATTCAATATTATTGAAGCAGCTGATTACAGTATTAACCTAAAAGAAAATGAATTCTTTATCAATAGATTAGATGCTTCAAAAGAATTTATGTTGAAATGCTTATCTGTTAATTGGTTTGACGGTACTGCTTCTCTGCGGACACAGTCATTTACGCCTAGCAATGCAAACAAAAGGATTATAAAAATAGACAAGAAGGGTTAATGTATATTTGAAAAGGAGGAAGATTACCAAAATAGGTAATAACAAGCTGATCAACCTCCCCCACTCCTTTAGACGTCTATTTATTTCATTGACCAGTGGTCTATTATTTTGATAAATGAAATTGGAAGCGACAAGCTTTTGCAGTCTAGTAGGCTGCCTTTTCGGATAGACTCTAATTTGGAATTTTTATGTATGTTTGCCCGTAACTGCGAAAATCAAGATATTAACTCTTAATGAAACTTTTAATAGCATATTTGCCCCCTATAATGAGAAAGGTACACTTAATGATGTCTCTCGTCATGTTTTTTATACTACCAGCGACTCCTGCTTTATCTCAATTCAATTACTTGGCATTTAACAATGAATCTACACCTGAACTAATCATAAAACAGGTGGATCAATATGATTTCAGTACAGTAATACATTTTACCTACAATACGATATCCAGCCTGAGATTTAACGGTTCTGAAGATATAAAGCTAACACAAGCAGGTGAAGCTAAGGGGATGATTAATAGCTATAACTTGCCGCTGGATGAAAAGGTGCATATGTTTAACGAGACTGGGGAATATCTGAACTTTTCTCTAGAATTTGAAAAGATAGATATTAGTAAACCTTTTGAGATATCGAGTGTAAACAGCAGGTACTTTGATTTTGAAAAGGTAAGTATAGACACTGCTCAAAAGGGTGTATTTCAAAACGTAGATGCATTTGTGAGCCAAACGCCTTCGAGAGAGTATTATGTATTCTATCATGAAGGGTTTCCTGTTTTAAAATATGCGTATAAGGGAATAGTATTGGCTGTAAAATTGCAGTATGATCAAAATTATGGTTCTTTTTTTCAACCGCAAATCATAGTACAGAATTATAATAAAAAGGATGTATTGGTAGATCCGTCGAAAATATTTGCGCAATATGGTATCAAGGGGAAATATTTTAACGCATTGGTGATTGACTATAAGAAGTATCTGAACAACGTTAAAAGGGTTCAAAGCAATGAGAGGTTTTACACAGGCCTAGTCGATGGAATAGCTGCGATATCTGCTGGATATTCCTATATCTCGGCCAATTCTAACACCTATGTCACTGCCAATGGACGCACTCTAAACTATGGTTTCTTTGGAAACAATCTATATGCTAATGCCGGGTATAGCTCGGGCAGTGCATATACATCGACAAATGTCTCGGGACGCTCATTCGACGGGGGGAAAGTGTTTATAGCCGCTCAGGTGGCTAAACAAAATATGGACAATCTGAAGGTACAACAAGTCCAGAAGCTTAATACATTACAAAGTGGATATGTAAAGCTGAACACGATCTTTACTAACTCTGATTATGAGGGTTATATTAATATTCCATACGCAAAGAATGCAGATAAATTTCTGATGAAGATTGAGATAAACAATAATGAGTTTTTCTTTGAATGGGACGATAAAGAGCTAAAGAATCTTATTATGTAGGATCGTAAATCCCTATGATATATTTGCGCTGTTCATTCTCTCATGCTAAGAGGGGTGAATTTCGAAGTCCGGTATACCCAGATGTATATCGGACTTCGCAGTTAAATGGGATAGCTATGGAGGATTTCTATTTCATCCAATATCCTCCACTTCTCGGTGCTCCCCGAAACTCGATTTTATGATCATCTCTTAAGTTTTTGAGCCACCGTTCTATTGTCTTGACAGGGACGGATAATTCTTGTGCTAAAAAAGGTGCTCGCTTTCCTGGATTAGCTTTTATGTGATAAAGAAGTAGATTTACTCCCTCACTTACTCCCTCACTAGATTCTGAAAGTGGACTTGAAGATACAATAACACGAAAGCCATGTTGGAAGTTTTCAAAGATTGGCGGATGCAAAGCCTTCTCTGATGCGCTTGATACCCAATCCATATTTCTCAATAAAATGTGCTTCTTTGAACGTAGCAGATATCCTTTTATTCAGCCTTTCCGAATTTTGGTACTATTACAATTAATGGGGGAATTTTTAATGTTGAAGATGCGAAAACTAAAATGAGTTTGATCTTTAACATAGACAAAGCTGAGTTCCCTTTGTTAGGGAATAAAAACTTCAATATTTTATTTTAGTAAATATTAGAATTAAGTCCATACTATATATAAAAATCCAAATGTAAACTTCTTTCGTACTTATTTATAAAATAATAAGATTATGAAAAAATATTTTGTTTTATCCTTGCTTGTTTTCTTTTCACTCTGCACCTGTAAAGCGCAGACAGAAAAAAAAACTAACCCCTATTATTCTAGAATCGATACCACTTCACTAGTTAATGTGAAGGACCAGGATTGGAAAAAAGTTTTAGACGCAGATCTTTATGAAGTGGCTAGAAAAGGGGCAACAGAAAGAGCCTTTACTGGGAAATATTATGAATATGATGCTAAAGGTGTTTATTATTGTGCTGTTTGTGGCAATAAACTCTTTTATTCAGATTCTAAATTTTCATCCATGTGTGGATGGCCTTCATTTTACGAATCTGTAACACCCAAAAGTGTTATCTACAAACAAGATCATTCTTTCAATATGATTCGTACGGAAGTTTTGTGTGGGAGATGTAATTCACACTTAGGACATGTATTTGACGATGGACCTGAGCCAACAGGTAAACGATTTTGTATGAATTCCATCAGTCTGGAATTTGAATCCGAAAAATGAAAAAGTTTTTTTTTTTCGATTTAGAAATCCGATTGAAAACGTATCTCGTAAATGAAGTTATAAATCAAAAAATACGAAAACATGAAAAAAGTAACAAAAATTATCGCAATGGGGCTATTAACTGCAGGAATTCTTTTTACAACGGAAAGCTTTGCACAGAATAGCTCAAAAGAAAAAACTGTAACAGTAGGTGGTGCACCAATGTATCCTTCAAAAAACATCGTAGAAAATGCAGTTAATTCAAAAGACCACACAACTTTAGTTGCTGCAGTTAAAGCGGCTGGTTTAGTAGAAACATTAGCATCAGAAGGACCTTTTACTGTTTTTGCTCCAACAAATTCAGCATTTGATAAACTTCCGAAGGGAACAGTTGAGACGCTTGTAAAACCAGAAAACAAAACTCAATTGACAGCCGTATTAACTTATCATGTGCTAGCTGGTAAATACAGCACTCAACAATTGTGGGATGCTGTTAAAAAAGGAAACGGAAAAGCAACAATCGCAACTGTTCAAGGATCTGTTCTTACATTTTGGACAAAAGACAAAGATCTATATGTTACTGACAAGAATGGAAACAATGCAAAAGTTACCATAGCTGATGTAAATCAATCAAATGGAGTAATCCATGTTATTGATACCGTTCTCCTTCCCTGAAAAATAACTATTCATTTATTTACTGTTTCTGAGACAGGTTGATTAATTAAAGTCAACTTGTTTTTTTATTTTATCAAACAGCTAGATTATGGGACAGCATCCAGCAAGTGCAGTAGATACGAACCTCGCCGATGAGGCAGTTCTTGAATGATACGACACAGATACATTTAGACCATGCTGTAAAAAAATTGGCTAAAAAGCATGATGGGCATGACAAAAATATAGATCTAATGTTTCCTCAGTATTCAATATGAAACCATATGGAAGAGGAGAGCTACAAACATCATTTTCACTAGGATAAAATGATGTTTTATCGGTTTACCTACATCGACCGCCTAGAAGATAATCTGGATAAGCCTCCCCTATCTGAACGCGGTAAAATCGGATACACCAACTCTATAGCCTGCAGCTCTGCTGCTAGACGGTGAAGCCCCTCCTCTATCTTCTTAAGCTGAGGCTGACTTTTTTTTTCAACCCGGATGAGTAATGATAATTTCTCGGACTTGGTTTTTACTTTGGATGGGAATCCAATCCCGATGACTCTTGGGTTTCTTATATCTTTCCTGTAGTCATAATGCTATTATTGCTATATGGTTTTGTGTATGTAACTTTTTAGGTACCTAATAGTTTCTAATGATTATAAAATGCTAAAATTTGGTTTAAAATATCATTTAAATAAATTTAACTTCCTGCACCAATTAAAGAATCGGGTTAATTCATTCTGACTTAACTGATCATAGTGAAAAATCTTATGTGGAAATGGAATAACATTAGAGTAGACGCCGTCGATTGAGAAAATCAGTGCTGTTTTTTTTTCGTTAACATTCTTTAAATCAAAATATTGGCAGAAATTTTCCTGTTTGCTTTCAAAAAGTAATTCTGTAGGACAATCATCATTAATCAATACTATACAATCACAATATTCCACAATATTTTTATATTCAAACATACTACTATAGTTCTTCCCTATATATACTTGGTTTCCGTTGTTCCAAAAGAAATCTGCAATGTCGTAAACCCATTCACTTTCTTCTTGTGCTTTATTTTCTATTACTAAATACTTCATTATTAAACAAATGTTCGGCTATGTGTAAAATCTGATCACAATCTTCAAGGTAGAAATTCTATTTGTTGTCCGGAAGCTTGTCCAAATAGGGTTGTAACAACTGAATGTTGTCTAAGCCCTTCGGTTGTCAACATTTCTACTTTTCCCGCTAGGTATTTTCCTACACAACTAATGAAACTTCCTCTCTGGCAGGAATAAGGTATATCAATTTCTAATTCAAGTCCGGCAAATTGGCCTGATAGGTAGTTTAATTGTGACTGTGGTTGAGCAAAATATATCGTTATTGCATCGGCAGTTTCCTGTACAATATCATTAATATATAAGACGGTTTTATTGTTCATGTTTTTTTAAGTATAGTTAATTACTCCATAATCAGGTCAAATACTTCTTCGGGGTCGGCGTTGTTTTTAATCCAAATGTCTTCAAGTCTTGTTGCTCCATCGATGGATATACCGTTTGATTCTAATCTCTTAACTGCTCCCGAAGAATCAACATTCAATACTCTAAAAACATCATTGATCGGCGCTTTTATTATTCTGTCTAAAATCATTGTGTCAACTTTAGGATGGAGTTGTTGCTGAATGATAAATAGTAAGGATATGACTGCCACTGCTACCCCAGCAGGAATGAAAACGCCTCTTTTAAAATGGATTTTTAAGGCTTTCCAATTTAATATGATATGAAAAACAGTGCAAACAACGAAGAACAGACCTAAGAACTCGTGTACAATTTCTGTATAACCGTCAAATAAATGAAAAAACATAAACACCCCGGTAAGCCCTACAACTAGGAAAACCAAGGATATGAAAGGGGTAATATAATTTCTATTCAATTTCATAAGTGATCGTATTTTTAGCGATTTTTTGAAAATCTATTTTCAAGGTTATCTAGCCATTTTACCCGTTTTTCTTGGCTTACTGATTTTACGGATGTAAAATTTATCCAGTTGAGATTTTTATATCCCATTGTTTTAAACACACTTCTCAACACTGCTTTCTTGATTAAATTACCCATAAACAGTGAATACATTAATTTGGGCTTATTCATCGTAGTGATGATAGTGATGCTTTTGAGGTTCTTTAGAAGTGGTACTAATCCGTAACCTCTTGGATGATGGTCATATACTACACCCGGGCTTAAAACCCGGTCAATAAATCCTTTAGTCATTGCAGGCATTTGGTCCCACCAAATCGGGAAAATAAGAATCAGGTGATCTGCCTTTTCTAACCGTTGATTATAATCAACAACCTGAGGATCAATAGGTTTGTGAGCCACAAACGCTTTTAAATCTTCACTTGACATTGCGGGATTAAATCCATCATTGTCCAGATGCATCAGGTCAACCTCGTGGTATGCGTTTTTTAGTCCTTTTGTTACAGCATGAAGTATGGCGTTGCAGTAACTTAACTCATAAGGGTGGTTAAATACAATTACTGTTCTCATTTTGTTTCTGTTTAAATGCATTACAAAATTGAGAAGAGATTAGCTTATAGACGATAACAATTGTTAAGAAATGAACTTATTGTCTATTTCTTATCCTGCTTAATGAAACTGATGTAATTCCTAAATAGGAAGCAATATAATGTTGTGGTACACGTTGTACAATGTGTGGAAATTGCGTAATCAATTCTTCGTATCGTTGCTTAGGATTATTTTTCAGGTAAGAAAAAGCAAATTTTTGAGTTTGGAAAAGACGTCTAAATAAATGGGCTTCAAAGTCATTTTTCATTTCAGGATTGCTTTCAATAATCTGCTGAAAATCCTTCTGAGAAAGGGTCTGTAATGTACATGGGTCTATACTTTCGATACTGTATAAACTCATCTTGTTTGTTCTGAAGCTCTCTATTGAAGAAACGCTGTCGCCCTCAAAAAAAAATTGGGTCGTAATCTCTTTTCCATCATTATTAATCCAAGTGCGCAAACAGCCTTTCTCTATGAAATACATGGTTCTGGATATTTCGCCTTCCTGCAAAAGGATGGTTTTGGCGGAAACGTCTATTTTTTTGAAGTATGGTCTGAATATTTCCCAATTTTTTGGAGCAATATATTCTTGTTTCATTGTACGATGCTGTTTTTTAGATATTGGTGAATAGGACTAATGTATAAAATTTTCTTTTATTGTAATTCTTTCCATCTAATTTTTGTTTGTTGCCCCAATATTTGAGACAACTCATGAAAGGAAAAAAATCTTGCCTTGTTGCTCTATTGCACGATAATCGTTCATTGCAATTTCACTTTATTTTAGTAAAAGGCTACGGCAGTCATACTTCATGCTACAAAAGTAAATCAAACAATATCAATGGAGTGGGCGCATAAGTATCAATATCACGAGCAAAACCAAATGAGTAACCGATTAATTGAACCTTTTGCTTTATTGAATACCTAAAAAGCCGTCTGGATTATTACGAAAAAGAACTTAAGCGCACCGGAGTCACCAAACAGTTGCTCTGGCAGGAATACATTGAAAGCGATCCCACCGGTTATAGCTATCCGCAGTTCAACTATCATTTAAGACAACAGCTTGTCTCCCGAAAAGGCAGCATGGTGATGGAGCACATTGCCGGAGACAAATTATATATTGACTTTTCCGGCAAAAAGCTCCATTATATCGACCGCTCAACAGGAGAACTGGTCGCCTGTGAGGTATTTGTAGCCTGTCTGCCTTTTTCAGACTATGCATTTGCCATAGCGGTCCCCTCTCAGCAGACTCCAGACTTTTTGTATGCCTTAAGTTGTTGCCTAGAGGCCATGGGAGGTGTACCTAAAGCTATTGTTCCCGACAATCTGAAAGCAGCAGTGATCAAAGCAGATAAATACGAACCGATCTTAAACCAGTCTATGGAAGACTTCGCCAACCATTACGGTACAGTTGTAGTACCAGCCCGTGCAGGTGGCCTACTCGCTCAACTGGATACTGCTGTCGCAGGATGCCGGTGACCGCTTCTTCCCTATCCCGGATGGCCGTAACTCGAAGATGATGGCATTTAACATGGATACGCTGATACGCCTGAAGTATGTGGATCGATATCATCCGGAAAGCCTGGAAAAGCTGACGGAAAAGAAGAGTTATATAAGCAGGCTGGACAGATCGCTGTACATCGACAGGGATAGCGCGTATAAGGAGATAAATAGCCTGATCAAGGAGATAAGTGTACGGCTGTGGCATGATGATGCGGAAAAGGCAAAGCATCTGTTCTACACGGAGATGCTGCTGTTCTCGATAGCGGACCTGGAGGTATTCATGGATATTACCCGACATTTCAGCAGCATGGCTGGTACGCTGTACGATGTGCCCCGCCAGAGGACGGAATCCTCATTGCCTGCCTCGGCGATTACGATAGTATAACAAAAGAGATTAGTGATGTGACTATTACTAATAATCTTGATACTAAGAAAGTACTTTCCACTGTCGCCAGAGCTGTATTGGACTTTACCGAACAAAATCCGCAAGCTATCGTCATGGCTAAGGGAAGTACCCCTTCGCGCACTAGACTTTATCAAATGGGAATTTCTGAATTTTGGAACGAAATACAAGCTTTATTTGAAGTCAAGGCTTATTATGATGATAATTGGGAGTCGTTTCGAAAGGGTAAGAATTATGATGCTTTTTTATATTCAAAAAATAATAACTAACTTTGAATCAATAGCTTTAAAACTATGAACACAGATAAAAATAAAAGCAATAAGGATATAGATGACACGACGGCACTAGAGCGTCAAAGAATTTATAGTAATTCTACATTCTTTAAAAAGAAAAATGAGGAGGCTATAGAATTTTTGAAAAAGCATCCTATACCTAAAGAATTTTTAAAACGCTAGGCGTTTAATTTATATTTTTCATACTACCACTTTAGGAGTAATGAATTTCGAAGTCCGATATGCCCAGATGTATATCGGACTTCGCGTTTATATTAGGTATTATTTCCTGTTGACTCTCTACCACCCCATCTACCAACCTGATATAACGACCGCTAGCTTTCGAAATAGGAAATATGATGCGAGTAAAGTTGTCGAGCGTAAGATGTACCTAAAAGGCGGTGTGGTGGTTGATGAGTCGGAGATCGCGGAACGGTTGCTTTAGATGCTGGCCATGTGCTGTCACACAAACAAATACTAATATTATTAGTTTTATTAATTTTAATTAGTATCTTGGTATGACCAAATAACTAGATTATGGAACAGCATGCTGAAAATAAAATGGAAACGAGCCTGCCCAATGAGGTACTGATGAATAAGATATACGTCTTTCGTGGGCAGAAGGTCATGCTTGATAGTGACCTTGCGGAACTCTATGGAGTGGAAACTAAAGTTTTTAAGCAAGCTGTACGACGAAATATCGAAAGATTCCCTCCCGATTTCATGTTTGAATTGGATGAATCTGAATTTAATTCTTTGAGGTCACAAATTGTGACCTCAAAGAATGGCCGTGGAGGAAGCAGATATTTCCCAATGGTATTCACTGAACAAGGTGTCTCGATGCTATCATCTGTTCTGAAAAGCAAACAAGCTATTCAAATAAACATCCAGATCATGCGGATCTTTACCAAAATGAGGCAGTTCTTGAACGATACTACACAGATACATTTAGAGCTTGCGGATATGCGGCTCGCCATGGAAAAGCTCTCCAAGAAGCAGGATTCGCAGGGCAAAAACATAGACCTTGTATTTGAATATATCGACCGCCTAGAGAATAAACTAGATAAGCCTCCCCTACCTGAACGTGATAAAATCGGTTACAAGGTGGGGAAAGAGGGATAGTTCGCCCCTCCTATTTATGAACGGTAAAAGAATAAGTATATTAGAGACGTGAACTAACATTAAATATGATAGATGCATTCTTTTTTCACCTTGTATTATTCGCGCCTTTTATCATTTTGCTAGGCCTAATAATATTTGGTGTCTATTGGATCCTAAAGAAAACAGGGCACAAAGTGGCTGGCGTGATACTTTCTTCAGTTTTGGTATTTGCTATTTTATCAGCTGCTATATTCTTCGCTTTTGAGGATTCATTTTTCTCCAAATCTGATGCAACCGAACTATTAAGTAAACTTATAGATGAAAATTTATCGAAGAATTTATGAAGAGAAAATTAGTAGTACTGCCGGTATTAGCTTTGGTATTGTTAATTATAATGCTAATCCTGGAATTTTCTAATATTGGTAGCGATTTCGAATCAACTTCAATAGTATTCATTATTTTCTCTAGCTACTACCTGATTAAAATGTTCATCTTTTGCTTCGGCTTATATAATGATTTTAACTATTTTAAGGCTGTAAATGATCTTCAGAATGGAAAAATCCAACTGCTGCAAGCTGGCCAGTATTATTATTCTTGCGACGAAGAGTACAATGCCATTGATTCTTTATATACAAGCTATGGAATTGCTACCTCTGATATTGGAATTGTAACTCCTGGAATGTATCGATACAATGCGGTGGTAGAAATGTATCTTTCAAATAAATACGGAGAAAACTGGAATGAAAAATTTGGTGAACTAGCTGATTCCATACGTAATATTTATTGCAAAGAATAAAGCTTCTAGAGACAGAAATACAATCAAAAGCACTTGATAGATAGAATATTAATTGTGTTAACCCTTCAGAGAGCTTAACATCATTAATTCTCTTCATAATAATAGGAATAGTCAATTCCCTTCATAAACATCTCTCGGCTGTAAATATCGTCTGTAAGCGCACTCTGCAAAGCTACTTTTAATGGTCGACTGTCTGTTACGCTCCTTACCATCGCATGATGATAATCATTTTTAGCGATCTTACTCCAATCTACACATTTTTTCAATTCTCGCTTGAACATAAGGTCTAACCATATGCGGGTACTTCGTCCGTTGCCTTCCATAAATGGGTGAGCAATGTTCATTTCTACGTACTTGTCCACGATTTGATCGAATGTATTCTCTGCCATGTCATCTATACTTTTTAAGGTGCCTGATAGAAACTGTGCCATTGCAAACTGAAATCCACCTTTAGCAATATTCTTGGTACGTATCTGTCCTGCAAAATCATATAGACCGCCAAACAAATAGGCGTGTACCTGCTGTAAACCTTTGGTAGTGCCGATTTCTATACTATCGATAAAGGAGCTTTCGAATAAAGCATAAGCTTTATTTTTACTTTTGCCATCGATGGACTCGTCACTGTAGGTGAACCACTCTATAAATCGGTTTGCCTTGACTGCGGGAAAGGTCTTACCCAATGCTATAATACCATCATAGTCTAATACATCTGATTTATAAAGTTTGCCATCTGCCGCTAATAACTTCAGTTGGGTAGTGGCACTAACCAACTGATTGTTCTCTTTCTTTAACTTCGCTTTGAGGTATTTCCAATAATTTCGGGTTTTGCTGTAGTCATCCTGATCGGTCAATACCGCTACGATATCCAATACCGAAAACCACCATTTACTTTGCTGATCGTCCCAAATAGCACGTACCTCACGGTCATCAAAAAAACGAATGGAAACTTTATTCATAATGATTAGTCCGTTGTTTTCAAACGCTAAACTTACATAATTTACCGTTGCTATGCAACACGGGGCTGCATCTCTTCGGCGCTTCTTTGAGGGGTTGTTTAGTTAAAGATGTCTAACGTATTATTTGGATTAATATCAACTCCAAAGCCTTTAGCTCTGCTGTCAGATGATGATGCCTCTCTTCCATCTTCTTAAGCTGGGGCTGACGGGGCTTTTTCAATCCTGATGAGTAATGTTGCAGCTGACGCTGATTGATGCCTGTAATCTTCTCTAAAGCGGCATTGGTGAAGATACTTTCGGCATTCTCTGAAATTTCTCCCACTCATATAAGAAACAAATAGAAACGACTTTATCCAAGTGATCTTAAAATACGGAAACCCGTAAAACCCACAACATTTAACACGTAACTTAGTGATTATAAAAATCACTAAAATACAATAAAAACAAACAATTATGAGAAAACTAATGTATGCATGTATTGCACTGGGACTAGGCCTGAGTGCGTGTAAGAAGGAAGAAGCAAAATCTGAAGATAAATCTGATGAAATTGAGCTGAACGGTAAAATCTACTCCTTCAGTTTCTTAAAAGGAGAAATGGCTAAAAATCTAAATGTTCCTTTAGATTCTTTGATTTATATACCATCTGAGAAGGTTTTCATAGTTTCATACTATCCAGCTGCAACCTGGAGCATATACAGATTGGTGGATTAATAAATTACTATTATGAGAATATTACTTACATTATTTAGCATCTTAATATTTAGTGCACTAAACGCACAGGATACGCATGTTTTCGTTAAGACATTCCAAATTCATCCATCCGCGATGAAAAATGGCAAGATATATTACTATAATCCGCAAAACGATACCACTTACAATTTTGGATTTGCGATCGAAATCAACCCTTCTTCTATGGCCGGAAGACCTTTGCAAGTAGAGGCATACGCGGTATTTGCAAGATATGGTGGTTCGAACGAGTATCTGGCTTCTGGTATGATCTCTCTAACCAAAAGCAATTTCAATCAATTCAACAATGAATCCACAGGAATCCTTGAAAGAACATTTACCCTTAAGTCCAATGATAAAGAGGGAACTTTAAAATTCAAATACAGATATAAAACAGACTTACCGGGATACACAGATTGGACACCATGGAAGTACTCAACGCAAATGTATGAAACGGAAAGATACATCCCTCCTGCTCCAACTCCAACCATTACCGGTCCATCCCAGATTTGCTCAGAAGAAACATACATTATTACAGGTGCACAAACAGTTATTCTAGAAGATGCAACAGGAATAGCTACGTTGACGGATCTGGGGAATGGACAATGGAAGGTGACTCGAAATGGAGAAGGATATGCAATATTGAAAGCGAGTAATGGACCAGAAGTAACGACCAAAGTTATTAAGTTGGGAGCAAGTAGTCACTTGGGAACTATTAAATTGAAACCGAAGCTTTTTGCTGCTCAAGGAACTTACATGATTGATTTTGTGGATTCTGGAAATGACTTTAATGACATCAGTTGGTCCGTCTCTAGTTCAACAAATAGCGTTGCGATTACATATGACGGGTACAAAAAGGCTGTATTAAATGTAAATTCATGGAACAATGGTGGATCAAATACAGTAATGGTAAAAATAACAACAACTACAACTTGTGGAGAACCATATAGCAGAGAATTCACCTTGTCACCTGGCGCAGAAATTATTGACCCTGATATCTAAAAATTAATAAAAAGGTTCTTTTTTCAACACACTATATTGCTCATAACAATGCCACTGTTAAAGTGGTATTGTTAAATTGCTTGGGAGTCAATTCGTGTTAATCCTGATTTACCCCTTTAAAATTTACCTTGTGGTTCATTCAGCTCCTTTCAATAGCTTTGTAAAAATGATTGTAGAATAGCTAGCTTTAATATATTCTAACATAATCAACAACACAATGAACAATGAGGAGAAAAAGCGTCTTGAATGAATAAAGCTTTATGAAACCGCTAATAATGCAGACCCTAAATGTAAAGTTGACTTTATAAAGTGGGTCGGCAGATTGCTAAACTATACATTTGACGGTGATCCAATAGTGGATTATAAGGGTATTTCCAATCAAATACTGATATTATGGAATACAAAGTAGTACCTTTTGTAGCATCGATAGACCCAAGGACAGGAACATCGGATCAAGTAGCAAAACAATTAGAAACATTGATCAATCAGGGGGCATCGGAAGGATGGAACTATGTGAGGCTAGAAAGCGTGACGACTTATGTACATGCTGAGAATGGTTGTTTTAATAATAAACCTAGATATACGACAGCAAGACAGATGGTGGAATTTTCAAGGCTATGAGGTCTCTCCTATTGACCGCGATCCGGTTGTACAAAAGTACAGAGACGATTTGTAATCAATTTCCAGATTATACTTTTCGGACGCCCAAGTACCTTGTAAAATCTAAATCAAAGCATCGATAATCTTAATTATCTACGTTATAGGAAGCAGCATTCTGCTGTAAAAATAAATAAATCAATTTAACAAGCTTTATTTATTTAAAACTTAAATAAAATTTGTTAACTAATTAATAACCTCATAATATCAACAATATATCTTTACAGGAAAATTAAAATCCATACTATGAAATATATAATAAAGTTAAATACAAGGAGTGATTATGAGTGATTTTGTTGCTATAATTACTTTTATTGGGAACTCAATAACTAAATCTAAAAATTTGAATCTATATCTTTTTTTATTGTTTTGCTTTATTAGCCAAATTGGTATTGCTTTGCAAGTTATTCCTTTAGGACGGGCGACTCTAGTTGCAGATCGTTACATGTATCTCCCCTTAATTTTTTTGTTAGCATTAATTATTATTTCGCTTAGAACATACCTTAAAAAAGGGATTGGGATCACTTGTTTTTTATTTATAGTACTTTATTTTTTATACTACAATCAACAACTTATAGCTCAATGGGAAAAAATGAATTCAGTGCTAAATTAATCTTAATTATATTAGTTATTATTATGAATTCGCTATTTTATACGTTTAATAGCGTAGCGCAAATCCAATTTGCCCCCTCAGAAAGTAAAGGAGGAAATTTTTCTGATTTGTTTCAATCTGCGGATATCATACCATTGGAAACTAATGCGAAAAGTATATTTGGTTATATCGGCAAACTGGTTGTCTACAATAATACGTACTATATTCAAGATCCCGATACAAGATCAATTCTGCTATTTGATCTGAGCGGTAGATTTATTAGTCGGATCACAAATAGTCTTATTATAGATCCTAAATTAAAAAAACCTATAATTATCGATTTTTTCATTGATAAAGAAAAGAACAATCTCACTATAATATATAATAGTTTAACCCGGCAGGCAACTTTTTCTTTGAACGGAGATTTCAAAAAAATAACATCTCGGAATATAAATGTACAGGGGTATTCGGTCGGTAGATATAAATATACAGCAGATAAATTCATCAATATAGCTCAAAGAAAATTTCAAAGATTAAACATTACCAAAGATGAAAAGGAGGAAAAAATCTATACCCCTATTGATTCCTTTCAAGGAGATAAGTATTATGTAAGTAGCGATATATATCTATCAGATAAATTATTGTATACGCAGAGTCTAGACTATACGATCTACGAACTGAAAGATGGTAAGCGTGATAGTCTGATGAGTTTTGTATTTCCATTAGCTAATACCTTGTTTTTTGGTAAATATAGTAATGACTTTCGTCCTGTCACAGCATTGATAAGGAACCGACCTGACGGTATCTATGCAATATCTGATGTCTATGCCATAGGCGATCTGTTGTTTTTCAGATTAAGGACGCATTCGGAATTGAATGGTTATAACTCGTTTGTATGGAATGGTAAAACTAATATATTCTACTGTTTGAATAATCTAGTTCCCGACACGTCATCTCACCAGTTAAATCTGTTCTCCAATGCAATTGGGTCTGCATTTAAAGATTACAATTTTCTCTATGTTCAGGAAAAAGATCTCTATCTGACAATGCCTCCCAAGGAATATATTAACCAGAAAGGAATCAAAAATGATCTTTCTATAAAAGCAACTGACAATCCCGTAATTATTAAGGTCACTGTAAAATGAGGAATCGTTTAGTGATGAAATACTCTCTTCTTGCGTTTTTTATTTTTGCAGGAATACTGGGTGTTCTTGGCCAGAGCAAATCTATTATTGCGGGTACCGTGAAAGATCTTGAAAACAATAAATTTACCCAAAACATCAATGTTAAGCTATTATCAGTAATGGACTCGAGTCTGTATAAGATTTCATTAACGGATTATAGAGGAGGGTTCGTTTTTGAAGATTGTATCCCAGCAAAGTATATATTAAGATTGCAGCACGTCGGCTATATAACAAAAGATACGATAATAGATGCAAAACAGCAAAACCGTGTAACAGTGGATAATATAAACATAAAACTGAAGAACACGCTCATAGATAGTGTATTTGTCACTCCTGCGATATATTATAAAAAAGACACCTTAGAAATCAATTCTGACTCCTTTGGATTGGATAGTAATGCTGTAATAGAAGACCTGTTAAAGAAAGTTCCTAATTTTGTGATATGGGGCAACGGCGATATAACTTATAAAGGCGAAAAGATAAAAAGCTTTGTACTCAATGGGCAGCAATTCCTAAGTGGTAATCCTGAGATAATATTACAAAATATACCTGCATCAGCCACCTCAACGATTCAATTATACGCTAGATCATCGGATAAAAGTAACAGCAAGAATGATTCTAATCTTGAACTCAATATAAAAACAAAAAGCAAATCGCTAAGTTATTTCGGTGCGCTGGAACATATCTTGTCTAAGCGATATGACTCGTCAGTAGGATTAACTTTGTATCTTCCTAATAAATTTCAGTCTACATTTTTCTTTAATAGGAATAATGTCAACAAAGATGTGACAAATAATCTCGATTTCTTATTGAATTCGGCCTATAAATCAAGTCAGCGTATTCCTTCGGAAGATATTTTAAAACTGGGGATAAATAGAAATCTAGCATTCGGTACAATGCTGAAATATACATTTACTGATAAACCGGATCGGGAAGAGATAAATCGGATCGGATTTGAAGGGTCGAAAGATATCCGCAGTGCCTATTCGAATCGTCAAAGTAATATTGATAATCCCGATATATCTTTTTCTCAAAATCAAGTTCATGTCAGCGAGCGTAGAGTCGCACAAGAAAAATATAACCTAGATTATCAATATAAGAAGAACAAATTATTGATATCTTCGAAACTATCCCTGCTGAATTCTAAAATAGAATCGACAACAAGTGATTCTTCTTTTTTTCAATTGAATGAGGATATCTCAAGCGAAAATATGGAGAGGTTGAATTCGGATCGAGACCAGAATTTGGTATATGAATTAAACTATTCCAATATCCTTAAGAAATCAAAAATCAAGGTAAAAAGTTCAATCCGACTCGGGCTATTTGATAAACTCTCTACTGAAAATATACTTTTCAGTAGAGATGTAGTGAACGATGATCGAGAAATCAACGATAAGGAAAAAGGACATAATAATGTCGTCAAATTTGACTTAAGGAATATCCCTTTTTACCAGAAGCTCAATCTAAAATCTTTCGTAAACATAAGTAATGAGGCTATCAATTTAAAGGATGATCGTAAACTTATAAATAATGAAACCTTCTCTCCATCTCTATCCTATAATAACAACAGTAAAAAAAATATTAATATGGCTAGAATGGGAATAGAGTATGCTAAATATTTATCGTTGACCAATAGGTACTCGAAGAGTTATAATTTTCAGTTATTTGTATCAAGAGAAGCACTGTACGCTAAACAGACCTCATCGAACGCCCTTTTAGGTGATAAATTTTCGCAACAGTTATTTTCTCCAGGCTTATCGTTTAACTACGAAAAAAACGTTCTAGAGCTAACAACCTATAAAATCGACATAAAGGTGGATAAACGATTGGAAGCAATGGAACTGGATTATAGGGTTTTTCTGATTGACACATTAAGCCGATTCAATGTCTTTAGGCCCAATAACGATCTGAAAAGTGGGACCTATCAAAACATTGATCTTGTGTTATCAAAAGACAAAAGCTCTTTTAACAGTTCACTTGAATTTAATCTAAAGCTCTATAATAATGCAATAATAGATCAGATAGACCGATCAACAAGCAGATATGTATATAGGAATAAGATGAATAATGAAGGGGATAGTTATAAATCTACGCTGAGCGCAAACTTTAGAAAATACTTGAAGATAAAAGAAAGTCAAGTGACACTGCGGACAAATCTGGTATGGACCTCGACCGATCTACCGATCATACTTAATAATGATCTTATTAACGGAACGAATAATCGCTTTAACTTCAATTTTTGGGGGGATATTAATATAAATGAGCATCTGTTGATCGGGATATCTAATTCTGCTTCGATTGGCCTTATAAAGAGGGAGACAGATCAAACCTATAGCAATAATCGTCTAAAACTAGATGTCCAGAAGCGATTTATTAAAGATTTTAAGATCAGTGGATCTTCTATATATGACTATGCTAAATTTTCGCAACAAGGTAAATCCAGTACAGTGTTAAATTTTGCCATAGAATATCGTTTTCTTAAAAAGAGAAATGCAGAAATAAATCTCAACCTCTGGGATGCATTAGGGAATAACAAAGGCATTGAAAATTCATTTGACGGTGTCAACTATGTGTATGGTACTGAGTCTCGCATTACAAGATATTTGAGTCTGGGCTTTAAATTCTACCCTAGAAAATTCTAGTGGTAATGTATTAGTTAATACTTAGGTCTCTCCTATTGACCATCTCGCCGAGCTTTACGGAGTGACAACAGGAAATCTAAACAAAGCGGTTAAACGCAACATAAAAAGGTTTCCTATAAAGTTCATTTCTAGATTATTTTTTTATAGGAGAAATGGATTCCTACGGAATTTATGTTTCAATTAACGACAAACGAATGGAAAAACTTGAAATCACAAATTGTGACATCAAGTTGGGGTGGACGAAGAAAAGAACCAAATGTTTTCACTGAACACGGTGTCTTGATGCTATCTAGCGTGTTCAATAGTAAGCAAGCGATCTCAGTCAATATCCAGATCATGCGGATCTTTACCAAGATGAGGCAGTTCTTGAATGATACAACGCAGATACATCTGGAGCTTGCGGATATGCGGCTCGCCATGGAAAAGCTCTCCAAGAAGCAGGATTTGCAGGACAAAAACATAGACCTTGTATTTGAATATATCGACCGCCTAGAGAATAAACGAGATAAGCCTCCCCTACCTGAACGTGATAAAATCGGTTACAAGGTGGGGAAAGAGGGATAAAAGATTTCGCTACACCAACTCTACAGCCTGTAGCTCTGCTGCCAGACGGTGAAGCCCCTCTTCTATCTTCCTAAGCTGCGGCTGACGGGGCTTTTTCAATCCTGATGAATAATGGCCGATAAGGAAAAATTCAGGGAGAAACGATTGAAGCAAGTACAGAAGAATATTCATAATCTAAAGCTTAGTCAAGATGAACTTAATCAACTTATGCAGCGTTGTCTACTTCAGGTATAATAAAGTGTTGTACAGAAATAGCTATACACTAAATTGCAAAGTTTTTGAGCAATACATTAGAGGCGACTATAAGCGGTAGTATAAAATAGATATGAGCTAAAACAAAGCTACCTAGAATCATCTAAGTAACTCTATTTAAAGGCCCTCATCTAAATTTAAGCACTCCGAACGCCTAATTGTCATTTTCTTGCTTAACAGGGCTTCGCTCTACATAACGGTCCACGCAAAAATAGAGTATCAAGGCGAACAATGTACCTAAAGCTAATAGAATCGCAAAAAGCTCTAACCGTTCTCGCATTTCTGTCATCGGCGGACGGAATAAGAAAGCGAAAACAACAGACATAATTCCAAAAAGTATCAGACATTTTTTCCATAGTTTTAGTGCTCTATTGTTTTTATTGTAACAGTAGCTTTTTATAATCTGGAAAGGCAATAGAACAAGTATCAACGAAAATATGTAAACGAAACCATAAGTCTGTCCATATATCTGATACAGCAGCTCTCCAAGTGTTTCAATATGAAAATCATAGTATTCGTATTTACCATACACAACACCATTGTAGATATTAGGCCACCATCTAACTGGAGCTATTAGCGCTACCACCAATAGCGTCAGGAGAAAAGTAAAAACCATAGCTACTGCAATGAGATTACCTGTGTAAAATTGGTTCCCCTCAATGGATCATGGGAATCAATTATCTAATTACTTGCCCTTTCAAACCTATAACGATCAACAACTAAATACAAAAAACCATGAACCATCGAAGAAAAGAGGATTAAGGTGAAAATAAAAGGAATGTTATAGTCAACTGCTCCGTAATCCGTAAATAGTAAATAGCCGTACCCCGTGATGCAAACCAAAAATAGATTAATTGAAATATAAACTGCCAAGGATTTGAGATAATAGCCTTTTTTTATTCTGTATAGCATATGGTACTTAATCAAATGATAAGGCAGTAAAGACGCTAATAACAATACCGTTGAAAAAAGAAAAAAGCCAATGAAAACCCGATCTAAAAAAGGCCAGATAGAATCATATTGAAAAGCCTCCCCCTGATAATCACGATTAATAAGATTACACCAATAATCCTTTATATAAAAAATGGGAAACAAAATATAGGTGACAAATATATTTCCTACGATACTCCTAGTTATGAATTTAGTCATTACAATCTGTACTTAATGTGCTTAGTGGTTTTTTTCCGTCTACAACTTCTTTGATTTTTACCCAATCAGGCCGTTCAATATCAGGTGTTCCAATAGTAGAGCTCCCTTGCCTGCTATCTACAAAACTCTTAACTTTTTGCTGAAAGGATTTCCATAATTCGTCTGCGGCAAAGAATGCAACATTTTGCATACTTGCATCAACCCCCGTTGTTAGTCGATCTACTCCTCTGGTATAAAAGGTATATGACCCATCTGAATTTTGAAAATACCCAAAGTCTCTATTACCAGAAACAGGGTGAATCCCATACTTCGGATCATAGACTGTTGTAAAAGTCCAGCCTATATTATTATGTTTACTTACGATTACCGTTCCATTATCTGGTCCTGCTATATCTATACCAATCATCGTATTCAATGGGTTTGCGGAGTTCCAAAGAGATTCGTCATTAATCCCATGCCATCTGTAAGGTTCAAATTTTGAATAAGCGGTATTAACAAAGCTATTAATATTTTTCCGTATATACTCTTTAAATTGAGAAGCAGTTAATCTTTGTCCGTCCACTACAGGGAGCTGGCTAATTGTTATCGGAAAATAATCCATGTTTACAACAGTACTATAGGCATTATTAATGCTTTGAACATGTGCTATATCTTGAATCTTGTAAGCAGGTGTACCGAGAATCGAAACGTCTACTATATTATTTACAACACTATTTAGTTTGTCTATTTGCGCTTGCTGGACTTGATGTCTCGCCGTTTCTACCCAATTTCTCACTATGTCGCAATCTAAATCACCAAACAAAGCAAAGGGTTTATTTGCTATTTGATTTTTAATCTGCTGTTCTGAAGGCTTACTAATCGGTGGTATTCCTCCTCCTGGGTTTCCTCCACCCCCCGGAGTACCACCACCTGGAGGAAACGGGTCTGGGTATCCATTATCTGGATTATCTTTGTGGCTATTTTGCACGAGGCATTGATAGAAAAGATCTTCAATTACGAAAATAGCAGTCTCATAATCGCCACAGTTCTGCCCATTGTTTCTTAAATGAAAATCCCTGTACCAATCTGTTAGTCTAGAATTAGCCTCAGCCGCGCAAAGGTAAGTGTAAGGGTGTGTTGTTCGATCGATTCGCAGGAGTTCACTACGGATAGAGAGATCAAACCTAGGGTATGCCCCTGGCATCTCACATCTAGTGACCCAAACATCATCTATAACATTTGACCTAAATTTTAGCTTGTTGGGTAATTTGTAAGAAGGAGGAAGCTTAATATCGGTATATTCAGTAAACAGCTGCTCCATATACTTAGGATCAACCATCTTTTTGTCCATCTCTGCATAAATGATAGGGTAAATACTATCGAGGTACACGTCAATATCCTGATGAATAGAATCCTTAAAGTGTTCGTTTAAAAAACCTCTATAATATGCTCTGGCTTTTTCAGAAAAACTAAAGAGCGCTTCTCGATAGGCTAGCGAATCTATCCGTTCCTTTTTACCCTGTTCCAAAGTCTTAAAATGGGAGTAGGTATACCATCTACCTGATCGGGCCTCGGCCCATTTAATTTCTATCTCTTTTTGGGTAAATTCTTTCTGCTTGCCCATAGGGTCTAAAAAATCTCTTTTACAGGCTGTAAGACAGATGACAGCAATAAAGATGGAAACAATGAAAACATTAAATAATCTTATAAGTTCTTTCGTAATAATAATTGATGCTGCCAAAGGTATTATTTTCTATTATTAAGAAATACGGGAATCCGTAATCAGTAGCGATAAAGCCACTAAAAGATGGTCTAGCCCCCTAAAGAACAGGGGACTTTTATATGGATAATTTATGATAATATTTGAAGATAGAATCTAGTTGCCTAATTAATGATTTACAAACTTTAGGGGACACTGCCCACAATGAAATTCAATTCTATTACAAAGGCGCCCTAATACTTCATGATGTTTTTGAGATTCATCGTAACATATTTCATTTCTTTAACGGTACTGGCTGAATACATTACACCCTATTGTAAAATCATCGTAGCATATTTTGAAACCTTAACGCTAATTTTCGAATATATCGTAACATATTTCAAATCCTTTATAAGCTATTGCAAAAACATCGCGAACTGACATTTTCGTTAAACTGTCCTAAATAAACCCCAAAAACCTGCTTTAAGTGTGATGAAACAAAGAAAAAAGCGGCGAACAGGTCTCTGCTTTATAGCATTTTAGGGGTAATATTACGCCAAAAAGTTTTTCAGCCTTTCGGAATTTTGGCACTATTTTACCCCTATTAAGTTGAAAACAATTGTTATATTACAAATCAAGTTCCTTGCTAACAGTCTTAACTGGCTGACTGATTACAGAAAAAGGTATGTTTGTATCATCATAAGATCGCCACACGGACCTAACGCATTAAGAATTGAATATTCATGTGATAAAAAAGCAGAAAATTGAAAAAACAATTAATTAAACGGTTGAATTACTATTATCCAATGGAAACGGGAAGGCTTCAAAAACAGGGAAGTCTACCGTTACAAATAGTTATATAGCTTGTTATGCTAAAGATAGTAAATTGCTTCTAAAGGATAGTACTTACGGCGTCTAGCTTTCTAACTGTTGTAGGAATGAGAATTGATAGAGGTGAAAGATATTTTCTGTCTTTTCTTTTAAAATATACTCCTACCGTATTTTGACTTTCCCTCTCCGATCAATTCCTTCTTTGCATTGTATCGTTTGATGCGTTCTAATATAAACTCGTACTTAAGCTTCGGTTCATTCTCAATCTCTGCGATGAGTTCTGGTGAATTGTCCAAATAATCGGATAGGTTTCTGTTAATTTTCGTTCCCGACACCTGAAAAAAGACAACGGTGCCTGTTTTCCGTAATTCTAATATCTCATTCGTAGATTTCTTCAATGCATAGTAGCGGTCTGATCTGCTGGATGCGCCTGGAGTCATCATTCCATTCGATCCAAAAGAAGGTCCCGAATTTCGATGCAATGAAAATGAATATACGATGATCTCGCCGTCTTCATGGATCTGTGCAAACAAAGGTTTCTCGGTTTCGCGAAGACGCTCGCTGATTTTATACATCTTAGGTTTAGAATCCTCAATTCTGACGATACAGTTCTGGATATATGAAGGTCCGTACAGGTCGGATTTGTCGGCATCGTATACCCTATACACTTGCTTTGGATCTAATGTCGTCTTCTTGTCATTGACTTTGAATTTGATCTTACCATTAGAAATAGAGCGGAATTCGCCATAAACCGTGTCCATATTCATATTGATATAGTAGTCGGCCGATTGACCAGAACAATGGAACTGACTTAAAAACAGGAGACACAGGATCAGTATTGGTAATTTCATTTTAAAATATGGTTTATGAATGTAATGTATAGCGTTTAATCAGCTCAAAAGTAGCAATTATTGCTTGTTTTGCAAGAAAACATTGAATACCTTAGAAGATAAAAACTATAAGCGGACTTAGCATCTATGATAAGGAAATCAATCGGAATAGCGCTTATTGTTTTAATGGTCGCATTGAAGGTATTGCTGAACCATAATATAGAATATTGGGCCACAGTGAAGTCACTGGGTCTATGGATAGGATTTATTGGGTTTGTAGTTCTCTTTTTTAATGTATTTGAAAAAATTGATACGATGAAGCCCCGCAGTTTTAGGATGTACCCTGTGCAGTATTTGCTATATCTGATATATTTTGGTGTATTCTTAACGGCCAATGTGTACGCTATAATTAAATTGGAAGATTTGGCCGAATGGGGCAATAATAAGCTCAAGGAATACTATTTGGCAGAGGACACAGAAGAAGCTGATGCAGTCGTGATGGGAGATACGGATATTTATTATACCATCAAGTATAATAAGCATACGGAGCGATTTACGATAATTGAATACAATGTCGATGACGAGACTATTACCCAGGCGGGCAAAGCTGACGGAAGAATAGTCGCAGGAGATCGAATCAGGTTGATCTATTCGAAAAGACACCCTACTTTCTTTGAGATCAGGTAAGTGATATCAATTCTACTTCGTTTGGCCAATGAAGTAGGTAATCACTTTGGCGGCTGGCCGTCGTTCTAAAAGTGGGATTTACGACGGACAACTTTCTGATGGTGGAATGGCAGTGGATATATGATCCAGGATAGCAATAAAATGACATGAACAGAATTCGGAAACATAGGGGACTCAAAAGATATTATAGAAATCTTGTATTTAAAAACGAACTTAACGACTCGACCTGCCTTGATTTTGACAATCCTGACGCCTGGTTTGACAATTGGCATCTACATTTTGATTGCAAAGGATATGGTAACGATAGCTTTAAAAGACGAAAGCCACATCTAGACAAATTGTTTAGACACTTTGATTTGCTCGTAGACAAGACTAAACAATTGAAAAAAGAATTTCAACTCTATTCTATTGTCCTTGACTTTGACAGTTATAGCGATGCCTTGTTTTTAAATACACATAATCCAAGCAACAGTCAGTTCCCTTTTTATATTCCAAATTTGCAGTTGATATCGACATTGACGAATAGCCAATTGAATAATTACCTTAATAAATTGGACGGCTACGAAAAGCTATATGGACGCGCTGATGAAGCATTCTGCATACTATTTAAGAAAAATGTCGGACTGGGGTTTCGACAGAATTAGCACTGATTGAAATAACTAACCTAAAATAAATCGTGATAATCCTTTACGACCGATAGCTTTATAATTATATATTCGGTATGGTTTTTAGAATTCAAAAGCTAATATATTTAGTTTTTGTGTTTTAGATTAGTATCTTAGTATAACCAAACAGCTAGGTTATGGAACGGCATCGAGCAAACGCAGTAGATACGAACCTCGCAGATGAGGTATTGATGAATAGAATTCATTTTGAGTCAATTGTTTTATAAGGGAAAATGGAGTCCTTCGGAATTTACGTCTTTCGTGGGCAGAAGGTCATGCTTGATAGTGACCTTGCGGAACTTTATGGAGTGGAGACAAAACAGTTAAAAAGACAAGTGCGTCGTAACTTGGAGCGCTTTCCGTCAGAATTTATGTTTGAGCTTACTGAAAAGGAACACCAATCTTTGAGGAGCCAAATTGGCTCCTCAAAGATTGCAAGAGGTGGGGCTGAAAGATGGTATCTACCTGGGTATACTGAAAGAGGATGGCTCGGTGCAGGATTAGGATTTTGTAAACAGATTTTGCGATTGGTGATTGTATAAATAAAATTAAATACGTACACCTATTGCTCTAAACATAGTTATGCTATCCATAAAGCCAACATTTACGGCTTTACAGGCTTCTGGGATCTTAATCTTGTTGCGTGCCTCAGGTCTACTGACCTCATGTGTGATAAGATGGCGGTTATCACGATCAGCGAGTGCATAGGCTACAAGCCATGCATCAGCTTCGTCTGCATGCAGAAACTCACTCAAAGCGGCGGGCTTGTAATGACTAGACTTTGATGTTGCCCATTTTACTACCTCTGCATAATGTGGGATTATGGCTTCGGTAGAGACGAAGAATTCTTTTGTTAAACAATCATCTACCCACTTTGTGAGGGCATCATTGTTATGTCTTAACTCATTGTATACTTTATCTATGCTCACTAGAACACCTTCCTGACAGAGCCTATGTACGGTATCCCAAAAACTTGGGAACACATCAAATGGGTAGTGCTGACGGTGTGCCTGTACAAAGAAGTTGGTATCCAGAATATAACAGGACATACTTGGTTATTTTATGACAATATCTCGTATAAATCTAGTGTAAACGTCTCCAAAGATACCTGTAAGCTTAAATGCATCCTGATAGGTAATAGCACCGCTCTTAACTGCGCTATCTACATAACTGGCGAATGTCGGGCTGACACGTCTTTTACTGGTTCTATAAAAATCTCCCCCTCCACTACTCTGCTCTTTTTTGAGTCGCACAGCTTCCATATACTGGTTGTAAAATTCAAAAAATAGCGCTTTACTGACCATACCTAAATCTAGCGCCCGTCGGGCAATGACTACAGGGCTTACTTTGAACCGTGTAGAAAGCATGCGGATATCTCGAATATCTGTCCAAACATCTTTTAATAAATGGGCAGGTACCAAGAACTCGGCTGCCACGCTATCGCATAAAGACTCTATTGGATCATCGGCCGGCAATAATTGATCTTGGTTAAACCCTGCGCTCTTGCCCAACCATACATGTGCAAGCTCATGAACCAATGTGAATAGTTGCGCTGCCTTGGCATCGCTATTATTGACAAATAGAAATGGTGCATACTCATCGACCAACACAAAACCTCGACACTCGTCTACAGGTATAGAACGGCTGGTATTATTGCCTACTACGCCGTTTTGTATAACTATAATCCCTACCCGCTCTATAGCATCCATGAGCACAGTAAGCGTGTCTTCCCAAGTTGGGCTGGCTAAAGTCCAACCCGCTCTAAGATCTAGTGTTTTGCGAAGATCATGAACAAACTGATCTACCGGAGTACCGACATCGAATCGACCCACATATTCTAATGGCCTCGCATCCAACTGTTGCAGGTAGTCGCGTAGCCAGTCTTGACGTCGGCTTAAATCTAAAATGGTATCATAAACATTGGGGCTCACCTTATAACTCGGTGTTTTATGCCCTGTTCTGAAAAACGGAAATTCTATAGTTTCACTAGGTGGTTCTTCGAGAAAGAGGTAACCAAAAGGCACATGGACCTTTTTGGAGAAGTCCTCTAATTGCTTAACGGTCGGTTGTTTTTCTCCATACAACCATTTCTCGACCTTCAAACTCGGATATTTGAGAGAAAACGCCGTCAAATCATATCCTGCACGTGCTAATGCCCATGTGATAATATGCTCTTTAACTGGAATCGTTACTGCCATAATATACAAAGGTACTTACTTTTGATCTTATTTTGTCGATTAATCCTCTTATCTTCTTTTGCACAAATGATTTACAAAAGGTTCTTACTTAGATTACTAATCATTGTAAGATACAACTTTTTATTGAACTGCGACTGGTAGAAAAAAAATCATATAAGAAAGTACTTTCCACTGTCGCCAGAGCTGTATTGGACTTTACCGAACAAAATCCGCAAGCTATCGTCATGGCCGAAGGAAGTACCCCTTCGGGCACTAGACTTTATCAAAGGGGAATTTCTGAATTTTGGAACGAAATACAAGCATTATTTGAAGCCAGGCTTATTATGATGATAATTGGGAGTCGTTTCGAAAGGGTAAGAATTATAATAACTTTCTATAACGCCAAAAGCCATTTCTTAAACAACAGAAATGGCTTTTGATTTACCTTAATGGCTTTTGATGAGTCCTTTTTAGAAAACTAACAAATTAAACGAATTTATGTCGGCTCATTAAGTGTAAAATTACTATTCTTGAACTACCGTTCATTTTGTGGTAGATTATTGAGTTCAATTTCATTCTTTGGAATCGGCCATACCCACCGGGGACTATTTGGAACGAGCTCATATCTCTTTCCTGCCACTTCACGAACTAAGGTTGTCGCAAATCGGGGATCCTTATTTAACCTGCGCAAATCCTCCCAACGAACTCCTCTAAAAAACAATTGTTTTCTTCTTTCTTTTAAAATAAAGGCCAATATATTGTCTTCACCTTCCACGACGAAGGGCTCAAAGGTTCCTGTTTTATAACGATACTTTAATAGATGATTTACATCTTCCATTGCGCCCTGATAATTTTTCAATCTAGCCTTACATTCTGCGCTCATCAGCCATAACTCATCGGTAGCAAAACCAGTAAACATTGCCGACTGATTAAATTGATAAGAGCCTTTAAAAGTACGCCTACCATCGGGTTGCATAGTAAAGTAAGCTCCTCTTCGTAGGTCATTTAGCTCATACATAGTATAAATCTCATCCGGAATGTTGGTAACCCGCGAAGATGAAAGTATTTCCATTACTATACTCGTGGAAAAATAAAATACTTCGGGATTCGAGACTGCATAGTCGCCGGCAGGAAAGGTATTGACTGTGTTTAAGTTTAAGGTATTATAATCTAATAACGTGTTTTGGATTCCTAAACTTGTATTAACATGTTCCAATGCCAATTCGTATTTACCCATACTCAGATAAATTTTGGCTAATAGATGATTTGCGGCTATCCGTGAAGGACGGAAGATATGCTCTGCTCGATCAGGTAAAAGTTGAGCCGCAGTTCTTAAATCTTCTATCATTCGTTGATACAGTTCTTCGACAGTACCTCGATCGTATTTCACCGTAACATCATAGTCCAAACGAATCGGTACCCCTAGATCGTTCTTTGCCGTTTGTGCGTCGTATGGTTTACAGAAAAGCTGAGCCAGTTGATAGAAATTCAATGCTCGAATAAACAATGCACTTCCTTTCACATTATTCCAGGCATTCTGCTCGCCCGCTTTAGGAGAAACTCTATTTATATCCAAAATCAGATTGGCATGCAATATTCGTTGGTAGGCATTATTCCAATCTTTAGATTCAAGTTCTTCGAACACATCTTTTTCCCACACATAGGCATTTTTCAGATACACGTCAGTACCGGTAAGCCCATTTTCCCATACTTGATCCGAGACCTTATATTCATCTGCTCCAGCCAAACTTAAGGCATAGGATTGTTGGGTATTCATTATCCCCATTCTATCTAATAGCGCCTGATAATCGGCAGTTGTAGAGGGAATTGCCAAAGCCATATCCCTTTTTTTGTCCAAAAATTCTTTCCCACAAGAAGTTAAAGCAGAAAAGAATATTACAACCATTATATGTTTTAATACTTTCATTTCTTCTAAATTAAAAATCAATTTGTAAGCCTAAAGCAAGCGTCTTCGGACTAGTATATTCTGCGTTTGGGTAATCAGGATCGATGTTATGCTTATTGGCTTTCCAAATTACACCGAGATTACGTGCATAAGCATAAATGCGGATTCGTTGAATTTGCAGTTTACCGATCTGCTGAGGTCTCAACGTATAACTAATATTGATATCCTGAAGTCGTATCTGATCACCTTTGGTAATTAATGCCTCGGAATTCCAATACACCGTACCTGAACCTGATATCACCTTGTCTGCTCGTGCCGGGACAACTGTATTTAATTCATCACCCGGAGACTTCCAACGTTTAAAATAATCCATATGGTATTCGCCTAGATATTCAACGCCAGGTGACAATGATGTACGACGAAACACATAGCCTGCTTTCCAGGAAACCAATGCTGAAAATGAGAAGTTCTTCCATGTGAAATCATTTCTAACAGATCCAAAATAGGGCGCTACACTTACCCCTGCCTCAACAAGATCTTCGACAGAAAGACTGTTATAGAAGGCTGTGTAATCACTGGTTTTGGTACCGTCGATATACATTAACTGTTGACCTGTTTCTGGATCTAATCCATACCAAGGTATTGCATAAACTATATCGCGACTTTTACCTATTGAAGGAGCAGAGTTTGCGTTAATATAATTATCCAATCTTACTTTGTTATTGGTATTAAAGTGTGTTATCTTATTCCTGACTTTGCTTACTAAAAATGACGAATTCCATTGAAATGCGCCTACTAGATTCTTGGTGTTTAGCTGTAAATCTAATCCTTTTGTCAGTAAATTTGCATAATTAATGATGTTTGATGATGATGCAGTGCCTCCTGTGACAACGCCCGTGCTAGGTGGTAAATAATCTGCTCCGATCAAATCTTGGGCATCCTTAATATAGTACTCCAAGCTTCCGGCAATCCTTCTATTCTTACTGCCAAAATCAACCCCTAGATTAAGTGTATTGACCTGTTCCCACCGCAAAGACGGGTTTCCAATACTCAAAAGATTGGCATAGGGAAAACTAGTTATTGACTCAATACCCATATTTCGCATTACAGGAAAAGCACTAACGCTTGAATTTACATTACCACTGCTTCCATAAGTGGTTCTTAAACGCAAATAGGGCAACCATTCTACGCTATAAAAACCTTCTTTACTGGCTTCCCAACTTGCTCCTACCGACCAGAGCGGGGTTCCTTTCTGACTGGTTTTAACGCCAAACAAGTTGCTCCCATCCCAACGAGCTGAAGCTGATATTATATATCGTTGATTATAAATGTAGCTACCATTACCAAAATAAGAAAGATAGCGATCTGTAAATCTGGTATTATTCTCATTAGTAAAAGGTATCCGCCCTGTCCCATTCGGACGAGTTGGAAAAGACTTTGTGTAATCATAATACCTTGTACCGGTCAATAAATTTGGGTCATAATTAAATAATTGGTATCCTGGAAAAGTATTCTGAACTACTTCGCGGATATCCGTCCCCACTAGTGCAGTTACCGAATGTAATTCACCAAATGTTTGATTATAATTCAGTTGCGCCCTTCCCGAGTGGGAATAAATTTCGCGGTTATTGGTACTTGAATAAATACCGCCATAAGGGATTTCTCTTTTTCCATTAGCCTGTGTATAACGATTGACCAAATTTCTGACATAATAACTGTCTTTATCGTACTCTTGGATACTTCCACCGCTGCTTTTTACATATTGATAGGTCCCACTGAAATTGAAATGGTCCAAAAAGCTGTAATTTATTCCGCCAGTAAGCTTAATCTCGGTGCTTTTGGATGATCTATCTGTTAACCGCTGCTCATCTAAAGGTCTATAGGCCCAATCTAATAGGCCAGACTCTTGTGCGGCATTGACATACGGTAACCGATAGTCTTTGACGATAGGTAAAGCACCTCCTTCATCCTTCAATCGAATATAAGGGGATAAATAAACAGCGCCTAAACCACTGAGACTACTCAATACTAATCCGTTATTTTGCGCTTTTTGTTGCGTATACCACATTCCTACATTCAACTCCAGCCCTTTCGTAGGTTTAAAGGTGTTTTGTAAGCTGATGTTAAGTCTCTCATTATCATCCCCGATTACATTGCTTCTATTCTTATCTTGGCCTGCAGATCCAAAGTAGCGGTAAAAATCGCCACCTCCCTTTACGTTGAATGCATATTGTTGATTAATGGACGATTGGTATAAGTACTTTAGGGCTTCTTCTCGAACATCTGTATTTTTTAACTGTTGTACTTTTGCTAAAAAATCTGCTTCACTTAATGTTCCATTGCCGTTGTTATATTGAATGAGCAATTCTACATATTCAGGAAAAGGTGTTTGACTAGTGCCGGGCAAATAATACCCCCCCTTTTCGTACTTCTCCTTTTCTATCTGCATAACGACTTCGCTGGGAAGTCGTTTCTGACTATAAAAAAGATCTGGCTTTTCACCTATGGTAACATTGCTATTTAAAGAAACCTTTGCTTTCTCACCAAACTGCCCTCGCTTAGTAGTGATAACGATCACCCCATTTCCAGCACTCGCTCCCCAGATACTGGCTGCAGCTGCGTCCTTCAAAACGGTGATGCTTTCCACATCATTAGGATTGATATTATTGATATCACCTTCATAGGGAAAATTATCGACTACAATTAAGGGGGAATCATGGGACATAATTGTCGCTACCCCTCTGACTCGGATATCCTTTGCCTCGGTGCCATTTGCTTTTACAAACTGTACTCCTGATGCTATCCCTTCAAGTCGCTGTAAAATGTTGCCTCCTACGGCACGGTTTAATGTTGCATTATCGATGTGGGTAAAACTTCCTGTAGCCCTTTCTTTAGGCACAGTATAGAAGCCTGTATTCATTACTACTTCTACTTCATTTAAATCGGCTTGATTAGCGAACAGGATAATTGTCCCCATATCCGCAGATACTTTTCGTTCTTGAGGTTTATAGCCTAGGAACGTTATGATAAGAACGGCATCTTTCTCTACATTTCTTAGTGTAAAGGATCCTTGACCATCTGTTAATACGGCATGCTGTGTCCCTTTAACTTTTATCGTAGCCCCTATTAGTGGATTCCCTATACTGTCAGTCACTTTTCCCTTTATGGTAAGTAATTGCAACGCAATTTCAGAATGCGATAAATTCGCCTTAGGGCTATCCTTAATCACGATTGTCTTATCAATTATCTCGAAACTCAACGGCTGATCAGCCATTATTTTTTTTAAAGCTTGCTCTATGCCGATTCCTTTCAGATCCACAGTTACTTTTAAAGCTCCTTTAAGTGCATTATTCTTGTAGAAGAACGTGTAGCCGGTTTGGATTTCGATCTTCTTGAACACCTCAGTTAAGGTTTGGTTTCTTTCTGATAATGTCACGCTTTGCCCATAAACAGTGCCCGACACTTTCAGGCAAGTTAATATGATGATCAGGATGGTCAGTTTCATGATGATGAGGTATTTAAAGATTGTCTTGTCTCGGCAATTAAATACATGGGGTAAACCTATAGAAAAATTCATAACTTTGTTTTGGTTTAGTTTTAAGAATCTGTTGAATGATAAATGACTATTCCATTTTAACCGGAGCGTTTCCTTACGACGTTTCGGTTTTTTTTAAATGTCCTTTTGTTGGATAATGTGTGGATTGCTATGTCATGGTTTTAGTTTTTTAAGGTGAAAACACTGTGTTTATTATCAAATTTATTGTTGAACAACCAATTTATTTCCTTGCGTAGTTCTTATTAACGTGAACTGTAGCCCCGTTTTTTCGAGAACCTTCAATAAAGAAGACAACGTTGCCTTTCTGCTTATTCCTCCGCTATAGAGTTCCTTGGTCGGTTTTGTTTTATACGCTACTTCTATGTCGTACCAGCGACTCACTTCTTTTAGAATGTCTTCAATAGGGGCATCTTTAAAGTAGATTTGATCATTGACCCAGGCTAGGGAAGTTTTGAAGTCGGCGGGTTGTACTATTATATTCCCGTCTTTATTAATGCTCTCTTGACCCGGAACAAGTAGGATTGGGCTGTTAGGTGCATAAAGATCACTTGTCTTACGGGATGATATTTGTGAAATAGAGCTTACTTGTACAGCGCCTTCTACTAGCGTTGTTTTTATATTGCTTTCATCGGTATAGGCCTTTATGTTGAAGTGGGTCCCAAGGACTCTCACTTCCTGTCCTACACTTTGTACGATGAAGGGCGTATCTTGTGCCCCTTGTTTTGCATCCCTTCTCTTGCGCCCTGAAGCTACTTCAAAGTAGGCTTCACCTTCTAGCTCAACACGGCGATCTTTGCCGGTAAAACGGGCGGGGTATTTTAGCGTTGTGGCAGCGTTCAGGCGTACTTTGGATCCGTCGGGTAAGGTG
The DNA here is from genome assembly GCF_011007365.1 of Sphingobacterium sp. xlx-96. Lineage (GTDB taxonomy): Bacteria > Bacteroidota > Bacteroidia > Sphingobacteriales > Sphingobacteriaceae > Sphingobacterium > Sphingobacterium luzhongxinii. Next base: position 159,653 of record NZ_WFKM01000011.1, on the reverse strand, counting down.
ACTTGGTATTGGCCGCCTTTGGGAGTTGTGAGGGCGAGAGTTTGTACCGGTGTATTCGTATTTCTTGTGGATAATGACCCTGCGTTATCGCGCTGGATGGTAGAAAGAGATGATCCATCTGCATATGAAATTGAGTCTGCTCCAATGATGATTCCTATTTGCTCATCACTTAGGTTAATGGCGCTACCGTCGGCGAGGGTTAGAATAGCACGGTTACCGCCTGGCTTAACATCTAGGCTGATCAGGTCTTTATTCTTATTGTCGCTGAAGCTCAGCTTTTCTTTTTTTGAATAAAAATAGAGTGCGAAGCTTAGGGCAATGATCAAGCAAGCAGCGGCTACGACTGTAAATTGTTTATGATGCGTGATTTTTTGTTTTTCATGGGGAATGGTTCCTATTCGAGAATGTAGGTCAAAAAGGTCAGTTTTTAGGTTTTCTTCCGTCAGTTTGTCCCCTTCTGTATTCATTTGAAGGTACCAATCTTCCACCCAGGCTTTTTCCTCAGGGGTACAAATTCCTTCTTTATATTTTTGTAAGATGGCTTTCGCCTTAAATACATTCTCGTTCATGGTTGTCGTTAAAGGTTCTTTTTCCTTTTCTTACTTACATGACCGTTAACTCGAGGCTATGGGGGGGTATAAATGATAAATATTTTAATCTATTAGAAATAGAGAAGTTGAGAAGACTAAAGAAAAGCCCAAAATAAGTTCCCAAACTTAAGTTTCAAGGCTCTTAAGGCTATTTTTACATAACCACGAACCGTATGTTCAGTAAGATTTAATTTTTCAGCAATTTCTTTATGACTGAGGTATTCTTTCCTGCTGAGTTCAAAAACTTTCCTGATTTGTGGTGGTAATTGCTCAATTTCTTTCTCCACTAAAGCCTTAAATTCTCTTTCACGAACTAAATGATCGGTTGTGTTTGCTGGAGCGTTTAGATATTGCCCAAAGGACTGAATATAACTGGAACTGACATTCTGATTAGCCACATAATTAATCACCCGGTTCCTGACCGATTGATATAAATACGCTGTCAAACTATCTTTAATTTGAAACTTTTCCCTTTTATCCCAGATATACGTAAATAAATCGTGCACGATGTCCTTTGCCACTTCCCTATCCTTTATTTTCTGATAAGCATGTAAATACAGCTGGGCATAATACCGCTCATAAAGTATAGAAAACGCCATGTTATTTCCTAACCTCAGCTTCTCAAGCAAGTATTGCTCACTATCGTCTAGTGCCCTTTGGGTATTTAAGAAATCTTCTGGTTTAGTAAAGGTATTCACAACTAGCTTTGTCTAATGGTTATATTATATCAAATATAGAAAAAATGGATTGGAAAATGAAAATAATCAAAGAAGGCATTGCTTTAAAATCAAGTGGTAAAGGTGTGTTTATTGAATAGCTTGAGCTAATGACAAAAATAGTTTTAGAAATACTTAAAGGTTGGCTGAAAGAGGGGTATTTCAACGACAGCGTTATCGGTAATAGACTTTATCCGAATATATAAATGAGAAATTTACTATCTATTTGCAGCAGAAACAAATGGAGGAATCGAACTGCGCCGTGGTGTGGCTATAAGAATGGGCAGGCGGTGTCGCTGGCTGTGATTGTCTCTATGTCGATAAGCATTAGCAGCACGGAGATTTTGTTACAATTTTCCTTGATGCGGCTACATCAACTTTAATTTTCTTTTGGAACTTTGTATCATTAATAATAGCAATATGAGTATGTTGAAAATTCTAATCGTTGTGACAAACATCAATGCTTATGCGAGCGGCAACCTCGAAACGGGTTTGTGGTTAAGCGAATTAACGCATATCTACCACGCAGCAAAGGAAAAGGGATATGAAATTACGATTGCCAGTCCGAACGGTGGCAATGTGCCGATAGACCCCGAAAGCCTGAAGCCGCTAACGCTTGACAAAATTTCTAAATCATATTGGAATGATCCTGGTTTTCGGGAGTTACTGAAAAACAGCAAGAGTTTAGTGGAAGTGTCTGCGCAAAAATTTGATTGCGTGTATCTGGCAGGTGGACATGGTACGATGTATGATTTTCCGAATGATGCGACCATGCAGACCATCATCAGAAGGCAGTATGAAAGCGGTAAAATGCTGGTTGCGATTTGCCACGGTGTCGGTGGACTGCTGAATGTAAAATTATCCAATGGAGAATTCCTGATTAAAGACAGGAAGATAACAGGCTTTAATTGGTTTGAAGAAAGTCTTGCCCGAAGAAAAAAAGAAGTCCCCTTTAATCTTGAAGCTGGACTGAAAGGAAGAGGTGCTGATTACAGGAAAGCATTCATTCCGATGACTTCAAAAGTGGTGATGGACGGAAATCTGATAACCGGGCAAAATCCGTTCAGTTCAAAGGAAACGGCAAAAGTGGTCATGAAAGAACTGGAAAAACAAACGCAAAATAAATAATGATGCAAACGATATTAGGAGCCAACGGACAGATTGGCGAAGAACTGGCCAGGGTACTCAAACGGAACTTTACCTCTGCTATCAGGATTGTAAGCAGGAATGCCAAGAAAGTGAACGATACCGACACCGTTTTTTCTGCGGATTTATCCATCCGAGAGCAGGCAATAGAAGCTGTAAAAGGCAGTGAAATCGCATATTTTACATTAGGGCTTCCGATAAATTCTGATCTATGGGAGCAACAATTTGCGTTGATTATCCAAAACGTGATTGATGCCTGTAAAATCAATGGTGCAAAACTGGTATTCTTTGACAATACTTATATGTACCCGCAGGATGACCGTGTACTTACGGAACTAACGCCTTTCGCTCCGGTGGGCAGGAAAGGTAAAGTAAGAAAGACGATGGCGGAAATGGTTTTAAGGGAAATGCAGACTGGCGGGCTGGAAGCCGTAATTTGCCGTGCGCCGGAGTTTTACGGTCCCGGTAAAACGCAGAGCATTACCAATACCTTACTTTTCGATAACATCAAAGTGGGCAAAAAATTGAAAGTACCGCTAAGCGATACCAAAAAAAGAAGTTTGATTTGGACACCCGATGCGAGCTGGGCAACTGCTTTAATTGGCAATACGCCCGATGCTTTCGGACAGACGTGGCATCTGCCTGTGGATGATAGCCATCCTACCTACAAAGAGCTTGTTGAATTGGCTACAGCTGTGTACAAGAAAGAATTGAAGTACGCCGTCGTTCCGAAGTTCCTTTTTAAGATAGGATCACTTTTCAATAAAAGGGTAAAGGAACTGCTGGAGTTGTTGCCAAGATATGAACACGACAATGTGTTTGAGGATACAAAATTCAGAAATCGTTTTCCTAATTTTGTGGTGACTACTTACAGGGAAGGTATAGAACAGATTAAGAACGAACAGCTTTCATTACAAAAATAAAAGTGATAATTTAGCGATGTATAAATCTGAAGATCAACAAATGAAAGCCCCGGCAAAAGTTTCGTCGATAAGTGCATTACATCAGTTTTTGGGATTGACGAAACCGTCCAATCCCCTGATTAGTGTATTTGATTTCGATGATGTAAAACTGGCGCCGAAAACCATTTTAAGTGCAGTTACCACAGATTTTTATGTGGTTGCCTTAAAAAAGGATTGTGCAGGCGGTAAATGCAAATATGGTCAGCAATATTATGATTTCGATGATGGTATTATGTATTTTATTGCTCCGCACCAGGTATTGCAATTTGAAGATGTGCTGCTCAATGGAGTAAAGGGCTTTGTTTTGGTTGTACATCCCGATTTTCTTCACGGTTATCCCTTAGCTTCGGAAATTAAGGACTATGGGTACTTTTCTTATGCCACCAATGAAGCTCTTCACCTTGCTGTTAAAGAAGAAAAAGCTATAATGCAGATTATAGAAAATATGGACAGGGAGATAACCGGTAATATGGATGGCTTTACACAGGACTTGCTGATCTCCAATATGGATTTGCTCTTAAAATATTGTGACCGTTTTTACAACCGCCAGTTTCTGACAAGGAAGAAAGCCAATAACGATTTGCTCACGAAGTTGGAAGACTTGCTGGATGCGTATTTTAGAACTGAAAGATTGGCTGAAAAAGGCATTCCTACCGTTCAGTTCGTGGCCGGTGAACTGCATTTAAGCCCCAATTATTTGAGTGATCTGCTCCGTGTTCATACAGGACAAACCACACAGCAACATATTCAAAACAGGTTGATAGAAAAAGCGAAAGAACTCTTATCCGCTACCTCAATGTCGGTATCTGAAATAGCCTATCAGTTGGGTTTTGAGCATTCACAGTCGTTTCATCGCCTGTTCAAAAACCGCACTTCGGTTTCTCCATTGGAGTTTAGGCACTCTTTTAATTCGGGTAAATCTTAGCACATTTTTGGCGATTAGGCTAATATCCGGAGGAAGTAGAGCTCTCAATAACAAGTTTACATATCTTCTTCAAGATATACACTAGAAATGGGTTGAAATGAAAAACTACCCATCCTCGAAAACGAGTTTTTAAAGCATAAATCCTATCGAGCTTTAAGTAACTTATGGTTGTTTGTTTTTGTGATGCTAACTGTCTTTTCAGTCACACTTTTTACCTAAATTTGGGACTCAAATTATATCAGACTATTTTATTTTAGTAATTAATTACCTTGGAATCCGAAACAATAATCAATATTTTGCTTGCTGGAATTGTCGTAAGTAAAACAATAATCGTCATTTTAGCCTATTTATTGGTGAAAAAAAACAGCGTATTGAAAGCTGAAAAAATAAAGCTGGAAGAAGCAAATGCTGAACTTGTTAAACAGTCTTTAGCTATCAGAAAATATGTTGAGGAACTTAAAGCCGCGGAAAATTTCAAAACTAAAGTACTGTCTATAGCTTCTCATGATCTAAGAGCTCCTTTTGCGTCAATTGAATCATTATTAAAATTTGAAGACTTATTGTTGATGGGCAGAAGGGAGTTGGAAGCATTTTTTGAAACCTTAAGACAAGAGGTTGGGAAATCCAGAGTTATGCTCGATGAAGTTTTACTTTGGACGGAATCTCAGCTTCGGGATACTATTGAAAACAAAGCTGTTTTAAACTTGAACGTTGAAATAGGCAAGCTCTTGAATCAGTTCAGCTACGATATTGAAAAGCAAGGAAAAAAGGTCTTCAATAATATTGATCAAAACTCCTATTTAAATATAAACAAACCTATTTTTACTTTTGTTATTAGAAATGTGATCAGTAACGCAATCAAATATGGTCGGCCTGAAGGTGTTATTTCTGTGGATTACATCAAGAAAGAAAGTGGAGAATGCTGTGTTATCATATCGAATGAAAGTGAAGAGCTGGCAGAGCATACTATTAAAAATCTTAACTATGGAAAAAGTTGGGAACGAAGGAAAATGGCTAACAGTGAGGGGACCGGTCTTGGAATTTCTCTTTGTAAAGATCTATTCAAAAGGATAGGTGGTATTATACATTTTGAGAACAAGATAGGAAAGGGTATTGCCGTTACAATTATTTTTCCTAATGATGCTTGCGAGATGGCTTCTTGTTGTTGAATTGCTGTAAGATGGCTATATTTACCATTATATTCCAGATGTTAAATAACTATAAATCAATAATAAGATTATGATGACAAGAAATCTATTTATGGCAAACCGACTGAGAGAAGTCTTGCTAAACGGCCATTGGATCGCTAATACAAACTATAGAGAACAAATAGAGGGATTAAATTGGCAACAGGCCATTCGAAAAATTGGAGATCTGAATACTATTGCTGCTTTGACCTACCACGTAAACTATTACTTGGAGGGTCTTTTAACTGCCCTTGAAAGTGGAAAACTGGAAATTAGTGATAAATACAGTTTTGATCTTCCGCCGATCACTTCTGAAATGGATTGGAATAAATTAGTGGCTAAGTTTTTAGACAACGCTGAAAATTTTGCCAACAACATCGAACTATTGGAAGATGGTGTTTTCGACAAGCCTTTTATTGACGCAAAGTATGGAACGTTATTGCGTAATATTGAGGGCGTTATTGAACATAGTTACTATCACTTAGGACAGATTTCATTGATTAGGAAAATTTTATAACACCCCACATAACAATAAAATACAGCCGCCGTGACAGCTGAGTAGTAATTTCGCGCCCCCCCCTACCGTGTAAAAGAATAGGGGAATAGCTCTTATCTTGTTGTAAACTCAGAATTTTTTTAAAAAGTCCAAATAAGAGGATATACTGCTTTCAATCCATTCTTCTGTACTGTCCAACTCTATTCCATAGTAAGCAAAGAAGGGTCTATAATCCGCTTTTACATATTCAAAAGTTAGCTCAAAAGGACGGAGTAATTCACTCAAAGTATATTTATATTTTTTATTTGAATTATATTCGTGCTCATCAATTCCTACTGAAACGGCTAACGTTATTTTCTTTCCCTTAATCTTATAACCGCTTTTGCTACCGTAGGCCCAACCATAGGTTAAGACTTCATCCAGCCATTTTTTGAATAACGGCGGACAATTAAACCAATAAAAAGGAAACTGAAATACAATCTTATCGTACTGTTCTATGAGTTTTTGTTCTGCCTGTACATCAATTTTTTCTTCGGAATAAACCTTGTGCAACTCATGAAGTTGGTATTTGTCGGGATGACTTTTTATCTCTTCTATCCATTTTTTATTCACGACGGAACTCTCTATATTCGGATGAATAACAACTATTAATGTTCGCATATATCATTTATACTAAAATCACTGTACAAAGGTAACTGTCAAAAAATAATTCTAACTGTATGGCTCCAATTGTACGGTACTATAAAAAATGTAAGCAATGACCAAAATAAAAGAAACTTCTACAAACTTCATGAACAAACAGGCTTTAGCTAAGGATTGTTTAGAAGTGTACGCTTCCAACATAATCGGTGGACAATGGACTTTAGCTATCTGCTGTTACCTAATAGACGGTAAACTCCGTTTTGGGGAACTAAAAAAATGTCTGCCTAATATTACAGAACGTATGCTCACAATGCAACTTCGAAAGCTGGAAGAAAACAAGATAGTACAACGAACGGTTTACGCAGAAGTGCCTGCCCGGGTAGAATATGAACTTACTCAAATAGGCTACGAATTGAAACCAATTATCAAAGAACTTAAAAAGTGGGGCGAGAAACACAAAGTGCTTTAATTGTCTACATCGGTTTGAATTTTACCATAATTGTTTTCCTTTCCTGCTTTACGAAATATTTGAATGCAGGTCATTACCGGAGACAATGTGCTTCTTGCACTGAATTGGGGAATGCAGGGCGGTGATGTGTTTGCTGATATCCTGACTTGCCTATTTGCTTTAAAACTAATGTGTTAAAAACATGATGCTGTCAAAATATATAATTAACTTTAGATAACGTAAAAAACATGTAACTACCGATCATCAATATGTAGATTATAGCTAATATACCATCACCACATGAACTACAAGAGCATTTTATTAGATTTGGGTTCGGAAGGGGAAAATCTTCTCAACTTTAGCAACCCCAAAATTGACAAGGAGCAACTGCACCTGCCCTCTCCAAAATTTATAGATGATATATTTCAGCAAAGTAACCGAAGTGCGCAGGTGCTTAAAAACTTTGCTGCGCTCTATCAACATGGCCGTCTAAAAAATACAGGGTATTTATCAATATTACCTATAGACCAGGGAATAGAGCATACTGCAGGTGCTTCATTTGCTCAAAATCCGCTCTATTTTGATCCCGAAAATATCATAAAACTGGCTATTGAAGGAGGGTGTAATGCTATCGCTACAACGTTTGGTAACCTTGCGGTCATGTCTCGAAAATATGCACATAAAATTCCATTTATCGTAAAAATAAATCATAACGAGCTACTTACTTACCCAACAAAATATGACCAAATCATGTTTGGGAGTATTAAAGAAGCCTGGAATCTGGGGGCTACAGCTATAGGTGCCACCATTTACTTTGGTTCAAAAAATTCGGACAGGCAGATTATGGAAGTGGCAGAAGCATTTGAAAGTGCTCATGAGTTAGGAATGCCTTGTATTTTATGGTGTTATGCCCGTAATAATAGTTTTATAAAGGACGCTATTAACTATGAAGTTGCTGCAGATATTACAGGCCAGGCCAACTATTTAGGTGTTAATATACAGGCAGATATTATTAAGCAAAAACTTCCGGTAAACAATGGTGGATTTACTGCGATCAATTTTGCAAAAAATGATCCAAAGATGTACTCTGATCTCTGTTCTATGCACCCTATTGATCTGTGTCGTTATCAGGTTGCAAATTGTTTTATGGGTAGAATTGGCCTGATTAATTCGGGAGGTGAGTCAAAAGGAGCCAGTGATCTTACTGAAGCCATTAGAACGGCAATAATAAACAAACGAGCTGGAGGTACAGGTCTAATACTGGGAAGAAAGGCTTTCCAACGCCCGTTTACCGAAGGTGTGGAGCTACTTAGAGCCATTCAAGATATTTACCTGGACAATACCATTTCGATAGCGTAATGTATATCGCTATGACCAACAAGCACTAAAACGTTCTATCCATCCTATTTAGACGCTCTTTAGCTCTCATCAACATCGAGGTGAAGGCGGTATCAAAAACATGCTCCATAAGTTTATGTCTGCCAAGCTCTGTCAAACCCATATCACGTGTTGTGGTAAAACGGTTTTGAAAATTGGACACTGACTGTCTGTGCCGCACAAAAATTCATGTAGCTCCGCCCCTAGTCTCTTACTTTTTTTTCAATTGCTGTAAACGCTCTTTTGCTAAAGGAATGACATCATCATCTCCATCATAATTTTCAATGATACTCTCCAAGGTACTCTTGGCCTGAAACGTATCTCCTTTGCGTGCATAGGTGTCGGCAAGCAGGATGAAACTCTTGGCCACCCAATAGTCATGTGAATCCATATTCTCGATCACATCAAAAGCCGACTTTTGGGCGCTATTGTATTCCTTGTTCTCATACTGCAATAGCCCTATGCGATATCTCGCCTCTGCACTGACTGCTGCCTGGCTTTTTAGGGCGGCCAAATTCAATTCCTTTAATGCAGATTCCTTATTTCCTTGCTGTAACATTGCCTTGGCGGTATATAGGTGTGCTGTCGCAATTTCTTCATCAGATGCCCGATCGTAACTTTGGATCAATTTTATGTACTTGTCCATCTGCTTTAAGTCACCGATCTCGAAATAGCAAATCATCAGATTGGTGACGGCGTAACCGTAGTTAGCTTTATAATCGGTATTGAGCTCGAGTTTTTTGAGGTGCACGATAGCTTCGTTGTATTCCTTTAGGCTCAGGTATAAGGCCGCGGCCGTCAGGAGTGTCTTCTCGGTATAAGGGCTTGTCCAGTCGTTCAGGATAATGTTCAGGTCTTTCAATGCCTCTCTAGGCCGACCAGTATGGTATAAGCTCACGCCTCTAATGTAGCGGGCATACTTTTCTTGTCTGGGTTTAGGGAATTTATCGAAATACGCATTGATCGCCTCTACGGCCGGGCCGTACTGCCCTCTTGAAAACAACGTAAGACCTGCCTGAAACGCCAGATTGTCCAATTCTGCGGGACTCAGCTCGGTAATATTATTGCTCATGGCATACTGAATATAACTGGAAGCATCCCCTTGATCGAGATAGATGTTTTCAATGGATCGCATCGCTTGAGCTGCTTCTCTGCTGGTGCTATATTCCTGGATCACCTTCTGGAAAGTGGCCATCGCGGATTCGGAATCATCCTGATTGTATTGGACCAGTCCGATAGTCAGTAATGCTCTGGGCACGTAGCTGCTGCGCGGGTATTTTTCGATCATCTTTTTCAGTCCTTGGATAGCCCCTTCGTAATCGCCTGTCAGGAAATATACATAGGGAATCTCAAAGGCAACGTCGTCGGCGTAGTTTGAGGTCGGAAATTTTTCAACGACAGCCCGTAGGGTGTTGAGTTTGGCGGCATTGTCTCCCTGTAATCCCTGAATAATACCGTGCTGGAACAGGGCGTAATCCTGATTGGGAGCTTTACGGTGGATGAGCTGGTCATAATATCCTTTGGCCCGTTCATAATTTCGCATGGCCAAATAGGAGTCTCCTAATCGGGCGATGACATCATAATATATGTTTTTGTCCAGTGAACTTTCGGCCGTGGCTAAGAAGCGTTCAAAATACTGCGCCGCCGCACTGTATCTGTCGATTCGGAAGGCTGCATAGGCCAGGGCATAGTTTGCATAGTTGTATACATCGGTGTTTCGTGCAGCAGGAAGGCTCAGGAATCGGGAGAAATTGTCCACAGCCTCTTTGTACTTACGTACTTCGTACATGGCCTCTGCTTTCCAATAAGTGGCCAACGCGGCCATTTCCATATCGATAGGTAGTTTTTCGGCCCGCATTAACATGGATATACTGTTCTCAAAGGCGCGTTCGTTGTAAAACTCTAATCCCCGATAATAGGTTATTTTTTGATAGACGGCATCGGCTTTCTGCTTTCGAGGGCTGAATGATTCGAACAGATGTACAGCTGTCTCAAAATTACTGCCTCCAGACAGGATTTCGGCTGTCCGGGTTTCGGTATTCTGATTTTTTTCTGTTTGTGGATTGATATTTACGTATTTGAGCGCGAGGTATTCCTGAAGGGGTGTCAGGGCTGCCTGAACCGAATCCAAGTCTCCTAAGATCTTGGCGTAGTTATATAGGGCATCTGCCTTCAGCTCCTGATCGAAATCCATTTTCGATGCTTTGGAAAAGGCAGCTCTCGCACTTTGCTTATCTCCTGTCTCTTGTGCAATTTTACCTAAAGCAATAATCGAACTCTGATAGAAAGCATCGGAGGGCTCTACTTTTTTCAGAATGGTGGTCGCTCTATCGTACTCACCTGCGTGATAGGCCAATATACCAATCCTGTTATTATCGATATTGTCACGTAAGGCGTTGGGGTACCTATCCTGCAAGGGACTATGAAAAGGCCTCTTAAAATCATTCATATCAAAATACATGCGGGCAACCGTTTGCCGCAATTCGGCCTCCAGGTCTTTCCGCTCTATCTTCATGTCAGGACTCCGACGGACCTTGACCGCATCGGCAAGCATCGGACGGTAATCACGTACGACCTCAATGGAATCTAAAACTGTTGATCGTGTAGCGGCCTTTTGCTCGCCAACCTGTCGCTTTTCGTCCTGCTTTTTTTCCTGGTCCTGCGCATAACCGGTAAGCAGCAGAACGGAGAAGATCCCACTAAGTATATGTTTTCGATAACTATAGTCTATGCTTTGTTTGAGTCTCATTGTTTTTCCTTTTTTATGAAAGTGTTTGTTGCCAAAAGCCATCAAGCACTTTCAAGATGTTATTCTTTACTGTTGGCTTTCAGGGGCTTTTCCGGTAACATCGGGATCGGCTCATGTTTGTTGATAATCTACCTGCCGACAGTTCCTGAAAGTTTCTTTTCTCGGCTTTTAAAATCCTTTTCTGAGCCTGGTCATACTAATGATAGGGAAATTTTCCCAAGAATCAGAATTAATCCACTAACTTGTAAGTGTAAGATATAGTAAAATCCATGCCATAATCTAAGGTCATTGATAAAAATTGATCAATAATAGCGCAGAACGAATAGTACAATGGTCTACTACCGGAAAGATCCGCTTTGGCAGTATCCAAATACAGCGCGAAACGTTACATTTACTATTTTAAACACGGCTTTTGCTATTTTAAGGTTTTGATTTTGCTATTATTGTGACAAGTTTGATGTAAATTAAACTAGAGGCCATGAACAAAACCTTATTTACATTTCTCAGTTTCCTATTAATATTGTCCGCAGTATACGCACAAAAGGGCACTAACTTTAATCGCAGCTATCCTGGAGGAGGTAGATTGCTTATGTCGGTGGATAGCACCGCTAAAAATGTCTATTACGGCACCACTTTTCCCAATCTATATAACCCCTCCGTTAGTTACAGACTTTTCTCGTTTAAACAGGAAATTTTCAGCCATACTGCCTGCGCAGGAAAGGAAGACAGGGGCTATTCGCAAAACCAGCGAATATTGACCTTCTCAAAAGAAATTTTTAGCCAAAAAATGTACTTCAGGAGGGGCTAAAGCCTAAAGAATTGGATTTGAACCGGATTGCTTTGCGCATAGCCTAAAGAAATACCCGGCACTACCCCTTTACTACTCGATAAGATCGGCCCACTACCTATCACTGTCTTCGCAAACTACCTTTAAACTACCGCCAGACTACCCTCGATATCCTTGTGCAGCTATTAAAAAAGCTAAAACTTTGCGGCGCCAAATAGTAGTAGATGGCAACGACGAATTGCTGTACAATGAAGTTAATTCATCGCTACAATAAAATACATTAATAAAAAAAACGACACCCAACTATGTTTAAACAGTCTCTATGCTTTTTGTCACTTATGTGGGCAGGTATCCAATTGCAGGCACAAGAAAAAATCAATGTAGCATTCATCCCTATAACTTATGATGAAACAAGTGTTTCGCCCGCTCATTCGAAGATTATTCAAGAGGGAATTGTAAACTCCTTTGTTTCTACCAAAAGATTTACCGTGGTAGACCGTAGTAATCTGGAGGCGCTCGAAAAAGAGAAAAAACTACAGCGTACGGAAGCTTTTATGGATAGCAAAGAGACGTTCAAAGATGGCGTGAGCAAAGGTGCAAGCTATCTGGTGGAAGGAAATATTCTGTCGGTTAAAAATTACGGAAAGAAAGATAAATGGAAAAGTGATGTAAACCTGCAACTTAAAGTTATTGATGTCTCAACTGGAGAAATTGTAAATACAGAGAGCATCAACAGTACGCTTGAGGAAGACGACAAAAATACGCAACGCTCACCTAGCACCTTAAAGGCACGAAAGATCCTTGCCAAGAAACTGTCGGAAACCCAGGAGACGACAGATGCTGCCCTGGCGCAGGCCATAGCGGGTCTGCATGAAAATGTAAAGGATTTTGTCGGTTCCAATTTTCCGTTGCGACTTCAATTTGTGGAATGGCTGGACAGTAAAGGAAATAAATTGACCGCTGATAAAGGAGCTTATAAGTTTTTTTTAGTTACGGGAGGTAGCGACATCGGTATTCAAGAAGAACAATTGTTGGACTTGGTCACCTTTAGCAGCGTCTCGGTTGGCGACAAAACTATCGCTAGGCAACAGAAAATCGGGACTGCGATAATTACGAAGGTGGATGGTGCCAATTTTTCTACAGCTAGATTGCTAAGTGGTGAAAAGGAAATAAAGAATGCTGTTCAAAAGGGTGAAAATTTTGCTATCGTCTGTAAATAATAGTTAGTTAAAGCTTTTTTAAAAAAATAGATATGAAAAAAAACAAACTAATCGTTTTAATGGCCATCGGCCTGCTTTGTGCCACTGGTTGTTCCAAAAAATTATACACCAATCCGTACGCTGACTCGGCAGTGCTGAAACACGATACCCAGGGCCTGGTTACCTTGAGAGGTGTAAGTGATGATTTTCCAAATAACAAGAAAAATGAAGGGCAACAGGTAGCGCTTAAAAATGCACATAAGAAAGCCTTGCAGCAACTTTTCTACATGGGTTTTCCGGGTACCGACTTCAAGAATGGTATAATTCGTAAGGGTATATCGGTAGAGACGCAGCATAAAGCGTTTTTTGATAAATTCTGGGCTGGTGGCTATCAGCAATTTGTTACTCAATCCAATGCGAAATTCTACGGCTGTGCAGATAATAAAAAATGTGTATCTGCAGTTTCTGAGTTTACAGTAAATTACAATGCACTTCGCACAGAATTGGAAAAGAATAAGGTATTGAACAAAATAGGCTTTTAACATGAAGAAGGTTATCCTTGGCTGTCTTCTTTCTTTGCTATCCGTCTTTTCCTTTCAAGGGGTAAAGGCGCAGCTGGCAGCAACACAGAGCAGCGAGCGCGCGCGTGCAGCAGCCAAAATCATGGTGGTCCCTTACAGTAAACAGGGCGAGAATATACAAACTGTCTTGGATGATAATCCCGCTGTGCGTACGGCGGTGATTAAAGTCAAAGAAGCTTTTGACCAGCGCGGATGGTCTACGGTAGATTTTGTCGCCAATCTCCGTGCAGCACAGGCCAATTCTGCGTTTACGGCTGATCGACAGTCGAACTTTAAAACAGAGCTATTAACTGGTTCGGGATCTGATTTTTATGTGCAGGTAGATGTGCAGAACAATACGGACGACAATGGAACGAATATCACATTGAATCTTACTGCTTTCGAAACCCATACGGGAGCGAGTTTTTCCAACCAGACTGCGTCAAGTGGACGATTTGCAACCAGCGACGTGGAAAAGCTTATAAGCAAAGCTTTTGAAAAGATTCAAGAAGAGTTCTTAAATAACCTGATGGTCAAGACCGATGAAATTCGGGATATCGGAAGAGCATTGGTCATACATTTCAATTTGGATGAAAACTGTTCTTTGGATTTCGATGCTGAAGTCGGAGATGGTAGTTTTTTAAACGAGGTAATTGAAGATTGGATTGCTGAAAATGCCTTTCAAGGAAGAGCTAATCTTGCAGGCATCATCGAAAATAAAATGATATTTGACGAAGTACGCATCCCTTTGTTCGATCAGGAGACGGATAAACCGTATAACCCGAATAGATTTGCTAACGAAATTATTCGCTTCTTGAAGACTAAAAACATTACGGCGACTCGTAATATTAAGGGACAGAATTTATTTGTAACGATTAAATAGTATTAGATGTTTAAGACTTTGTATGCTCTGTTGGGGAGTCTATTGCTTTTTTCGGCTTCTGTAGCAGCTCAAGAGATAAAAATCAATGCTATTGCTTATCAGGTGTTGGTACCAAAAGGTAATGCCGATTTTCAATCCAAACACTATCAGGCGCTTGCGGATCGCATCAAGCTTCATTTAAAGAATACAGTTAGCTTTTCCAATCAATCCTCGTTTTGTATCGTACCGGAGATACACCTACTCAGCGATATGACTGCTGGGGAGGTGCAAGATACAAAAGTATTGAAATTGGAGTTTGTCTTTAGTCTCCAAAACCCCGATCTAAACGTAACTTTTCATACTTTTAGCAAGAAGGTTATAGTGACTGCGGACGATACGGATCTGGCTGTACAAAAGGCGATAAAGGAAATAAGACCTAATGATAAAAACTTGGTTGCCTTCTTGCAGAATGGAGAACAGTTGATCAAAAAGTTTTATAACGACAATTGTCCCAAGATTATGCAGGCGGCCCAAGTGAAGATCGATCGCAAAGAGTATAATGCTGCATTTTCGCTTTTGCGTTATGTGCCTGAACAATTGGCCTGCTCAAAGGAAATCGAAAATACCATTACAGGGATATATCAGCATTATAAGGATGAATACTGTAGCAAACAGCTTCATATAGCACAAATAAAGGCTTCCCAAGAAGAGTATGGCAGTGCGCTAGCTATTCTGCAATATATTGATCCTAGAGCTGCCTGTAAGGATGAGGCTTCTGCCTTGTTGCAACAAATAGCAGACAAGGTAAACCAGGAGACTATCCGAAAGTTTGAGATGGATAAAACTATTTTCGAAAAAAACTCCGAAATGGAGAAGATGAAAATTCTGGTACAGCATATGGATGAAGTAGCGTTACATCTTCATCATTAATACGCTCTTGAATAGCCCGCTACATTTTGATAGATGGCATTGACAAATATACTGTTTCATGATGAGTATATAAATTATAGAAATGTGAAGTTCAACTGGACTTCACATTTTTTTTGTTTAACTTGACTTTATAATAATCTGGGGGCGCCCACCAAGATTAATGCTTTAAGTATCCTATCGATTACTGCTATCTTTTGTAAAGACAACAACTCGGTAACTTGTCATATACTGCTTTGGGAGCCTTGTCCAACGCTGTATCATGTCCGACATTGGCAATAGCTTTGCTAATGTCTTTTTTTGAAGTTAGTTTGGAATCGAATTCCAGATGGATAACTTTTGCTTTCACATCCCAGTTTGCAGAAACCACTCCCTTTATACTTTTCGCTGCTTTCTCGATACGACTTTGACACATTTCACAATTTCCTGATACTTTCAACTTATCATGCTTTATATGGACATTGGTTTGTACGTCGTTATGTTCATCTCCGGCGGCCGATGATACAGCATCGTTATTCATCATACTGCTTTTACCTTCCAACTGTGCACTTGCATCCACAGTGAAAGCCCCATTGGTCACGATTTCTTCGCCAATTCTAAGGCCTGACATAACCACATACTGGTCGCCCAATGAGGGACCCAGCACAATCTCCCGAAGTTTAAAAGCAGGTGTGGAGGTAGTGGGCTGTTTTACGTAAACTATAGAGCGCTTACCTGTCCATAAAACGGCCGACTTGGGGATAACCATTTCTTTGTTGTAACCTTTTAAAGGAGCAGTGATTCCTGCTGTCGCATACATTTCAGGTTTGAGATTGCGATCGTGGTTATCGGCTTCAACCCTTATTTTTGCCGTTCTTGAATTGGCATCAATAATAGGGTTAATAAAAGTAATCCTTCCTTTATAAACCTTTCCAGGCAAACTCTGTAATGTATATTCCAGTTGATCTCCCACTTTTAGAAATGGCAAATCTGTTTCATATGCATCAAAAACAGCCCATAATTTGGAAAGGTTTGAAATGGTATAGAGCACGCTTCCTTGGGTAATATAATCACCGGTGTTGACGTTTTTCGACATAACAATACCGCTTGTATTTGCATATATATTTACGTAAGGTGAAACGCTGTTGGAAACAAGTATAGTGTTTATCTGATCCTCTGACACTTTCCATAGGCGCAACTTTTCTTTTGCCGCATCAAGCAATAAGGGTTGGAGGTCTTGTAACTTTGCTGCTTCCAACAGTTCCTGTTGTGCTGTCAGCAGGTCTGGGGAATAAATCCTGGCAATCAATTGGCCTTCGCTCACAGACTCGCCGGTAAAGGTTACGTAAAGATTTTCAATACGGCCATTGACATGCGAAGTTTGGGATTGTTGTAAACGTTCGTCCACCTGAATAGTTCCATATAACCGTACCTCTTTAACAACGCCTTGATGGCCGACAATCGAAGTCTGGATGTTTGCCAGGGCTACGGCTTCTTGTGACATTTGAATGGCATCATCGTCTATCACATCATCGCCGCCCCCTGCTGATTTTAGGGGAATCAGATCCATTGCGCATATCGGGCATTTTCCGGGTTTATCCATTCGGATCTGTGGGTGCATGGAGCAAGTCCATATAGTAGCTTGCTCTGCGGACACTTCCTTTTCAGGATCCTGATTGTGATCATGGGACGAATCTCTTCCAAATATCACCCAGCCTAGGAGTACTCCAGTCAAGAGTATAAGTCCATAAACTGCGGCCTTTTTTCTAAAAATATTTTTCAGTTTATTCATTGCTAAGAATTTTAAAATAATTTCATTATTTAGGGTCTGCTAATAATTTTTTTATTGACACGACCATGGTATTATAGTCGGCAAGAGATTCGGCTTTCTTAAGCTGATAATCCAATAGCTGCCGCTGTACCTGAATAACGTTAGTCAAGTCACTTTTTCCTGTGACAAACTCTTTTACGATCAGATTATATGTCGTTTGGGCGAGTGTCGTTTGTTTTTCGTACAGGGTCATCACGCGTTCCGCATCATCGAGTTGGCTTTTGAAGGTATAAAAATCGCTTATCAGGGTGTTGAACGTGTTTTTAAAATTCTCCTCGCTCGATTTCCGCCACATTCTGCTTTCGTTTTGCTGGGCATTATACTTTTTACGGAAGATAGGCAGGCTCACTGAAACCATAGGCATAATCATATCCTTACCGTTCATCCCGTCCATTGTGAGTGAATTGTTCGTTTTTCCTACAACCATGTATTGTGCACCGATACCGATCATCGGGTAGCTCATTTTTCGATCCATCTCCGCTTTTGCTTTATACGCTAATCCTTGTTCGGTAATCATTTCAAGCATAGGGTTGTTTGTCTCCATAGCTCTCAACGCTTCTTCTTCGCTGTATAAAAAAGTCAGCTTATGGATTTCCTGGCCTAACATTACTTTTTCAGCTGGTTCCCGATTCAGAAAGGCATTGAATTTTGCTTTTTCGGCATTGATCTGAGCGTATAAGCTTTCAATGTTGTTTTCAATTTCAGCGATTTCCATTTGAACACGAAGCACTTCTGACATACCCGATCCAGCGCCACTTTGCATAGTCCCCATGCCATCGCCAGAAGGCATACTCTTATTACTAGCAGGAGCCAGACTGCTTCCCATATTATTCATCCCTCCCATAGTCGATGAAGCGCTTTGCTGGGTTGTCGCGGGTGGTGTAATACTGCTTACGACGGGTGCTCCGCTTGTTGGTGAGTTGTTTGGGGATGCAGAGAATTTCCGTAATGCCAATTGTTCTAATTGTTTTAGAAACACTATGTTTTCCTGATTATTACGGAGTTGCTCGTTTAACTTTTGCATCGTATACCACTGTGTACTCACCTGAAGAATTAGGGTATTTACTGCTTCCCGATACTGCTGTTCCTGCATATTGGCCATATGTGCAGCCTCTGTACGCGCAGCTTTTCTCGCGCCAAACCATGGGAACATTTGCATCACGCTTACATTTCCAATAGAACGCCCTCCTATGATTTCCATAGGCATCGTATAGGCTTCAAGAGACAATTCCGGATCTTGATATGCTCCGGCTTGTGGAATTTTTTCCAGGTAAGCCTCATATGCATATCTTTGTGATTTTACTCCTGGATTGTTGTCGATTGCGACTTGTATATAATAAGACAGCGAATCAATTGTCTGATTTTGGTCCGCAGCATGTGAAAACATGCTCGCGCATGTCAATACAGCCACGGTTATATAACGTTTTATCTTATTCGTCTTCATTCGCTATTATTTTACTATTTTTTCTATTTTCTTTTTTTATTGCCGATTCTCTCCACCAACATTGGAATACCGGAACGACAAACATGGTCATAGACTGGATGAGCATACCGCCAAAAGTGGGGATAGCCATCGGAACCATGATCTCCGCACCTTTACCGGTAGAGGTCAGAACAGGGAGTAACGCGATGAGGGCTGTAGCTGTGGTCATCGCTGCTGGTCTGACACGCTTTAAACCTGCGTAAATGACGGCTTCTCGTATTTCATCTTTGTTTTTTGGACTTCGGGCTTCAAATGTGTCGTGTATGTACGTTCCCATCAATACACCATCGCTGGTAGCCAGTCCAAACAGGGCGATAAATCCTACCCAAACAGCAATACTGAGGTTGATGCTGTGCATCTGAAACAAGTCTCTCATATTTGTACCTGCGACGGAAAAATCCATAAACCAGGTCTGCCCGTATAGCCATAACAAGATGAAACCTCCTGCCAATGCCACAAAGACACCCGAGAAGTGAATCAACGAGGCCGTGACTGTTCGGAACTGAAAGTAGAGAATGATTAAAATGGCTAATAAACTCAAGGGTATAATAAGCATCAATCTCTTTGCCGCCCGTTCTTGCTGTTCATAATTTCCTGCAAACTTATAGGTCACCCCATTGGGTAAATCAAGTTCTCCAGACGCTATTTTTTGCTTTAGAATTTGATCTGCTTCGTGTACTACGTCGACTTCTGCTATGCCGGTTTTTTTATCAAAAATTACATAGCCCAACAAAAATGTATTTTCACTTTGAATCATCTGTGCTCCCTTGGCATATTCGATGTCTACGACATCTCCCAATGGGATCTGAGCTCCTGTAGCTGTAGGAACGATTATTTTTCGCAGCGCATCTGGATCGTCCCGTAATTCACGAGGATATCGTAACCGTACAGGGAATCGTTCCCGGCCTTCGACCGTTGTCGTTAACGTCATGCCGCCCACTGCCGCACTGATCACTTCCTGAAGCTCAGCAACAGTAATACCGTACCTGGCCATTTTGTCCCGGTTTAGATGCATTTCAATATAAGGCGCACCAACAGCCCGATCGTAGAAAACGGTCGATGGCATAACGGATGGGATACCTTTTAAAGCCGCTTCAAGTGCCTTACCTCCTGCTTCAATAGACTCGAGATCGGGACCCGAAACTTTCAATCCCATGGGGGCTCTCATTCCGGTAGAAAGCATCACCATCCTTGCTTCAATAGGTTGGAGCTTTGGAGCTGAGGTCAGACCCGGCATATGCGACACATTAACAATCTCTTGCCATATGTCGTCAGCTTTTTTTATTTTAGGACGCCACCTGCGGAAAAATTCACCTTCTTTATCTACGATCAGACTATCTCGGGGTATAGCTCGAAATCCATCAGAAACAGCATAAGTCCGGCCACCTTTCAATACAAACTGCCCAGATCTATTGACTTTAAATCTTTCACGGCGACCATCTTCGTCCAGATAAAATTCCGGAATATAATTGATCGTGTTTTCAAACATCTGCGTCGGAGCAGGATCCAATGCTGAATTTACACGTCCCCATTTCCCCACGATAAGCTCGACTTCCGGTATATTTTGGATGCGCTTGTCCAAGGTTTTGATAAGCTGTAAATTTTGCTCAATTCCTGTATGCGGCATACTGGTGGGCATCAAAAGGAAAGAGCCTTCATGGAGACTGGGCATAAACTCTTCTCCCATGCCTGGAAATGTTTCTGTCGATTTTTGCCAAAAAGCGGTCTGGCGAAATGATTTCCAACCTATCTTTTCTAGGCCGTTTGCCACGGTACCTAAGCTTCTCTCCATGCCAATCCAAGCCAATAATCCTATTAACAGAGTGATCATCGGTATAGCCATGAATTTCCATCTATTTGAAAGTGCCCATCGGAGGATTCTTTCATAATAAATCACCAATACCCACAACATGGAAAGGATAGATCCAATGGCCAGCAGCACGAACACAAAGTTGAGTATAGTGCCTGCCTGGGTTCCTAATGGCAGCCACTCGACTGTTAGGTAATATATCGCAACGAAAAGTGTGATACCGACATTGATGTAATTGACGACTTTTGCCCCTTTCCATCGGTGTACAAAAAGGTTGTTAACACCGATCAGCGTTAAGGCGAATGTGACAAAAAAACCGGTGTAGATCCAAAGAGCGACGCCTGCAATTATCAGCACATAGTTGGCTATTCTTCGGAATCTATTCCCGTTGAGCCGGACCGAAAAAATATAATAGGCTAATGTGGGTAGCGCGATAATTCCCAGCACAAAGGCTGATACGAGGGCAAATGTCTTGGTATAAGCTAAAGGAATGAACAGCTTTCCTTCCTGTGCTTCCATCATAAAGACTGGAAGAAAACTTATGATGGTCGTAAGCATAGCTGTTGACAAAGCTCCGGAAACTTCTGAAACGGCTAGAGAAATCAAATTTGCAAATGCTTTCCCGCGACTCCTCTGCCCTCCCCTTTCTTTTTCTTCGTCCATATGACGAAGGATACTTTCTATAAAGACAATCCCGACATCGACCATGACCCCAATGGCAATGGCGATACCGGAAAGGGCCACGATATTCGCTTCGACTCCCATTTGCTTCATGATGATAAAGGTTGCCAGTACTCCGATAGGCAGAATGCTGGAGATGAGTATGGAAGCACGAAGATTAATCACCAGCACAATGACCACGATAATAGAAATCAGGACTTCGTGAGCAAGGGCACTTTCCAGCGTCCCGATGGTTTCCTGAATTAGACCCGACCGGTCGTAAAATGGAACAACAGTTACTTTGGAGATGGTTCCGTCCGCTAATGTTTTTTGAGGAAAGCCTGCTTCCATTTCTTTAATTTTTGCCTTGACGTTGTTGATGACCTCCATGGGGTTTGTGCCATGCCGAGCCACTACCACACCGCCAACTGCTTCAACGCCTTCCTTATCTAGGCCTCCACGCCGGGTAGATGGCCCTAAATTGACAAAGGCGATATCTTTTATTTTCACCGGAATATTGTTCCGGACTGTTACAACCGCATTTTCTAGATCCTCGACGCTTTTCAAATAGCCAAGGCCTCGCACTAAATATTCCGCTTTATTTATTTCGATAGTCTCTGCACCAATATCGAGATTACTGTTTTGAATAGCCGACATGATATCCATAACGGATACGTTGTAGGCGCGCATCGCGTCAGGATTAATATCGACCTGATATTCTTTCACAAATCCGCCAACAGAAGCTACTTCGGATACCCCTTCTGATGCTGCCAAATTATATTTTGCGTAAAAATCCTGAATCGTACGCAGTTCATCCGGTCCCCAACCTCCGGCGGGTTCTCCCGTTTCGGGGTTGCGCCCTTCCAGAGTGTACCAAAAGACCTGCCCCAAAGCCGTGGCATCGGGTCCTAATGTAGGCGTTACACCGGATGGAAGTGTGCCAGCAGGCAATGAGTTCAATTTTTCCAGTATACGGGAACGGCTCCAATAAAACTCGACATCCTCCTCAAAAATAACATAGAGAAAGGACATTCCGAACATCGAACTGCTCCGGATAGTTTTTACGCCGGGGATTCCCAGTAAAGAGGTAGTAAGGGGATAGGTAATTTGATCTTGGATATCTTTGGGGGATCTCCCCATCCATTCTGTTGCGACGATTTGCTGGTTCTCTCCAATGTTTGGAATAGCATCGACGGGTACCGGATCGCTTGGCAATGCATTTTGACGCCAATTAAATGGTGCTGTTATCATCCCCCAGGTAAGGACAATGAGAAGTAATAACAGTGTTATTAACCTGTTCTCCAGAAAATATTTGATGACTTTATTAAGCATAACATATACATAGTTTACATTTAAATATCAGACACAAGCCAACAGAAGCCGACCTGTACCTGATAATGGAATTCTAAGCGTTAATCCATCTTTTACTTTAGTTCTTCTTGGACCTCTCCACAGGAAAGCATCTCTTCACCGTAATACGGATTTTTAATTTCTTTACTGTCGCTCAACCAAAATGCTCCTTTGTTATTATCGTACATCGAGCAGAAAACTTTGTACATAGGCTTTTCGGTACCGAATTCTTTGGCAATATCGTAAAAGCGCTTACTTAATGTGACCAAATGTGCTCTTTGATGGGCTATATCGCCTTTGTTATCTGCTATGTGTTCGGATTGCTCCTGGATATCAGCAGCTATATGATCAAAGCTGGTCTTTTGTTCTGTGGTAAAGCCTTCGGTTTTAATTTTGGAAAGTGCCTCCAGCATACCTTTGGCGGCATTTGTCGCTTCCTCATCATTGTCGGAAGACAGTGCGAAGGTCAGGTGCCGGTAATGGGAAAACAATTCTGAGAAATTTCCTTGACCGTTTACAGCATTGTTTTCTTTGGATGCAGTTGCTTCTTGGGAGACATTAACGTCGTCTTCAGCTTTCTTTTCAGAAGTAGCGTTGCATGCTCCTAGCGTGAATACGAATAAGGCAATGAAGCCTAAAAATAAATTTTTCATTGTCATGGTTCTTGTTTTAATGATTAGAATTGATTTATGTAATTTGCATATGTGTTTATTGTTATCAAAATATGATGCTCCGCTGTGACTGCCTTTATTACTATTATAGCAGTCGATTCATCTATTTGCTTCTTGGAAAAGGGATCTGTTGCAATGCGTGTAGATGTATCTTTTGGAATACTTTTTTGCACATTTGTACGCATAATCGAGCTTTCTAAAGCAGATGTATTATCCGGGCAAACCTTATCCAGAAATACCTCATAACGGCAGACTAGTTTAATTTTTCTATAGTTCTGCCGCAGCTAAGCATTTTTGAACCGTAATACGGATTTTTGATAGCCGGACTTTTACTCAACCAAGTTCCACCTTTGCCATTATTATACATCGAGCATTGCTGGTAGTAAATTGTCGCTTCTAGATTTGATACTTTTGCTAATTCATAGATATTCTTAGAAAGCGAATTTAATGCTGTACGTTGCTTCACAAGCTCTTTTGATTTTACAATGCTTTCAGTATTTAAAGAAAGTTCTTTCCTTACCTTCATCCATACGGTATGTTCCTCGGCGGAAAGCTTGCCCATATCCAATGCTTTAATAGCTGCAGCCAACGCTGTAGCATTTGAAGATGCTTTCTTGGTATCGGCGCTTACCAATGCATCTTTAATTGAAAAATACTTATCAAATATGGCCTGTAATTGTGTTAAATTTTGTGAAGTAACGGCGGGCATTTGCCCTTTGTGATGTTGTTCGTTTTGGTTTTGAGCAAAACTCTTTGCTACGGATAGTAATACAACGATTACCATCAGAATTTTTGATAGTGATTTCATTTGGAAATTTTTTAAGTATTGATAATGAGAAATAATGAAAAACCAAGTCTGGTTTTTCAAACAGAAATGTATTGCGGATAGGTACTAAATCAACAGATTTTGCACACCTATGGCTATACAGGCTTAAATTAACCTATTTTAGGCGGCTGCCAAATGGAAGATCCTTGTGAAGTATAAGCGTGTTGCTGGTATAGGGAATAAGATTTTTTACTTTCAAAAATTAGATTATTTTGAACGTATTTGGAAACCGGGAGTGTTGCAGAAAAACTATTAAGAGAACTGTGGCAGGACGCAGAGCCACATTTTCCAGAACATTCATTGCTTGTGCGATCGTTCGACTTACAACAGTCTTTCTCTCCTTCATCTTCTGAATCATGCTGCTTATTGACGCTACAGCATAAACTCTCGGAAGTGACAATTTCTTTGGAATGCAATTTACAGGTACAGGATTGAGTTGGGATTAGAAAAAAGTCCAACAAGCATATAATCAACAATATGTTTATCCTTTTTAACATGCACAAATCAAAAGACCTCATTTCAAATATAATTATATTTTTTAAATAATTTCCATTTTTTTAAAAATATCGGACTAGTTTTGGAGAAAGCATTTGCTAATTTCGAATAATTTGCCTTGCTATGAAAACATGTGTCCTGAATTAAATCTATTTAAGCCCTAACATTCACTGTCTCCCCCAAAATGGCCATTTGGCTTGCAGGATAAATACTTTTAAATATGAATTAACAGCAAAGGGTAATATTTAGTCCCGAAGCACTAAACATTACCCTTTTGTACTGTTTTATTTAATATCATCCAACTGATGGATTTAGCTTTTTGCTAGCTCGATCATAGTGGATAGCTCTGCAACTACTTTATCTATACTTGCGCCTCCACCTACTGATTTGAACCTAACATTTCCTTTTTTATCGATAATGAACTTTGTCGGGATACCGGTAATCCCGAATGCGCTTGCTGCGGTGTTTTTGCGCGTACTTGTATTTTTTAGATCCATAAACAACTCGAAGTTGTAATTATTATCGTCTAGATATTTCTTTGCTGCAGTGGTTGCATTTGCTGCCCTCTCGAAAGTGTGAATGAATAAAAACCTCACATCTTTGTCGTCTTTAAATTTGTTAACGGCAGCCTGCATAGCTGGAAAAGAACCTTTACAAGGTCCACACCAAGTGGCCCAGAAATCAAGCACCAGAACTTTTCCCTTTAAGTCCTCTTTTGTCACTTTTCTTCCCTCAAGGTCAGTGATGAAGAAATCTGGAGCTGCATTATTCATCATAGTGCTTGCAAAATGTTGTTTCAAACTATCCGTAAATTTTTTATTCAAACCTCTTAGATACGCGTTAAAATCTTTATTACCGAGCGCATGATATGATTTTTCTAAAAGATTGTTAACTTCATCGGATGATAATCCAGCTGCAACAGCACTGGAAAGAAGTGGTAATGCTTTTTCGTATTTCCCACATTTGGCTAATAGTTCGCCATAAATTCTATTGTATGCTACATGCGGTTTCACCTGTGCTTTATAGACCTCGCCTGCAAGCTGAACAGCTTCTTCGCATTGCCCCAACTCTTGAAGGGCTTTTGCTAATTCACCTTTTAGTGTTAAGATGGATGGATCAGCAAATCTCTTCATTGCGGCAGGGGCCTTTTCCATCACTTTAATTTCGTCTCTCAAATAGGAAACCCGAAAACTAGCTTCTTGCTTGTTTACCAAACCCAACACCATGTCAACCAGTGAATAACGCAGCTTATCTGTGTCATCAATTTGATTTTGGTATTTAATAGCATCGGTCAGATTGTTGTCCTTAATGCTTTTCAAAAATAATCTTAAGGAGGAAGTATCTCTTTGTACTTCTGCATGACCGATTGAACTCTCATTGACCTTAACTTTGTTTTGAGATTTTGAGTCGTAAGAATTTGCACGCACTAGTTGGCAGCTTAAAAATATCGATACTATAAGGTGAAAATAAATCAATTTCATAATCTTAATATTGTTTTTTATATACAAAAATTTATTTAAAGGTATTCAGTTAATCAAAATCAATTAGATCCGGATAAGAGTCTGTCTAACTGTATTCGTAACATACTATTTGAGGGTCGATCGGCATTTGCCGTGATAATTTTACCTTCTTTATCAAACAACAAGAAACGAGGTATACCCGTAATATCGTAGTTCTTCACTATTCCTGAACTAAAATCTTTATCGGCCATCAACTGGACTCCTCCCAATTGTTGACTTTTTACAAAATCTTTCCACTTTTGCTGATCCTTCATTTTATCGACAGAAATACTCATAAACACAATATCTTTATCTTTATAATCATGTTCTAATTCTTGTAAATGTGGAATTTCCTTCTTACATGGCCCACACCAGGTCGCCCAAACATCGATATATAAGAATTTGCCTTTAAAATCAGAAAAGGAAACCGTTTTACCATTTATATCTGGATAACTAAATTCAAATCCCGGTTGTCCCTTATCCTTATGCATCTGCTTTTCGTATTCCAAAATATACGTCTTACTTTCATCAGAAGTTAAATATGAATATAAGGGTTGTATCACTACTTTATATTGTTCAGGCTTAAGCTTCAATTCCTTCAAAACCGCTAAACTATAAACTTCCTTCAGTTTTATGTCAGAAATTTGCTTTGTATCGTTTGCTATTATATCAACATTATTAACCGTAGCCCCATCTCTCCCTCTATAATAAGAGAAATAACTCGTCATCCAACTTACCCCATTATCCAGCTTAAGAATATTAGGCTCATTAAATTTAATTTCCTCAGCCTTTAATTGACTGTATAATGTGGGTCTATCAAATTTGTCCGGATGGGCAGTGCGAGGTAACCTGAAGAAAAAGTAGGCTTCATTTTCAAAATCAGCCTGAACAGCTAAACGCAACAAATCATTAAATGTATTGTCTTTTGTATTGATTGACTTCTTAAATTGGTCGACCATTTTTGTTCCCTGATTCTCCAAAAAAGGAAAAAAATCAACGTATGTCTTTCTGGCATCTAAACGGTTATATGCGCGAAACTTATTGTTTATTTCATTGGCTTGGTGTACTAAAGTATTGTGGCCAAGATTTTTGCCCCCTAAAGTATAGTCATTTTCATTAATCGTTAAATCAAGCGATATTTCCGGCTCCAAATATAATCTGATATTCTGCCCTCTTAGCCGATTGTTAAACTGTCCGTAGTCTATAAAGTAAAATCCAGATTCGGCTATAGGGACATTAAAACCAAATTCTCTATTTTTATTAAGCACGGTTGTTGAATGTTCCTTTAATGATCCGTTATAAACCTGATAGAGCGTGATCTTATCAATTTTAAAATCGAAATCGGATACTTTGCCTTGAATCATTGCCATTTGAGGATCGTGTCCAGCCTGTGTAGTTTTTAACAAAAACAATATGCTAAACACTATTGTTACTATTCGTAAAGCTTTCATAATTATTTATTTTCCGTTAGACGGTTTTTAAACAGTTTTCTTTCTAATTTTGTTATCGTAACAATTCATTTTCCAATATTTGCTTTAAGCTGGGGTCAGATGGACGTGGCGCATCATCCAAAATGATACGGCCCTCCTTGTCAAAAAGTATAAAGCGTGGAATGCCTGTAATATTATAATCTCTTTTTATTTTTGAATTCGGTCCTGCAAATAGATGGATACCTCCCATTTCTTCCTCTCTAACCATCTTTTTCCATTTTTCTATGTCCTGCTGACTGTCGGTCGAAATACTGATAAAAACGATATCCTTGCCATGCATTGCCTTCTCCAGTTCCTTAAGATGAGGAATTTGCTGACGGCAAGGACCGCACCAGGTTGCCCATACATCAACATAAACGACTTTGCCTTTTTGTTGATATAGTGACACCATATCACCATCTATATTGGGAAATTCAAAATCTGCCGCCTGAATACGGGATTTGTTCTCTGGAAATTTTTTCTTTAGGCGTTCTACTTGTTCCTTTTGATCTTTGGTCGCAAAATATTGCCCGTAAGAATCTAACATCGTTTTTAATTGATCATAGAGCTGTATTTTTGGCGTAAAGACTCCTAACAGATATTCACCTTTCTGACGGTTAGTGCTAAGGAGAGCAATTTTACTTTCAACATCCTGACTATGATTTGTAGCAAAATTAAGATATAATCTCAAAAACTGCTTTCCGTAAGGTAGGTCAAATACCGAGTCGTCCGGAAATTTATTTTCAATTATCATTGCCTTGTAAAGAGCCGGATAATCTTCCTTTTTAGGATGCTTGGTCCGTGGCGTTGACAAATACTGCAGTGCGTAAAACTCCATATCAAATGATGTTAACTTGTTCAGTAACTCATCAAACTTTGGATTGCCTGTCTTTATACCTTTTCTAAAATTCACTGCTTTTTTTGCTGTCTCATCAAGATCTGGAAAGAAGTCTTCATAATTAGTAATGCCATCTACTGTATATGAATACATAAAATGTACGGATTTTCTCTTCAGCGATTGCGTCAAATCCATCCAACTGCCTAGCTTCTTATTTTCAACGGTATTATCGCCGATAAACCGCGCGTGTACGCCCTCTATAATCAATTCTGCTTTATCACCAGGTTTTATATAAACCGGAAATTGACCGTCTTGACTTTTAGGAGAGCCTACCATATAAAGCCCTTCATATCCTGGCTCATAAGAAAACTCAAATCGTCCTCCTTCTTTGAGTTTTGCACTAGTTAATACTCTAGGTTCGCCATTTTCGATTTTCATTAAAGACACACTCCCTTTTATACTTGCACCTTTAGGATCAACTATACCTTTTATGATGCTAGTCTGAGCGATGGCATGACTAGCTAAAAATGTCACTATAGTGACTACAAATAACTTTTTTATTGTTTTCATCTTTAAGTATTATTTATTGAATAGCATTTATTTCGGCAAGACCGGCAAAAGGAGGTACTTGGGACTTCTTAAAGATAAACTTGAAATGCTGTGCTTTCACTGGTTGTTTAAATTTCAACACCTTAATATCTGGACTTGCTGGCGATGAAGTAGTACTAGTTGCACTTCCATAATAAACACCTTGCAATTTCCAATTCACCCCATCATCGCTTGATAAAACATCTGTTTCCAATAATCCTGAGGTGCGGTATGAGCCATAAGCAGGAGTAATTTGAAATGCACGAATTTCATTTTTTTCTTTCATATCAATAGAAAACCAGCCGTTGCCACCTAAAGCAACCGATATCCAGTGGGTTGTGTTGTCATTATCCTTAATATTGCCAATCGATCCATTTAAAGTAGCTCCCGATTTTAAAGCCCAATTTGTCTTGTCTATGAAAGGTCCACTTGAAACTGGATGAATACCGCTTAATATGTTGCTAAGTTCTAAGAACAAATAGGAAACTTCACTAGTTTCTTCTGCAGCAACTGAGGGATAATCAATATAATTGGTCTTAAGTGGCAATATATACTTTACTCCATCTTTAAAGAGGCTGACATCGTCAAACTGTACTTTAATACTCGTTGCGTTAAACAATTGGTTTGCTGCTACCGTCGCTGTATTTAAAAGTTTATAAGACCCTCTTGGGAAATAAATATACTCTGTATTGTTCTTCTTGTTATATTCTTCTGCCAACGTAGCACTGTTGTTTTCATCAAGAGTAACGACTACAGGCTTAAAAAAAGGCTGATTTAATGTCACTCTAAAAGTCGCTGCTGCGTTCTGTCGATCAGGAGTTATAATTACATTTAGGTCACGGACAGTCGCTGAACTTGAAACAGATGCCTTCAAATTCATAACGTTAACTTTGTATCGAATATACATTAATTCACTTTTCAACTTACCTGATCCCTGTATTACCTTCAATCGAACAGGCACAACAAAAGTTTTAATTCCCTCTGATAACCCATTTATATCATTCAACATTAACGATACGCTATCAGTAGAGGCTAGTTTTCCAGCCTTAACTTGTATTTCAGAATGCTCAATTTTAAAACGATTACTTGTCAAAATTGGAGAAGATGAACCATAAATTCCATCAAAAACCACAATTAGGTCATAACTTGTATCTATTTCAGCAGATACTGTTGTATTTCCTGAAACAGTATCTAATAAGATTACTGGAAATTTCCCCTTGTTGTCGCTTGGCTTCATGTAATTCATGTTGGCTATAACATGGTCACTACCATTTACCGGTATAACATCATAAGCTGCTATATTGTCAGATACATACTTCAAAAGATTAGTTTGCGACTCTTCCTTTTTACAACTTATTAGAAGTGTGATAAAACAAGAAAATAAAAATATGATGTACCTATTCATACTAACGTTCATTTTGAATGATTAAATTATTATTAGCTATCACCACTGGAGAGAATGGCATTAAATATCGTGGCGAGAAGGGCTGTAATGAATTATAGAGCTCAGTAGAATCATCATTATAACGTTGTATGACTACTTTATACTTCCCCTCGCTATTGAGTCTTTTGAGATCAAAAAGCCTTAATCCTCCTTTTGCATATAACTCCCGTCGACGTTCTTCCAGAACTCGCTCTACAACATCTCCTTCAGGTATTAATTCCACATAATCGGAAGTTTTAAAGCGGAACTGACGAAGATGATTTAATACCTCAATAGCTTCCTGATCTCTATTTTTTCTTGCTAAACACTCTGCTTTAATCAGTAACATTTCTGGAACTCCCAAGCTATAGTTGAACGGGTTAGTGGTAATCCCACGATTTGTATAAGTAGGCAACGTTGCTTTGCCTGTAGTTGCTTTGTAAACAGTATTATACGCCAATCTTAAATCTTTGGGTTCTTTTAAAAAAACATCCAATAAACTCTTACTTAATTGTAAGTTTTGATTATGTAGACCAAAAAACTGAACATCATATCCAACTTTTGCTATATATAACTCAGGGTTATTTTGCTGATCAACAATAGATATTAACTTACCATTAACTCCAAGTTCCGGGTTGTTTTGATTTTTGAAAGACATCTTCCTGTAGTCCTGTAAAGTATCCTTTAAATCCAAAGCAGCTTGGGCATGACTCAAAGCAAGTTCAAAATTAGACATCATCAGGTAGACTCTCGCCAACAAGGCATGCGCTGAAGCTTTTCCTGGATGAAGTATGTCTACTCCAAAGTTGGGTAATTGTTTTTCATTCAATACATCATTTAATTCGTTAATGATATAGGAATAAACTTCATGTACTGTCCCTCTAGCGGGAGTGTGGTTAGAAGACGGCACTAATACCAATGGCACTGCTAAATCAGAAAGTGCTTGTGTCTTTTTATAATCCCATCCGTAGATTCCCACAAGCTGCGTATAATAATATGCTCTATGAAATTTAGCTTGTGCTAAAACTATAGCTTTCCTTTCGTTAGAACCCTCCACAGCCAAATTTATATCATTAATTACTATATTTGCCTGTAATATAGCTTTATAGGTTTCATTATACGTAATATCATTCTCAGATTTACTAAATATGGCATCACTCCATAAATATGTGTTTACATAGACGGATGAAGTGCCAGCATTTTCAATAATCTGATCATTAATATGCAAATCATCTGTAATTAAGTCCGCTAACAAAAATTTTTAGGTCGAACATCTAAAAATGAATCACAACTACCAAGTATTAATAATAGTGATATGCAATAAATCGCATTTTTTAATTTTGTTCTCATAATTCTAGTTTACATTTCTAAACTGATACTCATTACATAGTTTTTTGGTCTTGCCAATCCAATAGCTCCATTCGTACTTATAGCCTCTGGATCGACACCTAGATCATTACGAACCCATAAAAAGGGATTTTCCAACTGTCCGGAAATAGTTATTCCTTTTACAAACAGGCCTTTTAAAAGACTAGGCGGAACTCGATAGCCAAGTTGTATCTCGGTAATACGTATATGATCTGCAGTCATAATCGTATTGCTTGCGTTTTGAATTCCAATTACCCTATCCAGATCATGCTTAGCCATAACAGGTACATTTGTTTTTGTTTCATCACCTGGCTCTCGCCAACGGTCTTTAATAAATATATTCCGGTCTATTTTAGGTGTCATTTCCGGAATATAACGACGAAAGACATGTCCAAAATTGAAAACGGATCGAATAGACATAAACATTCCCTTATAGTCTAAATTTGTTGACAGTCCTCCTGAATAAGGCGCGCGTCTTCGACCACTATAAATCACTGAGGTGCCATCTGGTAGTTTTATGATTTCGCCAAGACCGCTGTAATACTGCGGATTACCCAAAGTATCAAGCCCTGCCCAATTGTAACTCCAAATATTGTCAGTTGTATATCCAGTCCTGGAAGCATTTAAATACTGTGTAGTTAGCGAAAAGGGCTGATCTGGAACCTCAAGAGCTCTATTCTCATTATAAGCTGCATTTAAAACAAATCGCCACTTCAAATTAGGTTTACTCAATACGCCCGCACTGATAGAAACAGCAACTCCTCTATTTGTGATTCTACTGTAATTTACCTTAGAAGATAGCCCCGAAGAAGGGTCTGCAGGAATACTGCCTTGCTCTAACCCAGATGTATTATTGTCATAAACTCTTGCATTTAAAGAGTATCTGTT
The DNA here is from genome assembly GCF_011007365.1 of Sphingobacterium sp. xlx-96. Taxonomy (GTDB): domain Bacteria; phylum Bacteroidota; class Bacteroidia; order Sphingobacteriales; family Sphingobacteriaceae; genus Sphingobacterium; species Sphingobacterium luzhongxinii. The sequence goes on along the minus strand of NZ_WFKM01000011.1, from coordinate 126,902 downwards.
GCTTAATATTCCAATGTTGAAATTAAGCTCTTTATTAACTTTGGTTGGAGGCAATAAACCCGATGTACTCTCAATAGGCGTACTTGTCCCCCCTCCTCCAGTTACTGAATTCGCACCCATCATAATTTCCATCCCAGCATAAGGAGTGATATTCTGTATTGCTAAGCCGAAACTTAAATTATTAATCAGATTCGATTTGAAATACTTTGAGGTCGCTATATCATAATTTAAGCGACCATTCCAAGTATTCCCACTTTTAGAGTTCTTATCAAATTTCCATTGTATATTTAAGGCATTTTTAAAAAATCCTCCATCAACAATTGCTGATATAGCAATATTCGATTGCCCACTCTGCTCGGCGTAGTTAAAACTATTGATATTTATTGCCGTGTTCGCCCAACTTGTCTGATCAAAGCGACTTGCTGAAATCTGATTATGTGGTAATTCAGGCACAGAAACGGAGCTAGCCGATGTAGTGAGTCTCAGTTTATCTACAAAACTCACCCAACCTTGCATAAACTTTTCATTACTAACGTTCCAAGATAAACTACCGCGTCGACTCACCGTACTTGAATACGAAGGTGTTCGTCCAAAATTAGGTTTGTAACTGGATAGGTACTGTATTCCCAATTCGTATCGATTCAAAAAGCTGTAACGAAAGCTCCCATTCATGTTAATGCTTCTAATATTCGTCTCTGATCCGGTACCTACTGCATTCAATCTTATAAAATTCAATCTATTACCTTCAAAATTAGTCAATGTTTCATCTTCAATAGCTAACAGAGGATAACCTATAGCCAAGCTTTCGTTGTACCCATACAAAGTTCTGCCAGGTGAATTAAGAGACTTGCTGCTTGCTAAGCCAAAGTCTATGTTAGCATTTATCGTATGAATTTGACTGAATCTTTTACTTAACGCAAAACCAGAATTCAATCTATATTCAAATGCTGAATTGTTTATTCTCTTAAACATATCACCGACAGGTATATAATATTGCACATTATCCGTTCCAGGATGTATAACCCCAAAGTCATTGAATAGCTGCCTAGCTTTGCTCGACTCAGCACCTATAATATTGTCACTGAATCCTGAGGACTTGGAAATCCGAAACGAGTTGGCCCATTTTAACATTTTAAAAGGCTGAAAGTCTATTTTTAAATCAGAATTTATCGACCGTCTACCTGTCTCTGTAAAAGAAGATATCGCATCTTGAAAGAGATTAACCCCATTATTCAAATAGCCCACCTTACTCATGCGCTCATTTAAATAAGCATCGGGGTAATGGTAAACAAAATCTCCATTATGGTCAAAAAGCATTTGATAGGGGTCGTATGAATCTGTTCGCCCTTCTGTACTATGTGCATCGGATTTATCGAAATTAATTAACATAGAAGCTGTTAGTTTTCCATTCAACAATCGTAGATTATTACGTAAGTTAAAACCGTAACTCTGATCTTTAGAACCAATATTTTGTGATCTATTAAGCCTATACATTCCATTAAATGCATACTGATATATCTTGCTCCCTCCTGATAATTGAAGAGAATGATTTTGATTAAAAATATTTTGTTTCAGTGACCGCAATTGATCTCTGTTATTCAATAAGCTTAAAGAATCCCATTTTACTTGAAATTGTTCTTTACTTAAGGTGCCTTTACCTAATTCAAAAAGGAAAGTTTCAGCAGGACTCAAATTCCCCGGATTAACGGCAGAAGCATCCTTTGGGTAATATGTTGCTATCTTGCGGTCAAAAGCCTCCTTATAGTAATCCAATACATCTACCGAACTTGCCAGTTGCATCGCTTCCAAACTATTGTCAACAGGACGAGAAAAATAAATATTTGAACGATAATTAATCCTGACTTTACCAGGTTCTCCTCTTTTAGTTGTGATGAAAATAATACCTCCTGAAGCCTTGGGTCCCCATTTCAAGCACTCTTCGGGATCAGTAACGATCTCTATAGACTCTACATTATTCATTGGAAAATCACTAGGAAAACCTTCTTGTGGAAAACCATCAATTACGACCAACATACCCGAGGTTTCTGCACCAAAGCTACTGGCACCCAACATTTGCGGCAACATTCCTCTATTATTCACCTTTGCCTCTCCTATGCGCGTTGTAGCAGATTCTAAAAACTTCATATCTCTTATGAATATTTCATAAGTGGGAAACATTTCATACCTATACTCATCTCCATACTGAGGGTGGTTTAACGCTGCTTCATACGACTCTCTCGCTAATAGACCATCTTTAGTTATATATATTTCCCCTGGCGTGGAGGTAACCAATGGCTGCATGGTTAACCCTGGTACCCCACCCTCTAATATCTGTCCTAAGTTTTGGTGTAATTTATCTTTCAAATCCAATTGGGTTCCTGCCGACCTTCTCGCCCTAACCTCGGCCTGCTCAATTTGATTATTTTTACGCTCAAGCACTATTTTTCCGATGTTAGCTTTTGCTTTTACTTCTTGAGGTACATAGCCAACACAGGATATGACCAAAATCTGTCCCTCGCTTACATTTCGAAATAGAAAGCTTCCATCGTCTTTGGTTAATATAAAACCCCGTGTCCCCTTCAGTCTTACGGTTACTCCTTTTATAGGCTTGTTATTTTCATCGATAACGATGCCTTTGATATCTATCGCTATATTTTCCGAAAACTCTCCATCTTCTTCTGATTTGTTCGAACTTATAATCGAATGTATAGGCTTATCTTTAACAAAAACAGTTTTGTTTTGAATCTCTAATAAAATTGGTTGGTCATTGCAGATAAGCTTTAATGCTTCAGCTAATGAAGCGTTTTTAATGTCAATATCAACCAGATGTGTATTCTTTAACGCGTCTGCTGAATAAATAAAACCATAACCGGTTTGCTTTCCAATTTCTAAAAACAGTGACTCTAATGTCGTTTTTTTCTTTGAAATATTGATTTTTTGTGCAAATGTCTCCGCACTCACATACATAAGTGAACACAATAGGATAACGGTAGTCAACCTCATAATGAGCCATAGTTTTTTTATATACGAATTTGGGACACCCCGTCTTTGTGTATAAAGAATATTCATAAATTAGTATTGCAACAGAAATAAACAGACTGCCAGTGCATTTGAATTACCAGCAATTTCCTTATTTTTGTTAGGTCTTGAAATGTATGATGTGCCGACCATTTGCCGTGAGAAAGCACATCAAAGTTAATTAGTTAGCTTTTTGATAGACTTAGCCATCTCTTTTTAGGGGTGGCTTTTTTCTTTCTTACTTCATCACGATGACCCTCCTTCCCTCGACTTTAAATTTGACCGCACTAGCTTTTTCAATTACAGATAGTGTTTCATCTAGTCCCCCGTCTTTAGACGTAAAACCACTGATCCGTTTTGTCGGTCTCTCCCCTTGATATTCTATCTCGACGTCGTAACGTCGTTTTATCTGATCTAGCACCTGCTCCACGCTTTCGTTATCAAAATGTAAGATACCATCCCGCCATGATACGGCGGTAGCTACTTCTACTTCTTTCACTGTTATACGCCCACAAAGCAATGTCGCTTGCTGTCCAGGTCTTATTTCAACAGGATTTTCCGGTGTCTCTTTTCCTTCTTCAATAGCCTTTAAGCGTACTGATCCCTCTAGTAATGTAGTCTGCGTACTATTATAGCTAGGATAGGCTTTAATATTAAAATGTGTTCCCAATACGACAGTCTCTTGTCCCTTCGTTTCAACGATAAATTGCTTGCGACCTTTTGCCTGTCCATCTTTGGTAAGGGCTAAAGGTGCGACTTCAAAATAGGCTTCTCCTTCCAACATTACCCGCCTTTCATACCCTTTGAACGAACTTGGATACGTCAGCGTTGATTCTGAATTTAGCCAGACTTTGGTTCCGTCAGCGAGCAACACTTGATACTTTGCACCTCGGGGAATCGACAACACAAGCTTCCTTTCTGTCCCTTGTGAAGACATTGCAATAGCTGTTCCATCACTATAAGTGATCATTCCAGAATCAATTGCTAAACCTTCGTGATCACGACTCAATTCAACCACACTTCCATCTTCTAGTGTTAGTAACGGTACGCCCGAATTTAAATCCGATACAGATTTTACCGGAGTAGAATTAACCAACAAATTATCGACACTAGGTATGCTGTGTTTACTTATAAAATAGAATCCTAACCCAATAAAAAGAACGCACAGTATTGCTGCCAAACGTATTTGCGGTAATTGTAACCAAGCTTGGAATTTATACCTAATCGCCATTAACACCGTTACATCTTCTTTTTTATTTTCTTCTGTGTTTACGACATTGGCCTCTAATATTAACTTTTCTTTAAACTTTTGATGTGCAACAAGTGTATCTACCGACTTAAACGCTTCTCTATACGATTGAAAAAACTCGGGATTGGTTAATTCTTCAAAAACCCGTCTGTTACTTGGGGATTCATTTAACCAAGCATCAAGTGATTGAGATTGCTCTTCGCTTAAACTTTCACATAAGTAGCCGACAATCAACTCGCTTACAAAATATGCTTGTTTAATATCTTTTCTTTCCATTTTTAACATTTAGGTCTAGCCCGATACAAGTTCATTTACGGTTGCAGATCGGGGCTTTTACTCTAAAAACAACTATGATCGGACTTTTGTCCAAACCAAAATCACTTTTTTTAAAAAAATTTGGTACTATAGGATGATAGATTCGAAATAATAATATGGAGACTTATAAATTTACGGCTTGATTTGCAATAAGGATGATAAGCAAAAGGTCAAAGTCGTTTTTCGATAAGCTCTTTTTTAACAAGCTAAGCCCTCTCGCTTTTTGACTATTTACGGTGCTGATGTTTAGATTTAACTTCTCGGCGATTTCTTTAGGCTTCAGGTCTTCCTCAAACAACATTCTAATAATTTTGCCGCATTGATCTGGTAGTTTATCTATGGCGCATGAAAGGTTTGACCAGACTTCGGAGCGAATAATCTGGTTCAGAACGGGCTGTTCGTCACCCTCACTTAATTTGACATAGTACTCTTCATATTTTTCTCTATTCTGGCTTTTCTTTATATAATTTAAACAACCATTTTTTGTCGATATATATAGGAATGCTTTTAAAGATGCGACAGTTTGGAAACTATGTTTGCCCTGCCACAGCTTTACAAATACATCTTGAACTATTTCATCAGAATCAGCTTCATCGTTCATCAGTCTTTTGGCAAAAAGAAACAATAATGGATAAAATTTATAAAAAAAATAATCTAAAGCACTCTCACTTCCAGCATTCAACGCTAAAAGTAACAACCGTTCTTGATGATCATTGGGTTTCATAATTGTATTCACCGTACAAAACCTGGGGTAAAAAAAACACGACTTAAAACCCAAAGTTTGTGAAGGGTCAAATATAAACATTAAAATAATAGATTTCCTACAGCAGGAATGATGATTTTTCGATTAAAAATGAAATGTACCCTGCACTCGAGATCCTGCCTCCCCTCCCAATAAGCTTATATTAAAGTCTCATAGCAATAACCAACTGGCTTTTTGGAACTATCTTAAGCTCGAAAGTACGGTTTCGATCACGGTGAATTTCTCATTTAAACTGTAAAAACTAAGGTTTCTCCTTAATAGAAAGATTACTTTATTCTTCCTCTTTGACTCTATAAAGCTGAATTTCGAGCTCTCTGGTCTTGGAGTCGCTTTTACTGAATCGATAAGACGTATGAGGAAGACAAAACAAATGGCCGGACTGCCCCGTGACCTATGCCACGGCAAGTACTAACAGATGCTAGAAAAAAGCGTTCTATTATGAAAACTTTATGGTTCGCGGCTTGTTATTACAGTCCTAAGGAATTCATCCTTAGGGTTTAATAGTGTTTTAAAACATGAAAAAGTTAGTTTTATCAGTAGCATTGATTTCCTGGATCGGATTTAGTGCTTCGGCTCAAGAACAAAAAAAGGAACACAACAAGGAGAAACACCACATGCAAAAGGAACACAGTATGCAACATTGGTGCTGGAAAGATGGAAAAATAATGGAGATGAAAGATGGTAAATCGATGCAATTGACCAAAGAAACCAAAGTTGGCGATGTTTGGATACGCCCCAACGGGGAGGTGGTGATGAAAGATAAGAAAGTCGTGCAGCTGAAAGCGGACCAGTATCTCGACCATACCGGTGCAATCCATCAGATGATGAAACCAAAAGAAATGAAAATGCCCCCTTCTAAGAAGTAGAAAAAAAAACGACCTATTGGTAAGCATGATGGAGTAACGGCAACTTACTCCATCATTAATTTGATAAGCTCAAAAGATTGCTGCCATACTGCGCGCTGCGCTTGGTGTACTTGAATAATCGATTGATTCAGGTCGGATAATAAGGCACGGCCTTCGTTGTACAACGCCTGTTGGAACTGCTTAGATGATTGCGTCAGGTCTACGATGACATTTAAGCGATCGAGCTTTTGTTTAGCTGCATTAATTTTGGCCTGTTTTTGCTGTAATCGAATATGATCAACTTTTTGCTCCTGCTGAATATTTAGCCCTGTGGCATTTGCTTGCCACAAAATCTTGTTTAATGTGGGTTTGGCCGTAAAAAAAGAAGATAAAGGGATCCGCATCGTCAGATTCACGTAGCTGTTGCCATACCACTCTGAGCCTCTATCCAAACGAAACTCATTGCTGAAATACTGTTCGCCAAAGTATGCATTTATTTTTAATGCGGGGTATAGTTGCCTCTTTATCGCTTTCTGTTGTAATGTATAATCTTTTAAATCAACCTGCAAGGTGGATAGGTTGTAATTTTGGCTTTGATAAGCCTCAAGAAGTGCTATCATATCGGCTATGCTGGAGCTCAGATAAGGGATGCTGTCTAGGTCAATGTATTTCCTGAGTTCAAGATCGGCGTCGAGCAAGACAGCCCATGCTTCGCCCAGTTGTATGCGTTTACGTTCGAACTCCTGTTGTGCACCCCGGTAATTGATGTCGGTTTCCCGCCCTTCCTCGTAACGTATTTTGGAAATCTTGAGTATATTATCGTACTGAATAGAATCCTGTTGGGCAACGATATACTGTTTGGTCGCTAATACAACAGCGGCATAGGCCAAGGTAGCTTTCTCCTTCCATTCTTGCTTGTAAGCTTCTATATTTAAGTTTGCCTTTTGTATGGCGAGATCTTTCTGTTGATATTCAAGGTTTTGCTTAGGATCAAATATAACCCATTCCAACTGTACTCCGGCTTTGGAAGACCATTTTGTTGCAAATTTTAGAGGGACGACTGCGCCGTCCTTTGCGGATGGATCAAAGGCTATTGCCGGCACAGGTGTAGTGGGAATAATAAGGTTACGCTGCAAGTTGGCATCTATATAAAATACTGGAATCCGATTGGTCTTCAGTTCGTTCAACTCCTCTTGCTTTACTTTTTTCTGTAGGTTGCGCTGCTGCACAACTAAGTCCTTATCCGATTGGTTCCAAAGATCTTGGATCGTTAAACTTTGACCAAAAGTTAAGAATGGCGCCAGTAATAAATATAGGTGTAATAGTCGAGTCATGTTAAAATACTGAAGCAGGTTCAAGTTTGGAAATTTTACGCACCGCAAATAGAGAGCCACCGATAGAGATGAATAAAGTAACAGCTAATAAAAATAGGCAGAAGGTAATGGACAAATCTATGATTAACCCTGCATTTTTAACGCCCAGCTTAAATCCAAATAGAAATAGCATAGCGATAGCGTATCCGAAGAGTGCATAAAGAAAAGCTTGCATAATGATTAACTTGTTAACGTAGCTGCTTGTTGCTCCAATGGCTTTTAATGTGCCGTAATCTTTGAGACGGTCCAATGCGGAGGAGTACAATGTGAGCCCTATAATAAAAAATCCGCTTACGATGGCAAAGATCACAAGGGTACCAAAACTCATGCCCATGTTGGATGTGATCAAAATCTCTTTTACGGTGGACTTCTGGAGTGCACGTGCATCCCAGGCTCTCAAGTGCGGAAACAATCTGTGTATAGCGGATATAGCCTGCTCCTTGTCAGTGGTGGGCTTTAGATCAACGATTATCACACTCACCTCGTAGGGCGATACGTTGCCAAGTGTCCGGACATTTTCTAGACTGGTATACATCAGACTGGCGCCAAATGCCTGGGCATTTTTTGTCAATAGTCCAATACGAGCGGCCTTTCCGTTGATTTCTACGGCTTTGTCAAGAGACAGTTGGGTATCCCAGCTTTTTGCACTATAAATCTCTGCCGAAAGTGTATTCGGATTTGTCAACGAACTGAGGTTGCCTTCGACTATTTTTTCGGGAACGGGTCCCATGATAAACTGAGTTGCGTCGGCGCCTACCAAGGTAACGGTAGCAGTCTTGCCGTCTAAGAAGGAAACACGAGCGGAAGCGAGTACAACCGGGTAAGCGGCTTTGACATCAGGAAGACTGCCGATCTGGTATACCAACCTTTGGTCTATGCTATTTACGATATTAATATTCTTACTCTGTCCTTCGATGATCCAAAGCTGATTGTCTTTTACAGGAGCGTTGCCGATAAGGTTGCCCATTAACCCCATTAAAAAAATCAGTAAACTAAGCTGTTGACCAATCAAGAAAATGCTGATCACAATAGCTGTAATCACACCAATGCTTTTGGCTTTGTCAAATTTGATGAATTTGAAGGCTATTCTTAACATTACTTAATCTTTATTATGCAGTCTACCTTGCTGTTGATAACCAGATTGTTGGGTCCGGTAATCTCTATTTTAACCTGACGTACCCTGCGGTCCACGGCTTCGTTAGCCGTTTCGTACAATATGGACTTGTTGGATAGTATCGGACTGATGTAAAATATTTTACCGCTAGAAACTTTATCTAATCTACCTACAGGGAATATTTCTACGTGTTGTCCGACTCGAATATCATTAGCGAACAACTCATCGACTTCGGCTTGTATTATCGGATTTTCGATTTGAATAATGGTACCTAATTTTTCGGTACTGCTGATACTTTGCCCGATACGTGCCGGAAAATCACTGATGGTGCCCGAAACGGCGGCTTTGATTTGCAGATCATGTAAGCGCCTATCTGCCTTTTCAATTTTTATGCGTTGTTCTTTTTCTTGGGCGCGATGGACTTCTAACTGTTGATAAAGGCCCTGCAGATTGGACCTTTGTTGTTGCCAATTGGATAAGTCACCTTCTAGATTCTCTCGTGTTTCCGCGTTTTGGGAAAACAGTCTTTTGGAAGTCTGGTATTTTCCCTCCAGTTCACGAAGCTTGATCTCCGCATTCTTTATGTTTTCAAGAGTCACTTTTTCGTTAGATTGTAGTTGCTGTAACTGTGCTCTGGTTTGCTCGAGCTCGAGATCCGTATTATCGGACTTCAAAGTGATCAGTGTTTGACCTGCAAGCACGGAGTCGCCCTCTTGAACAAATATTTCTTTAATAATTCCTGTGGATGGACTTGATATCAGTACATCTCCTTGAACTGAGGTGACCTTTCCAATAGCTCTGGTCTCGGTAACTTCATTGAGTATGGTTTGCGCTCGTTTATCATCCTGTGATTCTTTTTTTGATGAACTACAGGACTGTAAAATGGAAAATCCCAGGTATAAGCATACCAGGGCAGAGTTATTTATAATCTTCTTCATTTTTAAGTGTATTAGATACCACCCCTTCTTCGACGTATACAACTCTGTCGGCAAATTTCCGTAACCGCAGATCATGGGTCACAATGACTACTGCTTTGCCAGCAGTGGCTAATTCCTGTAGTTTACGCATAATGACTTCGGCACTTTTGGCGTCTAGTGATGCCGTGGGCTCGTCGCAAAGGATCATAGAAGGGTTTGTTACCAACGCTCTCGTTATGGCTACTCGTTGTTTCTGGCCTCCGCTAAGTTTCTTAGGTAGGTTTTCTAAACGATCTCCGAGACCGATGTTTACCAATGCTTCTTTGGCCTTTTGTCTAACTACAGGTAGTGCCAATCCTTGTAAGAGTAAGGGTTGCATAACATTCTCCAAGGCGGTAAGTGGCTCTATCAAATTGAAGTGTTGAAACACAAATCCTATTTCTTGAAGCCTGATTTTGGCAAGTTCTCTTTCTTTAAAGTTTGTAATATTTTGATTTTTGTAATACACCTCGCCCTCAGTAGGATAAATAACACAACCTAATATTGAAAGTAAGGTGGTTTTTCCACTTCCGGAAGGGCCCATTATTAGGGTCAAGCTGTTGGTCTCAAACCGAATATCGGTAGAAGCCAGAGCCGTAATCTTTGTATCACCTGTCTTGTATATTTTATTAACGTTCCGTAGTTCAACAATAACCTCTTTCATACGATGATATTTATTCGTGTATTTATTAACTTCTCCACAGAACTCATGAATGCTTTGCTTTTATTTCATGATTTCTCTGCTGCTGTCTCAATAGGTATGTGCGGTTTTATGCCAAATGGGTATTTCATATGCTGCTTTAGAATGAACAACAAACCATACGATCTTATGTTTCGAACCTGTACATGTAATTTGTCTTACCCAATAATGACTGTAATGCATTAAAATTTATAAATATAATGAAAAGTGTATTGAATAATAAAAACGAATTGGAATAGCATCGGATTTGTAGATGGCCGATATAGAAGTTAATCGGGATCGGGATAAAATCGGTTAACAAGTTGCCTATTAAGGGTATTTTTTGTACATTAGGCTATATGGGATTAGAAAACATTACAAAGCAAAGGCTTTTGGATGCTCAGAACCATGGGTATACTGCAATTATTACAAAACAAGACTCCAACCCCTTGGATCCTATTTGGATCTTTGAAAAAGTAAAGGAAGCTGAGTTAAAACACCTTTCAAAGAAGCTCAATGCCACATATCAGCTTGGCTACTCAATTTCGGAAGCGCTAAAAACTATTGATGACTATGCGTTTATAGGTAAGGTTAGTCTACCAGACTAGTCGGGTTAAAAATCAAGGTTAAAACTTTTTTAGAAAATATAAACGGCTGCTTCTGATCTTTATATGAAGTAGCCGTTTTTGTTACAAAACTATAAATGGCTGTGTATTTGGACTTGGACTTGACAAGCACAATTGCTAACGGCTCTAATACGGTATTCTTTTTACGTTTCATAACACTGTGCCGAGATATAATTTGAAAGGTATAGGATGTTAATATACGGCTTTTTATGACTCCATTGTGGTCCCTATATCTCTTTGGCTCAGAAAGTAGTTATTAAGTTTATTTTTAACAATTTCAAATTACACATTCAATTAAACATAATTAAATTTCTCACTATATTTACATAGTGAGAAAAATGGTAACCATATTGTTTTTATCAGTATATCTGACCACTTTCACTCCTTTCAAGGAGGTGTGGAAGCTCCCTATACTGATCGAGCATTTTATGGAGCACCGCGCAGAAGATCCCTCGATTTCAATTTCGGCTTTTTTGGATATGCACTACATGCAGGGCAATCCGCGTGATGCCGATTATGAGCGGGACATGCAATTGCCTTTTAAGGTGATTTCGCATGCTGGAGTAATCTCCGTTGCGATCCCCCCTTCGTATATTTTTTTCCAAGCTGCTCCTCCTTTATATAATCAAGAGGAGAAACCTATTCTATACGACGTAGCAGCTTATTCTTTCAATTTTCACCGTTCAATCTGGCAACCCCCAAAAAGCTGTTAATATTTCCTTTTTGCAGGACATATCGATTTCGTCTTGAACTAACGGCATTACTGTACTATACGCTAGCGTAATCTTATTTAAGGGTACCCGGATGTTTCTTATGGTTCCGTAGTTAATTTCTTACACTGATGTCCTGCTGTGCGTAAAGTTTTATTGTTAACGAGTTTCAGAAAAATTTATGTTGAACAGAATAATTGAGTTTTCCGTGAGGAATAAGCTCGTGGTAGGGTTAATGGTACTAGCCCTGATCGTCGTAGGGGTTTATCAAACTACCCGACTACCGATCGACGCTGTCCCTGATATCACGAATAATCAGGTTCAGGTCATCACTATCGCCCCTTCATTTGGAGCCACAGATATTGAAAGACTGGTGACTTTTCCTATTGAGCAGGCGACCAGTAATATCTCCGGTCTTAAGGAGATCCGTAGCTTTTCACGTTTCGGACTTTCGCTGGTAACTATTGTATTTGATGATGGTATAGATATATATTGGGCAAGACAACAAGTAGCGGAGCGACTGCAACAGGTACAGGGAGAAATTCCAAAAGGAATAGGTACCCCGGTATTGGGCCCTATCTCAACGGGACTAGGCGAAATATATCAATATGTGGTACGTCCGGAAAAAGGCTTTGAAAAAAAATATGACATCACCGAATTGCGTACCATTCAGGACTGGATCGTACGACGCCAACTGTTGGGCGTGAAGGGCGTCGCTGAAGTAAGCAGTTTCGGTGGCAAATTGAAACAATATGAAATAGCGGTAAATGCCGATAAACTGCATGCGCAGGGCATCAGCATCAAAGATGTCTTTAACTCCCTGGAGGCCAACAATCAGAACACTGGAGGTGCTTATATCGAGAAAGGCCCTACAGTTCTGTACATCCGAAGTGAAGGGCTCATCGGCACTATCGAAGATATCCAGAACATTGCCATCATCAACAAGCCGGACCAACCTCCCCTTTTTCTGCGCGATGTCGCGGATGTGAAAATGGGATTTGCCACCCGATATGGCGCAGTCTGCTACAATGATGAAGGTGAAGTAGCTGGTGCTGTAGTCATGATGCTAAAAGGTGAAAACAGCAGTCAGGTTATAAAAAATGTAAAAGAGCGTATCGCGCAGATACAGAAAACCTTGCCAGAGGGGGTGGTAATCGAGCCGTTCCTCGACCGCACGAAGATGGTAAACAATGCGATCGGAACCGTAGAGAAAAACCTTTTGGAGGGTGCACTTATTGTCGTATTTGTCCTGGTCATATTTCTGGGCAATATACGGGCAGGTCTGTTAGTGGCTTCGGTTATTCCGCTAGCTATGCTGTTCGCTATTTGTATGATGAACTTATTCGGGGTAAGCGGCAATCTGATGAGTCTGGGGGCACTGGATTTTGGGCTGATCATAGACGGTGCAGTAATCATTGTAGAAGCTGTGATGCACCAAATGATGCATAATAGACAGTTCAGACAACTCAACGGCATCTCTAAGGAACAAATGAATGGAACTGTCACGACTGCGGCTGGCAAAATGATGAATAGCGCAGTTTTCGGACAGATCATCATCCTGATCGTGTATCTACCTATTCTGTCTCTCCAAGGTGTAGAGGGCAAGATGTTCAAGCCCATGGCACAAACCGTTGCTTTCGCTCTACTAGGCGCCTTTTTATTGTCACTTACCTATATTCCGATGATGAGTGCGTGGATATTGAACAGAAAAGGTAGCACAAAAAGGAATTATTCGGACCAGATGATGGCGGTCCTGGAAGCCGTTTATCAAAAAACGTTGATACGCGCATTGCGGTGGCCAAAACTTATCCTATCATCGGTTGTAGTACTTTTCGTTATAGCAATTTTTACGCTTTCTCGTCTTGGTGGTGAATTTATCCCGTCTCTGGAAGAAGGGGATTTTGCAGTCGATACTCGTGTGCTTACCGGAAGTAACCTGAACACAACCATCGAACATACACAGAAAGCAGCACACCTTTTGAAAACAAGATTTCCAGAGGTCATCAAGGTGGTTACCAAAATCGGTAGTGGCGAAGTACCTACCGATCCTATGCCCATGGAGGCCAGCGATATGATGGTCATTCTTAAAGACAAAAAGGAATGGATATCCGCAAAGACATTTCCCGAACTAGCGGAAAAAATGAGTTTGGCTTTGCAAGAGATTCCCGGTATTACTGCAGGTTTTCAATACCCCGTACAAATGCGGTTTAATGAACTGATGACGGGCGCCAGACAGGATGTGGTCTTGAAAATATATGGCGAAAACCTTGATACTCTGGCGAAGACAGCAACACTGGTAGGGAAAGTGGTAAATACGGTGCAGGGAGCAGAAAACCTCTACATTGAACCCACTACAGGTATGCCGCAGGTGGTCATAACGTATAATAGGCCGCTTATCGCTCAATATCACTTGTCTATTGCCGATATAAACAATATCGTGAACACTGCATTTGCGGGACAAAGTAGCGGAGTGGTGTATGAAGGGGAAAAGCGCTTTGACCTTGTGGTCCGTCTGGATGCAGAGAACCGCGACCGCTTGGAAGATATAAAGCGCTTGCTAATAGCCACTCCTAAGGGAACCCAGTTACCGCTATCGCAGCTAGCTGACGTGCAGATCAAAGATGGTCCGAACCAGATACAGCGTGAGAATGCACAACGGCGCACTATCGTCGGATTTAATGTAAAGGGACGGGATGTACAGGGTATTGTGGAAGAACTGCAGCAAAAAATAAATACCCAGATAGCGCTTCCAGCAGGTTATTACATTACCTATGGAGGCTCTTTTGAGAACCTGAACCAGGCTAAGGCACGATTGATGATCGCCGTACCTTTAGCATTGGCCCTGATATTTATACTGCTTTTCTTTGCTTTCGGATCGGTCAAGGAAAGCCTCCTGATTTATACGGCCATCCCCTTGTCTATTATCGGTGGCGTACTGCTATTGGCTGCCCGTGGTATGCCTTTTAGTATCAGCGCAGGTGTCGGCTTTATTGCGCTATTCGGCGTGGCAGTATTGAATGGAATTGTACTCATTTCGGAGTTCAAGCGGCTTAAAAATACGGGGGCAAATAATATTTGCAGCATCGTAGTTCATGGAACCAGGGTTCGGCTGCGCCCCATCCTGATGACAGCAAGTGTCGCATCATTGGGCTTTTTGCCGATGGCGTTGAGCAATGGAGCAGGGGCTGAAGTACAACGTCCATTGGCGACCGTTGTAATCGGTGGATTATTGATAGCGACGCTGCTTACGCTGTTTGTCCTGCCTTTGTTATATATACTTTTTGAAAAAGGCTTTAAAGTAAAAAAAAGACCGCTCGCTGTAGTATTTGTCGGCTTGCTATTTATCATGACGGCACAGGCCCAGGTGCCGATCACATTGGATGAGGCTATCCATATTGCTGTAGCGAATAATCATCAGATAAAAAATGAAAAAACGGTATCTGAATATAACAAGGCGTTGGTAAAATCGGGCACAGCAATACCACTGACAGCCGTTGCTGCTGATTTTGGTCAGATAAACAGTGTTTATAATGATATGCGCTTCGGTCTTTCGCAAAGCTTTGCTTTTCCGTCTGTTTACAAGAGCCAGAACAGGGTGCTGACAGAAGAATACAGACAGAGTCTGTTGCAGGTGTCACTTAAGTTATATGAGCTGAAAAAAGCGGTCTCGCAGACTTTCTATTCTATCCTTTATTGGAAAAAGAAAGCTGCATTATTGATCGAAGCAGACAGTCTGTACAGTGGATTCTACGAAAAGACAAAACTACGTTTACAGAAGGGCGAGAGCAATGTACTGGAAAAGGCAATGGCGGAAAGTCAAAAAGCAGCCATAGCAATGCAGCTGCAACAGGTGCATCAGGAACTTCATGTGATGGGTGTCCGTTTCAGATTTTTATTGAATACAGACAAGCACTTTCAACCGGTAGAAGTCATGGCTACTCCTGTCCTCTTTACGGATTCCATAACGGAAAATCCATTACTGAAGGTATTGAAACAACAGGAGGTGATTGCGCGTGCCCAGACCAAAGCGGAAAAGTCAAAACTTCTGCCAGATCTCATGCTGGGATATAGTAATAACAGTTTTTATGGTGTCGGTCCCGATGATAAATATTATGACCGATCTAAAAGGTTCCATTCTGTGCAGGTGGGAATAAATATTCCTGTCTTTGCGCAGGCGCAAAAAGCGCGCATAAAGGCTTCGCGTGTTGCGGAAAATATTGCAAAAGGTCGTTTAGAAGCCGAAAATGCTGCACTAAATAGCAGGAATGAAGAACTGTGGATCACGTATAGAACCAACCTCGATATTGTTAAACAGTACGAACAGGCAGAGCTGAAAAATGCAGATGCAATCGTAGCCACGGCGCAACAGCAGTTCCTGGCCGGTGAAGTGAATTACCTGGATTGGGTGGTACTCATGAACCAGGCCATAGCCATAAGGAGCAACTATGCTGATGCAGTACATATGCTCAGCCAATGTATTATATCTATCAATTACCTCACTTCAAATCTATAATTATGTTTTTATCAGCACTAAATATTAAAACACTAACCACGATAAGGCAGCTATTGCTGCTAAGTGTTCTGGTATTTTCCCAATGCAAAAATAAAACTGCAGATACAGAGAAAACCACTACCGCAGATGAAAATAATGTGGTAATTCTTACCGATGCACAGTTAAAAAATGCGCCGATAACCACCACCATGCTATCCGACAGGAAGATCGCTTCTCAATTAAAGCTGAACGGCAAGGTTGACATACCGCCGCAAAGTTTGATTTCGGTAAGCGTGCCGCTGGGCGGCTATCTAAAAAACACAAAGTTGCTACCGGGAATGCAGGTAAAAAAAGGCGAAGTAATTGCCGAACTGGAAGACCCGCAATATATTCGACTGCAACAGGATTATCTTCAGGCAAAATCAAAACTACACTTTGCCCGGTTGGATTATGACCGTCAGAAGGAACTGAACCTGAACAGGGCTGCGAGTGATAAAGTGATGCAGGAGGCTCAGGCCGAAATGAGCGATCAGCAGATAAAGCTCGATGCATTGGCTCAGCAGCTGCATCTCGTTAATATCGACCCCGATAGGCTGACAACGGGTTCCATAGCCAAGGGGATCTATATATACAGTGCGATCACGGGTTTCGTAAGCAAGGTAAACGTTAATAAGGGAAGGTATGTATCTCCTTCGGAAGTATTGTTTGAACTGATCGACCCTAACGCTATATACCTGAGCTTGAAGGTATATGAAAAAGATATTACTTTTTTGATGAACGGACTACAGGTGACAGCCTTCACGAATAACGATCCTGATAAAAAAGTGCCAGCAGAAATCAGTCTGATCGGCAAGGATATCGGGACGGATGGTACAACTGAAGTACGCTGCCGCTTTGGTCAGGATGTAAAAGGATTGTTGCCCGGCATGTACATGAATGCAATCATAGAACTTGAGTCCCTCTTCTCGCAGGCTTTGCCCGAAGAAAGTATTGTGGATTTTGAAGGTCAAAGTTATGTATTTGCGCAAACTGGAAGACAACAATATACCCTATTGCCGGTAACTACGGGTACACAGGAAAACGGTTATATACAGATACTGAACAGTAGTGAGCTGGCAGATAAAGCTATCGTGGTAAAGAATGCCTATACCTTATTGATGAAATTGAAAAATGCAGCAGATGAGGAATAACTGCTGTGATAAATAAAATGAGGACTTAAAGAATTAAAACATATGAAAACTATTTTTGTAGCTACTGTTTTGGCGATATTGTCAAACCTGGCCTACTCTCAGACACGCTTTGAAAAGGCAAAAAAAGAAGCTGCTGAAAAAAGGGAATTGATCGTTCTCAATTTTTCAGGCTCTGACTGGTGCATACCCTGCATTAAATTCCATAAGAATATTATTGAAACGGACGTATTCCAAAAATTGATCTCGGGAAATACGGCTATTTATCTCAATGTTGATTTCCCCCGAAGTAAGAAAAACCAACCCCTAGAGGCCATTAAAAAGGAAAATGCCGAACTGGCAGACCTTTATAACCCTAAAGGTATATTTCCGTATACGCTCGTGTTGGATGCCGATGGCAAAATCATAAAGACCTGGGAAGGCCTGCCGGCTGAAAATGCGGAAGCCTTCGCCAGTCAGATACAGCGTTTGTACAATAAAGGACAATGAGGATGTTAACGGAATTTCGCAGATCGCAAAAGCTGATGGGCAATAGCTTTGAGATCACCGTTGTCGATACAAGTGAAAAGTGTGCATCTGAACATATTGATGCCACGATTGCCGAAATCCAGCGGATCGAACAATTGCTGTCCACGTATAAGGAGGACAGCCAAACCAGTATGATAAATCGTGATGCCGGCTTACGGCCTGTCGTCGTGGATGCGGAGGTATACAACCTTATTGATCGTAGCCTACGTATCAGCCAGATTACAGATGGTTATTTTGATATTTCTTATGGGGGGATAGACAAACGACTATGGAACTTTGACAAAGAAATGAATGCGCTTCCTGATCCCGCGGTTATCAAAGAAAACCTAAAACTCGTCAATTACAGAAACATCGTGTTGGATCCGAAAAAAAAGACCGTATTTCTGAAGGAAAAAGGAATGCGTATTGGCTTTGGAGGAATCGGAAAAGGCTATGCTGCCGAAATGGGGAAAAGACTATTGCAACAACGTGGAGTACGATCTGGTGTTGTGAATGCTTCAGGCGACCTTACTGTATGGGGGTGCCAGGCAGATGGCAAACCATGGACGATCGGTATCGCTAATCCAGACTGTGCAAATCTGCCTTTTTCGTACCTCAGCATGAGCGATATGGCGATTGCCACTTCGGGCAATTATGAAAAGTATGTCCTGATCGGTGGAAAACGCTATTCGCACACGATCGACCCCAAAACCGGGGTGCCGGTATCCGGCATCAAAAGTGTCACCATTATTTGCCCGAATGCGGAAATTGCTGATGCAATGACTACTCCGGTAGCCATTATGGGCATTGATGCAGCGATGGATCTTATTAACCAGATCGCTCAGGTAGAATGTATCATCATTGATGATAATAACAGCATATATACATCAAAAAAAATTAATTTAAAATGAAAACTGCAGTAGATAGAATATGGGGAATAGTACTTGCTTTTGCAGCAATTTTCTTTGTTTCCTCTTGTACATCGGTAAAGGAATACCAGAAGAATAAACTGAACGACGGGGAAATGGTGCTACACAATAGAACGATTGAAAAAACGGAACTAAATTTCCAGTCTTACCGCGAAGGAGCTTCGGGAGCAAATGCCGGAAAATCGGGTGGTGGCTGTGGCTGTAATTAACTAAACCGGAAACGTAATGAAAAGGATATTTTTAACAGCAGCGGGCATTGTCACTCTGCTGCACACATACGCACAGACAGCTCCTACTGATACAAGCCATGTATCCAGGAAATTAAAGGTTGATGAGATCAATCTGGTATCCAGTTACTACCAACAGAACGGCAACAACTCTGCTGTAACGGGTGGTATCGGTTCGGAAAGATTGATGGATATCTCTAATGTTATTGACATTACACTCGTTAAATACGATAAGAAAAATAGAAAAAATAGATTTATGGTAGATATAGGGGTCGACCACTATACTTCTGCCTCTTCAGACAGGATCGACCTGAAGGCTAATTCTTCGGCTTCTTATGCTGATACTCGATTTTATCCGTCTATCGGTTGGACACGCGAAAATGAAAAAAAAGGCAGCACCTTGATGGGGGGGCTCTCCTATTCCGGCGAATTTGATTATCAGTCCATAGGGGCCAATGTGGGCCTGGCGCAAAAAACGGCCAACAGGATGGGAGAATTTACAGCAAAGTTTCAGACGTACATAGATCGAGTTTTATTGATCGCACCGATCGAACTGCGGCCGAATTATATACCTGGGGATACGGAAAGCGAGCACGATCGGTATGGCAGTAGTGGAAGAAATACGTTTGCGCTTTCATTGGCGTACTCGCAGATCATCAATCACAACTTTCAGATGGAATTGCTAGCAGATCTGGTTCAGCAGAATGGCTATCTGAGCCTTCCCTTTCACCGGGTATACTTCACGGACGGAACTGTACATCAGGAAGCCCTGCCGGACAAACGTTTTAAAATCCCTTTGGGAATTCGCGCTAACTATTTTCTAGGGGATAAATTTATTTTACGGAGCTACTACCGCTACTATACGGATGATTGGGGGATAAAATCGCATACCATTAGCCTCGAAACGCCTATCAAACTATCCCCATTTGTCTCGGTAAGCCCTTTCTACCGCTTTTACCGGCAGACGGCAGCAAAATATTTTGCTCCTTACCAGCAGCATACCGCTTCGAATGTATTTTATACCAGTAATTATGATCTCTCGGAATTCAAGAGTGATTTTTTTGGTGCAGGTATCCGATACAACTTGCAAAACGGGCTTTTTGGGGTTAGGCGGATAAGTATGCTAGAGCTGCGATATGGTCATTATACAAAATCGATCGGTATGGTATCCGATATTTTCTCCATAAATATTAACTTTAAATAAATCTTTGACAAACCATTATGAGAAAATCACTTTTTAAAAAAATCGCGTTAGCCACAATAGCTCTACTTATCGTTATCCAATTTTGGGGAACGAAAAAAAACAGCAGTTCTGTTCCTTCAGAAAATGCGATTGAAAAGCATTACACTGTGCCCCCTAAAGTCCTGGGTCTTTTAAAAACGAGTTGTTATGACTGTCATTCAAATAACACTGTCTATCCTTGGTATAATAATATACAGCCGGTAAAATGGTGGTTGGCCAGCCACATCAACGACGGTAAAAAACACCTTAATTTTGACGAGTTTAACGCTTATTCTTCAGACAAAATGTTACATAAACTGGATGAAGTCGCGGAAACTGTTAGCAAGGGGGAAATGCCTCTAAATTCCTATACACTGATTCACGGAAATGCTAAATTGTCCAACAACGATAGAAAGGAAATCGAAGCTTGGGTGAACCTGGTCAAGCAAGAAATTAAATCAAACTCAAATGGCAACGAATAAACAATCAAGCTCGCTAGACAATTATTTGGACAACCATTATATGCACAAAAGCAACTGGCTGCGCGCAGCCGTATTGGGAGCTAATGACGGCATACTGTCTGTCGCTAGTATTGCAATCGGCGTGGCAACGGCCAGCAACAGCAGAGAGCCAATTATCCTTGCCGCACTTGCGGGCCTTGTTGCTGGAGCTTTGTCTATGGCGGCAGGCGAATATGTATCGGTAAGCTCTCAGACTGACTTAGAGAAAGCTGATATAGCAAGAGAACAACAGGAGCTGGATGAAATGCCGGAAGTTGAGTTGCAGAGATTGGCAGAGATCTATGAAAAGCGTGGCCTTAAAAAGGAAACAGCCCAACTTGTCGCAATAGAATTGACTGAACATAATGCGCTTGAAGCGCATCTTAGGGATGAACTTGGTATGAATGAAATCACCCAGGCGAACCCCATACAGGCTGCCTTGGCCTCTGGAGCAGCATTTACAGCCGGTGGTGTTCTGCCACTTGCTATAACCTTATTGGTTCCGGTAAATAATATGGAGTATATACTCTATGTTTTCGCTATTGTATTTCTAGCCATATTAGGTGCATTTGCTGCCCGTGTAGGCGGTTCAAGTATTGTAAAAGCGACGATTAGAATTACCCTTTGGGGGACGATCGCGATGGTACTTACCGCTTTGGTAGGTTATTTTTTTGGCGTAAATGTTTAATGGGAAAAGAAGCCCTGAAAAGAATTTCTTTTTCGGGGCTTTAGCTCTTCTGTGCTCCTGCTCTCATTTTCTTGAGCCATAAAACCACTGTCCATATGACGGTAATACCGAAGATAATAAAAAGTGGGATGTAATAGTTTAAAAAAAAATAATGGAAGTAGCTTCCCAAAATAATATAGATACTTGCGATACAGAGTTTAAAAGGGATAAACTCGCTGTTTGACCAGGTGGTTTTTACTTTCAAGAAGTTCATATGCTATTATTTAGTGCATATAAAGTTATTAAAAAAAGCAAAAACCATATAAAAAATGAGATAGGTTATTTTTTAACTCGTTATGTGTTACTCCTAGCAGGGCTGACTTGCTGAAAGGTTGTGATATTTCATCAAAAAGCTAACAAACAGATGCTTATCGTTTTTTTCAGAGGGATTAACAAACAAAACCGGGATTGAATTGTATAACTTCAAAATCTTACTTTTAAAGGACGATATATTCTTTGATCAAAAATAGTCTTGACCTTTTGATACCGGGAGCTCAACACGGACCAAGAAGCTGCCTAGGAATTGTATCAGCATATCTAAGTAGATCGCTATGAAGCTAGAAAAAATGATACTTCTGTCATTTCTTAACTTTAGTGAACGCATTGCCCATTGCCCGATTCGTAATATTGTAAAAAACCTTAAATAGTATTTGATTCTTTGTTCAAGAAGCAGGACTCTTTTCGGTGAGCAATTTTATATTATTTATATATGCAAAAGATGAAAGCCGTAGTATGCCGGCAATATGGCCCTCCGGAGGTGTTGCAGATTGTGCAAGTAGATAAACCTCTTTGTAGAGATAATGAGGTTCTAGTCAGAGTTATGGCAACCTCTGTCAATTCGGGTGATGTTAAGATTCGCGGACTGGTAGGAAACGTCTTGCTCCAATTGATCATGAGATTGGCTTTAGGCTTTTCCAAACCTCGGAAACCTATATTGGGAACCGTATACGCGGGGGTAATTGAACAAACGGGAAAAAATACGAATCGTTTTAAAAAAGGGGATCGTGTTTTCGGAATCACTGGTTTTAAGTTTGGTACTTACGCGGAGTATGTCAGCGTAAAAGATAAAAGTGTTGTTGATATAATGCCTGCCAATGCCACTTTTGAAGAAGCGGCTGCCCTGCCTTTTGGATGGCATACAGCGCTATACTTCTTTGAAAAGTCACGGATCAAAAAGTGTAAAAAACCTGCTATTCTTGTTTATGGATCGACGGGTTCGGTAGGTGTCGCTGCTGTACAATTGGCGCAACATCTGGATGCGGACCTTACAGTAGTATGCGGTAGTGCTGGAAAGGCGCTAATGGAAAGTTTACATGTTAAAAGCGTTATTTTATACGACCGTGAGGATTTTTCTACATGCCAAAAAAGGTTCGATTTCATTTTTGATGCCGTAGGTAAAGTGAGCTTTGGGGAGTGCAAAAAATTACTAAACCCTAATGGGACTTTTCTAAGCGTAAATGGTTTTGATATCGCAACTGAAACGGTTGGTCATCTCCAGCTTATGAAAGAACTATTTGAGAAAAGAAAATGCAAGGCTGTTATTGACAAAATGTACGCGTTCAAAGAAATCGTATCTGCACACAGATATGTCGATGACGGGAGGAAAAAAGGAAATGTAGTGATAGTAATGGATGATTCGATCGAGATACGTCGCCCTGCTGTACCAGAAACTCATCAATAACTGGAAAATAAATTGCCTATTACGGGAACCCGTAATACACTCTTGAATAGTTTACCTAGCTTTGCTAGAAATAAATATGAATTACTAAATTATTAGTTAGTGCGTGTATTTAGAAAGCTACCTGTCATCGGTAGCTTTCTTTATTTTAAACCCATCTACCCAAGGTATGGGTTTCCTTGTAGAAGACGAACAATATTAAATAAGATTCTGAACCAAGCAAATTTAGGTAAAAGAAAATTATTATGTATGTTTGCTGCAACGATAATAACTTAAACCTAGTTTATCTATGAACTTTTGTTCTTCATCTTTTTTCCTTGTAATCAGCTTAACGGTTTCATTTTCTTCTTTTGCCCAAACAAAAAGTCTGTTCAATGGCAAAGACTTAACGGGGTGGCACATCGATGTTCCGGACATGGACAAAAATACGGCCTTGAAAAGTCCTTTCCTTGTCAGGGATGGTAAGTTGGTAAGTATGGGTACCCCAAATGGTCATATCATAACAGATAACTCGTATAAGAATTATAGCCTGACTGTAGAGTATCGCTTTGCGGGCGAGCCTGGAAACTGTGGGGTATTGGTACACGCTTCTACTCCGCGCGCGCTCTACGGAATGTTTCCAAAATCCATGGAGATACAGATGATGCATGAAAATGCGGGAGATTTTTGGTGTATTGTAGAGGATGTTAATGTCCCCAATATGGTGGAACGACGCGGTGAGGAAGCTACATGGGGGATTACAGAAGGGAAAAAACGTAGAATATTGAATCTTACCGATCACTCGGAGAAGCCGCTCGGAGAATGGAACAACATGAAGATTGAATGCTTGGACCGGATCATAAAAGTGTGGTTAAATGGTGACCTCGTGAACGAAGGTTACGACTGTACTGCAAATAGTGGACAGATTGCCCTTCAAGCTGAGGGAGCTGAAGTTGAGTTTCGTAAGGTTTTACTAACTCCAATTAATCAGCTTTCGAAATAAAGGATAAACCGAATCGTTTATTCTTACTTGTGTCAAGAGAAGCGGTTGAATTAACTATTGGTGCGGGTCACTTAAGATAGAAGAACTTACCCCGAAAGTGGAACACAACTCTTGTAAATCGCGGAAAAAACCAGAATGGATCTTGGTGATTACTTAACTGGCCGTGAAGGAAATAAAAGACGTCCAATCGGTATCAAAGAAAAATAATCATGATAAGTAAAATTACGCTAGTACTCGGAATATCCTTACTTTCTTTAGCTGATGTTTTTGGTCAAAATCGGCCTAATATTATTTATATCTATGCGGATGATCTTGGATACGGTGAGCTGGGAGCATATGGCCAAAAGATAATAAAAACGCCAAATCTCGACCGGATGGCAAAAGAGGGTATGCTGTTTACACAGCACTATACCTCTACTCCTGTCTGTGCACCTGCTAGAGCAATGTTGCTCACCGGAAGGCATGGTGGGCATAGCTATATTCGTGGGAACTATGAAATGGGGGGATTCAGTGACCGCGATGAAGGAGGTCAAATGCCACTACCGGAAGGTACATTCACAATAGCCCGTATGCTAAAGGATAAAGGTTATAGGACTGGTGTCATCGGAAAATGGGGTCTTGGGATGCACTTTACGAGTGGAGATCCTAATAAACAGGGTTTTGACTATGCTTACGGATATTTGGATCAAAAGCAGGCACACAACTACTACCCTACGCATTTGTGGGAAAATGGTAAAAGGGATATTCTGAAAAATAAAGAGACTTTTATTCATGTCCAATTATCAGAAGCTGAAGCTACTGATGCGAATTTTAAGCGTTTTGAGGGCAACGAGAATGCAGTCGATAAAATGACAGAAAAAGCGGTGTCATTTATAAAATCTAATAACAGCGAGCCATTCTTTCTATACCTACCTTACACCTTACCTCATGTGGCATTGCAGGCTCCTGATCGGTGGATAGCTTATTATAATTCGTATTTTGAAAACGAGAAGCCGTATCTGGGTGGGCAGGGCTACAACCCACAAAAGTACCCCTTAGCAACGTATGCTGCTATGATCAGTTATCTGGATGAGCAGGTGGGAATAATACTATCTAACATCAAAGAACTGGGGCTAGATGACAATACCATCATCATGTTTTCCAGCGATAATGGGCCTACTTTTAACGGTGGTGTAAATGCGGAACTGTTTAATAGTACTGGTGGTCTGAGAGGGTTAAAAATGGATGTATACGAAGGAGGAATCCGCGTACCGTTTATCGCCCGCTGGCCTAAGCATATTCCTGCGGATACTAAATCTGACCTTCCTAGTGCACAGTATGATCTTATGGCTACTCTTGCAGAATTAACGGGAGCAAAAGTACCAACTACGGATGGTATTTCGTTCTTGCCGACGCTGATGGGGCAATCGAAGAACCAGTCTGTCCGAGAATTTATCTTTTTTGAATACCCTGAAAAAGGAGGTCAACTGGCTATTAGATTGGGCGATTGGAAAGGGGTCAAAACTGACGTAAAAGCCAACCCGAAGGCTAATTGGTCATTGTTTGACCTTAAGCTGGATCCGAAAGAACAAAATGACGTAGCACTTGAACATCCTGAAGTGCTGAGAAAACTTGATGAAATCGTACGTAACGAACATCAGAATGCACATATCCGAGAGTGGGAATTTTTGAACAGTAAAATGCCTGTTCACAAGTAATCTGGCGCAGTCCTTAACCACAAATCAAACTCCAGTCTCCATATGTTTTTAGATTATGTGAGACTGGAATTTTTATGAATGGAGGTCTAATCTATAAAACGGGACGAATGGGCAATAGGAGTTTAAAAAAATTGTTTATTATCTCAACGCAATTGTATTGTGTATAATACTGAATTTACGTAGGTTTGATAAATCCTAAATTACAATGAAAATTATCGAACCAAAGAAAAGAGACGATCTACAGATCACACCTAAGCTCCACGAAGCATTTGGTCTATTCGAGAAATTAATCTACGAATTAAATAAGAAAAATCTGCCTGAAACAACCGTTGAATTTATTAATCAACGTGTTGAAGAGCTTAACACTATTCCTTCTTCGGATAAGAGTTTAAAAAAGCAACTGCTAAAAAGGCAAGCTCAGATGACGAAATTTCTAGAAAAGGAACACAAACTCGTACCTAAAAATTACTATCGAAATTTATGGATCCCCTTGGGTATGTCAGCTTTTGGGCTACCTTTTGGTGTCGCATTGGGCCTAGTTGTTGATAATATGGGGTTATTAGGGGTTGGTTTGCCCATAGGATTGGCTATCGGAGCGATAGTAGGCACACAAATGGACAAACAGGCATTAAAGGATGGACGTCAATTGGATACCGATCTTAAATATACCTAAAACGACCGTTAATTTTATGGTTTAGAAACTGGTAAAAACTGTTTGTCGTTTGTGGTTGAATCTTTATACTTCAATCGAGTTTCTTCTAGCTTCTGATGCATTCTTTGACGTATTTGGACATAATCCGGGTGATCGTATACATTGTTTAATTCCTGAGGATCTTTTTCTAAATCATAAAGTTCCCATTCGTCTACATCATAATAAAAATGTATCAATTTGTATTGCTGCGTGCGTATACCGTAATGCCGCTTTACGGTGTGTATGGAGGGATACTCGTAATAGGTGTAATAAATGACATCGCGCCAGCTCTCGGTGTTGCCATTAAGGAGGCCGCGAAATGACTCTCCTTGCATATCGTCAGGCGCCTGTACACCAGCATAATCTAACAACGTTGGTGCAAAGTCTAGATTTTGCACCAATGCATCTGAAGATTGTCCAGCTTTGATTTCGGCTGGATAGCGAATGATCAGCGGTGTGCGTAAGGATTCTTCATACATAAAACGCTTGTCGTACCAACCGTGCTCTCCCAAATAGAATCCCTGATCTGAAGTATAGACCACAATAGTATTCTCGTCCAAGCCGTTTTCCTTTAAGAAATCTAAAAGACGTCCTACCCCATCATCGACTGCAGCTACTGTACCCAAATAGTCCTGCATATAACGCTGATAACGCCAACGCATTAGGCTGCTATCCGACATCTGTCTGTAATTCGTTCTGAATTCGGCCATAATCGGGTTGTATACGGCATCCCATTTCGCACGTTCGTCGGGTGTCATACGTCCCAGATTATTGTTAAATGCAGCTTTGTCCCAAGAAAGGTACTCACTGATCCCCAATTCATCCATCATTGCAGGTGGAATCTTATTGTCGCCAGCCCAATTCATATGTTTAAGGATATTCATCTCTGCAGTTTTGGCCGCAGTTCCTCTCCCTTCGTAATTGTCAAACAATGTGGCAGGCTCTTTATAGGTTCGAGATGTATATTCTTGGATGTGCCGCAAGGCGGGCAGCCATTCGCGATGGGGTGCCTTTTGATGATATAATACACAAAATGGTTTAGCTGTATCCCTCTTAGCGATCCAATCTAAGGTCATATCCGTGGTTAGATCCGTAACATACCCTGTAATCTGTTGCTTCTTCCCGTTGACGATGAAATTAGGATTGTAGTACTCGCCCTGATCGATAAGTACAGCGGAATAATCAAACCCCTGCGGTAGTCCATCCATATGAATCTTTCCTATAAGTGCTGTTTGGTAACCATTCTTTTGCAATATCTTAGCAAAATTATCCTGATTCCAATTGAAGGTGGCTTCGTTGTCAATTTTGCCATTTATATAACTGTGTTTTCCGGTCAATAATACTGCTCGACTGGGAGCACATAATGAATTGGTAACTGTAGCCCGTGTAAACAATGCTCCCTCGTCAGCTAATCTATCAATATGTGGCGTATGATTGAGCCCATAGCCGTACGCACTTACTGCCTGATAGCCGTGGTCATCGCTCATAATATAAACTATATTAGGTTTCTTGCGGGGAGATTGAGCAATAACAAAAATGGGTGCTACGGCTAAAATAAACATTGTCAGTATTTTTATATTCATAATCCTTACTGTTATTATAATCAATCTGCACTAATATAAGCATTATCCCCTATTGTACTACTATGAAAGTTGGAATATAGGCACGAAGGTATCTTACTATAAGTAAGAAAAATGAAAAGTAACACAATAAATATAATTATGTTAAATAGATAATCGCCTTATTTTGGAAAGACTAAAATATCTCTTGGATTAATTTACTTATATATACAAGAGCTAATAACGAAAAGCTGTGCAGATCCTATCTGCACAGCCTAAATTGTACTGCTAGCGGACAGTCTGTAATCTATCCAATGCTATTTTCGTTTCCAACGTACCGAAAGCGACTGTAGCACGACGTCCTGATATATCTAAGATGACCCCTATCGCCGTCTGATCTACCATACATACTTTGTCTCCTACACTTAAAGTGACATTCGCGTGCTTGGGTGAATCTACTTGTGCTAGCGGAAGGAGGGTTGGTGAAGCAATTGATTCTTTGTAGGATTTATCTGCTATTAACTCTTTCCGCTTACTCTCCCAGTATAACTTATCCTGTGATATGGCTTGTAAAAATTCGTCCATATTGACAAACTCTTTTCCTATTTTGTTGGAAGCGTCAACGATAATAGTCTCTTCCAAGCCGATCCGTCTAGCTACCTCGATCGCAAATGAACTACCCGGTGTGCCGATCGATAACTTGTACATCGGTCGGTTATTTTCCGAATCGTACAGCATCGCACCATTAACAATACCTGCGGTCCTGTAAGCAAAGTGTTTGAGGTTTTGGAAATGGGTGGTGATCAAACCAAAGCTTTTTTTACTATTGAAACGATCGAGTAATGTTTCGGCTATAGCCCCACCTATCTGTGGCTCGGTACCTCCCCCAAATTCATCGATGAGCATCAGTGTTTTATCGTTATGATTTTCAACAAAAAACTTCATATTACGTAAATGTGAGGTATATGTGCTTAAACTGTTCACTACACTTTGTCCGTCGCCTATATCCATGAAAAGGTGTTGGAATACCCCTGCTTTGGACCTAGGGTCTACGGGAATCAATAAGCCACATTGGAGCATGTACTGTAACAACGCTACGGTCTTCAGACAGAGTGATTTTCCGCCAGCATTCACTCCAGAGACTACCAAAATCCTATCTTCAGGCGTAAGTCGTATATCCAACGGATGGGTCTGCATATTCTGTTGACGTAGGGTGATCTCTAATAAAGGATGAATTGCTCTTGACCAATCAACCTGTTGTTTGTTTTCGATCAGGGGCATTGTTGCTTTGATTCTGCTTGCAAACAACGCTTTGGCACGAATGAAATCAATCATCGCCATAAAGTCATAGGAATTCAAAATATCTGTGATATCCGGTCGTATGAAATTGGCAAATTCGGTCAATATGTGTAAGACTTCACGTCGTTCCTCATTTTCTAACTCTCGGAGTCGAATCGATGCTTGAACAACCGCTTCCGGTTCGATAAAAAATGTGCGACCACTTCCTGAACTGTCGCGGACGATACCTTTAATCTTCTTTTTGTTTGTTGCAGTAACTGGGATAAGGTAATGCCCCCCACGGAAATCAGCCTGAACGTCGCGGTCTACAATTCCCTGTGTCTGGGCTTGCCTTAATGCAGTAGCCATAGCTTTTATGATATCTTTTTCTGCTTCTACCTTACCTTTGCGGATAGTTGATAGCCTTTTGGAGGCGTTATCTTTTATCTGATTGGATTTATCTAAGATAAAATTAGCTTTTTGCACTACAGCAGGAAACGTCTTGATCAACTTTGATAGCTTGTTGAGTGTAGGGTATTTTAATCCTCTTTCTTCATTGTCTTCTTTATTTAAGAAATCTACTATCTGTATTATAGTCTCTAACGAGTCTGCCAAAAGAGGGATTTCTTTTTCGGATAGCCAAGCGGTACTGTCTTTCTCAATCTGCCGCAATGACACGCGAATATCTAGAAAGAAATCTGCAGGGAAGCTCTCCTTGCTAGCGATAATCTCTAATAATTCACTGGTGCATATCAGTGCGTTAGAAATCTCTTTAAAATCTGTGGCAAAGGTCATGGAATCTACTTTCTCCATGCCCAATGGGCTTAAACAGTAGTCTTTGAGGTACTGTCTAATGGTATCGAAATCTATTTTTTGTTCGAAGTTTTCCGGATAAATATTCATTTCAAAAGAATAATGTAAATAGTGTATCCATCGGCTAAAATATACCGATGAAACAATATTGTCGCTTGTAAAAAAGTAAAAAACTGAAACTTAATTTTTCCCATATCCAATCTATGTACTGCCACTTGCTAGCTGTACAAGGCTTCTCTCGGGTAGGAGAAACAAAATTGCGATATGGTATTTATACGGAAAGAAAAGACATTTTATTATGTTTTTCTATTTTTGTCAAATATATGTTTTTATTCTTGAAAACTCAAGATAACAAACAATTTAGACGTGATTTGTTATCCTAAGGTATTGTACCTATAAAAGCTATTTGAAGCTTTGAGTGTAGACTTGGTGGTATTTATCGATGACTTTTTGGCTAATTACAGCGCAGCAATGGGGATATATGATCTAGTGCAAAAGACCGGTGCTCATTTGCCGGGAATGGACTTTATCATTGAAAAATTAGTTCAGCGGGGTCATAAACTTCTACTTGAATTAGGTGTACCGGTTAAATCACTCACACGAACCAGAATCTTAGGCGCCAATAAAATTGAATTTGAGGAAGGTGAAGTTAACTATTAAAAATACTTGATGACTTCGGTATTTCGGTCTAATAAAAATGGGGACTCGTGTTGAGTCCCCAAATGGAATAGTAGTCTGTACTACAACAATTCCTTAAGCTTATTTTCTAGACTATTACCGTGGAGATTCTTGGCGACAATCTTTCCATTGGGGTCTATGAGAAAATTCTGTGGGATTGCCTTGATACCATACAACGCAGCCACCTCCGACTTCCAGCCCGTAAGATCACTGACCTGCTGCCAAGGTAAACCGTCTTTCTCGATCGCATTGAGCCAATCCTGCTTCTTGCCTTCCTTATCCAGTGATACTCCCAGGATAGTGAAATTTTTATCCTTAAATGCATGGTATGCTTTTACCAGATTAGGGTTGTCTGCCCGGCAAGGGCCACACCAAGAGGCCCAAAAATCGACCAATACATACTGACCTTTAAAATCCTCCAACTTCACGATATTGCCTTTCGTATCGGGTTGACTGAATAAGGGGGCTTGTTTGCCCACGCCTACGAGCTTAGCGATAGCAATTTCTGAGGCAAGTAATTGCCCTTCTTGACCTGCCTGCAACTGAGGAGACAAGCTTAAAAACAAAGGCTCTATAAAGTCGGTATCAATATCATACCCAGCTAATTCTTTCAGCGCAAGAAGGCTAAAATAAGAATTGGGGTTTTGTTTGATATACACTTCTTTGGCCTTTGCTTTTTCTTCTTCGATCTGCGCTAAAGCTAGATTCACGTTTTCAAGCTCTACTTTTCCCTCTTCCTTCATTCCAAAGAGTGTAGATCTTTGTGCCATCAGTTTATCTATCTGAACATCTATTGGCTGCATAAAACTCCTGTAATGTGCAAATGCGGTCTGAATTGTAGATCCTTTAATCTGCGCCTGAGCAATCTCCTTTCCAAAACTTATTGTGGTGGTTCCTTTATCGACATATAGATCTACTTTGTCTAATCTTTTGGCCCTGTTGCGACTGAAAAAAGAATCGCCCTCCGGAGAATAGTAGAGATTCACTAGCGTTGCTTCGTTCAACTTGTTGGTATACCGCTGTGCTTTACCATTGAACACCACCGAATCCAAGACCAATTGTCTATCAACAAAGTAACGAACGAATACCTTTGCCGTTTTCGGTACGTCTTTACCTGGTTTTAACTTAATCGTGAAATCAAATTCTTGCGCTTGTATCTGCCCTATGGCTATGCCGCCCAACAATAGAGTCCAAAGGATATTTTTCATTGCTTTCATCTTTTTCATATACGTTACAATGCCTGTGCTCTAGCTAAAAGCGCATCAGCTATCTTTACAATTTTAGAGGTCTCTAGCTCTGCCAAAGCGCGTGCCGCTTCAGCTGCTTTTACAGCTTCTTTTTTCTTTTTCAAGGTGATACAGATCTCTGCAAAAGTACCTTGATTGGAATAAGAATTCTCATTTAGGGCTACGGCTTGCTTTGCCAATACATAAGATTGCTTCAGTACTTTTGCAGAAGGCTCTTTACTTGTTCCATACTTGCCCGAATAGCGTCGAGCGATAAAACTTAACCGCTCGTCTTCCTGCTTAAACAGACCTTTGCGCAAGTGATTTGTGTAATCGATAAATTCCTTATCAGTGCCATGAGCTGCTATCCATTCAACCTTAAACATCGCTGCATCGACTTGACTTGCTTCGTCCGTTTTACTTGAAAAATAAGCTAGACCTTCTTTAAACTGTGCTTCATCCTTAGTACGGATATAATCATACATCGCATATTTCATCAGATGAGCTTCTTTTTTCTCAAATACCTCCGCAGAAAGTAAGCCTTTGAAATATGGACGGTTGTCCATAAAGAATTTGCCATACTTATCCTTTGGACTCTGACCAAATAGCTCAATGATGCTCCAGCCTGCTTCTGACTTTAAGAATGAAGGATCGGCAATTCCATCCAAAGCACTTTTAGCTTCCTCTGTCGAAACGGGATCCACCTTGGTCATAGTAGTAATATAAGCGGCTAAAAAGTTCGGGCTTCGCTCACCAGCCTTATAACGGGCACGAATAGTCGGAATCTGAAAGTTAGGATCTAACGCACGCTTGCCCTCGGCGATAAATTCCTGCATTTCCATTCGGGACTGCGAGCGATACATTAACTCGCCTTCCGTATCCAAAAATAGATAAGTCGGAAAACTACGGATATTGTACTGCTTGGCCACATCAATCCCCTCTCCTACCTCACAGTCAAATTTGATATTGATAAAATTGTCATTGTAAAACTTTGCCGCATCGACCTGATTGAAGACATTGCCTTCCATCCATTTGCAGGGTGCACACCAAGAGGTATAACCATCGACAAATATCAACTTGCCACTTGCCTTCGCTTGTGCTTTAGCCTCAGAAAGGCTTATTTTCTTAAAATGGATAGCTTCTTGGGCCTGTACAAATGTACAAGCCACAAAGAAAACTAAACTAAATATAATACGGTTCATAGGTATTAATTTGCTTTCTAAAATATTTAAAGGCGCATTACCGTTGCTCGATCTGCAAAGTAATACGCCTTTGGATTTATCTTTCGTATTGCGGCATGGTGGGGTTAATATCCAATGCCTTTGGGGCAACAGGAAGGATCATTCGTGCATCACCTGATGACATCCGGAATTCCTTTCCTTCTACATAATGGACTATGTCCTTGGTTAAGTCGCCTGTCTTGTGTAAGCGCTTTAAATCAATCAATCGCGTACTCGCGATTAATGGCATTTCCCTATTACGTTCGTCCAAAACTAGCTGTAAAGTCTGGGCTTTGTTCAAACCGGTAATATGCTTATTGTTTTCAATACGTTTATCTCTTAACGTGTTAATCAAACGCAATGCTTCTGCTGTAGAGCCAATACGAGCTTCTGCTTCCGCTGCGATCAGGTACAGCTCAGGTGTTCCGAACCCAGTGTTGAAATCTATCCATGGGGCCCACAGCACCCGACCAGGAAAGCGGATTACATTTGCTCCAAAGGAAGCACTGTCACGACAGAAGAATAATTCGTACCGCATGTCCTTAGCATCTGCATCCAAGTTACGCTTGTAAGTATCTATCAAGTCATTTGAAGCATAGACCTCTGTATTTAATGATCCGTTTGATGCTGTCCCCATTCGTCCCCAAAGAACCTCATTGTTATCTCTGATTTCTGGAAATTCTTCGTCTACATCTGTTTTTAGATGTACCCTTCCCCAAGTAGACTTTTCCTTGGTCGTATACAGATTATAATCTTCCAAATAATCGTTCAGCTTCAGTGCTTCGCTGGCATTTTCCAAGGCCGCTTTAAAATCCCCCTGATATAGAGCCATTCTACTTAGAAACCCATATCCAACAGACTTTAGGGCTTGGTACTTGTTATTTGAATGGGTTGCAAGGTGAGGTAAAGCGTCTTCTAAATCACGTCGTACCAATTCGTAAATCTTTGCTACTGATACACGCTCATAGCTCTTTGTAATATCTTCAGTAAGTACCAAAGGTACACCTAAATCCGTATCTGCTGTAGCTGTATCATAATGCTTGCTATAGATATTGACTAAAGATAAATACTCAAAAGCTCTACCTACTTTCGCTTCTGCCCACACTCGTTTCTTTTCGGACTCCTTACCATCCTTGGCAGCTAGTACGTTATTGATAATTACATTGAACGTAAAAATATGAGAATATGCAGTTTCCCAATAAATCTCATACTGCCCATCTTCGAATATCGGACCATGTTCAAAAGTGTACAAACGCTTTTGGAATGTCGAATAATAGTCAAAGCTTGCTCCTCTATTCACGTCGACCCTAGTGCCTGACAAAATGTTGTCTGTTATGTAGTTAGAAAATACTGGCGAGGCACGTATCAGACCTTGATCATTCAAAAGTAACTGATAGTCATTGAGCAATTCTGGTATCGTAAACCCTTTAGGCTTCACGTCCAGATAAGAGTTACAACTTGAAAGGAATATAGAAGCTATTAAAGCTATAGAAAATACTTTCTTCATGTTTTTTGATAATTAAATGAATTATAAACCAACCGATACACCGAAACTGTAAGTTATTGGAGCCAAAACACCTCTTGAGGGAGAACTTGGCGGGCGGTATCCCTCCGGAAGGCGAAGATTGCTAGGAGTGCTTCCATAACCGAACCATACTTCTGGATCGATATTGTGCTTATTAGCTGCCCAACGCCACGCATTCATTACTTGACCAGTAACACGAACATAACGCAATGGTGTTTTTTCTACTAACTTGGCCGGTAAATTATAGCTTAACGAGATATCACGTAACTTAATATAGTCTGCACGTTCCACAAATCGATCGCCTGCAGAGTAAATATCTGTTACCGTGTTAGAAGCACCAGCCATGTAACGCGGAGCGATATCGGCATCCACTTCGTCACCAGGGTTTCTCCAGTAGTTCAACCAAAGCCTATCAAAGTTGGCGGTATAATTTAACATCGGGTACTTCGTCAAAGGCTCTGGTCGTACCGAACGCATCACATGACCGCCATTGAAAACAAACATAAAGTTTAAAGAGAAGTCTTTATAGTCAAAACCATTTCGGAAAGCTACACTATACGGAGGAATAGTCGTACCATTGTAAATCAAATCATCCACACTCAACTGCTGTGTTGTCTTGACTAGTGTGCCATCCGCCTTACGGGCTTGCGGCGCTCCAGTAGCATCAAGGCCTTCATAATCAATACTATACAAACTGCCTATTGGCTTACCTACACGCTCCTGTACGGTATTATAGTAGCTGTAAGGCGTACTCTGCTGGGTATAAAGATTTGTTATTTCATTTTGATTGTAGCTAAAATTGAATGTAGAATTCCATCTAAAATTATCATACTGTATTACTTTTGCATTCAAGGCTACCTCGATCCCGCGGTTGCGCATATTACCGTAATTCATGTTCACGACAGACCATCCTAAAGTAGGGTCTACTGCTGTAGGTCCTAACAAATCAGCTGTACTTTTGTTATAGATATCTACTGAGGCTGTCAATCGATTAAATACTGAAACATCTATACCAAAATTGAAAATATCTGTACGCTCCCACCGTAAATAAGGGTTGGGTGGAGATGTAATAGTAGCCTGCATTTCTCCTGTAAAGTAATTCAATCGTGAATTGACCTGAGATATGAGATATGGGCCATTACCTTTAGGTACGTTACCATTTACACCATAAGTCATACGTACTGCCAAGCGGTCCAGCCAATCTTGCTCGAACGTAGGTAATTTATATAAAGCCCCAACTGACCATAATGGTTTATATTGACTCTTGACATCCGTACCAAAGAGGTTGGATTGATCCATTCGTATACTAGCTGACAAGGTTAAATTACGATTGTAGGTATAAGACCCGTTAGCATAGAACGAAACAAAACGATCCAAGAGATCCTCGAAACCTTTTTCCTTTTTCTCTAGTGTGTAATTTCCGAACAAAGACTCTGTATTTTTTAAATTGACTCCAAATAAGTCCTCGTTAATACCTTTGTACACTAAAGAACTCGGGTCATAGCCGTATTTGTAGAGATCGGTAAAGCGACTATTAATCTGACGTCGCTCTGCACCGGCTATCACATTGATGTCGTGCTTATCTCCAAAGGTATTTTCGTAATTCAACTGTCCACGTAAGGTATACGAATTAATGTCATTGCGACGCTCTGACAACTGCGCACCTTGTGGCACGTTACGCTTAATAATTCCATCTTTATCAATCTGCGTAGCATCATTAATTTGCCTAGTAACCGTATTGTTGTCTTTCGCGTAGGTAGTAGCGTTGTAACCTTCTGTGCGCTCTGTCTGGTACATCAAGTCAAAAGTTAAGCCTTTCATTAACTTAAAGTTTGCCCCGACGTTGATATTGAGGTATTTGTTAAAGAAATTGACATGGGTTTTATTAACATGTTCAATAGGCATATAACTCTCATCCTCTAGTCCCAGACTATTTAGCCGGTCTATTTCAAACTGTGACTTATCACCGTACCAATGTGTTGGCGAGCCATCCGCATTGCGAAGCATAAAATAAGATGCTCTACCACCTACATAGTTGTCATAATAATTGAAACCGATATCACCATTTTGTTTCTGATTTTTACCCAATACATTTAGGTTCACATTCATCCAATCGGTCAGTTTTACATTATTTTTGACATTAAAACCGACCCCCTTATTCACTGGACGTCCTTTGTTATAATCACCAGGCTGCGTATAGTTTAACGAATAGCTGTATTTATAACGATCAGTACCACCTGAAAGGGATAGATTGTGCTGTTGGTCCATTATGGTACCGTTCAAAAACTCATCCATATGATTCCAGCGGCTTCTATTACGGTACACATCTAGCTTACTCTCCAATTCTTCATCAGATAGCATACCTGCCTTATGCTCGTGCAATATCAGGTATACATCGTTCATATATCTCTCTTTTTGTATCGACGAATAGTTCGTTGAATTGTACCCAAACATTTGCCTTTGGAAATCTACGAGTTCTGCCGAACTCATTTGGTTCTGGTACTTTTTACTAGGCAATCCTTTAAAAGATAACGTGTTAGCATAATCGATCCTAGCAGGCCCTTCTTTCCCCATTTTTGTCGTAATGACAATAACCCCATTGGAAGAACGTACTCCGTAGATAGAGGCTGCCGAAGCATCTTTTAATACAGTCATCGTTTCGATATCGTTTGGGTTTAGCGCCGTCAGATCTCCTTGATAAGGCATGCCGTCAACAACAATCAAGGGAGCTGCTTCCGCGTTAAGTGTCGCTCTTCCACGAACTTCAATCCCTACGGAATTATTTTTATTCTGAGGATTAAGTAATGAAGTATTCAAATTGAGGCTCATCCCTGGCAATAAACCTTCCGCTCTTTCCAAAAAGCTGGTCTGCAACCTGCCCTCCATATCTTTGGCCGTAACCTGAGAAAATGAACCTGCAGCGCGTTCTTTACTGATTTTTTGGTACCCCGTATTGACAACGACATCTACGGCCTCGACCTCAGCACTCAAATTCTGCAGCACAATCGTCCCCATATTGGTAGATGCTGTTAACTCCATAGGTTTATAGCCTAAACAAGAACACTCTAACTTTTGACCCGCGTCAACCGTCTGCGTAAACTTAAAATAACCTTTTTCATCGGTCACAGTACCCAATTCTGTTCCTTTCACACGGATACTGACACCGCGGACTGGTTTGCCCTGCGCATCTACAATTCGTCCGGATACCTGCTTTTGTTGGACATCGTCCAAAGCCGTAACACGATTTGCGGTATTACTCGAAATCACTCTGGATTTCTCTTTGATTACGATAGTTTTATTATCGATTTCATAACCTAAATCCAAATTGTTCAAAATAGAAACCAAAGCCTGATCTAGTGGCTTTTGTACGATATCGACCGAAATTTTGGTATTCGGATCCACATCACGGGCAGACCATACATAATGGTAGCCTGTCTGTTTGTTGATCGCCATAAAGACCTGACGAACAGATGTTGACTTGGCTTTCAGTGTCACTTGCTGTGCGATGCCACTAGCAGATAGCTGCATCATACAGAAAGTCATAAAAATAGAAGTCAATGACACACGCATAATTTGTCTCCTCCATGTCCTACTACCCCTTATCAGTTGATAGCAGACAAATCGTTTTAATCCAGCAAAATAACCTGTCGAGACACGGTTATCTTGTCCATAATTTTCATACATTTGATTAGGTTTTTAAAAAAAATTGTTGTATTACAGTTTTAGGCCTTCGGGTAGAGGCGCCGCAATCGCTTCTACCCTTCCATTTATTTTTATTTTTCGCTTACATACACCTTTCTGTCATCATATTTAAATTTAATCTTACCAGTCTTACGCAAAAGATCAAGGAGCTCTTCCAACTGCCCAAAACGTGGTACCATCGCTTCAAACCTTTCTCCTTTCAACTTATTATCTTCAATGATAAAGTCAACATCGTACCAACGCCCCACTTGTTTCAGAATTTCATCCAAACGCTCCGAATTGAAAACAAAACTCCCTTCCTTCCATGCCAAAACAGTAGATACATCTACAGGAGTTTTATCTAAGGAATTATTCTGAACTACTCCCTGTTCTCCGGGGATCAACATAAGCTCTTTTTTATCCGTACGTACACGGACAGCCCCTTCAACCAACGTGGTATAGCTTTTCGCATCTTCTTTGTAAGACTTAACATTAAAATGAGTTCCCAATACGGCGATTTCTTGTTTGCTGGTCTTTACGTAAAACGGCTTTAATTCACCATTTGGATTTTTGTCACTTTTCAATTTTCGCTTTACTTCGAAATAGGCTTCTCCATCCATATCAACAACTCTTTCGTAGGTATCTTCCCGATAAGCTAATCTGGTATCCGCATTAAGCCATACCTTGCTGCCATCGGGTAGGGTCATCCGATACTGTCCACCCCGTGGAGTAGTTATCTCAAAGGAAGAAAAATTAATGTTTTCAACACCAGCAACCTTGACACCGTCTTCATAAGTAAGTCCATTGTCCATCAAAACGCCATCCTCTCCGGTGCTTAAAGGAACAACTGTACCATCCGCTAGTTTTAATGTAGCTTGATTCGCTCCAGGGTGAATAGAAGTCATAGAATGTTCTTGATCTGTAACTCTTTTTTGAATGCTAAAAAACACCATGCCTACCACTACAGCTATAGATGCCGCTAAATAGAAGATGAACTTTTTATTATATGTGTTACTTCTGATTTCTGGATGCGAACCTATAGCTATCAAGGCCTTATGCTTGTCCCAAGCATGCGCTGTGTCGAAAGATTGTAGCAATTTTAGATCCTTTGACACATCCTCTTTGCGTAAGACAGCGTCTAATACCTCTTGATTCCGCTCATCCTCGGACAACCAATCTCTTATTAATGCTTTTTCTTGCGCAGTCCACTCCGAAAAATGAGCTGTCACTAAAATCTGGGCAATATGATGAGAGTATCTATCCATAATCAACTATATAACAGAAAGAGGGATTAAAATCTCTAAAGATTCTCTAAAGAAAAACATAAAACACTAGTGATCAACAGCTTTATTTTACAGACGAATGAATTACATCTGCAAAAAGAAGCATAAAAACAAACAATTGATCTTTGTTTAAGATACTCCGAAGTAACTGAACACCACGCATTTTCTGATTGTACACTGTACTCGTGCTAACCTCCAATTGATCCGCGACTTCTTGAGGTGTATACCCTTCCACAAACAACAAGTGTATAACCTTTTGACATTGATCTGGAAGTCTGTCAATGGCAGCATGCAACTCTTGTATAGTCTCTGTGTAAATAATTTGCTGGGTGACCGGAAGATCAACCCACTCTTGGCTATACTTATAGCTTTCTTCCTTGACACGTAGCCGCTTCTCTTTATCCAATAAATTAAGCGCAGCATTTTTACAGCTAACGTAGAGGAACGACCGAAGACTGCCAAGTTCAAAAAAATCGCCACTTTTGTTCCAAAGCTTTAGGAAATTATCGTGAACAATCTCTTCGACAACGAAACTATCTAATCCCATTTTGGTGAGAAATAAACATAACGGCTGGTAGAAAAGATGGAACACAGCCTGGTATGCCTCAGGCTTACCGGCTTGGAAATCCAAAACCATTTGGTCCATCTTATTATTTTCTACAACACTTAACACGTTCAATATTGCTCAAATCTAATAATTATAACGTAATAATAAATAAATACGAGACAAGACTGCTGTAACTATTTTTTAATTTTACTTAAATAAGATGTTATTAAAAAATGTTATTCAGACGTTTATATTTTTTCAATATATCTATTAAGAATGATCGCGTTAGCTCCTGTATACTATGCATAATAGTATACAGGAGTATAAAAATTAAGCGATTAAAACCCAAGTTTAGCAAAGAATCCTGGTTTTCGCCAAGTCCTTTTATAGGTTTGAGCTAATTCTGAATGATCGTCAAATGAACAGATATAATCCAATATAGCATGCGCTTCTTTGATAGCTCCTGCCTCATAGGAGCTTAGCGCTTTGACAAGATAGGCATCCTCTAGTTCTTGGTCGTAAGACCATCCCTGTTCTGTATAAATCGTGTCTAAACGGTTACATAATAGCATAACTTGATCTTTATCTTTCAACTTTCCACTTATTTTTATTCCGTACCCAAGCCAAAGGATATAGTCTTCTGGTTCCATAATACCTTGCAGGTTGGCATCTTCTTGAGCAAATAGTCTTCTTGCTTCGATGAACCGCTCTGTGAAATAATCCGTTTTGACTATCATATATATAGTTTTTGCACGGTCAAAGTCGTTCAACAGAAAATCTCGCTTTTTCTCTAAGTAAGACTTTGCAGCTTGATTAATACGAGCATAATCTTCAATTACATTATAGTATTGCATCAGCACATAATAGGCATGTGCTTCATCTGGATAACGTTCTGCCGTATTCTCGTAATAACGTATGCGATCCTCTATAGGTTCATCTTCCATTAATCTATAGATTATTCCTTCAATAATATTCTTTGCTGCTTCGAAATCCCGAAAGTCATAATCGCTGATTACAGGGCTTTGTAGATGGTGATCATAAATCATATATAACGTCTGCTCAGCCTCGGATTGTATATCCTCGGAAGTTCCTAATTCGTAATCGGCTTCTATCTGACTGGCTAGATGCTGTACGTGCTTGTAAAAAGAAACCTCTTCGGCATTATAATTCGCAAAATAGATGCGCAATGCTTGCTGTAATCCTACAAAATCCTGCCCCCTACGCAAAGCGTCAATCAGGGTATGGTGAAGTTCTTCAAACTCTGAATATACTAAGCCTTCGGCTGCTGTGAGAGCTGCTGCCCCATAGTCTTCGAAGTAAGCTTGGACAATCGCTAGGTTATTACAATTCATTGCCCTATTGTGAATGCCACCGAAATAATCGCTTTTATATTTGTTATCTTCAAAATAACGACGAAAGGCTTCATGTGCTTGTTCATAGAGTGCTAAGCTCAACCTGCGTAATGCTGTCCGATCAGGCTCTAATTCAACTTCCATGATAAAATCATCCAATTCTATCGCATCGTTATATAACTCGCGTGGCAGATCCCTAAATTCTGGTATATCGCTTCGTGTTTGACCATCCGTTAAGTAGGCAGCTATCACTTTTCTGCGCCATGCAGTAGCACTAGCGCCTAGATACACAGCTTGTTCCAATAACGGAAGTGCTTCTTCGTGTCGACCCTGTTCAAAAAGATAGGTGCCCGCAAAATGATATCCAGCGAAGTTCTCCGGAAACAACCCGATGAGAGACAATGCGTGGTTGTAGTAAAAATCAGCAGCAACTCCAACCCTATCGGGATAACTCCGTTCTATAATAAGCTGGTAGTAAAAGACTCTGGGATTATTATATCCATTTTTGATTAAAACATCGAACCTTTGATGCCACAATACAAGCTTCTCCTGAGTTGCTGAACTGGTGTTGTCCCCTTTGATTAACTTCAACAGGATCGTTAACCCAAGATCAATTGCTTCGGCTTCAAATGCCATCTCAGCCAAATCGGTATAGTTATATTCTGTTCTACTCACAAATCGATCTATCCCCTCTTTTATAATGGAAATTAGTTCCTGTTGTGAAATCATTTTGGTATGATCCAATACGTACACTTTCTTCATCCAGAAAATAGAAGTATTTCTATCCCTCAGCTCTCGATTAAAAGCAAATGCCTCCTGACAATAGGTAATAGCGAGATCTATAGTCTCGATTAAAGATGTATAATCCTCTAAT
Source organism: Sphingobacterium sp. xlx-96 (assembly GCF_011007365.1). GTDB lineage: Bacteria > Bacteroidota > Bacteroidia > Sphingobacteriales > Sphingobacteriaceae > Sphingobacterium > Sphingobacterium luzhongxinii. Next base: position 84,379 of record NZ_WFKM01000011.1, on the reverse strand, counting down.
GACTCGTAGATCTTAACCTTACTGTCATAGCCGTACACCGCATTTGATGCATCAGCAATCAATCGGTCAGCATAGCCCAGAAACTCTGACTTATTATCCGATGTGATGTGCTGTTTGATACGGCCCACTTGTAACAAATTGAACTGATTTCCTAAGGGATAATCAAGAATGTTGTAAAGCGCTATTTGATGGTCCGGATGTACTTGTAATACCTTTCGAAAATAGGGTATTAAGCGCTCTTGTATTGCGTCGTAAACAGCTTCATGCCCCTTTTCATAAACCCGATCATGATAGGCGACAGCGAGTAGTATAATACTCTCTAGATCGGAAGGATTCGCTTCGATATGCGCCTCGCCCTGTTCTATTAATAAATCGAGTTCTCCCTGATAAAATAACTGTTGTAAATCTTCAAATGTCATCTTCTAAATATTGTTGTACCTCATCTTCTTGTTTAGAGACATTCCCTGTCTCGTGATGGGAGGCCACAAGCTCGGTTTTCGTATGGCTGCAAAATAGAAAGAAAATTAAAAAAACACTTAAAATAAAAAGTCTAGTTTTCAACATCGCTGTACCTTTTTTTTGACCCTACAACTACACTATCTACCTCTAAAATAAATAAATCATACAGATGTTGTTATAAAACTCCCTGTAACTGAATGGAGTCTTTATCGTAACTTTGACTATAACTTGCATGATTCGTTGAGGTCACCAACAAGCATGAGCCAACCCCGCATTTTATCGGAGGAGTGCTTGAATTTCAAAAGTATCATAAAAATTCTGCGAAAGATCTTAATGTATTTTAAGGCTGACACTTTCAGAAAAAAGAACAAAGCATATGGACCATATATCACGTAAAAATTTTATCCGAAACTCCGCTCTAGCAGTAGCAGCTATGTCGCTAGGATCTAACGGCTTGACGGCGGCAGGTTTTCAAAAAAAAGTATTTCAGACCATGAAAAACAAGTTAAGCTTAAAAAACGTCAGACTGGAAACTGGCTTCGAATACGACGGTAACGATGTAATAGCGACAAAAACAGCTCTTTTCTCCGTCGAAATAGAAAACGGTCAAATCACGAAGATAGGTCCGAACCACATAGACTCTGCTGCCATCGACGCCAAAGGTCTTCTTATGCTTCCTTCATTCAAGGATATGCACATTCATCTGGACAAAACGTATTACGGTGAGCGCTGGCAAGCGGTAAGACGGGGCAGTGGTGGTGTTAAAGGCATGATTACTATGGAACAACAGATGCTTCCTGAGCTATTGAAGAATTCAACTTTTAAAGCAGAAAAGTTAATTGAACTACTTCAATCAAAAGGTACCTCCTTCGCACGAAGTCATGTCAATATAGAGCCTACCTCGAAACTAGAGTCGCTAACAAACCTTCAAAAGGCATTAGAAAATAAAAAAATGGGCTTCGGAGCCCAGCTTGTCGCTTTTCCTCAACATGGCGTATTTTATACAGATTCTGTTCCGTACCTAAAAGAAGCGGCTAAAATGGATATCGACTTTATCGGAGGTGTGGATCCATACAGCATTGACGGAGCGATAGAAAGAACAATCGATTTTACAGTACAATTGGCGCTGGACCACGCAAAGGGTATCGATATACACTTGCATGAATCTGGTGAGTCTGGATTGAAAACGGTCGAATACCTTATCGATAAAGTCAATGAAAACCCGGCATTGAAAGGTAAAACTTATTTAAGTCATACCTTCATTTTAGGGCGTATCGACAAAACAAAACAAGAGGAAATGGCTGAAAAACTAGCTGAGTCAAAAATTGGAATTGTGACAACAGTCCCCTTCGGTGGACTGGTAATGCCTATCCCTACCCTACTAAAATATGGTGTTGAAGTCATGTTAGGCAATGACAGTATTGTAGACCACTGGAATACCTTTGGAAGTGGAAGTGTCTTGCAAAAGGCAAATCTAGCCGCGCAGTTGTATGGTTATTCGTCTGAATATGCATTATCCCGAGCATTAAAGCTCGCTACTGTAGGTGTCGTCCCGTTAGATGATAAAGGTCAGCAACAATGGCCAAATGTTGGTGATAAAGCCAATTTCGTCCTGATCGACGCCAGTTGCTCTGCGGAAGCCATATCCCGGATCTCGGAGGTTAAATCGCTCGTGTATAATGGTCATATTGTTTACTAAACAGGAAACAATATGAAAACAGTAATTCTCTTACTCGCATTTGTTATATCGACAGCTTCTTGCCAGTCCAAACAACCCGAGCATCCATTAAATGATAATAAAATGCAACAATCTGATATTCTTACAGCTGTAAATAATGCAGATCTACCCGCTGTACAAGCTGCTTTAACCAAAGGTGCCGATGCAAATTCCAAAGATGAAAGTGGACGATCGCTACTATTAATCGCAACTAACAATAAACAACGGCCTCTAGCAGAGCTACTGCTAAAGTATGGCGCCGATGTCAACCTGCAAGCTTCGAACCTCGATAGTCCTTTTCTTTATGCAGGCGCTACAGGACAAACTGAACTTGTGCAATTATTCCTAGCAAACGGAGCTAAGTTTGATGTTTTCAATAGATACAACGGAACGGCCCTGATCCCTGCCTGCGAAAGAGGCCATGTCGAGACAGTCCGTGTACTGGCGAATACTAAAAACTTTCCTATAGACCATGTCAATCGTCTAGGCTGGACGGCATTGATGGAAGCTGTCATTCTCGGTGATGGCAGCGAGAAATACCAACAAATAGTCCGTATTTTGAAAGAAGCTGGATCAAAACTAAATATTCCCGATAAAGAGGGGCGTACGCCTTTGCAGCACGCTGAAGCGCGAGGCTTTCATTATATAGTCAATCTATTAAGGTAATTAAAACATTAGCCTGAAAATAAGACATTTATTACACACTATATAGCGTCTTTTGCTACCGAGAGAAATATTTCTTTCCTCGGGCAGCAAAAAGGCCGCTAAGTTTTATATTTTTATAAAAACTTTGAAACATGCGTCAAGCCTCAGATTTCTTTCCGGTGTTGGGCCTTCAGGAATTTAGTAAGACTGTCTACACCGGTGATCACCTATTGTACCATGAGTTGCATGGCGAACGTCTGATCGAATCTCCACACAAGCATGATTTTTTTATCATTATGCTGTTTGAAAAAGGTGAAGGGAAACATATTATTGATTTTAAAGAATATGCTATCGGAAACAGGCAAGTACATCTACTATTTCCAGGACAGGTTCACGCATGGCAAATCCAAGAAAAAAGCATGGGATACCAGTTGATGATAAGTCGTCAATGGTTTGAAAACTTTATGCCATCCCTACAGTTTGCGACATCGTATTACTACCAGACACGCCCGGTGTTTGAGATCTCACAGTCTGCCTACCAATCCATGCTTTACGAATTTAAGGCAATACAACAAGAGATCGTCGAAAAAGAGATATCATGGGATATCGTACAGACCCGGATTAAACTCATTTCTTTACTATTGAGTAAGTCTGTCGAGAAAGAGTTTAAAGATTTTGAAAAATACAATGCAACACCCATACTTTCTAGATTCTTAACTTTAATTAATCAACATTTTGCGGCGGAACGATTGGTGTCATTTTATGCTGAAAAACTTAACATTACACCCAACTACCTAAACATTATCTGTAAAAAGACACTAAACAGTCCGGCATCTTCTTTGATAAAGGAAAGGTTAATTCTGGAATCGAAAAGGTTGCTAAAGGTCTCCGATCTTCCTATGAAGGATATCGTATACCGACTGGGATTTTACGATCACGCTGATTTTTCCAAATTTTTTAAAAAGAAAACCGGAATGACCCCGTCACAGTTTAAAGAAGTAGGATAAATAGATTTATTGTTTCTTCAATACCATGCCGTGATCGAAACTCAGGTTGCTTTTATCACTGAAGATCATTTTTCCTTCGCTTTCCTCTATCGCGCCGTATCCCTCGATCAGACCTTCATCGGTAAGCTTGAATACTATCTGGCGCACAGAAGGAACTCCTTCAGAGATGAAATCGTATTCTGCAATAATTACACTATCTTTCAAAGAGCCACTAATCTTACCGATATTTTTATCCTTACCTGAAAAAGCGTATTTTAAATCGCCATATACAGAATCTTTCTCCTGCTTCAATGATAATGAGATGGTATCCTTTTCCGACTGAAACAAATAATCACCAGCTACAGTACTCACATCTGTCGCCGTATTGGAAGAGTTACACGCTACGAGAAAACATAGTGTCATCCCTGTAATAAATGAAAAACATTTAAAAAAACACCACATAGACGTTCTAATTACTTATTATATCCAAACTTAGATAAATTGCATTTTATATACAATATAATTGTGTCACTTGTCCAACAATTTTCACTATTCAAAACAAGGACCTCATGTCTATCCAATATAAGCATATGTTATGCCATCACCTCCCCGATCCGCATGCTCATCCTCAAATCGGCTCACATGATTATATTTTCTAAGGTAGTCCCTAATAAACTTTCGTAAGATGCCATCTCCCTTTCCGTGTACAATCTTCAACGATGGGTAGCCGATCATCACTGCCCGATCCAGAACAAGTTCGATTTTATGAAGCGCATCTTCGGTACGCATGCCTCTGACATCAACCTCTGGGTGAAAGTCTGCAGCAGATCCTGTAGAAACTCCAGAGCTTCTCTTTATGGCCTTAGACTTTTCCTTACTTCTTAGCTTACTTACTCTGCTCATTTTAACCACAGTACGAAGCTCTCCTAAAGCGACAATTAAACTATTGTTTTTCGTGATCTCTATAATTTCTCCCTCAGAACCGGAGTCATCAATACGTATCCAGTCCCCGACAGTAAAAATATCAGCCTCTTTTTTGTCTACTTTGCTTGTTGTAGGTTTCTTTTCTAAAGGAACACTATGCTTATCTAAAGACGCATTGAGCTTAGAACGAATTTCCTTTGTTTTCTCCTTGTCGGCCTTAACAGAACGAATCTCAGAAATGGTATTTTCAACCAAACGATTCGCATCCTTAAGAATCACTTTAGCTTCTTCTTTGGCTTTACGAAGTATCTCTTTCTTATTCTCGTCGATATGTTCTTGGAGGCTCAAATACTTCTCTTTTAGTTCGATCAGTTCCTTCTCTCGTTTATTTACGGCAACTTTCGTATCGAACACCTCCTTTTTATCCCGCTCGAGATCGACCAACAGTGTGTCTACTTTCTTCTGTTGTACACCAATTTTCTGCTTTGCCGACTCTAAAATCTCTTTCGAAAGTCCGATTTTTTCTGCAATCTCGAAAGCATAAGAACTACCTGGTTTGCCCACCTGCAGTATGTATAGCGGTTTCATCTGCTGATTATCGAATAACATGGATGCGTTTTCCAGTCCTGCCGTATGGCTTGCAAAAAGCTTTAAGTTCGAATAGTGTGTCGTAACAACTCCTCTTACCTGCTTTTTATTCAATTGCTCCAATACGGCCTCTGCAATAGGACCACCAAATTGGGGGTCAGTTCCTGTACCAAATTCGTCAATCAAAATTAAAGTACGCGCGTTAGCGAAGGTAGAAAAGTGTTTCATCTTCGAAAGATGTGCACTATAAGTACTTAGATCACTCTCTATAGACTGATCGTCTCCGATATCTGCAAAAATCTGCTTAAATACGCCTAAAGATGAAGTTTCATCGGCTGGAATAAGAAGGCCGGATTGGAGCATCAGCTGCAATAGACCTACAGTCTTCATACAGACCGATTTGCCTCCTGCATTGGGACCTGACACTAAGATAATCCGATCGGTATCGTCGATCTTAATGTTTAAGGGTACCACCGAATGGCTACTATCCTTAAGCGAATTCAAGAATAACAGAGGATGCTTTGCCTGTACTAAGTTGATCCCCGCTTCTTTGGATAGTATAGGCATATTAGCCTGTATATCGAGAGCAAATAGTGCCTTTGCGCGAACAAAATCCAGTTTGGTTAATAACCCATGGTATGCTAATAACAACGGTACATGAGGCCGGAGTTCGGTTGTCAGATCTGTCAAAATACGAATTACCTCTCTCCTACGTTCAAATTCCAGATCTCTTACTTTATTATTAAGGTGAAACACCTCTTCTGGTTCAATATAAGCAGTTTGTCCAGTAGCTGATTCGTCGTGAATTAATCCTTTAACTTTTCTTTTATTCTCCGCAAGAATAGGGATACACATTCGACCGTCCCGAATGGTCAGGTTACCGTCTGCCGTCCATCCTTGAGCCTGCGCTTGTTTGAAGACGCTCTCCAATCGTTTGCGAGCTTCTTGTTCGCTTTTTGCAATCTGTTGTGTCAGATCCAATAGCAATCTAGAGGCGTTGTCTTTCAGTTTACCCCGATCATCCAGTACCTGCTCTATCGATCGGACAATAGATTTTTCTATTGGAAGATGTTCAAATAGCAATTCAAGGTGCGCATACTGTCCAGCTCTATCATTAAAATATTTTATGATCGCATACACCGTCCGTAGAGACAGTAGAATTCGGTAAAACTCTTCTTCGCTTAAAAAGGCACCTTCCAACTTAGCCTTTTCAGCTAATGGTTTAATCGCATAGATATGATCCACCGGCAAAGGTGCGTCATGCAGCAATAAATTTTTGAACTCATTGGTTTGCTTCAAAAAGCGATCAATCTGATCCATCTTCACTTGTGGTTGTATTTTGTCAACCATCAGTCGCCCAGCTTCACTCAGGCATTTTTCTTTTACCAGGTTACGAATTTCCGTAAAGCCTAGTTTTTCTATCGCATTCTCAGGGTAAATCATTAATTAGTAGATTTTCGCAGCACTTTCTTTACATTCGATGTATCGGACATAGCTGCAGGAGCCACCGTTTCCAGTCTTTCTTCGACCGGAATCTGTTCCTGCGGACTATCTAAACGCTGTGGCGTAGTAGGCACTGTCGGAGCTATAGCAGGCACTTGAATGCCGTAAGCATTGAGGTTGAGTTCCGCCTTAGAGAGAAAATCTGTACCGTACTGTGAATAGGTATACGCTGTACTGTCCCTATGTACATTAAGAATCATATTTTTCATCATTTCTGTATGTCGCTGGAGGCGCATGGCATTACGAATGCTATCTTGAACAACGGCATTCTGTACAGAATCTATACGATGATATTCCATATCCTTTGCCGTAAGCGTCTTGCCGATACTGGTATATATCTTCTCCGTTAAAACCGGACTACCCAAATAGTAATCTAAATTTTTTATGAACCCCGCAGAATCTAACTTGAATTTCTTAAATGCATTCTCATAAAATACCGGCATTACCTTGCGGCCGCTATCTATAGGTAATGTATTCAAGTAAGCATCTATCAACGACACTTCTGCCATCAGCTCTGTCATATCCTTTTCGGATAAGACTCCCTTTGGCTTCTGCTTACCACAGCTGGCAAGCAAAAAAAACAATAGAATAATGATGAAATTTACGCGCTGCATTGTTTAAATTTGTACAAATTTACAAAATGCCTTTGTAATAGGTACCTTTGTAAATCATATCTCCAAAAATAATTTTCGAATAATGGACATAACTGCAAATATTCAGGAAGCACAACATGAATTAAATCCGATAGGTGTGACATTGGTAGCGATTTCTAAGACCAAGTCTATAGAAGATATACAAGAAGCATACAATGCCGGCCAGCGGATATTTGGTGAAAATATGGTTCAAGAGCTTGTTGAGAAGCAAGAAAAACTACCCAAGGACATACAATGGCACCTGGTAGGACATCTACAGACAAATAAAGTGAAATATATCGCTCCATTTATTGATATGATCCAAGCCGTAGATTCATTAAAACTACTCGCTGAAATCAATAAGCATGCTGCCAAGCATGCTCGTATTATAGACTGCCTGCTTCAGGTAGATATCGCCCAGGAGGATACCAAGTTCGGTCTGGATCACCCTGAGGTGATTGAACTTCTCGAAAGCAGTGATTTTAAGGCTATGAAAAATGTTCGTATACGCGGCTTAATGGGTATAGCAACCAATACCGACAAAGAGAAAGAGATTAAGGAAGAGTTTTACGAACTTAAAATGCTCTTCGATGGTATCAAAGTGAGCTACTACCGTAAGGATGATAACTTTGACACGTTATCTATGGGAATGTCTTCGGACTATAAACTCGCGATAGAGCAAGGTAGTAATATGGTTAGACTGGGCAGTAGTCTTTTTGGAAAGCGGGTAATCAAACACTTTAAGGCAAAGTAAATGGGAATTGTTGTACGTGTAGCGCACAGAGATGATTGTTCTGCTATGATGGAACTGATCAAGGAGCTAGCTATATTTGAAAAGGAGCCCGATGCTGTTACCGTCAGTATGGAGGAATTTGAAGATGCGGGATTTGGAGCAAATCCGGTATGGGGGGCATTTGTCGCCACAGATCAAGATAAGATTGTCGGATTATCTTTGTATTATATTCGCTACTCTACTTGGAAAGGAAGAAGACTTTACTTGGAAGATCTTATTGTTCACCAGCCGTACCGAGGTCAAGGAATAGGAAAACAGCTTTTGGACCGAACTATCGAGTATGCCAAGACAAATGACTTTTCGGGAATGATGTGGCAAGTTTTAGATTGGAATACTCCAGCTATAAAATTCTACGAGTCGTACAATGCTTCATTAGATGGAGAATGGATCAATGTAAGTTTAAGCTTTAGAGAATAATGCGCAGCGGGATACTGTTTATATTTATTTTTGTCGCACTCTCCTGTGCCAACGAACGAACGAAAAGTAAATCGTCAGTCAATTTGCCTGAACTAGCGACAAAAGATACTGTCAATTATTCGTACCAAACCAAACGGGAAATAAGTTCCTATTTCGTTGGGGATTCAACACATATTGACACGGCATATTATCAGATCACCTACCCTATTTTTGCAGATAAGGAAATCGACAAAGCGCTACAAGAAGCTATCTTTATAGACAGGGAGAATAACGCGGATGATGCTGCTATTTCATTCTTAAATGGATACAACGAATTTGTTGAAGAGAGCAGCACTACGGCTATACATTCAGCATGGTATAAAAAGTTACAGAGTCAGATCATTCTTAATACACCGCTTTTCCTGACATTACAAACATCTATTCAAGAATATACGGGAGGAGCCCATGGTAATCATGTAACTATTTTCACTGTTTTTGATACCGATCGTCTCAAAAAATTGAGCCTGTGGGAAATAATTGTAACGGGCGGTTTGAAAGTGCTGACCAAGAAAGCCGAGGCTAAATTCCGTAAACAGGAAAGCCTTTCTGATACCAGCTCGCTGATTAAAGATTTTTTCTTTGAAGATGGAATATTCGCATTAAATGATAACTTTGGGCTCACAAAAGATAGGTTGATTATCTACTATAATGAATATGAGATCAAACCCTACTCAGAAGGTATTACTGTCATTGAGTTGCCTTATGATGATATTTCGGATATTTTAAATGAACGGGGCAAAAGGTATATAGATAATATTCAACAATAAATAGCTTCAATCAACCGTCACTATTAATATATATAATACATTAATGCAGGTTTTTAAATTTGGTGGCGCATCTGTAAAAAGTGCCGATAACATAAAAAATGTAACTTCCATATTGTCGAGATACAAGTCTTCTGAATTACTTGTCGTAGTCTCCGCTATTAACAAAACGACAAACAAACTGGAAGAACTTACACAGGCCTACTACTATCAGGAAAAGGATACATTTGCATTATTAGCGGAAATAAAAAAAGATCATTTTAATATTCTTAAGGACTTGTTTGAGGATGCAAATCATCCGGCATTTGATGAAATTAATAATTGTTTTGTGGAGATTGAATGGATTTTAGAAGAAGAGCCTCAGGATACCTATGATTATCTTTTTGACCAGATAGTATCTGTCGGAGAATTGGTATCTTCTAAAATACTTGCAGCGTACTGCTTGCATATCGGTATCCCTACAAAATGGATTGATGCACGAAATTATATCCAAACCGACAACACCTATCGCGAAGCTCAAGTTAACTGGGATTTAACGGAAGACAAAATAAGAAGGGATCTACCTGAAATCCTGGACAATAATTTGATTGTGACTCAAGGTTTCATCGGGTCTACTTCTGAAAACTTTACAACAACGTTAGGAAGAGAAGGGTCCGATTATTCAGCTGCAATTTTTGCCTCTTGCCTTAATGCGGAAGATATTACCATATGGAAAGATGTACCTGGAGTTTTAAATGCCGACCCAAAATGGTTTGAAAAAACTGAACTGATTCCGGAATTGTCTTATACTGACGCAATTGAGTTAACCTATTACGGAGCCACGGTAATACATCCCAAGACTATCAAGCCATTACAAAACAAGAAGATCACACTTAATGTAAGATCGTTCTTAGATCCGGAAAGCCCGGGGACGAAGATCAGAACAACAAATCAGACACTTCCTGTTCCTTCGTTTATATTTAAGGTAAATCAGACCTTCATCAGTATACAACCGCGTGACTTCTCCTTTATTGTGGAAGATAACCTGAGTCATATCTTTAATCTTTTTCACCAATATCGTATTAAGGTTAACATGATGCACAACAGTGCGATCAGCTTTTCGGTTGCTATAGACAGTACTGGTCAGAACATCGAAACTTTGCTGGCGGAGTTAGAAAAAAGATACAAAGTCTCTGTAGAACGGGGTCTTGAATTGATCACCATTCGTTATTATAATCAACAGACAATTGACCGCGTACTAGTAAATAAGGAAATAATTCGCGAACTTAAGGACAGTTATACTTGTCAGATGTTAGTGAAAAATATTGATGAATAACCATATACTGGATAAAGAAGTACAGGCCTTTATTAAAGCTAACCGGGAGCAATCACCGAGTAGCATGGCTTTAAAGAAAAGTCCGTTTAATGCAGTGAGTTCTTCGGAAATTGCTGCTCAGATCGATGGCTGGCAGCGTGCAGTACGGAAACTTCCGACTTGGGCTTTCTCTTCTAATATATATTATCCGCACAAGATAAACATCGAACAATGCTCTTCTGAACACACCGCATTGATCAAACAGACGCTCATCAAGAAGGGAAGCAAAGTTGTGGATGTTACTGGCGGTTTCGGTGTCGACAGCTGCTATATGGCACAGGAGGCGGAAATCGTCGTGCATTGCGAACTTAATGAGAGATTATCACAGATCGTCAAGCATAACGCCGCTGTACTAGGAGTTCCCAATTTGGTCTGTATCGCAACCGACGGCGTAGAATTCGTCAGAAATCAGGATAATAATTCATTAGATTATATCATGATCGATCCCTCAAGAAGGATCAATAATTCTAAAGTTTTTCTACTGGAAGATTGCGAGCCTAACATCATCGCCACCCAAGATATGTTCTTTGAGAAGTCAAGGTTCATCATCTGTAAGGTATCTCCGTTACTGGATATCAGCACTGCACTACAAAAATTAAAGCATGTCAAGCTCATCTATATTATAAGTGTAGATGGAGAGTGTAAAGAGTTATTATTTATTCAAGATGCTAATTATACGGGCGAGCCTAGACTTGCAGCGATAAGATTATTTCTAGATCAAATCCAGACGCTTAATTTCACTTTAGAGGAAGAGAGACAGACTTTAATACGGACTTCACAGCCGCTAACTTATCTATATGATCCTGATGTTTGCGTTACGAAGGCCGGCGCTTTCAAAACCGTAGCCAAGCGATTCAACCTTTTCAAAATACATACACACTCCCATCTGTACACTTCTTCCGATTTCCAGGAAGATTTTACGGGAAGGACATTTCTTATAAAATCAGTATTTACCCTATCCGCTTTTAAGAAAAGACAGTCCATTGACAAGGCGAATGTGGCTTCAAAAAACTTCCCGATGAAGGTTGAAGAAATTAAGAAAAAGTTTAAAATCAAAGATGGTGGTATCGAGTATCTTTTCTTTACCACGGACTATTTAGGTAATCCGATTGTCATACATGGACATAAGGTTTAATAAAAGACAAAAGCATTACAGATCCTTTTTTCATTCCTTGTATCTTTAAGTTATGGAAAAACTAAAAATTTCTGTGCTAGAGTTAGCCACCATCTGTAAAAACAGCAATGCATCGGAAGCTATCAAGAGAGCCGTCATCGGTGCCCAACATATAGAACGTTTAGGTTATCATCGCATATGGCTGGCCGAACACCACAACATGCAGCATATTGCCAGTTCGGCCACCGCAGTACTTGTTGGTCATATCGCAGGCAAAACATCACGAATACGGGTGGGGTCGGGAGGTATCATGTTGCCTAATCATACCCCTTTGGTGGTGGCCGAACAGTTTGGCACATTGGAAAGTATCTATCCCGGTAGAATAGATTTAGGTCTGGGGAGAGCACCAGGCACCGATCAACTCACCGCAATGGCGTTACGTCGAAACAACCTTAATACTTCGTTCTACTTTAAAGACGATATCTTAGAACTTCAACGTTATCTGGATGAAAACAATGTTGATGCAAAAGTCCGGGCATTTCCAGGCGAAGGTCTCGATGTGCCAATTTATATCCTCGGTTCTAGCACAGATAGTGCTTACTTAGCAGCTGAACTTGGACTCCCCTACGCATTTGCAGCCCATTTTGCTCCAGCAATGTTAGAGCAGGCTTCTGCAATATACTACAGCAACTTCAAGCCTTCGCCGACCCTAAAAGAACCCTATTTTATTATTTGTGTCAACATTGTGGCTGCATCGACGGAGACTGAGGCGCATGTCTTGTCAACTAGCTTGTTCAATATGTTCGCAGGGATATTGACCAATTTAAGAAAACCTCTATCTCCTCCTACTGACAAACCCATTTATCATGGAATACCTGAAATAGAAGAAGCTGTAAACCGCATGGTTAGCTGCACTTTTATCGGTACAGAATCGATCATCAAAAAGGAGGTGCTTGATTTTGCAAATCAACACAAAGCCCATGAAATAATGACAACAAATTATATCTTTGACGATGCAAAGCGTTTGGAAGCTTTTGACATTATCGCCAGCGCATTACATTAGATATAGGTATATGATAAAATACGGCTATTGCTTTCTGTTCATGGTTCTTATTTCCGCCTGTCAACAAAAGGCGAGCGAGACCCAAAAAACGAGGACAAACGATTCGGTTGGCGTCGGTATAATCGTCCAAAGTGATAGTATTGCAACATCTATAGTGCCCCACAAGATTCCGATCTCCTCAGACTCGATTATCGAAGGGCATGTATTAATGCCTGTTCGTTATCGTGTATGGGGAGATCCCGTATCAAAGATTATCAACAAGAACTGGCTTGAATTACACTTAAAAGACGGTTCTTATGCAGTAACTTCTGCGCTTTACCACATCGAAAATGAAGATGAGGAACCCTGTTCAGGCCTTCCGACGGAGACGATTGTACCCAAAGAAGATGTTTTAGTATTCTTCAATATACCTACCATACAAAAAGGTACTGTAGACAGTATCGCTTTTACAAAGTCGATCATTGAACCAGGAGAGCCATTCCAATTTACGTATCAAGATCAAAAGTATCAGCTACAGGCTTCAGGTATCCGATTCTATAAAGATGAAGAACGGAATAACCCAAATACCAACTATACCCTAAAATTGTATCGCGAGGGCAAACTCATTCGTACGTTAATCAACCAAACATCTTATAACGATACGGCCACCGAATTAAAATTTATTGGAGACCTGGACAGGGATAAACAATTAGACTTTATCTTTTCCAGCCCGAGGGATTATGAAGAGATGCGTCTACTCATCATATTATCTGGTAGTCCACAAGCCTATGAAGGCATTATGCAGTTTGACTGCTAGTGACGGTTAAATGTTCAAAAGGCTATGCTGTGTCGCTGTAAATATATTTCTAAAAATCGTATTTAGCTCTGTGCCGTTTTGTGCCGCACTAATGCCCAACAATGGGAACAAACGTGTCGTTTCTTCCCGAATGTCTTTTACCATCTGTCTAGATGAACAAGCTATATCCTCTAAAAGTGTTGTTGTTATCGTTGATTGCTTAGATCCGCGCCATAATAGATCAGCGAGTAGACTTATTTTATTTCTATCTGATTCAAGCTGAAGCCTAAGGGTGTCTATGTTTCTAAAATACTCTTTTCCATGTTTTGATAGCCAACTCTCTACTTTAGATTTTTCGAAAAAGTACTTTTCGACCAAATCCAGATACCTTCTATACATTCCTAAGTAGTTGACAAGAAGTGTCAACTCTGCAAAAGGCATAAAAGGAATCCGATACAATGCTGTATCTACTGTACGATGCTCAGGTTTGATCTGAAATGCATAATTCGGCTCTATAGCAACATGGTCCAACGAGAAGCTATGGCTTGCGGTGCAAACCAAACCGAACGAATCCCAATCATAATGTAAAAGTACTTTGTCCCGCGGTACTAGGAATGAAAATACAACCTGTTCTCCCAAATCATCCAGTCTTGGCTCTTCACCATCAAAAACAAAGCTATTTAATGTAAAATGGCTTAAATGAGGCGCACCAGTTGCAAAGCGCCAAAACCCAGTAAGTGTAAAGTACTCGCCGTCCCACACAGCTCTTCCCGAAGCACGTCCCGAACCACCAAAACAAACCTTTGGATCTGCAAATATTTTTGTGGTCAGCCCTTTGTTCAAGTACCCCGCAAACATATTTGCTCCAGCACATAGCGTCACCGTCCAAGCCATACCACCATCCCAATAAGCTAGTTCTTCCAATAATGTCAAACCATCTTGCAAATTCAGTTCCAATCCACCCAGGGAAGTAGGCACCCATATATTAAACCAGTTATTTTCGTAGATCAAGCCGAGTTGACCGTCTACCAAAGTCTTCGCTTCTATAGATGCCAACTGATTATCTCTTATCACCTGTATAGCATTTTCACAGATCATCATTTTTTTAAATATTAAATTCGTAGCAGATTCTATTACACTTACGAGTAGCCCTTCGTTTACGAAAACTTTATGAGCTTTCGCCAATTAAAATAGCCGAAGATAGCGACAATAAATAAAAAAGTAGTAAGGGCTGCAAAAAGATAGAGCTCTTTATGTATTAACAACGGTATCGCAAACAGGTTACTAACGTTAAGTAGCAGCCAATTTTCTACCTTTCGTTTGGCCAAAAGCCACATCCCGGCCCAAGCAGTGGCAGATACCCAGGCGTCCCAAGCGGGAACATCGGAGTCTGTAATATGCTCAAGCACTAAAAACAATAAAATAAATCCAAGCACGCTAATTATCGCGACAATACTCCAATCTCTCTTTGTGCAATTAGTGATAGGTTGTTCTCGCGCATCCTTATTATTAGACCAATACCACCATCCATAGATGCTCATAACTAGGTAATACATATTTAAGGCAATCTCAGCATACAATTTAACTCCAAACAGTACATACATACCCGATATAATGCCCATGATTCCGAAGAAATAATTAGACACTTTATTATTTTTAGAAAGCAATACCTGCGCGACACCACAAAGTACCGAGAATCGTTCTAACCAAGAAGTTTGCTGAAATGCACTACTAATATTTTCGATAATATTTTCCATTAAACAATGTAATCAAGAACACTATTTATGGGTATGCTTTGATAGAAGAGCAAAATTAATCCCTACGCCAGCATTATCTGGATCAGGTTCCTCCTACTGAACGCAGGATTGGGTATAATCTCAGCTCGGTTCCGCATGAATACGGAACCTGCACCCCATAATTATTTTATTATCTAATCCAATTTCAATACACGATGTGTGTGCTTACGCATTTCTGCACACAATTCGGCATTGTTGTTAAGAGACTGTCCCCAAGAAGGTATCATCTCTCGAAGCTTCTTTCTGTATTCATCAGATTTTGCACGTTCCGGAAAGCAACGTTTTAATAGTTGAATCATGATTTCTACGGAAGTAGAAGCACCCGGCGAAGCACCAAGCAAGGCTGCAATAGAACCATCTGCACTAGAGACTACTTCAGTTCCGAATTCCAATATACCACCGTGTTTCGGGTCTTTCTTAATCACCTGTACACGTTGTCCAGCCTTCTCTATCCCCCAGTCTTCCATACGGGCTGTAGGCATAAATTGTTTCAAAGCATCCAATTTATCCTTTGGCTTTTTCATGACCTCCGTAATCAGATATTTTGTCAATGGAAGATTGTCTAATCCAGCCGACAACATTGGCTTAATATTAGATAGTTTTATAGAAGCCGGCAAATCAAAATACGAGCCCTGTTTTAGGAACTTTGTTGAAAATCCAGCATAAGGACCAAAAAGTAATGCCTGTTTACCATCAATATAACGCGTATCCAAATGCGGTACTGACATTGGAGGAGCCCCTACAGACGCTTTACCATATACTTTAGCATGATGCTGTTTTATTATCTCTTCATTTTTGCAACGCAGCCATTGTCCTCCGACAGGAAAACCGCCGTATCCTTTTGCTTCTGGAATTCCAGATTTTTCTAAAAGCAACAAGGAATGTCCTCCGGCGCCAATAAATACAAATTTAGCTTTGATCTCCCGCTTCTCACCTGTTTTGAGATCTTTAACTTCAATCTCCCAACGACCATCATCTTCCCGTTCAATGTCTTTAACCTCTTGCTGCAAAGCAAGCCTAATGTTTTCCTTTTTATCCAAGTAAGCAATCAAATCCCGAGTTAGCGCACCAAAGTTTACATCTGTTCCGATATCCATCTTAGTGGCAGCCATAGGTTCATTGGCAGCACGTCCCTCCATCATCAATGGAATCCATTCTTTAAGCACAGATTTGTCTTCGGTGTACTCCATGCCTTTAAAGAGCGTTTCTTTTTCCATAGTCTCAAATCGAGTCTTTAAAAAACGAACATCGTTCTCTCCAAACACAGCACTCATATGAGGCACTTTACGGATAAAGTGGCTCGGATTTTTAACGATTCCTTTCTCTACCAAATATGCCCAGAACTGCTTGGACACCTCAAACTGCTCTGCTATCTTTATTGCTTTGTCTACTTTTACAGATCCATCTGCTTGCTCGGGCGTATAATTCAACTCACACAAGGCAGAGTGACCAGTACCAGCATTATTCCATGCATCCGAACTCTCTGCTGCAACAATATCCAAACGCTCGATGATTTCAATATCGATATCTGGATTTAACTCATTGATTAATGTTCCAAGAGTAGCACTCATGATACCACCACCGATCAGAACGACGTCAACTTCAGTATTTTGTTTTTTCTTGCCCATGACTTGTTTAAATTGTTGCAAAATTAACATTCGTATTCGTTTATCACGAATGAATTTGTCAAAATTCTCTCATTTCCATTACCTTTTATCACATCAAAATTGAATAGTTTCAAAAATTAAAAATTATCGTCAACATTTAATAAACTTAGTACTATCTTAAAATTTACTTATTTTTGTGCCTCAACAGTAAAAAACGAAAAGTTTGTATATGAAATATCGGTGTAATATTTGGTTACGCATCTCGAATAATCATAATTTGCGGATATTCCTTTTGACAGAAAAAATAAACCGAGCTTCCAAGCTCATGAAATAATTATATACATATGAAATTACTTGAAGGAAAAGTAGCTTTAGTCACAGGGGCATCAAAAGGAATAGGACGTAAGATTGCTGAAGTTTTTGCACAGCATGGCGCAAATGTCGCATTTACCTACCTATCTTCTGTAGAAAAGGGTCTAGCACTAGAAAATGAATTACAGGCATTCGGAGCAAAAGTAAAAGGGTACCGGTCGGACGCTTCTAAATTTGATGAGGCGGAAAACCTGATCAATGATATCGTGAGCGAATTTGGGACGTTGGACATCGTGGTTAATAACGCAGGGATTACCAAAGACGGTTTGTTAATGCGTATGACCGAAGAAAGCTGGGACGATGTTATAAACATCAACCTTAAGTCTATCTTTAATATCACGAAGGCGGCCTCTAAAGTAATGATGAAGAATAGAAAAGGGTCGTTTATTAATATGTCTTCGGTAGTTGGCGTACAGGGTAATGCCGGACAAGCAAATTATGCGGCTTCAAAAGCTGGTATTATTGGATTTACAAAGTCTGTTGCTAAAGAACTTGGCTCTAGAAACATCCGCGCAAATGTAATAGCGCCGGGATTTATCCGTACAGAGATGACAGAGATCTTAGACCCAAAAGTGGTTGCGGGTTGGGAAGCTGGTATTCCATTAAAACGTGGGGGCGAACCTGAAGATGTTGCTAATGCTTGTCTTTTTCTGGCATCCGACTTATCGTCTTATGTCACAGGACAGGTATTACCTGTAGATGGTGGTATGTTATAGCTATTTTTAAGAGTTTTCCTTGATTAGAACCAAGGAAAACTCTTAAAAACTTCATTTTTTTGCTTTAAGTTTGTACCTATGATAAATAGGGATCAGGTTTTCAATATACAGACAGCGTTAGAGTTCAACAGAGCCGCTTTAGAAATCTTTCGTTATCAGGCACAGCATACACCTGTTTACCGGGACTACCTAAAAGCACTAAGAATTGATACACACAGTATAACTGAATACAGGCAGATCCCTTTCTTACCAATACAATTTTTCAAAACACAATCGGTATTGGCAGACGGCCTATCTCCAGAGCTAACATTCATCAGCTCCGGTACTACAGGGATGACCAGCAGTAAGCACCATGTACCCGACTTAAAATGGTACGTTGAAAGTTACAGAAATACCTTTAAACTTTTCTATGGTGACATACAAAATATGACTATTCTGGCCCTACTACCCTCCTATTTAGAGCGTGACGGGTCTTCGTTAATCTACATGGTAGATGACCTGATCCAGTCCTCCGAAAAACCGGAAAGCGGCTATTTTCTATACAATCATCAAGAACTGTACTATACGTTAGAAAATCTACAGCATAAAGGCAAAAAAACGATACTTATAGGTGTGACTTATGCCCTACTCGACTTTATAGATAACTACAGCATCAATTTTCCTGAACTGATTGTCATGGAGACCGGCGGGATGAAAGGCAAGCGCAAAGAGATGGTACGGGAAGAATTGCATCAATTGTTAAAAAAAGGATTTGGTGTTCAGGCTATACACTCAGAGTATGGGATGACCGAGTTGTTGTCCCAAGGCTATTCTTATGGAGATGGTTTATTTTATACTCCCCCTTGGATGAAGATCCTAATCCGGGATACCAACGACCCCTTAAGTCTCTTGGAAAACAAAAAAACCGGCGCAATAAATGTCATTGATCTGGCAAATTATTACTCCTGTTCTTTTGTTGCTACCCAAGATCTTGGAAAGATCCACGTCGATCAATCTTTTGAAATCTTAGGTCGTTTTGACAATTCTGATATCCGCGGCTGTAATCTTTTAGTACAATAAACTACTTCAAACTAGGGGCATTAAACGTGTCTCCGGCTTTTAGGTCTCCGGTGTCATAACCTTTCTTAAACCAATAGGCTCTTTGTTCAGAGGTACCGTGTGTAAACGACTCTGGATTAGCATGTCCTTGGGCTTGTTTTTGTATGTGGTCATCTCCTACTGCTGCTGCTGCACGCATTCCATCGACAATATCTTCGTAGGTCAATTTAACATCTGAGTTTTCATTGACATAGTGCGCCCATACACCAGCATAAAAATCAGCTTGTAGTTCTGTCATTACAGAAATCTTATTGTACTCCTGCTCACTTATCTTCGCGCGCAAGGCATTTGTCTTTTGCAGTACACCTAGAATATTCTGTATATGGTGCCCGACTTCATGTGCAATCACGTAAGCCAGTGCAAATTCTCCTTTAGCACCAAATCGTTCTCGAAGTTCGTCATTAAATGTCAGGTCGATATAGATACTCTGATCTGTGGGACAATAAAATGGTCCGTAAGCAGACTGCCCCACACCACAACCGTCAGTATCTGTCGTTTTATCATACACCCTCAAAGTGGTTGGAAGGTATTCACTATTCGCTTGCTCTCTAAATAGTTTCCCCCAAACGTCTTCCGTACTTTGCAGCACTATCCTCGAAAATTCCGTCAATTCTTGCTCTTCAACACTCAGTTCTCGAGGTTCACCACTTGTGGTCTCCTGTTGCGTCGCTATCTGTTGCAATAGCTGGCCTGGATCACCTCCCATAAAAAGTCCGATTAACAGAATGATAACGCCTCCTATGCCACCTATTGCCACTTTACCTCTTGAGGACATACCTCTTCTATCCTCAAAATTGTCACTTTGTTTACCGCCTTGCCATTTCATAGCTTTATTAATTTAAGTCAATAATTTCTTGTTAATAGTACAAAATCTCTGCCAAAAGAAACCAATGAAATCTGTCTTTTTGATAAGTCATTCCCCGACCTCCTTGGTCTTGCTTTAACTATTCCCGTTCAATCTAACAAAAAAACAAAAGCGAAAAATTGTGTATCTTTGCAGTATGACTTTAGAGAACTTATTAGCCGAAAGAAGCGGAAACCAATGTGAGCTTTGTACAAGCAATTCAGACCTTTCTAAATACGAGGTCCCCCCTACTTCAAACGCAAGCTTAGAAAACTGTATCTGGATCTGTGAACTATGTAAATCACAAATAGAAAAAAGAGAACAATTAGACGCCCATCACTGGAAAATTTTATCAGACACGATGTGGTCCGAACACGCACCCGTACAGGTTGTTGCCTGGCGCATGCTTAGCAGATTAAGAAACGAAGGTTGGGCGGCTGATAATCTGGATATTCTTTATCTTGATGATAAAAATCTGGAATGGGCAAAAAAAACGGGAGACCACGAACAAGATGGTACAGTCGATTTTCACCAAGATTCCAACGGCACACGTCTGTATGAAGGTGATACCGTTGTATTGATCAAAACATTGGATGTCAAGGGCTCTTCCTTAAATGCAAAACTCGGAACTGTTGTCAAAAACATCCGATTAGTACCTGATAATACGGAACAAATTGAAGGTAAAATTGAAGGTCAAACTATCGTAATTCTAACAAAATACCTACGTAAAGGATAAAATAAAAAAGGAACTGATGTTCCTTTTTTATTGAATTATTGCCGCATTTCTGTCTAGGAGAAAAAAATCTTCTTTCTTCACCATTAAATTCTAAAAAAAACGACATCTTTAATTCGTTTGCAAAATCCATTTTATATGTAAAAAATATTTCATATTTGCACAAATACAATCAGTAACATTAAATTCTTTGGTTAATTTTCTTACATTTGCACAAACAAAAAAAAGGAATTAACACACAGTATATTAATGTTTTAATCACAACACATTAATATACTGCAAAAAATACTAGGTTCGTGCCAGATAAATCAAATTTAACTTTAAGGAGAATAGTATTATTCAGCCTTGTTCTATCATTTGCAATATTAAGTTCGATATTTTTCTATCAGTATCTACAATACAAGAAGGTTGAAAATAGATTAAATGCGGCATATTCTTCAGGACAACTACAATCTCCTGCACTGTATAAATTGTTTTCTACATTTACCGAAGCTGACAATCTATTCCGCCTATACACAATAAATTTTGATGAGAATGATTTCCAAGGCTACCGTAGTAAACTGGACACAATTAAAATAGTAGTTGACTCTTTGGCTGCCCTACCTATGGAAAGCAACCCCGTCAAAGTCGACCCAAATGGTGTGACACAAAGTAATCTAGCATTGCAATACGCCTACTTGAAAAAACAGGTAGATGATATCGTATATTATGCCCAAGACTCTTTGCTCGCACTGACAGCACAAAAAAAAAGGATCTCGCAGAAGCCGCGTATCACGCAGTCTGATTCCGTCATTAGCCAAATCCTTCGAGACACGTTAAAAATAAAGCAAGAGAAGGATACTGTTGTACGAAAAAAAGAAGGACTTTTCAACAGAATATTTAAAGCAAAAAACGACACACTAGTCAATCAAAGTACCAATGAGGTGTTGAATTTAAATCAGGTAGACCTCGTACAACGCAACATCGACCACCTGATTTCAACCAATGAGAGGATATATAGGAATAATCTTCGCGATCTACGTGCTATATTACTAAAACTTCAAAGTGCAGAAAAAGACCTTATACTTTCGAACTACACGCTCTTGAATAATTTAAAAGCCGGAATAGAGAATTTAAGACAGATAGAACTCGACGAAATTCGAAAAGCAGAAGAAGAGGATTTCATATTATACAAAGAAAATTCCGAAAACTTTAGAAGCCAATTAATTATCTCATTATCTATTATGTTATTGATGATTTTCTTTCTAATATATTATCAATATGAAGTCGCTTCATACGAACGAAAGTTACTTAAGGAAAAAGAGTATGCTTCAAAAATAGCAGAAGAGAAGACTAATATACTTGCAAACATCAGTCATGAGATACGTTCGCCCCTGGTATCGTTACAGGGAATCGTGAATCTTCTGAAAAATAATAACACCGCTAAAACAATAGATAAAGAAATAATTCAGACTGTAGATAACGATATTGCGGTTATCAATACGACCATAAATGATATTTTAAGCCTTAGTAAGTTAGAGTCGGGGGCCTTGGAAATCAAGTTTGATTACTTCTCGCCACACAAACTAGTGGGAGACACAGTTAGTCTACATCAATATCAAGCCGAAGTTAAAAATCTAGAACTTCGCTTAGAAAATAATATCAACCCTTCGTTGCTTATCTGGAGCAATGCATTCCGTTTCAAGCAGGTGCTATCCAATTTGTTATCTAACGCCATAAAATACACCCAAAAGGGAACCATTCGCATCATTACCAGTGTAAAAAAAAGCAACGATAAGCAAAAGGTTGTTATACAGGTCATAGACACCGGGGTAGGCATTCCTGACGGCAAAAAAGATCAAATATTTAGAAAATATTATGTTGCGGATAATAAAAATAAAGCCGGAGGTTTTGGATTAGGTTTGTATATATCCAAATTATTATGTGAACAGATAAAAGGTTCAATTTCCTTTACAAGCGAAGCTGGCAAAGGAACGCAGTTCACTTTCACATTACCAATCGAAAAGAGTCGGGTTCAAGAGAAAGAGAGCCGAGTTCTATCTATTTCCGATCTCCCTTCCGATCTTAAAATCGTATTTATAGATGATAGTCGTATTGGGCTTTTCTTTGTACAGCAACTGTTCAAATCGAGCCAAAATGTTCATTTATTTGATAACAGCATCCAAGCTTGGAATTATATCAGATCCAACTCAGTAGATATTGTTATCACCGATCTACTCATGCCGGGACTCAATGGTTGGGATATCCTAAACCATGTCAAATCTGATGATACCAAGGTCGCAACAAAAGTTTTGGCCTGTACAGCGGAGAATATGCTCTTAGAAGCTAAATCGAATCAAAAATATCATTTTGACGGCATCATAAATAAGCCTATTAATGAAACCAATTTAGTCTCCACCTTACTGAGAATAATACAATAACGAATTGACTTACTAGCACGAAAGATCTACAGGGTAGTATACTTTGCCCATCTCACTCAGCTCATCAAGGTTCACCTGTTCTGGAAAAATGCCATACACCGCTGATCCAGAGCCGGACATAGCTGCGTAAATAGCTCCCCTCTGGTACAACTCATACTTGATTAGTGCTACTTGTGGGTACCTTTCAAATATGCCGAGTTCAAAATCATTGACCAGATGAAACTTCCACTCCTGCATCGGCAACTGGATTGCTCTTCTTAAATCTACTTTGGGCAATTGTGGTATGACATGCCCATAGGCCTCTGCCGTCGATATGTGTATTTCCGGCTTTACTACGGCAATAAAGTGATTAGAAAGATCTAATTCTATGGGCTCAAATGTAGTTCCGATCCCAGAAGCATACACGGGTTTGTTCGCCAAAAAGAAAGGGCAATCTGCCCCCAATCTTTCGGCATAATGTGCTAACTGTTCTGTAGTTAGCCCCAACGCATTATAATCATTTAGCATTTTCAGAACCTGCGCCGCATCCGATGAACCACCACCTAACCCGGCGCCTATTGGGATGTTTTTTAAGAGCTGAATATGAACTGGCTTCAGTTCGTAGTCCTGTTGCAATATACGATACGCTTTTTCACAAAGATTGTCTCCCTGCTCAGGGATAGTCAATCCACTCGACTGAAAAACTGTGCTTTCAGACGGTGTAAGCTCTAACACATCATAGAGTTTAATAGGGAAAAACACCGTTTCGATATTGTGATAACCGTCTGCTCTTTTTTCGGTAACCAATAGTCCCAAGTTGATCTTGGCGTTAGCAAATGAGATCATTACGACGAAGCCTTTTTTTGTTGATTAAATTTTTTGTTTCTATTAAATGGTTTTCGCTTATTTCTGTTATTGCTCTTCAATTTCGGGGTATACTCAGGTCCTGCAGCAAACCCTTCTGGCAAAGGCACTTTGGCAATTTCGTATTCGACCAATTTTTCAATCAATGCAAATTTACCTTGATCCTTCACATTAATAAAGGTAATAGCAGTACCGGTAGTTGCCGCGCGAGCGGTACGTCCCACACGGTGCACGTAGTCTTCTGGATCCGGAGGTACATCATAATTGACAACCAAACTAATACCTACGATATCTATACCCCGAGAAATAACATCTGTACCAACCAGTACATTTAGCTTTTTGGCGCGAAAACGACTCATAATATCTTCACGTTCCGACTGCTCAAGATCCGAGTGAAAGCCTTCGGCCGCAACTCCGCTTTTTATCAATTCTTTCGTGAGTGTTTTCACGATCTCCTTCTTAGAAGCGAAAACAATCACACTGGAATACTTAGGATCTTTGAGGATATAGCGGATCAGATCGATTTTATACTCATCGTACACCAGGTAGGCGTGCTGGTCAATCCCTTCTGATGGTTTCGAAATAGCAATATTTATCTCTATAGGGTTGTGCAATATCTTTTTAGCTAGTCCTCTGATTTTAGGAGGCATTGTAGCAGAAAATAAAAGCGTTTGTCGTTTCTGAGGTAAATAACTGATAATACGTACAATATCGTCATAAAATCCCATATCTAACATAGTGTCTGCTTCATCGAGCACTAAATGTTTCAACCCGCTGAAATCAAATTTGCCAGAGGCCATATGACTAATTAACCGGCCTGGTGTAGCAACGATAATATTAACACCTTCACGTATTGCTCTTTTTTGTTGCTCGTAGCCCATACCATCACCTCCACCATATATAGAAATTGATGTAGTCCCCGTAAAATATCCCAGACCCATCACCTGTTGATCGATCTGCAAAGCTAATTCCCGCGTAGGAACCAGTACGATCGTATCTACACGCTCTTGAGGCTCCTGTCCATTTTTATGCAAAATAGGCAATAAGTAAGCCGCGGTTTTGCCCGTTCCAGTCTGAGCACAGGCGATTAAATCTTCGTCGCGTAATATGACCGGTATGGTCTGTTCTTGAATGGGTGTAGCTTCTACAAACCCCATAGTATCAAGCCCCTCTTCCAATGTAGGAATGAAGCCAAATTCATCAAATCTCAATGTATTGAAATATCTATATTGTTAAATTACTCGAAGTTACTAATTTTTACGCAATAATCCGATGCCTCTTTACCGACTCATTTTATACTTTCACCGAGCATCCGCCCAAACTAACCTATTTATGCTATACCAATCCGGCCAGCCATACTACCTTTGGACTATACAAACAAGTAAAACAACAAATAACATGGCAACTAAAACAACATTCGACTTCAATAACGAAAACATCACAAGCGGTTTTCAAAAAGTATTCACCACAATACAGGATTCCAAGATCAGCGTATCCTCCAAGTCTGGAAAGCAATGGATAAATATCCCTTTGATTTTCGCATTGGTTATCGCAATTATTTTTCCTTTTATTGCTATTCTTGCAGTGGCTTTGGTTTTACTTTCGATTATTAAAATCACTGTTGAGCGTGAGATTAAAGAGACAAAAGATCCAAATAAAATGATCGAAATAAAATAAAACTGTGTAGCCCATGTATCTATAAATGGAGATGTGGGCTGCAACTAATTTTAAAGGTAAGCTCCTTTTACAATCCAGCTTCCTATCCGTTTATTATACCGCAGTGATTATGTGATCAGCGTGACTTTAATAAAGATCCGCAACAGTTTTATACTCGTCAATAGAGGTGCCTTCCTACTAGATTTTAGGCCTTTTCTTCCTGATATTATAGGTGTCTCGTCTTCCCAGCCGTACGCCCCAAAAACAGTCATTAATCGCGAAGTTCCATTTCTACTATTCCTCCACTTATACCACTAAGTCCAAGAGTCCCACTTTGCGGTAAGATGAATTCAGATAAACTATACGATATCGAATTACAATAAAATCTCGTTAATTTTTGTTAACAAAGTATCGAAGCTGACGATTGGCATCGCTATTGTCATATTTCAATGACATATTTTTATAAAACTAAAATTTATTTGTATGAAAACAACTTTTAAAATCTTGAGCTTATTCTTTGTCACAATCACATTGTTCACATTCTCTGCCTGCAGCAAAGATGATGATCCTGCAGACAACGATCTTTTTGTAGGAAAATATGAAGGTACTGTTTCATTTAACAGCACCAATGATAGTGACACTGATGTGGCGCGTACCAACGGTTCAGTAACCGTCACAAAAATCGGTGACAAGTACGCTTTCAACTTTTCCAATGGAATACCTACGTTGGGAAACATCATAATGGAAAAAGGAGACAACAACACAATTCTTTTCAGTGACAATGGGATTGGAACGATAACAGTTACCGCTTCGGATCTGGATATTATATATACCAAAGACGGTAAAGCTTGGACTGCAGATTGCAAACGATAAATTAGCTAAACAGCGTATACTACAACCAATAAAAAAAGTGAATTAAATTTCACTTAGTGTTATTAATACACTATATTTGTGACATCATAATTTAGGTTTATAATTGGTTATTAAAGGTTTTCATTCTCCCCGTTTGAAAACCTTTATTTTAACAACTACATCTAGAATAATTTGGATTGATTTAGATTTTTAAAATTATACTGTTTAATACAATTTGTGGTATTCATAGCGTTGGGACACTACAAAATAAAGACGAGGGCGATTCTCCGCTTTCGTCTTTTTCGTATGTTAATAGGTTGTTTTTACTTTCGTCTCAACAATGCCCGATTGTATTCGTAATTCATCCGCGCTATATTTAACACCGATACCCCCTGTGGGCATTCAACTTCACAAGCTTCGGTATTCGAACAATGTCCAAACTCTTCTCTATCCATCTGTTTGACCATCCGAAGGACACGCTCCTGTCGCTCTTCCTTACCTTGCGGCAACAGAGCCAAATGGTTTATTTTAGCGGAGGTAAACAATGCGGCACTTCCGTTCTTACAAGTTGCCACGCAGGCTCCGCAACCGATGCAAGCTGCTGCATCAAAAGCTTCCTCGGTGACTTGATGCGTTACCGGTAGCGCGTGCGCATCGGGCGCTTGTCCTGTATTTATAGAAACAAACCCTCCACTTGAAATAATGCGATCAAACGAAGTTCGATCCACCCTTAAGTCTCTTTTTACAGGAAAGGCGGCTGATCTGAAAGGTTCTATAACGATAGTGTCATTCTCTTTAAATGAGCGGAGATGTAATTGGCAAGTTGTTGTATTCTTCAATGGACCGTGCGCGATACCATTGATCATCACTCCACACTGTCCACATATTCCCTCTCTACAATCGTGATCAAATTCAACCGGGTCTTCCCCTCTCAAAACCAGCTCTTCATTAAGTGTATCCAGCATTTCTAAAAATGACATGTGCGGATTTAAATTTTTCAAAACATAATCCACCAATCGTCCTGTAGATTCCCGATCCTTTTGTCGCCAAACTTTAAGATTTAATATCATATGTATCTATTTTTTTAAACAACCATTAGAAACTTATCTCCGATCAATCGTAAGGTTCTATAAACTATCCTTCTCCTATTTGTAACTACGGACTATAGGTTTTACCACTTCAAAACTAAGTTCCTCCTTGTGCAGTACGGGGTCTCTATCCGCTCCAGTCCATTCCCATGCCGATATAAATTGAAATTCCTGATCATTACGCATAGCTTCCCCCTCGGGCGTCTGATATTCTTCGCGAAAATGGGCGCCACATGATTCATTCCGGGTCAATGCATCAAAACACATCAATTCTCCTATTTCCAGATAATCGGCTACACGACCGGCTTTTTCCAATTCACTGTTCATTGTTTCTGCCGTTCCAGACACTTTTACATTTCTATAAAAGTCCTCGCGCAACTTGCGAATTTCCGTGATTGCCCAGTTCAAGCCCTCTGCATTACGCGCTAAACCGCAATAATCATACAGGATCTTTCCCAACGTTTTATGATAATAATCAACCGTTTTATTGCCATTAATAGCTACAAGACGCTTAAGATTACGCTCTACGTCGGATTGAATCCTTTCAAATTCTGGATGATATACGTCAATCTTCCCAGTATGTATATCTCCCGAAAGATAATTAGCTATGGTATAAGGCGCAATAAAATAGCCATCCACCGAAGCCTGAAGTAACGAATTGGCCCCCAACCTGTTAGCGCCATGATCAGCAAAATTAGCCTCACCAAGAGCAAAAAGCCCCGGTATAGTGGTCATCAACTCATAGTCAACCCACAATCCACCCATCGAGAAATGGGCAGATGGAGAAATCATCATAGGCTCTTCATAAGCGTCAAAGCCTGTTATTTTAAGGTACATGTCAAATAGATTACCATACTTCTCCTCGATCTTCTCTCGTCCCTGTTCGCGAATAGCCTTTGCAAAGTCCAGGTACACGGCATTTTTCAAGGGTCCGATCCCAAATCCAGCGTCAATACGTTCCTTTGCTGCCCGCGAAGAAATATCGCGAGGGGCAAGATTTCCGAATGCGGGATATCTTCTTTCCAAATAGTAATCTCTTTCTTCCTCGGGAATATCATTCGGGCTCCTGGTTTCATCCTCTTTCGTAGGAACCCAAATCCGGCCATCGTTACGTAACGATTCGGACATCAACGTCAATTTCGATTGATAATCGCCCGATTGGGGCAGCGATGTAGGATGTATCTGTATCCAACTGGGGCTCGCCATGAGCGCGCCCTTTTTGTGGGCACGCCAGATAGCCGAACCATTACAGCCCATAGCCAGTGTAGATAGATAATATATCTTTCCATACCCTCCGGTAGCCAGTACCACGGTATGAGCCGCGTGCCTTTCCAGCTCACCTGTATCCAGATTTCGTACAATAATACCCCTAGCCTTTCCATCAATTAGAACCAGATCCAACATTTCATGCCGTGAATAGAGCTTCACAGCTCCCTTTCCAACTTGCCGCATTAATGCTTGATACGCCCCTAACAACAACTGCTGCCCCGTCTGTCCCCGGGCATAAAACGTACGGCTCACCTGCACACCTCCGAAAGATCTATTATTCAAATAACCACCATATTCCCTACCAAAGGGTACTCCCTGGGCTACCGCTTGATCAATCAAATTTAGCGAACACTCGGCCATACGATATACATTAGCTTCCCGCGCTCTAAAGTCTCCCCCCTTTAAAGTATCGACAAACATCCGATATACGCTGTCACCATCATTTTTATAGTTTTTAGCAGCATTTACGCCTCCTTGCGCGGCCACAGAATGTGCCCGCCTTGGGCTATCCTGAAAGCAGAAAGCTTTGACCTGGTAACCCATCTCAGCCAATGAAGCAGCTATCGAACTTCCTGCCAAGCCGGTTCCCACGACAATCACATCTAATTTCTTGCGATTCGCTGGATTGACCAGCTTTGCCTTCTTCTTAAAATTATCCCATTTATGTTCCAATGCCCCCTCGGGAATTTTTGCATCTAAGTTCATAAGCTTTGATCTTAAGTTTAACTCTTAGTGATATATATATAAATGGGCATCATCGCAAAACCCACACAAATTAAAACGGCATAGATCTCCCCCGCTATCTTGAGCCATCGCATGTATTTTGGATGAAACAATCCCAGTGTTCTAAAAGCGCTATGTAAGCCGTGAATAAGATGATAGCAAAGTGCAATCATCGACAGCACATAGATAACCACATACCACCACTCCTGAAAGGTAGTCACTACCAACAGGTAAAGATCCCGATGACCATTGCTATCTAAGGGTAGTTCCCCAAACTTATATACATACCAGAAATTTTTGAAGTGAATAACGAGAAAAATTAATACAATCGAACCGAGTATCCCCATATTACGGCTATACCACTTGCTTGCTCGACCTCTCTCATCTTTTTGATATCGTTTTGATGATTTATTGTTCTTCATCGTCACGATCAAAGCATCGGCAACATGCAGGATAATACTCAGATATAAGACATAGGAAACAATTTTTATCAATGCATTACCCGACAAAAAATTAGAATACCAGTTGAACTGAAGGCGTGCCTCCTCTTCGGGCATAAATAACTGTAAATTACCCAACAGGTGTATTGTTAAAAAGAAAGCTAAAAATAGTCCAGTCAGGCACAGCAGCATTTTACGAGATAGTGTTGTCAACATCGCAGTATAATTTTAATAATAACCAATTACTTTCATCCATAACCCACCCACAACCATGTAGATAATCAAAAGTAGAATACCTATCTCTAATCCTCTTAACCACCAAGCCTTGAGCTCTACGTAACCACTACCAAAATACACAGGAGCAGGTCCATGCCCGTAGTGTGTCAAGACACCGTAGATAGAGCCCATAAAACCAAGCATCATAGCCAATAGCATCGGCGGGATTCCTAGAGAAATACCCACACCCAGCAAGGCAGCATACATAGCGGCTACGTGTGCGGTCGCACTCGCAAATATGTAATGGCTGAAAAAATAAACCAGAATAATCACCGGAAATGCTACCATCCAATTCAAGCCACCTATCTGTACTTTAACGATATCACTGAACCATGCAATAAATCCTAACTCATTGAGCGAGCTCGCCATCATTACCAGTACCGCAAACCACACTATCGTATCCCAGGCCCCTTTCTCTGCTTTCACATCTTCCCATGTCAATACAGAGGTCAAAAGTAGTAACGTCAGGCCGATAAACGCCGTAGTTGTCGCATCAATAGATAATGACGCTCCAAAAATCCACAAAGCCAATAAAATAAAAAATGCTAACAACATCAACCATTCGTTAACTTTAATAGGTCCCATTTCATTCAGCTTCTCTGTCGCCATTTTTGCTGCGCCACCCGTTTTTTTTAACTCTGGTGGATAGAGTTTATAAAGTACCAGCGGAACAATAAAAAAAGCTGCTAGCCCAGGGATAAATCCAGCGATTGCCCATGACATCCAGGAAATATCAACGCCCAGATTCGCAGCAAATTTCTGACACATCGGATTGCTCGCAGTCCCGGTTAAAAACATAGATGAGGTAATGAGGTTCATGTAATAGCTATTGAGCGTCAAAAAAGAACCTAACTTCCTGTGGGTAGTCGGATCCTCCGGTACAGAGCCAAAACTCATAGCCATGGATTTCATGATCGGATAGATGATACCTCCTCCACGAGCCGTATTGCTGGGGATAGCTGGGGCCAGACACATATCTGCCAATCCCAGCCCATAGGCTAGCCCCAAAGAGCTCTTACCAAAAATCTTGATAAAAAGAAAAGCGATGCGGTTACCTAGTCCCGTTTTAATAAAACCCCTAGCGATAAAAAAAGAAATACCAATCAGCCAAATCACCTTATCACCAAAGCCACTCAACGACTTGACGATAGAGCCACTGGCATCGCCAGGAGCAAGAACCTGTGTCAACGCCGTAAAGCCAATCGCCATCATACACATCGTTCCCATCGGTGCGGCTTTTAATATAATACCGAGGATAGTAGCCGCGAATATGGCAAATAAGTGCCACGCCTCAGGACTCACACCGTCTGGCGTGGGTATAAACCATAGTGCTAAAGCAATTAAAAAAGTAATACCTATCTTTTTAATACTAATTTCTTTCATATGCGTATGATTATTTCACAATCCGCCAGCTGGCGTATCCCTTTGATTTTCAATTAAAGTCTACTCTGTACCTGTACAATAAATAAGTTGCCGTTATAGGTCGTTGTATTTGATAGCTGTGTCTTATATCGATCCATTTGCATCCCTATCTGTATGCGTGCACCATAATCTTTTAAGAACTCCAATCCCAACATCGGTGTGATGGTCTGTCTCGGGTTCGAATTTTGGCTAAAATTTCGGTCCAGGTATTCATAACGGCACGAAGCTTCGATAGACGATAGATTCTTATGCTTGATTTCATAACGAAGGTTAGGTAGGAAATAAACGCCACGCACTAAAAATTCATTAATGCTCATAGGCCTCTCTCCATCAGGTAAAGCTGTATACATTGCATGATTGGACGCTTGTTTGCCCTCCAGTTGCAAATCAAGAGACCACTTTGGCGCCAAGGCTACGTTGGCCACGATATCTGCTCCCCAAGCGTATACATTCTTTCTAGCCACCTCTCCTACACCACCGTTGAGCCCAATATTCAATGCGTACTTCTTGGATAACCCAAATACCATCCTAGTCATATACTGTTTGCCGTTATCATTGTCGGAAACTTGATTTTTACCGTTCCCATTGACTGCAGATATCGCGTACTGAAAGGGTAACTTTCCGAGATGAAACGTCCCTCCAATTGATGCACCAATCTGGAAGCTAGTCCACCCCAGCTTGCCGAATTCGAAGTACTGATTAGACCAATCCAAGGACTTTATGATATCTACGGGATATGTTTCCTCAATTCCAAACCAGGGTCTGAACTGCCCCACTGTAACAGCAATTTGAGGACTAAATGTATATTTCAAATAAGCATTTTCCAATACACGAGCCTTAGGATCATTTTTAAAGTCTGCCAGATTAACAAGTGCGATGACTTCAGTTCGCTTACTTATTTTAGCTTGTACCTGTGCACGCATATATTTGAGTAAAAATGAATTGCTTGTTCCGGAATGATCCTCATGGTGCAGACCAGAAACATCAACATCATCATTTGCACTGACAACATATCTCGCTTGGAATAAGCCTTTAAACTTAAATGAAGGGTATTTTTCGGACGTTTTTCCCCAAGTGCTATCTGGCACCTGACTATAGTTTAAACCAGGCATAGCGCAGAAAACCACAAACAGAAAAGCAAGGTAAATGTATGTTCTTTTCATAAGGTAATACACGATTACATTTGTCTAATATCAGTTGGCTATAGTCTATACAAATTGTAGTGCCCATTTGTTTTGAATTAAAACATTAACGAAAAAACCATCGCAAAATGCAATGGTTTTAAACGATAAGTTATACGATTTTTACCTTCCGAAGGCAAAAAGCCGTTCTAAAGGGTGGATTCTATTCTTCAACCAGAGAGATAACATTTCCATGCCGACAATTGAAAACGTGATCCCATTCCCCCCAAAACCCAATACGAAGTAAGTGTCTTTAAAATCCTTATGTGTCCCAATATAGGGCAACCCATCCTTGGTCTCTCCAAATGTTCCGGTCCAGGAAAAATCTGTGTAAAATGTACGCTCAGGGAACAATTGGCCGAAGCTCCTATGTAGCCGATCGGCTTTTTTATTCAACAACGCGTCCCGTCGAACCGGGTCTTGAAACTCCTCATCCCCGCCACCAATCAACATTCGGCCATCATCTGTACAGCGCATATAGAGATAGGGCTCATCCGTAGTCCATATCAATAGATCTTTCACCTTCTTACAGGCAGCCTCATCTATTTCAGATACTATAGCATAGGTGCTTAATAAATCAACAAATTTTTCTTTAATCAAGCCTTGACTTTCATAACCGGTACAGTACACCACTTTTTCCGTCCTAATCATAGCACCTGTATTTAATTTACATCTACTTTGCTTTTTACCAGAAGACACCGCTAAAAGTTGGGTCTTATCGAATATACGTAACCCACGATTTTGATTGTAAACCAACAGTTCATGCAGGAGGCAAAATGCGTCAACACTAGCTCCCTGGGCAGAAAGAATACCACCATACCCCATTTTTAAACCGAAGCGCTGCGTTATTGCTTCCATATCTAACCACGAAACCTCAAAGCCTGCTTCGGCTCTTGCATCCAGCTCTTTTCTTAATCGAACAACATCCTTTTTCCTTGTCGCTAGGTAGAGTGATTCCTTCTTAACAAAGCCCGCTTTTGATTTAATCTCAACAGCAATTTCGCCTAATCTATCGATGGCAGACGAGCAGGCTTTATAACTCGCTTCGGCTTTTTCTCTACCAATCATCTCGCTGAGCCGATGCAAAGGCACATCGATCTCGTATTGAAGCATTGAGGTAGTCGCCGACGAACTTCCGTTGCCGATCTCGCGCTTGTCAATTAACACCGTATTGTATCCGTCGGAAATACATTGGTGAGCTATCAATGCACCCGTAATCCCCCCACCCACGATAAGCACATCGCATTCAATATCTTCTCTTAGCGAGGGGTAAGAATACATCAAACCGTTCTTTACTAGCCAGAAAGGTTCCGAAGATTTTAAATCCATACAGTAAGAAGCTTAAACCCTAGGATCTTTTTTAAAAAACACAAAATAGATAATGGCCAACACGACTACAGCAATTACAATCGCCCAGATGATCCCCTGCCCCGCTGGCTTGTCATCGGGTTCATTTTTGACTACTTCCGGTATTCCATTCTCGTGCTCTGGTATAACGTTTTTTTCCATGACTAAAACATTTTTTAGTTGTGATATTACTTGTTGAACAGCTTTAAGCTATTTTAGTTTGCATTTAGTCCCTTCTTTTTTTATCTAGTAACTGCAACATACTTATTGCGGTTTTTCTTGTTTACACCCTAGTGTTTATACCCTATTTTGAATATCTTCCCAACTATATTTCCATACGACTGTCCTCTAGAGTAAAAAATATAAAGACATGAAAAACGTACATCAAGAAACAGCAGGTTTGCTAAATCAGTTGATAGAGATCAACAACGATCGTATTGAAGGCTATGAAAAAGCCATTTCATTACTTCCTACGGACGGCAACTACGGTTTGCAAGCTACATTCGAAAAATACAGAGATCAATCGATCCAATTTAAAAATGACTTAATTCCTCTTGTATTTCGGGAAGGCGATAAACCAACAGATGAAACTAAAACCAGCGGTAAATTATTCAGGACTTGGATGGAAATAAAATCCGCAATAGCCCCTTATACAGCAAAAGCAATATTAGAAAGCTGTGAGCGTGGCGAAGATGAATTTAAGAAAGTTTATCGTGACGTTATTGAACAATCGCAGCTAGCTCCGTTAAATATGCTATCCATCATTCAGAGTCAAGCCAACCTACAATTACAAGCCCATGACCATATTCGAGATTTGCGCGACAATATGAATTCGTAGATTGAAAGAGGAATGCCATCTCGATGTGATGGCATTCCTCTTTCAATCTACGAGCCTATTTATAACTGCATATTTTATTAATGAAGCGGAATTTTTAACCCCTGCTTTTTCAATGAGATTCTGCCGATGCCCTTCAACCGTTCGTTTACTTAAAAATAGCTTGTCCGCTATTTCTACGTTTGTGTATCCTTCACTAATCAGTTGCAATACCTCTAGTTCTCTTTCGCTCAATTCCACATCAGTCGTGGAGGTATCTTTTTCATAACTCGCAAAACCAGACTCCTGTGCCATCACCCGTTCGAGTAAAAGCATAGCCAGCTCTTCACAAAGGTAACGCCCGCCATTAGAAATATGGTTAATAGCAAATAAGAGTTCATCATAACTTACATTCTTGACCAAATAACCCTTTGCACCCTTTTCAAACGCCTGCGATACGTTCTGCGTATTGTTCAACATGGATAATACGATAACTTTCACGTTTGGATACTGTTCGACCAATTTTTCAATAAGCTGAATACCATCCATTCCCGGCATATTGATATCCGTAATAATAATATCCGGAATAACATTCTGCTCCAAATAAGCAATCGCTTCTTGGCCGTTATTGGCTTCGGCGATCACTTGTACATTCTCTTGTGTGTCTAATAATAACTTAATTCCATTACGTACCACCAGGTGGTCCTCTACTAAAATTATCTTAATCATATAATGACGTTAATTATACATGGTTATTTTTAACTGACTGTTTTCTAAAACTCGATTTACCTCCATAGCACCATCGTATAGTGCAATACGGTTACGGACATTATGTAACAGGGCTTCCGGATAGTGATGGACACTACTATTCAATGCGCTTCTGGATTCACTCAAATTAATATTTATTTTATTTCCCTTTACAGCGATTGTAAGCGAAGCTTCATAGGGCAATACATTTTCTTTCCAACTCTGCAATAAAGACTGCACTACCCGATAGCAGCAAAACTGAAACTCCGGAGACTTATCTTTAATACGGGGATCGATCTTATAACGAAGGTCATATCCTAATCGCTTTACAGCAAATACCATATCTTCCATAGCGGGTAAAAATCCCATATTTACAAATACATTGGGCAATAGATCGTTCGAAAGTTCAGTGATCTTACGTATGGTATCGTTTAGCCGCTTTTTTAAAACCGTTATTTCACTTTCATAACCGTGCGTGAGTATAAAATTCTGCATGCTTACCCGCAATGCATAGAGCTCTTGCGCGATATCGTCTCGTAGAGTCAAGCCGATCTGCGCTAACTCTGCTTCGTACATGTCAAAAAAGGAACGATACAGCGTATCAAAGTTGTCCGTGGTGAGCGTCGCAAAACTATCTACCTCATCCAAAAGAACCACACTATACCCGACCTCTTCCTTACTTATATTTACTTTTTTAGAGTACAGGCTTACCCAGCCCTTTCCCTTCCCACCTTTAGAAAGTTGCATGTAAGATAGCACGGAAAGATAGTCTGGACTGGAATTCTTAAAAAAATGGCTTAGCCGTACTTTCTCCTTAGTACTAAAAAACTTAAAAAGGGAAAAGCCAGTCATGTCATGCCCATCTGCATGTCCTACCCTGTCTGCTAGCTGTCTATCTGCTTCAATAATCTCGTACGCATTATTCAGCAGCATCCTTCCCCAAGCGCCGTGTGGAAATACCTCTTTTATGACAAAAACCTCATTCGGCGAATGATTGAGCATTAATTTCGACCGTTCGAAAAGTTCCTGTTCTTCTTGCTTTTTATTTATTGCCATCCAATTATTAAAATTACACGATTCGTAATAAAATGATAAAAATGTTGAGGTATCACCGTTTTGAAGCAAAAATCAAACCCATTCTCTCCTGTTTAATACCCATTATACACTTTTTTTTTGCGGTTTATACGTGCTCGAAATTATTTCCACCTAAACTGCTGTGTACAAATACGGTTTTTATATGCCGCTCACCTGTAAAAATATAGCGCACTAAACATAGGCTCCTTAAAATCATAAAAACAAACAAGGAGTTAATAAACAGCAACTTATAACAAATTGAGGTTCTTTAAAAAGTCTACAGGTATTTCTACCCGATAGCCTCAGTACCCTACCACCGGTCCAATTAAAGACCATAATTCTGCACCATATTTGATGTAATCCAATAAACAAGACAACAAGTACAACTTAAAAGATATCGATATGAGAACAGCAGAATTAAACTTAACAATTTTAGAGAACAGTCCTATCCTTAATAGCATCGCTCAGAAGTTTACCAGCGATCCATACGAAAAAGAAGAACTTGTTCAGGAAACATTTATCCGTTCGCTGAATTCATTAGAGAAATTCATTCACAATCCTAAATTGGTAGCTTGGCTATATACGATAATGAAAAATATCTATATTAATAAATACCGTAGACAAGTCAAATTTAGAGCTATAGAATCCGATCTTCAAAGCGTTCCTCACTTTGAAAGCAAGTCATTTAATAGAGGGGAGTCAAAATTCGTGATGGAAGATATCCAAGGTGCACTCTCCAAATTACCGGAGTCCAATTACAAGGCATTTACGATGTTTGTGGAAGGCTACAAATACAATGAGATAGCTGATTATCTACAGGTTCCCGAGGGTACCGTGAAGACAAGGATACATATTGCACGCAAAATGCTCAAAGAAGATTTAAAAGGTTACACCGCTTAATAAACGCTTTCTGTTGAATATTAAGAGTGCCTCTCTCCAGGTTGAAGAGAGGCACTCTTATATTATATAGTGACCCTTCCCCCTGTTACAGGTACCGTAGCGCCCGAAACATAGGAAGCTGCCTCCGAAGCCAAAAACACATATACCGGCGCTATTTCTACCGGTTGCCCAGGTCTGCCTATAGGTGTATTGTCTCCAAACTTTTCGTGATCCGGGATCGTACTGGGTATCAACGGCGTCCAGACCGGGCCGGGAGCCACTGCATTGACACGTATCCCTGAGCCATCTTCTAAAAATAGTTGTGCCAAACTCGCTGTAAAATTTTGGATAGCTCCTTTTGTAGCCGCATAGGGCAATAAGCTGGGGTTGGGATCATAAGCATTTACAGAAGTTGTGTTTATAATGCAACTTCCAGGGCGCATATGTTTTTTAGCGGCTTTGACCAGATAAAACATAGCACTCATATTCGTTTCAAAAGTTTTATTCCACTCTGCGGCGGTAATCTCTTCCACCGTTTTATAGGTCATTTGATAGGCTGCGTTGTTTATCAACACATCGATTTTACCAAAGCGATCCACACAGGAATTAATAATAGTATTACAATGCTCTTCCGATCGGATGTCTCCACGTATCAAGGTACAGGATCTTCCCGCTTGTTCCACCCATTTTTTTGTGTCGTTTGCATCTTCATCCTCTATTTCATCCTTATAGGATATCACAATGTCTGCTCCCTCCCGAGCCATAGCTATAGCGACGGCCTTTCCTATACCCGAGTCACCACCTGTAATAATTACCGTCCTATCGGCCAATAAATCCTTGCCCTGATATTGCTCTTCCCCATGATCAGGCCTGGGGTGCATCTTTGAAGTGATACCAGGTACAGGCTGAGGCTGCCTTTCAAAAGGAGGTTTAGCAAATTTATCGATCGGGTTATTCTGTTCTGTGTTCATAATTAAATGTGTTTAATCTATTCCAAAAAAGTTATCTATGAACAAAACACGCCCCAAATAGTTACACCCAAATATACGTATGGGTATTTACCCCCAGTAGCTGCCCGTAGTAAATACCTCTTTCGAGGTTAATTGGCCTACACGGTAAACTTTAGCATTCTTTATGACGTTTTTATAATAACACAACATATTAAACATCTAAAATTTATGCTCATGAAAACATTAGACACTTCCTTATTTCAACAACTTATCGATGAAGAAGCCTCCAGCTGCCTTACGATATACATTCCTGTAGGCAGAGAAGTAGCCGATGTTAATAGCAATATTCTTAAGCTTAAAAATCTAATCAAAGAGATAAAATCCGTAAACAGCGAAAATGCTGAAGTATCTTCACTCTTGGCCACTGTAGAAAAGAAAACGGAGGATACCGAGCTCTTCAAAGGACACGAAGGCTGTATCGGCTTTTTCCTATCTTCAAGCGGTCTTTTCGAGATTGTTTATCTACCTGCGTGTAGCGATGCTTTTTATCAGGTCGATGAGGTTTTTTACATAGTGCCTTTGATAGATCTTATTCCAAAACTTACGCCTTACCATGTGCTGGCGTTAGGCAAAAATTCGGTCCGGATGTATCAAGGCGATTATTATGGCCTAGAGGAGATTGTACTCGCTCCAGAGATTCCACGTACGATGCAAGAAGCGCTGGGCTATGACCTTACAGACAATCACCTGCACGCCGCTGCCGGAGGTTCGGCCACCTTACATGGGTATATGGAGATAACCGATGAAAAAGAAATCGATAACGAGCGTTTTTTCAGAATGGTAGATACTGCTGTATACGAATATTACAGTAAACCCTACGATCTCCCCTTATATCTGGCTACGATCTCGGAAAATCTACATCTTTTCAAAAAGATATCCAAAAATCCGAAGTTGCAACAGGAACATATCGAACTATCCGCCACTACTGCTTCAAATTCCGAATTGCTTCAATCCGTAAGACGGATTATAGAAGATCAACAATCTCACGAATCAGCGCATATTATTCAACTGTTCAAAAGGGCCAAAGCTGAGAATCTAGCAACAGATCAGCTAAGACAAGTGGCTAAGCAGGTAATGGACGCTCGGGTGGAGCACCTACTATTGGGCAAGAGCAGAAAAATATACGGTGATATATTCTTGGATGAACGCGCCGTCAAACCTGATCCACAAAGTAATATAGACATCTTAAACCGGTTAGCCATATTGGCTCATAAAACCAGCGCTAAGACACACATTATACATCCTGGAGAATTCCTATTGACAGAAGGAGCTGCTAGTGTAGCACGCTACTAATACCTGATCATAGCTATTCTTACACTCATATAGGTCAACGACCTATTACCTTACCTTTTATGCAAAAAAAAAGAACTATAATTATTTCCAATCGATTACCTGTACGTATTGAAAAACGTGCCGATGAATTACACTTTATCCCGAGCGAAGGCGGCTTAGCTACCGGCTTAGGGTCTTACTACAAGACTGGTAGTAATGTATGGGTGGGCTGGCCAGGCTACATCCCTGAAAATGAAAACGAAGAACAATTGATTCGCATGGAGCTTGCCAAAATGAATCTTATTCCCGTTTTTCTTACTGCGGAAGATCTCGAAGGATACTACGAGGGCTTTTCCAATGAGATACTATGGCCTATCTGTCACTACCGTTTATCCTATGCCGTCTTTGACAAATCCTATTGGTTAGCGTATCAGAAAGTAAATCAGCACTTCTGTAATATCGTATTAAAGCAAAATATTACTTCCAAGGACGAATTGTGGGTACACGATTATCAGCTCATGCTCCTGCCACAGTTACTCCGGCAGCAACGGAGTGATTTGACGATAGGTTATTTCCAGCACATCCCCTTTCCGGCAGATGAGATCTTTCGTTGTATCCCTTGGCGCAATGAACTTTTAAAAGGTCTGTTAGGTGCAGATCTAATAGCCTTCCATACCTATCATGATGCCCAGCACTTTCTCAACTCCTGCTTGAATATCTTAGGCCTTTCGCCCAAAAACAATAGTGTCCGCTGTCGCGATCGCCGTGTACACGTCGAAGTGTTCCCGATGGGTATAGATTTCGATAAATTTGAAGCATTGTCCCGCTCCGAGGTTGTTTTGGCCAAAGCTGAGGTGCTTAAAGAGCAATACCAAAAGCGTAAATTAATATTATCTATCGACCGTTTAGATTATAGTAAAGGTATTTTAGAGCGCTTATCTGCCTACGAAAGTCTGCTACAGCAATACCCCGAGCTGCGCAATAAGGTCGTCTTATATATGCTCGTCGTTCCTTCCCGGGACAATGTAACACAGTATAAACTCCTTCGGGACGAGATAGACCGCATGGTCGGGCACATCAACGCGGTGTATGGTTCGGACGACTGGACGCCTATTACCTACTTCTACAATTCATTGCCTGTCGAAGATCTCTCGGCACTCTATGTGGCGGCAGACATCTGCTTGGTGACCTCTCTTCGGGACGGCATGAATCTGGTGTGTAAAGAATACATTGCCAGCAAAGCACAGGATTACAACGGTGTACTTATTTTAAGTGAATTTGCGGGTGCCGCCAAAGAACTGCCCGAGACCATACAGATCAACCCTAATGCCATAGAGGACATTATGCAAGCGATGCACCTTGCTATTTACATGCCCAAGTTGGAGCGGCAGCAACGTATGCGAAGCAATGTATCTATGGTCAAAAAATTCAACATTTCGCATTGGGTAAAATTGTTTTTCGCCAGATTGCACGAAGTGAAAAGCGAACAAGAAGCATCGGCTAGCCGCAAGATGCAGGGGGCTACACTCCAGAAGTTGACCGATAAGTTTCAACAAGCCCAACGGCGTCTATTTTTTCTAGACTATGATGGTACGCTGGTCGGATTTAAGAACGATGCCAGTGCTGCTAAGCCCACGGCGCAGGTGATGGAGTTACTAGCAAGCCTTCAGAGCGATGAGGCCAACCAGATCACCATAATTAGCGGTCGGCCGCATACCGATCTCAAGAAATGGTTTGGAGATACCAGTTACTACCTGATCGCTGAACACGGGGCGTGGAGTAATGTACCGGATGGTCTATGGCGTGACAAACCCAGTATGCCTACCACTTGGAAGACTCCGGTAAGACGTATCATGGCCAAATTTACAGACCGGACCCCGGGCTCTACTATTGAGGAAAAAAACTACTCTTTGGCATGGCATTACCGTAAGGTACACACCGGATTGGGTATGATGCGTGCCCAGGAACTTGCGGATGCGCTCCGACACCTTCTACCGCAATATGACCTGCAGCTGCTCATGGGAGACAAGGTAATTGAAGTCAAAATAAATAGTTTGAACAAAGGAAAATCCGCTTTAGAAGTAGTAGCTCATTATAGGCCCGATTTCATCTTTGCTATTGGCGACGATTCTACCGACGAGGATATGTTTTACGAACTGCCCGATTCGGCAGTGACCGTCAAAGTAGGTAATAAACAGACCTTAGCGCGTTACTACGTCGAAAACCAGGAAGAAGTGATCAAGCTATTGCAGCAATTGACGCCACAGCCGACAGAAGTATTAAATAACCAATAAATGACACCAATGACAAGACAAAAACATCTTTATAATAGTGGAATAATTGGAAACTGTGCCTATATCGCCCATGTGGGCAAAGACAGCAATATCAATTGGCTTTGCTGGCCTTCTTTCGAAGATTCCTTTGTGTTCGGTACGTTGCTGGACGAACACCAGGGAGGGCGATTTAGCATCACACCACCCAGCGGCATTATCCATTCCAGTCAATACTATGTAGAAAATACCAATATACTCTGTACCACCATCGAGAGCGCCGAGGGAAGTTATCGGATTACCGACTATGCACCACGGTTCGAGCAGTACGAGCGCTATTACAAACCACTCATGCTGATCCGCAAGATAGAGCCTATCTCCGGGCATCCCAAGGTACGTGTAGTCTGCGATCCCAAATATCATTACGGAAAATCGTCATTTCAGAAAAACAGAGGTAGCAATCACATCCAGTTTGAATGTGGCGATGTCAAGATGCGTCTGGTTACAAATATGCCGACCAGCCATTTCTTCGACGATGTGGCCTATTTGATCAACAAACCGGTGTATCTTATCCTCACGTTTGGCAATCCTTTTGAAGCACCTATAGAACGCACGGCCGAAGAGTTTTTGAGCCGTACACGTCAGTACTGGCACCGCTGGGTAAAGAATGCATCCATTCCGTCCTTTTATCAAAAGGAAGTGATACGATCGGCTCTGGCTTTAAAGCTACATCAGTATGAAGACACCGGAGCTATCATTGCAGCCAGTACCACCAGCCTTCCCGAACATCCCGGTGCAGGGCGCAATTGGGACTACCGCTTCTGCTGGGTGCGCGACAGTTATTACGTACTGACTGCGTTAAGTCATATCGGTCATTTCGAAGAAATGGAAAAATACGCTTCTTACATTGCCAATATCACCCAGTCGGATGCAGGACGATTGCAACCCTTGTACGGCATCCTGGGTCAATCCAACTTAGAGGAAAAAACGCTAGACTTTCTTAACGGCTATATGGGCAATAAGCCGATCCGTATCGGCAATCAAGCCTCCGAACATATACAGAACGATGTCTATGGACAGGCTATGATCGCTTTACTTCCACTTTTTACCGATTACCGTTTTCGCCATCAAAACACGGGCTTTGCTGCCCAGTGGACGCGCTTCGTCCTCCAGAAAATGGAACTTACCATCGATGAAAAAGATGCCGGTATCTGGGAGTTCCGTAACATGGAAAAAAGGCATTGTTATTCCAATCTATTTCAATGGGCCGGTGCTACTGCGGCGTTAAAAATAGCCCGCCAGTACGGCCTCGAGGATATATCTATTCAAGCCAATAGTATACGTGAGCGTGCCATCGAGCATATAGAGAGCTGCTACGATGATCAACGGAAGGTATATACCAATGCACAGGACAACACAGATCTGGATGCCTCTACCCTACAGTTGATCATGATGGGGTACTTAGACCCTAACTCGCCCAAAGCGAAAGACCACCTGCTCCAACTGGAAAAAGTACTGAAGGGAGAGCATGGTCTATTTTACCGCT
Organism: Sphingobacterium sp. xlx-96; assembly: GCF_011007365.1. Classification (GTDB taxonomy): domain Bacteria; phylum Bacteroidota; class Bacteroidia; order Sphingobacteriales; family Sphingobacteriaceae; genus Sphingobacterium; species Sphingobacterium luzhongxinii. The sequence goes on along the minus strand of NZ_WFKM01000011.1, from coordinate 40,311 downwards.
ACCTGCATAAGGACGATTTTGGTCGTCCCAAATCTACATTTTTGGTATGTGCCTTTTGGTATGTAGAGGCATTGGCTTGTGTAGGTCGATTGGAGGAGGCTCAAGAAGTCTTTAAGCAGCTCCTCTCCTTTGGCAATCACCTCATGCTGTTCAGCGAAGATGTAGACGACCAGGACGGGAGCCAGTGGGGCAATTTCCCACAGGCTTATAGTCATGTTGGTCTTGTCAATGCAGCCTACCGCATCGCCATCAAATTAGATAATCCGACATTCTTTGACAGCCTATACGAATAATACGTTTTGTACGGATCAACTGGGGTAAATACCTGTTGCAAATCCGTAGATTCCGGTAGCAAATAGGTAGTCTACACCGCATTTTCGGTCTGTTTTTTGAAGTAGTATACCCAAACAACTCAACATACTATCATGAATATACAAGATTTGAAAATTACAGCAGGCCAAATGAGAAGCTTGATTATTGCGATGATCAATGTGGATAGTCACGATTCAAAAACAAAATCGAAAAGTATGGCAAAGGATCATGGAAAACAGATAAAAGACGACGCCAAGTATGAGGCATTACGTCGAGATGGAGCTAGCAAGGAAAAAGCGGCCCGTATAGCCAATTCGCCCAATGCCAGTAAAAAGGGCGGAAAAAGCAGTCCTATGGACGAACGTACAAAAGTGCAACTGTTGGACGAAGCGAAAAAAATCGGAATAACAGGCCGGCATGATATGACCAAAAGCGAATTGATTAACGCTATTCGCAACCACTAATCATGCCAGCAACAGATCGTATAATACCGGATTCAGAAGCCTTGCTTGAAGCAGGGCTTCGTTATGTTTCGTGCAAAGGAAAAGGCTATCAACGGGTTCGTCATGGAAAGCATTTTAAATACCTCGATCAAAACGGTAACCCCATCCAGAATCCCCAAACCTTAGCCCGTATACAGGCACTGGTGATACCTCCAGCATGGGAGCAGGTATGGATATGCGCTACTGCCAATGGGCATATTCAAGCTACGGGGATCGACGCACGCCTTCGCAAGCAGTATCTGTACCATCCCGCTTGGAGCCAACTGCGTAAAAAGGACAAATTCAGCGCGCTTTATATATTTGGCCAGCGGCTGTCCCGATTGCAAAAGCATATCCTGAACGATCTTTCCTCACGACAACTTTCCAAAGAGCGCATTTGCGCATTGGCGCTAGCCGTGATGAGTAAGACCTACTTCAGAATTGGCAACGCAGCCTACGAAAAGGAGAACAAATCCTACGGTCTCACCACACTGCGCAACCGGCATGTAGACATCAGCACCACCAAAGTCTTTTTTAAATTTATCGGTAAAAAAGGGATACCCCAACAAAGCTACCTGACCGAGAAGTCTTTGGTGCGTTTGCTTGCGAAAGTTAAGGAAATCCCGGGACAACGTCTTTTTCAATACTATGATCAAGACGGGCAGGCCACCCCTTTGGATTCAGGGACGCTAAATGCCTATCTCAAAGCGGCTACCCACGCCGACATCACCTGCAAGACATTCCGTACCTGGTACGGATGTATCCTTACACTTCATTACTTGGGCAAATCAGAGATCCCTACGAGCGCTACGGCACGTAAACAGCAGCTGTTGGCCGTTATCGATCAGGTGGCACAGCAATTAGGCAATACCCGATCGATCACGCGCAGCCATTACATCCATCCCTATATCCAGGAAAGTTACCTACAGGGAGACTTGGATAATTGGATAAAGCGGGTTTCGGCCACCCCCGAACGCCCTTCCACGGATGCGTTATACAAAAGAAAACTTATGCAACTTATCCGATCCGCCAGTTACAACGGATAGTCTTCTACGCCAACCGCCGTATCTCCTTTTATACTATCCTTACTGACTGTATCGGGAGTACCATACCTTACCTCATCATTCGGGTTGAGATTGTACCTCGTTTTATCCGATTCCGTTACGGGACCCGGACCTCCTGTTTTTTCCTTTTTAGATGGCCCACAGGCCGTGAGCAAAATTGCGGTAATACCCACTCCAAAAAAATAAATCGCTTTCATACGCTTTGCTGTTTTTGTTTTCTTTAGTTGAACAGGCCAATTGCTTATTTGTTAAAATTACACCTCAATTAACGTAATAATACCCGATTAGATCGTTTAAATACGTATATCATTACAAAAAATCAATTCATGCCTGATTTTTGAGATATTCTGGAAAAGATTGAGATATGTTTGTTATACTTTTTACTTCCGTATTTTTATTTACCGTTTTTGTCCTCATGTATAGCGCCAAACCTCTACAGAATAGAAGGAACAAATAACATCAAGCCTATTAATATAATATTTATCAACAGAATACGTTAACTTTAGTAAGGTTCTAAGAATAAACTATAGGGATTCTACTTTATGAAAAATACCAACGGACAGATTGTAGAGGCTTCCTTACAGAGCTTTGGCAATTTGATCATAACCGATGCCAGTTTAACTATTATTGCCGTCAGTGAATCCGTAAGTTTATTCACCAAATCCAACCTGCGCCATCTTCTGGGGCAACCTTTGGAAGATTTCTTTAAATCCCTCTGGAATGGCGATTGCCTTAAATTTCTACACACGGTACAGGCCGTGCTGGAAAAAAGAAAGCCAAGTCAGGTATTCTCTAAACGGATAAACTACAACCGCTATTATTTCAAACTCAGTCTTAGTAAAGGCAGGGTCTATATCGAATGGGAAGAGCAGTACCGCAAGAATATTTCAGTCTCCCGTATGAATGAGCTGGGCTTTCTTTTTGACGAGATCTATACCAACAATTGGAATTTTCTATGCAAGGCGTTGCAAAAGCTCATCAAATTCGAACGGGTATTTGTTCTTCAGGTTCAAGAGACCGGTCATAGTAAGGTTATTGCAGAGCATCAAAAGACTTCCAAAGCAAGTTTTATCGGTAAAGAGTTTGCCGAAACTTTTCTACCAGAGGAAACCCTCCCCTATTACAAAAGCCTGTCCTACCGCTACGTACCGCATTTAGAGGAGGCTCATCAAAAACTATACAGTCTCGATCCCGAGATAAACTTATTATGTAGCAAGCTTGCTCCTCCTCCCCGATTACATCAAATTTATCTTAAGACATTAGGTGTATCATCGGCCCTGTTTTTTCCACTTTATCTGGAGGATGAATTCTGGGGCTTAGTCATCGTACAGCACTCAAAGCCCAAGAAAGTGGATTTGCAGCAACACAAACGCTGTACTTTTATCGTAGAAAGCGCCATGAATAAATTTGAAAATCTCTTCAAACAAGATCTGATCGAACACAATCAACAGCTTATAACCGCCGACAATATCCTAAAACAATCCTTAGCCAGCAACAAGACGATCAATTGTGCCTTGGTGCAACATATGGATCTCCTGTGCGAGATGCCGATTACCGCTCCTTTTCCACCCTCCATGTTATATTACTTACACTCCTTTTAAACCAAATACGTTTTTATGTGTTCGTTGATCGTTAGCTATTTGTTTTTTAAACGATAAATCACAAGATCATGAAAGAGAAAATGCAAGAATGTATCGAGAAATGCTTAGCCTGTGCGAGCGCCTGTATGCAATGTGCCTCTGCCTGCCTTAATGAGTCCGAAATCGAAATGTTGCGCGAGTGTATTCTATTGGACTTCGAGTGTGCCACCGTCTGTAAAGCGACTGCGGAGTTGATGCAACTGGACAGCAATAACAGTCATGCATTGTGCGAATTATGTGCAAATATCTGCACCGCCTGTGCCGAAGAATGTGAGCAGCATGCGGCTCATGGTATGGAACATTGCCGTGAATGCGCCCGCCTATGTCGCGAATGCGCGGAGATCTGCATGTCGATGAGTGCAGTGGCGTAGCACCTGCTTAGCGACCGCACCGAAAGGGAAGTATTTATACGGATAGTGCAGATTTAATACGGCATTTTATATTTTCGCGGTTTTTCCAACAACATAGTCGCGCATTTCCTGTTCTTTATAGTAGAAACGAAAAACAACGTCACTATGAATATCGCCATTATCGGAACATACCCACCTAGGCAGTGCGGTATCGCTACTTTTACCCAGGATTTATTCAAATCCTTACACCAAGACCCTACTTTAGCCCCGGCTATTATAGCCATCTCGGATGGTAGCGAAGATTTCTTTCCTTCCGAAGTATACATCAGCATTGAAAAAAACAAAATAGCCAGCTATCTACAGGCGGCCAAACAGATCAATGCGGCTTTTGATGCAGTGATCATCCAACACGAATACGGCATATTCGGTGGTGAGCGTGGAGACTATATATTGGATTTCGTACGTGCCCTATCGTTGCCTGTAGTTACCAATTTTCATACGGTACTCCAACGCCCTAGCGATGCGGAGCTCCGTGTGCTTCAACAGCTTTCAGCCTACAGCCATAGTGTTACCGTTATGACCGATACGGCCGTAGAGATGCTCCAGCAGATCTACAGTATTCCTGCACGAAAAATAGAACTCATCCCTCATGGTGTACCTCATTTTCCCTACCGTCAAAGCGAGGCCAAACAAGAACTTGGTCTCACGGGCAAGAAAGTCATGCTCAGCTTTGGCTTTTTGGGTCCCAGTAAGGGGTTCGAGACCGCTATTGAAGCCGTAGCCGCTGTACCTCACGATGATTTTGTTTATATTATTTTAGGTAGTACACATCCCAATATATTGCGAGAAGCGGGCGAATCCTACCGCGAATACTTACAGGCAAAAGCACGGGAATTGGGTATTGCCGATAGGGTGCACTTTATAAACGAGTTTGCTTCCGAAAAGCTCCTTACTCAGTACCTTAGCGCGTGCGACATTTATGTCACCCCCTACCCGAACGAGAATCAGATCAGCAGCGGTACGCTTTCCTTCGCGATCGGTGCAGGTGCCGCCGTGGTATCTACGCCATACTGGTATGCCAAGGATCTCTTAAAAGACGACCGAGGGCTATTGTTCGACTTTAAAGACAGCAATGCCCTTAGCTTGATTATCCGTGCTCTTTTAGAGGAGCCACAACTATTGGCAAAGTACCGGTACAATGCTGCGCGTTACGGCGCATCCATGAGCTGGAGCAACGTAGGCAAGCTACAGTCCAAACTTCTCCAACGTATAGTTACAAAAGATGCACCAGTATCGATGACATTACCCCGCAGCAGTGCACAGCACACTATCAACAATCTGTTACGTACCTCTACTCATAAATTGTCCTCTTAAGTAATAAGCGATGAAACAAGAAGTAAATACAGTCGACTCACTTTTCGAATTTGGGGTCTTACAAGAGATTATCCCGGAGCTTCCAGCTTTTGATCTCGCTCATATCCGACGGATGACCAATCAGGTATCTATCGTGCAGCATGCAACCTACAGCATACCTAATTACAGACACGGTTATTGCCTAGATGACACCGCTCGGGCCTTATTATTGACCACCTTGTCCACTCAGGCGCATCCGTCCGGCGAATTTAAAGATCTGGCTTATACCTATCTTGCTTACATCCACTATATGCAGAGAGACTGCGGCAGATTCCGCAATCTCCTTTCCTTTGATCATCAATTTTTAGATGAGTATGGGACAGAAGATAGCTACGGGCGTACCTTATGGGCCTTAGGCCACTTTCTCCGCTATACCCAGGATCCTGAACTGGTCTTCCTGGCTGAAGAGATACTGCACAAGGCCCTGCCCCACTGTGTTGCCCTAAAATCCGTGAGGGCGGTTAGTTACACGCTTTTAGGGTTACAGCACTACCATGCTTCCAATCGCTCGGACGATAAGATCTTACTCTATATAAAACAACTCAACTATTATTTATTGGACGAATACAAGGGCAGTCACAGCCCCGATTGGAATTGGTACGAACAGATACTTGCCTACGATAATGCGGTCATTCCGCTAGCGGTGTTACGTAGCGGCATACTCCTGAAGCAAGAGTCCATGATTACGATAGGTCGAGAGACAGCTTCATTCCTCGACAGCCTGCTATTCGAAAAAGGCTATCTTTCCACCATTGGTAATGAAAGCTGGTATGTACGGGGCAGTAAACGTAGCATATTTGCACAACAACCGATAGAGGTGCCGTCCAGCATACTCCTGTACAAAGAACTTTTCGGATTATCCGGCGACAGCACTTACAAACAGCGTATGATCCAATGTCTACAATGGTTTTTCGGTAAAAATGAGCTCGGGATACCCTTGTACGACGCTGTCACCAAAGGATGTTGCGATGGCTTAGAACGGTTCGGGCTAAATCTCAATCAAGGTGCTGAGAGTAGCATTAGCTTTTGGCAGGCCTATCTGTATGTTTGTTATGGTCTAGACGATTAGCGGTTAACAATCCGTAAGTGCATCCAACAAGTCGTCTAGACAGATCGTAGCATAGGTCGAAGCATGATCGGACATGGCGTACGGAATCACCAGATGACCGTTGTGTATGAGTTGCCCACAGGAATATACCACATTAGGGACGTACCCTTCGCGTTCGTCCGTATTGGGATAGAGCAAAGGCTCATTGAGTTTTCCTACTATTTTGGTCGGATCCTCCAGGTCCAAAAGAATTGCTCCTAAGGTATATTCCCGCATAGGGCCTACGCTGTGGGTCAGTACCAACCAGCCTTTGGATGTCTCTATGGGCGACCCGCAATTGCCTAACTGTACATACTCCCAAGGGAATTCGGGCTCCTTGAGCAATGTTACTTCCTGATGCCAGTTGATCAGATCTTCCGAAAAAGCGATATAATTGCTTTCACCATCCACCCTACAGAGCATCGCGTATTTCCCTTGTATTTTTCGTGGGAATAGTGCCGCTCCCTTATTGGCGATCTTACCATTGATGGGCTGCACCTTAAAATTCACAAAATCCTTTGTGGAGAGCAACTTTGGCAATATAGTCAGTCCATCATAGGCCGTATATGTTGCGTAATATACCGGCTTACCTCCTTCGCTGACAAATCGTACAAAACGCGCATCTTCGATACCGTTTTTTTCCGTATCCGAAATCGGAAAAATAACCCGTTCGGATAATGAAGTATCCAAGGAATATGTCATTTCATAATGCGAAGAGGCTAACCACAGAATATGTGTCATTAGGGTCTGTCCTTCGATATCCAGCTTATTTTCCTGTTGGATTTCTGTCACATACTGGCGTAGCTCTTCATAGGTAAAACTGGCGGCCATCTTATCCGTAATTCTATCCAGCATTTCCTTTTCCGGATCATGGATCTGCAACAGCTTCTCCAAAAAGTCAGCTTTCTGATAACGGTGACTCTTTACCTGCTTGGGTTTCTCCAATAACTTGCCGACTTCATCCACGTGAATGTTTAAATGACGATCGATTATGGCCGATCTGAATACGATAGAAGATACATGGCCTTCACCAGTAGCCCTAAAGCTCAGGATAATGCGTTTTTCTCCATCTCTCAACTGGGTCTGATCTGGAGATTCTACAATAGAAGGGTTGAAAAATGCCGCTGCCTCTACCGAATATTCCATCGTAAAATAGGCTCCGATCAATAAACGCTCCTGCTGCGAATACTCGCGATCACGCAGTTCCTGATCCAGTAGTCTCGCTTCGGTACGTTTAAAGTTACGCTCCCAGATGTCAAGGACGCTGCGATGCCTTTTAGAAAAATTACGCAGGAGCTGGTTGAGCATATCCGTCTTTTGCTCTCTGGAACTCTTAAGAATACGGTATACAATTTTGGTGGTACGCTCCACGCTGAGGTTGAAATAACGCGCAAGCACCCTTTTCGAATCGGGTTTGAAGAATATATTTTTACGGACTACCTGTAAGGACATGATATAAGATTTTTAAACTATAACCATCCTTTACCGTATTTAGTTTTCACTTTTTTCTTTTGCCTGTACCGTCAGCCATTTGGACAGATCAGAGAGTATACCGTTACAGGTTTTTACAATTATCTCAGCGGCGTTTCCGTTATATTTTCTTTTATAAATGACAGTATTGTCTTCCAGACCAAAAGCATAGTATACGGTACCTATCGGACGCTTCTGTTTAGGATTCTCCGTCTCATAAGCAAGTCCCGTTACGCTGACATACACCTGCGCCTGTGGAAATTGTGCCCGCAGTCCATCTAGGATCCTCAAAGTAGCGACAGCCGATTCTGCACAGTACTTTTCCAACTTTGCTGCAGGCACCGCCAGCAAGCTCTTTTTTACGGTATCCTCGTAACATACGATCGATCCTAAAAAATAGTCGCCACTGTGTACCTCCATCGCGTAGACACTGCTTAAAAAGCCCGCTGTCATACTTTCTACACATGCCAGCTTCCATTTATAGGCGGTCAATAGCTTTCCGCATGCGTGTAAAGCCTGTTCATCAATAACTATATTCATAGAAGTATTCATTTAATACGTATAACAGCCGAGATACCTAAAGAGTTGTATCGCAAAGGAGGTCTATCCATCGATAGGTACATTTGCTTAACTCGCGCTTCATATTCAGGTATTTTGCCTCCTCTTTTCAGTATTTAATCCAGCAACCAAAGCATTCTCCGAGCGTTCATACAGCAAACATTTAATACTAGAAAACATGAAAGAGCAAGCAAATGAAGTTACCATGCGACCAGGTCTCATCGTAGCGATTAGTTTAGTGGGCAATAATCCAGGCATGCCAGGCGAGGATAATGATGCGCCTTATTCTTCTCAAAAAACAGAAGAATCTACGGGACTCTCTCCAGACCGGGAAGGTGTGGAGAACCTCCCTCCTGAGCAACCCGATGTAGATCCATTAGAACGGGAAACCCCGGAGATCGATGAGATGGAGGAAAATGAACCGAGCGAACAGCCCGAAATGGATCCTATGGAAGCACCCGTGCCCGATATTGATGAGATAGAACCCGACACCGACCGTGAGATCGATACCGATTATCTGGATCCGGACCAAGATCGGGACAATATCGATCGGGATCCTACGATACAGCCTGGTACCGATCCGATGAAAGAAGACAACTCTCAGATTATCTAAATGTAAGAGACCATCGAGCAGCAGCTTGATGGTCTAATTATAAACATCGAAGTCGACAACACTTCCATTTCAAAAAGCCTTTATGCTTATGCTCCTCCTACCAATTAAGCGCGTTACCAAACGAATAAATCATCTGGTAACCACGCTAAACAACAAATAAACTTAACACTGTCTATATATTTGATGGTTTATTGGCCCGACTCATTGCTAATTCGGTCAATAACATATCCGTTTCTTTTTCTTCTGCCAAAGTTTGCCCCAGAAGCTCCTTCGCCTCCTCATGTTGCATAAGATCTGCGAAGGTCGCCAGACTACCGTAGCTCGCTATCTCATAATGTTCCACTTTTTGCGCAGCAACGATCAATGCTGCATCGATCACTTCGGGACTATCCTGAAAATCTTCGATGATCTCTTCTGCTTCCGCAAGCAAGCCTTCCATCGCCTTACATTTTTTTCCGCGCGGTGCTAGCCCAAGCGTCGAAAAAATACTTTTTAAACGTTCGATCTGTCCTTCTGTCTGTCCATAATGCGTTTCAAATGCACCTCTCAGTTTTTCGCTGTTGGCGGCGTTTGCCATTTTCTTTAATCCCGTGAGCAATTGGCGCTCGGCTCCAAGAATGTCTTTCAACTCATCGACAAACAATTCGTGCAAATGCGCATTGGGCATATTAGATTCTTTCATTTGTGCCATAATATCTCTTTTTTGTTGATTAATACGATTAAAACATTCCAATACTGGCTTGGTTGACAATATCTTTAATTTGGGTATTTATTCTTATGGCCCCCGTAAATACACCCTAAAAGTCGCTGTTTCCAAACGCTTTTGGTTGCGGCTTGTTCCCCAAGCAGTACAACTCTTAAATCCTTAGCTATGGAAATACTAATCGGCATCGCTGCAGGCATACTGACCTCCATATCGATGTTGCCCCAGTTGATCAAAGTCCTAAAAGAAAAAGACACACAGACCTTGTCACCTGTTATGATCGTTGTATTATTACTAGGCGTCTCCTTATGGGTGGTGTACGGGCTTATGAAAACCGAATGGCCGATTATATTATCCAATGCATTCTCTGTATTGGTCAATGCAACGCTGCTGGTTTATTATTTTATTTTTAGAGAATAGCTTAAAGCGGCTTTGGAAAACGGATCAATTCAATTAGTGTTCTAGCCGCTGGCGCAGCAGACAAGGGATTCTGTCCCGTAATCAGGTTTTCGTCCAATACCACATGGGGCATAAAAGGTACGACCGCATGACTAAAGTCTGCTCCATTTTCCACAAGCCTGGTTTCGAGTTCATACGGGATATTATCTTTGCGCATCACGATCGACTCTTCCATATTGGTAAATGAGGTAAGGCGCCGTGCATTGAGATATCCAGGCCTACACGCCTCCATGGCAAATAAAGCTGCAGGTCCATGACATATCGCAGCTATCGGCTTTTCCTGATCGACAAATTCGCATAGTATGCGCCCCACATGTGGGTGCCGGGCGAGATCCCATAGCGGGCCATGCCCACCAGCGATAAAGACAGCATCAAAGGCAGAAGCCTTTACATTTTCCATCGGGAGGGTATTCTCAAAGGATTGTTGAGCGGTTTCGTCCGCTAAGAACCGCCTATTGGAGGCTGTAATATGTTCGGTAAGCTTACTCATGGGGTCCACAGGAGGCGCTCCGCCCAGTGGACTGCACATCGTCACTTCAAAGCCCGCATCCAACAGTTCGTAATAAGGGTCGGTCATCTCCCCTAACCACACTCCTGTCTTATCCGTGGTGCTATCCATCCGATCGTGTGAGGTTAGCATCATTAACACCTTATTTCGCTGTTCCATTTTAAGAAAATTAATTATTGTTCCAACAAAGAAGGCGAAGCTTTGTTTTAGACAATCACTCCGCCATCTCCTATAAAAGGATAAACTACATCATCGGCACGATAGGTGTCGGTGGCAGACTATCGATGCTGTCTTTTCGCGTAGTATCTATGGGCGTATCGTAGTTATTATCCGGCATACGCTCATGCTGATCTGCTCCATCTGTGTTATTTCTATTGCCGCATGCTGCTGTTCCTAAAACAACAAGCATTATTGTACTAAATAAGATCTGCTTCATATCTATTGTGTTTAAAGTTTGCTATTTAAATCAAGCAGTGCCCGAACGGTGTAAAAGTGGGCACTGCTAATTGTGCACAGCTATGTGTCACTTCCCCAAGAGAACGTGTTTAGGGATTTCTTTTATTTTTGGTGGGTTCCAATGGTCTATCCGTCGGGTCATTCGGCATATCGTTGATCTGCTCTTCCTGCGGATCTACACCTGCCTCTGCATCGCCATCGTGCTTCACATCCACATCCTCTAGCACCTTTCCTTTACTACTTAACCTGACCTTTTTCTTCTTTTCCATTTCATTCCCCACCAGCTTATTCTCGTCTTTTGTCGCCATAGTGATTAGCTTTTATTTTTATTTACAGGAGGTACCATAGGAGGAATTGCATTTTCCACAGGTTTCACAGGTTTGGACATATCTGTCTTCAATTCCTGTGCTTGTCCCAGATGAGCCTTTAAAGAAGGCAAGGTGTCTGCTATCCAGGTTTTCAAGCTCTCGTCCGTGATCGTACTACTACCGTGTGTTTCTTCATACATAGCGATCGCCTCCTCGTGCGATGCTATTGCAGCATCTTTAAAAGCTTGGTCATAGGCAATGCTGTCCGTACCTTCTAAGGTACCCAATAGTCCTTTGTGTGTGGTACCCAGCTCCGTAGATACGGTCCAGCCTTTTGATTCGGCATACTTTTGCAAATCGCTGGCTACTTTTTGGTGATCTTCGACCAACATCTGCGAATAAGCCTTGATCGATTCATTCGAGGAGCGTTCTGCCGCTTGTTGCGCCAGCGCTGTTTCATATTGGTTGGCCATGATAGCTTTGTTTACAAAATCTTGCTCGGCATTCTGTTGTCCGAAGGACATAAAGGTTATAATTCCTAGAATTACAACAGTCCAATTTAAATACTTTTTCATTGTCTATAAATCATGAGTGTTTGAAAATCATGTTGTTATTACATGTTCCGAACACCTCTGCCAAACAATAGTTGTCTTTTATTTTCTTTTCAGTATTTATACGCCTCGCTTATTAATTAATACGTAGCCCTACTTTTTAATACGGGTTTATGTAGACGTTCGAACCAAGCCCCTACTCGACTGTTCTTAAGCCACGAAACAGTTGTATATCTACTATGGCTAACCTTTCTATTGCAGCGCAATTAAGTAAATCGCATTTAGTGAACGGCGAATATAATCGACTCTATCAGGACGATCTGGATGGTTACGATTACACACTCTATCAGACACCTTCTGAAATTTTATTGGAAGTAAATCTTGGGAATGGCAGATTGCTCTTAGCTCGGCTGTTAGAACTTTCTGATCCCTCGAGTATAGTCCACTGCAAAGGTCTAGAACCCCACAGGCTTGATCTGGAGATTGAATCAAGCTTAGGCCTATACCGTATTAATGTGCAGCTACACGGTGGTGAATCCGTTTTTATTCACTACACGACGCATTTGGAACCCAAAAATCATTTAACAAAGTTGCCTAACAATCCTGAAGTCCTGATCTTGGAGGATCAAAACTATAAGATACCTGCCGAAGGAACAATCTACCATTTACAAAAACAGCTGAGATCGGGCGTGTGCTTCACCGATTTCGGATCGAAAAGCAGCGGCACCCTACTGTATTTCCAAGATCTCAGTGCACTAAACAAATATGCCGAGCATACCCAGCAGAGCTTAAGCGACGTCGTAAGCATGCAATGGCCAGAACTCGGCCTTTCACTCCCACAATCTGACGAACGTGCTATCCAAAAAGGAGAGCGATATACACTTTGCCGCGCCTATCTGCTATTCGAGCCCACGCAACCCAAAGATAGTATAGCGATGTCCCGTCGTTACATACAGGGAATAGCTTATATATACGCACAGTTGGACCGTCCAGCCATCCGCACGCTTCCCTTGCCCAGATATGCTCATTATGCATTGCAAGGGCTCGTCCGCACGCATGGCTGTTGGCAGCAGGTTGAAGAAAACGCCTATTTGAATGCCTACCTCAACGACTATGACACGCCACCCGAGAGTATGGTTCAGCTCGCTGTATTGACACCTTTGGTATTGCATAGTCCGCTGGAGCGTTCCAACCATGCCCAACAGGTCATTGGGAGCCTTACAGCAGGTTTAACTAATTTCTTCGATCCTATTCTGAAAGCCTTTGTTCGCTGGATACCAAACAAGGAGCATCATCTCGATCATTCGGAGGAACAGAAGAAACCCCGTGTCATGGATTCATGGTACCTCCACCATCCATTGATACAACTCGCTTCACTTCTTGAAGCCAAACATCTGGATGAGGACTTGGAAAATAAATTTTATCAATCCCTTCGATTCTGTATTAAAGTCGCTCAACATTTTGAGTATGATTGGCCTATCTTTTACGATCTGGATACCTTAGAAGTCATTAAGGCAGAAGCACAGCCCGGTCAAGGTGGAGAGAAGGATGTCGCTGGCTTGTACGCCTATTTAATGTTAAAGGCTTATGCGCTCAGCGGCAAGAAGGTTTATCTGACAGAAGCCAAGCGGGCTGCAAAAACCCTATTTCGATTTGGATTTGACCTTATCTACCAGTCCAATAATACCGCGTATGCTGCCGAAGCACTTTTGCAACTATGGGTATTGACCAAAGAAAAGAAGTATCTGGATTACAGCGAGCTATGCTTGGGCAACTTGTTACGCAATACCGGTATCTGGCAAAGAGGTTATGGTAATTCGAAAGAGTATCCTACTTTTTTTTGTCTCTATCCATTGACTGGCGCCTCCTATTCTGCTGTTTTTGAAGAACAGGAAACCCTAGCTAGCTTTCACCGTTACCTGCGGATGGCACACGCAAAAAAAGCTCCTGTATCCCAGGACCTGCAAGCCTTGATAGCCGAATATATCCATTACGCGTCTTGTCGATTGGCCTATTATCTGCCCCCACTATTACCCAAAGACATCTTGGCAACCCAAGTAAAAACGGGATATCTCGATAAGGAGCTGTGGATGCCGGTAGAAGATCTGGGGGACGGCTGGGAAGCTGTCGGGCAGGTAGGTCAGGTAGGTCAGGTAGGTCAAGAAGTGTACGGCGCCGGCTTCCTATTTCAATTAATAAAATACCACTATCTACTGCTAGATGATGATGCTAGCTGCTGCTACATGGGGTACCCCTATCTAGAGATCGACCGCAAAGATCAACAGGTAAAGATACAAGTGCTCGGCAGCTCGGAATACAGCTGTCTAGTGCAACTGTACGGAATGAAAAGCAATGCTTATACCGTTACTTTAAAAGATGGATCACACTACGATCTAACAAAAGATAACAATAGCCTGAAAATAAAAGGCGCACAAGAAATCACTATAAAATGGAAATCATGAACAGACAAACGACAAAAAGGGTATTCCTGACGGGCGGCACTGCCGGCATAGGCCGCGCCACCGCATTACAATTGGCCGCCAAAGGCTACTATGTATTTATAATCGGCCGTAGCGCCGACAAGCTGGAAGATTTTCTGAAGGATGTAGCAGCTCAGGACCTACGCCACAATATTGGCTATCTCCTACAGGATCTCACTGACCAAGAGGCTTTAGAGCGCTTGCTTCCCGAGATCTGGTCAACGTATGGGCCTTTTGATGTACTGATCAATAACGCTGCATTGGGATTTGCAGGAGTATACGGTGTCGAAATCAATCAACTGTCATATATGACAAAAACGAACATTGACGCTTATCTCCTTCTATCGGGATTTTTTGCTCAGCAGATGGCAGAATCCAGCATTGCAGGAGATATTATCAATATCGGTTCGATGAGTGCAGATAGTCGCGAAGGAAAAAGCAGCGGCTATGTAGCGACCAAAGCAGGCATACAAGGATTTACCGAAGCACTACGAAAAGAACTCAACCCTAAAAATATTCGCGTCTCTCTTATTGAACCAGGTGCCGTGGGAACCGATATGCAGCCCTCCTCTCCTGAAGAACAGCGCGAACTGGAAGAAAAATTGGAAATGCTGAAAGCAGAAGATATTGCCGAGGCAATAGGCTTTGTACTGGGTCAGGACCGACGTGTCTCGATCGTATCCATGCAAATAAAAGCCCTGCGGCAATTTATTTAATGGACCCAATAACGATGTACCATGAAACATACTTTTTTATACCGTAACAGTCTATCCATCGTCTTCTTGACACTATTTGCTTTTGCACTTTTAGCGCAGGCTTACTTTGGATGGAAAGAGCAACAGCAGAGCTATCAAGAACATGGCGAATATCTTGCACTGAGCGCTTACCTGTGCAGTGGGCATTTCGTAGCAGCTACTTTTGAAAATTTTCAAAGTGAGTTTCTGCAGATGGCGCTGTATGTGGTACTGACTATTTTCTTACGGCAGATCGGTTCGGCCGAATCCAAGAGCCTTGATGAAAAAGAAGAAGTGGACAGAGAACCTGTAAATCGTCCCAATGCGCCCTCTCCTGTAAAGAAAGGCGGATGGCGCCTCGCTGTCTATAAACACTCGCTATCACTCGCTTTTTTGATTTTATTTATCGCTTCGTGGATCGGTCACCTGTACGGTAGCTATCACAGTTTGTTAGAAGAGAACCGATTGGAAGGAAAAGCCCCCATCTCTATGACTAAGTTTTTAATGGAGCCCCAATTTTGGTTCGAGACTTTTCAGAATTGGCAAAGTGAATTTCTTTCCGTAGCTTCCATTGTTATTTTATCCATTTACTTACGACAAAAAGGTTCTCCAGAATCAAAACCGGTAGATAGTCCGCATATGGAAACCGGAAAATAAAACAAACCACTATGAACATAGCAATTTATTATAGCATCGGGTTATTGACCAGCGCCAGCGTGATCGTGCAGTCCAACATCGACCGGTTACGTCAGAATTATCCACTGGCCATAAAAGATAAAGAAGTTTGTAAGGCCGAGATCGATCGGCTCGCAGATACGAAAGCTACTGATCCTTTGGAGATCGCCTACCAAGGCGCTTATCAGATGGTATGGGCAGATCATCTCACCACGCCGATATCCAAACTCAACAGCTTCAAAGCGGGAAAGAAACTGATCGATGCAGCGCTCAAAAAACGTTACGGCGATCCCGAGATTCATTTTCTTAGGCTTACTATCCAACAAAATGCACCTGCTATACTCAAATACAACAAAGATATTCCCGAAGATACCCAGCAGATCGTAAAACATTGGGATTCCATAGGATCCAGTAAGCTGAAAAAACAAATAAAGGATTTTCTTGTTGCAAACGAGCTAGTGGATAGTAAAGTCCTCTCGGGTCTAAAAACCTGATGTACTATTCGATGTGAGCCAATACCGATCTCAGTATCACAGGAAATTCTAGGCATTTCATTCGTTGGAGGCAACGAAAGAGGTTTCCAGCTGTTCATCCTTTAAAAATAAGATATTGCATGACAGAGAGCGAAAGACTAGAAGCAACATCATTTTATAAAGATGTACTGTTATTACTCCATGAGAGCGAATACGATTATATGCTTGGCGGCGCATTTGCCATGTACCACTATGCAGGGATCTACCGGGACACAAAAGATCTTGATATTTTTTGCAAAAGTAGTGAGTACCCCAAAATCCTCAAACTATTTGAACAGGCAGGCTATCAGATAGAACTGACAGATGTTCGTTGGCTAGCAAAAGTATTTAAAGACGATTACTTTATAGACATTATATTCGATAGCGTAAATCATATATGCACGGTTGAAGATAGTTGGTATGAGCGCGCCGTGGAAGGAACGTTTTCAAATATCCCTGTACGCTTCATCCCCGTAGAGGAGTTGATCTGGTGCAAAATGTATGTTCAAAACCGAGAGCGCTATGATAACGCCGATATCAATCATATCTTGTTGAGATACGGTAGGCAACTCGATTGGGATCATCTCCTCTATCGATTGGACGCACACTGGCACCTGTTGCTGGCGGCTCTGCTGATTTTTCAGTTTGTATACCCGTCTGATTACCGGGATATCATTCCGAAAAGGATATTTGATGAATTGTTGAGCCGTGCTCAGGAACAATATGACCTTCCTCCGCCTTTAGAAAAGGTATGTCGAGGACCACTTATCGATCAGACCCAGTATCAAGTGGATATCAAAGAATGGGATTATAAGTCCTATACCATTACTACAATCTAGATTTAATTATGGAAAGAGCGAAGAAAAGAGTGGCAGCTATGGCCGATATTCATGTCAAAAGTACGGATCGCGGTCTCTGGAAAGATACCTTTGAACAAGTAAATACCGAGGCTGATGTACTGATCATCTGTGGCGACCTTACCGACACAGGCGATGAGGATGAAGCCAAGGTGTTGGGCGAAGCTTTACACAGTTTGCATATCCCCGTAATAGGCGTATTAGGCAACCATGATTTCGAAAAAGGTCGACAGAAAATTATTAAGCAGATTCTTACCGAACATAAGATGACGCTCCTCGACGGCGAATTTACGGTTGCCTGCGGAATAGGCTTTGCCGGTACCAAGGGTTTTGGCGGAGGATTCGATCAATTTATGCTGTCGATATTTGGAGAAGATATGATGAAAGAGTTTGTCCATGAAGCCGTCAATGAATCCTTACAACTTGACCGTGCGCTCACAAGATTAGAACAAGAACATCCCAATGTCCCCAAAGTAGCTCTGTTACATTATGCGCCCATAAAAGGTACAGTCGAAGGAGAACCCGAACAGCTCTATCCGTTTTTAGGCTCCTCCCATCTTGCTGAGGCACTTAACAGACGACAGGTTGCTGTAGCCTTTCACGGTCACGCCCACGGCGGTACCATCTTTGGTCAGACATCCAGTAATATCCCGGTTTATAATGTGGCTCTTCCTTTACTTAAAACCCAACATCCTGGCACTTCATATATGATTGTGGAAGTGTAAAAGGAAGAAAAATATACCTGAATTTTTAAAAATAAAATAAGAAAAATTATGGCACAATTAACAGACAAAAAAATAGCGATCCTAGTTGCAGATGGCTTTGAAGAAGTAGAATTGACAAGTCCCCAAGAAGCCTTGGTACAAGCTGGGGCCAAAGTAGAAATTGTATCCCTAAAACCTGGGAGCGTACGGGCCAAGGAAGGCCCAGAATGGACGAATGATTATAAGGTAGATGTTTCTATAGAGAGTGCCTCGGTCGACGCATACGACGGTCTCGTACTTCCCGGTGGCGTCATTAACCCAGATACCCTACGTACCAATGCACAAGCCTTAGCTTTCGTAAAGTCTTTTTTCAGTAGCCACAAACCTGTTGCTGCGATATGCCATGGGCCGCAGGTCTTAATCAATGCGGAAGTGGTAAAAGGCAGGAAAATGACATCCGTTGAAGCGATAAAACTCGATCTTATCAATGCTGGCGCACAGTGGGAAGACGCCGAAGTAATCGTAGACCAAGGGCTAGTAAGTAGCCGCACCCCAAAAGATCTTCCTGCCTTTAATAGAAAAATGATCGAAGAGTTTGCAGAAGGCAAACACAAGGGGCAGCATGCTTAAAAATTATATCAAATCCTTAAAAGAGACCTTATAGATAATCAAAACATGACTAAATCACTTTCCAAAGAATTACAGATCGGTTTATTGATTGTATTAGCCCTGGTTGTTTTATACTTCGGCAAAGACATTCTTGCTCCATTGGTTATATCGGGAATCTTGGCTATGCTTTTTGTGAATCCAGCACGCAAATTAGAATCTAAAGGATTGCCCAGATGGGCCAGTGCACTTATCGCTGTATTTCTCATTTTGCTATTGTTTGCTGGATTAGGCTTCCTTTTGAACTGGCAATTGCAGAGCTTTTCAGAGCAACTCGGAGATATGAAGAATAATCTAAACCAGACCGTGTCCAAGATTCAGTCCTGGATACAGGATAAAGTGAACTTGGATCGTGCACAACAGAAAGCTATAGTCAATGAACAGATGAAAAGTGGTACCGGCGATACAGGCCTATCCTTAGCGTCTACATTTTTTGGGATATTAATCAATTTTATATTGGTAATAGTTTATACCTACTTGATCCTCTTCCACCGAACACGACTGAAGAATTATTTAATCCGAATAACAAAAAATGAACACCGGGATCGTACCCGAGACATCGTGGATTCCGCAAGTTCGGTTGCGGCGAGTTATGTGACCGGGTTAGCGAAAATGATACTCACCTTATGGATGCTGTATGGCATAGGTTTTACAGCATTAGGAGTTGAAAATGCACTTTTCTTCGCTATCATATGCGGATTATTGGAGTTGGTGCCATTTATAGGAAATCTTACGGGTACGGCTCTTACACTTCTTGGAGTAATGGCTCAAGGCGGGAGCATAAACATGATAATAGGTGTAATAGCCGTATATGCCTTAGTGCAATTCGTCCAAACCTATCTATTGGAACCACTTATAGTGGGCAATCAAGTAAATATCAATCCCCTATTTACGATATTTTCTTTAGTCCTAGCGGAGTTTCTTTGGGGTATCCCGGGCATGATCGTAGCCATACCTGTTGCCGGTATGATTAAGATTTTGTGTGACCGTATCCCTAGCTTACAAGCTTTTGGCTATCTTATAGGGAGTGATAAATAAAAACAGTATTTTTATATAGTAAATACGCCCTAGGTTATATGAACTACTTAAAATCTCAATTTATCCTTTTTATTAGCTTATGTATAAGTGTCCATACGCTTTATGCCCAACAAAACCCCTTGTTTCCTGGAAACTATGCGGATCCTGAAGGCATAATTTATAATAACACCTATTGGATATACCCGACTTTTTCTGCGCCATATGAGCAGCAGACATTCTTTGATGCTTTTTCCTCCAAGGATCTGATAACCTGGAAAAAGCATCCTCGAATCCTTGACAATAAAGCTATAAGTTGGGCACACAAGGCGATGTGGGCTCCAGCTGTACTGGAGAAAGATGGTAAGTATTACTTTTTCTTCGCGGCCAACGACATGCATCCAGAAGAAATAGGTGGCATAGGAGTCGCTGTAGCAGACACCCCAGAAGGCCCCTATCGAGATCTTCTGGGAAAACCACTCATAGACACCGTAGTGAACGGTGCCCAACCTATCGACCAATTTGTTTTCAAAGATAAGGAAGGTAGCTATTATATGTATTACGGAGGCTGGAAACACTGCAATATCGTTAAACTGAAGCCAGACTTTACAGGCTTACTGCCTTTTGATGATGGTACATTCTATAAAGAGGTGACCCCTGAAAATTATGTAGAAGGTCCCTTTATGTTTTTAAAGAATGACAAGTACTACTTTATGTGGTCCGAGGGTGGTTGGACCGGTCCAGACTACAAGGTTGCCTATGCTATTGCGGATTCACCTCTCGGGCCATTCAAGAGGATCAATACGATATTGGAACAGGATCCCGAAATTGCAACGGGCGCAGGACATCACTCCATCGTAAAGGTGCCCAATGCGGAAAAATACTTTATCGTATATCATCGTCGACCGATCGGTAAAACAAGCGCCCATGACCGGGTGACCTGTATGGAAGAATTGAAATTTGATAAAGATGGATTTATACGCCCTATCAAAATGACATTCGATGGTGTTTCGCATCAGTTGAAATAATCAAAACATATATAGGACGGTCTTGAAATAACAATACAGCGCCCAAACATATAGGGCGCTGTTCTGAATTTGGCTCAAGCCTATTTTTATTTTCCTTCCCTCCTCTGCAGCAGCCGCGACATTCCATAGCTCACCAGCGTACCCAATGCTGCCATAATCACGGTCTGCAACATATCCCCCAGTGTAATAGATGCCCAGACACTACATAAAGTGCCACCTAAGGTACCTGCTCTTATTTCGTTTAATTTCATGCCTTTTGATGTTATCAAGTTATCGTGTGACCATGTTATCGAGTTATCGAGTTATCGTGCTTGTCCCGATTTTTCATCGGGATTATCACACTCGTTCCTACGTTACTGATCACTCCATTACTCGTCACTCCCTTCCTGCTCATCCCTCTTCTCGCTCGTGATTGCCTCCAGCACCCCCAACCCTACAGCGACGTATTTAATAATATTCAATGCCTTGCCCGGCAATTTGATCGGAGACAGCAGCAACACCTGTACTGCTTGGCTTATTTTTTTGATGATTTTGTGCATTTTTTTGTTGTTATCCTGCCTGTCCCGATTTTTTATCGGGATTATCCGGTGATCTAGTTAACTAGATAACTCGTTCACTCGATAACTACTTTAACTCCCTCACTTTATAACCAAATAAACCTCTCCTCCCATATCCCAAAGTCCATACACCAGTGCTTTGAGCTCTCCTAGCGCCTTACGGCTTTCTGTGCCCGTGCCTTCTCCTGTCAGCTTGGTTACTGGAGCTATACAACCCAATAAATCTCGCTGCGCATTATTGGCAGCATGTATCAGGACAGCTTCGCGTCCCAGTACATTCGGGATACCGATCTGCTCGCCGTGCTTGGTATAGGTACGCTTTACCAGCTTATATCGTCCTGTTGGTATGCAACTTAGACGCGGTGTGTTATTGCGCCAAGGCAGCTCTATCGTGTGGCAGATTTTCTCTCCTTGATAGGTAATCGTTCCGTTTGTTCCTTGCTCTCCGTATATCCGTCGGAGATGCAGGGTATGTTGATTTTTCATTTTTTAATTTCAGGTTATGGAGGTTATAGAAGTTATAGGATTATATAACCGTATAACGACATAACCTCCCTCCCCATTAACTATTAACCATTAACCCATAATTTATGGCACATCCACCGCTGCAAAAGTCAGCGCATTATACAAGCCGTTGGCCAGCGGATAGTAGGCACCATTTACCTCCTGATAGTAGCTGATCCCTACCAATACAATGACCGCTTTGGCGGGGTCGGCTACCAGTGCTGCCGTAAGATCTACCTGTTCCAGTGCAATGGTAGTCACATCGATATAAGGCGACTCTTCAATCACTGCCGGAAGATCTTCCGAGTCGGCGCTAAACTCCAATACGGCCAATGTAAAACGAGCATGCGTCGCCCCTTCCAACTTAGCGATCTTATTTCGCGGCTCGAAGCTCCCCGTGCTCAGCGTCCCCTCGCCTGTAGCCCTATCGTAGGCATAGGTCAGCTTGCCGTAGTACACCATTGCTAGCGTCGCAGCAGCGTTGCATTCTACCCCTACCAGCATAGGTAGGTTCTCGGCCAACACCATGCGCTCGCCACGCAGATTGGCCGCATCCGCCTTGATGATCTTGGATAGTCTAGAGGACAGTCTATGCCAAATTTTCGAATCCACATTCTGATCGAAAAGCTCGCGCAGCTGCTCACGCATTTTCTTAGTCGCCATATTGGCCCTGCCGAATTCCATTCCATTCTCACGCGTACGTTGGAATCGTGGATCCGTAGCAATACGTTCGGCCGATACCCCGCCTTTCATACGCACCTGGTACGAACCATCTTTTGTTTTGAAGAAAGTCAGATCCCCGATCTGCCCTTTCATCTTTAGTAATCCTTCTAATCTTGCCATTTCATTTATCTGATGTTGACAGGTCAAATTTGGTAAGCTTTTTTTTAAAGCCTGTTTCATATGGAAGTTAATGCATCATTTGAGCACAAATAGCTCAAAATGCTCGAAATGAGTATAAATAGCACTTGCCCAGAAAAGTGATATTGGCTAATTTAGCGAAGCATCGATTTGGAAAACACCGCTCAGGAGAGAGCCCATAGTACGATCATAGAGCGTTATGTCTGCGTATGTCAAGTAGTCTCGAAGCGTTAACAGTGCGTTATGACAGTAGTCTAAGACATCGAATTATACATACAGCCGTATAGTCAGAGATCGGAATATGTAAAGCTTCGGAACAGGAGCTTTTGAGCAACAGATTTCAGATAGTTGAAGCGTAATCAAATTTATAAACCTAAAAAGAGAGCACTATGAAGCGACAAAGACTATGCATCTACCCGCAGGACATCAGCAATATCTTAGGCAAGAGCCTATCACAATCCAGGCGTATCCTAGCCTGCATACGCGACAGCTATGGCCGCAAGGAAAATCAGTATATCAGCATACGTGAATTTGCCGAATACACCGGTCTGGCTGAAGAAGACATCCGGCAGCAGCTAACCTAAAGCGTCTCTCGCTGCTACCTGTCTTGAATAGTTGGAGAGAGCTATTCAAGTAGGCTATTCTTTCGTTCGGTTCATCATCTCCTGTATTACGCTATCCCTATTTCTTTTCAAATACTGGCCCGAGATTTCTACCTCGGTATCAAGATGCTCTACCGAGATCTGCATATTTTGCTTTTCATCGATCTCGTAGTCTACTATACTGTGCAACATCACCGCATAATTGCGCGACAGCCGTTTCATCTTTGAGAATACTTTTTGTTGGAGCTGGTTTAGCGAAGACATATTCGGAAAATACACTTTCCCTTTTCGGCACACTACCCTTAGCACGAAGATCTGCCCCTCTTTTCGGCCTTCGGCATAGCTCACCTCATATTCCGACAGCAGGATTTTTCCCGTAGCAGTTTCAATTTCAAGATATTCCACGTTATCTTCTTCGATTGCTTTCGGGCTTCTAGCTAAAGTTTTCTTGATCAGCTTCTTCATCTTATGAGCCTCTTTTTCGAGCAATTGGTGCGCCGCTCTTAGTTTTCCATAATCCAGATCTTTTTGTATAATATGCTCCTTAAGTACTTTCTCTTCACCTTGCAAAACCTCATTTTGGGAGGATAGCGAAGCGATCAGCGTATCCTTTTCTAGGGCTTTGAAGCGCATTTCAGCCATTTCTGCACGTGCTAATCTCAGCTCGTCACGAACAGCGGTTTTGGAAGATACCTCTATCCGTATCCGCATCCAAAAATTCAATAGCACAAGCAGACATACGACGAATATCAAATCATATTGATAGCCATGATGATCTACAATACCCTCGCCATATAAGAGATCTATCATCCAGACAACAAAGTAAAAGACAACACCTATGCCCAGAAAGCCATGCACGGCTATCGCACCAAGCACATTTTGGTCCCATAGATTGCATACATGTATCGGATAGGCTACCAGTCCCACCATCAGGATCGCGAGCCCGGCAATAAGCACCGTATTGCGCATCACCCGCAAGACCTGCGGACGCATTATATAATCAAAGGAGATATCTTCGAAGGGGAATAAAGGTACCGCTATAGCTGTCAGCCCCACTACCACGGCAAACCAGCCCCAGTTCAAGAATCTAAAAAAGGATTTAAAAAAGTCGAGAATCATATCTGTTAATTACGGTTTACACTCCTGTAAGTTACAAAAAAAAACTATAAGATAATAGCTCATTGCTATTGCTTTTACCATTTAGCTATCCTGTTCGTTTGACAAACGAGGGGGTTCGTTTTACGAAAACAGGCCTTTGTTTCATTTTCCAGACAAAAACATGGATTCTAAGCAAATAGCCTGTATTATTGTGTCTACACCAAACAACACTAGATAATATGGAAAATCAAAAATTCCCCTTCAGCAGTCCCGGCGTTCAGGACTGGAAGAACCAACTTTATGCATCGTCTGATGAAGAGATCGAGCGCGAGCAAGAGCTGATCTATGAAGATACCCCCGGTTGGCTCGTCAGCAGGTTTGAACTGGACAAAATGCAATTGGCTTTCATGGACAGCCTCGGCGAAAATAGTCTGGAATGCATTGGCTTCGATATCAACGAAGCCATCAAGAACCGGGCTGATATCACTATGTCGCGTGGAGAGCCACAACCGGGCAGAGACAACAGCAAAGTAGCGAACTCTAATAAAAGCTACAATCCGAAGACAGCCAAGCGCTACGAGCCCAACAGCAGCATCCTTGCATTAGATATACGGTTTTACTATACAGACAATCCCCTATGATCATGGCCCAGAAAGTAGATCATGAAAAGATCCTATATGATTATCTACACGATATAGCTCCAGTGCCTCCGGAGCTATATCGTGATATCATAGATAATGTAGAGATCAAGAGCTGTAGCAAAAACCGTAATCTGACGGGACAGCTATTCGATATGCATATTGTACTTGAAGGCATGGTATTGAAGCGTCGAGAAGAAAAAGACATAGATAGCAGCGGAGACGTACTCGACTTTATCAATCCAGGGCAATGCATATTTCATATGGAGCGCATAGACAATTGCTATTTCGAGACAGACTCCAAGAGTACTGTTGTTCTCTTTGATCGTGACCTGCAGGAAAGACTACTCAACCAGTATCCTATATTCAATCGACACCTGCGGCATTTCTTTGTTAATGTCCTCAAATGTCGCTCCTTTCGCTCCAAGCTAATCAATCTACCTGGCATCGACAAAAAAGTACTTTTCAAAAAGGAATATCCAGAAGCCTACCGGGACTGCGCTGTAAAAGACAAAAGTTCCTTCTTAGGGATGACTCCCTCTCATTACAGCAAGCTTGACATCTAGCGCATCCATTACAACAGTCTAATAACTTTATTAGACTGTTTTCGATTATCCCCTAATTCATGCGAGATATATCCCATCGACATGTGTTATATCTCGCCTCATAACCTAAAGTACATCGTATCAAAATGTGAGATAGATCGGGTCAAACACCCTCGAATAGCCCCTAAATTTACCTTATCAATTTGTACAGATACGCGCTATGATACTCTCTCCCATAGCCCGTAACAGGACACAATAGATAGAGAGGTTAAATAACAAGGTAAAAAAAAGAAATGACAGCAGTAGTCCCATATCATCCATCGGGTATAGCAAAAGCAGGCAGATACCGAGCATTGCGGATAGACTCCGCAGCTATAGGCCATCCCTCCTGGGGGCAGACCTACCCTATGCTATATCTAGGTGGCGGAAATAGAAACTATTGCTACCGGCCGCTATTCAAACGGATACGGCGTAGATTTGCGGTATTCCCCGCAAGGCGGTATACGGGGAAAACAAAAGTGGTACGGCCGAACAAGGAGTCCCGACGCCAGGTACCACATGTCTGCTACGAACAGACTAAACCAAGGGGCCAATGTGACTGCAGCATATTGTGATCAGTTAAAACAAATTATGATAGTTAGGTAATTTAAAACATACAATTATGGCATGGTTTAATTTTACAGGTTCGGATCCAGCAAATCCGAATCACTATACATTAGCGACTTCAACTCCAAATTGTGGCAGTACAGAGGAAAAACTTTGTGCGATCAATGCTACAAACAACGGAAGCGACAAACCAATTTTGGATATTCCTATTTTATCCGAAATGGCTAGAGCTCTACAGAACGAGGTGAACGAACCTAATGTACAGTTGAAGGCGCGTTAATCCCCAGTGGATTACGTTCAAAAAGTTGATTCCTAGGGCAGATCAACTAAAATAAGCATTGCTAGACTTTAGAAAGGGCATGGAGGGTATCCATGCCCTTGTAGTTTGATAGTTAGCCCTTTTCTTCCGAAAGCTCCTCGATTACGAGTACTTCTACATCCGCCGTACCATATTCGGCTTTGATTCCGTAAGCAGCCAATTGTGCATTTAGCTCTTTCAGTGTTTTGTAAGGATGAATCTCCATCTTTGCATCCGATTTAACATTATCGACAACAGGTGGAAAAACCTCACTCAGATCCGTAAACCCCGCAAATACGGCAGATCCCATATAAGTCATAGCTTCCTGCTTCTTAGATGCATTATAAGCCTTGACAGCAGCGGGTTTAAGCTCAAGTACACGCATGCGCTTCGTCCCTTTGTAGACTCTGACACCCAAGAAGGCCTCAAAATCCTTTAATACTACCTGTGCCTGCAACGAGTCTGAGCGAGCTATACTATCGTAACGTTCGTAGCAGATTTTATACGTTATGTCCCAATAGGGGTCGTTGGCAAAGTTATAATAACGGATGGAGTCCCTCACCTTCCATACTACCCGATCCATACGAGGGATATACAGCGATTGTTGGAGTTTTGCTTTTGAAGCTAGCGCTTTCAATCCCGCAAACATAGACGCGTTATACAGCGAGCTTTTGATCAGACCGGATAAGCTATCCTGTTCAAATCTCCAGCCCTGATATGGGACGCCATCCTGATAACCTACAATCTTAATTCCAAGATTCTTTTTACTATCTGATAGTTCCCGCGAACCGAAGTCATCCTTCAGAGGTAATACGATACTTTCCTCTTTATACAGTCTTTCGATATTTGCAGCAGTGACAAAGTTGGTAGTTGTAATCACCTCTACTTTACCCCGATAAAGGAGTACAGCATGTGGTACTGAGCGATGCGGAAATAAACTTTTCAGGTAACTGTCCGCATAGATTACGGGAAGGTTGACTTTGTTTTCCTTAAGATACGTATTCGATGAAAACAACTTTTCTAAAGTAGCCCTATCCTGCCAACCGACCAAAAGAACCTCAAACTTATCCGGATACTGATCCCGCAACTTCTGGAGCTTAGGCATCGCCTCGATGCAACTACCACAGGAAGTATCAAAAAACTCCAATAATACGACTTTATTTTCCAGCGCCTTCCAATCTACTCTTGTCAATCCTCCTCGCATTAGCTGTACGGTAGATGGTGCTATAAATGTATCTCCCACGTATAGTCGTTTACTCAAATCTGGCACCCATTTGGCCTGAGCCTGTACAATTCCAGTTCCTAGAACCAGACCTATAATCATCAATAATAAACCTCTCATTTGCTATCTTTTATTTTGTGGTATACTGCCTACTCTAACCAGTGCCTCCGATAGGCGAAACGCATACCGTAGATCACCTGCTGGCAAATCGTACTGCTCTGCTCCCAGTTGACGGAAGACAGTCTTCTTAAACCGATCATCTAGATTCAGTCGCTTTAGATCAGTCCATCTACGTGCTCTAAAAACCAACTCTTTACGTCTTTCTTCCAAAACCAAACCTAACAGACGCTCTGGATCGGATTCCGAAATTACTGGATAGGTCACATCCTTGCTCCACCGCGACTTACGCAACGTATTAATTGCCGACAGCGCCTCCGAAATCTTTCCAGTACGACAAGCGGCCTCAGCCTTCACGAGGTAGATTTCACTGGTGGTGATTCCCATGAACAGTTCAAAATTATTCTCATTATAGCTTCCCTTAAAGTTGTAAGCGCCCATTTGATTGGGGTTTGGTCTGAAGAAAAGTCTTTTACGTAGGTCATCAGGAGCATACAAATTGTAGAGTTCTGGTTCTATGATGGCGTTCATACTTGACATAGGTCCGGCTGACACACTGGATATGGGGATGAGCACTTCAACATTAAATTGCTTGATGGGCAGATCGTCTGTTGCTTTCAGGAAATTAAAATCCATCAGCTCTGCTCGTAACTGTAGGCAGGAATCAGCGTACTGATAGGCATTGTTGAAATCACCCATATTCAGGTATGCCCGTGCCAATCCGGCGTAGGCAGACGCTTTGGATGGTCTACCTCGCACCGATTCCGCTATAGGAAGGTACTGCACGGCGCCTTTAAAATCTTTTAATATCTGCTCATAGGTCTGCTGCAGGGTAGCACGAGTGGATTTATCATCCATTCCGGGCGTTAAGCGCAGTGGAATACCTAATTCCGCAGTGGCTGTATTCGTCTGATAAGCGGGGCAATGTACCTCCGTCAGCACCTGAAAAGCAAAAGCCCGAAAGAAATGTGCCGCGCCTAAGTTTCTATTAAAACCGATGCGATCCTGCTGTGGATCGACTTTGCTTAATACATCCATTGTCTGATTGGCATAATACACCGCTTTATAGGGACGCTGCCATTGTGCCACATCCGTATAAGGTCTATCTGCCCAGTTATAGGCGTTGCGATAGTCTTCCATGCTCGACTCCCAAACTTCCTTGGTCACGTAGTAATCATCAATTCCTAGCTCTCCCCATATCGGATAGCCCATATTCATCGTCCCATAATCATTCAGCAAATGGGTCGCATCCTCTATGGACTGTGGCACCACCATCTTGATATCCTGCTTCTTGTCCAAGAACTCATTACAGGCCGAGAGACTCAGTAAACAAACAATTGTACCTATATATAGTAACTCTTTCATTTTCATTAATATTAAAAGTTAAAACTGACACCTAATGAAGTCGACAGGGGATCTGGAATACTCGCGCCATACTCATTGTCTATGCCTTTCTTATTGGCTTGCCATAGGGTGGCTATATGCTGCACATAGGCATATACCCTAAAATTCTTAAACCCGTATCGCGATAGCGTGGGGATAGCAAGGCTGCCCTGCGCGTCCCGTAGCTTAATCTGATCGCCCCGCTCGATCAAAGCTGACGAGCTACCGTATACCTGATTGGCTGCTGTATTTATTGGATAGGCAAATGCCGGTACATCCGTCCAAGCCTCATCGCCTGGCTTCTGCCAGCGTAAAGCATAATCGGGATGACCTATACCATCGTTAAAGATGTAGTCTGCACGAAATGTCTCCCGAATAAATTTATGCCCCAGTTGGTACGAGACATTCCAAGAGAGCTCCAGATTTTTATAGCGTACACTATTGCGCCACGAACCGAAGTATCGTGGCCGCTGTGTACCAAACTCTTTCAGTGAGGCTGTATTCCCATACAGTAAGGCATTATAATCTCTGGTCATCTCACCGTTCAAATAAGCTCGCGGCATACCATCGGCAGGGTCTAACCCTGCCCAATCGAAAGCCAATAAGCTATAGAGATCCCTTCCCTCGAAAGGGGTCATCAAGACCGATGATGCTCTGCTCACATTGGACATTGCAATATCATTTGCCATATAAGCTTTACCTACTTTAGTACGACCGTTAGAGAAAACTAGGTTCGAGTTCCATTCCCAAGTCTTACTGCGAACAGGTCTTACATTGATCGTGATATCCCAACCTTTGGTCACTAGATCTGCAGTATTCACCGTCAGGTGTGTAAAGCCTACAGATGGGTCTACCTCGGCCTGTGCTATGAGGTCCTTGGCTCGTTTCTGATAGTACTCTATCGATCCAGAAAACATCCCATCTCTTGTCCCGAAATCTAGACCGAAATTGAGATTTGCTACACGCTCCCAGCGCAGCTTGGGATTGGGCGGTCTATTGATAAACCCATACGGCTGTCCTGTTATATAATGCTGTTGACTTTCAATGGTCATTATAGGCAATGGCGAGGTATTATTATTCACGTTGCCATTGTAACCATAAGTAGTACGCAGCTTCAGGTAATTAAAATAACTATCCGCCATAAAGTCTTCTTTCGAGAGCAACCAAGCTATGCCCATAGACCAGAAAGGCTGTCCACGATCGTTTGCTTTTACACCAAAAAGATTGGAAGCATCCCTTCGTAAACTACCGCTCCATATATACCGCTGTCTGAACGTATAGGAGCCATTCATATAAAATGCTACAAATCGATTGGTAAGCGATTCCATACGATTACGATCTATTATCCTATTGACTCCACCTTTTCCATTGAAAGTTCTAAACTCCCTCCCGAACTGCACCTGTTGGAAAGTCCCCTTATCTGGCTCATAGCCATAATATTGAAAGGTCTTTAAATCCTTCTGAAGCTCACGGATATCAAATCCTCCGAGAAAACTAATTGTATGTTGATCACCAAACGAACGATCAAAAGATAGATTGAACCTACCTTGGTGGGCATAATGGCTCCAGTCCGAGCCTACCAGATTATCTCCAAGGGGATAATTCCATATGATATTATTATCATCCCACTGTGCAAAGGCATTGGCGTAATCTCTTGCTAATGCAGACTCCCCACTCCGCCAATTGCTGATGGGATTGTGATTCCGCTGATAAGCGTACAATGCATGTATTGCAAGTCCAAAATCAAACCTGTAGCTTGCATCGAGTTGCATCAACATCTCCCGGGTCTTTTGTACCTGATCTGTTAACAAGAGTTCATCCAGCGGAACATACGTAAATGGCCGTAATCTCCCCCCTGCAACAGTGTCCCTGTAAACTGGGCTGAGCCCTGAGATATCTACGGGCAGATGATTTCCGTTTGCGTCGGCCAATTGCATATACGGAGGGTTTGACAAACCTTTGGCGAGTCCATTGTAATGGACGTAATCCCAACTCTCCTTTTTCTTGGACTCGGTGTAGGTGGTGGTAAGATCCAGGTTTAGGTTTTTGACGGGACGCGCCTGTACTGTACCTTTCACATTGACACGTTGGTAATCTTCGGTAATGAGTGTAGCCAAATTTTTATCATACCCTAGTCCCAGTGAAAAATTAACATTCTCACCTCCTTGCGATAATCGAAGACTATGCTGTTGTTTAATTTGCGGGCGATAGATATATTTCATAAAGTCATCACGCTGATCAATCTGTCGTAAGCGGTCGAGCTCTGCCTCCAGTTCTTCTTCAGTTATTTTCTTGTCCGTAGCTTCTTTGAGCAGCCAGACCAATGGCTCCACATTCCTATTCCATTGGTTCAGTCGTGACCTGTACTTGCCCTTATCATAAAATAATCGTGTGATATCAATATAATCCGAAGTAGACAATACTTTGTATTTATAGAGATCGGGCTTTTGAATGACCGTCAAGTTACTATTGAAACTAAGCTGTGCCTTCTGATCAAACTTCCCCCTTTTGGTGGTGATCACAATGACGCCATTAC
Source organism: Sphingobacterium sp. xlx-96 (assembly GCF_011007365.1). Lineage (GTDB taxonomy): Bacteria > Bacteroidota > Bacteroidia > Sphingobacteriales > Sphingobacteriaceae > Sphingobacterium > Sphingobacterium luzhongxinii. The sequence continues at coordinate 8,700 of NZ_WFKM01000011.1, read as the reverse complement.
CGGCCTGTGCCCCCCATATAGATGCAGCTGCAGCGTCTTTGAGAACCGTGATATTCTCCACGTCATTAGGATTAATGTTATTAAAGGCCGCCAAACCAAAGTCTGCTATTCTATTTTCATAAGGCACACCATCTATTACTACCAGAGGCCATAGATTAGATCCTATGGTACTTACACCTCTTACATTCATATTCAGCACATTCCCTCTGTTATCTGCGTTAGTCTTATTAAAAGACAAGCCCGGCACGACATCTTCCAGTCTACTGATGATATCCGTAGACACCTTTCTGTTAAATAATGCGGAGTCTATAAACTCAAAGCTCCCCGTAGCTCTTTCTTTAGGTATCTTCTGGTATCCGGTAGATACGACTTCGACTTCTTCGATCTGTTTTTCACCGGTATGTAGGGCGATATTCAATAATGTCGCCGTATTCTCATAGGCAACCCGTTGCTCCTTGTATCCGATATGTTTTATAGTTAATACCCCTGTAGGCTTATCTACGCCTATCGTAAACCTTCCCTCCTTGTCTGTTCGGGTCTGCTTCTTATCCGCAACAACCGAAGCCCCTTCGATAGGCTTTCCATCTTGAAGAGATGATACCACACCTCTGACTACCGTCTGAGTTAGGCCTTTGGTCCCGAGTTCACCTCGGGATCCTTGGGCCACCGCTTGTTTAAACACAAGCGAACTAAACAACACACAGAAAATCATCAACAGCACGTCACTGCGATACCGCCCAAGCGGGAGAAGCAGTCTATATCTTTTACTTTGCATTATCGAGCAGACATAGCCCTGCCCTTGGGACAGTCCTCTCCCGCTCCTAAAAAAATCTCTCATTTTTCGGTTCATTATGCAATGGCAAGACACCATTACAGATTCAAAAATCTAGTGTGATTTCTGAATGGATTTAATTGGTTTTTCTTGGCTTATAATCGGTTTTATACCATCCATTCTAGAAATAAATAAAAACACCGACCTCCAAATTATCGCAACGCGATAAAATAAAACACACAACATTTGCTTGTATTTAAAATCTATACTATCTTTAAGGTGCGAATTTAAATAGATAGTAACCGATTTCTAACCTGTGCAAGCAATTCTGTTTTCATATACAGAGGTCGGTTTACAGAAAAGGGCTTTGACGTTTTTAAAACGTCATTACTCTCCCCTATGGTCATCCCGAAATCGGGACAAGTAATCGACCGTAGCGGAGATCCCCGAAGGGCTCAACGGAGTTAAATCTAAAGATATAGGTATAAAAATATTAATCTTTAATCCCCTTTTCTATTTATAGAGTTGAAATTACTCTGGCGAGGCCGGTACGTTCTTTATGTGTAAAAATTGGGAATACCATGACGACCGATGGGATATCGGTGCTGGATGGCTTTTGTTGGTGTTAAAATTCGTTCTCATAATTTATAAAGTTTATGTGAACGAGTCTATAAATATTAATGGGGCACCCCCTATCTTCACTTTTATCGAGGCACGGCAAAGAGCCTTTGACGAAGTTCCGATAGGATAGCGACCCCATATTATTGCAAAGATACAAAATTATGAGGTAGCAACTATCCTATGGCCTTGCGTCGTTGAAAATTTGCCGTTTTCGATAACAAGACTCGTTTTAATCAAGTTGCAAACCAATATGTCATTAGTTCAAAACAAAGATACAAATAAAAAACAAAACATGCAATATATAGCATGATTTACATTATGGAAAAACTTGTTTCAAAAAAGAAAATTACAGAACTAGAGTTTCGAATCATTGAAAAGGTGAAAGAAGTTAGAACGAAAAAAGGTGTTTCGAGGATGCAATTAAGTGACGATATTGGAGTCGATAAGGGCTTTGTCGGTAAGGTAGAAAGCTATGCTCATCCTGATAAATACAATTTCAGTCATCTTTTTAGAATTGCTAAAATTCTAAAAATAAAATCTATCCGAGATCTTGTCCCAAATGATATGCCTAAGTACGAAGATATTGAAATTGTCTACGAAATGGTTCCTAAAATCAATAAAGATGGTTCTCAATCAAAACAGCTTGAAAGCAGTGTACTAGAAATCAGACCTAGAACTGACACATAATTACCGCTAGTGCAAACTTTAGCTTTATAAGTTTGAAGATATCAAAGACATTAATCTTTATACCGAACTTAAAGCCTATCTGCAAGAAAAAGAATTCGAGGTAGTGAAATAAAAAACAAGGTCAATTTTTAATTGATGAGGGCTATGAAAGAATTTGTTCAAGAAATAAAGCTTCTACTGGATAAGGCAAGAGAAAAAGTCTATGCCACGACTTCCTACACAATGATAGAATGCTATTGGGAGATAGGGAAACGTATCGTAGAAAAAGAACAGCGGGGACAGGATCGAGCTATTTATGGTACGGAAATATTGCAGAATCTATCAAATGCTCTAGGAAGTGGATTCAGTACCCGGACATTGAGAGATATCCGTAAATGTTATCTGACTTTTCCTATTTGGGAAGATTTGGCACACGCGTGTGCCAAATTGGAATGGTCTCATATTCGGACTATTACAAGGGTCACTGATACTAATGCACGAAAGTATTATCTGAAAGAAGCCGCTGAACAAAACTGGGGTGTACGGCAATTGGAACGTAATATAAATACGCTCTACTACCAACGTTTATTATCTTCACCAAATAAACAGCCTGTCGTTGATGAAATGGTTGAAAACACAAAGGACATAAAGCCGGATAACCGAGACTTTATACGTAATCCCACAGTACTGGAGTTCCTAAACATTCCTAGTAATCGTGCCTATACGGAGAGACAACTTGAACAATCACTAATAGATAATCTCCAGCAGTTTCTATTAGAACTAGGTAAGGGGTTTGCTTTTATAGCACGTCAAAAACACATCCGTACCGAGACATCAGACTTTTTTATCGATCTAGTGTTCTACAATTATATATTGAAGTGTTTTGTGATCGTTGAGTTAAAAACAGAGAAAATCACACATCAGGATATCGGACAGTTGGATATGTATGTCCGTATGTTTGACGATCTGGAGAGAAAAGAAGACGACAATCCGACCATAGGTCTCCTGCTCTGCACGGAAACAGATCGTACTATTGCTAAATATTCTGTATTGAACGAGAATAAGCAACTATTTGCAAGCAAATATCTAGCCTATCTCCCATCAGAGGAAGAACTAGCGGCCGAAATAGAACGGGAGAAAAATGTACTACGAGAACAGGGTGTAGTTTATGGATGGGAAGAATAATTAGAAAATAGACAACAAAAAAAGGCCGCTCCAAAGTAAATACAGAACGGCTTTCCATATTCTAAACCTCGCAGTTTGATACTTGTCTAAAAACTCCGCAATCCGCTTATGGTCGGAAGGTCTAGGAGCATCTGCAGATATTATATTAAATAAACTATTTTACACAATAAAATATGGTTGTCAAAGTGGGAATTAAATCATTTATCAAAATCTTCAGTTCCATGAACTGTCCAACAATTAGTATTCTTTCAATTATCGTTTTCTGCTTTTGCACATCGCTTTCAATTGCTCAAGAAAAACAAAAAGTCAATTATAAACACCTAACCTATCTACCTAAAGGTTACGACAAGGATACCTCCAAATATCCCCTCGTGATCTATCTACACGGCGGCTCACAGAAAGGAAATGATCTGGAAAAACTAAAGGTATATGGTCTCCCCTATTTAGTGGATCAAGGTAGAGAATTCGACTTTATCATGGTGGCTCCGCAATGCCCTGATGGAAAATATTGGTCTACAGAAAATTGGTTTGATCCGCTGTACAATGAAGTAATATCAAAATACCGTGTCGATAAAAGCCGGGTATATGTGACTGGAATAAGTATGGGGGGCTACGGAACATATATTGCCGCACTGGACCATCCCGAGAAGATTGCTGCTATCGTGCCATTATGTGGTGGGGTAAATGACAGTGACACCTCTCGAATTTGTGCCCTCAAAGATATTCCTATCCTGACATATCACGGAACTGCTGATAAAGATATATCTATACAGGAAACGGAAAGAATAGCTAAGGCACTAAAAAGATGCAGTGGGAATATTATATTTAATCGACTCAAGGATGAAGGCCATGGTATACAATACCTCTACGAGACTAATCCTGAGATCTATCAGTGGCTGCTGAAGCAGAGTAAACCGAATACTTATACTCCATAACAAAAAGTATATTTTTTTAACCCCTCTATGGAAGGCACTGAACAAAAATAGAGCTAGGAAAAAAAACAGGCATAAAAACTTGCCAACTAGTATGACGTAGTGGTATTCTTGATATCTTGAGGTTGAAAGTCTAATTGTGTCCCCACTAGTGACGCAATTATATCGTACCCGTTATTGATTCTATTCCGCTATCTTAGACTGCAGCAATTCGTTAGGATTTACCACAGGTAGAATCACCCCATTCAAATTAGTTTCCGCCAATCGGCTATACAAAATTCCTCTCAGGGTAGAATAAGATAACCAAATAAATGCACTACGGAGGTATTCAACAGCTGGCGCCACAATACTTGTGGTGCCCTAGCAAATGCTTCTTCTATCAATTAGCATCCCAAAACTCGAGAGCTTTTTGTGTAAGCATAATTTAAAGTATTGGAATAGTATATTATGCTTCAGAAATATTATCAGAAAACAACTCATGTAATTTCTGTTGCAATAATCTTTTATCAGGTAATTGCATTTGATATTCGGCAACCATTGTCGGAGAAAGACTTCTGCTCAACGCATATTCTACTACTTCACTGTCTTTATCTTTACACAACAAAATCCCAATACTTGGATTTTCGTTCGCTTTTTTCACATCGCGATCTAAGGCTTCCAAGTAGAAGTTTAATTGCCCTAAGTGTTCGGGTTTAAATTTATCGGCTTTCAATTCAAAGGCTACCAAACATTGTAAACCTCGATGATAAAACAACAAATCTACATAGAAATCGCTATTGCCAACCTGTATTTTGTATTCTTTGCCAATGAACAAGAAGTCTTTACCTAACTCTAAAATGAAATTTTTCATTTGATGGATTAAGCCTTTTTGTAAATCGCTTTCGCTATGTGGTTCGGGAAGGTTTAGAAAATCGAAAACATAGCTATCTTTAAATGCATTAGTTATATCCGAATTAAATTCTCTCAACGCTGTTGAGAGTTTTGTTTAACAGGCAATACCATACGATAATCTGGTAGCTTCAACAGCTCCTCTATCCGAGACCGTTGCAGATCGATGCCCACCAGTAGATCGATCGACACCTGAAAATACCACGATATACGCTGCAGCAGCTCTATCGGTGGCTCGGAAGCCCCTTCTTCGTACTTGGCATACCTCGACCGGGTGATGATGAGATCATCAGCGACCCGCTGCTGGGAAAGGCCCCGACGCCCCCGCAGAAAACGCATATTATCAGCTAGTAATGACATAATCCTCCTATATTGCTACAAATATTAGCAACAAATATACAATTCTAAAGCATAGTTTATACTAATTTTGTTAGCAAAATTAAATAACTAGTGATGGAGAGGCATATCGTACATTGTGACCTGGATACTTTCTTTGTATCGGTAGAGCGGTTGATAAATTCGGATCTCACGGGCAAGCCTGTGCTGATCGGTGGCAATGGGGATCGTGGCGTGGTGGCTTCCTGCTCGTACGAGGCCCGCAAATATGGGGTGCACTCGGCGATGCCGATGAAGCTGGCACTACGGATGTGCCCCGAAGCGGTGGTGGTGCGGGGTGACCATGACCTGTATTCGAAGTATTCGGGCACGGTGACCGAGATTATCGAGGAGATAACGCCTATCGTAGAGAAGGCTTCGATCGATGAGCACTACCTCGATATCACGGGAATGGACAAGTTCTTTGGCTGCTGGAAATGGACGCAGGAGCTGCGCGGAAAGATTATCAAGGAGACGGGGCTACCGATTTCTTTCGGCCTATCGGTCAATAAAACGGTCTCCAAAATAGCTACGGGAGAGGCAAAACCCTGCGGCGAGAAACAGGTGGTAGGCGGTATGGAAAAGATGTTCCTAGCACCGCTCTCGATCCGTAAGATCCCGATGGTGGGCGAAAAGTCGTACCTCACGCTACGCAATATGGGGATATCGCAGATCGAAACCCTACAGCAGATGGAGGTATTTACGATGCGCAGGGTGCTGGGTGAAAACGGGGTCTCAATATGGAACAAGGCCAACGGGGTGGATCACAGTGCGGTAGTGCCATTCCGCGAGCAGAAGAGTATGAGCAAGGAGAATACGTTTCTGGCGGATACGATAAATATGGATATCTTGCGCAAGACGCTGGTTGCGATGGTGGATGAACTGGCCTATGACCTGAGGCATCAGCAGAAACTAACGGGCTGTATAACACTGAAGATCCGCTATTCGAACTTTGATACGCATACGCAGCAGCTCGCTATTCCCTACACGAATTCGGACCGGGTGATAACGGAGAAGATTTTAGAACTATTCAAAAAGCTGTATACGCGCCGGATGCTGATACGCCTGATCGGTGTGAAATTCAGCAAACTGATACATGGCTCGTATCAGGTGGATCTATTCAATGATACGTTGGAGGAAATACGTCTGATGCAGGCTATCGACAAGATCAGGAACCGCTATGGCGTGGAGCTGATCAAGAAGGGGATCTGTCTGTTGGATAAAAAAGGAGGTGCGAATGATGCTCAACCTGCATAGTTATTTTAGCCTGCGCTATGGCACGCTGCGTCTGGAGGATCTGGTGGAGGGTCTGTTGGCTACGGGACATGATACGGCGGTACTGACGGACATCAACAATTCGTCGGGTTCGTTGGATTTGCTGCGTCTGGGGATGAAAGCGGGGTTGAATATTCTCGCCGGCATGGAGTTCAGGAATAAGGACGAGCTGCTGTACATAGGTATCGCACGTAATAATGAGGGATTCAGGCAGCTGAATGAGCTGATGACGACGCACAACAGGGAGGCTTCGCGGTTGCCGGACTCGCCTCCTTTTCTGGATCAGGTGTACATGATCTACCCCTACGGCAGCAGGTCGATAAAGGATCTACGGGAGAATGAGTATATCGGTATTAAGCCAAACGAGCGTAATCTGATCCGCCTGGAAACTGCTGCAAACTGGGAACGCTATGTGATCCTGACACCGGTCTCTTTCATCCCGGAGGATTATAAACTGCACTGCCAGCTGCGGGCGATAGACCATAATATTCTCTTCTCGCAATTGGACAAACGGATGGTGGCGGATAAGGATGAGGTGCTGATACCGAAGGTGCAGCTCCTGGAAATGTACCGGGACTTCCCAATCCTGATACGTAATACGAACCGCCTGCTTGGCTCCTGCTCTTTTGATCTGGATTTTAAGAAAATGAAGAATAAGGAGTCCTTTACGGGCAATCCTGTCAATGATAAGCAGCTGTTGCATAAATATACGATGGAGGGACTCGTGCGCAGGTATGGCACGATGGACAAGGTCGCGCAGGAGCGTATCAAGAGGGAACTGGAGATTATCGAGAATCTGCGCTTCTCGAGTTATTTCCTGATCACGGATGATATATGCCGCTATGCACGCAGCCGGGACTTCCACTACGTGGGGCGTGGCTCGGGAGCCAACTCGGCGGTAGCGTACTGCCTGGGAATTACGGATGTGGATCCGATCGAACTGAAACTGCCCTTTGAGCGTTTTCTGAACCCGAAAAGGCAGTCGCCGCCGGACTTTGATATCGACTTTAGCTGGAATGAGCGTGACGATATCTATGATTATATTTTCAACCGCTACCAGACGGGGCATACTGCCCTGATGGGTGCGATGAGTACGTTCCGCTCGCGGAGTATACTGCGTGAACTGGGTAAGGTGTACGGCCTGCCCAAAGCGGAGATAGACCGACTGGTGCATGAACCTGAAAATATGCTGAATAAGAATGAGGTGACCAACACGATCCTCTCGGTGTATAACAGGATGGCGGATTTTCCGAACCAGCGGACGATACACGCCAGTGGGGTGCTGATCTCTGAACAGCCCCTCACCTACTATTCGGCACTGGACTATCCGCCCAAAGGGCTGCCTACCATGCAGTTTGACATGTATGTATCGGAGGATATCGGCTTTGAGAAGTTTGATATCCTATCGCAGCGGGGTATCGGCCATATCAAGGACTGTCGGGAGATCGTAAAACAGAACAGGGGTATCAGCATCGATACGGGCAACCCGAAACGCTTTTTTGAGGATCCGAAGATTGCGGATCAGCTCCGGTCGGCCAATACGATCGGTTGCTTTTATGTGGAGTCGCCGGCGATGCGGCAGCTGATCACCAAACTCCGCTGTGATGATTACCTGACACTGGTCGCTGCTTCGTCGATTATCCGCCCGGGGGTGGCTTCGTCGGGGATGATGGCGGAATTTATCCGTCGCCACCATAATCCCGAAGCTGTGGTGTACCCGCATCCTGTATTCAAGGAGCAGCTGGAAGAGACCTACGGTGTGATGGTGTACCAGGAGGATGTGATGAAGATCGGCCATGCCTACGGGGGGCTGGATATGTCGGATGCAGATGTGCTGCGCAGGATGATGTCGGGCAAGTACCGCAGCAAGGAGCATCTGCTGGAAATCGAAAGTAAATTTTTCGAACATTGCCGCAAGCAGGGCTACCCCGAAAGTGCGAGCAGGGAGATATGGCGGCAGATGGAGAGCTTTGCAGGGTACTCTTT
>NZ_WFKM01000010.1 GCF_011007365.1 Sphingobacterium sp. xlx-96 | reverse complement strand
TCCCGTAGCCAACAGACCCTCCACCAGATCCTCCAGACGCAGCGTGCCATAGCGCAGGCTAAAATAACTATGCAGGTTGAGCATCATTCGCACCTCCTTTTTTATCCAACAGACAGATCCCCTTCTTTATCAGCTCCACGCCATAGCGGTTCCTGATCTTGTCGATAGCCTGCATCAGTCGTATCTCTTCGAGGGTATCATTGAATAGATCCACCTGATACGAGCCATGTATCAGCTTGCTGAATTTGACACCGATCAGGCGTATCAGCATCCGGCGCGTGTAGAGCTTTTTGAACAGCTCCAAAATCTTCTCCGTTATCACCCGGTCCGAATTCGTATACGGGATAGCGAGCTGCTGCGTATGCGTATCAAAGTTCGAGTAGCGGATCTTCAGTGTTATACAGCCCGTTAGTTTCTGCTGATGCCTCAGGTCGTAGGCCAGCTCATCCACCATCGCGACCAGTGTCTTGCGCAGGATATCCATATTTATCGTATCCGCCAGAAAGGTATTCTCCTTGCTCATACTCTTCTGCTCGCGGAATGGTACCACCGCACTGTGATCCACCCCGTTGGCCTTATTCCAGATCGATACCCCATTTTCACCGAGCACCCTGCGCATGGTAAATACCTCCATCTGTTGCAGTGTTTTGATCTGCGATATCCCCATATTGCGTAGCGTGAGGTACGACTTTTCGCCCACCATTGGTATCTTACGGATCGAGAGCGGTGCCAGGAACATCTTTTCCATACCACCTACCACCTGTTTCTCGCCGCAGGGTTTCGCTTCGCCCGTAGCTATTTTGGATACCGTTTTATTGACCGATAGGCCAAAAGAAATCGGTAGCCCCGTCTCCTTGATGATCTTTCCGCGCAGCTCCTGCGTCCATTTCCAGCAGCCAAAGAATTTATCCATTCCCGTTATATCGAGGTAGTGCTCATCGATCGATGCCTTCTCTACGATAGGCGTTATCTCCTCGATGATCTCCGTCACCGTGCCCGAATACTTGGAGTACAGGTCATGGTCACCCCGCACCACCACGGCTTCGGGGCACATCCGTAGTGCCAGCTTCATCGGCATGGCCGAGTGCACCCCATATTTGCGGGCCTCGTACGAGCAGGAAGCCACCACGCCACGATCTCCATTGCCACCGATCAGCACAGGCTTGCCCATGAGATCCGAATTTATCAACCGCTCTACCGATACAAAGAAAGTATCCAGATCACAATGTACGATATGCCTCTCCATCACTAAATATTTAAATTACTAACAAAATTAGTATAAACTATGGCTAAGAATTGTATATTTGTTGCTAATATTTGTAGCAATATAGGAGGGTTATGTCATTACTAGCTGATAATATGCGTTTTCTGCGGGGGCGTCGGGGCCTGTCCCAGCAGCGGGTCGCTGATGATCTCATCATCACCCGATCGAGGTATGCCAAGTACGAAGAGGGGGCTTCCGAGCCACCGATAGAGCTATTACAGCGTATATCGCGGTATTTTCAGGTGTCTATAGATCTACTGGTAGGTATCGATCTGCAACGGTCTCGGATAGAAGAGCTATTGAAGCTACCGGATTATCGGATGGTGCTGCCTTCTTTTCCATAAAATACCCCTTGTTCACGTAGTATATTTTTCTCCCGTTCGATTTCGGCTTTCTACTTATTTCACTTCTTTCGTAGTACAGCATATTGATCTGTCGTTTGAGCTCTCGAACACTCCAGGCATTTTTAATTGTTTCAAATTCAACAAATGTTCTTTTCTTGAGATCAGTGATGAGAATAAGCTCTAATAGATGTGAAAATGATAAGTTGTAGAGTAACTTTGTTACAGCAGAGAGCTGGAGCTCCCCGTGCGTACTTTGTATACCGTTGACCAGTTTAGCGAATTCCATCGTAATAAATGTTTCAAAAGGTTAATAATTAAGTTCAAATATTTAGCTTATAATAAGTTAACGGAAAAAAAAAGACTAGCTAAAAATTTTAGTAAATTAAAATATCTCCTTGATCTCGTGCTAAAAGCCATATCCTAACATAGTGCTATGTCGCGTGCAGATATCGATGAGTTGTTATGGAATAAGTTTCCGGAGTGGATGACGGATGAACAGAGGAAGATAAAAATTAATAATCTATTGTCAGAATTAAGACGAAAAGGAGTGAAGGGATGCCAGGGGATCGGATTCTATAATTCACGAAGTTAATTTGTATCCTATTGTTTTATAGATATATAAGATTTATATTTAGATATTCATAATTTAAGATTTCCGCGCCAGCGGTTTATAATTGGTTTAAAAATCGATTTCTTAAGGTTACCTTTTATTACTGATCGGCATTAACAACAAACAGGTATCAGTATGTTTATAGCAGCATTGAAACTATTTATCACCCAGTATGTTATTTTTTGGATAATTCTCTTTCCGATTTGGTATATATTCATTGCTACTGATACCATATATTTGCTACTATCCCAAATAGCTTTTCTAATATTCGGCCTATTGTTTTTTACCATAGGATACGTCTTCTTTGGGTTTTGGCAATTGCGACCCAAGTTATTTTCTGCTTTATCAGGTCTTATACCTTTACTTTTTCCTTTCTTTATCAGCCATGTATATATTAACGACCGATTAGTAGTGCTATCCATAGCTCTAGTAGCGATGCTTTATATATGTTACTTTTTTCCTTGGTTTAGAGACAAAGAAAAAGAACCATCAATAAATTCAAGCCCTGCTAAGGACTGAGATATAGCCGAGGTGTCAATAGAGAAAGTTTACAAGATAAATTTAGCTTTCTCATATATATTCATAATAAGGCTCCGCGCCAGGTGATTTAAACCGCAAGGACTAAATTTGTGTTGAGTGCATTTGATTTATGCAGGTGTATGTTCTTCCCTAGTTAGGGGGGCTGTTCTTCTGTGGAAAGAGGGATTAACAATGTCCTTAGGCACTCTAAACATTGAGGCGCCAGCAGGGGCTATCTTGTATAATGTTATTTCTCTCTTGAAACCTCCACTGTCTGGGGAATCATTGTGAATCCATGCTCAACTTTAAGAATTATATAGACACGAGCTGGAAGCTCGAACCAGCATGGGAAGGGCTTCAATAACTACACTTTTTTGACTTCTTGAATTAGTATCATCCATAAGAACGATGTTGATGTTATAAGAGATAGAATACTTACAAGGTAACGCATTTTTAAATAAGCAGAACTTCTGTTTTCATCATTTATTTCGACAGGATAATTGGCATATTTTGGATGCTTAATTAGAAAATACATCAAAATTAAGACTCCTAAATTTACTAATAAGCCATAAATTAAATGAATCTTTCCTCCTTTTTTATCTGGTGATCCAGAAAAATCAAGATGCGTAATAACATCATCATTCAGCATATTATAAATATTGAATAATTTTACGGAGGAAATAATCAATAATATTATAGATAGACCAAATATTATAATTACTGCTTGAGGAACTTTGTCTTCCATATTTTAAAAAAAGTAAAATTTTGATATGTTGGATCACTAGCGTCCTAAATGGTTAAAAAAATGGCGGTGTTTTAATACAGCAAAAGTTGCTATATTGAAATCGCTAAATTTTAACCCACCGCCATGGTAAATGTAAATGTTTTCAGTCAGATTTTATCTCTTATCGACAGGGAATTATTCACCCCCCTGGTCATTAAGCACCAGAGTGATAAACATTCCAAGGGCATCAATAGCTGGATTCATCTTGTTAGCATGCTGTTCTGTCATTTTTCCTCAGCAGACTCCGTTCGTGATATCAGTAACGGTCTTCGTAGCACCACAGATAATCTCAACCACATGGGCGTCAGCCGCGCTCCGAGCAAGTCCAATATTTCCTATATTAACAAACATCGGCTGCAAGAGCTTTTTAAAGACCTCTACTTTGCTTGCTTTATTAGACAAGCTTTGGGAGAAAGACACCCATTTTCGTAAGGAGCTCCGGCAATTAAAGCGTAAGATCTATCTGATGGACGCGAGTATTATCCCCTTATGTCTATCGGTATTTGACTGGGCAAAGTTCCGCAGTACCAAAGGTGCTGTAAAACTTCATACCGTCCTGGATTACGATGGTTGTTTACCCGTTTTTATGCAGATTACGGACGGTAAAGTCCATGAGAGCCAGCGGGCTAACAGCTACAGTTTGGCCAAGGGAAGCGTGGTGGTGGTCGACCGCGGGTATGTGGATTACAATTGGCTCGGGGATTTGGACAGCATGGGCTGTTTTTTTGTGACCAGAAGCAAAACCAACATGAAGTACACCGTAGTCAAATCATACCAAAGCGAAATACTCTCAGCCAATGGGATCCTTAAGGATGAGTTGATTGAGCTGTGTGGATCTGCTGGGGAAAAGTATAAAGGCAGATCGAGATCTTCTTCAAGCACCTTAAACAACGGCTAAAGGTCTCCACGTTCGTCGGCACGTCCGAGAATGCGGTAATGATACAGATCTGGACATCGATGATCGGGATATTATTGCTCAAATACCTTCAGAAGAAAGCGAAATACGACTGGAACCTGTCCAATCTTGTAGGGTTTATCAGGATGAATATATTCGTGAAAATAAATATCTGGAAATGGATCGATGACCCATTTATAAGATGACCGATTAAGGACGAAAATGGTCAATTGCAGCTATTCTCTGGATGAAAAGCAGGATCAAAATTGAAATGATACCGAAAAAGACTGTCTGGGACAAGAAATGACTGTTCTGAATTTTATTTAGGACGGTAGTGTAACAAAATGATAATAATATGATAACATATCTTATTTGTTAATTTTTTGTTTTAGGTATGGTTTTGAATGTCTTAATTTAATACATATGTATTGTGAGAAGAAATCTTAAGCTAAGCCTGAAAAGCCTAGAAAGAGAGTTGGAGTATGTTAAGTCTCCACATCACATCTTGGGAGGGAATGGAGTCGGGGGGGTGAGATAAAATTAGATGATAAAGGTCGTACTTATTATACTGATAATACAGGACGCGTTCATTATTTGATGGATACACAATTATTGTTCGAAGGTATCATGGATTCAGGGACGAGTTTTTCTACATGGGCAGCGGCAGGATGGGATGCAGTTAAGGGAAATTTCAAGCTTCCTGCCACTTTAAGCTCACTTGGGCTTAATGCAATGGAAAAGGTTTTTAACGAATGGAGGGATAAATATTTTATGAAAGGAGGTTATGTCCGAGCTGGGGGATCATCCGATGAAGGTGACTCTGATACAACATACGATTGGGACAGTACTACAGATCCAGGAGAAGGGCTTCCTCCTAAGTAACATATTGTTAAATTATTCATAATAGAAACTACGACTGTGATGTATGAAAAATAGTAAAATTATATTCGAATCTTTAAAAGATAATCTAGGTTATGTGAGGTTAATCATGTATGTTGTTACGCTGGTATTCTTTTTCTGGATACCTATAACAACAGTTTTTGTCTTTGTAAAGTGCTTTATTATTGCTTTACTGCTCTTAATAATGATCTATCTATATAAAAAAACTAACTATTATAGTAGACACTATCGTATTCCGGATATGATATGTATTTTATGTTTATTAAACCAAGTTGGCTATGTTATTTGGGGGATCATTAATGAGTGATATCATGGAAAGTAATTCTATGAATAATAGGTGGGCTGTGAGAATATCGATACATTCCTGCATTTATAGATATGTTGAGATATAGGTAAAATGGTGAAGGAATGTCGATTTATCAATGATTCAGAAACTTTTATGTCCAGGATGTTTTCATTTTATGAAAATAGACATACCCATCATCGGTTTCAGCTCCGCATTGCCTTTTCGTCCGCTTGACGTTTCAGTTCTAATAGTTTCGGATATGTAAGGTAGTTTTTATAAAAATAATAGCTATCTTACCTGTAAATAAGTTAATTATAAACTTATGACTAAATTTAAGATCGCACTCGTGCTAATTGGGCTAGGCCTAACTTCATGTAAAAAGAACGTCACTGCTAATGATGAACCAATAATCGAGGAGACAGTAACAATTAATGGGGAAATTTTTAATGTAGAAGATGTGAAAACTAAAATGAGTTTGATCTTTAACATAGACAAAGCAGAGTTTACTTTTGTAAGGGATAGCCTAGGCTTTAAGAGAAGGGGATATAATGATACTGATATATATAAAATTGAACCGATTATTGAAGAGATAAAAAAGTTGAAATTATGAGAAGTATTATATTAGGTATTATTGTACATAGCAATATACTTAAATAGCTTTATGAGAATAAGTTTAAAGATTACTAGTGCCATTATATTATTCTGTCTGTGCAGTTATTTGGGATTTGCACAAAGAAGCTTAAATCTGGATTTCGAGCTTAAAAATTATGCTACATCTTTGCCTAAGCGTTGGTATGCCGGTGGCGAGGGGTTCAAGGTTTATTTGGACAGTGTCGAAAAACACTCTGGCAAATGGAGTTTGGCTATGGAAAAGTTTGGCGATACAAATGGCAAGTTTGGTGTGTACACTGGTCGAATCCCTATCGAAGCATTTGTAGGTAAAAATATAGAATACAAGGGATGGATTAAGACCAAGCATGATGAGCTTGCTAAGCTTCAAAAGTACATATATCCTTTACGTACATACGAGCCAGATGAGGGAAGTACAAAAGATCTCAAGGTTCTTGATCGCCTCATAGGCAACAGTAAGGTCGTGGCTTTAGGTGAGGTCTCACACGGTTCGAGTGAGATTTTCAAGATGAAAAACCGTATTATCCAATATCTGGCTATGAATAAAGGATTCGACATATTTTCTATTGAAGCCAATATGCCCGAATCCTATAAGTTGAACAGATATGTCGCCCCGCTACGATCTGAGTGTATTGGCTTTTATGGGGCCAAAGATCGGGCTCGGTATGGGCGTGCAAAACCAAGGTGACCTGTCGGGGTTGATGCAGCTCAACTTTGGCAACTTCGGTGTAGGCTACAGCTACCAGTTTAGCACAAAAGGCCACACACTAAACCAGCGCATATCCACCAATACACACGAGTTTGGCCTGCGATACCGCATCGGAGGGATAGGGTTACTCTAAGAAACTTAGTAAGTTATGATGTCGGAAATGCCGACAGCAACCGTTCAAGAGATTCATTACAAGCGGTGAACCTATCAGAAGTTTTAAAGACTGACCCTAAAGCTAAAATACTTGTTTACGCAGGCTATGATCATATACATGAAGGAACTCTAACTGACTGGAAAAAAATGGCGCAGTTCTTCAAAGAGTTTACAAACATTGACCCTTTAACTATATCACAAACCCGACATGTTGAACAATATTATGTTGAATTAGAAACTGATGAATTTAGAACAGTTAACAGATTTGAGTCGTTCAGCAATCCACTCGTAGCTTTAAATAATGGTAAATTGTATAATACCTATTTCCTTCCTCTTCAAGGCTATTTAGTAATAGCACAACTGTGCTACAACTATTCTCTTTATCTGTCAATTTGCCTACATTAGCGACATGAAAAGATATGTCTATTTATTAGTTGCTATCCTGCTCTTTGCATCGTCTACGAAAGCGCAAATGGTCCTAACACCTGCTGGATTCAGAGATCCATCCGATACCACTAAAAGTTTTGTTGTATTTGATAATGCTGGGAAAGGCAAAAGGCAATTATTTAATGAGGCGCTTTCAACAATAAATAAAAGTGTTCTTATCGATGCCAAGAAGAGAAATATTGACACAGTAGGAGGTACCTCTATTCATATCTATGGAGAAACCATGCCTATGAGGGTAAGTCCTGGCAGCTTCCTTTATTACTGGAAATATGCTGTTACATTTAGTTTTAAAGACGAAAAAGTAAAGTTTGAAGTAGACAAACTGATTTTTGAAGAAAAAGGCAGCAACGGTGAATCATTTAAAATACATAACCCGAAGAAAAGAACCTTAAAACACCAAGCCATCTTTGGTTATCAAGAAAAACTAGTTGACCCAGAGGCCAAAGAAAATATAGAGCTATTTGTCAACGACATTATAAACAAGACGCTTAAAGGAATCAAAGACTGGGATAGTTGGTAAAATCATGAGTCAACCATACTTCTTGCTGCCAAGAAGTATAACTTGGCGTTCTGTTTGTAATTTCAATTAAATGTTCTTTTTTTATACTTGGTTCAGGATCATTTGGGGCAGGCGAAACACCCTCAATTCCACAATAATCGTTAAAATCTCCATTGTATTTTTCGGACGCTTTCCCATTTGCTATACACCAAGGGCAAATGTATTATCTCCCATGCCTCAGGTTTAAAGGGTACTTTTAACTGTTTATTCTTAATGTCAAATTCATAGAGCTTGATCATAATTCGTGTCTATGCGTATATGATCGCCGAAGCTATCAATCCAGTAATGGCAGCCAACTGCGACACCTTACCAACTTATACAATGTAACAAGCCGCCTTCCTTAGCCAGCTCATTACAATCGATAGGGGTAATAGAATGCGCAGGGTATAAAGAAGACAGTCTCTTTAAAACCACTTCGTCTGTCTTCTCGCCGAATACCGGTACACAAATATGTGATTCATCTGCTACATAATTCATGTAGACTCCCTTGGCCGATTGGTAAGTCCTATTTTTATGCGCACTATAGGGCAGGAGCTCCACCTCAAAACCATAATGCATAAGCGTTTTTCTCAGCTGTTCATTGAATTCATCCTGACCATCATTCATCAATATGGTCTTATGATCCAAAATTACTAGTACACCATCCAGGTGGCCTGTAAAATCGTTCGGCTCTTCCGGTAATAAGATAACTTGATCCGTCTTGAACAATGATATCAGGATATCTCTGATTTGGATTTGTGAAAACTTAGCATTGTCTTTTAGCACCCTTTCAGATACAAAGTACAGCATATCCCTATATACTACCGATCCTCCATCGAGGATAATGGACGAATATGTACATTCAAGCCCCATTTGACTACAGACGTCTTTATTGTCTGTAATCAAGGATCGATATTTGGGGTTTTGTAAATACTTTGGGAAATATTGAAATAGTATCCACTCATCCTGTCTATTCCTTATTGGCATAAAATCCCGTACCCAAATATCCTTTGTCTTCGGAATCGTTCCGATCTCGGTTACTTGTTTTAAGCAGCGACCGACCGAGGGATATCTATTTTCCAACAGCTCAGAAATATAAAGCATTATTTCAGTACCGAAGGAACATAGCCGAGTACAGATCGCACTAAATCCGTATCTATTTTCTCTCTTTTGTTCATCTCATCAATTACAATCTTCTCCCTATTGGCCAATGTGAAGTTTTTATCTTTATTGACAGCTTTTACAACGTCAATAGGATAAAAGCCGATATACCTTAAGGGCAGATTGTAAAAGTCATCTTCTTGTTTACTTAAGCCATGACGAGTCGTTTTGGTCGTGACAGCAAATGGCTCCAATGCTCTCTCATTGAACTCTGACCAGGAGAGCGTATTGATCGTGTCGAAGGATAAGTTAGAGATCAATTCCGTGGCTACCTTATGTGGGCCGGAGATAATCTTTTCCAGATTATAGTGCTCATTGATAGTTGAGTCCGTATCGGACGATCTTTCATCCCTAAGCTTGGCTATACCACGTAATAGTACACCTACGTATAGATCATCATTTCCCAGAGTGATATCAATACCCGATGCATGCGCGTAAAGTTTTCCAGTCTGCAGCTGTAAGTCATGGCCGTAGATATACGGATCATTAAACAAATCATTGTTTTTGGTCTTAATATAAAACTCGATTTCCGTTAGTCGGTAAATAGATTTACCAATTTGCAATACTTGGTTCAGCAACTGCTTAGCTGTGTCGTCAACGTCCTTAAGTATCTGTTCTCTAGTCGTAGCCTTTATGGTTTCTAATTTCATTTTATTATTTATAATAAATATAATAATGTATTAATAATCAGCTTGTTGTGTTTTTTTTGTAAAGATAGTTTTTCATTTCAAAAATTCAAAGAAGAGATTTGATTAGTATAATCAGCAATGCGCAGCTACGGTAAACAGATTGTCGCTACACCATAGCGACAATGGAGTTAGATATTTACACCAAATACGCCTTGCTTATCCTTGTAAAATTAGCTATTTTGCATACTTAAAACCGTATTAACACCATACGTTAGTTTTGATGACGCATACTTTTCATAATAAGTGACAGACTGTTGCACGATATTTTAAACTTTTAGACCATGGAACAGCAGAGCGATATAATCATCTATCAGAGCGATGACGGCAGCACCCGCATTGAGACCCGTTTGGAGAATGAGACCGTCTGGTTGACACAGGCACAGTTATGTGAACTTTTTCAAAAGTCAAAGTCAACTGTTAGCGAACATATTAAACATATTTTTAAAGAGGGCGAATTGGACGAAATTTCAGTTGTTCGGAAATACCGAACAACTGCGGCTGACGGGAAAAACTATGAAACGACTTATTACAATCTCGACGTCATTATCTCCGTAGGCTACCGTGTCAAGAGTCATCAGGGTACCAAGTTTCGCCAATGGGCAACAGCACGTCTGCGTGAGTACATTGTCAAGGGCTTTACTATGAACGATGAGCTGCTTAAGCAATCCGGAGGAGGCAACTACTTTGATGAGTTGTTGGCTCGTATCCGTGATATACGCTCCTCAGAAAAGGTCTTCTGGCGCAAAGTATTGGATATATATGCCACCAGTATTGACTACGATCCCAAGACAGAGGTATCACAACTGTTTTTCAAGACTGTGCAGAATAAGATGCACTTTGCTGCGCATGGAAATACAGCGGCAGAGGTTATTTATAAGCGTATCGATGCTGACAAGCCAAATCTGGGGTTAACGAACTTCAAAGGCGAGCAGCCAAGTAAGTTGGAGACGCAAGTAGCGAAGAACTACCTGACGGAAGAAGAACTCGACATTCTCAATCGTACCGTCACTGCTTACCTGGAATTGGCCGAGTTGCAGGCACTCAATCGCAAGCCCATGTATATGCAAGACTGGGTAACACGCCTAGATGATTTTCTGCGTATGGTAGGCAATGACGTATTGCAAGATGCGGGTACCGTCAGTCATGATCAAGCGCTAAAAAAGGCAGAGCTAGAATATGCTAAGTACAAGGAGAAAACCCAAAATGAACTGTCCAAAGTCGAGAAAGATTTTGTTGCTTTTATTGACACCACAGTCAAAAGTTTAGAGCGTAAAAAAAGGAAATAATAATGTTTAATTTGTGTTGTTCAATATAGTAGACTTTGCCTTGTTTGGCAGTTGTCGCAAATTTTGCGACAGTTGAGTTCTCTTCCAATTCCCCTTCTTTGAATACATTATTGATATGTTTACCTATAGTCTTTACATCACGGTCAAACAACAAAGCCATTTGAATATGACTACCAAATTGGGAGAGAGAAGCGATAGTAATAAGATTAGTAGAAGAGATAAGAGAAAGATTAGGGAAAGAAATAAGAGGAGCGTTAGTAGTAAGATTAGTAGAAGAATCGTAGATACCATGATGAGTAGACCCAAGTTGACCGAGCGCAATTCTAAGATAGAACGTATCACGCACAAGATCTTTGATTTTGTGAATACTTATGTGAGTGGATTTGCAGGGAGAGGGTAGAGATCATATATAATTGCATTTAAATTAATGTGTACGTATAATAATCGTACAAAAAAATTTATTGTACGATTATTATACGTACATTTGTATTACTGATTCGAATATCATACACTAATAGTTAGTAGATATCGTGAAGAATAAAAGAAGACCCAAGGTAATATAAGGCATATTTACTAGAATGTAATTGCATGAAATTTAAAGAAGTCCAGAAGTCACAAAGTATTGTAAAGAATAAACGAAAATAAAAAAAACAAAAAAATAACTTTCTTTCCTTGAGAGTAACTCAAATTAAACCTGATTATATAGCTTCTATGGCTATGTAGAATTTGAATAAACGAAATGATAAATTAATATAATAAAAGATAATATGGCAACATTAGTTAACGATAGGATAGATGTTCGAATCAGCAAAGAACATAAGGACTTAATTAAATACGCCTCTGAATTGAGTGGATTTAAAAGTGTTTCAGAGTTTATTGTCAATGTTGTGAGTCGGGAGTCCAAGAAAATAATTCAGGAGGATTCGAAAATATTAAAATCACTAGAAGACAAAAAGATTTTTGTAAATGCTATTTTAAATCCAGCTGAGCCAAATGAATATTTAAAATCAAGCCTTGAAAGTTATAGCAAATTTGTAAATAGTAAGGAGCATGATTTCAGTAAATTTAGAAAAGGATCATAATAAAAAAGACTTTGATTGCGGAGTCGTTAGTTTAGATAATTATATAAAACCAACTGCTAAGAAAGATATAAGTAGTGATTTAGCAGCTTGCTTTGTTATAATTGAAAATAACAATGTTATTGGGTATTATACGTTATCCTGTGCTGGAGTGGATATAGAAGAAGTTCCTGATGATTTAAAAGCAAGCCTCAAGTGCAATTATGCTAATTTACCTGTAATTTTAGTAGGTAGATTAGCAATCGATAAAAATTATCAAGGGAAAGGACTTGGTAAAATATTATTTAATGATTGCTTAAAAAGAGTTCTTGAAACGTCCAGTATTATTGGTGCTTTTGCTGTATGTGTTGACCCAATTGACAATAACGCCAAAGAATTTTATCAAAAATTTGGCTTTATACCTTTAAACGACTCACATAGAATGATATTGCCTATAAAAACCATTAGAAAAGGTTTTGAAACTATAAAACCCAGTCCGTAAGGCACTGGGTTTTCTTTTAAAGGCGCTCTCAAGAAAAAAAGCCGTGGCTTATTCAACGGCCAAGGCTTCGATGATCCGACAGTATTACGAAGTTTTATATTGGAGTAGCCCTAAGGGAAATAGCACTACGGTTTCCCGTACAAAGGTTATTTGATATTTGTACGGTCTTCCTAAAATTGTCTATAACAGTTGCGTCAGCGAAAGCTAATATACAAAATCTAGTGCCAATCCGCCTTTATAAAGCACCCACAAACGTAGCATCCAACTGCAAAAATGAAACCTTGACCGCATAGTTTTATATTTCAAGTTTCTATTTCGCAAAAAACCAATTATATTGACTTTTTTCCTAAATTTAACTCATAGGAATTTGTTTTGGTTCACCTCAGAGCTGAATTTAAGCTTTCAGCCCTAAAGTCCCCGCCTTCAGCAATATTCAAACTGTTAGCGGTCATTGTGACGAAATAACTGTCAAAAACTAAACTTATGACAACATGAACGAAGGAAGACAAAAAATAATTCAGAACTATATTGAAGGTTACAATGAATTCGATATCGAAAAAATGATCTGTGATTTTGACGACAATATCATTTTTAAAAATGTTCAGAATGGCAAAGTGAATATGGTATTGAATGGAATAAATGAGTTTAAGCAACAAGCCGAACAAGCGAAATCATTTTTCGATAATAGACGACAACAAATCACTTTCTTAAAACACAACAATGGCACCACGGAAATAGAAGTAGATTATTCTGCGACTTTAGCAATGGACTTTCCAAATGGATTGAAAAAAGGCGATAAATTAGAGCTAAAAGGAAAATCTGTTTTTGTGTTCTTTGGCGACAAGATTATTCAACTAACTGATGAATATTGAGTGGAACTATTCAATATTAATGTATAAAATATAACTATGAGCTATTTAGTAGATTTTAAAAATGTTAACGAGAAAGGATTAGAAACATCGCCATTTGCAGCTGCACTTGCTGGTTTGCGAGCCAATGAAGCCCGATATTTTCAAAACAAATACAAAGCAGAATTTGTAACCACTCCAGTTTCAGATAGCAAAGAAACTTTGGATTGGGTCACAAAAATTCTAAAGGAAGAACGCAATATTGTCATTGCATCAAAACCATTAGAAACCGCGTCACTACTTGTAGAAGGAATTAAATGGGTGTTTGTTTTTTATGAAAGCGGTCTTTCCATTAATGTACTATATACCTTGGACAACCCAAAGAAAAGAGCCGTAGGTTTCAAACTTTCCGAAGGTATGGAAGTGCCGGAAGAACTGAACAAATTTAAATTTGCCCGGCAGAAATCAAAATTGGCAGGAACAATAAGAGGTTCATTTTTTGTGATTAAAAAAGAATATTAAAGGCATTTCGATGGCAGAAGCAATAATCAAATCTTTTAAATCCCAAGAAGCCTGGCGACATTGGTTAGATAAAAATCAAGATAATCAGGAAGGCATCTGGCTACAAGTATTCAAAGTTAACTCCGGAATTGAATCCATAAAAATCACAGAAGCTTTGGACGAAGCACTTTGCTTTGGTTGGATTGACGGACAGCGAAAAAGCTATGATGAACAATCGTATCTGCAGAAATACACACCAAGACGAGCACAGAGCATTTGGTCAAAACGCAATATTGGTATAGTGGAAAAACTCATTGCAGACGGAAAGATGATGCCAAGAGGGTATGTAGAGATTGAAAAGGCTAAAACTGATGGTCGATGGGCAAGAGCCTACGACTCACATACTACCATGCAGGATGCCGAAGACCTGTTGCAAGAATTAGCAAAGGATAAAGAAGCAGAAACATTTTATCAATCCCTTAGCAAGACCAATAAATTTGCTATCAATTTTAGATTACAAACCGCTAAGAAGCCTGAAACAAGAGCCAAAAGACTGAGGGAAATTTTGACAAACCTTCAATTGAAAAAAAAGTGACAGAATGCTAAGCCAGAGCTTAGCTGACAGCTCTACTCTTTTACCGCAAATTGAATTAGATATTCTTTCTCTTTTAGAGGATATCCATCTTCAGACTGGAACGCCCTATCGGTAACGACAAATTCGTACGCCTTATCTTTTTGTATATTCAATTCAAGCCACAGCGTCTTTCTATCTTCGCTAAAACCAATGATCTTTTCCAGAGGAAAGTACGCTCTGCCTTTTTCGGAAAACTTTATCGAAGTGCCATTTTTCATTGGTTTAGAAAAGACAATACCTATCTTTTTTGTTGTAGAGGCTATCACCTTATCCTCCCCAATAGAAGTTACACTCTCGATAGTAGGACAGTATGATTTGAATTTAATAAGCTCCTTAGCATAGTCTAGAGGCTCATCAAATACATTGGACTTATTCAGAAAGCTGAAAACAGCTTCATCATCAGCATAGTCCAGCTCAATAATATCTTTGATAGCCTGCGATTTGTTTTGGCTATTTTCATAGTACTTCTTTGATATCACATAACCCATAAAATAGCCCAGATCTTTGATTGTTGATACATTATAGTTATAAAACCAATTGTCCAGATTCGGATTGAGCAAATCCTTTCTCAGCAGGTCAAATGAGCTCTTGTAGTTAGCATAGCCATATTTAATATAGTTAAGAGTCAACGGTTTTTTAATTACTAATTCGGCTATAAAGTCACAGGAGCCTTCTCTTATTGCCTGCTTCAGCACATAGTTACTACCCTGTTTCTTTTGCTGGGTGTGTATGTATTCATGGATAGCTACAAATTCTAATCCATTGGACTGAGCCGACTTATAGAAGTCTTTTTTATCTTGAGATTTAAATTCACTTGTATTTACCGAAGAGTCTCCCAATGCCAGCTCAAGCCCAATAACCAGATCTTTGCCAATAGGTCTGCCTCCAGCGTTCCCCAATCCAATACACAGATATAGATTCGATGGCTGTAGTTCCGGATATAGAGATTTCAATGTCTTCACATGGTCGTGAATATTTAGATTTTCCCTTTCTAAGTTTTCCGTTTTCACCCGCAGTGAGTTCCAGAATTTAGGATAGCTAAGCATAGATCTGACAAAGGTCGAGTCGATATAATTCACGATCTGACAGAGCTGTTTCAGTCCATCTGATCCTGGATTCAGGTATACCGTGTTAATAACGTCCAATTGCGCCTCGTATGAATCGGCTTTATGTACTCGGTCGTATGCCTCCCAAAAATTGGCAACATCCTTCGTATGAATGGTCTGTGCCATTGCATTGCTAGAAGCAGCTAGGAGCAAAATGAAAAGCGTATTAATCGTTACCGTAATATAATTCAGGAATTGAGCAGATCTATTCATAATGAAATACAGATTTTGTGTAAAGGTACAGCAAAGTTAAAGTTTGGAGGATATATTAATAGTTGATATATGCACGTTTTCTGATCGATATGCAATAATAACCTTGTTCTAGTAATTGCCAATGTGTTTTTAGGCTAATAGACTTAAATGTTCGGTGTAGTAGGTTATTTCATCGGTAAAAAATGAAACAGCCAATTCTGCTCGATTTCCACGCTTTTATTAAAAATCTTCGCGCCGCGGAGTTATAATTGGTTAGAGATGGCCCTTGCATCCGCGAAGGCTATCTTGTATGATATTAATTCTTGGAGCACCCACCACTGTCAGAATAATCATTATGAATCCATGCTTAATTATAAGAATTGTATAGACAAGAGCTGAAAACTCCCACCAGCAGCACGGGGAGGGTATCATAGCTGATAATATACTTTTATCTTCAAGTTGAGGTATCAGGCATTCACAGGTTTAAGTGATTGCACAAGAGCTACAACTTGCAAGCGGTAGCTCGAAAACAGGGCCCAGATTATCGAAACGGCATAACGTTATCGTTGAAATAACGAATTGATTAGATGTATAATAAGTTTTCAGTTCGACAAGACACATACAATGACTACCTTTATTGAATGGGCTATTTTGTGATATTATGAACAAGTTATTATTATCAGCTTTATTGACTTTTTTTACATGTTTCTCGTTATCATTTTCTCAAGAAAGTATAACTGTCAAAAAAAGAGCCATTGGCACTTTCCATACTTCAAATGTTGAGTACAATGGGATTTCATTTGGATTTGCGTCTACCATGGCTGATAGTCGAAACGTTAAAACGAATGGCATTAGACTTGAAGTACCGGGAATTGGAATCATTTCATTTATGGGCAATGGTTTCCCCAATGCTACCGAGCCTTTTGATCTAAGCGATTTCAAATACAGTGAAGTGATCAATGGTGTGAATATATCTACAGGTTCTTGGTGTGATTGTAATTATAACGGATGGACCATTGCCGCGGTGGGGCAGTACGGTAAACTGGGAAAGGGACTGTCATTGGCTGGAGGATGGAATATAATTGACAAGCAAACTGGAGTACAGCTTTCAATCATTGCAAATAGCTCGTATTACATGTCTGGTGTGCAGATTTCAGCTTTTAATTTTATACATAGTGGCAACGGGTTACAGATTGGACTGCTAAATAGAAGTAGAAATTTCAAGGGGATGCAATTAGGATTATGGAACGTCAATCAGAAAAGGTCGCTACCAATCATTAACTGGAACTTTGATTAATAATGTATGCATCTTTAGCAATGGATAGAAACACTGCGCTGTTCTCAACTTGAGAGTAAAAGGTTATTTTGGTTTAATAAAATGATATGAAAATAAGTTTATCGAAGAAGAAGATAGTTTTATCTCTTTTGACAACATTTATTATATGTTTCCTGGGGACGTTTATGTTGCTACATTCGGAGGAAGTATCCAGTTTTTATAAAAGTCCTCTATTAGCTATGGTCATTGGCGCATTCCTTCTTGTCTTTTCTTTTGTCTCGACGGTTGCGTTAATTCAATTTTTATTCAAAGGTGAAGGAGTTTCAATAGATAGCAACAGTTTATTTGACGATTCTAGTTTAGTTAGTGTAGGATTGATTGAATGGGACGATATTACCAGTATTAGAACAGCCAAAATTAACACTACACGTTTTTTATTAATTGATGTAAAAAATCCTGAAGAATATTTGTCCCGCTTTGGGAAGTTAAAATCTTGGTGGTTAAAGGTTAATGCTGGCCCTTTTGGTACGCCAATATCAATATCAGCTGTTTTGTTAGAGTGTAGTTTTGATGAACTGGAAAACAGGGTAAGAGAAGCTTACGAGAAGAATAAGAAAATGTCAGATATGAGAGAATGTAACTCAGGTAATACCGTATAGTTTAGACACACAAATTAGGGGAGGAGTTAAGGGATGCGAGAGGATCGTTCTCTATAATTCACAAAGTTAATTTGTATCCTATTGTATTATAGTGATATAAGTGTTATATTTATATATTCATAATTTAAGATTTCCGCGCCAGCGGATTATACTTGGTTAGAGATAGCCCTTGCAGTCAGCGAGGGCTATCTTGTATAATGTTTATTTATTTTCTGGATGTATTCATTCGCGAATCAATACTGCTCCATGTTTAACTATCAGAATTGCATACAAGCTATAAGCTCGCGCCAGCAGGGGATATAATATAATGATAGCCGTTCCGGATTTGGAGCGGTTTTTTTGTATTTAAGGTGCCTCAAATACCACCTCACCAAGATGGATCGTTTATTAGCCAAATGGATTCACAATGTTGCCTATCGAAATAAGATGCGCGAAGCAGCCTATTACAACAAAAGAAATGATATCAAAGAGTGAGATTCTGCCATACAGTCGAAACGATTATATGTCATTTTTTTATTTTGACTGATCCTCTACGTATTGCGTAGAAAATCAGTCAATCCGTTACGCATTGCGTAACGGATCTCAGCTGGACGTTTGCCTTATACTAATCCGCTTTAAGCATGTCAGCAATCATCACTTTTTCATCGATAACATTCCTATTGAAAACGTCCGTTTTAATTCCAAATTCATTTTTGTAATGGTAGAAGTAAAAATCATACGAGCCACCTACAATGAGGTCTGTGGGGTTATAGACAAAGCGATCTATTCCTCTTTCATAGGCAAAATACACTTTATGATGGTCACCAAGCGCCCTGGCCTTAATTTGTCCCCAATCTGTAAAAGTCCAGAATTGATAATAGTTCTGGTCATTTATTACCAGCTTCCTCGACAAGAACTCGCGACGATCTCTAATTCTGTCAAAATTGCTATCATCGGGAGGCATCCCTACCGGAAAGGTTCTATTCGGATACGTATTATGATATAGCTGTTTAACACTTGTTATTGTATTTATATTTTGCTCAATATTGATCGTATTATAAGGTTGATTAAAGATATCAGATCTATTTTGAATCGCATAAAACTGTAACAAACAATTGCTGGAGACATAGTATCGGCCTTCACGCTGTACCACGATCTTATAATCATTCCAATATTTAGTCTTTGTGCCATATTGTAGGTCAAATCTTTGATAAAGAGATTGTTCGCTTAATCTCCACAGTTTTCCAATTGAAATAATACTGTCTTTCACACTCTCCAGGTTAATTTCATTCCAACCATTATCATTCCCTGCACCAGGTAAAGCTGAAAAGAGCACGAGTGTCTTTTCAGGATTGGATCTGTTGATCAAATCCTCCAGTAAGATATTGAACACATCCACCTTTTTATCAATACCATACAGATCCATTGTACTTAGTTCGTAGGTCTTCGTACGATACTTATCTGTGTTAGTTTCCAGCAGAAAATATTTTTGAGAAAACACCAGCTGTGCTGAGATTAACAGCAGCACAATACTAATTGCATTTTTTTCCTTTTGTCCCATTTCTATAAGATTGATTTATTAATAGTTCTGAGTTTGTCATGTTTGTCACAATACCCGTTTTCGACAAGATTACCGCATCCGCATGAGGTATATCTGGGTTAAAGGAGACAATGGCGTCTGCCAAGTGATTTATAAACGAAGGAAATCCATTATGATGAAAGTAATACTTTGGTATTTGACCGTTATCAATCCTAGATAAATTTGGATATTTAACTGTGAATTCTGTCGAACTTAACCTCTTTTCTTCTAGATTTAGATACGAGTGCAACGCCTCATGATACATGGTTACCAATATGTATTCTTTCGAAGAGTTTAATAAAATATCGGTGTTCAATGTTATTGTTGAGTTGTACATATTGTTAGAATTCGGATTATATAAACCGTCGATATCGGAAGCCAATTGCTTTGCTCTAAAAGTAATATTAAAATCATCATTTCCGACAAATTGGTTTTTAATTAAATTAGCTATGTTGTTTTTTAGATTTGGCAGCTGATTTAATAAGTCTTGTGCACATGGATAGTTACTCAAACTATCTATAAGATCTGTACAACTCTCTATGCCCGTCGTGCCACCAATACATTTGCCACATGGGCCTATATATGCTCGTCCGTTTAATAAGCCTGCACAATCATATGTCCCTGGGTCCGGATCGCCACCACCGGCACCGCCACCACCCGAGTCGTCTTCATATTGTTCTTCTGATACAACGGGAGGACCGTCTTCATTCCAGTGACATTGATATTCATATCGATCAGAACATTCATCAGGAGCGCTGCCACCGTTTACATCTCCGACACAGGTGCGTCCCACCTTAGTCCAGTTACAGTTTATAGAGCTGGCTATTATCCCCCTTTCTCTCAAGCTAGCGCGTATTTCAATCTGACGCAGATTGATTATGCCATATCTGGCGACCTTACCATTTAAATAGGTGTTATACTTTACGTTTCCTAAAAAATAGTTTTCTACAAATAACGTTCCTGTAAATTTACCCTTCGATCCATCGGTGTCTCCAATAAAAGTATGCATTTCGTACGAATATTTATCCTTTTCATTCTTAGATCCGATCAAATAAACTTTGTGATTTAAAGTGTTTCCTCCAGTTTCCGAATTGATTCCCCTTTTGCCAATTGTAGAGTAATCGGAACAATTATGGTGTCCCGAATCAACTTTGCGTGGTGCCAATGGATAATCCGTGTAAGAGACTGTCTGTAATTATATTGCCTTTTATCAAATGACTGATAAAAATGTATACTGTCTTCTTGAAACTGGTTGCGGACTTGAGAGATTAAATCTGCTGATTCAGAAAAATTGCTTATATCATCATATCTTTTACATGAAGCGAAAACAAAGAATATGGATAACAATACGTAAAATATTTTGGATTTCATAACGTTGGTTTAAAGCGTTTTTAACCTTTTACTCTTTCAAACTCTTGATAAAAGTAATGTTCGGGCTTTACATTCTGATACAGGAAACCGTAATGTTATCTGGTTTAGACATACAAATTAGGGGAGGAGTGAAGGTATGCCGGAGGATCGGCGTCTATAATTCACAAAGTTGATTTGTATCCTGTTGTATTATAGTGGTATAAATGTTATATTTATGTATTCATAAAAAAAGCTCCGCGCCAGCGGTTTATAATTGGTTTTAAAAAAAGGCAGCCCTTGCGTCCTAGCGAGGGCTATTTTGTGTTGAGCGTATTTTATTCATATTAGCCATGTTCTCTGGCTATTGGAAATTGCATCTTTCCAAAGAGATGCAAGCGAATATGTTACACCACCAAAAGTTCTAGGTAAATCTACCTAACATAAATTCCTATCATCTTTAGATAGCTTCAAAGCAAATGCTGAACCGGCCAGTTTGATTCGTGCAATTTGGAATCCCCAGGTAGCAAACTTATTTTTAAGGAGCTTAGCTCTTTATCGGCATCATAACTGCTACACCAACTATTTTCCGTATCTTCAATCTATGTACATTCCCTTCGAGCAGGTCACCGTCAAGCTATTCCACGAGCTCGTAGCACGAGGGTACAAGCACTATGTGCTACAGCGTTTCAGTTGGCCATCCGTGGCCAAGGGGACAGGTTTCCTGCTGTCGGCTTACGAGAATTTGGAGGATGCCGATAGACATGCCGCACAGCTCGATGCCAAGGAGGGCAAGGCCTTACATTTGCCTGACGGAGCAGTCAAGATTGCCGACTTGCTCGAGGTTAATTCCGGCTATCGGTTATTTCTCAATAAGTTCAAGGACGAAAACTGGAATACACGCATGCTCAAGTGGTACGAAAAGAATATCATCAACTACCTGCGGATTAAAACCCGCTTCCGTAGCAAAGATCCCATCGATATCCTTTTCACACTCGAATCGGGGAGGGTATGGGCGACCATCAGCTCTGGCGACAAAAAACTAAAAGTCCCCGCCATCGATCTTATCCAATAAATTCTTATCTCCCAACCAAAAATCACTATATTAGTGATGAGCTAAGTACGTTCATTTGTAGCTAGGTAACTCGATAACAAGTTAACTTGATAACAAGATAACAACATCACTAGATAACAAGATAACAACATCACTAGATAACTCGTTCACTTGATCACTAGATAACTAAATAAAAAAACATGTGCTGGGACATATCACTCCATACCGACATTGAGCTCGTCAAGCGATCCTATCCACAGATCCGCGACGAGCGCAAGAAGATCGATTACGACTACAGCTATTTCGAAAATGTACAGGCCATCACCTTTCCCCGATATCCCATTATCTACAAAGATAAAGAGGGGACAGGTCTAGCCCTCGCCGAGATGGAGTGGGGCGTACTGCCTACCTATATCCAAGACCCCAAGTTGCAGACCGACCGCCGGCGCAATATGATCAATATACGCAGCGAGCGAATCCTCGACGACAAGAAGTCCTACTGGTACCGCCTGCGCAAACAGCGCTGCCTTATCCCCGTATCCGGCACCTACGAACACCGCGCTATACAAGGCTGGAAAAAGAAAGTACCCTATTACATAGGCGAGCAGGGGCGTGATCTCTTTTATATCCCTGGGCTGTACCAATGGCACGAGGTCGTAGACGAAGACGGTGTTATCGAAAAGGTAGGCAGCTTCGGTATGCTGACACGCGCTGCCAACGATGTTATGGCCCATATCCATAACGACGGGCCCAACAAGCATCGCATGCCCCTATTCCTACCCGAAGATCTAGAAGAGCACTGGCTAGAAGATATCGAAGACGACGACATGCAACCCATTTTCCATTACGAGATACCCACTGCACAGCTCCTGTACCACCCCGTTTATACATTGCGGGGCTATCCCGCGCGGCCCGACGGCAAGCACCGTTACGAAGCCTACGACTGGCCAGGACTACCCGTATTAGGCAATGATATCCCCGATGACAAGAGCCTGTTTTAAAAGAGGTACATATTACCAGAAAAAAAAAGCGTATATTAGTACTAAGTAAGTATAAAGAAAGATGACAACGTTAACCATTCATATAGAAAACAAAAAATCTGAGAAAGCAATAAAGGCAGTCTTAGACGCCCTGGGCGTGGTATATGAAGAGCAAGGTAATAGCGAAGAATATCCACAGCACGTCGTGGATGGCGTAAACATGGCCAAGGAAGAGATGCAGGCAGGCAAAGTAAAAGCGTACAATGGCCTTCAAGCTATACTCGGCAAATAGGTGCCTGTGTCGTTAACAGTCCAATATACCGATACCTTCGAATACACACTCAAAGTCCTTGTTGATTTTCTAGACGAGCATTGGGGTTCCAAAGTTTCCAATCGATTCCTTCTTGAAGCCGAAGATGTCATAAAATCCATAGCAGCATTCCCTACAATGTACAAAGTATCCTCTTTTGATGCTAGCGTTAGGGTAGCTCCAATAAAAAAGTTAAGTTCATTATTCTATGCAGTATCCGATTCAAATATTACGCTCCTTTATATAGTCGATTCAAGACAAGAGCCATTTTGGATCAATCACCACAGTCATACATAGCGGTAGGCAGTACAGGCAGTACTACATCACGATAATCAACCGATACTCCAAAAAATCACTATCCCAGTTATCGATAGCATCGCTGATGGATAGCAATTCATCCTCAGCCAGCGGCGTATCAGACACTCTATTCGGTACTTTTCGCAAAGGCACAAAAGCTTTCTTTCCAAATGAGCGAAGCAGATATCGGTATCCCTTGTCCTCCAGGTATTTCAGTGTGTTCAGGTCCATACTATTCGATTTAGTCCTGTAACAAATCAAACTTTCATTTGTTTTTATGCTAATAATATTAGTAAAATTGTACTATGAACATCTCGATATACCAAGTAGCACCCAGCAGCGATAGGTTGATCCCCTATATCGCCAGCGGCATCAGTGCAGGCTTTCCCAGCCCTGCGCTCGATTACGAAGACCTACGTATCGATCTGAACAAGGAGCTGATCAAACATCCGCTGTCCACCTTCTTTGGCCGTGTGCGGGGCAATTCCATGCGCGACGCCGGTATCGATGATGGCGACATCATGGTCATCGACAAGAGCCTAGGCCCCAGCGATGGCATGATCGCCGTCTGCTACCTCGATGGCGAGTTTACGGCCAAGCGCATCCGCATACAGCAGGGGCAGGTACAGCTCGTACCCGCCAATCCCGATTACCCCGTTATTACCGTTACCGCCGACAATGACTTTGTCGTGTGGGGCATCGTCACGTACATCATCAAGCCCGTATAGCCATGTACGCCCTCATCGACTGCAATAACTTTTACGCCTCCTGCGAGCGCGTCTTCCGGCCCGACCTGAATGGCAAGCCGATTGTCGTACTCAGCAACAATGATGGTTGTGTCATCGCCCGGAGCAATGAAGCCAAGGCCTGTGGCATCCCCATGGGCGCACCCGCCTTTCAGTACCAGGAGCTCTTCAAGCAGCACGGCATACAGGTCTTCTCGGCCAATTTCCCGCTGTATGGCGATATGAGCCAGCGCGTCATGAGCATTCTGGGGCAGTACTGCATCGAGCAGGAGATCTACAGCATAGACGAGTGCTTTATGAAGCTCGATGGCTACGATTATATCGACCTCAAAAGTCACGGCGAGCAGATGCGCGAAGAGGTGTACCGCTGCACCGGTATCCCCATCTCGGTAGGTATAGCACCCACCAAGGCACTGGCCAAGGTAGCCAACCGTATCGCCAAGAAATACCCCAAGGAGTCCAAGGGATGTCATGTTATGCGCACACAACAGCAGATCGACAAAGCACTGAGATGGCTCGATGTCGAAGATGTATGGGGCATAGGGCGCAAGCATGCCGTTAGGCTGTTCCAGCTCGGTATAGATACCGCCTACGACTTCGTACATATGGACCCCAAGTGGGTACAAAAGCATATGTCCATCGTAGGGCTGCGGTTGCAGCGCGACCTATCGGGCGTACCCACCTTAGATCTGGAGGAGACCGCTGCCAAGCAGAATATCGCCACCACCCGTAGTTTCGATAATAATCTGAGTGCGTACGAGCCCATCCGCGAGCGCGTAGTCACCTTTGCCGCCTCCTGCTCGGAGAAGCTGCGCAAGCAGCATAGCCGTTGCAGCTCCATAACCGTATTTCTCCAGACCAATAGACACCGCCAAGACCAGCAGCAGTACAATCCCAGCATCACGGTCGACCTGCCCTTTGCGAGCAATTCTGCCATCGATCTAGGGCGCTATGCCACCATTGCACTCAGGCGTATCTACCGCGAAGGCTATGGGTACAAAAAGGCAGGCGTTATTGTACAGGACTTAAGTCCCGAAGCTTCCGAACAGGCTACGTTATTTAATCATCGGGACACACGCCATGATGCGTTGATGCAAGCTTTTGACAAGATCAACCGGCAGTATGGGCAGAACAGCGTACGGCTGGGAGCACAGGGCCAGCGCATGTGGCGTATGAAGCAGGAGCGGCTGTCACCTCGGTATTCGACCGATATCAAAGATATTATCCATATACAGCTTTAGTAGACAAGCTCCACTACGGTGTTTTGTACAATATTTATCTATAAATATTGTGTTTTTATACAATATTGTTTGGTTTGTTGATATATTTCAAATATCTTGGATGAGAATTAATTATGCATATAAAAGAGAACTTTACCAAAGGGCTAAGGGTTTATTGTGGCCAAGAGACTTGATTCGATTAGCTAAAGTTTTAAACGTGAAAATGTATTGATTTTATTAAAAAAGATAAAATATATTATATTTAAATTAATCAATTAAACTAATACGTCAATCAATTAAACATATTAGTATATAACCTAAAAACATCAACTTATGAGAGTCATTTTACTATTTTTAATATTACCTTTTTATTGCTTTGGTCAGGAACGTTCAACTGGGTTGAATGTGCAACCAACATACTCTGATGTGCTCTATTTAATGGATTTAGTAGATAATGTCGGGAAAAGCAAAGGTTTAAAAAGAGACGGATATCAAAAGTCAATTATTCAAATTTTAGAAAAGTACAGAATTGATATTAATAAGGAAACAATAAATGATCCCTTTTTGGGTGAAATTATATCTGCTGCAAAAACAAAAGTTGAAGAAACTATAGTTGATGGTACATTTCAGAAAGATGATAACTCAAATAATACAAAGGCGATTGCTCAAAAAACTCAATCAATTTCACCATCAATTGGTTGGGAAGCGGCAACAATTAACGGTTTATCCAATTTTATGGCAAAAAGATTTAAGCAAGAAACGATCTACTATGGGCTTA
This sequence comes from Sphingobacterium sp. xlx-96, assembly GCF_011007365.1. Classification (GTDB taxonomy): domain Bacteria; phylum Bacteroidota; class Bacteroidia; order Sphingobacteriales; family Sphingobacteriaceae; genus Sphingobacterium; species Sphingobacterium luzhongxinii. The sequence goes on along the minus strand of NZ_WFKM01000010.1, from coordinate 272,580 downwards.
ATCAAATTTTTGACCAAATCAGTGAGCGAAAAAAAAAGATATTTGAAGCATTGCTTCCAGTAAGTTATAATGAAATTGTGCAATTAAGAAATAATGGAAGCTATTATAGTGCTGATCTTATTTTTTTAAAGAAGGTAATTGAAGGTGATCTTCAAAAACTTGATGAAAGGATTGCTACTAATGCAAGTATCATATTTCCAAAATTACCTACAGAAGGTTTAGATGCCTTAAAAATAGCCGGACAAGTCCACTCCAATTTAAAACATAATGTGTCGTTTCCCGACATATTTAGGAAGTTAAATTCCGAAAGTTATAATTTAGATGAGTTTAGTGACGCAATGGCTATAAACTATTTAATTTCTGAAGCACTTAGAGATACTTTAGGTAGCAATAATACGTGGGTAGACATCACGTTTCTTATGGGGAATCCATTAAGTAATAAAAAATCTAGATATTTTTATGGATTATTGAAGGAGCAGTTAAGGGATTTTGTGAATGGAGGTACTTTAAATATACAAGTTGCCAAAATTGAAAAGTTAGTATCAATTTATAGTGATTTTAGGGCGATAGATAAATTTTTAAAAAGCTATAATTTTCAGTTAAACAAGGAACAGAGTTTACAATTGCTAGGGTTGATTAATTCATCATTATTAAATTATTTAAAGCAGGCAAAGAGCTTAAATTTGTTTAGTATAGACTCGGGATATTTGGAGTTAATTAATACTTATTATGATGTAGTTTACCCTTTGCAAAATGGAGAATATCAAAAGGGAATAGTAATAGTTCTTCAAAAGTTTAAAGATTACTTACCTGAAGAGTCTGATAATATATATAGAAGAAATATAATCTTCGCTCTTCAGTTAGCTGAAACAAAAGATGCTACCGATATGGAAGCTTTATTAGAATCATATGCTTTACCAATAGGAGGAAGTTCTATCAAACGAAAAAGCAAGCTTAATGTCAGTCTGAATGGATATGTAGGCTTTACAGGAGGTAAGGAAACTGCCTTAGGGTCTAAAAACCAAACAAAAAATAATATCGGCTTAGCTGCCCCAATGGGTGTCTCAGTAACTTTTGGAGGAAATTGGACTGCATTTGCAAGTATTATAGATTTAGGATCTATTGTTAATGTAAGACTTCAAAATGATACGACGTCTTTTACGAATCTAAAGTTTGAACAATTCTTTACTCCTGGGATAGGCTTGTATTACAATTTATCTAAAAGTCCCTTTACTTTTGGAATGCATTACAATTATGTGCCAAATCTCAGAACGATTAAAGTAGACAATGGCCAAGCATCTATAACCGAAACTCAGGTATCTGTGAATAGATTAAACTTATCGTTATTAGTTGATATCCCATTTTTTACACTGTTTAATAAATAATTATCCTAGTTAAGTGAATTTTATCCTGTCCTGTGTTGAAATAGAGCTATTTATCGGGAAAGGTAAAATAATGTGCAACAAAAACCGAATTCCGGGTATAATATCTCTAGACAGATATTTATAATTATTATGAAGCAATTACTTTACATGCATAATGCATAGATGTAACCTTTGCTATGAATCTGAGGACGCCAAACTATAGAAACTTAATACGTTTTTTAAATGAAGATACTTACCAAGTATATCTGTAATAGGACATTCATGTGGCCTATCTGATCGGACTATGTTTAAGGAGGTTTTTGAGCATCATAATTGTAAATCTATCAAGATTTTCCATTATCAACGGCCAGACGTATCTACAGATTTCCATGAAAAGGTCGTTGATATCGGACGGCATTTTAGTAACAAAGGAATGATGCGTCAGTTAATTGTAGAATTCAACGATAAAAACGCACTTTCACAGAATTAGCAAAGACAAATTAAGTAGTTATTTGCATTAAGGGTTGAAAAGATGCCCTTAATGCAAATAACTACTTAGCAAGTAAATAGCCATTATGCATTCAGTTCACTTCAACTGGTATAGCTATCTTAACATCGATTTGCTGTTTTACAGGTGTGTAAATATCAATATCTACATCAGGTGATTCAATAGAGATGATTAGACTATATCGTATTGTGTTGTCATAGCGTTCTAACTTTTTCCTTGTCTTCCACCAACCTGAGGTAGGATATACAGCAATCCTGTTTCGAGTAGCAAGATCCGCCGCAGTACCTTCCCAGCTATCTTTATGAATAGATCCTTTATTACGTATATGTTCTCCCAGCTGCCATTCTTTTTCGCCTCCCTCTTTTTCATAGTCTTCCTCTCTCATCTGGGCGCTGATCCGTCCAGCAAAGGCAGCAGGTGACTCACCGGTTCCTATCATTTTAAACCTCAAACCGAGCGACATATAATTATTAGCTTTTGCATACCTCTTGTTTCCTGGGTTAGGTTCTATAAAATAGGATAATGTAACTGTAAGTTTGACGGGGGTATTCATTAGCTCGCCAAGGGCATCTACAGGCCAAGGCAGGTTATACAAATGAAATTCATTGGTTTTTACTTTAGAGTCCTCTAGTTTGTATGGAGTGAAAGATGCCTCACTTACAAGTGTCAGCGAGTCTGAGGCAGACTTCATTGCACGATCCAGATTAGGTACACCATAGCCAACTGTTTTTAGCAGTAAAACCTTTTCTTCAGCAGAAAGTGTTTTGATGTCTCTATGCTCAAGCATAGCAGCTGTCCAACTGGCAGAATGTACCATTAGGGCTCTTATTGTCTCCGCCCAAAGATCAGGATACACCACATAGAGTTGTGCCGCAAATCGACTAGCTAGAGCGGTAGCTGCGCTCGTATCGCCAAATGAAGTAAACCATTTATTTAGGTCAGCGCCTTTACTCGTAGACAGTAGCATCAGCGAGTCTGGGTATATCAGGTTATCATATTGTAGTCCCATATTGCCACCTTCCATTACAATGTCAGGCTTATTTGGCCAATCGTTTTCCCAAGAGTGCGCAGTACAGCTTCCTGGACTCAGCGTCCCTTTTTTTGCAAGCGAATAGGCATCAGGAAAGACTATAGTGTCTATAGTATCCATATCTGTATATGCGCCTACTGTTAATGCGTTAAAAGCCTGTGCAGGTTCATTTATACTCTCTTCCCGATTACTTAGTGGATAGTTTACCCTTGCTTCATCGTCTAGGTTTCCTGCCGACACACATATCAATGGAGCATAGTAAAGATAATCTGTCCCGTTATAACAATATTGGTCCAAAGCCGCAGACCACGAAGTAGGTGAGCCAAGATGGGCTGCTTCATGAGATGTAACTGCCATACAGACTACTCTTTTATGATCAAAATTAATAGTTATAGCTCTATCCATAGCTTCCTGTGTGACTACACCATAGTTTAATGGATCATGTGGCTTTGCAGGACTTATTAATTTAACACTTTCTAGATGATGGAATACCTCGATATTATGCGGGCTAGCCAGAGCATCTGTAAGATTTCCGTACAGAATCAACCCGGCCATAGGTGTACCATGACCATTTCTTCCTCCGGTATCTGCTGTGCCAGCTTCAGGAATAATTGTATCCAGATGATGTTCGGGAATGAGATTTTCCAATAGGGGATGGGCTCTATTTACACCCGAGTCGAGTAAACAAACTGATATTTTGCTTTCATTACTTTTATTTCGAGTACGAGCAATTAGATCATCCACCCAGTCCGCCTGTTCTATTTTGTTTAGTTCCGTGAAAAAATCACTCGTATCCTTTGGTTTTCTAAGCTCAGCCAGTTTATTACAATATAGAACTGATGAAGAGAGCATCTCGGCTGTTCCTTTTATAAGGCCCACACTATGTTCAGGGAATCTAATCCATTTATCCCCAATTTCTATACCGTAGGGTGCACATATAGCATTTAAATAATCCGATTCATTACCGATATCCTTATTGTCTATCCATATTTCCCACCACACCATTTGATCTGGCTCAGGAAAAGGATATTGGGACTCTTGCCAAAAGCTCTTTAAGGTCGCAGCTTTGATATCCCCAATATTGGAAAAAAGTGTGTTAAATTGGGGCGTACGAACAGCTTTGCCTTTGCTCTGTGGCGTATATTCATTCAGGAATTTGTCTATCTTATTCAAAAAATCCTCGATACCATCTTTGGAGACAAAGAGCCCTACTTGATACACCGTTTCCGCAGGAAGGATATCCTCTTGTAATACTTCCTGTTTACGGACATATGCAATACGATAGATTTCTTTTACACCATCAAATTTGTCAATATCAATCTCAAAGTTTATTGCCGATGTGAGCTCGATATAGACAAAATCCTGTTCAGCTTTTCCGCTTTTAAAATCATCAATAGCCTCATTAAAGCGAACTTTTACAAAGTTTCCTTGTTCTTCTCTATTAATAGTACTTCGAGCCATTACATTTGGTCCACCTTTGCTATTAGATGTATAGGGACTGGCATCGTAAAACCGACCATCTAGGAATAGATGATCCAGTGTATTTTCGGTCATAATTAAGTTTAAGAATTAGCCCTTTAATAAGGATTCTTCCTAGCCTCTACATAATTGAGCAACTTTTCTTCAGATACAGAGCCTACTCCATAAACCAAATAATCTTTGATCACATCCGTTACTACACGATGTATATCAGCAAAACTCAATCCGATAGCATGTTGCGCTATCTTTTGTATGTCAATTGTATAAGGTAGGTTAACCCCAGTTAATTCTAATTCAAATAATTGGCTTATTTCCTCTTCAGTAGGGAGAGGAAATTGGATAATATCATCAAAACGCCTGAATAGCGCTTTATCCAACATTTCCGGAAGATTCGTTGCAGCGATGATCAGGCTTCGAGAGTTATCCTTTTCAATCTCCAGCAAAAAGCTATTCAACACTCGTTTTATTTCGCCTACTTCATTGCCCGCATTTCGAGATGTACCGATACTATCAAATTCATCGAAGAGATACACCGCACGAAAATCATGCATAGCCTCAAATACCAAGCGAAGTTTAGCAATAGATTCACCCATGTACCGGCTTATCAAGCCGTCTAGGCGAATGATGAATAGCGGCAAGCCCAGTTCGCTAGCGAGTACATGTGCACTCATAGTCTTTCCGCAACCAGGGGCTCCAGTAAATAGCATCTTTTTACGAGCCTTAAGGCCATGACTCTCCAGTAGGTCGATCTTGCGTTGCTCATCCAGTACACGTTGTAACGCGTTGAGTACATCCTCCGACAAAACCATGTCTTTTAACTTTACTTCTGGACGTACAAGCTCTAATAAATCATTTAGTTCCTTTTGAGCCGTATTGACAGGTAGCTGTTTGATCAGTACAGTATCCTTGCTCTTTGTAAGCTTGGCTTTATCGATTAGCTTCTTTAATTCTTCAGCCAATTGGTTGTGTCCTTGGCGGGCTTCAGCAGCGGCTATCTGCATAGCTGTGGCATAGAATCGACTTTCATCGCCTTCTCCAAATGAACGTATCAAGCTCTTTATTTGTTCTGCTACTGCCATTGTCAAATGTTACGTGCTACTAAAAAGCACTATTTTTGTTATTTGCAAACCTACATAAATTCGCCTTTATCTTCAATATAATTGCGTCATAATATAAAAGCGAATTTTGTAGCTCTCCTCAGCCGATTAATTTTTTTATAGAGGAAATATACGAAATAGTTGAGTTCTATTAAACTCATTTAAGTTTACTTAATAAATTTAAGCAAATTGAAATCAATATACAAGAGTACAGTATACTAATTTCAATTTGCCTAATTCTCCGTCGCCTTCCGGTATATTAACACCTTTTGTCTATTACAGGTTTAAAATCTTTTTTTAGTTTATTGTAATTTTCTAAAGTAAAGCTTACTATTTCCGAAATGACTTTTTCCCTATGCTCAATGTCAATCATAAGGAAAGTATTTTCTTTGCTAAATTCATTTAATTTCACATCCACACCTTTGATGTTATCCCATTGTGAAGTACTCATATTACCTAAAGTAAGGCCTTTGGAATCACTTACGATCTGCATCGAGTTACCGTTCAGAACAAAACTAAGGATTAGCATATGCGTAGATTTTCCTTTACTATGTGCTACTTTGGTGATACTTTCCGGATCTGGTCTATATCCTACATTACAGTTTTCCAGTTGCTCCAAAGCATAGGCCAATTCGTTAAAAAAGTCATCTATCGTATGCCACTTTACATGATTGAATATCGGAGCCATATCTCTTGTGAAAAACTTGTCACTATTTTCTAGGTCCCAAGCAATATCAATCTTATCCGAAATTATAGCTTTATTCTTTAAAACCTGAGGAACCTCACTCGTCAGTTTTATCACCAGTTGTCGATATTGTCGGATGTCAGCACTTAATTTAGGAGAGGTACTACCAATCATTGCAGCACACTGCTCCAACCAATTACTGATATCATCTATATAAGAGATCTTTTTTGGTTTCATTGGGAGCATTCCGGTACTCTTATCTGTAGGAGAATGACCAGCTAGCGTCAAGTACGCTACTTGAATAACATTTAGTTTGAGGCCAGTCTCTTTATCATTCTTGTTAATGCCTGTAGCTACCGTATTATAATATCTTTCCAGTTGCCCTTTATAACCCTTTTTTAAAATTGACTGCTTTACAAGATCTTCTTCATCCTCGTTATGATTACTGTCACCGGCATAAATCTTGTTTTCGACGATGATAGCATCACTATCATTATGGATTAATATATCGATATACTCAAACTCTTTTCTTACCTCATAGTTGGTATAGTCAAATTCTATATTCAAGACCTGCTCCAAAAATAGTTTGAAAAACATGTCACCTACATTGTGAGACTCCTTCGGGTCTAGCAAAAACGCAAGAAATCTAGAATGTAGACGTGTTTCATCATCTTCTCTATGTAGAACAGAAAAAATATTGTACTCCTTTGTTTGCTTTATCAGTTGTTGTTCAAAATAGGATTTAAGATCATTCATCGGCTATAAATTATAATGTTTATTTGATTGGGAGCAAAGATAGTATAGTTATTCGTACTAGCGCCAATCATCAGTATTGTATTTTTATACAATATTATTTGATTCATTATTAGATTTCAAGTATCTTGGAGGAGACTTGAATGGGCATAGTACAAACCAGACAGGCCAAATAATTTACAGTAAATAATTATGGAAATATCAGTAGAATATATTCAGAAAGTAGCTCTTTGGACTGGCGATATCCTCTGCTTCAAAACCACGAGGAATGCCGCTTTTCCTGTTTGTTAAAAGCATTTAATAATTACTATATTTACTCGAAAAATTACCTAAGTATAAATGCTTAACCAAAACCCAGAACAAATAGCTCGAGATCGTATCGATGAAATGTTACGTCAAGCGGGATGGGCAGTACAGTCAAAAGATAAAATCAACTTCAATGCTGCAAAAGGCGTTGCGGTTCGTGAATATACCACCTCTGTAGGTCCTGCAGATTATGTACTTTTTGTCAATCAAAAACCTGTAGGAATTATAGAAGCCAAAAAAGAATATGACGGACATCGTTTAACCGTAGCTGAAGAGCAATCCAAAGGATATGCAGAAGCACAATTAAAATTCTTTAAATCTGCCGAAGCCATTCCTTTTGTGTATGAAAGTACGGGAACCATCACCCGCTTTACCGATTATCGTGACCCAAGCGCACGTTCTCGTGAGGTGTTTCATTTTCATAAACCCGAAACCTTATTCGAGTGGGTAAAGAAAGATAAATCCTTACGTGGTCGTCTACATGATATTCCAGTATTAGATAAAACGGGTTTACGCCCTGCTCAGATTATGGCAATTAATAATCTAGAGAAATCCTTCAAGCGAGCAAAACCTAAAGCCTTAATTCAAATGGCTACGGGAGCTGGTAAAACATTTACAGCTGCGACGTTTATTTATCGTTTGCTGAAATTTGCTAAAGCAAAGCGTATTCTCTTTTTAGTGGATACCAAAAATTTGGGCGAACAAGCCGAGCAAGAATTCATGGCATTTCAGCCGAATGACGATAACCGCAAGTTTACTGAACTCTATAATGTTCAACGGTTAAGCTCCAGTTATATAACTTCAGATAGTCAAGTATGTATTTCTACCATTCAGCGTATGTATTCTATTCTACGCGGGGAGGAAATGGATGAAAATGCCGATATAGAAAATCCCAACGAACAATCCTCTTGGTTACAACAAAAGTTGGCCAAGAAAGAAGCTATTCCTGTGGAATACAACGATCAAGTTCCGATAGAACAATTCGATTTTATTATAATAGACGAATGTCACCGTTCCATTTACAATCTTTGGAAACAGGTATTGGATTATTTTGATGCTTTCTTGATAGGTCTAACAGCTACCCCAGACAAACGTACTTTCGGTTTCTTCAATGAAAATGTGGTGAGTCAATACACCTACGAAGAATCGGTATTGGATGGCGTGAATGTACCGTATGAGGTATATAGCATCGAAACAGAAATTTCTCAACAAGGTGGATTGATTGAATCGGGTTGGTTTGTAGATCGTCGGGATAAACTCTCTCGTGCCAAACGTTGGCAACAAGAAGACGAGGATACCGAATACAAACGCAACGACTTAGATAAGGCCGTGGTGAATGTATCGCAAATTCGTACTATCATCAAAGAATACAAACGTGTTTTGGAGCAGGTGATTTATCCAGACCGTTGGAATGCCGACCGTACAGATTACGAAGTGCCTAAAACCTTGATATTTGCCAAAACAGATTCTCACGCAGACGATATCATCCATATTGTCCGTGAAGAGTTTTGCGAAGGCAACGAGTTCTGTAAAAAAGTAACCTACAAAATTGATGAAGACCCCAAATCGGTGCTGAATCGTTTTCGAAACGATTACAATCCACGTATAGCCGTTACCGTAGATATGATTGCTACAGGGACCGATGTAAAGCCATTAGAGGTTTTATTGTTTATGCGCGATGTAAAAAGTATCAATTACTTCGAGCAGATGAAAGGGCGTGGTACACGTACCATCAATGCCGATAAATTGCAATTGGTGAGTAAACAAGCGCGTGTCAAAAATCATTTTGTGATTATTGATGCCGTAGGAGCAACGAAATCTAAGAAAACCGATAGCCGCCCGCTAGAGCGTAAACCTACGGTTGCTTTGAAAGAATTATTAGGTGCTGTAACGATGGGGGTAGCCGAGGAAGATGTGTTTCTTTCCCTAGCCAACCGTTTAATTCGTTTGGATAAACAAATCAGCGAAAAAGAAGAAGCCAGGTTAATGGAGTTATCTGGAGGAAAAAGCTTAAAACAAATCACCAAAGAATTGATTACGGCTTTTGATCCCGATGCGATAGAAGCCGCTGCGCAACACATCATACTTCAAACACCTATTGAAGAGAGGTCACCTTTGTTGGTAGATAAAGCTCATGAACAAGCACAAGAAAACTTAATTCGTCAGGCTTCTTTGAGCTTCAATGGTGAATTGAATGAATACATCGACAATGTACGCAAGCAACACGAACAAATCATCGATCATATCAATATCGACACGGTATTAAATTCTGAATGGGATACAACAACCATTGATAAAGCAAATGCTTTAGTACAAGATTTTGAAGAATACTTGCGTGCCAACAAAAGCGAAATCAAGGCCTTATCGATTTTCTTTGATCAACCGTATCGTAGAAAGGAAATCACCTTTAAAATGATTAAGGATTTGATGGAGAAGATACGTTTAGAAAAGCCGATATTTGCACCTTTGCATATCTGGGAAGCCTATAAAAATATAGGAAAAACCCATAGCGATGCGCCCAAAGATGAGCTGACTGCTTTAGTATCACTGATCCGTGCTGTATGTGGTATAGATAGCGTACTAAAGGCCTTCGACAAGACGGTGGACGATAACTTTAAGCAATGGATATTCGCTCAAAATGCAGGACAGCACAACCGTTTTACAGCCGAGCAAATGGATTGGCTCCGTATGATTAAAGAGCATATCGTGAATTCGTACCATCTGGAAATAGACGATTTGGATTACAACCCCTTTGATGTACACGGTGGACGTGGCAAAATGTACCAACTCTTTGGCGACGACATGCAAAACATTATTAACGAATTAAATGAAGCTTTAGCAGCATAATGAGAGAAGATTGGGTAGAATGTACTTTTGAGGATATTACTTCAAATCTAAAGAGAGGACCTTTTGGTGGTGATTTGAAAAAAGAAATGTTTGTTGAATCAGGCTACAAAGTATATGAACAACAACATGCAATAAATAATGATTTTTCTATTGGGAGATATTACATTAATGAAGAACATTTTAATAATTTAAAGGCATGCGAAGCTTTATCAGGAGATTACATAGTTAGTTGTTCTGGAACTTTAGGTAAAATAGCTCGTATTCCTCAAAATTCTCCAAGAGGTATAATTAATCAAGCATTACTTAGAATTAGAATTGAAGAAAAATTGATTAATCATAATTATTTTATTAATTTTTTTAAATCAAGTCATTTCCAACAGAAAATCTTGAGTGATACAAGAGGTTCGGGTATGCAAAATATGGCAGGAATAAAGGAAATAAAGCCTATTAAATTATTCCTCCCACCACTTCCCGAACAACGTGCCATTGTCAAAAAGATAGAAGCCTTGTTTTCTAGTTTGGACGCGGGTATTGCCGACCTTAAAAAAGCACTCAACCAACTCAAAATCTACCGCCAAGCCGTTTTGAAAAAAGCCTTTGAGGGGGAGTTGACGAAAGTTTGGAGAGAAAATAAAACAGATTTACCAACTGGGGAGGAGTTGTTAGCTCAAATAGAAGAACAACGACAAGCATTCTATGAAAAACGAATAAAAGATTGGAAAGAAGCTGTTGCTATTTGGGAAAAGAAAGGAAAGAAACCTACAAAACCTAAACCTCTTGCTAATTTTCAAATGGACACTCCTCATATTGTTAATAATAGACTTAATATTAAAATAGGAAATGTTTATTCGGTTTTTATAGGTTCAACTCCAAGCAGAGGTATTAAGGAATATTGGGAAAATGGTGATGTTAAATGGATATCAAGTGGTGAAGTAGCGTTTAATAAAATTTATGATACTAAAGAAAAGATAACACAAAAGGGATTACTTAATACTTCTACATCTTTACATCCTGAAGGTACAATTGTTTTAGCAATGATTGGCGAAGGTAAAACTAGAGGTCAGGCAGCAATACTAAAATCAGCAGCTTGTCATAATCAAAACACAGCAGCAATTAGAATGCTTGATAATCATACTGTACCTGAATATTTATATTACTTTTTTGTTTACAACTATGAGAATAGTAGAAGAATAGGCTCTGGTAATAATCAAAAAGCATTAAACCAGGAAGTTATAAATAATTTAGTTATACCTTTTTGTTCATGCGAAGAACAAGCCCAAATCGTCAAAGAGATCGAATCTCGTTTATCGGTTTGTGATGCCGTAGAGCAGCAAATAAAAGATAGCTTAACCCAAGCAGAAGCTTTACGCCAAAGTATTTTAAAGAAAGCATTTGAAGGAAAGTTGTTATCAGAAGCAGAAATTCGAGCTTCTCAACAAGAAGCCGATTACGAGCCAGCTTCGGTACTGTTGGAGAAAATTAAAGCAGAGAAAGAAGCCAATAAACCAAGTAAGAAAACGAAAAAGAAGTAGTAACCATTTATGGAAAGTAAAGATATATTTAAACCCGATAATAAAAGCATACAACAGATATTTAGAGATACAGATGCTTTTTATAATATGCCTATTTATCAACGTCCTTATTCTTGGGATAAAGAACGTGTAGAGCAATTATGGTATGATATAGTAGAAGCGTATAATAATCACACTAATGATACTTCTCAAGATAGCAACTACTTTTTAGGATCGGTAGTGGTAGTAAAAAAAGATAATGGTTACGAAGTAGTAGATGGTCAACAGCGTTTAACCACATTAACTATTTTATTTTGTACACTACGTGATTTAGGTTTAGAGTTATTACCTAAATATAAAGCATTAATTAATGCTTGTATCAAAGATGACATCGAGGATAAAGACCGTTTAATATTAACTACACATCTTAACAACCAAGCAAATTTTGAAGAAACGGTTATAAATGGCATTAACTTTTCTGCATTAAAAAAGGATATTACTAACAATAGATTTCTTCAAAATACATTTTACTTTAAAGAGTTAATTCAAAATTCTCAAAATCCATCAGACGAATATTATATTGAAAACTTCAATTCTTTTATTGAATACTTTTTCAATAATGTTACGCTCATACGTATTGTTTGTTTTGACGAAGGTTTTGCTATTAAATTGTTTTCAGTTTTAAATGATAGAGGGTTAGATTTAACTCCTGCTGATATCATTAAGGCACATTTGCTGCAAAATTTAGATGAAACCAAGCGAGTTAGTTTTGTAGAAGTATGGAAACGTATTGAGACTACTGCGGAGCTTTCGGGCGAGTCTGTACAAAGTATATTTAGTCTTTATTTATATTATCTAAAAGCAGAAAACCCACGCAGAGCATTACAAGATGAGTTAAAAGAACAATTCAAAGGGAAAAATACTCAACAAATAATTTTAGATATAGAAAAGTATGCTAAAGTTTTATTGGAGATTAATAACGATACAAAAGACAAAAACATTTCGCTTTTACGCTATCTAAATCACAGTATATATTGGAAAACGATATTGGCAACAGCATTGCATACAAATTATTTGTATACCGATGAGTTGAAATCGGTAATTAGAAAATATTACTATCAAAGTTGGATAGCCGGAGGTACATTAAATAGAATTAAGCAAACATCTTTCAATATTATCAAAGCAATTAAAAGAAATGAACCTGTTGATGTAATTATTGATTTGATAAAAGAAAATATAAGTAAGTATGAATCCTACGAAGTATTCCTTGATAATGAAAGCTTATATTTTAATAATTGGCACAAGCCACTTTTGTTAGCAGTAGAATATTTTGAACAGGACGATAGAGAGTTTATTCCAATTACTAGAGAATTACATACAGAACATATTCTACCAAAAGAGTGGAATCGTGAAGACTTAAAGTGGAAAGATACTTTTACAGAAGATAAAGCAATTCGTCTATTAAACTCATTAGGCAATCTAACAATATTATCAGGTACTAAAAACATTCAAGCTAGTAACCGTAATTTTTCTGATAAACAAGAAATTTACAATGGTAAAGGTATAGATGGAAAAACTTCGTTTGAAATTACGAAAAGAGTGCTTGAAGAAAACACAATTTGGGACGAAAACACCATAAATAGCAGAGCTGAATGGCTAAAAGCTAGAATTAAAACTATTTTCACAATTTAATACAATGACAGAGTCAGCGATTATATCAAAAATATGGAACCTTGCCAACGTCATGCGTGATGATGGTGTAGGATATGGAGATTATTTGGAACAAATTACCTATTTGTTGTTCCTAAAGATGGTGGATGAATTAAATAAGCCTCCATACAGTAAAAACATACAATTACCTCGCATCAAAGACATCGAAGGAAATGAAATTCCTAATGGTGATTTATGCGATTGGGAGAGTTTACGTGCTAAAAATGGAGCAGAATTAGAAAGTTTCTATTCGCAATTATTACGTACACTTTCTTCAGAGAGAGGGATGTTAGGGCAAATCTATGCAAAGAGCCAAAACAAAATCCAAGATCCTGCCAAGTTATTGCGTGTCCTTAATTTAATTGATCAAGAAGATTGGTCATCAATGGGATCAGATATAAAAGGTAAAATCTATGAAGGTTTATTAGAGAAAAACGCTGAAGATACCAAGTCTGGAGCAGGGCAATACTTTACACCACGTGCTTTAATTAATATTATGGTACAATGTGTACGCCCCAAACCCATGAAAACCATTATTGATCCAGCGTGTGGTTCTGGTGGTTTCTTCTTGGCCGCTTATGATTATCTAAGTAAACAAGCATTAGACCGTGATGAAAAGAAATTCTTAAAAGAGAAAACTTTTCATGGTAACGAAATTGTAGCCAGCACACGTCGAATGTGTCTAATGAATTTGTACCTACACGGTATCGGTGAGATTGATGGTGAGCCATTAGTTAAATCATCTGATGCTTTGATATCATCTGAATCAAATACGTATGATTATGTCCTAGCTAATCCGCCCTTTGGTAAAAAAAGTTCATATACCGTTACCAACGAAGATGGTGAAGTAGAGCGTGATGATATGAGCTACAATCGTCAAGACTTCTGGGAAACGACTTCCAATAAACAGTTGAATTTCTTACAGCACATCAAAACCTTATTAAAAATTAATGGAGAAGCAGCAGTAGTTTTACCCGATAATGTTTTGTTTGAAGGTGGAGCAGGTGAAGAAATACGCAAACGTTTATTAGAAACAACGGAGCTTCATACTATTTTACGCTTACCTACAGGAATTTTCTATGCTAATGGGGTAAAAGCAAATGTATTATTTTTTACGAATAAAGCAGCATCGAAAGAATCGCAAACAAAAGAGGTTTGGATTTACGATTATCGTACCAACGTACACCATACCTTAAAGAAAAAGCCATTAAGCGAAGTCGATTTACAAGATTTTGTGAAATGCTACAATTCAGAAAATATTTACAACCGTACACAAACTTGGTCAGAAGAAAATCCTGATGGTCGTTGGCGAAAATACTCGTACAACGATATCATTGCCAGAGATAAAACTTCATTAGATGTTTTCTGGATAAAAGATCAATCATTAACTGATTTAGACAATCTCCCGGAACCTGATATTTTGGCTCAAGAAATTGTAGATAATATAGAGTCTGCTTTAGGTAGCTTCAGAGAGATTATGAAAGAATTATAATAATTATTTAATGTTAATTAAATAAACAATAAGGGAGGCTAAGAAGCCTCCCTTATTGTTATTTTGTTTTTCTGAAAGTCCAAGGTTCTTGAATGTTCGGGATTGACAAGAAATTGTTGTTTTTAGTTTTAGTCTGCTATTAAAATGAAGATTAGATTGCGTTAACCATACCAGATAAACCTATTAGTGGTAAACAATCGCCTCATCTCATCCATTAGTTTTTTAGCCAATGGACACTACGGTTTCCCGTACAAAAGTTATCTATCAGTCTTGTATTTTTATACAATATTATTTGATTCATTATTAGATTTCAAGTATCTTGTAGGAGACTTAAATATGGATATGGAAGCAGTACAAGCCGAACCGTTTATTATTAACCAGGATTCTTTGGAGCAGCAGTTCAAAGAGCACCTTGCAGACATTGACAATCACCGTATCTTATTCTCTGGGCTATCTGAGCAGTGCAAGACTACATTCCTTGATAAGGTATTCAAAGATGAAGTAGAGCAATATCACACCATAAAACTTTACCCCGTCAATTATTCTGTATCTTCCAATGAGGATGTATTTCAATTGATCAAGTTTGATATATTGACGCAGCTTATTGGTAAGCACAAAATTTCAAAGAATATTATAATGATCAATGGATAGAATTTGACACAAAGTTACAAAAGAGATTTTTATTAATTCATTGTAGGTGTTGTTTTTTGAATTGGATTGAAAAATGGAGAATAATATATTGAATGTTATTTCTGAGATATCATCTCAGCTAGCAACAGAAAAATCTTACAATATTCAAAGCACTTGTGTCAGATATAGCATTTGTAATGGAGAGGATTTTTCGGGAGGAAGCAGTAGCAAAGAGAAATATCTTTTCTCTGTGCTTAGAGGAAAAGATGATAAATTTATACTGGACCTAGCAGAGAAAGTTATTGTTGATTATGACTCTGATGGAGTTGCTTTGAGCCTGAATAATTATTTCGAGGGTAAGTATTTTAAGATATCTATCCTGACACGTCAAAAGCTACTAAGTGAACTGTTCAAGATAGATAATCTTAATGGCCGTTTGACTGTAGTTGAGTTTATGAAGCATTGTAATCTACGGTATAGTGCTCCTGTAAACTTTGATGATATTATGAACGCTGCGTTTTTAGGAGACGTATCTTTTAATAAAAAGACTAAAGACCCTGAATTACCTGATCTTCTAAAAGAATTAAAGTTACATGAAAAAAGAGATCAAGCTTTTTTTGCATTTCTAGAGGGAATTGTACATCCTTATGCAAGAGAAAATACTGATTCAAACTACCTCATAAAGTTGATTAATGAACATCTTCAAGAGGACGGGTATGTTTTTTTACCAACTGATCGAATCTCAAATGAAATAGTATATAAGGTTTTTAAGAAAGGTGGAGTTGATAATGTCGTAAAGAATCTAATTTTTGCATCTAATGGATTTAAGCCAGATATCGTACTCGATGATGCTTTAAGTAACGTAATTAAAATAGTTAAGAACGAAGAGTCATGTTTAATTTATGAACGCGAAATTAGGTCACAGGGATTAACTTTTGTAGAGATGGTTGATTGGTATGCCGCTAAATTAGAAACAGAACCAAGTTTAGAAACCGCTAAATCTTTAAAATCAAGATTATCATCTTCATTAGCGTCACCTCCGGAAAAAGTACTTTTTGAGACATACTTTAAGGAGTTATCACCAATTTATAATAAAAAACTACCGGCTTTAATCCCACAAATTTATCTGCATTATGACCCTTATTCAGTAAAGAGGTTTGGTTTTCAATATTTATTAAGACAGCGAATGGATTTTCTTCTTTTGCTTCCAAATAATTGTAGGATTGTCATTGAAGTAGACGGGAAACAGCATTATTCCGATGGTGATATTGCTTCTCCATTAAGATATGCAGAAATGGTTTCACTGGATAGAGACCTCAAGCTCATGGGGTATGAAGTATATCGATTTGGAGGATACGAACTTGTTGAAAGTAATAGAGAGATGATAAAGAATTTCTTTATATCATTATTTGAAAAGCATGGTATTTCTTAATATTTAATAGAAATGAAAATAAATTTAAATAACATTGGTCCAGCTGACTTAATAGCAGCATATGCGGCATTAATGTCAACTATTCTGGCAATTCGCGAGATTGCTAGGACAAGAATGAGATTTAGCATATCATATTATCAAACAGGCGAAGCAGATGTCGATAATGTAATTGTTTTGTACAACGATTCATCAAAGAGTGTTACGATCGAGGGCTACGAGATATTAACCAGTAGTCGTAAAACAATTTTCAGACTCAATCGTAGATCAATTCATTTAGGTAATGAGGGCGACCTAGTACTATTTACTATATTACCATTTGAAACAAGAAAGATACCTATTACTGATCAGTACAAGTTTGTTTTAAGGAGAAAAGAAAGACTTTACATTAAATTGTGGTGCATGGGAAGAAAAAGGCCCATAACTAAACTTGTATATTCTTAAAAGCAATGGGATCAGCGATCTTGCCTTATATTGTTTTTTCTTTTTGTTAAATTCAATGTTAAGCTAAAATATAAAGTGAAAGAAACCAATTTAAGCAGCTTAGAAGCAAAGCAGTACCCTGAAAGACTAAAACACCCTATCATAATCGAGGATGGCACTTATCTAATCTATGAGGGTCAGATACGACTGCATTGCGAGCATAACGAAGTTTTATTGCATGGAAAGGTGGAGTATAAGTTAGTACGATACCCACGCGTATTTGTAAGCGGTAGATTAATTTCGGCATCGGATCCATTCCGTATAAATAATTTTGTTTATAAAATTATTATACAAGATAGAGATTGTGGTAGTTTGACTATTAATAACTCAACTATAAGCTCTGATCCAGAAAAATCAATTGTCCAAGGTGTATCACGAGATTTTTTTTGGCAAATAGAAGATGTCGAACCTGATTACTTATTGTTTGCAATTCCAAACTTACGAGAATTATCTGGAGGGAAATTGCTCAAAGATATAAATGGAACTACTACAAGGAGATCTATGGACAGATTTTTGATTTCCAAAGCAAATCCATTTCTCGTGATGGACAAAGTAGAAGATTTTAAGCAACGGCATAGTCAATTGAAAATTGACGGACAATATGATGTCCTGTATACTGGGAGGTTTGATTTTAATCAGAGGTTGTCTTACACAGAGTTTAAGTACATTATACCTGTCTTTTTGAGTTTTATTAATGGGAGGAAGGCTAGTACGATAATGAATGCAGGTATGGTAGATGGGCGACCCGTGTTCATAGATTTCTCAGAAGAGACAGTTGAACCGTATCTATATGTCAGCTCATGGAGTTTAATCCACTTTCCTGTCTTTGAAGACTTATGGTGTAAATTTAATGAACTTTGGAAAGACGAACTGGATCGCGACTTTTTAATAACTGTGATACATTGGTATGTAGAGGCAAATTCTAATTCAGGGAAATTAGAAGGTGCTATAATTCTTATGCAAACTGCTTTAGAATTAATATTCAATTGGCTCATCGTAGAACGTCTTAATCTAGTTGATAAGAAATCGGCAAGGGGGTTGAGTGCTGAAAGAAAGATAACATATATCCTAGAACAAATAAATGTTTCCATAAATATTCCTGAATCCTATAATGAGTTAATCTTGTACCTAGAGTCTGACAATGGGCCAAAGGCTATAACCGAAATCCGAAATGCACTTGTGCATGGCGATGTAAACAAGAGAAAGAAAATGCTTAAAGTATCTAGTAAGATTACGTTCCAAATACTTCATTTGGGAATCTGGTATATTGAGTTATCAATTCTTTTCATACTAGATTATAAAGAATCATATAATAATCGTACAAGCGTAAATAAATGGACTGACTCTGGTGAAAGAGTTCCTTGGGTAGAGCAATAAATAATAATATAGAATATGATATTAAGAATGAGCAGTTACTCCTATCCTACGAAAGAGGAGTGGAGTAAGTTTGCAGATGAAGCGTCTATTGATAATAATTTTGGCTTTCCATGGGTGTCGGAATTAAGGTTGCTCATGAATAGAGAAAAGACTATTGCTGAAGTTAATCAAATACAAAATCTGCATGAGTGGGATTGTCTCCTCAATAAGAAAACTTGGAACCTCAGACAGTCGTTTATCAATGCCATGGTGAATTTCCATAGAGGGATCGCTTTAACTCCTAAAGATTACAAAAGTGAGAGTAAGATGATTAATCTTCTGCAATACGAACTTTATAGCGAGATGACATTTTATTATTTAATATCTACCCGTGATTTAGTGCTACAGATTATAAATCTGGCCTGGAAATTATCTCTAGCGGAAAGCAATAAAACAAAACTGCACAAAAGAGATCTTGTGGTCACTTTGGAGAATGTAAAAACAGGATTGCAAAGAGGCGATTTTTTGAATGTTCACAAGATTGTTGTCGATATGGAATCGGGAATGAAAGAAGCGAATACTATACGCAACTCCATGACGCATTCCTTTTCAATGTTAGATGCAGATGGAAGAAGCAGCGTTTCTGAGGATGGAAGGACATATGGTGCAGGTAAAGGACATAAGACCAGTTTTGAAGAACAGGTTAGAATAATGCGTAACTCTTTAAATACTATGTGTGCTTTTATGCGGTCATTAAAATCGGAACTTATACATAAAGGCTTTGTCCTAGATTCAATGGAGAACTAAGAAATAAGCATAATTTATATATACAAAGTGTAATATAGATCAACCATACCCTAATTCAAATATTAACATCTATGAAAAAGCAGAAAGGACCTGTAACTGGAAATTGTAAACTGTTTGGAACATTCGGTGAGTTAAAACATAGTCATATTGTTCCTAAGTTTGTTTTGGATTATTTTAAAGCTACCGGATCGAGATATCTACGTGCTTTCAATGAGCCAAACCAAAGACGACAAGACGGTGCAAAAAAATATTATTTATCTCAAGAAGCTGAACAATTGTTTAGCATTAAAGAGAAATGGTTTGCTGAGAATATTTTCAAACCTTTTATGGTTGAGAAGCGAGATACACTACAGTATGATCAAACCTTGTACTATTTTTCAATTTCGGTACTCTGGCGTGTTTTGTTAGAACAACTAGATGTACCTGAAATAAAAAATAACCGACTTTTAAAGATTCTAGAAGAGGTCGAACTAGATTGGAGAAATTATTTAATAGATCATACATATGCGCCTAAGTTTTCTGATTTGAATCTATTTCTGAGTGATAGAATACGTCATCATGACACAGGTGTAGAAGGTTTAGAGTATTATTTTACCAGGACAATCGATGCAACAGTATTTTCAGACGATAATGGTGATTATGTAATTGTCTATTGTAAGTTTCTACGTTTTGTTTTTTGGTCAATAATTAAGAGCCCCAAACCGAATATCAATTCTGATTTTATTATCAGGCCTATTGAATCTTCAATATCTTTTCCACAAGGTATCACTGATACCTATTTTATACAGACTCTTGTGGAAAGAGCTAGGGCAATATCTAAACTACCGAAGGCTAATGACTCACAACAGGATAAAATTATGAAAGAGATTATTAATAACCCTGATTCCTTATTTCAATCTGATGCTGGTCAAGCTATTTTTAATGATCTAAAGTTGAATGGAAAAGAATAGATATTTATTAAATATCTAACAATAATTTAAAACTATTGATTTTAATACAATACAAGAATATTATGTTATCAATTTGTGAGAAATGCTTAGTTGAAGATAAGCTTATAGAATATGTGAGAAATAATGGGATGATTTTAAATCATTGTGAAACATGTGGTGCTGTCAATGTGTATGCAATTGATCTTTACAATGATGTTGTTTTTATGCAGGCTGTTCGGTCTCTTACTAGATTGAATTATAATGAATGGGATTATAATACACACTGGGGAGGAGTAAATCCCTCACAATTAATTTGGAATGATAGACCGTTCTTTTCGAACAATTTTTATAAAAATGATGATACAGCTGACGAAATCATAGAATTTATATTTTACGAAGCGTACTATGAGCCTGAAAAAGGAGTTTCTTTGTTTTATGGTTATGGTCCTGATGGACTTCCTGCTGGTTTTTACTGGTCTATTAAAAATAGCCATAACGGTCGTTTATCAAAATTAAAAGCAAGTATTTCCACCAAAAACTACCTCACCGCATTATCAATTATTCAAGAGGTCGTGGAAAATGCAATTGCTAACCTTACAGTAGAAGTTACAGACTTATTTTTACATAGAGCTCGAATAGGATTCGCTGAGCAGGGCTATGATGGGCTTATTGGAAGTCGGTGAGCGAATAAAGTATACGCCTTACACTTCTTCGGAGATATCTTCTCCACCAAGTTATTTAGCTCGAAAGGGACGTATGAATCGCGAAGGGTTTTCATTTCTCTACCTAGCAGAGGATATAGAAACTGCTATTAATGAAATTAGACCGAATCCAGGTGATATAATTTCAGTTGGAGGATTTAGACAAAACTAAATGTTGAAAATTTTAGATTTCACAAGTGTAGACATATCTAAATACTGGTTCAACGACAAGCTTTTAGATGATTATTTTGAGATTTATAGTTTAGGAGAATTTGTTTCAGAACCTTGTGGTTCCGATGGAGATCATATATATATATTTACTCAACTTATGGCAGAAGAATTGCTACGAAATGGGTATGGTGGAATAAAATATAAAAGTTCTTTCACTGGAAAGTCTAATTACACGATCTTTTCTCCAGGCGATTTTGTTTTTGAAGAGGGCTCTTCGGTTGTTGTGGAGATCAATAAAGTTGTTGTTAGATATGAAGAAAGAGAGATTCTGAATTCTGAAAATAAGAGGTTGTTGAGTTCTTCGAAAGTGTAAAATAAACAAAATTGTTCATGAACTCAATTGCCAAAACTTGGCCTATAAAGCCATCGGTTCCTCCATTTGTTCAAAGTCCATCTTTGTTAGCAATCCAATTTTATTTTATCCTACTTTTTTTATAAATTACAAGCTCTAATTTATAATTAATACTTAAATGAAAATCCGATATGATGAAAATGGCGTTCACTTGTTCAATAGGAAATCCGGTGCGAATATCCTGATCGACGAGCTGAATGTTCCTAGCGACAGCTGGTCGAGAGCACCTAGGCATGTTTCATTTGCGCTTACCAATGTCTGTGATTTGAAATGTGCCTATTGCTATGCGCCCAAGGACAGGTCGGAACTCAGGATGGAAGACCTCAAAAACTGGATTACAGAGATTGATCGTGGCGGATCACTTGGCGTTGGATTCGGAGGTGGTGAACCCACACTGTATCCAAAATTTGCAGAGCTTTGTCAATTTACAAATGCCAATACCGATCTTGCTGTTTCTTTTACCACCCATGGTCACCGGATTACTGCTACTATGGCAGAACAGCTGAAAGGAAATGTACACTTCATCCGCGTAAGTGTAGATGGGCTAGGTGAAACCTACGAAAGGCTCCGCGGACGATCATTTGCAGGTCTTCTTTCACAGATGGAGCTGATCGGATCGATTGCACCATTTGGAGTGAACTATGTCCTAAACTGTGATACTTTACCGGAACTTTCGGAAGCGATCAGCTACTGGGAACAGTTTGGCGCTACAGAATTTTTGATTTTGCCGGAAATAGATTTTACTGGTTCTATTTCAACAAACTTACTCGGAAATCTGAGGACATTTCTTTCTACATACTCGGGCAAGCTGCCATTGAGGATCAACGAGAATTGTTCAGAGGATATGCCGGTCGCTCAACCATTCCATGACAGCGATCCATTGCAGGCTTATGCATTTGTCGATGCAAGGGGAAGGCTAAGGGGAACCAGTTACCGTCACGATGGAATAGACATTTGCGGAAAGAGCCTAATAGAGAACCTGGAAAAAATGAGAAACTATTTGGCACAACTAATTTAAATGACATGAAAATTTGGAATTCATATGGCTCGGAACATTCGGCCAATCTGGTAATGATCGGCAGTTTCAGGACCAAAGCGGAGGCTGAAGATGCGAATAATGCGATAGAACAGATCAAGGAATATCTGAGCGATTCACAGGAAAGCTATGAGGACGGAACTCGGTTTTCAAAACCACTACGCGAGCTATTAATGACCCTTAAGGTCTACACGCTGGCACCAAGGGAGATTGATCAGTTCAACTATGATGCAAGGGCTGAGCTCAAAGATGACCGGATTGTAATTACCACGGAAGAGTCGGATTTCTCTGCTTTTCTTAAAATATTGATAGAATTCAATGCAAAGGTAGAAGTGTATTCAGCGCATACTTACACAGGAACTGGAGAAGGACGTTAAAGAGGATGAACTATGGTTAATTGGTCTGTTTTTGAAACGCTACCAGGTGATGCAACTTATAATTTTGAGATGCTCTGCCGTTCTCTTGTATGGTTGAATTATGGGCGTTTTGGAAGTTTCAGGGCGCTATTGAACCAGCCCGGAATTGAATTTGAACTTAAGCTGCATACCGACTGCAAGCTTGGGGGTGCAGGTTGCCATTATGGTTGGCAGTGTAAATGGTACGATCTTCTGAGCGGTAAGAGCATCGGCAAGACGCGTCGCTCGCAGATCAAGGATGCATTGGAGAAAACTCTAAATGCTACACCAGATCTGACCGATTGGGTGCTCTGGACCAGACGTCCTTTGACCAAGTCAGACCAGATCTGGTTTTACGGGCTTAGCGAAAAAGTAAGGCTTCACTTATGGACCAGTCATGAAGCCGAGACGCTGCTGAACCTGGAAGGGGAACAGCTCAAACGGACCTATTTTGGAGACCTTATCCTCACGCCACAACAACTGCATTTGCAGCATGAGCAGTCTGTCGCACCGATCAAAAAGCGTTGGTTTCCACAAGTACATCAGGAGGTAGATGCCGAGCGCTATCTTCAGCGCATGTTAGGAAGCCCTACGGCGTGGGAAGAGTTACGGAGACTGGCGGAAGCTTTGCGGGAAAATTATGATGAGATCCAGCTGCGCCTTGACACTGTACCAGAGAAACTGAAGGAGTTGACCTTTGAGTTTCAATCTTGTGTACTCTCGTTTGCCGATCAGCTTGACACTGTATATAACCAGCTTAGTGATGGCAATTTTTTGCACCTTCATCAAGGCATATCATCAGGATTGGAAGAGCAGATTAAACAGGTTGACAGTTTCCCCAGAAAGGCACGTGGAGCCAGAATTCAGATCGGACTCATTGCAACAGATGCACTGGCGGACCTTCACGAATCCATCCAGGCTCTGGAAAAGGTGATGGATTTTTTAAATACGAGACTTGTCGGTGTAGTAGCAGATGCAGGGGGGGGGAAAACGCAGCTATCTGCGGAGTTGACTGCGTCTACTGACAATAGACCGGCAGGCATTCTGTTGTTGGGGCGGTATCTGGTTCACGGAAGTTCGCTCGATAACCTGGCAGCAAAGGTTGTAATCAACGGTACGCCTGTTCCAAGTATGCAAGCGCTATTAGCAGCGGTAAACGCAGCAGCCGAGCGAGCCAAGTGTATCTTGCCTATCGTAATCGATGGACTGAACGAGGCTGAGGATCCAAGGGAATGGAAATTATTATTGAGTTCCCTAGAACCGGTATTAAAGATTTATCCGAGCGTACTGCTGATCTGTACACTTAGGTCCGGTGAACAAAAAAGAAGCGGAAGAAAGGATGACCACAGGTACTATTATGATATGGATGACCCCAAGCCGAAACCTTTTGTCGATTTGTCCCTTCCCGATGGAACTTTCACTGTGGAAATACCAGACTTCGGTGACGATGTGAGTGATGCCATGGCGAGGTATTTTGAATATTTCAAGATCGATGCACAATCTGGACTTGTCTATGAAAACCTGTTGAGCCATCCACTAACTCTAAGGATATTCTGTGAGGTCACCAATCCCACTAGGGAAAAGAAGGTCGGGATGGAGGCAGTACCACGTTCATTAGCTGCCCTTTTCGAACGATACATCGAGCAGGCCGCAGGCCGCATCGAAGAGCTGGCCCCAAGACACTGCCGGTACCTTCAGGCGGACATCATCAATCAACTCGATGCGTTCGGAAGACTGATGTGGATCTCAAAGGCTAGGGCTGTCAGCGAAAAGCAGTTCAGAATCGAAATTGGAGATGAGCGGAACATATGGACCAATAGTGCGGTCCACTTTATGGAGCAGGAGGGATTGTTACTGCGTATGACCGGCAAAGTTCCTGGTCAGTTAGAGATTATTCCTACCTATGATCTACTCGGCGGGTTCCTCATAGCTAAATACATCATATCAATCAATGGCAGAGATACGATTGGAGATTGGCTGAATGGTGCAGTTGTACAAACGGCTCTTGGCCTGGACTATTCCACACAACATCCGCTCAGGGAAGACATCATCAGGTTCCTTGTTGCATTAGCTCCACAGTATCATCGCATACAACTCTGGCAGGTCGCGGCTCCTTCACTTCGTGCGGAAGCTTTGGAACAGACCGTGTTACTGGAGCCAAAGCATCTTGACAAAGCCACCCTTGAAGCGATCTCCGAAGCGATCAAGGCATCTCCAACCCACCGGAATAATTATCTTGGAAACCTGATGGGGGTTTACGATGCTGAAAAGCATCCGCTAAATGCTATGTTTGTTGATGCTGTACTCTTAGAATTACCTTGCGCCAAGCGCGACCTTATTTGGTCAGAGTGGTTGCGCAGAAACGAGAAAGGTTTTCAGGAGGACCTGAATGAAGCCATTGATAAATGGTCGAAGGACCTAGGAAAAAGAGATAATGCCGATCAGCTACGTGCAAACTGGATGATGTGGATGTTGACAAGCACAAGTCATAAGCTGAGGCATCTCGCTACCCTTGCGCTGTACTGGTATGGAAGGGGTGCAGTGGAACGCCTTTTTGAAATGACCATTCGGTCGCTGGCTATCGATGATCCTTATGTACCCGAACGTATGCTGGCTGCGAGCTACGGGGCTTCAATGGCTCTTTTCGTAAATCCCGACGAAGAAGGTACTTTTCAGGAGGTACTGTCGGTATTTGCTAGGCAATTGCACGGGAATTTTTTTGCCGAAGAGGCATCGGATGTGACCTCGCACGTGATGATTCTGGATTATGCGCGCGGGATAATTGAACTTTCCGGGCGATCTGCGACACCTGTCTTCAGTGAGCAGGAACTATCGGAAATCCACCGTATACATCCCCTAACTGTCAAACCAAAAGTAAAAAGGATTACGAGCAAGCAGAGCTCGGCAGGAGATTGGCCGCTTGGAATGGATTTTGAGAACTATGTTCTGGGAAACCTTGCAGAAGGCAGGCATACCTATGATTTTAAGCACAAGGGCTATCAGAAAATCAGGTCTCAGGTCTGGTGGAGGATCTGTGATCTGGGCTGGTCGATTAAGGATTTTGGAAAGACGGACCAGATAATCGAAAACAGTCGTAATGGTTATGACCGGCATGACGGCAACAAGATGGAGAAGGTAGACCGCTATGGCAAAAAGTACTCCTGGATTGCATATTTTGAACAAATGGGCTTGAGAGAAAGGCCAAAGGGCGAAGAACTGACGGAATTTTATCAGGACCGAAGGGAATTTGATGCCGATATTGATCCGAGTTTTCCTGATATTTTGCCTTCGGCGAGGATTGTTGACCTAGACATTCTTGGAACCGACGATATCCCGCTTCAAGATTGGGTCAGAAATGGAAAAATTCCTGATCTTAGTGTTTTCTTGAGACAGGACGAACTCGAAGCCGGTCAGGGCCCCTGGGTACTATTGGACGGTTATATCGGACAGCAGGATGAGCACCGCGGGAGGGGCATGTTCGGTTTTATCAGGGCATTTTTTGTGTCGAGGGAACAGGAATCCGAACTTATAAAAGCGCTGCAGAAGCAGCGTCTGGGTGGACGATGGTTGCCTGAAAAGGCCGAGTGCAGATGGATTTTTGCTGGCGAGGTCCCTTGGAGCAGTAATTTTGATGTCAAAGGTAGACAGACACTCAGCTTCGTGGTTTCTGAAAAAACGGTCGAAGTTGAAGAGCTACAAGAGAAATTCTATTTAGATGGTAGTGTATACGAACTTTCATTTTTTGACAGTTTGAAATTAACTGGCATCAACTTTCCGAAAAGCCATGGAAAAGGCAGGGAACTCAGCGATGAGGAATTTGAACGTGTGGAAGTGCGAAAGGAGCCAGTGATGGTCAAAAAAGTTATACAGGAGTTCCTGAAGATCTCCGTGCTGGAGCCGGTTTGCGATCTGAGTACTCCCGGAAAGACCCTGCATGACAACTTCACAGGGGGCATCACGTTAGTTAAGGAGCTATCGGATCTATTAGCGCTGAAGACCATACCCCAAAGCAGAGACCTCATGAATGCGTCTGGCGAAAGGGTTACTTTTCAGAATTCCTACCAGAAAAAATCCTACAAGAACAGCGAACGACTTTTCTTTCTGAAAAAAGATCTGCTGGATTCACTACTCGAGAAATTGGGGATGTCTCTGGTATGGGCAGTTTGGGGGGAAAGGGAACTTTCACTAGGACAGATCGAACATTGGGACAGGAAGAATCCGGATGGTGATTTGTCCTATGCCGATTTCCAGCAGGTCCATGTGTATTCAGCTGGGGAAATGAATAATCGAAATATTTCAGAAGATACTAAAAAAACAACCTAGACTATGGCAAAATTCGAATTATAGATTTTTTTAAATGATTTTTAAAAGACCAAGCTTGAACAGTTCAGCCAGCAGGAGATTGCCGAACGCCTGAATATTTCGGTAAGCACCGTTGAAAAGCACATCACAAAAGCATTGAGCGTTGTGAAAACCGAATTTGCTGCTCGCTAGTGCCAGATTGCTGCAGGAGTGATGGTACTGAAGTTCAAAAAAAACTCCAGCAACAAAAATACCAGCAAAACAAATTATCGCAATGAAGATCAAATCACTCAAGGAACTGAGTAAAGAACAAGAAAAAATATATAATGGTTTATGCCAGATTGGTGAACTGATCGGTGGGAAAAATCGATTACAGAATATTGTATCTGATATCTTAGCCCATTTTACGCAACGTCAGGAAGTTTCTCAAGGTAAGGGGATGATCGTCTCCATGAGTCGACGAATTGCAGCAGAATTGTATAATGCCATTATAGATCTCAAGCCCGAATGGCATTCGGATGATCTGAAGAAAGGGAAGATCAAAGTGATTATGACTTCTGCATCCTCGGACGGACCTGCGATGACCAAGTTTCATACGACCAAAGACCAACGTCGGATGTTGGCCGAACGTATGAAAGATCCGAATGATGAATTGGAGTTGGTTATTGTGCGTGATATGTGGTTGACAGGATTTGACGCACCAAGTATGCATACCTTGTATATCGATAAGCCGATGAAAGGACACAATCTGATGCAAGCTATTGCTCGCGTAAACCGTGTCTATAAGGATAAGCCAGGAGGCCTTATTGTCGACTATTTAGGTATTGCCGCAGACTTAAAGAAAGCACTGTCCTTTTATTCCGATGCCGGCGGTAAAGGAGATCCTGCTGTAGCTCAAGAGCAAGCGGTGTCATTGATGCTCGAGAAAATCGAAGTACTATCTGCCATGTACCACGGCTTCCCTTATGAAGACTATTTCGACGCAGACACCTCTACCAAACTATCTTTGATCCTAGGTGCCGAGGATCATATATTAGGTTTGGATGATGGTAAGAAACGCTACATCGATGAGGTAACTGCTTTATCACAGGCATTCGCTATCGCAATACCGCATGACCAAGCTATGGATGTCAAAGAGGAGGTGGCCTTTTTCCAAGCGGTCAAAGCACGATTGGCCAAGTTTGATTCTACAGGAACAGGCAGGACAGATGAGGAGTTGGAGACGACCATTCGACAGGTAATCGATCAGGCACTTATTTCGGATCAGGTCATTGACGTTTTTGATGCTGCTGGAATTAAGAAGCCAGATATTTCGATCTTGTCTGACGAGTTCTTAATGGAACTCAAAGATATGCAACACAAAAATGTCGCATTAGAGGTTTTGAAGAAACTACTGAACGACGAGATCAAAGCCCGAACGAAAACCAACCTAGTCCAAAGTAAAAAATTACTAGAGATGCTGGAGCTATCCATCAATCGCTATCATAATAAAATCCTGACTGCTGCGGAGGTAATCGATGAGTTGATCAAACTAAGTAAGGACATCGTAGAGATGGACAATGAGCCCAAGAAAATGGGATTGAGCGATTACGAGTATGCGTTTTATACCGCAGTGGCTAGTAATGATAGTGCTAAGGAGCTGATAGAGCAGGACAAGTTGAGGGAGCTAGCAGTAGCACTGACTGAAACTATAAAAAATAACACATCGATAGACTGGACGATCAAGGAGAGTGTACGTGCTAAACTAAAAGTAGCTGTAAAGCGTCTTTTGAGGAAATATGGTTATCCGCCTGATATGCAGCTATTGGCTACGGAAACGGTGCTGAAGCAAGCAGAGCTTTTGGCTAAGGAGTTGACAAAATAGGTTTTATTTACTAATATATTTATATGAATTATGACCTTGTACTAGGTGGGTTATTAGGAATTGCTACTACTTATATTTCGTTTTTTTGTTATAAAACACCTACAAAAAACCGCGAAAGTGATTTATTGATTAGAACATTAGTAATAATTTGTATTCTTACAGTATTATTTTCTTTTATAGCACCATTTGTATTTACTCAGGAAGATAAATTAGGCCTATTTAATTTTTCAGATAAAACTGGCTTTGTTGGTGATACAATAGGGGGTATAATGAACCCATTTATCGCATTAGCAGCGGTAGTTATGACTGGTCTAGCATTTTATGCGCAATATCAAGCTAATAAACAAGTTCAGGACCAATTTAAGTTACAACAGTTTGAATCACATCTTTTTAAGATGGTTGACAATTATAATAATACTATTAACCATTTTAAAATGAAGAGCCGTGAATCAAAAGAGGAATTTGTAGGAAAAGACTATTTCTTTAGTTTACATCAAGAGTTTAAATCTGCATATGATGATATTGGTTGTTTTATGAAGGCTTATTTGAAGAAAACTGGCGATAAATTTCGATATCAGGAACTTGTTGATGTAAAATATTTAGATTCTATAAAAAATTACACAAAGGATGTAGACAAACTAATTCATTTAGAAATAGCTTATGTTGTGGTGTTTTTTGGCGTTTCACAAAGTGGGCGTGATTCAATTCAAATATTATTAAAGGATAAATACAATCAGGAATTTATAAACGAATTAACAAACTGCTTAAGCTATAAATTGCAAGGATTTTCAAAAAATGATGATGGTAAATCCTTTTGGGCTGATAAAAAATTTCAATTAGAGCTAACTGATTGTTCGAACCCAAATAAATCAGATGAAATTAAGTATCATAATGGTCATCAGAGTAAACTCGGGCATTACTATCGTCAAAATTATATGCTTATAAAGTTTATAGATGATTTCAATGATAGAAATATTGACTATGATAAGAAATGGGAATATTCTAAATTGTTAAGGTCATTGTATAGTAATCATGAGCAAATCATGATGTATTTAAATAGCATATCAATATTCGGAAGAGATTGGGAATTATCACAAAAGGATAAGAATAAACAATGGATAACTAAATATGATTTGATTAAAAATATACCAAGAAGTTATAGGGAAAAATACTGTATTAATGATTTTTATCCCAATGTGGACTATGAATATGAGAAGGAAACTTCAGAAAGGATTAATTTAAATCAAAATGTCTATCGCTAATGAACAGATTAATCCTAATCGGCAATGGATTCGATTTAGCACATGGCTTGAGGACTACCTACAAAGATTTTATATTTTGGTATTTAGACCAATGTTTTAACGGGGCTGGTTTATATGATAATGGTCATTTTTTTGAAGATGATTTTATTCGGATAAGGGTTCTTGAACATTATAGGTTGATGGATTTGGGGAGAAAATGTGGTGAAATGGGATTAAGTAGATATTTGTATGAAAAAGGAATTTTAAAATCTTACTTAGATTTTAATCATACTCAAGAGTATGGTTCTCCGACTAATATTGAAAAATTTCGTGAAATATCTGAAATATCACCTCATCAAGTGGAATTTAAATCTATTTTTTTAAAACAGCTAGTTGTAAATTGTATTGATTGTGGGTGGGTGGATATTGAACAGGAGTACTTTGATACACTGAAAAAATATAACCATGCTGACAACTCACGTGATGTAGACTATGTACGCTTATTGAATAAAGCTTTTGATTTTTTAAAACAGAAATTAGCAGAATACTTAACACTTGAAGAGCAAAGACATGTACCAGTTCCAAATGAGGATGTATTGGACATATTCAGATCTCCTTTCCTTATTTCCGACTTTGATACTGTAATAGATGCCGATTTATTAATCAATGAGCAACTTATGGATATATCACAAAATGGAGAGTACGATTATACAACACACATTCTCAATTTCAATTACACCAATACATTGGATTTGTACCTTAATGTGATGGACGAACGGAGTTTTTCCGAAATTGAACTAAACCATATCCACGGACAACTAAATAATCCTGACAATCCTATTATTTTTGGTTTTGGGGATGAGCATGACAAAGAATACATGCAGTTTGAAGAACAACGCATGAATGAACTATTCGATCATATCAAATCCTATCAATATTTGAGGACGCCAAACTATAGAAACTTAATACGGTTTCTAAATGAGGATACCTATCAAGTATATGTGATAGGGCATTCTTGTGGCTTATCTGATCGGACAATGTTTAAGGAGGTATTTGACCATCATAATTGTAAGTCTATCAAGATTTTCCATTATCAGCGGCCAGATGGATCGACAGATTTTCATGAAAAAATAGTCAATATTGGTCGACATTTTAGTAACAAAGGAATGATGCGTAAGTTAATAGTAGAGTTTAACGATAAAAATGCGCTTCCGCAGAGCTAAGCAATATTGAGTAAGTCCCGAATCACCTGTTAAGTTTATTGCGCTGGAGCATGCTGACCCCTTGCGAGTAGTTTTTGTTACTTAGTGATCAAACAATTTGGATCACTGATGGCTGGAAAACCAAAACGAATGAGTCAGATAAAACAATTAATCAGATTGTACCAGAGCGGTAACGGTATAAAAACAATCGCCCGCATTCTGGGAATGAGTAAGAATACGGGGAGGTCCTACCTTAAAAAGATGGCCGAGGGCGTTTTAATACGCTAATTAACAAGATCCATTTGAATAGACTTTTAAGGTGTATAATAGTTCATCGATATTGGGGCTATGATCATTTTATTGTCGTCATTTAGTTGTCCCATCATTTTACTAAAAGTTGCCGTTAGCTTAACGTAGTTTTCAATATTGTACTCTCCAGTGGGCTGTGTTCCGTTTGCTAAATCTTCACCCTGCATAGGGAATCCAAGAGAGATTAACGCATAGGATGCAGCTATATTTCCAAGTTCGACATTAGCCGCTATAGTACTAAGTTTATCTAGGTTAACTTTAGATTTGATAGATTTAATATGAATTAAACACCTAAGTCCTATACCATACTTTTCATTCTTGCCGTCACAAGGAAATGATCCATAACGAGCGAACTCGTGTACTATTAAAAGCTCCTTCTTTCCAATTTCCCCGCCAAATCCAAACGCTTTGGCACCTGCGCTATTGTTTTTATTAAATTTGAAATATTTCAGCATAGTACCGTCACGTAGTTGATTGATTTGTTTAGGGCTGGGGCATTTCTCTTCTTTTAAAGGAGTGTTTTCAATAAGTTCATTAACGTCACCCTTTAGGATTTTGGTTTTTGTCATAGAGAGTTTATCAACCATACTACTAGGTAGAGTGTCGCCCACAGACTCAATAAAGAGGCTTTTAAAATCCGATGATCCAACTTGTGATAGGTCAGTATCCATCTCATTAGGAGCGGATGTAGTGCTATCTATAATATCACTTTCATTAGATGAACTAGTTTCTGAACTACTTTCATTTTGATTGTTATGGCACCCTAAAATCATACAGGATACTAAAAATAATAAATTTAGTCTTTTCATATTGATTAGTTCTTTGATTACTATTTAATAATACAATATTTTATGGTAATTGTTTTTAGTTTAATTTATTGTATTTTTAGCGCAATTGTTAGTTATGGTTTTTTAAATCATAATTTATAAATTTAATAGTCCTTTCCTAGGGTTAAAGCGTACGCTGGAAAATATAATGTCAATAAACCTAAAAACCTAAAGGATCTTTATCCTCAGAACTTCAAAAATCAGCCGAACTGTAGTTCATAGGGCGGATACAAAGATATACATCCCTTACTCATTGTTAAAAAACTAAAATGAAAAACTATTTAAATCTATAAGGTCACTAAAATTTCGGAGTATTTTCCTCTGTTAAGAGGATCACTAGCAATTACACTGTTTCTAGATAAGGAATCAATTTTTCCAAATTCGAGATACAGATCTCGCACGGATTGGTGATCGGCATTAGAAAGAATTATATGTGCACCTCTATCACTAGCTCGTTTAATAGCTTTACTTAGACGAACTTGGTCGGCCCAGGTAAACATTTGTTCATTGTACTTTGAATATTCCGACAAAAGTACACCACGGATTCCGGACGAAAGTACACCAGATTTAGTGACCAATAACCCGAGCTATTTTACAACTGGATTGTATTAACTTTTCAAACTTAATTATTTTTTTTCTTTCTCAAAGACTTACCCTGTAGCGGGAGTCTGTGTGCGGAAGCTGTCAATCTGTCCATTATCGCGTCCGCAAGTGTTGGCTCATCAATAAAGTTGTACCATGCTTCAATCGGTAACTGAGAAGTTATCACAACGGAACTGTTTCCATATCTGTCTTCCAGTATATCAAGCAGTGCGAGCCTAGTGTCGGCGTCTATAGATTTTAACCCGAAGTCATCCAGTATCAACAGTTTTTGGTTTGCAATACCCTTTATCCATTTCAGGTAGGTTCCATCAAGCCTGGTCTGTACAACAGTATCCATAAAGCGGTTCATACTGAAATATAAAGTTCTAAAGCCCAGCAGACAGGCAGATCGTCCCAGCGCGCATGCCAGGAAGCTCTTGCCCGATCCTGTTGCTCCTGTGATAAGAACATTTTCTCCTCGATGTATAAAAGAGCCGTCTGAAAGTCGAAGTACCTGTTCTCGTGTGATCCCCCTTTCTGCATTGCAGATGATCTCTTCCGGAAGAGCGTTATACCTGAGCCGGCTGGCTTTGAGATATTTCTGGGTTCTGGTATGGTCTCGGTATTCGAGTTCTGCCTGTACCAGAGATCCCAATAGTTCATGGACATCCTGGGTTTCGTGTACCGGTAAGGCGGCGACTGCTTCATAGCGGCGGGCCATGCCAGTCAGGCGCATTGATCTGAGCTGTTCGATAGTTTGATCTGTGTTCATTTCTGTTTTTGGTTTATGTGTCTGTTTTTTTATTTGTATTCATCGGCACCCCGGATGTTCCGGTGCAGCGGAATGGTATAACCGACAGTGGGCCGGTCATCTTTTTCCAGCATATCCATTTTGTTGTCCAGGATATTTTTTATGGCCATATAATTAAAGCGGTGACCTTTCAGTCCCCTTTGACAGGCGGCTTCTATCCGGTCAGGGTAAAGCGAGGCCAAGCGGAGTAACCCCAGACAGGCCTGATAGGACTGGTCTATGATCAGCTTGCTGTCCATCACCTTTTGAAAGTATTCTCGGGTGGCAACGCCGTATTTATCAGCCCTTGAAAGATAGTCATCAGGGTTCCAGGCCAGGCGGTCACGCAAATGGCGGTGATGTGGTGGTTCATGATTTCTGTCGGTCGTATAACCGTGTTTTTTATAGCTGCGCCTGTGAAGGGCTACACGGGTGCTTCCGATGTAGATTTCAACGGTATCAGTACAATAAATGATATTTACCGTGCTTCCGATATGTTTGGAAGGTACACTGTAGAAGTGCCAATCCTCTCCAAGTACCACATGATAATCACGCTGCACCTTTGCACGTGTATAGTGTTTCATTATGAAAGAACTTTCCGGCAACGGATTTAAGATCGGTTTTTCACTACTCTCAAAAAGCTCTGTTCTGCTGAAAGTCTTGCGCTGGAAGTTTTTCTGATGGTGTGCCCCAAGCTGTAGTCGTATAGCCAGGTTAAGTTCGTTCAGACTGGTAAACACCTCATTTCTAAGTGGTGCGTATATCCGTTGATAGGTTATTTTTACAGCACCTTCCACTGATGCTTTATCCCGTGGCTTTGCAGGACGTGTGGCAAGAAGGGCTATGTTGTTGTGATTGGACCATTGCTCCAGCATATCGGTGAACTTTGGTTCGTAACGGTTGCTGCGTACGACCCATTGTTTCATATTATCCGATTTTGCCGATAAGGGTACACCTCCAAAATAGTCAAGGGCATTGTTAAGCGCCCGCAATACCTGTGGTAGAGATGCATTAATGAGTGCTTCCACATAACTATAGCCACTGAAAGGCAATACGGCGACCAGAACGGGACAAGCTATCAGTTCACCACTGTCTGTATCCACATAATGCAGCATATCACCAGCAAAGTCTACTTGCAGCAGCCTGCCCGGATCATGTTCAAAACGCATGGTGGCTCCCTGTTTGCGGATATGTTCCTGAAGAAGCTCGCAGAATCTCGAATAACCAAAGCCACCGGGATATTCATTGATATATTCCTGCCATAAAAGCTGACGCGTAACACCTACCCGCCGGAGTTCAGAAAGCAGATAGGAAAACTGTGATTCGAGATGTATCCGACGGGGATCTTTTTCTATTGATTCCGTTTTGCCCGCATTAAGGTAAGCCGCCAGCTCGGCATCAGCAAACAGGAGAAGTTCCGCAATACTTAGTCCGCTATCTGCAAAGCGTTGTAAATAACTCGCAATGGTACGTCTATTGATACCGGTCTCCCTTTCGATGGAACGCTGGGAAAAGCCGCGTTCCAAAAACAGCAATATCTGTCTTATCTTCTGCATATTTAGAGGTCTGTTTGCCATATCGTTAGGTCTAATACAGGCCCAACTTAGCAATCTTTTTTTCTTAAATATCCAGTGGAGTAGTTTGCTACGGAATTATTGGTGCACTTTGTGTCGGAATGGCAGTCTTTCTAAAACAGTTTAAAAGACCGTCAACTTATAATTAGGCTGCTGAAAATTTACACCAAAGTGGTGTGTTTTGCAGCGGAATCACTGGTGTACTTTGCAGCGGAATGGTGGTGTAGTATGGTGCGGAATATGCATACTTAACAAAGCCATTATTGTTGTGCTTTACCGTGTAAGGAGGATCTATGTAAACAAGATCTCCATCTACCGCGCGGTCAATTATACTCTCAAAATCAGAGTTAACAATTTCTGCGTTTTCCAAAGCTTTAGCAGTTCTTTCAAAATTATCAGTATCTAGGATAACTTTGTCTTTAGAGCCAATTGGTACATTGAACTGCCCTTTTAAATTAACTCGGTACAAACCATTAAAGCAGGTACGGTTTAAATAAATCTTGCAGCTAAATCAGCTTCATTTTCAAACTCTTTTAAGAAAGCTTGGTGTAACTAACACTAAACCAATTTTTGATTTTGCTAAACCTTTGTCAATTTCACGAAGAAAAGAGGCTCCTAATGGAATATCTTTTTCGCTGAACCAAACGCTAACTCCATTAGCAACAAGTAAATCGTGTAATTGTAAAGCAGATGCTTTTCTGTCATCCCATGCGTGACAAAGAAATATATCTCTTAAATCTGGTCTTTCAGCGCGTTGTTCAACAACTTTTCTTACTGGTGTTAATGCATTTATTTCTGCGGGTGTATAATAAATTGAAGAGCCTGATTTTGAACATTTTGCTTTTTGAGTTCTTCCTTTTGCGGAACTGTAGTTTCCATATGAACCAGTATTTCTATTTGAAGAATACGAATCATATGATGGATAGGAATAACTCGACCTATAACTATTTCTACTACTACATGCAGGACAGTTGGCTGCGCCACTTGCTGTTCGGTGCCCATTTCTTGGGGCTGTACATTGTGCCATTAAATTTATAAATTAAGGTTAGTATTTTTAATTAAACGTTCTTTATGTAAATAATCACCGCTAACTAATTTTTTAACGCAACTAATCGCTCCAAACATCATCACCTCCGTATTGCGTAAGAAAAGCTTTATCAAGATAATAACTTTCTGTTGAATAACAATAATTATCTTGATTGCCAGAATAAGTTTTCTATGAGAAGGTAGGTTATGGAAAATCGTAATGCCATCCAATTTGGAAGTTTTCATTAAGGCATACAATATTATTTGATTCATTATTAGATTTCAAGTATCTTGGAGGAGACTTAAATATGGATGCAGTAAAGACCGAACCCGTTATTAATAGCCAGGATTTTTTTGGCAGAAGTCTAAATATCATTTACCAGCTACTAAAAAATAATTGAATGTGAGTACTAAAATTAAAATACTGCCTGTCAAATGTGGTGATGCTTTTGTATTAACCCATAAAGATTTAAAGGGAAAGTTTCGAAATATTATTATTGATGGTGGATTTATGAAATCATATCCGAAAGTCAAAAAGCAGGTTGAAATTATAAAAAAA
This sequence comes from Sphingobacterium sp. xlx-96, assembly GCF_011007365.1. GTDB lineage: Bacteria > Bacteroidota > Bacteroidia > Sphingobacteriales > Sphingobacteriaceae > Sphingobacterium > Sphingobacterium luzhongxinii. Next base: position 235,173 of record NZ_WFKM01000010.1, on the reverse strand, counting down.
AATAAACAACAGATTGACCTATGGATCCTGACTCATCTGGATGCAGATCATATCAATGGCGCCGTACAATATCTGAGGGAGGAACAGACCGGCGATAATGGAAGGCTGATAGGACGTTTCTGGTTCAATTTTTTCGATACCTTTAAACTGAATGATGATTCTCCATTTTTAAGCTTCGGTAAAGGCTTCGACCTAAGGAAATACCTGCAAAAATTTAAAATCAAGGGAAGACAAGACATTATCAATATACTTAAGCCGATAAAGTTTGGAGATGCTGAACTGACAATCCTATCTCCTGATCAAACAACCTTTGATGAACTGAAGCAGAAGTGGAAAATTGAATTTAAGAGGTATATCGGAGGTGATCCACCTGAGTATGTTTCTGATCCATCCGTTAAAGATGCACAAACAATAGAAAAATTAGCCGCAATCAAAGATGCTAGAGAGGATAGAGGTGAACATGGTTTGATCAACAGAAGCAGTATCGCCTTTCTTTATGAAGAAGATGATAAGCGTTTACTTATGCTGGGAGATTCTTATCCGAGTGTTGTGCTAGAGGCAATTAGGGGGGGATATTCAAAGGAAAAGCCTCTAAAAGTAAAATATATGAAGCTATCACATCATGGAAGTAGAAAGAATTACCATACGGATTTACTTAATGTTGTACAGTGCAGGAGATTCATTATTTCTTCTAACGGAGATAACCAATATAGTATTCCTGATAAAGAGGTATTGGCTAAAATTCTGATGCACCCGAATCGTGATAAGAAGAAGAAGATCATTTTTTATTTCAGTCACGACGATTTGCGCTTTAGAAATCTATTTGCGGTAGATAAATATGCGGAGACCCGGTTCAATTTTGAATGTAAATTCCCTAAAAGTAATAAAGTTCTTAAAATCAAGTTGTAATAATGGAGTCTAACGAAATTTTAAATTTGGTAACTGTTCGGATTAAGGTTAAAGATAAAGGAACCGGTTCAGGTATTTTATATAAGCCCAGCGATTCTGATTTCCTATATATCTTTACTGCCAAACATTGCATTTATGGGCAAGATTTTGATAGTGCCGCGAAGCCCAAACATATTAAAATTGATAAGATTAAAGCCGCAAAGAAAGGAGAATATTATAAATTACAGAAAGCCGACCGAATAATTGGCGATGATAACGACGATATTGTTGCGTTGGTTATTGATTGGAAAAGATTCCCCGGTTACAATGAGATTCCGGAAATTAAGCTTGCAGGATTGCACAAAGATGGTACAGATGTATGGTTCAAAGGTTATCCTACATTAACTGGAGGAGAAAAACAAAAGTCGGTTAAGGGAACTTTAAATACGATGGATATGGAAGGGGCTAAATTTGAAGTTGCAACAGGAGAAGCTTTTCTTAAATACTATAAAAAGAACAGAGTACAAGGACTTTGCAAAGGGTTTTCAGGTAGTGGGATATGTGTTGTGGTTGATGAAGTTCTTTATTTTCAGGGGGTTATTAGTCGATTTGATAAAGCCATCGGCTTTGAATGTATCTCATTATCTACATTTATTGAGTCAAAAATATCAGAACTCAGGCTTGTCGACATTGATATTGAAAACCATCTATCTGACACTCATTTTAGAAAAAGACTAGACCAATCACTGAAAGAACTGAAACCCCGTTACCACGAGATTAATTTTCCCTTACCGATAGAAGATAATATTCGTCAGATTGACGCTGGAAAAGAATATAAAGAAATGGTTATTGCAAAGATTAACCAGTTAATGAAAAGAATAAATAATTCCTTCACTAATCTTATTGGTAGAAAAAATGATTTTATTATAAACTATGGTAATGTCAGATTGGACACGCAATCAAGTGCTGATCAGACTTTTGATCAGGCTGGTCAAAATCTATTAGAAACTGTATCCATTTTCAACGGTTTGTTGAATTATATTCATAATGATTTTGAAAATATTGAACATTGGAACGGAGCAAGAAATAAGTGTAATTATTTATTGAATTTATGCGATGATTTTATCGTTGCATTACGTGCACGGAGTGATCTTGACGCGAAGGAGACGGATAAAAAAGTTCAAGTGAAGGCGATACATGACTATCAAAAGAATTTGGTACAGATCATTAGCCAATTGAATTTACTCCGTAAATATTTAAGCGAGCAACTTTTTATAGGTAAGAAATATATACTGATAAAAGGCGAGGCAGGTAGCGGTAAGTCTCAAATGCTCGGATTTATGGCTAAGCAACGTATGGATGACCTGGCACCGACAATTCTCATTTTAGGGCAAAGCCTAAATGGTGAGCAGAACATCTGGGGACAGATCTGCCGATATTTTTGTCAGCACTCTATTGATGAGCAGTATTTTATGGAGATTTTGGACAGAAAAGGTCAAATGGCCGGTAGGCCTGTTTTGATTTTTATTGATGCGATCAATGAAGGCAAAGGGATCAAGCTTTGGAGTCGTGAATTTAATGAATTTATAGCGATCTTGGATTCCTACAAATATATAAAAGTCGTTCTGAGCTACAGAAATTCGTATGAAAAAGCCCTATTCAAGAATATAAAGGTTGATGAGGAGTCTGTCATAGAGCATCAAGGATTTAAAGGTATGGAGCGGGAGGCTGTGAAGTTTTTCTTTGAAAATGAAAAAATGACAGCTCCTATCGTGCCTTACTATAGCATGCAATTCAGTAATCCCTTATTTCTAAGGCTTTTTACCTTACTTTATAAAAGTAGTCGCGGAAAGATTGACGTAAACAGTTGGGTAGGGACCATCACGGTTTATAATCACTTTTTCGAACACATCAACGAAATATTGGGTCATACTGACAGATTTAATTATGAGTCTTACAAATTAGATATTGTCAATCTAGCCATCAAAAAATTTGTTAAGAAACAATGGAAGAAGCAAGCAATCTACTTAAGGTACCGAACGGCATTTAAGCTGGTAGAAAAAGCTGTAAGTTACTATACAAATGGCAAAGGTTTCTTTGCCGAGTTAATCAGCCATGGTTTATTTTATGAGAACCGATATGTTACTGGACATGGCGAAGATGAACTGGGTGTCGATTTCGCATACCAGAAATTGGGCGAGTATATAAAGGTTCAGTTTTTGTTGAGTTCTCTTACTTGGCAGACAGCTCCATCAGCAATCACACCAACTGGGAAATTATTTTTCCTTCATAAGGATTCTTACTCCGATCAGGATTTTACCGGCCTCATTGAGGCAACTGCTATTATGGTCCCATTTTATTTTGGTAAAGAAATCTTCGAACTTTCAGGGGATCTTATTGAGAGGGACAATATTGTTCGTGCATTTATTTCATCTCTGAAGGACCGATCATCGTCTACAATTACCGACGAGACTCGTGATTATCTGAATATAATTTTAAAAGATAACCCAAAGGTGCTTAGGGAATTTTGGTCAGAAATTTTACAGCTTAGTTTCCAACCAGCCAACGCACTAAATACCGACTTTATACATAACTTCCTAATAGAGATGTCTTTGTCGAAGCGCGATGCCATCTGGACAGTTTTTATAAATAATAATTATGAAGAAAGTGGCTCAGCTGTATTGTTGATTATTAAATGGGCACTGGACTACAAGAAAAATGGTATTACTGACCCAAAAGCCATTCAGGCAATTGGAAAGACTTTATTCTGGTTCCTGGGAAGCACTAACCGGAAATTACGAGATTATGCAACCAAGGTGGCAGTTTTCCTTTTTACAGAAAATATTGCTTTACTAAAATCTGTCATGGTCGATTTTGAGAAAGTGAACGATCCTTATATAACTCAGCGAATCTATGCCATTGCCTTCGGTGCTGTCGTTAGAAATAGCGATAGAGAAATCCTTACAGTGCTCGCAAATTATATTCATAAGAAAGTATTTCTTGAGCAAGGGATCAAACCGGATATTTTGATTCGTGATTATGCACGTTTAGCCGTAGAATATTGCCGATATCTGGGACTTGACATAACGCTACCAGAACTGGTAGGGCCTCCTTATAAGAGTGAAAAGCTACCGGATGCGCCAGCAGATGAACAGATAACTAGGTATACCCAAGTCTTAAAGACTAGCGGAGAAGGGTATACAGGTATTGAATATATTTTAGATTCCATGGTGACAGAACATAGTACCCGTGGTTTGATGTATGGAGATTTTGGAAGATATACTTTCGGTTATGCTGTAAGCCATTGGAAAGAGTATCCTGATAATTTATTAAGTAATCTCGCTATTAAAATGATCGTTGAAGATTTGGGGTATGATCAAACTCTCAGCGATATTGACAGTAATCCATATTATTTGGGAAGGAGTACTCCATTAATTGAAAGAATTGGTAAAAAATATCAATGGATCGTATTTTATCAAATTTTAGCAAGGTTGGCAGATAATTATGATTATTATCAAAGATCCTATGATGAGAAAAAATCTAAGTTCTCAGGCCCATGGGAACCATTTGTAAGAGATTTCGATCCCACAACAGGTCTTGAAATCAAGGAAAAAGCTCCGGAATCGGCATGGTGGCTTAAATATTCATATAGGTTATCAAACACAGAAATGCGCATCTGGTTACGAGATAGAGATGACTTACCAAATTTAAAAAAATTGATCGAATTAAAAGATGACAATAATGAAGAGTGGCTCGTGCTTGAGTCCCAGAATACTTGGCGTGAAGGCGACCGTGATCTTTGGTGTCAAGTGCGGAGCTACATTACGCCTAGAAAGCAGAAAACGTTAATCACGGATTGGTTATTAAAGCAGAATCTTATGGGGAGATGGATGCCAGAGTCTCAATCCCGAACAGAGTTATACTTACGTGAGTTTTTTTGGTCGCCAGCAGTAGCTGATTTCTCAAAACCTTATTATGGTGGAGAAGATTGGCAGGAATTACGAGGACCAAATGGAGGAGAGAAGATCGGTGATATTGCAGTTACAGCTTTGGAATACTTATGGGAAAGGGATCTCACCCGTCAGGATGACGGAGGTTCAAGTTTGCTTTTACCCAACAAGTATTTATTTGGATTGCTAAAACTTAAGCATGGAGATATTGATGGTCAGTTTGTCAATGAATTCGGAACTGTGATTGCCTTCGATCCATCTTCTTCTTTTAGTAACACTACTTCAAGCCTAATTATTCGCAAGAAGGAATTACTTGAAGCTCTTGAAAATGCAGGCCTTGATATTTTCTGGACAGGATTGGGAGAAAAAATGAATATTGGCAGGAATGATAGTAGTGATAAAGAGTTGCTTAAACGTTTGGAAATATCCAGCGTAGCTCTTTTTAAAAAAAATAAGATTTCTGTTTCTACGCTTATAGTTGAGACTTAAAAATAAACTCTGTTAAATATAATAATTGAACATATTATATTTAACAGAGTTTATTTTACAGTCCCAGCAAAGGTGTTTTGTACAATGTTTATTTGTTTTTGAGGTATCTCATTTCAGAAGAATCATTGTGAATGTACCGCACTAGGCTTAAGTATCAGAATTACATAGACATGAGCTTGAAGCTCGCGCTATTATAGGGACAAAAAGATGTTCTAGGATCAAGCTCCTCTAAGAGACTGTAACGTGAACTGTGTCAACGGGATATTTTAATAATATTTTTTATATTTAATTATTCAAACGATATGGTCATGAATGAAAAGACCCGATTTGATTTTTCATTAGAGTTTATTTTCAAAGGCATTCAAGAGAGCTCCGCCGTTTTGAACGTTTCAAAGAGGAGGCTGAGCAAGGTCTCTACAACGGCAAGAGTTTATCTCCCAACAATGGTGTTTTAGCGCCTTTAATGAAGCATTTACTGGAGTCTATGATGGATGGAGAGCTCGCAAATCACCTTCAAGAGGATAAGGCTTCAGGGAACAGCAATCGTCGCAATGGTAAAACTAAAAAGACCGCTCGCGGTCTGAATACAGGCACTTTTGAACTTGAATCTGGGCGAGATAGATCTGGCACATTCGAGCCCAAAGTAGTTCCTAAACGTCAACTTATTATTACAGAGCAGTTAGAAGGTCATGCTCTGAGTATGTATGCCAAAGGCATGAGTGCTATAAGCGATTTCATCCGTGAGATGTATGCTATGGAGATTTCTGCAACTGAAATATCCCGTATCACAGAAAGCGTCATGCCTGCTATAAATGAGTGGCGAAGTCGTCCGCTAGAGGCCGTCTATCCCTTTGTTTTCCTGGACTGCATGCATTATAAAGTTCGTCAGAACGGCACTGTTGAGTCCAGGGCCATTTATAATATCTTGGGTATTGGAATGGACGGACGTAAAGACCTGATAGGACTTTATAGCTCAGAAAATGAAGGTGCAAAGTTCTGGTTATCGGTTCTTACAGACTTGAAGCAGCGCGGTGTCGAGGATATCCTGATTGCTTGTATCGATGGGCTTAAGGGCTTTCCTGAAGCTATAGAGGCTATTTTCCCAAAAACGAAAGTTCAGTTATGCATTGTCCACCAGATCAGATCAAGTATGCGCTATGTTACAGAAAAGGATAAAAAGGCAGTTATTGAAGACCTAAAGCCGGTTTACAAAGCTGTCAATGAAGAAATGGGGTATGAAAATTTACTGGCTTTCGAAGAGAAGTGGGGAAAGAAATACCCTATAGCGGCTAAATCATGGCTGGACAACTGGATCAATCTCTCTACTTTTTTCGAGTATGATGAACAGGTGCGTAAGACCATTTATACTACTAATCCAATTGAAGGAATGCACCGTCAGATCCGTAAAATCACGAAACCGAACGGAGTGAGCTCATGAATTCCTTAAAGATAAAACTCTAATGAATATTCCAAAGGTGCATTCAGTTCTGAGCAGGCTCTTATGAAGTTGATGTTCCTGATAATAAAGGATATCTCTAAAAAGTGGACCATGCCGGTGCACAACTGGGGCTTGACGATATCTCAACTTTATATTAAATTTGGAGATAGGCTCAAGCTGGATAGAGGCTTTTAGAATTAGGTTAATTATCCAATGACACAGTTTGAGTTAGACTCCCTTTTAGACTTTAATATTACTTTAAGAAATCAATCTGTTTAGAGCTTCATTTATATCTCTTTTATTAATATATTTGGTCGTCAGTCCTTTCCGTTTTTCTATAAGTAACTTTTCAAGTTTTTTCGCGATTAACTTGTTAGCAGTGATAGATAAGTTTTTGACAACAAAAAAGTAATCGGAAAAAACTTGATTTTCATATAACTTATCGGCTAGAAAGACTCGGCCAGAAGCCCGCCCAACTCTACAAATCAGAAGATCATTCATTGCTATTTTGTATTTACTATTGCAAACATCTTCGGGAACAAAACAATCAGAATGCATGATTCCCTCACTATTGTTAAAATGTATTATTTTTCTATATAGATTATTATTAAAATTTGAGACGCCTTTGTGAATTTTAGAATTGTCGATTCCTCTTACGATTTCAAAATCAAAACTTCCTTTATCCTTCATATTACGAATTGAGGAAATAGATACATTGTGAGATCTGTACACAGCAATAAAAATTCGTGTTATGACCTCACTTTTAGGGAAATATTTGCTAGGCTCTCCTATGAAAATTGGTTCAAAGTAAGAAAGAAAAATGTTTTTAAAGTAGTTCAATTTTTCTGATGAAAAAATATTTTCAGGTAAAATAGCCGCGAATATTTCGCCATCTTCCAATAGTGACATGTTTGAAACTATCATATTAGTTTCTATCCTCTTGGATTTAATAGCAACTTCCTGTAATTCAGTGTGTTTTCTGCATACCGAGGTTATATTTCCTTCAAATTTTCCGAAGGGAGGATTTGCGAGTATCAATTTTTTTTTGCTATGACCTACATTTTTTCGTAGGTCTATAATATCTAATGCGTCCTGGGTATAAAAAGTACACTTTTTGGTTTTTAAATGTTCTGACCGCTGAATATCTATGCCGATTGCATTAACTTCCCATTTTTCCAATGCAGCAGCTATAAAATTTCCGCTCCCTGCACATATATCAACAATTGTTTTGGGATGATACTCTTTCGGTATCATATTGATAATCATATCAGCTATATGTTTTGGGGTGTAAAAATTGCACCAATCCTTAGTCATTTTGTTAATTTAAAGAGTTGTACTCCTGCCGGTAGAGATCATAAGCTTCACGTGCGCCCGAATGCTTTGGCGTCACTTCGGTCGAAGATACAAATGTCCTATAATATTTCAAAAAAAGATTTCGATCTTGGTTATATCTCCATTTCCAGATAGTGTTAGTGTTTTTTTTTCCGTTGTCTTCAACTATTAAGCGATGTAGTAAACTGTTGAATATAAAGTTGTTTATCTCCTTAACCATCACATTACAGCTTAATTGAATGTCTTGTAAAAGAGTGTAGGTTAACGTCAAGGGCTTTTCAATGCAAGGAGAATGTTCTGCTAAACCCAGTTTGATAGCATTCTTCGTGCCGAGTTTTCCAAAGCGATGAACCAAGCAATGTCTTAATTCACAAACCTTACTAAATTCATCAAGAGCGGACACCAAGGAGTTTGGTAAATACCCCTTTATGCCTATGAAATTTTTCAAAGATTCTGTCACATTTTTTTTACCAGCAAACGAAACATCTTCCAAAATAGCTTCGGGCAATAGTGAAGAGTGGTGTGTAATTGCTGCACCATAGGATAGCGGCATAGCTTCACAATTTTTTCTTGATTTTTCGTCTATTAGTATTGTTCTTCTAATTATTTCCCGCATATAGCTTTCAAAAACGGAAATACATCCTAAAACTACTAAATTTGCATTGAGCTCATTGAATCTTGCGGGATTAATAAGTAATATAAGTGATCTAATTTTATCAAAATATGTGTCTATAGGAGCTTCATCATTTTCTGCAAAACTGATGTCAAACATCAAACTTGTTGTTAAAGGATTTGAGTGCGATGTGTTATTCGCATCGATTACTAGTGTTGGAGAAGCCATTATATTACTATGTTAAAAATTCGTCAACAATTGAAATTACTTTATCTATTATCGATTGAGACCTTTTACCTCCTATTTTATTTACCTTCGTTAATTCTGACCTAGGATTTTGTATTGAGTAAAAATCTCTAATTTTCTTAAATTTTGCCTGTTCTACTGCAGTCTTTTGCAAAGGTGTCAAAGGTATGGTGTTGATATCTAGATTCATACAGCTTTCAAAAGAAGAAGGCATTATTAATTCTGCTCCGCAATTGTGACAGAACCTCTGATTGTCTTCAAATCGTATCGTTTGACATTTTGGACATGGGGGAAGGTTCAATTTTAGTTTTTCAATTTCTTCGGCCATCAATAAAGTTTGATATTTTCTTCTAAGGGGATGCTTTTTTTCTGGAGCTAATAGCTTCTCAAGTATTTTTGTACTATCAAACCCCTTTCCATAAGAAAAGGCATTAGCTTTAATAAGGAAGATTATATGCGGATTGAACCTAATATATTCCCTATCTTGACCATGACTAACATTGCTGGAGTGTCTATATAGTAAACCTGCCTCATTTAAAAACTGAATCATTCTATCTACCATTTTGTTATCATATACTTCGATGCCAAGGACCAAATTTTTTTGATTTGAAATGCTTTTGTTGGACTCAGTAATAGCGTTAATGATATTTTCAAAAAAGACGCTTCCTACTTCGATTATATTCGAGAATTGTGGTACTTTTCTTTTTAATGATAAGTATTCTGCCTTTATTAATGTCGAATGCTGATCAATAACTTCGTTAAATTTTGCTTGTTTGGTGCTTTTATTGGATTGAATATATGATCTAATTAAAAAAATAAATGCTCTGGGAATGCCAAAGGATGCATATTTCAGTATTTCGACTATTTCTTTGTCAATTGATTGCGTTATAGAAGAGAACCTTTTCTCAATCAATGTATCCATAAAAGAGCTGTATGCATTCATGTCCTCACTAACGTTCATCCAGCACTCCACCTTTTCAGCATCTTGTCCCAAGTGGAACTTCATCCCATATTCTGTAGTCCCAGGATATACAGATGCCTTAGGGGCGATTATCATACTTTTTAGACTAACAAAAATCTCAAAAAACTCTACTAAATATTCAGGGGTTAAAGTTAATGCTGCATCATCTAAGAGGAGAATAGCTCGCTTACGCTTACAATTCATAACGCAAGACTCTATAATATTTTTTAGTGATGAAACGCTTAATTTATAAAGAACTTCCTCATCATCAAAACGAAATAGTCCTTTTTCCGCTTGACCAATAAAATTCTCTAAATAGATTTTTCCTAGAAAATCTTCTATTAAAAAATCATTTAGAACTATCCCAGCCTTTTCAAGAAATTCATGGATTGCTAAAACAATCTTAGCCAGCACCCAAGTGTGAAATATTTTCTTAGCATTTGGAGCACTGGACATCAAAGGCTCAAGATGATAGTAGCGATTAAAACTGACGTAAAGAGAAACTGGTTTAGTTTTATCCCTAATACATTCCATATGAGCTAACAACATCTGGTGGGTTTTTCCAGTTCCTCTAGGGCCAACTAATAATTTTGCCCCTGTACCTTTAAGCTTCTTTTGTATAGTTTGAAAATATGCACTATCTACATACCAGTCTTGAACTTGAGTGTACTCTAGATAGTCACTTCTTTCTTCAAGCTCTTTTGTCTCCAGATTCATGATTTCTATTTTATTTTCGAATTTATGCTGATTGCTAAAGGTAATAATTCTATTATAGCTAATGTAACAATATAATATTGGTATTAAAAATTATTCGTAGTCCAAAAAGATTTCTTTTTAATAAAAGCTACAATGTGTGTAATTATTCTTCTGCCGTTAATAATTCGCTGACTAGACACTCTACCACTTTACCAACTCCCTTTGTCTTTTTTATTTTTCTTATTGGGTTGTCATATACTAATTCTGTTTGTTCTTCAAATCTTGCGGCAAATATCATTGCTCCAATCGCATGAGGCTTAGTACCTATTGGGGCAATCTTAAAATAAGCATCAGGTTTATCTCTTAAAAGTTTCTTCAATAGAAAATATACTTCTATAGCAGAGTTAGCAGAAGCATATTTTATATTCCTCCAACTTCCAGTATCTTTAAGTGGCTTTTGATTGCCCCAGAAAGCTATTTGTGGATATTCAACTCTAAATCCAGGTAGTCCAATTACAGGTATTACATTTTTGTCTGTGCATTCAACTTCCTCGAGAAGATGTATAAATCTTCCACCTTCAAAACCTAAGAGAGGAATAAGATATACATCTTCGTTGTCACGAGGAAAAACTTTTATGAAACCAGGTAATGGATTTATTCCTTGTATTTTTTCAGACAAGTCACTAAATACACCTTCGACTTTAAATTTCTTTACATCATATTCTAAGGGTTCGCTGTAAATTACGCGAATTGACTTAATCTTTCCTTCTGTAAAAATTGATATACATTGCTTTATCAATGGTGCACAGATTCTATTATCCAGACCAGTAACATCAATGTAAATATTATCTCTTTTAAAATTTTCTATCAATGCTGAAATTCCATCTAAATTCCTTAGGTGTACTTCCTTTCTTTCATTGCCAACCTCGATCAAATCATCTCCTTCAATCTTGTTAATTTTACAAAAGAGGATTTCTCCAGTTTCTTGGAGATCGATGTAACCGTTAGAACGATCTTCTGGAGATATCCCATAAATGTATAAAGCATTATTAGGAATGCGAAGCTCTTGATATGTATCAGTGACGTTAAAATACTTGTGGTAATTATGCATTATAATAATCTGCAAATAGATTCATTTGATTAGGAATAATTTGATTAGATATATCTTGTCCGCTAAACGATTTTCCCAAAATCATTTGAATACCAGAGTTCTGGTTCTTTATTAATTCCGCTATATCTTTAGATGTTAAGTCCATTTTTCTCTTTTTTCGATAGGAAAATTGAAAATAGGGGGAGTATAAGGGATGAATCATATAGAGAACGTCTTTTGTATCTTTCATATTCAGTTTGGTTCCAGGCATCCGAATCAGTGCTAAATTCATGATTGAAGCTGAGATAATATCTTTTAACTCTTCATTTTCATTCAGATCTGATATAGAAAACTGATTTTTTTCGGGAGCAACATCAGGATTCTGAGCAAGAAGTTGAAACACACGACCAAATCCTAATAAAAGTCTAGTAATTTGAGCACCATTCTTCCAAAGTCCTTCAAACTCAGTTAGATTCTTAAGTCCACATTCTTGCGCAGCGATGGTTTGGTCTTTTGGAGATATAGGTTCATCCAAAGATTTTCCCTCAAGAAGATGTTTTTCAAAGGCTTTGTGTACTAATTCCATTAAATATCGAATATTTCCATGTGATATCTTTATGTAAGTGTCCCATCCAGCATAATATTTTTGAATGCCTGCTGAACCGCGACCTCTCTTTATCATAAAAAGTAAAGAATATTTATAATTATTATATCTTGTATTGTAACTAGCTGTATCTTTTCGATATAATGAGTACTCTTCTTTTATGGATCGTTTATTTTTATTAGCCCAGTGTCCTAAAAAATATTTATATAAAGGTGTTAAATTTTTACTCGTGGGTATCTGTTTGTTTGCTTCTAAATATAAATCGGTATTTTCTACCCCCAAAAGCAGAGCCTCTTCTTCAACTGATAGACCAGGAAGGGCATCTTCAATATTGAAATTTTCTTTTCCTATTAAGTTTGATATACGGTGTTGACAAACTTTTGTGGCAAATTGATAAAACACCTCCTCGTTTGACGTTAAGTACTTCTCAATGTTTATCAATTTATAATCAGCAGGATCATTTAATTTCTCGGACGTGTTGAGTGTATGTTTTATACGCCATCCCATTTCTCTAACACCAATTTTAAACGTATATTTTTCGCTCGAATGCTTTATCAGTGTATTAAAAACTTGTTGTTGATAATCGTCGAGATTCTCATATTCATCAATTAAAAAATAGAAAACTTTATTCTTGAAGGGGTTATAGTTTAAGATGGCATTAGTCAACACATTAAATGGTTCACCAGCTAATGAGAGAGAAAGAGGTGCATCACTAGTTAGATTATTTATTTTAGACTGAAATTCATACATCTCAGTTTTTAAACTGTTTTTTAAATCATTAAAAGTTGTAATGTCAGAGTATATGGCAAGAGATTTCGCAATGTGAATGCAATCTTCTTTCGATAACATGTCATCATTTGGATTTTGGGCTCTATGCCATTCCAAGAATTGAATTATTTCATTACAAAGAATTAGATTGATGTAGTGTGAAAAAATTTTTATCCATATATCTTCCGATATTCCACCTCCTTTAAATGCTCTAACATGGTTCGTATTTATCCTATGGTATATTCCTATAAAGTCTATTTCTTTGTCAAAAGCATTTATATCCTTATTTCTTAATTCAAATTGTCCTTCATAAGATAACCCACGTAAGAGTGTCGTCTTTCCAGTTCCCCTTCCTCCCTCAACAACATATGGTCTACTGTCCTGTAGTGTTGAGAAGTAATACGGTTCTTCGAATAATTCATAAATTTTATTCTTCAACCATTCAGCTCTAAAACTACCAAAAGATTCATTTAGAGTTTTAAGGGTTTTATCATTCTCTATCATACTAATAGATTATTAATGGTTTCCAGTTTTCGGATTTATGTGTGTAAATAGCACTTGTTGCATCTGGCGTTCCATGTTGAAACGCAATGGAAAGTCCTTGACAAGCATAACCATAAATATCAACGGTGTTCGAACAATAAGAATAAATACTTAGTTCTTTCCCCTTTGTAAATAGAAAACTTTTTGCACTATTAAACAGATTGATATCTCCTCCCCAAGAGATACAATTTTCTTTTATCAAATTATATTCATCTCCTAAAATATGGTTGCAAATTAATTTCAGCCCCACACATTCTTTAAGAATTCTATCATAACCTCTCTGGTTGCAAATCAGTGGACAATAAATCGAAATTCTATCTTGAAGTAATTTGTTTAATTTAATTCCGTTGTGACTAAAATCATTCCAAGCTTCCTTTGCTTGTGTTCCTGTACCAACGAAATCATCAACAAAGATGATAGGAGTATCTTTAGATATCCTAGCAATGCTTTCAACCAAATTTGATGGTGATAATATTCTATTTTCAGAAATATTAAACACTTTTTTCAGTATACGAGCGAAATGTAGACCACTATCGGTAATATGATGTTTTTCACCGGGCATATATGAAAAAACAGCCTTTTCATATATATCTGTAACGTCCCAATTTCTTATAATGGTTTTTATATAGCATGAAGAGAGAATTAAGCACTTTTTTAGAAGCTCATTGATCATATCGTTAGAATAATATATAAATGAATTTAATAAAGCATATCCTATTCTCTTTTCTTCGTCCGTTTTAAAGTTACTTAACCAACCCTCATAATTTAACTTATTGTTTATTGGCCAAATTTGAACATCCTGAAAAAATGTTGAACGTTTTAAAACATCCTCTTCTAGCTTAAGTAATTCCATAAGTAGATCACTTTGCTTTAAGTTTCTTTACCTCTGCTGCGAGATCAGCGACTACTTTGGTTAGGTCGATGATGGCTTGTGTTTTTACTTTATCATCTTCTATGAGTTTTTCCAATAAAGCTTCTATTTTATTATCCGCCTCATATGTTATCGTTGGAAAATGATTTAAACTATTTTGCTTTGAAGTATCTTGGTTATGTTGAATATAGTATATAGCTTTCTCTTCATTGAAAGAACGAATAAATTCAATAGTTACACCTAATGCGTCAGCTAATTCTTGCAATGTCGGTTCTGGTATAGTCCACATGTTCTCGAATTCAGATATCCGTCTTTGGTCAAATTTGCTGTCGCATCTTTGTCCAACAGCTTCCTGTTTTAGCCCCATGATTTCACGAATCCTTTTGAAGTTCTTTCCTTCGTGTATTTTTTCTTCTTGGAATGCAATACTCATATTCTGACAGATTTAAATGTGTTCGGTATTTTACCGGTTCTTTACCATTTTTTTGCAAGTAATTGGTTTTTTACCTTTGATGTAAAGATACAATTATTTGCCGATATAGTCACGATTTTCAATACATCAATTGGTGTCCTAGAATGTAAATATTTGTCTTTTTGAATTAAAATAATAGATTTGCACCATCTTATAGGTGGATGCGCTTATGAGTCTTGTCAATGAAACGTGAGAAATTTCAAATGGAACAAGGCGATAAGTGGATCAAAACGCCCGTCGGCAATGGCGTGGCGTCCGCTTACTCGTTCCAGGGCTTCTCACGGCCTCATTGACAGTAGGTTGGATGTCACGCCATTGTTGGTTTCTGTATCTACTGTAAAGACTCGTTTTATAAACTAAACGAGTTATGATAAAGAAAAAAAGCAGAAGAAAGATTATTAAACCTCCTTAATCCTAAAGGAGTAGAAGTCATTATTGATGACTTAGGTCGTTGTATTTGCCAGTTATTAAACCGACAAAACCCAATTGTAAAACGCAAAGGTATCTACTCGATTTTATTCAGTTAATTTTTTATTTGAAACAGTGTGGCCTGATCGAGGATCAGGTACGTGTAGGTTGTTTATAAAAGTAACGCTCTGACCCGCCCTCATTAGGTCACACCTAATGAATCCAAAAACCTTGCTTGCAAGCTCTTTTGGACCATTAGAAAACAATTAATTTCCAAAAAAATGAAGAATTTTAATGGGGCAGGGAAGGGTATGCTCTTTCCAGAGCGATACACTCAAGCCTTATATCCTATAATCTTCTCGCTCAAGCCGCGAGAGGCTTCTCGTTTCCTTCGGAGATTGCTCCGCAATTTTTCCTTGATGAAAAAGGAAACAAAAACCGAAACGAAGTGTAGCTCAGCGAAGCTAAATCAAGGCGTTGAATGCTCGCCTAAATTTGGATTGAGAGTCCTAAAATCAAAAAACTCTCCCGATGGATCGGAATCAAACAGTTTTGATTTTCTTACGTCCTCTCCGTCCAAATTCTTAACGGCTGTGCATCCAAAGGCCGTGTCTGTAGGGACAGGAGACATTTATAGAAGATGTACTGATGTACAAAGAATATTTAATAGTAAGAAGAATTTCATAGTTTCAACGATTTTTTGTGTGTTGTTTAGTTCGCTTACGTTTACGCAGGCGGTCGCTCAGACGCAGTCGGGGTCTGTACTTCAGGGGGAGGTACGCTCGGCTGCCGATGGGCAGGCTATCGAAGGGGTGTCTATATCGGTAGAGGGGCAGAAGGCTTCGACCAAGACCAGAGCGAGCGGGATGTTTAATCTGGTGGTCCAAAAGGAAAAGGGCTATGCGGTATTTACCGCCGTAGGTTATAAAATGGTAAGGGTAGCCTACGATGTCGATGAGTCACTGGAGATCCTATTATCTACCGATAGCCGTGATATCGAAGAAGTGAATGTCGTGTCTACAGGATATCAGGAGCTTCCTAAAGAACGCGCTACAGGCTCGTTTGAATTTATCGACTCGGCGCTGTTCAATCGTAAGGTGTCTACGGATTTTGTCAGTAGACTGGAAGATGTAGTACCGGGGATATCTTCTGTCAAATATTTCAACAATAGAGGAAGTACGCTCAATATCCATGTGCGCGGTATCAGTACACTACAGTCCGAGCGCTATCCACTGATCGTGATAGATGGTGTAGCGTACGACAATCTTCTGGCCGACTATGGCAAGGGGCTGTTTAATAATATCAATCCGAACGACATAGAGAGTATTACTGTACTGAAGGATGCGGCTGCGGCTTCAATATGGGGAGCTCAGTCTGGCAATGGGGTGATAGTGGTGACCACCAAAAAGGGGAAGTTTAATAGCCCCGTTCAACTCGCCATAAATGCTAATGTGAGCGTCAAGAACAAGCCCGATCTGTATTATGTACCTCAGATGACGACCTCGGACTATATCGATGCGCAGCGCTACCTCTTTGATAAGGAGCGCTACAAATACAGATTTACAGATCGCTTTGATAATGTACAGCCCATTCTTTGGCTGATGCACAATGAGCAAATAGGCAAGATTACCGAGGGAGAGATGAATGGGGAGCTGGACAGGCTTCGGCAGATAGACGCTAGGGATGATTTTGATCGGTACATCTATCGTAATGGGGTCAATCAGCAGTATAGCGCGCAACTCCGTGGTGGTAATGATAAGACCAATACCATCTTCTCCCTGGGGTATGACAAAAATCTGGGCAGTGTAGTGACTTCGTCAAATAACAGGCTCAATCTGCGATCGAATACGCAGGTGCGTCCAATCACCAACCTATTGCTCGACCTAGGCCTTTGGTATACAGAGACCAAAAATATTGATAGTTATCTAGCGGTCGAGTATAACCGATTGGGCAAAGGTCTGGGCAACTATCCTTATATGGACATGGCCGATAATAATGGTAACCCACTTGTTGTAGATTTAAGTAGCTACACAAATACGTATCGGACGAGTGCAGCTGGAGGAAAGCTCCTGGACTGGAACTACCGCCCATTGGCCGAATTGTATGCGAGCCGCGAGACCCAGCGGGTGAAAGAACTCAATGCTAACTTTAACGCATCGTATACCTTGGGCGCTGGCTTTAAGGTCGGACTTATGTATGCTTTCAAACGGTCGATATCCAATTTTAGGATCTGGCAAGGGATGGATTCGTATGCACAGCGGGACATCCTAAATACGCATGCAAGCTGGGATGCCGCCAATAATGTAAAATGGAATATACCACTAGGAGACCTGTTGATGATCTCCAATTGGGATAGTCAGGTACACCATGGAAGGGCTACACTGGAGTACGATAAGAAATGGAAGGAGGTGCATACACTGTCTTTATTGGCAGGCTATGAGGTGCGTGCGGTCAATAAAAGTTTGACAACATCACAATATCATGGTTTCGATCCTGCTACGGGAGTATTTAAACCTGTGCAGTATGGTGTCAGGGTACCTTATATGAATGGTGCTTTCGGCACGATCAGTATACCGGACCGGAGCAGGTATGAGGACTTGAAGCATAATTATCTGTCTTATTTTGCAAACGGTGCTTATACCTACCTTGACCGCTATATCCTAAGTTCGAGTATCCGCAAAGATGCCTCTAATCTATTTGGTGTCAAAAGCAACGACCGCGGACAGCCCTTTTGGTCATTGGGTGGAGCCTGGTTATTGTCAAGGGAGGATTTTATGGAGGCTGGCCCTTTTGAGTTGTTAAAGCTGAGAGCGACCTACGGCTATAACGGTAATGCTAACAATACAATCTCGGCGTATCCGGTGATGAATATCGAGAGTGAGGTTCATTATGTGAGCGGTCAGTCTTATGCTATGATAAATAGGCCTCCGAATCCAAGTTTGCGCTGGGAGCGTGTTGATGTCTTCAATCTAGGGCTTGACTTTGCCTTGAAAGGTGGACGCTTGTCCGGTGCGGTAGAGTATTATGAGAAGAAAGCGGCCGATCTTATTGCACCGAGCGAGATAGACCCTACTACAGGCTTTACCAATATGGTGATGAATAGTGCTATTCTGAAGACCAAAGGCTGGGACGTATCGGTGAACATTGTTCCCCTGCAGATCGGAAAATGGAAGTGGAGCAGTAACCTCGTAATGACCTATGCGCGCACCAAGGTACTCGATTCATACGTACAGTTTGATATGGCAGAGCGCTATGTCAGTCCCGATCAGGGCAGTCGGATGACTCCTATCAAGGGGATGGATATCTATAGCGTACTGGCTTATAGATGGGCCGGATTAGATCCTGCGACAGGCGAGGTGAGGGCATGGTTAAATGGAGAGGTATCCAAAGATTATATCGGTATCGTCAATCAGAAGACCGGAGACTTATTGAATGTAGGGTCGGCCATACCGCTCTATGTCGGAAGCTTTAGGAATGCGGTACAGTACAAAGGGGTAGAGCTCTCCTGGAATATCGCCTACCAGTTAGGACATAAGTTCTTAAGGCGGTCATTTTCAAATGCAGACTTTATCAATAGTGGGTTTGGACATAGAGATTATGCAGTGCGCTGGCAGAAAGCCGGCGATGAGTCGCATACCGATGTGCCTGCCTTTACCTATCCCCATAATTCGTATGCGAGTCAGGTATACCTTGCTTCTACGGCACTGGCTACAGACGGGAGTATAGTTAAGCTGAGGGACATACAGCTTACGGTCAATATGCCTTTTCTATCCAGATACGGGCTGAAAAATTGCCGCAGCTATGCGTATTTCCAAAATATAGGGACCATCTGGCGTGCTAATAAGTACGGTATAGACCCGGAGTATGGGTTTAATATCCCAGACCCGATAATGTCTTCGCTGGGCTTGAGTTTTAATCTTTAATATAATGATTTCTGTTATGAAGTACCAAATAATTCTACCGACTTATCTACTCATTGTGCTCCTATGCAGTGCCTGTTCGGGACTGCTCGACGAAAAGACCGATATAAAAATGGTCATACCCAAAAGTCTCGATGATGCCGAGCTATTATTGAATGACTACACCACCATGAATATGGGATATCCGGCTCTCGGAGAGATGGGGGCGGATCAGTATTACATCCCCGATGAAACATTTGATGGGACGTTGAACACAGATCAACAGGGGTTTTACACTTGGACAGACCAGCCTTACACCGATGTGACTGTGTGGCAGCGCCCCTACAAAGCGGTGTTCAACGCCAATCAGGTACTGGATATGCTGGCACAGCTGCCGGAAGGGGGAGATCTGGCGAAGAAGAGCAGGCTACTGGGAGCGGCCCATTTCTTTAGAGCATTTGCATTTCAGCAATTGATCGAAGTCTTTGCGCCAGCTTATCAAAAGGGTAAGGCCGCTACCGACCTAGGGATTCCCTTGCGCCTCAATCCGGGTGTGGATGAACCGTCCCGCAGAGCCAGTCTCGAAGACAGCTATCAACAGGTGTTAAAAGATTATAATATAGCGGCCCGTAATCTTCCGGATGGCGAAGCAATCATTGGTCAGCCGCTACGTGCATCGGCTTATGCAGGTCTTGCGCGCGCCTACCTGGCAATGTCTGATTTTGAGCAGGCGTATCTGTATGCCGACTCGAGCCTGATGTTGCGCGGCGATCTGTTGGATTTTAATGAACTGGATAAAGAGGAGGATCTGCCTATACCTAGATTCAACAAAGAAATCCTGTTTATAGCGATGACCGGGGGATCGGGACCGATGAACTATAACAATAATATTGTAAAAGAGGCTTTCTACAACAGTTATGAGGTGTTCGATCTGCGAAAGCGTATTTTCTTTCAGGAGCGTGATGAACCCATCGGTACACAGCGTTACCGTGGCAACTATGACCGTAACAAAGCTTTACTTTTTGTGGGGCTTACCACCAGCGAAATGTATCTCACCAAAACCGAATCTGCTGTACGTACGGATCGGGTGGATGAAGCATTATCGACACTGAATACATTACTGCTGAAAAGATTCAGGACAGGAAAGTATGTGCCTATCACAGAGCGTGATCCTGATGATCTGCTGGCATTGATATTGAAAGAACGCGAAAAGGAACTGATTTTTAGGGGAAGGGGCTGGTCCGATCTAAAGCGGCTCAATCTAGATTCCAGATTTCAGAAGACACTATCGCGCACGGTAAAGGGTCGGTCATATACATTATTACCCAATAGCCTTCAGTATGCATTCAGATTGCCAGAGGCTGTAGTCAGGGTGGGAGGTTTACCGCAAAATCCACGTTAAAAAATCAAAAAATAAGACAATATAACCATGAACATACAAAATACACGAAAAATGAAACATAACATTTTTAATAAAATAGTTATCTGCTTGATACTAATACTGAGTCTAGCTCCTGCTTTTAGCTTTGGACAGCGAGGTCCATCAAAGGACCTGAGCCGTGCATTGCAGATAGGAGATAGTTTTACACCACCGCATGGACTGACGGTAATGCGGGGAGGTATGCAGGCTGTCGATTGGAAGGCGTTGGACAATAAGGTAATTGTACTGGATTTTTTTGACACCTATTGCGGTGCTTGTGTAAAGGCGATGCCAAAATTACAGCGGCTACAGGAAAAGTTGGGGGATAAGCTACAGATATTTACTGTCACCTGGCAGGACGCTTCTACAATAGAGAAGTTCTTTGGTTCCAATGCATATATGAAAGAGCATAAGGTAAACTTGCCGATAATCTATTCAGATTCGTTGTTGAAACCCTTGTTTCCGCATGCAGGTATTCCACATATAGCGGTCATATTCAAGGGAAAAGTAAAAGCAATTACGATGTCCGAGTTCATCACTGAAGAGAATATGCTGGGGCTATACGAGACAGGTGGTCTGAAAGTGCCGCTTAAGAATGATTTTGCAGATAGAGGTAATCTAGCCGGACACTTGATAGTGGGTGTCTTGGAGATGAAGGCAGGAACATTGATCTCCGGTTATCAGGACGGCGTGCCTTCCCACACACATGGAATGAAAACGGTGTTAGACAGTATTTCTGGAAAATATAAAACCTCGTCGTATAATTTTCCGTTATTGACGGTATTACGGCAGGCTTGGTTAAAGCTGAAGACACCGACCTATATCCCAAGGCCTGAAAGATTGGTCTGGAAAGTGGCTAGTCCGCAGCAGTATGATGATATAAATGGGGAGGGGGAAGTTTGGCTAGCCCAAAATGCAATCTGTTATGAGCGCTATGATCTTGTCGCGAGGGCAGATTCGCTACAAGGGAGAGTTATACTGAACGATCTACACAATTACTTCGGCATTCGTACATATTTTGACACGAAGGAAATGGACTGTCTGGTACTTAGACCATGTCCGGTAGTGCCCTATGAGGGGCCTGCGTTTAAAGAATTCATGAGTTATGAAGATAGTGGTGTGTTGGCGACGATGATTGATGTAACCTACATGTTTCCTCCTAGTGTAGATTTGGTAAAGAGTAAAACGAAAATAAAAATCGGAACTTATGAAAATTTGGATGGTCTGAATAAACAGCTCCGTGCCTACGGTATGGAAGCAAAAATTGAAAAGGCCATAATTGAAGTTTTTGTGGTTGAAGAAGTAAATTAGAATACACAGCAAGGGTATGGCTCATCACCATACCCTTGTTATCTATTTAGCTAACGCTTCTTGAGGAGTGAGCCTAACCTTATCTTGCTTTCAGCTTTACATTAGTGCTAGGTGTTCCTGCATTCAGTGCGATGATCATTTCATTTTGCAACGCATTGGTGATGTCAGGATTTCCAGCGCCGTCATTTAATGCCTGGATTGCACATATTGATTGTGGTGTGCCAAGGCAATTTGTCGGTTCTGAAACTACTAATGTATAGTGTGATGGCAGAGTTGGGTTAGAGCCGGTAAATTCAAACCAAGCCATTTGGACCTCCGATCTTTTCACTATATTTAATTCAGTTTATATTGGCTACAAGTGCGTACATCGTTCTAGAATAGCTGTACGTCTCGGCCTGCGGTGTTCCGTCTATCTTGGCATTGCTTTCTTTACAGCGCACACAGCAGGACTTTATATTTTTTCCCCGCGCCCACGGGGGAATACCGTAAATCTACGCCGTATCCGTTTGAACAGCGGCCGGTAGCAATAGCTTCGCATCATACCTACTAAATACAGCATAGGGTAGGTCTGCCCCCATGAGGGATGGCCTATGGCTGCGGAGTCTATCCGCAAGGCTCGGTGTCTGCCTGCTTGTGCTGTACCCGATGGATGATATGGGACTAATGCTGTCATTTTGTAAAGTTATCGTGTGACCGTGTTATCGTGTTATCAAGTTATTTAGTTCCTTAATGTTGATACTAAGTTCGGGGGGATTAGACGGTTTGGAGTTGTAATTTTCCTGTTTAAAACTTGTGTTTTTTCTACTTAAAAGTTGTAAAATTTATAGTTTACTGAAGTAGCTGGGATCCATGTTAAGATAGGAAGCGATACTTTTGCTCTGTAGGCGCAGTGCGATGTGCTTGTACCGTTTGTAGAATATTTTTTTTGCCTCCCGGGCAGGCAGCAATAGGAGTTTGGCGCGTGCCAGACGCTGGTATGCCCAGTAAAGCAACAGCTTGTGGTAGGATCGGATAAGATTGAGGTTGTTGCTCTTGCTCAGGATATGTACGACATCGTCGTGCTGTATATAGTAAATTGTCGTGTTCTCCTGTGCTTGCAGGGCGTAAGGGCTATTGCGTGCCGGATAGATGGCGATGTCGCGCTCGGCTATGAAATGGTCGATGGCATCACTTTCGGTGTTTATTTTGACCAGTAGGCCTTCGCTAATATAGATCAGGTCGTCTTCATCGAGCATCAGCGTCTGGCCTTTGCGCACATGGCGGTGCTTCAGTACAGCGCATATCTGCTTACGCTGTTCGGGAGAGGTGCTGATGTGTTGGTCTAAATGCCTGAAGTCAAAATTTGTCATGATCACAAATAGTAAGGGCAGATGATGGCAGAAGATGAAGGCTCCGTCTCATCATTGTTTATAGTAGATCAGTCAGATAGCTGTACTGGTTTTCGGCTCAGCAGGGCTATCCGACTGGTCGGAGCTGTGTCTATCTATACAGGATACGGATCGATACCTGCTCGCTGCGGCTCATAGCCTGCGACAGTATATTCTGGGAGGTAGCTCCCATTTTCTCCAGTACCACATCCTTGGGCGTCTGCTCTTCGTTGCTGTTGCTTTTGTAAGGACGCTCCTGCTTGTCGAAAAGGACGAGCTGTCCGGCATCCCAGCTGTCTGCCACGGCATCCGCAATCTGCTGTTTGAATGTGGTGGATAGTGCTTCCAGCTGCAATTGCTGATCGCTGCTCATCGCGAAGGTGTCTAATAGCCATCCGTCTATATCGGTCCGGATGTGATCGGTCACTACCTGCCGCGAGGCTGGTAGTAGGTTCAGGATAGAGGCCTGCGCATTGGCAAAGCCTGCGTTGTTAAAACTCTGTTTCATAGGAATAAAATTAAATTATTAGCTCAAAATTAGGACAGGGGATTTTCATGAGCAATGGGGCCGGAGGGTCAAAAATGCCGAGGTACAGGAAAATGTACCTCATTTTTGGCTTTTTGGAGCGATGGTCTATTATTGATGCATCCTAGAAATGTTAACTACGGTATGCAACTGCGGGCTTTATTTAACGTGTATGATATCTATTCTATTTTTTTTGTATATTTAGGGTTTTGATTTATTAGCCGATATAAATTTTTTAGCGCATCATGAACTTATTTAAGCCAGATAGACTGACTTATTTTGGGGTCAGTTGGAATCGTATTATTTCTTGTTTTTTTCGCGGTGTCCTCGTCTTTATAATAGCTGCTGCCGCCGCAGCGGTCACCAATCTGGGGCAGCGGGGCATCGAAGGTGAGCTCAGGGCGGGCATAGGGATACTGCTCTTGCTCCTGGGTACTTCTGTGCTGAATATTATTTATGCCGTTTGGGTGTCTGCGGTGTACCGCTGGGTATTTGGCGGGCTGGCAGATGAATCAAAAATACTTAAAAATACGGTATACATTCTTGGAGCGATATTGCCCGCCGTCGGGCTCAATCTGATTTTGCTCCAGATACTGGTATTTTCACATCTAGGCATAATATTTAAATCGGCATACTGGGGCACGGACTTTCCGTTTTTCTTTGTCCCGCTACTGCTGTACGTACTGGCAGTACGGTATTGGCCGCGTGCACGCCTCTTGGGGGAGGAGCGTGTAGAAGATCGGAAGAAGCGGGCTGCGACGTATTTGGATTCATGGATGAAGAGCCGCAGGATGTTTTTTTTGATGAACTACCTGGATATGGTCTACGGCTCCACTGTGGTATACCTGGACAAGAAGGTCCGGATAAAGGATATCTTAGTGATCTCCTTTGAGGATGGGGTGTATTTCTTCATACTGCGCGATGGTACCAAGCTCGCCACTTCGCTCAGATCGACGCATATCGAGAAGTGGTTGCTCAGCAATTGGTTCCTCAGGACAAGCCGCTGGACCTATGTGAATATGCTGTATGTGCAGTTGCCTAAAGTCGGGGATAAAGAATTGAAACTGATCTATTCGGTGAGTGCGAAAATTAGAAAAAAGAAGAATTATGCAACGGTCAATACGGCATTGCTTGTGAACCGCAAGCTGTGGCCTAAACTGGATGCATTTGTACTCGATAGGGAATCGCTGTCGCACGAAGGCTGGGACGGGATGATCGAGCTATAAAGACACTATATGATTATTAATTATTGTTAACCGGCTGTATAGGAGGGGAGTTTAACAGGGACTTCTTTCGGGTTTTTCGGTTTATGGCCCCAATTTCACGGATTGACCATGGAACATCTTCCTAAAGAGATCGCTATACAGCTAGTCGAAATAAATAACTATGCACGCGAAGTGCGCGACTGTATGCTGGAAATACGGGATTGTGTAGTGCGGATGAGCAACGCACAACAACAGGCCGTGCTGCCACCGCTCAGCGACCGCAAATTATTGGACATCGAGCAGGTGCTCGGCATACTGCGCATAGGCCGTACCACCTACTACCGCTTGGTAAATGCAGGCAAACTGGTGCCCCGAAAGATCGGCGAGCGGCACTGCTACTACCTCGAAGACCTGGAGGATATGATCCAGGAAAGTAAACGCCGCGGTAGGATCTAAGCAAACTTTATAGACTTTTTGTTCGACAGCTGTTCGACAGCTGTTCGACAGTTGTTCGACTGTTGTTCGACAGTTGTTCGGGACAGGTTCGGGAGCGCTTCGACTGTTGTTCGACTGTTGTTCGACATGCAGTCGAAGCCCACTCGAAGCCCACTCGAAGCGTTGTCGAAGCCCACTCGAACAAGGGGATACCCAGAGTCGGCCACGTCCCGTAGCGATGTGCATGCGCAGGGCATCCCTGATCGAAGCCCGTGGCATGAATCTACTTGCTGAGCCACTTTTTTTTGTGTTTTTTGGGACAGTCTGTTCCATATCGTCCCATCCAGTCCCATGTTGTTCCATTACTTTATGTTTTAGGTGATAAGACCCTAGTTTCGCTGTTGATATCACGAAATAGTTTACATGTAGACGATGGTTTAACAGTTTTAAAAAATCAAAAAATGGCAAGATTTTTAAAAGGAATTACAGGCGCTTATTCTGGGAAAGTAGGAAGCGTAATCGGCTCCAGCTGGCGTAATGTGGATTATGTACGCTCGCTTCCTAAACGGAGCAATAAGCCGGCTACCGAAGATCAGCTGGCCCAACGGGCACGCTTCGCACTAGCGGTGAGTTTCTTATCACCGATCAAGGATCTCCTCAAGTTGGGCTACTCGGATGCGATGCAGCCTCGCGCTACAGGCTACAACAAGGCGCTGCAGCATCTATTGGCTTACGGTATTACGGGGGCTTACCCAAGTTTCGAATTGGACTATGCTTCCGTAGTGATCGCTAAGGGGGGGCTGGCCAACCTGATGGGGGTGGCATGGACGGAGTCCGCTCCGCAGGAGATCAGCGTGACCTGGACGGTCGAGGAGAACCGATTCAATGCCTTTGCCGATGACTCGGTGATCCTCCTGATGTACAACAAGGAGAAGCAGTTTTTTAGCATCCTGGAGTCGGCAGTACGCAATGACGGCACCATGAGCTTTACCTTTCCAGCTGTCTATGCCGGTGATCATGTGGTCGGCTGGGTATTCACAGGACACCGGGATGGCGTAAAGACTTCGGTTAGCTATTATCTGGGAGAGATTGAAGTGAGTTCATAGCCACAGGGCCTAGTTCTTTTCTCTTGACAGAAAAGAACCAAAAGGTCAAGGCTTGGACGATTACGCTGAAAACACTTCTTAAGTCCTAAACAGCCCGGAGTCGTTTCACTTCTTCGGGTTGTTTTATACGGACTCGTCAAACTGTTTTCTGAACGCGTAACAGTCCTAGGCCAATGGAGCTATCAAGTTAAGTAGTGAACATGTTATCTAGTGAACGAGTTATCTAGTTTTTCAAGATAACAGGTTAACATGATAACAAGATAACAGAGAAAAACATGTACAAAATTCTAAAGAAAATAAGCGCAGTGGTACAGTTGGTGCTGCTGGCTCCGGTCAAGCTGCCTGGAAAGGCGCTGGGTATTATCAAATATGTCGCGCTGGGTCTGGGGATATTGGAGACGGTAATCAGTGAGGGGGTGGATAAGGGTGATAAGGGTGATAAGGTTGATAAGGTTGAGGGGGTTGATAAGGGTGAGAAGGTTGATAAGGTTGATAAAGGTGAGGGGGGTGATGAAGTTGATAGGGATGAATTAGCTGAAGGAGAACCATGAAATTAACGGTTAAACGTATCAGGCAGGGGAAGAACAGTACCCTGTCTGAGATTTATAGGGATGGGAAGTTTTTGTGCTATGGGCTGGAGGATTTGGTGCGCGACAACAAGATCAAGGGGGCGACGGCTATTCCGGTAGGCACCTATCGGTTGCAGCTGAATACATACGGGGGGATGAATGCGCGCTACAAGCGTCGATTCCCGAAGCTACACCGGGGTATGATCGAGCTTATTGATGTGCCTAACTTCAAGTATATCTACATCCATATCGGCAACAACTTTGGCGATACCGCAGGCTGCCTCTTGGTCGGGGAGAGCTATGAGGAGGACGGTGATGGTGATTATTTGCTACTCCAATCTACCAAGGCCTATAAGCGCTTGTATGCGCTGTTGGTGGATGCTGTAGCGGAGGGAGAAGGGGAGGTCGCTATCAGATGACCAAAGGAAGCCTGGAAACTTTTCAGGCGAAAATTACCCAGGCTTCCTCTGGTCAATTGCCTTCAACGCTTCCGATTGCTCTTTGTTATTGGGATGGATTACTAATGGGCCCATAATAGCGAGTTTACGAATTATTCTATCCACATTTTATGCCTGCTCAACATTTTGCTTTGGTGTAATAAAACCCTCGACTATCCAGCTATTATGTTGTTAAATAATATATTGGTTAATATTAGATCCGTTAATGTTGTTAACATTGTCCCAATAATATCTTATTTTTGTCCTACATAGGACCTCCCTAATGAAAGATCAATTGGATATACTAAATGATGTTGCCTTACTGCAGGAAATGGCGAGAGGCAGTACAAAAGCTTATGAACAGCTGTATGAACACTATTTTGATGATATTTACCAGCATGTTTTTTCTAAAATTGGAGAGGAGGAAGCTACTAAAGATATTGTTCATGAGATTTTTCTTAAACTCTGGGAAAAAAGAAAATACCATAATAATGTAGGGAATGTTAAAGGGTATCTATTTATGATTACCAAGAATCATATCTTAGATATCATAGCGCGCCACAAAGTACTTCAAAAATATTATGATTCTTTTAGAGGTTCTATAGGACTGACCGAAGGTACGGATCATTTGATACAGGAAAAGGAAATTAATAGGTATTTGGAAGAAGCAATCGATGCCCTTCCTGCTAAAATGAGAAATATATTTGAATTGAGTCGTAAAGAATTTCTTAGTCATAAAGAAATAGCAGATAAACTTGATATATCAGAAAAGACGGTCAAGACTCAGATTAATAATGCTTTAAAGGT
The DNA here is from genome assembly GCF_011007365.1 of Sphingobacterium sp. xlx-96. Lineage (GTDB taxonomy): Bacteria > Bacteroidota > Bacteroidia > Sphingobacteriales > Sphingobacteriaceae > Sphingobacterium > Sphingobacterium luzhongxinii. The sequence goes on along the minus strand of NZ_WFKM01000010.1, from coordinate 206,722 downwards.
GCTGCGTAAAAAACTTCATCCTTTTTTTCACTTTTTTTTATTTTAATCTACACCCTTCGCACGGTTACTTCGTCTTTATTACGTAACTGACCATAATATTTTTAATGAATCTAACGAAGGACGAATTTAGGGAACTTTTGCTGCGCTATAAGGACGGACTGTGTACCCCGCAAGAACGTCAATATATAGAAACTTGGTATCATAGCTATTTAGATGATGCATTTGAAAATATTTCCTACGGTCGTATGCAGGCTCATAAGGCTGAGATATGGCATAAATTGGAAAAGCAGACCAAATCAAAATCAAGAATAATATTGTTGCATCCTTTTTGGAGGATGGCCGCTGCTAGTATCATAATTGTAGGCATCGCTTTAATAGGTTTGAGGCTTTATGAGGATGCACAATGGGTAGACTATCAGCAGGTCAATGCCATTGCGCCGGCACAGGAGGATGGGCAACTTATACTGGCTGATGGCGAGACCGTAAATCTCAATAAATTGGACAGTGGATCTATCCACACAGAAGATGGGATCATAATTGAACGTCAGGCGGATGGAGCTATATCTTATAGACATGAGGCAGGAAGTGATGTCGTTTTGGAAAATGAATCGAAGTACAACACACTGATAACGCCAAAAGGTCAAAAGTATACTTTATTGCTGACCGACGGTACTAAAGTGACCATGAATGCGGGTTCCCGTATTCGTTTCCCCAATCATTTTAATAATGACCAACGTAAGGTTTATGCACAAGGGGAGCTTTTCTTTGACGTGGCGCATAATGCTGCGCAGCCTTTTGTGGTAGAAACGGACAACCAACAGATACAGGTGCTAGGTACAAAATTTATAGTAGACGAGTTTGAAGAAGGGCAGATGATAAAAACATCATTGATTGAAGGTCGTGTGCGCTTGTCGGCATTGAATAGTAATAAGTCCCTTTTACTTGCTCCGGGCCAACAAGGGAGATTGACTACAGATGGATTGACTAAATCTAACTTTAACCTTGATCTGGAAACAGCTTGGTTAAATGACGATTTCTTATTTATCGAGGATAGCCTCTCAGAAATATTTAAGGAGTTGGAACGCTGGTATGCTATAGATACAAAATATGAGGAAGGCCTGGGCAAACTTAATTTCTCTGGAGCTATCTCACGAAAAAAATCTTTACAGGAGGTGCTTACAATAATGTCATCGACCGGAAAGATAAAATTCGAAATGCGCGGCAATACGCTATTGGCTCGTCTTGCTGATCCTGTAGATATAAAATAATAAATAAATAACTAACCTATAATATCGTAATGAAAACTAATCCAATTGACTTTAAAAAGGTCTTGGGGTCGGTGGTGCATTGTGTAATAAAACGACCACTTTTGACCCTACTGTTAGCTATATCTCTTCAGGGATTCGGCTACGCACAGATAACATTAAAAACTTCGGGCTCTCTGGAGTCGGCTCTTTTTTCAATCCGAAAGCAGTCGGGTTATGATCTATTCTATGAAGCGAAGGATCTCAAGGGGATAGGTAATATTCGTGTTGATTTACAAAATGTGTCCGTAAAAGAATCGTTGGACTATATTTTTAAAGGGCTTCCGCTACAATATCGTATTACCAATAAAAGTATCACCATACTCCGCAAACCGGTGGATAACAATGGAAAATCGGTTGTATCGACACAAAAGCACATCGAGGGAAAAGTAGTCGATGAAAATGGTAGACCGATCAAAGGTGCATCGATCCGTGAAAAATCGAATCCAAGAAATGCTGTCTTGAGTAATGAAGAAGGTAGCTTTATCCTACCCATTACCTCGCTAAACGAGCAATTGATTGTATCCTACATAGGGTTCGATTCTCAGGAAATAAAGGCTACCATGGATTTAAATAAAATGACGGTACGTTTGGTGCCCAAGTCTAATGAAGTGAGTGAGGTAATAATAACGGGTATGATGGAACGTAAAAAAGAAAGCTTCACAGGGGCTACTTCTACATTTACGGGCGAAGAGTTAAAAATGGTCGGAAACCAGAATATTATCGCCGGTTTACGCGCACTAGACCCTTCATTTATTCAAGTAGAGAACAATAGCTTAGGATCAAATCCTAATGCGTTGCCTACACTGGAACTGCGGGGGCAAACCAGTATTACTACAGAAGGTTTGCGGGATGAGTTCTCCCATGATCCCAATCAGCCCTTATTCATATTAGATGGTTTTGAGACCAGTCTACGTACTATTGTCGACCTTGATATGAATATTGTACAATCTGTTACTATTCTTAAAGATGCAGCATCGACCGCGACTTATGGATCGAGAGCATCCAATGGGGTCGTGGTAGTCGAAACCATCAAGCCTAAATCTGGCAAAATTAAATTGTCGTACACGGCTGACTTAAAATCAGAATTTCCAGATTTGAACAGCTACAATATGATGAATGCTGCTGAAAAATTGGAGTTTGAAAGACTATCAGGTAGATATTATTCTAGTAAAGCAGACGAACAGCTGAAACTGGATGCACTCTATAATTCACGCCTCGAAAATGTATTAAGAGGAGTTGATACTTATTGGTTGAACAAGCCTTTACAAACAGGCTATTCCCACCGGCATTCCATCAGCGCAAGAGGTGGTGAAGGGGCTGTAGTTTTTGATGTAGGCGTTAATTATAAAAATACGCAAGGTATAATGATAGGCTCGGGGCGACAAGATTATGGCGCTAATATGAATCTTTCGTACCGCAAAGGTAAATTTAATATCTCCAATAGAACTTTTATTGTAGGTTATTCTTCTGAGGAATCTTCTTATGGAAGCTTTGCAACTTGGGCAGAGGCAAATCCCTATCATGAATTTGCAGATCCATCGGTTCGATTTTTATCCCAAGCTGTTGGTTTTAATCAAGGAAAATCTATAAATATTTCGAACCCGATGTACAACGCAGCACTTAATAGCTTCGACGAATCTTCCAATTTTAATATTAATAATAATATTCAACTGCAATACACCATTGACAATAATTGGAAAATAACAGCTAGTGGTCAGATAAGCAAAGCAAATACGGTGGATAAGGTCTTTATATCTCCTTTAAATACTTCGTTTGAACAGATCGAGTATAATCTAAAAGGTAGTTTGGATCAAACACAAGTAAGTCTTTTTAATTATACAGCGAATGCGATGCTTACCTATGCGAAGCTATTTGGTGCCAAACATTCCGTGACGACAAACTTACGGGCAGAGGTAGCTAATAATAAGGGGGTTTTAGACGGATTTAAGGTCTTAGGGTTTCCTTCTGCTTCAAACGGTAATCCCGCATTTTCGTATGGTTACGGAAGCGGGGCTAGACCTCTTGCCTCTACCAGCTTATCTAGACGTCAATCTTTTATAGTTTCTGGAAATTATTCTTACGATCAACGCTACAATATGGATGTTAACTATAGTGTAGATGGATCAACCAATTTTGGTTCTGATAATCCCTATTCTTCTTACTACTCCTTGGGTTTGAGCTGGAATGCGCACAAAGAGTCTTTTTTACAGGATATCACTTGGCTACATAATTTAAGAGTACGTGGAAATGCTGGTTTGACCGGAAATCAGAATTTCAATAATTCGAGTGAGACGATATTTCAGTACAATAGCGGGATCAACCGCTTCGGACAAGGAATTTATTTTTCTACACTGGGCGCTCCAGATCTTAGACAGCAAAGGACCATACAGACAAGTGTAGGGCTAGACGCATCGTTGTTTAAAAATCGTTTCAATATGCAATTAAATGCCTATAATAAGAAGACAGATCCTCTTGTGGTTGCGATTACTCTACCTTCATCAACAGGTTTACGATCATATCCTTACAATGTAGGAACATCTACTATCAAAGGACTGGAGATGATTCTTAACTATTCACCTATTTTTAAACCTGCCGATCGAGCTGTATTGACTTTCGGTGTTACAGGTGCGGTTTCGGATCAAAAGTATAGTAATTTTAATAATACGCTAAGAAGTCTGAACGAGAAACTTTTGACCAGTAATTCCATGGTGCGATTCCGTGATGGGTACAGTCCGCGGGATTTATGGGCTGTGAAGTCATTGGGGATTGATCCAGGAACTGGCCAGGAGGTTTTTTTGACCCAAAATGGGGAAAAAACGTTTAACTATAGCCCGGATGATATAGTCGTGGTCGGAAATTCGCAACCACTTGCTGAAGGAGTGCTTAGAGGATCTTTGTTGTATAAAGGCTTCTCCGCAAACGTATTTGTACGGTTTATTCTTAACAGAGATTTTATGAATACAGCCTTGTACAATAAGGTAGAAAATATTTCGAATCAAGGACTAGAGTTAAACCAAGATCGTAGAGCTTTATATAGTAGATGGCAAAACCCTGGCGACCATGCACAGTTTAAGGCTATTTCAACAACTTCTACCACACCTATATCTTCTCGTTTTGTGCAGAAGGAAACGACATTCACCGGTGAGTCTATTAATCTAGGTTATGAATTTACTGATAAAAAATGGTTAGATCGGATGATGTTATCCAATGTGAGGCTGTCTGCCTATATGAATGATATATTTTATAGCTCTACTGTACGCCGCGAAAGAGGTATAGATTATCCTTTCGCTCGTTCTGTATCGATGAGTTTATTTGCAACATTTAAGTAGAATACCAATGAAAAATATTAGAATATTATTGTCTCTAGCTAGTTTGTTTTTTATACTTTCTAGTTGTTCGAAATGGCTGGATGTGAAGCCAGAGGATAAGTTTATTGAAGAGGATGTGTTTAGTACGCCGCAAGGGTTTTACGATGCATTAAATGGTATCTATATGAACTTGGGCAAATCAAGTTTATATGGTAGTACGCTTACATTAGATGTCCCAGATGTGCTTGCTCGCATGTATGCAATTAATTCATTCCGGCCAGATTTTAGAAGGCCTTTGAATGCATACAATTACGAAGAGGAAAACGTGCAAAAAACTATTGATAGAATATGGTCTGAGATGTATGCAAATATTGCTAACATTAATGTGTTTATTAGCAACCTGGAGCGTAAGGGAGCAGTATTGGATAAGCAATCTTTGGCAATTATGAAGGGGGAAGCCTTGGCAGCCAGGGCATACCTCTATTTTGACCTGCTGCGTATGTTTGCTCCGGCATATGCTGTCGATCCACTAGCCGAAAGGTTACCATATTACGATAAAGTAAGTAGTGAGATTGTTTCATATTCCACGACTAAAGATGTTCTTGAAAAGATTCTGATTGATCTCGAACTGGCTGCAGGCATATTGCAAGAATCAGATCCTGTAATGGATTTGCCGCTAGTGGATTTAACAGGAGGGAAGGTCGAGTTAGGAGAGAAGCCCTTCTTGACATTCAGAAACTATCACTTTAATTATTATGCAGTTAAAGCTTTAGAGGCGAGAATTCATTTGTATAAAGGAGACAAAGCTGATGCATTAGCAGCAGCCGAAACTGTAATAGGTGCAAAATCAAAGTTCCCATGGGTGACGGTTCAAAATTCGACTTCAAACAAAATTTTCTCTACGGAAATGTTATTTGGCTTTGAAAATACTGATTTATATAACAGATATAGGGCTTTATTTGCTCCTACGCTAGACGATAATACCATTTTAGCAGCCGGAACTAATGATAATTTTTTAAAGAATATTTTCGAAAATTGGGAAAATGATCTTCGGTTTGGTAATCATTGGGTGGAGTCAGGAGGAAAAAATTATAAAGTTTTCATTAAATATCAAGAACCATCTGGCTTTCTTTTAAATTATAAAAATACCGTACCGGGGATTGGTCTGGCAGAGGTGTTTTTAATAGCAGCTGAATGTACACCGGATTCTAATAAAGCATTGACCTATTTGAACGAACTATTGACCAATAGAAAATGTGATGTTATCGCAGATCCTAATGGGGTAAATGATCGTATTGGAAAAGAATATAGAAAGGAATTTTATGGTCAGGGACAACTTTGGTTCTACTATAAAAGAAATCAAGCCTCCTCCATATTAGATGCGACTAACAATACAAATTATTCGATCAGGGAGTCTGTATTTACATTCCCTATTCCATTATCTGAAACAGAACCAAGATAAGGCATGATGAATCTTATATTGCAATTGAAAGTAAATAAATCAGTCAACTGAATGATAACTAAATTAAGATGAAAAATATAAAATTTCTATATAGTCTATTGCTCGCTGCAGTCTGCTTGTCATCCTGTAAGGAGAAAGAGTTGGAACTTTATAATAGTTCTAGTACCATATATTTTGAAGGTAAATTCGTTGGAAAACGATACCAGCCCTTTAGCGATTACTTTTATTCTTTTGGATACACCAATACAGAAATAAAAGTAGATACTTTCAATATTCATGTTATGGCGACCGGTGAAGTGAAAAATAGGGATAGAAAGTACTTGATAGAATTTGATCCTGCGAGTACCCTTAAGGAAGGTAGGGATTACGAATTCGTGAATAAAGAGTTTGCGATAAAAGCCAACAAGGTGTCGGATACAGTACAGATTAGACTTTTGAGAAATAATGTAATGACAATGGAAGCCTTGAATTTGAAAATGCGCTTAAAGGCTAACGCTAATTTTGTTACAGATTTTCAACCGGAGGATATCGAAACCACAACTGCCTCTCAACCCACAACATTTAATGATTTTACCTTATATGTGGATGATATCGCTGGAGCACCTTTTTTCTGGGATAAAAAAATTAATCCAAGTGGCGCTCAAATAATGATCACGTATTTGGGAGAATATAGCTCTAAGAAATTTCAGCTACTGATTGATAGATATGATTTGGATATTCCAACAGTAACATCTCCTGGTTTTAGACCTAGTGTTTCTATGGTTTTTTCTTGGGCTTTTGGAACTCAGGGGTACCTTAATGAAATGAAAGCGAAGGGGACGACGGTTTACGAAGCCGATGGCGTTACAGAGATGAGGATGGGACAAGCTGTAAAATAATAAATGATACGAAGATGAAAAATAAAATATTATACCTACTGTTAACGGTTCTTTCTGTATTTACTTCTTGCAGAAAAGATTTGGGTAATTATGAATATACAGAGTTGGATAGTTTGGTGATTTCTGGTGTTGAAGAAAGTTATACCGGTTATTTAGAGATCAACTTAGAAATTAATCCTGAACTTAATTTTGCAAACGGGAGAGATTTTATAGATAAAGAGTACAGCTATGAATGGTTTACCATCGTTGGAGCGGATAAGAAAGTACTGGCCCAGACCCAAAAATTAAATAAAAAGTTGAACGAGCTGGAGCCGGGCAAACATGAGTTGTACTTTCGAGTTACAGAATTAAGTACCAAACGGTTTTGGGAGATTTCGTCCGAACTGACTATAACGACCAGAATTGCCGATGGCTGGTTGGTGCTGAATAACATCAGCGATACGGCAAGATTAGATATGCTCCATTTTAATAGTACGACCAAAAATTATGAATATAATAAGAACATACTTGCTGAATGGAGTAAAATAGCATTAAAGGGAAAACCTAAATTGGTTTATTTCGTCTATAACTACGATCCATTTACATCAAAACCTACAGCACGGATCTACGTGGGTAGTGATCAGGAGACGTATAGCATTGACAACACCAACAGGGTCTGGACTTCATACCGCAATTTAAAAGAAGAAGTATTCAGACCCACAAAGGTAGGTTATCATGCACAAGTTATTCGAGGAATGGGAAGTAGCAATAGAGTGTATATGTTGGATAGTGATGGCGTGGTTGGATATGAATACATAATAAATGGTTATACTTATGGTCCGACAATTAATCGATTGAATACGGGGGTACAGCTTAAAGTTTCAAAGTATATTGCTGAAAAATACACGAATACGAATCCGTATTTATTGATGTACGATACGGATAATAAGCGCTTTATTACCCATGAAGGAACTAATCGAGCTAGCTTGGTGCCTTCATCTTCATTGCCTGATGTTTTAAATCCAGCTAATGTCGGTGATGATCTGCTTTATATGGAATCCGTTCGTTTATCCAGTATTCAGTTTTATGCATTATTTCAAAATCCTACAACAAAAAAGTTGCGCTTGTTGCGTGCTACAAATCCAAGTAGCGGTGTTCTTAGACCATTAGCATTTGATGATGTGGAAAGTACGTTCGGTATTGAATCGGCCGACTTTTATGCGGTTGATCCAAATTATGGATATTTAATATTTGCTAAGGGGAACAAAGTCTTTCAATACGATCCTTTTAATAAGGTGTTTAAAACACTACTCGATGTAGGAAATCGCTCCATATCGCTAATTAAATTTCAACGTATATTACAGGTTTTCAATAATGTCCGTTACAATGAGTTCGGGTCTAAGTTAATGGTTTGTACTTACGATCAAGCTAATCCGAACAGCTCTGGAAAAATGGAGTTTTATAAAATTAATCTTTCGGACACTCCTGTATTGAATGAAGTATACGAAGGGTTTGGGAAGATTGTAGATGTATCTTATAGACAGTAAACAATTGAAATATCAACGAGTTATTGTACATAAAAACGAACGCATAAAGGCTAGCTATTTTATAGGAAAACTGAATCATACTATTCACAAATGAAAAAAGGTATTGAGATGTTAGAAGCAGAACTGGCCCTAATCAAGAATGATACATTAAAAGGTGATGCTTTGTTGTCGTATTTAAAGATGCAAAAAGAGTATCCCAATTATAAAATTGCACAAGATAAATATAAGCAGTACCTATTGACTGAAAGTCAGGTTAAGCAAAATAGGCATATACGAAACGAAATGGCTCAACTCCAACCAGGAGATCCAGGCTTGAATTTCAAATTTGCTGATCATAAGGGTAATGAAGTGCAATTTTCGGACTTGAAGGGGAAAGTGGTGTTGGTCGATGTATGGGCAACATACTATAAAATTACGGGGATTCCTAGATTTATGATTTTTGATAAAAAAGGCGAAATAGTGACGATCAACTCTCCACGTCCATCAAATCCTCAATTGAAGGAATTATTGGAAGAATTATTAAAAGAAGATTAGTCGTATGATGTACTCCTGTTTAGTGCGAAGCACAGGAACTCATGGGTACCACATATGACATTTAAGAACAAATAAAACTACATATGAAATATCCATGTAGCAGTAGCTGCACAAACACGAATAACCGCGGAGCAGCATGCCTACCTTTTCGATATAAAAGCGTGCATAATATACTTTGGATATTCCATATGACAGATAAAAATCAAACCGAGCTTGCGAGCTCATGAAATAAATGCGAAGCATTCATGAGTTCCATCAAGAAAACAATTAAATGCACGAATAATTATACACATATGAAAAAATGCACAGATATTATTAAAGTTGTAATTATGATAATAGTATTGCCTTTTAATTTGTTGGGACAAACTGACAGCATTCTTGTAAAAGGCATATTGAAAGCACCAAAAGATGAACCAATAGTCAATGTGGTAATTTCTTTTATCGACTATAGTGGAAAACAACATAGCTACGTAGCCAAACCAGAGGTGGATAGGTTCGAAATTAAGGTACCCAAGCAAGAATTGGTAGTCGACGCTACTGTAAGGGCTATTGGAACAGATCGGACAAAAATTATGCAACAGCGGCCCTTGAATATATTTATTCAACATAGTAACATTTTTATCAAGGGCACCAGTGATGAACTACAGCTTGCCTTCGTAAAAGGGGGAGAGGAAAACAACCTTTACAATAAGTTGCGTAAATCTTATCGTAGGTCCACTCAAGAAATGGCTTATATTTATGCGGATCTTTTAAAAAATCCGAATCAGACAGACTCTCCAGTTTGGACAGAGCGCAATAAGAGGATGGTGAAGTTGAGAGACCAGGAAAGAATAGCGCAAAAGGAATTTATAGCTAAAAACCCCAAATCCTTCGTAAGTTTATTCTTGCTTCATCGGATGAAGAATTTGTATACCTCGGATGACTATGCACAAGCATTTTCAGATTTACAACTCCCTGATTTTGAAGGTACAAAAAAGTACTTGGAAATTAAAGCTATTGTTGCGAATGACCTTGTAACCGCCAAAGGTATGCAGGCTATCAATTTTGAGCGTACGACAGCTGATGGCAAGCCATTTACATTGAATGATCTGCGTGGTCGTGTTTTTTTGCTTGATTTTTGGGGAAGCTGGTGTGCCCCATGTAAGGCCTCAATGCCTCATTTGAAAGAACTTCGAGAGAAATATAAGGAAAAGGGCTTCGAAATTGTAGGGGTAGCACAGGAGTTTGGAAAGACAGAGGTTATTTCTAAAACGACCTGGTTAAAATCTATCGATGAATTGGGGATACATTGGATCAATGTATTAAATAATGAGAACAGTGCAAAATTGGATATTGTAAAGTCTTATAACGTGACTGGTTTTCCAACAAAAATCCTAATTGATGCAGAAGGAAAAGTAATTCTCCGTGTAGTTGCTTCGGCAACTGATGATATTGATATTGCTTTAAAAAAGATTTACGGATATTAGGGAGCAAATTGAAAACTAAAAACAAAGAAAGCGCTTCTTGATTATAGAAGCGCTTTTCTATTTTCTACCTTTTTTTACCACCATATTTTGGAGAGAAAAAAATCTCCATTACTCATGTGCGCAACCGCTTCCTTGTAATTTGCTTGATTCAACTCAGCTTCTTCGCTGGAGTATATCACACGTCTAGAATTTTGTCGATTAGTGGATGATGATGTTAATATTGGATTATTTATTGAGATAAGCCATAGACATTTAAGAGAGAGAAGGATTTATCGAGTGGACAAGATAGCTGGAATTTGAATATATTTCCGCTGTAAAAGAATCTAAAGGGATGAGGAGAACTCGAAATTCCATTTTATAGTACCTCTTTATATTACGTCACAATTGTATTGCGGGTAAAGGCGAATTTATGTAGGTTTGTGTTAATCAACGCCTTAATTATATGACCTTCAATTTGTTTATTTCAGCAATATGCCTAGTGATGATGCAACAGGCTGTCCTTGCAAGACCGTTGGAACGGGGCCATTCTGTATACCCAAAAGAGACGACGCATGAATTGCCGCTCAAATGGAAGGTACAGACTAAAGGCAAGGTATTCTCCTCGCCCGTAGTGCAGGATGGCATCCTGTATGTGGGCTCTTGTGATAGCTCGCTCTATGCGATAGAGGCAGCGCAGGGAAATGTGCTGTGGCAATACAGAACGGGAGGCGAGATCCGGTCTGCAGTGGCGGTCGGTGCCGGTCTAGTCTATGTATTGGCCACGGATGGCCATCTATATGCACTGGATGCAAAATCGGGCCTGCTCCGATGGAAGTACCAGACGGAGGGCGAGCAGGTCTACGATGCCTGGGACTATTATCTTTCTGCTCCAGTGCTGGATAGGGGCTTTGTTTACTTTGGCTCGGGCGATGGCCACGTGTACGCGCTCCATGCGCATGACGGTTCGCTGCACTGGCGCTATAAGACAGGCGGCATTGTACATGCCAGCCCGGTTGTGGCGGATGGGGCTATTTTTATTGGTAGTTTTGATGGTTTTTTTTATTGCCTGGAGCGGGACGGAAGCCTGCGCTGGAAGTTTGATACCCTGGGTGAATCGTATTTTCCAAAAGGTGAAGTGCAGTTCCATGCCGTAGTATCGGAGGGGAGGGTGTATTTTGGAGCTAGGGATTTTAATCTGTATGCCCTGAATACCAAAGACGGAACGGGCCACTGGGTGTATCATCAGCAGGGGAGCTGGATAAGTGTGCCGAATGTGTATAAAGACCGATTGGTAGTGACGATGTCGGACTCGTTTTCCGCATTGGTAGTCGATAAGGCGACGGGTAAGGTGCTGGCCGAACCTGCTGTACCCCTGAATGTGTTTGCTAGTCCCTCCCTAAGCGGAGACTTCGCTTATTTTGGTGCGATAGATGGTGTACTGTACCGATTGGCTATGGAAGGGCAGCAGCTGAAGCCTGTTTTTCAGACGGAATGGAGTAAAAGACACCGGTCCGATTTTTTTGGCGCCAATGGTGCCCAGAAAGAGGGACTGCTGTCGGATTATAACGGCGATATAAACCGGCTGTTTGATGCCTACCACGAGATGGGAAGTATTTTCTCTACGGTGTGCATAGAACAAGATAGGCTATATTTTGGCGCAAGCGACGGTATCATCTACGCGTTGCAGAAACTACAATAACTTTAATCTTTTTTACTGTTCATTATTTCCTGCGTAGGCTCTTGCAGTAAGGGGTATTGTCTAAATGATTTTACTTTATTGCCGAGATTTCTGCGGTCTTTGATTGTGTAACTGCTTGTAGTACAGTTTCTTTTTTGTTATTTTTTACATTGTCCCCTTTTTGTCCCTAGTGATAATAGCAGTTTTCATAGACGAATATGTAACATTGTCTATCCAAAGACACCAAACAAAGACAAATATATGAACAAAGAATATTGTAAGACTGTGGTACAACACCGGTTGCCGCATTCGATTATGAGCTCATACATTTTTGCAAGAACAAGAACCGTAGGTGTATCTCATTCAAAATTAAAAGAGGAAAAACTTTTATCAGATACCGACTAATTATGCCTGCAACAACACACTATCGGACTACTGGATGTAAAGAAATTGTTCATTTCTTCAACAGGATAAATCCGGTATCGCCCGAAGCCGCCCTTTTCTTATTAAAAAATACAAAGTATGTATCCATCAAAAAGGGAAAGTTCATTCGAAGCCCTATAGACCAGCCCGATATGGTGCATTTTGTTGTCAAAGGACTCATCCGGAGGTTTTTCAAAGATGAAGGAGAGGAGGTTACCACCTGGATCAACGGGGAGAGCAATATTATAGGGAGTATCCGTAATCTGGATTTGGATGATGAGACCAATGAATATCTACAGACCTTAGAGGATACGCTGTTGATTGAGATTAGTCGTAAATCGCTCGAAACACTGTATGAAAAATTCTATGGAGCAAATATCATCGGTCGTATAATTCTCGAAATGTATTATAGAGATGCTGAGGAACGGGCTTTCCTATGTCGATTGCCTTCGGCAGAAAAACGCTATCGGAGATTTGAGATGACCTGTCCGGGGATGATCGGCCTGAGGAGGATAGCGCAGGCTAGGTTGATTAAGTGGTCCGAAAATGCTATATTAGGTTGTTGTTTGTTATTCAAACTGCTTGTTTTCCGTCTTTACGTCTGTCAGCCCGCGGACGTAAAGATAAAAATCAAACCGAGTGTAACGAGCTCTTTAATACAGATGAGATCAAATACGCTCAAATAATTAAATATATGAACAATTCCGATGCTCAGGACGAACGTATCGCAAAAATGGTATTCGCATCCGTTTATCCGCACTATGTAGCCAAAGTGGAGAAAAAGGGACGGACGGAGGAGGAGCTCCATCAAGTCATCACCTGGTTGACGGGGTTTGGTACCGCTGATTTGCAACGGTGCATAGCTGATCGCATTACCTTTGAAGAGTTTTTTGAGAAGGCGAGCCTCCATCCCAATGCAGGACTGATTACCGGTGTTATCTGCGGATACCGGGTAGAAAATATCGAAAACGTATTGACACAAAAGGTAAGATACCTGGACAAATTGGTGGATGAGCTGGCTAAAGGTAAGAAGATGGAGAAGATTTTGCGATGATGGTCGAAAGCCTGTCCCGGGGTAGGAACAGGCTTCTTGTAGGCTATAATGCTAGTTCCGGAATTCTGGTACTGAAAGTAACGGGGGAGGTGATGGCTGTAATCAGCTCCTTCTTAAAGTCTTCTTTTGACACGTTGACTGCCCCGAACTGTGTAAACCAACTGTCTGCTGCTCCGCTAATGTGCAGCTTAAACCCATCTTCTTTAAGTTTGGTCAATAGATAACAAAAAGCCACTTTACTCGCATTATCGATCGTTCTGAAGAGACTTAATGTCACGAAGTACCCGTTTAGAGATACCCCCAAAACACCACCGACAAGCTTGCCATTTTGGTAGGTTTCGACGCTATGGGCTATGCCCATGTCGTGAAGTTCTAACATCACCTTGATATATTCAGGCGTTATCCATGTTGTCGTTTTCTCTCCCCGGGGTTTGGCGCAGTTTCTTATGGTCTGTTCAAAATTCATGTTCAACCTGACTTCAAAGCGCTTGTCTTCGTCCTGTAGTCTGTCTTTTTTCAAACAACGTAACAGATCATTTCTTATCTTAAAATCGGCTATGGGGATAATACCCCGGGGATCGGGATCAAACCAGATAAACACCTTGTTGTTATCGACTTTAGGCATAGGAAATGTGCCTTGTAAAAAGCCCTGAACCATGGTGTATGCTGTTAGTTTGGCCTGTGCATAGGCCCAGAACAAGGCTTCTTCTTCTCCGCCAGATACCTTTACCAAACCGCCGTGAAATGCTTTTTGAAATAGCCGGAGGGTAGAATTTTTATACTTTCCCGGGATAACAGATGACACTATCTTTCGAAATACTCCCATAATCCATGTTATTAGTTAACGAATTGATTAGTTGTGTTTTACTCAAATTTAGCAGAATTTATTTAATAGAAGTGATAAAAGTTTACTACATACAGGTGATTTATCTTTCTATGGTTGTCATTATTGCATAATCAACCCGCAGAAATCAAATCGCTGCTATCGAAATAATCCATCTTAATTGTAAAATAATCCATTTTTGTAATAAGGTTCTATCTGTAGATTTATTATAACAATTATGTTGATCGATTTTTTTTGTCTTTTGGCTTGACTAGTTAGCATCGATTATTGCACACCTAAAAACTAATATATGAACTACACACAAATTATGTCAAAGAGAGAGAGAAGTTGGCTCTCGGAAAAACCAATGGGGATTGTGAAATTAACCGCTGTTATGATGTGCTTGTTCGGGCTGCATGCCAATGCAGAGGAAATGGCGCTTAAAAACGAATACCCAAAGTCAATAGAAGCATCAAATAAAATGCTTGTGGATATAAGGGGGCGAGTTGTAGACGAAGCCGGCCAACCTATATCGGGCGTTAGTGTTAAGATTAAGGGCACATCCTTAGTTACTCAAACCAATGAAAATGGAACATTTTCCATTCAAAATGCGGGTAGCGGAACTGTAGTTTTAGAGTTTGTTTTTATTGGTTACAATAGAGAGGAAGTTCGAACAGATGGTTCGGCTCCTGTCAACATTCGACTGACCCGAAGCACCTTAGAATTAACCGATGTTGTAGTAACTGCTTTAGGTATAAGCCGCCAAAAACGCTCATTAAGTTATGCTGTGAGTGATATTAAAGGCGAGGACATCGTGCATGCGGGTAGCAGTAATTTAGGTACATCCTTAATGGGAAAGCTTGCTGGGGTAGATGTTTCCAATATGTCTGGTGGACCAATGACGGGTACCCGTATCAACATAAGAGGTATCAATAGTTTGGATGGTAGCGCTCGTCCCTTAATTGTTTTAGACGGTATACCTGTAAATGATAACGATGATGGTTTTACTGGTCGTGGTGCCGGGGGGACAGCTAATGGATCTTTGTTGAATACGATAAATCCGGAGGATATCGCATCCCTAACTGTTTTACGTGGGGCCAATGCCGCAGCGCTTTATGGTTCACAAGCAATAAACGGAGCGATTGTGATTACAACTAAAAAAGGTGTTGTGAATAAAGGGATAGGAATTTCTTTTAACAGCAGCTACACTGTTGACCAGATAACAGGATTGCCAGAGTATCAGAATGAATATGGTAACGGTACTACACCTTATTTTACGACATTTGCTGCCGATGGCGTTACCCCAACTTATGTGAGTACGTCGACACAAAACTTTGGTCCCAAACTGGAAGGTCAAACGGTACAGTGGTGGGACGGTGTGGCCCGCCCGTGGGTTGCTCAGCCCAATAACTTTAGAGATATCTTTAATGAAGGGTATACAAACAGCAATACATTGGGTATTTCTGGTGCTAACGAGAAAGGTAATTTTCGTTTATCAGCCACAAACTTTAATTATGGTGGCTTTTTGCCCAACATGAAACAGAAGCGTAATTCTATAAGTTTTGCTTCGGGGTATAATTTTACGGATAAATTAACAGTGGATGCACAGATTATATACAACAGCATCAATAACCAAAATCCTGCACAAAGGATTGATAGAGCATCCAATTATCCGATTCCTAGAAATGAAATCATTAGCTTATACGAAGATAACTACAAAAACAGTTTAGGTTATTACCTTACAGATGAAATAAGTACGATCTCAGGAAATTTTAGAGACAATATTTTACGTCCTTTATTTTGGGATCAAAGAGAGAACCGCTATACAAGTGATCAACAACAGTTTTTAGCGAGTATTACTGGTACCTATAAAGTCAGTGATTTATTAAGCTTTCGTATACGGGGGGGCACCGACAGGTATTTTAATTTAAATGAAACTAAAGAACGTTGGTTAGCATTCTCTAACCCGACTGATGCTTCGAGCTTACAAGGAAATTATTCAAGAGTTATTGGTCAAAGCTTTCGTAATTACGGTGAATTTTTGGCTTTATTCACTAAAGATATTAATCCGGATTTTAAACTTGGTGTAAATCTAGGTGCTTCAATTGATGATAGCTATGGATATTCCAACAATCTAGCGACAAGAGGACTACGCTTCAATGACGTGTTTAGTTTTAACAACAGTAAATCAACTGTAGGATTACCTAAACCTTCGGGTTCATCTGGTGGTGAACGTTATGATGCATTATTTGGTTCTGCTTCGTTATCTTTTAGAGATTACCTGTATTTAGATGTTACAGCCAGAAATGACTGGTCATCAAAATTGCCAAGCTACAGTCGGAGTTACTTTTATCCATCCGTCGGTTTAAGTTTAATTTTATCCGATGTAGTTAAAATGCCTGCTTTTATAAGCTATGCTAAGTTAAGAGGTTCTTATGCACAAGTCGGGAACACAGTACCAAGTAGATACTTCGCCAATTCGTCCTATGCTATTGGTTCCTATTTGCAAGGTAACGGAACGTCGGCTGTTACAAGCAGCATTCCTGCAAGTGTGCCACCAACCTCAATCAAGGCGGAGAAAAACTATTCCAATGAATATGGTTTAGAATTATCGTTTTTGAAGAATAGGATTAATTTAGATGTAACTTATTATAACAATCGCGGGGTAGATCTAATTGCATCTACAAGTGTCGCGCCATCTAGCGGTGCTTCTAACTTAAGAATCAACTCAGGTAGTTTAGCAAACAAAGGTCTTGAAGTTTCATTAAGCGCAGATGCTGTAAGATCAGATGAATTTAGATGGCGTATAAGTGCCAATACCAGTATCGTAAAAAGAAAGGTTATCTCTTTATCAGAGGGAATTGAAGAGCGTATTCTAGGTAATCCGTTCAACACCGTATTTAAAGCTGTAGTGGGAGACTCTCCTTATGATATCTATATGTACAAATTGGCTCGTAATGAAGATGGTAAACTAATCGTTGATGCCAATGGGAATGTAACTTTCGAATCTGAATTGTCTAAAGTTGGAAATGCGTTGCCAAAGATGTATGGAGGTTTATTCAATACTTTTAGTTATAAAGGATTTGATCTTCAAGTTTCAATGAATTACCGCTTAGGGGGTAACATCGTTTCTTATACGAATCAATTCATGAAATCTTCGGGTGTTTCCAAAGAGACTTTGTTTGGCCGTGACGCAGAGCATGGGGGTATAGCATTTTATACGCAAGGAGGTAAAAATATTATTTTGAAGAATGGAGAAACGCCTCCTACAGGGGTAATTGTGAGGAATGATGGTATTTTGGTAGATGGCGTTAAAGCAGATGGCACACCAAATGAAAATGTAATTGCTGCAAACGTTTATTATGGAAATCGTTATGGTGGTTTTAGTACGGAAGATGCTGTTTATAAAAATAACTATTTATACTTAGGTGAATTATCGTTAAACTACAACGTGCCCAACAAATTTGTGGCAAATGCAGGTTTCACTGATCTTAAAATAGGACTAATAGGTCGTAATCTATTCTATATTTATAAATCATTGCCGAATGTATCTCCAAACTCAGCAATTGGTACTGGAGGTACCAATGCAGGCTATGAATATACAGCATATCCAACAGCAAGGAATATTGGTTTTTCTGTAACAGCTAAATTTTAACAGAAATTAAAGTAGCGCTTAATTAATTCACGAAAAATACTTACGACAATGAAAACAAGTAAAATATATATATCGGGTATTTGTGCGATAGCACTTTCCTTAACTTTAGCTTCTTGTGAGAAAAGGTTAGACGATTTATTTCAAAACCCAGAATCCAATACGGAGACAAAAATAGAATACCTTTTACCTACGGCAATAGATAAAACGCTACGTCAGGATTATTCGGATATTTATACTAATCACATGCCCGTTATTAGTCAGCTAGTACAGGTTTTAGGTTCGACGACTGATCACGTTACGAGTAATGTCTATACCTGGACAAATGCGGCAGATAAAGGTCGTTGGGGGGATTATTATACCGGTAAAATGGTCGACCTTAAAGGGATGGAGCAGTTATACAATTATACCTTAACTGATGCTCAAAAAGAAGAGTATAAACCTTATTATATGATGGCCAAAATCTTAATGGCTTACAATACTGCAAAGCAAACAGATCTGTTTGATGATATGCCTTATAGCGAAGCTTTCAAAGCACAAAACTCTTTATTTGGTCAGCCCGTGGTTCTGTATCCAAAGTATGATGATCAAAAGTCTATTTATTATGCTATTTTAGCAGATCTAAAAGAAGCTGCAAGTTCATTGGCCGCTACCACTTTACAACCAACATTGTACACCTCTCATGCCGCATTTCCACAACAGGATATTTTGTTTCAAGGAAATTTAAGTAAGTGGGTCAAATTTGCTAATTCACTAAGACTGCGTTATGCGATTCGTATCGCTGCTAAAGATGATGCCAAGACCAAGCTGGAGATTAATGATTTATTGAGTACAAATGCACCTATGGTAACAACCAATGCTGATAATGTCTATTTATATTTAGGCGACCAGACGGCGGTGGCTGGTGGTGGTGGTAACACACAAACGCGTGCATTTAATGAGCAATCTAATTTTAGCTTCGCACCAAAACTAATGGTCGATAAAATGGTAGCCGCTAATGACCCCCGGTTGCCGATATTTTTCAAAAAACCGGCAACAAATCCGATTTATGAAGGTATGCCAGCAGCTGAGGATGCCAAAGCTACATTAGGGTTGAATGCAACTACAATTCCTTTGCGTATTGCGCGCTTAGATTCGACAACTTTTGTAAGAAATACCAAGCTGCCGACCGGGGTAGGTATAACAGCTGCCGATGTTGATTTCTTGTTGGCCGAAGCAGCTTTGAAAGGATACATTACGGGGGGAGATTTTGCCATGGCCAAATCATATTATGATGAAGGTATTAAAAGGTCTATTGAAGCCTATTATGACATCTATATTAAAAGTGGTGCACCCACTAAAGTACCTAGCTTGGCTGTGCAACCAACGACAGCTGTAAAAGTAGCTTTGGTAAATTCGTCTACTTACACACTTAATCCAAGTACTGCATTAGAACAAATTGGTATTCAGAAATGGATGAACACTAATATATTAGAGAGTTATGAAACCTATGCTGAATATCGCAGGTTAGACTTTCCGGTATTACACCCCGATGTGCAAGATGGAATTCAGCTCAACACCGCTGATAAATTACCCGTGCGTTTACTTTATCCAGCTTCAGAAATTGCGAGTAATGGGACTAATTTTAATGCTGTTGCCCCTAAAAACAATCAAAATACAAAAGTTTGGTGGGATGTTAACTAAAAAAATATAGATCTGATGAACGATACCTCCTCGTGAATACGGGGAGGTAAGTTATTTAACAAGTACTGAAATTAGTCTGCAGTTTTCAACGGTTACATGCACGGTCAATTGAAATGAAACCAATTAATAGCAGGAAATAAAACACTACTAGTCTATTGATTCAGCTAAATAATCTATTTATTTGGCTGAATTGTTCATTGGCATAAGTTGATTTTAGGAATAGTTTCTTAAGTTAAACAAAGATTTCTTATTATAAATATCCGTTAGGAATAGGGTTGTAAACTGAAAAAGTATGAATAAGATTAAATTATGGGTTTGGTGTATCGGATTGCTGTTTGTAGGTTCCTTGCAATTGAAAGCACAGGAATCAAAAATAAATAAAATTTGGTTTAATAGCCCTGCTGATGCATTAGCCAAAGATAGGCCATATGTATGGGATAGTGATCCAGAATGGTTGAAGGCGCTTCCCATAGGCAATGGTTCATTAGGCGCTATGGTTTTCGGAGATGTTAATCAAGAGCGGATACAGCTTAATGAAATGACGCTATGGAGTGGGAGTAGGGATGATGAGGCAGATAATCCTGATGCTTCCCGTCACCTGGGAAAGATAAGAGAGCTGCTGTTTCAGGGTAAGTATAAAGAAGCTACTGAGTTGACAGTTCGTACTCAAATTACTAAAGGATTAGGTTCGGGAAGAGCCAATGGCGCCAATCTGCCTTTTGGATGTTTTCAGACCTTAGGAGACCTTCGGTTGGATTTTGGAACGAAAGCTACTTATGACGATTATTATCGAGAATTGGACTTAATGACTGGAGTTTCCTTGACTAGGTTCTCTCAAAATGGAGTTAATTTTATTAGAGAGGTGTTTGCAAGTCATCCTGACCAAGCGATTATTATTCGCCTGACTGCTGATAGGCCGGGGGCTATTAATGTGAGGCTAACGATGGATAGACCTGAGCGATTTAATACAGTTGCACTTAAAGATGAGCTCCGGATGGTTGGTCGCATGGATAATGGAAAGGGTGGGGATGGAATGCGGTATATGGCTCGGGTTATTCCTGTATTGGACGGAGGACAGATGGATAGTCAGGGAGAGTCAATTCAAATAAATGCTGCAAATGCCGTAACATTGGTTGTAGCTGCCAAAACTGATTATAAACAACAATATCCTGAATTTGTAAATCCAAACTTTGAAAAGGAGCTTGAAGCTGTTGTAAAAAAGGCTACTTCAAAAGCATATAATAAATTAAAAAGCCGACATGTGGAGGACTTTTCTTCGTTTATGAAAAGAGTGGATTTTCGCTTGGGGAATGGTTTAAATAATGTTCCTACAAATGAGCTGATGTTCAATAATCAACTATCAAGTGGTAATCAAGATTTGTACCCTTTATACTTCCAATACGGCAGGTATCTTCTTCTTTCTTCTTCCAGAGAAGGGGGATTACCAACGAATCTGCAAGGGATATGGGCGAATAAAATACAGACTCCTTGGAATGGCGATTATCATACAGATATCAATGTACAGATGAGTTATTGGCCAGCAGAAGTGACTAATTTATCAGAAACTCATAGACCACTTTTTGATCTTATTGCTTTACTGTCTATACCTGGCAAAAAGACAGCGGCGGTTCAATACCAAATGCAGGGATGGGTTTTACATCCGATTACTAACGTATGGGGCTATACGTCTCCAGGTGAAAGCGCAAGATGGGGAATGCATGTCGGGGGTGGAGGCTGGATTGCACAACATCTTTGGGAACACTATGCTTTTACTCAAAACAAGGCGCATTTGAATAGCGCATATCCTATGCTTAAGGAGGCTTGCTTATTCTATTTAGATTGGCTGGCAGAAGATCCCAAGACAGGTAAATTAGTTTCAGGTCCTTCACCTTCACCAGAAAACTCCTTTAGAACTTCAGATGGATATGTGTCTCAGATTAGTATGGGGTCTTCACATGATCAACAAGTTATTTTTAATCTTTTTGAAAATACGCTCAATACGATAGCTGTTTTAGGGATTAATGATGCTGCTTTTAGGAAGAGGTTGCAGACTGCAAAAGATAAGTTAGCTCGGCCAAAGATAGGGAGTGATGGACGACTAATGGAGTGGGCAGAAGAGTTTGAGGAGGTAGAACCCACGCATAGGCATATGTCTCATTTATTTGCCATGTATCCTGGCAATGAAATTACGCTTTATAAAACGCCTGAATTAGCCAATGCTGTTCAGAAGTCGTTGGAGGTGAGAGGCGATAGTGGAGTTGGTTGGACATTTGGATGGAAGATGGGACTCTGGGCTAGGTTGCATAATGGTGATCGTGCGCTTAAACTTTTGGATAGGCAACTAAGACCAAAGTTTGACCATAGCAGCAAAACAAGTGGCGGCGGTGGCGGCGGAACGTACTATAACTTGTTTAATGAAGGGCCTCCCTTTCAAATAGATGGAAATTTTGGAGTCGTTGCAGGTGTGGCAGAAATGTTGCTTCAAAGCCATGAAGAATTTATTGAATTGCTTCCTGCTTTACCAAAGAGCTGGAGCGATGGAGAAGTATCGGGCCTGGTAGCTCGGGGTGCAATGGAAATAGATATGAAATGGGAGGATGGAATATTGAAAGATGCATTTATTAAAGCTAAGTATAAAACACCGTGCAAAATAAAATATAATAACAAATTTATTGAACTGAAACTTTCTCCAGGAAAAAGAATTAACCTGAAAAAGGTTTTGGCTTCTTGAATCGAACCCTTGGGTTCGCCCCTAAAGGGCACAAAAAAAAGCCCAATCTTTCGATTGAGCTTTTTTTGTGATCCCGCTGGGATTCGAACCCAGGACCCATACATTAAAAGTGTATTGCTCTACCAGCTGAGCTACGGAATCCTAATTCTTTATTTGAATTATCCTTCGTTGTTTGAAGTGATGCAAAGGTAGAAAAAACCTTGATACATGCCAAATCTTTGGTAGCTTATTTTGTGTGTTTGGTTTTAACCTGTTGTTTATCAGTAAAAAAAAGTGCATTTAAAGGGCTGTATATGCATCATGAAGGGGCATTGGCTCTGATCATGCGCTTTGCGCCGTTGATATCATGGAATAATTGAACGTTTTTAAATCCTTTTTTTGAAAGTAGGTCTGCTGTCTCTTCAGCGAGGTATTGATTGATTTCAAAATAGAGGTGTCCTGTGGAGGTTAAATGTTCTTTGGCAAAATCGCCTATGTAATCGTAAAATAGCAATGGTGCGCTGTCTTCAACGAATAAAGCGCTATGGGGTTCAAAAGCGAGCACATTTTGGTGCATTTCTTCTTTTTCAATCGTAGTGATGTATGGAGGATTGCTGACTATAACGTCAAACTTAAGTTCTGCTGCGAAAACTAAATCCCATTCTAAAATATCCATTTGTATAAACTGGATGTCGACCTCATTTTTTTGGGCATTGCGCTTCGCTACTTCGAGCGCCTCTTTGGATATATCGACCGCCCAGTAATTGTGCTGTGGCATACATTTGGCCAGGGAGATCGGTATACAGCCCGTCCCGGTGCCGATATCGATGCAGGATAGGTTGTTTTTGTTTTGATAATCTTGGCGGATAAGGTGTACGAGTTCTTCGGTTTCGGGGCGCGGAATTAAGGTGTGTTCGGACACTTCGAAGATATGGCCGTAGAAATGGGCATAACCCAATATATGCTGGATGGGTCTTCCGGTCTTGAGCTGGGCTAAAATGTTTTTAATTCCGGCTGAGGCCGCAACAGTAGGCCGCTCGTTTTTATGGAAAATAAATTGATTGCTTCTAATGCCGCTGAGGTGCTCTACCGATAGGGAAAACAGCACTTTGATTTCAGCGGAAGGATACAGTTCGCTCAGCTCGTTGTGGAATATTTCGGCTATCTCTTGCCAGGTATTGTTCATCGTACAAACATACATAAATTCGCTTTTACGCGGGATATAATAGCGTTGTAATATAAAAGCGGATTATTCATCATCGTATGCTTTCAAAGGTATTCATGAGCACTCCGTGGTTTATTTCGCTCTCCTCATCCATTCAGATTCTTTTATAGAGGAAATTTAGTGATTTTTTTAAGTTTAGCTTGTCCGCTCTTTTTAGATAAAATGTTAAGTTTGTGGTATGACTGAAGATCAAAGGTTCATGAGTCGCTGTATTGCGTTGGCGCAATTGGGGGCCGGTACTACAAGTCCTAATCCCATGGTGGGGGCAGTGATTGTATATGAAGGAAAGATATTGGGTGAGGGCTATACGTCGCCTTACGGAGGGGCGCATGCGGAGGTGAATGCTGTAGAGGCGGTGAAGACTAATTATGGTGACGGGCAGGCCAACGAACTATTGAAGCAAAGTACGGTGTATGTTTCGCTGGAGCCTTGCGCGCATTATGGCAAGACGCCTCCATGTGCAGATATGCTCGTAAGACATGGTGTCCGTAGGGTTGTCGTAGGCTGTGAAGATCCTTTTGCGAAGGTCAATGGTTTAGGGATAGCCAAGTTGAGGGATGCTGGTATTGATGTGGAGGTCGGCGTGCTGGAGGAGGAATGCCGCTTTGTGAACCGTCGCTTCTTTACGCGTATAGGACAGCATCGTCCGTATGTTATCTTGAAATGGGCGGAAACAAAGGACGGGTATTTTGCGCCGATAGGAGACAGACAGGCATGGATAAGTAACCGGGCAAGCAGGCAGCTGTCGCACAAATGGCGTTCCGAAGAGGATGCTATTATGGTAGGTGCTGCTACTGCGCTGATAGATGATCCGATGCTGAATAATAGACTTTGGTCCGGTAAGTCTCCGAAGCGTGTGCTGATCGATCGAAATCTCGCTGTGCCCAAAACCGCTCGCTTGTTAATGGACGACAGCACGGATCTGATCATTTTTAATGAGGAGAAAGCTGCGTGGGATGGGCATTTGAAATATATTGCATTAGAAAATTATGACCTGTATCTGCCACATAACATTTTGTATCAACTCTATCTTATGGATGTGCAATCTCTGATTATCGAAGGGGGGGTCAAAACATTGAATCGGTTTATTGAGGCCGGTCTTTGGGATGAGGCTCGTGTTTTTGTAGGGGAAAGTGTGTGGGGAGAGGGGATTGCAGCGCCGCGTATGGAGGGTGCAGTCGGTGAAGAGATCGCTGTGGCCTCAGATCGATTGAAACTGTACTATAAAGCGTCTTCTTAGTTTTCTCGTATTTCTTCTTTTTTTTTGTAATCATTTGTTTTTCAGGATGTTGTTTTTTAATTTTAAAAATGGTTTATCCTGAAGAATTGTTGCATTTTATCTGGCGTTATAGATTATATGGACAAACAGACTTAAAGACGAGGGATGGAGAAGAGCTTAAGGTCATACATACAGGTGTTAATAATCATAACGCAGGGCCTGATTTTGAACTGGCTAAAATTCAGATCGGTAAAACTGTCTGGTCCGGTCATGTAGAAATACATTTTCGGGAAGACGATTGGTTCCAGCATAAGCATGATACCGATCCGGCGTATTGTGCTACGATATTGCATGTGGTCTGGGAAGAAGGGAGCAGGGCAGGCCAAAGACAGGACGAAACTCAAATACCCACACTTCGTTTAAAAGATTATGTCGATCCGCAAATGCTGGCTCGTTATGCTTCATTAACGAAGCAACAGAAAGGTATTGCCTGTGAAGGGCGTATGAAAAAGGCTTGGGCAGCTATGGCACCGGGATGGCTGGAGCGCCTAGCTATAGAGCGTCTGCAGGATATGTACGGTCGATGTGAGGATTGGTTGGTACGGACCAACAAGGATTGGGAAGCGGTGTTTCTAATTAATCTAGGACGGGCGTTTGGGACCAATGTGAATGCGCAGGCTTTTGAAGAGTTGATGTGGAAAGTGCCTCCTCAATTGCTTTATCGGTATTATGGGGACTCCCAAAAAATATCCGCATTATTGTTCGGTACAGCAGGATTCTTAGAGGCTGATTGTACGGATGAGTACTTTGTTCGATTGAAAGGCGTATATCAACACCTCAAGAAATTACATGGTCTGGACCGTATGTCGGCAGTGAATTGGAAGTTTATGCGTATGCGCCCTCACAACTTTCCTACCTATAGACTTGCGCAGCTGTCTGCCCTGATCTCTACAACTGTTTATTGGTTTGACATGATTTGCAATGTATCGAGCCTGGATGCGCTGTTCGCTACGGTCAAAAAGGGGAGACTTGATGCCTACTGGCAGTCGCATTTTCATTTCGCCTCGGCGACGGAGCAACACGGTACAGGCTGGACAGATGCTCATCTCTATCATTTGGCCATAAATTGTTTTATTCCAATGTTGTTTTCCTATGGACATTTTATGGGCAGGGAGGATCTTAAAGAACGTGCATTGGGGTGGTTGGCACAAATTCCGGCTGAGAATAACCATGTGGTACGGTATTATAAACAGCAGGGTGTGGTATGCTATAATGCCGGTGATTCACAGGCGCTACTGGCCTTGAGAAGGAATTACTGTGATCCAAAGAAATGCTTGGATTGTGCTGTCGGCATGGAAGTTTTGAAAAGCTAAAACTATACCCTCAAAATGGTTGCAATTTCATTAAAACCTTTGTCGGCAGCGATATCCGAAGCTGACTGTCCTGCATTCGTACGTATCGTGATATCAGCACCTTGTTCCAGTAATGCGATGATGAGGTCTATATTGCCATGTCCTGCTGCCTGGTGTATAGGCGCAATACCTCCGTATTGTAGTACATTGACCTCGGCACCGGCTTCGATAAGCATTTTTGAAATGTCGCTGTGGTTGATCGCCAGTGCTGCATGTAATGGATAGGTACTGTATCCGTTTTGTGAACTTATGTTGGGGTTGGCGTGGTGTAAAAGAAGTAGGCGTACAATCTCTTCTTTTCCAAAATGCGCAGCGATACCTAATGGTGTGAATCCATGATCAGATAACTCGTTGACGACGTCTTTTTTGTGTTCGATCATCATCTGTATGTGCGACGTCAGACCGGTGGCACATGCTTCATGTATGGTAATGGTTGAGATGAATTTTAAAATGACCTGTGTAATCTGAGGCTTCTGGTAGTAACATGATAAGAGAAGGGGAGAAATATCATGACTTGTCTTTTGATTTACTACGGAAGGGTCTTGACTTAATAATAACTCAAGATCTTGGTGGTTTCCGGTTTCGATATACTCTTCTATTATTGTCGAGTTCATATTGGGGGTAATTCGTTGTTACTGGTTTCGAAATAAATAAAAAAAAAGTGGAATCTTTCAAAATGTTAGTAATATTTCAAATGTTAATTAATTCAGATAAGGGAACTTACTCGAAAATAAAGTTGGCAAAACTCCCTAATAGGGCCGCTGAAAAAACCTTTGTAGTAGAACAACTACAAATAAATGAAAACTAGCTACAATAAGATGTACGGATCGATGCAAATCTACTTTCTCTTAGTACATTTGTAGTGCCCTCCCCAAGGGCATGTTTTTCATAGGTAGATGTAGGGTCGAATATTTCTTATTCGACCCTTTTTTATTTTTATGTCTTTTATGCTACTTTGGTGACTTTCGTTGGAAGCAGTTGCTGGAGAATTTAGTTAGATTTGTCGGATAAAATTAGGTCAGTTAAAAATAAGTTATACACATATGCAACGTAAAATAGTAGTAGCTGTAACCGGGGCTTCCGGATCATTATATGCTAAAGTATTATTGGATAAATTGAAAACCTTAGGGGATCAGGTGTCTCAGGTAGGCGTGGTGATGTCTGATAATGCAAAAGATGTATGGCGGTTTGAATTGCAGAATGAAGCTTATAATGAATACAAGGATTTTACTTTTTACTCAAAAAATGATTTTATGGCACCTTTTGCTTCCGGGTCGGCCAATTATGATACCATGATCGTATGCCCTTGTTCGATGGGGACACTGGCTCGTATAGCTAATGGTACTTCATCTGATCTGACCACGAGGGCTGCGGACGTCATTCTCAAAGAGCGAAGAAAACTTATCTTGGTGACCCGGGAAACGCCACTGAGCCTGATCCATATCAATAACATGTCCAGTGTGACACAGGCGGGGGGGATCATTTGCCCGGCCAGTCCGTCATTTTACAGCCTGCCTAAGACGATGGAGGACCTTGCGGCAACAGTGGTAGATCGGATATTATCCCTCGCAGATTTAAAAATCGACTCTTACCGATGGGGGGAGTAAATGAAATCTAAATGGATAAGGAGAGCTACAAAATTCGCTTTATGTTACCGCGCAATTATATTGCGTATAAAGGAGAATTTATGTAGGTTTGTCTTTTAATGAAGCGACTTATAGTATCATGCTACTTGATGATTTTATGTAGGGCAAGACTTATCTCCGCGCTCTTTTGCTTAGTTTTGGTCGTTTCACTCTCACTTGAATTTCTACAACAAATTAAATATTAGCAAAATATCCATGAATACAGTCTTAATTTCTTCAGCTAGGTTAATACTACCTAATCATCCACTGAACGGTCAGGAAATCGATATCTTGATCAAAGAAGGTAAAATTGCTGATCTAGGTAAGAAGCTAAAAGCTGCAGATTCCGATTTGCAAGTGATTTCGGCCAAAGGATGTATCGTAAGTCCGGGTTTTTTTGATTTGAATGCCAATATCGGAGAACCGGGCTATGAAACCAAAGAAGATATGAAGACGGGAACTGCTGCTGCTGCAGCCGGAGGCTTTACAGCGATTGCAGTTCATCCGAATACGAACCCTGCGGTACACAGTAGAGCTGAAGTGTCGCTATTGGTCAATCTTGCCAAAGGTAATCTCGTGGATGTTTATCCTGTCGGGGCGATATCTAAAAAGCGGGAGGGGCATGAAATGGCTGAGCTGTATGATATGAAATTGAATGGCGCAGTCGCTTTTTCGGATGGTAATCGCAGCGTGCAACAGGCGGGATTGATGGGAAGAGCACTATTGTATGCCAAAGGTTTTGAGGGGTTAATTATATCTTTTGCGCAGGATGAATCTATGGTTGGGGATAATCAGATGAATGAGGGGGTGATGAGCACTTATTTAGGTATGAAGGGAATCCCTAATCTGGCCGAATCATTGATGGTGTCCAGAGATCTTTTTCTCGCTGAATATAATGATGCTCCGATCCATTTTACAACGATCTCGACAGCAGAATCTGTAGATTTGATTAAAAAGGCAAAAAGCAAAGGTATTAAGGTGACTTGTGATGTGGCGGCACATCAGCTGGTATTTACCGATGAAAATATCGCAAGCTTTGATTCTAACTATAAAGTGAGTCCGCCGCTGCGTACAAATAATGATGTAAAGGCTTTACTGAAAGGGATTAAAGATGGTGTAATTGATGCGATAGTTTCGCAGCACACACCGCAGGAAATTGAGTACAAAAATGTCGAATTTCACATAGCAAAGAATGGAATAACGGGATTTCAGACGGCGCTCCCTTTGGCGATAAGGTCTGGGATCACGGCGGAGGATATTGTCGAAAAGATGGCGGTAGGACCTAGAAGGGTATTGGGATTGGATATTCCGAAGTTTGAAATAGGAGAGTTGGCAAATCTTGTTGTTTTTGACATGGAGACAACCTGGACTTTCGATGCGCAGTCTAATAGATCGAAAGGGGCCAACAATCCATTAATGGGGCAGGAATTAACAGGGAAAGTAAATCTTGTTATAAATAATAATAAATTGATTATTAATTAATAATGGTATGGATGTTAAAGTAAAAAATGCGATAACTGCTGCGGCCAATACGTATGCAGGTATAGAAAATATAGATAGTCAAGAATTTTTAGACTCGTTGTCGGGTGTTTTTGATTTGGAGTTACCTTTTATGGATAAGGTAGAGCGTATGGATGCGGTTTTTGACGATTACCAAGGCTTTGAGGAGCTGCGTGAAATCAGCTTTGACCTGCTCATGATAAACTTCTTTGCGGAAGATGTGCAGAAACTCGAAGAGGATTACTTGGACTCCGAGGAATGGGAGCGCATTGAAGAAGAAACATTAGACCGTGGTACGGAATTGCTCAATGTATTTTTGTATTTGAGAGAATGTGCTGATGATGAGATCAAACCTTCACTGGAAGATTATTTGAAGGAGTTCTTATTGGTTGAAGAGGACGAGTTTCAGGATGAGTATAGTATTTATGAAAAGGTGATAGCAAACCAGATTCTGGTAGAAAGCGATTACTCGGAAATTGCAAAAGTATCCAAAACAATGAATACCCAAGACGAGTTGTTTGAGTTGTTCTATCCGTTGGTATCTTTCTTTTTCGAGCAGAATCCATCCGAAAGCCAGTTGCGCGAATTTGAAGATCATACTTCAAACAAGGCTTATGAAACTGCTGTATATCAAGTTATTGTCTATTTTAGTAAATAGGGGCTGAGTATGACAAATGAATTGACAAAGGTAGAGAAAAAGGACGCGCTGATTTATGGTGCTATCGCGGGAGCATTGACGATCGTATTTTCTATTATCGGTATCTATCACAGCCGTACGGTAGATAGCTATAGTACGCTATATATCGTGAGTATTGCTTTGAAACTTGTTGGATCTGTGTTGATACCTGTTGTAATGGTCTACTTTTTAAAGAAGAGAAATGGAACGGACTGGACCTTCAGCAGGGCATTGAAGACTATTTATATCTTTCTGGCAGCCAGTATCGTAGTAAGTGCTATAGGGCTTACGGTCTATCAAAAAATGATAATGGATAAGACTGTTTTGGAGGAAAGTTATCAAAATCTTATGAACTTAAAGATTGTGGATATGGAGAGCCGTGGTGCTACAGAGGATGAAATCGATCAACAGATGGAGATTATCGAACAGGATCGCGCTTTTGCATTTTCCGAAATATCGTTTCGAAGCACAGTACCCCCGACCTTTATTAGTTTGTTGGTCAATTTTGTTTTCGCGATGGTATTAGCGTTCTTGTTTCGTTCAAAAATTGTCAAAAAATAATCGATAGTATAGTATATGGATATTTCAGTTGTAGTCCCATTGTACAATGAAGCCGAGTCATTGCCCGAACTAACCGAATGGATCCGTCGTGTGATGGTAGCGCATAATTTCAGTTACGAGATTATTTTGGTAGACGATGGCAGTAAAGACGCATCTTGGTCTGTCCTTTTGGATCTGAAAAAGCAACATGATCAGATTTCTGGTATTAAGTTTAGGAGGAATTATGGGAAGTCTGCTGCACTAAATGTTGGCTTTGCGGCTGCTCAAGGGGATGTGGTCATCACCATGGATGCCGACCTGCAGGATAGCCCGGACGAAATCCCAGAGCTGTACGATCGTGTCAAGAATCAAGGCGCTGACCTGGTGTCGGGATGGAAGCAAAAACGTTACGATCCGATAACAAAAACACTACCCACCAAACTGTTTAATGCGGTAACACGAGGTATGTCTGGTATCAACAACCTGCACGACTTCAATTGCGGGCTTAAGGCCTATAGGAAGGACGTGGTCAAGAGCATTGAGGTCTACGGCGAAATGCATCGATATATACCTGTCATTGCTAAATGGGCGGGATTTTCGAATATACAGGAGCAGGTCGTACAGCATTATCCGAGAAAGTATGGTACGACCAAGTTTGGCGCAGGGCGGTTTGTGAAAGGATTTTTGGATCTGATGTCTATTTTCTTTGTCGGCAAGTTTGGTAAGCGGCCGATGCATTTTTTTGGACCTATTGGCGTAATTAGTTTTTTGATAGGCTTTTTTATCACCGTGTATTTAATTGCTGATAAGTTGATGAGCATTGCAAATGGTACGGTATATCGTAATGTCACCGATCAACCCTTGTTTTACCTATCATTGTTGGCTATTATGATCGGTACACAATTGTTTCTTACAGGATTTATTGCTGAGCTTCTATCGAGAAATAGTTCGGAGCGGAATAAGTATCATATTGAACAGGTCGTATAGCTATGTTGTTTTCCATCGTTATCCCTTTGTATAATAGGCCCGAAGAAATAAAGGAGCTTTTGCAGTCGCTGCAAAAGCAGTCTTTTAAAGAGTTCGAGGTTATCATTGTCGAAGATGGATCTTCATTACCTGCAGGGGGGATCGTAGAAGGGTTTAAGGATAGTCTGAATGTTCATTATTTCTCAAAGCGTAACGAAGGACAGGGATTTGCCCGAAACTATGGCTTTGCGCGTGCTAAAGGTGAATATTTTATTGTCTTTGACTCGGACGTTTTAGTACCCGAAAATTACCTGGAAATAGTAAAGGAAGCTATCGAACGGCATGGTTGGGATGCTTTTGGGGGGCCTGATGCAGCTCATGAGTCTTTTACGCCGATACAGAAAGCTATCAGTTACTCCATGACGAGTCCCTTTACGACGGGCGGGATACGGGGTAATAAAAATCATATCGGTGAATTCCACCCCCGTAGTTTCAATATGGGGATTTCTCGGGCGGTGTGGGAACGGACCGGAGGCTATAGGCTGTCAAGGCGATCTGAAGATATTGAATTCAGTATCCGGATGATCAACGAGGGTTTTCGGGTAGGGCTAATTCCGGACGCGTTTGTATTCCACAAGAGACGCACCAGTTTAAGCCAGTTTTATAAACAGATTTATAACTTTGGAAAAGGACGGATTGATATTTCATTGCTCTACCCTGGGGAATTAAAACCGGTACATGCATTGCCTGCAATATTTACAGTGGGCGTTTTGGGCTTAGTGGTATTGAATATTATGGATCTGCTGTTATTTAGCGATGTGATGCTATTGCACTACCTCGTGTGGTGTGGAGATATGGTTTTGTTTTCCTTTGCAACATTACTTTTATTGCACGCTATCTTTACGACCAATAGCCTTCGGGTAGGAGCTCTTGCTGTGCTTACTGCTTTTACGCAGTTGTTTGCATATGGTTTTGGTTTTATGCGCAACTACATTGATCGTATGCTATTGAAGAAGGATACATCGCATTAATGGCCGATATTTGGGGTGAATTTTGTTATATTAGAAATTTAGAATTCAATAGTGGTATCGAGTACACAATATAATCTAGATAAAATAGAAAATCTATTGGCTGATATAGGCTATAAGGTAAGGTATGAAAAAGGTAACTTTAAGACTGGAGCATGTGTGATCCAGAATTCGAAAGTTATCGTGGTGAATAAGTTCTCTAATCTGGAGATCAAAATAAATTCTTTGGTACAGCTTATTAAAGAGTTTGAATTTGAGAAGGAGCAGTTGGATGAGAAGCAATGGACATTTTATAAATCATTAATAAAACCAAACGATTAGAAATTGAAAGTTCATTTTTTAGGAACAGGGACATCGCAGGGCGTACCTGTCATCGCATGTAGGTGTCCGGTCTGTCAATCGACAGATCCCCGGGATAAGCGCTTGCGTACCTCCGTTCTTATAGAGATGGACAATGGGTATAATATTGCTATTGACACCGGTCCTGATTTTAGATACCAGATGCTGCGCGAGCAGGTCGATCATCTCGATGCGATATTAATGACGCACTCCCATAAAGATCATATAGCGGGTCTGGATGATGTGCGGGCCTTCAACTATCATCAACAACAGTCTATTTCCATCTATGCTGACGCAGCTACCTTAGAGGCGTTGCAACGGGAGTTTTATTACGCCTTCTCGGCGGTAAAGTATCCGGGCGTCCCGCAGTTGGACCTAGAGGAGATCAAGCCTGAGCTGGCTTTTGATCTATTCGATCAGGAGGTAATACCTTTTGAGGTGTTGCATTACAAAATGCCAGTGATGGGGTATCGTATAGGTGATTTCGCTTATATAACCGACGCAAAGACGGTTTCGAAGGAGAGTAGAAACTTGCTGGAGGGATTGGATGTATTGGTGGTTAATGCGTTGCAAGAAGCTCCCCATGTCTCGCACTTTACCTTACAGGAGGCTTTATCCTTTATAGCAGATGTAAAGCCTAAAAGAGCCTACCTTACCCACATAAGCCATAGATTCGGTAAACACGAATATATTGAATCCCTTCTCCCCGAGGGGGTCTTTGTCGCATATGACGAACTTGCTATTGAGGTAAAATAATTTATTGTGTTACAAAACTTTTTCGGATATACACTGTTCATATCTGTGAAATATTAGTGTTACATAAATAATTAAACTTTAAAGCTATGGGAAATTTACTTTATTTGATTGCAGTGATTTTGGTTATTATCTGGGCTATTAGTTTTTTAGGTGGATTTGCTACCGGAAGTATTATCCATGTGCTGTTGGTGATAGCCATAATCGTGGTTCTACTGCGTGTTATCAGGGGAAATGCTTAGGACGTACGCTTTTCTATACGTTGCATTTTAGCGGAAAAAGAATCATGGCCTGGCTTTGAGGTGTGATAGGGCTATTTCGAAATCTTCGGCATAGGTAAGTTTGATGTTTCGAGCTGTACTTTCAAGAAGATGTATCGTATGCCCTTTCTGCTCGACCACAGAGGCATCATCTGTAAATGTAGGCAGTTCATCTTGTTCGAATGCTTCGATCAATAATGGAGCAGGAAACGATTGCGGGGTCTGTACCTGCCAGACACGGCTACGATCTACTGATGTAGAGCTGCACTTGTCTCCGATACGGATAGAGTCTGTACTCGGTACTGCAAGAACATTGCAATCGCCTGCCAGAGCCTTTTCGAACGAGTCGGATATAAGCTTTCGCTCTACCAGTGGTCGGGCCGCGTCAT
This sequence comes from Sphingobacterium sp. xlx-96, assembly GCF_011007365.1. GTDB lineage: Bacteria > Bacteroidota > Bacteroidia > Sphingobacteriales > Sphingobacteriaceae > Sphingobacterium > Sphingobacterium luzhongxinii. The sequence continues at coordinate 172,307 of NZ_WFKM01000010.1, read as the reverse complement.
GTATAGCGATTGCTGTGGAGTGGTCCAAAGGATCTACCGCAGTACCGGTAATATGCCGTATGGCATTTTGGACACTTTGAAAGCGGCTGTCGCCGCCTGCTACCAACTCATGGGGGATAGCAAAATGATGTGTGGTACAGAGACTTTGCCAGGTTGGGATCATCTGAGCACTGAGGACGACAATAATACGATCCGCTATACCTACAAATGCTTGTATGGTATGCATGAGTACAGGCTTACCGTTAAGCAAAAGATATTGCTTGGGTAAGTCTGATCGAAGACGGGATCCGGAACCGCCTGCGGCTATGATAACAATCTTATTTGGCATAATGTGAAAAAAGCGTGGATTCAAGATATCCACGCTTCAAAAATATTGAAATATTATTACAATACTTAAATAATAAGCATGGCATCACCGTAGCTATAAAAACGGTATTTTTCTTTAACAGCTACTTCATACGCGTTCATTACATTTTCGTACCCTCCGAATGCTGCTATCATGACAAGTAATGTAGATTCGGGTGTGTGGAAGTTTGTAATCATTGAGTTCGCGATACTAAACTCGTATGGAGGATAGATAAACTTACTCGTCCAATCTGTACCTGCTTTTAAGTGCTTGTCTGCAGAGACAGACGATTCGATAGCACGCATCGATGTCGTACCGACTGAACATATACGGCGCTTATTATCAATGGCGCGATTGACTGTTTTTGCCGCCTCTTCTGTAATTATAAATTGTTCAGAGTCCATCTTATGTTTGGTAAGATCTTCCACTTCGACCGTACGGAATGTACCCAAACCTACGTGCAACGTGATCTCTGCGAAGTCGACACCTTTAAGCTCCAAACGCTTCATTAACTCTCTGGAGAAGTGAAGTCCCGCTGTAGGCGCAGCAACAGCACCTTCATTTTTAGCATATATTGTTTGGTAGCGGAATTTATCTTCGGGAGTCGCCTTACGCTTGATGTATTTTGGTAGAGGTGTCTCTCCTAAAATCTCGATGTTGCGACGGAATTCTTCGTCAGTACCTTCGAAAAGGAATCGGATTGTACGCCCTCTTGAAGTGGTGTTATCAACAACTTCGGCAACTAATAGATCGTCATCGCCAAAGTATAATTTATTGCCTACTCTGATTTTGCGTGCCGGGTCAACTAATACGTCCCATAATCTCAATTCTTTATTGAGTTCACGTAAAAGAAACACTTCGATAGTGGCTCCTGTTTTCTCCTTATTGCCATACATACGGGCAGGGAAAACTTTTGTATCGTTCAATATCATCACGTCTTTATCATCAAAATAATCTAAGACGTCTTTAAAGATTTTATGTTCAATCTCGCCAGTATCTTTATGTAAGACCATTAAACGTGATTCGTCACGTTGTTCAGAAGGCTCGGATGCCAAAAGAGATTCAGGTAAGTTGAATTTAAATTGTGATAATTTCATGTGCAATCAGTGTTTATGTTTTTTAACTGTCCTAAATAGGGCTAAAAAAGCACACAAAGGTATGCATTTTTATTCGAAATAGTGTTAAAATCTTTTAACAGTGCTTGATTTTGATACGGTGTCCCTTGTCTTTCTAACACTTCTTTTGGGGGTTGGATTTAATTAGAAAAGCTCCCTTTGCGGAAGGGAGCTTTTCTAAATTTTTAAACCAATTTGGCTAATGCTTCTTTAATTCTTCGAAGTGCTTCTTTTAAATTTTCGTCCGAAGCAGCATAAGACAAGCGGATGTACTTGTCATTTCCAAAGGAATTACCGTCTACAGTAGCTACATGACCTTGGTTTAGAAGGTATAGTGCTAGATCGCCGGAGTTATTAATGGTATTTCCTTCTTGATCTTTCTTGCCGAAAAACGAGCTTATCTCCGGGAAAAAGTAGAATGCACCTTCTGGAAGATTGGTTTTTACACCTGGGATATCGTTCAACAGGTCATAGACTAATTGACGACGGCGCGCAAAAGCCTCTTTCATTTTGTGGACGCTTTCTAAGCCTCCTTCATAGGCGGCAATTCCGGCACGCTGCGCAATGGAGCAGGTTCCGGATGTTGTCTGCCCTTGCATCTTATCGTTGGCAGCTGCTATTTCCTTGTTTGCGGCGATATAACCTAACCGCCAGCCCGTCATGGCAAAGGCCTTTGAGAAACCATTCACGATGATAACGCGGTCTTTTATTGCTGCAAACTGGGCAATAGATTCATGTTTGTCTACAAAATTGATGTGTTCGTAGATTTCGTCCGAAATAATGAAAATATTGGGATGTTTTTCAAATACTTTGGCCAGAGCTTCTAGTTCATCTTTGCTATACACGGATCCTGTAGGATTGCACGGAGATGAAAACATAAATACTTTTGTTTTCGGTGTTATAGCTGCTTCTAGTTGGGCTGGAGTGATTTTGAAATTGCTTTCAATATCGGTATCGATAAAAACTGATTTACCTTCTGCTAATACGACCATCTCCGAGTAGGATACCCAGTAGGGGGTAGGGATGATGACTTCATCGCCTGGATTGATCAATGTTAATATGACATTGGATAGGGACTGCTTAGCGCCTGTAGATACGACAATCTGAGAAATGTCATAGTCTAGTCCATTTTCATTTTTCAACTTCTCGACGATTGCTTTCCGCAACTCCGGATATCCGGGTACCGGGGTATAGCGTGTATAGTTTTCATCCAACGCCTTCTTGGCAGCATCCTTAACAAGATCTGGGGTGTTGAAATCCGGTTCTCCAACGCTTAAACTGATTACATTGATGCCTTTGGCTGCTAGCTCGCGACCTAGTTTGGTCATCTTTAGGGTAGCCGACTCAGAAAGGCTATTGATTCTATCTGATAAATATGATGTTGTGCTCATGGTGCTACAAATATATTATATATACTTCATTTTCAAACCTAATTTTTTGATAAATCCTGATGGAAATAGCATCAGGCTTATCAACTTGGTAATAATCTATAGTTTTTATTGGAATTGATGTTTATCAGACAGAGGCAGCCTTGTAGATGCGCTATTTTTCTTTTTCGAGTTCTCTGCGGTATAGCGCAAGATGCTTCTCGATCTCGGGAGAAAGATCAGGGTATTTTATATCCTTATATTTCTTGAGTTCTTCAAGTATAGTCTGCGCTACAAGGTATCGGGCTATGTCCTTATTGTCGGCAGGGACGACGTACCAGGGTGCATGGGGCTTGGATGTTTTTTGTATTGCTTCTTCGTAATAGGTCATATACTCGTCCCATCGTGTACGCTCTTTGAGGTCTCCTGGAGAAAATTTCCAATTATGGTCTCCTTTGTCTAGCCGCCGCAGTAATCTATTTTTTTGTTCGGACTTACTGAGGTGAAGGTAAAACTTCAAAATGATGGTGCCGTTCTCGTGGATATGGTTTTCGAAATCGATGATCTGTTGGTATCTTTTTTGCCAAAACTCGTTGGTTATATCTTTTACATCCTTTATACCAGGGATGTTTTCCTGTAATATGTATGCTGGATGTACCCGTGTGACCAATACATTTTCATAATGGGTGCGGTTAAATACGGAAAATTTACCTCTTTCAGGTAACGCTATGTAGTGACGCCATAAGTAGTCATGTTGTAGCTCTTCATAGGACGGTGTTTTGAAGCTCTCTACGACGACACCGCGCACATTAAAATCTTTAAATACTTCACGTATCAGAGAATCTTTACCTGCCGTATCCATACCTTGTAAACATATTAGTACGGAATACTTGTTGTGGGCATATAATACTTCTTGTATTTTAGCTATGTCCCGGCGTACGAGTTTCATCTCCCTTTTCGCTTCTTCTGGATTGATATTGTCCAGATATGTCGGGAAGTCGTTCAATTTGAATTTAGAATTTGCCCGGAGTTGCTTTTGAAATTTGCTCATATATCCAAAACCCGTTTATTTATAATTTTGTTTTAAAGCTATCTAATAAAAATTTAATTGGAACAAGAATGCATGATAAATTTGATTATCATCAATATTAGTGATAAATTTGATTATCACTCGATTTGATGATAAAGTAAAAAGGAAGGAATATGCAATTACATGCAATTATTACAGGTGATATCGTAGACTCGCGCTCCAAAGACGTGAAGGAATGGATGCCGATTTTGGAATCTACCCTGACTGAATGTTCCGAAAAGTTTGATATCTTTAGAGGAGATAGCTTTCAGCTTATGGTAGACCTGGAACAAGCTATACGTAGCCTGTTTTATATCAAATCCCGTATGAAGACCATTAGTCAGCTTGATGTACGTATGGGGTTGGGGATCGGTACAGTGGATTATATGGACAACCATATTAAAAACTCATGGGGACAGGCTTTTGTTCGTTCTGGGGAGGTTTTTGAAAGTCTGCACAAAGAGCTGATTGCGGTAAGCTCGCCATGGCCGGATTGGGATGAAGCGACTAATATAATATTGGGGCTTTGTGTGGAGATTGCCAATAAATGGACTGTGAATATGGCGGAAACCGTTGCCGAGTCGTTACGACAGCCTAATGCTAATCAGCAGGAATTAGCGAAGGTATTGCAGCGAAAGCATCAGAGCCAGATCAGTACCGAACTGACAAAGGCCAACTGGAACAAGATTAATAAAGCAATAATATATAGTACAGAACAATTGTTGAAAAAATGCTAACATTATTTCTAAAGCTACTTCTAGCACATCTCGTAGGAGATTTTTTACTACAGCCAAAGAGTTGGATAGTCAAACGTAAAGACAATATATTATATCTATTGCTTCATATATTGGTCCATATGTTGATTCTAGCTATTGTATTCGCTCCAAAACTGACCGATTACTGGATCATGATACTTTCGATCGGGTGTGCACATCTTGCTATAGACAGCCTTAAGATCTGGTGGGAGAAACTGTGGCCCTGTAAGCCCGTTTTCCTGTTTACATTAGACCAATTTCTACATATAGGGGTATTAACAGGGATTACATTTTATCATTTTGGTATGCCCACCGGATTTTTGGACATTCTTTGTTCGGATCGGACGCTTCTATATGTCATTGCTTTCTTGCTTGTGGCCGTCGTAAGTCCGATTTTTTTAAAGATATTCTTTAGTAGGTGGAATCAGGAGAATGAATTCAATAGTAAGAGAAATGATACATTGATGGATGCAGGGATGCTCATCGGTATTATGGAAAGACTTGTTATCGTTTTGTTTATTCAGGTGGGATTTCTCTCCGGGATAGGATTTCTATTAGCAGCCAAATCAATATTCCGTTTTGGTGATTTGAGCAATGCGAAAGACACAAAATTTACAGAGTATATCTTAGTGGGCACATTGGCAAGCTTTGTCATTGCCATTGTGATCGGTTATCTATTACGGATAGGCCTTAAGCAAGTATAATCTCATTCTTATAAGGATATCCATCTGGCAAAAACTGTACAAATACGAATGACTACCAGGTAATTAAATACATATGAAAAAAATAGTCTTGTTACTTTTTCTCGGGATCTGTACATCTGTATTCGCACAAGACCTGAAAAGGGAGATAGATGCTATTGCAAAGGCTTACAGTGCTGTAGGAGTAGCATATGCCGTTGTGAAAGAGGGAAAGATTATACACAGCGATGCTATCGGATATAAGGATTTAGCGCGGGATGTTAAACTGGATCCAGCAAATGACCTGTTTCGAATAGCCTCTATATCTAAATCATTTACTGCTACTGCACTCATGCAGCTAGTCTCTGATAAGAAGTTGTCGCTGGACACGGACTTTGGAACCTTAGTAGGATATCCTGTTCGTAATCCGAAATTTCCTGAAAAGATCATCACCTTAAGGATGGTACTCTCCCATACCTCCAGTATTAACGACCGCAATGGTTATTTCAATCTAGATGCCATCAATCCCCAGAAAAATCCTGAATGGTATAAAGGGTACAACGATTACGAACCAGGGACTAATTACGAATATTGTAACTTAAACTTTAATATGGCCGGAGCAGCTTTAGAACGTGCTGTGGGTGTGCGGTTTGATACCTATATAAAACAGCGCATTTTAGAACCCTTGGGCCTGAAAGGAGGGTACTGTGTCGATTCACTTGATCAAAAGGCATTTGCTCAGCTATATGTGTACGATAGTACAGCTGTGGGATTTGTCCCACAGCCTGCCGCATATGCGCCCCGGAGGGAGGAAATAAAGCATTATGTCATGGGGTATAGCACGCCTGTATTTTCTCCCACAGGAGGGATGAAAATTTCGGCAGAAGATCTGGCGCGTTATATGATCATGCATATGAATTACGGTCATTCGGATGGGGTGAAAATTATGGATAGAAAGGCTGCTAAAATGATGCAGACTCCGGTGAACAAAGAAGCGGGATATGGTTTGGCTCTTCGTGTAAGTAAGGACTTTGTGAACAACAGGGTGATGGTCGGTCATACCGGGTCGGCTTATGGATTGTATAGCGCTATGTTTTTTGAGCCTAAACAACGTTTTGGGATAGTGGTCATTACAAATGGATGCCGGCCTAAGTATCAAGATAATGAACCTACGATCTTAAGTGAAATAGCAAACAGCCTGTATGATCATTTGGTTAAAAAATAAATTTCCTTCTTGTACTTGGCTTGCTTTTTGTAATTTAATGACGGGTAACCATTGTAAGTATTTATTTATGAAAGGGATTTTGATTTGTATTGCCATTATTGGATTGGCCGCTGTAGCCAACGCACAGCAGCTAAATCTCCATGATGTCCGTAGAGACTTTAATAAAGGGGTAAAAGACCAGGATTTATGCGAAAAGCATTTGGAAGTGCTCGAGAAGCATGCTAAAACATCGGTAGAAAAAGGTTATGAAGCGGCTTTTCATATGTTTATGGCCAAACATACAGGGAATCCTATCAAGAAGATGAGTTATTTTAATGGAGGCAAAAAGATGCTTGAAAAGCAAATAGAGGTAGATCCCAATAATATTGAGCTTCGGTTTATCCGTTTATGTATTCAATATTATATTCCGTCCTATTTGGGGTATCGTGACGATATCGAACAGGACAAGGATTTCTTGGTCAGCAATCTTTACAAGCTTAATGATGAAAAAACCAAAGACGTCCTTTACAATTATCTGAAGGGGGCGAAGATGTATACAGAGCAGGAATTACTACAGTTAGGAAGATAGAAACATAGTTTTATGAAACAGGTATTTTTAGTGGTTTTTTTAGTGGCGGTTACTGTTTTACAAGTGCATGCCCAATTGTCCAGGACCTTGTCTCCGTTTAGAGAGCTTGATGTCACGGACAAGATACGGGTACGGCTTTTGGAAGGCAACGAAGATAAAATTGTGATCGAAGGAGAATTGGCCAATCAGATGGAATTAACACAGACCGGTGATGTATTGCGATTGAAAATGACAACTAATTATATCCTGCAGGGACATAAAGTGGATGTGAGTCTGTATACCACAAACCTGTCTAGTATCATAGCAAGAAAAGGAGCACAGGTAACTACAGATAGTTATGAAATTGATATGGATTCTATTTACGTCTCTGCCAATGAGGGCGCACGTATAGATCTACGTATACATACGGATGAGATCGAGGCCTGGACTACAGCGGGGGCAGTGATCCGTGTAGAAGGACAGGCACGAGATCAATCGGTAAATTGTACATTCGGAGGCTTTTATGAGGCCAAAGATCTGCTTTCCGATCATGCCTACATACGGACAAATGCTGGTGGTAAATGTCAGGTTAATGTAGGTAAAAGCGTTGATGCCCAGACCCGGGCAGGTGGAGTGATCGAAATCTATGGAAACCCTCCTGAAAGAAAGCAAAGACGACTGGCAGGGGGGAAGATTAATTTTATGGAATAGTTAAACTAATTTGATCTGTATTTGTTTTAGTGGCAAAAGTAGAACTTATGAAAAGAGAACAAATACAGAAGTGGATCGATGAAGGCTACCATATTTTGAAAGATGGGCGGCCACAGGGCATCGAAGGGCAGCTATGGGATAATGTAGACCACTTAAACGATGAGGAACCTCAGGTTTATTTTTTATCAGACCTTTTAAATCGATCTGATGAAGAACTGGATCAATTACAGGGATTCACTGATGATCAGATACAAGCTATGGACAGCTGATTCATAGAGCCGCACAGGTCGGATAGTGATTTATGGGAAAGTTACAGGAATTTGCGATAAAGCAAAGCTGATTTGCGCTGTTGTGAAGTGATAGTGCTAGTTCTATTTTTGTCGGATCAGAAATTATTACCCGTGGATTTAAATTAGCCTCCACAAACCGTCCACTGCCCCCGGAAGTCGTCTCCAACAGCGCCTCGGCAGTATCCCTATACGAGATGACCTCAATATTATTTTGTGAACAGACATAGAGGTATGACATCATGTGGCAGGATGTCAAGCTACTCAATAGTAAGTCTTCTGGATTGTAAAGATTGGGATCTCCCTTGAATGCCTTTGCTGCTGACACCTGTATATCAGGCTTCCCTTCTATGCAGATACGATGGCTTTTATGGTATATCTGCGACGTGGCAGGCTTTGCTTCTTCGCTATTGCCCATCCAATTTAGCGTAGCTTTAAAAAGATGTTTAAAAATCATGCCTTTTATTTCATGTTATTTTATGATTGTCCTTTACGTTAACGTTTAGGGCTGGATCGATATTATAAATGTTGTCTGCTGACAGGAATGTCATACAGACGCGAATATCTGAAAATTTGCAGGCTTTTTAATATTATTTTACCTTTTGTGTTTGCGTTTTGAATGCTGGATCAGATAATATTTGAAATCTGGACCATAGACCTCCGTTAGATATGAAATACATTTGCGGCATTATACCAAACAATCAAAATACATGAGCTATATCATCAAGAAAGCAAGTTTAGAAGATCTAAATGAGACTGCAGAGTTGTTTAACCTTTACCGTATTTTCTATCGTCAGGAATCAGATCTGGAGAGCGGAAAGACATTTTTGAAAGAACGTTTTTTAAACGGAGAGTCAGAAGTTTTTTTGGCGATAGTAAATGGTAAAGCTGTGGGATTCGTACAGTTGTATAAACTCTTTCACTATACCAGATTACAAAAGCAATGGTTATTGAGTGATCTTTTTGTACATGCAGATTATAGAGGACAGGGGCTCTCGGTGGCCTTGATCAATCGCTGTAAACAGTGGAGTAAAGAGACAGGAGCCTGTGGTCTGATGCTGGAAACGGAGAAGACAAACGATATCGGAAATAGGCTTTACCCAAGATGTGACTTTGAGTACGATGGTTTGCACAATTATTACCACTGGTGGGGGTAAATGTATTTGGAGGCTAGTCGTGATAGACAGATGGGATTGTACCACATTTTTCAAAACATCTATTTTTTGTTTCAAGGTTGATGATTTCACATGCTTATGCACAAAGTATCGACGCTGTACCCACATCCAAATCTCGGTTTGAACTTGATTCGGAAGTAATAAAGTAGGTCGAAGTATATTTTTAGGAGTCGGACTTGGCTTGGCTTTAGGAAAATAATCAATTGTTGTTACCACAAGCTGATTTATGGTCAGTATATTGACATAGCCATCAAAAATGGCTATGTCAATAAAAAAGTGCATTAGTGGTTACTGTGACAATAAGCTATTATCTTTTTTAGGGTACAATTTACTAAAGATATACACTGTAAGCACTGCCAGTGGAAATGATACTAACGCCGGGTTTTCCAGTTGATGTATCGCATTCGCAGCGCCCAACCCATATTTGTCCCACATGGTCGGCGAGGTCAGGATAATGGCAAGCGAGGCAACAATCCCAACAACTATCGAAGCAGATATTCCTGTAGCGGATGTTTTTTTCCAGAATAATAAAAATAAAATAGCCGGTAGATTTGCGGATGCGGCAATCGCAAATGCCCAACCAACTAAAAACGAAACGTTAATGCCTTGGAAAGCCATACCTAAGAGTATGGCCACAATTCCTACTATTACAGCGGCAATCTTCCCAACCTTAACTTTTTTGTCATCATCCAAGTTTTTCTTCAGGTATACATCTATAAAATCATGAGCAATCGCTCCTGACGACGCAACAATAAGTCCAGCTACAGTGCCCAACACGGTTGCAAACGCTACGGCAGATATAATAGAGAATAGTGCCGCACCGAAAGCTCTCGCTAGTAACGGCGCCGCCATATTACTGGATTCGACATCCATTACGCCATTAACACCGGCTCCAAGTCCAATAAACAAGGTTAAGATATAGAAGCCTCCGATAGCAGCAATCGCTAAAATTGTTGATTTTCTGGCATCTTTTGGTGTCTTCACCGTATAATATCGAATTAAGATATGGGGGAGTGCCGCGGTGCCCAAAAACAGAGCCAGCATAAGTGAAACAAAATCCATCTTACTCCAAAGATTTGCATCACTACCAATTTTATATTTTAGTCCGGGTAACATAAATTTAGACCCAGAGGTTACTTCCGGATAATAGATAGAAACTTGATCATTTCCATCAACCAATTTCACCTGGAGGAATCGAACTACCTCACTTTCTCGGATGGTCGATAAGAATTGAAACGGGCTGAGTGGACCAGTGCTTGAGACTTCCTTTCCATTAACTATAATTTTGCTTAGGTGACCTACCTGATAAAACTTCCTATTCTCTTTCGGTTCTCCGTTATAGAGCAACTCGCCATTGATTTTTTGGGTGATGCTTAGTGTTTCTTTCAATAAATTATTGTCACCTTCTTTTGTCCAGGCGAACCATCTTTCTATTCCGTTTTGTGCTAACTTGACAAATGTTTTATCCCCAACCTGCTGTTGCGTCACAATATTCCAGTTCTGCACAGAACTGATCTTATCCTCTTTTACCTGAGGTACTAGCGCTATAAAGGAATGGTATTTATTCCCTTCAGCATCAGGCGGACTGGATAGACCGTTTTTTAGGATATAAAAGGTGAGCGCCAAAGATAGAATGATCAGCAATCCGCCTTTAAGAAACTGCACATAGGTTGTAGAGGCCATACCGGCACTTGCGACGATAGCTATAACAATAGCACCGACCAGTATTACCCCAGCCCAATGTGGCAATCCTAATAGGGGCATGACCAAGTCGCCTGCACCGACCATCTGCGGTATAAGGTAAAAAATAGAGATGATCAACGTACTTATAGAGGCTGTTAACGTAATTGCGCGCGAGTTGAATTTTGCATTCAAGGCATCTGTAAAGGTGTATTTTCCTAGCCGTTTGAAGGGTTCGGCAATGAGAAACAATGCTACAATCCATCCGGCTAAAAAGCCAATTGCATATAAGAAACCGTCGAATCCGGCAACGGCAATCATCCCGCATATTCCGAGAAAAGAAGCTGCCGAGAGATAATCTCCAGCGAAAGCAATCCCATTGACCGCCCAGTGTATCTGTCCTCCCGCAGCGTAGTATGACGATGAAGAGCTTTTTTTTCGACCAAAGTAAAAAGAAAGCCCTAATACCAATCCGACGAAAATGAAGAAAAATGCTAAAGCAGTGAAAGAAATATCATATATCATCTGTTATCTCCCTCCTTTAGATTTTCCTGTAGTTCAGCGTCGTCTTCATATTTCGTGCAGTAGTGGTTATAAATCACACCTAAGACCACCGCAAAAACGATCAGTCCTATGCCATAGGCTACCGCTAAATTTAGTCCTGCAAATACAGTAGTCGCTAATAATTCGTACTTGAATACGCCTAAAATAACAAAGCCGGCGTAGCAGATTAAATAAACAAAAAATAGGCGTACTCCCAATTTTGACTTCTGCTGAGTTACAATTTCTTTTTCTTCAGCTGTGTTGTTGACATGCATAAGTTGAAGGTTTACAAAATGTATAATTTGGTTTAAGTTTTTTAGAAATCGAAATCGATCCCACTACAATTCTACAAAAAAAAAAGAAATTTTAACTGAATATAGCCAAAATATAAAGTCTTTAATTTCAATTGACTTACATAAGGAAGACGGAGTGACCACAGCACCTAACAAAGGTTCTCCGAAAAATATAACATTGCCCTAAAATGTTTATATTTCAGCTCTAAATTGTCGATTATGCTTTTGAAGAGATTTTTTTTATTGCTTTTTTGTTGGGTAGCTTATTCCACTGGGACATTCGGACAGGAAGTTTTTCCGCAAGAAAATTTTGATATAACTACGCTAAGGAATATTGCCCGTACGCGCAGCGATACAAAGAGCCATATGTTTCGAGCTATATCAGATGCCAATAATTACGTAAATATTGGAGTTCCCATCGGGTTGTTTGCTGTAGGGGCAATCAATGGCGACAAGACTATGCGTCAGAACGCCTTGTATATAGGTACCAGTACTGCAATTACGGCTGTGGTTAACTATGGCATAAAGCAGCTGTTTAAACGAAAAAGACCTTTTCGGAAATATAACAATTTTGTAGCGGTGACGCAGCCTAGCGGTTACGCATTCCCATCAGGACATACTTCTTCTGCGTTTTCTACTGCAGTCTCTTTATCAGGGGTATATCCAAAGTGGTATGTAATCGCCCCGGCTCTTGTGTGGTCCTCCAGCGTAGCTTATTCTAGAATGTATCTAGGGGTGCATTATCCTTCGGATATAGCCGCAGGAGCTTTGTTGGGGAGTGGCTTAGCGACTGGTGTTCATTTGATCCGTAAATAGAAAAAGGAAGGTATACTGTTGAAAATCGTCCAGCTGCGACTAAATAGATTGCTGAAAAGATATGATTTTCATAAGCACTGCACTACAATACATTCCTAGATGTTTGTGCGTTTGATCATAAAATTTTTGTATTCAGGAAGCTAATTTTGTCTCCCATGACAGGATACGGATGGACCACCACTGTAAAACAATGGGCAGGAATAGGACTTTTCAACCTGGGATTGGTTGCTTCTATGGGAATCTTGATGCGATTAAAATTCATCATCCCAATGTCCTTTATTAATTTAAAGTATATGCAACATGCGCATTCGCATTTCGCATTTGCTGGATGGGTTACTCAGACACTGATGTTATGTTTGGTGGTTGTGACCTTTCGACTTCAGAAGGCCGGCCGATTACCGCGACATTATGTGTGTATATTTTGGGCAAATCTCATCTGTTCTTTGGGTATGTTGTTTAGTTTTCTGTATCAGGGCTATGGGGGTATTTCGATTACATTTTCCAGTTTGAGTATTTTAGTGTCTTTCTGGTTTGTGGTGGCGTTATGGCGGGATATGGAAAAGCAGCAGTTGGATCAAAAGATTGCGCGCTGGTTTCGGTTGGCCATGATATTTCTGGCTCTCTCCGCTATCGGAACTTTCTACTTAGCATATATAATGTCTACGCATCAGGCCAATGTACAAAATCAATTAGCTTCAGTTTACTTCTATCTGCATTTTCAATATAATGGTTGGTTTTTCTTTGCCATATTGGGACTTGCTTGTCACGTACTGAAACAATACGGCGTTATATTGCCTTCGACGGACCTACTTTATAAAGTCCTTTCTATCGTGACGGTACCTTTATATCTGCTTTCTGTACTTTGGTGGGATATGGGGGATATAGTGTACATATTACTTGTTTTGGCAGCAATTGGGCAATGTTGTGTGTGGGGGTACTGGATGATCAGTCTCTATAAAGGAAATAGGAAATCTTCCATACCGATTCATGGCCGTATCAAAGTCATTTTGTGGTTGGTTTGTTGGGCGATATTGTTAAAAGTTCTTTTACAGAGTCTGTCTGTTATTCCTTCTTTAAGCCATTTCGTTTATGGTTTCCGTCCTGTCATCGTAGGTTACCTCCACTTAGTGCTTTTGTTGATTGTCTCCATTTTTATTTTAAGTTTTCTATATAAGGAATCTTTAATAGAGTATAATAGGTATGCGATGTTTTCTTTTAATATCTTTATTTTGGGCGCAGTGATGAATGAGATTTTTTTAGCACTACAAGCTCTCCTTGCACTTGGCGGAACTTCACTTCCGTATGCTCATTTTTTGCTATTAGCGGCATCTATAGTGATAGGTATCGGCTTAACGGGCATGATGGCTCACCGATCATAATGATGATAAATTTATGAGGGCAAAGAATTAACGAATTATGATGCGTATATCAGGAGACGTTAGCTGACTGAGGTCTAGATGTGTATTACTACGGGACAATTTGCTCAGCGTGGGTACTTCGTTGACAAATCGCTGTATATAATAATTACCTTTGTATTTTATTTTTTCAAGAAAATGTATCATTTCCTGGAGATCTTTGGTGTTAAGCAATTCACTATGCCAAGTAGTGCGTATTTCAAACTGAATTTGGGAATCTTGGATGATTTGTAGGCTTTGCGTAAAAGTAGTCCAGGTATCCGACTGGGTAATATCAGCATGCTTATATGGTGGAGCCTTAAAATCCAATGCAATGTAATCCACCAGATTCTCTTGGAGTAACTTGTCTATACGGCGGGGCTGGGTCCCGTTGGTGTCAATTTTAACAAGATAATTTCTCTTTTTTGCTTCTCGTGCAAGCGTAACTATAGAAGGATGTAATGTACATTCTCCACCGCTGAAAACCACGGCTTCTAATAGTTGCTGTCTCGAATGTAAAAAAGCCACTGCACTATCAATAGTTAGTTTTCCTTTTCCAAGCACTATATCTGGATTATAGCAGTATTGGCAGCGCATATTACAGCCTGCAAACCATATGATGCAGGCTGTATGCTCCGGATAGTCTAGTAGCGTAAATGGTGTAATGTTATATATTGACCTTCGCATCTTCGTATCGAAAGTGGGCTCGTTGTTTATGTTCCCCCTTTTTGCCGATGTTAAAACTTTCAACAGGACGGTGATAGCCCATAACACGCGTGTATACTAAACATTTGCTTCGTTCTTCTTGATATTGCTTTAATATCAAATCATGATTTGTGGAATTTGTTGTCATAATGATGAAATTTGAGTGTGTTTAACGATAAGTATGTCATCACATTGCGGACAGTATTCGTGCTCTCCGGTAAGGTAGCCATGAATAGGGCAGATACTGAAAACTGGTGTAACCGTGATGTAAGGTAGTTTGAAGTTTGATAATACCGTCTTTACGAAGGATGAGCAGGCTTCCGCTGTCCCTATCCGCTCGTTCATATAGAGATGCAAGACGGTACCTCCCGTATATTTGCACTGTAATTTGTCTTGCAGTAAGAGTGCTTCAAATGGATCTTCGCAATAATCTACCTGGAGCTGGGAGCTGTTTGTGTAATAGATGTTTTCGCCAGATCCGGCTTGGAGTATTGTTGGAAATCTCTTTTTATCTTCTTTAGCGAATCGATAAGTAGTTCCCTCGGCAGGAGTAGCTTCGAGATTATAGAGATTACCTGTCGTTTCTTGAAAATTAATGAGTTTTAACCGGATGTGTTCGAGTATCTCCATTGCAAACTTAATGCCCCAAGGTGTCGAGATGTCTTCTTTGTCGCCGGTATAGTTGCGGATCATCTCATTGATTCCATTGACACCAATAGTAGAGAAATGATTACGGAAATGTGGCAGATAACGTTTGGTGTAAGGGTATAATCCACTGTCGTATCGTTCTTGAACAAATACACGTTTCTTTTCCAGCGTAGATTTGGCAATTTCCAGCCAGTAATCTAGCCGCTGGTAGAGTGCTTTTTTTTCAGCCTGAAAGAGAAATCCGAGCCTTGCCATGTTGATGGTTACTACCCCAATACTTCCTGTCATCTCCGCACTACCGAATAGTCCATTGCCTCGTTTTAATAATTCACGTAGATCTAACTGTAGACGACAGCACATACTTCGTACTGCATTGGGCTTGTACGCTTCTGGATTTTCAATCCGCTGCCCATCCTCATCTAATATGTATTGGCTGCCGATGAAGTTTTGAAAATAGGAAGATCCGATTTTTGCCGTATTCTCAAATAGAAGACGTGCATTTTCACTATGCCAATCAAAATCTTCAGTTATATTGACCGTCGGAATTGGAAAAGTAAAAGGTTGCCCATGTGCATCACCTTCGGTCATTACGGTATAATAAGCTTTATTGATCATATCCATTTCCGGTTGAAAATGGCAGTAACACAGATCTTGTAGTGTGTCTATACCCCTTTGTTTTGCTTTTGCTAATAACAAAGGGTTTTCCAGATCTTCAAATAGATGGCGTTGGTTTCGTGTAGGTGTTTGGTTTTTGAGATCTTCAGGGACGTTCCAGTCTAGCGTGATATTGGTAAACGGCGATTGCCCCCATCGGGCAGGTACATTGAGATTATAAACAAAACTTCGGATCGCTTTGAGCACATCTGTATAATGTAACTGATCTTTAAATACGTAAGGAGCAAGATATGTATCAAACGAACTGAAGGCCTGTGCACCCGCCCACTCGCTCTGCAAGATACCGAGAAAATTAGCCATTTGACCTAATGCTTCTCTAAAATGAGACGGGGGGCGGCTTTCAATACGGCCGCGAACCCCATTGAACCCCTCGTCCAACAGTACCCGTAGACTCCATCCTGCACAGTAGCCTGTGAGACAATCGAGATCGTGGATATGGATATCGGCATTTCGGTGGGCATATCCCTCTTCTTTGGTATAGACCTTATCCAACCAGTAGTTAGCGATGATCTTTCCAGCAGTATTGTTGACCAATCCAGCATTCGAAAATGAGGTGTTGGCGTTGGCGTTTATACGCCAGTCTGTCTGACGGATGTATTCTTCTACCGTCTGCGTGCTGTCGATGTAGGTCGTGTCATCTAATAGATGATCAACGTGTTCACGCTGCATTTTACGCGTATGGCGGTACAGCATAAAGGATTTCATTGACTCGAAGTATCCCGATTCATAAAATGAATGTTCTATAATGTTTTGAATATCTTCTACCGCCCAAGTATCTTGTTTGTCGAGCTCTTTAACAACATTATCGAGCACCTGCTCATCGATAGGATGTTGGGTACTCTGAAATCCCTTTTCGATAGCATCTTTTATTTTGAAAAATTGGAACGGTTCAAACTGACCATTTCTTTTGATAACATATTTCTCCATAGCATAACTTCTTTGTGTACAGTTTTTATTGAGGGGTTACGACAAATTTAAAGGCTAGTTTCTCCTTTTTTTATGATCTTAGGCATAATAAAATAATGATTTTTTTTAGGTTATACCTAGAGCTAACTTTCCTTCTTCCGTGATCATATCGTAGTTCCATTCAGGTTCCCATACGATCTTGATATCGATAAGCCGTTCAGGGAAAGCTACAGAAAGGACATGGACGACTCCCTGTTGGATGGCATCTCCTAATGGACAGTGTGGTGTAGAGAAAGTCATCGTTACTACAATAGTCTCTACGTTTGAAAAGTCTAGTTCATATACTAAGCCCAGATCAATAATGTTGATACCTAGTTCTGGGTCAATAACCTGTAGCAATGCTGTCTGTGCTTTCATTTGCTCCTTTGCAAATGGACCATTTAAACTAATGTTCATTTCTCCAATTTTGATTGATGTAATACTACAGTGCCTACATTATAACAGTATAATAAAGCCAGTGCTATCCAGGATGCTGTTGCTACCTGCAATAGCCATTTTCGGTCGACTAACAGGGCTAAACACAGCAATAGTAGAGCAGTGATAAACAGAAATGTTTGGTACGTTACGAGCTTCTTACTATAGAGATTCTTGGGAAGAGGTATATTTGCATTACCATGGATATTTCTGTAATGATTATTCCAGATGATGAATGGAAGTGTTTTAAAAGTTTTGCTGATAATTATACCTGTTATCCAACCTAGAAAGATGAGCGTACCGTAGAGGGTGATCCATTTGCTTTCGGTACTGATAAACGTAATCCCGAGCACAATTACTGCTAGTAATTTGATGTAGAGTGAATAAATAGCTTGTTTCATCAGCAAGTCTATTTTTTTTCGAATTCTTGTCTTTACAGCCTCCCAGATGTACCAACACCACAATAGTGTGCCGATAATAATTAGTGCAATATATATGGCGGCTACTAGGTCTATTTTTTTGAAAAAGGCATGTGTAATAAATAAAACGAGTCCCGTATTTTGAAGTATTAAGGCTGCATGTAACAAATAGGTCCTTTTGGCTTTCCCTAACAGAAACATAGGAATTAGTTTAGCTCCGACTCCACAGATTAATTGTAAAAACCAACCGACAATACCTGCGTGCGCATGAAGTTTGAGGAGGTCTAGATGATCTCTTGGAATAAAGTTGTAAACGAGATTGATAGCTAAAAGTAATCCGGCTGATGTGGTGAGCACCAACCATATAGCGGAGCTGATTATGAAATATTGATAAGGACTGCTCTTGGTCGCTTTGATAATGGTCGTGCAGATATTGAGCAGAAAACATAATGCCGAAAAAACAACAATACTTCCACCGATAATCAGGAGGGTCCCAATGTGGAATCTCCAAAAACAGTAGATTAGCATAGAACTGCCCATCAATAAAGTAAGATAAGAAAGAAAGGCTAGTTTACAGCTGTAAAGCTCGTTCTCGCATAATACGGGTAGTAATTGGTACACTGCTCCAAAAATTATCATGGTGCACCAGCCCAATACTAACCCATGTACAATAGCTAAAATATGGGGATTAAAATGATGGCCGGTCAGTTCTGCAGAGGAAATAAACAAAAGTATACTGCATCCTAAAAAGAAAACAGCTGCTGTTATGTAAAATGGGATGACAGCCAGCGATTTAGGGGCTCGGTGAACGAATAGATCAGCCATGTAGGATTATTTAATGTACCTCTTGATGGATGAGAAGTCGTATATCGTCTCGTCCAAACTCACAAATTCGGATTGCAAAGTCACTGTCTTCAAGTTCTTCCATCAAATGTAAGGGTACACGTTTGTGATAAACATAAAGTAATTCATCTTCATTTAATTCTCCCAGGGCTTGAAGAATAGTCTCCATGGGTAAAGGCATGGGCAAATGCCTGACATCCAGTGTTATTATCTGCTTTTTAGTGTGTTTTGACAAGATCGCTTCAAATTCTTGGGTGTCAAGCATATTAATGCTGCTACTATTATGGTTGTCAGTTATTGATCCTTGTAACTCTTTTTTTAAAAACCAGGTGTGATGGAGATCTGGAGATAAGGTTTCGACGTGATATTGAGCTCCCTTTTTGCCTATTACCGATATTAAAGGGTAAGGGATAAAGCTGTTTACAATGCACAACGCATGTCCCTCTGGTAGCGAATGATAATGTTGAAGTATCATCTTTAAAGGATCTTCACCATTATCAATTAATTCGCGTACATCAAATAGGTTTTGGGCATGAGGGGGGAGGTTCGTCAACCAATCCGGTCTCATGGTCGCTGCTTCCGCATGTTCATGTTTTATCGGTAATGTTTCAAAAACAAATCCGAGAGGAACCAACACACGTTCAAAGTCTGCAATTTCACAGCCTCCCATAGCAGCAGCTTCCGCAATAGTAACCCGCGAAGCTAGCAAACGCCGAAGAAGTGGGTTTTTAAGCTTATGTAATGGCTTGGCTAAAGATGCTATGGCTGTAATACTTTCTGGATTTGCTTTGATGATTGCGGCGATTTTGGTATGTTGGTTTACACTAATCATGATGTTTTGTTGTTAATTCAAGGCAAGCGCTTTTGGAAATAGTATGTTGTTTTCCAGATGTATATGTTGTAAAAGATCGTTTTCAAATTCTTTAATTTTTTCGAAAAGATAAGTGTAAGAATTGCACGCATTTTCCGGTAATTTGTAGTTATCTGTCCATGTTCTAAAAAGACTCAGATTTTCACCGGCTTGTTCGTGCTCTTCTTCCAGATACTGAATAGCACTTTCTAGCTCCTTTAAATCGATATCCGTACCAGAGCTTAGTTGCTTCACCACAGTGAAAATCTTTTGGTCTTCATGTAGGATATGTTTGTAGAGATCTTCCATAAAGTCATGTATACCGGTTGCTAACTTAAAGAGTTCTTTTCTTTCTGATCCATGTCTCATAGCTACTTTATTCGCCAACTGGGTTATAATCGGCCCTTGTTCACGGATATAGTGGTGGTGTACATTGGTGATGTAGTCAGCCAAAAAGCCAGGCTCCCAAGAGTTAAAATCATGCTGAATACCCGCTGAACTGCTCGATTTAGCATTCTCCAGTTCATACTGCAACTGTTCAGGATCCATGCCAATAGATTGCGCAGCTTCTTGTATTGTTTTCTTGCCACCACAACAAAAGTCAATTCCTAGTTTTTTGAACACTTCGACTTTTTTTATATCCTGTGCCGCGATTTCTCCCACAGTAGGATGATTTTTATCCTTTTTTATTGGTTTGTAAATACGCACACGCCACCATTCTGGCCCGTGTTCAAGATATTCCCAAGTAAAGATATTTCCACGTTCACCCAATAATTGATAGTACAATGGCTTAGGATCATGGTCATTCAAAATTTCGAATCCTTCTCCTTCTACTAGACTATCAAAATGCTCGAAAATTGTAGGATGCTTAAATCTCGGTTCAATAGTAGTTACATCCAGTGTTGTAGTCTTTATCATAATAATCAACTTTATTTAAAATGTTATTTTATCATATGTCACCGATTTCCCTTATTCGGTATAGTACAAATTTACCCCACTTAGAGTCGCTATTTTATGACTTTGCTCATAGCGTCCGTTAAAATTGTTAATGGATTGTCAGTATTTGGTATTCAGTGTGTTATAAGTCTTTTTTTGTGAAGTATCTTGTTGACAAAAGGAGAGGGAGAGCTATCCACAAAAAAGAAATGATTATCGTCAAAATCATTCCTCCGCCTGTACCGAAGAATTTTTGGAAAATCGCTCCGGTATAGCCCATCATGGCGGATAGATCCACTTGCAACAATATAATAATCCGTGTGATATCAATTGGATTGAGCATTGTGAATGCGACCATTGCGTTTTCAATCGGATAATCCGAAAATTGGAACATCACAAAGAGCACTATAGCATCGAATAACAAGGCAAAATATAACCATATCAAAATGGCTAAACCTATCCCTTTTGCTTTGTCTCGGATACGTACTGAAGTCCATAAGGCTACGGAAACAAAAATCATAGAAAGTGCAGCTCCACATGCCAATAAGAGTACACCCGAAGGTATCCAAGCGAAGATAATTATCGGTATACCTACACCTAATAAAAAGGCAAATGTAGTGGCGCCAGATAGCCCTAAGAAAATACTAGTCCATATTTTTGTGCGTTTTAACGGTTGGCTGACTAATAGTTCGATAAACTCTGCGCTATTGTAAAGATAGACCGTCGAAAAGATGATACTTACTAAAGGTACGACAAACAACACAATGTTCATTAAGCTCACTATCCCTTTTTCAGCATTGTTTTCCATCCCTAGTATACTAAAAGAGAGGGCAAAAAGGATCAAAGTGTATGCGATAATCGTTTTGCTACGTAGGATATCACTGATAACATATTTAATGATTTTATGCATAATCCTTGGTATTAGAAGATAACATGATTTGGGCAATAGCTTTTCCCAATTTTTCTGTTCCCGTTTCCTGCTTCAAAGCATCAATGTTTTTATGGAATCGAAGCTGGCCATCTTCCATATAAATAATCTCGGAGACTAACTCGTCCAAATCACTAAGAATGTGGGAGGTAATTATGATCAGTTTGTTGTTGTCCTGTTCTCTTCGTATTTTATCTTTGAGGATCTCCGTAGATATCGGGTCTAATCCTGCAGTAGGTTCGTCCAATATCAAGATCTGTGGTTTGAACATAAAGGCAATACAGGCACTCACCTTTTGTCGCGTCCCCCCAGATAATGTGCTCATTCTTTTCGTTAACAATTCTTCCATTTTGAATTCGCGGTAAAGCTCTGTGTCGCAATCCTGGTGGAGATCGGCACGTATGTCTTTCATCATATCCAATACTTGTCCGATAGTCATATTGTCTGGGTATCGGCCTATTTGGGGCATGTATCCAATGTCTTTACGGTATTCCCAAGCTTGTTTAATACTTTTGTTCTGGACTAGAATGGTACCCGATGAAGGTACGACCATACCCAATATCGATTTTATCAGTGTGGTTTTACCACAGCCATTGGGGCCTATTAATGCAATGCATTGCCCGCGGTCAAAATTTAGGTTTATCTCTTTTAGTACTTTTATTTTACCAAAACTTTTACAGATATTTTCAATTTTTATCATACGGCAATAGGTTTCATATGAGGGGTGTCGTCCTTTAATTTTTCTGGGGTAAGACTAGGCATTACCCGTTCTGTACGGTCCAGTAATTTAGACATGAAGCTACGGAACAATAGCATGGCCATAGGGTATTGTTCTACGATGACAGAGAATAGACTTACTGGACGATAGGGGACATCGCCTATACCGTCCCTGTCCAGATCGTAACCTTCATATTTGTCCCAAAAATTAAGCTTGAAGGTGTTTTCCATCAACGTCATATTGTTCGTTGCTACGTCAAAAGTGTTGTTTATGAAGTTGTTGTTGATTAGCATATTATCTGTGCAGCTGGCCTGTATTTTTAAGGCCCATCCATTATGTTCGATTTGATTGTTTTCGATATGAATCCGGTTGCTGCCCTCCATGAAAATGGCAGTTGTGTTTTTACTGAATTTGTTGTGTTTGATTTCACTATCGGTGATGTCCTTTAGTAAGAGGCCATAGGCAGAATCACCCCAGTTTTCATTGAAAACATTGTATTCCATACGGACACGTTTCGTATACATCACTGCGACTCCTGCTCCGTTATGCGTAAATTCGTTTTGGATATAGGCATTATCATGTGAAAACATAAAATGTAGGCCGTATCTGATGTTATTTTTAGATAGATTTTTTTCTACATGTGTATGGGTTACAAATTCAAGGTATATGCCATCGCGATGCCCCAATATTTTATTGTGATAGATAGAGAGGCTGTCACTATTCCAGGCATGTATGCCGTTCCCGCTGAGCTGTTCTGTCGACCCATAGGCTGTGATCGAATTGTTCTCTGCTATACAGTTTTTTGAGGCTTGAAAATAAATTCCAAAATAGTTGTCTTCTAAAACATTGTTGCTTATGGTGACGCGTTCGGTATTATATACCTTGATGCCGGCAATATCCGTGAGCGAGGAGTGGCCAGAGGATTTGATCAGAAATCCTTTTACTATGACGTCAGGTGATTTTATCGAAATAGGTTCATATTTTTTTTCGCCATCAAGAGTTGGAAGATTATTCCCAATTAGAGTTAACGGCTTATCGATGGTGATATTCCCTTTGTACACACCTTTTTCGACGACGACAGTATCTCCTTGTTTAGCTATCTGGATAGCTTTCCGAATTGATTTTATAGACTCCTTGTTTCCTACCTTAATGGTGTCGGCATATAGATTGCCGCTCACCATTAGGTAGGTAAGTAAAAAAAAAAGTTGCTTAAGTAAATAGAAATTTCTCATTTCCTTATTTCCAGATTTCTTTCCAGGCCAGCTGTTTTCCTCCTAATTCTTTCTGTACGCGCTTTAAGTCAGCTTCATTTTTAAAAGCAGCAATATCTCCACGCATAGGGCTTTTCAGACTTTCACTCTTTAAGAAAAACATTTCGTTGGCTGGATATAACTTTTTGTCTTGGCTGTAATCCGGTACGTACAGGTTTTCGATATCTTGTTTTGAGACGGTACCTTCAGCAGCGAAAGCTACCATGCAAGATAAATCATCAAAATTATAGGTGCGGCCTTTTTTTGTTAGTAGCTGCGTCCCGAATCTAGCGTCAGAGATGGTCATTTTACAATACACACACTGATCTTTACCATAGTTTATGGGTTTTGGTCCGCTAGCGTTACAAGCTTGTAACCCCACGACCAACAAAACTAAAGTCCAGATCTTTGCTATATTTTTTTGTATAGGATTAGTCATTATATATTTTTTTTAGTTGATTTCCATTCTGCCCCTAAGCAATATAAAAGCACAACGCCGACCCCAACGATAATCCACCCACCAATATCCGGTATAGAGTAAGCCCCAAAATTTAACAATTGTTTAAATCCGATAAGGGGTGGTTGGTAAGCCATGCCAGGTACTTTGATAGCAGCGTTGGGATCTAGATCGTGCCCATAATTATATTCCCAGATCCAAAAATCCACCATGGCTATAATTCCAAATAGTACAAAGGCGGTGAAGAGTATTTTTAGAGCCTTCAGCTTGCCAAATATACCTACAGCGATGAAGGCCAAGGCGAACATCCCCAGTATATAAGGGAGAATGGTGAACTCAATAAAATCCGCTGCATGTAGCGTCTTCATTCCTATGTAATGGTTTAAACCATTAATTATGTCGACCTGTCCTGCCAGTTTATTACTGTAGATGAGTAGTTCTAGGCCTTCGGGATACTGAGCTGCATCCAGCTCGATTCTCCATATCGGGAAAAAAATGGTCGTAAAGAGCAGCAAACCTGATGAAACTAGGAGCACACGGTGGATTTTTTTAATTGAACCTGGATTTCTCACAATCTTGTTATTTAGTTGTCAATTTATCTCCTGTACCATATGAAATAGGAACATTACTGCCTTTAGGTGATACGCGTACATAGCCGGCCATCTCCTGGTGTAATGCACTACAAAAATCTGTACAGTAAATAGGGAATATTCCGGTGCGGTCTGGTACCCATTTTAACGTTTGAGTTTCTCCAGGCATAACCAGCAATTCACCATTACTGGCTCCTTTGATAGCAAAACCATGCGGCATATCCCAATCTTGCTCAATATTGGTAACGTGGAAAAGAACCTCATCTCCCAGTTTAACACCTTCGATTTTATCCGGTGTAAAATGAGATCGTATTGTAGTTAGATAAACATGAACTGTATTGCCTTTTCTTTCTACCCGGGCATCGGCCTCACCTTTAGCAAAGTTAGGATGCTTATTTGCCTCCAATTTGTAAATCTTGACCGATTTGTCTTTAATTTTTTCGGCTTTTATAGCTTGCGCATAGTGAGGTTCTCCGATGGTCGGAAAGTCGAGCAGCAACTGCATTTTATCTCCTGATATATCATATAACTGTGCACTGTGTGCCAGTTCAGGTCCAGTTGGTAAAAAACGATCTTTCGTAATTTTGTTATATGCCACTACATATTTTCCATCAGGCGATTTGGTGTCGCCTCCCGGAATCATCAAGTGACCTACGGAGTAAAAGGTAGGTGCCCTATCTAATATTTTAAGGTCTTTGATATTCCATTTTACTAATTCGGATGATACAAAGAACGAGGTAATTGCATTTCCTTTGCCATCAAATTCGGTATGTAATGGGCCTAAGCCGGGTTTCTCCACCTCTCCATACAAAGCCGACTCGTATTTGATAATCGGGATACCTTCAAATGTGCCTTCAAAAGATTTATCTTTAATAGCTTTCTGGATTTTAGTGAATGAAAATACAGGAATCAAGGCTGCTAATTTTCCACTTCCTACGATATACTCGCCCGTAGGATCCACGTCAACGCCGTGAGGAGATTTAGGGCATGGAATATAGTAGCACAATCCTTCTAATTCGGCAGAATTTAGTATCACTACCTCATTTTTAATCGTAGATTTTGAAGTGTGTGCGTGTTCGTCATATATATTGTGTGCATATTTTAGATTACTTACTTTTTTGCCCTTGCCGGCCTTTAAGTATTCTTCAGCTTTTTTCCAGTTTACGGCCAAAATAAAGTCTTTGTCATTTTTAGAAGCATTGACTTCCAGAAGTGTATTCGCCTGTTCGGTATTGTATGTCGAAAAGAAGAACCATCCATGTGAAGCTTCTTTTCCTGCTCTACTCAAATCGTAATTAACACCAGGTGTCTCAATTTGGAAAGCGATGTCCATATTTCCACTTTCCTTGTTCACACTTACAAAGCTCAATGTTCCTTTAAAGTTTTTCTTGTATGTATCTATAGAAACGTCGCTATTGGCACCATCCATAGGTACGCTGAACCTTGTGCCTGTTACTACATATTCTGTATTTTGTGTGATGAATGGCGAGGAGTGATTCCCTCCGCTATTGGGAAGTTCTAAAATTTCGGCCGTTCTAAAAGTAGTAAGATCCACACGGGCAATACGCGGTGTATTGTTGGCGTTGACAAACACCCACTTGCCGTCATATTCGCCATTGGTTTTTGACAACTGGACGTGGTGAAGATCGTCCCAAGGTACGCTGCCATGCGATGTTTCCAACATAGGTTTAGTTTCTTCGCTGTATCCCCATCCCTTTTCAGGATCTACAGAGAATACAGGTATGACACGAAACAATCTACCTGAAGGCAATCCATAGACAGACAATTGGCCGCTAAATCCACCTGAAGTAAACGTGTAGAATTCGTCGTATTTTCCTGGAGCTACATAAACTTTTTCTGCCGCATTTGCGCTAACAGCGTTTTCAGTACCCTTAGGCTTACAGGCCTGAAAGGATACTGTACCGGCTAAAATAGCCATGGCACATAAGAGTTGATTTTTAATCTTCATAACATATTGCTGATTAAACTTGTTAAGGTAATTTTGTTGTTGTTCTGCGTTTATTTAAGACCATCGTTTTTACGCATAAACTCCAGGATATCACGGGCATCTTTATCGGAAAGATTCTGGTTTGGCATGCGCACTAAACAAAGTTCTAGTTGAGCTTGTAGTTTTGGGTCTTTGTCGATCATAGGATCTGGGTTGGTTATAAAATTCATAATCCATTCAGGAGCATGTCTTTTAGACACTCCGGCCCAACCTGGACCTACCAATTTTTCATCAGAGTACTTATGACAACTAGCACATTTAAGATTTGCAATTGATTCTCCACTTGTTGCCATTTTCTGATCTAATTTTTCTTCTATTTCCACTTTCTCATACTTGCCCTCACCTCGTTTAGGGTCATAGCTTGATGTCGCTGCTGAAGTGTTTTCAGATTCTACTTCGTTTGAAGAGGTCTCGTTTTGGTTTTGGTTGTTGCTTTGTGAACATGCATATACAATGATGCAGATTGTAAATAGGTAAATTAGCTTTTTCATTTTCTTATGGATTAATTTTTCTACTCAATTATTTTTATCTTCTTGACAAATTTAGTGCTGTCCAGATTGGCATTTTATGCGTCAAATCATAAACATAAAATAGTTGAGCAAACATGAGATTATTTTATTTTGTAATCGCTTTTATATCAATCTGTTGGAGTGTTGTTTTGATAATTTATGATTCATATCATCTGAATTTGTGATGAATATCAATAATGGTTTGAGAATGAGGCGTTACCTTTGGATATCAAGATTCGCCGACTATAAAAACTTACAACGATGATCCCTTTAGAAATACTTTTAGAAAAAGGAGCTGTTTATAGGCAGGTATCTCCCGGCGAAGCTATTTTTCAGGTAGGAAGTCATGCTTCATTTTATTATCAATTGGTTTCAGGAAGAATTCGTTGGTGCAATGTTTTGGATGATGGAAAAGAAGTCCTTCATGAATTGGTTGAGCCTGGAGACGCATTTGGCGAACTCCCTTTGTTCGATAATCGGGTGTATGCCGCTACTGCTGTAGCAGAGACACCATCTGTAGTGCTTAGACTATGTGTATCTAGTTTCAATATTATTTTACAAGAATATAGTGATTTACATTTTGCCTTTACATCATCTATCGTGCAAAAGCTTCGATTTAAGTTTTTATTAACTGAATTACTGGCAAGTAACGATCCTGTGTATATTGTTTCGCAATTAATTACCTACTTCAATGATAATGGTAAGTTTATATGCGAGGATTGCCGACGATTGATGTTGACGCGACAACAGCTGGCAAATATGATTGGTTGTAGGGTCGAAACAGTGATCCGTGCCATACGCCAAATGCAAAAGGATGAACAATTGGATATTGTAAAAGGCAAGGTATTCATTCCTTCCGATGGTATTTTCCCACATTAAATTTAATTTATGCATCATAAATTTCACCTTCCGGTATTAGGATTAGCATTTTCAATAGATAGTCCGCTAAAAGTAGGCAAATATGGAATTTCTTCTGTCGTCTCCATTGTGGATGATGAGCTAATCGAAAATATCCGTAAGTACCATGCATTGTGTAATGGTGTAGAGTTCGAACGTATTAATAAGAGTAAAGACGATGCCAGAGCGCTGCGTATTACAGCCTATCTGAATTTGCTTAAAGATCTTTTAGATAAGCAAATATGTAGTTTGCGGGAAAGGGATCTTTATGCTGATCCTGAGGTTAAAAAATATTTTAACTTATTACCCTCTTCCGCTATAGCAAGACAGCTCTATGATCGTTTTGTCGATGAAAAAGATCCCAAAACGGCATCGGAACTGAGAGAGCTCGTCAAAAATCAGATCGTGGCGGGATCTATAGACGTGAACATTATGGCTAAGGTCGATAGAATGGTACAAGATACTAAAGGGAACGGTGCTGGCGGCTTATCTTCAGATGCCCTGTCTGCTTTGAGGGGCTTTGCTAATAGCAATTTATCTTCATCATTAGTACTTTCTGCTGGCTTAAATCCTAGACTTTATCAGTATCTAAGTGAACTTCCAGCTTTCTTTCCTGATTATAATGGTAATATCCAAAAGCAGGTAATTCTGAAAGTGAGCGACTATAGATCGGCTATGATCCAAGCAAAATACCTTGCTAAAAAGGGGGTTTGGGTGTCTGAATTTCGTGTCGAATCGGGCTTGAATTGTGGAGGTCACGCTTTTGCTACAGAAGGTTACTTATTAGGGCCTATTCTTGAAGAATTTAAAGAAAGAAGGGGCGGGCTGGAGCAAGAGTTGTTGGCCATTTATAAGCAGGCACTCGGCGAAAAAGGGATAGCCAAATACAATTTGCCTCAGCCGATTAGATTGACCGTTCAAGGTGGAATCGGGACAGCCGCCGAACAACAATTTTTAATGGAGTACTATCGAGTAGATGGTACAGGATGGGGTTCTCCATTTCTTTTAGTACCCGAAGCAACAACTGTGGATAAAGATACGTTAACCTTATTGGCGGGGGCTACAGCTTCCGATTTTTATATAAGCGATGCTTCACCTCTAGGCGTACCTTTTAACAACTTTAGGAAAAGTTCTGCTGAAAAAAATAGACTTGAGCGTATTGAAAAAGGTAGGCCAGGGGCGCCTTGTACCAAGAAATACCTCGTTTCTAATACTGAATTTACCAAAGAACCTATTTGCACAGCATCCCGTAAATATCAATCAAAAAAAATCAAAGAATTAGCCAATAGCCAATTGTCAGGGGATCAGCTTCAGAAGGCTTACGATTACGTTTTGGAAAAGACTTGTCTTTGTGAAGGTCTGGCTTCATCTGCTTATTTGAAATATGATATTGATGAATCCATTAAAGATTTATCTGTCGCCATATGTCCAGGTCCAAACCTTTCTTATTTTAACCGAATCTACAATTTAGAAGAAATGGTTTCCCATATCTATGGACGGCTTGATCTTTTGAAGGATGTGGAAAGGCCATCTATGTTTATTAATGAACTTCAACTGTATATACAATACATAGAAAAGCAGATTAAGGAAAGTGTTCAGGATATGAACATCAAGAAAAGTAAATACATTCAAAGTTTTGTTGATCAGGTTTTTACAGGTATAGAGTATTATAGTGACTTGACTAAGAGACTGGTTAGTTTTACTTTAACAAACAATGACGAATTTACGGCTAGTCTTCAGTCATTACGAGAGAAGTTACATTCTATTGCATGTAAATATAAAATAAAACCATACTATAGCTAAGGGCATTAACCTTTGGACACCATGTGCTAGCTCGCTTTTTTTATTTCTATGTTTCTGTTAATTATCGATGGACTATGGGTTCATGCTAGTTGACAGGAACATTTTTTGATTAACGTAATCTGTCCTATGTGATGTAACTGTGCTCGATGATTCCTTCAATGTTCTATAAATATGTTCCGCATTTTTCGATAAAAATGGTTCTTCAAAAATATAATTTTCCATTGGCTACACTTCCGGCAAATGTTTCATTTTTTTAACAAATTATGAGACTAGTTTTTTCCATACTGTTTCGGAGGTGATCGGAGGAGGCTCTGACCTACATTGGTCACTTATTCCAAGCCTTCCGTTTTCAATAGCTCTTAAGACCTCCTCTAGATAATAGTTAGTTTTTCGTCCAATGTTTTCACGGCCATATGTATACCGTAGTGCTGACTGGAAGCAGCAGCGCCTAGCAACGGGATTGCTTTTAGGATAGCTCGTATTTATTGTGGGACATTTTGGGTATAAAATCCTGTTTTCTGGGCGAAAAAAAATCTTGTGATGCTTTAATATAATGTAGCAAAAAATAGAAAAAACTATGATCTTTTAGTCGGTTTAGTCAGGGATGTCGCTTATCGGTTTATTTGAGACCGGGATAATTCAGCAACTGCCGGAGCTCTACCTGAAAGGTGGAATGGCTAAGTAGACTAGCGAATGTGTGCTTGTTAAAAAGTGCACAAATCTATTTGACGCTTCCGGAAGATATTATTATACACAATGGTTAGCTCTCTCAGCTTACTGTGAACCGCTGTATTGCTTGGCGTATTGTTGAAAAAAAACAGATTGTATTTTTGATTCTGCCCTTTATTTATAATCTTTGACTAAACAATACTGATCTTGAATACTACGACTAATAATGATGACAGCCAGCTTCTAGATCTGTTAAGATCGGGAGATCATCATGCATTTGAGATCCTTTATAACAAATACAGTTCTATGATATCTGGCAATATTTTCAAAATTGTAAAATCTGAAGAAATAGCCGCTGAAATTCTCCAACAGTTATTTGTGAAAATATGGGATAGTAGATCTACTATTGAATCCGATAAATCTTTTAAATCCTATTTATTTAGAGTGGCTCAAAATCTTGTTATGGATTATTTTAGAAAGGTCGCTATAGACACGAGATACAAAGAATATGCAATCAAAACATATTCTGATTTTTATGCGCATGTAGAAGAGAATATAATCGAAAAGCAATCAAAAGAAGAATTTTTACGATTATTGGAGAGGCTGCCAGAAAAGTGTAAAAATGTATATATACTTTCTAAAGTAGAGGGTTTTAGTCATAAAGAAATTAGCGAGAAGCTCGGGATTTCTCTACCTACGGTGAACAACCATCTTACTAAAGCTCATAAAATGCTCAAGGATTTAATAAAGAAGGGAGATGCTAATGGTTTGATATCGTTTGTTTTATGTCTTTCGTTAATAAATTGTTAAAAAAAAGTAAAATTAGATAGTTATTTCTTTGCCTTCAAAACGTATTAGCTCTAAACAAGAGAAATTGGTTTGAAGAATATTAATGATTTTAAAGTTTTATATAAAAAGTATCTAGCAGGGAATTGCTCGAATGCTGAGCTTCGTGTTTTACTTGAAGCATTGTCGGATAGCAAGTATATGGCTGCTTTGGAAGAACTGGTTGCGAACTCGCTGCAACAAGAAAAGCTTTCTATGGATGAATTAAATCATGGTAAGCAAATAGCTGAACAAACTGCATCCTCGATTTTTGCCATTACTCAACCTAAGCCCAAGATTCGTCTATTCAGTAGATCTTATTTAAGATATGCTGCAATATTGGTTTTATGCTTAGTTCCGTTGTTATGGTATGTCCGTCACTTCTATTTGGCTCCCGTCGATCAGGATCTGAAAACTACAATCGTGAGCCCCAATAATATGGAGAGGTCGGATGTACCTACATTAGAATTGTCGAATGGAGAAATTGTATACTTGGATAAAGAAGGCCTTCAACGAGTCGAGCAGTATGAGGTGAACGCTGATCGAGATGAAATAACTATTCTTGAGTACCTTCCCAAACAAGAACAAATTGATGAACCACAGTTTCACACCATTCGTACGCCTAAGGGGCAACGTCTTAATTTGACATTACCTGATGGGAGCAAAGTACATCTTAGTGTAGGCAGTTCATTGCGGTATCCTACACGATTTGTCGGAAATAGGAGATCGGTAGAGCTGGAAGGGGAAGCTTTATTTGAAGTTGTGAAGGATCAAGCGCATAGTTCATTTACTGTTATCAGTGATCATCAAGAGGTGACTGTTCTCGGAACAGTGTTCAATGTAAAAGCCTATGCTGGAAACAAAAATATCATGACGACCTTGTTGGAGGGAAGCGTTCGTGTTTCTACAGCTTCTATGCAAACGGTTATCAAACCAGGGGAGCAATCCGTAGTGGACATCGTGTCAGGCAGGATTAAGAAAAGCACTGTGGATACGGATCGGATAACAGCTTGGCAACGCGATTATCTAGACTTCGACGGGTTGTCTGTTGAGTCCCTGCTGGATCTGTTGCGATGTTGGTATCCTGTTGAATTCCAATTAAATGATTTAGGGAGCGCTAATATTAAGCTTCAGGGAGGGGTGAGTTATGATAAGGATATCTGGAAAGTGTTAGGGATCCTCGAGCGTACAGGGGATATTTCCTTTGTAAAGAAGAATGATCAAGTAATAAAAGTAGTAGTAAAGTAGACTGCTAATCAATTTTTTAATTTAATAAAACCTAAAGAGTACATGAAAATCAGAATTAATCTAGGGATGGCTAGGTACTTCCTGTTGTTTTTCGTAGTCTGCATTAGTCATATGGCAAGGGTCTATGCGCAGCAAGAGAATCAGAAGAATAGCGTTACATTCAAACAAGCCTGTGAGCTGATCAAAAAGGACTTTAAGTGTGAAGTTATCTATAATGAAACGCTCACTAAAGGAAGTAAACAGATAAAATATGTGAAGAGCAGCACAGTAAATGCTACTGTCCAGAATATCATCAATCAATCTGGATTGGATCTCTCTTTTACATTTAAGGACAACACTGTTGTATTTCGAAAAGAAAACAAACCCATTGTCAAGTTTTATGAGGTTAATGGGACTGTGAAGGATACCCGTGGTTATCCAATTAGTGGTGTGTCTATTCGAGTGCTGCCAATGGGACGGCAAATTAGCACAGATAAAGAAGGTCGCTATAAGCTATATGTTGAAACGCTCAATTCTACACTTCAATATTCTTACATAGGCAAAGTGAATAAGCAGGTTAAATTCTCCAACCAGTCAAATATCGATGTCGTGTTGGATGATGATATGAATAATCTGGAAGAAGTGGTACTTACGGGATACCAAAAGATCGATAAGAGGGAGTTGACAAGTTCTATAGAAACGATCAAAGGTTCTGATTTAGATCGCGTTGGAGCATTGACTTTGGATCAGATGTTAGAAGGAAAGGCGAGTGGATTGATGGTCACTACATTGAGTACCACACCAGGAGCAGCTTCAAAAGTTCGTGTGCGCTCTGGTGGTACGTTCACAGGTTCCCGGGCCCCACTTTGGGTGGTTGATGGGGTTATATACGAAGATCCTGTCCCGCTTTCGGCCGATGATATCAATAGTTTTGATAAAGTAAATTTGATAGGTAATGCACTTACAGGTATCAATCCACAAGATATAGAAACTATTAATATTCTAAAAGATGCTTCGGCTACTGCTATCTATGGTGTCCGTGCTGCCAATGGTGTTATTGTGGTAACGACAAAGCGTGGAAAAAAAGAACGCGCAAATTTGTCCTATTCAGGTAGTAGCAGTGTTGTCGATAGACCAAGATATAGCAACTTCAATCTGATGAATTCGAAAGAACGAGTAGACGTTTCTAGAGAAATTGAACAAAAGAATTTAGGTTATCCCAATAGTATTTTTACGTATTTGGGGTATGAGAAGGCATTGTATGAATTTAGGAAAGGAATGATCACTTTTGAAGAATTTCAACGTCAAGTAAGTCAGGCGGAAACGCGGAATACAGACTGGTTTGGTGAGCTTTATCGTCCTGCTGTTAATACAGCCCACAACGTTAATCTTTCAGGAGGAACGGATAGTTTACGTTATTATTTTTCAGTAGGTTACAATGATAATAAGGGAACTGAAAAAGGAGTAGACCTTAATAGGATTACAGCTCGTAGTAATATAGACCTGAATCTTCGTAAGAATTTGCTGATATCCGTCAGTATGAGTGGTTCTATCCAAGAAGGAAAGTATAACCATTCTTCTATTAATCTTTTTAATACTGCCTATTACAATTCGCGTACTACGCCTTTTCGTAATGAGGATGGATCGTTGTTTTATGTTGATACCCGTTTAATGGAGCAGTCTGGCATTATCAATAAAGGTAAATATAATGTGATGCACGAGATGAATAACTCCCAAAAATCGGTGGATAATAAAGATTTGAATATCAGCGCACAATTGAATTGGGATATTTTTCGTGGTGTCAAGTTAAGGGCTTTTGCTTCGACAAGAAATACGACGAATCTTCAAGACGAATGGATTGCTGAAAACACAAATTTCATAGCTAATCTACGTACCTACGACGGCGTGGAGGATAAAATTGATGCATGGGTAAAGCAGTATGCAACTGTTCCGTTTGGTGGCGTATATTCTGCCGCTATGACACAGCAGAGTGCGAGTAGAGGGCAGTTACAGCTGAATTATACTAAAACCATAGCGCGACATGTCTTCAATGCTAATGTTGGGTATGAGTTGAATTCTATCAAGTATAAGGGATCCAGCGGTTGGGCTTCACCGGGCTATAGCCATGAGTACGGACGTAGTTTTATTCCGCTAAAGAATATTGTATATGCAACTGGTACCAATGAGATCGTGGGGTATGAATATGCTAATGCATTAAAGTGGATGACAGGGCAGGGGGGATATAGTATTTATCCAACCATTACGGATAGACTTAGTAATTCTGTTTCAGCTTTTTTAATTTTTAATTATTCTTACGACAATCGTTACATATTTAATTTTAATATGCGTAGTGATGGATCTAATAGTTTCGGGCAGTACGAAAGATATAAGTTCAAACCTACGTGGTCAGTATCTGGACGTTGGAATATCCACCAAGAGAAATTTTTCAATCTTGGTGACGCAGCAGATGAGTTAGCTTTGCGTGTTTCCTATGGGTTTCGGGGTAATCCTCCTTCGGCAACACCTTATATGGTATTGAGAAATTATCAGTATGATGCTGATTTTGGCGAAATGAGATCCAATATGGCCTCCTTCCCGAATGCTAGTCTAACTTGGGAAAAAACATCGACACTAAATATCGGTTTAAATCATTCCTGGTTGGAAGGACGCTTGAGTGGAGCGTTTGATTTTGCATATTCACACGGTTCGGACCTATTGCTTTCGAGACCTGTTTCCTTGGTCAATGGTCGCGCGACGCAGTTGTATAATGGTGGGGAGAAAAAAGATTACAGTTACGAAGCATCTCTGCGTGGTGTTATCCTGAAGACGAAGAAATGGGGAGTTTCATTTGGTGGAAATGCAACCATGACCAGAGAAAAGGTGTTGGCTGGATATGAAGCAGAGTCGGCTGCCTTGAATGTCAATAACTATTTGGGAGGCAGCATTTATTTGACAGGCTTCCCGGTTGATGCATTTTATGCATATCAGTTTGATGGACTAGACAATAGTGGTCTGCCTAAATATAAAAACCTGGAGAAACGCTCGGAAACAATAGCCGGCTATTTTAATGAGGTTTTGAGTTATATGGGCCGCAGATCCCCACAGGTATATGGTGGCTTCAATACCGAAGTACGTTATAGTAGACTGACACTTCGTGCAGGCTTCTCTTACAAATTTGGTCATAAAGTGCGTTTGTTACCACTTTATAACGGTTCACAGAATATGCCAATGCCTGAGGAGAATATGAGTGCCGAATTTAACGATCGCTGGCGGAACCCTGGTGATGAGGCATGGGCTACGATACCTGGACTAAGTAATAATCGCCTGGTGATTAATAGTACCGGAAATAATGCACATTATACTGTTCAATATAGCAGCATTATTCCTCCGGGATCTAATGGCTACAATTTGTACGACCTAAGCGACCAACGTGTCGTAAGTGGTAATCATATACGTTGGCAGTCATTAAGTCTGAACTATAACCTTAACGATCGATTTACAAAACGTATAGGGCTGAGATCTACCAATGTAGGGTTTTCTGCTAATAGTTTGGGGGTATGGACCTTTGACCGCAGGTTAAAAGGGCAAGATCCTGAGCAGGTTACGGGCATAGGTATGCCGGCATTACCGACATATTCCTTTAGCTTAAGTTTCTCACTTTAACCTTTAGAATCATGAAAAAGATATTTATATATATATTGACTTTAAACTTATTCACAGGATGTTCCGGTTTTTTGGATGAAGTGGATAAAGATCAACTGATACCTACGAAGACGGAGCATTTTAGTTCGGTCTTGCTAAATGAGTTTAGTAAAGAGGTGGCTCGCTTTGGCGCTGTAGACTATATGGCAGACAATATAGTGGAGTACATCTATTCTTCAGAAAATACCCGAAGACCTTATAAGCCGATATATAGTTGGCAAAAGGAAATCGAATTGGATGAGAACGGCGTTCGTGCTACCAATAATAATAAAGCCTGGGAAGATATGTACAAGGATGTTGGTATTGCCAATTACGTAATAGAACTTGTGGAAGAGGCAGAAGGTGCTCAGTCTGAACGTGATTTTATAAAAGGGGAGGCTTATTTTGTACGTGCCTGGAGCTTTTTTAATTTGACCAATCTATATGCCAAGCCGTATTCTAAGGAAAATGCGAATGTCGAATTAGGTATTCCGTTGCGCATAGATAATGGCCTGGAACAGACTTATGATCGTGCAACCTTAAAGGAAAGTTACGAACAGATAATAGCCGATCTTCAAATGGCGCAGGATTTTTTGATGAAGAGTGGTATCACAAAGACTAAATATCATCCTACCGTGGATGCCTGTAATCTATTGTTTTCCAGAATATACTTGTATATGAATGATTGGGAAAATGCAGACGCCTATGCTTCAAAAGTTATCGCAAACAATCCTTTGTCAATGATGGTAGAAAGTGGCCCTTATGTTACGGAAGATCGTACAGACATATTGTATAGTTCAGGATTATTAGCACCGTCTATATCGGAGTCAGCTTTTGATGCGGGCTGGCAAGTGAATCCAGCTTTTATCAGGCTCTTCGATAAGACGAATGATTTACGTTTTAATGCTTTTTTTACCCGCATGGACAAAAAGATTGGCGAAGTTTATTACACCCAAAAGCAAGGTCTATTTACGAAATTAGGTTTTGTAAACCTGCGGGTAGCGGAAGCCTATTTGAATCGTGCTGAGGCTCGCTATCATTTAGGAGGTGATGCTATGGCTGATTTAAATGCGTTAGTTGCTAAACGATATCGCGCACCTAGCGCGGTGCAAATCCCCGCTAGCGGACCTTCTCTGTTGGATTTTATTCTATTGGAGCGCCGTAAAGAACTTTGCTTTGAGGATCACCACCGCTGGTTTGACTTACGTCGTATGAAAAATAGACCAGCTATTGAGCACCGGTATACATTGACCGACGATGCGGGTAATAAGGTAGGTACAGAAAAATATGTGCTGTTGAGTAATGATCCCAACTACACGCTTCCTATCCCATTAAAGGAAAGAGATAATAATCCTTTGATACGAAACAATGAGCGCTATGAGAAATTGCCTGAAACGACAATTGATGATAATATTTAAAGATATGATGATGAAAAATATTGGATTATTATTTCTGCTTACTTTGTTGATACTATCGTGTAGCAAAGAAGAAAAGCTCCAACCGTCTTACAGTGAATCGGATAGATTAGCCGCACAGCTTGATCTTTCTAAACCATTGGTAAAGGAATATAAGGAAAAATACGGTGTAAACATATTATTGAACTTTAGTGACACTTTAGATTTCAAGTTTGGCATGTGGAAGAGTAGTACCCGCGACTTGTGGGCTAATTTTAACATAAGTCATATTGCAGCCGATGAGGCCGATGCTAATTTAGCTTTATTCGATGAATTGGTATTACAGTCGTTTAAGGATGAAATTACTACGCCAGCAAAGTTGGGTGCGAAGACCTACACATCGACTTTCAAGCGCGACTATTTTCCACATAAACTTCTGTTGGCCGACACGGTAACAACAGACGGTAATAAAAACAGTCCTGATCTTATTCTTGCAGAAGCAGAGGTGATGGCTGTTTCCGAAGATACTTGGTATGCGCTGTATAATGGTTATGAACAGTTGTTTGCCGTTAGTAAGCCGCAATACGATAGGTTGTCCACTACGAATAAAAGTAATGTTAGAAAACGTATGCTATTCGGTTTTTTAGTGAATATGATTCATGAGAACAATCTCTATAATGCTATTCCTGGAGAATTTTATGAACCTGCGGTAAGCCTTTACAATACAGATATCAATGCTTTGGCTGTGGCTGAAAAAGCACCTACGCATCCTTCGGATACGAGTGTAATTAACGCACAATGGTATATTGATAAGGGGATGGTACTTTCAAAACGGTCTCCTAGTGTAACGAGTTCAAGTTTTGCCTATAGATTAAACAAAGGAAGTTCTTTGTACTTTCCTTCCAAAATGGTAGATGTGCGCAACTTCTTAAACGTCATTATTTGTGAGAGTGCTACTAACAGTACCGGGCCAATACGCGGGTATTACTTAAAATCCCCATTGTTCAAAAAGAGGATGAAAATTATGATCGAGACCTTATACAGTTGGGGAATTGATGTATTTCAGATTAATCCAGTTATGGAAGAATTTTATAATTAATCGTTATGAAAAAGTTAAAATATTTAAGTCTATTCTTGCTTATGGCAGTCCTAATAGGCTCCTGCCGGAAAGAACCTCAATTTCCAGATCCTGGATTAGATGCAACTAAGGATGTCCGCGATACCGTGCGCAGAGACACGATAGACACATATCCTTTGTCTATGCATATTAAGGCACCCAATGGTGTCGCTCAGATACAAGTATTGGATGGTACTAGCTATGAACCGATTGCCTCATTCGACAATGAGTACAGGGGCCAGAAGGACTTTACATTTATCTATGATGCAGATTTAAAGTCAATCAACCGGGATACCACACTACATTTCATCGTCAAAGTAATAGACCAGAATCTCCGATCGTATAATAAGGGATTCTCATTGACAGTACTGGATTTTTCTAAACCTATCATCACGGTGGGAGGTATTTCAGGTGATGGCCGTATCTCTTTGACCAATAACTATATCATGTTTAAGGCGCGATTTGCTACAGGTATGAATACGGTAAAAAGTTATACGTTGAGTCTTGATGGAGCAGTGTTTGATACACACACGTATGACCTACCTGCATCTGTCGTGGTACATAAGAAGGGGTATGTGTTGGAAGAAATGACGGTCAAAAATAAGGATTATACGCTGCGTGTAGAGCTGGAAGATAGTAAAGGCACCAAGGCTTACAAAGATATCATATTACGAATGGTAGATCTAGATAAACCTTACCGCGTGAAAATGAATTCGTATACCTCGAATTCACCTCAATTGACGCGTGAACTCAACTTTGTATATAATAGCTTAAATCCTGATCGTTTGGACGCCATAGACGGTGTGATGCATTATTACAACATCAACGGTGTATTGACTAGTAAGGAGAACTTCAGATATGATTTTAAGTATAACAATTTTGGGAAAGTATACGAGTTTAGTATGACTTGGAAAAACCCGGGTGCAGCACGAACTAATTTTAAATATGCATTGACTTATGATGCGCAGGGCAAATTATTGTCTTGGGCTGGCGGGCAGCTGAATCAAGAAAAAAGTTGGACCGTCACGGATTGGATAGATGGTGATCGCTTATTAGGTTTTCAAAGGGAGACCTCCGTTAATAAGTGGTTATGGTCTTACGAAGATGGTCTCTTTGCAGAATATGATCTTTCTGCATCCAGTGAGAGTAATCGGGTCAAAGCCGCTGGAGTTACCACTTGGGCTATTCCTACATTTTTGGAGGGTTTGCCACCGATTGAGTTTTACAATCCTGCCTTCAATTCGGATATACTTGAACTATTGATGTACAAAAATGGATTCGAACGACTTGTAAAAGGTACAACAGAAACTTCAATTTACGTATATACTTCGGATGAGAAAGGGAGACTGCAGAGTATGCGAAGAAGAACTAGCGTAACTGCTCCTGCAGGAAGAGAGTATATCTTTGAATACCGTAATTAATAACATACAAGAATCTCGTAGCTGATCAATATCGGCTACGGGATTTTTTTTCTTAATGAACCACCAAATAAAGAACTATAAATAATTATATGAAGTCAATATGTATAAGCGTTTTTTTGCTTTTATTAAATTTTGCGGCAACCTATGCCCAAGGGATTAAGTTTGACAAAATAAGTTTTGAAGAAGCAACTGAGCGCGCTAAAAAGGAAGGTAAAATAGTTTTTATAGATTTCTATACAGACTGGTGTGTACCCTGTAAGGTGTTAGATAAAGAAGTGTTCAGCCAGACTTTGGTTGGTGATTTCTTTAATGACAAATTTGTGTCCATAAAAATGGATGCAGAGAAAGAAGGAAAAGAATATGCACAAAGATTTAAAGTAGCGGCCTATCCAACAATGACTTTTACAAACGGTCAGGGGGAGTTGGTGAATAAGGTTGTAGGTTCTATCAAAGCAGAAAAATTATTGGATGAGGCACAGAAGTCTCTGGATATGCAAAATGATCCAAATAGTTATTTCAATCTGAAGAAGCAGTACGAAACAAAAAAGAACGATCCTGTCTTTCTACAAAATTATATCGCTAAAATGATCAGTTTTTCGGAGAGTCCAAGGGTTCAGATTGAGGATTTTCTTAAAAACCAACGGCATATAAAGGAAAAATCGGCCGATATGATGGAGTTTTTCTTAGCCTATTATAATCATATGACATGTGGTGGTGAAGCGGAAAGAATTTTAAATCAAAACTATGAGGAGTATATAGATATAGCTACTCGAAAAGAAGAACGTACTTTGAAATCTATGCCTGATCGCTTAATTCAGAATACCTATCGCGTGGCAGTAGCTAATCAAGATCCAAAATTGTTTGAAGTCTTTTTGGATAGATGGGTTAAAATGCCTGAGAAGCCCTACTATTCTGACTATAATGCTTATAAGTTAGAGTTAATAGCTTTAAAAAAGGAGGATGGTCTTTATAAAAAAGAAGCCGTTAAATATTTAGATAGTTTGACTACACATAAATCAATCGCTGAAATAAAGCTTAAAGATTCTATCCGATACGCTGATTATGTAAAGGCTAATCCAGTTAGTGTTGGGTTTTATGCGGAAGCAAGCCGTTTGGCGCAGAAGGATTTGGACGCAGGAATATTGGTGCGTAATATGAATAAAGCCTTGGAAAAGTATGTTACTTTAATTACTAAAAAAGGCGAATTTAAACACGTTGAGAAGTGGGCTAAATATGGTTTACAGTTGGTTCCTACAGATATTGCATTGACGAATTTTGCAGTGGAAGCATTGGTCAGACAAAATAAGAAAAAGGAGGCGATTCAGGTAAAAGAAAAACTTATAAAAGCCATGAATCCGAAGGATAAGGGGTATAATGATCAAGTGGTTGAATTAGAGAATCTTAAAAATAGTTAATGCTATGAAAAAGTTATGTATAATACTAGGGGTTCTATGCTGTTCATTGTCGGCTTTGGCTCAAGGTATAAATTTTGAGAAAGGAAATTTTGCTGAGGCTTTGGCTAAGGCATCTCGTGAAAATAAGATGTTGTTCGTCGATGCGTATGCCGTGTGGTGTGCGCCCTGTAAAAAAATGGACGCTACGGTGTTTAAAGATCCTGAAGTAGGAGCTTATTTTGATAAACATATTGTCGCCTTTAAGATGGACGTAGAACGTGGTGAAGGGATAGAACTTAAACGTAAATACGCTATTGAAGGCCTGCCGGGCTATGTTTTTTTAGATGGCGATGGAAATGTCGTATTTCGTGATCAAAGTGCCAAGCCTACAGCTGCGTTTATGGCAGTAGTAAAAAAGGCGTACCAGTCTATGTTAGATCCGAATAGTATCGGTAGATTGGCGGCTCGCTATGAAAAAGAAAAGACTAATGAGGATTTTTTAAGCTTATACCTGGATAAATTAAAGGAGAGTAAATCTAAAGGATACACGGATGTATTGGAGCAATATCTGCTTATTCAGAAAGGTGTAGCTGAGGAAAGTGCTGCAATGGCAAAATTAATTGATGACCATTGGACTGCGGTTATTTATGGCGGAAAGGCTGACGACATAATTATGAAGAATCTAAAATCAGATGCTTGGCAATCGTATGTACGTAAAGATGTGCGTGAACGATTCCAAGAGGGGAACAAGACGATGGCCGAAAATACTTCTGATTATGCTATTTTAAAACAAGATACTACTTATATCGACTTGGCTTTGCAGCGTGCAAAACAGGGGGGAATGAATGTCTCAGAGAATCAACGTAATTCCTTGTTAATGCACTATTATAAAAGTACATACATGGGGCCTTCATTTTTGAGGTTATTAGAGCCTGAGATAAACGCAATAGTAGAAAATATGGATATCGATGCGCTGTATAGATCTCACTTGTCCACCGTAAAAAAATATGAGAATGAGCCAAACACGCGTTTTCGTAGTAATGCGATGATACATTCTGATAAGTTGAAATTTATGATCAAAGATTATAGCCTGTTTGCTTCATCCGAACGTGAAGCTCAGAATGTAGTAAAATGGTCAAAGATGGTGTTTGAGCTGACGCAAGATTCTACGGATGCATTGAGTTTCTATGCAAATGCAGAATATATGTTTGGTGATCGCAATAAAGGTATCCGATTGAAGGAGGAAGTGTTAAAGAATATGAAAGGTTCTAATCCAGCTGTATCAGCTGACTTGGAATTGATGCGTAAAGGAGAGGATATTAGTTTATAATGAGAAATTTGTTGTTAGTTATTCTAGTAGCTATTTGTGGGACTTCTACTGGATATGCGCAAGGCGATTTTGCTGCCCGCAAGGATGCGACACAAGGTAAGTTAGCGAATGGAATACAATATTATACATTGTCGACTCCTTGGATAAAGGGAAAGATGGCGATTGGTATGATCGTTAAAACGGGGTCTTTATATGAGACGCAAGACGAGGTAGGTATTGCCCATTTTTTGGAACATTTGGTTTCTACTTCGGTACCCGGATTTGATCGCCGTAAGTCATTGGATTTGGTATATGACGGTGGGCTTAATCTGTTTCAAGACTGGCAGGCGTTTACATCTGAAGTGCGGACTATTTATAATTACACGTATTCAAAGGAGAATAAAGATACCGAAGATAAGTTGATCCAGTATATTCGAGGGGTTTTAGGGCATATGCAATTCACGCAGCGTGAAGTCGATATTGAAAGGCCGGCTATTTTGGCGGAGACTAAAACATCCTATTCCAGCGGGGGGCTTTCCAATTTGCGTGGTGGTTATTTCGAGAAACATACTATCTTAGGAGATTCGGCCCAGATTGCTGCAATAACACCGCAAAAGGTAGAAAATTTTTACCGTAAGTGGT
Source organism: Sphingobacterium sp. xlx-96 (assembly GCF_011007365.1). GTDB lineage: Bacteria > Bacteroidota > Bacteroidia > Sphingobacteriales > Sphingobacteriaceae > Sphingobacterium > Sphingobacterium luzhongxinii. Next base: position 129,009 of record NZ_WFKM01000010.1, on the reverse strand, counting down.
ATCGTCCTGAAAATATTGCATTGGTATTGATTGGTGATGCTGGTGCGATGGAGTTAGAACAAAAGCTGAAAAGTGCTTTCTCTGATGCCAAATGTGTTGTTGACTCGGCATTGCCACAAGCCTTCTTGCCGGTACACGAGGATAACGTTGCTTTGTTTAGTCCTTCGGAGGTAGAGGTCGATAAGCGTAAAGGATTTATGGGAAGATTGATTTATCGTTTTCCATTGATCGACCTGACACAACGTAAAGAGTTGCGAAAAGCAATAGCTGTGGAGTTAATTACGGATATCTTCAAAGGGATGTTGGAAGGCTATAAAACGGGTATGGAGGTCACTGCCGCTATTCCGTCAAATATGCCAACCGCTTCGGTACTCAATGTGAAATTTAATTTTCAGGACACGAGTGCGTTTCAAAATAGGTTAAAAGAAATAGGTGGTGCAATTTCGCATTTGCGGTATGGCGATGTTGATGTAGATTTTTTACAATCGCTATGGAAGTCTCGCTCTTCAGTCTATAAATATAAGGTAAAACTGTCCGACTCACACAGTCCTAGTGTAATATTGAATAGTATATATTCTAATTTTACGGCAAACCTGCCCATAGCAGATCCAACGGTTTTTGCGCAGGCATTGGACGAAGCAGCTGCGCAGCTTACTCCGGAAGATATCAGGGCTGCTGCAGAGATAGTATTCACGAATTCTAGGGCTTTTTTAGCAGGCTTGCCAGATTATGGTAAAGGATTTGAAGTACGCATGGTTAATTTGCTCGACGAATCTTCGAATCAGCCAGATGTCCGCATCGCTTATCAATTGCCAACGGCTCGTCATCGCATGGGATCTAAATCTTCGGGTGAAGTTAAAGCTTTGCTTCAAAGTGATCGTCCTCGGTACAAAAAATCTATGCTCCAACATCAAACTCTTCTTCCTAATGGGATGCAACTGTATCGTTTGAAAAATGGTATGGAAATTATCTGGAATAAGTCGGACCGACGTAATTCTATTTCTTTAGAAACAGACGCTGGTACGGTCCTATTGAAAAAGGAAGAACAACCATTTGCGAGTCAATTTAAAGAGATTCGTGATCCTGTTTTTGCCAACAAGTCTTTGTCAGAGCTTGATGCACTGAAAAGGGCTTGGGGTAGTCCTAGTTTGACACTGAAGTATCAAGGGTATAAATCAGGGGTAGAAACTACTTTTACAGCAGATAACTTTGAATTTGTGATCCAGTATCTAGCCAACTTATACAAGGGCTTTGCAATAGATGAGAAGACCTTTTCTAAGGAATTGGAAAAATTTAATAAGTCTAAAGAGGGAGCAAAAGGGGCTAATTCTGTTGTAATGGATAAAAACGAACTAGAGATTAAACTAAATAGTTTGCTTATTCCTGGCCAAACACGCCTCTTCATTCAAGGGGATATCGATATCGAACAAGTGATTGCTTATTTATCGGAGATTCCGGTAAAAGATAAATTGCGTTTTGTAGGCGTAACTGCAGATGATCAAGCAGAAGACACGATAGAACTCGCTGAAGCTCCGAAAGGACGTACTTATTTGGTTAATCGTATGACCAAAGATAATGTACAGGCCATTACGTTAAAACGCTATATCTTACAAGGTATGGTGGAAGAGTATATGAGTCGTAATATGTTACTACACCTGAGAAATGAGAAAGGGTTGATTTATGCATGGGGAACTACACCATCATTTGGTGTGCATCCTTCGCCACATGTATCGTTAAGTCTCCGCTTTCGTGTTATTCCTGAATTATTGGATACGGCATTGGTTGAATTCAATATGCTATGTGAAAAAGTGGCAAGAGAGGGGATTGATCAATCTAGTCTCAAGGGGTTGAAGCGTAGAGAATGGAACAGGTATGTCGATTATTATAATGATCCTGATCAGGTGATGTTGTTCGTATCAAATCAGCTTAAATGGACAGGTAAGGTCTGGAAGGAAAAGGAATTCAAAAATATAATTGAATCTATTACGTTAAATGAAGTAAACGCTTATATCAAGAGGTATATGGCCTTACCATCACATATTAAAACATATTAGTAATATATAATGGACTATTATTGGTTACTAAGAAAAACAAATATACAGTTATAAAACTATGAAAAATATACTATTATTAATAATGCTTCTGTTATCCTCGGTTGCTTCCAAAGCGCAAGGAATTGTCTTTAAAGATAACCAAAAATGGGATGAGGTGCTGGCTATCGCAGATAAGGAAAATAAACTGATTTTTATAGATTGCTATACAGAATGGTGTGGTCCTTGTAAAGGGTTGGAACGAAATATATTTCCACAGAAGGAAATGGGAGACTTTTATAATGAACACTTCATCAACGTGAAGTATGATATGGAAAAGGAGAATGGACTTGAATTGGACGCATTCTTCCCGGAACAAATCAAAAGGTATCCTACGTTATTGTATGTGGATCCCAAAAGTAAGCGTATCGTGCATAAGCTGATCGGTACCCGGAGTGTGGACGAGTTTGTTCAAGAAGCTAAAAAAGCTATTAAAGGGGTAGGTATAGTCACACAAAAAATAAAATATGAAGATGGAAATAGAGAGCTGCCATTTTTGACAGAATATGTTAAATCGCTTAACAATATCCTTGATAAAGAGGGGGTAGTAAAGGTAATAGATGATTACTTGACGGTAAATGGTTATGATCAGTTATTGCAAGAACCTGTTTGGGCTATGGTTGCTCCTTATATGTATGACTATGAATCCAAATATTTAAGATATGTGCTGGATAACAAGAGTAAATTTAGTCGTTTGAAATTTGTAGATCAGAATAATTTAGATGGACAATTGACGAATACTATAGGTTTGACCATTAGTAGAATGATACAGCTTCCTACGGATCTAACAACAATGGAGACAACGTTTGATGCACAAGAGGATACTTTTAATAAACTGAAAAAGGATATCAATCTGTTTTCAAGAAATCAAATTTTTCAGGAGTTCTCCTCTAAGCTCTATATTTATGAACAGTTGATGAATAGGAATTGGGAGGAGGCTTATAATGCTGTAACGTATGCGCAGAAGTTTGGTTTTAAATATACAGACAGGTTGAAGTTGGCTATGTCTAACTATATTATTCAAGAATCCAAAGATAAAAAAATGTTGGTTAGAATCTTGGGCGATTTAGAAGTTGCACAACAGAATGGGCAGAAGCAGTTTACTAGTTTCAACTATTACCCGTATATGCGCCGTGCAGCTGAAAAATTAGGGCGACATAAAGTTGCAAAAGATTTTAATAACAAAGCTAAAGAAATACAAAGCAAAAAATCTTCAGCAAAGAAATAATTAAATCTTCTTCGATTAAATATTCTTATTTAGTTAAATAATGAAATTCTATTTTACATTATTCATAGCTATGTATATAGCTATGAATAATTATGCTCTAGCGCAAAATAAACAGGCTCTTAATTGGGATAATATTTCGTCATTGGTGCACGTGCGTACTGAGAAGACTGATTTTTCTGCAGATGGGCAGTGGTTTTCTTCGGTAATGGGACCTCTTAAGGGGAATCTCAAGCTTATCCTTCAACATACTTCAGATACCACCAAATATGTATATAATCTAGGTGGATATTATTCAGATTTAAAATTTTCTCCATCATCGGACTATGTTGGCTTTTATACTTTTCCGGATTTTAAGACTATGGAAAGCAATTCTAAAGCTAAGAAACCTAGTTATCCAAGATTATGGTTAATCAACTTGAAGGATTCTGCTAAAGTGTATTATGATTTAGTGTCAAATTTTGAATTTTCGAGCAATCCCAATAATCCGTGGGTGGCGATAAAAATAGTGGATGCTAATAAAAATACGAAAGTAGCAGGTGGGGGTAAGGGTAGTGACTTAATTCTCTATAATACAAAAACTAAGAAGCAGTATGCTATTGGTAATGTATATACTTATTCATTTAGCGTTAAAGGCGATGTCATAGCTTATACAATAGATGCCAATGGTGCACAAGGTAACGGTTTGTATCTGATGCAATTGAATAATGGTGTAACTCATTCACTGGATGTAGGACGAGCGGAGTATTCTCATTTGAAATGGTCTGACGATGGGAGGGCATTGACGGGCATGAAGACGACCAAAGTCAAAAATATTGGAACTCAACATGACATTATTCTCGTACGTAATAATAAAGAATCGTTGTGGGAAGTTAGTGTATTGGTTAATATCGCTAAAGAATTAGGAAAGGGCAAGGCTATATCTCCGCATTTTATACCGTATCTTTCAAAAGATAAAAGATTTCTATTTTTTGGATGTATACCAAAAGCTTCTAGCAAGTCCACAGATAACATAGCGGCAAAGTCAACTGCTGCTGGAGCACAACCGCCAACCGCCCCTGCTGCTGCTGATGTGTCGAATGTTGTGATTTGGAATTGGCAAGATACCATTTTACAGTCACAACGTAAAGTGATGTTTGCAAAGGGGGATAAGAGATCCATATTGTATCGATATGATACCAATACCGCTAAATTGTCCGCAATAGGGGATACTACATTCAAGACTATATATTTGTCTCCCAATCAACAATTTGCTGTTGAGGTGGATAAGGGGCCGTATGATTATGAAGCTAGCATGTCTGGACAGTCTTATGCAGATATTTCTGTAATTGACTTGATAGGGGGTAAAACCCATCTTTTGAAACATAAGTATTATTTGACAGGGAGTGTTGGTATTAAGATTTCTCCTGTAGGATCTCATTTGGTTTATTATGAAAATGGTGATTATTTTTCTTATGATGTCAAAACTAAACATACGATTAATTTAACTTCAGCATTGTCTACTACTTTCGTAGATAACTCGCGTGATCATAACGTTCAGTCTCCACCTACGCCATTTATAGGTTGGTCGGCTGATGGTAGATTTGTTTTTATCAGGGATAATTATGACCTGTGGAAAGTTAATGTTAGTAATAGTAAAAGCCAAAGAATAACACCGAATTTTGAGGAAAGCAAGCTTAAAGTAGCGAGTTGGGAAAATATTTATGTAGAAGATGTGGGTATTGATTTGTCAAAAGACCAATATTTTCTAGTGCGTGATGAAAGATCTAAAAAGAGCGGTGTGGCATTGTTACCTTCTGGTAGTGAGAAGCTCGAACTACTTTTTATGGATGATGCTAAGTACGGTAGTTTGAGGAAGTCAAAATTAACCAACCGTTATTTCCTGACGCGAGAAACCTCTACTGATCCACGGGATGTATATACCAGTGCTGATAGACGGTTGTCCGGATTAAAACGACTAACGCAAAATATACCCAATAGAAATAAGTTTGCATGGTCTGCGGGTGTTCGATTGATTGACTATGTGAGTGATCACGGAGATACACTTCAAGCTGCTTTGTTTTTGCCGGCTGGGTATAAAGAAGGACAATCGTATCCTACTATTACGTATATATATGAGCGTCTTTCTGATGGTATGAATGAATTCGCATTGCCTTATTATCCGGGTGGTGGATTTAATAGTTCTGTTTATACGAGTCAGGGGTATGCGGTACTGATGCCTGATATTAAATATCGTCTTGATGATCCCGGGAATTCGGCTGTGGCTTGTGTAGTACCAGCGGTGAAATCTGCAATAGCAACTGGAATTGTAGATGCTGATAATGTTGGATTACAAGGCCACTCTTGGGGCGGGTATCAAACTGCTTTTTTGATAACGCAGAGTAACCTTTTTAAAGCGGCATCTGCGGGAGCTCCTGTTACTAACCTTATTTCTATGTATAATTTGATTTATTGGAATACGGGAGGAAGTAATCAAGCTATTTTTGAAGCTAATCAAGCTAGACTAACTAAGCCTTATTGGCAGATGATGGACCCGTATTATAATAACTCGCCTGTATTTCATCTTGAAAAGATTAATACGCCATTGTTGCTGATGCATAATGATAAAGATGGTGCTGTTGATTATACCCAGGGTATTGAGCTTTATCAGGGGTTGAGGAAATTGAAAAAACCATCTGTCTTGCTCTCTTATCCTGGAGAAAATCATAATTTGGCTAAAGAAGTAAACCGAAAAGACTATGCCGAGCGTATGTTACAGTATTTTGATTATTTTCTGAAAGGAAAGCGTGCGCCTACATGGTGGAGTAAGGGATTGGAGGATTAGAAGACCATAGGTTAGGCTCTTTAACAATCTTTTTAACCTATCAGCAATAGTTTGGGTAGATCTACTATTTCATAACAATGCAATGGTTGATTTATCCAAACTATGCAATGAGTAGATGAAGACTTATCATGCTTGGTGATTTTTTATTTTTTACCTAATATTGCACTGATATGTATTCTTTTCCTAACCAAGAGAGCGCAGATTGTCTTGATACAGAGCTAGCGCGTAGGCTTTTTAAAGCGGATCATAGTGCCTATACTGCTATATATAATAAGTATAGTAAAGGCTTATATATTTTCGCCTTACGAAGACTAGGAGACGCTGAGGAATCCCAAGACATCATCCACGACGTTTTTTTATCGCTTTGGAATCGTAAGGAACAGGTAGATCTTACCGATAATTTATCCGGATATTTATTTCGTGCCGTCCGAAACAAAATAATAACCGCAATAGCTAAGCGAAAAGTAACGGAAGATTTTGTAAGTAGTTTTAATCAGTTTGTTGAAGAAAAAGTATATGATGCGGACCACATACTCCGTTACAAAGAACTCGCAGATATTATTCAAGAGGAAATAGATAAGCTCCCCAACAAGATGCGGATGGTTTTTGAACTTAGCAGGAAAGCTGAGCTCTCCCGGAAAGAAATAGCTATTCAACTGGGGCTATCTGAACAGACTGTAAAAAGTCACTTGCATCATGCTTTATCCATATTAAAGAAAAAGCTCGGATTGACCGCCCATATTATGATAGCATTTTTCTACATTGAAAAAATTTTCAAAAACTTTTAACCCCTACACCCCCTTTTCGAGATTGTATTCATGTTAAGCAGTGTAAGCCTATACAATGATGAACCGAAAAGAATTTGAAAAGTTACTGCAGCGATACCAAGACCAGCAATGTTCTGCCGATGAACAAAAGCTTGTAGAAGATTGGTTGACCTTTGGCAGTTTTCCTGAATTAGCGCGAAGTACCGAGCAAATAGAAGCAGATTTAAAAAGCATTAGTCGACGGTTGCCTATAAAACCTAAGATTAGTTCGATTAAGCGGTGGTCACTTATTGCCGCAGTCGCAGCAGTAGCCGTTTTGATCGGTTTTGTGATGACTCCGTATTTTGTCAATGACGAATCTCTATCTATGAAAGAAGCTGAAATTGGTGCGGGCAGCAATAAAGCAACGTTAAGGCTCAGCAGTGGGGAGCGAATAACACTTCGTGATCCTCAATCTGAAATAAAATGGGACGCATTGATACCTTCGTATTCGGATGGAACGGAGGTTTTGGAAGACGAGTCTATCTTAGAAATTAATAAAACCCAAGTCTTGGAAACGCCAAGAGGGGGGCAGTATAAAATGACACTGCAAGATGGCACAGAAGTATGGCTAAATGCCGCTTCGTCCTTGTCTTTTCCTGCTAGTTTTGAAGGACTTAGTGAGCGTAGGGTGTTTCTGGATGGCGAGGCCTATTTCGAAGTCAAAAAAGATGAACATAAAAGATTTATTGTAGCCACACGGGGACAGGAGGTTGAAGTTCACGGCACTAAATTCAACATTAAAAGCTATAAATCTTCAGTAGAAGAGCGAACCACTTTACTAGAAGGAGCTGTATCTGTCAACATCCCACACTCGGATGCGACATATCGATTGAAACCTGGGCAAGAAGCAATTATTCTTCATGATGGCGTACGGGTGAAGGATGGGAATACAAAAGGTGCAGCAGCTTGGAAAGATGGTTTGATCGTATTTCAAAACGAATTGTTAGTGAATGTGTTGGAAGATATTTCCAGGTGGTACGATATTCAAATAATTTACGAAGATGATATTTCTGATATTGCTCTTTACGGTAGATTGAGTAGAAATAAACCTCTATTGTCTGCAATAAAAGCGTTGGAACTTTCGGCCAAAGTACATCTACGCTTAAAAGACAGAAATCTTTACGTATCGAGACCGAAAAACACGAAGTACTAGCAAGCTATAATAAGTAATTAATAACTAACCAATAATTTTATGAAACACTATTATGCATCTCGAAAGAGGTGGCTTTATTTTGTTTGGACATTAGCTTTGATTGTAGCCTCAAAATTAGAGCTCCAAGCGCAAAATCTATTAAATATTCAGATGCGGGAAGCCCCGGTAGAGCTTATTTTGTCAAAGATAAGCGAACAGTCAAATTACGACTTTACAATTAACACGCAGTTGCTGAAGACTCTTCCTAAAAGAAATGTCAATATCAAGAATATGACGTTAGAGCAGGCTTTGGAATACTGTTTGAAAGATCTTCCCCTTGATTATGTCATTTCGGATAAGACCGTTATCATAAAAGAAAAGATAAAACGAGATAGCCCTTCAAGTTATCGGCCCAACACGTATTCGATAACTGGAATTGTGAAAAATGAAAAAGGGAACAATTTAGCCGATGTGACAGTAAGGGTGAAAAATAATTCCTCTCGTGTGCTTACTAAAGCTAATGGATCGTTTGAAATAGTACTTCCTTCTAATGAGAAAGCCTTGATTTTTAATTGTATAGGTTATGAACCTTTAGAAGTAGAAGTAAGCAACTCCAATAAGGTATTAAGCATTACGATGAAAGAAATCCAAAATGAGATAGATGAGGTCGCGGTTACGGTTAACACGGGGTACTTTGAGAAATCTAAACAGACATTTACAGGGGCAGCTTCCTCCTTTTCAGGTGCAGAACTAAGAGCTGTTTCCAATCAGAATGTGCTAACTATGTTAAACATACTAGATCCTTCTTTTAAACTAATCGAGAATAACCAAATGGGGTCAAATCCCAATGAGATGCCTGATTTTCAAATCAGAGGATCAAGCAGTATAGCTAGCAATCTCGAAGAAAATTTTAAAGGGAAGCCTAATTTGCCCACTTTTATGTTGGATGGATTCGAAGTTAGTATCGAAAAAATATATGATCTGGATCCGCAACGTATCAGTGGAGTTACTATTCTGAAAGATGCTGCTGCTCTTGCAATATATGGCTCTCGAGGTGCCAATGGTGTGGTTGTCATTTCAACTTACCCGCCAAAAAGTGGGAAGATAAAAATAAACTACTCTGGGAGTGTGGATCTTGACTTTGCAGATTTATCGGGGTATAACCTGTTGAATGCGCGTGAGAAATTAGACTATGAGGTATTAGCCGGTATTTATAATCCCAATCCTTACATTTATATTGGCGAGCGGCATAGAGAGCTTTACAATGAACGGTTAAAAATGGTTCAGCAGGGGATAAATACAGATTGGATAAAAAAACCGGTCAAATCCCTTGGTATAAATTCGAAGCAATCCCTTACATTAGAGGGCGGAGATCAGGCTATTCGCTATGCCGTGGATTTATCTTATAACCCATCTGAGGGGGTGATGAAAGGTTCATCGCGTAACAGAAAAGGAATAGGCGTGAGACTGGCCTATAATTATAAGAATCTAAAATTTTCTAATAATCTAAGTTTTGACAATGTCACCTCCAAAAATTCTCCCTATGGGAGTTTTCAAAAATATGCATACCTGAATCCCTATTATTCCCCTTATGACGACGAGGGAAATGTCAAAAAAATATTATTTGTATTAGAATCGGTCAATTCACCTAAAGTGACTATTCCTAACCCTTTATATAATACAATATTAAATACAAGAGATGAAAGTGCTTATGATAATTTTATCAATAACTTCGGTTTGGAATGGCGCATAGGCAAAAGGATCAGGCTTTCTGGAGACTTCTCTTTAAATAAGAAAACACAGACTTCGGACGTTTTTAAGCCAGCTGATCATATAGATTTTATGAACGCTACAAAAAAGGGCAGCTATCAAAAAGTAACTTCACAAAATTTGCGTTATGAAGGACGGTTTGGCATAGCTTATACGGAATCTTTTGATAAGCATTTGATGGTTATGAATGCTAATTATAATATCCTGGAAGCTCGCTCTGATTCTTATACCATCTTAGCTTCAGGTTTTCCTAATGATCGAATGGACCATGTCGGAATGGGGTTAGAATATCTGGCCGGTTCTAAGCCAACAGGCGTTGAAGCTACGAGTAGACTTATCGGCGGATTAGCCAATATGAATTATAGCTATGACGGGAAATACCTTGCTGATTTTGCTTTTCGTCTAGATGGGTCTTCCCAATTCGGATCCAATAAGCGTTTTGGAACTTTTTGGTCATCAGGAATAGGGTGGAATCTGCATAACGAATCTTTTATAAAGAATTTTACATTTATCAATTTACTAAAGCTTAGAGGTTCGATCGGTTATACGGGCAGTCAAAACTTTTACCCGTATCAGGCACAGCTAACTTATGGGTACCTCACCGATGTAGTTTACGATGATTACATAGGTACGGTGGCCAAGTCTTATGGCAATACCGACCTACAATGGCAGAAAACTTATAAAAGAAATGTTGGGATTGACTTTGAATTGGCCAGCGGAAGAATATCCGGATATTTTAACTATTATTCAGATTATTCCAAAGATGTGTTAACCGATGTCACCATGCCGCCATCGCTAGGATTTAATACCTATAAAGCAAATTTAGGAGAGGTGCAGAACAAAGGCCTCGAGCTGTCACTACGCGGTTCAGTGTACAGAAATACGGAGAAGAAAATATTTGTTAATATCCAAGGTGTAGCTGTACGCAATGAGAATACACTAAAAAAGATTTCGAATGCTTTGCAAAGCTATAATAATACAGCCGATGCGAATGTAGGCAATAAACCAACGGTTAGATACTTTGAAGGACAATCCATGAATACACTTTGGGTCGTACGTTCTCAGGGAATCGATCCAGCCACAGGTCAGGAAGTATTTATGACCCGAGATGGTCGTTTAACTTCAATGTGGAGCGCAGCAGATTATATTCCTTTTGCAACTACCGATCCTACGCTAGAAGGAACATTTGGTTTAAATATGGGGTATAAAGGCTTGCAGGTGGGCTGTATTTTCAGGTATCAATTTGGCGGATATACGTATAACCAGACTTTGGTAGACCGTATTGAAAATGTAAATCCAAATGACAATGTGGATAGGAGAGTATTTTACGAAAGATGGAAGTATGAAGGTGATATAGCCGCTTTTAAAGCCGTGTCAAATACAACTACTACTAGACCTACTTCTAGGTTTGTTCAAAAAAATGATCTCGTAGAGTTAAAATCGCTAAATATATCTTATATCCTCAGAAGTGATAGACTCAAACAACGATATAAATTTGATAATATGAGGTTTAGTCTATTCGCAAACGATATCTTTCGTTCCTCAACGGTCAAGCTAGAGAGAGGGTTAGATTATCCATTTGCAAGGCACATTGCTTTTACTGTACAAGCCACTTTTTAGTAGGGATGTTTGATCTATCTATATAAAGTGTTTTGGAGCAAAGGCTAAAAAGTATAAATATGCCGTGAGCTATATGATCAATTAAAACTAAAATTATAAAAATGAAAATATTAAGTTCTTTACTATTAACATTACTACTGTTGATGACAGTATCTTGTGATAAGTGGCTGGATGTAACACCCAAATCGGAAATGAAAGCGGAGCAGCTTTTTTCGTCACAAGCTGGGTTCAGAGATGCGTTAATAGGTATTTATGCCCTAATGACGGATAAAAATTCCTATGGTGTCAATTTGACTTATGGTGCTGCCGATGTGTTGGCTCAGACCTACGATAATGTGCGTAGCACCTCTGGTCACAGTTATGAATTCTTTTCTAAATATGAGTATGACAATGCGAATGTGGAAAGTACATTGGCCGCAATATGGAAGCAACAGTATAGAGGTATTGTAAACGCTAATATAATACTGAGCCAGATTGATGAAAAGGAATCGGTATTTCGAGGCAACGGGTATCAAATTATAAAAGGCGAAACTTTGGCCTTACGCGCATTGTTGCATTTTGATCTATTGCGTTTGTTTAGTTTACCCCCCTCATTAGGCCTTGGAAGCCCTGGCATACCCTATGCGGATAAATATACCAATGTACCCTTCCCGCAAAGTACAGTAGAAGAAAACTTAAATCGAATTATTGCTGATCTGAAAAATGCGCAATCCTTACTTCGAGCGGTCGATCCATTTGGACCAAATGCTACAAACATTGATTTAGAAGACCAACTTTTGAAGAATCGGCATTATAGGCTTAATTACTATGCTGTCACCACTTTGTTAGCACGGGTATATTTGTACCAAGGAAATAACAATATGGCAGTAGAAGCAGCAAATGAAGTTATCAATTCGGGTTTTTTTAAGTTATTTGAAGCCACGGGAGGTATACCTAGCTCGCAATTCATATTTCCCCAAGAGCTTATGTTTTCTATACATATACCCGGTATTAAGACCAAATACTTAGATACTTATTTTCCAGAGATTACACAGACTACAAATGCACAGTCCTTTACAATAAATAACAGTACGATAGATGCTATCTATCCCGCAGGATTGAATACCGATTTTCGTAAGTATTGGTTTGATATAGCCACGACTAATAGTATGCGTATCGTGAAATTTAATTATTCAAACCTCGTTCCTATTTTAAAGTTTTCAGAATGTTATTTGATAGCAGCAGAGTGTTCCATAGATCCTAAGCAGGGGGGCGAATATCTTAACACCCTACGGGCGCATAGAGGCAACGCTCCTTTGGCTATAGAAAATATAACTGCAGAAACATTGGACGCTGAAATACAAAAAGAGTACAGAAGAGAGTTTATTGGAGAAGGCCAATTATTTTTCACGTATAAAAGATTGGCCCTTTCAAAATTGCCTAATATACTGGCATTTGATGACCTCACCAAGATTTACAGTATGCCTATTCCACAGGTTGAAATTGAGTTTGGAAATATAAAAGAATGATCATGGTAAAGAAATATTATATGTTTGTTATTGTAGCATTTATGCTGATAACAAGTTGCAAAAATGAAAATCTAGACACCTATGTCGATGCAAGTCGGGTATATTTTGCGGCCTATTCAAGCAAGGATAGTTTGGTTCATTCCCTGATCTCAGCTGCCGGCAGTACAGATACCGTTTGGATTAAAGTTAATGTTCTGGGAAGAAAGTTGAATAAAATGGGGCAATTGCGGTTAAAGGTTGACCAGGGTCAATCAACGGCAGTAGAAGGAGTGCATTTTGAGCCACTAAAAGAGTTTTACGCCATTGAGGAAGGGCGATTTAGTGCTGAGGTCCCGCTGGTTCTAATCAAGAATGGTCCTGGTCTTTCAGATGGGTATAAAAGTGTACATCTCCAACTCGAGGAGACCTCTGATTTTAAATTGGGGTATTCAGACCGACTTTCTGCACGAATCTATTTTACAGATGAATATGTAAAACCCGAATATTGGGAATCTTTTTTGAAGAATTATTATGGTGAATACTCCTTGGTAAAACACAAGCGCTGTGTCCAAATTCAAAAGTTTGATTTTCCTCCAAAACGTTCCGATATAGCTAATAATCAAATCGGACTTTTTATGAGTTATGGTAGAATAGTATGTCAATATTATATCGATAATATCGAGTATGACGAGAACGGGAATCGTATTATGCCTTGGGCAGCATTTTAAAAATAATATCCATGAAAAAAATAGTAATAATAGTTTTTGCATTTATTAGCCTTTGCGTCCTAGGTTGCATTAAAGATAATTCAGTCCTGAAAGATTATGAAATAGGAGATGTTGTAATTACAGGGTTGGAGAACGGCTATACAATAGGTGTAGGCGATCGGTTGAATATTAACCCGGAATTGCAACTTTCTTCTTTGAAGGAAAGCGATCTTAAATTTATATGGTATGTATACACTACTAGAAGTACTTATATTGCCGATACCATATCATACGAGAGGAATTTATCCACTAATATAGCGCTTATTCCGGGCGAATATACATTAGTCCTAAAAGTTCAAGATAACGCTACTAAAGTGTTTTTTCGGAAAGAAGCTGGATTGGTTGTTACAGACGATTTTACACCGGGTTTTTTAATACTCTCTGAAAAAAATAAAAATGCGAGCTTGCAGTTTTATAATACGAACAACAATAAATTTATTGAGGATATTTACGAAATCGCAAATAATGAACAACAGATCGGTAAAAACCCGATAGACATCGCATTTTATCCAAGAAAATCATCCATGCCTTCCGAAATACTAATACTTTGTAAAGATCAGCAAGGCGGCGTAGTTTTGGATCCCTTGACAATGCAGCGGGCTCGCTTCCTAAAAGAGTCTTTTCTTGTGCCTTGGTCAGGCACCGGAGAGATGTCGATGCAGGCATATATACCGCGGTCTACTCTGGGTCTTCAGGATTATTTAATAATAGATGGACGTGCATATAACCGAGCTGCCAATTCAGGAGAGACGCTGTTTAAACCAGATATGATTGGTGATTATTATTTGAGTCCCTATTATTTTTATCATACGAGTGGAAGAGCGGCATTTTATGATAATAAAAACAAACGGTTTATGTGCCATAATACTACTTCTGGATCTCTAAACTTATTTTTAAAAGATGCAGCAACATTAAATATTATTGATCCTACGAATGTGGGATTGAAAATGCTTTATGGTGGGCATGTGAATGCAGGTAATTTTTTTGGACTATTTGAAGACGATAATTCAAAGAAGTATATATTACGCTATTTGATAAGCGCTCAAAGCCAGATTTTTAGAGCTACGGAAAAATATGCAATTAATGCCCCTGGGATAAATGAAGCGACTGTATTTACATCGGGCTCAGGCCTGCCGAACTATCTCTTTTATTCGGTTCAAAGTAAGATATACGCTTATAACATTTTAACAAAAGTTGGCGGCGAATTATTTTCTCTAGGTTCTGATAAGCGTGTCGATAAATTGATGATGGAAGGTACGCAACTTTTAGTCGGGTATTCTAGCGTCAATAGTGGAGCAAATACCGGCAGCTTTGCACTCTACAATTTTTCTACGACCGGAGGGCTGGCTGTGAGTGAAGTGTTTAAGAAAGAAAATTTCAGTGATAAAGTAGTGGATTTTAGCTACAAGTTTTAAATAATAAATATATTCTAAAAATGAAAAATAGTGGTTTAGGAATAATCTTCCTGATTTTTACAACCCTCTCAAGCTATGCGCAGGGAATAGCTTTTAAAGATTTGGATTACGAGACGGCACTTACTCTTGCAAAAAAGGAAAATAAAAATATTTTCGTAGATGTATATACATCTTGGTGTGGGCCTTGTAAAAAAATGACAGCTGATGTTTTTCCTTTAAAGGAAGTAGGCGATTACTTTAACCCTAACTTTATAAGCCTCAAATTGGATGCAGAGAAGCAAGCTTCACATGGTGTTTTCCAAAAGTTTAAACCTTCAGCTTATCCAACTTATTTTTGGATTGATAGTAACGGCAATTTGTTAGGTGTCGAAACAGGCATGATGTCCCCTAAAGGTTTAATTCAATCCAGTGAGCGTGCTGTTTTATCAAATATTTCTAATGAGTTGGCTGAATATGAAAAGCAATGGAATGCGGGAGATCGGAGCTATGCTTTAACTACGAAATATACCAGGCTTTTGGGGAAAACCGCCCCAGAGAAAGTGATGCCTATAATGGAAGAGTATCTTAAATCTTTAAGCGAAGAGGAAATACAGAAAAAAGAGGTAACATCTATATTAAGTGGATTTATGCGTACCCCTAAAAAAGGTATAGCGCTTGATTATATATTAAAGTATCCAGAGGCAATGGAAAAAAATATGACCTCAGCAACGTATAATACTTCGATGTATAGAATGATAATCCGGACTGGCAATGTTGCATTGAGCCAAAAAAATTTAGAGAGGTATAACAATCATATTGCACTGATGAAGGCTTCAGAATTGCCCAATAAACAAATGTATTTGGATCTGTTGGATGCTGAATACCAACTTAATAATGGACTGTACAGTCAAGGGTTTGATAATGTGGTTCAGATTCTTAATACCTATGGCGAAAAATTTCCTTATTTATACCGGGAATTGTATTACTCATTATTACCATCCGGTTTTTTGAGCAAATACGAAATCACCAAGAAGCAATCTGACGAGTTGATTGCTATGGCTAAAAATGCATTTAAATATGCACCTACTAAAGAAGCGATTACTTTTTTAGCTTCTGCATATGCAAAAGCTGGTGATTATAAGTCGGCATACGAGGTCTCGTCAACCAGCCAGTTTTATGAGGATCCCATTCTTCCAGGGATATTATTTAAACATATGAATTTGAAAACAAGAGTTAAATAGATATTGTTGCCATACCCCTAATGCAGAAAACGTTAGGGGTATTCATTATTTTAATAAGCAACAGACTTGTTGATATCCAGCCATCATTTGATCCCAATATACACAGCCGTTATTAGTTTGGTTGTACTTTGATGAGATGAGAATCTAGAAGGGATGGTTAGAGCTACATTTGAGACAGGAACTTATCCAGAACTTATTATTTCACTAGGCAGAAGATGTTATCTAAGAGTTCAGGGAGAATAAAAGCTCCAAGGTATTGAAATAAGGGTTGTATCGCTAGAGAAAGTCATGAGTAAATCTGCGAAGCTTTCTTACAGTTTGTACGCTAGTGCACTACCTTCCTGGAATAAGATAACTGTCTACTTTCGAGTTTTTTGGTTTGTTCGTGCTGACCTATCCCTCCCTAATCAATAGTTGTGTTTTTTTCGTCTTTGCCTCAAGTTTCCCGATTCTGTAATAGTCGTCATTACCTTATAAAGTTTAGGCATCGTTTTTGGATTTCCTGTTGTCGCTATGTGGTGTCTTGCATGAGCTAAAAACAAAAAGTTTTAAAATTATCAAGATTGGATAAGGAAATGGAGGTGCAAAAAATATTAAACACCAATGAAAAATAGATATGCGTTGCCATTTTTTAATGCTGCGATCCAGAGATATGATATGAAGCAAAATGAGCGATAGAGGAGCGAGCAGTAACCACGGTCTTGGGATCTGATTTCCTAAATGGATCGAGTACAGTAGATGTGGTGATGTATTAAAATATGCGTAAAAATGGCTTGTTGTAAAGACTTATTCAAATAGCATAAATATTTTGTAGTTTTACTCCGAAAAGATTAAAGTACATCAATTGCTAACCGTGTGACCGACGAAAAATTCATACCTGATAACTTTGAAGAGCTTTTTCATAAAAACTATGAAAAGCTTTGTATGATCGCCGTACGGTACGTGCAGGATATAGATCTGGCTCGCGATTTGGTGCAGGAATTTTTTGTTTATGTCTGGAGCAGAAGAATGATTATTCAGCTTCAGTCTACATTTGAAGCTTATGCTGCCCGATCGATACGTAATATTTGTATCACCTATACGAAACGTCAAAAAAAACATGTCCTTTATTACGGTGATTCATTGCCTGATATTGGCTTTGATTTGCAGCAGAGCCAACAAGAACAGTCCGAGAGAGAAAAGATATACCAAGCACTCAACACGGCTATTCAGAAACTTCCAGAACAACGTCGAAAAATATTTCTGATGAGCAATCTAGAAGGATTGACCTACTTAGAAATAGCGCTGCGAAATAACATTTCCGTCAATACCGTTAAAGCGCAGATTAAAAAAGCATATGCTACTTTGCGGAGTGAATTGCCTAAAGGTATACTCGTTTTTATATTTTTAATGCGTTGATTTACTGTGTTTTTATTTTTATTTTATTTTTTTTTAATAAACCGATAACCCTATTTCCTGATTTGTGCTACTTAATAGTACATGACCAAGCATCATTCCCATAAAATGAATAGAGACAATAAATGGATTCAACAGCTTTTGGACGAACCAATGGCCGGAGGTGAGCCTTTAGATCTTAAGAAGACTGATGCGGAGATTGAAGCTGAAGAAGATGCACTATTAAGAGCGTCAGATGTGCGTGTGAAATATGGAGGGATATTTGATTCAATTACTGGATGGCAAGAGTTTAAGGACAAAGTGAATAGTCTTGAACCTCTAGAGACTAAGATTCTTCGCTGGAGAAGAACCTTTCGGTTGGCGGTGGCTTCAATTTTAGTAATTGGATTTACGACAAGTATCTATTTTTATTACTCTAAGTTAGCAACGGGGTGGGACGATAGACTAGTGAATACAGACGTATCTCCTGGAGGTAACCGTGCCACTCTTACATTAGCAAACGGGATAAGTATCGATTTAAGAGAGGGAAAGAATGGGATTGTGATAGGAGGAGATTCGATTTTATATAGTGATGGAAGTACTGTGACGGCGGATGAATCTTTTTCTGGTAAGCAGGCAAGTAGTCAAGTACTGGTGCTCACGACACCCAAGGGGGGGCAATATCAAGTCAGTCTATCCGATGGTACCAAAGTGTGGTTAAATGCCGGTTCGACCTTAAGGTACCCGACGCGCTTTGATGGCAAAAGTCGTAAAGTCCAGTTAGTTGGTGAAGCTTATTTTGAGGTTGCTAAAACTAGGTCAGAAAAGGGGAGTCAATCGTTAGTCCCTTTTGTGGTAGAGAGTGCGGGTCAGGAGGTTACCGTATTGGGGACACATTTTAACGTTAATGCCTATCCAGAGCCGGGAGAGATACGTACAACATTGATTGAGGGCTCTGTGCAAGTATCAGTGGTAGCCGAGGGTTCTAATCCTGGTACTGTTGTTAACAAAGTAATACTGAATCCTAATGAGCAGTCCATAGTTTCTGGTTCATTTTTGAAAGTAGAAGCTGTTGATGCGGAGTATAGCATGGCATGGAAAAATGGTGTTTTTATGTTTAATTATGAAAAAATCGAAGATATTATGACCGAAATTAGCCGTTGGTATGATATCGATGTGGTATACGAGGATAAGGAAATCAAACAAATTACCTTATTTGGGACTATCAGTAAGTTTGAAAATATTTCAAAAGTACTGGACATGTTTGAACGTACTGGCGTAGTGAAATTTCAACTAAAGGATAAGATACTAACCGTCCAATCTACTGTAAGTAAAACAAGAAAGTAGATAATTCCTTTAGTTATATATATACTTAATAAATGACCTAAATATGAAGCTATTAGAAGACGACTCTTGAGAAAGATTAGGATAAGATGAAAAAGGGCCTCGACGCCAATCGAAGCCCTCTAAGTCTGATTTTTTATGATTATAAACCAAAATTATTGAATAAAGCGCCTTGTCTAGTTCGACTAAAACGTACGTGGCGCTAAAAACCAGATAACAAATGTATAAAAAATTTATTGGATTTTTTTGTACGCCTTCAAGCTACATTTATAAATTTATTTTGCTTATGAAGCTCACGGCTATTTTGATTTGTCTTGCTCTTATGCAGGTGAGTGCCAGTACCTTTGGGCAAAAAGTTACCCTGAGAAAAAGTAATATCACATTAGAGAAACTTTTTTGGGAACTGCGAAAGCAAACCGGTTATGATATATTGCTTACAACGTCAAAAGCTAAAAACTCGCAAACGCTGACGGTAGATTTTAAGGATACTCCAATTGATCAAGTCATGGCACAAATTGCCGAGGACAGTTCTTTATCGTATACGATAGGAGAAAAAAACGTCGTTGTTAAAGAAAAGGTAGAGGCGGTTGCGAAGGATATTTTCAATAAGGAGCATATTGCTGTCGCGGCTATCGATGTTCGGGGAAAGATAACGGACAGTCATGGACATCCCATTAGGGGAGCCAGTATAAAACTAAAAGGATCAAAGCGTTCGACAGTAACACGCGAAGGTGGACTTTTCTTATTTAGACAGCTCAAAGAAGGAAGTATCTTGTTGATTTCCTGTATTGGTTTTGAGGAAAGAGAAGTTAAGGCTAAGTCGGATATGGGTACGATTATATTGCACGCTAGTCAGTCCAGCTTGGAGGAGGTTGATATTTTTTTTAAAAAGAAATTGGGAACTCAGGTGGATTTGAAACATAAATTTCATCTCAATCTAGGACAGGTGCTAGAGGGAGGTGTACCTGGACTGACTTTGAAACCAGCGATTACTACTAAGGAGGGGGAAGTAGAGTATTTATCTCCTTTGTGGGAAGGCTCAACGGCAAAGAATTTGCGTGAAGAGTATGAGCGTATAATTAATGGCCCCGGTGCACAAGAGTTTTTAAGTCGTTATCCTACCTATGAAGATTGGGAGAAAAGTACGAATTGGCTAAGTATGTCTAATGCCACAAAGGGAGCATCAAAGACTGTTGATGGTGGCTTGGTGCCAGAATTACAAGGGGCTAGTAACTTTGGTGCTGCAACATCTGGTATGTTGATTGTCATTGATGGATTTCCGCAAGAGAATTTTCCGAGTGACTATCCTATGAATAATGTGGAATCTGTCGAAGTGGTAAGTGATCCTGAAGAATGTCTAAAGTGGGGCCCAAAGGCTGCCGGAGGTATTGTTTTTATCACTACCAAACGGGGACAATCGGGTAAAATTCAGGTAAATTACACATCAAACTTGTATTTTTCTACACCTCCCGATAATAGTGCAGAGAAATTGCAATTGGCTTCTAGTGCTGATATATTAAGTTATTACAAAGAGGTGTATGATCGAGGTTTTGCGAAATATGATCCACGTACGATGCCTGAAAAACCTGGAACACTCCGTCCGGCCGAGTCATTGTTATTTGATTTAGGTAAAAAGAAGTTATCTCAAGAGGAGTTTCAATCAAAATGGGACTCACTCGGGAGAATTTCCAATCGAAGTCAGTTGCGTTCTTTGCAACAAAATATTTTCAACCAAAATCACTCTTTGCAATTATCAGGAGGTAGCTCGGCCTATCAGTTTTCTGTTAATGGATTGTATCGTAAAAATATGACTACAGATTTGGGGTCAAATAATCAAGAGTTTGGGTTAGGAATTCGTAATAACTTGCGGGTTTTGGAGGGTAAACTTAACGCTCGTTGGTTGATTAATCTCTCTAGAAGTTCTAATTATAGAGGTGATCTAAAGACGGCAGATTTAGATCCCTATCAGCTGTTGTTTGATGATGGTGGAGAGTATGTTTATTTTCAACGGGACGCCCAACTTAATGATCAAATGATGAATGTTGGCTATTATAATAACGGACTAAATCTATATGAAGACTTGATATCTAGTTATACAGAGCGAAAGGCTAATAGGATTGATGGTAATTTCGATGCCGATTATCAAGTGTTGAAGGGGTTAAAGTGGTCAACTGCAATAAAGTTTTCAAAGTCTAAATCAGTGGATGAAAGATTAACAGGAGCGCAATCTAGTACAGCTCGTCAATTGTTTAATGAGTATGGTGTGCCTAGCGTGGATGGCTCTGAAGTGACGTTTTATGTGCCGATAGGAGATTTGTATAAAAAAACACAATCAAGTGCATTAGAGTACCGTATCACTACAGGGCTGAAGTTCAATCATTCTTTTGACAATTACCATGATATTGCGGGTAGTTTAGATATGGGAATCGGAAGTGCCGAGTCAAAAAATAATCCGTTTGCTACGATATATGGATATAGTAGAGCCTTGGGAGTTGGTTTACCTTTGTTGGCAACACAGTCGACTGATTTGAAAAATTATAATGCTAATACGCTTGATTTTAATAAGCTTTTTGTACCAGGGATAAATGTAGAACGGTATGATCGTAATATAAATCTGAATGGTAATTTTTTGTATAGTTTCAAGAAAAAGTATGACTTAAACGTACAATACCTGTCCAGTTACATGCCAAAATATGGTTATGTGCCTGCATATGCTGCTACAGTCAGCAAATTAGCTGGAGTTTCATGGCATGTAGGTCGTGAGAATTTCTTCCGTGACCGATTATCTTTTATAGATGAAATGAAGCTTACGGTATCAGCAAATGAGGTCGGTATCCCAAAACTTTCAGCCAGTCAGGTGTCTGGAAATCGTTTTGAACAACCTGTTTGGGGCAATTCTATGATTTTTATCAGCAGCTTTAATTTTGCACAACAAAGTGGGCAAAAGAATAGAAGTATTTCGGGAGGTATTGATACGCGCTTGTTTGAAAATAAATTCGTGATGAGCTTGAAGTATAATAGGAATACATTGGGCAGTAGCGGATGGAACGGCAGAGTATCGTATGATATAGCTAGTTCGTCGTATTTTAACTCCTCTTGGATTAATATGCTTCGAGTCGGTATGGTATTTCAAAGTTTGAATCCATTTCAAGGAATGGGAATAATGTTGGGGGCGAATTCGGTGACAAATGGTGGAGGTGGAAGTGTACCTATTGGTGATGCACAAGGGTTGTTGCCGCCTAGTAAAATTAATAAAGAAGCGACTATGGATCTTGGTTTTATGGCCAATAGATATACTCTTTCGGTTAGGTATTATAATAATACTACAGAAGGTCTGGCTCAAGGACTTCTCCCAACTGATCCGTCAACAGGTTTGCAATCTAGACTCAATTACAGTAAAATATCTAACCAAGGTTTTAATATAGGTTTTAGCGCTGCTCTATTCCGAAATATTGATTTTGAGTGGCGTGTCATGATAAATGGAGCTTACAATGTTAATAAGGCATTGGAAGTTCCAAAAGAAGCTTTCTCTTTGAGACCTAGTTATTTGACAGCAGCTAGGAGTGGTTATACCACGGATAATCTTTGGAGCTTTAATTGGGCAGGTTTAGACACGTTGGGCAACCCGCAATATTTTAGAGAAGATGGTTCTGTGGTATCACGACCTGATGAGATGACTTTGGTTTACAGTGGAAAGACTAGAGCTCCTATTTCAGGAGGCGTTTTCAATAATTGGCAGTATAAGAGCGTATTTGTTGGAGCGAGACTCATGTTTAATTTTGGTCATATTATGAGACGATATACGCCTAGTATGACACCTGATATTGATAAGAGTATATGGATAGCCGACCGATGGAGAAAACCAGGAGACGAGAACCTTACGGATATACCTGCAATAGCCAAACATGATGCAACTCGTTCATTTGGACTTCAAAACGCTAGTCATACGATTATGTCTGCTGACAATATTCGTCTGCGAGAAATTCAACTAGGGTGGGAGGTTCCTCCGTCATTTTTACAATCCACCTTTTTGAAACGTTTGACGGTGTCTGGACAGGTAGAAAATGTGGCTCTGTGGACACGTAACAGCATGGATATAGACCCTGATGCGGTAAGTAACAATGGAACTGTCGGGCTTTCTCGACCAACTAACTTTGTTCTCAGCGTCAATATTGGTTTTTAAAAAAAAATGAATTATGAAGAATCTGTTTAAATTATTTTTTCTATTACCAATTGTTATCTTTTCGGGATGCGAAAAGTTTTTGGATGTTCGACCTAATAATACGGGGGCTATAAACCCGAGAACTGTAACTGACTTTGAGGAGATACTGAATAATGCTCAATTAGCCGAGGGTAATTATTTTCTTGCGGATTTAGTCAGTGATGATGTTCATCTGACTGATGGAATTCGTGATAAAGCGGGTAATAATTCTTATTATCTTAACACGTACATGTGGAATGATAAAGTGTGGGATGCTACGGACGAGGATTTGATGTATAATGATACGTATAAATATATTTTGCAAGTAAATATTGTTCTAGATAATATTATGGCTGCGATAGATGGATCTGAAGAACGTAAAGCAATAGCACAAGCACAAGCCTATATTCATAGAGCTTACTATTACAGTCAGTTGGCAGGTATATATGGGCGAGAATATAATCTGTCTACTGCCGATCAAGACTTATCCGTCCCGTTAATTTTACATCCAGATGCGAATGAATTACCTGAGAGGGCTACCGTTAAACAAGTATATAATCAGATTCTGTCGGACTTAAAAAATGCATTGGAAGCAAAAGAATTACCTGATTTTGGTGTGGATATTTTACATCCAGGAAAAGCGGCTGCATATGCACTATTAGCACGAATACATCTTATGATGGGGCATTTTGATGAAGCTTTATTACATGCCGAATCGGCTTTATCCATTAGAGATACGTTGCTAGATTACCGCTTGTTTTCGTTTGTAAATCCTTCAAAGCCGGCTTTGGGAGTGAAAGGGAAATTGACTACACTCGAAGAACAGAAAACCAATCCCGAGTTATTGTTCGGAAAAGTAACTATGGATACTGAATTTTACAATAAATTCACTGAAAATCTAGAGATAAGTAAAGGTTTGCTGGAACTCTATCAGCCTAAAGATCTTAGGTTGGCATATAACTTTGTATATACGGCAACGAATCAAAAAGCGG
This sequence comes from Sphingobacterium sp. xlx-96, assembly GCF_011007365.1. Lineage (GTDB taxonomy): Bacteria > Bacteroidota > Bacteroidia > Sphingobacteriales > Sphingobacteriaceae > Sphingobacterium > Sphingobacterium luzhongxinii. The sequence continues at coordinate 104,739 of NZ_WFKM01000010.1, read as the reverse complement.
TTTATCCATTTTTCTCAAAATCCAATACGTGGTATACACCTTTTAACTACAGTATAGGTGTTCCAGAAATGATGCTCATAAAAGCCGAATGTTTAGCACGGACCGGACGGGAAGACGAAGCAATAGCAGTCATAAACCATCTTCGTAAATACCGTTTTAAAACAGTAGATTTTATGGAGATACAAGTTGGTGTTGAAGACCCCTTGAAGCTCGTTTTTGAAGAAAGAAGACGGGAGTTATACTTGAAAGGGGGACTACGTCTGTTCGATCTCAAAAGATTAAATAGGGAAGGAAAATACGTGACGACAATGGAGCGATTAGGAGGGACTCCCCAAACAGTAATCAAAACCTTACCGGCATTATCACCTCGTTATCTAATGCCATTTGCACCAAAATTGATTGCGAATAATAATTTAATTATCCAGAATAATAGATAAGATAGATATGAAAATAAATAAACTGAAATCATTACGATTATCTTTCTACATATTCGTTGGGGTTCTAATTCTGGGTTGCAAAAAAGAAGGAGATCCCAGTAGCCTGATAGAATATGTGAGTAAGAATATGTCTGCATATAAATATATCCCTACCAATAGTGGGGACAACGTTATTATCAATATGAATATTATTGATTTAGGTGCTCAGGAGGCAGGTTTTCGGGTACTTCTAAAAGAAAAGTATACTAGAGATGTTTTCGTTAGTGCTAGGATAGATAACAATCGGGATTTAATTGATGCCTACGATATGCTATATAATTATAAATCCCCTGTATTCGAGTCCGACTTGTTTGAGATTGTCGAACCAGAACTTATGATAAAAGCGGGCGAGGTTCAATCTTCCGATTCGGTTAAAGTTCGATTAAAAGATGTCTCAAGCTTGCCTGTCGGGCAGATGGTTTTTGTGATACCTATTAAACTGGAGAGTAAGGATAGTGGTGTGCAACTCAAAAGTGAACTCATGTTTATACGATTTAATGTTAGTGCTATAAATTTAACTGCATCATTATCGGGCATAAAGGGGGAGTCTGATATGCAGATTTTTGTGAGCAATGGCGATAGTGAAGTTCTTCCTTTACAGGTAAAGCTTAGCCAAGCCATTAATCGTCCGGCCGATGTGTTGGTAGATGATGAGGGGAGGGACGAGCTGGTCGCTGCTTATAATCTTCAACATAACACGAATTATCTCCCTTTTCCGGCAGAGTCTTACAAGCTGTATAACACGGCAACAGTCAAAGCCAATGAGACGGTATCCGCTACAGGTATTCGAGTTGAAATAGTTAACAGCGCACTGTTTAAGTCTCCCAATTTGTACATGGTACCGATAAAAGTGAATTCAAGCGACCCGAAAAATGTACTTGCCGATCCGGAGAAGGATAGGGTTAACATATTTCTGTTTGTTAGCAACATACTTAAAGGAGCTGTCCACGAATTGGTAGGAGATGTTGTCGATCGTAGTATATGGAAGATTAAAGCAGCTTATTCCGCATCGGCTACTTTCTCAATTGAAAAAATATTAGATGGCAAAAATAGCACCTACTGGCTAGGTGATACGAAGAAAGATTTGGGAGTATTTGAGATCGACATGGGAGGCACAGAAACCATTAAAGGATTCAAAATAACGCCGAGTTATGGACCATTCCAAACTTCCAATGTCTTAGAAATGGATATTTTTTCCAGTGAGGATGGCGTCAATTGGAAACAAGAAGGACGATATTTTGGAAGTCCTACCTCCCCTACAACTAATGTAAACAATCCCGATGTTAAGGTGGTAAAGTTTACTAATGCAGTGACAGCACGATACTTTAAGTGTAAAGTGCTAAAAACAACATTTTCAGCAGGACTAACCAGTATTGCAGAGTTTAATGCGATCAAATAGTTTTATTATTAATAATATACAATCATTTTAACAAAAGACAAATTTCTATGAAATACATACTCACCATACTAATGTCTATGATATTGATGGTCAATGCAAAAACACCCTATTCCACTGTAAAGGGGTCTTATAGGCATGAAACAGCCAAGCAGATAAAGTTATTTACTGTGCTCAACGGGGATATGGTTGAATATGCCTCTACGTCTCTTGGTCCAGATGGTTCGTTTGCATTTACACTTATTCCAAATGATTATGGGTTTTATTATATAGGCGATGAAAAGACTTATTTTAGGGTTTACTTGATACCGGATCAGATACTTTCTGTTAAGATCGATTCCGAATCAAATGATATAGCGTTAGTTGGGACGAGCAACCCTGAAAATATACTTGTCAATCAATGGTTTCATATTTTGAAAAAGATGGACAACATGGCAACCAAATCCAAAGGTATACTCACGACTTATATTGATTTTTATCCTGAATTAGAGAAAGTCGTTATTGATTATGGGAAGTATTTGGATCAGATAAAAACCGCAAATATCAAGTTCAATGAGGAAATGAATTACTTGGCTCAAAGTGATATTCGGTTTTTTGCATTAGCCTTCTTGGCATCCGGGCGGACAAAACATCCTGAGAAAGGAAATATTACTTCATTTCATAAAAAGGTCTTAGATGAAAAACCACTTAATTCCCAAATCTTACGACTTCCGTACGCTTGGGAATATTTAAAAGCTTATTCTTCTGTAAAGAGAACCCATATGTCAAAAAATATCGAAGGAAATTATACCGATTATCTTTTAGAACAAATAGATGGTGATGATTTAAAAAGTAGATATTTATTAAAAGAGTTAGCAAAGCAAAAAACGGCAGATAAATACAATGCATTTATGAAGATGTATGGTAGTTATTTTCAATCAGCAGATCAGAAAAACGCTGCTCAAAATTTTGGAGCTCCCTTGATGTCGACATCAAAAGGTAGCCCGGCGATTAATTTCATTTACCCCGATATTACAGGGAAAATGGTGTCGCTAAGTGATTTTGTGGGGAAGGTTGTGGTGGTAGATGTCTGGGCGACTTGGTGTGGGCCATGCATAGGAGAAATCCCTTCTCTTCAGAAATTAGAGCATGAGTTTGAAGGTAAAGATGTTGTTTTTATGAGTGTATCTGTTGATAATATGAAACATAAATGGGAAGAGTATCTTAAAAAGAACAAACTGACCGGCGTACAGCTGTTGGGTGATCAGGCTATCAGGGACAATTACAAGATTACAGGTATCCCCAGATTCATGCTGTTCGATAAGAAAGGCAATATAGTATCGGTCGATGCCCCCAGGCCTTCCAACCGCTTGCTAGGAATAATGATTAATGAAGAACTAAATAAATAAAAAAATGAAAAAAATATTGTGTATCCTAATTGTGATCTTTGCTTTTGCTAATACTTTCGCTCAAGTCAAGATCAGCGGACAATTACCGGGTAAAGGAGTTTTGGCTGTTATCTCTTTTAGCAAAAATAAGCCTTCCCTAGTAGCCAAATCAAACGTAGTCGAAGGTAAATTTGAATTCGATATAAAAAAGGAGATCGAAGCAGGTTTCTATTACATATATACAGATAATCCTCGTGTAAGATGGTATAATATACTTTACCTAAAGCCAGATGACCAGATAGTTTTAAAATTTGAAGATTACAATTCTTCTATGCGATTTGAGGGACTATTATCGAAAGAGAATAAAGCAATCGACGACTGGTATAAGTTGATTAATACGAGCAGAAGTGCAGTTTTGGATGCTACAAAGTCGTTGAATGAGATATTTCCTATACTTAGCGACACGTATCCAAAAATGCAGGAATACATCACACATTACAATAGGACAGGTAATCAATCGTTTGATGATTTCTTTAGCTATTTTATGGCTTTAGAATCCGAATATTACCTGCTACATGCCACCATTTCGGCACGTGCCAATAAAAAAGGAGAAACTATTAATTTTCCAGCGTTTTATGAGACACTTGGTAATGAAAAACTGTATAACGATATAAAACTGTTAGACATTCCTTGGGGGCTAAGATCTATTAACTCTTATTATGGTGCTATGGCTAGGTTGAAACGTAAAGACCTCCAGAATTCGTACAAAATGCCTATGTTATCATTTGTTAACAATAAAAGCATACAGAGTTATTTCCTGATTGACAGAATAATCGAATCCAAAAGTTATGATGAGGTTAATGGGTTTAAAGAAAGATTTAGTACGTTTCTTCTTCCCCAGCATCACGAACTTCTTGCTGAAAAGTTGCTGAAAATAAAAGGCTCAGGATTGTTTAAAGGTGCTGAAGCGAAAGAAATCGTTGGCGAATTAATAGATGGCAGCACAAAAAAACTATCCAATTACCTAGGTAAGCTTGTATTGGTAGATGTTTGGGCAACCTGGTGTGGACCTTGTAAACAGGAAATGCCTTATTTTGAAACATTGGCCCAAGAGATGAAAGGCAAAGATGTCGTGTTTTTATCTGTATCTATTGATAGAAATAAGTCCAAGTGGGAGGAGTACGTCCGAGATTACAAAGGGCTCAGCACCCAAGTGAGGGATGTGAAGAATCAAATTTCTACCGATTACCAGATCGAAGGTATCCCCCGTTTTATGCTTTTTGACAAACAAGGTAAAATAGTCTCTACATACGCACCTCGACCATCTGACCCAGCATTGAAACTGTTGTTGGAGAAGCAGTTGACAAAATGATGTAGAAAATAGCGGTATTTTTGAGAGCGGAGAATAAATGTATTATTCTCCGCTCTTTTATTGTAACAGTAGGCCGTTACATCTAGAAGATCTTTCCGAAGCATGGTCTTCGCTCGCTACTGAGATCTGAGTTTTTGTCAGTGAAAAAGTTGATATTATTCGTTTTAAACGTAACGTGTCAACAAAATACTTTTTTTAACAGTATGTTCATCTTTCCATAACAAACTATTTTTAGCTTTGGTCATTATTAATCCTAACTGGATGAATCGAAAATTAGATATTCAGTCTGCGGATTCGTCACGTTTAGTCAAGAGAGATTTTGATTCATTGTATGATCCACTTTAAAATATGTCAAAAATACATAGACATTCTGTGTCAGATTCGCTAAGATCAAGAATCCAACTCTATTATTGCCATAATAACATTGCGCCATAACACGATCGGATGTACCGCTCAAATAGCTGGACACGTATACGAGAAAGATTACAAAAAAAATAGAATAATGCCAGTTAATCTTAGGAATGTGTATTTCTTTGGCCTGTTATCCTGACATAATTTAGCAAAAGGAATCGTGGTCAATGCATCCAGTCCAATTAGATAGAGATACCAGCGGATATATTCGGGATGACCTTCAAGATTTAGAAAAGAGTTTAGAGGTCGTTTGGAACGGGATAAAAAGAAGACAAGGCCAATTATTCTAAAGCCATACCAAACGGTTTGACCGGCTAATTTTTGATCTGCTAATTGTTACCAAAAGAAGAGAAATTTCAAAGACGAATTTAAGTAATTAAAACGGACTTTATAAGTATCTTACGCGTATTGTCATCATAGATATAGCAGACAAGAGTATCTACATAGAGTTTTTTGATCATTTGAACAACGTTTTTTTTACAATTGACAAACTGTAAACCGCTAAATTACTAATTTGCAATAGCGTCAAAATTCGTGGTAAATACTTGTTTGTAAATCGATTTTTTAATTCTTAATTTTGATAACTCAATTATTTAACCAATGCCAGATTATTCAACACTTTCGGATATGGACCTAGTTGCCCTAGTCAAAGAAGGCAACCAATCGAGCTTTACCGAGATTTTTGAGCGGTACAAATTTGTATTACACTACCACGCTTGCAAAAAAATGGGTAATCGAGAAGATACAAAAGATATTATCCAAGAGGTTTTTGTGAATTTTTGGGAAAAGCGGAAGACCATAACCTGTAACAGTAATCTTTCTGGCTATCTGTATACCTCTTTAAGGAATAGTATACTAAATCATTTTGCACATCAAAAAGTACGGACTAAGTATGTAGATTCGATGATAGAATTTGCTGATGTAAGCACGGTTTTTACGGATCATCTGGTAAGAGAAAGACAATTTTCTGAAATCATAGAGGCTGAAATCGCTGCACTTCCCGATAAGATGAGACTCGTATTTGAGATGAGCAGAAAGTTAAATCTTAGTCATCAGGAAATTGCTGCAGAGTTGGGAATAACGGAGTCTACCGTAAATAGACAAATTTCCAATGCATTAAAGATCCTACGTACTAAACTGGGACTATTTACATATCTTCTATTTCTTATCCAAAGCTAGCTTTTAACCAAAGCCCTATACTTTCTTTTTTAATTTAAATAGCATATTTACAGCTTTTTATAATATTTTTTGTTTTTCATCTACATGTTAGGTCATTGCTTCTTGTCTTGTATACAGTATCGGGTACAAATACCGATCGCCAATAATTATGAAAAGAGAAGAAATAGACCTAATACTGGATAAATATAAGGAAGGTACATGTACGCCTGAAGAAATTGCCTTTATTGAAAGTTGGTACATGGCGTATCGGGATGGAGATTTGCAGGAGTCAATGTCTTTAGCAGAGAGTACGGAAGATCTCGATTTAGTATGGGCTGATATACAAGAGAAATTATTCATGGAGCAATCCGTAAGGCCCAATCGTCAGCTGCTCTCCTGGAGTAGGATTGCTGTAGCGGCATCTGTTTTTGTGTGCGTCAGTATAGGGCTTTACTTTTACCTAGCTGTTAAAAAAGAACTCTCATCTAGCAATGTCCAAGAAATAGTAGCAGATGATATTGCGCCTGTAGGTAATGGTGCATTACTAACACTAGCCGATGGAACTGTTATCAACTTAAATGAGAACCAAGAAGGAATTATCATCGGTTCAGATTCTATTGTTTATACCGATGGCACGGGAGTGCTAGCACATTCGGATGCGATCTCTTCAGCGCAACAAAAGGAACAAATACTCACGCTAAGCACACCAAGGGGGGGGCAATACCAAATTACATTGCCCGATGGTACTAAGGTGTGGCTTAATGCCGCAACGACTATTAAATACCCTTCCCGCTTTACGCAACAGGAACGACGTGTAGAATTGGATGGCGAAGCTTATTTTGAAGTAGCTAAAAAGGAAAAGCAAATGTTTGTGGTAAGTAGTCACGAGCAAGAGATCAAAGTCCTTGGGACACAATTCAATGTAAGCGCATATAGGGAGGATCAGCTCGTGAAGACTACTTTATTGGAAGGGTCGGTTCGGGTTCGCAATAATTATACAAATCAATCTATAAAGCTTTCTCCAGGACAACAAAGTGTAATTTTGTCAAATGATAGTAAGATTGATCTTGAAATTGCAGATGTGGAAGAGGTCACAGCTTGGAAGAATGGTTATTTCAAGTTTAATAATGAATCAATAGAAAGTATTATGCGCAAAGTTGCTCGTTGGTATGACATTGAAATACAATATCAAGATCTAATCGATGCCGAGCAAGTATTTAGTGGAAGAGTTTCAAAAGGTGAGACTTTATCTAGTGTGTTAGAATCATTAGAGTTAACTGGGGGTGTGCATTTTAAAATTGAAGGAAGGAGGATCACTGTTATGAGATAAGCTTACTTCTATGTGTAATAGACAGTCAAGTAAAAAATAACCGAAGATGCGGGAACATCTCCGGTTAAAGCTTTAACTGTTCTAATCTAACCAATATCGATAATCAATTATTTCACAACGATTAAACATTAACAAAAATATGAAATTAGATGATTTTATCAAGTGTGGGCATTTTGCTTATATACTTGGTGCATCATTATGTACTGATAGAGTACTTAAATGGAAAATTTTTATGCGTCTTAGTTTAACTGCGATTATAGTGACTTTTTTCTTTGCTCATGTAAGTGCTACAGGAATCGCGCAGCAGGTTACTTTTAGTAAGAAGAACACTTCTTTAAAGGAGGTATTCGACCAGATTGCTAAACAAACCGGTTACAATATTTTATACCAATCATCGAAATTAGAAGATTCTGAGAAATTAGATGCTAACTTCAAAATGGAGTCATTAGAAAGCGTCTTGAATCAGGTTCTTGCTAAGCAAAATCTAGCGTATACATTTAAAAATAAAACCATTGTAATAAAACCTCAAACAACTTCGTTGCCTGCAAATACGCGTATTATACAGGATGAAATTATTATTCGTGGAAAAGTTGTAGATGAACAGGGGAAGGGAATGTCCGGAGCGACTGTAGTTTTAAAAGGTCATAAACGTGTAGCCCGTACGGACACTAAAGGAAGCTTTATAATTAAAGTACCTAATGCAAATCAAATTTTGGAAATCTCTTATTTAGGTTATTTAAAGCAAGAAGTAAAGGCAAAAGCTGATTTGATAATTAAGTTAGAGCCCCAAACTTCAAACTTAGAAGATGTGGAAGTTACGGTTGGCTATTTTGCCAAAAAGAGAGAATCTTTTACAGGATCAGAATTGACTTTGAATGGTGATGAAATAAGACAGGTAGGTATGGGCAATATATTACAAACATTATCTGCATTGGATCCGGCTATCCATATGAAAGAAAGTTTGGAGTTCGGATCTGACCCAAATCGAATTCCAGATTTAACTATAAGAGGTGAAAATGGATTTGATCTAAGGGGGACAGCTGATGATGGAAAGTCTAATCCTAATGCCCCACTATTCATTTTAGATGGTGTTGATGTTAGTGCAGAGAGAATATACGATTTAGATTTGAATAGGATTGATAATGTAACTATTTTAAAGGATGCGGCAGCTACAGCTTTGTATGGTTCTCGGGGTGCAAATGGTGTAATTTTAATTAGAACGGTACGACCAAAACCAGGGGAAATCCGTACAACTTTTAACTCCAACTTTATTGTATCTACACCCGATTTGCGAGATTATAATCTAATGAACGCAAGTGAAAAACTTCATTATGAAAAATTAGCAGGAAAATGGACTGATAAATTGGGAAACTATGAAGGTCAAATGTTATTGGATATGCAATACAATGAGATCAATAAAGAAATATTGAGAGGAGTCGATACTTATTGGTTATCTAAGCCTCTTCGCACATCAATTAATCAACGTTACAATTTATACCTTGAAGGTGGAGATAAAAGTTTTCGGTATGGCATTAATCTAAGAAAGGAAAATGATCGTGGAGTAATGATCGGGTCAGGTCGTGGTAAAACAGGAATTGGTGTTGTATTTAATTATGATATTGGCAATAATTTCTTAATGCGGAATGATCTAGTCGTCGAAGAAGTTAAGGGCGATAACTCACCTTATGGTTCATTTTCTAATTTTACCAACCAAAATCCTTATGACCGGATTTATGATGGCAATGGCGATTATATTTTAATGTTGAGTAATGGTAATTATAATCCTATGATTAATGCTAGTTTACCTCAAAAAGATTATAATAAATACATTTCCATCCAAGATAATTTTAGTGTGGACTGGAGAATTATACCTTCATTACGTATGCAGGGCAGAATTAGTCTTTCTAAGCAATTGGACAAAAATGAATTTTATAGATCGCCTAATTCATCCGAATACGCAACGGAGACAGTGCCTGAAAAAAAAGGAAAGTATACCACTTTAAATAGCGAGTCGGTTGATATAGATGGGAACTTAACGATAGCTTATAACAAAGTCATTCATAAAAATGTATTTAATATAGGCATAGGAACAAATTTGCTGACCCATTCCAAAGAAGGTGAGGGATTTACAGCAACAGGCTTTTTGAATGACGATATGACTTTTGTAGAATTCGCCGCACAATATCAAGAAAATTCTAAACCTAAAGGTGTTTTTGATAAATCGACAATGGTTGGATTTTTTGGAAATGCAAACTATGGCTATGACAATCGCTATTTTTTAGATGCTTCTTATCGGACCGATGGTTCTAGTAAATTCGGTAGAGATTCTAGGTTTGCACCCTTTTGGGCTTTAGGATTTGCATGGAATGTACATAATGAGGAATTCTGGAAATCTGCGGAAAGTACTTTAAAAGTTAGAGGTTCAGCCGGAAGTACTGGCTCTTTAAATTTTTCTTCAAGCCAAGCATTAACTACCTATAGTTACGGACAGAATAGCGGTTACAATGGAAATTTAGGAGCTATCTTAATGGGGTTTGGTAATTCTTCATTAAAATGGCAAAATACACTATCTTATAACGTAGGGGTAGATTTAGGTTTATTCCAAAACTTCATGCAATTAAATCTTGATGGATATATGAAGTTAACAGAAAACTTATTGCTTCCTATCGATGTCGCACCTTCTACAGGGTTTAGTAGTTATATCGAAAATATGGGGCAAATGAAGAATATTGGGATCGATTTTCGTCTACGATTTAATTTGATTAGGGATCGAGCCAAAGACTTGAATTGGAATATTACGTTTGCTGCAATTAATAATAGAAATAGAATTCAAAAGTTGTCAAATGCATTAGAAGCTATGAATGCAGAAGCAAATAAACTTGCAAATACAACGAGTTCAAGTCCATTAAGAACTTATGAAGTTGGTCGTTCACAAAGTGCTTTGATGGTCGTTCGTTCTGCAGGAATAGATCCTGCAACAGGCAACGAGGTCTTTATCAAAAGATCGGGAGAATATACATTCGACTATGATTATAAAGATAAAGTAGTTGTAGGAGATACTAAACCGACAGTAGAAGGTAATTTTACTTCTAATTTGACCTACAAAGGGTGGAACCTTTTTACCTTGTTCCAATACCGAGTGGGCGGAAAAATTTTCAATTCAACGCTGAAAAGCAAAGTTGAAGGAGCCAACCCACTTTACAATGCCGATAGGAGAGTGTTATATGATCGATGGATTGAACCTGGCAATACGGCAAAATATAAGCGAATAGATGATACATCGGATTCCTACCAAACTACTCGTTTTGTACAAGAATATAATTCGTTCACCTTAGGAGCGCTTTCTTTGACGTATGATGTACAATCAGTATGGAAGACTAAGCTACGTGCAGAAAGAATTAAAATCATGTTCTCCACTACCGACTTATTCCGTATTTCTACAGTAAAGGCAGAACGAGGAACAGCCTATCCCTTCGCACAAACATATACTGCTGGAATTAATGTGACTTTCTAAAATTTATAGAAATGAGAATAATAATAAAAAATCTACAAATGAAATTTAAACTAGTTCTAATTGGTGTAATGATCTTTGTAATTTCCTCTTGTACTAAATTTTTGGAGGTAGATCTGATCAATCAAGTTGATGAACATAAATTGTTTTCAAAGGAGCAAGGTTATGTAGACGCCTTGTCAGGGGTTTATAGTCAAATTTCAGAACCAAATCTGTATGGACAAAAACTAAGTTTTGAGTTAATAGATGTTCTGGCTCAATATTATGATTATAATACAATTGCAGAAAATTACAAAGAACTTAGAGATTATAATTATAAAAACGCATCTGTAAAACGGGATATCGATGGAATCTGGTCTAAGATGTATGCGGCTATTGCTGCAACTAATAATATTTTAAGATGGGAGCAGAAAAATGGTGATGTCATGCGACCTCATATTCGGAAGCAGGTAGTTGGTGAGGCTTTAGCATTACGGGCATTCTTACATTTTGACTTGTTAAGAATGTTTACTGAAGATGTGAAATTCAATCATAATGCTGAGGGAATTCCTTATAACAAAGAATTTGGTGTCGCTTTGCCTCCTGTATATACGGCAGCAGAGTGTTTAAAATTAGTTCTTCTGGATTTAGAATTGGCAGGATCTCATTTAGAGGAAGATCCTATAAATGAAGTTGTTCCTTTTCAGATGTTGGATAAAAATGCTGCCGACAAATATGTTGCAAGAATAAATAAGTTTGCTGTTAAGGCCTTAATGGCGCGAGTTTATATGACTATTGGGGACAAGCTTAATGCCGTTAAATTTGCCAAAGAAGTAATTGAATCACAGAAATTCCGGTTGCTGGATTATGAAACAAGTATAGATGTACCTGATGCAGAAAGAGATTTTCTTTTTTCGGATGAACATATTTTCTCTTTAAGAAATAAAGACATACCAGAGATGTCCAAAGCTTTGCATTTTAATATTATTGGAGGAGGTGTTGTTAATCAAGCTAAACTCCCCTTTGGTGCGCCCGCCGTCATTTATTCGGCTAATAGTGATGATGCTCGTTATCAGTTTTGGTTTGATATATCCAATTTCGCTAAATATACCAGAGGAGATGCCAAACTGTTCTACCCCAAAATTCCCTTAATTAAACTTAGTGAGATGTACCTTATTGTTTCAGAAGCTTTGTATAGTACGGATCTGAACGCTTGCTTGAATTATATAAATACCCTACGTAGATCTAGAATTCGAAACGCATCCGATTGGCATTTTATAAGTAGAGATGTACTATTTGAAGAGTTGATTCGCGAATATCCAGGAGAGGGGCAGTTGTTTTATGCTTATAAACGCTTGAATAAAGATATTAAAAATAATTCCGGAATAACTGATATTCCAGCTAGTAAGCAAATCTTTGTTTTCCCGATTCCAGAAAAGGAAATCGAAACGGGGCATAGATAGATTATATCAATCATTAAATATAAAGATGTAATGAAAAAAATATTATTATATACTCTGACTCTCTTCCTGCTTGCATCATGTGCAAAAGAAGCAGGATTAAATTACAGTGATAAGGATCGTGTATATTTCGCATATAATTATAAATTCCTTAATCAGATTCGTGAATTTGATAAGACCATATTTTCTTTCGGAATGGCAGAAGAAGATGTTAAAGAAGACACGGTTAGTATAGCTGTGAAGTTATTGGGTCAACCAGCAGATCATGATCGGTTTTATAAGATTTCTGTTTTGGCAGACTCCACTACAGCAATAGAAGGAGTACATTATAAATCAATATCATCCACACAAAAGTTTAAGGCGAATCTTTTTGTGGATACCCTTAAAATAGTTGTTTTAAGAGAAGCATTAAGCAGTAGTCATATCACCCAAGAAAAAAAGATAATTTCTCTATATATTGAAGAAAGCGAAGATTTGGGTATAGGGGTTAACAAAGGAGCTCGTACGAAAGTGGAAATCAATAATTACCTTTCCGAGCCTAAATGGTGGAAGTCCTATGAAGGGATTGGTTTGTATTATTATCATCCCGAAAAATGGAAGGTATTAATGCGCTTTAATGAAGCTTTTAAGGTTGTTGATTCGGACAGACCCATGAGTCAAAATCTTACTGCTCCTTATTTTTCTGCATTAAGATCTTATTTGATGGCAAATCCCACTTACGATAAAGAGACCAAAGAACGAGTACTTATTGATAGGCTTGCTCCATAAAAATGTTCAATTAAAAGATAACAAATTATGAATAGAATATTATTTATTAGCTCCTTATTTTTATCCTTCTTTATTGTAGTTTCTTGCTACAAGGATCAGGGCAATTATGATTATGTTGAAATCAATGAGCTGAAAGTAGAAGGGTTATTAAATCATTATGAACGTGATCAAGACGACTCTTTATCAATCGTAATTGATTTAAAAGGAACGCAATATTCCGACACCAATCGGTTTACTTATGAATGGGAGATCGCTCGAAAAATAATAAGTGAAAATAAAGATTTACATACCAAAGTCGACATGAAAGTAGGGGATCACCTAGGCCGATTTATTGTAACGGATAAAAATAATGGATCCAAGGAACACTTTAGATTTAATCTACGCGTCAGCACTTCCACTGCAGGAGATATGTTGGTTGTATTAAGTAACTATAACGGAGAGGCTGAATTGTCTTATAAACGGTTAGATCAAGAAGGAGAATTTGTAGTTAATTATTATAAAAATCGCTTTGAGGAGTCTTTAGGAAAAGGTCCCAAAGGCATTGTTGTTAACTATAATTATTTTAAAGATAAGGAGCCCTTTTCGGACGTGGCAACCCTTGGGGGGATGCATATATTATCAGAAGATGGCCTAAAAGTTATCGATAAAAATACCTTAGGTCCCAAAGAAGGTTTGGATGTAATAACTGGCGCTTCCTTTGCATCCATATTGCCACCCTATCCTGTCCCAGATGTTTCTAATTTTAAACCAGAGTTCGTTCGCTACCAACCTGATTTATGGATCTATACACCTCATGGTGGCATTAACCAAGTTGGTAGTATGTTTTTAATTTCTGCTGGGAATTTATATTATAACAATACGACTAGTTATAGAAATACAGTTTATGTCAATCAGAAGGTTTCGGATGGATACCTTTCCCCAGCCATGTGTTATGCCTATGTTAAGAATTCTGTGTCCGATGTAAACAGGCCTTCCAATACTAAAGGATTTGATCTGTCGTCTTACATATTGTTTTTTGATAGTAAAAATGGGAAGTTTTTGTATTCAAATGCTGGTAGGACGCCCGTACCTATTTTAAATACTTCGAGAGAAGAGTATTTGGATAAGTTTCCAGGTTATTCCATGATCTATGCTACACATACTTCCACTCCGAATAAATGTGTTGCAGTTTTGCATAATGGTTCTCAAGCCAAACTTGTTTACTTAACTGTTCCGGGAGATGCAACTCAGGCTAATACCACTCCATTTTCGATCGATGGAGTCGTAGATGTATCAAACGATATTGTTAATAAAGATAGTAAGTTTCATAGTATGAGATATTCGCCATATATAATTTTTAGTTCAGGAAGTAAACTCTACCGTTACAATGTTCTCAGTATATTAAGTAAGGCTATCCCCACAGAAATTATAGCCAATTTGAGTACAATGGGATATGATGCAGATGCTACTATTCCGACCTTCACTGTTTCCAGAACAGAGAGGTATTTGATAATGGGAGTCTCGCGCTATAAAAACGACCAATCTGGAACAGGAGAGCCTAAGGGTGATGTCATCCAAATGAAGCTTAATAGCTCTATAATAGGATTGACTTTTGATAAGAAATTTGAATCAGTGAGTGGTAACCCAGTTGATATCCAGATAAAGTATCAAACATTCAACCGCGATGGACTTGATGCTAACGGTGATTTAGTTGATAAAATATAAGTTTAAGGAGATGAAAAGAAATATAATAGTTGCATTGGCATTGATGATTTCGCTATCCTCTTGCACTGCTGATAAGAGTATTTATGCACCACAGCAAAAAGAAGAGGTGACACCAATAATACCTTTCGAACCAGATGGAAATGATCAAAACACGGGATCAAATCTGAAGCCTGGAATAAATAAAGTAAATTTAGAGGTGATTCTAGATAATGGAGACACTACATGGCGGGAATTTAAATATTATTTACCCATTTCTATAAATCCAAGTAAGCCTATATCTTTAATTTTTAATTTTCATGGAAATATAAGCTATGCGACAGGTGCGGTACCGCCCGATCCTATTTTTAATGTATCAGCTTTACATCCTCTGAATGCTATGGCTAATACAAATAATGTAATTACAGTATGGCCAGCGGGTACAGCTGAGCCGGGATCTGTAGGCTGGCAAGTTTCAGATAAGCATATTCCATTTGTTAATTCAATGGTAGAATTTTTTAAAGTAGCAACGCCCAAGATTGACACAAATAGAATTTATGCATGTGGTCATTCCAGTGGTGCTATCTTTTCTTTTGTATTAGCTAGTCAAATGTCTGATGTTTTTGCAGCAGTTTGTCCAGTAGCGGGTCAATTGCGATTGGCTGCTAATACTCCATTGCCACCAAGGACGGTGCCTATACGAGCTTTTAATGGAGACAGAGATGCAACTGTACAATATCAAGCAGCATATGATAATTTCAGGTCATGGGTTACAAGGATGGGGGGGTATCAAGTTAGAGATATTGTGGTTGGACAAGCTATTACGGCAGGTGATTATATCTGTACGCCTCATAGCGCACTGGATGGAAATGGAGACTTAGAGCTTTATGCACTTAAGGGGGTGGATCATAATGTGAATTGGGCGAATATTATTCCGTTGATGTGGGAGTTTATGGATCAACATCCTTTAGATAAATCCGTGGGTTTATATATTGCGGCAGGAGTAGAAACAGTCAGGTATGAAATAGGTAAAAAAGTTTCTACTACATTATATACCTCTAGGGGTGTTACGGTACGTATAGTTTCTTCTCCAGCGGGTTTTACTTCGGAATTGGTGGATAACAAACTGGAAATTACTGCCGGTTCAAATGCTGTCGATGGTAAGATTGTACTGGAGGGTAGTCTAGATGGTAAGAAGAAAAATGTAGAAATTACGCTAACTAAAAAATAGAAGATAAATTAAGAGTGCCTGGAAATGAATGATTCAATAGGAGTTTGTTCTAGTTCAGGTACTTTTTATATAAAACGCATTTGAAACTATTGCGACTAATCACTATTCATGTTTTAAATGAATAATTTATTTTAAAAAGATTATACAAATGAAAAAGTTAAGCATCCTAATCCTCTTTTTTACAATTTTTAAAGTTAGCGCTCAAGAAGAGATTGAGTTTATTAGTACGGAGAATTGGAAGAAAATAACTGAAAGAGCGGCACTAGAAGATAAATTAATTTTTGTGGATTGTTATACATCTTGGTGTGCACCATGCAAATGGATGGAAAAAAATGTTTTTACAGATTCGTCTGTAGCAACCTTTTATAATGATAAATTTATAAATGTAAAGATCGATATGGAAAAAGGAGAAGGTGTTATACTTCGTAAACAATACAATGTTCAATCTTTTCCTACCTTCTTATTTGTAAATAGTAAAGGAGAGGTGATACATAGAACAGGTTCAAAGATGTCTGTTGAAGATTTCTTAAGAGAAGGAATGACAGCTGCAGACCCTAAGAAAAATGTTTCCTATCTCAAGCAGAAATATGAGAAAGGACAAAGAGATATAAACTTTTTATTAGACTTTTATTTAGCAGTACAAAAGTCGGATCGATCAATGGCACAAAAATTAGGCCTTGATATTATTAAGCACATTTCAGAACAAGAATTAAACACTGAATTAGGTTGGCGTGTCATAAAAAATCTTGCTTTAACAGAAAACGACAAGTTAGGCAAGCATTTTTTAGCTAATCAAGAAAAATACACTTTATGGAGTAGTAAAGAAGATCGTCATGGGGTTGAAGAACGTTTAATTACCAGTACAATGAATAATTATATTTCGTTACAGGATGAATCAGCTTTTTTTAACAAACTACCTTACTTCAAAAAATCTTCTTATGCTGAGACTAGGAAACAAGGGGTGATGCTTGAATCCGATTTCTATTTGAGTCTAGGTAAATTTCAGGAATTTAAAAAGCTAACCAGTTCGGCAATGAAAAATGAATTAAAAAATGATGCTGATAAGTTAAGTTTCCTGGCAAGAAGAATAGCTCGCGGATCATACCAAAAGATCGACACTAACCCCATGATAATGCAACAAGCTTATATAATGGCCAAGCAAGCTAGTTTATTAGAACCTGAAGAATATTCAATCCAAGGTACTTATGCGAATGTTTGTTTAGAACTTAAAAAGAAAGATGAAGGCCTAAAAGCGGCTAAGAAAGCAAGAGAATTAGCCAATGCAGAAACATCTAAAATTCAAAGAATTGCAGATGATCTAATAAGAGCTCTAGAAGCTTTGTAATTAATTTTTAGCCGATAATTTTGAAAGGATTTCGGTGGCCAATACCAAATGTTGATTTTCATGGTCAACTTCGGTTTTCTGTACCAGCCTGAATTCGTCATACGTAGTCTGAAGAATTTTAAGAACGTTTATACGACCAATTTTGAGTGTAGCTTTTATGCCCGAATCCAAATGTGGGTAAGCTGTGTAAAATAGCCTAAAAGCAAAGCTTCAGGTTAGTTTCCGAAAGGCCCTTAATTTTGACAGATTTTGCCAGTTCGGGCATCAATCGGTCACCATACTTAGCCTGGTCTTCACATTCTGTTCGAATTCTACAATTTATAGACCGATCAACCAGTTACGTAGGGTAAGCGACTGGTTTATTGCTTTTACAGCTGGTACGACCGTTATCTCGTAAAAGGCTATGAGGGTCTAGCGAAAAAAAAACGGGGATTCTGGACAACAATGGAACAGCATTCCCGAGCAGATTAAAGAATTCGTTGTCGAGGTTGCCCTGGATAAGATTGATTTATAGGCGCGTGAGTTGGCTTGTCACATTACAGACGAACATCAGTTTTTTATTTCTGAATCCTCTGTCTACAGAATCCTTAAAAACAAGGGGCTGATAAGCGCTCCATGCCATATTTTGATCAGTGCATCCGATGAATTCAAGGATAAGACCAGTTTTGTGCATGAAATGTCGCAGACAGATTTCACCTATTTCAGGATAAAAGGCTGGGGAGATTATTATTTAAGCAGCATATTGGACGACTACAGCCCCTACATTGTACATTGGGAGCTCTGTCCATCAATGAAACATAAGGACGTGATACGCAATGTAGACACAGCGATTGAAAAAGGCGAAGTTAAAGACAAAGGTTAAGCCTAAATTATTGTCAGATAATGGATCGTGCTATATCTCTAAGGATCTTGGCAGGTATCTGACCGAAGAACTGGAAATGAAGCAGATCCATGGCAGCCCCGCTCATCCACAGACCCAGGTAAAAATTGAAAGATACAACAGAACAATGAAAAATGTGGTCAAATTGAACAATTACTATTCACCAGAAGAGCTAAAAGAAGCCCTCCAAGAGTTTGGAACGTTATCACGAGGCCTTAAATAACCTAACTCCTGCTGACGTATATTATGGTCGTGGAGAACTGATATTAAAACAGAGAGAACGATTGAAAAAAATCGCCATTAGTAACAGATAAGCACAATATCTAAAACAAAAATTAATAGATTTATAAATAAGAAACACGCCTTAACAGTTTGTCCTGATTTGTTTGAAGAATCCATGTAAAGAAGTGAAATCTTAAAAGTTTTAACCTCATAACCTTCATAACTGCGACTCTGGCTGCATCGGGACAAGCAAGCGATAAGAAGGAACAGAGGGACGAGTACCTAGGTTTATCTAACTTATTTGAAAATAGAGTTCAGTTATAAGAAAAATAACTGAACTCTGTAGTTTTTATTTACATACTTAGTGGGACAATCCCCTGTAAAGATACATAGCCGTTACTAAATCACTTCGGAACGGCTTTTTAGTATCTGATATTTTTTGTTTGTTTTAGAAAGGTGAGAAAGCGTTTTTCGCTTTAAAGATGCATTTATTCGTTTTAATCCAGGATTTTTTATTTTGAGGACACAAATTTGTAATTTTATTACATGCGAGATACCTCAGTAGACAATACCTACAACGTATTGAGTAGATTCAAGACCTGGCAGTTACTAGCTTTAGGGCTATTGTCGGCACTTTTTGTAATCTATCCCGATATTACTTGGTTGCCCTATGAATTAAAAGAGCTAGTCGGATCAGCGAAGTCCGAGCGGATCATCTTATTGCTGATCCGGTACAGTTTACTTTCTACATTAATCTTTTTATTGGTGGGGTATAACTTAAAATCACTGCATAGCATATCACTTCGCAAACGATTCTTTATCAATTTAATGATTACTCTTATAACATTTGCCATTTACGGAGGCATTTGTTATCTGCTTCTGGTCAGAGTCCGTCATTATGGCAGCCTCGTACTTTTTCAGTTTTTCATTGTGGCCGTATTGAGTACGTTGGTTGGTCACATTGCTATGCTGTATCTGGACCAAAGGAAGAAAAACAAAGAAATCCAAGAATTGCGTGTTCAAAATTTGCAAAGCAGCTACGACGCATTGACCAATCAGATCAACCCCCATTTCTTCTTTAATTCGCTCAATGGTTTAGCGTCCCTCATTCGCAAGAAGGAGGATCGTGTGACATTGACCTATTTAGATAAGTTGTCTGATGTATTCCGCTACATTCTGCAAAGTCATAAGAAAGGTCTTGTTACACTAGCTGAAGAATTAGCCTTTGTCAGTTCTTTTCAATACATGATGGAAGTGCGCTTTTCGGACAAGCTACAGTATAGTATCGAAATTGAAAAGAGTAAACTTACGCTAAAGCTTCCTGTACTTTCCGTTCTCCCTTTGCTAGACAATATTGTAGTCCACAATGTGGTAGACAGCGATCACAAAATGTTGGTCAAGATATGGTTGAACGAACAAGATGAACTGTGTATTTCTAATCCCATCTATTCAAAGTTGGTCCGTCCTACGACCAATGGGACAGGACTCGACAATTTGGAGAGCCGTTTCAAGTTATTGTTAGGGCAATCGATACGTGTACAAGATGATGGACAGTTATTTACAGTCATATTACCTTTAAAATAAAAAGCTATGAAAATCCTGATTGTCGAAGACGAAACTGCAGCATATGAAACCCTGTTCGAGATACTAAAGGAAATAGATTCTACTATTGAGATAATCGGAAATACGGAAAGTGTATCGCAGACCATTAAATGGTTGAACGATAATCAGACACCTGATCTCATATTGATGGATATTCATCTTTCGGATGGTTCTTCCTTTTTGATATTCGATTATATTACCGTAGAGGTGCCTATTATATTTACAACTGCATATGATGAGTACGCTATCGAAGCATTCAAGGTCAATAGTATAGACTATCTATTAAAGCCTATAAAGAACCATGAGTTGCAACGTGCATTGGACAAGTTTAAGAAGTTTTCGCAACCCGATATTCTTGCCTATATATCACAAATAAGCAATTTGAGCCCTACAAAAAGTTATAGCGAACGGCTCCTGATTCCTGTAAAAGATAAATTGTTGCCAATTCTGCTAGCAGAAATTTCCTATTTCTATACCACAGACAAAAATACTGTAATACAGCTGCAAGGGGGGGCACAATATCCCTACAGCAAGACTTTGGATCAGATCTTTCAGACGCTCGACCCAGCACTATTCTACCGTGCTAATAAGCAGTTTATCATCTCGCGGTATGCGATCAAGGATATCACTATTTGGTTTGATAGTCGTCTATTGGTTACTTTGAGTACAGATGTACCTGAGCCTATCTATATCAGCAAAAATAAAGCGGCAGCCTTTAAGGACTGGATGATAACTGGTTAAGATTTTCGCCTTTAGCCACAAATTTTTCGCTTTGGTCGGCGTATATATAAATAGAGTTACTATTATTTCGAAGTTTGTCTTAGTTTAAAAAAGATAAATAGATATGAAAAAGTACATTTATACAGTAGCATCGATAGTCGTATTGACGATAATAGCTGGTTTTACAGGCCGTCACTTAAAGGATAGGCACTGTACAAAAGCCGCAATGTTTACTGATTTAGCAGAAGCTCCAATTGATTCCAAAAAGCTTCAAGGGCAAGGTGTATTTCAAGGACTGACAACAGATTCATTATATACAGACATTCGAGTGTCGAACTATCAATTAGCTGCAGGTAGTTATTTTAATTGGCAGTCATTACCAGGAGGTAGAGTTTTAATAGTAACGGAAGGGGAAGGATACTATCAATCTAAAGGCAAGGAAGCTATAGCCATACGCAAAGGCGATCGTATAGAGACTATCCCAGGACTATACCATTGGGTTGGAGCTGCGCCTGATTCCCAACTTACATTTATTAGTGTGACTTCGCAAAAGTCTAATGATTTGATTAACTGGCATGAAGCTGTTTCAGCGGAAGAATATAAACAAGTAGCATCTATTGTAAACAAATAATTTAATTTTCATGAAAAATCGGACAAGAAAATATCTTTTTTTATTGATCGGTATTTGTGGTTTCATTAAACCTCTTACAGCACAACAGAAAACAGGAATATTGCTTATTGCTGAACAAGGAAGCTTTATGGTTGGCGGCACGCAGATGGTTGTTCCTGGAAGATTTTCAGTAGAAAATGCGTTGGCTTCGACTGGACAGACCTTTCATGGCGACCATGCTTATGTGTTCTATCAAAAACCTGTAAAGGCTCGTAAACTTCCACTAGTTTTCCTGCATGGTGCGGGACAGTCCAAGAAGACATGGGAGACTACAGCAGATGGTCGAGAGGGTTTCCAAAATATATTTTTACGTCGCAACTATGCCGTTTATTTGCTGGATCAACCGAGACGAGGTGAAGCTGGTAAAAGTATGGTTGAAGGGACTGTAAAACCGACTGGCGATGAGCAGTTTTGGTTCACGCAGTTTAGACTAGGTAACTATCCAGACTATTTTCCAAATGTTCAATTTCCGAAAGAGTCGCAATCTCTCGAGCAGTTTTATAGACAGATGACTCCTAATACAGGAGCTTTTGATACAAAAGTCGTAAGCGATGCGATCTCTTCCTTATTTGATAAAATAGGCGAAGGGATATTGGTTACGCACTCGCAAGGTGGCGGTCCCGGTTGGATGACAACCATCCAAAACGATAAGGTAAAAGGTATTGTCGCTTATGAGCCTTACAGCGGTTTTGTGTTTCCAAAAGGGGAGCTTCCTGCTGCAATTCCGTCTAGTGGGTTGTTTGGAGAATTGAAAGGAGTAGAAATTTCGTTAGAAGATTTTAAAAAACTAACTAAGCTTCCAATTGTTGTTTATTACGGTGATAATATTGCTAAAGAGCCAAGTAAGGTTTGGAATATGGATCATTGGCGCTCAGGTTTAGAGATGGCTAGATTATGGGCTGCTACTATTAATAAACATGGTGGAGACGCTCAGGTGGTACACCTTCCCGAAGTCGGTATCAAAGGTAATACACACTTTCCTTTTTCAGATCTCAATAATATCCAAGTGGCCGATGAATTATCGAAATGGCTAAAGGAAAAAGGTTTAAGTAAGTAATCAAAAAATAAAGAGCAGGATGAAAATTATTCAAAACTATAGCCTTTGGATAGGCGTCATATTTTTGATGCTCACCTCTTGTTCCAGAGCTTCAGAGTTACCTGTAGGAAAAGGCGAGCTTATTAATGATAAGAAACTATTGATTGTATACTTGTCAAGAACAAAAAACACTAAAGCTGTCGCTGAGATGATCAATAAAAAGGTTGGTAGTGACCTAGTTGAGTTGGAGTTACAAACACCTTATCCAGTAGATTATAAAACGACGGTAGATCAGGTCGTAAGTGAAAATGCAAGAGGCTTTTTACCTCCTTTGAAAACGAAAATTGACAGTATTAAAAAATACGATATCATTTTCATTGGATTTCCGACCTGGGGCATGCAACTGCCCCCTCCGATGAAAAGCTTTTTGAATCAATATGATTTAAGCGGCAAAACAGTCATTCCATTTAATACCAATGCGGGGTATGGAATTGGGAGTAGTTTTGAAACGGTGAAGCAGTTGTGTTCAAATAGTAAAGTATTGAACGGTTTTTCTACTAAAGGAGGGATCGAACGAGACGGTGTTTTTTATGTGATGGAAGGTGATAGAGAAGTTCAGGTGAAGCAAGAAATAGACAAATGGTTGATTCGTATAGGGGTGGTCAAATAGGGTAGACAGCATTAATTGGAAAAATATTAAAAGCAGTAGATATCATGAAGAAATTAATCTATTTAACAGTATTGCTATTAACCGTTAGTACGGTAAATGTAATGGCGCAAGATCAGTCCATTTTTACATTGGGTGAAAAGGCTAAAAATGTAAATCATACAGGCGATGTATGGTTACGCGAATTAAATGCTGCCGATAAAGATATTAATTCGCAAATATCACTCGCTGTTTTTGCGCCCAATGCGAAGCTGAATTGGCATACGCATTCTGCTGGCCAAATATTATTAATTACAGATGGAGCAGGCTATTATCAGGAAAAAGGTAAAGCTGCACAATTGGTAAAGAAAGGTGATGTCGTTAAGTGTCTTCCAGGTGTGGAGCATTGGCATGGTTCTACACCGACTACAGGTGTTACTTATGTAGCTGTTTCTCCTAAGAGTAGCACGACTTGGTTACAGTCAGTAGATGAACAAACCTATTTAAACTTAGAAAGAACAAAAGATAATGCGATGAATGATGAAGAACAGCTAAAAGCCCTTTCAGCATCGAAATGGACTTGGATGGCCGATAAAAATACAGACGAACTGAATAAGCTATTTCATGAGAAATCTATGTTTGTTCATATGGGCGGATCATGGGGCAAGCAACGTGAGCTCGATGTAATTAAGAGCGGTGGGATATGGTATAAGAAAGCAGAGGTGTATTCGGTGACGCTCAATGTAATTGGTAATACGGCTATTTTGCTTAATGATATAGATCTAGAAGCAGTCGTCGGAGGCAATACCGTTATGAATCCTTTTATGGTGACAGAAGTATATGTCAAGGAAAATGGTGAATGGAAAATGGGATCACTTACATTTTCAAAGTTAGCAAGATCAGTTAAGATGAATAATAATGATTAAAGGAATACAATTATTACTGTTTACACTATTTATTACTACAACTCTAACAAATGCACAGGTACTGGATAGGTTGAGTAAACAGCAGCAGTCTATCGTGCAAATAGCTGCATTGACGGGTAAAGGTTCTTTGCCTAACTTAGCTATTCAATTGCATGCAGGCTTAGATGCCGGATTGACTATCAATCAGATCAAAGAAGTTATTATTCATACCTATGCTTATGCTGGTTTCCCGCGTAGTATCCGTGGATTACAAACCTTCATGACTGTTCTAGATGACCGAGAAGCTAGAGGAATAAAAGATAAGTTAGGAGCAGAGGCATCGCCTATATGTTATGATGCTAGTAAATACGACAGAGGTAAAGCAGTTTTAGACTCCCTATTAGGTGCAACTCAAAATGGACCACAGACAGGCTATTCGGCATTTGCTCCTACAATAGAGATTTTTCTCAAAGAGCATCTTTTTGCAGATATTTTTGAACGTGATGTACTGACCTATGCCGAAAGAGAATTGGTAACTATTGCAGTATTGAGCAGCATTGGCGGTGTTGAGCCAATGCTCCGATCGCATTTTGGTATCTGTTTGAATGTAGGTTTATCAGGCAAACAGTTGAAGCAATTTATAACAGTTATAGAATCTACAGTTGGCAAAAAGGAATCTGAAGATGCGAAGATAGTTTTGGACGAAGTGCTTAAGAGCCGTCAGAAGAAATAAGAAAAATATAATGTTCAACAGCATTAAATCATAAAAAAAATGGAGAAAGTAACATTAAATAACGGAGTAGAAATGCCGATTTTGGGTTTTGGCGTTTTTCAGATAACAAACCTGGAGGAGTGCGAGCAAAGCGTCTTAACAGCAATAGAATCAGGGTATCGTCTTGTAGACACGGCTACATCTTATCAAAACGAAACGGCAGTTGGTAAAGCAATCAAAAGAAGTGCAGTACCGAGGGAAGAGTTGTTTATTACGACCAAACTTTGGATTGAAGATACAGGCTACGAAAAAACAAAGGAAGCAATTGAAAGATCCCTCAATAAGTTACAATTAGATTATTTGGATCTGTATTTAATTCATCAACCTTATGGTGATATTCACGGCTCTTGGCGCGCGATGGAAGAACTATACAAAGCAGGGAAAATCCGAGCTATCGGTATTAGCAATTTTCATCCAGATCGAGTTGTAGATTTAATGGCTTTTAATGAAATTGTACCAGCGGTAAATCAGATCGAAACACACCCATTCTATCAGCAGATTGAAACGCAAAAATTCTTAACGGAAAACAATATCCAAATACAGTCTTGGGCTTCCTTTGCAGAAGGTAAGAACGACCTTTTTAATAACGAATTATTGACTTCCATTGGCAAGAAGTATAATAAGAGCGTAGCGCAGGTTGTACTGCGTTGGCTTACCCAAAGAGGGGTGGCTGTAATTCCAAAATCAGTAAATAGAGGAAGAATGATTGAAAATATAGACGTTTTTGATTTTGAATTGACTGCAGAGGATATGCTTACTATTCAATCGCTAGACACGAAAGAAAGTCTATTTTTCAGCCATCGCGATCCCGAAATTGTTAAATGGTTGACAAGCCGCAGACTTCCTAAATAGCATTTATAAGGAATATACCAAGCTCAGGTTTGACAAATACTATTCATCCTAAAATAATACAACAATGAACAAGTTAGCATCAATCATCGCATTGACAACACTTTCCTTTATGAATATAGTAAACGCACAAACTATACAAAAGCGATATGAACAAAATCCTTTCACATTGGTGTATGACGGTGCTATTACCAAAAATGAAAAAGGTAAAGTAAATATCCAACCCGTAACCTATAAATTAAACGGGAACGACATCGCTGCAAATGTATATTTGCCTGCCAACTATGCCCCACAAAAGAAGTATGTTGCTATAACTGTAGCGCACCCCAATGGCGGTATCAAAGAGCAGACAGCAGGTTTGTATGCGCAACGATTGGCAGAAGCTGGGTTCATCGCTATAGCAGCTGATGCTACTTTTCAAGGAGCAAGCGGAGGAGAACCTCGTCATACGGACAAACCTTTCTTCCGTGTTGAAGATATTCGTGGCATGGCCGATTATATCAGCCAATTTCCTGGCGTCGATACCGAGCGTATAGGAGCTTTGGGTATATGTGGTGGTGGCGGTTATACGTTAAAAGCTGCGCAGTCAGATAAAAGGTTAAAAGCCGTGGCGACATTGAGTATGTTTAACTCGGGCGAAGTACGTCGTAATGGTTTTCAGAACTCACAAATAAATACGGTGGCGCAACGAATGAAACAGGCTTCCGATGCGCGTAAACAAGAGGCTGCGGGCGGAGAAGTGCTTTTTTCTGGTGTCGCTAGTATCACGAACGAAGAGATCGCTAAGACCAGTACCGATCTGTATCGCGAGGGCTACGAATACTACTACAGATCACATGCACATCCGAATTCTACCTTTCTGTATACGACCAGTAGTCTCATGGAATTGATGACTTGGGACGCTACGGATCAAATAGAGCTTTTAGATCAACCTTTGTTAATGATATCTGGAAGTAAGTCAGATACCAAATACATGACCGACGAGGCATTTCCTAAAGCGATAAATGCGAAAAGTAAAGAGATGTTTCTAATCGATGGGGCTACCCATATACAAACATATTGGAAACCTGAGTATGTAGCGCAAGCGGTTGATAAACTAGTAGAATTTTACCATAAAAACTTATAATAATGAAGCTTCCTTTTAATTATTTATTCTTTGCTTTACCCGTTTTATTTACGGCTTGTTGTAATGTACAGACTTCAGCATTGAAAACGAATGAAGAGCCTGTTTTTGCTAGAGGAGAAAAAGTAGTGAGCGAAAATTTTGTGGGAACAGTTTGGCTTCACTATTTAGCGGAGAGTGATACGACCTTTAATGTCAATATCGGATCGGTGACTTTTGCTCCTGGTGCTAGAACCAATTGGCATTACCACAAAGGAGGGCAGATATTATTGGTTACCGAGGGTAAAGGTTTATACCAAGAGAAGGGGAAGCCTGTAGAGATTATTGAAAAAGGACAGGTTGTCAAGTGTCCTCCTCATATAGAACATTGGCACGGCGCTACGACTACCGACACCATGACGCATGTAGCTATAGGGACAAATACCAATATAGGTGGTGCTGTATGGTTGAAACAGGTTACTGATGAGGAGTATCTCCAATAGTTTAATTTTTGTATTTTTCTCCCGAATTGTCAATTGGAGAAGGATCCGAGTGGTTTAAAATCATCTTGGCAATTTCGTTTTTCCGTATAGATACGATACTTTTTTTCTCCCGTATTTTTGAGAAAATCTCACACTAGGGATAGGAGGGTATACCTAGTGATTATATATTGGATTTGACCTTTTGTAAGGGTGCAGGCAAAACTACTGCTAGCTATACCGTATTGCCCGAAATTTTTAATTGTGGATAGGAATTTTTAACGGCCATATTAATGAAAGTAGGAATAGTCATGTACACAAAAAATAAAGTAGCTATCTTCTAATGTACACAACCAAAGCTCCTAAAAAAATCAGACAGCTACTTTACGATCATCTTCACGTTCCCATACACGATGACCTTTCAAGATAGTTATGAAACGATCTGTAATTTCACCTTCTGATTCCAGTATAACTCCTTTGTCTATTTTTTTTGTAGTAATCAATGTCAATTTCATTAATTCTTCTGCTCGCTTTGCAAAAGCTATAGCTTTACAGTGTCTAAAACCTTCATTTATAAATTGTACATAATCCTGTTCTTGTGCCAACACGTTTATAGAGTCCCCCTCCGGTGTATAGAAAGCGTCAAAACATACCGAAGCGTCAGTGAGATAGGTATGTTGTATTTCTTCTTGGCCACCTTCTTTATAGGTCAGTGTACCGACGTTTGTACTCACCAATACCACTTCTGCCCCTTCTTTTTCCAGAGGTAATTTTAATTTATCTATACTTTTTTTACTGACGCCATCAGCCACTAAAAAAGCAATCTTCCTCGTGGCGATTGTTCCTTGGCCGGGCTTGGTGGCCATACTAAGTGCATTAGACGTAGTAACTTCTGGTTTTTGAGCTTTAACGGGGTATTCTGGATGGTTCGCTTTAGCAAATTGTAAGGTCAATTCGTCTAAAGTCTTAGAAGGCTCTAAGCCGATATTCCTACCCACGGCACTTGCTAGTTCCGGCTCTACTTGATATAGTATCGCTAGTTCCCTTTGTCTCACACCGACATCTTTCACCTTAGAAAGTTCAAAGCTAAATGCACTGACGATATGTTTCTGTTCAGGCGGAGTTTGAGAATTATAGAAAAGCCTAGCTTGCGTAAAGTGATCAGCAAACGAAGAGCTCCTTCCTCTGATTTTTTTCGCATCTATCTTCTCATTATGCGATTCAAATCCCTTATCACCTTTGAGCATTGCATGGTATGGACATCCTCCGCCAAGACTGTTTGGGAAATAGGATACTTTACCTTTTAGTATATCCTGTCTACCAAAACCATCTTTTTGGTTGTTGAATTTTCCTTCTACGGGTCTATTTATTGGTAACTCATGAAAGTTGGGGCCGCCCAATCGATAGTTTTGTGTATCTGCATACGAAAACACGCGCCCTTGCAATAACGGATCATTACTGAAATCTATTCCCGGTACCAGACGACCTGGATCAAAGGCAACCTGTTCTGTCTCGGCAAAGAAATTTTCAGGATTCCTGTTTAGTGTCATCGTACCGATTAGTTTTACCGGAACTAGTTCTTCAGGAATTAATTTGGTCGGATCCAGTATATCAAAAGAGTATTTTAATTCATCTTCTTCAGGGATAAGTTGTACACCTAAGTCCCATTGAGGGTAGTTTCCTTTTTCTACAGCTTCCCATAAATCTCTGCGATGGAAATCCGCATCATAACCCGATATCTTTTGAGCTTCCTGCCAGGCCACCTGATGGACGCCTAGCCTAGGTTTCCAGTGAAATTTTACGAACGTGGCTTTGCCTTTATCGTTCACGAATTTGAATGTATGTACCCCAAATCCCTCCATCATACGTAAAGAGCGGGGAATGGCCCTATCAGACATTACCCATAGGGACATGTGTGCGGCTTCAGGCATCAAGGATATAAAGTCCCAAAAAGTGTCGTGAGCAGAAGCCGCTTGTGGCATTTCATTGTTGGGTTCCGGCTTTACGGCGTGTACGACATCCGGAAAATTCATTGCATCTTGAATGAAAAATACGGGTATATTATTGCCAACAAGATCGTAATTACCTTCATCTGTGTAAAATTTGACCGAAAATCCCCTCACATCCCGCGCTAAATCTGTAGAACCTTTGAAACCAGCTACTGTCGAAAAACGCACAAATACAGGAGTTGTGGTCCCTTTTTTTAAAAACTGAGCCTTGGTATAAGCTGACATATCTGCTGTAGCTTCGAAAATTCCATGTGCACCTGATCCCCTTGCATGTACTACGCGTTCTGGAATTCGTTCTCTGTCAAAGTGGGCAAGTTTGTCCTGATAGATAAAATCTTCTAATAGCGACGGCCCCCTTTCTCCGGCTTTTAGGGTATTGTTGTTATCATGGATAAGGACCCCATCATTAGTTGTCATATGCTTGCCACTATTATCGATGACATTTCTAGCGATGATTTCCGTTTTTTTGTTTGAGTTTTTATTTTTCATATTACAACGTGTATATGTTGATAGATAGTTTGTTGAATATTATATTATTTGGTATTACAATTTATATCGCACACTAAGAAGCGTTCAGTTTATAACAGTTTATTGTTTTTTCGATTTGTTGCGTGTATTTTTGACTACAATCAGTGTTGTATAAATAACAAATATTAGAAGAAAAAGTTTTCGAGTGCTAATACGCTAATTGGCAGTATCACTAAGCCCTTTTTCTTAGTATATTTTAATCTTACTTATATAAACTTGTAGTCATTTTTCTGGCCAGTACTATGATATAATTAATGTTTTATAGCATCCTGAAGTCAATTTTTCGAAACCAGAGAAACAAGCAGGAAAAAGAACCCATTAAATCCTTGTTGTCTAAATCCTTGAAGATATGTGCTTATAATTTCTTATTTTTAGTAAAATTAGTTCACCCCATTTCGGGTACATGTTTTATTACTGGAAAGAAAATTAAGAATAAATCAGCCTAACAAAAAATAACCTATGGAAACTATCAGTTATATCAGCAAACAGGAAATCGGAAATGGCGAAGAAGTACAATGTAAAGATATAAGAGAAGGTGTGTTTAGCTTGTTATTATTGGACCACCCCGAATTATCCAAAGAAGATTATATATCTATTGACGAATTGAACCATTACAGACGACTTTATGTTACTTCACTTATTAGTCAGGAGAAAGGAGAACTTGCAGTCATAGATATTGATGTAATGAATGCGATCAGAAATAACTCTATTCTCTCAGAAGATATACAGGAGGAGCTGGAGTCACAGCTAACTATCGGTCAAAAACTAGCTGATCGAGTGGCTGGTTTCGGAGGCAGCTGGATATTTATCATTGCTTTTTTTTTATTTATCGTTTTATGGATGATTGTTAATATTGTCATTCTAAAAAGCCAACCTTTCGATCCTTTTCCTTTTATCCTCCTCAATCTACTTCTCTCATGTTTGGCGGCAATTCAAGCTCCGATCATCATGATGAGTCAAAATAGGCAAGAACAAAAAGATCGGGTAAGAGGCGAACACGATTATAAGATCAATTTGAAAGCAGAATTGGAAATAAAATTGCTGAGCGAAAAAATAGACCATCTGCTCATTCATCAAAACAAAAAGCTTTTGGAAATCCAAGAAGTGCAAACCGACTATTTGGAGGATCTGCTTAAAGAGCTGAAGAAAAACTTAAGTAAATAAGTAGAACTCAACAGATAGGCAACTGTGAAAATACCCGTATAACTCCATCTTTTCCATCTCTCCGATTGGATTCTCGTGATCATAAACGAGTACAGCTTTGCTTTTTTTATTATGTTTAATTAAGGTTTTGCGTATTTTAATCGTTTTATCAATTGTGTGCTGTGGTAACCATCAAGTGCTGAACCTGCAATGGTTCCAGCCTTTTCTAAAAAATAAGTTATCAGAAAGGCTGACTGGCATTGTAAATGCGCTTCCCATGAACGATGAAACAAGAATTTTGGAAATCGGATGTGGATCTGGAGCAATGGCGAGGGAAATATCCAGACAATTAAAGAATGGGCATATACTTGCTATCGATCGCTCTGCGAAAGCCATTAGCCAAGCCATTTCACTTTCAAGAAATGAACTAGAAAGTGGCAAACTCACGTTCAGGCAAATTGCCATGGAAGATTTTGATATGAATGCTGATGAACAGCCTTTTGATATTGCTATTGCTGTGAGGGTCGGAGCTTTAGATGGTAGGCATCCTAACATTGAAAAGCAGACGTTACGTAAAATTGCTGAATCCCTGACTAAATCGGGAAAGCTCTTCATCGACGGAGGAAATCCTTTAAAAGAAATTTTTCTCGATGAATACAGACTGTAAACTAAAATTAACCTTACCCACAATGAAAAGCATTAAACCCGTGGGTGATTATTTAACATAGGTTCCTTGGCTACTTTCTTTATTTACGACTTTATAACTAAAGCAAAGTAAAGAAACGATCCACTTTGGCAAAGGTTTTGAACTGCAAAAAAAATCATCGTTAGACCTAGTTTGCAGTACGATAACGGATCATTATTAAACTAGTTTAACAAACTGTATCAATTATGGTGTGGTGGTGTAATTATCTTAAACCATTGTTTGTATATCAATAGATCTATAAATATTAATTAGGCAATCCAGTCGAAATGAATATGATAGAGAATAGCGGCTTTAGAAGACTTATTGGTGTTTGGGTGAGCACTGGCGATATAAAATCAGATCAGGACAACCAAATATTAATCGGCATTGACAGTTACGAATTGATACTTGACCTAAATTATATTGTGCATAACGCAGAAGTAAAATACGCAGACGTGTTTGAATTATTTCCGATATCTCAGCCGTCAATATGTGTGAGAAGGTTCGCTTATTCTGTTTTTAAAATATCATCGATTTTCGTTAGTAGCTCCCCATCAAAATGGGTGTTTTGAAGGCTTTTTAAAGAGTCTAACAACTGTTCTCTATTTCGAGCGCCTACTAATACGGACGTAACTCTTTCATCTTTTAAAATCCAGGAAAGCGCCATTTGACCCAGCGATTGTCCACGGGAGGCTGCTATTTCATTTAGCTTCTTAAGCTTCTCAATTAAATCAGGTGTAATATTTGATGATTTGAGAAAATGTTCGCGTGAAGCTCTGGAATTATTGGGTATCCCATTAAGGTATTTATTGGTCAGAAGACCCTGTGCAAGTGGCGAAAATGCGATGCAGCCAACGCCTTCATCCTGTAATACATCAAGTAGACCTTCTTCTGGTGTCCGTACTAACATGGAGTATTTGGGTTGGTGTATTAGACACGGGGTACCGAAAGAATTCAACAAGTCTATTGCTTTTTTTGCTAGATCGGGAGGGTAGTTGGATAGACCAACATATAAAGCTTTTCCTTGCCGCACTATGAGATCAAGGGCAGCCATTGTTTCTTCTAACGGTGTTAATGGATCGGGTCTATGGTGATAAAATATGTCTACATACTCTAAATCCAGTCGTTTAAGACTTTGGTCTAAACTAGAAACTAAATATTTTTTACTTCCCCAATCGCCGTAAGGACCGCCCCACATAGTATACCCTGCTTTAGTAGAAATCAGAAGTTCGTCCCGATAGCCGCTGAAATTGTCTTTTAATATTCTTCCGAAATTACGTTCCGCAGAACCCGGAGGGGGGCCATAATTGTTGGCTAAGTCAAAGTGGGTTATTCCGTTATCAAAGGCAGTTATCAAAGTCTCTTTAAAGATCGAACTGTCATCTACATCTCCAAAATTTTGCCATAGCCCCAATGACAGTGCCGGTAAGAAAAGACCACTGTGCCCACAGCGGCGATAGGGGGTTGTTGAATATCTTTCTGTGCTAAATTCCATTTTATGTATGTTTACTACCGCAAGATACAAAAAGAAGGATCGTAAATTTATTTTTTTAAGGAGTGAGTTAGCCAGCATTTTAATTTCTTAGCCGGCTTTTGCTTGATGTTCGGGACAATCGATGCGCAGTTCAGTTGTATGAAGTACTTGATTTAATAAATTACAGAAATGGATGGCGCCATCTGCTCTCGACTCGTAGTGCGAACAGTTTATACACATGCGTTGTACACTAATTACTCCTGTCTGATTGAGGTGCGTTATAATGCCCAGGAGACTAGCGAGCAAGTTCTCTTTGTCAATAGCGCTAAGTTTGTCGATGGGAGTTCGAATCTCTTTCGTGAACAGGGAAGTGTTCTCGGCGATATTTTTACCTTTCTCGGTGAGATTGATGGAATAAGTCCTGCTGTCCTGTCCCTTGAAATCTTTTATGATGAGTTGCTTTTGCTCCAGTGTTTTGACCGTATCGCTTATGGTCGCTTTGGTCAGGTTGAATTCTTCGGCTAGATAACTTACTTTTCTTTTTTCACTACTGTGATGGAGGAGGAAAATCAATAGCTGTATCTGTATAGGGGACAAAGGAAATTCTTTGCTTTGCTGCCACAATAAAACACGAAAAGATTGGGCTATTCTTTCTAGTGAAGCTATAATTTTGCCCTCTACATTATTATTCTGTTCTTCCGGATCAAAATCAGATCTACCCATAGATTGTATATGTCTAATTACAGTTTTCCATCTCATGGATGAAAAAGCCTTTATTGTTTATTTCATTTTCCCATTCCGGTTGTACACGCTCTATGTGACAAAATTGGCATTCATGTGAGGTCAAAGGTTGGCCTCCCTGATTTTTGTATTTTAAATATGTCTTCCCATAGGTATAAATTACGGAAGCGTCATTGATATGTGACGGTACTATAATATCAAAGTGCATAATTGTTCCATCTTTTTTTGTGACATAGGTATCCCAAACTGCTACTTGCATTGTTTATTTGTTTATTATGATTGATTCTGTTTAATAATTAATGCCCCACAAAGGTAGTTATACTACCTAAATGGGGCAAATTTTAACCTTTTACATCGGCAAGGGAAGCGCCAAAGTTGATATGCAGTACATTTCCTTGGGACGTAACTAAAGCAGGAACGGATTTTACACCGGCTTGCTCGGCCTCCTCAATGCGATTCCTAGTCTCGCCTAAATGCACGACCTCTACGTTGTCTGCTCCAATAAGATTGATAATGTCATGCTCTGCGCTAACGCATATGGGGCATCCAGCGTGATAGAAAATTGATTTTGACATGTTCGTATAGTTTATTTATCCTACGGTAATATTACCTTCAACAAATATAGTTAGGATACCTAACTTTATCAATGGAAGGATGTGATAAAATGGACTGGTATACTGTTGTTTTTAGATTCTGGACTGGTTGAAAAAAGGCTACCTGTATTACGGTAGCCTTATAAGATAGGGGGGTATTCTAAAAATTACGAAGTTATTTAGCGACTAAATTGATTGTACCAAGGTCTTTAACCACCCCTTTCTCGATTACCACACTTTCGATGGTATATGGGGCGTACGTAGGCACAGTAGGTTCTATAAGTATTTTATAGTTTCCTTGTGGAATACCCGGAAAGAAAAAGTTGCCAACTTCATTTGGAATAGTTCCTATGGTATCTGTACCTGTTATTGCATAGATTTTTGGATAAGCGGCCACAGGTAGTACGATTCCTTTGGCTGTGCCTGATACAGCTACAGGGATGGCTCTGATTACCGGTTTTAGAAGGTATTTTCCATTACCTGTTTCGACAATAGATTTTGATGCGTCAAAGTCAAGTAGGAGGGTATAGGCGACATCTGGAAGGAGCTCTTCCTGTATTTTTATTTTTACGCCTGAAGATTGCCCGCTCGGTGTGGTTAACGGATACGTTTTGCCATCGACAACGATGGTGTTGCCGGTATCTTCTAATTTTAGTCTAATTTCTTGAATAAACCCCGATGGTACATCGTGACTCGCCAGTACTGTGTCTTTGCCAAGTCGATACTGAAGAATGTCGAAAGGAAGACCATCAATATCGATTTCCTCTTTTCCACCACTGGTTCTTATTTCAATCTCATCGATATTAAGATGTATTGCATCGTAATTTGCAGGAGCATCTGTTATCTTGACTGTTAGAGGAGTTCTACCTGTTGAAGGGCCGTTCTCAGAGCTGCAAGCAGACAAGAAACCTAACGCTAGGATGCCAAGGCCTAATTTGTAAATGTTAAAAGCAGTTTTCATATGTATTTAATTTTATTTTCTTGATTTTCATTTGTCATCCGCCAGCTGGTAGTTCCGAACCGATAGTAACGAGCTTATGATATAATTTTCTAGTAGTGGGCATGCTTTGCGGACATTCGTATTTGGATAGTTCTGCTATGCGGCTATTTTTTATTTTAATCTTTTAATTGTTCAAACAAAACTAATGCCACACATATGTTACTTAAGCTAATTCTGCAAAATTAGATGTGTTCGGAACAAGGCTCTGCAGTTGATAGTGGCATGTATAATTTCAACTTAGAATGAGAAAGAAACTTAACAAACGTGTTGCAGAATATTTCCAGTTGTCAATAATGATAGACTTAAATGAATGAAAATCTTACAACGATTGCTGAAAATTATATCAACCTGTTGATATAAAATCCTGATTTGCCTATTTTTATAAGGAGCTAGAGCAAGAGCAGAGCCGAAGGTTTTAAAGCAAATGCATTTACAAAAGATGTAAGAGAACTTTTCCCTCGTCCGTAAGATAAAGAGAAAAGAGTTGAATTAGAGCCTGTAGACCTTTTAATTTACCTTTTAGACATGACCTTTTTTTGTAAGGGGCTTAGCCTAGCCTGTTTTCGGACCCGGTAAATTTCAATGTCCTAATGGAGTAAAGAAAGCCTTGATTGCAATATGGGCAATAGGTATTTTGGATACATAGTGTGTTTTTTGCCTGTCAATTAATCAAAAGGTTAAAACAAAACAATTAATGCGATGATTAAAAAGAGAAAAAAAGCAATATTTCGAAATGCGTTGACAGCTATCAGTTGCTTCTTATTAACAAACAGTTTTGGCATTGCTCAAAATGCGAAGTCGCTTACTTTGAATGGCTGTTATCAACTTGCGCAAAGCAACTATCCGTTGGTTCGGCAATATGCCCTTATTGCTAAGACAAAAGAGTATTCGATTACCAATGCTTCAAAAGGATTGTTACCACAAATTCAAATTTTAGGACAAGGTAGTTATCAATCAGACGTTACTCAAATCCCCATTTCACTGCCCGGTATTGATATTCCTATGATTAGTAAAGACCAGTACAAACTGTATGGAGAGATTTCTCAACCCATTACAGACTTCTTTACAGTCCAGCACCAAAGGGAATTTATAAATGCTAATACGGTTGCGGAACAACAAAAAGTCGAAGTTGAGCTCTACAAGTTGAAAGAACGTATCAACCAATTGTATTTCGGTATTCTTCTGATTGACGCACAGTTGGTCCAAACCGAAATCCTTAAAAAGGACATTGTTTCTGGTGTAGAAAAAAGCAAAGTTGCGATAGCAAATGGTATAGCTTTAAAAAGTAGTGCCGATATACTGAAAGCGGAATTGCTGAAAGCCGAGCAACGCTGTATCGAACAGAAAGCTACACGCAAAGGTTACACAGATATGCTTTCACTTTTCATAAACCAGACCGTCGATGAAAATATTGTGCTGGAAAAGCCTTACCCGCCTTCGTTGGTTACAGAAATCAATCGTCCCGAACTAAAATTATTTGACGTACAAAAGAAAATTTTTGATGTTCAGAACAAGCTTATCGATGATCGAACTCTGCCACGTTTCGGTGTTTTCGTAAACGGTGGTTATGGTAGGCCTGGATTGAATATGCTGAACAATGATTTTGATTTGTATTATATTGGCGGTGTACGCCTCTCGTGGAATGTAACTAATTTTTATACACAAAAACAAGATAAGAAATTGATTTCGCTCAATCAAAATTCATT
Organism: Sphingobacterium sp. xlx-96; assembly: GCF_011007365.1. Classification (GTDB taxonomy): domain Bacteria; phylum Bacteroidota; class Bacteroidia; order Sphingobacteriales; family Sphingobacteriaceae; genus Sphingobacterium; species Sphingobacterium luzhongxinii. Next base: position 67,493 of record NZ_WFKM01000010.1, on the reverse strand, counting down.
GGATGTACAAAAGGAAACATTCTTGTTCAATACGAACTTAACTCTCAAACAGCAGAATAATGAAATCGCAAAACTGCAAGAGTTGATACAGACCGACTACGATATCATCCGTTTGAGAGAAAATGTAAAACTATCTGCTCAAAAACAATTGGAGTACGGTACGTCAACGACTAACGATTACCTCACGTATATCAACGCAGAAGACCAGGCAAAGCAAAATTTGATTTTACATGAAATACAGCTTTTAATGGCCCGGTACAATTTCAAAACAACAGCAGGCAATTAACAAAACAATAGATACAATGAAACATCTTCTAATATCAATCATCATAGCAGGTAATTTATTAACAACGGTTTCCTGTAATAATAAGCAGGAAACGTTTGATGCTTCTGGTTCCTTTGAAGCAGAGGAAACCATTATATCAGCTGAAGCACAGGGTGTATTGAAAACTTTTGATATACAGGAAGGGCAAGCCTTGCAAGCCGGACAAAACATAGGATATATAGACAGTATTCAGTTGTATCTGAAGAAAAAGCAACTGGAAACACAGGTCACAGCATTGTTGGGTAAAAAGCCAAATATTCCGGTACAACTATCCGCGTTGCAGGAACAATTACGGACCGCCGAAAGAGAAAAAAACCGGATAGAAAATCTGGTAAAGGGGGATGCCGCAACGCCAAAACAATTGGATGACATCAAAGCACAAGTAGAGGTATTGAAGAAACAAATCGAAGCCCAAAAATCATCGTTGAGCATATTAAGTGATGGTATTAGCAAAGACGTTGTTCCTTTGCAGGTACAGATTGAACAATTGGAAGATCAATTGAGCAAATGCAAACTTATCAATCCGATCAATGGAACCGTGCTGACAAAGTATGCTGAAGCTAATGAGATGGCAAGCATAGGTAAGCCGTTGTACAAAATTGCCGACCTCTCCAATGTTATGCTTAGGGCATATGTTACCGGAAATCAGTTGCCGCAAATCAAGCTCAATCAGCAAGTAAACGTGTTGACTGATGACGGAAAAGCTGGATATCGCCAAGTCGAAGGAATTGTAACCTGGATTAGTGACAAAGCTGAGTTTACACCAAAAACCATTCAAACCAAAGACGAACGCGCAAATATGGTTTATGCCATTAAAGTGAAAGTAAAGAATGATGGTTTATTCAAAATCGGAATGTATGGCGAAATTAAGTTCTAATAATTATGACAGACGTTGTTCTTAATGGTATTTCTAAGTCCTACAACAAAGGAGCGGTCCAAGCTGTAAAAGGTATTTCTTTTGAAGTTGGAAAAGGCGAACTGTTTGGTTTGATTGGTCCTGACGGAGCCGGCAAGACCAGTATTTTCCGCATACTCACCACTTTGCTGTTACCTGATGCGGGAACAGCTTCCATAAGCGGTTTAGATGTGGTTAATGATTATAAAATCATCCGTAAGAGAGTAGGATATATGCCAGGAAAATTCTCTTTGTACCAAGATTTGTCTGTTGAAGAAAACCTCAACTTTTTTGCAACGGTATTCAACACCCGAATCGAGGAAAACTATCATCTTATCAAAGATATTTACGCGCAGTTAGAACCTTTCAAAAACCGCAGAGCCGGAAAATTATCCGGAGGAATGAAACAGAAATTGGCTTTGTGCTGTGCTTTAATCCATCGTCCTACCGTATTGTTTCTAGACGAACCTACCACAGGAGTTGATGTGGTTTCGAGAAAGGAATTTTGGGAAATGCTGAAACAGCTCAAAAAACAAGATATTACCATTTTGGTTTCCACACCCTATATGGATGAAGCTATACTCTGTGAACGCATTGCCCTGATACAGAACGGTAGCATCTTGTCCATTGATAAGCCTGAAAACGTTATCCAACAATATGCCGAAAAGTTATTTGCCGTAAGGTCGGACAATATGGGAAAATTGTTGGATGATTTAAGGAAAATTGAAATTATTAAAAGCTGTAACGCTTTTGGAGCTTATCATCACATAACTTTTTCAAACGATGAAAATGAGCAACAACATGAACTTGTCTATCTTTTGAAGGATCGACAACATACTAGTATTGAGCTAAAGCCAATCAAACCAACTATTGAAGATTGCTTTATTAAACTGATGAATGGAAATGACCGATGAAATTGTAATCCATACCGACAAGCTTACAAAATGTTTTGGCGATTTCATCGCTGCAAACGAAATAACTTTTGATGTGTGCAGAGGAGAAATATTCGGTTTTCTCGGCGCGAATGGAGCAGGAAAAACAACTGCCATGCGGATGCTGTGCGGATTGTCAAAACCCACTTCGGGAACGGCTACCATTGCAGGGTTTGATATTTATAAACAGACCGAAGCAATCAAAAAGAACATTGGTTATATGAGCCAAAAGTTTTCTTTGTACGAAGATTTGACGGTCCTTGAAAATATCCACTTTTTTGGGGGTATTTACGGATTATCTGATAGACAACTGAAAGTCAAAAGTGAGGAACTTATTACAAAATTAGGAATGGGAGGTGAAGCAAAAAAAATGGTAGGCTCATTGCCTTTAGGGTGGAAGCAAAAGCTATCTTTTTCAGTAGCTATTCTCCATGAACCCAAGATTGTTTTTTTGGACGAACCTACCGGAGGCGTGGACCCGGTTACAAGACGGCAGTTTTGGGATTTGATCTATCAGGCAGCTGATAATGACATTACTGTATTTGTAACAACGCATTATATGGATGAAGCTGAATACTGCAACCGTATTTCGATGATGGTAGACGGCGAAATCAAAGCGCTGGATACACCTGCTAATCTGAAACAACAATATACTGTAGCTTCAATGGATGAGGTATTTTATGAACTGGCAAGAGGAGCTAAAAGAAAATCAGACTAAATAATGAAACAGTTCATCACATTCGTAAAAAAGGAATTTCTACATGTTTTTCGCGACCGGAAGACTCTGTTGATGCTGTTTGGTCTGCCCATTGTGCAGATTATACTTTTTGGTTTTGCCCTTACCAATGAAATCAAAAATGCAAAAATCGCTATCTGCGATTATGCAAAAGATAATGCTTCTCAACAAATTATTGGAAAATTTGAAGTAAGTCGGCAATTTGAAATTGAGCAATCGCTGTTAAGCCATCAACAAATCGAAAAAGCTTTCAAACAAGGGGAAATAAAAATGGCAATTGTTTTCCCCGCCAATTTCAACAAGGATTTACTGCACCAAAACAAAGCACAGGTACAATTGATTACCGATGCTTCCGATCCGAATACAGCTACTACATTAAGTAGTTACGCCTCTCAAGTTATTATGGATTATCAGAATGAAATCTTACAATTGCAACAACTGCCCTACCATATAAATACAGAAGTGCGAATGATTTACAACCCCGAACTAAGGGCATCGGTAAATTTTGTTCCCGGTATTATGGCCCTCATTTTACTGTTAATTTGTGTGTTGATGACCTCCGTTTCCATCGTGAAGGAAAAGGAAACAGGAACGATGGAAGTTTTATTGGTATCGCCGTTTAATCCCTTTTTGGTCATTATTTCGAAAGCCATACCGTATTTTGTTTTATCTCTTATAAACCTGACAGTCATATTGTTATTGAGTGTTTTTGTGTTGGGAATGCCGGTGAACGGCAGTATAATATTGCTATACGGAGTGAGTATGCTTTTTATCATTACTGCACTTTGTTTAGGTTTACTGATTTCCAATGTAACCGCTTCTCAACAATCTGCAATGTTGATTTCGCTTATGGGCATGTTAGTGCCGTCTATACTGTTTACAGGGTTCATGTTTCCGTTAGAGAATATGCCTTATCCTTTACAGCTTGTATCACATATTATTCCTGCAAAATGGTATTACATCATTATCAAATCCATTATGGTAAAAGGGCTGGGATTTGCGGCTATATGGAAAGAGACACTTATCCTGTCGGGAATGACCTTTGTTTTGCTTTTAATTAATATCAAAAAATTTAAAATCAGATTGGTATGAGAACACTACGATTTTTATTGCAGAAAGAGTTTCGGCAGATATTCCGTAACAAAGGATTATTGCCGTTACTGTTCGTAGTACCCATAATACAACTGTTGATACTTCCCTTGGCGGCCGATTACGAAGTAAAGAACATTAATATTGCCATCGTTGATCACGATCATTCCACATATTCACACCAACTAGTAGCTAAAATTGGCGCATCCAGTTATTTCAAATTAACAGATTATACCAACGGGTTCGCTGAGGCATTTAAGCAAATGGAAAATGACGAAGCTGATCTGATTTTGGAAATACCGCAGGATTTTGAACGTAATCTGATACGGCAAGACGAACAACAATTGTTTTTAGCGGTCAATGCCATTAATGGTGTGAAAGCCAATCTTGGTGGTACCTACCTCAATCGGATTATTGCCGATTATAATATAGATATTCGTTTGAAATGGATCCAGTTACCAAGATTGACTCCCGTACCAACTATTGCAGTGACGACTTCAAATTGGTTTAACTCCTCAATGAATTACCACTTTTATATGGTTCCGGGGATTTTGGTCTTGTTGGTTACAATGATTGGCGCTTATATGTGTGCCTTGAATATCGTAAAGGAAAAAGAAGTCGGTACAATCGAACAAATCAATGTAGCACCTATCAAAAAATATCAGTTTATTTTGGGCAAACTTATCCCATTTTGGGTTATCGGTTTAGTCGTGTTTAGTGGTGGACTTTTCGGTGTCGGTTGGCTGATTTACGGTATAGTTCCGGCGGGCAATCTACTGTTGTTATATACCTATTTAGCCATTTACCTGATTGCGGTATTGGGCTTGGGTTTGCTGATTTCTACCTATTCCGAAACACAGCAACAGGCTATGTCCGTAGCGTTTTTCTTTATGATGATTTTTATCCTTATGAGTGGACTATTTACACCCATTGATAGTATGCCACGTTGGGCCTATAACATCGCACAAATCAGCCCGATAACATACTTCATAGAAGTTATGCGGATGATTGTACTAAAGGGAAGCGGTTTTGCTAACATTCAATACCATTTCTTGATAATGATTGGATTTGCGGTTTTCCTTAATGGTTGGGCGATTTTGAACCATAAAAAGACCAGTTAAACTTAACATATACCATTGAACATTTTTTTGTATAGACGATCGTTACGAAAAATAATGTGGGGGATTTGTTGGTCTTTCTTTTTAGTACCGTAGTCTCTGCTATTTTATAGATTATATAAGCATCCAGACCAGAACCGGCAAAAGGCAAATAGTTTGCATACGCTTTACATATTTCGTAACAAAAAATTAAAAATATTGCAGGATATGAGTAAGGTCATAAAGAAGGAAATCCTTTGTCTTTACTTTTGTTGGACGAAACAAACAGATTTTCTACGTTTTCCAAACTTATGACTCATGTTATCTAAATCACAAGCAAGAACATTTTTTCTAGGAGGTACTGTCGTGACATTTTTGGTCTTTATCGGGCTATCAATTTATTCGCTTCAACCTTCCAATGACCAAACCCATCACGAGAATATAACACCTCAAGTGGTAAAAGGCAAAGAGCTCTGGGAAGCCAATAATTGCATGGGATGCCATACTATATTGGGAGAAGGGGGCTACTACGCTCCTGAGTTGACGAAGGTGATAGACCGCCGCGGCGAAGAATATGTAAAGGCTGTACTCAATTCGCCTATACCATGGGGGCCGCGTGGCCGCAAGATGGTCAAATATGATATGAGCCCCGAAGAGGTGCAAGCCATGGTGGAATACCTCAAATGGATCGGTAATATTGATCTCAATGGTTTCGATCGCGTGGTATCACCACTTGCAAAAGATAAAAAATAATCTAAAAATAATATTATGAAGTATAAGTCTCAAAAAGTTGCATACTGGTTTTTTGGATTATGTATGCTGTTATTTGCCCTTCAGATCGTCTATGGTTTTATTATGGGTTTTGCCCGCATTGGCATGGATGGATTGCACGATTTTATTCCTTTTAATACAGCGCGCGCAGTCCATACTAATTTGTTAGTAGTCTGGTTACTCACAGGTTTTATGGGGGCAGCATATTATATTATTCCAGAAGAAGCACAACGTGAGCTCGTGAGTGTCAAGCTAGCTTATGTACAGCTTATTTCATTGGCTTTGGTGGGGGTTTTAGCCGTGGTCGGATATCACTTTAACCACTGGGAAGGACGTAAGTTTCTGGAGATACCGCGTGAGCTGGATTACCTTGTCGTTGTAAATGTACTGCTGTTTTTAGGGCTCATCTTGACCACACTTTACAAAGGTAAACGTAGGACTACAACGGCCGTTGTATTGACCATGGGCCTCGTGTTTGCTGCGTTGCTCTACCTGCCTGGGATGATTTGGTTTGATAGCCAGGTGACAGACTCTTTTTTCAGATGGTGGGTAGTGCATCTTTGGGTTGAAGGTGTATGGGAGCTTATTATGGGCGGTATTCTATCGTATTTACTTATCAAACTTACTGGTGTAGATCGCGAGGTTATCGAAAAATGGTTGTATGTTATAGTCGGGTTAACCTTCTTGTCGGGATTACTGGGTACGGGACACCACTACTATTATATTGGGGTAAACAAGATTTGGCTGGTTGTTGGTGGTGTCTTCTCTGCCTTGGAGCCGTTGGCATTTTTGGGGATGGCTCTCTTTGCGGTGTACATGTATCGCAAGGGAGAACGATCACATCCTAATAAAGTAGCGTTGTTTTGGACCATAGGGGCATCCATTGTTTCTTTTATTGGAGCAGGATTGTTAGGATTTGCGCATACACTGCCGCAGACTAATATTTATACTCATGGGACATTGGTTACTGCTATGCATGGACATTATGCTTTCTGGGGTGCTTATGCTATGATCGTATTGGCAATCATCAGTTATGCGCTTCCAAATATCACAGGTAGAAAGCGGTATGACACCACTAGGGGGCATATGGCCTTTTGGTTGTCGAATATCGGTATGTTGGGGATGACCGTTGCTTTTGGTGTGGCCGGTGTCGCTCAGGTATATATGGAGCGCAAGCTGAAAATGGAATTCATGGAGGTACAGAATGAGATCAGTATACACTTTGTTGTCCTTTTACTTTGCGCCACGTTGTTTGCCACTGGGATAATACTGTATATCATTGAATTTTTAAAATTCGGACGACCTACGGATGAAGCACTTGAAGTGGAAGAGTAACGTGAAGATTTGATTTTTTTGATATGATAATAGCTGAAGATAAAATAGTATACTATAAACCTATAGGCCAAGAGGTCGCGGTATTTAATCAGATCAGTGAGCTTAAGCTTCCGTTACTGATCAAAGGGCCTACTGGTTCAGGTAAATCTCGATTTGTCGAGTATATGGCTAGTGAGATGGACAGACAGCTCATTACAGTGAGCTGCCATGAGGAGACTTCGTCAACGGATCTAATAGGTAGGTTTATTATCAAAGGCGCCGAAACCATATGGGTAGATGGGCCTCTATCTGTTGCGGTAAAAAATGGTTGTATCCTATATCTGGACGAGATAGCTGAGGCTCGTCCAGATGTTATTGTGGCTATACACTCGCTAACAGATCATCGGCGTGAGCTTTTTATTGACAAGCTCGGTCAGACGATAAAGGCACATTCCGATTTTCTGTTGATCGCTTCATTTAACCCCGGCTATCAACAGGGATTTAAGGAACTGAAGCCCTCTACTCGACAGCGCTTCGTAGCCTTATCGTTCGGTTATGCCCAGCCTAGGGTAGAAGCGGAAATACTCATTACCGAATCGGGGGTACAGCTCGAGATAGCTCAAAAGCTAATAGCTATCGGAAACAAAATCCGTAATCTTACAGAATTGGGATTGACCGAGACGGTGTCTACACGGTTATTGGTAGATGCTGCCAAGCTTATTCATAATGGACTGCCCAAGCGATTGGCAGTACATGTTGCTGTAATAGAACCGCTCACAGACGAGGCGGATACATTGACCGCACTCAAAGATCTCTGTGATCTAATGATATAGTAGGATATGGGATTGGAGCTGGACGAAATTTTATATTCTTGGATGTTGAGGGTGGTGAAAAGACGACGACTCAATGATAAGGAAATCCTAAGCCGACAGGTGAAGCTTGTCGATATTAAGCCCCGTCTTACGTTACTGGCGAGAGCAATCTGTGGGGAGCCGATAGATATTTTTCCAGCCGAACGGGAAGGAGGATACAAGAATCAAAATTTTTTTTTACCGATCGAATGTGCGTTATTCCCATCGAAAACGTTAAACCTACAGTTTTACTTGTTTAGGGTAGTCTATCTTGGATTGCAACGAAAGCTGGGATATAATTGGAAAGATAATAAGGCTACCGACAACCAGTTGTCTATTTTAACAGCACGTGAGACAGCGAGCAAGGTATTACAAATGTTATTTACAGATTATCCAGGTTTGCGTTCGTGGTATGATGAGGCTGTGGTAATCCTCCAAAATAACACAAAAAAAGGAGAAGCAGACTTGTCTTGGCTGTATGGACGATGGATGACAGACACTGCGGAAATATCGGCTATTGACAAATTGACAAATTTTGATAACACTCTGCAGCCCAAAACTAGTAAAATTGAGGTACAGACTACCCTGCATGCGAAGGCGGTGGAAGAGATCGAATCGCTAACGATTGACAAACAGCAACAGGAAGATTATGTATTGATGCACAGCTTTGAAAAGATTGAGACGGCCGAGGAGTTTAACGGTAATTGGCGAGATTTTGATAGCAAAGATGAACTCAAAAATCATCAGGAAGCGCTAGAGGAAATGAGGATGCGATTTACGGTGAGGGTAGACGATACGGTACATTCAGTGTATCAGGCAGATTTTGTGGAGAACACCTCGGTCGCTGAAAGCGTAGAGATGGAAGAAAAAGGGTATTATATCTCCTACGATGAATGGGATTACAAAAAGCGGACTTACATTCCTGATTTCTGTAAAGTGTATCCTCGATGTCAAAGACGAATAAATCAACAATATTATTCTAATACGCGGACAAAATATAAGACAATTTTGAATGGTCTACGAAAGATATTGGCCAACGTAAATAACAAGCAGCAGCAACAACGACGACAACTCCAGGGAGAAATGTTTGATCTGGATGCACTGACAGACTTATACACGGATATACACTCTGGGATCTCGCCCGATGAAAGGGTATATCTATCCAATAGAAAAAAAAAGAAGGATATTGCAATACTGGTGTTGCTAGATATAAGTCTGTCAAGTGATGGTTATGTGGCAGGTAACCGCGTAATTGATGTGGAAAAGGAAGCTTCAATTTTGTTCGGAGAGATACTTGACGAGTTTGATATCACTTTCGCAATAGATGGGTTCTACTCGAAGACACGTAATTTTTCCACCTATCTGACAGTAAAAGATTTTGATGAAAACTGGCAACGGGCCAAATATAAAGTTGGTGCTGTCGAGCCTAGTGGGTATACACGTATAGGACCAGCGTTACGTCATGCTGGAGCCAGGATGAATGCTATCGATTCAAAAAATAAGTGGATTATCCTATTATCGGACGGCAAACCAAATGATTATGATAGGTACGAAGGGAAGTATGGAATACAGGACATTAAGCAGGCGCTGCGCGAGCTCAACGAATGTAAAATAAATACCTACGCCTTGGCTATCGAGGCGCAGGCACGATACTACCTACCCCAAATGTTTGGACAGAACCATTATCAGATATTGACATCGCCTGAGGAGCTGCTTAAAGCGCTAGCGAAGCTATATGAGAAGATAAGACGTGGATGACAATTTGAATAAAATGGAACATACAAAGGAGAAGTCTATTTTTTACCCACCAGGTGGGATTTTGATATGGATTGTGATCTATCTTGAATTGATCACTTTTGGCTTAGCTATCATTGCTTTAGCAATGAGTGGAGCAGCGGACAGGGAGGCTTTTCATCAGGATAGTGAACAGTTAAACCGAACGATCGCATTGATCAATACGATATTACTACTTACTGCGGGGTATTTAGCGGCAAAGGGAGTACAACAGTTCAAGTTGCAGCAGATTCAGAAAAGTGAGTGTAACTTGTTATGGGCTATTTTGTGTGGGTGTGGTTTTTTACTGTTGAAATGCTTCGAGTATTTTCAGAAACTAGAATTGGGCTTGGGTATGGATGCGAGCACTTTCTATATGTTTTATTGGTTGCTTACCGGGTTTCATTGGGTACACGTGTTGGTAGGTCTCGTTATACTGGTCGCCATACGTCGTAATATAATTAAGATAAAAGCAGATGCTGTAGCAATAGAGGATGTAGAAGCGGGAGTTACTTTCTGGCATTTGTGTGATTTGATATGGTTATTTCTGTTTCCTGTGCTTTATATGCTGTTTTAACTATGATGCAAAAATCCCTAACATATACTTATATTCTCTTGGTGCTATTGACCATTGGGGGAGTTGCACTTGGATCTATGCCCGTATCGGGTGTTATCGTGATTTTTATACTAAGTTTGTCTTTTTTAAAGGCAATGCTCGTTGCTTTTCAGTTTATGGAGCTAAAAATTGCGCATTCGTTTTGGAAGTATGCGATGCTTTTATTCGGGTTGATAGTTGTAGTGACGGTAGCTATATTACTCGTTTAGAAAAGTGTTTTTACCGAATAATAAGTTAAAAAAAAACATCAAAATATGATTTTAATCATATTACGTAGTATAAGGTAATTCGTTCCTTTGTATTGGAATAAAGATATTTTTTGAAATTGAATAATCACAGTTAAATTATATTCCAATGAAACTAAAACAATTATTGCTTTGTGTATCTACTGCGGCTTTGGTGGTTGTAACCGTTAGTTGTAAACAGAAATCCGAAACGACCAAAGATTCTACGACAATGGAGGTAATTGGTGAACCGCAAATCGCAGAAGTGACCGCTGCCCCTAACGTACCTGCGCCTGTCGGTAAGCGTGGCCCTCAAAAATGGATTGTGAATCTCGAGACGACCGAGATAGAAACCGAGATTGCCGATGGTGTCAACTATACATTCTGGACGTTCAACAATGTTGTACCCGGCAGTTTTATACGTATTCGGGTGGGCGATGAGGTCGAGCTGAGGTTGAAAAATGCTTCTAACAGTGTTTTACCTCACAATATTGACCTTCATGCCGTGACTGGCCCTGGAGGGGGGGCGGAAGCATCCACTGCTGCTCCAGGTAAAGAGGCGTTGTTCCACTTTAAAGCGATAAACCCCGGTCTGTACGTATACCACTGTGCGGCGCCTCCTGTGCCGATGCATATCGGTAACGGGATGTACGGATTGATCCTCGTAGAACCCGAGGGTGGATTGGAGCCTGTAGATAGAGAATACTATATTATGCAGGGAGATTTCTACACTAAGGCTTCAGCAGCTAAGGCAGGACTGTTAGAGTTTGATAATGATAAAGCTGTACTCGAGCATCCTGACTATGTGTTGTTTAATGGAAAGAAGGGGTCCTTGCTGGGTAAGAATATGTTGGAAGCCAAAGTTGGAGAGACAGTACGGTTGTTTGTGGGAAATGGTGGACCTAATCTTACATCTTCTTTTCACGTAATTGGTGAGATATTCGATAATGTGTATCAAGAGGGTGGAACGAAGGTAACACACAACGTTCAGACAACGATGGTGCCTGCCGGTGGATCTGCTATCGTAGAATTTAAGGTTGAGGTGCCAGGCGAATATGTACTGGTAGACCACTCTTTATCAAGAGCCTTTGATAAAGGCGCTATTGGTAAACTTAAAGTAACAGGAGACGAAAATCCGAAAGTATTTGAGAAGCTGGGTAAGTAATTAGCTTATCATAGATCGCCGTATAAAATGACTAACCGCGTTTTGTTTTTCTGCTTTATCCTTGGCTTGTCTTCTTGTGGTAGGAAGGATAGTTCGCACACGGTAGATGCTGAGCTGCGATCAGATCAGACTGCGACAATATTGCCAATAACCCCCACCGTGAATATGCGCTATATTCCCGGTGGGGAATACTTGCCTTTTTACGGAGCAATTGATACCAACAGAGTTAAAGTTCCTCCATTTCTGATCGATGAACGGGCTGTTACAAATCAGGAGTTTTTAGATTTTGTAACGGTTAACCCGAAGTGGAGAAAATCACAGGTGATGAAGATTTATGCGGATACAGCTTACCTGACCAAATGGCCTTCTGATCTGGAACTACCTAAAGGAGCCAAACCTGATGCTCCGGTGTGCTATGTTTCGTGGTTCGCCGCCAAGGCGTTCGCTAAGAGTGTGGGCAAGCGATTGCCCAAGTTGGACGAGTGGGAGTTTATAGCGATGGCCGATACGGACACGCCTAATGCGAGAGGTAAAAAAGAATATTCTACGGGGATTATAGACTTATATCTAGTTAAAAATAGACAGTACCAGTCCGTGAAGAAGGGGGTGCCAAACTATTGGGGGGTCTATGATATGTTTGATTTGATCTGGGAGTGGACCGATGATTTCAATTCCATATTGAGTGTCGGTGATTCTAGGACAGGTGCGATAGAGGGAGGAAGCCTATTCTGTGCGGCAGGAGCAACAAGTGCTACTGATGTCTCTAACTATGCGGCATTTATGCGTTTTGCTATGCGTACTTCGGTAAAGGCAAACTACGCTATCGCTAACCTTGGATTCCGATGTGCCAAGGACACGATATTAGCTCCGATCGTAAATGTGGAATGACTAATAACATGATAAAATAATGATGATGAAGCAAACGATATTTATATTACTTTCTGTTTTATTGCTTACGGCCTGTACCAATAGCGAGAGCAAGGAACAATCTTCAAGTTCTATTTTCAATCTGACCTCGGAATGGAAAAATCAAAATGATGTGTGTTTACAGCTTAAGGATCTCAAGGGTAAGACGCTGGTGGTGGTTATGATTTACACCTCTTGTAAGACAGCTTGTCCTATCTTGGTTTCGAAGATGAAGCAGATCGATGAGAAGATTGATAGATCGATGATTGACGATGTTTCTTTGGTATTGGTATCGATAGACCCGAAGACGGATACACCGGAACACCTAAAGAAGTTTGCAATTGCTAACGATATGTATGCCTCGCAATGGGTATTCCTGACATCGGACGAAGATAATACACAGGAGTTTGCAAATGTACTATCAATGAAGTACAAGCAGATTTCGCCAATCGATTTTTCACATTCTAATATTATTTCAGTATTCGATTCTTCAGGAGAATTAGTGAAGCAAGAAGAGGGATTAGAAATAGATGTAGACAAGGTTGTAACAGTCGTGAGCAAAACTGTTAAAGGAGAGCTGTAACGGACTTTATAACAGATGAGATGGTTGTTCATTTATAACCTTAGAAAACAAATGATTTACATATGAAACGAGATATTCTAAACCGAGGGGATATTGAACTGGTGGTGACACAGTTTTATGAAAAGGTGAGGGCTGAACCTATTATTAATTCATTCTTTACAGAGGTGGTGCAGGTCGATTGGGATAAGCACAATGCGTTGATGTGTGATTTTTGGGAAAATATACTGTTTTATACAGGTGACTATGGGGGTAATCCGCTAGAGACACACAAGCGGATAAATGCAATACGAAAGACAGAAGATACACATTTTAGAAAATGGGAAAGCCTTTTTTTTGATACTGTCGATAGTCTTTTCGAGGGGGCGAACTGTCAAAAGATAAAGTTACATGCAAGGGGTATTGCAGGAATAATGCAACAAAAGATATAGCGTTAGTTATAAAATAACTTATGCTTTTTGATAACGATTTTGCCCTCTTCGGACATTCGTCTCAATGTACGGATTACGGTTTCGGTACGTAGGCCAGTAAAATGGGCGATTTCTTGTCTGGTATAAGGTATTGGGCAATTATTGTTCAGATTATCGCGTTCTTTTATGATCGTAAGGATACGAATTATTTTTTCTTCCGGTGTCCGAGCGAGCCATATTTGTGCAAATGAGGCCTTGGTGTAGATACGTTCGGCAAAGGTATATAGAAAATTTTCCTTTATTTCGGGGAAGTCATGCAGAATATTAAAAAAGGTTTCTCTGCGAAGCCTAATGATGATACTATCTTTGGTTGCTTGAGCGGTGCAAGGATAGGGCAAACCTAAAAGCAATGGGGGTTCACCGAAACTTTGTCCGTCAGTGAATGTTCCTTGCACGAGCTCTTTATCGGACTCATTGGTCGAGTATAATTTTACATTTCCCTCAACAAGTTGATAGTAATGATAGGCCGGATCTCCTTCCCAAAATAGGTATTCGTTCTTCTTGATTTTCTTGGCGATACCGCCATATGTTATTAAAATATCTTGGTTTATTTGCACGGTACGAATCTTCTAATGGAGGGACTTACCGTGTTTATGTTTCAAAACACGGTAAGTATCTGTCTATTCAACAATAAAATTTCCTTTCATAATCGCGGCGTGCCCCGGAAAAGAACATAAGAAAGTATATGTTCCTTTGGGAGGAGCAACAAATTCTATTTCTGTAGTCTCTCCTCCACCAATGGTTTTGGTGTGAGCGATCACATCGCTTTGCATCGATGCAGGGATATAGTCGTTGTCTTTTGCTGCTACGGCTTCAGCAGCAAATTTCGTGGCGTCTGTACCGGCTGCTAATAGGACAAAATTATGCCCCATACCAGTAACTGGGGCTTTGCCACTATGGGTTAAAGTTAGTTTTACGGTTTGTCCTTCTTTTACTAAGATTTCGGTTTTGTCAAACTTCATGTCATCCCCACCCGAGATTGCTACAGTTGCAATGCTACCCGCGTCTGCAGGTGTGGCGCTTTCGGTACTCTCAGTGCTTTCTGTTGGTGTACTTTCCTGGGTTGCAGTCTCTTCATTTTTCGTGGCATTGTTGCAAGCTGTGAAAAGCAAAGCTAAGGTTGCGACTGTTAAAATTGTTTTTTTCATTGGAATTAATTGTTGGGTTTTAATGTACTCCTTAAAATTGACAAAGCTTCTTTTTTTGAAGCTAGATATAGTACAAAGTTAGTTGTGTGCATCTAACTCTATTATGACCTCAATCATAAAGCAAAGAATTTTTTTATGAATTTCGGATAGATGGATTAGATCTCCAATCAGTGTAACTAGTAAATGCTCTCAATGTTGAAATGCAAGAGAGTTTAAAGTAATCTTCGAATAGTGTGGTTTCTTATCCGTTGCGGATAAGGGCATTGATATTCTGCACTAGATGTAGAAGTTGACTTTTTTTATAACGCCTCTTTGGAAAGTGGAGCTATAGACAGCGCTAACATGGGGAAATATTGTTATAATAGCATAAATAATATTAGTTTTATCCCATTTCCTTCTTTGAATGAATAATGTATGAGCGTCGGATTCTTTCAATATGCAGTTGTTTGGCGTAATAAAAATGCTAATTTATCTAATATCGAATCGAAAATAAAGAATGAAAAATTCGATTTGTTGGTCTTGCCAGTGGCACTTGTAGTCGTAGAGAAAGTAGAGGAGATTAGGGGATCGATTCGAACAATAAGGCCGTATCGTACATGGTTGATACGGCCTTTTTTAGAAGGTTTTACTTTTTTTGCATCACCTTTTCTAGTTCGTGTTCTACTGCTTCGCCACGCAGGTTTTTAGCAATTATCGTACCGTCTGGCGCGATAAGGTAATTGGATGGAATGGCTTTAACAGCATATTTGTCTGCGGTATTATTTGGGGATGTAGGAGCCGAATCAATAAGTTGAGGCCAGCTCATTTTATCGTTTTTTATAGCTTTGAGCCATTTGTCCCGGTCTTTTTCGTTGTCTATCGAGATACCGATGATCGTAAAGTTGTTGTTTTTGTACTTATCGTACGCTTTGACCAGTGTAGGGTTCTCGGCACGGCATGGACCACACCAAGATGCCCAAAAATCTATTAGGACATAGCTCCCGGCATAATCGGCTAAGCTCAATTGTTTATTATTGCAATCATAAAGCGTAAATTCTGGAGCGCGTTGGCCTACCGCTGTCGCTTTTGTAGCTGCAATAGCCTGTGTCAGTGCCTGTGCGGCTTTAGATTCTCGAAGAGAAGGTGATAGTATGTCTATCAATGGCTGTATCTTGGCGATATCTATCCGATAGCCGGCAATATCTTCTATAGCCTGAAGAGAGAAAAATGAATTTGGATTCATGTTGATATACCTTATCTGCGCACCTTCTTTGTCCTGTTTGATGTTTTGGATTTTAACCTCTAAAGTTGAGATTAGTACCTTATCTTTCTTTTGATCAGAAGAAAGTTTTCGGTAGGTCGCTTGAAGTTCCTGCAGTTTTTGTTCGTAAGGGGCTAGAATGTTTTTGTAACGGTTGTATTCAGCATTGATCCGGGCACCGCTAATGTGGGCGGTGCTTATAGAATCTTCGATCGTTAAGGTCACTGTTCCTCGGTCTAGGTAAAGGGATCTTGCATCTACACCTTTGGACGATCCTCCTTTTACAAGATCCGATTGGAATCGCAGATAGGCCTGTTGTACCCCCTCGGTGACACCCGAAAATATAAAAAGTCCTTTTTTTACTGCTGTGGTATCGTTCTGTAATTTACCATCTTGGTAAAAACTCATATAGACCTTACCCGAAACGGTGGTATCTCTGAACTGTCCTTTGAGCTGATATTTGTTTTCGGGCATCATAATGCCACTCATGAATGTAACGATGTCCTTATCTTGTTCTGTGGTTAGTTCCTTGGCTTTATGGAATGCTGTACGCATCTTGTCCGGATCACCTAGATAATGGTAAGCCAAAGCGAGTGTAAACAGGTTACCGAAATCCTTCGAACTTTCGATCTGCGGATAGTTCACGACCCATGATGTTACTTTACGCTGTAGCTCGGGCTGAAGCCCCTCTTGTATCAAAAGTCCCATAGCGGATGAAAGGCGTATCTTTGTATCGATATACTGACAGGTATCCAGAAAGTTAACTTTCATCTTGTAAAAATCTTGTTCGCGCGGAATGTTGAAGAGATAGGTGGACTGCTGTGCACCCGGTTTGTCAAAATACTTGGGGATCTGGTTGAGCACGTCTACAAATGCATCGACATTCTTGGCTGTAATCGCTGCTTGGAGATCGGGAAATAAGGCATATGCCATCTTGGACTCCAGTGAACTACCAAATTTGTTCTTATAAATACCGTAATTTTCTTTGAAGTGTTTTAGGTATTTAGGTGGTATCTCGTAGGTTCGTAGCACGGCCCATGAGGTCTCGGAAAATAGGTCTTTTTGTCGGTCTAGGTATTTTTGGACAGTTGTGGAATCAGCTTTTTCTTGCTCACTTTTAGGTCCGAATGACCGGAGATAAAAGTCGGGATAGTTTACGTATTTCTTGAGAGAGAATCCAGACAGGTACTGTTGCGGTTGTTGGACGGCATCGAGCAGCCATTGATTAAAAAGTGGAGCATCTTTGTATCCCGCATCCATACGGTGGACTCTGAAAGAAGGCTCTATTATAAGAAATGTAGGATACGAACGGATGATATACCGCGCAGCCAGCACTTTGCCCAACGCATCTTTCTCGGCGTCGAGCTTGACCACAACATAATGATCCTGTAATGTCTTGCTGACCGTAGGATCTGGAAAGACATGGGCATCCATCATTTTGCAGGGACCGCACCAAGAAGTATAGAAATCGATAAGGATCAATTTGCGCTCTCGCTTGGCTTGGTCTAAAATGGTGATCCACTGCTTATCGACAGACTTGCTCGGCTTTTGGGCATGTAGCACTGTGCTACATGCCATAATAAAAAAGCATATCGTTAATAGTCTATGTATTAAATTCATGAATAGTCTGTTTAATTAAATTGTCGTAATGGGCAGTTTGCAATGACTTTACGGATGCGTAATACCTGCTCGTAACTGACCGTAGAAGAGGCAGTCGTCTCGTCCATAATATTGAAGGAGTCGTAATAGATTTTAGTAGGGCTACTGGCCGAAGTAACCGTCCATTTCTCAGGTCTGATGGACGAAACCTGGTAGGTATAGGTATCGCTGCAGAAATCTACATCTTCTTTGCCAACAGGGAGTGTTGCCCCGCTTTGTTTGGTCGGTAAAAGACCAAAAAACTGTCCTATAACATTTTCAATACGTGGGCTTTCGCCACCTGCGATATTAAAGATATTATTAATATTTAACATAATACCTGCCTGAATTGGATTGGTAAAAGTGATTTTTGACGGATCTGCTGAATAGGTCAAGTTTAGCCCTTCAATAGTGGCTGTAGTATTGCTCTTGTAAGCAGGTAGTGTAGTGTATGTCGATGTATTGGTGTTGCACAACCAGACATTAAGGGTTTTCAGTGGTTCTGTGACAGAATTTGTCAGAATATACTTATTTACCTCAGGCGGAGTCAGTACACCCACATTTTTAACAATCCGTTGTTTGAGGACAAATTTTATTTTAGAATCGACACCAACAGGATTTGGGGAATGAGTATTGGAAAATACCTTGTTCAGCCGATCGACCATTCCCTGTAAAAATTCTGTGGAAATACCATTGGCCATATCCATTTGCGCAGGTGTATGCAATATGTGAAAATTGATGGGTACAGTGATGTTCGTAAAATTGTTCGTGGGTTTATTGACCAATTTTACGGCTACGGGCTTACTTGTTATACTACCAATGTTGGCCGTAAAGCTGATGGATCCATTGTCTATTTGACTGGTTTTGTAAACTGTCCCTTCGATACGCTCATTTTTTGAACTAGTGATCTCGATTTGTTCGGGTTTTAGCTTGTCGATGTTAAAGGCTACGGTATCTTTTTTACCTTCACTATCGATAATCTCCATAAAAGCTTTTACTTTGAATGTAAGTGCAGCCTGACCATCGGCGATCAGGACGGGAGAGTTGGGATGTAACTGTACTTCGATGATCTTTTCTGGTCCTGCCGATTCGAGGTATGAGGTGAAAGCCTCTTTCTTACAGGAATATAATGTTGTGGCGAGCACGATGAACGTGGCAATTTTTTTCATGTTTTCTAAATTAAAAATAGTGTACATACAAATTTGATTTACAGATTGCCCCAACCTGGATTCTGCTGGATTTTATTGTACTGTAGTTCCTCTTCTAATGGGATGGGAAAACAAAAACGGTGATCTCCATCTGCTAAGGTGTACATACTGTTGTCGTTTTTGTCTAATGCTTTTCGCTGCCATCCTTTTTGGGTACGGGTCAGGTCTAGCCAGCGCATGTCATCTTCAAAGCAAAATTCTTTTCTGCGTTCAGTCATGATTGCACTTAATACATCTTCGCCCTTATATTGATAGTCTTGTACACGAGTTTTCATGAAATTTTCGTACCAGCTTTTAGCTTCAGTAGCATCGCCTTTGCGCGCATAAGACTCCGCTATAATAAGATGGAGTTCTGCCATTCTGAAAATAAAGTTCATGTCAAGGCCATAGGAATCTGGGTGCTCAAACTTGGTGATACCTTTCTTGTCATTAAAAAAGTAGGTTTTGCGTATATCCTTCTCATCGTATAGTTCATAAAGCTGTTGTGTCGAATACATAATTGTACTTGCTCCATACATGGGGATACCTATGATACTTTGTAATCCTTTGCTAGGAGTGGAGTAAACATGTACCATCAGAGCAAATGGCTGATCTTTGTAGAATCCTGTCCCACTCGAGGACGACATAGGGTCGTAGTTGTCAAGCGTCTCCAGCTGTCTGCCTTCCATGGCTTTCTTAGCGTGGGCAATGGCTAGATCGTAATCTCCGCTAACACCAGCTGCAGAACCGCCTTTGTAATGATAGACCTGGGCAAGTATAGCATTTATTATCTTTTTGTCGTAGTAAATCGAATAGCTATCTTTGGGAGCTGTGCTGTAGTTCAATACTTCATTGAGCTCGGCTATAATGATGTTGTAGGTCTCGGCCTGTGTCTTACGGTTGGACTCGTAGTTTCCGACAGCTTCGGCGTCCAGGTTTATCGGGAGTCCCAGTTCGGCTACTTGATAAGGAGCGAAATACTGCATCAGCTTAAATAGGTATCTTGCTCGAAGTACCTTTGCTTCGCCAGCGATCAGATTGTATTCATCCTGACTGATATTCTTTAGACGTCCCAGTTCGGTGAGGATGGTATTGAAAAAACCGATATTCTTATAATATTCTTTCCATATAATACCAGGAGAAGTAGGTTCTTGCCAGTTCAGACTGTTATTAAATATCGCACGGTTATTCCGGCCAAAGGGATTGGTTAAGTAGCGCTCGTAGTCCAAGTCGTCACTATAAAACTGGAAGACCATCTTTGCCGTATTGTTTTTGTAAGGAATAGTGGTTCCAGCCAAAGTATGGTTCATGGTTACAAAGCCTTTGAGATAGGATCCCATAAGTGCTTTGACATCGTCGTAGGTTTTGATGGCTAATACATTCGTCGGTTCTACTTCGAGGTATTTTTCGCAAGAAGTACTTAAACTTAGTATAATAATCATCAGAAAACCAATGCCTGATTTTATCTTATTTTTGATAATTAGGTGATTTATTGTTTTCATCTTCATTTCGTGTTAATCAAACGTTGCTAATTTAGAAGCCTATATTTAATGTAGCCGTGTATTGACGTGTGACAGGGTAATTGAATTCGCCCATTAAAGATGGATCTATACCTGCATAACTGGATAGGGTGAATAGGTTCCTGCCATTGAGACTGATTCTCGCGGTGTTGAATCCCCATTTTTTGAGAAGGTCTGGCTTGATATTATAGCCTAGTGTAACAACACTGGCACGTAGGTAATTCCCTTTTTCAAGCTGTACATCATACATATAGCGATTGAATGCATTGTTGATTGTCCCAATCTCCGGTACATTGGTGTGATCGCCAGGTTGTCTCCAATGATAAATATCATTAGTATGTCTGTTTTTCGAGTTTAACGTTTGGAAGGTATTGAATGAACGTATTTTATGACCTACTTTAAACTCGAAGTTAGTACTGAATAGAAACTGCTTCCAGTTTACCGATGTACCGAATCCACCCACTATTGGCGGATGTTGATTGCCAAGGTGGCTTGCTGCAGGAGCAGGGAGATTAAGCGTGACATTTCTTAACAATTCCATATCAAATAATGCCCCTTCTCTATCGTATATCATGGTGTGTCCATTTGCGGGGTTTACGCCAGCAAACTGATAACCGAACCAACTTCCTACGGAATAACCTTCGACAAACTCGCGTCCATTGGAAGGTGTCCGCAGCGGTAGATTTTCTAGAGAGGTGTAGTAAGTTTTTGAAAGTCTGTTGGTATTGAAAGCTACATTTCCTCGTACAAACCATTGAAGGTCTTTTTTGCGAATCAGTGTAGCGCCTAGATCGATCTCCAGTCCTCTGTTTAAGATATCAGCCACATTCTCGATGGCGTCATCTCTTCCCGAAGATAGCGGTAGGGCACGCTTATCTAATACATCTTGTGTGGTGTTGTGATAGTAATTGACCCCAAGCTCGATACGGCGATCAAAGGCAGCTATGTTAGCACCGAAGTTTATATCTTGTTTGGTCTGCCACTTGACATTGGGATTGGCAAAAATAAAGCTGCTAGGAACGGTCTGTCCATCATAAATTACGCTTTGTCCCAGTCGCATAACCACAAACGGGAATGCATTTTTATCGATGCTTCCAGTATAACCAAATCCTGCGCGTAGAGATAATTCATTGATAATGTCTATGTTTTGGAAGAAGTGCTCGTTATGTAGGTTCCAGCGACCACCGATGTTCCAAAGTGGCGTAAACTGATTTTTGTTGCCAATGATATCTGATCCATCATAACGTATTGCTCCGGTCAATATATAGCGGTCCGCATAGGAATATGACGCGTTAGCAAAAAAGGATGTCAATTTGTTGATGATCTTTCCTGTACCACCTAGATCGCTGTATTTGATGGATTCTGGATTGACCCCGCCCATCTCTGGAAATCCTATGATACGGTGGTCTCCATCGAATATAGGGGAGTAGTTGAAGGAGTTATATGCTGTTCTCGAGGTGATTTCCTGTCCTCCAAAGAGGGTCAAAAAGTGTTTCTCCTGAAAGGATTTACTGTATTGCAAGGTATTGCGAAAAGTATAGCCATCGGAGTAGGCGGTCCCTTCATTCAATGAACCACGTACATACTGTGGCGCTGTCTCGCCATTGTAGGTAAACCAATTGCGGATAAAATTGGTGTAGGTCTGTTCACCTTCGGCCACACGGCTGTTGTTTGAATTTACGTTGTACGTGCCATGTGTGATAAATTGTAGGCCGGGGGAGATTTCGTACTCCAATTTTAACGATACATCGGCGTCGATATACCTGCTTGTACTGGTATTGCGGTTTAAATCATCCAATATATTGAACTTGGGCCAAGCCAAGCCTGGGCGCAAGTTGCTAAGGGTCATGTCGTAACTTTGATCGTATGCATAGCTTCCGTCTGCATTGTATAATTTTTCGTAAGGATTGGCAAACATTGCATAGTTCAATGGGTTAATAGCACTTGCAGAGCTACGGTCATTTTTTAATGTAGAGGCCAAGCTACCCGTAATTCTAATCTTATCGCTGGGATCATGTGTCAATTTAATGCTCATCCCGGTACGGTCAAACTTATTATTGGGCTGTATGCCTTCTTCCTGTAGATGGTTTACGGATAGGTAGTGTTGTGTTTTTTCGGAACCACCAGACATGCTGAAACCGAGTTGGGTGTTTCTAGCAGGACTGAATATCTCTTTAAACCAGTCTGTGTTTGTCTTTGCGAGTTCGGCTATTTGCTGCTCGGCGTGGGCACTGCTAATGACACCGAGATCACTTTGTCTTAAAAGTTCGCTGACGCGTCCTGTTTTGCTCGCATTTAGGTCATTATGGATTTCGCGCTCAAATTGGATTTTTTGGTACGAGTTCATCATGCTGATATTGTTAATCGGGGCTGCCGTCACGCCATAATTCAAGGAGCCTGTAAACCGGGTTTTGCCGACTGTGCCTGATTTGGTCGTTACGACAATCACGCCGTTGGCGGCACGGGCTCCATAAATCGCCGTTGCAGCTGCATCTTTCAGAATAGTGATAGATGCGATATCATCGGGAGCTAAATTTCCGATACCTGTCGTAAATATAGTGGTCTGTAAATCTGTTGATCCGGAACGGATACTAGGTATCTCTCCTTGCATAGGCATACCATCTACGATCCAGATAGGTTCGGTATTTCCGGTCAAAGAATTGACCCCACGTATCTGAATCCTTGAGTCTTGGCCCGGACGACCGCTAGGGGTGGCGTTCAATCCGGAGACTGTTCCGATCAATATGTCATCAATACTGGTGAAGCCTTTGCCTTGGATATCGGCCGCTTTGATGGTCGATACAGTACCCGTCATGCGCTGTCTGTTGACCTGTTGGTAACCGGTGACTACTACTTGGTCAAGGCTTTCTTCAACTTGCTCCATTCTTACTGAAAAGTGTTCGTACTTCCTGACTGTAATTTCCTGAGTTTTGTACCCTACAGATGTAATGACTAGGACGGCATCAGGGGGCAAAGTGTTTAACACAAAATTTCCACTGGCATCGGACTGGGTGGTGATATTAGTCCCTTTGACTTTGATCGTAGCGCCAAGTATCACACTGCCATCTGTTCGGTTGTATACAGTCCCAGTAATACGCTGATATGATTGTGTAGGGGTACTTTTGGCTGTTAAAATTATGGTTTTGCTCTTTATTTCATAATTTAAAGGCTGATCTTTAAAACAGTGTTCTAACACATCGGGCAATGACATATTGTTGCTGTAGATGGAGACAGGCTTTGCCTTCTTTAATAATTGCTTATTATAGAAGAAGTCATATCCACTTTGTTTACCGATTTCAGTAATCACTGACTCCAGTGATTCGTTGGTCTTGTTAAGGTTGATTTTTTGCGCATATGTATTTGCGCTGACCTGAAATAAGGCTGTTGTTAGAAAAAAAAGAATTAACTTCATTGTCAACATAAATTTAATTAGGCCTTGATTCCTCCTGTCACACCTAATTAGTGGTTTAAAATTCATAATTTTGGATTACTTGGGTTTTATCTTTAATATATAGTCTATTTTTAGTTTTTCCCATTTTATATGGGAAGGGTAGGCCCAGGTCTTTAGCCAGGGGTGTTGGAAGCACCCTTGGTATCATTGAAGAGTCCACCTGTATTCGATTGTTGAAATTATTTCATAACGATAACACTCCTTCCTTTAATTTTTAAATGTACATTCCCGGTTGATTCTAGGATGCCGAATATTTCATCTATATGCTTATCTCGTGATATCTTGCCAAAATATGTCATGTTAGGGTCTGGCTTTGTTTCATAAACGATCTCGAAGTCATACCAGCGTGACAGTTTCATCATTATACTTTCCAAATTTTCATTAAACTTGAAATAGCCGTTTTTCCAGGCGATAATCTCTTCTAGATCTATATCTGAGGATATACTCATACGTCCATCTATGATTCGGAGCTGCTGTCCAGGTGCTAACGTTTTAGTATGCAGGTTGTTGGATACGGTTACTGCTCCTTCGAATAATGTCGTTCTGAATATAGATTCGGTATTGGGGTAAGCCATTACATTGAAGTGGGTACCAAGTACTTTTATTTCACCCATATCGGTCTTCACCATAAATGGACGGGCTTTGTCTGGGCTAACTTCAAAATAGGCTTCGCCTACTAGTTCGATGGTTCTACGGTCTGCTGCAAATTGAGTTGGATACCGGAGAGATGAAGCGGCATTGAGCCAAACTCGTGTACCATCTGATAATACCAGTTGATACTGCCCGCCACGAGGGGTGCTAAGGGTGAGTATTTGTGGAGATTGTCCCGGTAGGTCGGAGATTTGTGGCACTACACTTCCGTCATTGTAATTGACGGAGTTTTCAGAAAGAACGATGCCGCTCTGATCCGAATTTAGTACTATTGTACTACCATCGGCTAGTGTTAGGGTAGCTTTATTGCCACCTGGAACTATGGCTATGGGCGCTGCTACTCTGTTACTTTGGATAGCAGGGGTGGGCTGTTGGTACTTGTGTATTACCAAACCGATTACAGCGAGCAGAGAGGCCGCTGCGAATATCTTTTTCCACGTTGCTATACGTGAATTTTTTGGCTTTAGTGTTACTTCTGCGATATAACACCAACTTTCTTGACCTATACGGATTATATCTAGATGATCGTCATTTAACCTTTTGTCTTGTGTTTTTTTAACATAAGTCCGCTCGATAAGATTGCGCTCTTGTTCGGTACAGTTTTCTGAAAGATATCGATCAAATAGTTCTTTGGCTAGTTGCTTTTTTTCTTGCATAATTATAGTTAGTCACTATAAGGACACTTGACAGCAAGAGAGGGAGTACCCCACAGTAAAATAAAACTAGAATACAGCTAAAGCTTGCGGACGATTTCGGAAAGAACTATCCCAAGAGACAGGCTGTATTTGTCTAGGTTTGTTCGTAACTGCTTGATAGAGTTGGATATTTGTTTTTTTATTGTAGATTCTGAAGTGCCTAGCCTGGCGGCGATCTCTTTGTTGCTCATCATCTCCTTCCGACTCATTTCAAACACCTGTTTCATCCGGGGAGGCAATAGATTTATTTCTTCATCAATGATAGTCATCAATTCGCGTTCGCTTATGGCTTCTATCGTACTGTTGTCTATGTCGTTTAGCGATTCGGCTATAGTGTCAATGAATGCCGTTCCTATTTTGTTTTTTCGGATACGATTGAGTATTCGGTGCCTTGCTGATACATAGAGATACGCTCTTAGATTGGTCTTGATCTCGAGATGATCGGACTTATCCCAAAGGGTGATGAATAACTCCTGGATCACGTCTTTTGCCTCCTCCTCATTCTCTAAGATCTTATAAGCATGTAAGTATAGACTGTGCCAGTGTCTGACATAGATCTCCGTATACGCGCCCTCATTCTTCATTTTCAGCAGAAGGATGAGTTCCTGATCGGATATCTTTTCGTACCTATTTGTATTCATAAATTTTTCCAAATCCCTGTTCATCGCATTCTGTAGCATCCATCGCTTTGGGGTATGTTGTGGTTAGATATTATTAGTCGGCTAAGTTAAATATTTTTTACCAAAATAGTATTAATTGGAATGTTGTCGACCAAATGGTGTCGGTCTTTGAAATAAGTGAAGAAAGTTAGGGAGATACTGTCAAAGGCGTTCGGAATTGAGGGACTAAAGAAGGCTTTATACATCAGGTCTCGAGCGGATCGGGAGGTGAGCTTGTAAAAAGAGCGACTAAGGAAGTGGTTAATTGCAATTATTTTGATCTGTTGCTGCCATTCCTGCCAAAGGTCCAATAGGCAATCCATCCGAAGATTGTAGCTAGGAGTATGATCAGTATCCAGAGTAAGCGTTGTGTACTATAGAGTTTGGTGTTGTTTATGGCATGATACACGGTGTATATAAAAAAACACAACAGGGAAGTAAATAGGGCGAAAAGCGCTATAGAGTAAATGAATAGTATATCCATTTTTAAAATTATTTTTAAAATGTAAGATATTGACCGACAAAGGTAATGTTTAGATCTCAATGGAAGTACGGGAAACCGGAATTGATCAATGGATTGGTGATTAGGAGTACAAGATAGTTTTTTTGTGTCAATGCTTTTTTGTTGTATATATAGGCGTTTAAAAGATTTTTATGGATATTTTAATAAGTTTAAGACGCAGGGTGTTAACGTACAGGGGATTAATTCGTTCGAAGTAATAAAAGGGGCTATCTAACCTTTTTGGACAGACCCTTCAACATCAATCTTATCTTTTATCCCACCATACTTTGGAGAGAAAAGAATCGCTATTGCTCATGCGGCTCACAGCTTCCTTGTAATTAGCTTGATTCAACTCCGGGTCTTCGCTGGAGTTGATCCCACGTCTAGGAATCTGTCCGTTTGTAGAACCAGGATTTGGTCCTGGTGTAAGCTGCGGATACCCCATTCTACGCCATTCGGCAAATGCCTCCATATTACGACCGAAAAGATGTATCCATTTCTGCGTGCATATCTTCTCCATCTTCTCGGCATCGATTAGGTTGGTAAAACTTAAAGTGCCTTGCTCATAGGCGACAGGTAGCGTGGATAGATTGTAGGGAGGCAATGCAAAAGCAGCTTTTACCCCATCTACAAATAGGCCGTGCGCTTGACGCTTAGTGGATCCCCAACCTAGCAGCGCGGCTTCTGCTTTTTAAAAACAGATATCCGAATAGGTCAGTGCGTAGCTTGGAATAGGTGCAAAAGTCAAACTGAACCAGGTGTTTCTATTGGCAGTGGAGTAGTTTGCCCGGACGAGTTGTGATAGCTGATTGTCGGTAAGTGCGACTCCTATACCTTGGTAGGTAGTAGATCCCCTCATCGTGATCGGATGAGCCAATAAAGAAAGGCGTGGATTGTCATAAGCTTTTAACTTGTCGATCAACGTATTGGTTAGGTAGCGTAGATCGGCACTGCCCGTAGTAAATTGACGCAAAATTGGATTTTGGTTTTCGGCTTGCGCATTGTTAAAGGTTGCTACGGCAGCATTGTCTGAATTACTGGCTAGTAATCCGTAACTGGACGATAAGGCCGACGTTACGGTCTGTTGGGCTAGGCTAGCATTAGCATAGCGGATACGCATGTCAATACGAAGCTTGAGCGAGTTACCGAATTTTTTCCACTTGTCGATATTACCACCATAGAAAAAATCGGCTGTACCATAACTGATATCACCGGTTGTAAGTCTGTCAAGTGACTGATTTAGAGGTTGTACCAATACGGGGGTAGATATCTTCTTGTTTATCAAATTTGGGTGTACGATTGATAGCTTCGCTATTTTGGGTGACTCCGGAGAAGGGAATGTCGCCAAAGAGGTCGGTGAGACGTTGGTACAGATACACTTCGTAGATTTCGGCAATAGCTATCTTGCTATGTCCTGTGGGATCATTTTTTAGCCCTTTGAGTTCCTGTTTGATCTGACTGATGTTGCGGAGGAGCTAAAAATGTTGGCTTCAGATCGAATTTTCAGGTCGTTCAAAATACCGCGAAGCCGGAACAACTGGTCCGCCTGCCCAATGCTGTATCCAGGATCCGAATTTACTATTAGCAAGTTCACCGGACTCTTGAAATGTACAATCACGAAGGATGCGGGATAATAAAAGCGCGAGATCTACCGTAGTGACCGAGGTAGGGGGAGTATTGAGTCGCTCGAAATCTTTGGTGCAGGAGCTGTTGCTTGTAAATATCGCATCGGTATTTTTGGCCTTGGGTGGATCTGTCGTGCCAAATGTTGATAGGCTTCATCTTGTCCTTCGTAGAATTTATCGATAGGACTGTTATACCACTCAGCTTTGGGGAAGAAATCGTCCAGTGCTGTCGGTTTTTTTTCCAAATGACTTTCGATAGTAGCAGCCTCATGAGCGGTACATTCGCCTTTTAAATAGCGGTCTACGAGTTGTTTGGTTATCTTCATCGTATAGAATACGACGCAAATTTCCAATACCCCTAAAAGAAAATGAAAATAATTATAAATTGTAGAAGAAAGTGATAAAAAGCCTTATTTAAAGTTTGTAGGGCGAGGGAAATATGATTTTCGACAGTCTTGGGTGAAATTGATAATTGTTGTGCGATCTCTTTGTAACTCATGTTCTCATCCCTACTCATTCGGAATATAGTTCTTCGAACTTTGGGCATCTTATCGATGATACCATCTAGTTGCTGTTCTAATTCTTTGACGCAGTATATCGCTGACGGAGTGTCGTCGTGTGCCATAGGGTAGTCGGAATCGAGTGAGGGGCACTGTCTACGACGTTCTTCTTTTACGATGTCCAATAACACGCTTTTGGCAATACAAAAGAGTTGGGCTTCGACTTCTATGTCAATCTTTTTATGATATAAATTATTCCAAATTTTGATAAATTTGCGTTGTACGGTCTCTTCGGCAATTAAAAGTAGAACCCGTCTTGGATAGCGAATAATGATAGACCTTTCTGTTCCAAATCAGAAATATGTCTTGAAAATATGTTACTGTTATAGCGTCATTTTCACTCATGTTTCTAGACAGTGAATGTTTGCCGAAATTAGGCATAAGAACTGTTTTTCGATGACGCGCACGGATTAATTTTATATGAACTTTGTGTAAATTGGTATGTTTTAAGTTAGCAACTTTAAATTTATTAGCTTAAATTTTATTTTGAAATAGAAGAGGGGTTGTATTCTGCTTCTAGAAAATTTGTCGCCATAAATAGCGACTTTTTTCCGTTTGTCTGCTTAGCGATAAAGGTTTTTCTAATTTTTATTAGAGGTTTTATAATTGATTGACAACACCGCCTGTTTTCTTTCTAGGAATACAGGCGGTATGTTTACTTGGCGGCCCAGATTTCTATTTCTAAGTCGATTTCGGGTAATCCCAGTGCAGTGATGTAGGCGATCGTCATGGAAGGATTGTCTCCTACAAAAAACGCATTCCATATCATGTCAAAATAGTTCCAGTCTATTTCTCTCGTGGCCCAGATGTTTACTTTGATTATATCTCTACTAGTTAAGTCTTGACTTTCAAGAAGTGCCTTGATGTTAGTAAAGGTGTTTCTTACTTGCTGATTGAAGTCTGCAGGAATACGTCCTTGCAGATCCGTTCCAATCTGACCGGAGAAAGTGTAGATGTCCGCATTTTTTGGAACTCGAGTTACGTGCGAATAATTGCCTACCGGTGCCGAGACAGTAAGTGGATTAGTCCGATGTACTTGTTTAACATTGTTCATATATTGTCTGAATTATGATTTAGAACAAAAGTAGATATATCATAATTGCCAAAATTGGATAAAACCGACAAACTTTGTGGATAGCTTGAAGTTTGTGCGCTATTTTTTCCATTGTGGAAAATTTGGTAGCTTTTCTTCGCTGTTTTGAAGGAAAAAATGGGGACTACTACCCGTAAATGTTTTAAATTCTCGGATAAAATGGGATTGGTCGAAGTAATTGGATTGATAAGCTACAGTGCTCAGATTATGGAATGAACTGTGGCGTAAAATCGATAAACTGGATTGGAATCGCATTATTCTAGCATATAATTTAGGGGACATTCCAATGTATTGTTTGGAGAGTCTCTCCAAGGAACGTTCCGATAAATTCATTTGCTGTTGTATTTCAGGGAGTGTCTTGCCGTTTTGTATCAGAAAGGAGGCATACCGCGCTTTTTCATCGTGGTATTTTGCATGATTAATTCTATCGAGTATAAAGTTGGATATGATTGTTATTTTTTCGGCTGCGCTGCTGGCATTGACAAGTTGTTCCAGTATCAAGTCCGAGACTAAATCTTCCAAAGCAATGTTTTGGTTACTCAATTCAAAGGCGTCGAGATGGAATAAGGTCTTTAATACTGTAGGTTCAAGAAAGGCACCAATTATCCGGAATTTCCCAGAGACCTTATGTTCGCTATGTTGTGTAAATTGCCCATAGATATATAGCTGAGGCATGGCTTGATCATCTTGATCAAAAAACTGGTTTGGCTGATCCTGAAATATCAAGGC
Organism: Sphingobacterium sp. xlx-96; assembly: GCF_011007365.1. Taxonomy (GTDB): domain Bacteria; phylum Bacteroidota; class Bacteroidia; order Sphingobacteriales; family Sphingobacteriaceae; genus Sphingobacterium; species Sphingobacterium luzhongxinii. The sequence goes on along the minus strand of NZ_WFKM01000010.1, from coordinate 37,051 downwards.
TGGTAGAGCATCAGGCAGAATTTTAAAATGCTGAGGTTGTTTAAAAGTCGGCGTATCCTCCAATACCCAAAAGTAACGGACGTGCTGTTGTAGCGCTTTGATTGGAGATATTTCCTGATAATACATTAATTTATTCTTTATCTTGCTAGATCCAAGGTAAAGATAAGCAATCGAATTTGGATTGGGTTGATCTAGACAATTAAGCAGCTTTTAAAGCTGCTTAATGTTATTACTTATTAATTTGTTGACAGTATTCCAGAAAAAACTTCTCCAAATTGTTCAAATGTCTGATTGGCCATATCAATAGCTATCTGATGTGTTTCTGGATTTTCACCATGTTGGTTTAATACGGAAGTGAATCCGGCCCACATCTGTCCGCTATTGGCACCGTAGCCTTCGAAAAATGACGTGCCTCGCTCGATACCATATTTGTTGAGCATCTGCACAATATAAGGGCCTCCCATAACAGATCCCTCAAGTACGTATAAGGAGCTTAGGGCTTCCAACACATTTTTCACGGTTGGAGCAGTAGCCTCTGGGAGGTTATCTACGTTGCCCCCGAGAGCTTCAATATCATTTTTGATATAAGAAGAGTTACGACGGTCACCAAGATCTGGTAATATTGCTGTAGTTACGAAAGGAACAATATTGTCTTCTACAGCGCGGAAATAGGCGTAAAATCCTTTTAAGACTTCCGCATAGTCCGCTTCCGAACGGATTGCTTTCAATTGACGTACCACGATACCCTCTGTTTTTTGGTGAGCGGCATGCGTGCTTTCTTCGATATTTTGACTTAACATAGTTTTCTGTTTTATTTTACAACGATCCTATACAAAGATTCGTATTTATTTCTTTCCTTTTAAGCTGATTTTTGATTTATCGTGTATGAAAAGCGATAGTATATATCTTTCGCTATCGTCGATTAATTTAAACTTCGAGTCAACGAAAACACGACTATGTATTCTGTCAATTACTATTTTGTGAACTTCTTAAAGTTTAGATTGTAAGTCGCATTACCATTGATGGTAGTGATACCTGCAGTTTGGATCATGTAAAGCTCATCAGCGTTATCGTTCAGTTTTTCTCCCTTATACATAACAATGTATTGATTCGGTGTAGGGTAGACTGCACGATTGTTCTTAAAGTTGTAGATAATCCACGTTGGTCCAGTAGCAGGGGTTCCTGCACTGGATGCGTCGATATTTAGTTTATCTGTAGCTGAAATATCTGAACTTAACACCGCAGATAGTGTCAACTTTTCTATACTTACATTTTCCTTATCAAAATAAGCCATTTTATAATTTCCAGCTGAGCTGTTATATAAGGTAGAGCCCTACATGCCTGAAAGGTTTATCATACTTTTGTCTTCTTCCTGTTTAGAATTTGTTTTGAAATCGTAATAAACCTTGACTCCTGATGGCAGCTGTGTAGTGGCTGTTGCTGTAGTAGCAGTAGCATCGCTCAGCTTTTTCTGGTGGCTTACGTCATCCTTACTACATGAGGTAAATCCTACGACCAAAGCACATAACAGTGCTGCCGCTTTAAATAATCTGTTCATGGTTTTATATAATTTTTAAATTGTTCTATAATGTTCTTGTGTCTAAGTTTTTACTTCCGTCCTGTTGTACATAATATTTAAATGTAAAGTAGGGGGCTGGCCAGTTCATATTGGTCACGGCGCTCGGATTGCCTTTGTAAGCGTTTATCAGTTGTAGCTTAGCATATCTTCCATCCGGAAGTCGTATTGCATAGGTACGATTGGGTAGTGCCTGCATGAGATGTGTAGAGATGCTGTACTGAAACCATCCGAGTGATTCAGGATTGGAGGCCCATCCGATTTTGCCAGTCTCATTTTCGTCAAATTCTTGATCTGAAGGAGCTTGGTTTACACTTTGATAAGATTGTTTTAACAGGATCACTGCTGTACAATCTGCACTTCCGCCATGACCGGGGTTGAAGGGATCGTGGCTATTATTAATAAAGATCTCCGAGTTGTAAGGGCCGGTAAATGCTATATCCCATTCTTTTGATTTCAACCACTGAGCCGAATCGCTCTTTGTTTTGATCCATATCTGCTTTTGGTCTCGAAAGCGAAAGAGAAAGGTTTGAAAAGGACGTTTTTCCTTGCCGTCTGTACCTTCGCTCATGGATGCGTCGACATCGCCGGGTAGATCTTTGATGACGGTACTGTTACCATCTTCCAGTCCGATGCTGTAATCTTTGTCCTTGCCGCATGAGCCTAGAAGAAAGATAAAAGAGACAGCGAATAGACATTGTCCGATTTTCCGGTAAGAAAGCCATACTGCACATTCCGCTATGATTAATGTTATCGTTTTCATTTTTAATAGTTCTTTTCTTTACAACTCATTTTCGACATAATTTAGATTACTTCTTCATCCAGCGGTAGCTAATTCCACTCATGAGTACTCTCCCTGGCTGTCCCAGTAGATAACGACTCGTAAAGTCGAATAGGTTATCACCGATCAGACGAAATGTAAGCCTTCTGTCCATAATGCTTTTTTCGAAGGTTACGTTGACCAGCGTGAGGTAGGGGACAAAGATGTCATAACGATCTATAAATTGGTTGCCATTAAATTCTTGAAAAGGGGTACTGCTTCTGAAGTTTATACGGGTATTGATATGAAGCCCCCATGGTCTGTATTCATACTGTGCCTTCAGATTGAACATATGTCTGGATCGATCCTCAATACCCCAATAATCCGATTTTTCACTTCTTCGGTATTCACCTGTAGCAGGGGCATTGATCTGATTGTAAGGATAGTTTCCAGCTGCGATGCTATCAAGAACACTCAGATCTTTTGAAATAAGGTATTGATAACCCGCGGATAACTGTAAGTTCTTTGTCATCTGATATGTTATAGATGCTTCAAAACCTTTATTTATCGCTTTGGGGAGATTACGGTAACTATAAATCTTTGCGATGTTCGTGCCATTTCCTACTGCTACCGTATTGATTTGATTATTGATACGGTGGTAAAATAAGGAAAAATCAGTGTGTAATTTTGACGAAGGATTCCAGCTAAAGCCAACATGGTTGGAGAGGCTGGTCTCTGCCTTGAGATTGCCAGACACCAAGTTCAACATATACGTGTTTTGATAACTTAGTTCCCCATTTTGATCCATGTTCTGTAAAATATCATTAACACGCTCCGTACCTACAACTAGATAATTGGCGGCAGGATTAAAAAATACCTGATAGCGCATTTTATAATCAGGGGCTTTAAATCCAGCACCGGTACCCGCTTTAAGTAAGAATGTGGGGCTAAGCTGGTATTGCAGCCCTAAGCTAGGACTGAGATGACCATTATAAACATTGGACTGATCGTATCGTAAGCCTAGGGTAGTGAACAACTTATCTACGGGTTTCCATTCGCTCTGAAGGTAAACAAATGCACTGTTAAGAGATCGCTTCTCATCGAGGGACTGATTGTCCATGATCTCTAAGCTGGCGCCTAGGCCACCTGTAACTTTTAAATGAGTCAAAGGACTATAAGCAAACTGTTGTTCGATACGGTGTACATTCTGTCCAAATTCTTCGGCGGATGCGAGACCCCCCTGTTGTAACCATTGTGCTGTAACCTCCGAATGAAATCTTGAATAATAATAGCGTGTCATACTACGTAGACCAGATTTGAAATTATAGTCATAGCTAGCTGATAGATTAATGTCTTGATCGCGTTGTTTGTCCTGAAGAGCCGATTGTTCGGACCAAGCATTGATCATCTCGGATTCACGAGCTGCAAATCGCCCGGCAAATCCTAAGGTACCGTTCTTACTGGTGCGATAACGGGATCTGCCCTGTATACTATAGTTTGTATAAGGAGGGTAGGTCGTACTCTTGCTATCGAGATGTTTGCTATCTGTATTAAAGCCATCGGTGCGGTAGTAATTTCCAGATACGACGACACTACCCCGTTGATTTACAAAAGGAGTTTCCGCTTCTAAAGTAGCGTCTATAGTGTTGAGCGTACCGTATAAGAAGGATGCATGAGCCTGAGGTGTCAAAGCGCCGTGTCTAGTGACTATGTTGATAGCTCCACCTAAGGCATCGCTACCATACAAGCAGGAAGAAGCACCTTTGATAATCTCGATACGTTCAATATTGGTTACAGAGATGCGGGAGAGATCAAAACTACCGCCGGTTCGACCCAGCATAGGTTGGCCATCCACTAGTACCATCACGTAATTGCTGCTGAAGCCCTGTATCTGTACACCCACAGCTCTCGAACCTCCTGTTATATCATTGACAATAGCTACTCCGGTTTGCTCTTTCATCACTTCGTCGAGTCTACGGCTCCCCATAAGTTCTATTTCACGTTTTGTGATGATTTTGACAGGCATAGCGGCCTGTTCAGGCTTTATGAGGTTGTCTACCGCACGTATTTTGGTACTGACACCTACCTCTTCTATCGAATTTGAAAGGTTTAGGAGCTGGAGACGTCTATATTGATTAGTATCTTCCAGATCGAGCGAATCGGTCAAAGATTGATACCCCATCATGCTCACAGAAAACCGGTAGCTTCCCGCATAGAGCTTGTCGAAACAGAAGAGTCCATCTGAGCCGGTTTTATAGATTTTATTGTCTGGGAATAAGGTTATTGTAGCACCTTGTAAAGGTTTGTTTAGGCTATCGACAATAGTTCCAGTGAAACTTAACCGCTGTTGTCCATAAGTTAAAGAAGCATATGTGACCGAAAGCGTACAAATGAAAAAATAAAGTATAATTCGCTTGTTCAAGAATGTTGTTTTTATTTTTACTAATTCTAAATAGTATAACAAAAGAACTAAAACATATTCAATAATCGTCTATGAAAAATGTCAAAAATTATATTCAATTCGTTTCAGAATAAGTCTATTATCTCTGTTTTATTTTTTTTCAATTATTTGTTTTATAGTTGTTTATGGTTGATTTTAGCAGGTTTGTTGTTAAAGCGGCATTATTATAATTATTTGTATTTAGACTTATTATTGATTTGCTTTGTAGCAGGTTTGGAGTAGGAAAGACTTTGTCGCAAATAAACTTGTTTAGGAATGAACATAAAAAATAGAAGATATAAAATAGATTTAAATGAGAAGATTTGTTATTGTGTGGGTTTGTTTACTATGTGTGCTTGCTGTTAAAGCAGATTATGCACGGGTAATTACGTTAAGTAGTTCGATTACAGAAACAGTATATGCCTTGGGATTAGGTAATTCGGTGGTAGCAACAGATGTGACCAGTGTATCACCTAAAGCTGCTGCTGCACTTCCCCGTGTCAGTAAAAACCGTTCGATCTCGGCAGAAGGTATATTGGCTTCCAAGCCTACCTTAGTATTAGCGATTGAAGGAGAAGTCTCGACTGCCGTTGTACAGCAGATCCGTAAATCGGGAATAAAATTTGTGGCACTGAAGCAAGAATACGCTGTCAAGGGAGCATTTAAATTTATTCAGGATATAGCAGATGCACTTGGAAAAACGGCCGAGGGCAAAGTCGTGGTAGAACGGACGAGATTGAGTCTCGATCGTACATTGGAAGTGGTTGTTGACGAGGGAAAAGGATCGCCAAAACCAAAGATTCTATTTATATATGCGAGAGGTACAGGGACGATGAGTGTAGCGGGTAAGGGGAGTAGTCTGGATGCGATGATTGAATTGGCTGGAGCAAAAAATGCAGTTCAGGAATTTTCTGATTTTAAACCCTATACCACCGAATCGCTGGTCGATGCGAATCCCGACATTATCCTAATGTTTGATTTTGGCTTAAGTAGCATCGGTGGTAAAGAAGCGATGCTGAAGTTACCAGGAGTACGCATTACAGAAGCTGGAAAATATAAGCGTATTTTGGTTATGAACCCCTCGTTACTTGTCAATTTTAGTACACGTCTGCCCGAAGCTGTTATGGAACTACACAAGGGGATAGTCGATATGATGAATTTAAGATAAGGAGATGCAGTGGAGAGAAAGCAGCGTATTATTTTAATCGTATTGGCTGTAGTTACTATGGTGATTGCCATAGTTGCTCTAGGATTAGGAGCTTATTATATTCCGGTCGACGATATTCTTCGTCTTATTGCTAGCAGATTGGGTCTGCTTCAAGATATAGGTCTTGATGTGACACATGACAATGTACTCTTTATAATCCGTATGCCGAGAGTGTTGCTAGGCTTGTTGGTCGGCGCTGCACTAGGTGTATCAGGAGCTGCTATTCAAGGGATATTTCGTAATCCATTGGCAGAGCCGGGACTAATTGGGATCTCTTCCGGAGCGTCTTTATTTGCCGTGATGATTATTGCTATGGAAACGTTGGTATTCCATAGTCTTGCCAAATGGTTAGGTTATTACTTATTAGCTTTCGGAGCTTTCTTTGGGGCTGGGCTTACGGCATTTGTGGTCTATCAGATAGCCCGTAAGGAAGGTAAGACCAATGTAACCACCATGTTGTTGGCTGGTATGGCTATCAATGCTTTTGCTGGAGCGCTAACAGGGCTGATGACTTATATGGCGACCGAACAACAGCTGCGAACTATCACTTTCTGGATGTTAGGGAGTTTGGGTGGTGCTACCTGGGACAATGTGATGGCAATTCTTCCTTTTATAGCGATTCCGCTCATCGTCCTACCGTTTTATGGTAAGGCTTTGAATGCTTTTGCTTTAGGGGAGTTACAAGCAGATCTGCTGGGGATGCGTACAGATCGGGTAAAGCTTTGGGTAATCGTGTTGTCGACATTAGCTGTCGGAGCTTCGGTGGCGGTATCGGGTATCATTGGTTTTGTGGGTCTACTGGTACCTCATATCATACGTCTAATGGGTGGTTCAGACCATAAATACGTACTCACAGGATCTATGTTACTGGGAGCGGTGGTACTGACCCTAGCAGATGTACTCTCTCGGGTATTGATCGCTCCGATTGAATTGCCCATAGGTGTGATTACTGCATTATTGGGAACACCTGTATTTTTATATATTTTAATAAAGGATAAATAATAAAATAAGCAGCTTATGCTACGTGTTGAAAAGCTATCATATGAGATAAAAGGCAGAAGGCTGCTCAAAGATATCTCCTTTCAGATGAGGAAAGGAGAAGTATTGGCTATACTTGGTGCTAATGGGGCAGGAAAGTCTACATTGATGGGCGTGCTTTGTGGTGATAAGAAGCCAACGGAGGGAGCTGTGCTGTTGAATGGCAAGACATTGGATCAATATGACATGAAAGAACTGTCCCGGTGTCGCGCTATGCTGAGCCAGCAGCAACAGATGACACTGGCCTTCAAGGTGAGCGAGATCGTGATGATGGGACGCTATCCTCATTTTAAATCCAGTCCATCTGCTAATGACATACTGATCGTCGAAGAGGTGATGAATTTGTGTGGGGTGAAATCATTGGAAGATCGTACTTTTTTGAGTTTGTCGGGAGGTGAGCAACAACGCGTTCAGCTAGCGCGAGTGCTTGCCCAAATCTGGGATAATAAGGATAGTTTGTTGTTATTGGATGAGCCCATATCGGCGTTGGATCTGAGGTACCAACAGAAAGTTTTAGCTATTGCCAAGGCATTGGCCCGACGTGGATTTATGGTCGTATTGATTGTACATGATGTCAATTTTGCTGCTATATATGCCGATCGGATAATTATGTTGAAGAATGGTCGAAAGCTCCTTGACGGAACTCCAATAGAAGTTCTCAATACAAAAGATATCTATACTATCTTTTCTGTAGAATCTGTTGTGGAGCTGAGTTCCAAGACACTCAAACCTTATGTGAAGCTAGAAGAACTAGTACTTGATGCATTAGTTTTTAATTCCTTATTGACAAGTGAGTCAAATATGACAACGGAAAGGACGTTAGATTTGTTGATTGATAAGTCACCCTATTTGTCAGCAGAAGAGTTGGCTTGCCAAGTCGGTATCTCTGAGTTTGAAATCTGGCGTCTTGACAAGAGAAATAACACGAAAGTATTTAGAACCGATTTTGATCTGTTAACTGAAATATTGCCAACCTTAGGTAAGGTACGTATATGTTCAGGTGCTAAGGGAGTCAAGCATACGTTGGTTGGTGGTTATACCTTACATAGCTATGAATCCGGAAAAAAGGCAGTATTTGCAGGAGATTTTGACTTAGCTTTTCTTTTTAACCATTGGCATATAGGTCTATTGATCGAAAATGAAAGCGGAAGGGCATTGCGTTTTTTTAATAAAAATGGCATGGAGCTACATGCTATTTCTTTGTCCGATGAGCAGAATGATGCAGATCGTTCTGAGGGAATGAAAGACCTGATTCTTACTGAAAACGGGGACAATGGATGGGAGCACTGTTTTTCGGATCGCACCATAGAAGTATCCAAACCAAAGGAGGATCAATATTATCAATCTATGAGTCAATTTCGCAAGATTTTAGCATTATGTGCTGCCAAAAAGACTCCCGTGTCCATCAAACTGCTCAATGGAGGATGCGAACAGTCGTATACAGGGGTAGTGTTCAACCTGATTGACCAAGGAAGTAGATATATCATTAAGGAACCGACATTCGAGTTGGAAATCGTATGGCAAAATATAGGAAGGATCGTGTCTCGGGAGGATGATCATTTCAAAGGTCCGGTAGTCATCGAGCTTTTTAATAACTATGACGATCTTATCCTAACACTTCAGGCAAGTTACATTATAATACAGGAGAATTGGGATGAAGTGTTAGGTAAATGTAATAAGAACTCTGTTGTTTAGAAAGAATTTAAATAAGAGTGTTTTGTTATAGGAAAAACGATATCTTTATCGCACTAGGAATTGCTTGGGTATGTTGATAAAAAGTAAAATAGTAGAATTTGATGAATGGCTTTTTATTGAAGAAATTCCGGATAGTTATGTGCCGGATAAACCTTTGGTAGAACAGCGTTTGGATATAGATCGAAAGCCCGTTCGTATGCATAATTTTCAACTATCTACGAGCGGTCTTTTTATTTTACATAGTCGTATGTATTTTGAACAACCCGTACAGGTACATACTGAGGTGGAGGGGGAGGCCATTACCAGTCAGTTTATTTTCTATAAAGCGATAGACGATAAGATGCCATTTGGTATGAGCAGACATAATATACGCTATATTCCATCCGTGCAGTCTGTCCATGAGGTAAAGGAAGGTATCGAATACAATTATTTTATTGCGGTTATCTCCAAAGCTTACTATCTTAACCTGATTAAAAGAGATTCGGTATTACATCGGGATTTTGTTACTGCTATAGAAAAGGGGGAGTATGTCAGTTTTTCGGAAGATGACCTAATGGCGACTTATGAAATGCAACACACGATCTCTGAGCTTATCGAATCGAAAAAGACAGGCGAAATAAGGCGATTACATACCGAATCCCGCATTGTCGAACTGTTAATGTATCAGTTTGAACAATATAATGAGAGATCCAGTCAGGTGCCGACACAGTTCAACGATAGCGATGTCGAACGTCTGGAGCTAGCCAGACAAATTTTAGAGCAGCGCATTGCTAATCCGCCGACCCAACGGGAGTTAGCCTGTGAAGTGCTTACGAGTGAAAGCAAACTCCGAAAGGATTTTAAAGAGTACTTTTCAGTCACTATACACGATTACCTCACGCGCGTGCGTATGGAGAAAGCAAGGTCATATCTTCTGGAAGATAAGCTATCTGTTTATGAAGTCGCATTCCTTACGGGCTATGGACACCAAAATAACTTTAGCAGTGCCTTCAAGAAATACTATGGTATTTCTCCTGGGAAGCTCAAGACCTGATATTATTCTTTATTTTAATGTTCTTCATAGGGATATAATCAATAGTAGCTTGGTGATTTTTTTAACTATAGACCAGTGGAACTTTTGATTTTTGGAAGTAAACGCTAGTCATAGATCGTTTTTTCCTTTTCCATTAAATCTAATGGAAACTTATCGATGAACATAAAAAATCCAAAAAAAATACAGCCAAGTAGGTATTGTAGCAGCTTTTTTGGAGTTTCAGTATCACATCTTGTCATACAGATGACTTGTTTGTTGGACAGAAGCCACAGGTGGAGAATGGTCAAGACAGACTTTACGGACAGAAGCCGATAGAAAGAAATTGGATCCTGGTAGTCGACAAAATAGTTCTACTACAGACATCTGGTGGGGAAGAATATGTCTATGTCGAAGAGAGTCTATTGCCGGTACTTACCCAAGTACTGGATCTGATACAGGATGAGACACATATTCAACCTTAGTATTATAAGAATAAAGAATTTGCTTATATCAAAGAAAGGACGTATGAAGGCGTAAAGGAGTATCCTGTACAATTGAATAAGCTCCTGGCGGTGAGTGCCGTATAGACGCTTTATGACGATAGTATATTTCGTTAACTGGACGACTCCTCTAAATTGTTATTAGGCCGACGCTAGGGAAAAACTCGCGATAGTATGAACTAGGAGCATTATGGTAAATTGTGTATATTCGAACAATGGAAATACTTAAACCTTTTATGTCATTAGTAGCCCTCTTGATACTAATTTCTCCACTTCAAGCACAAAAAAAGGCTATAAAGCCCAATATTATTTTTATTCTGGCAGATGATATGGGCTATGGCGATATCGGGAGCTATGGACAAAAATATATTAAAACACCAGTTCTTGACCGTTTGGCTGCAGAGGGCAGAAGATATACCCAGTTTTATGCCGGTAGCACGGTATGTGCACCATCTAGAGCAAGTTTGATGACAGGACAGCATACCGGAAAGGTATACATCCGTGGAAATGGTGAGATCCCTCTTAGAAGTCAAGACACCATTATCACGCAGGTACTGAAACGGGCTGGTTATACCAACGGTATGGTCGGGAAATGGGGGTTGGGATTAGCAGGAACTACTGGTGCACCCGAAAATAAAAACTGGGATTTCTTTACCGGATTTTTACACCATATAGAAGGGCATTTTCAATTGAGTGACTCTATATGGAGCCTTCAAAATGGACATAGCGTTAAGGTAAAGTTAGATAAAGATACCTATGTGAATGAACTTTTCGCCAAAGAAGCTGTAAGTTTTATAGAGCGAAATAAGGATAATCCATTCTTTCTGTATGTATCATTTACGGTACCTCATGCCGAACTCAAGGTGCCTGAAAGATATTTACAACCTTATCTAGATGTGGATGGTACCAGCGTGTTTGCTCCAGAGAAGGCACAACCTGCTGGACAGCATTACGGGGAGCAGCGCTATCCAAAAGCTGCCTATGCTGCGATGGTGACGAGTATGGATGATTATACAGGATGGATATTGGCCAAGCTTGACGAATTAGGAATATCAGACAATACCCTAGTGATCTTTAGCAGTGATAACGGCACTCATAAAGAGGGAGGAAGGACTATGGACGATATCATACGGGTATTCGAGAGCACTGGGGGACTGCGTGGTGTAAAGCGAGATCTTTATGAAGGAGGTATCCGTACACCTTTTATAGCCAAATGGCCGGGACATATTAAGCCCGGCACGGTAAGTGACTACATGGCTACGTTTTGGGACATCTTGCCTACATTTGCCGATATAGCACAAACGCAGGTACCAACCAATGTAGATGGGATCTCCTTTTCGAAGGAACTCACATCTCGTAGGCAAAAAGTAAACAGGCCACTGTACTGGGAATTTAATGAAGGTGGATTTAAGCAAGCTGTTCGCTTGGGCGATTGGAAAGCTATTCGCTTTTATAAGGATGGCAAACCTCAAAGGACAGAACTGTATAATGTCGTTAAAGATAGATCCGAAAAGAATGATCTAAGCGGACAGAATAAGAACAAGGTGAAGGAGTTAGAAAGGCTGATGGAAAAGCTGCGGACCGAATCTGAAAATAAGCTTTTTGAGAAGAAGAGCTAAAACTAGTTATACCGGACTATCTGAAATCTCAAAAGTGGATCAGCATCTTTATGGGCAATGATTGTAGATTTGCGGCTATAATGAAGAAAATACTACAAAAACAGCTTTTAAGACACGATTGGACTAGAGCAGAACTACTTGCCATCTACAATAAGCCACTAATGGAGCTGGTCTACGAAGCGGCTTCGGTACACCGTATGTGGCATGATCCGCAAGAGGTACAGGTATCAACGCTTCTCTCGGTAAAAACAGGTGGCTGTCCAGAAGACTGCTCATATTGCGGACAGGCAGCCCGCTATCATACGGACATCAAGGTACAGGCGCTTCTGCCTACAGAGACGGTGCTGTCACATGCACGAAAGGCCAAGGAAAATGGTTCCTCACGATTCTGTATGGCTGCCGCTTGGCGCGAGGTACGTGACAATCGGGATTTTGACCGTATTATCGATATGGTGAAAGGGGTGAATGCTATCGGTCTAGAAGTATGTTGCACCTTGGGAATGTTGACAGAAAGTCAAGCAAAAAGACTGCAGGAAGCCGGCTTGTACGCCTATAACCACAATCTGGATACTTCAGAAGAGTACTACGATGAGATTATCTCTACCCGGACCTTCGACAATAGGATCAATACGATCAACAATGTACGAAAGGCTGGCGTTACGGTTTGTTCGGGAGGTATTATCGGCCTGGGAGAGACCACAGCCGACCGAATAGCGATGCTGCTCACCTTGGCCACAATGGAATTGCATCCCGAATCAGTTCCAATTAATGCATTGGCGCGTGTCAAAGGGACTCCGTTGGAGAATAATCCGAAAGTAGAGATCTGGGATATGGTAAGAATGATAGCTACAGCACGTATCATTATGCCCGCATCGACCGTGAGACTCAGCGCCGGTCGTGTCGAAATGACCGAAACCGAACAGGCCTGGTGTTTTATGGCAGGAGCCAACTCTATTTTCAGTGGAGAAAGGGAAACGCTACTCGTAACCCCTAATCCCGGAATGTCGGAAGATATGACGATGTTTGCACGTCTAGGTCTGAAACCTAAAGTATGTAAAACTACTTGAAAGTAAGGTTTACTTTTTTAAATCCAAGTCCTTCTAGCAGAGGTTGTAATACATGTTGCGCATTGGACTGTGTTTGTGCGAGTATGTCTGATTTTTGAACCTGTTTGGTGATCTCGACCTCTGCACCTTTGAATGCTTCATCTACTAAGTCCGCCTCTCTAAAGAAAGCCATTTTAGTGTCGTATACTTTAGACGCCTTGTGGTCAATCCTAACATAACAAAGTTCTGCCTTTGGCAGGGTGATAGACGCAGATTCTCCGGACACTACGACATCTTCTGCTTTAAGTTTACTGAGATCGATACAACCGACTGCGTCCGCTTTTACGATAAGTAAGACACTGGCTTCCGGTAGATAGGTGCTTATATTTTTGTGCTCGATTACGTCGCTAAATCGGTATTTGACCAATTCCAGTTTTCCCATCGCTTCAATTCGTTCTACTAGAATCTGATGTTTGCTTTCTACCTTGGTATTTGGTGAAAATTTGTCTTTTATTAGCCACACAATAATCCCGATCAAAACAAGAGGGACAAGAAATCTTAGTAATGTTTTCATCGGCTTATATTTGTTTCTCATTTGTGATGAAGCTATCAGATTTAATTAGCGCTTTGCTTGAGTTTTTCGGAAAACTGTAACAATCTCTTCAAGCTCTTTGGTGCTAAGTTGCGAGCTTATCTCTAGTTAGTTTATAAAATACAAGATTTCTTCTGGTGCAGCAGGGTAGCCCATATTTTGTCCCTTTGTAGTCAATGTGGCACCTTGAGGTCTGCTTTGCGGGTCTGCAGTCAAATTTTTCTTGTTGTCAAAGACAAGCCATCTTGGCAAACCTTGATCAGCATTGTTGTATTTTTTCAGGAGGTCAGTGGCTCTGGTTTTTTCTAGGTTTTCTTTCTCTTTTCTCTCGTATACCGTAAAATCTGCAACGACATAGTTTTTGTCGAAGTAGGCTTTTATGGCTGGATGATTCGGACTAGGTTTCATCTTATGGCACCATCCGCACCAAGATACGTGAAATAAGGTCTGCACATTTTTGTTTTCCTTTGCAGCTTTCGCAACAGCGGAATTTAATACCTCTTCTGTCGAAGCAGATTGTACGAAATTGCTTTATAACTTAAGACTCATACGAAGCTTAATACTAGTGTTTTCATGTGTAATATTGTTTACTTTTATAGTAAGCAATATTTAATCACAGTTATATATGTTATTCTATTGTTACATATCTGGTTTTTTCTCACTCTAATGGGTTGTCATCCTTGTTTGGACGATGTAAACTAAGCTATTGATCGTGTGGGATAGGCGTTTATTATTTGGATGTTTTGTGAGAAATATGTAATATTGTTCGTGTTGAGATGGTTGACCTCTATATTGTCCATTTATATCTTTGTACTGGCTATGGTGCCCTGTACAGACCAGCTCTCTGCACAAACACCAACACACTTAACACATTTAGATTCCGATTCTCATGATCACGAACAAGGCGATACTTGTACCCCCTTGTGCGGTTGTTCTTGCTGTGGAGCTCACATTACAGAAGTATCTTGCTTTTGGTACGAGAGCCCTGAACAACCCTTGATTTATCAGATCGAAGATCAATTTTTCAAAAAGGAAACATCCATTTTTGACTATAGTGGAAGTGTTTGGCAACCTCCTAAATTTCAAGTCTAGTCAAATCTTAAGATATACATACACCTGTATGTACGGAGTCAATTTTATTGAAATTTAATATACGATACTTTCAACAATATTTAGTATTAATTGTTGTCTTCTTATAGGTTCATTCAATAGTTATTATCCGCAAAGATTTGATGCTCATAATTTCGTTTAAAATAGGGTTAAAGACTTAATTTGAATTATCGTGTTAGATAGTATTATCCGATTTAGTATAAAGAATAAAATCATCATAGGGTTGATGACCTTGTCGCTCATTATTTGGGGAAGCTGGAGTGCGACAAAATTGCCTATAGATGCGGTGCCTGATATCACGAATAATCAGGTGCAGATATTTACTTCTGTGCCAACACTGGCAGGTCAGGAGGTAGAACAATTGGTCACATTTCCGATCGAACAGAGTATAGCCAACGTCCCCAATGTGGAGGAGATCCGGAGTATTTCCAGATTCGGTCTATCGGTGATCACCGTTGTGTTTCAAGAAGAAGTAGATATCTACTTCGCCAGGCAGCTGATCAATGAAAAACTAAAAGAAGCCGTTGAAAAGATACCGGAAGGTGTTGGTAGTCCCGAGATGGCTCCTGTGAGTACGGGGCTAGGTGAGGTGTATCAGTATATTATCCATCCCAAGAAAGGAAGCGAAAGTAAATACGATGCCAAGAGTCTTCGCGAAATGCAGGATTGGATTGTCGCTAGGCAATTGTATGGTACGCCTGGTATTGCGGAAATTAACAGTTTCGGTGGACAGTTGAAACAATACGAGGTCGCTGTCAATCCCGATCGGTTGCGAGCGATGAATGTGAGCATCCCTGAGCTTTTCATTGCACTTGAAAAGAACAACCAGAACACGGGTGGTGCTTATATCGATAAACAGCCCAATGCTTATTTTATACGCGGTGTAGGATTGGTCACCTCATTGGAAGATGTAGGGAATATTGCGATCAAGACGGTAGGTGAAGTGCCGGTATATATAAAGGATGTGGCTGATGTGCGATTTGGAAGCGCCGTACGTTATGGTGCACTGACCTACAATGGGGAGGTGGACGCGGTTGGAGGAGTGGTCATGATGCTCAAGGGAGAAAATAGTAATGAAGTGGTTCAGCGTATCAAGGAGAAGCTACCTACGATTCAGAAATCTCTCCCTGATGATGTAGTAATAGAGGCTTATCTCGATCGTACTGATTTGGTAGATAGGGCTATACAAACTGTTGAAAAGAACCTTATTGAGGGGGCTCTTATTGTTATATTCGTATTGGTGTTGTTCTTAGGAAACCTAAGAGCAGGGTTGATAGTAGCATCGGCTATTCCATTGTCCTTACTATTTGCTCTTGGGATGATGAATGTATTCGGGGTGAGTGCGAATTTGATGAGTCTAGGCGCTATTGATTTTGGCTTGATTGTGGACGGAGCGGTCATCGTGGTAGAGGCTACGCTACATCATCTGGGATTACGTAAGACAACAGAGCGACTTACTCAGACACAGATGGACGACGAAGTATTCGAGTCGGCATCGAAAATAAGGACAAGTGCGGCTTTTGGGGAGATTATTATCCTTATTGTATACATTCCGATCTTAACTTTAGTTGGGGTAGAAGGTAAAATGTTTACGCCAATGGCCAAAACAGTGGGCTTTGCAATCTTTGGAGCGTTGATTCTTTCGTTGACGTATATTCCTATGATGTGTGCCCTGTACTTACCGAAAAAGAACAGCCGTAAGAATACGTTTAGCGATAAGATGATTGCCAAACTTCAGGGCTGGTATAAACCAGTATTGGAAAATGTAATTAAGGTTAAGTATATTGTAGTAGGGTTGACTGTATTGGTGTTTGGATTTTCTATGTTTCTATTCAGTAGAATGGGAGGTGAATTTATTCCACAGCTGGAAGAGGGGGATTATGCCTTTCACTGTATCTTACCTCAGGGGAGTTCGCTTAATCAGAGTATTGAAACCTCTATGAAGGCCTCCCGCATTATTAAAGAATTTGAGGAGGTGCGCATGGTCGTCGGTAAGACAGGAGCGGCCGAGGTACCTACCGACCCGATGCCTCCTGAGGCTACCGATATGATGGTAATCCTGAAACCGCAGAGTGAATGGAAATCGGGTAGGACGTATAAAGAACTCGGTGATGCTATTCTAGAAAAACTGGAGGTAATCCCTGGAGTCTTCTTCGAGAAAAACCAACCGATACAGATGCGTTTTAACGAACTGATGACCGGTATCCGTCAGGATGTCGCTGTGAAAATTTTTGGTGAGAATATGGATACTTTGGCAACTTATGCCAATCAGGTAGGCGCTGTCATACAGACTGTAGAGGGGGCTACGCCACCACAGATCGAACGAGTAAGTGGTCTACCGCAAATCAATATCGTCTATGACCGTACCCGTATTGCCAATTATGGATTGACAATCCAAGATGTCAACGATATTGTAAGTACGGCTTTTGCGGGCAAGAGTACTGGAAGTGTCTACGAAAATGAACGTCGCTTTGATTTGGTTGTCCGGTTGGATAGTACGCATAGAAGCAGTATTGACGATGTTAGAAATCTGTTGGTGCCGACTTCTAGTGGTGTGCAAGTCCCTTTATTCCAATTGGCGGATATAGATTACAAACTTGGTCCTGCTCAGATCAGTAGAGAATCCGGAAAGCGAAGGATCGTCGTTGGATTTAATGTGTCGGGGCGTGATGTGCAGTCTGTAGTCGAAGATATACAACAGAAGTTGGAGACGGTGAAGCTACCTCCGGGATACTATTTTACCTATGGCGGTCAGTTTGAAAATCTCCAGAAAGCGTCCGCTCGTCTATTGATTGCCGTGCCAATAGCTTTATTGTTGATATTTATGTTATTGTATTTTACTTTTCACTCTTTCAAACAGGCAATATTAATATTTACCGCTATCCCAATGAGTGCTATCGGTGGAGTCTTTGCACTTTTACTACGAGATATGCCTTTCAGTATCAGCGCCGGAATCGGTTTCATCGCCCTATTTGGAGTAGCTGTGTTAAATGGAATAGTGCTGATAGGCACATTCAATCAACTGCAAAAAGATGGAGTTACTGATGTGTTGCAACGTGTACGGGAAGGGACTTTAATCCGATTGCGTCCGGTATTGATGACTGCCACTGTAGCTTCTCTCGGTTTTTTACCGATGGCCATCAGTACGAGCGCTGGTGCCGAAGTCCAAAAGCCTTTGGCGACGGTGGTCATTGGAGGGCTGGTCACTGCAACCTTCTTGACTTTGTTTGTGCTCCCTTTATTATATATTATATTTAATTCAAAATTAAAAATACGCAAGCAGGATGTTATGAAAACCACTATGACTATTTTCTTCGTGGGCATGGGCTTGTTATTTGCAAATGCTCAGAATCGGGTTTCTGTGGATGTTTTGATCGATAGTGCCTTAAAAAACAATTTACAGTATAAAATGAATCAAGCCGAAGTAGAAGTGGCAGGATATACGGTAAAGACAGCAAACGATATCGCAAAAGTCAATATTTTTGCTCAGAACGAGGAAATGCAACCTTCGAATAAAAATGGAAACTTTAATATTGGTATATCACAGGATATTGCTTGGCCGGGATTGTACGCCGCGCGAAGGAAGTATTTTATCGAACAGCTGAAGTATGTGGAACTAAATAGGGATTTACTATCTGCAATAATAAGACGAGATGTCCGGACTGCGTATTTTCAACTGTGGTATTTGCAGGACCGACAGCAGCTACTTATTCAATTGGATAGCATTTATAATAATTTATTTAAAGCTACTGATCTGCGTGTAAGGACGGGAGATGTGGCTATGCTAGATCGTATCGCGGCAGAAGCAAAGCTGAATGAACTTCGTGCGCAGATCGAACAGAATAAGAAAGATATGGTGGTAGAGCAGCAACAGTTAATGTTATTGACCAACCGCAATGAATGGATACTTCCGGTCGCAGAACCTATGCAAAAGATCAAAATGGTGACTTTAGAAGAAGGTGTATTGCATCCGATATTAGCGATACAACAACAAAGTATTGCTGTCGCATCCTCTAATGTTCAGTTACAAAAAAACAGTAATATGCCCGATTTTTCAGGCCGTTTTTTTTCCCAGCGGTTTTTAGGGATGAACGACCCGATAACGGGCTTCTCAGTAGGTGCCTCTTTCCCGTTATTTGGTATTTCGGCGGCCCGTAATAAAGTACGTGCGGCACAGGCTGAAGTCAAAGCTCAAGAAGAGACTTTGCTTTATGCCAAACAGCAGTTACGGACTGATCAATCGGTCGCATTGGCCGAAATGGATAAAAATAATGCATTGCTTAAGTTTTATGAAACTTCAGGACTTAGGCAAGCCAATGAAATTATTAAAGCTGCAACATTGAGTTACAATACAGGCGAAATTGCTTTTGCTGAACTCAGCCAATTTTTAGGGCAGGCCATTGCGATTCGACAAAATCATCTCGATGCGTTGAACCTGTACAATAAGTCGGCTATACAGATTAATTATTTGACTAATAAATAGAGACACGGATGAAATTAAATATAAAAATATTACCGGTTATTGCTGTTCTGTTATTGGCAGTTGCTTGTAAGGGAAATAAATCGGAGAATACAGGTAACGAACACACAGGGACTGAAGAGAAGGAGGCCGGAGGGCATGATGAAGAGGAGTCACTTATAGCGTCTCTAAATATGGAACAGATCGCTTCGGTAGGTATCACATGGTCTGGACTGGAATATCGAAACCTATCTTCCACGATCAAGGTCAATGGCCAATTGAGTGTGCCCAATAGTAATAAGGCTAATGCGACATCATTGTACGGTGGAGTCATCAAGAGCCTTACGGTACAGTTGGGGGATTATGTGCGGAAAGGACAAACCATCGCCACTATCACTAACCCACAATTTATTCAGCTACAAGAAGAGTACCTGACGGTGTCAAGTCAGATTATATTGGCCGAGCAGGAATTGCAACGGCAAGAGGAGCTAAACGCTTCAAATGCAGGAGCAGGTAAGAACTTACAGTCAGCAAAGACGACAATGAATACGCTACGTACCCGAAGAGCGTCTTTACAGCAGCAGATTGAATTGATGGGGATTGACGCAAAGAACCTTTCTAATAGCAATTTAAGATCTTCTTTATTGGTCAAAAGTCCTATAAACGGAACAGTTAGCAATGTCTTTGCCAAGATAGGTAGCTATGTCGACGTCTCTTCCCCCGTGATAGAAATTGTTGATAATAGTCTGCTTCATCTCGACTTGCAGGTGTTTGAAAAAGACTTGCCGAATGTGAAGATTGGTCAAGTTATTGATTTTACACTGACTAATAATCCTGGATTGACGTATAAAGCAAAGGTTTTCAGAATAGGTGCTTCATTTGAAAATGAGAGCAAGTCTGTTGCCGTGCATTGTGACGTATTAGGCAATAAGGATGGGTTGATTGATGGTATGAATACGATCGGTGTATTGGATTTGAATACAAAAAAATCACTTGCGGTTCCCAATGATGCCCTCGTCGAAGCGGATGGTAAGTATTATATTTTTATAATGACCGATAAAGAAGGTGAGGTCCATCACGAAGAAGAGGGGCATGAACATAAAGAGGGAGAAGGCCATGAACATAATCATGCGAAAGGAGAAAAGGAAGGAGATGGAGTCAATTTTGAAAAGATTGAAGTCGCCATAGGTGTGTCTGATTTGGGGTACACTGCGATAACTCCAGTCTCTGATCTGGCGAAGGATACACAGGTAGTCACTAAAGGAGCTTTCTTTATCAATGCAAAATTAAGTAATACAGGCGGACATTCACATTAATACAACAAAATTTGATGAAATTAACAGTATGGACGAACATAAACATCGATATGACGAAATGGGGAGACAGCTTTGTTGTACACAAAGTCAGAAAATATACGACAAAGCGGGGGCTTCCGAACTTGTAGGTTCAAAAAATAGAAAGGAGAAAGGCGATTGCTGCACGCATGATGTCGAAGCGGATTCTCACGACGAAGATCACGACCATAGTCATGATTTGGGGACTGGGAATTATTTAAGGCTATTTATACCAGCTATTATGAGTTTGGTCTTATTGTTGGTAGCTCTAGGTATCGATAATTATTATCCGAAGGAATGGTTCAAAGGTTGGGTTAGGGTACTTTGGTATCTAGTCGCTTATGTCCCGGTGGGACTCCCCGTTTTAAAGGATGCTGTGGTAAGTATATTTAGGGGTAATTTTTTCTCTGAGTTTTTCCTGATGGGGATTGCGACATTAGGTGCTTTTGCGATTAGTGAATACCCGGAAGGCGTTGCTGTGATGTTATTTTATGCCGTTGGAGAGAGCTTTCAGACACTGGCAGTGTCGCGTGCTAAATCTAATATTAAGTCTTTGCTAGACCAAAGGCCTGATCAAGCTACAGTGATGCGTAATGGAGTAGCGTTGCAGATCAAAGCGAAAGATGTACGAATCAATGATGTCATACAGCTTAAAGCTGGTGAAAAACTAGGTTTGGATGGTATCCTGATGAATGAAAAAGCAGTATTTAATACCGCTGCCCTCACTGGAGAGAGTAAACCTGATACCAAATATGAGGGCGAAGTAGTACTGGCAGGAATGATCAATCTAGATACCCTAGTTAATGTGCTGGTTACTACGGCTTATGCAGATAGCAAATTGAGTAGGATTTTGGAGATGGTGCAGAATGCCAGTAACAAAAAAGCACCTACAGAATTGTTTATCTCCAGGTTTGCCAAGATTTATACGCCTATTGTTGTCTTTTTGGCTGTCGCCATAGCCTTATTACCCGCACTCTTCGTTACGGATTATCAGTTTACTGTATGGCTTTATAGGGCATTGGTGTTTTTAGTGATCTCCTGTCCTTGTGCTTTAGTAATATCAATTCCGTTGGGATACTTTGGAGGGATTGGAGCTGCTAGCCGCAATGGAATCTTAATTAAAGGATCCAACTTTTTAGATGTTCTATCAGACATACAGAACGTGGTGATGGACAAAACCGGCACTATGACGGAAGGTGTTTTCGAAGTACAGAAGCTCGAGTTAGCAGATGGATTTGACAGAAAGGAAATCCTAGCTATGGTCAATAGCTTGGAAAGTAAAAGTTCGCATCCTGTGGCGACAGCTATCCATAATTATGTAGGTGATCTGGATCATAGTCTTGTGCTCGAAGAGGTAGAGGAGATAGCTGGACATGGGTTGAAGGCCTCCGTAAAAGGCAGGGAGCTGTTGGTGGGTAATTTTAGATTGATGGACAAGTTTTCTATCGATTACGATATCGATCCTGCTTCTATCGTCTTCACAGTCATCGCAATCGCTTACGGAGGGCAGTTTGCGGGATATATCACTATTTCGGATCGGATCAAAGACGACGCGTTAAAGACGATTAGACAATTACATAGGAGCGGAGTCAAAGCTACTATGTTAAGTGGTGATAAGAGCTCGGTAGTGCAGTATGTCGCTAAGGAACTTGGTATAGACCATGCTTTCGGAGATTTGTTGCCAGAAGACAAAGTAAAGCGAGTTGAGGAGATTAAAAGTAAAGGCGAATCGGTGGCATTCGTTGGTGATGGTGTCAATGATGCTCCGGTAGTGGCGCTCAGTGATGTGGGGATAGCAATGGGCGGATTGGGCAGTGATGCTACTATTGAGACGGCCGATGTGGTCATACAAGATGATAGACCGAGTAAAATTCCTATTGCTATACGTATTGGCAAGAAAACTAAACGTATCGTATGGCAAAATATTGTACTGGCTTTTGTGGTAAAGGCTATTGTTCTTGTGCTAGGAGCAGGAGGTCTGGCTACGATGTGGGAAGCGGTATTTGCAGATGTAGGGGTAGCTTTATTGGCGATTCTGAATGCGGTACGGATACAGCGCTTTAATTTTGAATAAATAGAGATCTACGAGGAATTTATTCAAGTTGCGGTAGAATGAAATCTGCTCGCTGTGCTACGGATAGCTTGGGTACTTCAATTAGGGGTACCCCAAGCTTTCATAGGTTGCGCACATCGATTTATAAGTTGCTGCTACCACCGGAATGGATTGTTTTCGTTCGGTATTATTGATGTAGATAGCCTCCCATGGAAGGGTAATAAAAACAGTTTCCTAATATATGTGCTGTAAACAGCCTTCGCATATGCTGTCAGGCACTGCCAAGTCAGAGAGGATTAACTATCCCACAACATCGAGGATTCCTTTATAAAAAAGATTGGACACTTTTGAATCGCGGTTTCTCTACACATATAATCAACAAT
This sequence comes from Sphingobacterium sp. xlx-96, assembly GCF_011007365.1. Lineage (GTDB taxonomy): Bacteria > Bacteroidota > Bacteroidia > Sphingobacteriales > Sphingobacteriaceae > Sphingobacterium > Sphingobacterium luzhongxinii. The sequence goes on along the minus strand of NZ_WFKM01000010.1, from coordinate 14,227 downwards.
AGCCTGTTCTTACATCGCTATAGCAAAAGCTATTGGATCTATGCATTGTAACTTGTGTCCCCGCAGAAGCTAACTTTGGCCATATGATCTGGCGTCTTATCTCTGGTATACAGGTATAGCATTTGACCGTTATAACAAAACAGATGGATAGCCATTGTGAAAATGTAAGGGCTTCTTGCAGAAAAAGCAATCCTAAAAAAGCTGCAAAAGCTGGTTCTAGACTTGTTAAGATACTGAAAGTCCTATAAGTTAGATGCTTAACCGCGACGAGGTCTAAAGAAAATGGGAGCGCACTAGAGAAAATAGCGGCACCAAATCCATTAAATAGTAATAGAGGGGTAACCTGAAATATAGCGCCATCCCAAAGGGAGAATGGAATGATGATTAACGTCGCAAATAGCATACCTGTTGTTACTGCGTCTTTACCCTCCATGACTTTCGATACTTTGCTTCCCACGACGATATACATGGCCCAGAACGTACCTGCTAATAAAGCTAATACCAGATCCTATGAGGTCTACATCACTATTTGTCCAGGGAACGATCAGTAATATACCTATACAGGCTAGGAGAGCCCAAGCGGTATCAAGTAGCTTGCGTGAAAGGGATAAAGCCAAGAAAAGTGGTCCTACAAATTCGACAGTGACGGCTAGACCTAATGGAATACGTTGTATGGACATATAGAAAATAAGGTTCATCGCCGCGATACCGATTCTATACAATGCAGCGTACCACCATTATTGTCCGGTGAATTTAGAAAACTGAGGACGGTTGATTAATGTAAGTAATATAGCAGATAATCCAATGCGTAAGGTGTTGGTACCAATGGCACCTATAGCTGGAAATCATTGCTTTGCAATAGAGGCTCCGCCTTGTAAACAAGCTATAGATAGAAGCGGCGCAGGAAGGGCTATTTTCGTGTTTTTAGTTGGCATAAATATTTACCCCTATAATATGATCGTTAGATACTGTTCCATGATCATTAAATAATAAAAAACTGAAAGAACATCGGAAGCACAAGACTACAAAATTTTCTTCATAGGATATAGGTGATGAAGAAATATTAAATAGTCGTAGGGGCTATGAATCAGTAAGTTGATGTACCTATAACCAATGGTGCATAGGCAAGTTAAGGTTTAGATGGGCTATAGCACAGTGAGTGCTGCAAAAAAGCACCATAGAATATCCAAGATACTATTCCTTGTTTTTAATCTGTTGGGTATTAATTAGTAGAGCCGTGAAATTTAGAAGGATAGATACACCCATCAATGTAAACTTGATATAGGTTTCATTGCTTGTTATTCCAAAAACTAATAATAACATGGCTATAGGTACCAATGTCCGATCTAATTTAAATTTTCTCATGTACTTAGATTTATATCAAGGTGATACGACTGGAATAGAGATATCACCTTGATAATAAAGATACAAGCTTTCAATTAAATTGTCAAGAATAATCCGCAATTACTTTGGGAAATTGGCGTTGGATTTTATTTCTTGAATCTGGGCGGTATGTCTGGCGGTATGAGCAGCTAGAAATAGCAGACTTTGATACCCATCAGCTACGCCTGTAGGGTATTTACTCAAATGACTACGTAACTTAACAATATCAGCACTTTTTATGTAATCTATTATTAACTTACGCTCTTTGTCGAAATCTGCCCAAGCCACACTGGTATTTTCGTATTGACCTTTGGGTTGTAACATTTCTGGAGCCTGAAATTTTTGACTTCGATTAGTAATTGTTTTTAAAATTTCTTCATCAGTCTGACTACGTTGATTTGTAGGATCTGATTGAGAATCTTTTCCTAGCTGTTGTTGTATCATGTCAAAGAGCATTTTTTCAGTGAGTATGATATGTTCTAGGCATTGACTAACAGACCAGTGGTTTTGATCGGGTTTAAATTGTAGCTGTTCGTTACTCAGCCCAGAAATGCTCTTTTGCAAAGCTAGACTGGTATCCTCATAGTATTGTATAAGCTTGCTAATATCACCACTATCTTGCCTGACAAGGATTTGTGTACTATAGTTTTGAGGTATTTGATCTAAAATGTCTTTGCTCGTAGATGCAAAAGATTGTGGTAATGATAGGACGAGCAGACTACTTATGGCTATTACCAATTTTAGACGAGGCTGACAGTATTCCTTAAATAGCTTTTTCATTGTTGTGTTTTTTTTTGGTAACACAATAATAGTCAGTATAAAACAAATAAAACTTGCCATCTGACAAGTTTTATTTGTTTTTTGCTATTTAGCGCCTGGTGGACAGTGTTGCTTTAGGTATCGCGTGTACAGTCTAGCTAAATGTTCCGATGTGCCTTCCCCTTCGTTGATCGAATGGCTGCGGTTCGGATAGGCCATCATGTCAAAGGTGATACCATGTTTGATAAGCTCATTGATATATACTTCCGCATTCTGATAGTGTACATTATCATCACCCGTACCATGAATCAGTAGGAGATTGCCCCGTACATTTTTGGCATAGGTCAGTGCCGATCCTTTTATAAAATCAGCTTCATTTTCCTGAGGCAATCCCATGTATCGTTCCTGGTAGATATTATCGTACAAGAGTTGATTGGTCACGGGTGCTACGGAGATCCCCGTTTGGTATATATCCGGATACTGCCCCAATAGATTGAGGGTAGAAGCCCCACCTCCGGACCATCCCCATACAGCCACACGGTCCGTATCTATAAATCCCCACTTGAAAATTTCTTTGGCACCCATAGCCTGGTCCCTGATGTTGATTACACCTATGTTTTTATAGATGGATTTGCGCCACTCACGTCCCTTAGGAGCAGGAGCACCACGGTTTTCCAGCGAGATGTAGACATAACCATCCTCGGTCATATCACCAGCATACAGAAAGTTCTTACCTGCGTAAAAGTTATCCGTCACTGTTTGCGAAGCAGGCTCACCGTATACGTAAAAGACTACCGGGTATTTCTTCTGCGGGTCAAAGTTTTTAGGCTTCACCATCCAGCCATCCAGTGTCACTCCATCCACCGTTGTCACCTGGAAAAACTCCGTGTGCGGTATGGTTTTGTCCGCTTGCATCTCCCGCGTAGGAGGGATGAGCTGCGAATGAGCAGGCAGGGATACTACGGAACCATTACTATAAGCCGTGGTGCTATTTTGGGTAAAAATAGCCAGTTTTCCATTAGGTGAGATCGTATAGCTGTTCGTACCTTTCAGTTCAGCCGGTGTAATCCGTTTTGCTTTACCTCCTGCAAAAGACAACTGATAAAGATGCTTTTGGGTTGCGTTGAGTGGAGAGGCGCTGAAGTAAATACTTTTGGATAGGGGATCAATTCGGTCTATCTGGATCACATCAAAGTTGTCTTTACTTAACAACGTCTCCTTACCTTGAAGATCGATTTTATAGATCTGTCTCCATCCTGATTTTTCCGAGAGCCAGATAAAGGCTTTGCCTCCGTCCATCCAGTCCCATCCACTGGGATCACCGTCATTCCAACGTGCTTTGATATCTATCCAAGCAGGGTCAGTTTCGGTATGTATTGTATGGCTAGTTCCTGTATTAGCATCGCTAAGCATGATTTTACTCTCGTTCTGTTTGCGGTTCAGCTGTTGTAATATCACAGACTTCGCATCCAGCGTCCATTCCATGCGTGGGATATAATGCTGGCTGGGATCACCAGGGATATCCATCGGCTTGTTGGTGCTATTATTTAGGTCATACACCCATATACTGGTAGCTGAAGGCTTGAGTCCTACCTTCGGATACTCCACAGGAATGATAAACGAATACAGGCTATCTGTATTATTGATCATGTAGAAATGGCGTGTATCTTTCGCATCCTGCTTCCAGTAGGCTATTTTTTTTCCATCCGGAGACCATCTGAAACCGTCCTTCGTGCCAAATTCCTCTTCATAGGCCCAGTCGAAGGTACCATTGATCATACGATCAGTGCCATCCTGCGTTATCTGTTTATAGTCTAGCGTATTGGTATCTTCTATGTAGATATTATGTTTAGAGACATAAGCCACCTGTTTTCCATCGGGCGAGAATTTAGCAAACATCAATGACGATTCCGGCAGTCCCTTGCCCAACTGTGTCAGCGCTTTATTGTTCAGGTTGTACAGCCAATAGTCACCTCTCGTATTTTCGCGCCATACCCGTTTGGTATTTGCAAATAACAAGAGCGTCTTTTTGTCTGGTGACAATTGAAAGCTCTGCACTTCCAGTGGTGAGCGTTGTCCTGTTGGAGTAAGGTCTTTGGCCGCAAGAAATACTTCTCGTTTGTTGGCGTGCAAGAGGTCGACAATGACGATACCATCTTTAGAGAAATCGTAGTATCCATTGCCATCTTCAGTCCATTGCGTCTGCGCTGCCGCCGACGCCAGACAAAAGAGCTGAACTGCGAATAAGGCTAGTAAAATGCGTGTGATCTTATTGTACATGATTGGTTCTATAGTTTTCTATATCTTCTACTGATTTGATTAACTCGGGGCCTAACATACGGAAACCCTCATTGGTAATTAAGAAATTATCTTCTATCCGTATACCGCCAAAATCACGGTACGACTCCAGCAGGTCATAATTAATGAACTGGGACAGCTTATTTTCCTTCTTCCACATATCGATAAGTTCCGGTATGATGTAGATCCCCGGTTCGACAGTCAGCACGAATCCTGTTTGTAGTTCACGTCCCAGGCGTAGAGATTTAAGACCAAATGTACTCGTATCCTTAGGCTCTTGCTCGGTGTATCCCACATACTGCTCGCCCAGATCTTCCATATCATGTACATCGAGCCCCATCATATGGCCTAATCCACATTGAAAGAATAGGGTGTGTGCATGTGCCTGTACAGCCTCTTCCGGATCTCCCTTCATCAGTCCTACCGCCACAAGACCTTCGACAAGATGTCTTGCTGCAAGCAGATGTACATCCTTAAACTTTATCCCTGGTTTCAGACGCTCTCTCGCTCCCTCGAAAGCTTTTAGTACGACATTATATAAGTCCCGTTGGCGTGCAGTGAAGCGCCCCGAAACCGGGAAAGTCCGGGTGAGATCTGCTGCATAGCCCATAGCCGTCTCCGCACCCGAATCGTTCAGTATCATATCGCCTTCTTTTAGGAAGTTCTGTTGATAAGCATTGTGAAGTATCTCTCCATGTACCGTCACTATTGGTGGATAAGCAAAGTTACAGTTGTGGTCATACGCGTAGTGTTGGATGGCAACGGCGATATGGCGTTCCTGTATACCGACCTGAGCCGTACGCATAGCTAATAGATGCATTTCTGTAGAGACTGTCAATGCTTTTTCGATTTCAGCTATCTCTTGGTTCTCTTTGATCGATCGTTGTGCTACCACGGCTTTGATAAATGGAACAGAGGGATTTATTTCCTTCGGGTTGACCTGCAATAATTCGCCAAGCAATAGTTTGTTGCTGGATTGATACGGCGGAAGGTAGTGTATAGTCCTACCAATTTTTTTAGCTTGTTGTAGGTATGATGCCAATTGTGCGAAAGGAAGCGTTTCCTGCACTCCACATTTTAAGGATTTATCTTTCAGCGACTCCTGCTGTCCGGTCCATACGATATCATCTATACTCAGCTCATTGCCAAAAATGATCGTTTTATCATTGTCTATATCGATAATGGCAGCTAGATAAGGAGCAGGAATGCCAAAGTAATATAAAAAAGTACTATCCTGACGAAAAGGATAGGTGTTATGCTCGAAATTAATAGGATTCTCAATATTCCCTAAGAAGAGCAGGACACCACTGGAGATTTGCTTTTGAAGCGCTGCTCTTCGGGATTGATAAGTCTGTACCGAAAACATAGTAATACCTAGATTAAGTGTTTGAAATAATGGAGGTAAAGTTTGGAAAAAAAAGTGAGACTTCTAGGGAGGGGTGTGGAGATATACTAATTTGCACTTAGGGTCGTTCATGGACTCCCAAGAGGACTGGTTTTTCTCCATGGACTTGACGAACGATCCTTTATACATTGTGGACTTTTCCATGAAGTGGACGGGCGGCTGCTATGGGAGGTTGTTTCTTTCCATGGATCTGTTTGGCAGATGATCACATAGTCCATCCGTGCCATGACCACGTCTGGTTTTTCAGGTTTGCGTACAGATACTATATGTTCGACTTCGATCATCTGTCAAAAATATCAATAATAGAATGATCTTAAAGAATGGTCTCCCTGCTGGTGTGAAATATAGATATCACGAAAACTGTTTTCAGACTTTCGTCATGCCAGTAGATAATTAAGAAAGGAAATTTTTTTAGAGGTGCACAACGAATGTTGCCATCGCCTTGAGTCTGGTATAACTGGGGGTTTTTTGTTATCAACTTAAAACGTGTGTCCAGCTCTTTAAGAAAACGTCGGGCCAATCCCTTTTTTTGCTCTTCGTACCAATCGCAGGAATTTAACAGCTCGTTTTCAGCTCTCTTTAGTAGCTTAAGAGTGTACACTATTAAGCTCTTTTTTTATGTCATCCCAAGTTTTGGCAGTAGATTTTCCCTCTAAAAACTCTTTTTGCGTCTTTTCAAAATCAGCAATCTGAGCTTTCGAAAGTTTATAATCTTCAGGGGATTCATTGACGACATACGATATACCGAAACGCTCTAAGATTTCTCTAAGAACTTTTACATCCTTCTCGTTCGATATTTTTGCAGTAATTGTAGTCATACTCTGTTGAATTTAAGTAGTATAGCAAATTTACATAAATTCTCCATGATACGCAATATAATTGCGTTGTAATCTAAGGCGAATTTTGTAACTCTCCTCATCCATTTTAATGCTTTTATAGAGGAAATATACAGATTATTTCTTGAACTCCTCCCACACTTTAGTAACGACGGCTACCTCTTCAGGATTCTTACTGGTCAGTGCCAGATGCTTCAAAAGCTCTTTTATATCGTTAAGCACATAGGCTTTAGGGCTTGCGTGTATTCCAGTTATGACTTCTCAGAATCTATACCTTCCTGCATCAGGCCCCCTGTATGGCCCCGATGTCGGTACGTATCACACCACTGCCGCATGGGCGTGCCGAGGTACAGTGGGCTGCCGACCCGCAGATCAAAGCCTACCGCGTCGAGTACCGGGTCGCTGGTAATCCGGCCAATGCCTGGTTTGGCTACGATAGCGAGGGTAGCACTTATACCCTCACAGGTCTTCAGGAGAATACGGCTTACGAAGTGCGTGTAGGTACCGTCTGTGACCAGGCGCGTACGGTATTCAGTGATCCCACCACCTTTACAACACTGATGACCCGCAAGGTCGATCTGGCCGACTGTGGTGTCAGACCTGATATCCGCATCAGCAACCGCGAGCCTATGGAGCTACTCCGTCAGGGCGATGTGGTGATGGCAGGCGATTTTGCCGTTACCCTCTTACGTGTACAGGGCGGTAATGGCCGGTTCAGCGGTATTGGCTATGTGGATGTCCCATTCCTGGGCTTTGTACGTCTGGCAGTTAAATTTGATAATATCGAAGTCAATACCGAAGGACAGCTGATCGGTGGCTTTTTCAATTCTATATTCGATGTTGATTGGGAGGAGAAGGATGCGCCGACCTTTAGTGAGATTGGTAATGAAGTGAAGGAGATCGGAGAATTGCTGTTTGATGTTGTGACCAAGCTTTTGGATAAAAAAGATAAGTTGAAAGAGCTTGCACAAGATCCGGAGAAGAATAAAGAAGAGCTCTTGGGTCTCTTAGAAGATGTATTCGATTCCGAAGGTTTTGTCGAAAAGATACAAAAAAGCAAGCTGCCGGAGGAGAAGAAACAAGATATTATATCTAAATACGAAGACGCGAAGAAACAGACGCGAACAGCCTCTACTTCAAAAGACTCCAAAGATATCGATAACGCTGTAAAAGCCACCGAGTCACTATTCGAAGTTGTGGAGGGAGCTCGTGAAGAGATAGAACGTCTCGCAGCGAAAGATAATTCGGAAGCGGGATCAAAAGCTAAGGCACTGAATGAATTGACCAGTCATATAGATTACGATAAACTCCTAGGTTGGCTTCGAGACAATTTTGGCAAAACAGTAGATTATGACTATCGACTTTTCCTTAGCAAAGAGTTCGAAGAGATTATCCGGGAGCATGTCATAACCAGTATTCCTATAGACAAGAAGTATACAGCGGTTATCGATGGAAAACCCCATACTTTCAATCTGGAAGGAAAGCTATCACTTGAAAAAGGAAAGGTGAGATTGACGAGAGATCGGATTTCAGGCTCGGTTGAGGTCTTGGACAATACTGTTCACTTTGGACTGTTTTATTATTTTGAAACCGGGGATAGTGTTGCCATCAGTCTTTCTACAAAGCGGCATAAGGAAATGCAGCACATATTTGAGCAGCAAGGTATCCGATATACCGATCATTATAGTGAGGAAATTGTTTCAGGGTTCAAGAGTGCTTTACGTCAGACGAATACGATAGATTATATTCTTGCTGAAGCTCCGGATTTTGTACTGAAAACTTTCAGTGACGAGGAGAAATGGGCGTTTATTAAGAAGCTTGAATCCGGAACATTTGTTACCGATCGAAAAGAGAGAGCAATATTAAATGTCGTTGCACATATAACTCCTTCTTTCCTGGCGTCGAGAGTCAATGAGGATATACGTTTTGCGATGCGCCTATTAAAACGTTTTGACAGACAGGACGATTTTATAGCGGTTTTTGTAAATGCATTATCGACAACCTGGACAGGTCAAGAGGAGCCTAGACGTGTCATTACCTCTTTGGATAATGAAGTGTCTAAAAACATGTATGTGGTTACCTGTCTCTCGACAGCAGATAATACCATTAAGTTTGGTAGCGGTCTTATTGATTTAAATAAAAGTACTGTAGCAGACTGTAACGAAGCTACGGTGCAGCATTTTACGGGAACATACCCTACGGTACTCAGCTTCGGCGGGGATGATATCATTGTGCCAGCATTTATTTCGGCAGAAATATTAGCACAGTCTATAGAAAAAGGATACCGCGAATTACTATCTTTGAATGTAGGACTGCTGCTCCCTGAGTTGTTGATAGCGCCGAGCAAACTAGCTGGTTATACTAAGTTCCTGAAAGGTAAAAAAGAGGGGACTGTCAATGTCGATAAGACTCTTGGCAACATAGATGGATTCCTTAGGGAGTTAGATTGGACAGATGCAACAAGAAACTTATTAAGAAGTGATCTTGACAACAGTAAAGTTCTAAAAGAGTTATTCGAGAATGCTTCGGTATCTGAAAGAACTGCTTTAGCTAAGAGCTGGAATGCCTTAAATGATGCAGGACATACCAATCTCAGAAAAACTAATGATGCGCTAATAAAGCTCACAGATCTTTCTACGAATAAAAAGCTGATCGAGTTAAAGGTGGATATACGGCATCTGGCAGAGATATCGGGCGTCTCGGGTAAATCTTATACCGATGTTTTGGATAATATCAGTAAAGTGATAGATAATCTGGATGTAAAAGGCATCAAACTTGAAAATTTTGATGATCTTGTAAAAAGCTTAGGAAGGGATTATAATTTCAGGGACGGTGCAAATTGGACTTTAGAATATATAGGCAAAAACCTCGATGATTTTAGTGGTAAGAAACTGACCTTTGAAGATATGTTCAAAACCGATGCTGGCAGGAGATATGTGGATGTAAGTGTCACTGAAACTAGCGGTCGTAAAGTTCTTTATGAGTTTAAGTCTGTACAAGAAGTACCTCCTAATAATTTTTCTGAACAGTTTTTAAAAGATTTAAGTAATAGAGAAGTGACATCTTTAGATCAGATAAGATGGGTCTTTGATGGGAAGAAAAATCCTGCTAATTTCAAGCAGAATATGGAAAGAGCAATTGATAATATGGATACTATAACCAAGGATCTTGCAGAGAAGTTTATAGGTGAAAGAAATATCAATAAGTTTAAGAAAACCTTGAAGGAAAATTTAGAAAATGTTTTTATCAAAATAGATGTTAAATAGTATGAAATTAATTGATCGTAGGAGTAAGATTGCGAAAGTGTTTATGTCGAATGGTATATACACAGTTACTGATACTATGTTAAATAGGTATGATATTAAGGGAGATATAAGTGTGATAGATGATTTTACGGACATTTATGAAAGACACTCTGTTATATATGTTAGTAAAGGCGAACGTTTTTATTATTTAGATCAAGATGATAATAAGCTTTTTTTGTTGATTACAGTTGAAGCTAATTTTATAGAGCCTATTGATAATAGGCAGACAATAGTTTGTAAAGGAAGCGAGGATGAAGTCTTACAGTTGTATGATGGTAGTGTCTTAATATGGTCAATTCCATACAGTTTTGCTTATTTCAATTTGTTGGATAAAAATGTCCTTTTACTTAGAGATAGTTTCAATACCAAACAACTAATAAGAATCGATTTAGTCACAACTAAGAGGATTTGGCACTACACTTTACCCGATGGTTTTAAGATTTTTGGCTCAGTGCAGGCTATAGACGATATATTGTTTTTTAGCTGTACGGATGCTAACGTAAGCAACTCCAAAATCATCGGCTTAAGTGTCAAAACTGGAGAGATGTTATGGGAGTTTGATAATCTTGTGGATTTTCAGATCGATTATAAGCATAAGTTGTTGAGGGGATATGGAGGCCGGTATTACCAAGTAATAGATCCTTTTGAAGGAAAATTATTGGTTAATAAAGATTTAAAAGAATACTGGGATTCTGGAATTTCTCCATTCGCGCCTAACAATACCATTACGGATGACAAGCTTTGGTTTGTATCTGGCCGTGGAGAGAATGCCAAGTTTGGCGCTCTTGATCTGAATACTTCCGAGATAGATTTTATACAGGATTTTCCTTTAGAGGAAGATGCCCAGTTTGACAAACCAGTATACCACGAAGGTAAATTGTACCTGCGAGATTCTAACAATGTTCTGTACGTTTTGGAATAATATTTAGATACGAGATGTCATACGACCAATAAATCGTCGTAGCATATATCGAGCACTATTCGAATGATTAGTGCTTTTTCATATCTGCTATTTTCTGTTTATTTTTAGGGAGATAAGTAGGGAAATATCCCCATGATCTAATGGATTAAAGATTCGAAAGGTTAATATGGATACGAGCGAGGACGCTCGCGCCCAGGGACTAATCAGTCTGTCGTAAAGGATTCCAGTACATCAACAGTCCGTCAATAGATTCTTTTTCTAAAAGCTGTTGACCTGTGCCGCATAATACCTTGAGGCACTTTTCGAGCTCGCTGATAGGGAATGCTACATTTTCAGCCTTCAGCTTTTTGTAGATTTCCAGTGCATTTTGGTTCCGGTTGAAATAACCGTCAGCTACCCATTGCTTGAGCATGGCCAAGAGCGACTGGTTTGTTTTGCGTGTCGTACCTTTTGGAGCCTGTTTCTTCTTCCAGATGACACGGGTACCCTCGCCATTCTCGTTGTAAATGATATGCGAAAACCCTTTATACCCATCTTCGTTAATCTCTTTGGTATGATGGAGGTGTATATTGCCCGATGGTGTACCATTGACGATGATTCTTGAAAAAGGACAATCGAGCAGGTAGGGCAGTAGGTCGATCTGATCTTCGTGGAATCTGTTCTTGTCACTAGGTTTAACGATGAAGCCAAAGACGTAATTATTGGGCTTTCCAAGGAGGAATGAAAGCTCATCATCATTCATGCCGATTTCGTTGAGCCTTTCGATTACCTGACAGATGATCACATAGTCCATGCGCGACATGACCACGTCTGGTTTTTCAGGTTTGCGTACCGATACTATATGTTCGACTTCGATCAAGAGCGCATTACTATAGGAAGCGAAAGGAAAGGCTATCCTCTGATTTTATAACCAGGAATATAAAGGGGCTCAAATTGAACTAGATTTTCAGACATACCTTTGAATCTGTTCTCTTTCTTCTCGGCTGGAACAGCAGGCAGAGCCTTGGTCGCTTTATAAGCTTCCTTCGGGCTTTCACACTTAGTTTGTTTCTGCAAAGACTTCTTCATATCGTTTTATTATACCCTCTGTGCTCTTGCTCAGAGTTTTAGGTATTACAAAGATAACAGAATTTTTCTGGTTTCCGAAAACTTTATAATCGTCCTGAAACGATCGTCTTAGGATTTCAGAATAGGTCTTGTACCGCTTATTGTTATCGTTCGAGTCTTCCCGTATCAGATTGGCCGCCAGAAATCCCCATATCCTGAGATTATATCTGTTTTGAAACATAACCATGATATCCATGAGTGTGCCTCCAATCCTGCCGAAAGAATTCTGTTTGGTGAGCATTCGATACCGTAAATCCTGTATCGAATCCAGTGAATATACTTTAGGAGTTAGACTTATTTTAGGGTAATAATCCATGGTCAGCAGTCCTTCCGGGTATTCCTTTATACTGGCGATATATTTGATGCAACCCTTCGTGTTATGCAGGTGAAACTTGAAGATATACTCACGGATATAAGTTTCCGATGTCACGAACTTATTTTTTCGTATCTGCACAAGATGATATGGAAGGCTACTGTCAAACATAACATTATAGGCTTGCCATAAACTCTTCCCACACTTTGGTAACGACGGCTACCTCTTCAGGATTCTTGCTGCTCAGTGCCAGATGCTTCAAAAGCTCTTTTATATCGTTAAGCACATAGGCTTTGGGGCTTGCGTGTATTCCTGCTATGACTTCTCTCGCAAATGCGGGATCCGTAAGGGATACCACGACTTTGTCTACCTTATCATACGAATTACTCACCTGCCAATCATCAGGAGGAGTGATGTCGGACAGCCCACAACCTAAGGCATCTGCTATAAGGGAATAGTCAGCGGAGTTGTATTGACTATCTTCATCCCTATTTTCTATTTGAGATACATAGTTTCTGCTTTTTTTCAAATTCAGAGCAAATTGATAGGCTGATACTCCCAGAACAAGTCTTCTGTACTTAATAGCGTTAATGAGATATAATGAAAGTCTATTTATTTTTTGCATTGTGCATTTTACAGTAGATCAGATAATTTTCATTTTAAAACTTGCACACTTATTTTTGTAAAAATCGAAATAATGCTTACCTTTGAAAAGTGGAAGTGGTGTTTATAGCTGTTTCCGCTATGTTATTTGGCTATTGACGCTGAATCTTGCTATCGAAAACCTAGGAAATTTTCATAGTGCGCAAGTTCGGGAGATCAAAGCCCAATCTCTACCTTTGTAGCAGAAGGAGAGATGGGCAATCTCTTGTTTTCGCACTAAGGTCTCCTAGGACCCTCGATAGGAAATAAGGTTTGTCCCATCTCTTTTTTTGATGGATATTCCTTTTATATAAGGTTCATTGCTCAGTTGGCCACGATTATAAACTAAGGAGCAATGATGAAAAAACAACTTTACAAAAATCTGATCAAGTCGCCGGAGTAGCTTGGGATGCTTAGTCATTTAGGATGACTTTTCTATTTCTTGCGGTGTGCATTGTAAACCGATTATATACTTGAACTCTCATTTGGCACATCCTTGATATTCAGTTAACTATTTTATTGAACCGTGTGACCTGATCAGGGATTAGGTACGGTAGGATATTGACCGGTCTATTTTTCCGGTGCCACCTTCATTAGGTCACACTAATGAACTCGAAAACCTCGCGTAGCGAGTTCTTCAAGTCCATTGAAAAACAATTTAAAATCTTGAAAAATGAAACATTTTTTTAGGGGTGGAAGAGGTATGGCCGTTGGCCAAAGTGACAAAGTAACGGAGTTACAGAGTGACAAAGATCTTTCTAGTCGCCCGATAGAACAAAACGATAGATTATCTACGATGAGCCCTTCGGAATTGCTTCATCGCAATGACGAGCGGGAGTTAAGGAGCTGTGACGGTAGAGCGGGCGAAGACAAGGGGAGCCTTCATTCTGCCCAAGGCCTGCCTTTGTCCGGCCTTGATTCTGCCAAAACACGGTCGATCCCCGATGGATCCCCGATGAATCCCCGATCACCATCGGGGTTTGATCGGGAATCGATCGGAAGTTCATCGGGGAAAAGTGGTATTTGCGCAGGTTCTGGCAGGTCGCCAGTAGGGGCTAGCGCTACTTATCTGTCGCCTACTGGTGGCGTAGCAGATGGTTCACAAGCAAGAAATAACCAAGGAACAACCGAAGAACAGGCCAAGCGCCAACAAAACCCAGAGAAAGAGCCGCAGATAGGTAATGCTTTTGCAGGCGGCAACGAGGTGTCCGACAGGAGAGAGGTAGTGACTTTGTTCGCACCTTGTTCGCCCCTTGT
>NZ_WFKM01000009.1 GCF_011007365.1 Sphingobacterium sp. xlx-96 | reverse complement strand
CACAGCCTTTATATGCGCTGTTGGATAATGAGGGTGAGCTATTGGTTCCTACAAGCGGAGCGGTATACGACATTGAGAAGTATATAGCCTTCCTGCAATCGGGAATCGATGCATTCAAAGCAAAATAACCATACTTTTAATACAAAAATAACAACATGTAAAAACAAATGTTGTTATTTTTGTATTGTTATTTTCGATGCATCTAACAATTATTTTGCACTTGAAAATAAATTTATCTAGGTTTGGAGATATGAGTGAAATTAAGAATATAGCTGTTTTAACCTCAGGAGGAGACTCTCCTGGAATGAATGCTGCGATACGTGCTGTAGTTCGGGCAGGTATATACCACGGTGCCAATATGTTTGGTGTACGCCGTGGATATGATGGATTAGTTAATGGAGAGATTATAGCAATGGATGCTAAATCTGTTGCTAATATTATCCAACGAGGCGGAACAATCCTAAAAACAGCTCGAAGTGATGAGTTTAGAACAATCGAAGGACGTAAAAAAGCCTACGAGAACATAAAAAATTTAGGCATTAATGCACTTGTTGTTATTGGAGGGGACGGTACATTTACGGGGGCTTCTAAATTTATTGAAGAGTTTGATATTCCCATTGTAGGTATACCCGGTACAATTGATAACGATCTTGCAGGAACAGATTTCACAATAGGCTATGATACCGCTATCAATACAGTAGTAGACGCTGTCGACAAGATCAGAGATACCGCCGAATCACACGACAGATTATTTGTCGTCGAAGTAATGGGCCGTGATTCAGGGCTTATTGCTGTCCGTTCAGGCATCAGTACGGGAGCTGAGGCAGTGCTTATCCCTGAGCTAGAGGTAGACTACCAGGCGATCATGAAACGTTTGGATCAAACCCGAAAAAACAAATCTTCCCGAATTATCATCGTTGCCGAAGGCGATAATGAGGGAGGTCTCGTTGTAGCGGAAAAGATTAAAGAGAGTTTTCCGCATTACGATGTCCGTGTTTCTATCCTGGGACATATACAACGTGGAGGAAAGCCGTCATGCATGGACCGTGTACTTGCCAGCCGACTTGGGGTAGCATCCGTAGAAGGCTTGCTGGAAGGAAGAAGAGGCGAAATGGCCGGGTTAATATGTGGTCAAGTGCAATTTACACCTTTTGATAAAGCAATCAAGCATATTGATAAAATCAACGACAACCTCTTACGGATCGTAGAAATATTATCTTTGTAAAAAAACAAAGCCTGTATAAAACTTCTACAGGCTTTGTTTTTTATGAGGCAACTAACTCAAAAATAGTTATTTCGGGCAGTATCCCAACCCTTCCAGGATAGCCCAAAAAGCCATATCCTGTATTAACATAGAGCTTTTGGTGATTTTCTTCATACATGCCTGCCCATTCTTTATAAATATATTTTGCTGGACTCCATTGGAAATGCTCACCACGAACGCCGAACTGCATACCGTGCGTATGCCCTGCAAACATAACATCAATATCTGTATCTAACACTTGCGCCCGCCAATGTGAGGGATCGTGCGATAATAACAACTTAACAGCTTTGTCCTCTGTGCCAATAAGTGCTTTATTTAAATCTCCCTTTTTTGGGAATCTGCCAGTTCCCCAATTTTGAACGCCAACTATAGAGATTTCTCCATTACCGACTTTTAATGTCCGATTCTCATCCATAAGAAGATCCCACCCCATTACCTTGTGGGTATCGATTACGTCTTTTAGGTTCTTACGTTTTGCAGCGCTATCTTCTTTTCCATAATAATAATCTCCATAATCATGATTTCCCAAAGTAGAATACACTCCAAAATCTGCATGTAGCTTTGAAAAAATATCTTGATAATCTCTCATTTCGGAAGCTACATTATTAACGAGATCACCTGTAAAGAAGATCGCATCTGGCTTTTCACCCAAAAGCATCTCTATACCTCCCAAGACAGCCTTCTTATTATAAAAAGACCCAGAGTGAACATCGGATATCTGTGCAATTTTAAAACCATGGAAGGATTTGGGAAGGTTGGGTAACACTAACTTTTGCCGCCTGACACGATAATCATAGGAACTTGAGAGCACCCCCCAAGCAAGCGGAAACATAGGTAACGAAGCCACTACAAGCCCTGATTTCAGTAAAAAATCGGATCGACTAATCCCATTTTTCGGTTGCTCAGGAAGAGGTTTTTCCAGCTCTTCAACCCTTTCTTCTATCGATTTCCCAACTTTTGGCGAAAAAAGTCGGGAAACCCACACACCACCACGTCTTAAGTCGTCAATTAGCAAAACAATAACGTATATAAATTTGCTAACTGCTGTCATGAAAAAAAGCACCAAAATAATGGAGCGGTACATCAAGGGGATATTAAACTTGAAAGCTATAAACACCCCCGCCAATAAACTTAAGGAATAGGCCCACCAAATTACCGTAAACCATTTCTTTCGAGCGAAACTTATCTTTGTTGCTCTAAGAGCAAAAAAGATATAGAAATCTAAGAAAAATAAGAAAATAGAGTTGAAGATCAACATAGTTTTATCAATTTGAGAGTACCAATCGCTTTAGCGAAGCGATCCATCTCGGATTATCATTTAAGCTTTCCACCATCACTACTTCCTCTCCACCTAATGCTTTAAATTCATCCGCATATTCAACCTGGATCTCATCTAATGTTTCAATACAGTCAGCTACAAATGCAGGACTAAATACCAATAATTTTTTGACTCCCTTTTGCGCCAAATCATGTAACACATCGGACGTATAAGGCTGTATCCACGGCGTCTTACCTAATCGGGATTGAAAACAAACTGTGAATCGATCCGATGACAATCCTAGTTTAGAAGAAATAGCACGTGTCGTTGCATAGCATTGTGAAAGATAGCAAAAAGTATTAAGCTCTGTTCGACAGCTGTCACAACCCGTATCTGGACATTTCAATTCACCGGTAGGATCCACCTTTCCTAATTGACGAACGGGTAAGCCGTGATAACTAAACAAAATATGATCAAATTCATCTATATTATGTTTTTTACCATTCTCCGCAAACACCGTCACCATATCTTCATCTTCACAGTAGCTATTTACAAAAGAAACATTCGGAAAATATTGCCATTTTCGCATAATTTCCATCACTTTCTCTATGACTGAGCCTGTAGTAGCCGATGCGTACTGCGGAAATAGGGGCACTACTTTTATAGATTCCAACAGCATTCCTTCCATCTTTTTTAATGCAGACGCTATAGAAGGATTTTGATATCTCATCGCAAGTTCGACGTGATACTCCTCTCCTAACTCTACTTGCAGCATTTCCTTTTGTAGCAAGCTGTAATACATCAGTGGGGATCCTGTATCCTCGTCCCAAATCGTCTTATAGGTTGCTGCAGAATTAGCGGCGCGCTTTGGTACGATAACACCTTTCACCAATAGTGACCGACTGAAATAAGGAACATCTATTACACGTCCATCCATCAAGAACTCATTGAGATATCTTCTTACGTCAGTAGTCTCAGGCGAATCGGGGGTACCCAATTGCACCAACAAGACTCCTTTTTTAGCTTGTTTGTCCATTAGTACAAAATTATACAAAAAAATAGATTATGCCCGTGAGGCACATTTAATATGAAAATTGTATGACCCAGTTACAATGATTCGAGGGCAACTTTAATTTCCTTCATCAACCACATAGGTGTGGAAGTAGCGCCGCAGATTCCTATCGTTTCGCCTTCATTAAACAACGTCAAATCTAATTCTTCTACCTCAGATATAAAATAAGAGTTGGGATTTGCTGCCTTACAAACGTCATAAAGAACTTTCCCATTAGAAGATTTCTTTCCTGAAACAAACACCACGCGATCATATTGCTTTGCAAAATCACCTAAATCTTCATAACGGTTAGACACCTGCCTGCAGATAGTGTCGTTTGCTTTCACTTCATAGCCCCTATTTATGAGTTCCTTTTTTATGGCATAAAACTTATCAACACTTTTGGTAGTTTGGCTATACAAGGTGAAAGACTGGGGCAATTCTATATTATCCAGCTCATCAATATCCTGAAATACCAGCGCCTCATTATTAGTTTGACCTTGAAGGCCTATTACTTCAGCATGCCCATGCTTACCAAAGATCAAAATTTTCTCAGAATCGTCATAAGAGGTTTTTATCCTATTCTGAAGCTTTAGCACGACAGGACAAGAAGCGTCGATAAGCGTGATATTATTCTCCAAGGCAATACGGTAGGTTTCAGGGGCTTCGCCATGAGCACGAATCAAAACCTTTTCATTCTGCAAGTCAGGAAGTGCGTCATGACTAATAATACGTAATCCTTTAGCTTTTAAGCGAGCCACCTCCTCATCATTGTGGACAATATCTCCTAGACAATAAAGATACCCCTCTTCTTCTAGTATTTCTTCGGCCATATCAATAGCATACACTACACCGAAGCAAAATCCTGAATCCTTATCAATCGTAACCTGCAGATTTTTTGACATACTACAAAGTTAAATAACTTTTAGATAAGTGAGAAGGAATCTTTTATCGCCAATCTTGAATCTTTTATCATTATTCTTTTATCTTTGCAAAAAAATTATAATACAATGGCAACAAACAGAACATTTACGATGATCAAGCCAGATGCAGTAGCAAATGGGCATATCGGAGCTATTTTAAATGACATTATTGCAGGTGGCTTCAAAATCGTCGCAATGAAATACATTAGCCTTACAAAAGAAACAGCAGGCGAGTTTTACGCGGTTCATAAAGCACGTCCTTTTTACGGGGAATTGGTAGACTTCATGTCTTCTGGCCCTATCGTAGCTGCAATCCTTGAAAAGGATAACGCAATTGAAGACTTCCGTACATTGATCGGAGCAACAAACCCAGCGGAAGCCGCTGAAGGCACAATCCGTAATAAATATGCTAAATCTATCGATGCTAACGCAATTCACGGTTCTGACTCGGACGAGAATGCAGCGATTGAAGGCAGTTTCTTCTTTTCGCAATTCGAAAGATTTTAAGCTAATCTAAATATTTAAAAAGCTCCTAAAACCATGGTTTTAGGAGCTTTTTAATTTGACTAAAAGGCTCGTTTGCTAAGGTATTCGTTTTCTTTGGCAGTCATCAATTCCTTATCCGCTTTCTTTTTATCATGATAACCACATAGGTGCATCACCCCATGGATAATAACACGATGCAACTCGTCTCTTTCTGAAACCTTAAACTTAGAAGAGTTGTCTCTAATCCTATCAATAGAGATAAATACATCGCCTGCTATTACCTCCTCCTCCTCGGACGAATCAAATGTTACAATATCGGTATAGGTATCATGATTAAGATATTGCTTGTTGATATCGAGAAGATATTCATCCGAACAAAATATAAAATTCAATTCACTCACTCTCTTAAAGCCTTCTCCTTGAATGGCAAGATTAATCCATTCACGGATCTTCGCTTTTTCCTTCAACATATAATCCGTGTCTTCCGAAAAAAAAGCTATATTCCTTAATGCCATAATTAGTATTTTTGCGTATTCATATAAGTCTGCAATATAAGCGTTGCAGATATCGTATCTACAAGACCTTTTTCTTTTCTTTTGTGTTTTTTTATCCCACTTTGCGCAATAGCTTGAGAAGCTATTTTTGAGGTAAATCTTTCGTCAACATGGACTATTGATATTCCAGGGTACTCCCGCTGCAATTTACGGACAAAACCAACGACATGCTGCGCAGATTCCGAATCGGTTCCATCCGTCTGCAGGGGTTTACCCACGACAAATGTCTCCACTTGCTCATGTTGCAGGTAGTTCTTTAAAAAATCCCAGATTTTCTCCGGATGAACTGTATCCAATGCCGTAGCAATGATCTTTAGAGGGTCAGAAACTGCAATTCCAATCCGCTTAGTCCCATAATCAAATGCCATTAACCGCATAATCTTCTTTTTTCACAAAGGTACAATTCCATTTCGAGGATAACATCCATCTATTTAAAAACAAATAAGATTTGTCTAATTGAAAAAAAGTGTAGATTTAATTCTATTTTCAAGGTAGCATGAAATTAAAAAATAGTTACACTGTCATCTCGTACTTCTTGCTTGCAGCGAGCACTCCCACACTTGCTCAGGTAAAGGTAATGTCAACAATGGAAAAGAGCACAATGAAACACACTAAAAACGAAGGCTTTAACAAACATGAAAAAGAGATCATTCTTTTCGGCGACCAACACAGCAAGTTACATGTCTATCAAACAACCGATGAATCGGAGTTTAAAGTTTTGAAAAACCTATCATTAGATATCTATTACGCTGACCCCTTATTACCTATCTTAAAGGCACGCATGCTTCTCACTGTGCAAGATCCCACACATCCCGGTGTAGGAATCGCTGCTCCCCAAATTGGCATCAACAGGAATATAATATGGGTACAACGGTTTGATAAAAATGATGAGCCTTTTGAATTCTATATTAATCCAAAAATAACTTGGAAGTCGCAACTTATTCGCCTAGGAACCGAGGGTTGCCTTTCTATTCCAGACCGAAAAGAAAGTATACATCGCAGCTATGCAATCCGAATCCAATACCAAGATAAAGAAGGTCAAGTTATAGAAGAGAATATTGAAGGATTTACAGCCGTAATATTCCAACACGAAATTGACCACCTAAACGGAATTCTATATCCCGACCGTCTTGAAGAGCAGTCGTCTGTTGGGTATGTTGAATTGAACGAAAAAATCCCATTCTCTCTTCAGATCCAAGGAAAAACTATATTACCGTAAGACAGAAAAAGTTAACGGGCAACCAACTTTATTTCAAATAACTTAGACCACAACTTACCCGTTACAAACAATCGTTTCGTCTGATGGTCATAAGCTATTCCATTTAATTCATTGTCTACCGGTTGGCGATTTTCATCATACATACCTACCAAATTGATCCTTCCCTCGACAGCCCCCGTTTTAGGATCAATGATTACAATAACTTCCTGACCGTAAACATTTGCATACACTTTCCCATCAATAAACTCCAATTCGTTAAGATTGTCCACGGCTCCATTTTCATCGTACACAGCTATAGATGCTTCCTCTGTCCCTGTCTTCGCATTTAAGAAATACAAACGATTAGTTCCATCAGATTTGATCATTCTTTGTCCGTCATAGGTCAATCCCCACCCCTCTTTGCTATTACTATAGTTAAAAGATCCTACCTGGGCAAAATTATCCTTATTATAAATCAGCGCTATATTTTCCTGCCAGGTCAACAGTACGATTTTACCATCTACGATTGTCATCCCCTCTGCAAAATACTTATCATCCAATTTAACAGACTTCAAAACCTTCCCGGTCTGAAGTTCAACCTTTCTCAATTGAGATTTTTCATATCTACCTGAAGATTCATACATGACACCATCGTGATACTGTAATCCTTGGGTAAAAGACTCGGAGTCGTGCGGAAAAGTGTTAACCACCTCAAATCCGTAATTCTTTGCGTTGGCGGGTACCACCATCACATTGCTATAGGCAATATCTTCCTTTCCTTCAACATAAACTTTCGCAGACAGCGAACGGTCCCCTAGACCGTACTGTTTTGTATCAAATGATATAGAAGCTGTATCTCTTTTTGTTTCAATCACATTGCCATCGATCGAATACACAACAGAATCTATCGTCGCATTTGGAAAATTCAGGGTCAATTTCACTTGTTCTCCATAGGCGATCCGTTTTCCCGAATCCGGGCTAATAAATTCTAATTTACCTTTTTGCGTTTTACAACCTATTACTGTAGCCAGCATTGCTACACACATTAGAGCGACTGATTTTTTCTTCATCGGGATGTTTTTAATTTTTACGGCCTACTTATTTAGACTATTCGTTCCAAAAGGCATCTTTAATCAATTCAATCTTTCCAGATTTCAGGTATACAGCGATAATATCAAATCGTATCTCTCCCTGAAAACTATTTATTTTTATATAAGCTTCAGCCAGTTTGACCAAATTTCTTTTTTTCTTCCAATTCACAAATTCCACCGGCTCGCCAAATGCCGTATTTGTACGGCTCTTCACCTCTATAAAGACCAGCGTATCCCCATCCATAGCTATTATATCCACCTCCCAATACCGGTATCTCCAGTTGGTATACAAAACTATATATCCAGCTTTAAGGATATAATCGACTCCGAGCTGCTCCCCATATCGACCCGATGATAGATGCTGCGCCATATACTTAGACAAGCTTTATGTAAACTTAGAGAAAAAGCTTTATATTCACCGCCTTGATCAGTAAAAAACAACATTTATTTCACGATCGTATTACCCAATAGATTACCGAGCAATTGTTCTCCCTCTTTCAGCTTTTGGTACTTATGCAACGCGATCTCCATATCCTGCGCATTAAGCGGCTGCTTGAGTTCCTCTCTTATCTTATGCATTTCAGAAGCAAACTTTCTTTTCTTAATTCGGTATATAGCTTGAATCACCAATTCCTTCAGATGCTCTATCTCCCTAGTCACATATATTTTCCGCTTATCGTCATTCCAGTTAGCACTAATTTCATACCGTGTAGCGATACTATCGATGGCTAGTTTAGCTACGTCCTCATTCTCGTGAGCGAAGAAAAAACGAGCTTCTGGCACTTCAAAAGCCTCCGCTTGCTTTCTAAATTCATCTACGATCACAGCACTGGGTCGATCTTCAAAAGTCAGATCATCTATGCTTCCCAGCAGATAAGGAGCGACAGGAATATCACCATTACCTTCCCAACTGACCAGCTCACGACCATAATTCAGCAAAATCCGAACAATCTCCCGTTCCTGTAATATCTCTGCAGTAATCGGCTGCGACACCGAGTCAGTACCCAATCCACTTTCACCCCTTTCATCTTCGGTCATGAAAAAATCAGGTGGAGGCATATCCCCTTCTGGCCCCACAAAAACGGGAGCTGACGGCATCTTACCTCCGCCTTTTTTATCTTGTGCTTTTGCACGGGTGAGGCGGATTTTATTCAGCTCGGATAATAAGATTCGTTCTTCGATATCTAACAACGAACTACACTGACGGATGAAAACGGAAACCTTGATTTCATCCGGAATCAAAGCAATACTCTCGACCACTTCCCGAATCACCTCAGCTCGCTTTATCGGATCATCCTTAGCGTCTTTAAGTAGAATATGGGTCTTATAAAAAATAAAATCCTCTTGGTGTGCCGCGATATATTCTATAAAAGCATTAGATCCCACCTCTTTAATATAAGAGTCTGGATCATTCCCATCAGGAAAAAGCAAAACCTTCACATTCAGACCTTCTTCGAGCAACATATCTGTTCCTCGGAGTGAAGCTTTAATACCTGCCGCATCTCCATCATACAGAATTACCACGTTCTTAGTAAAACGTGAAATAAGCTTAATCTGTCCCGAAGTAAGCGATGTCCCCGAGGAGGACACTACATTCTCAACTCCAGCCTGATGCATCGCTATGACATCAGCATACCCTTCGACCAGATAACACAGATCAGCATCCATTATGGCCTTCTTAGCATGATTTAGACCATATAAGACATCAGACTTATGGTATATTTCACTTTCTGGAGAGTTAACATATTTAGGCACCGATTTCTCGGTCTTCAATGTACGTCCACCAAAACCGATAATTCTCCCGGTCAGATTATGTATAGGAAAAATCACTCTTCCCCGAAACCGATCATACAGACTTTTATCATCTCTTTCTATGGCTAAGCCAATCTCGGCAATATACGCTTCCTGGAATCCATCTTTTTTTGCAGCATCTACCAAAGCTGTCCATTGATCTGGCGAATATCCCAAATCAAACTTTTTGATAATATCGTCCCGATAGCCCCTTTCCTTAAAATAAGATAATCCAATCGATTTTCCCAGATCTGTCTCCCAGATCTGTTGCTTGAAAAACTTCCCGGCCCACTGGCTCAATACATACAAGGACTCCCGCTTATCCTGAGCAGCCATCTGTGCCGGACTACGCTCTACCTCCTCGATCTCAATGCTATATTTACTGGCTAAGTAACGAATTGCCTCTGGATACGAAAATTTCTCCAGTTCCATCACAAACTTGAGCGAATCTCCTCCAGCACCACAGCCAAAGCATTTATAGATTCCCTTAGCTACCGAAACATGAAATGACGGTGTCTTTTCATTATGAAAAGGACAATTACCAATAAGTGATGTACCCCTCTTTTTGAGATCGACAAATTCACCTACGACCTCTTCGATACGAGCCGTATCCAGTACCTTATCAATTGTTTCTTTCGTAATCAACTATGCCCCCTAACTTTTTAACTCCAATTCCTACAACCGCTCCTTTGGCACCTCATTCAGAAACAGATATACCAATCCTCCAAATACAGGAATAATTATGATCCCCACACTCCACAACAATTTGTCTACTTTGCCCATACGCGGATTTACCATACATCTGTAGAACGCAAACAAGGGCACTAGAACAATCAATGCTCCAAATGCATAGGTAAAAAACTGTTGTATATCCATACTCAATTATAAAATGCCTTCAGATCAAAATTAAAAATTAAAAATCAAAATTCCCCACATTCGAGCTGAAGAGAGTTAGATAAAGTTAAGAAGTTATATTGCGTTAAGAACGATAAATTAGCTATTTTTGCATTACAAAATTTGATTGTCAATGGCTATTACCATAAAAAAAATATGCTGCATCGGTGCTGGTTATGTAGGAGGTCCTACCATGTCGGTCATCGCCCAGCAATGTCCAGATATTCAGATCACACTGGTAGACATGAATGCAGAACGAATTGCAGCATGGAATAATCCGGATTTGGAGCAGCTCCCTATATACGAGCCTGGTCTTTCAGCCATTGTCGCCGAGTCCCGAGGGCGTAACCTTTTTTTCTCTACGGATGTTGAAAAGGCTATCGACGAAGCAGACATGATTTTCATCTCTGTAAATACACCGACCAAAAACTATGGTAAAGGCAAAGGTATGGCCGCCGATCTTAAATACATCGAATTATGCGCCCGTCAGATTGCCGATGTCGCGACTTCCGATAAAATTGTAGTCGAAAAGTCAACACTTCCTGTTCGCACTGCTGCAGCTTTAAAAAGCATCTTGCACAATACCAACTCAGGAGTAAACTTTCACATTCTTTCGAATCCTGAATTTTTGGCCGAAGGCACAGCGGTACAGGATCTCCTCCAACCGGATCGTGTCCTCATCGGAGGAGAAGACCAAGACGCTATCCAAGCATTGGTCGATGTCTACGCAAGATGGGTAGACCGCGACAAGATCTTGACGACCAACCTCTGGTCTTCGGAGCTATCCAAGCTCACGGCCAATGCCTTCCTAGCGCAACGCGTATCTTCGATAAACTCGATCTCCGAACTCTGTGAAAAAACAGGTGCTGATGTTCAAGAGGTTGCCAAAGCCATAGGAATGGATTCTCGCATAGGGTCTAAATTTCTAAAAGCTTCTGTAGGATTTGGAGGATCTTGCTTTCAAAAAGACATCCTTAACTTAGTTTACATCGCTCGCTCTTACAACCTGCATGAAGTCGCAGATTACTGGGACCAGGTGATCCGAATGAATGACCATCAAAAACAGCGCTTCGCAGACAACATCATTCAGACATTATACAACACCGTGAATGGAAAAAAAATTGCTATTCTAGGTTGGGCATTTAAAAAAGATACCAATGACACCCGTGAATCTGCAGCGATATATGTTACCGATCATCTTCTAAACGAACAAGCCAGTATTAGTGTATACGATCCTAAGGTGCCAGCAGAAAAGGTGTTTATTGATTTAGAATATTTAAACAGCCGTCCAGCTATAGAGACACAATCTTTAGTCGTGGTTAATGACGACCCATACGAAGCCTGTAAAAGTGCGCATGCTATTGCTATTCTTACCGAATGGGACGAATTCAAATCGTACGACTGGCAACGGATCAAGCAAAGCATGAAAAGCCCTTCCTTCATATTTGATGGACGTAAGCTCCTTAATAGAGAAGAGTTAGAAAAGTTAGGCTTTATTTACTATGGCATAGGCGAATAATAAGATTATTCGTCCATAGTAGCTTGAAATTGTTCAAGCAGCTGTGCTACTTCAACTATTTTATTAACTTTCAGCTTTTTATACACATTTTTAGTATGTGTCTCGACGGTCGCTACAGAAATAAAAAGCTTTGTAGCGGCTTCTTTTTTGGTAAGCCCAGAAACCAATAGATGGATCACTTCCCTTTCTCTCACTGTCAGCTTAAGCAATTCCGAAAAGACAGAAGGATCTTTTTCTAACAACCTTTCTTCCATAACCGTAATCCCTATTTTAGCCTGTCCCTGTTTGTTCCAAATTACCGTTTTTGTACTTCCCACAGTATCTTTCCAAATATTCTGATAGTTTTTAAGCTTATACCTCAAGTTCAAATACCCTCCTTTATTTTTTCGGAAAAAGGAAATAGATTCTACCAGCGTATGATATGTCGACGTATGTATAGTTGTCAAGTAATACAAATAGTCCATTCCCTTCAATTTATTTTCCCGAAACCCATAAAACGAACGCATCTTATCATTAATATACAATGGTTTAAATGCCTCCACATCATGGACAGTGATTAGAAATGACGATTGGTTTAACACATTAATAAATTTATCATCATATATCATACTCAAATACATACAATCCAGAAACAACATTTCTTTTTCGATACGTTGCAGTTCTGTTTCTAATATTGGAAATGGATTCATGCTAATTTGGTTAATGTGGTTTTTTCATAATACCCACCCAAAAATAACAAATTTGAGCATAGGCGAAGAATAAAATAGCTATAAACAATTTACTTCACAAAAAAATAGCAAAACGTTAATATCCTAAATTTCAATTCGCTTGATCTGAGAACACAATTAAATTGGATATAAAAATGAATTTATGTAGATTTAAGACTATGAACCAATAGGAGTCCTAATGAAGCATATTATTTTCGTTGACGCCGCCAACATAGGACTCTTTTATTTTAGAGCCTTTATCTTCGAAAACAATCACGAGGAAGTCTGTTTCGGTATTTTTTTGGACGATCACACCTCACCTCTAATCTGGTTTGAGCAGACAAAAAAAGATTCTGTTGCTCTACACATCGATTTTAATCTAGCCCAATTGATCGGCGACAACAGTCAATCAGACAAAAAACAAAGATCTAGAAATTTTAAAGAGTTCATGCAATTTGTCAAAGACAGCGAACATATTGCATCAAAGATGGTATTCCGTGGTAAGCAAATCGAATTCCTTAGTAAAAGTCTGGATCTTGCCGATATAAAGAAAAATTACATCAAATAAAACTGATTAAACCCTATGTCTTAATTTACCTTTCAATTGGACTCCAATTTGGTAGCAATTAAGTGACATTTTCAATCGCATAAAATTTAGTATCTTTAACTAAATAGCGCACACATACATAATAAACTGAAAAACAAAAAGTTATTTTTCAACAATCATATATTGGCACAGCGTCATGGGAGATAATCAACAAAGATACGTTTACGACACCTTAAGTGAAGCCGTTAATGACTTACAAAAACGAGGATACACACACGATTTTTTGATTCCGGAAGATAAGGAATGCATCTATTGCATCGAAAAGTCTTTAGAGTTATCTCCCGACGATTTCAAAATTGAGGAAATCTACCGTTTTGAAGGAATGACAGATCCAGGGGATGAGAGTATTGTATTTGCCATAGCATCCGAAGAATATGACATTAAAGGACTGGTAATAAATAGCTTTGGAGCAGACTTTGGCTATCGCTCCTCTAAAATCGTCGAATACCTTTATCGGAGATCAAGACAATAGACCTGAACTAAAAGCAACGAGATAATACACTACATATCAAAAAGCTTACATCATCTGCAGTTAAACTTTTGAATAAAAAATTGGTACAGAAAAAAGAAATTGGACAAAAGGTCACATTGGTAGACATAGCCAAAGCAAATAATTGCTCTGTTTCTACCGTTTCAAGAGCCCTCAGTGATAGCCATGAAATTGGCGAAAAGACAAAAAAACGCATTGTTGAATATGCAAATAAACACAATTATATTTTCAACAACCTTGCTAAAACGCTAAAAAGAGGCAAGAGCAACCTCATTGGCGTTGTCGTTGGAAATTCAGGGAACTCATTTTTTTCAGCTTTGCTAGAAGGCATACACCAAGGTGCTAGAGAATCAAGCTATTCTATTATTGTGATGCAGAGTAACGATAATCCGGGCGAAGAAAAAAAATGTATAACAACATTAGTGTCTATAGGTGTAGATGCTCTTATTATATCGCCAATAGGCAATAGCGATAACATCGAATATCTCCAAAAGCTCCATATCAATAGATGCATGGTTATCGCTGTAGACCGAATAAACAACAGATTACAGACCATTAAAATCGGCAGTAAAAATTATGAAGGAGCCTACCTAGCAACCAAACAACTCATCGAAATGGGTCGTGATCGGATAGCCCACATAACACTGAATGCCAAAGGAGTATCTCAAGAAAGATTCAATGGATTTAAGGAATGTCTCAAAAATCACAATATTAAGATCAATGATAAATACATCCAAAAAATCCAGGTAAATAATAACGACGAGCTCTATGCAGAACTAGAAAAATGTATCAGTACACTTTGGAAAATAAGAAGTAGACCAAACGCTATTTTTTGTGCGATGGACAATATTACAAACAATATCTACGACATTCTCCGCGACAAGAAAATCAGTGTGCCAAAAGACGTTATCATTGCCGGTTTTTCAAACATGGAATACTTATCAAACTTTAAGAATCCCATAATACGTATCGAACAAAATGCATTCGATATAGGAAAAGAAGCAATACAAACTGCATTTGAATACCTGAATAACCAGGGTCTTCCATTATCTAAACGCATTGAGTTCAACGTAAAACTGATTCAATAGCATTAAAAACTTTGATAGTTATCTTAATAAAAGGTTAAATTCACTCGATCCTTGTTTCATTCATAAACAAAGAAAAACGTAAGACACTGGTTAGATCTGACGATATATTATTTGATCTTCTTCAAAATCCGCTCTAAAGTATCTGATACCCGATTAGCATCCTCCTCTTTATTGATATCTAGACCACAAAACAAACTCCCGTTTACAGTAGCATGCATAGACAAGTAATAAACACCTCCTATCAATAACGCCAACAAAGGTTGTACGTCATCTTTGAAACTTTCCTTTTCGATAATCTTCTGCAATAAACTATTCCCAACCTCATCTCTTTCATCAGCAAGGGCAGAGAGGACTTCATTTTTTTCGCTAAGCTCCCAGATTAAGAGTTGTGTTAATAATTTATTGTTTTTCATCTCGGCAAATTGATTGAGCAATACCTCAACTACAGCTTGCTTATCAAGCTTTTCAGGGATCTCTGCATAGGCCTTAGAAAACCAAAAATCCTTACTCCGAAGAAATGCATTAAAAAGACCTTTTAAATCTCCGAAATGAAAATAGATTAACTTTTTGTCAACTCCAGATACCCTACTGATGTTTTCAACTTTCAACGCAATAAATCCTTCATTTGACAGAATATCTTCTACCGCTTGAAGTAATTTTCGCTTAGTTGATTCCGATTGAAGCGTTTTCTTATTTACTTTCATATTATAAATATACTACTAAATATCTTTTTATCAACACCTTTTGAACTCTCAGCCCGTTTCACGCCCCCAAAAGAGGGAATTCTCCGTATAACTAAGAACTGAAAAACAAAGCACGTTTAAACATCATTTTCATAAGAGGTCAAATCCATTATTTGGACTATTTATTTATTATATTTAGGATAATATAATTCAATTATAGTGTAATTTTTTGACAATACTACATTTCATAAATTTTCAAAAAAATAATTATCATACGGTCAAAAAAATATACTTTGCAACAACATATGCTACTTTTTAGCCTATCACAACAGCCTAATCCTATTTCCGATTACGAAAGAATCTTATAACAACTCGGTCAATGATCCCATAGTCCATCCTTTCAAAAAACAGCCCCGAAGCTAGCATCTCAGGGTTATACAAACCCTTTTAATCTAGACTATGAAATCCTATATTATTGAACATTTGAAGCCAACAGATCGGCTTTATTATTTACCAGAAATGAAAAAATCTAATTTTGGTGATTTACAATAGAACCCCTATTTTTATCGCAAACAAAATCATCCAATATGATTAAAATAGTAACGGCTCAATTAGAAGATATACCTATTATACAATCCATAGCAGCAGAAGCTTGGCCTGTAGCCTTTAGCGACATTCTGTCTGCAGAACAGATTACCTATATGATGGAAATGATGTATTCAACAACAGCTCTTGAAGAACAAATAACCACAGGTAATCATTCATTTTTAATCGCTAAAGAAGAGGACAAAAATATAGGGTATCTGTCCTTCGAGCTAAACTATAAAAACCAACAAAAGACAAAAATTCACAAAATTTATCTTTTGCCCGATACACAGGGAAAAGGAGTTGGCCGACAACTATTTGATGAGGTATCTAGAATAGCACTTATTAACACTAACCGTACCTTATCGCTTAACGTAAACCGGGACAATACGGCTGTAAATTTCTATCAAAAAATAGGCTTTGAAATTGTGGGTCAAGAAGATATTTCTATTGGTAATGGATTTCTGATGGAAGATTATATTATGGAACGTCAACTGCATTAACATATTAGGCTACATTTCCTTCGATAAAAAAGCCTGTCCCCACACGGGACAGGCCGCTAAGCACTTACACAAATATCCCCCCGACTTAGCGATACATAATCTATACGTATAAAGTTTTAAAACTTCATAGATACCATCACTACACCAGCTTTCCCCATTCGTCCAGAATTTCACAACTCGTTTCATGTCATACTTTAATCCCTTATTCGCGTTTAAGAAAGCCGTCCCAAAACAGATACCTGTTCAGATCCAAACGACCTTCTTCCCTAGCTTCCAAGTAGATCATTACCCTTTTCGGACAATGCAGATTTTTCAATGGTTTGGGTGCCCTTCATCTACTTCCCTAAAAACCACTACTACTTTATAGATACTGGCAAAAATACGATCTCTTTATAGTTATCTTTTTCATATAGAACTCCGATTGTACGGTTATCAACTTTTACCATATCCGAGTAAGCAGAATATGCACCTTTATATCCTTCCGGTGCTTTTGCGATAATCTTTTCAAAATACCACTTCTTCCCTTTGTCTTTTGACAGACGTAAAGTCAGCTTATCCCTTTCCTTCGCGTCAGCAGCATTGCACACAGCCAAGATATAGCTCTTTCCTTTCTTCCAAGACAAAGTGCTTCCTTGATTTACAGGATCTGGCAGATTATTATCATAAAAAGTGGTGTCCCAACTGACGCCACCATCCTTTGAATAGCTTACGATACGGGCACGTACATTTCCTTGCTGATTTCTCGTATTCATATACAGTTCAGTATCCGATAGCTGAGCAGCCATCGTCTCATTTCCTCCTTCGAAGACAATCTTATCAGCAAGTTTAAATGTTTTACCGTGGTCATCCGAATAGTAAGCATGTGCAAAATAATCTCTGCCCTGTGATTTCGGTTCGCCTATTGAATGATTGGCCGGGATATAAATCCTTCCTTTATACACACCGCTATCAAATTGAAGGGCGTGTCCCGGCGTATTTGCATACGCTCTCCAGTCTTCCTTAAAATTATACGCTGGGTTTACATCAGGTTGGTTAGGTCGATGCACCTGTGTCGTGATATTTACAGGTTCAGACCAGGTCAATGCACCATCTGTAGAAGTAATGTACCAAGCCTCTCGCAATCCATTTCCCTCACGTACCTCATGTTCATGGTTATTACCTGTATTATAGAACAGAAGAATTCTACCTTTTGGGTATTGGGGATCCAGCAGATCGACAACAGGAGCAGCATTACCGGCCTGCAACTTGTCATAGTCTGCCGCAATTTTCAAGCTTCCCCACGTCTTACCGTTATCCTTGCTGATTTTATATACAATATCTACGTTGCCATAATCACCGGCATGATCTACTCTCCCCTCGGAAAATGCGATCAGCTGTCCACTTTTGTCCTTAACCACGGCAGGTATCCGATAACTAGCATAACCCTCGCTACCCGATTTAAAAACAGTCACCTCTTGCGCTTCCAATCTGGATACAAGAGCCAACGAAATCAATGTAATTAGTATTCTGTTCATATGTGTGTGTTTTTTTCTTTTTAATGGTCGTATGGAATATCCAAACTATATCCACTCGTTCCTTATCACGAAAATGACTGTATGCATATTCGTAGATCTGTTGATGCATCATTGCGTATTTATCCTTGTCCGTCATGAGATAAGCCAGCAAGATAGCGATGATTGTCTCATGCTGCAGCCACCAAAACTTCATATCCTGGCAGTACTCTTGCACAGGATTATGATATACATCTCAAAAATAAAGAATTCCGCCATATTCTTTGTACCAACCTCGTTCCCACATATAATCCAGCATACGGCAGCCCAGATCGATCAGCTGGGGATCGTTATTCCTATACCGGGCCTCATGGAGAATAATCCAAGCCCCTTCAATAGCATGTCCTGGATTTAGTGTTCGTCCATCCACATAATCAACAATACTCCCATCTAGAGCCACCTATTCCATCACACAGCGTATATCATCCTTCACAAACAATGCTTCTATCTCACTCATCCAGTGTACAATAGCATCATCACATCGTGTATCGCCTATAGTCACGTGCAATTGTTGTGCGGTAGTAATCATGATCATAAGAATACCTATCCCTTTTGTAGGACGAGTACTTTCAAACTTTGGTTCCATCAGCCGTTGGCCTGCGGTATACTCCATACATACACCAAACAGATCTCTGGCCAGTCGAGCAGCACCCTCATCTCCCGATGCCTTAGCATAGGTTGCACAAGCGGACACGACAGAATTTAACAATAAAAAAGCCTGTATCTCGATTAGATACAGGCTCTTTAGCCTTCGGCTTTGCACGATTTAACCAACGATTAATCCCAGCCTGGATTTTGTTCCAATTTATTATTATCGACTATATCCGCGTTTGCAATTGGTCTAAAGTACTTTTTGTCTTCAAATCTTCTTTCTTCGTCTATACGCCATATGATATGACCTTTAGTTCCTTCGGACAGCTTGGCTGCTTTATCATCTACTACAAAGTACACCACCCCTGGCGTGGTCTTACTCGGAATAGACTTCACAAAACATACATCAGGCGTATTATTACCGTCCAGATCCATTTCGATATTCATTCCAGGTACATATATCCCCTTCCAGTCCATCTCCAACAATTTTCCTTTACGCCAGCGTAACAGATCGTCATACCTTAATCCTTCGTACACCAATTCTATTCCACGTTCACGTCTCACTTCCATCAGGTATTTATCAGACACTTCTGGAAAATAAACCTTTTGCATGTAAAGATCCACCGCCATTGGTACCGCGGGATTCACCCCTGCGCGCTTGCGCAGCGCACCTATAGTCTCCCCCCATATCACATCGTTCATCAAGCCCAGCTCGGCCTTTGCCTCTGCATAGTTCAATAGTATCTCAGCATAGCGCATCATCGTTATCGAATTGAATCCCTCGGCTACACCATCCAAGCGCTTATCGTCCAAGCTGAACTTATGGATATGATAACCTGTAAACGTATACCCAAAGTTTGGAGGAGCTGCCGATCCATCCGAACGTTTATAGCCAAGCGAGCGCACCGACTGCCCCAATCGCGCATCCCTCCCTTTCATCTCCTCCTTAAACTCCAATTCGTCGTAACCCGCTTTATCCGTAAAGCGCGTACCATCAGTATTTAGATACGTATTTACAAACTGCTTATTCAATCCCCAACGTGCCCCATAGGTAGCCGAGTTAAATTTCCAGGTGATCTCGTGCCAGCGCTTCAATGCATTATTGAATGTATTTGCCCACATGACCTCTGTCGACACCGGATTTTCACTGATAAAAAGTGTCCTATAATCCGAATTCGGTTTTCCCGTATTATAAACCGCATATTGCTTACTATCGATCACTTCCTTCGCCGCCTTTGCAGACTCTTCCAACCATTTGTCCGCTGAAGATTTCAACCCTAAATTATCATGGTATTTTCGGAAAGTACCTTCAAAAAGACATATCCTGGACTTCAGTCCTAAAGCCACCCATTTAGTAATCATACTCGACGAGTTATCTTTATTCGTTCTGATATTTGCTATCGCAAAGTCAATATCTGCCAATACCGAGTCCATGACCAGTGACCTTGGATCTTGCTTCTTATAGAGATCCGGATCATCCGTAGCAAGCGGTTTACTGTACCAAGGCACATTACCATAGGTTTTCACCTTATCAAAATAAAAGTAAGCCCTAAAAAAGCGAGCTACCCCTGCATAGTGCTTCCTCGCTTCTTCCGGTATAGCCACATTGTCGTAGCGTGATAGAAAGTAGTTTACGTTCCGCAGCTTTGTCCAATCCCATTTGCCCTGATCCACTGGAGAAAAATTACCAGCAATAAATGTTGGCGAGTTATTTTTAGACGTATAGTCTCCCATCTCATCAGCCTGTACAATCGCTAGTCCATTCGGAATAAAATCCTGATAGAAAGAATTGGTATACAACTGTAAGTCCGCTTCCGTGTTAAAGAAAGAAGCCGGCACCAGCTTATCAAAAGGCTCCTTATCCAGAAAATCCTTACAGGAGCTGGCCAACACAACAGTTGTCAACAGACCCAATATAAATTTTGTTTTCATCCGATTCATCACAAAAAAATTCAAAATATCCAGTATCCTATTACCCATTAAAATGTTAAGTTTATCCCTATCGTTGTACTCTTCAACATAGGATAGGCATATCCCTGTCCCGATCCATTGGTCAGGTCACCATTAGTTTTTGGCTTTTCCATTACCTCTGGGTCAAAGTTGTCCGTATGTTTGAATAGTCCCGAGAATGTAAATAAGTTCTGAGCCGTCACAAAGATCTGTGCATTGTTGATCTTCATTCTATTGACCCACTCCTTGGGCAGTGTATAGTCCACCGTCAATGTTTTAAGACGCAGATAAGACACATCCTGTAAATAGCGGGTCTGCGGAGCTCCCAGAGACCGGTCGGTTCCCAATGCAGTGTACCCCCTATAGCGTGGGAAATAGGCCTCCGGGTTCTCCTCGGTCCATATATCCTCCATCATCTTTGTCGGCTGATAACCGTATGGTCTATTGTACGGACCCCAGAAAAGGCCTGCCTCAGGCGCAAAATACCAATCCCGCTTACCTATACCTTGGAAGAAAGCAGACAGCCCTATACCATTCCAATTACCCGATAGTGTAAAACCATATTGGTACCTCGGACTATCGTTACCAATTATCCTACGGTCACCTGGATTATTCACCGTATTATCCCCATGATTGATAACATCATTATTATCCAGATCGGCAAACTTTAAGTCTCCAGGTAGCCAGACATTATTGTTTGAGTTTTTCAGGAATTTCTGATTAGCATGATTTTTCACATCTTCCTCCGATGTAAAGAATCCCAATGTTTCATAGCCCCAGATCTCACCGACTTGCTGCCCCACATAATAAGTAGATAATAGTTTATTCGGGTTATTAAAGCGCTCTATCTTTGACCTACTATCCCAAAGAGATCCGTTTATCCCCCAATTAAAAGGTTTTCCAGCCAGTTCAAACTGCGAGTTATAATTTGCCGTCAGCTCCCATCCCTTGGTCGACATATCCGCATAGTTGCCAAAAGGCACTGCTGCACCAAATACATTTGGCAGCGGCTGACCCGCTGTAAACATATCGTAGGTCATACGGTTGTACCAGTCAAAAGTAAAGTTTAGACTATTCCCAAAAACGCCCAGATCCACTCCAAAGTTAGCTGTCGTAGAGCGCTCCCAGGTCAGACCATCCGGGATCACACCAGGCAATTTTGTATAGTTTGTCTGTACGCCATTCAGCACGACCGACGTTTTGCTTACCCCCATCTGCTCTAGGTATCGATATGGAGCCACATTTCCATTTCCGAGCGAACCATAGGATGCCCGCAATTTAAAATTACTTACCACAGGTTTTAACGGGTCAAAAAATCCTTCATTAGATACAATCCAGCCTCCCGATACCGATGGAAAGAATCCGTAGCGTTGATGCTCAGGAAACTTAGAAGACCCATCATAGCGACCATTAAGTTCCAACAGATACCGATTATCATAAGCATAATTCAAGCGATAAAATACACCCAGATAGGCCCATTCGTTACCCCCACCAGTTATATTGTAATTCAACCCGTCCATCAGATTGAAATCAGGTTTCGATTCGACCAGGATACCATCACGCTGTGCACGTAGCATTTTTGTTCGCGATGACTCTACGTTATAGCCTATCAACACATTCAAATCGTGCTTATCAGCAAACTTATTCACATAATTTGCTGTAATATTACCTGCTAGATAGGTTGTGTTTTCATTCCACTCCCGCAACAAAGACCTTCCAAATCTCGATATTACACCGGGCGAATTACTGTAGTCCATATAATTGTTGGTACGTACCTCGTTCTCCCAAGTCCTTCCATACGTCATATCCCCTTTTAGTGTCAGACCTTTCACAGGTCTTACGATCAGTCCTGCGGTATTTCTTAGCACCGTATTATTCAGATCTGAAGCATTATTACCTTCCATAAAAGACGCTACCCCTGTATACACGGCCGTATGCGTATAGGTACCGTCCGGATTATAGACTACAGCCATTGGATATCCCTGATGTTCAAACTGACGCCATATATTCCCATCGCCGTCCGCAAACATCGGGTAGTGATAATCGTAGGTACTCAACTCGGTATTGTTCTGAAAAGTAATCCAATCGTTGAGTTTCACATCCCCTTTAGCCCGTAAATTGTACTTATTAAATTTGTCCGGGTTATACTTAAATATACCGTCCTGATGATAGTACCTACCCGACAGATAATACGATGCCTTATCTCCCCCTCCTGACACACTCATCGCCTGTTCAGTAGCCGGCATGACATCTTTATAGATCATATTGTACCAGTCCGTATTACCGAAATACTCATACCTATTCTTCACCGGGTTAAATACAGCCTCCTCACCGGTAGGATTTTCTGCGTATTTTCCCAATGCTTCTAGATATTCCAAAGAGAAAGGATATATATTATTGACCGATATCGGTGTAGACTTATAGTCATACCAGGCATTGAAAGAATCGTTAAAATTTTTAGCCCATTGGTAGCCGTTAGTCACTAGCTTAGGTTCTACCGTGCGTTGATTAAAGGAGTAATTAGAGTTTAAGGTTACTTTTGCCTGTCCTTTAACCGGATTTTTGGTGGTGATCAGTACCACCCCAAAGGCAGCTCTCGAGCCATATATTGCAGCAGACGACGCATCCTTCAATACGGTCACCGATTCGATATCGTTCGGGTTGATCATATTTGCGTCGCCTTCCACACCGTCGATCAGTACCAAAGCCGATCCCCCGGCACCTATCGAGGTTGTACCACGCACATTAAATTCGGCGCCACGAGTAGGACTACCGTCCACCATTTTGAGGTTCAGGTTAGGTAGCGTGCCCTGTAGCATCCGGCTTAGATTAGGGGCCGGTCTATTTTCTAATACTTCAGAGGATACCTGCGATACCGCCCCCGTTAGGTTAACCTTCTTCTGTGTACCATACCCCACGACCACCACCTCATCCAGATCGTTCTTGTTGTCCAAGGTAAGGAGGATATCCGTCCCGAAGTTGACTTCAAAATCTTTCGTCGAAAAGCCCACACAACTAACCGTCAGAACCACTTTAGCGCCATTCGTATGGTTAAATTCAAATTCCCCTTTCGCATTCGTACTCACATTCAACAGCGTACCTTTGATCGACACATTTGCATGCGGAATAGCCCTTCCACTACCATCCACCACACGACCAGCCACTTTCTGCTGCTGCCATTCTACCGTTCTCCCCTCTTTAATCGATGAGCCTAGCTCCATAGCCTGGAGATTTTGGGACATAGCTATCCCTGCCAATAAAAAAATTGGAATTCGCTTATTCATGATTTATTGATATAAATTATAGGCTTAGTTCTATTTTCAGATGCTTGTCGCTACGCACATAGGTAGACACCACTTCATAGGATAATTTTCGTTGACCGTCATCCGCTATTAGGATCTGCGAAGACTTCGGTTGCAATACAATACTTTTAGTAGCCTTTCCATCCACAAGTTTTAGCTCAAAATACAGGTCCGAGTTGTTTTGCAGCTCATAATACTTACTGCTCGCTTTCTTAGCATTGGTTTTGGTATAAAATGTCGGGCTCAACTTTACACAGGCGTGGAACAAATCACGTACATGTTCTTCCTTTCCAAAGAGGTAGTTGCTCGACCAGGCCACCGTATTACCCGCTTCCAAAGCCGCACGTATCCCTTCAGCCGATCGATCTTTCGCCATCACCAGAGTCATGGTACGATGTACGCCGGCACGTTCGATATCATATTCATGCGCGATCAAGTTATGGATATCCGTATTGCCGATAACGGTTAGATTTCTATCCAAAGCCCAGTCCAATGCTTTTTTATGAAAACCGAAGCCATTGACCACCTCTATACCGTGCAGATGCTTGTCTTTATACATTTTATCCACGAATGGAATCCATTCATATGATCCTTCTATCTGCGTAGCTTTCCAACCCGGATGGTTCCAGAAGATAAAAGCCTTTTGATCCACGACCGCCTGAATAGCCTGCTTATCCAATTCCGATTCCCTGGACACGACTAGATTCTTATCGTCTTGTATAAATAAAGCATTAAAGTGACCAGGAGGCGTGTTACGCGTTACCTCTGTACCTTTGATCAAAAGGATGTTCTGTTCTTCTGCCATATTCTTGGCCAGTTCATGCGGACGTAGATTACCTGGTTTTACATCGTCTTTATGCGGCATATACTCGACATGCTCCGTAAACGAAATCGCATCCAAGCCCTCTTTCCAGGCCTCTTGCACCCGTACATTGGGCCATACGTGTCCATCGGTAAATACCGTATGCATATGAAAGTCACACTTCAATACCTGTAAGCCATTTACATCGGGAATATCGATTAATTTGCGTTGTTTCGGGTAGCGTAATTCGTTGAGTTTCATTATACCGGCATCATCCTGTGCCATAGCTACCCCTGCTAGCATTAACGCTACGGCAGTCAGAAGTAAAGTTTTCTTCATACTAACTTATCAATTTTGGCACAAAAATATTGAGCCTACATTACGATAACATTAAATAAAGATACTTTTCAGGTTAATTTTAATATTTGTTTTTGATCAAATTACAATCAAAAACCCAATATACATGGTCTTCGGTATTATAAACACTATACCGAAGACCATCGTAAGGAATAGCTATCGCTCATTCTGCTTCATCCCAGTTATCTGAATAACCGAGTTCGGAAATGGCAACGCATATCTATTTTCATTAGGTAGCAATTCTATCGTGCGGCCGTCTATGGTTCGAGTAAGTGTTTTTTGCAAATCCACCTCCGTATTCAATCTCTTAAGGTCCATCCAACGCAGATCCCTCATCAACAGCTCCTTTCTTCTCTCATCCAATACCAACTTTAGTGCTTCCCTAGCATTTGCCGCCTGTTTTTCAACAAATTCGCCCGTTACATACCTTTTAAGCAATAACGCATTAAGCACTTCCAATGCCTTATCAGAATCCCCCATTCGGGCGAGGCATTCCGCCTTGGTCAAGTACACCTCATCAACTGATATCCCGGTAAACAGGAGACTAGACCCCGTGTAACCTCCACAATAAGCCTTTGTGCCATCCTGATTTTCTTTAAAAAACAACACTTTTCTACGGTCATGTTCTTCGTACAGATCATACAATTCCGATGGGATCTTCAGAACCGTGAGCGACGGAAGGCGCGAAGAGCCATAAGTATAATAAATCAGCTCCACATTATACGTAGGAATAGGGTATCTCAATTTTTCATCCAACTCATTATAATCCATCAATCGATTACTCAGCGATAAACACATATCGGCATATAACTCAGCCTTCTCATAGTTCTTCATCGCCAGATACATCCGAGACAAAAATGCATATGCAGCCCACTTACTACCTCTCATTTGGTGCGCCGGAAATTCGGGTAAAAGATCTACCGCTTCCAAGGCATCTTTTTCTATCTGTCGATAAGTTTCTTCAAGAGAAGACCTAACAGATTTATCATTAAAGTTTGATGAAAGCCTCAACGCCAATCCCATATTACCAGCTGCAGTCCCCTTATCATATTGTTTCGTAAATGTTGTAGCGAGAATTAAATACGTATATGCCCTTACAAATAGCGCCTGCCCTCTTATCTCTCTCCTTTCTCCTGCATCCCCGGTTTCCGGTAGGTTTTTCAGCTCATCGAGGACCACATTCGTAACATTTATCCGCTTATACAACACCTCATACACATTTTCCGAGGATATCTCTGCCTCCCAGGTGTACGTATTCCTCAAAGAAGAAGATTGTGCGTCAAAATCCTTTTGGTCCAGATAATAGTTGTCGGCACTGGCCTCACCTAGTCCACCACCAACATAATTGAGCTGAAAATAGTCATCCAATAGTGCTCTAAGAGCTTTCAGCGAATTTGGCGTAGCCAGTTTCTTATCCGGCTTAGTCTCCAGTAGCTTTTCACAACCCGTCAAGGCTGTCAACAGTATTATTCCTAAAATATATACAATAGATTTCATTTCTTTCATTTTAAAGGTTAATATTCACACCGATAGAAAAACGTTTAGCACTGGGCAGATTCTCTATGAAGTCAGGGTCATAAGGAGTTTTTGCTGCCTTCCACAGAATTCCAAGATTCTCTCCGTTAGCAAATACCCTTATGTTCATACGTCTATTTCCTACGGTGATGGGATTAACCGCATAATCTAGACGGATATAATTTAGCCTAATGTGATCCGCTTTATAAACATCAGGGTTTATACTTTTATACACAAGATTTTGATATGAATTCAACGGGTATACAAATTTTGGGACATTCGTAAAGTTTTCGTCACCAGGTTTTTGCCAGCGGTTTTTAAAATTCCCACTACCATTGGCTATACCCAAAGCCGCTATAGTACCAAATCCTACTTTTGGCCCTTGGTAGTGATGTCCGAGTTTATAGGTCAGATTAATACCTAGACTTACTCTTTTATAAGAGAATGTATTCGTAAAAAATCCATAAGCCACCGGTACCGTAGACCCCGCATACACAAGATTAGAATAATGAGAGTTGTAAATATCCACATAGTTTGTACTTTCCTGACCATCCAAAGAAAACACAGGTTCACCTTTATCGTTCACTCTCAAGAAAGGAAACAATACAATTTGATACAGCGGTTGTCCCACTTGAGGAGATATAGACCCCCCATCCGTAGTAAAATCACGAGCAGATTGTGAATCATTGAAATACTTAGTAACCTTAGATTTAGTATAGTTAAAAGCAATATTACTATTCCATTTGAATGCCTTATCAATAATTTTCGCGCCGACATTCACTTCCCATCCATAACCCGCCATATTAGCGACGTTTTTGCTGATTGTCTTTCCCACACCTGCAGTGAGGTCCATTTCAGACGGACCATATAAATCGATTCCTTTCTTTCTGTAATAATTTACATTACCATAAACCCTATCTCTTGATGACCCGATATCAAAACCGACATTAAACATGGCTGATTTTTCCCATCTCAATTCCGGATTATTATATTGTGTAATATTTGCCTTTTGGAAATTTGTAATATATGCCGTTCCATATCTTATGATAGAGACCGCCGAAAGAGCCTGGTTTACCAATCCACTTTTACCGTAGGTAGCTCTTAATTTCAAATACGGTAGCCCCTTATCTTTGTAAAAACTCTCTTCAGAAATATTCCATGCCCCCCCAATAGACCACAAAGGTTGCCATTTATCGTTGGTCTCTAGTCCAAAGAGATTAGACGCATCCTGTCTTGCACTTGCAGACAATACATATTTTGACTGATACGTATAACTACCGTTAAAATACTGCGAAATAAAATTATTCTGTGTCGAATTATACTCTTCGTCCGACGGTATATACCTTCTATCCCCATACACAAAATCCTGGTATAAAAGATTATAATTGATATCGCTGGTTGTCAGTACTTCTTCATCAAAACCATAGGTCAAAAACCGATATCCATCCGCTTTGATCGTTCTAATCTCTCCCCCTACGACCGCATCGACTTGATGATCTCTCCATTTTTTCGCAATATTCATTTGCAATCGATAATTATTAGCGACCAACTCATTTTGCGAATTTCTCAATATACTTCCATAAGGTATATTTCGTTTTATTTTTCCACTAATAGGATCTAGCTCACTAAACATATTAATCAGATCTCGCGCATAATACCCTTCCACATTATTGGTAAGCCTGTTACGCTCATTCTGTCTATCCACATTATACATCAGATTAAAGTTTAGCCAATCGAAAGCCTTATAGTTCAGGTCAAAACTAAAATTGTAGTTTTGAGAAAACCCACGGTTTCTATTAAACTTATATTCTGCATAGGGGTATTTATTCCAATCCAGCAAATCATAATCTTTCACGGTCTCCAAATAGAAAGGATTTAGGCCTGGCATAGCTAGCGCATTTTTATCCTCATCGTATAGATTAATATATGGTTTTAACTGCCCATAGCCTTCCCTTCCGGACCTACTGTTACGCTGCGAATAGTTCAATCCCATATTGAAATTAATAGCATTGGACAACTTATAAGTAATATTGTTTCGCAGGCTCAGCCTATCCCCATAGCTTT
Source organism: Sphingobacterium sp. xlx-96 (assembly GCF_011007365.1). Classification (GTDB taxonomy): domain Bacteria; phylum Bacteroidota; class Bacteroidia; order Sphingobacteriales; family Sphingobacteriaceae; genus Sphingobacterium; species Sphingobacterium luzhongxinii. The sequence goes on along the minus strand of NZ_WFKM01000009.1, from coordinate 155,282 downwards.
CCAGTGAGCTACGAGATTTATCATACCCCACTCCCATAAAAAGAGATAGTTTATCCCATCCCGAGGTCAAGTTCAATGCATATTGTTGATTCAACGCATTTCTATACACACCGTCCATGTATTGCTTTCTGTTATCAATCCCGCGCAACTTGTCCAGTTCTATCGCTAGAGCTTCATCACTTAGCTTCGTTTTATCCTTATTATTGGCGATCAACATCGCTACCACCGGAGAGATATAAGATTTGGATCTTAAGTTTTCCGAATTTTTATAGAGACCCGCTTTATACAATTCGACTTCCAGGTCGATCACCTCCGAGCTCGACATCAGATTATAATAGTCCAGATCAGGCTTTTGTCCGATCTGCGTACTATTACTAAAACTGATTGTACTCGGCGAGTTTAGTTTCCCCTTTTTTGTCGTGATTACGATCACACCATTTCCGGCGCGTGTTCCCCAAATTGATTGTGCTGCCGCATCTTTTAGGAGCGTAATATTCTCTATGTCGTTAGGATTTATATTCTCTATATCCCCCTCATATGGAAAATTATCCAATACCACCAACAGATCCTTCTCACCTTTGATGGTACTAAATCCCCTTAGGGCCAATGCAGGACGATTGAGAGCATTGTCAAATAGCAATGAAGTTGTCCCCTTCAATCGATCAATAATATTGGAGCCCACCAATTGGTTAATCGTATTATTATCTACAATTTCAAAACTACCTGTAGCCCTCTCCTTAGGAATTTTTTGGTACCCTGTACTTGCCACCACTTCTACCGAAGACAACTCCGAAACAAAAGCCCGCATCCGAATTAGCTTTACACCGTCAGATACCTTTCTTTGCTCCACCCGATGTCCAAGACAACTAATCACAATTACGGCATCCCGGTCTACATTGTCAAACGAAAAATAGCCCTCCTTATCCGTTTGTGTTATCCTATCCGTCCCTTTGATCCTCACCGTTGCACCGGATATAACACTTCCGGCACTATCTACCACTTGTCCCGTCACCTTGGACTGCAAAAGCCCGTCACTCTCTATTTGAAGTATCTCCCCTTTTGGCGTTTGGCTTTTAGAATGCAGCACCACATATTCTTGATATATTTTATATGTTACAGGTTGGTTTTCTAAAATCTGATCCAAAGCCTCCTTCAGATTTAATCCACGTATATCGATATCAACCTCTTTAGCATCCTTTAGAAGATCCTTTTTATAGAAAAACACGTAATCAGACTGTTTTTCTATCATTTCAAAAGCTGTTTGAAGCGTTCCCTTTTTTACCTTAAATGAGAATCGCTGAGCATGCCCCTCGACAAAGCTCAACATCACAAAACAACACGATATTAAGATAGTAAGTTTCATTATCAAAAAAATGCTTGCCTTAACCTTTTTGCACGACAGGTCTACCCGGCCTCTTTCTTTACCGAAAAAATTCATAAATTAGTTTTTAATTAGGTTTAAAATCTTGTTAACCACTCGATTTAGAAGCCATCCGTTCCAGACCGATTTGTTAGCAGCAGATCGGTCTTTTTAGGCTTCCACATGTTACACTTTTTTTCTCTTCATAATTCTTAGTTTTTTTTCTATCAGTTCTACTTTTACCTCTTCGGTCAGTTCCAGTATTGTAATCAATTCCAGGAGACTTATTTTTTTACTCAGTTTTAAGACAAACTCCATATCCAAGGGCTCCACATATTCCACATCTACTCCATACCAGCGTTCTACTTCATCCATCAATGCACCCAGTGTGATAGACGAGGTAGAGAAAAAACCATCTTTCCAAGCCATTATTTCGACCAGATTAACATTTTTCAAGAGCCTGCTGCTATGATCAGACCTATATTCCAACTGCTGTCCCGGATACAAAACAGTTGCTCTATTTTCTTTTCCCACTTCGACAGCCCCCTCCACTACTGTAGTCTTTATCAAATTTCTATTCTGATACGAATTAATATTAAAACAAGTACCTAACACCCTTACGTCCAAACCATATACATCGACCACAAATGGCTTTCCTTTATCTTTGGCCACCTCAAAATACGCTTCCCCGTTCAACTCTACTCTTCTCTCTTGCTTGGCAAATGAAGTCGGGTAGCGGAGTTGCGACATCGCATTTAGCCAAACGCGACTTCCATCAGGGAGCAACACCTGAAAAGTACCCCCTACAGGAGTTTGCATGGTATTATAAAGAATCTCCCCTCCTTCCGATGCGACACTTGCGTACACGATACTACCATCATCCATTTTCGTAATTTGGAGTTTTCCGTCATATATGGATACCCCTTGAGTCAGTGTATCCAATAACACCTTTCTACCATCCCCCAGTGTCAATATCGCCTTATTACCACCTGCAGGTATATTATATTTTGTGCTCACAGCCCTACTTTCTGCCGTATCATCAGCATACCATACCGTCACGAGCCACGACGAGATCAGAAAGATTACTATGCTTGCGGCAGCAGTAACAGCCCACCTTCGCATTAACCTTATTTTTTCATGTCTTCTTAGCTCCTTGAGTTCTTCCCTTTGATAGCCCACCAAATACTTTAGGATAGCCTCTTTGTCTAGATCCACTATCGTTTCATTCTGCCCTTCCATTTCCCGATCATATAACGAAGCCATCAAGAATTGGGCATCTTCACTATTATTAGAATCAGCTATCCAATTAAAGAACTCCACCCGTTCCTCATCAGACGCAGTCTTACGACAATAATTATCAAATAAATAAATTATCCTTTCGTCTATCATTGGTTAATTAGCGTAAAATTCGAATCCTAATCATACTAAAGACAAACAGATTTCGAAAAGTGGTAATGGAAAATTAAAATTTTGTAAAATAAATTGATGAAAGAATCAGCAAGAGTATGCCTCCTTCCTTTCCTTTCAATTGATTTCTGAGCGTTCGTTGCGCCAGATACATATGTTTGCGCACCGTTTCAACAGAAAGATCAAGAAACTGTGCGATTTGTTCATACTTCATTTTTTTCATCTTGGCCAGTTTGAATACCCTTTGTTGCTGCAGGGGAAGTTTTTCTATTTCTTCCTCCAACAGCTTAAAATACCTTTCCCTCTCCTTAGGATCGTCCGATTGTTCAGACCTTTCCGTTAGCTGCGTCAGATGCATTTCCAGGGACTCAAACATCAGACTATCTTTAGCCTTTAGTTTGAGTTGATTATAAATCCTATTCCTTGTTATAATAAAAAGATAATCCTTAAAGCTCTCTACGTCAGCCAGACGTTCGCGTTCTACCCACAGGCCCAAAAAGACTTCCTGCACCAAGTCTGCGGTAGAATCCTGATCTTCCAGGAGTCTGTATATATAATTACCCAAGGCTCTATAATAGTGCAAGAAAAGACGTTCAAAACCATCATGATTCCCTTTACTAATTGCTTTAAGCAATTCTCTTTCATCTTGCATACCGGTTATCGTCAGCTTCATAATCTAAGAGACAGTGAGTAATAAAGGTACAATTTTAAAATAAAGTTAAAAAAACAATCCAAGAGCTATCCGTACAAACTACGTTTCATCAATCGATATTTAAGCTAAAACTTCCTTACACATTACTCCCTTTTGCAGAAACAAAAAACAGCAGTAGACCGAGTCATACTGCTGTTTTTTATAATAGATTGATCCCAAACTCTACTGTTCAAGATCCCTAAAGACACTAAGATTAGTTTAAATTTTTAAGCCCAACATTTACTTTACCGTAAATACAGTTGCAACACCGCGCTCGCCCTCATGATCAAACTTACCATTATCCGACGGAAAATTAACGACGCCCTCTCCCTTTACCCAAGCCGTAGAGGATCCACCCCCATCTAGATTGATTGCTTGCGTACAGCCCAAGGCTCCCATCAATTGAGATAGCTGTGGAATTGTCAGGCCCTGTGACTGTGATGAACGGCCATCAACCACCACTACGATCATCTTCTTCTCGGGAGTAATACCTAAAGCGGTACGCGGGTGCCTCGTCGTGTTAAAATCCACCACCAGTTGCCCGAGTTCCTTTCCATCCAATAACAACAGTGGTCCTGCGGCCAGCGCTACCGGTTCAGTAAGCCCCTGCCAACCTGAAGCCGGCTTTCCTATTACCCGTGGTAGCCCTGTATTATCCAGTACCACGGCTCCATTCTCCCGATAAGCCGTAAACCCCGAAACGGTATTATTCACAACCTGTCCATCATTTTTAAAAAATACCGTAGACCCACCTGTCGTTGTATTAAAATAGCTTCCATTAAATGCTACCAGAGCATCTTTACTAGCCGCTGCGTCACTCGTCTTCAAAAAACCAGCCTTCACATAGGGAATCTCTATTTTTAGCCCTTTGGTCAAGTCAATTTCCAAAATATTAATGTACTGTCTCGATTCAAAAATCTGCGGAAATTGATAATATTTCCAGATCACACCATCAGACACCACTTTTGTTTTCCAATCCGCCTTCGCCAGTATATCTTTTAGATTATCTTTTTCAACCTGAGAATAATCGTAAGGCAACTGTGTTCCTTCCTCCTTCGCAGTACACCCGAAGACGAGAAAAAGCAACATTAAACTGTATAAAAAATTCTTTTTCATCTTTATCAAATTACAATGTTATTACTTGGTATTTTCGATCCACTTTAATTTAAAAGGCATCGGCATTCCGATCAACTGACGATCCTTATCGACCCGGACCATTTCCATATTACGGTACAGCAGCAATTGCCCTGTCATGTGGTCCACTTCAGCACAGGCCACATTACTCTTTCCCCAAGCAAACGGCCAGCTTTTAAAATACTTATCTGCGGCCATCTCCTTTACAAATACGAATCTGTTCTTTTCCTTCTTGGCAATCAGGATACGGTCATTGGCAAATAACAATAAGGTCCTATCCCAGATCACTCCTGTTTCAAAAGCACCTTCTTTCCAAGATACCGGCATTCCTATTACCCAATCGGGCCACTCGGCACGCGCCACGGTTTTCTTAGCGTGCTTTGCAACTTTCCAGAGCGTCTTGCCGTTGCGCACCCACCAGAAGTCACCGCCGTCTATAAAGGCCCGCGAATGCTTTACGTCCAGCTCATTCAAAAAAGGGAGCACTTCCAACCCCCGCTGGATTGAAAAAGAGCTGTTTTCTTTGTCCGTTCCATACACCAGGTTATCCCGGAGATAATAGGTCGTATCTTGATGCGTCCACACCGCTTCCGGTGTAAGCCAAGCTCCTTTCAATACAAACTTCTCATTATCTGCCTGTCCATTAAAAATCCCCACATAATCCAGTTTGTCCGTATCCTTAGGCCGGATACTTCCCTCGATAGAAAAACGAGCCTCCAGTCCATCGTATTCGCGCAATCGCGCCGCAACAGCTATCGCATGCCAATGGTTAGACACGACCAATACCGTATCTCCAGGCTGCATAATGATCTGATCCTTTTCATCGCGAAGTATTCTGCTAAACACATAATTTTGGACGGTTGTCTTTGCATTCTCTTCCTTGTAGATTTTATGTCGATCCACTCCTCTAGCGACCAGTCCTTGCTGCATCACAGAGGCCTCACAGATACCTGAGCCATGCGCTCCACAGCCCCCACTCACAATAATCTTTTGGATAGGTTGCGTTTGGTACAGCCGCGCTGCTATCCCAATGCGCTCTTCCAACACCTGCGGGTCTGCCGATCCCAAGACCAGCATGACGGTCTTGGGGTCGGCTGCTATACATAGCTTTACCGACAAGCCCCAACAAATAAATAACCAGAATAACTTCTTCATCACGGTCTACTTTACTTTAGCTCCCATTACTGTCAAAGTTCGCGATTCGCCATTCATATCCTTTGCAATAGCCTCATTCAGCACCGGGTTATAAGTCTGTCCTATACCCGTCAGGCTGGTACCTGTCAATCCATAAACCAATGCCGGATTATTGGCACCAATAGGCAGGTAACCTGTACTCAACATCGAAGAGGGTGTAAATACCGCACCTGCTACAATTGTTCCCGCATCTCCATAAACCGAGGCCGTAGTAATAGCATTCTTAATCACAGGGATCACCGCTGCGTTATCCGTATGGGCATCCACATCTTTTGAGTTACCCGCCTGCTTATTCCCCGATATGATTGAATTAATGACAGTCAGGTTATTCACCTTATCACGTCGATACACCCCAGCACCTGGACCGACGATTTCATTCCCTGTTATCGTACAGCTTATAATGTCCACGGTAGTTCCACCATACTGCATTACTGCGCCACCGCCGTTGGCCGATGTACTCTTATTTCCGACCAAAAGACAGTTGACCAATAGCGCGTTTGAATTCTCCCTCACATAGACACCAGCACCATAAGATGTGTTGCTGTTATTCATGACCTGCGAGTTGTACAAAGAGATACTTGCATTGGGGTAGCCATGTACAGCACCCGCCGTTCCTCTCGCATAGTTGCCATTAAATTGACATCGATAAGCCGTCAGACTGGCATCGGCCACCCATACCCCACCGCCATTATTATTGTTATTGGAGTTGTTGTTCACCTTTGAGTCTTCCATCGTTACCTTTGCTCCGGCAAAAACATACATTCCAGCTGCATATCCCACCGTTCCTCCGCTATTAGAGGCCTCATTCGCTACAACTTCCACCTGTTTCAAATGCACGATGGTATTCGCTATCAGCATTCCACCACCATGACCGCGGTTATACTGTACACTATTGATACTCACATTGCTTCCTCTATTCGTTGCTTCTCCCCCACGGATGGTGAGACCTTCTAAATACACCTTCGACTCGTTATCCAGCGGCGCGGTCACCGTGACCGTATGATAGGCCTTTTTACCTGCTGCTATAGTCCCGTCCAAGATCGTTTTATAAAGCGCTGCGTTAGGCTTAGCCCCAGGTAGAGCGTCCGCTGCAAAACCACCGATCAAGGATATATTTTTCGAAATTTCAAAAGTACGATCCGCCAGTAGGTTTGCATCTCCGTTACGGATAGTCTTTGATGGCACGTACACGCCTTCCGCGAGATAAATTGTACTATTGGTTGTCGCTTTCTCTATTGCCGTGTTCAGGTCCGTAGCTGTATTCCAGGATTTACCATCGCCCGTACCATCCGTCTTTACGTAAAATACAGGCACTTTACCCGACTCCTGTACCACCAGCACCTGCCTGGTTGTCTCCGCATTGGTACGTACGATCACCATTCCCGACCGTTCGTCGTCGGTATTCGTAACGATGGAAAAACCGATACGTTGCTTTCCTTTTTCGTATACCGTTGTATCCAGTACGATCCACTCGGCATCCGTTTCCACCTGCATCGTTGTGTTGGATAACACCTCAAAATTATAGGTATTCGCCTTACTACCCACCTCCATATATTCCGTTCCGATCAGCAGTTTTTCTTCAAAGGCCTCTTTATCTTTCTTACAGCCTGTTACTCCTATAAAAAGAAATAAGCCCAGCAGTATATAGTTTATTATGTTCATTACAATATCATCTTTAAATTTACAATCACCGCTTCCATACAAACAGATTACTCGTCCCATTTTGGGTTTTGGCGCAGGTTTTCATTCAACAACAATTCTTCCGAAGGGATAGGCGCTAGGTAATCCCTATCCTCTCTAAACTTACCGCCATCCACAAAAGGATCTATATTTCCGAAATCACTATTTCGGTTACCTGTCAACGGATCGCGCAACGTGCGTTGTCTGATATTCACCATCGAAGTCACCGATGAAGGAGCGCCAGAAGTACTTCCCGTATGCACAAACACATCCGCTAGTCCATCTCCCGTAAAATCATAAGCCCCCACTCCCGGAAAATAAACGCCAACAATAGGCTGCATCACCTTTTGACCTTCTTTCCAGCGCATCAGATCGTCCCAACGGAACCCTTCATTAAATAATTCAGCCCTACGTTCCCTTCTGATTTCCAAGATTACCCCCTGCATGCCATGGTCATTTTTCACGTTCGGGTACATCGCCATCAAGTAGGGGTCTGGATTTGCGTTCGCCTGCGCCATATCCAGGTTAGGCATCCCTGCCCGCGCTCTCAATCTATTGATCGAAATATTCAGATCTGCCTGCGTTAAGGTCCCTAACTCCGCCTTCGCTTCCGCCAATACCAGCAATGCTTCCGCATAGCGGAATAAGATAATATCAAAATAAGCGCCCGATGTCGTCCACTGTGCGCGGTCAGGAAGCGCTTTGATCAAGCGATAGCCCGTAGTTGTTATGGAGAGATTTACCGGTTCATTTTTAGTCTCGCCGTTCACCCTAAATTCAGGTCCCGCCGTGGTTTGAGTCAATCGTGGATCCCGGTTTTGCATCTCTTCAAAAAAGCCCATGGTCTTGTAATTGGGCCTATCCGTAAATCGTGAACCATCGCGCATAAGGTAACTGTTTATCAAATCTTTTGGCACCCCATACGATCCCTGTGTCGCCGAAGTAAATGAATTGCCTAGCGAGTGTACCTTCAGTCCCAATTCATAATCTACCGCCAATAGGGTCTCCGTATTATTCTGATTATTGCGTGCGAATAGATTTCTATACGCCCCTTCGGCTCCACCCTCTGTATATAAAGAATACGCATTGGTCGTGATCAATGCCTGCGCCGCATCTGCAGCCAATATCAGGTATTGATCAGCTCCCTCGAGGCCATGATACTTGCGAAAAGTTCCCTCAAACAGCGCCACACGGGCTTTCAACAACATGGCCGTATAGCGTGTGATCAGGTTTACTTGCTTTTCAGCGGGTATATTAGCTATGGCAAAGTCCAGATCAGCCATCACCGAGTCCATCACCAAGGCCCTCGAATCCCGAGCTTTATACAGTTCCGGATCCTTTGCATCCAGTACACCACTATACCAAGGCACATCGCCAAAAGTCTTTACCTTATCGTAATAGAAATACGCTCTGAAGAAACGGGCTATACCGCCGTATTTAGCTTTAGCGGCCTCATCTTTCACCTTATGATAGTTCCCTAAGAAATAATTTATCTTACGCAGGCCAGACCAGTTCCAGCCCCCCGACCGCCGACCTACCGGAACCACCCTCGAACCCCTTACTCTTGGCGCTGGATTCAGCGGCATCAGGTTGTCCGAAGCAGCATCTTCTGTATATACCGATGTCCAGTCGTCCCCTTCGTAGTCCTTAGAAAACGCTTTGTAAAAATCATTCGTTGCGACCTCCAGATCTTTAGCCGTATTAAAAAAATAAGGAGCCTCCACCTGATCTTCCGATGGTCTATCCAAGAAACCATCATCACATGAAGCCGACATTCCCCCTAAAACAATTCCGAATATTATTAATCTTAATTTCATGACTTTTCTCCTATTATAAACCCAACATTACACCAAAAGAATAGGTTTTTCCCATTGGATACACCCGTTGATCCCCCCTATCCGTAGCATCCTTAGGTGCAGAATAACTTACACCTGCACCCGCCTGCTCTGGATCGATGTACTTGGTCAATTTGCCAAAGCTCCAGGTAAACATATTTTCTCCACTAAAAAATACGCGTAGACGATCCACTTTAGCTTTACGCGTCCATTCTTGTGGCAGGGTATAGCCTACTGTCAAGTTTTTGACACGGAGAAAGCCTAAATTTGTCAGGTAATAATCGTTAAGCTCGTATAGGGAGCGTCTTGCCTGTAGCGAAGAATATCCTCTATAGATCTGTGGATACGTATTTTCCGGTTTATCCGGCGTCCATGCATTGTCGACCAAGTCCTTACGGATAAAGGACAGATAAGGTCTTTGGTAAGTTCCCCAGTACAGCTCCCCTGTCGGATACCAATCCTGACGTCCTACACCCGACAAGGCTGTAGACACATCAAATCCCTTCCATCGAGCATTGAGGTTCAAGCCGAATAAGTACTGCGGCATAGCGTTACCGATCTTTTCCAGATCCCCGTGATTGGCTAGCGTATTATCGCCCTTATTTATCTTCCCGTCTCCATTCAGATCCAAGTACTTAATATCTCCACCCCGGAGGTGATTCCATTCGCTATTCTGCATAATGTTCAACACATCATCATAGACCTGTCCAAGATTTGTGGACGGGTTATCAAACGAATTTTGGTAAGCAAAAGCCTCCTCATCCGATTGGAATTGACCATCGATACGGTATCCCCATATTTCCCCCAGGCGCTGTCCCTCGTAGTAGGAGCTCAGCAATCCCTTTGGGTTATTATATTTCGTAATCGTACCTTTAAAATTAGAGACATTCGCCGTCACATTAAACTGCAAAGGAGCACCCGCTACATCAAACTTATCGCGGTACGATACCGCAACCTCCCAGCCATCATTACGCAATGCTGCATAATTTTCACGCGGTTCACTGGCTCCAAATACACCTGGCAGTGGTTCTCCAGGTAGATACATACCTTCTACATTCTTGCGGTACCAGTCCGCATTGACAAATAACCGGTTGTTCATCAGACCGATATCGGCCCCTAGGTTCAAACTTTTTGTACGCTCCCAGGTCACCACACTCGGCAGTGGTGCAGGCATCTGTGCACCCGTCAGGGGCAAGCCACTGTTCAACCAGGAGATCCGTCTCACCGCCATCAGCTCTTTAAAAGTATTTACCGATACGGTCTGGTTGCCCAATGCCCCATACGACCCCCTCAGCTTGAGCGAAGACACATAGGGCTTTATCTCCTGCCAAAAGTTTTCTCTATCCACTTGCCATCCCAGAGAAAGCGACGGAAAGAATCCCCATCTGCTATCCGCCGGAAAGCGGGATGACCCATCATAGCGCGCATTGACCTCCATGAGGTATTTCCCATCGTAATCGTAGTTAAAACGACCAAAAAATCCCCGCACAGCCCAGTTTGTCGCACTCCCCGTCATTGCATTCATCACGGTAGACAGCGATAGGTTGGATAGATCCTCCAACAGCAGATCATCTCCTTTTACACCAATAAAATCCTGATCATACTCCTCCTGGTTAAAGCCCAGCAACAGTTTAAAATTATGTCTATCCGCTACCGAGGTATTATACGTCCCGAAAAAGTTCAAGGCATTATACTTATCTTTTGTACGCTGTTCTTCCAGACGGTTCAGTCCCACGGTCAGTGGATTCAAACGATTTCCGGACAGATAGGTAAAAGGATTCAGACGCAAGGCCAGACTTTTATTCTCGATACGGTTGCTGTAGTCAAAGTTAAACTCCAGTCCTTTCAGCGGACGAGCCACCACGCGAAACGTATTGGTAAATTCCTCCGTGCCGATATCGCGCCAGCTCTTACCCGAATACAGACCGGCATTGCCGCCCTGGCCACCCGATCCCGTACCGATATCCGTAGGTATACCATCTACAAAATTCGGGTAAAAAGGCATCAGGTTGTACCAGGTCGTCGTACTCCACAACCCACCAAAACCGTTCGAGAAGCCACCATAGTCTTTATCCCTCTCGTTTATAAACTGCACATTATTGGATACCTCCAACCAATCATAAGGTGTAAACACGATGTTAGCCTTCATATTATTACGGCCTATACCTGCATCTTTATTGATGTTGTTGATACTTTGTCGATCATACACCCTTCCCGATAGATAACCTTTCAACTTGTCACTACCGCCCGATATCGAAATGTTGTGAAAATTAGAAGCCTGATATTTACGGAACAAATAGTCCCACCAATCCGTCTGGTAGAAAAACTTGTTCGTACCATCCGGCTGCAATTCGTGAAAAGGCGCAATTTCACCTCTGGACACCATCTTTATCGCCTCCCAATCCATCTCATTATAGCGGGTATAGCTACTTCCGTTGTATCCATATATCGCTGCATCTACCGTCTTTCCATATACATAAGGATCGGTGATGTAATCCGTACGTGCCGCTGGCGTAGTCCAGGCAAAATTGTTCGAATAATTAATTTCCATTTTACCCGACTTGCCCGACTTAGTCGTTATCAAGATTACTCCAAAAGCACCCCGTGCACCATATATCGCCGAAGAAGCCGCATCTTTAAGTACGGTGACCGCTTCAATATCATTCGGATTGACCCGTGTGATATTTCCCTCTATCCCGTCGATCAGCACCAGCGGGTTTCCTCCGTTTATGGAGTTAAACCCCCTCACGTTGATATCCGGTGTAGCACCGGGGTCGCCATTATTGATCTGAATATTCAGGCCCGGCATCAAGCCCTGTAGTGTAGCGGCAATATTAGCATCAGGACGTAAAGCGATATCCTCGGCATTGATCTGCGCTACAGCTCCCGTCAGGTTAGCCTTCTTTTGCGTACCGTAGCCTACGACGACCACCTCGTCCAGATCACTGATAGACTCCAGCATCCGTATCAGCAGTTCTGCGCCCACTTTATAGGACACAGTCTTATCTTCATAGCCCAGTGCCGTGATCAGCAATTGTCCATCGGCCTGCACCACCGGCATTGTAAACGAGCCATCCGCTTTGGTCGCTGTAGCAATATTACTTTGCTGTATACGTACCGAAGCCCCCGCCAGGGGTTGCCCTCCACTATTCAGCACTTTCCCTTGGATGTGCTGTTGTTGCCCTTCGATCTCCTTACTTTCCAGCTCCGAAGCCTTTTTTATCAGTACAGTCTTGTTCTGCACCACATAGAATAATCCCCGCGGTGTCAGACAAGCATCCAACACCTTTTTCAGATCCATATTTTTTACATCCAGATCGATTTTATCCACCTCTTTGAGTTGACTGCTGTTATAAAAAAAATCGAGGTTGGTCTGCTCTTGGATCTTTATCAGCACATCGGCGAGCTCCGCCCGCTTCACCGACAAACTTACTTTTTGCGCATAGGTATTTCCATTTGCCTGCATGAAAAAGCCGATTAGCAAAAATGAATATAACTTCATCATTAGTAAACACGTTATCAATCGGCGGTGAGCTCCTCCGATTGCGGTAATATTTTTATACATTTGATAGGTATTTGGTAAAATATTATTAATTCAAAACTGATGCTATTTCCAGGTACTACCGAAGAGGGGGTGTTGTCGCATCTCCTCTTCTCCTGATATGATTTCCGTCCTTATTTCATTACGATCACCCTCCCTTCTTGAATATCAAAACGTAAATCAGATACCTGTTCTATACTCGCCAAGACATCACTCAGCTTCTTGGAGCGCTTAAGGCTCCCTGTAAATCTATCGGTAGAGCCCGCTTTAAATTCGACCCCTTCTATGGCATACCACTTGGCCAGATCGGCCATAATAAGGCGTATCGGCACATCTCTAAATCGAAAATAGCCATCCCGCCATGCTAAAATGCTCCCCATATCCACATTATCTTCCACCTGTATTTTAGCGGTAGCTCCTGCCCGTGCCTGTTGCCCCGGCTTTATACGCACCTGCCCATTTCCTGCTTCCACCTGTACCGAACCCGACACCAGCGTCGTTGCCGTCAGACCATCTTCTTTATATGCCGACATATTAAACTGTGTTCCTAATACAGTGACCGCTGTATTTTTCGCATGAACCACAAAGGGAATAGCCTTATCATGAGCGACCTCAAAAAAAGCTTCCCCGGACAATGTCAACTCACGCTGTCTTTTACCAAATGAAGCATAAATTTCCACCTGCGAATCCGAATTGAGGTTCACTACCGAAGCATCAGGCAACTTCAACCTTAAGGTCTGTCCCTTAGGCGCTGCAAACCGATGTTTTTCGTCGGCCTTAAAAAAATCACCCGCACGATCCTGCTTTAGCTCAATCGTTCCGTCTTTAGCGCGCAACAGGGCAAGCCCTTTATAATGCAGCGTATCCTTGCCCACATCCGCCAGTGATAGCTGCTTTCCATCCGCCAATGTGATCATAGCGTCCTCTTCCGGCAATTCGATATCTTTGGATAGCTCCATCGAGGGGGCTTCGGTCAAATTTTCCACCGCAAGATCTCCTGGCCACAACCGATAAGCGACCATACCCACTAGTCCAGCTAATAAGAGCACCGCAGCAATCTTACCCCATTGCTTCCATCTTGCATACAGCGGTAGTACAAGCGCAGGTTCTTTATCGTCCATTTCTGCTTCAATGTTCTGATAGACTTTATCCCGTTCGAAAGCCGTATTTTCCACCAATTCAATAGATTCATCCACCAAATTTGAGAACTCAGATTTTTCCACAGCAGCCATCATTGCATCAAACTCTTCCTCTTCCGAAGCGTCCAGCGTACCTTTCAGGTATTTATTAAAAAGAAGTCGTAATCTATTTTTGTCCAATTTTCTTATCCTTGATTATAGGTAGTACACCCAAGTCGAGTGATAGGACTAGTCGAAAGTGTATTTTCTTTTAAAAGCTATACGCCATTAGCCAAAAGCCATAAGCCATTAGCCATACGCCATTAGCCATACGCCATAAGCTATTATCAAGAAGTTATAATCCGCTTGGGGCAGCGTCTTTTTTAGATTCTTGAGCGCTTGGGTGATATGATTTTTGACCGTATTTGGCGAGATCCCCATCTCTACCGCTATCTGCTGATGGGTGTAGCCTTCCATTCGGCTCAATTTTAAAGCCCTTTTTTGCTGTTCGGGTAAGTTTTCTATGGAATATTCCAATTGGCTTTCCAGTTCGCGTACGTTTAAGCGCTGTTCCACATCGTTGATCAGCACATCATCCAGCTGAACCAGATATTTTCTTGCTACACGGGCGTGCCGCAATTGATTAAAGCAAAGTCGCTTCGCTACCACATAGATCAGTGGCCATATCTCTTGATCCTCCCGAATCTCGCTACGGGCAGCCCATATTTTAACAAAACAATCCTGCACCATCTCTTCGGCCAGTCCAGAATCTTTCAAGAGTTTAGATCCCAAATCAAATACAAAAGGGGCATATGTATCATATAGCGACCTAAAGGCTTCCCTGTCACCATTTTTGATTTGTACCAATATCTCCTTTGTGCTTGTTACCATGATCTCCAGCAGTTACCGCAGACAATTTAGATTCAGGATAAAGGTATACACATTTATCTAAAAATCCAATCTGCGCCAAAGATACCACTCCAATGTTAGCCCAATGTTAAGGAATAAATTACCGCTCTACATTTACGCCAACGGGGTAGAAAGAAATGCATTCTTTTCTTGAATTCCATTACCGGAGAACAAATTAGCCCCATTTGGTTCAACTGCGGATTTTATCGAGCAAAAAAAAGCAGGCGTCGATGTACTACCGGCGCCTGCAAGTTCCGACAAAACCGGAACTTTCTCTAATATTAAGCTTAGTTCTATCTTTTTAATGTGCAACCTTATACAATTATTAAGCCATTTTTTATCGAGCTATTTTTTTACTAATTCAGGCAGCCCCCAAACCATTTACTTTCAACGGATAATAAAAAAAACAACGCCCACCTTTTACCAAGGTGGGCGTTTTCATATTCGTATCCATTAAACTATTAATAGCCTGGATTTTGCTTGAGGGCCGGTTCTACGCGGAGGCTATTCTCATGGAATGGCCACAGGTAGTTATTATCCTTAAAGGATCGGTCTTCCACCTTCAGCGTCTCCACCTTGCCATCTACCAATCTACTGTGTCCCATTGCCGGTTGGTTCATCACCTGTTCTGCTATTTTCCATCTCAGGATATCATCATAGCGCAAGCCTTCACCCGCAAATTCCGTACGGCGCTCGTTCCGTATCAGATCGATCCACTGCTGTTGCGACTTGGCAGTCAGTGTCACATCCGCCACACTCATGTCCAATCCTGCTCTACGCCGTACATCATTGATACATTTTTTAGCGAGGTCATCCACATCATTCATCATGATCTTAGCTTCCGCATAGGTCAGCAATACCTCCGCATAGCGCAAGAAACCAACATCCATATTACCGGATGATTTGGCCGCATCGGCTTGGTCTACCCATTTCTTGAACCAAAATCCCGACTTACCCGCTCTAGCCTTCTCGTGGTATACCGATGTACTTGGATCATAGATATCCAGTTTTTCACCGTTGAATGTATCCCCGTGCATAAATATACTTTCCGCCAGTCTCGGGTCTCGGTTCAGTTTAGGATTCAGTTCGTATTCCTCTTTTGTATGCAATGGACAAGCATCGATCGGCCTTCCCTGTTTTGTCCAGTAAGCATCTACCAATGCCTTAAGAGGCACTAGATAAGATTGTCCATGCCCCGTTTTCGACTGCGGCGCCATGACATTGAATGTAATACTTCCTCCCGATCTACTGTCGCGATCAAAGCGCATCACAAATTCCTTATTCGTCTTATCGGCTTTATAGTTAAACATATCACCGTATTTTCCATGTAGCTCATATAGCCCTCCATCCATCACCTCTTTGGCGAGTCTAGCAGCCAATTCATAGCGTCCATTGATCAATGCATAGCGCATAATCAGCGCTTTAAACGAATATTGATTAAAAAGGTAGGCGTTTGTCGTATATATTTCTTTAGGCAATCTATTGGCAATCTCCTCCGCAAGCGGAAACAATATTTCCAATATCTCTTCTTTTGTCTTCGTCGGCTGCAGAGCCGAGCCGAGGTCGGCTGGTTCCAGGTGGAACGGGACATCTCCCCAGCGGCTCGTGAGCTTAAAATAGTGCCAGCAACGCAATGCCTCAAATATAGATTTATACCTACTGCGCAACGCTTCATCTTCCATATACGGCACATCCATACTCGCGATAAAGGTATTGAGACGGCCCAAGTGCTTCATATGCAATTGATAGTAGAACAAGAACGGTTCGGTATTCGAGTTGATATTACCATTAGCTACCTGCTGATGCCTATCGCCCGATATACGGCTATACGCATTGTCCGACTTTCCATCTTCCATATAGAACAAGATGTGTCTATAAGTGCCGTGCGAAAACGGATCCATATAACTACTGTAGAGTACCCTTAGCACATCGGCCTCGGTATTAAAAAATTCCACAAAATCAGTCGCAGTAGGGTCGGTCTTGTCCAGGAACTTCTCACAACCTGTGAGCGACAATGTAGCCGATGCCAGTATAATATAGAATAGATTCGATTTTTTCATCTTTCTCAATCTTTAACTTTTAAAATATAGAAGTAGATACACCAATGGTATACGTCGCCATACGCGGATAGTTACCACCGCCACCATTTCTTTCAGGCTCTAGGCCTTCCCATTTCGTAAAGGTAATGGCATCCTGTGCATTGACATATACCCTCGTATTGTGGAATGCCTTTCCAATTTTCTTGACCGTATAGCCCAGTTGCAGCACCTTGATACGAAAGTAAGCCGCATTACCGATCCACACATCACTCAGGTACGCATTCGTACTTGTCCCGGTCCATACCCTTGGGAATCTACTGTTTTGGTTTTCAGGTGTCCAGCGATTATCCGCATAATACTGTCTAGGAGCACCTAATGCGTTTGTATTACCGTCCACCAATACCGGATAGCCCTCTTGATCGCTTATTCTCGCCGTACGTTTACCTACGCCTTGTCCCACCATACTAAAGTCAAAGCCCTTATATTTCAGACTCATATTGACATTGTAGTTATAGCGCGGCGATGGGTCTCCAAGATAGACGCGGTCCGCATCATTGATGATACCGTCGCCATTCTGATCCACATACTTAATATCTCCAGGCAGTGTATTTGCCATTTTAGCTGCCGTATTCGCTACATCGTCGGCGTCCCTAAAAAAACCATTAGTCTGGAATCCATAATAGTTGTCTATAGCGATTCCTTTGTACCATATTTTGTCTGTATTATCTGTAAAGACCAAGGTGTCGCTATCCTTATATCCTGCTTTCAATACCTCGTTGTTATTATCGAAGAACGCACCACCGATACTGTAAGTTACATTTCCGATTTTATCGCTCCAGTTTGCAGATAGTTCTACCCCCTTGTTGCGCACCTCCCCGATATTCACTGCAGTCGTCAATGAGTGCGATCCCGTAAGTGGAGGTACCGGAAATTTGGAATAGATCAGATCATAAGAGAATTTATCATACAGCTCAGCGGTTAATGTCAACCGATCTTTCAACGTAGTCACATCTACCCCCACATTCCATTGCTTTTGCTTTTCCCAGGAGAAATCAGGATTTGGCACCCGCATCGTCCATCCATAATTATTCACCACTTCCTCCCAAAGGTAAGGGTCTACATTCTCGTTACCGATCAGCCCGTATGATCCTCTCAGTTTCAGATTAGACAATACCTTAGCATCCTTCAGTCCTTGCATAAAGTTCTCGTTGTGGATATTCCATGCTACCGCTGCCGAAGGGAAAAATCCCCATTTATGCCCTGGTGCAAACTTACTACTACCATCTGCACGGCCAGTAGCCTCTAGGATATAACGATTATCGAATGCATAGTTCAGCTTTCCAAAAAACGAAGCCTTCGATATCTGCTTATAGCTGGTATAAGTCAGATCCATCACCTCGGTACCTGCCGTAAAGTAGATTTTATCTTTTCCGCCACGCAGGGAGTTGGTATAATTGAGTAGTGCACGAGCCGTCAATTGGCTTTCACTCACCCCCTGAGAGGCATCCACTTTGTTCGACACGATCTGTATCGGTTTACCGTTTTCGTCAAGGTATCTAAAAGATTTTACTTCTTCCTTATTGGCCGATTTACTGACCATATACGAGACATTTCCTTCAATATTCAGTTTATCGGTTATATTATAGCGCGGGCGTAGATTTATTACACTTTTGTCGTGCATATAGTTCTTGATTCCCCCTCGGTTGATACGCGCTACCGGATTCAGGTCATTGTGCAATATATAATGCTCTGGCAGCCCACTATCGTAGTATACCTGTTGGGTTGGATTCATGCGCCAAGCGACTTTATAGAGACCGTTACCATCGTCATTCTGCAAGAGACGGTCATTTTGGAGGCGTTGCGCGTAAAAATCCGCCAATAGCACAAATTTGTTTGCGATATTGACATTCGTGTTGAAGCGTGCCGTAAATTTCTGTGATCCTTCGATCGCATTGAGGCCTGTTTCGCGCAGGTGCCCCATCATCAGGTTGAAGGTCCCCACACCACCACCGCCCGATACATTGGCGGATTGGTTATGGGCCATAGACGTACGCTGCATGACTTCCTTCAACCAGTCTACCGACTTTATGTCACCGGACTGTGCCCTAGCGATATCAGCATCCGAGTAGGACAGCGACTGTCCCTGGTATCCGCTAGCCTCATTATTGAGGCGCATATAGTTTTCTGCATTTACAAATTGAGGCAGATCTATGGCTTTATTAAATCCAGACCAAGCATTCAGATTGACTTTAAACTTACCTGTAGTCCCTCTTTCCGTCTCAATAATAATAACCCCATTGGCCCCTCTCGATCCATACATGGAGGCCGAAGCCGCATCCTTCAATACGGTCAGACTCTTTATCTGATTGGGATCTAGGTCCGATATATCCATTTCCATTCCGTCTACGATGACTAGAGGCTCCGCATTCTGCAGCGTACTGACACCACGGATATTGATACTACCAAAGGTACTTCCCGGCAGCGAGTTGCCCTGCATCATAGTCACCCCAGGTATAGTTCCGCTAAATGCCTGTTGCATTTTCATAATGGGCCTGGACTTGGTCTGCTCCATATCCAACTGACCTACCGACGAGGCCACGTGCTGCCTATCCACCTTATTATAGCCCATCACTACGACTTCATCGAGCCCTAGCTGCGCTTCCTCCAGGATGACATTGACCGTTTTCGAAAAGTCCCTAATCACGATTTCCTGCGTTTCATAGCCCACCGCAGAGATGATCAGCGTTACAGCCGACGAATTCGACTTTAGGTCAAAGTTTCCCCCCGCATCTGTCTCCGTCCCCACGTTTGACCCTTTGATCAAAATAGAAGCATTAGCTACGGGTCGGTTCAGGTTATCTTTGACCCGTCCTGTCAGCCCTGCACCCGTCTGTGCCAGCGACCAGGTCGTAAAGCAAAGTAGGTTAAAAAAAAGTAAAATTGCTTTCATTTAGTTTTTAAATTGTTTTTAATATTTAGGAATTCTTGTGCATAGTTAACCAACTTTATTAAAAAAAACAACAAACAAAAACCATAAGCTTTAAAATCTAAATGAAAAAAAAGCAGCAAAATAGCATAAAAAGCAGTTTAAATCCCTTACAAAGCATTTCGCTGCCTATGTTAAGAAATTATTAATTATGAAAGGTATCGTAACAAAAAAAAGAAAAAAAAGGCCATGACTTTCGATTTCGAAATAAAAAAAAACTTCTTTTAATACGATTCGTTAGTTTATTATCAGCCTGTTATCATAAATTTTTTAGGTGGTACACTATTTTGTAGCCTATCTATCGGGAGTTTCTTTTGACACGATCGAGCTTAGCTGTCCAATCGCTCAAACACCGAGTTCTGCGATTTAAACTCCGGCACGATCTCTTTGATAAGCCGTACCAGTTCCATCTTATGCTCTTCCGGATCTGCCGTCTTTACGAGATTGCACAACAGCTCGATCTTCAGCCTTTTAAGCTCCAGATCATCGGTATTGACCTTGGCTATCATAATCTTCTCGTGATGGGTCTTTTCGGTAGTTTCTCCATTTGCCAGGAGCTCTTCAAATATTTTTTCACCCGGGCGCAGCCCTACCACCTTGATATCGATATCCTCGGGGTGGCTGTAGCCTTTTAGGCGGATCATCTGCTTGGCCAGATCCATGATTTTTACCGGCTGGCCCATATCAAACACGAAGACCTCCCCTCCTGCGCCCATCACCCCCGCTTCCTGCACCAGCTGACAAGCCTCAGGAATAGTCATAAAGTAACGCGTAATATCCGGATGCGTAATAGTCAGCGGCCCCCCTTTGAGCATCTGCTTTTCAAACAATGGGATTACCGAGCCATTCGATCCCAGCACATTACCAAAGCGTGTCACGATATAATTGGTTTTAGAATCTTTATTTATGCAGGACACGATTATCTCAGCCACCCGCTTCGTTGCTCCCATGACATTCGTCGGATTTACCGCCTTATCTGTCGAGACCATCACAAATTTCTCCACGCCATACCGATCGGCCAGCAGGGCCACGTTGCATGATCCCCAAACGTTTGTCATTACCGCCTCATAAGGGTTTTCCTCCATCAGCGGGACATGCTTGTACGCTGCCGCGTGGAATACATACTGCGGACTATACTTCTCAAAAACACGGCGCATGAAAGCCTCATTACGGATATTCCCCACAATAAATACGAAGCGATCGCTTCCCTTATAACGCTGCAGTTCTTGCTGTACCTCATATAGCGCAGATTCCGCCTGGTCCAGCACAATCAATTTTGAACAGCCAGTACGTCCGATCTGCCTTACCAGCTCAGCCCCGATAGATCCAGCCCCTCCAGTTATCAAGACCACCTTATCGCACATTTCCTGCTGTATTTCCGGGTTATCCAGATCGATGGCCTTACGCCCCAACAAATCCTCTATGCGCAAGCTACGGATCTGCCGGGTAGCCACCTCACCGGCCATCAGACGCGCACTATCCGGTATTATCTTGACAATCAAAGGAATAGGCTCTGCCAATTTTACGACCCGCTGTAGGCGTTCCGGCACATTACGGTCTGTCGCGATGATCAGTTCATGCGCATTTCCATATTGCTGTACAAACTCCTTATTCAATTTAGAGACATCATGGATCTTAAATCCCTGCAACCGTTTGCCGATACGCGTTGGGTTATCGTCCATTATCGCTACGATACGGTATTTGTTCCGAGAGGTCGACTGGATAAAATTAAACGTTGTATTCCCCATATTGCCCGCCCCGAACAAGATCACCGGGATACGGTTGTCCTTACGGTTCCATAACAGTTCGTGGTATAGCGCCCGATAGAGCACCCGTGCAAACGACATACTAAAACCAGTGATAAACGCATGAAAGAGCAATTGCGTATCCGAAAAAGGCAGTATATACCGCATAAAAGGAAGAAACTCAATTTTCCAATGAATCAGATGCGTTACCACTTCGACCAGCGCTAATGCTGTAAATACCGTGATCGACACCTGTTGCAGGTCACGGATCCCCGTACGGCGTATCACCGAACGATAGGTCTGAAAACCCAGAAAGCACAGCAAGTAGATCATTCCCACGACAGCCAGCTGCCCCAGCATACGATCCAGCAGATTCACCAGATTATGCGTCGTTATTCCATTACGCTCTTTAAAGATCAACACATAACTCAGGACAAATGCTCCAGCCATTAACAGCAGGTCGATCAATAGGATCACCCAGCGCGGCTTGTTCATCCGCAGTCCTTCTCTCCAAATATCTATCATGTAGTATACAACAAACTAAGTTTCACCCAGTCCACTCCCACAGGAGTGCTGGTTACAGATATCTCCTTGATTAATTTTCAGTTATTCTGGATTAACACCATTTAACTAAACAAAAAAGATACCAAAAAACAGAAAACAAAATATAATTAAGTCCGAATAGTACGCAAGATATAAAAAACATTCAATCCGATTTGTATTATTTATCGTAACTTATCCATTATCCAATTAGATTCCATGGCGTATTAACAAAACCTATAGCCTCCTTTTTTGTTAATTTAATACCTTAAACAACACAGATATGCAACACACATTTTTCAAAACGATCCAAAACTCGGTAAAACACTGGTACATCCCCTTGATCATCGGGGTACTATTGATCCTATTGGGTTTTTACACCATCAGCACGCCCCTAGCTTCTTTTCTGGCGTTAACATTTCTTTTTTCCTGGTCCTTTATTATTTCCGGGGTACTTGAGATTATTTTCGCTGTACAAAACAAGCGGGAGATCGAAGGCTGGGGCTGGTACCTTACCGGAGGTATCCTGTACACGCTCTTCGGCATACTGCTTTTCAGCAATCCGCTGTTATCCGCTGCCACGTTGAGCTTTATTGTCGGCTTTTACGTGATGTTCCGATCGATACAGCTTATGTCCTTCTCTTTCGATCTGAAAAATTACGGCAGCAAGAATTGGGGCTGGATGACTGCCTGGGCCGTATTGGGACTGATTTTCAGCTTTATCCTGCTCTGGAACCCGGCCTTTGCAGGGCTTTCCTTGGTCATATGGACAGGACTCGCCATCACGGCGGTCGGATTCTCGGCCTGCTTATTAGCCTTCCAGCTGAAAAACCTAAAGAACAAATATTCCAACATGTCGGCAGCGTGGAAAGAAAAGTACCAAAGTCTAAAAGATGAGTTCCACAGACAGCATAAAGGAGGAGCCTAACGTTAAAAAACGGTAAAATTTCAGCACGGCGAGCGGGAGAACAAACCAAAATCCTTAGCTTGCCGTTTGATTTGTTAGACTATTTATTTAAAAAAAATAAAACTATGAAGTGTCCCAATTGCAACGAAACATTACTCATGACCGAGCGTCATCAGGTCGAGATCGATTACTGCCCGAGCTGCCGAGGCATCTGGCTGGACAAAGGCGAGCTCGACAAACTTATGGATTATGCCGCAGCACAGAGCCAAGCGCCAGCAGCAGCCGCACCACGCTATGAAGAGCGTCCGCGCGACAGCCACTACGACCGCTCCGATCGGCACCAGCACCGCGATCATCGCGACAGCAGAGACCATAAGGATAGCCGAGACTACAACCAGCAGTACCCTCGAAAAAAGAAATCCTTTCTTTCCGATTTCTTTGATTTTGATTAACAGGCGCAGCCGTTTCAAGATCTCACCCATGCCCCTTCGCAAGTAGCCGGGCGACAGCCCCCCTAGCGCTCTACGACGCCAATAAACAGTTCCATTTATACCTCCCTTACTTTGGCGTCGTAGAGCCCTTATTCCCCTATCCCGCTACACATAGTATATTAAGATACCAAATTCGTTTATTTAGTTTACTTTTTTACTAATATAAAATATTTTAGTATACTTGTATTCTAAATAAGGCTACTTATGCATTATAATATGATTAATAATATTATTGACCTCGTAAAAGATTTCGAATCTGCCAACGCAGAGTCCTCTTACGACGCTACGATACAGGGCTTTAAAAAATGGGTTTACGAAGACTATGCCTTATCTACCGGAACGACGGCCAGTGCCGATACCGATGATCTGGCAAAAGACAGGATAGAACTGTTGGTCTTAATAAAAAAGATAGCGGGTATTTATTCACGGGTCACCGTTTCAGACTCCGATTTTTCGAGTCAAAATGACTTTTTATACCTTTTACATATTAATTTATCCGGCAAGACTACCAAGACGGCGCTGATCAATACGTTGGGCCACGACAAGCCCGTCGGCATGTTGACGATCAACCGGCTTATCGCCAAGAACTGGGTGGCACAAGAGAATTCGGCTGCCGATAGGCGGAGCAAATTGATTTTCCTGACCGCAGCGGGTAGCAGCGTGCTGGATCAACACCTCGAAAAGATGCGCAAGCTGTCCAATATTATAGGCGGCGATCTTTCCGTTACCGAGCTTTCCGAGCTTACCCGGCTGCTGAACAAGCTCAACGATTTCCATATCCATTTAAATCAAAAATAGACAAAAGAACAATTTATAAACTAAAAACACATTTCAACAATGAAAACTATAATAAGTACATTTACATTACTGGTGGTATGCGCGTTAGCCTACGGCCAGTCAAAAAGCCACCAACTATCCAGCCATATACTCAACATAACTACGGGACAGCCTGCGGCCGATGTGGTCATTAAACTGGAAAAATTAAACGATAAAAATCAATGGGAGCCTGTCAGCGTCAAAAAGACCGACGCCAATGGCCGGGTCGGCGATTTCCTACCTTATGATGAGGCGAAAGACAACAAAGGGACGTACAAACTTATTTTTGAGACCTATCCCTACTTCACAAAACATGGCGGTGATAGTTTTTATCCCTTTGTAGCGGTTGTCTTTGCGATCAAAGACCAGGCGCATTACCATGTCCCAATTACGATCAGCCCTTATGGCTACGCCACCTACAAAGGCAACTAGACTGGATTATGAAGAAGAAAATAGCAATCATAGGTTCTGGGTTTTCCGGGCTGTCTGCAGCGGCATATGCCGCTCAGGCAGGCCATGAAGTCCATGTCTTCGAGCGGCATGACCAGCCGGGCGGGCGGGCGCGGCAGTTCCGTACGGACGAAGGATTTGTATTCGACATGGGCCCCAGTTGGTACTGGATGCCCGACATCATGGAGCGTTTTTTTAGTGATTTCGGCTACCAGGCTTCCGATTTTTTCGAGCTGGTACCCTTAGATCCACAGTTCGAAATGGTATTCCAGGATACGCCGCTGGCAGTGCCATCCCATATAGCCGAACTACGATCGCTGTTCGAACAGCTGGAACCGGGGGCTGGCGCCCAGTTTGAAAAATTCATGCAGTCTGCCCAGTTCAAGTACGAAGTAGGCATGCAAGACTTCGTCAACAAACCATCCCACAGCTGGCTGGAGTTTATATCGCCCAAGATTGCCAAAAGCGCCTTAAAGTTGGATCTACTCACCGATTTCAGGACCTATGTGGCCCGGTATTTCAAAAATCCCAAGCTCCGTACGCTGATGGAGTTTCCGGTAATATTCCTGGGTGCATCCCCCAAAAACATCCCGGCCCTTTACAGCCTGATGAACTATGGCGGCTATGGCCTCGGCACCCATTATCCCATGGGCGGCTTCTACCAGTTGGTATTAGCCATGCAAAAGGTAGCAGAGGCACAGGGTGCCCGTTTTCACTTTGGCCATACCGTCCAAAAGATAAATACCAGTAGCGACCGGGTGAGCTCTTTGACGATAAATGGCACAATACGTCGCTTCGATGCCGTTATTGCCTCATCCGACTACCACCATACGGAGACCCTGCTCGAGGATAGTCAAAAAAACTATACCGAGGCCTATTGGCAGCAGCGCACCTTCGCGCCATCCAGTCTGATCTACTACCTGGGCATCCATACAGCGATACCCCAGCTCAAGCATCATACCCTATTTTTTGAGCATGATCTCGATGCGCACATCGACAATATCTATGGCGCGCAAAAATGGCCGGAAAACCCGTTATTTTACGTCTGCTGTCCTTCAAGGACCGACCCATCGGTAGCACCCTCCGGTGCCGAGAACCTGTTTTTACTGATGCCCCTGGCCATCGGTATACAGGACGGGGAGTCGCTTCGCGAGCAGTACCTGGACAAGATGCTGGCCCGTATCGAGCGGCACGCGGGACTGACCGATCTACGTTCACAGATTGTCTACCAGCGTAGCTATTGCGTAAGCGACTTTATAGCCGACTACAGCGCCTACGGGGGCAATGCCTATGGCCTGGCCAATACGCTAAGCCAGACCGCCGTGTTAAAGCCCAAAATCCGCAACAAACAGCTCAAGAACCTTTTTTATACCGGCCAGCTCACGGTACCTGGCCCCGGTGTACCACCGTCCATCATATCCGGCAAGATAGTAGCCCATGAAGTCCATAAACTTAAAACCCAGGTATTATGAGATATCCATGTAGCAACTTGACGAGTACGATGCATACGAAGCCCCCTGCACAGCATTTGCAGCAGGGTATATCCGGATATTCCACAGGCCCATTAAAAAACAAACCAACCCGCTATGAAACAGCTATTTGACGATCTTTCGTACGCAGTAAGCAAGATCACCACGCAGAAATACAGCACCAGTTTTTCCCTGGGTATCTTAGCCCTCAAGCCCTCTATCCGCAGCGCCATTTACGCCATCTACGGCTACGTACGCCTGGCCGACGAGATTGTAGACAGTTTTCATGGCTACGACAAAGCGCGCCTGCTCAGCAGGCTGAAGGTAGAGACGGCAGTAGCCCTTGAAGAGGGCATATCGCTCAATCCCATCTTACAGTCCTTTCAGGAGACCGTACGCCGCTACCAGATCGACCATACCCTGATCGATCAGTTCCTGCACAGTATGGAGATGGACCTACAGCAGCTGGACTACAGCCCATCGCTGTACCAAGAGTACATCTTTGGATCGGCGGAGGTGGTCGGGCTGATGTGCCTTCAGGTGTTTACCAAGGGCGATACAGCGCAGTACCAGGAGCTCAGGCCCTATGCGATGAAGCTGGGATCGGCCTTCCAAAAAATAAATTTCCTACGTGACCTCAAAGAGGACTACCACATCCTGGGGCGCACCTATTTCCCCAATATCGATATGGCCGTATTTGACAATACGGTCAAGTGCCAGATCGAGCAAGAGATCGAAGCCGAGTTTCGCGAGGCCCTGGTCGGCATCAAGCGGCTACCGCACTGCGCTATGTTTGGGGTATACCTGGCCTACAAATACTACCTATCGCTGTTCCGTAAGATCAAGAAAAAGTCTTCGCAGGACATCCTGCACAGCCGGGTACGCATTCCGGATACACAAAAAGCATTCGTAGCCTTAAAAAGTTATTTACGTTACAAAACTGCCTATTTATAGCCATGAACATACTCATCACCCTTGCCACCTTTACGCTTATGGAAGGCGCCACCTGGCTGATCCACAAATACGTCATGCACGGCTTCCTATGGTTTTTGCACCGCGACCATCACGACCACAGTACCGAGGGCCCTTTAGAGAAAAACGACTATTTCTTTGTCATTTTTGCCCTACCTACGATAGCCCTGCTGTATGTAGGCACGATGGATGGCATCAGCTACCTTTTCTACATCGGCCTGGGCATCATGCTTTACGGCATGGCCTATTTCTTCGTGCACGATATTTTTATCCATCAGCGTCTCCAATATTTCACACGCACGCGCAACCCCTACTTTTTAGCCCTTCGACGTGCACACAAGCAGCACCACCGACACACCGGCAAATACCACGGCGAGTGCTTCGGCTTCCTGTACGTGCCCATCAAATATTTCAAGATGTATTTTAAAAACAGTCCCCGATGATGCATTATACCTACGCCCTCGTCTTATTTTTTACCGTTATCATCTGCTTTGTAGCCTCTTTTGATAAGCGTATTCCGTTCCATTTACACTTTGCTGCGTTCCTCAAGGCTTCGGCTCTTGTTGCCCTTCCGTTTATTGCCTGGGACATCTGGTTTACCGCTCAGGGGGTATGGTGGTTTGACAGCTCCTATACCCTGGGATTCCGCCTCGCGGGGCTCCCCATCGAAGAATGGCTCTTTTTCATTTTTATCCCGTTCTCCTGCATATTTACCTACTACTGCGTAGACAAGTATTACCAGCTGGCCTGGCTCCAGGGCTTCAACAATCTTATCGTATTTGTGAGCGTCATCATCTGCGCCGTCGTCGCTTTAGTATACCAGGATCGCATGTATACCCATCTGACAGCGGTGGTGACTATTTTAACGCTGGTCTACCTGCATTTCATTAAGCGGGCAGACTGGATCGGCAAAGCATCGTTCGTATTCAGCTGCCTTATGCTGGGCTTTTTCCCGGTCAACGGTGTGCTCACGGGCACAGGCCTTCCTTCGCCTATCGTAAATTACAACCCCGAGGAGTTTCTCGGTATCCGCATACTCAGTATACCGATCGAAGACGCCGTATACGGCTATAGCCAGTTCTTGCTGGTACTGTATTTCTTCAAAAGATTCAAAAAGTCCGACGTATAGTGCGGATCACCCTTTATTCCACAATAAAAAAAACAAAAACATTACCAATGGACAGAAACAAAGTTGTACTCGTAGACGAGCATGATCAGACAATAGGGGAGATGGACAAGCTACTTGCCCACGAGCAAGGCCTGCTGCACCGGGCCTTTTCTGTATTTATATTTAATGCGCAGGGCGAGCTTCTGCTGCAGCAACGTGCCGACTCCAAATACCACGGCGGCGGTCTATGGACCAATACCTGCTGTTCGCACCCCCAGCTGGACGAGGACATCCATTGCGCAGCACTCGAGCGCCTGGAGTACGAGATGGGCATACGCTGCGAGCTCCGCCACCTTTACTCTTTCGTCTATAACGAACCCGTAGAGAACTACCTGATAGAGCACGAGCTGGACCATATATTTATAGGCCATTCGAACCAGACCCCTACCCCCCATCCCCTCGAAGTGCAGGACTATAAGTGGATGCGCCCCGCCGCTATCATCATCGATCTGTTGGAGCATCCCCGCAGGTATACGGTATGGTTTAGGCAGGCCTTTTCCGAGCTGGTCCTCAAATCAGTCATCAAAATATAAAACGCTTCCAACAAAAAAAGGCTTAGCTCAATTCCCGAGCTAAGCCTTTTTCTATAGCTATTCACAGTAGAATCCTTTTTACCCAACTTCACTACTATCGTATTCCGGACTATCGGGGCTACTACAGCATCCTTATCCCCCACCCTATACCGCAACTCGTGCGTATTATTCGATATACGCTGGTTCAGCGTACGGCTGTGGGGCGAGAACCGGCAACTGTAGTCTACACCAAAATTGCCATGATTACCCTTTCAGCCGATACACCTTTACATAATCAAACAAGATGCTGTCCGGATAGTTAGCGTGAAGGTGATTCCCGCCAAACCCCGTCAGCTCCGTACTCAAGATAATATACTCCGCGATATTAGATAGCGCCTCCGAAGTGCGCCACGTTTCCACGCCATCAACAAAGAAGACATACTCTTTTTCCGTCCATAACAGACCAAAAGTATGATACCCTTTATCCACCCCTGGAGCGGGCAATGCCAGCCCCACATTTTTATGTCCTGCACCATATCCATTCCAGTGCAGGTTATGGTGCACTTTATCCGGAGTGTTTCTATGGTACTCAAAGATGTCTATTTCCGTTCCATTATTCCAAGGATCATTATTCTCTTTAGTCATCGTATTGGTCTGGAGCCAAAATGCTGAGTGCGTGCCCAAGTATTTATTCACCTGGGCACGGCATTCAAAATAACCAAATTTCTGCGCAAATATTCCATCAGTAGTCACCTGTCCCACGTAGTATTTACCGTCCTTTTTTAGGGTCTGTAAGATCAGATTTCCCTTTCCGTCCAGTGCTATAGTTTCTCTCGACACCGTTGCAAACCCTCTTTTCGATCCTTCTGCGCGATATTTCCATTTTATTGTGTCCAATACCTCCCCTTCAAAATCATCCCACCAGCACAACGCATACTGACCGATAAAATCGTCCACCTTCAGCCCTGGATTTTCTATTATGCTTCGGTCTTTGCGGCCCTCCATCTGGGACAGCCCACGCAGGGGCATACCCACCAGCAACACCATCGCTATTAGGCCTATCGCGGATAGCCTAATTGACCTGTATCGTGACATCCCGTTCTGTTTTGGCCATTTCCTTTCCATCCACATCTTTGCCCAGCACCGTCATTTTATACTGACCAGGGGTTTTATACCCCAGTCTATAACTCGTCATCATATTCTGAAACCTCGTTTTCACGATATGCGATGGTTTATCCGGGGCCACTTTTTTATCATCCAGCATCGTCCTATCTTTAAAGCGGTATTCATGGCCCACCGTACCATCATACACCAGTATACTATCCGCATATCCGCCAAATTGTAGTGTAAAAAACTCCGATTGCTTGATGGCAGATTTATCCACCTGAATGGTCAGATCCCCCGTCCCGGGCTTCCAGTCCTCGGAGTACTCCTGTTTGCTACAGCCCGCAAGCACACCTATCAAAAGGCCAACAAATAACATTTTTTTCATCTCTAAACAATTAAATTTAATACAATGGATTCTGAACCAACAGTTTACTATTCTGTATCTGCGTCAATGGGATCGGGTACAGGTACATCGCCTTCGTGAACACCCTGTCCTCCACTTTCGTCCTTTGGTAGAATCCCGCTTCATTCGCAAATACATTCATGCCATATATCGCGCCCCCCTGCTTATAACCATCTGTTTCGGCCAGCATCCAACGCCTCACGTCAAAGTAGCGCTGTCCTTCG
Organism: Sphingobacterium sp. xlx-96; assembly: GCF_011007365.1. Classification (GTDB taxonomy): domain Bacteria; phylum Bacteroidota; class Bacteroidia; order Sphingobacteriales; family Sphingobacteriaceae; genus Sphingobacterium; species Sphingobacterium luzhongxinii. The sequence goes on along the minus strand of NZ_WFKM01000009.1, from coordinate 124,584 downwards.
GTAGCCAGTTCTACCCGCATTTCGCGTCGTATAGCCTCCCGTTGTGCGTCCTGATCACCTACGATACCCGCCTTTATCGTGCGGAGTGCCGGTACGCCAGCCCGCTCCCTCACCTTGTCCACGTATTCCAAGATACGGGGGTCGTTTGGATTCACTTCGTTGAGCGCCTCTGCATAGAGCAGATAAAACTCCGCTAGGCGGTGAATAATTGCCGGTCTATATTCCGAGGTAGGGTTAGGGCTCAGGTTGTACACCCTACGGCTCATGCGCTTGTACATCAGGTAGCCGGTACGTGCGTTGTCTATGCCCGACGAGTTGTCGCTATTCCCACCTCTGTGCCAGGCGACCACTTCATTGCCTACATGCCATTTACGCTTGTTATAGAACACCGTACGATAAAATCGCGGTTCCCTATTGGTCCACATGCGGTAGGTTCCCACATCGGTACGTCCGGTCGGGTCATCCCCCGCCACCGAAAATCCTGTTTCCTTATACAGCGGCGACTCCTCGATAGTCAGCCCATCCCGCATCAAAAAATCGTCTACCAGCTCCTGGGTTATCGCCATGTATCCAGTTGTTGTATTCCCATTTCGGACACCTCGGGGTACATTCCAGCCATCCAGTCCGGCCCTAGACGATATATTTCCAAAATTGCCATTCGTCCGCGCGAATATCACCTCCTTGTTCATACTCATAAACATCTGGTAGAGGCTTTCGTCTGGATTTATCGATCCATCGGTCTTCATCACTTTAAAGAGCTCATAGTGGCCCGTATTGGCATAGTCCATAAATTCCTGCATCGCTTTCAGTGCGGCATTCCACTTCGCATTATCCTTAGCCGGGAATAGCTGTTTACCATCGGGATTCCTGACCTGCAATGCTTCTGCATATCCCCCGTTGAATAGTGGGCTCGCGGCATACATCATCAAGCGGGCACGCACCGCCAGTGCGGTCCCCCTTGTTGGCACGCCCAAGCGATTTACATCTGTCAGATTCGGGTCCTTTAGTGCCCCCGCGCAAAAAGTCAACTCATCGTATACAAACTTGACCACCTCATCGACGCTGTTGCGAGCAAAGTCCAACTGGCTGCTGCTGTTCGGATCCACCAGATAATCCATAATCGGCACAGGCCCATACTGTTCGAAGAGCAGGTAGTGGTAGTAGGCTCTAAAAAAACGAGCTTCCACCTGTAAGCTAGCTAGCTCCTCATCCGACACGTAATCTGCATCGCCCTGTTTAGGTATTGCTTTAGCCCGCTCCAAGAATACGTTGGCCTGTCTTATCAGTTTATAATACAGATCCCACCGCCCATAGGCGGTGTGCGACGAATTGAACGCGACCATATTAAAGTCGGCCCCTTGCGCCCTTTCGATCTCATCTGTGAGCTGAGGCCAGGGCAAGTCAGTGCCCGTAAGCTCCCGCATAAATTCGGCAGTATTCGGTATACCGGTATACACTACGCGATGAAACCGGCGCAAATTATCCGGTTCACTGAACACCTTTTCGTAGTCCAGCTCCTCCGCCAGCTCGTCCGATACATCCAAGAACTTCTTACACGAAGTAAATGATGCGGCCAGCATGGCCGCTATTGCTATAGCTATTATTGTTCTGTTCATGATTTACGATTCTTAAAATTACACCGACCGGTTAAAACGACAATTCCAGTCCACCCGTCCACATCGATGGCAGCGGGTACTTGGTACCACCTGCACTATTTCCCAGCTCGGGGTCATACATCTTCACTTTATCCCACAGCGCCACATTCTGTCCCATAGCATACAGGCGTATTGACTGTATACCTATGATATTCAACTTTTTGATATCAAAATTATACCCCAGTTCGACATTTTTCAGCCTTATGAACGAGGCATCTCTGATCCAGTATGTACTTCCGGTATTCGTATTGGTCATATTCACCGTCTGCAACCTCGGAAAGAATACATCCTGTCCCGGCTGCTGGACAGTCCACCTACTTTCCAGTACCTCGGCCCGCACATTACTCTCCAACAAGCCCCAGTGGAAAGGCAATGTCGCATTCGACTGGTTGTTCAGATTGGTCGATACATTGGCCGCCCCTTGAAAGAACAGGCTCAAAAAAGCCCCTTTGTACTTAAAGCTGGTTCCAAACCCATAAACAATCTCAGGGACGGTAGGCATTGCGGCATCTTTAATACGGTCAAAGGCGTTGACTATACCATCCCCATTCAGGTCTTTATACCTGATATCCCCCGGTTTCGGGTTGGCCATCTGCTCCGATGGCGCTATGCCCTGTTTCAGTTGATAAGCAATTTTACCATCTGCATCGGTGTATATATTAAAGTCGTCGTCCTTAAACAATCCATCCGCTACATAGACATCATTTATACCGTTGAGGCGTTTGCCCGTCAGCTCCATCCAAGGGTGGACCTGCTTTACCTCATCGTACTCTGTTATCTTATTACGCGCAAAGGTAAAGTTACCGCGTAGCTGCATGCTAAAGTCTGTTCCCAGCTTCTGGTTGTACGTCACCGATCCATCTACCCCCTTATTCTGCACCTTACCATAGTTCTGCCAAGGGTTGGACATGAATCCTGCGGCATTGACTATTGTTCTTCTGCGGAGCAAGATATTATAGCGGTCATTCTGAAAGTAGTCTGCCGTGATCTGCAGGTTGTTATTGAACAAACCCAGATCAATACCAAAGTTTCTTTTATTTTCGATTTCCCAGCCTATCATCGGTGCTTCAAATCGGGTTTCTGTCAGTCCATTTAGATTATCCAGGCTTCCTGTTGTCCCGATACCTATCGGATATGAAGAATAGGCTCCAAATTGGCCACGGTATATAAATCGGTTAGCCTCACTTCCGGTATCGTCATTACCTGTTCGTCCTACCGATGCCCGTAGCTTCAAGTTAGATAGGTAGCGTTTGAGGTGCTCTGGGAAGAAAGGCTCATTGGTCACGACATAGGCCAGCCCTACTGCCGGGAAGAATCCAAAGCGGTTGCCTTCGGCAAACTGCTCCGACCCGGTGATCCCAAAATTGGCTTCCATCGAGTATACCCGGTTATAGCTATAGGTTACCCGTCCTACATACGCCTGTTTACGGAACGATAGGGCCTGATTGTGCAATTGCCTTTCCTTCTGGTAGGTCAGTACCATAGCCGACACATCATGTCTATCGGCAAATACGCGGTCATAATTTAGCGAGGCCTCGAGGTATATTTTCTTCTCTGCCGAGTTCGATTCCGTGGGCTCACCCATCGCCGTCTTATTGGTTTTTCTTACAAATATCAGCTTTCCCTCATCATCCCTACCGGTAGCCACAAAGGTCTCCGGCGTGCGGGTCCTGGCCATCTGAAACTCCCCATAGGCATCGTAGCTCACGGTACCTTTAGCGCGTAGCCCCTGTGTCAGAAAGGGCAGCTTCTGCTCGATATCCACACGGCTCTGTATGGATGACCGCCATTCCTTTCTATAGCCGTACTCCAGCAGCTGGTTGTAAGGATTCACCTTATTATTATCCTGCGAAGGGTGTGCCGCCAGTGTTCCATCCGAATAGATCGCTGGGAATAGGTGCGGCGGTATCCGCGAGAAGCGATCGAATATTACGGTCTGATCGTAGTATGGCCTGTTCACCTGCCCATACTGCCCTGCCAGATCCACCCTTAGGGTCGTTGTATTGGTCACATCCATATCGATATTACTCCGCAGGTTGTAGCGTTTATAGTTCGAGTTGTTGTTATACTCTTTGGAGGACACAAACAGACCACTTTCGTTAAAGAAGCCTGCATTCACAAAAAAACGCATTCTGTCTCCACCACCTCTAAAGTTGAGGTTGTGTCTTGTATTGTAGGTATTGTCACGCAGCAGCAGGTCGTACCAGTTGCTGCTCGGGTATAGATCCGGATCGGCATTGGTCCGGAACTTGTCCAAGAGGTCGTCGCCAAATGCCGGTAGCAACCCATCATTTACCTGCGCTTCATTATACATACGGAGGTAGTCAAAGGAGTTGGCCATCCTGGGCACCCTGGTCGGTGTCGAGTAGGAGTATTCGCCGCGGTAGCCTATGGCTGTTTTTTGGATCTTTCCCCTTTTAGATGTGATCAGTATTACCCCGTTTGCTCCTTCTGCGCCGTATACGGCAGTCGCTGCGGCATCTTTCAACAAGGAGAACGTCTCTATTTCATCGGGATCAATATCATTCAGGCTTCGCGGTATCCCATCCACCAGCACTAGAGGCGATGTGCCGCCGGCAAAAGAGCTGGTGCCGCGTATCCAGAATTCGGCATCGTCGTAGCCCGGCATCCCCGATCGCTGTACGGCGATCAGTCCCGGTATCTGGCCGGCCAGGTTGTTGCTCAGACTGCGTGTGGGTGCGCGGAGGGTCTCCCCCGATACCGTCGCTATCGAGCTCACCACCGATTCTTTCTTCTGCTTGCCAAACCCCACAACGACGACCTCCTCCAGTCCCGCCGCATCCGGCAGGAGCACGATCTTATAGTCCTTGCCCTGGGTTACGACGAGCTCCTGGCCGGTAAATCCCATATAGCTGACCCACAGCACCGCATTAGGCGCTACCTCGATCACGAATCTACCGTTTCTATCGGTAGCCGTACCTATAGCCGGGTTCGATTTCAAAGCTACAGAAGCCCCCGTGATAGCAGATCCTGTGCTATCGGTTACCAGGCCTGTTACCTTAATTTTATCCTGTTTGCTGTTCGGTCTTTCGCTTTGCTGCAGCGTGATATTATTGTTGCGTCGCGTGTAGGTAATGCCCGACTCGCGAAATAGCCCCTGGAGCACCTGCTCTATCTCGACATCTTTCACATCAATACTCACAGGTTTCATCCTTAGCAATAGATCATCTTTGTAAAGGAAATGAATCTTATACCTTTCGGTAATCTGCTCCAGCACTTTTTCAATACGCTTGTTGCTCTGTTTGAGCGTGATCAGTTGGGCCGTTGCCTGTGCCCAAAAGCCAAATAAAAACATGGACAGCACCAGTAGACCATACTTTAGCACCATCCAGCTCTTATCTTTAATCTGGTTTTTCATCATAATTTAGACTGGTATCTTCTTTTTTAATATTACAGTTAGTTAATTCGCTGACATTTCGCAGCACTCGTCCTTGTTAATCCATAAGTTTCACTATTTGGTTATTTTCAATATTCTATTCTCAATCGTAAAGTGCAGCCCAGAGACATCCTTCAGTATGGACACCGCTTCCGCCAGGCTCGCCTTTTTATCTATTGTGCCCGATATATGCACCATTCTATCCGCTACCTCCGACTGTACCTCGATATCGTACCAGTCGGCCATCCTTTGCACCACCTCATTGAGGTTGTCCTGTTTAAAGTAGAAATACCCATCTTTCCAGGAGCTATACTTCTTTACGTCCACCTTCATCGCTACGAGTTCTCCATTGCGCCATCTACCTTGATAGCCCACCGGCAGATCCAGCATTTTTCTTTCCTGCCCCTGCATACGGACCTTGCCCTCGAGCAGGGTAGCAGCAGGATGCTTGCCATAGCTATTGACATTAAAAGAGGTACCGTATACCGCTACGGTATCCCTATCGGAGACGACCATAAATCGTCTTTCCGCATCTTTCGCCACCTCAAAAAAAGCTTCTCCCTTGAGGTACACCATCCTATTCCGTGTATTATATGCGCGATCGATTGTCAGCGTACTGGCCGCATTGAGCCATACCCGCGTATTATCAGGCAACCATAGTTCGATATTGCTCGCCTTCGGGGTAGTTATCGTCTTTATATTATCCATCTGCTGGGTAAAAAACCCCGAAGCAGCATCATTCCGCCCGCTATCTGCTCCTATTTTCAGGATCTTATCCTGCACCACGACCGTCTCTCCATTGGCCAGTTCCACCAGTGTCTGCATCTTACCGGGGCTGACGTCGTTTTTCTGGCCAAATACCCGATCCGGTATGACCTCGTTATAGTATACCCCCTGCCGCGCATCCCTACGTAAAAAGTATAGAGACAACGCTGCGGCCAACAATAGCGTAGCCGCTACAGCAGTATATTTATAATATATTTTCCACTTAGAGCGGGGCTTGGCGGTAGCTTGTAGATTCTTCCAGGCTTGTTGCTTTTTAGATTCAAAATAAACCAACAGCTCGTCCTGTACCTCGCGTCCTTTTTCAAAATCAGACAAGATTTTTTTGAGTTCAGACGGAGGCACCGCGGCCTCCAGTTCCTCCAATTCGTCGGATGAGATATTCTGATTGATATACTTAGCGATTAGCTGCGCCAATCGGATTGCGTGCTGTTCCATATCTCTATAATCCACTGGGAGCGGAAAAGGATGGAAAGAAAATTATTTTTTTTTAGAAATTTTTCAGAAACAGCAATATGGTCAGCAGATAGTGCAGCGACACCCGTTCCCGTAACAACATTAAGCCTCTATTTTTCTGGCTTTTTACCGTGTGTATCGAGATACAGAGCTTCTCTGCTATCTCCGCATTTTTGAGTCCTTCGACATAGCTCATTTTTAGGATGCGGCTACATCCTTCGGGCAGCTCCTCCAACAGTGCAGACAGGGCGACCGTCAGTTCAGCCTGGATAATCCTTTGATCATAGCCCTCTTCACTGATTTCGATCATCCCACTGGACAGGTATTTGGTATGGGTATTCTCTTTACGTATATTTTTCAGGCAACCATTTTTGACTGCACGATAGAGGTAGGGCAGTCCGATGCGCTGCACTTCGCTGGTCGCGTTGGCTACCATATTGAGGAATACCGCAGCCACCACATCTTCCGCAGCATGCGGATCGCCCAATAGGGCGGTCGCATAGACACATAGCCTCGCATAATACTGCTTAAAAAGTAATTCGGTGATCTCCGCTGTCATAATTCTAAGGTTCCCATTTCAGCTCCAGGCTGCAAATAGTGGCACTATTATAGTAAAAGTTAATAAAGGAGCGATACATTATCCATGCAAACGTTTCCGTTCGGTGCTATCTATTTGCGGGTATTTTTTCCATTCTCCATTCCGCCGGTTACCTTTTGGCCTAGCGCTCTGCTATCCCCTATTACCGGGGATAGCACGATATCCCTACCCTAGGGCTCTTTTTTCACCATTGTGTCTGGAACGCTGTGAAAAACACTAGAAAAAGTCAAGATCAGCTATTGCAGCCCATTTTCTTTTATTGACCTCTTCCAGCGCCACAAACTTCACGAACTTCCCTTCCCGGGGCTTTTCAAACTTCACCTGCTGCACCTGCGCCACGTTTTCAAAAGAACCACTTGCCACAGCCTCTCCCCAGCTCTTTCCATCCATACTGACAAATAGCTCATACTTCCCTACCCTTCCGTTTTCAGAGTCCTGCCGGGGCGTATAGGTACAGCCCTGGATCAGCTTAGACTGCGGCAGCTCTATTATTAAATAATGCGACTTGCTCGCCCTCCATTCCCCATTCCACTCACTGCTCCAAAAGGTAGCAGGATCGCCATCCAGCACATCCCTATAATCGTGCAGGGGCCATCGGCTCGATCCCTCCAGCACCCGGGTCACGGTCTTAGGATCCGGAATTAAGCTTTCCAGGGCCACGCTATCCATCTGCACTTTCGGGTCGAACGCATCACTTTGCATATACGCCAATAGGCTGTTTTTAAAATGTTGTATTTCCGGTCTCTTGGCTTCATCCGATACCAGGTCCAGTCCACACACCATCAATTTACCCTTCCCCACCCTGAGTTCGAACACCGCTGCCAGTTTGTTATTCCTATGGTAATCATCAATGATCTGCACCAATGGATCAATGTCTTTGTGATCGTTCAATATAAATGCATTTGCAAAATGGATCATATGCATCCATCTCGGATCCGCAAAGCTTCTGGTCTCAAATCCTTTAAACACCGGATGGTCAGGGTCGCACAGCATACCTGCCGTACCCGGGTATACCCTTCCCAGCGCACCTCTATTAAAAGACCAGAAATGAGGGGTGAATGACGTCTTCTGTACATTCTTTCCATGCCCCTCGAGCGGCCACTGCAAAAGCACCTTTCCGCCCGACTCCAGCACGGCAAAAACCTGTTCATCCAACACCTCAGCCACATGCACCCCTTTGGGATCCACCGGCTGCACCACAGGGTATACATAAAAGTCCCACGTATTCCGATAGGCTGTCCCTTCTAAGGCCAGCTCAAACATATAGCTGCCCGCTCTATCGAGCTTATCCAGCGGCAAGTTTAGACTGCCTACCGGTGTAGACTCCCCTTGCTTTATCTGCCCCGCTTCAAATTTACCCTTCATTAGCTTTTCCCCGTTCGGGCTGTACACCGCCCATGCCAGCCTCTTCCCCGTTATATCTGCCGGTCCAAAATTCCAGACCTCCGCCTTTATATCCAAAGACTCCCCGGTGGTATAGGTCCATTTCTTCATGCGTACCAGCGGCACCACCTCCGAACAGAAACTTCTAAACTCCTCCGGGCGCACATAGCCTTTACTATCCCAAAAAGGATCCAGAATCCCCACCATAGCTTCCGATTGACCGGGAAAATCCTGCAGCCCCAGATACTGGTACCCTGACACCCCACCAGTACGGTACATAGACTCCAGCACCTGCTTGATATGCCATACCCCGTGCCTGCCGGACGCCTTCGCCATTTCCCGATCTTTCTCCGCGAGACCATTGGCCAGCAGCCGATCATACATCGGCACAAAATTGTCTGGTTGTATCACGCCATCAAACTTTTTCATAAAATCAAAGCCCGGATACATCACCCATTGACCATTTTCATGTATCACGAGCGGCGGCTCATCCGGTCCCTTACCGGCAGCAAAGTCAAAATCATTACTTTCTATCAGCTCTTCCCTGGGTATATTACATATCTCTTCATTTTCCCAGGTTTTATTAAACCTTACCTCACTAGCCGTATGCATCTTATTGACATGTCCCGCCTGCGTGGCATACAATCTTCGGGGATCATATTTGCGGTATCCATCCACGATTCTATTCTTCATGGGCAGATCAGCATACGACAGCTCATTACTCAGCGCCATCAGTACAAATGAAGGATGGTTGCCATATTCATTGAGTACGCGGTAGCCTTCGTTGTAGAGGTATTCTGTCGCATAGTTTGTCGCTGTCGGCTCCGGCCCCCATAGCAATTCAGCCTGCAGATAGATCCCCATCTCGTCGGCCACATCAAAAGCTACCTTTGGCGGACATACCGAATGGTACCTGAGGTGATTCATTCCATATTCCTTGACCGTGCCCAGCACCTTTTCCCACGCGGCCCTATCCATCGGCATATACCCCGTTTTGGGATAAATCGCACAATCCAGGGTACCCCTCAGAAATACGGGCCTATCATTAACCAATATCTGGGTGCCATTGGTGGATATCTTCCTGAAAGCAAAGCGTTCTCTTTTCGTCTCCATAAAGGCGAGTCCCTCACCCTGCACCTCCAGTTCGAGTCTATACAGCTCAGGGGTAAATTCATCCCAGAGCACGATAGCCTTGTCGATAGGCAGCACAATCTCCTGTATCCTTTTACCTTGCTCTACCTTTCTGGCGTATATCTTTTGGGCGACCACCTTGCCGTCGCTGCCCCTTACCAGCACCTTGAACTGCGCTGGCAGCCTTCTCCCGGTATGGTTATCCAGCTCCACCTCCAGTCTTACGTTCTTGTCATGTATATCCGTAAATACACGCATGGATCGGATATGCAGCTCATTTATCTTACGCAGTTCCATTTTTCCGACCACACCATTCCAGTTGGTCTGGGTATGGTAGGTATAGCCATGCGCCATACCACCGATCAGATTCGTATTGTCCACACATATTGTGATCCGATGTTTTTTTCCGGCCTTCACAAACGGCGTCAAGTCAAATAGCCTGGGCGTGTAGAGGGCTACATCCTCTCCAACACGAACGCCATCCACCCATACGTTTATCTTAAACAAGCTTCTTTCGAGAAAGAGTTCGACCCCCTTTCCATTCCAGTCATTCGGAATATCTATTTCACGCTGGTACCAGGCCGGGCCTATATACTTATAGCGCTGTGAGGGGGCCGTATTCAGTTCATATATCCATTCGGGTTTTTCAAAATCCTCCGGAAAGGAGAACTTTCTCGTGATCGAATCATGTGGCCAGGGACTTGTTTTGTACCCTTTTTTATTGGTATCCGTGGTTCCGGGCAATACCACCTTATCCTCAAGTCCTTGTTTCAGAAACCAGGCATCCTTCATTCCGATTTTTTGCGGATCCAGCTGAAACTGCCATTCACCGGCCAGATCCAGTACTTCTTGCGTGTAAGCCACAGACCACAGCCCACAAAGCCCCAGTATCATCACCACTACCTTTCTCAGGCTACATTTCATATGTGTATAATTATTTCATGAGCTCGCAAGCTCGGTTTATTTTTTTTTAATGGTCATATGGAATATCCAAAGTACGTTATGCACGACTTTATTACTGTTGGCGTGCATGCTGCTCCGCGGCCATTGGTGCCTGTGCAGTTCTGCTACATGGATATTTCATAAGTTCAAACATTCCAAAAAGCCTTTAAATTTTTAATAAAATAGGTTTTGTAGGCGTATTTTACATCTCCAGTCTTATACATTGCCGCTCCCTCTTTTTTATTTTGGTTACCAATTGAAAGGCTATTATAGCTATAAGTTTATAAAGAGCAGGTACATTATCCATGCAAACGTTTCCGTAACTATCAGTAGCTTACAAAAGAAAACGGGAAATTTTATAAAAAAAAATTCATTTTCATTTTATTTTCATAATCCTGCTTTAGATTAGTATCTATAAATACTAATCCATGTAAAACGAGCTTACGCGCTCACCAAGTAATGATACACTTATGAAAAGTTTAGGATTATTCGTTGTAGCACTGTTGCTAGGCGCAACAGTTACAGCCCAAGAGACAACCACAAAAAGCAATACAGCTGTTGCAGCTGTAAAGAAAGCAGACAATGCCTCGCAGACGGGCAAGAAAACCGAAGGTGCTGTCCAATCTGAGACAGCCGTAGAAGCCAGTGCCGAGGGCCGTGCGCTGCGTGCGGCAAAATCGGCCGATCGCACTGAAAAGGCGGCACAGCACGCTTCAGACAAAGCGACGAAGCTGGCAGAGAAAACCTCCAATGGAGCCGTTGAAAACACCCAAAATGCACACGGAACACTCGTTAGCCAAACTGCTCATGGTATCGAAGGCGGACAGAAAGGGGCTATCGTGAGCGAGGCAGCTTCCGCCAAGGCCAAAAACGAAAACGAAGTAGAAGCAGCGTTGGCTACCGGTGTAGCAGCTGCAGAAGGAGATGCCAATGCACAGCAGGTCACGCATGGATCCGCAGTGAGCGCGGTCGCTCATGCCCAAGTTGAGTCCGGCACCAAGGGCGCCGTGGTCAGTGAGGTTGCCTCCGTGGTCGGGAAGACGCAGTCTACAGCCCATCGTGCCGTAAAAAGTGTAGACGTAGCGCCCCATGCTGCCGTACAGGCATCGCCTAAGGTACAGGCAAATGTCCGCGTATCGCCCCAGGTAAATACCCGTGTCCACACCAAAACCGACATCCGTACCACTCCGGTAAAAGTGCGTACCAATACAAGAATCCGTGGCGGCCTCAAGTAGGTCTTGGAATATTTTAGATGTTATGTTTAACTTTGAGGTGAGGGATCACCTCAAAGTAACTTTTTTTTAGGGATTATGGATTTTCGATCTCGTGTGTATGTATTCCTAGCCGTACTTTTGAGTCTGGGCAAACCCGACTCGGCCCTGGCTATGGATTGGGGCTCCAGACCGGTTTTAGCACGTGTCAGGGTCGTCATTGCCGATAGTATCCGTACCCCCCAACAAGAAGAAAAAGGCGCCAAAGCAAATCAGCGCCCAGACAAGCATGGCTCAAAAAAAAACACCGAAATAAAAAAAGAGATCCCCAAAATAGTCCCTAAAGCGCGCAACCAGCAAATCCCCCGTCCTGTAGCATTACCCAAAGTAAAGGGTACAGGCCCCCCTATTAAAGTTAAAACCAAGATCAATACGAAACTAAAAATTAAATTGTAACGATGATTCAGTCGAGTTTCTTTTGCAGTACATGTCTTTTCGTTGTACTGTTACTTTCGGGGCCTGTATCAAAGGCCCAGACCTCCGATAGTACAGCCCAAAAAACAACGTTCACGTGGACCAACCTGTGGAGCAGTAATGCAAATTATTACGGGCAGACCGCCGGCGAATCGCTGCCCTTTGTTTACACCGATTTAACCCTGCGTACCCCCATCGGATGGTACGTGTCGGCCGGCGGATACCAGCTGTTAAAAGAGGGCAATTTTCCATCCGAACTGCATGTGGGCACCGGGTTTGAATTTGCTCTTGGCTCCAAGGGGACACTTAATGTCGGCTATAACCGTTCTTTTTACAGTAAAGACTCTCCGTTGTTACAGGCCTCCAATCCCAACAGTGCTACCGTCGAGCTAGGGCTCACACACCTCTTCCAGACCGATCTTGGCGCCGATTATAACTTTGGTCAAGAAGACGATTTCTTTGTCACATTAACCAACAGCAAGATTGTGCCGCTGCACTCCTTCACCGCCAAAGACATTTTATATATCAAGCCCAATATCTCGGTCACGGCGGGTACCCAACGCTTCTACACCAGTTATATAGAAGAGACGCAAAAACACCCCGGACTAGGTAGTATCCTAAATGGTAAAAATCCAACGCAACAGGAAGTCACCTACACCGAGACCACCGTGATCTCTACCGATTTTACGCTGTTATCCTACAATTTTCAACTTCCCGTTATCTGGCAATATGGCAACGGTTCATTTCTGGCATCCTATCAACTTTCATTATTGGGCAAAGAGGTACAAAGTGAGGCCCGTAAAAATTCATTTTTTAATGTAGGATATTTTTATCAATTTTAATAGTAACGATTAAAAACCATTATGATGAACGTGCTTCTAGTTGAAGACGAAAAAGAACTTGCCCAAGAAGTATCGGTATACCTGCAGGGACTACGTTATGACTGTACAGTTGCGGGCAGCCAGCGCGAGGCATTGCACTATCTTTCGCAGAAGCCCTATGCTATTATCGTATTAGACCTGGGTTTACCCGACGGCAGCGGATTTGAGCTGTTGCGCGCTATCAAGAGAGATCATCCGGAGAGCTTCGTGCTGATTGCTTCTGCACGTGGGGCAGTAGCGGATCGCGTACTTGGACTGCAGGACGGGGCAGACGACTACCTGCCCAAGCCCTTTGCGCTGGTCGAGTTACATGCCCGTCTACAGGCATTATGGCGGCGGCGCTACGGAAACCTACAGGAAACCATCTCCTTAGGCGGTTTTGTAATAGACCTGGAGCAGCGCTGTGTACGATTTCAGCAACAGGAGATACAGCTGTACAAAAAAGAATTCGATATTCTGAGTTTCTTATTGCTGCACCGCAATCGGCCATTGAGCCGTTCGCAGCTGTACGAACACGTCTGGGGCGATTACAGCCTCCCCAATGGAGACTCCAACTATATCGATGTACACATCAAGAACATACGCAAAAAACTATCGGTATATGCAACAGTCGATTGGCTACAATCGGTACGGGGCATAGGTTATAAAATTGTATTGCCGTGAAGCTAAACAGCAAATTCACCTTATATTTTGCCCTATCGAAACTACTTATTTTCGGGTTATTCCTATTGATCCTTCCCTGGCTATTCAGCTTTTATGCACGGTATTCGATAGACGGGGTGTTAAAGAAGCAACAGCATGCCGTCTTTGACAATATACGGCACTACGGTCTACAACACTATCTACAAGGCGACAGCAGTTTTGGGAGCTATACGATGCTCAAGGAAGATTACATCGCCCTACAACAAGTACAAGCCGACAGTAGCCTTCCAGGATCATTCAGCATAGCCAATGAAGCACGTATTATTGATCGAGATACGATCGAATACCGCATTCTACATCGCTATTTTGAGGCCGACGGCACTACCTACCTCCTCGAAATCGGACGTTCGGAGACCAGCATACGCCTATACGCCGCCCTCTTACAAAAGGTAGCCTTGGGCATTCTCGGTCTTTTGCTCATTACCACAGTCACTATCGATTATTTCTACGGGACCCATATCCTTAGGCCTTTACGCGATATCGTACGGCTGCGGTTGCAGCACCAATCTTTTCCCTTCACGGCCGCATCCCAACCCATTTCTACCTCTACCTTAGATTTCCAGTTATTGGATCAGCGATTACGGGAGCTCATGGCTCAGGCTACCGCTGCATACACCCGTGAAAAAGAGTTCACCGCCAATGCATCCCATGAGCTATTGACCCCCATCGCCGTGTTACGCAGCAAGCTCGAGAACCTTCTGGATACCCCATCGCTTTCCGACGCCGTGATCGACAAACTACAGTCCAGCCTCCATACGCTAGACCGGCTTCAGGGACTGGTACGCACGCTGCTCTTTTTAGCACGGGTAGATAGTGGCGAGTATTCGCGAACAGAAACCGTCCACTTACACCCCCTCTTGCAGGATATCATTTCCGAATTACAGCTCTTTATGGATGCCAAGTCCCTCTCCTTGAACATGACGGTAGACCCACAGCTCCGGATAAGCCATCAACATAGGCAGCTGCTGTTTCAATTGCTCTATAACCTGATTCACAATGCCATCCAGTATAATGTACAGGGCGGAAGGGTAGACATCCGGGGTAGCTTTTCAGCCGATAAGTTCAAGCTGTGCATCCAGGATACCGGCATCGGCATGGACGCGACGCAAACGGAAAAATTATTCCAGCGATTTCACCGTCTTGCCGTAGGTAATGGATTAGGCCTGTCCATCGCCAAAAGCATTGCCGATTTTCTAGCGATCGACATACAGGTCCATTCCGAAAAGCAACGAGGTACCACTATCTATTTATTGTTCGAGGCCCAAGATTGCCAAGCGTATGAGCCCCAATAGTCTATTATTCCAATTGATCTGTTGATAAACATAACGCCCCAAGTCCATATCGACCTCAGTAACCAATCTATTCGAGCAAGCAAAAAAAAAAGGCTTAGCTCGGTAGTCGAGCTAAGCCTTCTTGCTATAGTTATATTAACAGCGATTAGCCTACCGCTATTGTATTATCATTCTGCAAGTGATCCAACAAGGTTGGGTTTTTGATCGGGCAGGTCTTCAACAGGTCCCTTACCGGGTACTTGGCCACTACATCCTGTAGCGCAGCCAGGTGCTTTTCGTGGTGCGTATCCGTACCTACAAAATCATACATACCCGATTTGATCATCGTCAATGCTGCTACTTTCACCTCCGTACCGTAGTACCTACTTATCGAGAGCAGGTTGAGCTGCAATAGGCAGCCCGCATCTTTGATCTGCTTGTACATATCGAAGTTGTAGTGGTAGTAGTTGTAGCGTTCCGGATGCGCCAGTATAGGCTTATAGCCCAGGTTTTGTATGTCGAGTATCGTTTGAAATAGCGCTTTCGACTCGGCTAGGTAAGACATCTCGATCAGCACATAACCTCCCGGCATTACACAGAGGTTGTCTTTCTTGATGATACCGTCCAGTTCTTCATCTATCATATGCTCGGCAGCTGCAAATATCTTCACCTTAGGATCTGCAGTGCGCAGCTCCTTGCTTAATGTCTCGTGTGCTGCCGCTATAGTCGATTTTGTATTGGGATGTACACCGGCCATAATATGGGGCGTGCAGATAAATTTTTCAAAACCCATGGCATGTAGACCTTTTATGAGCGAGATCGACTGTGCCGTAGATTGACTACCGTCATCAATAGCAGGGAGAAGGTGATTGTGCATATCTACTTCTAGAAATGCCAGTTTACCCATCGTCATCACCTTGGTTTCGTTCTGTCCTTTACCAAATAGCTTCGAAAAAAATCCCATTATATCTAATAAAAAAAGTCTATATGTACTATTAACGTAATCAATTCCTTTTCGCTACACAGGCAGTCTGGCAAAATATCTTTTCGCATCCAATTTTACCCTTCTTATGAGCAAAACTTATGCCACAGTAAGCCGTGCATCGAGCAATACAATTTAATATTGTGCGCAAAATACGTAATATTAGATTAATATTCAATTCGAATTGTATAAAATTTATTACAAATGAAAGGGATTTACTTACTTTATGGAAGCTATTATGCGCCATAACCATAAAAAAAAGCTCCCGTAAGTATACGAGAGCTTTTTATTTTATTTTTAGCTTATTCCGAATAATTTGTATATGATTAACAATACAATATAATAAGTTGTTATTTTTTTCCAAACAAGCCTTTTAATTTCCCCATTAGTCGTTCACGCAGGGATTTATTGCCCATATCGCCGTAGCCATAGCCGTAACCATAGCCGTAGCCGTATCCTTTGGCAAAATCCACATCATTCACCACTACCGCCATATTCTTCAATTTACCATCTGCATAGAGCTCTTTCGGCACATTAAGCAACCGTTTGTCCAGGTAGTTGGCACGCGATACATATACCGTCAGATCCGCATTATGGGCGATCAGTAGCGTATCCGTTACCAGACTGACCGGTGCCGTATCGACCAGTACATAATCGTAGTGCTCCTGTGCGTATTTAATAATATCGTCAAAATGACCATTCATCAGGAGCTCTGCCGGATTCGGCGCGATATAACCCGAGTAGATAACATCAAATCGATAGTTGTCCGGCTGCTTGATAATGATATTATCAATATCCATATCCGGATTGATCAGGTACTGCGTGATCCCCACATTGGTATGCTGCAAATGCGAAAGCCCGAGGTAATCCAACACCTTCGGCGATCGGATATCTGCCCCCATCAATAGCACCTTCTTGCCTGACATAGACAATATACGAGCCAAGTTGGTCGACACAAAAGATTTACCTTCACCCGAGGTGGTCGAGGTCACGAAGATTACTGCAGAGTCTTTCTTCGCACCCAGCATAAAAGAAATATTGGTCCGTAATATACGGAACGCCTCCGCAAGTGAGGAGCGATCATTATCCCGTACGATAGGATCAGATGAGGTTGGAACCTCGCCTAGAATCGGCGCTGACAATACTGCTTCGATGTCTTTACGCGACTGCACCTTATTATCCAATAAAAATTTGATGTAGAGAGCACCAAAAGGAATCAAAAGACCCGCTATGAGCGCTCCTAATAGAATAATCATTTTGCGCGGAGCTACCGGAATATCCGAACCATAAGCCGCATCAATTACTTTTAATATATCGGGTCTTGCCGAGGCCTTGATTTCATTCTCCTCCCTTTTTTGTAATAAAAATAGGTAGATTGACTCTACAATTTGCTGCTGACGGGATATATCTTTGAATCCAAGTTCCTGCCTTGGTACCGCCGAGATACGCCCTTGAAGCTGATTTTTCTTTGCCTGTGCATTGTTAAGCGAAAGCTCCAAGACCGACTGATAATTATCCAGCGATGCCATTAGATTCCGGTTCAGTGAGCGAATATTCTCTGTGAGATTCTTTACAATGGGGTTATCCACCGTTGAACTCTTTAAAAGGTCTTCCCGTTCCAGTACCAGCTTATTATACTCCATTAAAGACTTTTCAATAGATAGATCCTGCAGCCCTAAATTAGATGGCAATAGCTGTAGATCCGAATTCGACTTGATCGACTCTTTCATATAGTTTGCCAATTGCAACTGCGTACGCTTTTGCAGCACATCCTTATCGGCTTCAGACATGGTTCTCAGGTTCAGTTCTGCCTCTGCCATGAGGTCTGTCAAATTATTATTTGCTTTAAAATCGCGCACTTTTTCATCTGCCGAATCCAGGTCTTTAGAAATCAATTCCAGTCTTGTCGAGATAAATTTTGAGGTAGCTGTTGTTACCTTATTCTTATCATCAGACACATCGTTATTATATTGGTCGATTAAGCTATTAATAATAAGCTCTGATTTTTTTTTGATAGGCCCCGTCAAAGAAAAAGAAACTATATAAGATTGCTTTTCTGAACTAGGATTTATTTGTACTGCCTTTTGTAATCCATCGATAGTATTATTTACGGATTGCATTGTCACCTTCACGCTCTGTCCTAGAGATTTGGAAAAATCAGCATTCGGGGTTACTAAAACTTGCCCAAAGTTGGTAGTTACGTTCTTGCCAAATTCAATCTTTTCTTCTTCTACTCCATCCTTTTCTATCAAAGCAAATGTAGTATTATCCAATAACTTTATCGTAAAAGTACCAGTCTTATTTTGGTCTTTAATATCTGTTGCCAACACTTTTATGGGAGATTCAGACACAAGCACTTCAGTCTGTTTAATCTTTCCCTGCACAAAATATGTGTTCTGTAGGTTATGCTGCTCGATTACCTTACGGAGTATCCGACGCGATTTTAAAATCTCGATTTGATCGATTACGAAAGCCGATTGCCCTGCCCCCCCTGTGAGACTACTCAATTCTGTCAATCCAGACATTTCCCCTCCAGCTTGATCTTCCTTCTGCAATAGAATTTTAGCCTCCACCTTATATTCCGACGTACTATATCTTAGATACAAAAACGACAACAATAGCGCTAGAAATATCGAAACAACAAACCACTGCCAGTAATAAGCATACTGCTCTACCAACTGTTTTAAATCAACTTCCTGTTCTTCGTTTCTTTCGCCCCTATATTTATTTGCTGTAGATTGATTCATGCTTAGTTATTGATGTTTGTAACAATAAGTGCAGTTATAGTGATGATTAGGGAAGTAATCGATATCCACACATTGGTATCCTGCCCAAAACGGGAGTTACGAACCTGTGAATTATTAGGTTCCACATAGATTAAATCGTTTTGAGCTAAATAGTAATAGGGAGAATTCAATACTGAGTCAGTTAACAGGTTCAAGCGTTCAGTTTTCTTTTCTCCATTCTGTTCACGCACTAATAATACATTATTACGCTGACCTTTTAAAGTCATGTCACCAGCGAGCGCCAATGCTTCCAAAACTGTTACACGTTCTTGGGGCAAAGTATAGACACCAGGTTTATTTACTTCTCCCAATACCGTTACCTTAAAATTCGAAAAAGTAAGATTTACGACTGGGTCTACAATATACTGCATTAATTTTGTACGAATTTTGTCTGTCGCTTCTAATCGAGATAACCCACCTAATTTCATTTTACCTAAAACAGGAAAGTCTATTTCTCCATTAGCATCAACAAGATAGGTTGGTTTGAAAGCCATATCGGTAGAAGAACCGACTGAAGCTTGATAGATATTTTGTTGATTAAAAGGCAAAGTGGCCTTGACATCAGAAGCAGAAACCGTAATTGTTATTAAATCTTCTTGTTGAATCTTAGGAGCATATTTCGCCTGCATCTGTTCAAATTGCACTGATGAAGGCTGTAAATAAACAATTTTCTTACGCGACGCACAGGAAGCTAAGATAAAAATTAGTACGAAGATGAGGTAAATTTTATTCATTAAAAACGATTTAAACCCTATAAACAATAATCAATCCAGTTCTCACGAATCACCCACAAAAGTAAAATATTAATGGTAATATTAAAACAAGAATAATAATATAGTACCCAATTTCCTGACAACATACTTTTGTCCTAAAATTAATTCGAAAAACAAATCCAAAATCGCTTACGATTCACCCTTTTAGGTCTTAAACTTTCAACCTTGGTCTGTCACCGATTTTTCACTTATTAATCGTTTAACTTCTTAATTTACAGTTTTTGGCAAGGAAATTGCATAGCTCCTAACACATATTACCTGTTAGAACGCTATGAATCGGTTCACAATACTATTTAAAACTCTACATAACGACGCTCGTACGTTTCTTGTCGCTATTACTCTATTCTTTATTGCGACCATACTTTTTGCATCACTATTATACTTGGGATATTAATCATTTTGATACAGGCACCATCTTGCGTATCCAAACCTTTGGGATTCACTATTGAATTGGAAGTTCCCGAGTGTTAAAAAAACAAAATGCCCCCAGCTAAAACGACTCTCTATTAACAAAGAAATCCACTGGCCAAGTATAATCATCCTTAGCAGCATGATCAATTCCATAATCTGCAAATACAGTCATTTCCGATCCCTCCTCCAACGCCTGAAAAGCGGTCCCGTAGCCTACCGGAACGTGCACAACCTGCATATCCGAAGCTTTAATTATCCGGCGCTGTATCGGTAAGTCTGGAGAAGTATCCTCCCAATCGTCAATCTTTACCAAATCCAGTGCAAAGGAACCCGACTGCACATAAAACCAACGCTGTTCTATTCGATGTGCACGCCATCCACGTACAAGTTCGGTATCTCCATTCTTAATAATATAAAAGCGCTTCACCTGCGACATATCAAAATCATTCACAAACCTAATCTGCCCCCGATGATCCTTCGCTACCCCCCCTTGTATTAACTTAACCATTATATAACGATAACCTTAAAACATCAAACATTAATCACTGACAATTAACAATTATTCACATACTTTTTAATCAAATATGTCTTATATATTAAATAAAACATACTTAAAATTATCAACAACACAACCGAAAAGATGACCTGCACTACCACAGTCTCTTTAGAAACTAAAATCACAGCCATCCCAATTATAAACTGCAAAGCACCGTACAAGAATGAGACCAATAATTTATTAACCTTCGCCTCATTACCAAGATACTGGTACAAATGCGAACGATGGGCTTTAAAAATATTCTCACCCCTCAAAAGTCTACGAATAATAGTCCATATTGCATCTATCCCATAAACAGTTAAAAATAAGATATAGATCAAATTTTGTGTATTGATAATTAAGGCCGTTAAGGCAAAAAGCAATATAAAAGCAATCGCGACCGAGCCCACATCACCAGCAAAGCAGATAGCCTTCGTACGAAAATTGAAGATCGTAAATACCAGTACCGACAGTAGCGTGTAAATTAATAAATCCGGATTAATAAAATCAATAGACTGGCTTACCCAGAATAATAAACCTCCAACTGCTAAGCTATAACAGGCTGTAATCCCATTGATGCCATCCATAAAGTTGTAAGCGTTTATTACACCTACGACGACTATAAATGCAATCAGTAGAAAATACAAAGGCATAGCGAACAGATCTAGTTGATAGGCCATAAGCAGTACCGAGATAAAATGCACAAACAAACGCACTTTATTGGATAGCGTCATGACATCATCAGCAAAGCTGACTGCTGTCATGAGTGTCAATCCTATAAAAAACCAAGGGTACTGAAATCCCGATAGGATAAAGAACGTAAATACGCCTACGTAAAATATAACACCTCCACCACGGAGAGTAATAATGGTATGCGACGAGCGCTCATTGGGCCTATCAATGATATTAAACCGATCCGCAACCTTAAAATAAACAAGCTCTAAAAATAATAGAGCAAAAAAAACTAATACGTATATCATTATATCTATTAACTATTAATTTTGATACACCATTCTTTATGCCAAATTTTATCCTTGGCCAACTCAATTACACCTTCCTTTTCTTCTATATTGTCGCTAGAAAAGAGTGAGTCATTGAGTCCCCACCATGGCTCTAAGCACAAGAACGAACTTCCAGGCACAGACCATAATCCAAAATAAGAAAAATCACCATGGGTTACTTCAAGACTATAATTACCTTGTTGATTCGACAAAGTTATTTTAGACGATTTCAAGCTTCTTAATACCCAAGCATCTTCATCAAACATGTTATGCGTTAATGGCAACTGATGACCATTCAACTCAATTACTTGCGTTTTATCAGCTAATAAATTATCTACTAAATACTGCCTTTGCAAATGCCCATCCAACTCAAATTTGATAAAATAGTCAGTCCAATTCTGGGCTTCTGTAAAATCTAGTTTAAACGCAGGGTGAGCACCTATTGAAAAAAACATGCTTCCAATAGACTTATTCACGACGGCATACTTACAAATCAACGTATTTTCGAGAAGCTTATACTTTATGATAAGTTCAAAATCAAAAGGATAATCAATAGTTAGACTTTCAGAAGATAAACGAAAGCTAACTGATGTAGAACTAACTTCTATAATGTCAAATAACATATCCCTTGCGAATCCATGTTTTTGTATAGTGTACTTCTTTCCATCAAATAAAAATTCGTTATTTCTTAATGCCCCCACTATTGGAAACAATACCGGACTAGATCTCGGCCAATGTACTCGATTACCTTCCCAAATATACTCTCTGCTTGTCTCAAATGCATAAAGACTCTTAATTTCTGCACCTAAAGTCGCTATCTTAACTTTAAGTCTATTATTTCTTAGCTCAATCAAAGATTATTTATTATTTAAAAAAGAGTTAATGGTTTTCTCCAATCCTTCCTTGGCGGTCAAGGGCAACTCTTCAATGTTCAGCGCTTTCTTTATTTTTTCATTTGATACCAACAAATTACTCGTCAACTTTTTAAGCCGCTTACTATTCAGAGGAATAGATAATCTATCTCCAAACCTAGCAATTGCTTTAACAAGTCCCTTAGGTAGAACGATATTAGGGACATTCTTATTGGTTACTTTCTTTATAATGTTTATGATTTCTATTGTAGAGATGGGTTCTTCATCCGCGATATGATATATACCAGACTCCAATTTATCTGGATTTTGAATGATTTGTTGAATGTAAAAGCAAAAATTATCAATCGATATAAATGAACGTTTATTTTCAAAAGAAGATAGCGGATAAGGAATACCCCGGGAGATTAACTTATATAGCAATTTTAAATTTCCTTTATCACCAGCTCCATGAACCATCGGTGGTCGGATAATGATGATTTTTTTATCATTAGGTAAAGGCTGAGACAATAGCCATCTTTCTGCTTCACGTTTTGATTTCCCATACCACGATTCGGGAGAGCAAATATCGTTTTCCTTTAATTCTTTGTTAGATTCATATTCTTCAATAGCTGAAATAGAACTAATATGTACAAACAATTTAGCCTCAGAATTAATAAAATTCTTGAAAATATCTTTTGAAATCTCGACATTTACATTAAAAAAATCTTCCTTTGTAAAATTTCCCGAATGATCATGGGCTTTACCGATTAGGTTAATAACACTTTCGCAATTTATAACTTTAGATTTCCAATCGTTTTCTCTGTAAGAAATACCTATACAAGAGGGTAGGCTTGCAATAAGACTACTTCCTATAAAACCCGAATTCCCAAAAATTCCTATTAATCTATTTGTTGAAATACACATACACCACAAGGTTAAATTTACACTAACAAGAGTATATTTTCTTAAATTTTTATAGCCAAACTTGCTACTCATTAATTACTCATACAAATAAGCTATAAATCATACAATTACAAACATTAATTCTGAAGAGCAAAACAAGAAGAACTATTTTTTCCAACTTACCTTATTCAAATAATTTCGACCTGTTATGGGATTATTGCTGTTGAAAATGTTATAACCACTAGAAATTGCGTAATTGTATTTCTTGTAAGATGAAGTTTTGTTGAACTGTAAATTTATATCTGTTTTATCATAGAAGTCTCCCGCTAATTCAATAGAAATATTACATTCATTTATAACATTATTTTCAATATTTATTAAGGATTGCCATACCCCCCCTGTATTTACATATATTCCAGAATTCAAATTCTCAATTGTATTGTTATTTACATCTGCATTAGACATATATATATTAACACCATTTGAAGAGACATTTCTCACCCCTTTAAGGATATTATCTGATATCGTTATTTTCTTATAAACTTTTGTTTTTGAATTCTGATTATTTACCTCAATTGCTGCATTATGATTCTTCAACGAACTTACTTCAATTTTATTTTTCTTAACGATGATATTATTCGCATCTTGAAATATTTTAATTCCTGTCCCTTCACCACTGTTAAAAATCCTATTATTTTCAACCGAAACATTTTCACAAGATTCTATACTAAAAATTGAAGTAGTGGGGATTAAAGCCTTAGATCTGTTATAAATTACATTATTAAAAATTTCCACATTTCTCACAAGTCCATATTTTGCAATTTGGAAACTATCCAAAGCTATTAAAAACAAACATCCGTCGTCATTGTTATAAATTACATTGTTTTTAATTATTATGTTGTAACTACCTTCTACAATATCTATTCCCGAGTCTCTTCCCGACAAACAATAATTATCTTCAATTGTTACATCATTACTGTTCCAAACTCCAATTGCATCGAATCCATTGGTGGTAATCCTACATTTACGTATTCGCACGTTGTAGGTTCTATTGTAAAAATTATCTGGCGCATCGGTTGCAATTGAAATAGTAGATCCTTCCATAGCGTCCTTGCCGTTTATTCGATTTTTCCTGTTTCCGTTTAAAAAAAGACTTTCAATTTCAACATTATTTCCCCTAATTGCAATAAAATGATTTTCGGAGCTTGTAATATTTATTAATTCGCTGCTACTCCCATCACCTACTAGCTTTATATTCGAAGGAATTATAAAAGACGTGGTTTTATATTTTCCTTTAGGAAAATATAAAGTGCCTCCTCCTTTCTGTGCTAAAAACACAATAGCATTTTTTATTGAAACAGTATTATCAAAAATATTATCTCCCTTGCCACCAAAATTAGTAATATTAACTTTTGGCTCTATTAATATTGTGCTGTTGTAAATATTAAGCTTAGCATACCCCGTTAATGAAAACAATATATAAGCGGATATACCTACAAAAGCGATTATTATATTTTTACGTAAACACATAATATAAAATGGATATTAGCCATAAATAGATCATAATTAGATGACGAATTAAACGTTTCTTAATCGTCCTGAATATTTTTTAATATTGAATTTAACTTTTTGATATAATTATCCCAAGTATAATTATTTTTAATTAACTCCTTCCCTTCGCTTTTCATATAATCCAGATTTAAATCTCCAACGGAAAGCTTATTAATGATATCAGCTAAATTATTTGGTTTATCTTCTACTATAAAATGTTTATCATTTTCACCGCCTATAATTGGTCTAGCGGCGTAACTACTAATTATATTTATTGTACCCAAAGCCATGCTTTCCAAAATTTTATTTTGTATTCCGCCACCATTTTGCATAGGGGCTATTACAACTAAACTCGACTTTAAAATAGTGAACGGATCATCAACGAAACCTAAAACTTTGACATTCTTACGACGGTTTTGAATATCTAAGATTTTCTTTGACGGATTTGCACCAACTATCAATAGCTCGATTTTTTCATTAAGCTTATCTATCACATACTTATCAAACCATAAAATTGCATCAATATTGGGTTGGTAGTGCATCGCTCCTAGGAAAACGATCCTATTTTTAATAGTTGGAGTTTCACCGTATTCAAAAAGATTTTTATTAACTCCATTTGGAATCCACGTAATATTGTCAAAAACGCAACTTAGCATTTCTGATTCTTCTTTATTTACTAATATTACATGCCCTACTTTTAAACAAACATCATCTTCTTCCTTACGCAATCTATTAATCTCTAAACTATAAATAACCTTATAAAAAAAGGAAGAGGTTGTTCTTAAGGATTCAGCATAACTCTTTGATAATAAATCTACCATATCAAATATTACCTTCTTTTGATCAACCAAATCTCTATAAGAAGATGTCCTAATCATATTAAAAATATAAGCATCAAATCTATGACCGTTTTTTTTAATATACTTCCGTGCAGCTCGACTTCTATATAAATGTACTTGAATTGGTTTAAAAGAAAATACGGCTAAGAAAAGATTTAAGATCTTTTCAAAAAATCCTACTTTAAAAAGTTTAATAGGTATTTTATAACTTTCAAAATATCTTGCATCAACGGGTTTATCATTAAGCTTAATTACCACTACTTCTATATCATGGTTTAATTTTAATAAATCAATAAGATTATATGTTTTAATCCTAAAACCATTATTGGGAGGATAAGGAAAATCAGGAAGGATTATTTGTATTTTCATTATTTAATATTTGTAAAAAATCTACAATTTTAGCCTCAATCTGAGTTTCTGAAAATCTCTTAACATTCTTGTAGCCAGCAATAACCATCTTCTCCCTAATATCAGCATCATTCAATACTTCTATTATTTTTAAAGACAATTCCTTAGAATTTAACGGATCAAAATACATAGCAGCTTCGCCACCAACCTCTGGAAGACAAGAAGAATTACTAGATATTACAGCAGTTCCGTTGTTCATCGCTTCAATAAGAGGAATTCCAAAGCCCTCCTTAAAAGATGTAAATACAAATATTTGAGCCCTTTTATACAATAATTTTATAGCTTCATCTGATAAATATCCTAAAAACTCTACCTTATCAGCAATGCACAATTCATCGCAGATTAATTTGAATTCTCTAAGCGAATTTACATTCCTTATTCCAACAATTTTTAACTTAAAATTATCCTTAATATCATTAGGTAGTAGTGAAAAAGCCTTTATAAGAGTCTTTGTATTTTTATAATCAGGCTCTCCTCCTAAATGAAAAATATAATTTTCTTTTTTTTCGGTGTTAGCTGTTGTAAGTTCTATTGAATTTGGAATAACAAATATTTTATTATTATCAATTCCGAATTTTTTTACAATTTCAACTTTGGAATATTCTGATACAGTAATTACATGATCAAAATCCTTAATAATTTTGGGTAAAATGAATTTTCTATAGGCTTTGCCGATTTTCTGCTTGAACGTTAAATTATCGCCAAAATTATCAAAAAAAATTAAATCATGAACGATTAATATTTCAGTAGAATTTTTCCTCCACCTCCATATTGGAGCTGTATTATATGGATATATATATAAGCCTTTATTTTTATATAGAAAACAAGGAAGAGAAAACTGTTCCCAAAGGATATAGTTAGAAAATCCAAAAGAGATTGATTTATGATCTTTTAAATTCTTTGTCAAAAGACCTTTAACCACAAACCCTTTAGATTCGAGTGTCTTGCGGAAAAAATTAATATACTTCCCCATTCCTCGAAATTCACCAACAGAAAAGTTTGCATCATAATAAATATGCTTTTTAATATTATCGAACATATTATCTTTTTAAAAACAACTTTTTAAGAATCACATACATAACTAAAACAAATACAATATTCATTAACCCTTCGGGAATATTATTTCGTAAAAAAGCATAACACCCATTAAAGAAAATCAAATACAGACCCATAAAGTCCTTATCTCCTATTACATACTTTAAGTCCAAATAAGCAAATAGGGTACCAATAAACATCATTATTAAAAAAGAAAAATAAATTCCAAAATTTAAATAGAGATCACCGAAAAGTGTTGGGGGTACCATAAACCCACTTTTAAAAGAGTCCTTATCCGTTATCTGAGCGTAATACGCAGTGGTATTACCGGGTTTGCTTGGGTAAAAACTTCTAGGGATAGGCTTGAATAATATAGGCAAAACAATAGTTTTTCCAAACTGATATTCAAACCTCCCAAGTTCTAAATTATTTACTATTTTAGAATACGCTATAATAGGTGAAAATTCAGCATACACAGTAGTTAATGCACTCATAGAAGAGGTATTGCCACTCAACTTCTTTTCCCGTAAATTTCCTATTTTTACTACGACCAATATAAGTGCAAAAAAAACAATTAATCCTTTAAAAACTAATTTAACAGAAAATTTACTTCCATGCTCGAATGTATATATTAATAACAAAGTTAAAATTCCAAATGCGAAAGCATTCCGAGAAAGCGAGATAAGAGGAATTATAAGGAAAGGTATAGACAGAAAATAATAATTAATTTTAACTTTTAAAATTATACAATGTCTAATATATAGGGCCACCCCTGCTATGATTGAACTTGTTGTGAAGGATCCTAAAATTGTTTCTAAACCAGAAGAGGAACTTTCTGTACCATATGAATTTATAGTATCTGCCATTGAGTGACCAGAAAAATATGATCCAACTCCAATTGACAAAATAGAATATAATGTCAATAATAATTTTAAGGTTAAAAAAAATAATAAAACATGTCGAATTTTTCTTAACCCCAAAAAACTGACTCCTTTATATTCAAGTGATTTTAATCTTATTCTCTTTTTTTTGACTAAAAAATTAATCGTATAGCCTATCATAAATGAAAAAAAATAACCTATACCATGGTACGTAAGATCTATTTCATTAGGAAAAAAGAAACTTCGGGAAAAAACAAATAATAAAAGCGTGTAACAGATAAATATATTCCTTAAGGTCAATAAACTGGTAAAATTTATTCCCAGGACAAAAATAATTGAAACATATATTAATGAAGTATTTACTTCAAAAATTAAAGAGAAGAAAATAAGGATAAAAATAAAAATTATTTTCAATAATAAATAACTCAGTCTATCTTGCATTTGGAAGAAGTCTACTACCAATCATGGCTTTACTTATGGATGTGATATTTTTAAATTGCCCCCTGCGAATCCTATTTAAAATAACTAAAATAAAGGAGAGATAATACAATGGTAAATAGAGTGGGTAAAACTTTTTGCAAAATAAAATTTTACTACGGGTAAAATGATAGTCTGAAAAGGGGCTGGCTAAACTAGAAGTAATATTGTCCTTTGTACTAGCGCCCTCTTTATGATAAACTAATGCTCTAGGACAAAATTCTAATTTATAGCCTAATTGGTTCCCCCTTAAAGTCCAATCAATCTCTTCAAAATACAAAAAATATTTATCATTTAAGCCGCCTACATCTTGGATATATGATTTACTGACGAACATCGAAGCTCCGGCTACATATGAAAAATCACTCCCTTTATATTTCAACGTATCCAAACTATTTGCTGGAATATTGGCACCAATCTGTTTTGGGAAACCAAAATACTTATTAAATCTCCACCCGATAGACTGTATTGAATTTCTATCATAATAATGGATCAATTTCGATCCAATTATCCCGACTTTAATTCCTTCAGCCTTCTTAGTCTCGTATGAATCAATTAACTCATTCAAGATATTTTCGTCGACAATTGTATCATTATTGAGTAGCCATACATATTCACAATCTGATTGTTGAATCGAAAATCTTATACCTAAATTATTGCCGTAAGCAAACCCTCCATTCCGATCACTCTCAATCAACACCACTCTATTATTTGCTTTCATATTCGAAAGCTCCAACATTGAAACAAATTGTATATTTGTACCTAATTTACTTGCTAGTTCATCAATCGTATGAGTAGTGGACTTATTATCAACAATGATTATGCGGAAATCCTTGTTACTTAAGCCCTGTAGACTTTTAACACATTCTATCGTATCATCGATCCCATTATAATTTAATAAAATAATATAAGTGGCCATTTAAATATTAATTAGATTTTAAAACCCAATCTTGTAAATTTCTCAATTTCATCCTACTCTCCAACTCGCGAAATAGACTTGCGTTCCTTATGCTCTTACCAGGTTTTAGATTCTTATTGAAGTCTACATACTTTAAATAATCATAACCTAGATCATTAAAATCACCTATTTTTTCACATTTGACTATGGGTACGATTCCATAATTTAAATATTCTACCATCTTAGTGGGATTTGACACTCTATTCACATCGATGTCATCTCTTAATAAAAATCCGTAATGAGCCTTCTCATAATAAGCTCCTAATTCACTAGGAGCTACGCTTTTTAAAACTACTTTTGACTTTTTGATCGAATAAAATTTCAGTTTATGTTCAAATCCTTTTAAATCACCTGTTAATACTGTATAATTTATTAATTCGTGATCATTGGCTTCCATAGTTTTCAACATTAAATCGATATTCTGCCATTTTTGAAGATTGCCACTATATATGACCTCCAATTTATCTTGTTCACCAATATATAGGTTTACGTTTGTTTTAATTGAAGGCAATATATAATATACAAAATAATCAATATTCATTTGGGGATATTTGTGTAAATAATGTGATTTCATGGCATTAGTTACACAAATAACCTTAGTAATCTTAGAAAACGTAATTTTTTCTAACAAGCTAAAAATTACGAATTTTCTTGAACCATTAAATCGTAATTCCTCTGGAAAAATCCCATGAGCATCAAGAACAAATTTTCGACCTGGACATACAATGAAAGCTGGCCAAACGTTGAATATCCCCATGAGTGAATGAGAATACACTACCCTTGCTTTTATTAGAATGTTTAAAATAATGAAGAAATGAAAAAAAGTATTCAACTTATAAACGATAACATTCTCAGTGGGTGAAAATTTCCTTTTAAATAAAGAAAATTTATAAGAGCTATCAATATAAACCCTCTCTAAATTTTCAAATTTTTGATCAATATGCTTGACCCTCTGAATCATTCCATCCTTGGAATTAAGATCATTAGGGTAAGGGGAAAGGAAAACTAAAGACATTTTATAAAATTAACTATTCTACTACCAGCTAAACCATCACCATAGGGATTATGCAACTTACTCATTTTCTCATATATACCATGATCTCCTAATAAAACATCCACTTCATTCACTATTTTTGCTATATCCGTCCCAACTAAAATCACTGTTCCTACCTCTACCGCTTCGGGTCGTTCTGTTCTATCACGCAAAACCAGAACTGGCTTCCCTAAGCTTGGAGCCTCTTCTTGAACACCTCCTGAATCAGTAATTATTAAATATGACCTAGACATTAACCAAACGAATGCTGGATAGGATAGTGGATCGATTAATTTTAGATTTTCAATTCCTGATAATATTTCATAAACGGGTCCTTTTACGTTAGGATTCAAATGTACGGGATATATAATTTGTACATCCTTATACTTACCCGCAATTACTTTTAGTGCTTCACAGATATTGCTAAAACCCTGACCATGATTTTCTCTTCTATGCCCAGTCACAAGCACAATCTTTCTGGATGTATCAACTATATGTTTTAATTCATTGATTTCCTCATTCTCAATATCTTTTACCCGTTCTGAACTTTCCAGTAATGCATCAATAACAGTGTTTCCAGTTACAAGGATGTCTTTTTCATTTATATTTTCTTTTAATAAATTCTCCTTAGCCTGGATAGTTGGGGCAAAATGGTAATCTGCTATTCGACTTGTCAATTGCCTGTTAATCTCCTCAGGAAAAGGTGATAATTTATTGAACGTTCTTAATCCCGCCTCTATATGACAAACCTTAGCTCCCGAGTAAAATGCTGCAATACTCGTTGCCATCGTCGTGGTAGTATCACCGTGCACATAGACATAATTAGGTTTAAATTCTTCTAATACGTCCTTTAAACCAACAATTATACTAGCGGTTAAAGAATATAAATTCTGATCTGATTTCATAATATCTAGATCATAATCTGGAACTATTTCAAAAAAATCCAATACCTGATCCAGCATCTCTCTATGTTGAGCTGTTACACATACCCTTGTTTCAAAATGCGAGTCGTTCTTAAACTCTTTAACTAAGGGTGCCATCTTTATTGCTTCTGGTCTTGTACCAAAAACTATCAAATTCTTAATCATAATTATACTTTAAAAAACCTCTTTATCAATTTAATCTTACTAAAAAAAAATGAACATCGAAGTTTTGTCTTTTTTAAATCACATGAGGTTAACGTAGTTTCAGACACAGCCTTTAATATTTTATCAACAACAATATCAATAGTATGATTTTTTAAATAATATTGACGAGATAAATTCCCAATAACCTCTAAATCGTCATTATTAATATTTAAGATAATATTTTCAAATGACAGGGCGTTTTCATTTACTATTGTAAATGGAGTACCGACAGAGAAATATTTCGAATTATATATCCATTTAAATCTGTTAACGGCCCCAACTTCCTGATCCATGAGATCAACTAATACGACAGGTTTTCCCATACTTGCCAATTCTAATGACGAGGTACCCATTGCAAAAAAAACATCGACTTTATTGTTCGCATACTCTGTTAACTCATCGTCTAACAGAGTATTTATTAATACCATAGAAAAGTTGTCAGTCGTATTAACTTTTGATAAATTTACGCGTTCCTTCCCGTCTCCTATAATATGAAAAACAATTTTAATGTTTTTGTTTTGTTCACAGAACTTCTGTATATGACTAATAATATTTTTTACTGTATAGATTTTGTCCTTATCGAGTCTGCCCAACCATCCCAAATTTACTTCCTCTTCATTGATTTTTCGTGTGCCCCCCTTTCTAGCTGGACAAAAAATTGGAGTAAAATCATCTACAGTGGTCTTAAACTTAAAAGTTTCTTGTTGATAATATAAATTACTTCCGTCCATAAACGTCAATCCGTTTTTGCTAAGCAGAAAATCAATGTCTTTACCATATCTATCCATTCTCGGATTCGAAAAAAGACTATATTTATGATTACTCACTATAGCGTCTTTAAGGCCAAAAGGATGGATAGACCAAAAATATAATTTAAAAAGACCCCTCAAATAATTGTTAACTTCAAATATATTTGATAGCGGTGTTATCACTACAGTATTATAATTAATAGCTATTTTCTTATGATCGCAGAATTCGATAATATCAATATCTAATCCATTTGATTCAATTCTACTCTTAGCAAATCCATCTCTGTAATCAATATATTTAACTCTTACCGATCCTAACTTCGACACTTGCTCTGCCAATCGCAAGAAAAGAAACTCAGCCCCCCCAACAGTTTTACTGGGATAAAAAAATGTTATACTATCCATCTATCTAAATAATAGGTCTCGGTAGTAAAATACCATAAACATACAGTATAAAAAATAATTAATTGCAAACGCAATTGTAGCACCTAATGTGCCTATTGAATTTATTAACACTAAAGATAATACAACATATATAATTGAAAAAAATATTTCGGAAAATATATAAATTTTTAAGTTGGCTTTTGCCAACATTACATATGCTAATATAAATGCTGAAATTTTAAAAACATCACCTACAAGTTGCCACAAAAAAAGATACCGCATCTCATAGAAATCTTTTGAGTACAAAACATGTATTATAAAATCTCGCATTATAAAAATAAGCGCAGCGCTAAATATTGTAAATGGGAGTACAAGCCTATAACCATTTTTAATTTCACACTTTAATTCTTTTCCATCTATTTTTGCAAGCTTTGGCAGATAATAAGTAGCAAGAGCAGTGTTAAACACTAATAAATATGCATCTGAAATTCTTAACATCCCTTGCCAAATACCGGCTTGCTGAGTATTTTCGTAATATACTATACTATTTCTAATTACAATCTGTGCTACCGGGGCAGTTAACGCAGCCACCATAGCCATAATACTAAATTTTGATAAGTTCTTTGCAATTGAATAATTAAAATCTGCTTTAAACAAACTAAATTTCAAGTCAGTTTTATACCAGATGATTCCCAAAGTTAAAAAGAAAATAACCGATTGCACTAAAATCATAGATATTAGGGCACCTTTTACATTATACTTGAATACTAAGATAATAGTTAATAAAAGTCCAAATACACTTCCAATTATATTTACAAAAGAATAAAGAGGTATCAAGCCTTTTCCATTTAAAATCGAAATTAACAAGGTATTTAAGGAATACAAAATAACTGAAGCTCCAAATCCAACTATAATCAAATTATACTCGTTAGATGCAAAAACTAATCTTGAAAACAGATCGGCTCCAAGTATAAGAACTGCACCTATAAATATTGATGCATAAATTGATATTTTTAAAGAAGTACTAAAAAGTTCTTTCGTTTTTGTAACATCCGAAGAGTACTCAGAAGTATATTTCACAATTCCGTTAGTTATACCTCCGTTTGCAAAAGTTGATATAATTGCAATGAAATTCACAAACGCACCAACAGCAGCAACACCAGCAGGCCCAATAACACTTGCAACAACTTTAGTTGACACAAATCCAGTAATAGTTTTCACAACAGTAATTAAACTGGAAAATAAAGCTGTTTTAACTAATCTCATTAATATTTATTAATCAATTCTATTATTTTTGAAATATCAACCTCTGTCATAATAGGACTAATAGGGAGACTCAATACCTCATCATGAAGCTTTTCCGAGATAGGATAACTCAAATTATTCCATTCTCTATAAGCTTCTTGCTTATGGGGCGGTGTCGGATAATGAATCAAAGTTTGAATACCATTTTCAGATAAATATTTTTGCAATTCACATCTATTCTCACAAAGAATAACAAAAACATGCCAAACATGCTCATTTTTATCTAATGGACCTATTGGCAAAATAATCTTTTCATTGATTATCTCATTAATATATCTTTCAGCAATAGTTCTCCTAATTTCGTTTTCTATATCTATATACTTAAGCTTTATATCTAAAACAGCAGCTTGAATTTCATCCAACCTAGAATTCAGTCCCTTGTAAATATTTACATATTTTTTATTCGAACCATAGTTCGCCAAAGCTCTAATTGTTTCAGCAAGATCGTTATCCTTACAAGTCACAGCTCCTGCATCTCCTAAAGCACCTAGATTCTTCCCTGGATAAAAACTAAATCCTGCTGCATCACCTAATGCTCCTGTTTTAATTCCTTTCCATTCAGCCCCAATAGCTTGCGCATTATCCTCAATTATCTTTAAATTTTTACTTTTTGCTAATTCCCTTAGTTTCTCAGAAAAAACCACTCTTCCGTAAAGATGGACGATCAATATTGCCCTAGTTTTATCTGTAAATAATGCCTCAATTTTATCTTCATCAATATTGAATGTGTCTTCAACAGGTTCACAGAGGACTGGAACTAATCCATTATCGGAAATTGCCAAAATAGAAGCAATGTAAGTGTTTGAAGGTACGATTACTTCATCTCCTTGCTTCATCACGCCTAACTCAATATATGCTCTTAGAATAAGACGTAATGCGTCTAATCCATTTGCAACGCCAATAGCATTTTCGACTCCAGTGTATAATGCTAGATTTTTTTCAAATTCCTTAATTTCATTTCCTAAAAGATACCAACCACTCCGAAAAACTCTTAAAAGAGCACTTTCTATTTCTGATTGATATTGCATGTTTATTCCATGCAGATCTAAAAATTTAATCATATTATATTTCTTCTAATTTGTAAGCAACCCCATTTTTATCCTTAAAATCGAGATCTAACAGAATCCCTTCTTTCGTTACATACCCTTTGTGCCTTGCAGGGTTCCCATAATATACGTGAAAAGGGGGAACTGAAGTTGTTACCACTGATCCCGCCCCAATAAATGCAAACTTACCAATCGTGTTTCCTGCCACAACAGTTGAGTTAGCTCCAATTGATGCACCCTCACAAACTAATGTACGATCAAATCTTTCGGGATATTGTTTTGATCGAGGAACTTGATCGTTCGTAAATGTCACATTGGGTCCAATAAACACATTATCTTCTAAATCGACTCCATTCCAAACTTGAACACCAGATTTAATAGTAACATTATCGCCAATTACAACATCGTCCTCAATGAATACATTAAAGTTAATATTACAGTTTTTACCAATTCTTGCCCCGAAGAGAATGACCGAGTATTGCCAGACAAAAGTATCTTCACCAATTTTATCCGTTTGAACATCGGCAGTAGGGTGGATTTTAATCATTTTGAATATATTCTAAATAGTTATTATAATCTCTAATATAATCTGATTCTGAATAAGTATGAGAAGCTAAAACCAAACAAATTGCCCCAGAAGAAAAATTCATCTCACTTGCCCAAACCCCTGGAGGAATATGCAAACCTACATTAGGTCTATTGAGAAATATCTGTCTCTTATATTTTCCATCATTTAACTGAACTTCGAAACTTCCGCTTGCGGCTATTAGAAATTGGTGGCATTCCTTATGAGCATGCGCCCCCCTACTCTCCCCACCCACGATATCAAATAAGTAAAAAACTCGTCTAACAGGAAAGATGAAGTTATCATTTTCTAAAACAGTTATATTACCTTGGTCTGAATTGATTTTTCCCAAGTCAATTACAGCGCAGTCAAATACATTGGGCTTATTTTGCATTTCCAATCAAATTTCTAAATTCCTCAAAATCTCTTATATAATCACCTTCATCATATATCTTATCCGAAACAATTAAGGCTAGGGAATTAGTTGAAAAATTATCAATTTTTCGCCACATCATTTTTGGAATATACAAACCATAGTATGACCTATTCATCGAATAGGTCTTTTCTTCTTTCCCATCATTTATAGTAATATCAAAACTACCTGATAACGCAACAATAAACTCTTGTTGTTCTCTAAAAGCATGGCTTCCTCTTACATCACCACCAGGCACATCGTAAATCCAATATGATCGGTCAATGTTAAATGGAATTTGGTTTTCATTTTCGAAAAAAGATAAATTCCCTCTTTTATCAAGAATCTTTGGTAACTGGATAATTCTCTCCTGATCCATAATATTTAATTAGACTTTTCTTTATATATGAATAATAATCTCCCTTCAAAACTTTAATACGCTCTGTGACATTTGATGATTTTATCCAATCTTGTTTTATAGCAATTTCTTCTAAACAGGCTATTTTAAGCCCTGTTCTCTTTTCAATAGCCTTAACAAACTCTGTTGCTTCCGTCAATGATTCATGGGTTCCTGTATCAAGCCAAGCGTGACCTCGCCCCATTTGCTGCATTTTTAGTTTTTCAGTCTTTAAAAATGCTTGATTTACTGATGTTATTTCTAATTCTCCACGGCTTGAAGGCTTAACTTTCTTTGCAACATCTACTACAGCATTGGGATAAAAATATAACCCTACAACTGCATAATTTGACTTCGGATTTTCAGGCTTTTCTTCAATACCCAGCACTTTTCCATCTCCATCAAATTCAGCCACTCCATAACGTTCTGGATCATCTACATAATACCCAAAAACCACAGCATTCTTATTCATTTCCACTTCATTGACTGAGTTTTTAAGTAAATCTACCAAACCGGCACCATAAAAAATATTATCCCCCAATACGAGGCAAACATCATCCTTTCCGATAAACTTCTCACCAATAATAAACGCTTGGGCTAATCCATCTGGAGAAGGCTGTTCCTCATAAGAAAACTCAACTCCAAATTGAGATCCGTCACCTAACAGTCGCTTAAAATTTGGAAGATCTAAAGGTGTAGAAATTATTAATATCTCTCGTATTCCGGCTAACATTAAAACCGAAATTGGATAGTAAATCATCGGTTTATCATAAATCGGCAACAATTGCTTCGAAACTGCTATTGTCAATGGGTGTAATCGTGTACCGGAGCCGCCGGCGAGTATTATTCCTTTCATTCGTGATCTAATTAAAGCGAATTTTCACAAATTAATGCGAATTACGCATGTTTACTATTAACGATTCTTTTATATGTCAATGACGACTGTCCAAAATTAATCAATATCCCAAGCTTCTTATTTGTTGCTCGTAAATAATTTAATAATTGCTTATTGAACGCTTCCGCCAAAAAGTTAACTGATTTAATCTCTAAAATTATATCCTCAAAACAAATAAAGTCTGCTTTAAAATACTTACTCAACTTTTGATCTTCATAATATAAATCTAGTTTCTTTTCTTGCTCAAAAGGAATCCCCCCCTTCTTTAACTCTTTAGCGAGTACTTCTGAATAAACTGACTCCAAAAAGCCTGCTCCTAAATTCGAATGAATTTTCATACAGATACCTATGATCTGAAAGCTTTCATTTTTATAGACAATCTCTTTATTCATCGCTCAACTAAATTAGCTTAAATTTGCAAGCATAGCTTGCAAACTATCTTTCCACTTTGGAACTTCTACTTTAAATGTACGTTTTATCTTTGATTTATCTAGCAACGAGTACTTTGGACGCTTTGCGGGCGTTGGATATTGACTCGTAGGAATCGGATTAATTTGACAATCCAGTCCTTTTATTTCTCTAATCGCCGTAGCGAAGTCATACCAGGATATTTCCCCTTCGTTGGAGTAGTGGTAAAGCCCTCCTACCCAATCCTCACCTTCGATGATATCGACAATAGCCTGAGCAAGGTCTTTGGCATAGGTTGGTGAACCGATTTGATCGTTAATAACGGAGATTTCGTCTCTTTCTGTCATCAAGCGGATCATGGTCTTGACAAAATTATTGCCATAAGTCGAATACACCCAAGAGGTACGAATCACAATACTCTCCGCATGCCATTTCAGGATCGCTTGTTCACCTTTTAGCTTAGTCAAGCCATAGGTATTGATAGGATCTACAGGCGCGTCTTCGGTTAGCGCTACATCCGAATTACCATCAAAGACATAATCTGTTGAGATGGCAATCAATTTCGTACCATGCAGCCTACAGTATTGGGCTATCTCTTCGGAAGCCAAATGATTAATCGCATCGGCAAGTACGCCCTCTGATTCGGCCTTGTCTACAGCTGTATAAGCTGCTGCATGGATGATCAAATCGGGTTGGTACATTCCTAAGATCTCCTGAATGATCGCAGTTTGGTCTAAAGGGAGTTGTTTGCGGTCCAAGAAATAGGTTTCGTATCTTGAATCGCTTTCAAGTATATCTCTTAATTCTGAACCGAGTTGGCCATTAGAGCCGGTTATTAATATCTTCATATCAATTTATCTTTGTCCTCTATGCCGGACAGGCATCCCACTTTGTATCGGCAAAGTGGTCAAACCTCGTCGCTTGATATTTTTGAATGTATGGATAGTGAAACTGCTGCTATTTTCAAAAATATAGGCGACATTTTTAATTTGCACAGCCTGAGCTTTTATCTCACTCTGTAACTTATAACTGTGTCACTTTATAACTCTGTCACTCGTAACTCTTTTAAACTCGGCGAATGATTGTGCTTCTTTGTCTTTATCAGACAACAGCATCTCCTCTATCGGAATTTGCCAGTCTATTGCTAAATCTGAATCTAGTGGGTATACGCCACACTCGGATTCTTTGTTATAGTAATTATCGCATTTGTAAAAGAACGTTGCTGTTTCGCTCAACACCACAAATCCATGCAGGAAGCCACGTGGAACGAACAATTGCAGGTTGTTTTCTGCAGATAGTCTAACGGCTTCGTATTGACCGAAAGTCGGAGACTCTGGTCTGGCATCGACCGCTACATCCAACACTTCACCATCCAATACACGCACCAACTTAGCCTGAGCATGCTCACCCGACTGCGCATGTAATCCACGAAGCACTCCTTTCGTAGAAAACGATTGATTGTCCTGCACAAAATGCGTGTTCGTGCCAGTCACTTCATTGAAAGTCATTTCATTAAAGCCTTCCATGAAATATCCTCGGCTATCACCGAATTTTGCGGGTTCTAATATGTAACAGCCTTTTAGACTGGTTTCTGTGATTTTCATTACAAAGTTGTGGAGTTATCTTGTTAACAAGTTATATAGATTAGTTATATTGTTTTGAATAGTAGCTCTGATACTCTCCTGAGGTTACGTTGTCTAACCAGATTTGATTATTTAAGAACCAATCGATTGTGATCGACAAGCCTTGTTCGAAGGTGACGGATGGTTGATACCCTAGTTCTTGGTTGATCTTCGTAGCATCGATAGCGTAGCGCAAATCGTGCCCTGGTCTATCTTTTACAAACGTGATCAATTGCGCCGCTGTACCTACTGCTCTTCCCAACTTCTCGTCCATCTGCTTGCACAATTCTTTAACCAGATCAATATTTTGCCATTCGTTAAAGCCTCCTACATTGTACGCATCACCTGTTTTGCCTTGATGGAATACCAAATCAATAGCCTTGGCGTGGTCGATTACGAACAACCAATCGCGGGTAAACTTTCCATCACCGTAGATAGGTAGTGGTTTATTGTTTAATATATTATGAATACAAAGCGGAATTAGTTTCTCTGGAAAGTGATTCGGGCCGTAGTTATTCGAACAGTTTGTCAGTACTACTGGCAAACCATACGTATCCTGATATGCGCGTACGAAATGATCCGAAGAGGCTTTTGATGCCGAATAAGGTGAATGTGGATCATAAGCCGTTTCTTCGGTGAATAATCCCGTTTCACCCAATGTACCGTACACCTCGTCCGTAGATACGTGGTGGAAACGTTTGCCCTCAAAATTGTCCTTCCAAATCTCACGCGCTGCATTCAACAGGTTCACGGTCCCGATAACATTCGTCATGACAAATGCTAGCGGATCCGATATTGAACGGTCAACATGCGATTCTGCCGCTAAGTGTATCACCCCGTCGGGCTGATACGTTTGAAAAACCTCTAAAATATGCTTCGCATCGGTAATATCCGCCTTTACAAAGGTATAGTTCGGTTTATCTTCTATATCCTTTAGGTTCTCCAAATTACCGGCATAAGTCAACGCATCTAGATTGACAATGCGATATTCTGGATATTTATTTACGAACTCACGCACTACATGCGAGCCTATAAAGCCAGCTCCTCCCGTGATTAATATTGTTTTATGCATATGTCTTAATCCAATAGTTTTGATTGATGCTTTTCTAGCATGTTATATATTTTCTTTACATCCTGTGATTTTTCTTTCTGCACCATCAAAAAGGCATCACTGGTACAGACAAAAATGGTATTCTTCAGACCAACGAAACCCGCAAATTTATCCGTACCGATCACAATATTTCCATTTTCATCTTTGGAATAACCCGTAGACACTAAATAATCGTACAACGCTTCAAAAGATCCCAGATCGGACCACTCAAACTCGGTAGGTACTACCCTGATTTTTTTTGAACGCTCCATAACGGCATAATCAACAGAGATAGAAGGAATTTTTAAAGATAGCTCTTCATCCAACTTTCCATCTACCGCAGATTCCCATGCTAACTTAGCAGCATCATAAACAGCTGGCTCATATTTTTTCAGTTCTTCCAAAAATACGGAGGACTGAAAACAGAACATACCTGAATTCCAAAGGAAGGTACCTCGCTCGATAAAATCTTCAGCCGTATCTTGATTGGGTTTTTCACGAAAAGATTTAACCTTGTCGCCCTCAAATTCGATATACCCATAACCTGTTTCTGGACGTGTTGGCTGTATTCCAAAAGTGACAATAAAACCTTCCTTAGCCTTAACAATGCCCGCACTCATCGCCGATTGATAAGTCTCGTCTCCTGAAATCATATGATCAGACGGCGTTACTATCAGTACATCCTCTGGATTTACAGCGAGAGCGGCAAAGGCTATAGCAGCAGCCGTATTTCTTGGCGTTGCTTCTACTATACTGCGGTATGGTAATCCGCCAGTAAGCATTGCTTTATCGCTCAAATGGGCGTTATCCTTATTTCCGACGACAATCACTTCGTCTGCAATTTTTGCATTGCGCTGAACAGTCAAGCCAAATAAAGATTGTCCATTAAATAGATCTAAATATTGTTTTGGTTGTTGCTTGCGGGACAAAGGCCATAATCGGCTGCCTATCCCTCCTGATAATAATACGTGTACTACGCTCACTGTAATTTCCTAGTTTTAATATTTATTCACGATAAACCTTATTTGTAGATTTCTCCGCTACGGTTCCCGAAAAGTCGGGACACAGCAAAATGACGAAAAATAGGCTTGTTCGTTTTTGAACACTACCCCTTTCCGTTCTTCAGATTCTCTTTGTCTGCTACTATCTTGCGCAATCCCGAACTTGAAAAACGGTGATCTCTACTGTTATAATAAAGTTCAATACCCTTATCTATACAATACTGCTTTCCTGTAAAATCACGATCCGCATACTCGTCGCCCACAATACGTACATCCAATTTGAAAGAACGTAAGATATCTTCTAAATCCTGTTCGGTCGAATAAGGCACAATCTCATCGACATACTGGCAACCTCGCAATTGAATATAACGCTCAACGACGGTTTGTGTTGGTGCATTCTTCTCCGGACGATCCAGTGTAGGGTCCATCTGTAATCCACAGATCAAATAATCACATTGACGCTTTGCCTCGGCCAGCATCATGATGTGCCCGGCATGTAACAAATCGAAAGTCGAGAAGGTAATTCCTACCCGAGGGCCTGGATTGTAGTCTTTGCGCGGATTTGCGGATTCGTTTAATTGCTGATTCGTTAATTTGCTCATTTGCGTATTCGTTTTATTTGCGTTATCCCGATTCACTTCGTTCATCCCCGATTGCGTCGGGACAAGCGGGACTTCACTGCGTTCAGTTTGCATTATTCATTTATTCTCCAATAGCCACCGGTTTTCCTGCTCCCTCTTCGCTCTATCAAACCTTTCTCCATCAACTGTGCTATCTGTCGTTCAATAGTTTTTAGTGGACGCTCACCTAACCTTTCAACCAAATCCTTTGCTTGTATTCCTGAGTTTTCTGTTATTACAGACAAAACAGCTTTTAATCCCTCATTTAATCCCTCATTTAATCCCTCATTTAATCCCTCATTTTCTCCTTCAATAAAGCCGATCTGTTCTTTTACTAAAGGATCTATAAGTTGCGCACTCGGAAAACTCATCCGTATATAATTGTCTGAAAACTTAAAACATGACCTGCCGTAAGATCGCAATATTCTCGGTATGCCTGACCCTAACTGTTCCACCAATTCGATATCACGAAAAATGCGCATAATCTCTTTGCTTCGGGGAATGGAAACACCTTCAAAAAATTCATCTTCGGAAATTCCTAAGGGAAGCCCGCCGTAAGAAGTAATTTCAAAACGATCGCTAAAAAACTCAAATTTAGGCGCTAATTCATACGTATAATCATTGTGGACCAAAGCGTTAATAATGGCTTCGCGCAGGGCGACCTCATCCCACTTCCTTTTCTCTATTCGTTCTTTGGAAGTAATCCTCATAAAAGTCAGATTCTCCACATCTACTCGATCCAAAACTTGCTTGGTAGCTTTTATCAAAGACCCGAATCCATACTCCTCACTTTGTATCAAATCGACCCTATCAGTACCTTGGTATCGTGCTACTTTTACCGAAACCGTATTATTATCCGCCATCAAATAACCAACATAATTATACGCCCCTTCTTCATTGAGCAATTCCAAATTTTTGGCGAACTGCTCATTAAGTTCAATCCCTACAGAATCGTAATAGATACGCAGTTGCTGAAATTTCAGATCTTGCTTGTGCGACCTGATTTTTCCAATGGAGTTGCGCGTCCGCTTGGCAAACAAATCCTCTATCATTCGGGCAGACATCGGTTCGGATGCGCTTCCTAAACGAATGAAAGCTCCTTTTTCGGACAAACCGTACTTTTTGATGTAATAAGGCCTCTCTTGTCCGCTGGCTACGATAATCTTGATAACGTCTTTTTCATCTTTTGTTTCTTTCACGACATCAAACAAGCCTAAACAGGACGGAACAATGTTATTTCTAAGTCTATCTTTGACCTGCAATTGTACCTCATCCGCCTGAGATATACCCACTGCCTTTCCGACAGGGTCAATCCCGAGATAAATAATCCCACCACCGGTATAATTCAAAAACGCAACCACCTCCTTTTCGAGCTGATCGGTAAGCT
The DNA here is from genome assembly GCF_011007365.1 of Sphingobacterium sp. xlx-96. Taxonomy (GTDB): domain Bacteria; phylum Bacteroidota; class Bacteroidia; order Sphingobacteriales; family Sphingobacteriaceae; genus Sphingobacterium; species Sphingobacterium luzhongxinii. Next base: position 81,268 of record NZ_WFKM01000009.1, on the reverse strand, counting down.
TTTGTTTGTATTCTATACGGTTAGTTTCCATTATTAATGTTTGTCTGCTTATCCCGATAATCCCCGACAATCTCGGGACACGCGGGACTTCACTTCGTTCAGTTTGCTTATTTACTATACAATATTATTTTAGAACGTATCTGTTCTGGTGCTTCTAAGTATAAACTCACTTTTTTATCCAACAGTTTTTCGGCTTTCTCTGCTGCCTGCAATAAATATGCCGAATCTATATTTTGCCCTGTTACCAACACTTCAATATGTCCCGAATCCAGTCCTTGCGCATAGTCGCCCAATAGTGCAACTTGCTCTACATCTCCTGCCCGATCCAGTACCTGATCGACAATCTGGTCGATACCTAAAAAATGGTGGATTAGTCCTTGCAATGAACCAAACAAGGCATGTTTATTATTCGCTCGGTAGAAAACCTTTTGCTCACCTTCCTCGCGCACTAAATACCCCGCATCGGTCAATTGATTAAGCTCCTTGCGAATAGAGTTGGTTGATTCATTAAATTCTTCGGCAATCCCCCTTAAGTACCCGCGATTGCTCGCAGAAACAAAAAATTTAATCAATAACTTGAGTCTCGTCTTCGACGTAATCAATGATTGCAACATTGGCTAATAGTGTTGAGTCACAAAAGTACTCGTAATAAATTAAAAATTCAAAAATAAAAGAAAAAAACAGGGAGAAATTGATGAGTTAGATAGTTAAGAGGGTTGATAAGGTTTAGAGGGGTAATAAATTTAAAGGGTAGCAACAGGCTGCGGCGTGGATGATGAGATTTTATTTAATTGCTTATGTGGGTATTCCGACTTCTTTCCGACTATGCCGGGACAAGCGGGACTTCGGTAAGTTCCGTGCGTTTATTCGTTTATCTTCCAGTAGCCTCCTTTTGCAGGACCAACGTACTCTACCCGATTTTCAACTTTTAATTTTTCTATATCTCTAATAATAGTTCTTTTCGTTACCCCTAATAAGTCGGCAATCTCTTGTGTAGTAGTTGAAGGCTTTTTCTGCATTATACCAACGATATTCCTCTCACGCTTTTCGGTGACATTTTCGGTGACATTTTCGGTGACATCTGATTTTGATTTATTGAGCTTCTCATTAAACAGGACAACCCGGAAGCCTCCGGAAAATTCTTCAAAGACGGGAGCAACCACACCATAATCTTTACAAATTTGCTGTACGCGATGGATCCCAGAGCCGTATCGTTCGATCAGACCTACTTCTTTAAAGGCTTTTGCTATTAATTTATTCCGCGACTTCGAGCTGTAATTGCCGCTCAATAAATCTTCTATAGTGATACCTCCAAACAATTTACCTGGATTAAAAAATTCGATTCGGTTATCAAAAATCTTGATTACACTACCCGAACTTTCGCGGTAGTCGCGGTGCACGATCATGTTGATGACAATCTCTCGGATAGCATCCAAAGGATAGTCAAACCGCTCTGTACGCTGGGGCTCGCCCGTAATGATGTATTCCACCATCAGGTGCTTCTTAATAAAAGCAATAATCTCATCCACCTCCGTGAAAAGATCGGCATTCAAAGAAATGGAATCGATAATGGTGATATTGCTCTTGAAACGCCCTACCTGTACATCGCTGATCAGACAATAGTCTGTCGCGAATAGTAGATAAGCGCCAAAAGTAAGTTTCCCTTCGCGGAGCATCTCCATTTTGGTTAAAAAATCGATTGGGGTATAGGGTATCTTATTGTCTGTCCGCTGCTCCAAACGATGAATAAAACGGTTGACTTTATCTACAGAGATGTCATCTAAAGAATGATTGGGATCTATATAAAAGTCCCAACTGGTGTTGATGGTCTTTAAATGCTCAATCAATATAACATTGCCCCCTAGCATTGACTCACAAAAGTAATCGTAATAAAATTAAAAAGGAAAAAGAAAAAGGATGATAGGGGTGAAAGAGTGAGGAGTGAGGAGTGACCAGAGATGAGGGGCTAGGGATGGGTAGATCACATAAAAATGGTAATAAAACGAAAAGAGACGCTCTTTCGAGCATCTCTTTCAAAAAGATATGTCTTTCTTTTGTTTAGTAAGCTACGCGAACGTTAGTTGCGTTAACTCCTTTTTGTCCGTTTTCTACTTCGAATGTTACGCTATCGTTTTCACGGATGTTGTTGATCAAACCTGTTGAATGTACGAATACGTCTTGTCCACCGTTTTTTGGTGTAATAAAACCAAATCCTTTTGTCTCGTTAAAGAATTTTACTGTTCCTTCTTGCATTGTATTAATTATTTATTAAAAAATTTTGTTACATCAGGCCGCACCATTAAGTCGTCATCGAACAACTTATATAACACTGTTTGCTGGCAAGAAAAAGATAGTGGTAATTTTAAGGTTCTTGAAAATATTCAAGTTTCGAAAACGTACGTATCATCAATTGATAACAAAAATAGCAGCTGGATATGCAAGGGATGAGAGAGGAGAAGAGTAAACTTAACAAGCTCAAAGATTGCTTAGGCAGAGCCTGATTATAAAACAAATATACACTTATTTTTTTAATATGCAAGGAATTATTGCTTTTATTTTTGATACATCGGCTGAGGCATCTGCTTTATCAGTTGCGCCACTTGATGTATCTTACGTATCATTTGATGTATCGTGCGGCCTATTTGATGAAACGCACGGGCTGTTTGATACATCGGCCAGCACATTTGATGCATCGGCCAGTCCACTTGATGTATGTTATGTATCATTTGATGTATCGTGCGACCTATTTGATGAAACGCCCGGGTTTTTTGATACATCGGCCAGCCCACTTGATGTATCTTATGTATCATTTGATGCATCGTGCGACCTATTTGATGAAACGCCCAGGTTATTTGATACATCGGTCAAGGCATTTGATGCATTGGCCAGCCCACTTGATTTATCTTATGTATCATTTGATGCATCGTGCGGCTTATTTGATGAATCGTGCAGGTGATTTGATAAATCGGCCAGCGCATTTGATGCATCAGCCAGCCCACTTGATGTAACGGCTGGCGCAAAAAGGAATCCTAAAACGAGATCTATATACCCAAAGTGGAGAATCTAACCACTACCTGTACAGCGTGTGTACAACGCCTGTACAATCTTGTACAATCTTGTCCAAAAAATCGACTAGCCCTGCTATTAAGCTCAAATTCGTAGTATGAACAGAACGAAAAAGCAGATCAGAGCACCGCCTTAATTAGTGACTAGTGATGAGTGATTAGTAATAAGTGACAGAGTGACTAGTGATGGGGTAAATAAGTAAACCAAGGACAACAAGTTAAACAGCCTAGGGCTTAATACATACAGCCTACGGCTTAAAAATTAAAATCATGAGAAGAGATAAAGTAAGAACAGATTATACAAATGTAAAGGATAGCGAGCTGGCTATCCTGGCGGGCAAGATTGCCGGATTTATGGAAGGCAATACAAATTTCAGTGCAGACATCAAACCGACGGCGGCGGAGCTTCTGGCGGCAGCCGAGGACTACCGTATCAAGCATGAGGTAGCGATAAATGGGGGCTCCTCGCACGAGAAAGAGCTCAAGAAAGCAGCTAAGCTGAAGCTTCGGGGCATGCTTACGCACCTCGCCCATATGGTCAATATAGAAGCCCAAGGGAATACGGTGGCGCTGAGCAGCACCGGCCTGATGTTTAACAAGCAGCCCACTGCGCTGCAGGAACCGGGGATCACGGACCGGATCATACTGAGGGATGGCCGCCTGACCGGACAGATGCGCGTGGATTTTGACAAAATATACAATGCTTACGAATATGAGGTACAGGTGGGCGAGATGGATAGTATCTCGGAGAAGATTGTATGGGACAAAACACACCTCACACCATCCAGCAGCAATACTATTATCGCTCCGCTGACACCTGGCACACGCTATTACGTACGTGTACGCGGCCGCAATAAGATAGGCACAGGCGATTGGTCAGATCCCGTATCGATGATCGTTCGTTAGCTCAAACTGAGTGACTCAGTAACGAAGTAACAAGGATTAATAATTAGGCGGATTTGCAGATCCGCCTACCTTATAAACTTTATCAACCTTATAAACAACATATCATGCAAACAATAACAAATAACGCTTCATGGCTGCTTCAAGGCACTATATCGTCATCCCGCCGTGTCCCGATGTTTTATCGGGGACCGCAGTGGAGGGATCTAAACACTATACAGAAATTAATGTTCGGCTCCCTCTTCCTAATCATCGGCTGGATCATGTTATCTACCGTATTGCAGCTGCTCGATCCCACCATCGGGGTACTCGATTTTGGCACCTTGACTATGCTGATCTTTGGGTTACTGGTCGGTTGGCTGGCGGTATATATCAGCATATGGCTGCAGGAGCTGCTATGGCATCCTTTTCAATCGTTTCGTAAACAGTTTGATCATCACTTTAATAAACTCTCATCATGGCAACAATGTATTCTTTATTTTTCGGTATTCTTTTTACTGTTGTATGCAGTATTGAAGGCGATAGAAGTGGTATTTTAGACTTTTTATTCTCGCTCAAGCCGCGAGGGGCTCATCTTTATTCCTTGATGAATAAAGATGCAAACAAATCAAGAACTTGGACACTTGGCCGATACCAAGTGCCCCGCCTGTCCGGTACAGAGGACAATAACAAGAATCAAACACTTCGTCCATCAATAATAGCTATTGCTTCTGCTGAGATAGGCGTAAAAGAAGCTACTGGCAACAACGACGGAAAGCGCGTGGAAGAATACCTCCGCTACACCGACCTGGGCAAAGGCTACGACTGGTGCGCAAGTTTCGTATCATGGTGTTATGGACAAGCGGGGTTAAAAGAGCCCTGCAATCCTTGGAGCCCGGCACTATTCCCGAAAGCTAGGGTGTACTGGAAACAAGGAAAGTTGCTTACAACCGATAGATCATCGCGTCGCCGCCAACTGACGGGTCCTCTCCGAAGTGAATTCCCGATTCTCGGGACAGGCGGAACACAGCATGATGAAGACAGAGTAGCAGCGAATGTCTTCGGTATATATGGTGCCAAGGCTAAACGTATCAACCACGTAGGATTGGTCAAGCAGGCATCAGGAGATTACCTAGTGAGCATCGAAGGTAACAGCAACAACCGGGTAGAATCCCGACGCAGACATCTCCGCACGGTACATGCATTAGCGGATTGGGTTGATGAGTGACGAGTGGCAAGTAACCCTGTACTTTATAAACTTTATTAACTATCTAACCATGAAAAACACCACCCTCGTTACCCTTCTCGTTCTCCTCACCTTCTCTTGCCGTACGAGCAAGCACAGACTGGAGGAGCAAAAAGCTATAAAGCAGGTAAGCCGTTCTGAATTTCAAAAATGGCAATACTACCTACAGCAGGATAGCAACTGGCGGTACTGGCACTTTGCGAGCGATTCCATTTTTTACTTTCATCCCGATAGCGGCCTTTGGGCAAAGAGCGGATGGCTATATGCCGAGGAACAGTGGGTACATAAAAGCGAGCAGCAATCCAATGTAAGCAACAGAGATAGCGCGGCCATCGAACAATACTCGTCCAAAACAGAGCAAAAAAGGATCCGAAAACAGCAACTCCCCTGGTACATTTATGTAATTGCCCTACTCGGAATAGGATCTTTAGGGTATTTTTACTTCTGGCGAAAACGTATCTAAACGAAATGAAGCTGTCTTAAAAAGGTTGAAAAACCTAAAAACGCGTCATTGCGAATGAAATGAAGCAACCCCGAAGGGCTCATCGTAGATAATCTCATTGTTAATAGGGGGATTGCTTCGTACCTCGCAAAGACGATACAGTTTACAAACCGAGCTTGCGAGATCACCGTAGGTATCTGTCATTGGTAAAATAGGGTGCCTGTCCCGAATTTACTTCGCGAAAGTAATCTGCATTTTTGATCCTGATAAATCGGGACTTCGTTGTAATCAGATTGCTTTGTCGTCATTCTTCCTCCGCGCAATGACGTTGAGAAAAGGCTTCCAATCGAAATACGCCTGAAGCAAATCCCTTCAGGCGTATTTTTTATATAAATCAGGATAATCTACTAGCTCAAACCGCTATTATAAACTTCATGATACAGACAACTTAATCGCCATTAACTTAACCACCATTAAGTTAATGACCATTACAAAAACAACAATTAACTCCGCATACAACTAATCTACAAACACTTAACCATCCAAAAAAAAATAATCTTACTTTTTCCTTTAGAGGACCTCTCCACATATCTACCAAAGATATTCTTGCGAAGAGTATCGGCTGGTGATGACTTTGCAAATCTTGCATAAAATATTTACCTTGAATCTGATTAATAAACCATTGAGCAAAAAGTAAAACTGAAGTTAATCTTTAGATAACACTTAATTAATAGAATTTATCAAACTTTGCTAAAGCTTTTTAAGCCATTAAAAAATGTAAATTAGCTATGTCTTGGGTTAAATTTATAGAGGGGGATACCAGCGCATTTGAACAGATTTATAACGAGTATGTTGAAGATCTGTACAAATATGGTACGCATTACCATACCGATCATGCCACCGTTATAGATTGCATTCATGATCTTTTCACCGATTTATTTGGGAATGTCAAGATAGCGAAGGAAGTAAATATTAAATACTATCTATTTGCTTCTCTGCGTAGACGTTTGTTGCGCAATAAAGTCGCGCAGGACAAGTTTAATAATGTACAGTTAGAGGAAATCCTGAACTGGTCTGAGGACAACAGTTTTGAGCAGGAGGAGATGAAGGAAGAGCAAATTATCCTGCTACGCGAAAAATTCAAAAAATTGCCTACTCGTCAAAGGGAGGTACTTTTCTTAAAATATTACATGGATTTCAAGTATGAGGATATCGCCGAGATGATGTCGATCCATATAGAGACCTGTAGGACACTTTCTTTTCGGGGGATGAAGCAGCTTCGCCTGGAGTTGAACTCGCCCGAAGCACTCTCTGTTATTTTTTTTATAATTTATAGTCAATAAAACGACAATCGCTGCTCTATATAAGTAAATACACTTATTGTGGACAGAAATAAAGAGAACTATAAAAAGATTTTTAACCTTGGCACGAGTGAATTGTTCGATACGCATGCCAAGACCGCACTCTATCAATCGATAAGGAGGCAACACCGTAGAAGGCGTTATAGACGTGTATGGGGGTATGCTACGGGGATCGCCGCTGCGCTGATGTTGTTTTTCATGTACTTTCCCTATAATCCCGCGAAAGAACTAATTCAACAAGACGATATCATACAGACCGCACAACACAATCAAAGAGCTATTCAGGCAGGGAGCGATTTATTACTGGCATCTTCTGTGAGGGGGCAGGATCGCGCCAAGGTCAACCCCCTAAAGGTGGATGGTGATGAGGATATACTTAAGCTTGACGAGCATGTCGGGGATAACGAAGTGGAATATGCTACCGTGTATGTCCCTTACGGAAAACGGCAGGCCTTTGTACTGCCCGATCAATCTACGGCTTGGCTCAACGCCGGGTCCTATCTGACCTTTAAAAAAGATATGAGTCAGGGTACGCGCGAAGTATACCTCAACGGCGAGGGGTATTTTGATGTAACCCATACCGGGCGGCCTTTTGTCGTGCGTACAGCCGAGACCCAAATCCATGTATTGGGTACGACTTTCAATGTCAATTCGTACGAGGAGGATAACCATACTGTCATCGAGCTCCTCACAGGAGCTGTGTCTTTGGAGAGTACGAAAGGTCTTTTTGAAGGAATCCGCATGAAACCAGGAGAACGGATAAGCTTCGATAGCAAGAATAAGAAAATAAGTATCAACCGTAATGCCAAGGGGGATGATGTCCTCTGGACCAAACGCCAATTGGTATTGCAGCAGCTGAGTATCGATGAGCTGGCACGTAGACTGGAGCGTATCTACAATGTGCGGATACATCTGGACAGCCGGCTTAGAGCATCATCAGTAGCTTACTCCGGTAGGCTCAATATCGATGTGGATATTGTGACTTCACTGAGAAGTCTCTATGAACTGAATGATTACGAAATCACACAAATAGAAAAGGAGGTCTGGATCAGAAAAAGATAAATCAAAAAAAGAATGGTATCACAAAGAAGATAAATAGGAGTTGCACCTCCCCTTTATCGATTGATCAATAAATCGTTTGCACAATTTAATCTATTCAAAATTATGAAAAATAAACAAGCGGAACAATACGCGTCCGCTCGATGGCGATTGCCGTCAAAATGGAGCTATAGCATGAAAATAGGATCATTAGCACTGACCGGTATCTTCCTATCGATCAGTGTAGTTGCCTTTCCTCAGCGTGTCACCCTCAAAATGGAAAACGCAACACTAAAACAATTTCTTGAGCAGGTACAGACACAGGTCGATGTGGCTTTATTGTATTCGGATCAGTTGGTGGCTAACAAGCGGATCACGGTCAACACCAAAAACCGGGATTTCAAGGAGCTCTTGTCCAAAGAGCTGCCTAAGTATCACCTCACCTTCAAGGAGTCCGATGGACAGATCACGATCGTACCCCATTCCTCTTACCACAAAGGGGCAGACCGAGAAGAGGTGAGGCAGGAAAAAATAACCGTTAAAGGACGTGTGTTCAATAGCCAGGAACCTCCACAGGCTTTAGAAAACGTAAGTATCTCGATCAAAGGAGGAGCATCCGTAGGTAGAACCGGTGCCGGCGGATATTACGATGTTGCAGTACCCAAAGGATCACAACTGGTCTTTACACTCGTAGGCTACCGTCCATATGAGGTATTGGTCAATAAGAATGAAAATAACTTAAGCTTATCGTTGCAGGAAAATGTAGCAGATGTAGAAGAAGTCGTCGTTGTGGGGATGACTGAGATGCAAAAGAAGCATATTGCCAGTTCGGTAGCTACCCTAGATGTCAAGTCTAATATTGAAGGTAAGCCAATTACCAATCTCTCTCAAGCCTTACAAGGAGGTGTCACGGGCCTCAACGTGCAGCAGGGATCGGGACTACCTGGCGGAGATGCCGCTACGATCAAGATCAGAGGTATATCTACGATGAACAACTCCGACCCATTGGTGCTTGTAGATGGTGTCCCTATGGATATGAACCATATCGACCCCGTAACGGTAGAAAGTGTGACTATTCTGAAAGATGCGGCAGCGGCTGCCATGTACGGTGCCAGAGCAGCCAATGGGGTCATCCTGATTACGACCAAACGAGGTAAGGCCGGACAGATCAATGTGTTGTACGATGGCTATTATGGTATGCAGACCCCGACACTGATGCCCGAATTTGTTGATGCCGCGACCTATATGCGTACCTATAATTATGCGGCCCTGGCATCAGGCGAAGCTGCTTTTTTTGATGATGAACAGATCCGCAAGACCGAATCGGGTGAGGATCCCATCAATTTCCCAAATACCAACTGGACCAAGGAGGTCATCGACGAGTACGCGCCATTGACCTCCCATTCACTGGCGCTGAGCGGAGGTAACGATGTCGCTAGGTTTGCCATTACGGGCAATTATATGTATCAAAAAGGGATGTTGCCGGTCAACAAAATGGACCGCTTCAATATTAGGGCCAATACATCCGTATCACTATCCAAGAAATTCTTGGTCAATTTAGATGTACTCGGTATCCGTCGTAATGTATTGTACCCCAATCGTGGATTGGGCAACGGTGGTATCCGTATGCTGGACGACCTGTACAGGCTCCCGCCTAATATATTGCCCAAATATCCGGCCGAAGAAGGATGGCCTACCATCTATGGACGCTATGCAGATATCGTCAATCCAGTGGCCTATGCAGAGGTCGGCGGCTCCATCGGTTATCAATTTGACCAAGCTACCATCAATTTGCAGCCTAAGTGGACGATTACCGATAACCTTAACCTAACAGGACAGTTTAGTTACCGACTCAACTCCGATGTGTATAAACAGAACCGTGATAATTTTTATTTCTTTGATTATTACAGCAAGCAGCTCGTACAGACCTGGGCGGTACAGCGCAATTCATACTCGAACAAGCGGGATACTTACATTTTCGGCAGTGGAGCCTTAGATTATTCAAAACGATTCGATAAGCACAATGTATTTGCCTTAGGAGGGTTTTCTATAGAGCGTTTTAATGAAGGTTACTGGGATATGTCCGCTTTAGCATCGGCCTACAGTAAAGTTAATTATTCGTACGACGACCGCTACCTGGCCGAGTTGGCTTTCCGTGCCGACGGATCCTCCAAATTCGGGGCAGGCAACAAATGGGGTTACTTCCCTTCGGTTGCCGTCGGATGGAATGTGCACAATGAGGATTTCTTCAAACTGGATGCGATCAATAATTTGAAGCTAAGGGCATCTTATGGTCACTTGGGCAACGAGAATATAGGTTACTACCAATATCAGAATCTGATCAATGAGAGCAATGGGACCGAGTCGGTATGGGGCAATCCGGATATCAGCTGGGAAAAGGTACGGATCACGGATCTTGGATTTGATATGTCACTTTTCAATAACAAGTTTGCATTGACCTTCGACTACTACGATAAGCTGACGACAGATATGTTGATGCGCCCTATGATCCCTCCATCCGGGTCCTTGGGGGCTATCCGGTTGAATGCCGGAAAAGTGATGAATAGAGGGGTAGAGGCCCAGATCACGTATAATGAGCAGATCACTCCTGACCTTTTTATCTCCGTAAAACCTGGAATCACTTACAATAAGAATAAAATTATAGAACTGGCTGGTGGTGTCTTTGGTGAAACAGGAATCATACGGCAGCGTGAAGGTTATGCACTGGGCAGTTATTACGGTTATGTATCGGATGGTATTCTGCAGCTCTCCAATTTTGATGAGTACGGGCGTGCTAATGTGCTGTTGGCCAACCAGAGCCAAGGCCCGGGTGATATTCATTATAAGGACCTCAATCAAGATGGCCTGATCAACGACGATGATCAGCAGATGATCGGCGACCCTACACCTCGTATTAATTACTTTGCAAACTTCAGTGTGAATTATAAAAAGTTTGATATAGAGGTGCTACTCCAAGGAGCGGGCAATCACGACTATTCTGCCAATCTGGGTGGTAAATCGAGTGGTTACCTATGGCATCCGCTCAATATGAGCGCTTCGGGCGGTGTACCTACTACGTATCGTGCTGCCAATTCTTGGCGCGAGAACAATCAGGATGCCATGTACCCACGCATAAAGACCACACCGGGTACCAACGTATTCGTCAGTGATTTTTGGCTGTTCAATGCGCGCTATATGCGGGTCAAATTTATCCAGGCAGGTTACCGTCTGAGCGGAAAGACGTTGAATAAATACGGTATCAAGAGTTCACGTATCTATCTGAACGCGCAGAATCCATTTTTATTCTCCGGTGTAAAAATGGCAGATCCGGAGTCGCAAGGTGGTTCTTGGACGTATGGAATTATGAAAACATTTACCGTGGGACTGACTGCAAACTTTTAATTAGGGGAAAATATGAACACGATATATAAGATGAGAATATTGATATACAGCTTGGTTGCGGTGGGAATGCTGCAGGTATCCTGCGAAAAATTCCTGACTATAGACAGTCCTACGGGGGTGTCGGATGACAAGTGGTGGAATACCGAAACCGATGCCTACAACGCACTGTCTTCCATTTATGCGGGAATCCCGGGAGGTTCTTCGGGACGTAACATCATGTACTATTCAGGCCTTACGGACGAGGCAGTACAACGGGGCGAGTTTAAGGGAGATTACGATGGTTTTACCAGAGGGTTAGCTACCAGTCGCTGGGGTGTTTCGCAGTCCTTGTGGCAGGATGATTACACCTGCATCCGAAGAGCGAATCGCTTTTTGGAAAATGTGGACAAGGTATTTGCAGATGCAGGATTGAAAGAAAGGATGAAGCTGGAAGCCCGTGCGCTAAGGGCCTACTACCACATGGAGCTTATGATGCTCTATGGAGATATTCCCTTATTGACGGCTTCCTTAAAACTCGAGGAAAATAATCAATCGAGGATCCCACAGGATCAGGTGTATGATTTTGTCGCCGAAGAGCTGAAACAATGTGCGGAGCTGTTGCCGTCGACCTATACCAATGCCGATAGGACAAGAATCACAAGCGGCATCTGTTGGGCGCTATTATCGCGATTGGGTCTTTACAAAAAAGATTATGAACTCGCAAAGATGGCCTCCAAGAAGATCATTGATTCGAAGGTGTACAAATTGTGGCAGAATACCGCTAATATGCAGGCCAGCTACAGCGAGCTGTTCAGTTATACAGGCGAGTTGAACAATGAGCGTATTTTCTTCAAAGAGCAGGGAGCGAGCAATGCCTGGACTTCCTTTGCCCCGTATGGTATAGGTGGCGAAACCTATCTTTCGCCCACTAACCGGGTAGTTGACAACTATGAAACAAAACAAGGAAAAACCATTTATGAGCTGGGGCCTGATTCGCTGGCCATCTACCGTAAAGACCCTAACCACCTGAATAGACGGGATCCACGGCTTTCGGCCTCCGTATTTGTGCCCAATGAAAAGTTTTTGGGACAATACACACTAGATCCCTTTTATAGTCCTGCCGACAAGATTGGTTTGACCAAATCTACGGCTACAGGTTATTGGATCAAGAAATATATCGATGCCCGTGATCAGCAGAAAAAGTCAGGTGAGCTTGACTTTATGATCATTCGCTATGCCGAGATTTTATTAACCTATGCCGAAGCCAAGATCGAGCTGGGTGAGTGGAACGATGCAGAGACACTTGATGCCATCAATCAGGTGCGTGCGCGGGCTACTATGCCAGCTGTAACGACTACGGTGTACAATTCTCAGGAGCGTATGCGTACACTGGTCCGCCGTGAGCGACAGGCTGAATTAGCATTTGAAGGTGGGCGTTATTTTGATATACGCCGTTGGGGTATAGACACCGATGTGATGAATGGACAGGTCTATGGGGCCACCAACCCGGCTACTGGCGAAATTGTACAAGTGCAGATGCGCAAATACAACCGCAATCGCGAATACCTGTGGCCGATACCGGAAACGGAAACGAGTACAAATCCGAACATGGTTCAAAATCCAAATTATTAAGAGATGAAAAAAATATTTTTTACCCTATTAGGCGTTTGTGTAGTGCTGATCCTGGCGCAGTCCTGCCGTAAATCGGTTGATGCCGGGGACTGGAATGTTACTCCTACCAAATTTCTAGATCCTAATGAATATACCGGCCCCGTCAAGACATTGAAAATCATGTCGGTGAATATGAATTTGGGAAGTAACGCTACAAATTTTCCGGCTATGGTCGCGATGATAAAAGCGTACAATCCGGATCTATTATTCTTGAGACAATGTGACAGCAAGACAACCCGTGCCGGAGGTGTTGACCGACCGCAGGTGATCGGTGACGAGCTAGGGATGCAGGTATTCATGAAAGGCCGGAGCTATGGCGGAGGACAGTTTGGCAATGCCGTGCTTTCTAAATTCCCTATCACCGAAAGGTTTGGCCTCGATCTGACCAAGGATCCAAATAGAGGGGAGCAACGGATGCTGGCTATGATAAAAGTAGAGGTGGAGGATGGCATATTTGTTCAATTTGCAGGGACAGAGTTAGAAACCAATGCTGACGACCGGAGGCTGCAAGCCATTGATATCCTTCGTGCTACAGAGAATCTAACGAATCCTGTTATTTTCGTTGGGAATTTTAATGAGCAGTGGTCGGCACCAGGGGCTGCACTGACTTATATACAAGGTAATTTCAAATATGCCTGTCCTGCTACAGGCTGTGTTTTTAATGCTCCTAAGGCTAACCCCACTGGCACCTTTGATTACATCACCTATCAGGATCCTGCAAACGTGCTTATTGTGGATAAGATGTTAGAAGCGTTCAAAAATCCAGAAACGGCCAACACTTTTTTCCCTACAACAGCAGAAATCAAAGTAAAAACGCAAAAATAGAAACGCAATAGTAAATCATCCAGATTTATAGGGCTCTTAGGAAGCTATATAAATCTGGTGGTTTCACCACTAACAAATCAAAAAAATGAGAAAAGGATTACTTGCTATCACGGCACTTCTGTTTTTGGTCATTACCTGTTGCAGCAGCTCAGGTGAAGAGACCAAGCCCGAAACACCAAAAAAGAGACTGACGCTGATGACGTATAACATCAGGCATGGTGCACCCTACAATTCGGACGTGATCAACCTGAACAATATTGCGGCCGTCATCAAGAAAAGCAACGCCGATGTAGTCGCTTTACAGGAAGTCGACGTGAACACCACGCGTTCGCCCAATGTCGCCGATCAGATCGATCAGATCAAAAAATTAGCCGAATTGCTCGGCATGGAGTATTATTTTTCCAAATCCATTGATTATAAAGGAGGAGAATATGGGAATGCAATCCTTAGTAAATATCCGCTGAGCAACAAACGTCGCTTTGATCTGCCTGCGATTGTGGGAGGCGAGCAGCGTAGTATTGCTTTAGCTACCGTGTCCTTGCCGGATGGCAACACTATGGAATTTGGGTCCACACATTTTGATCTGAATACCATCCGCGTAGCACAGGCACAGTTTCTCAATGATATGAGTGAGCAGCTCAAAAAGCCGCTTTTCATCGGCGGAGATTTTAATGCGACACCAGATTCGGAAGAAATGACTCTGCTCAAGAAAGGGTTCAACTTTTCCTGCATGGGTAATTGCCAGTTTACGATCCCTGTCGTAAACCCAACTAAAGCAATTGATTTTATCGTGTATAACCCATTGGCAAAACAAACGTATAGCTTATTGTCGGCGATAGCTATGACCGGTCAATATGCATCAGATCACCTACCCGTGGTCGCCATATACCAATACGATTAAAAATCTACCTCTGTCGAAAAGTTATCTAAATAAAATACGCCTGAAGCAAAATACTTCAGGCGTATTTTATTATACCCTTCCTAACCTTTTTAACCCTATAAATACACAACCTCGTAACTAAATAACCTCCTCCCTACCCACCACTAGTCACTAGTCACTCATCACCTCTTAACCTTCTTAACCCTATAACCTCCATAACCTGAAACTACACCTTCCCCTTCGGCACCGAATACAACTCCCGCAGTCGCATCACCTCGCTGGAGATAAAGCGCACGCCACCTCCTTCTTTTCCTATCCGCACCTCGGTGACCAAGCCCTGCTCCCGATGCGATAACAGCGTACCGCGCGAGAAATTTAGCACATCCAGTGCTTCCAGGGTGGTCATGAGCCAGTCGCCCTCGGCCAATACCAGGTCGCGCACATGGATGACACGACGTCCAACCCGATGCTGTACCAGAGGTTCAACTTGCACGGCCTTAAACCCCTCTCCCTTCCCTCCTTCATGCTGCATCTTGTGTGCAAGCAACTGTTCCAGGAGCAGTCGGATCTGTATAGCAGTCTCTACCAAAATCTCTTTTCTTTTTTTTCTTTCCATATGCCTAAACTTTCCTTTTGCAACTCCTGCAACACGACCAAATTCAACCATAAGAACTGCAAAAAATTAATCAATTAAGTTTTAAACCACAATTAGCCCTTGATCAGTTTATCATTAAACCATTCGTTTACACTCTTTTCATAGGTATTGCCCACATTAATAACCTTACTATTACCTGCGCAGGAAATAGTAATCATTTTATCTTTTAATGTTCGAGCATAGGTCTTGTTTAAAATATACTTATTATGAACCCTCTTAAAATCACTAACTGGCAGATCATCTTGAAATACACCTATACGTTCCGTTATCGTCAAATGCGTACCGTCAATAAAGTACAACTCGGATTCATCCTTTGCCGATTCAATGTAAAACAGCTCATCGTACGGTATTAAACGCTTTTCATTGGAACGTTTAACCGTAAAATAACGACTGCTGAGCGCCTCGGCAGGCAGGGAATTACTGAGGCCAAGCGCAGACTCTACCTTGCGGACCATCTGATTGACCCGGCTGAACGTAAGATTTTTGAGTAGGTAATCCACAATATTATACTCATAAGCTTCGAGCGCAAAGCTGTCGTAACCCGTAACCATTACACAGACCATCTCGCTGGGTAGCTGTTGCGCGACCTCCAATCCATCTACACCGGGCATCTCTTTATCTAAGATCAATAGATGGGCAGGCTTTTTATACAAATAATTGAGTGCTTTTACCGGATCTGTAAACATTGCTACGACTTCGATCCGGGGGATACTTTTTAAAATCCCGTTCATAAGCTCATTTGCATTTGAATCATCATCCAAAAGCACTGTTTTAATTTTCCTCATACTTCTTATTTTTTGATTTGAGTATCAAATTGATTGTATATAGCCCATCTGTACAGTAGTGCTGAATATCGCCTTTGAGAATAGGATTTAACAGTATTCTCTTTTTGATATCCCTTATTCCAGAGCCAAGTCCAGCTGCCGACCTTGTATCATCTACCACATTTTGTATCTGTAATATTAATCCATTTGCTTCCAAAGAAAAGAGAACCACGATCGGTGTACCAGCCTTGCTATACTTCAGCGCATTGCCCAGCAGCTCTATTCCTGCTGTAGGTAAGATTAACTGACCACTTGGCTCGCCTTTAACTTCGATCTGAACATCACGATCGAGGGCTTTGATCCAAGATTGCATCTTAGCCAATTCCATTTCGACAACAACAACATCCTGATCCAGCTTTTGGGCTTTTAAAACATACAGCTGTAAGGCAATATGCCCATTGATAAAAGACATCAACTCCTTGATATTACCTCCTACACGTGCCAAAATCCCATTCCAGGCATTAAAATTAAAATGTGGATCTATCCCTTTCAATAACAAGCGGGCCTCTAGTACCTTCACTTTCTTAACCTGTTCCAACTTGGCAAAAAAAACGCCGTAAAAACTATACTTGATCAGATATTGCAAATAATTCATCGCAAAATCGACCGTATCCCGACTCTCATAATTCGAGATTCGGATATTGATTTTCGGCAGGAGGTCATAAATCCAATAATCACAAATAAAAAAAAATAACACAGCAAATGGAATGACCAATAAAACAAATCCGTTACGTAGGGTAAATCCCTTTTTAGATTTTGCAAAATGAAAGCTCAGATAAAAAACTGCCATAATTAAAGGTATCCCTCCAAGAAACTGTAAAAAGGTGGTATCCCGGTACCGTATGATATTGACGATATAAACAATCACGATATACAGCACCCAGAAAGCAACATGCAATAGGAACCCTCTATTTATCGAAGGTTTTCTCGATTCAACAATCATAGGTATAATCTTTAGTGAGTAATCTGGGATACTAAAGATATAAAAATATAACCAATCAAATATAATCTTGAAGATACAAGAAACACTCCCATTGTGCAGGGTCATCATTAATGATATCGTAGAGATCTGAATACAATTGTGCCACTATCTCGTGGGTTTCTTTTTGGGTATCAACATCTTTGATATTGAAATACGCTTGTAGATCGGCATCCATATGTGCCCATATAAAGTATAGTGGACATGCTAACCACTGCGCCAACTGCACTATCCCCTTTCTGACACGCAACCTTGCTGCTCCAAAATCGACTGTATGCAGGTGGTCTGCGGATTTATCGTTTAATGCGGTACCGGTATTGCCATCCAAGTAAGCTAATATATGATACCCACGATCGAATGCTCTGCGTGCCTGCAATAAAACACTCGGCTGCTCTGCATCCAGCAAAATAAAATGTTCGGCAAATCGATCTCCATGAATATCACGCATCACGGATTCAAAAACAGCTCCTTGTTCTAGGTATACATCGGCAGAGACCAGCAAGGCTATTTTGACCCCATTTTCGGAAAGGCAACGAACGAGAAGTCGGTAACTATAAATGTGTGCCGTCAGGATCACACTTGGTATTGCTTTTATCTGCTCGGCCAATGCATTATTTTTATAATCGGACGATCGCTGTTGTATACTGGCTAGCCGCTGATAAAACAGCGTATTTCTGAAGCTAGCCTGAAGACACTCAAAGTCTCTATCGGGATATACCCGGTGCAAATTGGTTACATAGGTATGGTAAAGCTCGGCTGCCCACCCCGTCTCCAGATTCAGTTCAGCGACTTCTTTCTTTAATTTAAGTATCATAATATAGTGTTAATAAAGGTTGATAATCCAGTCTATAGAGACTGGATCTAGATTATTCAACTATAGATAGATCGGACATTTGGGCTTAGGCTTTTCGATATCCTGTACGATAGGGTCCAATAAGTCCTTCAATTGAACTTGAACCTGACAATCTTTTTGATGATTGATTTCTGTTAACTTTTTTTGATTCTGCATGTTAATTTTATTTTCATTCTACCATCAATCTGCTCTTGCAATAGCAGCTTGTTTTGTGCGCCGGCATTACAAAGGATTCGTAAAAGATTTAGAAACAAAAAGAAAATCGAAGGATGCATTCATTCTCACGACAGATGAGTCTAGAGAGTCTGTCGATAGCTTTATAGCACTAAATAACCTTATGATAAATGTATCCTTAGCCAATAAAGAGTCATTTACGTATTAAAAAGGTGCAGTTATGGCAACAAACACAGTTGAACGTATAAATAATGACATAATCGTATGGTTTGATGTCAGCTTTGTAGGCTGGAGACACATGCATCGATTTAACTTGTTTTATAGGAGATAACTATCGACTCATTGTGATCTACCAATGAAAAAAAATTATGGAACGATTCGTCACTCAGGCCAAAGGATTATTACAATGTGCAGATGCAAGCCAGGCACTATTCAGGCATATCAAAATACAGGAGTTTAATAAAAATAAAGTGTACTGTAGCGATGGGGAGCAGAAGCCGTATTGGTGTTATGTGATCGATGGGCTGGTCGGGGCGTATCAGTACTTTGAATACGAGACCCCCTATATGCACTGGGCCACATTACCGGGACAGACCTTTACCGGGACCAAGCATGAATATAGCGGTAGCAGCCATGGCCTGGAGATCCGTTTTTTAAAAGATACCAAGCTGGCTACGGTACATCTGCAACACCTGCGTGATCTTATGGACAAGCATACCCCTATCATGCGGCTGGTCAATGTGCTGCGGCAGCGACGGTTTACCACAGGTGACATCAAATCAAGAGTGATGGCGCGCAATGCCAAGGACCGATACAGCGAGACGCTATATGAAATACCTGCTATACCCGCTATTCTCAATAACAACCAGCTGGCCCAATACCTAAATATCAACCCGAAGACCCTGTACAAGAGTCGAAAAAAGGAAATAAACCGATAAAAATTAAATACTACCATAAGACCCGATTTTAAGAAATGAACGGCCCCTACCTTTGAAATATCAAAACGCAAGTACAGCGGATCGGCGATACCAGGTGTCAATGAAAAGGGGAAGCTCACCAAAAGGGTACACCGCGCAGGCTGTGCCTGGGTGTATAAAGAAAAGGCGGCAGCGACAATGCTTTTGAACACAACCGCGCAAAACATAGGCAACAGGAATATGATCACACTTTGGTATAAGCAGGCAATAGTTGACAGGTTAGATAAAACCTTACGCTGGTATCGGAGATATCTGAGCAAACCGATATACAACGTTACCGTATATGGCTATGCCATGCTCTATATGTATACGGCATCCAGCAAACTATGGAAGATGGAAACCTTTATTAAGGGAATAGCAGAGATTCCCTATATAGGCAGCTATGCACACCCTATAGGCTGGGATATAGCTCAGCTCGAAATCCTGTTAGCGATCGGGCTGATCCTACCCCGTTATCAACGTACAGCCCTGTGGGGCAGTACCATTTTAATGGGAATACTTACAGCATACCTGGCATTGATGATGTTATTTGTTCCAGACCGCTTATGTAGTTGTGGGGGCGTAATCGAAAGCATGGGATGGGGTACCCACCTGGCCTTTAACATAATTTGGCTTATATTGGGTATACACGCCATCCGACAAAAAAAGTATAAACAACTAAATTTAAAGCCGTGGAAAATTCACAAAAAAACAAGGGCAAGGCGCTAGTTGGCGCACTATTATTAGGACTGGCTGTGGTCGGTTCGGCATTTACAACAAAACAACATAACAAACCTGTCGAAAACCCAGAAAGACAGGCACAACATTTCTTTAGAAATGAGGGCACATCCAAAGTAAGTCCAGTATGGAAGTACATTGGGACTACTGCCCCAAGTGCGCTGGATTGTTCGCTAAATCCGAACAACTACTGTTATGGATCTTCAGATATGGGAGCAGATGCGTCTGGAAATCCATTGGGATCAGTAACAGCGGAAGCCGAAGGGAACTATACCCCGTAATACGGGTCATTAATCTTCAACAGAAAGGAGCCAATAATTATTATTGGCTCCCTTTGATTATTTTAGATCAGCTATTACGAGTACTTTTGTCTTCCTTACTGATTTGCTAAGTTTAAGTTTATAAGGGAGCAAAGCTTTATTGACAGATTCCACACTGGACAAGCTACCATCCAACTCGATATCTATTGCGAAATCAATTCCAGTTTCGTCCAAAATCGGAAGTTTCAGATGTTGCAAAGTGAAAGTCAGATGGTGGGTCAGCCAAGACAACTTTCTGTTCACAATTTTTAAGCCCGCTAAGTCTGCATTAAACATCGATGTGTCACTTTCACTTTTCGGAAATGATGTGTCCCCTATAGAAGTCAGGACTAATGCCGGTAAAACTCTTTCTTCTAGTCGACCTTCAATTCCATACATAGATCCAAAATATCGATTCAGATCCTCTTGCATAAAATTCGACATATTATGAGCCATATGCTTAGGAAGACGTAGTTCATAAGAAAAACCATATTTTTTGATCCAATCCATGACTTCAGCTCCAACTTTGTCTGTATTCACAAAGGTTGAATCACGAAGAAGCAAATCAACTTTTGCATTGTACAAAAATGCTCTATCAAAATTTGAAAATGCTAACTTATACAAATTTTTCACGGTAGTATTAATATAAGAAACCCTTGTTGAATCTCTCACCAATGACCCTATCACCCCTGGAATATCTCCCTTAGTAATAATAGAAAAGTACTTTAAGCTACTATCCGGAAGTGGCACAAAGCGATTTACAGTATCAAGAGTCAGCACATTGCCCAATTTAAATACAGGCTCTCTATCATTCAATCTTTCCATCGCCTCCTGCTTTATTGGAAAGGAAATGATTGCCCCTTCCATCCACCTGTCCACATTTTCGATAGTAAGATATTTTTCTTCAGTGATAGCAACGATCCTTCCCTTGTCATCTATCCAGACATAGTGCGGTATGGTACGATGCGGAAAGTAACGCTTCAAGGTATTATCGTTGACAATAGATATCAGACCTAGGTCTCCAATCTCAGATCTATCAAAAAATTGTTCAATTTTATCTCTCTCTTCGTAAGTAACGGGCAAAATAGCTAATCTATCCGCATATTTTTCCTGAATGGTTTTCATTTTCGGGAATCCCGCCAGACAGGGCGCACACCAGGTTGCCCAGAAGTCAAGAATGATATACTTCCCCTTAAATTCCTTAAAATCGAGAGAATCTACGGGATGACCAACGACCTCGTGCAGACCTAATCCAGGTAATTTATCGCCTATTTTTAAGGGCTTGATCTGGCTGTTAGCCAGATTTATATTCAGGAATAGCAAAATTCCCAAGAAATACTTTACTGCTTTCATCATTTCTATTTTAAATATTAATTATTCTGTTCAACTCCAGTCAATAAGACTTCCTGATTAGGTATAGCAAAAGTGTATCGAGCAGAGCGAGGTAATAACTCATATCGTGATCCCAAGACTTCTCTTGTTAGCAGAATTTCTGTTGTAGGGTCTTGATTTAATCTTCTAAGATCTGACCATCTTAATCCCCGAAAACAAAGTTCTTTTCTACGTTCTAACAAAATTTCCTTTAGCAGAATATCCTTGTCGGTGATGGCGAACGGAACAAAGCTACCCTTATCGATACGCGCCTTCAACAAGGCATTAAGATCTGCTAACGCCAGATCAACCAATCCCTTTCTAATATAACATTCGGCTCTATTTAGCAATATTTCACCCGTAGATAGGCCACAGAACAAAAGGCGTGTGCCATCATAACTTCCTTTATACCGCACCACCCCCCCGTGTTCTCTAAAAAACACGTTTTTTCGTAGATCATGAGGACCGTACAGCCTGTACAAGGAGGCATCAACGATTAGTGCACCCGGGGAGAATGCTGAGTAATTACCTATTCTTGCCAAGAATAACGTCTCCTTATTCAATTGTTTGATGGGATTTGTCAATTGGAGATTGATATCAACATCACCATTAAAATCCATCAGGCTATTATGTTCTAAGAGACAAGAGTCAGCATATACCAGCGCATTATCATAATCGCTCGTTGATAAATAAATACGTGAAAGCAAAGCATAAGCTGTGACTTTTGAAGGCCTAGTTCTAGAAATAGTATGCAAGGGTAATAAATCCGTCGCTTGCATCAGATCATCTAAAACTTGTACATACAAATCCTCAAGAGTGGATCTACCTACATTTTGATTGACGTTAGCGGTCAGTCGTAGAGGTAATCCCAACTCTTTGTCTGCGACAGATGTTGCGTAAGGAGGCGTAAATACCTGAGCTAACTGAAAATAGTTAAATGCACGGTAGAATAACGCAACACCTTTTAGTTCTTTCCATTGCGAAGTGTTTACTTCCTCTTTCAAATTTACCAAGCCATCCAACACTATATTGGAGCGTAATATCCGCTGGTAGGCATAAGTCCAGTCCCCAGCCATATTGCTACTATAAGTAGGTTCCGACTTCCACAGATAAGCAATGCGTTCATCATCAATCAATCGCGCGTAAAAGTCGTCCGCAATATGAAAATCTGCCGAAGCAACCTCTCCGATTCCTAAGTAGCTGGAATTCATTATATTCACATTGTCCAAAATAGCTTCATAATCGGCCACTTTGGTAGGTATGACCATAGACTGTACAGGTTTGACATCTAGCCATTCATTCTGACAAGAGGTAATTAGCCATAGCAATAGGCATGCACCATATTTTAGAACATTCATAATCAATAATTTAATTTTAAACCAAGGGTAAATAAAAATGGAGTAGGAATACTGACCGCTGCCGCACTAGCATACGCCTGAAAATCAGGATCAAGTCCCTGCTTATTGGCTTTCCAGAGTATCACCAGATTGTCCAACTGTGTATATAATCTAAAGCTATGGAATGGGATTCGGCTTTCCGATCTACGCCTAAACTCGTACCCCATATTAATATATTGCAAACGGACATGGTCGCCTTTTTCTACCAATACGGAGGCACGTTGGTAAAAGATATCTCTGTTGGTATTATTGGGGTACAACATCGATGGGACATCTGTTCTCAACTCATCACCAGGCTGCTCCCATCTGATCGCAAAATCCCGATGTCCTGACCAATTGTTGATAAGCGAATTGTAGTTGATCGATCCGCGGCGGAAATAATAACCCAGCTTGTACACGATATTGAAAGAGGCATAAAAGCCTTTGTAAGATAACTCGTTGAATAGATTCCCAAAATAGACAGGTTTTGCTGGCCCATGGTAGTGTATATCTTCCAGTGCAGGCGTATTCAAGGCTACATAGTCATCGCTAGCGACCTCCTCAATGTATCCTCTGGGATTACCATTGACAGGATCGAGACCTGCCCAAGGCATACTGAACACAGCATATAAAGGATAACCTTCAATGGGATATTTATCAAAGGTATTGCCACTGGCTCCAAAATAGAGCGCCGGTGCAAAAGAAGTTTCGTATTTTTTAACCTTATCCGTAGCCCAGCTCCATTGGAATGCAGAATGCCATCGGAATTCATTCACAAAGCTTTTGTTTAGCTTTACCACAATATCCAAGCCCTGTCCACTTATCTCTGCATAATTACCGCGAAAGTTCTGCACACCCGAGCTCGGCGGCATTGGTGCATCACCGATCATATCTTTTCCATTCTTCTTAAAATACTCCACACTACCACGCAACAAACCAGTTTTAGTCGCGAAGTCGAGCCCCAGATTCAGCATGGCTATCCGCTCCCATCGTAGATCAGGATTACCTAAAGTATTGATATCCGCATAGGGCAAGCCAGAAATAGGCGCAGGTGTAGGATTAAAACGTAAAATGGTCACCCCTGTCAATGAACGGTCTAAATTACCATTATAACCATAGGTGGCCCGAAGTGAAAGCTCCGGAAGCCATTGTATGTTGTAAAAACATTCATTCGAAGCACGCCATTTAAAACCTGATGACCATAACGGCACAGATTTCTGATTGGCATTGACCCCGAAAAAGTTAGATTGATCTATGCGGCAGCTTGCCGAGATGGTATAATTACCATAACTGTAGGAAACATTGCTGAAGTAGGATCTGAACCTATCCTCGCCACTCCCCAAGGACCGTAAACTGGGTATAGGAGCTCCCATGCCCGATGGATACAGTGTATAACTCTTGAGTGGAGATTCCAACAATTTGCTTGAACCGTTGTCCTCATTGTACCCGTAAGTTCGTAATGATGATGAGTTTCGTGAGAGCATTTTTTGCTCGGCACCTAAGATCGCATCCACCTGGTGATCAGAGGCTATTGTTCGAGATAAACGAAACTGTCCACGCAGATTGTGGGAGACAAATCCGCTATAAGTCTCATCAAGAATACTGCCCAGCGGAATATTATCCAATTTGGTGACCAACCCTGCAGTGCTCACCGTAGCATATCTATTGATAAGATCCCGCGTATAATAACTGTCTTCTTCGGCCAGTTCGTAGCGATCTGATCTAAAATCCTGATAGAAATATTTACCCTGTATTTCTAATCCGTCAAAGAGGCGATAATTTATACTGGGTTCGATACGGATATCTCTTCCATGCGTCAACTCAGTGTGTAGGCCGATATCATATAGAGGGGCATAAATCCAGTTTAGGAAGCCATTTTCTGTAGCTTCATCGGCAAAGGGCTGTTGATAATCCTTGACCATTTGTAATGGATTACCATTCTCATCGGACAATCGAAGATAAGGGTAAATACCTCTTCCATTGCCAGTATTTAAATTAATCCCCCCTTTATTAAATGTGGCTCGTATTTTGGCAAAATTAAAATCTACACCAACCTGAAGCGCTTTAGAAATGTCAAATTGATTACTGGATCTAAGCGTGATTCTATCATTATAATCCCTGACTGTACTGAGATCCTTGCGATCGTAGCCTGTTGAAAAGAGATATCTGTAATTCGCAGTACCTCCTGAAAACTGAACGGCATATTGTTGATCTCGCGCATGGCGATAGATGTGGGTCCCCATTTCGCGTCGTATATCGTAGCCTTCGTACAGAGCCAATCTGCGACTTAACTCGTCGTCAGTGATTTCTTCCTCCCGATGCGCATACAGTAGCTGCACCACAGGCGATAAAGGAGCTCTTTTTTTGGATATTAGATCAGCCTGATAATAATTCTTGTCAAACAATATTCTTTCAAACTCGATAAAATCCTTGGCAGGGATAAAGTTGGGATTATACATTAGATCGGGTTTTGCGCTTATAGAATTATTAGCATTAAAATCTATACGTGGTCGATCTGACTTACTCCCTTTCTTGGTCGTAATAACAATCACACCATTACCTGCCCGTACACCCCAGATTGATGCCGCGGCGGCATCTTTTAAGAGTACGATATCTGCTATATCGTTAGGATTGATCTGATTGAGACTACCTTCATAAGGAAAATTATCGAGGACTACCAAGGGTTGTTCGTTAGCAAATAAGGTACTACGTCCACGTATCTGCAATTCGTCCTGCCCGGTGATCCTCTGCTTATTAAATACCAGCCCGCTAGCGATCCCATTTAGTTTATTTATGATATTGGTCGATGCACGATTATCAAGCTGTTTATTATCTACGCGATAAAAACTTCCCGTAGCTCTTTCTTTAGGTATTATCTGATATCCGGTGGATACCACCTCGACCTCATCTATCGTGTTCTCATTTGGCTGTAACTGTATTTTTATAAATGTAGACGTATTTTCATAGGCAACACTTTGCTCCTTGTATCCGATATGTTTTATGGTTAATACTCCTGTAGGTGGATCTACGCTAATCGTAAATCTCCCCTCTTTGTCTGTGCGCACGTGTTTCTTATCGACGGTGACCGAAGCCCCTTCAATAGCCTGCCCATCGGCAGCCGAGCGTACCTCCCCCTGAAGTACTGACCCCGACTGCGTCTGAGCGACCGCCTGCGTAAACGCAAGCTGACTAAACAACACACAGAATACTATTTTAAAAGCTATAAGCCCTAGGCTATAAGCAGTATGCCTCACTATCCCTCCGTCATCATGCCGGGTTCCGGATTTACTTCGGAAAGGAGTGTAACGACGTGATGATCTATTTGTTGATATCACGTACTTATCTTGTTCTATTGGGCGATTAGAAAGATCTTGATAACTGGGACCCGTCCCGATTTTATATCGGGATAACATGTTAACATGTTCACCTTCACAAAAAGACAGTCCTCTCCCACCCCTTAAAAATTTGTTCATTTCTAAAGTTCATTAGGTGTGACCTAATTTTACTCCGTCACTTTGCTCAGTTCCGATTCATCGGAAAGCGGAACGCAGAGGAGTCGAACGGGTCTAAAAACTATATAGTCCTTAACTAGTTCACACGGTTCATAAAATAATATTGAAAGGCAGACGAGGATTATTGGGTTATTTCATAAGGGTCTAATAATTGGCGACGCCTCATCTGCGCATGAATAAAAACCGACCTGTTTGTTTATAGAAAATCTATATTATTTTGATTCATATCCTTGCAAGTGCATTTATATTTTCCTACTTTTAGATTGCGAAGTCCATAATTTTGGAAAACAGACCTGCCTTGTGTGGAAATGGTCCATAAACAAGTCGGAAAAACCAAAAGAGAAGTACTGATTATTGACCATTTAGGCTCTTAATATGTACTGTGTAAATAGACCGTAGTCTATGTACCCTTTGTTGGTTTTTAATGTCGTATTGCACTATTCTGGCGGGCAGCATTTGTTCTTTATCAGCGCGCGCAGTGCCAGGTAGCAGCCTCGACCTTGGGTCGCGAGCTGTACACTGTTGTTGGTTAATGATTCTCTTTTTATCATGTTGTCTAAAAATTGGTAACACATTTAAAGAGTCTCTGAGAGGAGGAAAATTGGAGCTAATTAAAAAAGATAGGCTCCTGCTTTCCACCGCCCAACATGGCACCAGCAAGGGCCTTAGACACGGTTTCCAGCAGGAGCCTATCCCACACATCGCAAAGATAGCAAAGTAGGGATAAAACTCCTAGTGGTCTTGTGTCTTAAAAATTGCTGGTTTTTGTTAGACAAGACTCAAATCAGACGAACTGATTACAACACAAATATAGCTACTAATTAATTATAATCAAAATATTGATGAAAAATAATTCGAATCAGACAGAAAATTCTTTACTGAAGACGTTAGCCATAATGCAAAACAAACAGATAGGAGAAAGACTGAAAGGTTTAAGAAATTTGCTAGCAAAGCGGGCTGAAGAAATCTCTAGCGTATTGGCAATGAGCACAAATACATTAAAAGGGGCAGAGAATGGAGAGAATGTTGGGGTAGAGGTTATCAATGAACTTATACTCTTCTACGGATACACTTTGCAAGAGTTCTATTCCCTTAAGAAACTCCCTAGTTGGAAAGCTCTTATGCAAAGAATTATTAAGTACCATATGTCGATACAGAGTAATGCTCACATGATATTAGAAGAGCGTGCTGGCTTGATGGAACTGCTTGAACATAGATTAATACCAAACACAAAGCTTTTTGAAGATTGGGTAGACGAACAAGAAGTTATAGACTTTTGTAAGAAAAACTACTCATTTATATATGATACTGCAACCAATACATTGAATAGTGCTGTGAAGAAAGGTTGGTTGCAAAGAGACGATAACGTTTCCCCTAAAAAATATAAATTGACTTGAGCACTAAGTTGAAACAGAACTACTATTTTCTTTAACCAATTATAAGGCGACAGTCCAATAACAGGTTTAGTACCATTTGCGGAAGAGAAAAAGTAAACAACTAACTAGTCTAAAAATTAAACCAATAACAAAGCAAAAACATATGAACTTATTATTTTTAAACCTAGGAACATCTGAATTTTTACTTCTCGTACTTCCTATCTCTATATTTTACATATATACATTCTATCATTTAATGAATAATCCAAAACTGGATGGTAATCGTACATTTTGGATTATAGCGCTATTGGTCGCGTCGGGACTGGCTATGATATGTTACTGGATATTTGGAAAAGATGGAAATAAGAAATCGACTAAGGAAACTGCATAGATCTTGCCACTCGCTCGAGCGCCCTATAATAGGCTTGGAACCTCCTGCGGAAGAGAAGAAATAGAAAATGGGAAAACGAACGTATAGTTTGTAGATGTAACTTCGTTGAGCCCTTCGGGGTTCTCGACACCCTCGACTATCTGTCCCGATTTCGGGATGACGAGGCCAACTTCAGAAGAAAACCAAAAGGATATCAAAAAAAGGAGAGTATCAAAAACAAAACCATAGACAAGCTATAGGCAACTGTACGAACCAATTTAAAGCATTAGCAAGAGTTAAGCAGGGTTAAGCAAGAAAAAGATGAGAAATCCTAAGCTACTCCGGATTTAAAAAGTATGAATTTTCTTAATTAAGCCATTCGTTATTTAAATAAATAGACATATTTTTAAATAAGGTTTTTATTGTTTAATTTTGCTCATCCAATTTTAAACAACTGCATCTTCAAGTTAAGGTGTTATCATTAAATTTATCCAAATGAAAGACTTCAAGGCTGGAACATATATCAATCAGGGATTCTATAAGAGTTTTCAACCAACTGAAATGAACAAGCAATGGGTTTTGGATGACATGGAAATTCAACAATTGCTATCCAAAGCAGATCGACAAATAGGACGCCTGGATATGTATTCTGAATACATCCCCAATATTGACTTATTCATCAGCATGCATGTCGCTAAGGAAGCGACCCAGAGCAGTAAGATTGAAGGTACGCAAACCAATATAGAAGATGCTTTCTTAGATAAAGAAGATTTACGCGTCGAACGAAGAGATGACTGGGTAGAAGTTCATAATTACATTGAGGCAATGAATCAAGCGATTCAAAAGCTCCACGAATTACCTTTTTCTTCAAGATTAATCCGTGACACTCATCGTATTTTACTACAAAGCGCTCGTGGTGAACATAAATTACCTGGTGAATTTAGAAGCAGTCAGAATTGGATTGGTGGCGCTAGTATCAATGATGCTACATTTATACCGCCCGTGTGTAACTCTGTTCCAGAATTAATGAATGATCTAGAGAAGTTCGCGCACAATGAAGAGTATTTTATTCCTGATTTGCTGAAGATTGCTTTAATACATTATCAATTTGAAACTATTCACCCTTTTTTGGATGGTAATGGTCGGGTAGGACGTTTATTGATCACGCTATACTTAGTTGATAAAGGGATTCTTAAAAAACCTATTCTGTATTTATCAGATTTTTTCGAGCGTCATCGAGGATTATATTACGATAATTTAATGCGTGTCCGGACACACAGCGATATCAAACAGTGGTTGAAGTTTTTTTTGGTTGGAATTATAGAAACAGCCAAAAATGGAGTCGCTACATTTGATGCGATATTAAAATTAAAAAAAGAAACAGAAGAGTTACTCCAGAAAAAGAGTACGAGAAGTCATCATATACTTAGTATATTAGACCAATTGTACCAACGTCCAATTATTAATGCACAACAAGTCGTAACATTAACGGGAGTATCCATGCCAACCGCTTACAAAATTATCGACGAAATGGAACAATATGGTATAATAAAAGAAATGACAGGAGGAAAAAGGGGACAGATTTTTATGTTCGACTCTTACATCAAGTTGTTTTAATCGATAATAAACAACGAAGAAACCAAAAATTGGTCATTAGCTTCTCGTAATATTTTCAAGAAAAGAGAATTGGAAGAAAAAAGCAATATGCAAAAATGCATATAGCCAACGGCAACATATCCCTACAATTACAGGGGGATCGAAGCGTTCAAAACGCAGGCTACCAAAGCACTCTCCTATCTTAGCGAGCGGCAGAAGACCAGCGAATCGCTCAGTCATCAAAGAGCCTCCTCCGAGATTATGATTAGCTACAGCACTATCGTCGCCATAGACCTGCCAAACGGTATGAAAAAAGGTGATGCTATCAAGCTGAAAGGCAGGTCGGTATTTGAGTTCGACAAGGACGGGAAGATCTGCAGACTTACGGATATAGCGTTTCTTTAAAATGGATAGCCATGACACACCCTGAAAATATTAAATCACCCCGGACAAAGCTACTACACCACCGAAGCGGGCAAGGAAGTATTACGACTGAAACCAGAAGGAGAAGAAAACGAAAACAGTTAGTGAAGCCAAGTAAGAAGTGATACTAAAAAGCAATAGAAGACTCGCCTTTAGGGGAAGCTAAAATGATCAGATTTTGATACTGAAAACAAAACACACCACTGGTTTAGAAGAAAACTAATTATCTAAAATATCATTATTCCACCCAAGGTAACAGAACAAAGAGTACATACTAAATGATATATAGACAACATCGAAAAAATCTATGTTAATCATGAGATTTACGAAGGATAATGTTGGCACAAAAAACTATAAAATAATTTGCGCTGGATCTTAGTAAATAAGTTCTGAAATCAGCACAGCATAGAACAGAAGAAAGCGAAAAGTATTGAAAAATAAATAGTTGACAGAAATAGGAATATAATAAATTTTATTACTATATTTATCATAGGTTATTTTTACCTTTGCAGCCACTTATGATAGAAGTTCGTCATGAAAAACCAAATCTTTGAATATTTTATCTTCAAAACACTTGTTCATTTAAGAGACAACGGAAGATCTAACGATCTGAGTATCCTTAAATGCGTAAAGCTTTTGTTTTTCTTCTCCACCGTGGAGGATGATGAAGGTAATTCATTGATTGATCATTTCAATAATGTTTACGCTATGCCGCTAGGCCACGTAGAAAAAGATATATATACATGGATGAAAGCAAATAGCTTTGACAACTTTTTATTTACAAAACAACAAACAACATTAAAAAGACAGACTATACTGTCTAGTTCGTTTGATCAAACTGTTGTTAGTATAGTCGATCCAAAGTTTGAGCTGTTATTGAAGAAAAATCCTGAAATATTATTCATGCCCGCGTATGATCTTGTCGAACTAAGCCATCAGTGGTTTTCATGGCGATATTATTTTAACCAAGCTAAATCTCAGAATAAGCTAAGTATGAAAATCCCTACCCAGGTGATTAAAAACGAATACAAAGTGTATAGTTTTTAATACATTAATACTAAGGTATGGGAACATATTTAATTGGAGTTGCCAAAAAGGTAACTGAATATCAAGCGGAATTAACCAAAACTGTTAATGCTATACCCACGGTTTCCATAGATCCTGAAGAAGAATCGATAAGAGCTAGTGATATAACAGAAGTGACCGCACAATCGGCAAACCCAGAAGTTATTAATGAAACCAGTGATCAGAAAAAAATCACCGAATCAGAACAACAACTAGATTTAGGCGATCATTTTTTTGAGCCAACATCGACAGAGATAGAATCAACGCAAACCCAAAACACAACTACTGAGCCTAGGACACCACTTATACCACCTAATGATATAGACCATGTAGGTGCTTTTTCTAGTTTCTCTGACTCATCCATTAGAGAAATAGTGAAATTACTAAGTTACAGCTTACTATCTGGTGAATTCTTGACGATAGATGAGGTTGATGATGAGCTCAACTCACTAATTAAACAAATACAATTACTCGTTACTATCGTTGAGGCGTCGGAAAATTTATCCGAAGAGTGGAGAGTCTTTAGAGATTCTATCGTATATTGCCTCGAAGAATATCAGAAATTTGTTAGCTACCTAGTTGCTAACTTCACAAAATACCGTTCGGACCACTATTTTATAATAGAGGACAATAATATCGATCAAATTCCACATCTATCTGATGAACTCCAAAATGTAATTCGGATGTTTACACTAACGCTGAAAGTCTCAAGAAAAGACTTGCTGATCAACAGTGACAGATCTGAATTACAAAGCCTAATAATCTTAAAGCGACAAGTTGATAGTTTAAAAGGAACACAAAAATCTGTCGCTTATGCTTTGGATGTTAAACTTGAATTCTTGATCCATAAATGGGGTGAGCGGTATAAAAGTAAAAACAAAAATAAAACTATAGCAATCAAGTATCGAATCGGTGATACTGAAAAGTCTATTGATAAGTTTGAAATTAAAATACCCACACTAATAAACTGGGATAAAAGAATATATCACCACTACGACTTTTGCACAGACGCCAACCAATATGGATACTATATCCATGACACCCTAAACAAAAAGCGTAAAGGATATGACAAGCTAAACTTCACAGAATTACACGGGCTTATAAAATATTATAAAGATTTTAAAAAGTCTGACACCGAACTAGAACAAATAGTTGATTATCTAATTCATGAAGATTATTCTGACAGACATAGCTATGATCAATATTGTATTGATATTTTCAGGAACTATGCAATTAATAATTATTTTTCGTTAATCTCTGAGAATGAAACATGGGGTCTGGATATATACCGAGAAAAATATTTGGAATGCAAACGCAAATTAAATCACCTCAGTGATAATTACTTTCTAGAGAAAAAATATTTAGACTACGTCCTAAAGAGAATAGAAACTGATTTTGCAAAGTCATCAAAAGAAGAAAAGATAAGTGTACATGAAAAATATGTGGATAAGGTTGATAAAGAATGTACGAAACTACTGAATGAGTATTACGACAAAAAGGAATGGGCAAAAACGCATGACAACTATATCGTGATCCTTCCGTATGAAGAATCTTTAGTAGAGCTTTCGAAAGAAAAACACCCAGATCTACCCAAGATACTTTTTTTCACTAGTTTTGTACTGCCCTACTATAAAGATTCTATCGATTATGAATATTCCAAAACTAGACAGCTATTCAGAGAGGTGAAGGCTCTGACTAGCGTGGTAGGGAGTTTAAAAACTGATCTTCAAAATCTGAACGAATTAAAAAAAGACTTTGATAAAAAAGACTTAAAATCTATTGAGACCATTACACTGTTTACAGCAGTGATAACTTTTGTTCTTTCGTCAATACCAGCATTCAAATTTGTTGAAACGGTCCAACATGCAGCTCTATTTATGCTATCGATGTCGGCATCTTTGGCGATTTTTATTCTACTTGTATTTTCATTAACACGTGGGTTTTCTAAGTTTTTCAAAAAACACAGGAACGTTATAACTGCTGCAGTTATTGTTTTTATACTGATTGTAACCACGTTTAGCCTAATCAGCTTCGAAAACAAATCGGTCGATGGAATAATTAATAAATCAATCCAAAACCAAAAGGAAAGAGCGGAATTGGATAGCTTAAAAAATATATTAAATCCTAAGTTAACTGGAGAAAAAATAAGTACTGTGAAATAAAAGATCTAATTATAGTCCTTCCACATGCAAGGACTATAATAGATTTCGGGAATTAA
Source organism: Sphingobacterium sp. xlx-96 (assembly GCF_011007365.1). Taxonomy (GTDB): domain Bacteria; phylum Bacteroidota; class Bacteroidia; order Sphingobacteriales; family Sphingobacteriaceae; genus Sphingobacterium; species Sphingobacterium luzhongxinii. Next base: position 47,692 of record NZ_WFKM01000009.1, on the reverse strand, counting down.
TCTTCTTTTTTTTGTGAATCTTTTTTACTTTCACCTAATCCGACATTAAAAACCTGGTATCCAATCCCAAAGCCAATCCACATTTTCCCATTACTTTGCCATTGATAATGCTTTTGATTATTTATATAGTCTACACCCGCATAAATTCCTGCCTGAACTTTTTTATATTGAAGCATAAAGCCACCAAACATGGTTAGCGTAGCTGCATTAATATTTTCATTGGCTTGAATTCCAAGTGAGTTATTTGAATTGAGATCTACACTCCCTAAACCAGCCCCTATTTGCAAAAAACCATTATGAGACGGTCCAGGGCTACCTAAAAGTATATTTAAAGTTGAGTTCAAGTTAAATTGTGCTTCAAATGTCTTTTCATCTTGTGGTCTAAATTTAAAAGGTAGTGTAAGTATTCCTATTGAAATACGCTCAGGTATCTCAGCTTTTACGATCTCCTCAGCTTTTGCTAAATATTCTGCTTTTTTTATTGAAAATAATTTATTATTATAATAGGTAGCATTTGAAACTCCTTTGAATTTTTTATTAGGCACATTAAAAAGCGGATAAACTTTTACCATAAGATCATCTCCATTTATATTTACAATTTTGTATTTAATACCATCATCTAAATAGTTAGCAGTTTTATTTGCTTCATTATATATAAAAGATTGATTTGGATCTGTCCTGGAGTGCTTTGCGGGTGCCAACAAGGTAAAACGAGTGCCGAGTTTTATGTCTGCCTGCGCCCAGCATTTTACTACAAAACCAAACACCAATAATGCGATTAATAAATTTTTCATAATTTTATATTTTAAGTGTTTATTGTTATGAATCCATAATGGTTCAGCACTCGTAAATGCTGTGATGTAAGTGACTTTTCAACTCGAAAATGCCCAATACAATGTTTGTAATAATGTTTATCGTTAAATTATAATTGGTCTTGATTTAATAGTTCTTAGCCTTAAGTTTGAACCTAAAACTTCCAATCTATTTTTACGGCTATAAACATATCGGATTATCTGTAATATCATCAAAGTTATCCCCAATTATAGAATGACACAATACCAAGAACTAGGTATTTTTAGGGAGCCTTGATAAATATATACCCCACTGCTGCATGAATATATAATAGCGGAAGCTCATTAGCCCGTGAACTTACCGAAGATAAAATCAATAAAATGCTGAACGATCCACAAATGATGGAGGCATATCCGCCACAAGGAAAGAGTTGATAGTAAAATTGCTAACTTTGCGGTACGAAAAAATAATATCTATTATCAATGAGTGAATTTTCAAAAATATATCTTGCATGGCGTAAGGGGGCGGGATCCCGTAGGCATATTGTTGGACTTTTGGAAAGAGACAGCGATAATAATATTACATTCCGATATCTCCCTGAAGCCAAAATTTTAAAATCAATAGAGGGATTTATACCTTACTTTGAATTCCAGAACCTAGATAAGGTATATGATGTCAATGTGCTCTCTATATTCGCCCATAGGCTGATCAAAACGGATCGCCCGGACGCTCAGCACTTCTTGGATTTTTGGGAAGTATCTGCTGAAAAAGTAGATGATAAATTTCACCTGTTAGGTAAAACACAAGGGTTAACGGCAACGGATAACTTCGAATTCTTAGCGGAATACCAAGATAGTGATGATCTTCCTTTTTTAACTGATCTCTCAGGACTCTCTCATTACCAGATCCCAAAAGATTTTGTAAAAAATGGCGACTCACTACAGTATGCTCTTGAAAAAGATAATGTATACGATCCCGAAGCGGTATTGGTCAGCTTTAACGGAACCAAACTGGGGTATATAAAAAAGGTGCACTGTAGAATTTTTAAAAAATCTGAAAATCTGAAACTTACCATAAAAGCTATCGAACAAAATGGCGTGATTAGGAAAATATTTATAAAGATAGCTACCTAAACAAAGCAGCATTCAACAAATGCTGCTTTGTTTTTTTTACACGGGCGTCTGTCTTACGTCTCTACCGGTGGTCATTACCCTAAGCTTGCTATCGCCTCTCTCTTAGGGTGGTGTGTCCACAGTTTATTATAGCACTCTCCTATTTTAGCGAGCGACAGCAGACCATCGAATCGCTCAGTCATCAAATTATTGCCTCCGAAATCAGGATCTACTACAGCAGCATCGCAGCCATAGACCTGCCAAACGGTATGAAAAAGCTTTCATGATTCCTTTTGATCACCAACAGATAGGAAAGCTCTTGATGTCCTTAAAAACAGATACTCCCAGAAAAATGGTGACATAATAAAACTGAAAGGGAGGTCAAAAATAAAACTCAACCTAGTATCATACCTGATGTAAATATCATTGAAGTCGAAGGTGTTAATATCGGGGAACTAACCATATCTGAATTCCCTATTAAACCGGTTGCATTCAAAGGCCGATACTATAAGAGACTCAACAATTCTAATCACATTTTATCTCCGACTCAAATTTCTGATTTAAGCTTGCAGTCGCTTCAACTTTCATGGGATTCTTATCCTGCGTACGGCAAGACACTGGATGATTTAGATATGCATTGGGTAGAAAAGTTTATCGACAAAGTAAATACTACGGGCAGGTTTCATTTACTCTCTGATGTGAAAAGTAGTCTTGAAAAACTTAAACTTATCAATGGAAATGAAATTACCAATGCTGCTTGGTTATTATTCGGAAAAGGGAATATCGGCTACAACATACACCTAGGGAGGTTCAAAACATTTACTTTTATTATAGATGACCGCATGTTTAACGCAGCTTTATTTCAGGCGGTCGATGATATTATGCAATATATTATAGCGCAGATTAAAGTGGCTTTTGAAATTACGGGAAAAACCACACAGCGAACCGAGATATTTGAATACCCCTTGGCCGCTATACGCGAGATAACACTCAATTGTATCATTCACAGAGACTACAGAAGCCCTATCGATGTCCAAATTAAAATATTTGACAATTATATTTCCTTTTTCAATCCTGGCAAACTAATGGGGGATTTGACCGTTGATGACCTTCAATATGACAATTACAGAGCCTATTCTATAAACAAACTAATTGCAGAAGCATTCTATTTGACGGGGGATATTGAAAAGTATGGCAGTGGATTTCTTCGTGTACGAAATGAGATTTCGACATACCCTACCATGAAATTAATAGTAGAAGAAATCTCTAACGGTTTTCACGCACAATTGGGCTATACTGATCAGAAGACCTCTACAGTAATTAAAGAGGGGGATCGGTTTTCTATCAATCAACAAGCTATCTTGGAAGCTATGAAAATAAACCCAAGAATCACTATTCCAGAATTATCGACAATTGTAGGTATTAACGAAACAAACATACAAAAGAATCTAAAGAAACTACGAGATATTAAAAAAATAAACCGCGTGGGGTCAGCAAGAGGAGGCTATTGGCAGATTCTTGATTGATACGTATCAAATAACAACAGCCTTCCCCAGAAGAAAACAAACCAACGGAATAAACAGACCAAACCTAGAAGAAAGCCAAAAGAGGTTAAAAAGTAAGGACAATTATAAACTAAAAGCACTAAGCAACGATGGAATCTATAGTCTCAGATATAATCAACATTATAGAAAACGGTCGTCAAAAAGCCTATCATGTGATCAACACCTTTATGGTTGAATCATACTGGCTGATAGGTCAAAGGATTGTAGAAGACGAACAACAAGGCAAATCAAAGGCTGGTTATGGCGACTCTCTTCTAAAGATTCTATCTAAAGGATTGTCCAAAAAATTCGGAAGCGGATTCTCTCCCGCTAACTTACGGAACTTCAGACAGTTTTACTTAACGTACCCCGATATTCAAAAATGCTACGCACTGCGTAGCAAATTGAGTTGGACGCATCATCGCACAATAATGCGCGTGGAAAACGAACGTGCCAGAGAATATTATATTCGCGAAGCAGAAGAACAAAACTGGAGTACCAGAAGCCTGGAGCGAAATATAAATTCTTTATATTATGAAAGATTGCTTTCTTCAAAGGATAAAAAGATAGGGCTACAGATCAGTATAGAACAGGAGAAAAACCGTCCGGAAGACTTTATCAAAGATCCATATGTATTTGAGATTTTAAATATCCCTCAATCGAAAAACACGTCAGAGAAGAATGTGGAATCGGCACTCATTCAGAATCTTCAACAGTTTTTGTTGGAACTGGGTAAAGGTTTCTCATTTGTAGGTAGACAATATAGCGTCAGCACCGAACTAGAGCACTTCTACATAGATCTGGTGTTTTACAACTACCTGCTGAAGAGCTTTGTACTGATAGACCTCAAGGTCGGAAAACTTACACATCAAGATATTGGACAGATGGATATGTATAGAAGGCTATTTGATGACCTCAAAAAACCAGAGGGTGACAATCCAACAATAGGAATAATATTGTGTACCGAAAAAAGTGAAACTGTAGTAAAATACTCTGTAATGAACGACAGTCAACAGCTCTTTGCTACGAAGTATATGATGTACTTACCTTCGGAAGATGAACTCGTAGCAGAAATAGAACGGGAGAAAAATTTATTACGTGAGCAAGGTGTTCCGTATGGAAAGGAGGACTAAATGATAATAAGAGCAGGCTCTTCTACTGTGGTCGGCTTGAAACAAGAGGAAGAAAACGAAGCGATATAAATAATAGCCACCTCCAGAAGAAAAACAAAAGGAGATAAAAAATAAGGGAGAATTATAAACTATGGCAACGGCGAAGGCCAGAATCCCTACGGAAGAGAAAATAGTTTAACATCAGATAATCCAAAGTTTAATATCAGATATTTCAAAGTTTAACATCAGATAATCCAAAGTTTAACATCAGATATTCCAAAGTTAATCGTTATATTTGACTTAAATAATGGAGGTTAATATGTCAGAATGGATAACAAGAACGTTAGCGGAGGAGATTAAGAAGCGAATAGATCAATACCCTATTCTAGCGGTAACAGGTCCGAGACAATCAGGAAAAACCACTCTACTTAAAATCCTTTTCCCCGATTATGCATACGTGTCTCTTGAAAACCCTGACAATCGTTCGTTTGCCACGGAAGATCCAAATGGTTTTCTCCAACAATATGCAGGTCCGGTGATTTTAGACGAAGTACAGCGGGCACCTGAATTGTTTTCCTATCTGCAGACAGCTGTAGACGAATCCGGCGAGATGGGGCAATATATCCTCTCAGGTTCTCAAAATTTTCATTTGCTCAAACATATTACACAATCCTTGGCTGGACGGGTAGCTCTATTTCGCTTATTACCCTTGGACACCCATGAATTAGAGCAGGCGGGAAAATTGGCCGACAATTATCTAGAAGCTTGTATAAAAGGAGGCTACCCCGCGATCTACCATCGAGGCATTAATCCAACAGATTTTTACGCCAACTATATCCATACTTATATCGAAAAAGACGTCACCGAACTGATCAATATTCGTGATTTAAATAGTTTTAGAACATTTCTAGGGCTGTGTGCGGCACGGGCAGGGCAACTATTAAACCTTACAGCGATGGCCAATGCGTGTAATATTTCGCAGCCTACTGCAAAATCTTGGTTGTCCATTTTAGAAAGCAGTTATGTTGTTTTTCAGCTCTATCCCTATCATGAGAATTTTAATAAACGTTTGGTAAAAACTCCTAAACTCTATTTTTATGACACCGGTCTACTGACTCATTTACTACAAATCAGAGAGCAGGAGGAATTGGCAACGAATAGATTCAAAGGTAATATCTTTGAAAATTTTGTAATTGCCAATTTTCAAAAATTTAATGAAAACAGCTATCAGCATCTTCAATATTATTTTTGGCAGGATCATAACGGAATAGAGCTTGACCTCTTGCTCAAGAATGCCCATGGATTTGACGTGTATGAGATAAAATCCACTCAAACAATAAGCGCTCCCTTATTTAAAAACTTAAAGCATTTCGCAGAATTGGCCGAGCCTCAAATCGTAATACCTCATTTGATCTATGGTGGTGAAGAAAGCCTGATACGTAGTGGTGTACAGGTATTACCCTGGAAAATGACGGTAAAGTAATTGAGACCTCACTGAAAGATCTGCACAAGAAATGGTTTATTTTTTCCAGAATGGATAGCTTGGCTGAGAAGGCTGGCAAAAATGGAGTGACTGCGTACCGTAACACCCTTTAATAGATCTGGTGCCACCTGTGGAAGAGGAGGGGGGCGTAAAGAATAGCCCCTGCGGATGCAAGAGCTACCAAATCAATGATAAAGCCACCGAGGATGATGGCAGCTACAGATGGAGCTCCCCGATGGTATGGAAGAACTGCCGGTACATCTCTACCTGATTGTACACGACAAGGAGCAAAAGGCCTTCTCCAACAGCCTCTATTTGGGACTGTTCTAATCCGCTAACATTTTTACTACATAACATGACAACAACAACTCGCCCTTTGTGGCTGGCCCAGGGCTGGCAGGGACAACTCTCTATAAAAGAAAAGCTATTCTTTGGCTTTCTGGCGCTGGTCATCGGCTGGATCATGGTATCTACCGTATTGCAGCTGCTCGATCCTGCTATCGGTATCTTAGATTTCGGAACACTTACTGTTGCGGCCTTCGGACTGCTGGTCGGCTGGCTTGCTGTCTATATCAGCATATGGCTGCAGGAGCTGCTGTGGCATCCTTTTCAATCGTTCCGTAAACAGTTTGATTATCACTTTAACCAACTATCCTCATGGCAACAATGTATTCTTTATTTTTCGGTCTTCTTCTTACTGTTGTATGCAGTGATAATGGCTGTGGAAGTAGTGTTTTAAAATCTAGGCCGATTTATTCAGCCCGTGTCAGTCGTTCTATCTGTACGATGGTGAAAAATGCCGCCTTTGATATTTTTAAAAATTTGAAGGTGGATGCACAATCCGTTGTTTTAGAAATATCCAGCGACGAGCTTTTGTTTCCTTTTTCCGGAAAAAAGGAAAAGCCCTGCCACGGCTTGAGTGGCGTAGAAGATACGCTTTCTGGCATGGAGGACAGAATCAATATCATTAAGATTGCTTCTGCCGAGGTAGGCGTAAAAGAAGCTACTGGCAACAACGACGGAAAGCGCGTGGAAGAATACCTCCGCTACACCGACCTGGGCAAAGGCTACGACTGGTGCGCAAGTTTCGTGTCATGGTGTTATGGACAAGCGGGGTTATCACAGCCCCGCAATCCCTGGAGCCCGGCACTATTTCCAAAGGCTCGGGTGTATTGGAAGCAAAACAAATTTTCGAATTCGCATATTCGCGATTTTATCTCCAAAGCTAGCATATTCGGTATATACGGCGCCAAGGCTAAACGCATCAACCACGTAGGATTGGTCAAAGAAATATCTAATAACTACCTGATCAGCATCGAAGGTAATAGCAACAACCGGGTAGAATCCCGACGCAGACACTTCCACACGGTACATGCCTTAGCAGATTGGACAAGTTAACCATGAAAAACTCCACCATCTTCAGTCTCCTCCCCCTCACCATCATCATCGCCTGCCGTACAAGCAAGCATCGACTGGCGCATCAACAGACCACGCAGCAGGCCGGTATTTCGGAATCGCGGGAATGGCTATACCGTATACAGCAGGATAGTACCAAGCGGTACTGGCACTTTGCAAGTGATTCCGTTTTTTACTTTCACCCCGAGAAGGGCCTTTGGGCATGGGGCGGCTGGCTATATACGGAGGAGCAGTCGGCACATAAAAGGGAGGTGCAAGCTCATGTCAGCAAGAGAGATAGCACGGCCAGTCAACAGCATGCGTCTAAAATGGAGCAAAAAACGACTCGAACGCATCAGCTCCCCGGGTATATTTATTGGATTGCTTTGCTAGGGGCAGCCTTTGTAGGCTACTATTACAGCTGGCGAAAAGGTATGTAAACGAAATACGCCTGAAAAATTTAAAATCCAACATTTTTAATAAGAGCTGTAAGTTCATTCACCACTTCGGGATATTCTCCAACGAGATTGTTCTTTTCTTGTATATCGAGTTCCAGGTTGTACAGCGCCGGTGTAAAATCTCCTTCTTTCGCTTTATTCCATCCTAGAGACTTTTTTATATGGAGCTTCCATTTGCCATAGCGAACCGATTCGAGTTCTCCATTCGTGGCAAAAAAGTAGAATGGCCGGTCTGGAAGAGTTTCAATAGCTGGATTTAACAGAAAATCCGTGATGTCCAAGCCATCCAGTTCAAGATTTCGGGATAGTCTCGCACCTGCAATTTTAGCAAGTGTAGGGAACAAGTCAAGAGTACTGACCATTTGGTCATTTACTATCCCCTCTGGAATCTTCGCTGGCCATGTAATAATACCAGGAACACGTTGACCTCCCTCCCATGTTTGGGCTTTCATTCCTCTTAATGGCAGAGCTGAACCTTTCTTAGGCCCATTATCAGAGGTAAATATAAAAATGGTGTTGTCATAGATCCCTTCCTCTTTCAACGTCTTGACAATTTCACCGACACTCCAATCCAACTCCATAATAACATCGCCGTACAGCCCCAATTCGCTTTTCCCTCTAAATTCGGGTGAAGCATGGAGTGGGGTGTGCGGCATATTATGTGCTATATACATAAAAAAAGGACGGTCAGCACCTCTATTACGTATCTGGCGAACAGCCTCTTCTGTATATCTTTGGGTTAAATAATCCTGATCGGGACCACTTTCCAAAACCTCTTTATTCCGATAAAATGGAAGTGGAGGTGACTGGAAATTATTATGCCCGTAGTAATGCCGATCCATATCATTAGAATAGGGTACCCCATAAAACTCGTCGAAACCTTGATTGTTCGGCATAAATTCTTCCTTATGCCCCAGATGCCATTTCCCGATACATGAGGTTTCATACCCATTGTCTTTTAACATCTCAGCGATAGTGTAAGCCTCGGGTGAGAGCCCATTTTCCGAATAAGGGCAAATAACCCCTTCATGCAAATCATTCCTCTTTGGATATTGACCAGTCATAAGTCCTGCTCTAGACGGAGTACATACAGGAGCCGGTACATAAAAATCGGTAAACCTGATGCCATTACTCGCCAACTGGTCGATATTGGGGGTGGTAAAACCTTTGGCACCATAACAGCCCAAGTCTGCATACCCTTGATCATCCGTAAAAACAATGATAATGTTAGGCTTAATATTGACTGGTACGCGCTGACAGAATGCACTGCCGAAGGTGAGCATCATAAAAAATAGCACGATATATTTTTTCATATAGTCAAATTTATCGTTAAAATTAAATATTAGCAATATTTTTTCATAAATAAGTGAGAACGTGACTTCTATACCTTCTCCAGTGAACACAAAATCTCCATCTCTCCAAGCGAATACCTGCCCCACGTCGCCCTGCTCCCGCCGCTCGCGCGAGCGTCCTCGCTCGGAAAAACTATAGATATGTTTTCTCGCTCTTCTATGTAACTCTTGTTATCACACCCTCTGACCAGAGCTATAGCATGCACCAAAAGCACATGAAATATTATCATAAGCATGCAAAAATATTGATCCGATAGATTCGAAAAAGCTCTTTATTCTCTTCCGACGGATGTTGATCAGAAATAAATCCTTTTACAGTCCATTCACTGATCCAAGGTTGTAGTATATCCAAATATTGTACATAGGTGAATGAAGCGTCCGCATTGGAATAACGGAAATGATTACTATCTACCTTTCTTAAGATCTCTGTATTAATAACAGGAAGATTGACAACAACCAGAAACACAAAAACTGTTATAACGATCGCTCTTTTTTTCATCTATTTAAATTTGTCTTTTATTTGTGATGAAGCTATCAGATTTATTCATCGAGAATGCCCGCGCCTTATCTATCTTGCGGCTTTGATAAATTTTTTCCTACTCTTTTTGGCAACCTATAAATAAAAGCGTAAAACAAAAAAGTAAGGTCAATAATTTTTCTCTTCTCCTATAAATGGCAACGGCGAAGGCCAGAATCCCTACGGAAGAGAAAATAGTTTAACATCAGATAATCCAAAATTAAAGTTCAGATATTCCAAAGTTATATCCAAGATATTTCAAAGTTTGATATCAGATATTTCTAAGTTAATTACTATATTTGATTTAAACAATGGAAGTTAATTATGTCAGAATGGATAACAAGAACATTAGCTGAGGAAATTAAGAAGCGAATAGATCAATACCCTATTCTAGCGGTAACAGGTCCGAGACAATCAGGAAAAACCACTCTACTTAAAATCCTTTTCCCCGATTATGCATACGTGTCTCTTGAAAACCCTGACAATCGTTCTTTTGCCACGGAAGATCCAAATGGTTTTCTCCAACAATATGCAGGTCCGGTGATTTTAGACGAAGTACAGCGGGTACCTGAATTGTTTTCCTATTTGCAGACAGCTGTAGATGAATCCGGCGAGATGGGGCAATATATTCTATCCGGTTCTCAAAATTTTCATTTACTCAAACATATTACGCAATCCTTGGCTGGAAGGGTAGCTCTATTTCGATTATTACCCTTAGATACCCACGAATTAGAGCGGGCGGGAAAATTGCCCGACAACTATCTAAAAGCCTGTATAAAAGGAGGCTACCCCGCTATCTACCATCGAGGCATTAATCCAACAGATTTTTACGCCAACTATATCCGTACTTATGTCGAAAAAGACGTTACCGAACTGATCAATATTCGTGATTTAAATAGTTTTAGAACATTTCTAGGGCTGTGTGCGGCACGGGCAGGGCAACTATTAAACCTTACAGCGATGGCCAATGCGTGTAATATTTCGCAGCCTACTGCAAAATCTTGGTTGTCCATTTTAGAAAGCAGTTATATTGTTTTTCAGCTCTATCCCTATCATGAGAATTTTAATAAACGTTTGGTAAAAACTCCTAAACTCTATTTTTATGACACCGGTCTACTGACTCATTTACTACAAATCAGAGAGCAGGAGGAATTGGCAACGAATAGATTCAAAGGTAATATCTTTGAAAATTTTGTAATTGCCAATTTTCAAAAATTTAATGAAAACAGCTATCAGCATCTTCAATATTATTTTTGGCAGGATCATAACGGAATAGAGCTTGACCTCTTACTCAAGAATACCCGTGGATTTGACGTGTATGAGATAAAATCCACTCAAACAATAAGCGCTCCCTTATTTAAAAACTTAAAGCATTTCGCAGAATTGGCCGAGCCTCAAATCGTAACACCTCATTTGATCTATGGTGGTGAAGAAAGCCTGATACGTAGTGGTGTACAGGTATTACCCTGGAAAATGACGGTAAAGTAATTGAGACCTCACTGAAAGATCTGCACAAGAAATGGTTTATTTTTTCCAGAATGGATAGCTTGGCTGAGAAGGCTGGCAAAAATGGAGTGACTGCGTACCGTAACACCCTTTAATAGATCTGGTGCCACCTGTGGAAGAAGAGGGGGGCGTAAAGAATAGCCCCTGCGGATGCAAGAGCTACCAAATCAATGATAAAGCCACCGAGGATGATGGCAGCTAAATTATGCTTTTTTAAAAGAATAGAATCTCTGCTCTATTAATCTAAAATCAAAAAATCAGCGACATGCGGCAGATGGTCTGAAGCCTCCTCTCCAACCATAGCGTGTGATCCTTTGAACTGGAATAGACCGTTGAAAGTGGAATTAAAAGCAAAAAAGTCAATGGCACGCTTCGGTGTCTTTACTGGAATAGTAAAACCGCACCCGCCAACAGGACATGAGAGACTAAAGGATTCCTGCAAAAGAATCATCTCCGCACTGGTCGGTGTCGCATTAAAATCGCCTCCGATTATCAGAGGTGCATCCAATTCCTTTTCCAGTGCTTTGATAGCCTGCACCTGAGCTGTTCTATTGGGCACATTCAAGTCAAGATGGGTGGATCCAAAGTAAAACTCTTTGCCATTGGGCAATCTGATCTGAGCCAAGGCTATACTACGCTGCTCTCCAGCTATAGCCATAGGAAGATTAACTTTTTGGGTGGATACCAGCGGATACTTACTAAACAAAGCAACACCATACTCTCCGCCATCGTGATCGATAGATTTAGAAAAATAGGCTTTCATATGCAAGAGCTTCTCCAACTCCGCAATTTGATCAACATTGCCCGAACGCCCCGTAAAACGATCCAACTCTTGTATAGCCACGATACTGGCTTTACTTTTTAATATCACATCTGCAATATTTCTTAGGTTTATTTCTGTAGAGTGGGCAGGAGCTCCATGATGGATATTGTAGGTCATCATGGTGAGCGTATCACTTTTTATTTCTTTTGTGCCAATACTTACAGAGGAAGTAAGAAATATACTCAGGCACACCAAACCTACAAGCTGTAACACAGCGAAATTAATTTTTTTGTATTTTATCATAGCTATTACTAACAATTGAGTAGAAAGAGGAAAAAACTTCTTAAATGATTCCAAAAGGACCATATCTTAATAATATAGCCCTTTTGGTATTTGAAGCTAGACGCTCCTATTTACCATCCGACATTTTGTCCCAAATTAGGATTTTTCTCCCACTGTGTCTGTGGCACAGGCCATAGGTAATTTTTTGGCGATTCGAATGCCCGATTCCACTGCACAAGCAAATAACCATCTTCGCTTTTGCGAAAGGTACCGGCGCTCAACTGTGGAAACCACGAAGCCTTCACTCCCTGTATATCACGTCCTAGAATCTCTCCTTCTTTCCAACGTCTTACGTCAAAGTAACGATGCCCTTCCAACACCAGCTCTACACGACGCTCCCGGCGTATCTCTGTACGTACGTCCATACCGTGCTGCGCCAAAAATGCAAGATCCATACGCTTCATACCTACCCTATCACGAAGGAGATTGATTGACATATCTAGATCGCCTTGAGTCAGCTTGCCCTGCTCAAAACGGGCCTCGGCATAGTTGAGCAAAACCTCCGCATAGCGGATATGATGGATATCATTGTCGTCACGGTTATAATTCGGTACGGCAGAAGGCTCTACATATTTCTTATAATAGTATCCTGTCGTAGTCACGGAGCCACGTCCATCCTGACTAAATTTTGGCACCTGAAATATAGTGGGATCGGGATTCTGCGCTATAGGCCTTCCATCATATCGCCCACCCCAAGTATCTCCAGGTGTCAGGATAGTCTGTGTCATACGGGGATCACGGTTTTTAAATACATCGGCATAGGATGCATCGCTATATAGTGGTGATTTATCAATAGGAAGTCCATCCGCACATAAATAGGATTCGACCAACGATCGGGTAGGTACAAACCGAGCAAACTGATCAGGGACTTGTATCTCGCGGCTCAGATTGTGCATGATGATGTCTTCCAGATGCATACGGGCAAAGATTGTCTCTTTATTGCGTCCGGCAGCAAGCTTGCCCGCACGTGTAAACAGCTCCCAGTATGCTGTCTTCGGATTACCGCTGTCATAAAGCTGGTATACGCCCAGATCCATAACGGCCTTGGCTGCTGCCTCGGCTTCTTCAAAACGACCATAGGTCAAAGCAATACGGGATTTGAGTGCCAGAGCGGTACCTCTGCTCACGCGGCCAAGGTCTTTGCCTCCCGGTATCTTGACGGGCAGTACTGCAGCTGCTTCGTCTAGTTCTTTCATCAGGAAATCGACTACCGCGCTCTGAGGATCGCGGGCGCTATAGAGCTCAGGGTCCTCTGGATTAAGCGTTTTTGTAATCAATGGGATATCACCATAAAAAGAGGTCAGAAAACTGTAGGCCAAAGCTCGGATAACGCGTACCTCGCCAGCTAACCGCTCTTTGGCACCGGCCTCATTTTCTGTGGCTCCACCATAATTTTCTAGAAAAGCATTGCACTCGCGCACGTCCCGATACATATTGGCCCACTCACTGTTTACCGTAGGCTGGGTCACAGGAAAGACACCAGAACCTATATCTTTGTATTGATTGGTAGTAGGCCACATCGTATTCTCAGCCAGATTCTCCATATCGACGAGATTCTTGGCTTTGACACGGGAGTAAATGGCCGTAACTGCCATCTCCAGATGTTGTTGGGTCTTCCAATAGGTATCGTCTACAATCTCGTCCTGTGGTACCCGATCTAAAAAATCACTACAGGATGAAAACACCCCTACACTGAGCAACAAAACACAAGCTAGCCTAGTATATTTTTTATATTGAATTTTCATTATTATCTATCTTAAATTTAAGTTGACACCGAACACAAAAGTCTTGACCTGAGGGTAATAAGCTCCATCGTTGGCCGAAGGTACTTCTGGGTCGTAACCGTAGAAGAAATCTGTTTTGGTAAATAGGTTGTCCGCCGACGCGTAGATACGTAACTTGCTGATACGTGCTTTTTCGGTCCATTTAGGTGAAAAAGTATAACCGATCTGAACATTTTTGAGCCGTAGATAAGATGCGTCTTCTATCCATTTGGATGATAATCGGGTATTGTGGGTACGCATATACACTAACCTTGGGTATGAAGCATCCGTATTGTCTGGTGTCCAACGGTCTAAGTGTATCTCTTGAGGCATTGCACTGTTATTGATGAAAGAATGCCTAGCATATCCGGAAAGATAACCATCGGCTTTTCCGACTCCTTGTAAGAAGAAGCTAAAATCAATATTTTTATAATTAAGATCTCCTCGGAAACCATAGGTATATCGCGGAATATCACTGCCCAATACATGCCTATCATCTTTTACAGTGATCTCTTTAGCATTAGGATCGGTAGGTACATAGATCAAATCGCCTGGAGCAACTAAATCGCCTTTTTGAAATGGAAACTTAGGTACATACTGGCCATTGACCAAATCAAAATCACTCTCCTGGGCGATACGGTCGGCTTTAAATCCATAAAATGCATCAAGAGGCTGACCAACCAACCGTACTTTGTCTCCCAAGTTGACCGCATAGTTATCCAAACTTGTAATCTTATTGCGCACGTCAGACAAATTGAAGTTGGCACGGTAGCCGAATTCACCTATTTTGTCCTGCCAACCGGCAACGATCTCCCATCCTTTATTCTGCATAGCTCCGGAGTTTTGAGCAGGGTAACCACTGCCCACACCAATAACATCTGGAAGCGGTGGATATAATAACAGATCATTCGTATTATTGATAAAATAATCTGCCGTAAGACTCAAGCGCCTATTAAAGAAGGCTAAATCTAAACCAATATTAGTTTTTTCTGAAGATTCCCACGAAACCTTTTCATTCGGAATAAAACTAGGACGGAAACCGACAACCCCGATATTTCCGATAGGATTGTTCGAATTGACCTGTGAAGAGGCCAACGTAGACATATAAGGATGATCGCGACCTACCTTGTCATTACCTTGTGTTCCGTAAGAAAATCTTAACTTACCAAAATCCCACACGCTGCGTAGCTCTTCAAAAAAAGCTTCTTCGGAAAACACCCATCCTGCAGAAAATGACCCAAACCAATGCCAACGGACGCTAGGATGGAAACGGGAAGATCCGTCTCTACGGAAGTTACCCTCTAAGAGGTATTTGTTATGAAAATCATAATTGACCCGTCCAAAGAACGACATCAATGCATTCTGGCTACTACCGCTGCTGTTCAACTGATTTTCTGTCCCTATAGCTAGAGATGGAAGATCTACAGGGAGATGCGTGCGTGAGGCTCCAAAATCTGCCCCAACAGTCTCTTCTAAAGAGTATCCCAAAAGTGCCTTAATGTTATGCTTTTCTGCTACGGTCTTTGTGTAATTCGCAGTTGCGATAAAGGTTTGATAGGTACCCGAATAATGATCCATCGATACTTTGTTAGGATTATTGGTCTGGTAAATCAACTTATCATCATCTGGACTATAATAGTTGATGGTCTTTAACAATGTCGTACGCTTGGAGTTGTACTTTACAAGGCCATACTGTCCTTTTAGATCCAATCCCTCAAATAGGTTGATCGTAGCACTCATATTTGCCGTAATCTCTTGGGAGGTAAACGTATTAGTCCCGCCGTCGGTAGCAATAGCGACTGGATTGCTCTGCCCCCCGTGGTACCCCCAGCTCCCATTGGTAAAACGAACCGGTACCAGTGGCCGAATACTGAGCGCAGCAGTTAAAGCTCCTGTACCAGAAGCGCTGCCATCGTATGACCGGTCTACATAGCCTAGATTGCCATCAATCTTTAACCGATCCAAAATCTCCGTATTCAACCGGAGACGCGCATTGTGACGGCCCGATTTAAAATTGTCTCCAACGACTAGACCTCCTTCATTAAGATAACTGTAGGAAGCATAATACTGTGTCTTGTCTGACCCTCCGTTTAAACTCAGATTGTGGCTCTGCTGCGGTGCATTCTTTCTATAAACTTCGTCAACCCAATTCGTATTGGCAAAATAATTTGGATCGCTCCCGTTACGGGCAATCTCTATCTGCTCTGGCGTATAGGTTGGGTTAGTACCAGCATTGATATTGGCCTCATTTTGAAGGGTCATATAATCGGCCGACCCCAAAAACTTAGGTAATGCCGTAGGTGTTTGATAACCGAAATAACTATTTAAGCTAACATTGGTTTGTCCAGACTTGCCCTTTTTGGTAGTCACCATAATCACACCATTCGCCCCACGGACACCATATATTGATGAAGATGCAGCGTCTTTCAAAACTGAAATATTCTCTATATCATCTGGATTAAGAATATTTAGATTGCCTCCAGGGATCCCATCAATAACGATAAGTGGATTAGCATCTCCCCAAGTCCCTACACCACGTATACGGAACTGTGGCGCCCGATTGCCTGGCGCAGTATTGGCTGTACTTCGTACCGTAAGACCAGGCATCTGCCCTTGTAGACCTTGCCCAACATTAGCCAGCGGCCTGTTCTCGAAAGCCTCGCCCGACACCATCGATACTGCCCCGGTGAGATTGGCTTTGCGTTGGGTACCATATCCTACGACCACTACCTCATCGATATCATCAGTACCCTCCTCGAGGACAACATTCAGTTCTCGCTGACCATTCCAGTTGACCTGCTTGGTCACATAAGAGATATGCTTGAAAATAAGGAGCGCATCAGACTGACCAACAGTGATACTAAATCCGCCATCCTGCTGTGTAATATGGGTGCCTTCCTGATCTCTAACAGAAACTGATACACCCTGTATGGGAGTTCCAGATCGGTCGGAGACTATACCACGTACTGTCGTCTGCTGATGGCTCAGTGAAAGGCTACCTGCCTGGTGCACCCCACGACGAACCAATATATGATCATCCATAATGGTGTACTCCAGTCCATTTTGATTAAGTACTCTATCCAAGCCCTGCTTTAACTCGACCGACTGAAGATGGATACCTTCTAGATATACATTGCCCAGCTCGGCATTATTGTAAACAAAACGAAAAGGAATCTGTCGCTCGATCTTGGTCAACAGGCTGGTGAGTTTGATCTTAGATTCCCGTAACGAGATTCGCTGGGCATAAGTCTCTGCACTTACTGTAGTAAGTGTCAATAAGAACAAGACTATTACAAATTTCATGATTCTTAAAAATCGAAAAAGTTTATCTTGGCTCTTGCCGTAAACTTTCAAATTAAAATACATACTTTTAACTTACTTTAGTTCATTAAATAATTGATCTGTACAATTCACGTGGACAAAAGAAAACAAGTATCAGGGAGTGTTCCAGCACTCCTTGAATTCTTAAGCTCTCAGTCATTTTTTTTATCTTCCATCTATTTCATAGGCTTTGCTTTTTATAAAATGATTAATTTATTATTCAAGTATTTACTTTTTATCCCCAGATAATCCAACATCTCTATCATCTGAGATAGCTTGATTTTACGTGATACGGTACCCGTAAACTCTTGATGAGGATTTGTACTCTGCACTACCACTTCGATATCATACCAACGGGAAAGCTGAGCTGCAATGCTATAGGCATCTGCATGATCAAAATAGAAGAACCCGTCTTTCCACGAGATGTGGTTATTGATATTGTCTACCCTAGCCGTAACAATACGACCATCAGTCCTAACTTTGGCTAACTGATCGGGATACATTCGTACTTGAGCTGTGCTGGATTCTAATTGGACGGAGCCTTCTAAAAGGGCTGTAGTGCTGAGCGCCCTATCATATGCATTGACATTAAACTTGGTCCCTAATACATCGATCTGCCCAAAATGCCCGTTGACCACGAACCGCTGTCCTTGTCGCTTGACTACTTCAAAATAAACTTCTCCTGTCATATCAACGACTCTATCTGCTGTCGTCATATTTGATGAAAAAGTCAGGGAAGAGGCTGTATTCAACCATACTTTGCTACCGTCGGGCAACAAAAAATTAATCTGCCCCCCGCGTGGTGTCCGAACGGTATGTCGTTGAGGTGACTGATTCTGTCCGGTACTCTGGTACTGAATCTCTCCAGATTCTAAGCGGACAATATTAAAGGACTGTGACGATTTTATAACACCTACCTGTTTACTATCCAATGTTATCTCTTCACCGTCTTCTGTCAAGAGAATAGCCCTATCAGTACCCGGCTCCACATCCTGTTTTGAATTATTATTGGCTAATGACTCTACAGGGGCGTCAATACGATCGGAATATAGGAATAAGCCAACACCTATTGTAAGGAGCATCACAGCAGCAACCATATAACGAGCTAAAGCCCCCCTCCATACGCTCTGCCCGCTTGGGTATGAGATTTTAGCTGGGCTATCCCTTTGTAAGACTTTATCGAGAATGTGCTTCTTTTCCGTATCGCTGAAAGTCTGAACGGGTTCATCGCCTTCGGACAACACTTCCTGCCATACTTGGTAAAAAAGTTCTCTTTGCTCTTCCTCTGGGACGCTATTTAAAAATTTATCGAATGCAGTCGTATCGTCCTCGGACAATTGCCCATTAATGTGCTTTCTAAGAAGATCTGAAAAGTGCTGTCTGTCGCTTTGCATATACTATAACAACATAATGTTCTATATACACTAGACAACGACGACAAAAAAAAGGGGGTATTAAAAAATAAAAAAAGCTAAAAAGAGGCTTATAACGGAATCTTTACGCCTCAATAAGTAGTTCTTTACAGAAGTAGACGCTAACTGCAGGTATTTTTTGACCGTCTCGCGTGATATCTCCATATCTGTGGCAATTTCCAGATATTTTTTACGTTCAAATCTGCTCAGTACAAACACTCGCTTTTGCTGAAGGGGCAATTGTGCTATCGCTTCATCCAAAAGCTTATCGAACCGATGCTGATCGGAAGTTGTGTCTATGAAGTCAAAATTGGGGCTATTTTCTGCAAAAAAATCCTGCTCTACTTTTTTACGACGAACATCAACTTTAATCCTGTTCAATGCAGCATTACGTGCTAGCACAAACAAATATGCCTCCATATTCAGGATCGAACAGATCTCAGCGCGACGATTCCATACTGTGCAAAAAACATCCTGAAGAACCTCCTCTGCCTGTGCCTTGTTTTTCAGAAGACACAAAACAGCTGTAGCTAGACGATCAAAGTGTATGCTGTAAAATGTAGCAAAAGCGCCTTCATCCCCTTCAGATATTGCGGTATAAAGGTGTCTATTTTCGTGTCTTTGCATGCTGGAAAATACTCCTCATAATTTGGTAAAAATATCACTATATTCTGTTTATTAGCGGCTTAATAAGGTTAAGTTTATATTAAGGTTTTTACTAAGACTATAGTCTTCCTCTATCTAGCTAGATACAAAACTAAAAAATTCTACTTAGAATTGCTATCCCGTGGGTATTCATGAGCAGTATCTCTCTAAGAAGCTAAATAACAATTACATCTTCAACTGGTTCCACCGTCCCATTAACTCTATTTCTTAGTCAATCTCTAAACTCACAAAAAACATTTTACGCTTCGGCAGACATAGAAAAAACCAGATTTAGCAGGATATTAAAACTTGGGATATTGGACGAAATATATGCAGACGAAGTTTACGGAATCGCAGTAGAGCCATTGGTTCTTTTTGAATATCTCTTTGAGGACGCCAAGCATACAACCTATGATCTGGCATTAAAGATACTGGAGCTATATGTCACGAAAGAAGAAGATCAATCACGGAAAGATACAATAAAATTATCTCCTAATCAAGAAAGAATTCTACAGGAGATCATCAAGAATAAATACACGACCGTCGAAAAGCTATCGACAGCAGAGGTATCAATTCCGCTAACATTCAGAAAAATATTAAGAAGCTAAAAGATGCTGGCCTAATAAAACACATCGGCTCAGATAAAGGAGGGTATTGGGAGGTGGTAGAAAAATGATGAGTATCCATACCCACCAAGGAATCCCTTGGGGTGTCTCACTGCCTTCGATCAAGAAGTCTATCTGATCGCCTTTGCCATATGCATTGATCATAATCGGAACTTGCCCATCAACCACCGCCCCTTCTTTAAGACCACTAATATCGATAGCGGGACCATTGCGCACTTCGAAAGGTATAACGCGGACGCCTTCCTTGAATTTCTCTTGCGCTATTTGACCTAAAACATATGGCTCCTCATAGTGGACTTACTTTTTTACGAGCTGTATTAAATATTCGCCGTATCCTGATTTCTTTAGAGGCTCGGCGATTTTGGACAATTGGTCCCGATCAATATACCCCATCCGATAAGCGACTTCTTCAATACATCCGATTTTCATGCCTTGCCGTTCTTCGATCACCTGAACGAACTGCCCGGCCTGCATCAGGGACTGAATGGTCCCTGTATCCAGCCATGCTGTACCACGATCAAATACACCTACCTTGAGCTTGCCTCTCTTGAGGTATTCTCTATTGACGTCCGTAATTTCCAGCTCTCCGCGGTGGGAAGGCTTTATGCCCTTTGCAATCTCTATCACATCATTATCGTAGAAGTATAATCCGGGAACGGCATAGTTTGATTTGGGCCGTGCGGGCTTTTCCTCAATAGAAACAACTTTGTTTTCGTCATTAAATTCAACCACACCATAGCGCTCGGGATCGTTTACCGGATAAGCAAACACCACACCTCCCTCGGGGTCTGCCGAAGATTGTAACAACTTGGACATACCTGACCCGTAGAATATATTATCGCCTAAGATCAAAGCTACCTTATCGTCTCCGATAAACTCCTCGCCCAGGACGAAAGCCTGCGCCAGTCCATCTGGGCTTGGCTGCTCTTTATACACGAACTTACAGCCCAGCTGTGAACCATCACCCAATAGCTTTTCAAAATTGGGTAAGTCTTGTGGTGTAGAAATAATCAATATCTCATTGATCCCTGCCAACATCAGCGTAGACAAGGGGTAATAAATCATCGGTTTGTCGTATACCGGCATCAATTGCTTGGAAACGGCAAGTGTCAAGGGGTGCAGCCTTGTGCCAGAGCCCCCGGCGAGTATTATTCCTTTCATTCGTTCTGAGCTTAGGGCAAATGGCCTATAGCTTATGGCTATTGACTAGTTGCTTTTAGTTTTTTACTTAAATTAATTATTTGACGCTTTATTACTTTAATTTCTTCTTGCAAACTTTGGCTTATATCTTTATCCATAAAGCCTAGGTCTGCACACAAAATTAAAAAATATTCCAGTTCGTTTGCTGAACCCTAGCTCATTTGCAAAAATCTATTAAATTCCTTCTCCGAGTCTCTCCCACAGCCTTCAACAATATTAGAAGGTATCGAATAGGCTGCGCGCTGGATTTGAGAAATTAACCCCTACTTTTCTGAATTTGGCAATTGTAAAGTCTCTTTATACACCCTCAGTGTCAAAGCATGACTCAGAATCCATATATCGTATTTCTTAAAATCTCTCCTATTTTTAGCCATCTGCCATCAGCTATCAGCTATCTGCCATCTGCTATCCGCCACCAGCCATCAGCATCTTTTGCAAGCTTTCCCTCCAGTTCGGTACTTCTACCTTAAAAGTACGCTTTATCTTTGACTTATCGAGCAGCGAGTACTTTGGACGCTTTGCGGGTGTCGGATACTGTGTCGTAGGGATCGGATTGATTTTGCAATCTAGTCCTTTTATTTCTTTGATGGCCGTAGCGAAGTCATACCAAGATATCTCGCCTTCATTGGAATAGTGGTATAGCCCCCCAACCCAGTCTTCGCCTTCGATAATATCTACTATGGCCAGCGCTAAATCTTTGGCATAGGTGGGCGAACCGATCTGATCATTAATAACCGAGATCTCATCTCGCTCGGTCATAAGGCGGATCATGGTCTTCACGAAATTGTTGCCATAGGCCGAATATACCCACGAAGTACGAATTACGATAGATTCTGGATGCCATTTTAAAATTGCTTGCTCACCTTTTAATTTCGTAAGCCCATAGGTATTTACGGGATCTACGGGGGTGTCTTCGGTCAAAGCTACGTCCGAATTGCCATCAAATACATAATCCGTAGATAGCGCAATAAGCTTGGCTCCATGTAGTCTACAGTACTGTGCAATCTCCTCGGAAGCCAAATGATTAACCGCATCTGCAAGTACAGGCTCGGATTCTGCTTTATCTACAGCGGTGTAGGCTGCGGCATGGACAATCAAGTCGGGCTGATACATACCTAAAATGTCCTGTATGATCATTGGATGATCCAAAGGGAGTTGCTTGCGGTCCAAGAAATAGGTTTCGTATCTTGAATCGTTTTCAAGTATATCTCTTAATTCTGAACCGAGTTGGCCGTTAGAGCCGGTTATTAATATCTTCATATCAATTTATCTTTGTCCTCTATGCCGGGCAGGCATCCCACTTTGTATCGGCAAAGTGGTCAAACCTCGTCGCTTGATATTTTTGAATGTATGGATAGTGAAACTGCTGCTATTTTCAAAAATATAGGCGACATTTTTAATTTGCACAGCCGGAGCTTTTATCTCACTCTGTAACTTATAACTGTGTCACTTTATAACTCTGTCACTCGTAACTCTTTTTTAAACTCGGCAAATGATTGTGCTTCTTTGTCTTTATCCGACAACAGCATCTCCGCTACCGGAATCTCCCAGTCTACTGCCAGATCTGCATCTAGTGGATACACGCCACATTCGGATTCTTTATTATAGTAATTATCACATTTGTAAAAGAACGTCGCTGTTTCGCTCAACACGACGAATCCATGCAGGAAGCCACGTGGAACGAACAATTGCAGGTTGTTTTCTGCTGATAACCTAACAGCTTCGTATTGACCGAAAGTCGGCGAATCTGGCCTAGCATCTACCGCCACATCCAACACTTCGCCATCCAACACACGAACGAGCTTGGCTTGCGCATGCTCGCCCGACTGCCCATGTAATCCACGAAGCACGCCTTTCGTAGAAAAAGATTGGTTGTCCTGCACGAAATGTGTGTTCGTACCAGTCACCTCATTGAAAGCTCTTTCATTAAAGCCTTCCATAAAATACCCTCGGCTATCCCCGAATTTTGCAGGCTCTAATATATAACAGCCTCTTAGACTGGTTTCTGTGATTTTCATTTGTTGTTATTGTTGTTGTTGTTGTTGTTGTTGTTGTTCTAGATAAAGTGATATGGTTACATTGTGACAAATGTTAAAGCTTCATACTGTTGATTAGTTTTGTCAACATATTCCTTATAAAAAATATACTAGAAAAAACATCCTTGGCTTCAGCAATATAATTTAAACGTTGTGCAATTTTGAGTTGAGTATCCAACTCGGATCAAGAACCCTGTGCAATAAAAAGAAATCGTATCCATTCGGCTTTGCTCTGCCTGCCAGCACCTTCTGCTATATTCGAAGGAACCGAAACTGCTGATCTTCGAATTTGACCAGTCAATCCATAAACCTCTTCCTTTGGAAAAGATGCCGTCAATGCATAGACCTTTTCAACTAGGGTCATAGATTCTTGCCAAACCTTTAAATCTTCATGCGATTTCATTCCTTGTAACTTTATAACTTTGTCACCTACCTGTTATACTGCTCGTTATAATACTTTTGATATTCCCCTGAGGTTACGTTGTCTAGCCATTCTTGATTCGATAAAAACCAATCTATCGTAATGGATAATCCTTGTTCGAAGGTGACCGATGGTTGATAACCAAGTTCCTGATTGATCTTTGTCGCGTCGATGGCGTAGCGTAAGTCGTGTCCTGGTCTGTCTTTTACAAAGGTGATCAGCTGTGCGGCTGTGCCTGCCGGTCTTCCCAACTTCTCATCCATCTGCTTACACAATTCTTTCACCAGATCAATATTTTGCCATTCGTTGAAGCCCCCGACATTGTAGGCGTCACCTGTTTTGCCTTGGTGGAATACCAGATCAATGGCTTTTGCGTGGTCGATCACGAACAACCAATCGCGGGTAAACTTGCCGTCACCGTAGATAGGCAATGGTTTGTTGTTTAAGATATTGTGGATACACAATGGGATTAATTTCTCAGGAAAGTGGTTCGGCCCATAGTTATTCGAACAGTTGGTCAATACCACCGGCAAACCGTAGGTGTCGTGGTAAGCCCGGACAAAATGATCGGAAGAAGCTTTTGACGCCGAGTACGGCGAATGCGGGTCGTAGGCCGTTTCTTCGGTGAACAACCCCGTCTCACCCAGTGTACCGTATACCTCATCGGTAGAGACATGGTGGAAACGCTTGCCTTCAAAATCGTCTTTCCAGATTTCGCGAGCTGCATTCAACAGGTTGACGGTTCCGATCACATTGGTCATCACGAATGCCAAAGGGTCCGATATCGAACGGTCCACATGCGATTCGGCTGCCAGGTGGATTACGCCATCGGGCTGATATTCTTGAAATACCTCTAAAATATGTTTCGCATCCGTAATATCTGCCTTTACAAAGGTATAGTTGGGCTTGTCCTCTATATCCTTCAGGTTCTCCAGATTGCCCGCATAGGTCAATGCATCCAGATTGATGATATGATACGATGGATATTTAGTTACGAACTCTCGCACGACATGGGAGCCTATAAAGCCTGCACCACCTGTGATTATTACCGTCCTCTTCATTTTACGAAAGTAAGAATATTCGAGGGTAAAGTAAAAAAATGATGAGGGATGAGTGACGGGTGAGGAGGGCTGTCGTGTCCATGTTTGCGCCCTTTACCATCGGGTTGATCAAAATGAATAAACATAAATGTGGGCTTTTCCTTTTTGATCACTTCGGCAGATTGCCACCGTCTGCTACTCACCCCTGTTTTAGGCTACCTGTTTGAAAAGCCTATCACAACTATTAACATCGCTAACTTCCCCTTTGACCGCCATCAGCAACGATTTTCGGACAGAAGTGTGTTGTTTGGTAAAAAATGTGTATTTTTACACTAAATTCAACTGCTTTTTTAAATGGATTACAGCCTGTTAAAAGAAACAATCGGCCTTTTAGAAGATTTCGAAGGTGCGGCGCATGAGCAGGGTTCATACCCGAAGACCCTTGTAGGTTTAAAAAGATGGATCGTAGATCAAAAGTCACTTTCTACGGAAGAGGATCCTATCGCCGAGTGGGACGGTAAAGGCACAGGTAGGACTGCGGATAGTGCGATCAGTACCTTGCTCGTGCATATGAATAAGTATGCGAAGAACTATTCCAAGGCAGCCATCTATGGCTCCGACTTTTCGACACAAGAGGAATTTATATTTCTTATCGTACTGCGGGCCTTTGGCCCTATGACCAAAATGGATCTGATAAAACGAAATGTTCAGGAAAAACCTGCAGGCATCAAGGTTATCGACAGACTGTTAAAGCAGGGATGGGTATGCCAGATAGATTCTGATCAGGATAAGAGAAGCAAGGTGGTATCTTTAACACCAAAAGGAGTCGAGATTTTGGATGCGCACATGGACAAAATACGGATGGCTACGCGTATAGTACCGGGCAAGCTTACCGAATTGGAAAAGAATCAACTGATTGCTCTTCTTACTAAGCTGGAAGATTTTCACAAGCCTATTTATTTAAAAAATATCCCGCCATCCGACCTATTGGACACGGTAGCTGACGAATATCTTTAACACTACAAAACCTCTATAACAGCCTTTTGAAAACCTTAAAAGCCCTTAGTATGCACCAAAGGCTTTTAAGGTGTAAGTCTCCTTACGGTAGTAATACTTTATCAATTGTATGAATCACACCATTGGTTGTTGTTAAGTTTACGGACGTAACCGTTGCAGCGGTGGTATTTCCGTTTCCTTTTACCGTCACGCTACTGCCTACCCCGAATACGATATTATTCTGCGCTAGGGTTTTCACGCTCAGGTTATTCTGTACAGCATTCGAAAATATCCTACCCTCGACGACGTGACCTGTAAGAATGCTGGTCAGTGTTGCCGGATCGGCAGCTTGTACGGCTTGTACCGATGCAAATCCCGCCTGTATGAAAGCTTGATTCGTGGGCGCAAATACGGTCAGAGGGCCGTTCGCTTCTAATACTGCTTTTACATTGACCGCTCCTTGACTCGCACGCACCACGGCAGCAACAAGGAAGCTGTAGTCTGGCTTACCGGAGAGTACCTGCACGATGTTGCCTGTAGGTGGCATCAACACATTGTCAATAACATGGATCACGCCATTTTTGGCAGTGACATCAGCTTTTGTCACCATAGCCCCGTTTACATAGACACCGGCAGCACTTTTGGTCACGTAGATATCAGCCCCTTGGACAGTCTTTACGGCGGTGTTGGATGCCGTAGGTAGCGATCCAGCTGTAGCCTTGGTTGCGACGGTATGGTATAGAAGTATGGACTTGAGTGTCTCTACAGGGACTGTAGCGATGCTAGCTTCGTTGCTGAAACCAGCTTTTTGAAAGGCGGCATTTGTTGGTGCGAATACGGTAAAAGGCCCTGTACCATCTAACGTAGCGGCTAATCCTGCACGAACGACCGCTGCTTTAAGTATCGAGAAGTTATTGTCACTACTCACTATGGCGGTAATGGTTTTCTCTTCCTGTGGATTTGGGCTGTCCTCTTTATCTGAACAAGAGACCATCATAAGTGCACAAACTGCCAGCAGACCGCTTTTAAATAAATTGAATGTTTTCATACTTTTTGCGTTTAATTAGTGTTTTTTTAAATCATTTGGTGTAATATTATACAATAATAATGTTTTTTAAACAGCAAAACCTACTAAATGTTTTAATTTTAGAATATTATTATACCAAACAAATATAAACAACTGTTAAACAGGTGCTTATTTTAAAAAATCAACTTATAGGCATCTGTGTAGCTTCTTTTTTTTGAGATATTTAGGATTTTGATCCGTAAAATAGTTTAATTTTACACTTTAATTAGCTTTGTCCCATGAAAATAGGATTACTATCAATTCTGACCTTATTAACGCTTCGCTTAACTGCCCAGACGACCGGGTTAATAAGCGGAAAGCTGCTAGATATCCAGAGCCAGCAGCCGGTATCTTCTGCGACAATTAGGATTATAGGACTGGATACTCTTCTCGCCCAACCTACCCCACAAGGTACATTCAGTATCGTGGTGCCTACGGGTAAATATAATATCGAATGTACTGCTTTAGGATTTGTGCCCTTTCATAGTTACAATATCAATGTGAATGCGGGTAATCCACAATTTTTAACTATTGAACTCAGCCCCTCGTCGCAGCTCCTGGAAGAGGTTGCTGTCAAAATAAGACCTACGGTACGTGCTACAGACCGGATCACACTACTGTCGACACAGAAATTAACTTCTGAAGAAATCCGCGCTAACCCCGGGGGCAATTTCGATGTTTCTAAAGTGATCCAGGTACTCCCTGGCGTGTCCGGTGGTACCAGCGCCAATCGTAATGACATTATTGTACGCGGAGGTGGCCCTGGAGAAAATGTGTATTATCTTGACGGTATAGAGATACCTGTACTGAACCATTTTCAGACGCAGGGCGCCAGTGGCGGAGCTACAGGTATTTTGAATGTTTCGTTTATAGACGATGTTCAGCTTTCTTCGTCGGCATTTGACAGTAAATACGATAATGCGCTGGCCTCCACTTTTGTCATCAAGCAGCGCAATGGCAACCCGGATAGACTCGCCGGGAATGTACGCTTATCCGGAAGTGAATTTGCGACCACTTTTGAAGGGCCCTTGGGGCCAAAGACGACCTTCTTGGCCTCTGCACGACGATCTTATCTGCAATTTTTGTTCAAACTTTTAGATCTCCCCATACGTCCGGATTATTGGGATTTTCAATATAAAGTAAACCATAAGATCGACAGCAAATCGGAGTTGACCCTGATCGGTCTGGGGGCTATCGATAATTTTAAATTAGAGCCGCCTAAATCTGTGGATGTAAATAAAGAATATATTTTAAGGTCTAACCCTTTGATCAAACAATGGAACTACACGATGGGGGCATCATTCAAGCGCTTGGTAGATCAAGGATATTATACGCTTGCCTTGAGTCGCAACATGTCCTTTAATGGCGCTGACCGGTATGCCAATAATGCCGTACCCGAGGGCAATAAATTATTTAGCTTGCAGAGCCATGAGAGTGAAAATAAATTGCGTCTGGATGTCAATAAATACAACGATGGCTGGAAGTGGAGTTATGGCCTGGGAGCACAATATTCGAAATATGATGTCGATCTGTTTAATACGGTAAAAGCCGAAACCTCCGATGGACAAGGGAAGGTGAGCAGCCCAGCGGTAACTGTGAATACGCGTTCGGCTATTGATTTTTTTAAACTGGGCGGATATATACATTTGAGCAAATACCTTTGGGAGGAGCGCGTACTGCTATCAGCGGGTGCACGCACGGATATGAATACTTTTACGTCTGGTGGTAGGAATCCGCTTAAATCTCTCTCGCCCCGGGTGTCCATGTCGTATGTCCTTAGTCCAGAATGGAATATATCCGGTTCGATAGGAAGCTATTATAAGTTGCCTATCTATACGGCACTGGGCTATAGAGACATAAATGAGCAACTGGTTAATAAAGACTTAAAGTACATCAATTCGGTCCATTATACCTTGGGTACACAATTTGTACCCCGCAATGATTTTAGATTTACTGTCGAGGCCTTTTACAAAAGATATAATAATTATCCCGTGTCCCGCACCGATGGTATCTCGTTGGCTAATGTAGGCACTGATTTCTCGGCTGTAGGCAACGACTCCTATACTTCCCAAGGCGAGGGCAAAGTCTACGGTGCCGAAGCATACGTACAGCAGAAGTTGATCCGCAATTTATTTTACATTGCGAGTGCTACCCTGTTTAAATCTGTCTTTTCAGGTAGCGATGGCGTGTTTAAGCCTTCGACCTGGGACTATGGCTATACGATCTCGGCTACCCTCGGGTATAAGTTTAAGAAAAACCTGGATGTTGGCATAAAATATAGGGCTGCGGGCGGCCAACCTTATACCCCTTTCGATCCGGCGGCTTCCAGAGCCCAATATTTGACGTTGGGTCGCGGAGTATTGGATTATACACAACTCAATAGCGAAAGATTATCTGTCTTTCAACAGCTTGATATACGGGTGGACAAAAAGTTTAATTTCAGACAAACAAGCCTTATCGTGTTTGCCGATCTACAGAATGCGCTGTTGTTTAAAACGCCTTCATTGCCCAAGTATACCTTCGAACGCAACGCCGACAACAGTAATTTTTTAACAACGGATGGCAAGCCTGTCTCAAGTGATGGTGCCAATGCGGTTCCTTTAATTTTAAATGACCGCAACACAACTGCTGTACCATCCATAGGATTTATATTTGAATTCTAGACACAATAAACCCTATTCTTTTACCTATGATATTGATAGTTTACGTATTCGAACAACCCATAGTTCTGCTGTTTTGGGATGTGGTCTCCGATAAACTTGAGATTCTCAACACTACAATAGATATAAAAAGATATTTCTGCTCCGTATTCGAGCTGTAACTCGTGGTGCTTTACTTCATCAATCCACCAGGTCACAAAATACCTATCGTCTCTAAGCGTCAAATCGATTTCAAAGATATGCCAGCCTGGTTTGACAGCTACGACACGCGACGAAAAAGGAAAGGCCTGTGAAGTCATATAGACCAACATTTCATCCGAAGCAGCATTTACTTTCTTTCGTTCTGCTTCCTTGCCGTGACCAACTTCGAAGTCGAGCTCATGCCTATCGTCTGCATAAATCCAAGAGCCAACACTAGCTTGATCACGTGTACCCATAACCGGGATATAAGTCTTCCAAGTGTACCGGCCGGAAGTATATTTTTTTTCTGCTGTCCTTATCTTTTTTCGATCACGGGAGTGGGCTCGGGTAAAAATCTTTAAAATTCCGTTTTCAACTTCAAGTTGGTTCAAAGGATTGTCATCCTGATGATCAAAGTCCCAGCCCTCAAGACTATCAAAATACCATTGCTGACTATATTTCTTTTGTGTAGCGCACGAAATCATAAGACATAGCGATAATGCAACGAAAGTTACACCCGTAATCTTTTTCATCCAAATAGTGCTGTCCATCTTTTTATTACGGTCTAAATTAAGCATTTTAACAATAACACGACGCTATAATTTAATTTTGGCACGGTATTGGAGATGTCTTTAGTATTCATAATTTAGGTTAATAATTGGTTAGTTAAAAACGCCTGAAGCTCCCGCTTCAGGCGTTTTTTCTTTTCAAGTGAAAAGAAAATCATGACAAAACTTGGATAATAGCCCGGAAAACCACAATTTTCTATTTTTCTATTTCGAACATAAACTTTTATCTCCCTCGTATCAACTTACCAACTTGCTGTAAAACTTTTACATCAATATCCCGAAGTTTGCCTTCTCTATCAGGACCGACGTCCAGTGCAAAAAGGTTATTGTATTTTATAGCTCCTTTATAGTCTTCGTATATTTTTTCCGGATTTAAAGCTTCTCCGTCATTTTTGGGACTTGTATAAAACCATCTTCCTCCTTTACCTAAAATCGGATAGGTAAACTCTGCACGCTTAAAATCTTTGTGCACCACCTTGTTGTATGGACCTCCTCCCTCGGCACTATCCAATGGCCCTGGTTTACCCATCTCGCCTAAACGAATATCTCCGGCCACTTCTCCGTGATTAAAACCGACCAGACAATCCGGTTGAAACTTCTTAACCCATGCCGCTGTCTCGGTATGACTAAGCCCTCCGTCAGATTGTGCGTGGTCCATCCAAAAATATGCGATAGGTCCATAATTTGTACATAGCTCTTTTAACTGTGCCTTTTTCAATTCACTGCTCCTTCCCATCCACCAATATTTCTCGGGCTTTACAAAGTCTTCTGGATTCAGATCTTGCGGTATCCAGGTCCAATCTCCTTCGGAAAAGTATAATGCCAATTTGAGTTCGTACTTTTTACAGGACTTCTGAAGCTCTTTCAAAACGTCTCTTTGAAGCACACTGTTAGTAACTTTCCAAGAGGTCGTCTGCGTATCCCATAACGCAAATCCATCATGATGTTTCGTAAGAAAGAGAATATAATCCATGCCGGCCTCTTTCGCAACTCGACACCATTGGTCAGTATCTAATCCCGTAGGCTGAAAGATAGACAGATCTTTTATTCCTCTTGTCCACTCTCGGTCAGAGAACGTACTAAACGACCAGCAAATAAACATGCCAAAATTAAGCCCTTTCGTATTGTCCTTGTCATTCAGCCTAGCTGCTGCTTTGTCAGGTGCTATAGCGCTCGTCGCCGAAAGCGCACTGGAAACCATGGGCAATACTGAAAATGCGGAACATGCCGTAATAAACTTACGTCTTGATAAATCATTTATTTTCATAACTTCTAGATGTATTACTTTGTTTTAATGCGTTCTTGTCCGTCTTAAGATGGAGTAAAACAATATGGTCTATACTATTCCTGCTTTCAATCAATATCAAATAAAATGAATGATTAATAATCGTCACCAGAAGGCAATATACTAACCGCACATCTACTAGAAAATAGACGATTCTACAATAGTAATGGACTAAACTATACGGAGCATAGAATTAAACAGCCTGTAATGGGGTATTACGTCCGCTAGCGTTGGGGCTCCTTAAATGGGAGCTACCTGCAGATGATCCATTGCGGGCCGTACACTGGCCGAATGGACTTCCAAAAAGCGTGATCCGGAAGTCTTTCAAAAAAGACGACCACGTAACCTATTGACATGAAGCACTTCGATGCTGGATTAGGAGGTCTATCAATAAGGCCCCATTACTCTCAATAGGTGCTTAATTCTGCAATTCTGATTATTGCTCCTTCGTCTGTCAGATGAATCGGTATAAACTTTATATACCTTACCGTTCTTTTTTCAGCAAACGGGATGATCTGTTGAAGCGGGTTAGCCCGAATATTGCCTAATTCGCCCATGATCTCCTCCTGCCAATTTATCCCATCTAAACTTACAGAATACCGGTACTTATCCATTAGTCCTGCGCTGAAAGCTTCGGAAGGTGGGGTAAATAATATGCCTGAAATTTCTTGAGCTGCCCCCATATCTATAATGATCTGATTGTTGAAAGAATTCTTTTTATCAAAAGGGCCTTGCCAAATATCGGCGCTATCTTCTATTAAGGCTTTTGCCTTATTCGCACCACCAGGGGCAGAAAGTATACGCCAATCTTTTTTGGGAGTAGATACAATTTCTTTTCTCTGGATTACAGATGCCAATAAAGAGTCCGGCTCGGCGAATACCGCAAAATCACTCAAAACAGGAGATACGGGACTTTTCAAAATACGTACCCGTATACGATCTGTGCTTACAAAAGCAGGCATCCTCAACAAACGCTGCGCGCCCACCGAAGTACCTTGAGCGACCTCCTCCCAAACATTATCCTTCCATATATCTACCGCAAAAGCCTCGATACGCTGCCCTAGTGCGATATACTCCCTCAGCTGGATAATATTGAATCGCTGTGGGATCTTTAACTTAATAATAAACTCAGGTGTTGTCACACTGTCATCCGTGGCCCAATAGGTATTGCGGTTATTATCTAATAAATTTTCAGGCCCAAAACGGGCTTCCCCTCCACGTATATTGGAGGTTGTTATAGTGGCCTTCGCTAATAAATTAGCGGAAAAAGTCTGCTTTAAAAGATCCCCAAATCCTTTTAAAGCTTTAACATCATTGTCGTGCAACAGCCCTCTCTTATCTGGGGCGATACCCAGATCTAGTGCAGCTCCCCTTCCAACGCTTTTGAAGTAAATATCAAATAACTCAGCAGGTGTTTTTACCTGACTATCCTGTGAAGCGTGATAGTACCATCCCGGTCTCAAAGGCACATCGCACTCGGCAGGAATCCAGTACTTTCCATCTCTATGGCCACTAGGTGCCTCCTTATACCGACTATCTCCCAGTGCTGGCTTATTTATAGCAGTTCCGCCTTTTGGAGTGAAAGTCGACCAACTTGTTTCTGAGGCAATACCTTTCTCATTGCCTACCCAACGTACGTCGGGTCCGATATCACTAAAAATAACAGCTTCTGGTTGCTTTTGGCGAATTAAACTCCAAGTTGTTTGCCATCCATAGTAGGAAAAGCGATCGATCTTCCTCGTTTCTCGGGCTCCGCCATAATAACCATCACCTCCATTTGCTCCGTCAAACCAAGAAATAAACAGGGGGCCATAGTTACTGTTCAATTCATTCAATTGCTCCCGGTAAATGTCAATGTACGCTGGTGTACCATAAGTTGAACTATTCCGATCCCAGGGTGAATTATAAAGGCCAAACTTTAATCCGACTTTACGAGTAGCAGTTTCAAATTCTTTCACCATATCTCCTTTACCTTCCTTCCAGGGACTGGCAGCGATAGAATATGCGGTGGTCGTGGTGGGCCACAAACAAAAACCGTCATGATGCTTGGCCACCAACAAAAGCCCTTTAAAACCCGCCTCTTTTAAAACGTTGGTGATTTGTTCTGCATTAAAAAATTCGGGGTTAAATAATTTAGGATCTACATCTCCATAGCCCCATTCTTGATCGGTATAGGTATTTAACCCAAAACAAATCATCGCATACATTTCAGTCTCATGCCATTTGAGCTGTGCGGGACTCGGTATTGGTCCATATGGGGCGGGTGATCCAGATTGTCCACACAATATTCCGGTAGACCAGAATACCACTGAAAAACATACTATTATAGGCTTTAAAATATTGTTCATCTCCGTAATTGATCCCTTTCTTGCTTTTTACTCCTTTGCGCCCAGCCAAAAAGGGCAACAGGTATAAAACAAAGGAGCGGTACCAGGTAAGCCAACTGGATACTGCCGCTCATATCGGATATGTATCCAAGCAAGGGAGGGAATACCGCCCCTCCGATAATAGCCATCACCATATAGGATGAAGCTATGGGCGTGCCTCTGCCTAAGTTGCGTACAGAAAGCGAAAATATAGTGGGGTACATGATCGACATAAAAAACTCAACCCCAATGAAGGCGTAAATAGCCTCAAGACCTCCTACAACTACAATATACAACATCAGAAAAAGGCTGATTGAGGCATATATCAACAACATCTTTGCCGCATCTACATACTTCATAAGGAACGCTCCGATATAACGGCCAAGCATAAATCCTAATAATAAAAGCCCTAAATAGCTGGTGGATTCATACTCGCTGATACCAACGATGGAGGTGCAATACAATATAAAAAAGCTAGAAATACAAACTTGCGCGCCTACATAGAAGAATTGTGTAATTATGCCCCATCTCAACTGTGTACGTTTCAACTGCGCAATTTGGCTTTCATCTGGCTCCTTAATGTGTTCGGGTACATCAGCATTTTTCAGATTAAACTTTGCGACAACGAATAGGAAGGCAATAATGAGCAGAACAACACCAATAGCAACGTAAGGTGTCTTCAATTTATGAAATAACAGGGAGTAATAATGATCCAACGCTTCGGGCGAAAGTAGCTTCAGCTCATCCGGAGACTTGACCTCTCTGCCGATAATCAATTTACTAAGAAACATGGTTGCAATAAATGCGCCTAACCCGTTGAAAGCCTGCGCAAAGTTGAGCCGCTGCGAGGCCGTCGCAGAATCGCCCAGAATCATAATAAATGGATTGGCCGATGTTTCTAAGAAAGTCATCCCTGACGCTAAAATAAAAAGCGCAAAAAGAAAGAAGGGATAGGAACGGGATTCTGCTGCTGGATAAAATAAAAAGGCACCTATTGCGGCTAATACTAAACCTAGTATAATCGCCTGCTTGTAACCAAACCTCTTCATAAATAACCCGGCAGGTAGGGCAATTAAAAAATAAGCTATCCAGTATGCGGAATCTATCAAGGAAGATTCTAAATCGGTCAATCGACAAGCTGTTTTCAAATGGGGAATAAGAACGGGTAGCAAATTTGCCGTAATTGCCCAAAGAAAAAACAAACTGACAACCAATACCGTGCCCCACATAAAGCCTGTTTTTTTAGACGTTGCACTAGATTTTGTAGCTGTATTTGATGTCATAAAATCAAATTTATAAGATGGCCTCAAGCTGGCAAGCAAGAAGGTCCTAGTGGTAAAAAAGTTTTATAGGTCAAAACAAACTCTTGGTGACCTAATTGTTCGGAACAGGTGGGCTGACCAGAAGCTACTTGCTGGATCATGGCAAATATCTCTTGCCCTACCGCATCTAGGCCTGCCTTTCCTTCTAGAATGGTGCCTGCATTGATATCCATATCTTCTTGCAATTTTTGATAGGTGTGGGGATTGGCGCATATTTTTATTACGGGAGATAGCGCTGAGCCAACGACAGAACCTCTTCCTGTCGTAAAAAGAATCAGGTGACAACCGCTAGCGATCATTTCTACGATCTCCGCATTATCATTAATATTGGGGAATCCAAACTTAGGATCTCCGTCTGGCACTACATCCATCAGGTATAAACCAGGCTTATGGGGACGGTCTCCAGGTTTAATAAGCCCGCTTATAACCGAATCACCGCTTTTGCTATATGCTCCCATCGACTTCTCTTCGATAGTCGTGAGCCCGCCATCCGCATTGCCGGGAGCAAAACTACCATGCCCCATTAAGGTATAATACCTAGCCGCTTTTACTACAGACTGCTTGAGCTCAACCGCCAACTCAGGGGTGACCGCACGGCTGCTCATAATCGATTCCAAACCGATCATTTCGCCGGTCTCTTCAAAAATAGCGGTACCGCCCGCTGCTATCAATTTGTTGAAAGCACGACCAACAGCTGGATTGGCAGTGATGCCACTAGTGGCATCACTGCCCCCGCATACTGTGCCCACGATAAGCTCTTCAATAGACATCGGAGTAGTCGGTGTGTTCTGTAGCTGCTCCAACGCATCTTGGATCCAGGATACCCCTTCATCAATTGATCTTCTTGTGCCTCCGCTCTCCTGAATGACGATAGTATGGACGGGCCTACCCGAAGCTTCGATGGTGGATGCCAACCTGCTTCGATTAAAACTCTCACAGCCCAATGAAACCAATAACACAGCACCGGCATTGGGATGTGTACAGAGTGCATTCATAATACGATCGGCGTACTCGTTCGGATAGCAGCCCGAAAAACCGATTAATTGAACAGGTGCTCCTTTAAATTGTTGAGTAATTTCCCGGGCGACATGGTGCGCACATTCGACCAGGTAAACTACTAATATATAATTACGAATTCCTTTTCGACCATCTTGTCGCAAATACCCTTTCCATTGCATGGTTACGTGTTTAAATTACATCTTCTTTAAATTCTCTGTGGTGCGTAAAAGTGGGAATATAATCACTCTTCATATTATGGAGATGAACCCATTCGCCTTTTTCAATAGTGGTTGTGGCTGATCCAATGGGTACCCCATATTTCATAATCTTTTGTCCCTCTTGAATAGTCTGATCAGCTATTTTAGAGCCTATACCAATCTTAACATCCATTAATACGCGCTCGTTTGAAAGTGCTAAAAAGTCTCCTTGATTGATATCTTCAATAACTATTTGCACATTATCCAAGACATGTAACTTGATAGCTTTTTTGTCCATTTTAAAACTTCTTAAATTCTAAATATGCTGTAACAGGGTCTACCCCGCTTAGTATAGCTTTGCGCACTAAATTCTCTGTTCTTAATACAGCCTCGGTGGTCTCCAACACGGTTATAACTATTTCTTTAGGTATTATAATTACGCCGTCACGATCTGCTAACACATAGTCTCCGGTTCGAATGAAAACATTTCCAATGGTAATACTTTCACCCAATTCTTTAACGGACCAAGTAGCTACGACGTCCTTTGGACTAAAATAAGTACAAAACACAGGAAAACCAATTGACTCGATAAAAGTGGTATCTCGACAGCCTCCTTCAACAATATATCCTCTTACCCCTTTTAACGTTAAGGCTTCTGCTGATAACTCGCCCATATGGGCAACGGTATCATCGTTGGGTTGACAAATCAATACATGTCCTGATGGTGCTTTAGACAACATTTCACACCACTTCAACAATGATGTCTCCTTATCGATCTCCTCTTCGGTATTTCCAGAAATCGTGAAAATTGGCCCCGCTATCTTATGCTGAACATTTACAGGTCTTATATGATAAGGAAGGAACTGCTTGGGATACCCCATATCTCGCAATACATCGTATACAGCTCCCGTATAACATTGTTCTAAACGCTCTGATAACTCTTTGATACTCGACATAACATAAATCTATTAAACAAAAATGAAACGGTTGTTTCACCAAAAACTAAAGCCAAGGTACCGTAAAGAAATAATGATGAAAATAGATAATTATACAAAATGATGGATAAAAATCTATTAGGCAAAAAGGCTTAACAAAGCTAATCATTCCCGAAAAAGCTTGTTAAGCAAAAAAACGGATATCTAGCTGGCAATGTGTTATTTAATCTACAGTAATATAGCCTGTCCAATCAGATAAAAATACATCTATAGCATTTAAACCCGGATTAAAAACTGTTCGATAACGAATCGGTTTATTTGAATCAGCATCAATAATGGTTGTGATTTTCTCTGTAGTAGGTGTTCTTTTGATTTTTATTCTTCCCTCCATATCAGTATATTCCACGTCAACGGCGACCATAGCTTTTTCTGCCACGGCCCAATTAATAGAAACCCCTTGGGTCAACTTGCTTAATTTGGTGTATACCAGATTAAGCAAGTCCTTACGATACCGCTCTCCATACACCACTGCGCTGATCTCACTTTTTATAGAAGCATTCCCCGCTTTGTCAAAGGTATAAATACTGAACAAATAGTATCCTTCGGTCATAGCCTCCATGGTGAATTCATAATTATTAACCAAAGTTTTTTGCAAAGGCAATTCACGAGAATGTTTTTTACCATCCCAATATACCACAGCTTTGACTGCCGAGTGGTTGGCAGGCAACAACCAGGTAAGCTTGACCCGCTCATTGCCAGAGAATACTTTTAGCGAATCTAAACGCGTGGAGTAAATAATCTCTCCATTTTTGACATACTCAGCAATAGGGTCATTCATCTTTGAACAGGCGATAAATAACGTACAAGCTATTGCCACCATGACGTATAATTTATTGTAATATTTCATAATACTTGTTTCTAAAAACCACTATGTTATTGTACTTGTCCCCAAAATTGCATTTCTGCAATCTGCATTATATGACCACCCGACCAATTTTCTAATGCCTTAACCCGAATGTACCTCACAGCTGGAGCGGAGGTAGGTACATTAAATTCTTCACCGGCCTTTGCATAGGCTACATCTTCATTGGTAACCGTACCTCTAGGAAGTCCGGATGGTTTTATGGATTCGTAAGTACCCAATAAAACCCAACTATCCCAGCTTCCGTCTGTCGAAGGGTTATTGCTACCCCAGAGTTCAAACCTTTTAAGGTTATTGTGATCAAATACAGCATTTGGTGTAGAAGTTCGCTGAAATTGCTTAAAGCGGCTAAGTTTTGCTTTTACGCCCATATCAAAAGTCACCCATATCGGCATCACAATTTCTATAGAAGGGCTTGAGTGAAAGCCCTGTTTCTCTCCGAATTTATCGTCCCACATATTGGATATTTTCCAGCTGTCTGAATGGATCCCCACATCGGTAGGTAAAGTATATTCTGAAAATTTTAACCTATCCAACCGCACTTCCTCAATGGGCAAAATATTTTTATACACTGTCTCAGAAAGATTTCCGAACTTGTCCTTAATATATACACCGAATACGATAGGCTCTACCGGATACCCCCTAATGTTAAAAGCCCCTTCCTTAGCTTTGGTATAAAAAGTTTTGACCAACAAATCTTGATCTCCGTCCTGTTTTTTAACGACGACAAATGACAACTCTGCATTTGATGGATTATCATAGAGCAAACCAACTCCCCCAAAATCATTAATAATCTGCAGATGCTGAAGCACCGTCTGCACGGGAGGGTTTAAAGGATTTACTCTTACGGTAATTGGTTCAGATATGTTCTCTCCATTATCTACCGCATACAGCTTTACCTCATATTCTTTAGCAAGACCAAAACCATCCACAATTAATGAATCATTCGTTTTAAATGAGCGCACCTCTCTTTTGACCCCTGGGCGAATTTCATATTCAGCTTTAACATACAACAAATCATTGTCGCCGGGTATTTTATAAACGAGCTTAGCTTCACCGGGTCTATTTTCTATACGAACATCCAAAATCTTGCCCGGAGCCTTATCATCATTGAGCAATGGCTTGCTTACACCAAGATCTTCGGAGCAGCTTTGGATGCAGGCTGCAATCAAAAAACTGATAAGTATTATATATATCTTTTTCATATTTCCTTAACTTTATTACCAACCTATATTTTGAATTAGATTACTGTTGACTAAAATATTATTATCCTTCACTGGCCAGAAGTAATCTTTTAGCTGGAATGTCTGATAATCTAAAACTTTTTCCCTGTAATAATTTACAGCATCTTTTTGTTCTATATCCCACCCTTTAATAGGACCATTATAAACTGTAGGTGCTTCCTTCCATCTGCGCAAATCCCAAAACCTACTTCCTTCGAATGCCATTTCAATCATCCTCTCTTGTCTAATAATGCTGCGCATGCCTTCTTTGGTAGCTGGCTTTGATGGTTCTGTAGAAAAATTTGACCAAGAATACATAACATCTTTTAATCCTGCTCTTTCTCTAATCCTATCCAAATATTTAAAGGTATCTGCATTGGGACCGTTTACTTCGTTTGAAGACTCTGCATGCATTAAATAAAGATCGGCCAGGCGCATCACTGGCCAAGTATAACGCTGGGTACTAAATTCCCCACCTGCTGCCTGTGTCGTTAAATAATTCACTAACTTTTTGGGCCAATAACCCGTAGAAGAAAATCGTGTAATGTCACGTCTTCCCGCATTTTGACCAAATTTACCTTGTACATACCAAACATCCCCGCCATCAGCATATTTGCCTATCCCATACCATATTCCGCCATCAAAAGCCATATCTGCATAAAAACGTGGCTCTCTTTCAAAATTAATCCGCGCAGTTTGATAGCCCTGCTTAATATAAAACTTCTCTGCAGCAGTGCCCGCACGAAGGTCGTTCCTATTGGTAAAACTCAAATTCTTATCCTCTGAAATGGGTACACCGTTCTTGGTGTAAAAAAGTTCTACCATTCGGTGGGTAGGGGCCATCGAAGAAGCCACACCATAATTATTCTGTAACCGAGCCATTGATATAGATTGCATCATTCTCGTATCATTATTCGTTAAACCCCAAATAATTTCAGAATTCCAACGTTCAGTTACCGCATTTTGAAGCGACAAGATCCTTGTGGTTTCTTGAGAAAGCGGACCTGTTATAATTGTGGGTTGAAACTTATACAATTGAACACCTACAGATTCTGCTAGATCTATAGCATCTTGGGTCGCTTTTAGAGCCCTCTCCCATTTCGATGCATCATAGGCCTGATTAAAAAGTATTTGCCCGTCCTTATTTTTCATACTGGCAAAATCAGAATTCCCGTTAAACAAGGGGCTTGCAGCCATAAGCAATACCCTCGCTTTTATGGACAAAGCAATCGGTTTTGTAATCCGTCCCAATTCTTCAAGAGGCAAATCAACCTTTTCCGGTAAAAGCAAAGCCGCTTCATCAAGGGTTTTCACAATATAATCTACACATTCATCAACTGGTCTTCGTGCTACCCGCACCTCTTCAGGGGTTGAATAAATGGGTAAGTTCTTATCAACAATAGGAATCGGCCCGTACATTCTTAATAAATAAAAGTGGTAATAGGCCTTTAAGAACATCGCTTCTCCTATCCATTTGTCTCGCTCATAAGAATTAATATCACGTACCTGCATAATCTTTTCTATAAAAATATTACAATCACGTATACCTCTAAATAATGGCTTCCCGCCATTCTCCCCATCCCAATAATTTAACAAAGGAGAGGTAAGTCCCTGCTCTCCTAAGGCAATATACCAGCCGTTGGGATTTATCCCAGAATTTCCTCTTACACCAGGAAACAACCAAAACTCATCACTCGTCAACATAGCAGGATTAACCTGGGGGTCTCCTTCGGCAGGTAAATAGGAATAACAAGTAAACAGGGATTTCTCCGCCTGAATTCTTGAGGAAAATGCATCCTCTAAAGTGGCGATATTGTCTGGTACTACATCCAGATACTTTTGACAGGAGCTCAGTACACTAAGCCCTACCAATGAGGCAATTAAATAAATTATTTTTTTCATGTTCAGTTCCTATTAACAATTAAAATGTAGCATTTATTCCAAGATTAAACACACGCTGAAGCGGGTAATTAAAAGCATTACCACCTAGTTCGGGCTCCCATAGCCTAAATTTACTGAAGGTAAGAAGGTTGCTTCCTGTTGCATAAATACGTAACCGTTTCATGAAAACTTTATTTGCAATTTCATTACCCATGGTATACCCCAACTCTACCTGTTTCAGGCGCATCAACGCTCCATTTCGCATAAACCAGGTGCTGCGTTGGTTGTTATTTTCTACAACAACACTACTAAGACGAGGCCATAAAGCATAAAGATTACGATTCTCTTCGGACCAATGGTTTTGTGCATAAACTTCAAGCAAGCCTCTTTGGTCATCTACAAAGGGATTGGTTGCGGCGTTATCTATCCAAAAAGAGGTGCGGCCCAGTCCACTAAAAAAAGCAGAAAGATCAAAACTCTTGTAGCCAGAAGAAAAACCAAAACCATATACAATTTCAGGACTGGTAGGATAGCCCAAAGCAACTCGATCGGCCTCTGTTATTCTTCCGTCTCCATTAATATCTCGGTACTTTATATCTCCCGGCATATATTTGCCAAAAGATTGAACTGGAGAATTGTTAATATCCTGATCATCAATAAATAAACGCTCTGCGATATATCCTCGCTGTTGGTTAGCAGGACTTCCTATCAAGCTTCGGTACGGTTCTGGGTAATTGGGCTCATCATAACGTTCAAAGCGGTTGGTAGCGTAAGTAAAGTTTGCCCGCAAACTGATCCAGGTGGAATTTTGAAAATTCTTGTTATAATCTACTGAGGCCTCAAATGCTTCCGATTTCATAGCGCCCGTATTGGCTCTTACGGCTGCAGATAAACCCATCGTTGTAGGTATGTAAGAGCGATCCATTAAAATATTAGTACGGTAGTCTCTGGAATAATCAACAGTAACATTGAAGTTCAATATTCTAGTATCCATACCTAGATTTATTCGTTCGGATCTTTCCCAAGTGATATCCTCATTATCATATCTTTTAACGGTATACCCCGGACGGGAACGCTCAAAATTCTGACCAAATACAGCGCCTCTCCCCGCATCATTTAAAGTAATCTCTGATAGATAAAAGAAACGATCTGTAGGCGATCCTATGGCATCGTTACCGATCAAACCATAAGTTGCTCTTATTTTAAGATTGGAAACTATATTTTTAAATCCTTTCCAAAAATTTTCGTTGGATACATTCCACGCTACCCCTGCAGAAGGAAAAAATCCAAAACGTTTGTCTTTATAAAATCGTTCAGAACCATTGTAACCAAAATTGAACTCAACCTGATAACGGCTATCGTAACCATAGCTAAATCGACCAGAAATGCCGGTATTCCTAAAAGGCAATGAGCTCTGAAGAGATCCCGCATTTGCATTAATGCTATTTCTAAATATGCTTACAAGTAACCCGCTAATATTATGGGTTTCGTTAAATATTTTATCGTAATTTAAGGCGAATTCCATGTAGCTTTCTGTTGAAACTTGTTTTGCACCCTCCTTGTAGGATAACGTCTCAGCCCCTTTTTCTGGATTCAATCCTTCTAACACATATTTATCATTTAATATACTCGATTCAGGTAGCGTATAATAAAATGGGGTATAAGCCCTTGTGACGTCAAAAAAGGAACGTCGATTTGTACTGGCCATCAAACGCGCTTTTAGCCCATTTACCATACCCGAAAGATCTTGTCTTAATTCGATTTGAGCTAGCATTAATGAACGTGAATAATCCTTGTACCCCATAACCATATTAGCATAAGGGTTATTTTTAAGCGATGAATTTACATTTTCAGGATTCGACAAGGCATTACCGAAGAGTATATGATTGGTGAATTCATTTGCTTCATCCGCAGGATAATAAGGGGCAAATAATACGGGATTACTATTCATAATCTGGTTATACACTTCACTTCCACCACTTATTGGACCAGTATAATCATCAAAATTACCATAAAGCCTAACAGCCATTTTTGTCGAATTGGTAACATTGATATCCACGTTGGACCGGAGAGAGCTTGATTTCAGATCAATATTCGTATTGAAGTTATTGCGTCTATCCACCTTTAGAACGCCATTGTCTTGATTAAGTGTTCCAGTCACATAATACCTTGCTACTTTTCCCCCACCTTTAATACTTAAGTTTGACCTGTGATTAAGAGTACGGTCTTTTAAAAGCATATCCATCCAATCATTGGCTGGGTAAGCTAGTGGATTGTCCCCTCTGATCGTTCCATCAATTTTATTAGGTGAATAAATCTGGTTTCCTAACGGATTCCTGGTCAGTACAGCTTCATTGTGAAGACGCATATACGTTACGGGGTCTGCTAGTTTTATATTTCTAGTAGGTTCAGAAAATGCGGCATCATATTGAAAGT
Organism: Sphingobacterium sp. xlx-96; assembly: GCF_011007365.1. Taxonomy (GTDB): domain Bacteria; phylum Bacteroidota; class Bacteroidia; order Sphingobacteriales; family Sphingobacteriaceae; genus Sphingobacterium; species Sphingobacterium luzhongxinii. Next base: position 3,815 of record NZ_WFKM01000009.1, on the reverse strand, counting down.
TTATTTCCGCCTTTCCCTCTGTTCCTGTTTTTGTGGTTACCAAGATTACTCCATTTGCACCTCTCGCGCCATATACTGCAGCAGAAGTTGCATCTTTTAAAACAGAAAAACTTGCGATATCATTGGGTTGCAAACGTGCTAAATCGGTGGGAGTCAATTCAAGCCCATCGATTAGAATAAGTGGATCTTTTTTATAGCCAAAGGTTGCCGCACCTCGGATAAAAAAATCTGCATTGTCTACCCCTGGTTCGCCACTCCTTTGGTAAGATATTATCCCTGCAATTCTACCTTGCAAGGCGGCTGTTAAATTGCTTGCAGGGATTTTAAGCTCTGAAGGGTTAATCGTTGTAATTGCTCCCACAACACTTTCTTTCTTTTGAGTTCCAAATGCAACAACCTGTACTTCTTCTAATGTCGAATTGTCTTCTCTCAAAACAACGTCAATAATAGAATGATCAACATTTTTTTCTTCAGTAATAAATCCAACCATCTTAAAAACTAGAACGGAATTGGCAGAAGGCACGCTCAGGGAATATCGACCATTTAAATCAGTGCTTGTCGCAATATCTGGCCTGTTTTTAATGGATACTGATACGCCTATCAAACCATTTTTAGCACTGTCTGTAACCATACCTTGTACGACGGTATCAACCTTAGCTCTAGAATAAGAATTACGTGTTAAATCTTTTTCGTGCGTATTAGCTTTGAGGCTAAAAAAAGACATTAATACAAAAGCCAACATCACACAATTTAGAAAATAGCAGATGTAGGGTGAAATTTTTCTTTTCATAATTTATTGGTTTTTTTGGTATTCAATACAAGTAAAAGAGAGTAGGTTCTGAACATTAACCAACAATAGACAATCCGCTATAAATAAGGAAAACAATTACCCCCACCACTTTCTGTAACAATAAAAATACCAACAAGATACAGGAGGAAAAATAGATTATATTGCAAAATGATAGATTATATTAGCATAAATCTATTATTTCCTATATGGAATTAGTTACTGCCCATGGTCTAACACAAAAAATGCATGATTTTTTATGAAATCATGCATTTTTATTAATATTTATATTGATTAATAAGGAGTAGTTCCATTCGTATTGAAACAATAGACCATAGACCGAATCTGGAAACTAAGTGAGATCTGCATTAAATGCATAGGATCGTTAGGGCATTACATGGATGTTGAATGGAAATTATATCTCTTCGAGTTTATCTGCGTATCTCTTCCCTAGAATAATATAGGATTCACGATCAAAGTGAACATTGTGATGATCGATAGACTTACACCCCACACTTTCCACAAAACCGGTATGCTTAACTTTTTGGGGCAGGTTCCTTAACGTCTGTTTAACGGTATTAATTTGAATAACCCGTTGGGGAGCATTATGATCGGGTCCTGTCCCATAAAACTCGGCAAGATTACCGACAACAAACGGCAAATCAACTACCCCTAAATCATTTCTCAAATCACTGATCATCTTCCGGAGCTTTTGCTCATAGGAAGTGGCCAACTCCTCACTTACGGTATCCGACTCCCCTTGATGCCAAAGAACTCCTTTAATCTTGGCTCCTTGTCCCGCTGCAAAAAGTGCTTTCTTAATAGCATCGGCATAGACCGAAGTCCCTTTACTTAATCTATCGATACCCGCACCTCCCCACGCAACGGGAATCAGACCTACAATAACATTAGGGTGCTTTTTTTGGTATTCTTTTGCAAACGGAATCCCTAAGCCAAAGCGATCTGACTTCAAGCGGTTGTGCAAAGGATGTGACGCTACTTTCCACTGAAATGGCTCGTTTCCAATAGTAGGGATATAAAACACGCCTCGCACAGCTACAGAATCTTCAGGCAACATATCTCCGTATCCAGCCATATTGGACTGTCCCATCAATAGAAATACATGGGTCTCCCTCTGATCAGGATTCCAGACTTGGCCAACTGCTGTACCAGAAAAAAATGGACTTATTAACAGGATGATTGCCCATACAATTAGTCGATTGGGGGTGTAATTTTTAATCATAATATAGATTGCTCAATAGGTAGAAATATAATATAAGCATCATTGCCTTTCTTTACCGCCATGGATAAAACACGAGGTTCATTTTGCTCCAGAAAAATAAATGGTCTTTCAAGTCTGTCTGGCAAGAGGAAACTCCCGTCCTTTTTTTTAACTTTTTTCTCACTGATCTTATACGCTGGTGCTTGCTCCCAATTTACACCATCTTTAGATTGTATCATTCCAATAAAGGTATGTGCATGAAATACGGCATAAAAGGAATCCCTCGATCTATCGTACCATACCGAGAGATCTTCGGTGTCCAGGTCTTCTATTACAGCTTTCGATTGCATAATAAATGGGCCTGTTGGTGACTCAGAAATGGCGACTGCCTGATTTCGGATAAAACGGGTTTCATTAGGTTTATCGCCTTTTACAATCAAATAATACTTTCCATCTTTACCTTGAGCAATTGAGGGATTTACCGTTAACGTTGTTATCGGACCAGAGGGCTCTATTAAAGGTTTGTCCATTCGCGCCCAGGGACCATTGAGATTTGATGCAACAGCTACACCAGTACGTTGATTGGGGCGCAGTATTTTCCAGTTTGGGTGCGTGTAGCCAATCTTAGCTGTCTCTATCAACTCGCTCTCGGTGTAGTCTTTGCTATTCATCTGCGTAGAAACGTAATACAGATAGTACTTGCCCTCAAATTCCTTGATCATCGGATTATGGGCAGTTATGGCATCCCAATGTCCCTTCCCTCTCCCTGACATTACGGTCTCCTTATAGGTCCATGGGCCTAAAGGTTTATCGGAAACGGCATGTGCAATTTCCGAATGGGTTAGCCACCCCGTAAAACCGTACTCTTTCTTCCATCGGGAATAAAACAAATGATACTGCCCATCATTGTCTTTAATTATAGATGAGCACCAATTGAAATAATCTGGACTTTGAAAAATATGATCATCAGAAAGAAGTTGAATTTTATCCTTAATCAACACATCTTTTGACATATTTTGACCGTAATTATCGCTGGTCATCCATAAAAAAGTAATCATTAATAGAAACTTCTTCATTATTGAAAATTTATTTTTCGGTAACAGCAAACACGGCGAACTCCTTTATCAGGGCTTTTGCCCTGCTCTTGGAAACTGTAAACCGCAACGAGGAAACTTCTACATCATCCACCTTGACCAAATACTTGTGGCCGATACTACTCCCCGTCGCCAGCACTTTCCAGCCTTGTTTTGTTTTGCCCTCCACTTTAAATTCCCTTACACGCTCGCCATGGGCAATATCCTCCTTCAGCTGAATATGGTTGACCGTCTGCAATCCGGGCAACTTCATGGTCAAGATATTGCCCTCGCCACTGGTCTTGGCAAGTGGCGCCGAGAATCTTCGCCTGATCTCATCACCAAACTCTTTGATACGCTTCGCATCGGCCTCGGGAAGTAATCCCGACGGATCTGGTGTCAGTCCAAGGATCAACGTGGAATTGCGCCCAACAGATCCGTAATACATATCCATCAGGCTGGAAAGAGGAAAGATAGCCGCTTCATCATCCGGCTCCCAGAACCATTCGTGACGACCGTTATAGCCCCGCAAAGGGGCATCGCTCATCGCGGGCATGTAGTATCGACCATCGGGATCGCCCTCCTTCAGCAGACGGAAATTGTCCTTGAAAACAAATTTCTGATTCGTAGAATGGGAATAAGGGAAGGGATAGGTACCCCAAGATGGATACGTCACCTTGCCCGTCTCACTGCCTCCCCAGCGGATATCCGCTCGCTGGGTGTTGTGGTAGAA
>NZ_WFKM01000008.1 GCF_011007365.1 Sphingobacterium sp. xlx-96 | reverse complement strand
AAATAATATCCTTCTGGTACTTTTCGACAATGGGCAGAATATCCGCACCGCCCAACTCGGGACCATGGGCGCCTCCGTCAAACCAGACCATGGCCAAGGGACCATATCGGGACATCAGCTCTTCGGTCATTCTTTCGCACATTCGGTTGTAATGCGCCTGCGGTTCTTCGCAAACTCACTCCCATCATCACTGACCAAAAAGTCGTAAACACCTAAAAATGAATTCCAGCGGATGCCGATGTAGAGACCGGGAAGAATATCATATTTCTTGCAGGATGCTATAAAATCACGAACAATATCACCTTTTCCGTCCTGAAATTTCAGCGCCTTCATACTATAGGGATTGACATCGGACTGGTACAGGGCAAAGCCGGTCTCATGGGTCACCGTAAGGATAGCCATCTTGGCGCCCATATCTTTTACAGAGCGGATCCACTGGTCGGTATCCAATTGCTCCGGATTGAAAATATTGTAATCCTCTACGGGATTAATACGATTATGAGCCTGGTTGTATTTCTTGCCATCGCTGACAGGTAGATCATAACATATTAAGACTGTTAGCTCTGCTTCCTGCCACCTTAACTGTGCAGGCGAAGGTTTTGGAATAGTATCTTGCGCAATGACTATGCCTGATAGAAGTATTCCCCAAACAAACAAAATAACGTGCTTTACATCTAAATTAATCATACAGAATTTTATCAATTATTATTAGGTATTTAAATCTTAATCCATCTTTTGAAGGTTTGGAATAGTAAGCAGTAGACTCTCCTTTTTTGGGCTAACGCCATCAACAAATATAGCTTTTGCTCTATTGGACAACAAGAGCCCGTCCGACAACTATTCATAACCCGGATTTTCTGGAGCAAGTTTAGGATTATTTGCAATACGATTTACAGTAATTGGCAAATAGTATTGTTTTTCCGTAAAACTTCTGATAACGGGGTCTTGCTTCTCGACAAACACCTGGTATTTCTTGGATTGCCAGTCAAAATTAAGTTTGATCTTGTGCATCTCCTTAGATAATTCTGTAGTAGCTATTCTCCATCTCCGCAAGTCCCAAAAACGGTGCCCTTCGAACATTAGTTCAACCTGTCTCTCGTCCCTAATCTGCTCTCGGGTAATAGAAGTCAGCTCGGGCATACCCGCCCGTTTTCTTATTAAATTAATGTGATCAAGTGCTTCAGTAGTTTTACCTAACTCAAACGCCGCTTCGGCGAAGTTTAGTAAAACTTCCCCATATCGATATACAATATAATCGGTAGTGGATTCGCCCGCCTGTGGTTGATCTTTGGTCTCATCAATAAATTTCTTTAGTGGAAAACCAGTGCCCGCAACATAATTTTTAGACCAGGATGTAGCCCTAGCATACCAATTAGCACCATTGTAAGGACCTACAATGGTATTCGAAATAGTCAAGGGACCTGTTGTGCCTTGGAGATAGGTTCCATTGTGACTGTAGACTTTACCATTTTTAAAGGGGGCCTCTTGGTGCAATAACGATGCATACATTCTAGGATCACGGTTACTGAACAGGTCATCCAACGTATGTAACCCCGTTTGTATGGCACTAAAATCCCAATCGCCTGCGGTTCCGTCAATCTTCTGGTAGGCTTGAAAAGTCTCCAGATAGGCTTGTGTATCCGCTCCCCACCCTTTTTCAAATCCTGAAGGATAGGAATACCAATCGAAGGAATGACCTACTGCCCCTATTCCATTAAAAACTTTTGAAAATATCGTTTCTCCGTTGCGTTCATCAAGCCAGATGTACTGATAGTTTTTAGATTTATTATCGGGGTATTTGTTGAATAGTGCGAACTTCTTTGCATCCATTATAGCTTTGGAGGCGTCGTACGATTTTTGCCAATATTTAGTACGCTCTGAGGTGGCAAAACCTAATAGGCCATCAAGCTGTTGCTTACCATATGTAGCGACACTACCCGCATACAGCATGGCCCTGGAATTAAGCGCCAATGCCGTATATTTTGTTATCCGACCATATTCTGAAGCGACCTCGGGTAAAATGATTGCAATCTCATCGCATTCTTTGGCGATAAAATCATATACTTCCTGCTCCGAGTTACGAGACACTTGCAACTCTTCTATGGGGGTATTAAGTGATTGTGCTTGGGTAATAATGGGAACTCCTCCATAACGCTTGACCATTTCAAAATAGTCAAATGCTCTAAGAAATCTCGCTTCCGCTATTTTAATGTCCTTTATCTTAGCGTCGATCGGGGCCTTGGATACGTTTTCTATGAAGGTATTTAAATTACGTATTTGGTTAAATGCCCAGAACTCCAGGTGACCTCCCGTCTGGTCTAATGTACCTTGTATCCAGGCATTTCTAGCATTGACCAAGTATGCCTCTGCTCCTAAATAGGCCATTTCATTTACTAGATTACTGGTTTCGTTATAGAAAAATGGTGTTTCGGCATATAATTGGGCTAAATTAGCATCGATTAAGTTTATATCTGCCCATACTACCCCACTTGAAATTTTGTCCAAAGGGTCTCGATCAAATAGCTTGTCGCAGGAAGTCAAAGTAAGAACTCCTAATGTTAGAAGAAATCTATTAAAATTTTTCATCGCTACTTCAGTTTTTATAGTGTAATATTTAATCCCAATGAATATGACTTATAAAGAGGGTAAGCCCAGCTTGACCCTACTCCCTCGGGATCATAAGGTATGCCGCCCAATTTATCAAATGTTAACACATTATAACCGGTGACATATACCCTTGCCCTAGAAATTCCTACGCGGGAAATAAGACTCGGAGGCAGGGTGTAGCCCACCGAAAAGTCTTTAAGACGGATATAATCTCCACGACGCAACCACATATCGGACGTTACATTCATATAAGTATTTGCGCCATTCGTAGTGACCGGAAACTGTGCCTTGTCTTTATTTTCAGGAGTCCAGCGCCCATCGTATAAGAACTTATAAGAATTCCAAACGTTATTTATAGAAAGGGTTCGCATATTATTATTGAACTCTACACTATAACTGCCGGCACCTTGCCACAACATGCTTAAGTCAAACCCTTTGTACTTAAAGTCAAAATTCAACCCAAACATGGTTTGAGGAAAGGTACCACGGCCAATTTCTTGCCTATCTCGCCAATCAATTTTTTTGTCGTCGTTTATATCTACGTACCGTATCATACCTGGCTTGATGGTGCTATTGCCCTTAAGGTCATAATCAATACCACTGCTCGTTATTTCTTCTTGTGAATTGAAAAAACCATCGGTTCTGTAGCCGAAGGTACGGTCTACCCATTGCCCGGTACGCTTTTGTTGGTATTCCAGATCTGGATCCGTGAATTCTTGCTCGGCATATCTGACGTACTTTGATCGGGCAAATGAAAAATTGGCATTGACAGAATATTCAAAGTCATTGATCTTATTGCGGTGTTTTAAAATAAGCTCAAAGCCTCGGTCGTCTATAGCATTTATATTTTCTTGAGGCAGAGTCGCTCCAAATGTATTGGGCAAAACGTCCGTACGGGTGCCCAATACGCCTTCCCGTAATCGGTAAAACACATCCAGTTCGGCTCCGATTAATCCTTTCCATAGATCTACTTCCAAACCGCCATTATAAGTATATATATCTTCCCATGATATTGATGCATTGTCAATTCCATTGGTACGCAATGTCTTGTAGGGCGCAGATCCGAATACATATTGTGTATTAAAGCCAAACGTAGATTGGTATTGATAGGCTGCTGCATTGCGATCGTAGCCCGTATTGCTGTAAGAAAGCCGCAGCTTTAAGTTGTCAACGAAGCTGAGATTTTCCTTTACAAACTGTTCTTCTGAAATTCGCCAACCGACAGAAACACTGGGAAACCAGGCCCAACGATATTGCGGTGCAAAGCGTGACGACCCGTCGTAACGTACGGTCGATTCTAGTAAATATTTTGACTTGTAGCCGTAGTTTAATCGTCCTACAAAACTCATTCTACTTTCTTCAAAAGCGCTCCCATTGGCCAGTGGATTAGTGGCCCCTGCAAACATCTGATCAATCGAATTAGAAATAAAACCATCCTTATATGCATCAAACCAATTGGATCTGGCATCTATAATCTCATTAACGAATAAGGCTTTAACTTCATGGTCTCCGATCGTGTTTTCATACGCAAGCATGCTTTGCAATGTTAACTCCCGAGAACGGTCCTGCCGCTCCGTCAAACTATATTTTCCGCCGGAAGCTGCAACGGTATAAATGTCATTTTCATAATCGTAGTAATAGGTTGAAAAAGGAATAGTCCATAGTTTATTATAACTATTGTCACCTACATAGTTTCCTTTAAGGGTGGCGGTCAGGCCTTTTAAAAAGGGTGCCTCGTAATTTAAAGATAAGGCTCCTGTTAAGTAATTTCGATCTGTATTATTGTATCCTGACAAGTCGGGGTCCATTAAAATATAGGGGCTTATGGAATTTCTACCGACATAAGGTGTCTTGGTCGGATCTGGATACGACCCTGGAAATCGATTGGTAGTCGTCCCAATAGCTTGAAAAATATTCTGAGTGCTTGTCTGTACGTCCTTATTGATGGTATAGCGTGAAGCTAAATCCAATCCGACTCTTAGATGATCAGCAACTGTAATGTCTACGTTTGACCTGATATTGAAACGATTCAGGTTTACTCCGTCGGACTTGTAGATTGCGTCCTGAAGCAAATAACCACCAGACAAAAAATAATTTACATTCTCACTACCTCCTGAGACGTTAAGATTATTGGTCTGCATTAGAGACCAAGGTTTGATGATATTGTCATAATGCTTGGTATTGGGGTAGGCAGGATCATTCCCATCTCTAAACTTTTGAATTTCTTCTGCCGTGTAAACAGGCTTTAATCCGGCGAAAGCGCTGGCTTCATTTTGTATAATTGCGTAATCCCATGAATCTACATATTCGGGGTAAAATGTGGGCTTCTGCAGTGAAGAACTGCTCGTTAAGCTAATTTGAGCTTTACCTGCCTTGCCTCTCCTGGTCGTTACCAACACGACTCCATTACCTGCTCTGGCCCCATAAACAGCCGCTGCAGCATCCTTTAAGATAGATATAGACTCTATTTCATTCGGATCGATATTCTGGAAGTTGGCTTGCTCTACACCATCCACTATTACCAATGCAGACCCAAAACCACGTATGCTAATAGAAGGCGATGCACCAAGACTGCCTTGCGACTGCTTGGTGATAAGCCCCGGCAACCTGCCTGAAAGGGCTTGCGCAGTTGAAGCAACAGGAACAGCTATTAATTTTTCATTATTAACCGTGGCCACGGAACCGGTAAGATTGGCTCTTTTCTGCTGCCCATATCCCACTACCACAACCTCGTCCAATTGACTGGTATTTTCAATCAAAGTGATGTCGACGGTCGTCCGGTTCTGTAAAGATTCTTCATGTGTCTTATAACCCAAAAAACTAAATGTCAGCTGAGCTCCTTTGGGAACATCTTCAATCCTGTACCTTCCACTGGAATCTGTCTTGGTGCCGAGGGATGGATTATCCTTTACCTGAACTGATACGCCGACTAGCGGCATACCTTTACTATCGCTAACTACGCCTACAACGGTACGATCCTGTTCGTTTCTATTCTTATAGATCAACGTAACGCCTATCTCCTTTCGGGACAAGGCATGTGACAAACATACGTTGGATAATAAAAGGGTAGGGACTAAAACAAGACTCGTCAGCCTAAGGTGAGATACGATACGGCTCCGCGCTCGAGCGGTGTTTTTAAATTGGTAACAATAGGGTTTCATAATTTGACTTAAAATTAAATTTGTAATTATGGTTATTACATATCAGAAGTTCCAAGACATTGGCTCGGAATAACTACATGCTTTAAGGGTCTTGTAGTTTAATATTTTGATTCATACCTTTTGATTCTAAGTTTATATCAGACAGGGTGTTAATGAGGTGTTATGATACCTTAAACTAAATGTTAAGTTACAAACAAGGTAAAACAGAAAAAATAGAGGATATTACAAATACAATGGACTATATTCCACGTTTAAAGGGTATTTTATAATGAGATTCTAAGTGAATACGCTTGAATTCTCTGATTGAGAATTCATTATTAGGGAGATTAGGATGTGAATTAGTAATCCCAACTTGAAGGGCGGTCACCCTTCAAGTTGGGATTACCTACCAAGATCCTTGATACACTGGAAGTAGGTATAAATAGATAATTTGTCAAAATTGAAACTCTGCAACTACGGGATAATGGTCCGACAGCAACCCGTTGGCTTTTCCATTGTACACTTTTGCACCAATACACTTCGTGGCTAAATCTGGAGAGGTAAGAATATAATCTATTCTTTCTAATCGGTCAAACATTTGCTGATCGGTCTCTTGATTTATTGGCGCTAGGGCTAATGTCGGAAAACTACCACGTTGCGGTATTCCTTGGGTAAACTTCTGTACGACATCTATAAGTGGAAATGCTAAAAATGAAGAGATCACTGAATAATCAAGCTCATCATTCAGTAAATTGCCATTAATCCCCTTTCCTTTATTTTGTGCTCTCATTCGTTCCAAAAAATATCCTTTTGGATCGTATAAATCTCCATCAAAGGGTGAATGTGCGTTAAAATCTCCTAGAACAATATAATCCTTACTTTGCGCCCTGATTGTTTTTAACTTATCCACTAATAGGTCTGCTTCTTTGCGTCTAAACTCAATACTGCCAGGATGTAAATGGACAACCACAAAGTCTATATCATTAATAGTACAATGCAACGCTCCATGATGTAAACCCGGTATTAATTTTTCTTTTAACGCGATGGGATATTTCGAGGTTATACCTACTGGATAGCCTGTTGTTTTAAGCAGCAGGGAATATTTGTGCCCCCAACTTTCAGCATCCGATTGTAATTTCTCAGGTGTATATTGACACAGTTCCTGCAAGGCAACAACATCTGGCACCTGCCCCTTTACCCAAGCTCTGAGCTCATTTCGTCTCGCTAGGTCTTTCCCAAAATCATAGCCGTTCCAAATGTTATAAGAAACAACTTTAAAAGCTTTACCTTGTTGAGCAATCGACACATTCGTAACTACAAGGAAACAAACAGCGATTAAAAAAAATTTCCAGTTATATTTAAGCGTCATTTTATATATTATTTATGGTTAACAGCAAACACGGCGAACTCCTTTATCAGGGCCTTAGCCCTGCTCTTGGAAACTGTAAACCGCAACGAGGAAACTTCTACATCATCCACCTTGACCAAATACTTGTGCCCGATACTACTTCCGCTGGCAAGCACTTTCCAGCCTTGTTTTGTTTTGCCCTCCACTTTAAATTCCCTTACACGCTCGCCATGGGCAATATCCTCCTTCAGCTGAATATGGTTGACCGTCTGCAATCCGGGCAACTTCATGGTCAAGATATTGCCCTCGCCACTGGTCTTGGCAAGTGGCGCCGAGAATCTTCGCCTGATCTCATCACCAAACTCTTTGATACGCTTCGCATCGGCCTCGGGAAGTAATCCCGACGGATCTGGTGTCAGTCCAAGGATCAACGTGGAATTGCGCCCAACAGATCCGTAATACATATCCATCAGGCTGGAAAGAGGAAAGATAGCCGCTTCATCATCCGGCTCCCAGAACCATTCGTGACGACCGTTATAGCCCCGCAAAGGGGCATCGCTCATCGCGGGCATGTAGTATCGACCATCGGGATCGCCTTCCTTCAGCAGACGGAAATTGTCCTTGAAAACAAATTTCTGATTCGTAGAATGGGAATAAGGGAAGGGATAGGTACCCCAAGATGGATACGTCACCTTGCCCGTCTCACTGCCTCCCCAGCGGATATCCGCTCGCTGGGTGTTGTGGTAGAAAATAATATCCTTCTGGTACTTTTCGACAATGGGCAGAATATCCGCACCGCCCAACTCGGGACCATGGGCGCCTCCGTCAAACCAGACCATGGCCAGGGGACCATATCGGGACATCAGCTCTTCGGTCATTCTTTCGCACATTCGGTTGTAATGCGCCTGCCGGTTCTTCGCAAACTCACTCCCATCATCACTGACCAAAAAGTCGTAAACACCTAAAAATGAATTCCAGCGGATGCCGATGTAGAGACCGGGAAGAATATCATATTTCTTGCAGGATGCTATAAAATCACGAACAATATCACCTTTTCCGTCCTGAAATTTCAGCGCCTTCATACTATAGGGATTGACATCGGACTGGTACAGGGCAAAGCCGGTCTCATGGGTCACCGTAAGGATAGCCATCTTGGCGCCCATATCTTTTACAGAGCGGATCCACTGGTCGGTATCCAATCGCTCCGGATTGAAAATATTGTAATCCTCTACGGGATTAATACGATTATGAGCCTGCTTGTATTTCTTGCCATCGCTAACATGTAAATCATAATGAAAAATAGCTACCAACTCGGATTGTTGCCACCTTAACTGAGCAGGCGATGGTTTGGGAATAGTGTCTTGCGCGAAGATCAAGACAGGCAAAAACATCCAAAAAAAACTCCAGATAACAGATCTAAGATCAAAGTTCATTGTAAAAAATTTAATCATAACATTCAGGTTTTTATAACCGACCGACATACCTATTTAAGTTTACTATTCATTTGTTTTAAAATTACATCCGGCCAGGCCACTGCCTTGTTGCTTTCTTTGGTCGTCGGCATTAAGGCTCCCCACTTTTTCAATTGGTCGGTCAGCTCAGCGGCAAGCTGAGTTGCAATCCCGGTTTGCTGACGAACCAAGTTAACCTGCTCTCCTAGGTCTTCACTCAAGTTATATAACTCCAGTGTCTCTCTTCTATAATCATACACCAATTTCCATTTCCCCCGCCGGATAGCACTAAAATAATTAATCCCAGGCCCATCCTGAGGAGTCCACTTGTGTGGATAGTGCCAGATCAGAGATCGATTATCGTGCATAAATTTAGCGCCTTTTAACAGGGGTACAAAACTTACCCCATCTACTTGCTGCAGCAATTTTGGTTTTGAAATTTTGGCCATCTCTAGTATAGATGGAAAAAAATCTTCAATAATTAAAGGTTGATGATTTCGGGTATTTGCCTTTACTACTCCTGGCCATTTTACGATCATGGGTTCACGTATACCGCCCTCATATACCGATCCCTTTCCAGCTCTAAGCGGGAGATTTTGTGTGTGTGCTTCCCCACCACGAAAGCTGGTCAAACTTAGGCCGCCATTATCAGACATGAATAAAATTATCGTATTCTTTTCAAGTCCATTTTCTTCAAGATAATCCATCACATCTCCTAAGCTTTTATCCATCCCTTCAATTAAGCTTGCATATTTTGCTTCGGCAGAATCCAATCCCATATCATAGTATTTTTGAACAAACCGTACGTCTGCTTGCATGGGGACATGAATCGCATAATGGGCTAAATGCAAATAAAAAGGTTGCTTGCTCTTTGCTGGCTGATCGATACTTTTAAGAGCTTCGAGCGTAAGTGCCTCTGTTAAAAAGGTATCGCTCCCGTAATATTCTGCCAAACCTTGCACGGCATTGTAAGAGAATTTTCCGGGAATATTCCCGTAATTATCTTTGCCGTAATAGCTTTGTGGATGTCCAATAGCATTACCAGCCACATTTACCATAAATCCCAAATTAAGCGGATTGGCGCCTGGAGTACCCTGCGCCCCCCAATGCGCTTTACCAACGTGTACTGTAAAATACCCCGCATCTTTTAATATTTGTGGCAAAGCCGTCGCGTAGGCGGTGTGGGGTACATTAGGGACGGGACTGTAACCATTATAATTCCAATCGGTCCGGTTAAATTGTTTGTCTTCAGCATCTGAAGGTCTATCTTTCATCACATTGGTCCAGTTGGTCACTCTATGATGAGCGGCATTCATACCTGTCAATAGGCTGACCCGTGTAGGTGTGCAGACAGGAGTTGCGTAGGCATTTGTAAATTTCATTCCCTCTCTGGCTAATCGCTCCATATTGGGCGTACGGTATATCCTGTTCAATGCCATTACACTATCACCGAAAGGTACTGATGTATCCATCCATCCCATATCATCTACCAAAAATACAATGATATTAGGGCGTCGCTCTTGTGCATCTAAGGTGTCTGACGACGCGAAGAAGATAAATACCAAAAAAATAAAAGAAAAATATAAGTTACTTCTTTTCATCTAAAAATTATTTATTGCAATCAATATAGTCTTACTTTTTCCAAATATCAACCTGTACCGCATTTTGTAAGGGCTTACCGGGAGTACTTCTTCCCTGAGCGACATATTGCTCCAATAATTTCATCAAATCTGTCACAACTTCAGGGTGTCGATACGCTAAATTTTTTTTCTCGGAAATATCAGACACCATATCATAAAGCTGAACGGAAGGTAAACCTTGTCTATAAGCTTCTTCATTTTTGGGAGCCGCCCACCCTCCTGACCCAGGACCCAGGATTAATTTCCATTTTCCTTGCTGGATTGAAAAATTGCCATCATGAGATTGTGCGACGACGGCAGCTCTAACGGCCTTATCTGAAGCACTTAATAAATACGGTAATAGGCTATAACTATCCTCGGCGGCATCCTCTGGCAGCTTTTTGTTCAAAATATCGGCACAGGTGGCCATAAAATCTGTTAAGGAAATAACACTGTGATTAACGCTACCACCCTTGACTTGATCCGGCCAACTTACGATCAGCGGTACACGATGCCCTCCATCCCACACATCTGCTTTATATCCACGCAAGTTATTGCTTGGGTAATGACCTAAACTTTCAACATTGTGGGTCCTAAGTACGTAAGGCGCAAAACCATTATCACTCGTAAAAAACACTAGGGTATTGTCCGCTACGCCCAACGAATCTAAGGTTTTCATGACTTGCCCCACCGCCCAATCCGTCTCCATAACAAAGTCTCCATAGTCCGTAACACCACTTTTACCTTTAAACTTTTCTGTAGGTAATATAGGGGTGTGTGGGGAGGTCAAAGCAATATACATAAAAAAAGGCTTTTGCTCTTTTACCTGGTTATAAATAACTTGCTGCGCCTTATGTGTGATGGAAGCAAGTACCTTTTGGGCTTCAAAATCTTTCTCGGCAGGCCCTTCTCTGACCCATTTTTTAGTGACAGTGGGTACACCGAGTGTATACTCATTTTCGATAAAAATAAACGGAGGCATATCCAAAGAAGCACTGATACCATAGAAATAATTAAACCCCAGAGTATTTGGCCCTCCTTTAATGGGTTTGGTATAATCTATTCCCCAACCATCTGTACGTGTAGAATCTGTAATGGCCCATTCCAGACCTAAGTGCCACTTGCCTATAGCTGTGGTAAAGTAACCGTTGTCCTGAAGAAAGGATGCAACAGTAGTCCTATCGGGTTCTATTAGTGGGGCATCAAATCCAAAGAGAACGCCCTTCTGTAATTTTGATCGCCATGGATATCGTCCTGTAATAATACTATACCGTGATGGTGTACATACGGCAGAACTGGCATGGGCATTAGTGAATCGCATCCCCCGTGAAGCTAGCTTATCCAAATTCGGTGTGGGTATCTTCCCTTCTGGATTGAAGCTTCGCAAATCACCATAACCTAAATCATCCGCTAAGATGAAAATTATATTAGGCTTGGATTGCGAATGCGCATGCAATACAAAGCTCATAAGAACGATTGCAATATGAAATATTTTTTGTCTCACTAGTTTTTAACGTTTATTTTTTCTTTACGCGGCGCGATGAACAATAACCGGTAATAAAAACATATAGCATACCGAAAAATTCATTAATACAGCCGGATTGTTTCTCTTCTGGTATCATTGGTTAGCGGCCACAAGGTATTGTTCTCTTTTTTATACTTATTTGCTTTGACTTTTCGCTCAAATAGAACATGGCTTTCAAAGTTTTCGGCCTGATCGAATAAAATAGTGACATCCTTACCTACATAAGGAGTCAGATCAAAGCCTGCCATCACCCAAGGTTGCGACTTTTCATTAATCATACCGGGCTTTGCAAAATCGGGGTATGAATTTAACTTTGATACAGTCCTTTTTTGGGGCCTCACAATTGCTCCATTAATGGATACATTGACCTCGTCGGGCCAGCCAATTACTAGCAGCTCTGCCCTGTCGTTTGCATCGCTAGGCACTTTTAAATCAACTCGTATCCCTGATGTATCTTTTGTGGCTTTAAATTGAACTGCTGAAGGCTTATCCAAGGGGATTTCTTTTGTCCCAGGACCGATTTCTAATGCCATTGTCGAATAGCCTGGCACCTCGACCTCCATAATCGTATTAGGCTTAAATATTACTGGATAGTCTCCAATATAAGGGAAAACAACTCGTGCATAATAGTTTCTTTTTAAGTCACCCTCAAAACCTGTACTTGCATCAAAAGGTATACGTAGTATTTGCTTATTTGCATTAGGGTTTCTGATCGTCATCACACCCGTATTCTTGTTCCACCCCACATAACCATAAACCTCCCCATCATCTGGTCTACCACCAACATAAAATGTCCTGTTCAACTTTTCCCGATGCTTAGCCGCCCAATTATCAACCAAGCATAAAACTTTCCATTCATCAGCATTCATAGATGGTGAGGAAATATACCATTCTTTTAAAAGGGTACCTCTGCCATAATGCATCAAAACATAATCCATCCAATCTTGTAAAGTTTCTTTCTCAACCGTTTTCCCCGTTTTAATAATTCCATGGGTCATAATGCGAGAGATGGGAACCAGCGGTCTATCGTCGGGGTCTCCCCACATCCGCCAAAAATAGCCGTCACGATCGCTGGTCTTCATGGCCCAGTAAGACAAATCAGGCCAATTACCGTTAGTACCATCATCGCCGGCAAGTAACCAAAGATAATCTGAATACATCAACCAGTAAGGAGAAAACCATACCCAATTCGTTAAGTTTTGTATAATGTCAGGTTTAAGATTTCTTGTAGCTAGCAATATTTCAATTTGTGCATCCAAATTTGCTTCGTGGCCATGCCTATCGGTACCGGGATGATTATTCCCTATACTCCTATCGGACAAGTCATTGAAATCATGCTTATAGTAAACCAAATCAGCATCTCGAGCAATAGCTGGTATTTTTTCCAGCACTTCATTCTTGTATTTATCCGCACTCAAGCTATAATATCTACCAAATCGTTCAAAATGCTTATTTCTCACGGCCTCGGCATAGCCATTCTTTATCCCCCAATTAATATTGCTATTGTACCCTGCAATGGATAACCACAGTCCGAAACCGACACCTTCTTTCTTAAGCTTGCTGCTTAATTTTTTCACATCAGCCATCCCATTCGGAAAATACTTCGGTGAGGGCTCCCATATGGAATTTTTGTTTTGCCAACCATCGTCAGCGACCATAGCATCCATTTTCACTCCATAAGGTGCGATCGCCCGCTTGAATTCTCGATATACGTTCAACAGACCATCACCACTTAGATCTTTTGCTTTTTGATCAAACCAATTATTATAGTGAAGAAAAGATTTTGGTGATTTCCATATGCTCGCCAAGTATGCCATAAAAGATTGGTGGATAGATAATCCATTTTGCCGCATACCTATTGCGGCAATTTTACTATGTATGATAAATCCTTTACGCTCATTAAGCTTAGTAAAGCCAGGAAAATGCATGAGCCGCAACTGTCCTTTTGTAGGGGTAGGTGTTATATCCCGCCCCTGTAGATCGATATAACTATAGTTGCCTACTTTTTCAAAATATCTACCATCTGCTTTAGGCGTATTTCCATCTGTGTGCCTTGTATGACTTGCCGGATATTCTAAACCAAAAAACCAATCATCAGCTACAAAAACTGGCTCTCCTCTGCCTCCTCCCTGCGCTGAAGCGTCAACAACCATACGTTCGACTTCAAGTCTATCGACGGTAGCCTTTTTTTCATAATGTAACTCAATAAATTTGCGGGTGTATGCATCGTGCTTTGCAATATAATAGGTGATGGTCATCCGGGTAGGCATAGAGTCGCTGTTTGACCGAGATACTAGTGGCTTATAGTTTATCTGAATAAAACTGGTGTCTCCCTTTGTAAAAGGAACCGGTATTGATTCTATTTCGAAAGCATCAATACCGTATCCTTTATCACTCCCCATCGGCAAGATATACACTTCTTCGCTATTTACGTGCAATCTCTTTTTTTGAGATTTATTATAAAAACCAGTCGTCCGCCAAACTTTGCCATCAAAAGAAAAAGAACGTTGCATTAGGTCATTTTCCAACACCATATGCTGCGCTAACGTATAGCTGTGACAGCATAGTATGCAATAGAAGTATATCAAGGTCTTCGTAAATAATTTCATCTTTCTATTATCTGGAATAATCAATTTTTATTTATTAAACCCCGGTCTAACGCAACCGCACCTTTAGAACTAATCTTCATGACATAGCTTTGGGTATTACCACTTCCGAAAAGACTAAAGCCTGAAGTGACATATAAATATGCTGCTTTACCATTAATCATCAAAACCTGTGGACGTTCAAATTTAATATCTCTACTCAAATAATGATTGACCGCATTCTTAAGACCTTCTTTGCCTAAATAGCCTACTACCGGAAAGTAGCCCTGCTCTTTTTCATTGAAATGAATCCCATCGTCTGACTTCCAAAGAATACCACCCCCTCTTTCAATTAACCCATGATTGTCGGTGGTCAACAGGTTAAATTTTCCGTCCTGATAAAATGCATAACCATCTTCTACGGATTCGTCATTATTGGTAACGGGAAAAGGCAACTGTACATAGGGTCCTTCGATTTGCTCAGCAATGGCAAGTCCCATTTTTGCATTTTTACCGTCACTGGACTTATAGTACAAATAAAACCCACCTTTTGGATGTTGAAGCAATGCGGGGTTGTTCACGCCGTTTTTAGCTTGATAATTCCAGTATTGCGGATTGTCCGATGGGGACAAGATTCTTCCATCTTTTCCTACACGCTCCCAGGGTCCATCTATATGCTTCGAAACGGCCATACCTATATGCTGATTAGCAGGATGTGGTGGCTGATTCGGATTATTATTTCCAATAAAGAGCAGTACATATTGATCACCCACTTGATGAATAGTAGGGTTATGAACCGCTACCTTGTCCCAAGTATCCTTGCCTGTACCTTTCAAGACTACTTTTGAAAACCTAAATGGCCCCTCCGGGGAATCACCCACATAATGCGCAATCTCACTATGAGAACGCCAAAAAGGCTCTACTTTATCGCCGGGCCAACGCTCAACAAATAAATGAACTTTACCATCGGGGGTCATGATCGGTGAAGCTCCCCAAATGGTATAACCGGGTTCGTCTATCGCCACTCCTATATATTTAAGGCAAGACGCAAATGAATCCTCCGATGCCTTGATGCCCTGGGCTTGTACACTCCAAGATAACCCAAACAACAAAAAAAACATTAAAGCTACGGAGCTGGATGAAATAGATCTACGCTGAGTAATATAATTAGTCATTTTTTCCATATATATATAAGTGATCAAGTTTATAATCTTTGTCCTTTCCGCCTTTTAAAGACAACCTCATATAGCGAGCAGGTACTCCTGGCAACTCAATGCCTGCATTAAACTGTGCAACAATAACATCTTTGCGTCTTAATTCTGCTTTAAATTCTTCAATCTTTTTCCAGGAGATCTTGTCAGTTGATACTTCTACAGCAAATATACCCGACGTACCAATCTTTGCATTTGCAACATCAATACCTGTAACCGTGTAAACTTGACCAAGATCTACAGTAATTTGCCCGCCTTTAGATCCTAAGTGCTCATTCTTTAAAATAATATTACCATAAATTGGATCTGCAAATCCTAAATTTTGACTTTTGTTATTTGCCATCCCTAAGATTTCATCTTTAAACTCCAATTCAATGATGATAGAAGGCTGGTCTAAAGGCTTTTTATTAAAATCAATGCGCACCTTATTATTGTCTTGAATAAAGTTTACTTTTTCTCCCGTCAAACTCTTGAGGGCAACAATTTTATTTTTTAATGGGGGAAGCTCTAACAGACTATCCGTATCACTCGTAATATGTACAAAAACTTTATTACCGCGAGAGGTACTTCCTCCCCATGAACCGGGATACCACGGCCCTCCTTTGGTATTGTAAATGGTATGACCATATTGCTTGAGCCAATCACCTACTTCTTCCAGCCTATTTACCTGAGAAGGTTCAAAATGACCTTCCCACCTAGGCCCCCAACTCAAAAGCATATTTCCATTACCGCAGGCTGTATTTGTAAGCATCTGTATTAGTGTCTTCTTAGACTTTACAGGAGAATTCGACCAAGACCAAGAACCGCTCAAAGTTATACAACTTTCCCATGGTCGTTCTTGATACATCCCTATTTTTTGCTCGGGAGTGTCAAAATCACCGGGAATGCTCGCTCTATTGTTAATGATAATACCGGGCTGCAATTCTCTTATCATCCGCGTTAGATTTTCAGAATCCCACATATCCGCAGTAAACATTCCGCCCCACCAACTTGCGTCAAACCAAAACACGTCTATCTTACCGTATTTGGTACACAATTCACGAACTACATTATATTGATATTCAATGTATTTTTTATGCCTTGGTCCTGGCAGTACTTTTTTTACTCCGGGCTTGGGCTTAAAATAGGGTGCTTCCTCTACGACTTCGATCAGAGATGGATCAACAGGAGCATAATCTGGATGGTACCAATCTCGCTGGGAATAATATATTCCAAACTTCATCCCTGCCTCGTGACATGCGTCTGCAATCTCTTTTAAGTAATCACGACCAAAGGGAGTATTGGTCACTTTGAAATCAGAAAAGTCAGTATCCCAAAGATGGAACCCATCATGATGCTTGGCAATAGTGACAATATATTGCATACCCGCTCTTTTCGCTATTTCAACCCATTTTCTGGCATCAAAATTTGGAAAATTAAAATATTGCGGATATGTGGTCCAAACACTATCAGGAATAGGCCCCTTTCCCCTATCGGGAGCCTTACGGGTCTGATTTACGCCCCAACTCAGATCTTTCCCGACGTAGGTTGAGAGACCAAAATGAATAAACATGCCGTAACGGGCAGCATTGAACCATTCCATTTCGCTTTTAGTGGCAAAATTGCTTGCATTCCACGCTTCGGGAGTAAATTTTTGAACTAGATTCCATCTTACTTGTTTTGTAGAATCATCTCCTATCACAGACCACTGTGCCTTAACAAAAAAAATACACATGGTGTTAAAGCATAAAAACAAAATTACTTTTTTCATATTTGATTTATAAAATGTTACACACCAAATCGTTTTGATGGATTAAAGTTTCTAATTTTCATTGGTTACATTTAGTGATCAAACGCACTAAATATTATTTTTATATTGCATTTTTTGAAATTATTAGGCTTTAAAAAAGTAGCAATTGCTAAAATTAAATACACTAACCAATAAAAGAAATAGATTATATAACAATTATGATGGACTAAATTATATGAACAAGAGCGAATATACTTCTAAAATCACCATCCCAGATGCTTACTGGTCGGGTAAAGGCCGAAAAATAATAGTGATCCCATTTCAGCTGTTAAAAACACAAATCGAGGCTAACGCGCTATTAAAGAGCCTGCATATAACCGAAATCGGATATTATCCGAATGCTGCCCAACACTATACACATCGTCAAAAAGGAAGCAAAGACAATATCCTAATCTATTGTACCAAAGGTGAAGGATGGGTAAAATTAAGAGGAGAATCGTATATCATTAAACCCAATAATTTTATCATTCTGCCCAAGAATATTGAACACGAATATGGGGCTTCAACTGAAAATCCTTGGACAATTTATTGGACAATGTTTGGAGGAACTGGAATATCCGAATTAAATGAATTTGGTTTTACGCAGGTAGCTTTCCAGCCCAAAGCTTTTAGATGTCATCAGGAAGCGCTCAAACTATTTGATGATATGTTCACCGTGCTGGAAAGTGGTTATAGTACGCAATACATCGTTTATGTGAATATGCAGTTTTGCAATTTCTTGACATTATTTCTTTTCCAGAATGAATCTATTGTTAAAAAAAACTCCTCCAATCACCAAACCGATATAGTACAAAAAGCAATATCTTACATGCAGTTAAATCTTACTGGAACCGTTACGATTTCCGCTCTTTCTAATGCCGCCGGATGCTCTGTATCAAAACTGTCGAATGTTTTCAAACTAAACACGGGACATACCCCAATAGATTATTTTAATCTTCTTAAAATACAAAAGGCCTGTCAAAGTCTATATTCTACAAACAAACTGGTGAAAGAAATCGCTCTGGAATTAGGATTTTCGGATCAATACTATTTCTCAAGATTGTTTACTAAGTTAATGGGCATCTCACCCAATAATTATAGAAGCCGAAATACGGTTTAGTCCCTACAGGCAACTATGATATCGAAAATTGTATTATAGCACTACCGCTGAGCCAAGCGTTTAGATATCATGGTAATAATTGTTAGACCATACATTAGCTTTAGGAGGAATGTGGGGATTGTACAAAAAAGAGGGGCTGTCTTTTTGAGACAGCCCCTCTTGCTTATTGCTAATGCTAACCTATTGGCAGCCTATTAATAAAACATTTTAATCTATATAATTGGCGACACAACGTATGCAATATCCATTGAGACCAGAATCGGTTCCATTTGAAAAATTAGCATTGCCCGCCCCAATAGTGAGCCTTAATGGATTATTACCGACATTAGCACTAAGAAAGGGCACCCAATGATAGGAATACAGGCCTTCTTGTTGAAAGGCTTTACTAGCTTCATTCCAACGACCATTAGGGAGAATATTAAAGTCGATCTGCTCACTCAATTCTTTGAACAAAGGGTAAGCTCCACTTGGGAAGTTTGAATTGCCACCATAATTAAAGGTAGTGCCTCCCTCCCAAAGCCCACCTGCAGATTGTGGGGAACTTCCTTTAAGGTACGGGCCGACAATCCCCCAATTGGTCAGAGTTATGCTATTTACAACACCTACCTCTCTGCCCCAACCTATGATATAACCGTCTTTACTAGAGCCTACATCCGATAAAACACTACCTGATATGTTGTATTCCGCTTTAATGGCGACCAACAGATCATACCAATCATTGGCATTCGCTAGGTGCCAGCCTTTAGGGCAGGCACCCTGAATCTGTATATTGGCCGAACTCGCTGTTGTTCCATCAAACTTGAATGCATTACCGGCATCATCCACACCAGCATACCCAAACTTATACGGATTCTGAGCTACTGTCGCTTTGGAAATACCTGTTAGGGCTTCAGCCCATGTATACAACCTGCCATAGATAGCTGATTTACTCTCATTATTATCATAGGCCCAACCTAGGTTGCCATCGACGCCTTTTTCGTTCAGATTTTCAATCATCCAGGTCTTAGATCCAAATCTCTTAGTCTTATAGTTATCCAGGCTCGGTGGTGGAGTCAATATCGTGATCTCCTTATAGAACCAACGGGTATAACTACGTTTCTTATTTTTCACAGCTGTAACACCTAGTGATTTGACTGGAATTAAACCTCCTTCAACAGATCCCTGCACCGTAATACGGTTGGTCCCCTGTCCGGATATTAAGGTAAGCATATCGGGCAATTCCCATTGATAGACTACACCCTCGGTCGCATCCGCTATATAAAATTCAAATTCTTGCCCTCCATCAATTGCGAGCGACACCGGTAATGAGGTCTTTATAAAGTCAGGTTGAGCGATAGAATCTTCACTTTCTTTTTTACAGCTCCACAACAAAGAAACAATGAAGAGCACAATCAAACCGTGTAAAAATATATTTTTCATACTCCTGATTAATTTGTCTGTTTATAATTGTGGTTAGATGGATAACTGAACGGATTGTGGATAAACCAGCGTGCTTTATACATCTTATACGAATCCTTGAAGAAAGCACTACTACCCCTGATATTAATTATTCTATTGGTCCAGTACGAAGTAGTGGGCTCGACAATGATCGTACCAAATCCTGCAGGGCCATCGCTTATGGATTTAATGTTGCGCTTCGAATAAGGATGCTCCATAAATTTTCCGCTGTTTATATCAAAAATATAGATCTTGGAACTCGTGGTCAGGTAAAGTTCCTCCTTACCATAGACTGGAAACATATCATGCGGATCTCTGTCAGGAAGTGTATAAAATTTGCTTCCCTTGGTCAAACTAAGGTCGCCTCCGTTATTTTCATACGTAAAAGTGTAAAGGTTTTGGTCATCGGTAGACCATAGTATATTCCTTTTGTAATCCCACACCACATTATGTGCAAATGTCTGGTTATAGCGTTTGTGCTCCTTGGCTACATAAGCATTCAAAGAATCAACTTTGTAGAGTTTTAGGGCATCACCCTGTCCATTGGAAGCTATACTGCTAGCCATCACGATGTTACCATCCGGAAGAAGCTCTGCAGAATGAGGATTTCCCGGATCTCTCGTATAAAACATAAGCTTCTTATCGCTGATCCTGACTAAAGCAACCCCACCACTTGATGCGGTGAGTAGTATATACTGCTTTTGATAAACGGCTTTTGCCTCATCAATCTCTTTAAACCAAGCCGCTTGGGTACTATTGAGGTGTTCGCTAGCCTTCCAGTTCCAAAGCACTCCTTTGCTCAGTGAATCTATGATGACCACTTGCCCCTCGGACTGCTCACTGATAAGGATCGGCCGTTGACTATCTTTAAGAGCTGGTACGGGATGACTCTCTTCACTACTATCGCCAAATGGGTCTGAAAAGTCTAATATAGGATTCTTTTCTGCAGTGCAAGACAGTACAAGCACCATCAAGGGCAGCACCCATAGTTTTAAATAAATTCGCAAATTAATCTTCATGTGTATGTCTTATTTATTCACCCCAACCTGGGTTATTTGGTTTAAGATTCGGATTCAATTCTATTTGAGAGCTGGAAACAGGCCACCAATAATCCCTAGCCGGATTAAACGAGCGGGAAATAATGATAGCGCCATCAAATTTCTTAATACTTTGGTTCATCTCCTTTTCGGCTAGTTTCCAACGTCTAAGATCGTTGTAATAAAGACCCTCACCGGCAAACTCTACCCGACGCTCGTACCGTATATGTGTTCGCAACAAATTCTGGTCAGCTCCCGGAAAAGAAAGAGCTGTTGGCGCTGTAAATCCAACCCGCTTCCTGATTTCCCCAATAGTATTTGCCCAAGTCGTAGCGTCCAAGCGTCCAAGCTCATTCATCGCCTCAGCATACATCAATAATATATCGGCATAGCGTAGCACCATATAGTTGATCTCGGACATATTCTCTCCAATTTGAGCCTGTTCGGTAGTCACTGCAGCAGCATCATAAATGCTGTATTTCTTAAAGGTATAACCGGTCTGTATCACCTTGAATACAATGTTGCTACCATTGGTTTTTACGGTCTCGCCCATAAATGTAGAACCAGGGTACACGATAGTCATCTTAAACCTAGGATCTAAATTTTCGTATGCCGCCGAATTGGCAAAGCTTGAACTAGCCCTCGGTTTGCCATCGATCATCCAATAGGCATCCTCAAGGTCCTTAAGTGGAGCAGCATTATTATATTGCCGCAAGGTAATATCGAAGCTACTTCCTAAGTTTGGTTCGTTGACATTTTGTATATCAAATATACTTTCTCTTCCATTTTCACCACTCAATAAGAACAGTTGTCTATAATTGGGATTAAGACTATACGTATTTAGGTCCATCACCTGTTTAGCGGCGGCAGCGGCCGCTTCCCAACGGTCAGTAGCATGATCAGGATTCAACAAAGGAGATGCTTCAAAAAGCAAAAGACGAGCCTTTAATGCCAAGCTTGCACCCCGTGTGGGCCTACCGATATCGCCATTCTGGCTGTAACGCACAGGAAGCAATGTGGCAACCTCATCCAATTCTTTCAGGATGAAATCAGCAACCTCTGCATGAGCCGTGCGTGGGTAGTCTTTCTGTTCTAACTCTGCTTCTTTCAGAATCAGTGGTACATCCTTGTAATAAGTGATCAATATCTGATACAAGAGTGCCCTCAGAAAGCGTGCTTCAGCCTTCATCTGCATAATCTCAGGTTTCGAAAGCTCCTGATTCTTGTCGATATTGTCTAACAAAGCATTACACCGACCGATACCGCGGTAGGCTGCTGTCCATCGTCCATTGAACAATGCCAGATCTGGCGTCTGTGTGCCTAAGGCCACACTATTCCAACCCAGTCTATTATCGTAATTATAAGCGTTGGAACTGGCCGATTCTTCCCAAAGAGGGGATCCATTACCAAATAAATACTGATCTTTTAAAGCGGCATAGCACCCCGTGAGCCCTGCCTTAGCCGTCTTGGCGCCTAACCAAAAAGTCTCTTGGTCATACTTGTCCGTCGGCGATACTGTCAGTTCGCAGGATGAAAGACTGATCGCTACAACAACACATAAAAATATATTCTTAATCATGGGATATCTTCTTAAAAATTCAAATTCAATCCTATACTATAACTTTTCAGATTCGGATATTCATACAAATCTCCTTTGGTGGTGGTCAATTCAGGATCCCACATCTTAAATTTGCTCCAAGTCAAGAGATTCTGACCACTGATATACAGCGCAGCCTTGGCTATGTGCACCCGTTCCAACCATCTTAATGGCAGGTTATAAGTCAGTGAGATATTCTTCATCCTCAAATAGGAGGCATCTCGCAACCAAAAGGTGGAGTTAATAAAGTTTTCACTGGCATCGGTATAGGTAGTGAGCAACGGTAACTCGGCCTGTGGGTTGGAAGGTGTCCACGAGTCCCGAGCCCAATCTTCTGTAACACCAGCTCCATTATTGAACGGAAAAGCGACATTACCAGTAGGATAAACATCAACATTGGCAACGCCCTGAAACTGTGCATCCAGCATGACCTGCCCGTAGCCCAGACTAGCCGAGAATCCATAGTTATAATCCGGTATGGTACTGCCAGTAACTATCTTATCCGCATCGTCTATATAATTGTCTCCATTGTTGTTGTTGTATCGTATGTAGCCTGGCCGCAACTTGGACCGCGTACCATAAACGGCCTGCGCATTATCAATTTCCGCTTGGTTCTGATAATAACCATCTGCCTGATAAAGGTAATACGAATTGATAGAATGTCCTTCTTTAATGATATAACGTCCAGAGATAATCTGCTGATCGGCAATATCTATCACTTTATTCTTGACATAAGATACTGAACCCTGTATGCCATAATTAAATAGTCCCACCTGATCTGCATAATCGACAGCTAGCTCCCAGCCCTCATTATCCACCTTGCCTAAGTTGACCGTTGGCCCGGATAGTCCACCAACCTGACTCGGAATTGCTATGGCACGTAGAATGTCGTAAGTACGTTTGTAAAAATAATCCCCCGTAATATTCAGTTTGTTCCAAAGGTTTATGTCAAGACCAATATTATAGGCTGTAGTCGACTCCCAACGGATATTTCTATCTGCCAATGCGGAAGTCGCCGCACCGCCGGCAGTCACCCCACCAAAGCTATAGTTGTAGCTATTATTGATATTGACGGTACTGTTATATGCTCCATTAGTCACGGCTTGATTTCCCAACTTGCCGAGCGACCCACGTATCTTTAGGCGTTCGATGGCTTTGCTATTGAAAAAATCTTCCTTGCTGAGCATCCAACCTAAAGACATGGACGGGAATAGAGCCCATTGATTGCCTGGGGCAAATCTAGAGGATCCATCATACCGAAGACTGCCCTCTACCATATATTTTTGTTGGTAATCATAAGCAACACGAGAATAAAGAGAAGCTAAGATATCTTTGGATGAACCTCCAGTAGCTTGCGCATTTGTTTGGTCAGAAAGGGCATTCAGTTCGTACAGACTATTATCATAAAAGCCCCAATTGTAGGCCTGAAATCCTCTGCCGTCATTGATCTGATAATCCTGTCCAAACATGGCATGTATATTATGCTGCCCCAATTCCTTCTCAAAGACCAACCTGTGTGATAGTGTAAATTGCTTCTCTAATGAGTCCCAGTCTTTGATACGCGGAGCCGTACTATTGAAATTTTTAATATCTCCGGTTTTAGGATCTACGGTATACATCTGCGGTATAAAGTCTTTGCTGAAATGATCTACACGACGATAGCCCAAGGTACTATGATAGGTCAGATTTAACGGGAGCTTGTACGCTATGTTGAAATTGGTCAGCGTCTCTTGATAGTCGCGATAGGTAAATCCTTGCTCGACCTCCATCCGTGGATTCTCAACATTGTTACGCCCTGGTGTGTAAAGCCAACTGGCACCATAAAGGTTATTTTTGTGATAGTCGGATATAATTGGTAATCCACGCATAATCACACCAAACACCGTACCCGTACCGTAGCCCACTTCATTGAACTCTCTCAAATTACCTATGATACCTGCATTAATCTTCAATCTAGGCGTAGCCTGCGCAGATACTTTGACATCAAATGAGTAACGCTTGGCATCATCATTAGCGATGAATATCCCCTGTTGATTCATATAACCACCGCCAACTGTGAATGTATACTTGTCTCCACCTCCCGAAACCCGGGCATTGTACTGCTGTAAGAAACCATTATCCAAGGCGATATCAAACCAATTGGAGGCTGGATATACCGATGGGTCGGTTCCCATTCCCGATCTATACTCATCAATCTGTTCTTGGGTGTAGCTCAATGCTGCCTTACCAGAGTTAGCCTCTGCCCTATTTCGCATCTGCATATAAAGGATTGGATCGTTAACGACCTTTGGTAAAAAACTAGCTTGCTGAATACCGGTATGACTCCGCAATTCGATCTTGGTTTTTCCTGCATGTCCTTTTTTGGAGGTGATAAGAATCACGCCATTGGATGACTTAGAACCGTAAATAGCGGCCGATGCATCTTTTAGAACTGTGATTGTCTCTATGTCCGCTGGATCGATCTCATCAAAGTTGTACTCGATACCATCCAACAAGACGAGTGGATTAGCATTGTTCAAAGTATTTACGCCCCGGATACGGATGGTCGTTGCATCTTTACCTGGCTTGGCCCCAGCTTGATTAATCCAGAGCCCTGAGGTCCCATACAATGCCTGTGAAGCATGCGTCAAGGTCTGCTTTTCTTTATCCACCATATTGACGGTAGACACCGAACCATTGACCAGATCCCGCTTTATCGCACGATAGCCGACTACGACTACCTCGTCTACAGCCGCTGACACTTCCTTCATAAAAACCTCTATTTTAGCTTGATCTGCTTTTAACTCTAATCTTTCAAAGCCCAAATAGGTAAATATTAAGATTGGTATTGCAGTAGATACTTTCAAAGAAAATGTTCCATTCTCATCCGTTATCGCTCTGCCTGGACCACCACTCTCTATCACTGAGACCCCCTTTAATATCTCTCCCGCTGCATTCCGAACTACTCCAGTAACAGTATGCTGTTGCACCTCCTGTGATCTTAAAAGATCTGTACTTGTTGCATAAGAAGAATTCGGTACAATCGTAATCTGACCGTCAGATTCTTTGAATGTCAGGTGATGTTTGGAAAGCTCTTTGGATAAGACCTCCTTGAAATCCCGGTTTTTGGTATTGACGGTAATCCGCTTGTTAGCAATCAACTGGTCGGAGTACAACAGAGCTACATCAACCTGTGTCTGTACATGTTCTAAGAATTGCTTTAATGTCGCGTTTTCCATTTTTATCGTGACGCGTTGAGGAAAGGCAAGTGCACTGATTGACAAAAAGATACCTGTCAATGCTAATGTTCCGATTTTCATACTATAGCTCAGTTGTGACGGCAAACGCCATCGAGCGGGCATATATTGCGCCGCCTGTTTTTTTTTCATAATTTTGAATAGATTAAATTGTGCAAAACGATTTATTTATCAACGGATAAAGGGGAGGTGCAACTCCTCTTTATCTTCTTTGTTTCATCTCTTTTAGTCTTACTTCTTTCTGATCCAGACCTCCTTTTCTATTTGTGTGATTTCATAATCTTTCAATTCGTAGAGACTGCTGAGCGAACTCACAATATCCACATCAATATTAAGCCTGCCCGAATATGCTACCTGTAGCGCTCTAAGCTGACTGTCTAAATGTATCTTTACATTGTATACACGCTCCAACTTGCGCGCGAGCGCATCTATACTCAATCGCTGCAGAACTAATTGGCGCTTGGTCCAGAGTATATCATCCCCGTTGGCTTTACGATTAATACTTATCTTGCTTTGCCTGCTGTCGAAATCGACCCGCTCTCCTGGTTTCATCTTTATTTCACCAAAGAGGCCTTTGGTACTCTGTAGCGCTATCGACCCCGTAAGTAGCTCTATGGTAGTATGACTATCCTCTTCGTACGAATTGACATTAAAGGTAGTACCCAAGACATTTATTGATGTCTGTGCGGTACGCACGACAAAGGGAAGTCCATTATGTGCGATATCAAAGTATCCCTCTCCATTGAGGTATACTTCGCGCGTCCCCTGACTCATGTCGTTTCTAAACGTAAGGTAAGATCCTGCATTAAGCCAAGCCGTGGATTTATCCGGGAGGATGAAAGCCTGCCGCTTGCCATAGGGAACATACACGGTCGAATAAACGGGAACTTTGTCCATATCAGGGATGATGTGACCTTCCAGACTTAACGCAGTATTCACTCCGTCGGTGTTGAGCGGATTGACCATGCTACTGTCCCGGCCATTGACCGAAGAAATCAGTAACATCTCATCGGCTGCCCCAATAGCATCTTCATTCTGCCGGGCAATGTACATGATATTCAGCTCTGGGGCTGTTTTTTTTGAGTTCTGTTGAAGATAGAATAAAAAGAATAGACTTAAGGCCGCAGCAATACCGGCAGTGTAACTAAGCATACGCTTGGTGCGTCTCTTTCGGTGCTGTCTTCGTATCGATTGATACAGTGCAGACTTGGCCCCGGTATCAAACAAATCATTTGAGCCAAGATTAAATATTTTCTTATATTGTTCTTTCTTTCTGTCCACAACAAGTGCTTTACTTACATAGAGCAGCAACTGTCGTTTTATAGACTATGAATTGTTAAAAAAAACAAAAAAAATAACAGATAGTGCCTCGGGCGAGCTTAATTCCAGCCGGAGCTGCTTCAATCCTCTAAACGATAGGGTTCTGCAGGTCTCGACATTGACCCCCATCATATCCGAAATATCTTCGTACCCGAAGTCCATATAGTACCGTAAGAACAGGACTTCTTTTTGGCGGCCGGGTAGTTGTTCAAATTTTTCACGCAACAGGCTTATCTGTGCCTCCTTGAACTCCTCTTGTTCAAGGTCACTGTCTTCGGCCCAATTGAGGATTTCCTGCAATTGCACTTGGCTCAACTTATCCTGTGCAGACTTATTACGAAGCAGCCGGCGGCGCAAAGATGCAAAAAGGTAGTATTTGACGTTGACCTGTTTGGCTATTTTTGGATTACCAAACAGATCCCCGAAGAGATCGTGTATACAGTCGATAACAGTAGCATGGTCTGTGTGGTAATGGGTTCCATAGGTATACAGATCGTCAACGAATTCGTTATAAATCTGCTCAAATGCAGTGGTGTCCCCTTCTATAAATTTAACCCAAGACATAGCTAATTTATGTTTTTTAATGGCTTAAAAAGCTTTAGCAAAGTTTGATAAATTGTATTAATTGTATGTTACCTCAAAGTTATCTTCAGGTTTACTTTTTGCTGAATGGTTTATAAATCAGGTGCAAGTTAACTATTTTATCCAATTATTTGAGTATCATATCTAGTAGCTGTTGAAAAAAAGCATAAGTTGGAAATCTATGTAACAACGAAATCTTTTTTTAGCATTATCGGACGCAATAAGAAATCCGGCAGGTAGAATATGCTTAATATCGGGTTAACCAAACCATAACAACTTATTAGCTATCCACACGCATTCTCTTAACATGAGACTCCTAAGTTTGTCTCGACTCAAATTAGATTATATGCTAAAACATCTACATCAACTTTACAAGCAACCGCTGTACTTTCTCCTGACGACAGTTACGTTGCTCTTTCACTTGCAGGCGAATGCCCAAGGGACACAAGCCTCTATCAACGGACGCGTCACTGATGAAAATGGCGAAACGGTAAGCAATGCCACAGTCCGTGTACGCCACAGCGCCACCGGATTTACCACAACTACTGTTACCAACGAACGTGGGGTATACGATATCAAACAATTACCCCTCGGCGGGCCTTACATCGTCATTGTAAAATCACTTGACAAAGGCGAAGGATCGGCAGCTGGCGTACAGCTTAACCAGGGCGATGTGGCACTGGTAAATGTAGCCCTTATCTCTAGCTCCCGCATGCTGGACGTCGTAGAGGTTAAGGCCAATGCCTTGCAAAACACAAAAGACTACCTGGGTGCAGCAACGGCATTTTCGTCCAAAGACATTCGCTCACTACCGGTCAACGGACGTAACTTTACATCGCTAACCGATCTATCTCCTCTTTCAAGTGGAGGAAGTATATCGGGGCAACTGGGATCGTCGACCAACTTTACCATCGATGGTATGAATGCAAAAAACCCTACATCTGCTGGGTCAACCACCAGCAGAAGCGGCGCTCCTTACTCCATCTCTATGGAAGCAGTGCGCGAATTTAAAGTCGTGACCAACCAATACGATGTGACCTTTGGTCGTAGCGGCGGTGGCACCATATCGGCTGCAACTAAGGCTGGTACCAATACGCTGACGGGGTCGGTATTTGGATTTGGACGCGCCGATTGGTTGACCAGCAATTATGATATCAGAGGCAACAAACGTATCGGAGACTATTCAACCTACCAATTTGGATTTTCTTTGGGCGGACCGATTATTAAGGACAAGCTTCACTATTTTGTGGTGTGGGACAGGCAGCAGGACAACCGCTCTCTATTGATCGCTGATGTACGCTCTACATCCAACGAGGAGCTTTATAAAATCAGTGCGACTACGCTCGATCGCTATCTGGGTATAGCGCGCAATAAATATGGTGTTTCTGAGCAACCGCAGACAGGGGCTATCGGGAAAAAGAGAACGTCTGACGCGGTATTCTTACGACTGGACTACCAACTCAACGAAAAGAACTTATTGACACTACGCAACAACCTCACCTATGACTACAACCCAATGGGGCTGGGCGATAATACCAGTATCAATATCCTAGAGTCTTATGGAAATGACAAAAATTTTGACAACAGCTTATTAACGACATTACGGACATCAATATCTCCTCGCGTCACCAACGAGCTAAAGGCGCAGTATCTCTATGTCTATCAGAATAGTACCCAAAGTGACTTGATCGGTAAAAACTATATCCCAAGAGCTATAGTCGAAAACGTAGCTTCGGATATCAACGGCAAATCGCTGGCTACCAATATACAGCTGGGAGGGCATCGTTTTGCACAGGAAAGTTTCCGCAATCATGTATTTCAAGTATCGAACAACCTCTACTACGATACAGACTTTGCAAAGTATACATTTGGTGCCGACCTGATGACGACCTACTCTAACTCGATCTATGGCTCGGAAGTTAATGGACGGTTTCACTTCACCACCACCGCCAAAACAGCGACAACACCAGCTATAGGTTCGCTGGATAACTTTGAAAACCTAAAACCTTACCGCTACTACCGCGAGGTACCTTTGAAAGATGATATTTCGGTTAAAGGAACTATTGCAAATATTGGTCTATACGGGCAAATGAAAAAGAACCTAATGGCCGGACTGGAAATGACGGCAGGTGTACGTTTGGACTATGCATCGTATCCAAAAGCGACCTTCAATCAACTGGTTTTTGACGAACTAGGTATACGTACCGATAATAAAATAAGTTCATTCATCGTGCAGCCAAGACTTCAGTTCTCCTGGGATATTAACGAAAATCAGACAGATTTTCTACGTCTAGGTGCAGGTATCTTTGCCTCGGATCTGAATAACTACATGGTGATCAACAACCTAACATTCGATGGGTCTAACCTAGCGACGGTAGATGTACGCGGAGCCGATGTGCCTACGCCGGATTTTTATGCATACAGACAGGATCAAAATGCGATCCCTTCATTGGCCCAGTATCAACTGCCGACAATAAACTATACGGGCGATGACGTGAAGGTGCCTACGGTTTACAAAGCAAATATCAATTACAGCAAATTCGTAACCGATCGGTTAAAAGTCGGTATCACCGGATTTATGACTTTAGGACGCAACAACTATACATACATAGAGCGGAACATGGTGGACCAGCCCTACTTCCGTCTGGCAAACGAAGCCAATCGTGGTGTATTCGTACCCGCAGACCGTATTGATAATAAGACAGGGCAACCTGACTGGAAAGATGCACGCAAATCCACTAAATTGGGACGTGTGCTGGAGCTGACAAGTATCGGCAAAATTAACCAATATGCCGTGGTATTGGACGCAACATACAACTATTTTAAAGATGGTACCATCACCGCTAGTTACACGTGGAATGACACCAAAGACAATACTTCTTTTAATGGAAATGTAGCTAATACCGCAACACTCGTCCAACCGGTAGTGGATGACCCTAGAAATCTTAGTATGATCACCTATTCGGACAACCAGTTCCGCCATAAGGTGGTTACATACGGTACATTACCGACATTTTATGGCGTACAGGTAGGCGTACGCTACACAGGGCTGGGAGGCACACGCTATACCTTACGGTCCGGGGCCAACACAAATGGTGATTTTGTGACACCTAATAATGATCTGGCTTATATCTTTGACTGGACAGATGCTACTATTCCTGAAAACATCACTAAGGGCTTCAACGGTATCCTGGATAATCCAGAAGCCAGCCAAAGCCTTAAAGATGTATTGACAAAATATAAAGGTCGCATCGCAGAACGCAATGCCGGCGAGAACAGCTTCTACGGCACGGTAGATCTCCGTGTCGCGCGCAACTTCAAATTTTACAAATCTCATGGAATAGAAGTTTCTGCCGAAATATTCAACCTAGGCAACTTGTTGAATAAAGAATGGGGAATCAACCACTCATTGGGCAACCAGACCTTATACAAGGTCAATTCCTTTGACGCGGCCAAGCAGGAGTTTGTATACAACGTTAACTCCGTAGGTGCAAAAGGTTATTCAGGTAGCCCTTATCAAATACAACTGGGATTACGATACGCCTTTTAAAAAAGATAATCCCGTCTTACGACAGTTGAGATGCCGGCCTGGACTATACGAGTTCAGGCCGGTTCTTTTTTGCCAACAATGTTTTTGATTTTGTTACATTCCTACTGACTGAATTTACGTCTTAAGAAATTAAGAATAACCCGCAAAAAAAGGCCAATAGATCCACAAACAGACCGAAATTACAATACTAACTTGTACAATTGCTGCAAAAAAAATTGAAAGGTAAAAATAAATTTTTTACCTTAGCCGAGCTTGATTCCTCAAAATAAGGACAATAAGCCTAAAGATACCAAATATAACATGAGAAACATTGCCCAGAAATTCAAATCTTGGTTTAGAAAAGTACAGGATAGCCTTTTGAAAGAAGGTTCGAATATCGATCGTAATGCTAATGCAAAACTAAACCAGTTTAAACAAGCGGCAACCAGCACAATGGATATGCCCAATGATTTTGTAGACAAACATCTGTATTGCCGTATGGATCCTGCGGACAAAAAAACGCCGAAGTGCCTCCCCTTGCGATCGTTCCCTAAAAAGGATTTCTACAACTGCTTTGGGTGGCAACTACACCCTTATGACAACCAAAAGCTATCGGAATATATCGATGCTAATCCAATACTGAAACGTATACAGACCAACAGTATACTAACTGGAGCAAGTGAGGCGGATATTTTAATCCTTACCAGTGGGTCGGGCAAATATCATATCGATAGCTTCCTCTGCGATATTGATACCTCGGAAAAAATAGTCATCATCGCCTCCGTCCGGGAGCTGGATAGCGTCAAGCAGGATATCAACCATCGCATAGACGGGCATTTCAATAAACTGAAACCTTTTTCGAAGGCCGATTTTAATACGCTTATCGACGAGATTATCTCGAAGGCACACGCAGCGCAACCAGTCGAAAATATGGTTAAGAAACGAATGAAAACGTCTACAACTGATCGGATAAGATTGTAGAATCGAAAAAGCGCATTCTTTTTCTTACCTTTGCCCCAGTGCGCCAACTGGATAATTTCTCATTTCATCCCTTTGTAGGCCGTTAATCTGTAATAATAGCGCACGCCTTTGGTCTACTATCGAAATCCTGGAGCAGGAAATTATTGTGAACATAGTTAAAAAAAGAAAGTCTCCTCCTGAAACAAAAGCAGGGTATCATCTGTTTATGTTTCAACACACATGATGATTAAATTTCCCAAAATAAGAACTACGCTCAGTAAAGGGGTCACACTTCCTAGCCTGATTTTCATACTGGGCATATGTATACTTTCCGCAACCTTCCCTTTACTCACCCAGAATCTGCTCCATACCGTCAAATCTTTCATCTTTGTCAACCTCAACTGGGTATATGTATGGGCCGTGACGATATTCGTCATCTTTCTGGTATACCTGATGTTCAGCAAATATGGCAACATCAAGCTCGGTAGCAATGACAGCAAGCCTCAGTACTCTTTCTTCTCCTGGGTATCCATGCTTTTTTCTGCAGGAATGGGAATTGGCCTGATGTATTTTAGCGTTGCCGAACCTATGCAGCATTATTCAGATCCTGTCTTTGATGGCAATACACTAATCAATAGGGCCAAAAACGCTCAACTGTATACCTTCTTTCACTGGGGCATACATGCTTGGGCTATATATGGTATGGTCGGGTTATCTCTGGGCTACTTTGCTCACCGCTACCGTTTGCCACTATCACTACGTAGTGGATTTTACCCATTGCTGAAGGACAAGATCAGCGGCCGCTGGGGCAATGCTATTGATGTATTCGCTTTGTGCAGTACCTTTTTCGGAATCACAACCACCTTGGGCTTTGGTGTCGTACAGATCAGCTCTGGACTACAGACTTTGGGCATCATACCAGAAAATAGTTTTTTATATCAGCTCATCATTGTTGCCATACTTGTATCATTAGCCATTTTCTCGGCCGTAACCGGTGTTGACAAGGGGGTACGGATATTGAGTAATGTGAACGTAGCAGGCGTAATCCTGCTCCTATTGGCAGTACTCTTGTTGGGCCCTACGGTATACCTCATTGGAAGCTTCACCGAGGGATTGGGCAACTATTTTAATAATTTTTTTAACCTGACTTTCGGGACGCACGTCTACGAACAAGATACGTTACCTTGGTTTTATAACTGGACCATCTTATATTGGGCTTGGTGGATCTCCTGGTCTCCCTACGTCGGACTATTTATCGCCAAGATATCCAAGGGACGTACCATACGCGAGTTTATTGCTGCTGTACTGATCCTACCGACCCTATTCAACTTTATCTGGATGTCCGTCTTTGGCAATAGCGCCATGTGGATTGACCTTCACATAGCCGATGGTGCCCTTAGTAAGCTCGCAGCAGATCCTGATGCGCTGATGTTCCGTTTCTTCGAATACCTACCGCTATCCACAATCTTTAGCTTCGTAGCTATATCGATCATAGTTATATTCTTTGTCACCTCGGCCGATTCGGGCATTTTTGTAATGAATGGTATTGCTACAAAAAATGCAAAAATATCTCCCAAATGGCAGGTCGTATTCTGGGGAATCCTCCTAGCGACTCTAGCTCTCTTGCTCTTGAATGCCGGGGGGCTACAGGCACTGCAAAGTATGACGCTGATCACAGCGCTGCCCTTTTCTATCATCATACTGCTATTCATCGTTAGTCTGGTCAAAGCGCTGGCCATAGACAGGAGCTACTACGAGCGGGACTTCTCAGCCTCTACCGTCCCATGGTCGGGTGAATCTTGGAAAGAACGTCTCAAACAGATTGTCTCCTTCAAGGATAGCAAGACCGTCGACAAGTTTATACTGACAACTGTCAGATCGGCCTTTGACGAACTGAAACAAGAGTTTATGGCCAATGGCATCGAAGCCAAAATAAATACGTTTGAAGAACCGTTGCAAATCGAGATTGAGATACACCACGATGTGGTCAACAACTTTGTGTACGGTGTCAAAAATCAGGCCCGTGAGGTATCCGACTACCTGCTCTCCGAAAACAACCTGCCTGACATACGTGAAGAAGAAAACCATTTTCCAAAATCCTACTTTGGAGATGCCCGTGAGGGATACGACGTACAGCTTTTTACCAAAAACGAACTAATATCCGACGTACTGAAACACTACGAGCGATTTATAGAAATCATTGTCGAAGAACGTAATGAAATGTTTATCAGTATTAATGCAAATAGGAGGATGAAGTAGATTATGCCGGTGATAATTTCATATGAACTTTTTGAGCGCAACACTGTTCTCTGATAAATAGCGATTATGAGCACAGAACATATCTCCAATCCCAAAGAGGGAATAGCAAAGATAAAAGAACTGGCGGAAGGTATTGACTTTTGTTTTTTCAGTTCAGATTTAAAAAGCGAATTTATCGACTCCACACCGATGAGCGTGCAAGAGGTTGATAAGCGAGGTTACATTTGGTTTCTCGCTTCCAAAGACAGTACAAAATGCAATAACATTGTCAAAAGTAGTACCGTACAGCTCTATTTTGCAGCTCCTAAAGATTTCAAATTTTTGACTGTTTACGGTAATGCTGACCTTGTTCATGATCAAAATCGGGTGGATAGATACTGGAATAAGGTGACCGAAGGCTGGTTTGAGAAAGGTCGGGAAGATCCGAATATTATTTTGATCCGGGTCAAACCTGTAAAGTCACACTATTGGGACACCAAACACCATAAACTTGCTTCCTACGCCCTGACATTGCTCAGTGCTGTAAGTGGTACTAACAACGATCAGGGAATACACGGCGATATCGAAATTAAATAATTTTCAACGATCATATTCTTACAGCTAAAAGGGGCTGTCTCAAAAAGACAGCCTCTTTTCGTCTTCAACAGCGGTCTAGCCTAGCTGGTAGCAATGTGACCGAAGCCTTGTGGCGTGCAAAGCGTTATAAAGTTACAGCGGCAAAAATGAGCAAATCTCTATTTGATAGCTTAATAATTAACCCTAGTTTTGAAAGAACGAAAAGTGTAAATAAACCCTAAACTGAAATAAGAAATAAGAAATGAGAAAAATAATCCTAACTGCTGCTTTGATTTTTAGTGGGGCTGGTCTGTTCATGGCTTCAGCACAACAAAAGAAACCTAACGTAGTGCTTATTTATGTAGATGACTTGGGTTATGGGGATCTCAGTAGCTATGGTGCAACCAAAATTAAGACCCCCAATGTGGATCGTATAGCACAGCAGGGAACCCGTTTTACCAATGCACACAGCACCTCGGCCACCTGTACCCCCTCGCGATTCGCGCTGATGACAGGAATATACCCTTGGCGGCAACAAGGTACAGGTGTACTGCCCGGCGACGCCAAGCTTATAGTGCCGACAGATAAAGCGACATTGCCCAAAGTATTTAAGAATGCAGGTTACAGCACCGCAATTGTAGGTAAATGGCACCTGGGCCTAGGCACACAGGTGGAGAAAAACTGGAATGAGTCCGTAAAACCGGGACCTAATGAGGTGGGCTTTGACTATTCATTTATATTTCCAGCCACGGCAGACCGCGTGCCCACTGTTTTTCTGGAAAATCACCATGTACTAGGACTTGAACAAGATGACCCCATACAGGTCGATTATAAAAATAAAGTAGGCAATGATCCTACCGGCAAAGAACGCCCTGAACTGCTCAAAATGCGTTCGTCACCGGGCCAGGGACATGACAATACAATTGTCAATGGAATAGGTCGAATTGGCTATATGGCTGGTGGCCACAAAGCGAGATGGGTTGATGAAGAAATAACGGGAACATTTTTACATGTGGCACAAGATTTTATCTATAAAAACAAAGAAAACCCTTTCTTCCTGTTGTTTGCTCTCAATGAACCACATGTACCCCGCATGCCGTCTACCTATTTTAAAGGAAAAAGTGGATTGGGATACCGCGGTGATGCCATACTACAACTGGACTGGACCGTAGGTAAAGTGCTGGATCAACTCGAGCAGTTGGGAATTGCCGATAATACCATCGTTATCTTTAGCAGTGATAATGGACCTGTACTGGATGATGGCTATGTGGATGGTGCAGTGACACAACTAAATGGACATACCCCTGCGGGGCAATTGCGTGGTGGCAAATACAGTATTTTCGAGGCAGGCACGCGTGTACCATTTATCGTTTCTGGACCAGGTGTGACCAAAAATCAGGTGTCTGATGCTTTATACTGTCAAATCGATCTTGTGGCTTCGATGGCTCAACTTTTGGGGCAAAAGATCCCTAAAGAATCGGTAGACTCAGCGCCCTTAGCAGCCGCTTTGTTGGGTAAAGACCTTAAAGGCCGCAAACACCTTGTCGAGCACGCGGGCACTCTCGCTATCATTCAGGGCGACTGGAAATATATCGCGCCAAGTAATGGACCGGCTTATTCTAAACTAACGGATACCGAAACGGGAAATAATCCGGAACCACAGCTTTATAACTTAAGACAAGATATCGGCGAAAAAAACAACTTGGCACGGACAAATCCGGAAAAAGTCAATGAACTAAAAACGCTCCTAGAAAAGGAAAAAGCAAAAAAGGAACGTTAGTGTTCCTTTTTTGCTTTTTTCGGATCTTTACAATGATCGATAGCAGCTTTTAAATTCAGCTATCTTTTGTATCATTTCAGGTACTTCTTGGTTCATTTATTTTATCGATTATGGTTCTTTAAATTGCTATGAAATCTACTAAAACAACTTAAAAACATGTATTTTTATTCAACACCTCCTATGCAGCTGGAGGACCAGAGACATAAACTGATTTAAGTTACAACTATGATGATAACTAATAAAGACTACATTTTAAGGTATTGCTTGTACATTTTCTCATTTGTGCTATTTTGGAATAACGCACAGGCCCAGTATACCCGAATCGCAAGCGATGTGGTAATGGGCAGAGTAGAGGAGGTTAGGAAATCAAGCACACTCGGTAGGCTTCCTGAACGTTTGAAGGGAAATGTAAGAAAACCAGTATGGTCACTGGGCACGAACACAGCAGGTAGTTATGTTGATTTCCGAACAAGTAGCGACACCATTTATGTTCGTTATAAGGTGGAAAGTGGATTGAATATGCCTCATATGCCATCAACAGGAGTCAGCGGCGTGGATTTATATTATCAGGATAAGTCTTCTAAAAGTTGGGGTTGGGCATTTGGAAACTACAGCTTTAAAGACACGATAACTTATGTATTTGCAAATCTTGGAAAGTCAAATGACGGGACGTACAGACTTTACCTACCTTTATACAATAGTCTACAATGGATTGAAATCGCTGGTAACAAAAGTAATTCTATAAAATTCGCGAACAGTCCAAATAAGAAACCTATTATTGTATATGGGACTTCTATCGCGCAGGGAGCTTGTGCTACACGCCCTGGATTGGCTTGGACCAATATATTGGGGCGTTCAATTACGAACCCTGTGATTAACCTTGGCTTTTCGGGAAACGGTCGTCTGGAGCAACCGATTTTGGATCTGATCACACAGGAAAATGCAGCAGCATTTATACTCGATTGTATCCCGAACTTAGCGTTAACAGCAGAACGAACTGCTTCTGATCTAGAAGCTCTTTTATCTAATGCAGTGAGAACTATTCGAAAAAAACACCCAGAAATCCCCATCATACTAGCGGCTCACAGTTCGGCGAATACGCCTGGTTTCTTAAATATCCATACTATGCAGGAATATAGAAACTCTTCCAAGGTTGCTAAAACAACTTACGGTACATTAACGAAAGAAGGAATAAAACACCTATATTGGGTCAGCGAGCACGAACTCGGTCTTGATATTAATTCAACCGTAGATTATGCACACCCAAATGACTTAGGAATGATGAAAATTGCAGAGGCATACCAACGTTTACTTTTGAAGATCTTATAATTGTCCCCTATCGACAAACGACTCCTACCAATCATAAACGAATAAGGTACACCTAGATACACCAGCTAATCATGAACGAGAACAGAATATTTTATTCAAAGTACGCCGCGTCAGATTTTGGCATTTATACAACGCTAGTTTATAACAACGATCTAATGCGTTATATAACGGGAAAAGCACTAACAGAAGAGCAAGCCCAAGCAAAGTTTAAGTCTATTTTAGCAATCAATCATCAAGAAGAAAAATTAGGATATTTTAAAATCCATAACGTAACTAATGTTTTTATCGGCGACTGTAAATTGGAACGCTATAAATATGATCCTTCAATTCTGGAAATAGGATATATACTAAAAAAAGAGTATTGGGGTAAGGGGTATGGAATATCAATCTGTAAGAAGATGCTTACATTGGCAAGCGCATCCTTTCCAAAACAAGATATTATTGGAATTATTGATCCGGATAATATCGCCTCAAAAAAGCTCTTAGAGAAATTTGGATTTGAAAGCTATTTTGTAGGAACAGAGGATGACCTACCTACGGAGAAACTCATATTGAAAAGAACAGAAATAAGGTCCCCATAAAGCGATGGTTTGTAACTACACAAAAGGAGGTGCTGAAATACCTCCTTTTGTGTAGGGATAACATTAATCAACCTTTTGGAAATTGCCATTGCCATCAAACTCCAGCTCGATATCATGCTTTGAATCTTTATTGTATAACTCTAATGAATACGATCCGTCGTCATCGATCTCTACATCAACAAGAATATAAGGTGCGTATCCATTAGCAACATACGTTGCAATCTTAGCAGGCAACAAGCTCATTGGGATAGCTTGCTGACGCTTGCTCTCAATCTCTGTCCAGTCACCTTTACCGTCAAACTCGACTTTAATGCCATTCGTAAGATATATAGTATAAGACAGCTTCTTATCCTCGGTATCTTTTTTTACAGTTATCGCTTCAGTACCTCCAAAATGATTCATCAAGAATGTACGTGCCACCTGTGGTAAATCGGCAATTGGAATACGAACTTCGTCGTCATCATCCATATCCAAGCCAATAAACTTCTGCTCTTTATCAAATACGATATCAACCCCATTGTTAAGTTCTACCGTAAAGCCGAAATGTTCACGTTCTAACTCCACGGCATAATAATCTGCATAATTAACCTGTAGATATTCATAAATCCCCGGAACCTCCTCCGCAATAAACGCTGTAGGAATAGCGGTATCATCTTCGCCCTCAATTTCTGTCCAGATTCCGCTCTTATCAAAATCAATCTCAAGTTTTGAACTCAAGGTTACAGAATATATCGAATTATAGATGTTAGGTACAGAAAGCTGCTTTACTTGTTTAACTGCAGCCTCGCCAAAATAAGCGCTAAGGGTAGCTTTAGACGGTTGAGGTAAATCAGCTGCTGCAATAACGGTAACATCAGGACTGACAGCTTCCTTGTCGTCACTACAACGAACTAATGTAAAAGCTAAAAAGAGAACCGCAACGGCACGGAAAATAAAAATGTAATTTTTCTTCATACTAAAATATACTTGTAAACACCGTCAAAAAACAAGAAGCGAGCCAAAACCCTACTCCATTAACATTTTTTAACCAAAGAGCTCCGCTCCACGATTAACTTCTTATCAAGAACGTGCGGCTTTTTCCCTGCTTTAACAACAAAAAAATGTAGAACATAAAGCTCATCAAAGAAATTTTGCTATAAATACCCTTACTCACTAGAGACAACAGGCCCTTACGATGCAGAACCTTTTATTTCTAGTCTATCTAGAAATACAACCTCCACTCTTTCATCCCTGCTGAGTAGTTTTTTACATCCTTGAACCCATACTTTGCCAACAATGACTGCGCTATTGTAGACCGATCTCCGCTCTGACAGTGAATAACAATTTGCTTATCTTTATTAAACTTATCCAGGTTTTGGGACAAAGTCCCTACAAAAATATTTTCAGCTCCTTCTACATGGTAATCTAGATATTCGGAAGCACCTCGCACATCTACAATCTGTACGTTTGGATCGCCGATATAGGATCTAAATTCCTCCATGTCAATAATTGTCTCCTGCTCCAGATCTATCGTCAAATCATTGACACTGGAAATATAACCGAACATATTATCTAGCCCTATACGCATCAGTTTTCGTGTGAGATCCTCCATCTGATGATCCTCCGCTATCAGTATAAACTGTTGTTGATAATCCAATAACCAACCGCACCAAGTCGCAAATGAATTGTTCGCCTGTATATTTAGGCTATTCGGTATAAATCCCTTTGCAAAATCCACTTTATTACGGGTATCGATCACAGTTAGGCCTTTTGAATACGCTTCCAGAAACTGATCTCTTGTTAGTTTCGGGTGCTGCGGAACCTCGACAAGTAATGGTCTATCGACTTTATTAAGATGTTTCATCATGGCAAAGTAGGTCGGTGGTTCTGGCTGTCCATCTAACAGGCTTG
Organism: Sphingobacterium sp. xlx-96; assembly: GCF_011007365.1. Taxonomy (GTDB): domain Bacteria; phylum Bacteroidota; class Bacteroidia; order Sphingobacteriales; family Sphingobacteriaceae; genus Sphingobacterium; species Sphingobacterium luzhongxinii. The sequence goes on along the minus strand of NZ_WFKM01000008.1, from coordinate 95,399 downwards.
TAATAAATCCCTGCTCATCTTGAGAATACTGAAATGCCCAGTTCCGAATCTTCTCATACCCAATGGTAGTGCTCGGGACTGCCCCCAACGCCTTGCCACAGGCTGAACCGGCTCCATGACCTGGCCAAACCTGCACATACTCTGGGAGCTGAGCAAATCGTTGAATAGATTGGTACAATTGTCGAGCTCCTTTTTCCTGAGTCCCGACCATCCCTGCGGCCTTTTCCAATAGATCAGGTCTACCTACATCACCTACAAATACAAAATCTCCCGTAAACACCATCACAGGACTTTCACTGGCAGGGTGATCTGTCAATAGAAAGCTAATGCTCTCGGGTGTATGTCCAGGCGTATATAACACCTCTAAACTCAGATTGCCAACACGAATGATGTTTCCGTGCCGCAATCCGTGATGTACAAATTCGTACTGCCATTCGGAGCCTCCTTCATCAGACAAATAGAGTTCGGCTCCAGTAGCCGCAGACAACTCCCTGGATCCACTCAAAAAATCCGCATGAATGTGTGTTTCAGCGACATGCGTGATCTTCATATTGTTTTGTTTAGCAATATGCAAATACACATCTATATCGCGCTGTGCATCGATGACGATAGCTTCGTTCTTGGCCTGACAACCGATAAAGTAACTCGCTTGAGCTAAACTTTTATCGTATACATGTTGAAAAAACATATCTTCTACTTTTTAATTGCGGGTATAAAATTGTGCCTCTAGCTGCACTCCCTCCTGTTTTAAAAATAATTCTCTAATCAAAATATAGATCCCCATCAGCAAAAAAAACCATCTAAAAGCAACGCTCAGTCGTTTTCCCTCGATCTTCTTAGACAGGTAGATCCCTATAAAAACACCCAGGATTGAAAGTATCGTAAACATCAGGAGTAAATCCCAATCGATAATTTCGTCACCTTGCAGATCGCCTATAAAACCGAGTAGCGATTTAGCAGCAATGATAAATAAGGAGGTACCAACGGCAAACTTCATCGGCATTTTCGTGAGAAGAACCAAAGCAGCGATGTACCAAAATATCCTAATCCACTATTTTGACGACCTTGCTAACTCCCTCTTCTGGGCTAGTAACGGATTCACCGATAAGTTCGCGAATGGTCTCTTCCATCATGAGACTCATACTATTCAACCCAAGATCATTGGCTTCCTGACCAAATGGTTCTTCGATCTCATCGGCGATGGCCTCAAAAGCCACAAAGGTATAAGCAATAAAGACAACAATGAACGGCGTAAACCAACTCAAGCTATCCACCAACCCAAATGGTAGTAACAAACAATAAATATAAACTGTACGGTGTAATAGAACCTTATAACTGTAAGGTATTGGCGTGGAGGATATACGCTCACACCCCCCCAAAATATCAGACAGTTTATCTAGATTTTCATCAAATCGAGCTTGTTGGATCGAATCAATACGATTGTTTTCCTTTGCCCGTTGAACCCAACGAGCCATAAGACTTAAAACAACTGCCGGCTTATACTTTGAGCCCATAACAAGATTATAATCCGATGCAGATAGACGTGACTTTAAATCGCTACTCGGGTCTGTAGCGCGCAACTGATGCTTTAGGGCTACAATAAAGGCCCCTATCAGATAAACAAAGAGCTGAACATCCGTCAAATCTACTTCTCTGACTAAGGTCAAAGATTGCCGGGTTAATGACCGAGAGACATTCAATAGGCTTCCCCAAAGCTTCCTCCCTTCCCAAAAACGATCGTAGCTCACATTGTTGCGAAATCCCAAAAATAAAGCAAGAACAAAACCAAATAACGTAAAAGGTACTGGATTAAGCGGTACTTTGTAAGAAAATAAGGTTCCGTGAAAATATACTACGCCAATAGATAGGATAAATAGCAATGATAAGCGAGGCAATAACTGGGGCAATACTGAACCGTGCCAGACAAAAAGCATCCTAAACCAATTTTCCTTTTTACGTATAATCATGGCTCCACTATAATGGTAATCAATCACAAAACTACGTAGATAATTTAGCTTTACCGCACCAGAGACGATCAGGCAAGATACTTTTCCTCTTCACTATCTGGAATTGCCGGACGTTCGAAAACTATAAACTTCTGAAAAATAGCGTGTTTACTTTGCTCTGCGCATTCTAAATACCCATTAATATAAAGTTCCAGGCCATTCAGTCTGATTTCAGGAACAAGTCCGGTATCTACTAAAAGAAAAAGCTCCCGAGCTCTTCTATCATGGGCTGAATCTGTAAAACACAAAGGAGAGAACTGCTTAAAACGTATGTTATCTTTTTTTAAAAAGCCGATTTCCTCAACACAAATACATCTGTAGTGGGGCGATAATGACAATAATTCCAAACGCAACTTTACCAAAGAACGCGCTGTATCCTGATAAACTTCTTCGTCAGAATAACAAGCGGAGAGTCGTACATTGACAGCATCCTGAAAAAGATACATTTTCCCAGTTTTCACATACTGCATGTACACCATAAATCCCAAAAGGATTATACCTAAGGTCAATAACACTTCATAAATCATAGATAGTCTACGGTTTGCATGGGCGCAAGCCTTAAAACGAATGTAGACAAATTTTCTTTCTAAAAAAATTTTCTTTCTAAAAAAATGAACTTATATATCCAACAGATCTTCAAAGGTGTTTAATTCCTAAAAAAGCTATTTTTTAATGCTAAACCGCTTTACATCTATTTTCTTAGCTTTTACCTTCAAACGAAAAGTACCAAGATCTACGCTCCTGCCAGGATCAATCCGGATAGCGGAAGCCGAATCTTCTAAATATACGTGCTGTTGAAATTTGGAAACATCTGGATATACAGTATAGGTCCCTTCAGGCAGATGCAACTCGAAAAAACCTTTCGCATCGCTGGTTGCAGTAAAAACCCTTCCCTGTTCATTACGTGCACTTATTGTATATATACTCAAACGAGTGTCAATCGGAAGCTGTAATGCGGGATCATAATCTAACAACAGTCGCCCATATACGCTTCCTACTTTCTGCAAAGCTACTTCTATCCGCATACTTTTCGCGTCTATATCAACGGATCGTGAACCTCCTTGGTATTGATTCTTCAATGGAAAAAACAACATATAGCTACCATACGGCATTTTCTTGAAAGAAGCCTCTCCCTTTTTATCCGTCACAAAAAGAATATTACGTACCATAAAACCGTAATCAGAAGCTCTTTCATCACCTGCATCGAAAATGTCATTACCGTTATTGTCGTAATAACAAAATAGCTTTAAATCTCCCGACTTCGTAGCTACACGTTCTAAACTCTGTCTATTAAACTGTTGACGAACCCCGACCTGCAGATTGGCATTGTCGTATCGATAGTTAGTTACCCCGACATTGTACATGTATTGAAAGGTAGTCTGCAAATGTGTTTTCTTGGCTACCTGGTATTCTGCAAATAAATTACCACTCAGTGTTTTTCCCCACCCTTGGTTCATCTGCCCATTAACACTTGTATTCCACCGGAGCTTCCGTTGCATCAAACTTCCTTGATAACGCATACCCAACAAGTAGCGCGAACCAAATTCTCTTCCTAAAATAAATGCACTCATCATATCATAAACCTGAAAAGGTCCATTTTGATAATTTCCAAAAACGCCAAACCGTTCATAGTTATAGGATACATCCGTACGAAAAACAAATCTACGTGAAGAAATATTCTCTAAAGACATGCTTCCTCCCTCAAGGGTAAAAAACAAACTGTGTTTTAAGTTTCTAGAACGAAGATTGGCATTCACCAACAAAAGTGCTGAACGTGAAGTACGTTTGATGATATCCTCATACACCATATAATCCGCGTATTCCTTGTTGTAGCTCGGAATAATACTAAACTGTCCAACAGAAGACAAAGGGAAAGAAAACTGCACATCCCATCGAGATACGCCACTGCTAAAAGTTCTATAATAGGGATTTAGATATTCAGGTCTATAATCTGTATAAGAATAGCCCAACCCTAGCCCAAAATGCCGAAGACGGCGATTGACCCGTTGACTCAACTGCACCGCTCCACGCCGATTGCCGGGGAAGTATCCTGAACTGTAATAATTGTCACTACTGAAGCTCCACTTTCGTAATTGCTGATCCATTTTAAGCCCCATGGCAATAGACGGCATGGATGTTTCGTCTTTTCGATAAAAGCCATGATATTGCTGTACCCCGGCTCCCAAAAAACCTTCTAGCCGAATCCCTTCGGCATGTTTCTTTTTAAGAATATCAAAACGATTAGTCCATAGGATAGAGGTCACACTATCCTGACGATTTTGATCGTATAAGACCTGTCCATCATAACGCTTTTGTAGAGATTCTTGATCTGCCAACTGTACACGGGCAAATGCCGTAAACCCAGGATTATCCGGCCCATAATATCCCAACAAATCGTGAGTACGTTGAATGAAACCTCCTGAAAACCGCTGGTCGCTAGCCGTATCTTGGTAAGTATATGCTGCTCCTCTTCCGTAAAAAGGAGCTTCAAGGCTCTCTTGTATATTTCCGACCGTCACACCGTGCCCCCGTCTTTCATAGGTTAGAAAAGTATTGTTGATATTCCAGTATTTATCTCCTCCCCAATGATTGGCCGATACAGCGTAGCCTAACCGACCACCCCCAAGCCGATATGATCCTTCCGAAAGAATATTATACGATGGTTGTGGATCTAAAATACTGGAAACCCGAAACTCTAAATAATTGGGGTTATAGCCCGCAAATCGATGATCAGGAGCAAACATTTGCTGATAATTTCGTTCAGAAACAATATTCGCGTAAAGTATGTTAACATTCCCAAACACATCATTATTATCATATATTCCAGCAACCCTTACAGTATACTGAGCGAGATTCATCATATAACGCTCGATCACGAAACTTCGCCTTATTAGCGTATCTTCTCCTGAAGTAAGCTGTAGATTTATCTCCTGAAAGACAATCTTTCCTATCCGGTCGGGAGAAGAAAAAAGAATTTTTACTTGCTCATCTGTAGTCCCTGTATTGACGACACGCAACTGCATTTGTATCGAGTCACCAATATTGCGAAGATATTGAATACTTGAATTATCTTGAAGCTGTACGGAGCGCCTATAGGGAACTTCTAGTAAAATATACTTGCTCAACAGCTCTTGTTTGCTGTTATCAGAAAGAAGCACACGAAATCTTTTCCCTTTCAGCAAGCTTAATGTTTCTGAGCGTAATTTAAGGGACATAAACCGCTTCTTGCCTGCATCAATCTCAACAGCTACCCGCGCAGAACTAAGGCTGGTCAAATCTGAAGGTAATTCTAACGAGACATAACCTTTAAAAACAACGCTTCCCGTATTCTCAATCTCTATATCTAAATTATTAACCCCCGGTTGTAAAGCCAAGCTCGGCGCAATAGTCCAGGTTAAGTCTACTTTTCCCTGTGCAGAGCCCTTCTGCACGAAAAAAAACGATAGCAACAACAAAACGATAGACAGCTGCAAATTCAGAAGAATAGGCTTTCGGTGAGAATTCATCTTCGCTATTTTGGCATTAACAGATAAAGAAGTGAAACCGTATAATTCCCCGGACGAGCTGTAAGAACCTGTGATCGTGTCAAATGGGCTTCATATTGTAAATTAAAATAACGAATCACCTTTTTGTCTGTAGAGCGTCCCGAATATACGACCTGCTCTGTTGTAGACAACTCTATTTTAGGGTTGGTGATTGTATTTCCTGGATCTGCCGTCGGTACCACCTGTAAGGAAAGAACTGACAAGGGAAGAGCTCCTCCTAAATCCCTATTAATCTCAGGATCTAAGGACTTGACGCGCAATTCGTAATCTGTATTGGCATTAATACGGATAGCATTATCTACTTGAAACTGCACCCCATCCGCATAATGTTCACGCGTAAAAAACTGTAATGAAGCATCCATGGCAGCTGCATCTATCTGCAAACTATAATCTGGCTCGACATCGACCGCATTTCCATCCGTAAGACGTGGCCTGATATGAAGCTTGTAAGTAACATATTGATAGCCTATAACCCTACCATTCGGTTCATACAAGGTAAACTGCAATGGAATATCATACTCGATATGTGTCCATTCGTTAACACTACTCACAAAATCTTCCAGGTATTTGCCTTGTACAATCGTTAACATTCCAAATAATCTAGCTAAAGTGTTTTGATTATTACGTCCACGCAATGGCTGAACAGACTTTTCGATCAAAAAGACTTCCCCACTATTCGCCAAAAATATATCATTCCGACTAGCTCCTATACCGCTCAGATTTAAAAATGACTGGTTATCATCCTCTGTCCATCGAAGACTGATCTTATCTGCAGGGAAGGGCTTTCCGATACGATTAGGTCCTCCCGATACAGGTTGTATCGGGGCCAACAAACGTACCGAGAGTGACCAGTTAGGAATATTTAGATTACCATACTGACTACCTACTTCAAACTGAAAGGTATTAAAACGAGATCCGGTGCTCTTGCCTAAATAGGAAGAAACCTCCACATAGCTGTCCGACCAGACCGTGAATTTTACTTGAGCCCTACCCCATGGGATGGAAATAAGACTAAGAAAAATAACAATATATAACCTACTGTTTTGAAACATAATCAAACTCAAGCTCTGCAACCTTCACGTCGTTATCCTCTCCGTAAAACAACATGCCCGTTGCCAAATAATTACCAGACTTCAATTCTACGGGAAGCAATACATATTGCTTGCGCTGATCTCCCGGCAAACTATAGATATGAATATCATCAATCTTAAAACGTTCGCCGGTATCTTGATTCAAAAACTCAATACGCAACTGACCTTCTGTCCATGTATTCCCCTTGGTATCAAAACTCAGCTCAAGATATTGCCCAATACTATCTACCGAATGATACGCCATATTCGTAATCTCAATGTCGGTTTGAGCTCTTCCGTTAAAACGTTGGTAAACCTTAATACCTGAACGGACTGCCAAGCGAATATTAGCCCCTTCACGCTCTTCGCTCACCCGGGGATTCAACTGTGTGACAAACAACATCGTCGTATGCACAGGTACGGCATCACTAGACTTTTTGTCCTGAGGAACTTGCATCTGTAGCTGTAGTCGCTTCGTCTCTCCCGGCTGCAATGCGAAAAATGGTTCAGATACCGAGAGCCAATTCGCACAGCTGGTTATCAAGCTACCTTTGGGGCTAAGAACATTATCTCCTGTAGGAGAATAAGACCAATCCTCGAAAGAGATAGCGAGATCCAATGCATAATCTTTGCTGGGGTTAGTGACGTCTACATACTGTGTCTGTGTTTGCCCTCCATCTGCAATAAAGTAGACGCGTGGGGGACCAACAGTAAGCCCTGTCTGGGCATAACCCATCGCAAACATTAAGATGTTAACTAAGAAAACAAATAGGTAGTATCGCATAGGAAGTAGATTTTGAACGGAAAATTAATAAAAATTTCTGACAGCGCTATAAAAAAAGGCAAGTGTTAACGCACTTGCCTTTGATATGACCTTATAACGACGGTCAAATTAATTTGTTGCAATCGTATAAACTACATCAATGGTATATTTTGCCTGGTCTTTTTGGTCTCCAAAAAGTGTTCTCAACATCCCCTCGTCTAGCTTTTTACCAAAGTACTTAACATCTAGCTCTTGATCCAAAACAGATGACTCGCCAGTACTAGTGCTACTGAAGCCCCCAAACTCCATACCTGCTGTGGCTGTAGTTCCTGTAGTAAGACCACTCACAGATCCTGATTTACCTATCGCAATTTCTAGTAACTGAGCAGCATCGATATTTTCTACACCACCACCCTGAAGTTTATTAAATTTGCCGGAGTTGCCACTGTTGAATCCTAATGTGGCCTGCACCTTATAACCAGACCCTACAGAAGATACTTTTAATTGCTTTTCAACAACTTTAGAAACACCGCTCTTGTAATCATCAGCCGTATTATATACTAAGGTTACCTCATCGCCGTATCCCCCTGAATTGGTACCACCCGCACCTATTTCGATCGATTGAAAAGGGTTCAACTCTACATTTACTTTTACTTTTACAGAACTAGAAGATGCTGTTTGTGCCTGTGTTCCTACTACTGCTGCGAAAGCTACTGCTAACGCTAAAACTACTTTTTTCATATTCTTTATAGATATATTTTCTGTTATTTTCCTGTTCTATCTCATTGAGAACAGAACAAAGGTAATCACCGAAAAAGGCCACAAAGTATGATTTTAGGCGCAAAAAATATGAAAAAATGCAGTAGTTTTTATTTGTAGTTTTTGCGCTACAGAATGTAGCTGAGGCGCTACAGGAATAGCCCGATATCGCCTTATCGAGTCTCTATACTATACAGAATATCGTTGGTAAAAATAATCGTTTTATTTTTTTCAGCATATCGGATGAGCTCTTCTCCGCCCGGCCCTTGATAAGTCACATTATAGATCGCGTCAAATGCGGGCCTATCGGAAGAGATAATCTTACTCCCTCCAGCAGAAAGTTCTCCGGTCGTCAAACTGACCTGCTGGTCTCCAACAACAGGGCTTGCCTTTACTTTTATATTCGGCATGTGTAATCGATCTGTAGGTTGACCTCCCAATTTAAGAAACTCTTCATTGGCCAGCTTTACTTTAACTTCATAAGCTCCAGTACTAAATACCGTAAGATGCGCGTTCTTAACAACCTCCACCCCTCTTTTATAATCTTGGAGATCGTTATATGTCAAGGTCACTTCATTTTGATCCGGATGAATAGTCAAATTCTGTACATGATTAAGCACAATATTAAGTCTTACATTCGTTTGCCCATAAGCTCCCCCAAAAGCTATTCCTACGAGCAATAATAGAATGGATAAAGTTTTCATAGCGTAGTCCCTTTTCATAAAAATAAAGCTAAAATTAGAGTAAAAAGAATTTTCAACCCATTATTTTACTTACTGTGACATATATCATAAAATTAGAGCTGCCTTGCTACTTTTTCCAGTCACTTCGGTATTTTTTGGGACTGACTCCTGCTTCTTTTGAAAAAAGTGTACTAAAATTATTCTCGTCCACATACCCGAGCTGCCACGCAATCTGCTTAATACTTAACTTTGAGTTTGCCAACAAACGCTTAGCAACACGAATCAAACCATCCGTAATTAGTTCCTTAGGCGTTTTATTCATCACCTCTTTGGTATATAATGAAAGTTTTCGAGGACTTATTCGTAGGTGATCGGCATAATAACCGACATGTTTTTCATGATTCACATTTTCAGCAATAAGTTGCTGAAAACGATTTACAACTTGCACAGCCTCACTTTCATCCATCAGTTGGGCACTATCACGATCCCCTATGTAAACAGCTCCCAACAGCAAAATCTGCTTAATAATATTAAATGCCAACACATGCTGGATAGATTCAGGAGGTTGCTTTCTGGCCATTTCCAAATGTGCGCGGACGAACTGATAATAAAACAAATAATTATCCGGAACGTTAAGGACCCGGTAAGTCGAACTGTCTTGTAATACGCGAAAGAAATTTTGCAGAAACGTCCCATCCCATTCGCTGCGCGAAAAAAAAGCTTCTGTAAAATAAATTAAGACAAACTCTCGACTTTCATCGGGATTGCTCTTAAGCTGCGTACCAAACGGTACAAATATTAAACTGTTAGGAGGAAAATCAATTAAATTTTGATTAAGGAACAGACTGCATCCATGCTCCTTAATAAATAATAGTGTGTAATGGTCTTTCTTTAATGCAAGATCATTTGTTACAGCCCTCAAGTCTTCTCCGACAACATATTTTATGCCGTATTCCATTCAAAAATGCTTTTAATAGGTAGAGTAATGCGATTAAAGCAATTAATAGAATAAAAATAGAAAAAGAATCTTAATTGTAGGGAAAAATCAATATAAAATGACAGAAATTAAAGGTTGCGGCCACAAAAGTCGAAATACTAAGGTCAACAATCGAGCTAGAGGCGAGCATCCACGATAGATCTATCCAAAACAGATTTACAATCAAAAACAACGGACTTGCTTGCCAAAATATTTTTAATATCCAGTTTTAAAAAATCTGCGTGTGCAACAGCGAGAATCACAGCATCATAAGGTCCCTGAGGAGCAGCTATTAACTCGACTTTATATTCCTTCCTCACTTCTCCAGGATCTGCCCACGGATCGTATAACACGGGGGCGGCACCGTATTCTTGGAGCTCCTCATAGATATCCAATACCTTCGTGTTACGAATATCAGGACAATTCTCTTTAAATGTCAATCCTAAAATCAAAACCTTAGCATCTTTGACTGCTATATGTTTTTGCGCCATCAATTTAACAACTTTTGAAGCAATAAATTCGGCCATACGATTATTGACACGTCGACCTGACAGAATAACTTCGGGATGATAACCCAGTTGAGATGACTTGTGCGCTAAATAATAGGGATCCACAGAAATACAATGTCCTCCCACCAAGCCTGGCTTATATTTTAGAAAATTGAACTTCGTTGCCGCAGCATCCAGGACATCGTGGGTATCTATCCCAACCCGGTCAAAAATCAAAGCCAACTCATTCACAAAAGAAATATTTACATCTCGCTGGGCATTCTCTATCGCCTTTGCCGCTTCCGCTACCTTGATCGAGGGAGCCTTATATGTACCCGCTTTGATTATTTTCCGATATAATGCATCCACAGTTTCAGCTGCCTCCCCCGTCGAACCGGAAGTAACTTTAACGATCTGTTCTAAGGTGTTGACCTTGTCTCCTGGGTTAATTCGCTCTGGGGAGTAACCAACAAAAAAGTCCACATTAAATCTTAATTTGGAGACTTCTTCCAAAATAGGCACACATTCTTCTTCTGTACAGCCTGGGTATACCGTAGACTCATAAATAACGATATCGCCAACTTCTATAACGCTACCTATCTCTTGAGAAGCCTGTTGAAGAAAACGAAGATCAGGAGCATTAAACTCATCTATAGGAGTGGGCACTGTGACGATGTAAATCTGAGCCCGAGCGATATCAGAAAGGTTCGATGTGGCTCGATATCCTCGCTGTTGAGACGAATGGAGATCTAATGCCAACATTTCTTTCAACAACACTGCATCGGCTTCTAAAGTACGATCCTCACCGTTGTTCAACTCGACGACCCGACTAAGTGAAGTGTCGTAGCCCAACACAGGGTGATGTGCTGCAAAAGCTAGAGCCAGTGGTAGACCTACATATCCCTGCCCTATAACCGCTATGGTTTTTTTCTCCGTCACAAATAATACTATAATAAGAGAGATGCTCCCTGCTCCAACTCTTCATAGAGATGCTTTACCTCTTGTGAAGCCTGCTTTTGAACCACCAAAATAGCATCCTCTGTATGAACTAAAATTGTATCTTGAACACCTAGAAAAGAAACATACTTGTCGGTACCGATCACCATATTACCCGCAGAATCAACAGCATGCCCTTTCTTCTTAAGGTAATCGTACAAAGAATCGTATGACCCCATATCGGACCAAACAAAATTGGATGGAATTACTTTAATCCGCTCACTACGTTCCATAACAGCATAGTCGATGCTCTTGGATGGAATTTTGGCAGACAACTCCTCCGACAAAACACCATGATGCGACGCTTCAAAAGCTTCCTTGGAAGTCCTGAACACCTTAGGTTCGAATCGAAGCAATTCTTCAAGATAAATCGAGGCTTTGAAACAGAATATCCCTGAATTCCATAAAAAATTACCCTTCTTCAAAAATTCCTTTGCCGTATCCAAATTGGGCTTTTCTCGAAAAGAAAGAACATAATTGTCTTCATATTCGATATAGCCATATCCTGTCTCAGGTCGATTGGGCTGTATACCAAATGTGACAAGATAGTCTTGCTTGGCCATTTCAATACCTTGCCTCAGCACAGCCTCATATTGCGGTTGATTCTCGATCAGATGATCCGATGGCGTTACAACAAGAATATCATCTGGATTACAAGCGAAAGCAGCAAAAGCAATCGCTGCAGCGGTATTACGAGGAGTGGCCTCAACAATAGTCTGACTGGTATCTTCCGGCAGGTAAGATTTGGCCAAATCAACATTCTGTATACTCCCGACCATAAGCGTACGATCCACAATCCCTTGATTCCGAGAGACGGTCAACTCAAATAGAGACTGCCCCTCAAATAAGGGAATATACTGTTTAGGACGCGACTTACGCGAGAGTGGCCACAACCTTGATCCGACACCTCCGGATAATACAACATTAACAATACTTGACATAATTATTTATTCTAATCCACTAAACTATGGTAGCAGTGTAGCAGGAATATGATCTTGTTTTAAAAATAATAAAGCTGATGCGCGTGCATCAGAAAGCGCATCATGATGTTCTAACGGAATCCCCATTAATTCACAACAGATACTCAACTTGGTTTTAACAAATCCCTTTTGCCTGTATATATTGCTGGTACACGCCCAGACCTCCGGCAAATGAAGGTTCTTGTAATCTAGACCGTAAAGTTTCATCGTACGCTGAAGAACAGCGCGGTCAAATGATTCATTATGTGCAACCATGTATTGTCCTGACAATAAAGGAGCCAAAACGGGATATAACTCCTCAAAAGAAGGCGCCCCTAGGGTGTCCTTTGGCTTAATACCATGTACACGGGTCGTTTGCCACATATATTTATTCTGTGGGGGCCGCACAAGGCTGTAAAATTCGTTGCTAATCTGTCCGTCAATCACATTGACAATACCTACAGCACACACACTCGTATAGTCCGACGTCGCCAACTCAAAATCTATCGCTGTAAATGTATCCATCTATGACAAAAGTATAAAGTAATCTGTTAATATGAAATATCCATGTGGCAATAGCTGCACAAACACACCTAAAAATACTTTGGATATTCCATATAGCCTTTAAAAACAAACTACCTATATATGAAATATCCATGAAACTAATAACCGTACTTATCTTTCCATTTTTCCCGCAAGGAGAGTCGCAGTTTTTCTTCAGAAGCGTTACTTCCTGGTTCATAGAGTTTATTACCGCGAATCTGGTCGGGCATAAACTCCTGCACAACAAAATTTCCTGGATAAGCATGCGAATACTTGTATTCCGTGCCATAATCCAGCTCTTTCATCAATTTCGTTGGTGCATTACGCAAATGTAGCGGAACCGAAAGATCCCCAGTCTGTCGCACCAGTGCTTGTGCTTTATTAATCGCTTCATAAGAGGCATTGCTTTTGGCAGAAGAAGCCAAATAAGTTACTGCCTGTGATAATATGATCCTAGACTCGGGCCAGCCAATTACGTTAACCGCCTGAAAACAGTTATTGGCCAATAAAAGCGCATTGGGATTGGCATTTCCAATATCCTCTGAAGCCAAGATTAACAATCGGCGAGCAATAAATGAAGGATCTTCTCCTCCTTCAATCATACGAGCCAACCAATATACCGCGGCATTGGGATCTGACCCCCGGATTGACTTTATAAAAGCCGATATAATATCATAATGCTGCTCTCCAGTCTTATCGTATCGTGCCATATTCTGCTGAACCTGCCTAAGGACAAAATCATTCGTTATAGCCGTATTATAGGGTACCGCAGCATCCACGACCAGTTCAAATACATTCAACAGCTTCCGTGCATCCCCTCCCGAAAGACGCAGCAATGCGTCATACTCCTTAACCACTATGCGGTCATTTTTCAGAAATTCATCCTCGGCGATCGCCTTTTGAAGGAGAGCGATAAGATCCGCTGCTTCTAAATTTTCTAACACATACACCTGGCATCGACTTAAAAGCGCTGAAATAACTTCGAACGAAGGGTTTTCCGTTGTCGCTCCGATCAATGTCACCAAACCACGCTCGACAGCGCCCAAGAGCGAGTCCTGTTGGCTCTTTGAAAACCGATGAATCTCGTCAATGAATAAAACAGGTTGTTCTTGATTGAAATTCATCAATTGTTCTGCTTTATCGATCACTTCCCGAACTTCCTTAACACCAGATTTGATCGCACTGAGACTAAAAAATGGCCGTCCTAATTCTTTAGCTATTAAATAAGCTAAACTCGTCTTTCCTACGCCCGGAGGTCCCCAAAGAATCATTGACGGGATATTCTTTCGAAGCAATGCATGATGCAGCACAGCATCTTCACCAATAATATGCTGTTGCCCTACATAATCCTGTAATGTTTTTGGCCTTAGCCTTTCCGCTAAAGGTACGCGTGTCGCCATGATTGATTTCTTTACCTTACAAAGGTACGGAATTTGCAGAAAGGAGTTAACCCGACTACAGGAGTAAATACCTTAAGTGATCGGGTGAGACATAAGTAGTAGCTTTTTTGTTTTTCGATTTGGCATTCGTGAATACAAAGCTTTTTATCTAAGTTTGATTATATGATACAAACATACAGCATTATAAAATTGGCTATGCGATCTGTCGCTCTATTAGGAATAGGCATATGGATGGTAACTCCGGTATCAGCACAACAGAAAACACCCGATCCTTCTGGTTATATACAGAAGTATGATAGTGATTTTGATGGTATAGGCCCAAGAGTATATATACTCCCTGCTCCACGAACAAAAGAAGAACAGATAAGGGACAATTACATGGAAATAGCAAGCTTCCAAGACTCCATAAACAGGTCGCTACAATACCTACGGCTTCTTGAGTCCTGGAAAACGACAGGCAACAATGCTACTATTTTACAACTCATCACACCTGCCCCAAAAAACACGGCAGAATGGAATGCACTGATAGCCATCTACACAGATACCGACCAAAAGAATCCTGCTATCGCGACAGGTCTCCTCAATGAATATGCGAAAATTCGGATTCTCCAAAAAGAGACCAGTCAAGCGACAGGTATTCTTGAATCAGCCCTTCAAGAAGCATTAGCACAGCAAAATATTCAAGACATCGGTGTTATACAGTCAAACCTATCTTCGCTACTGGTATACAACAAAAACTACTTAGATGCCGGACGATATGAAGAAGCCTATTACAAACAGGCCTTAGAAATCAAAAGTATCATTGATCAAGCCAGTTCCTTAGTCAAAATTGCTTTGATACAAGCCTATGACAAAGATTACAATTCGGCAGAAAATAATATTATCCGTAAAGCTGTCCCCCTTTTCAACAAAGCTAAAGCATATGAAGGAAAGACTATAGCATGGCTCGTTCTTGCTGAAATATATCAGATGCAAAACAAACACACCGAGGCCCAGTGGTTTTTGATTCAGGCAAGGGATCTTGCTTTAGCGAAGAATTTTACAAACGACCTCGCTGAAATAGAATACATGTTGGCTTCTTCAAAATATATCCAGAAAAATCTCGTTATTTCCAAGAAAGAGCTAAACTTGGCTTTTGACCTGGCAACAAAAGAAGACAACAAATACCTACAACTCGCCATTGCGGAGAAATTGGGTCGAATAAATCTACAGCAAAACAAAATTGATGAGGCAGAAAAGCTGCTGGAAGACTATTGGAAGATTAGAAATGAGTTGTTTTAGAAAAGTTACACATTTTTTTGCCTGTTTGTGAATTAATTACGCCCAACAGATATTAGCATGTGTATTTTTTAACTATTTTTAGCCTTCGCAAAACGTGTGACAATTTTTGCGTTATATTTTAAACAATGAATCTTAACAAAACAATCTATATGTTTAGAAATTTAGTATTTGGATTAGCATTGATTTCCGTTGTAGCCTGTGGCTCAAAGCCTCGCGTCCAACTGGAAGAAGGGGGGATTAATATCAAACCGACCTTACAACATGAGGTAATTGCAAAAGAGGTGGTGGGGATATTAGAGAACTACAGTTATAAAAAGGTAAGCCCGAGTGACTCTCTATCCAACATCGTTTTTAACAATCTAGTAAAGATGATCGACCAAGGTAAAAATTACTTACTCCAGTCGGACATTGATGACATTAATAAATATAAAAGCAATATCAGTCAAGATATGAAAAAAGGAGACCTTTCTGCTCCATTTTATATCTTTAACATCTATTCTCAGCGCTACCTAGAAGCTATGGAATATGCTTTAACCCAAGTCGACGCCAAGCACAACTTTGACACAAATGAAAACTACACGAACAACCGGGAAAAATTAAACTGGTTCAAGTCTGAAAATGAATTAAAAGACCAATGGCGTAAACGCGTCAAGCTTGACCTTTTGAATCTCAAAATGGCAACGGCAGACGGCAAGAATGAAGATGAGAAACACAAAGAAACTCTTCGTAAAAGATATAACAATTTGATTTCTCAAGCGAAGAAAACAAATGCCAATGATGCCTTTCAATTGATTATGACATCATTCACGGACGCCATAGATCCACATACCACTTACTACAACCCATCTTTTGCACAAGCATTCAACGAAGGCATGTCTAACACACTAGAGGGTATTGGTGCACGCCTCCAAATGGAAAACGAGATGGTCACTATTAAAGAAATCATTGCTGGAGGCCCTGCTTTTAAAGAGAAAACCTTAAAAATGGATGACCGCATCATAGCGGTAGCGCAGGGTAACAACGGTGAATTTGAGGATATCGTAGGTTGGCGCCTAGATGCTGCTGTAGCAAAGATTAAAGGATCAAAAGGAACAATAGTACGCTTAAAGATCCTTCCAGCAGGACAAGATATATCTGCGCAACCCACCATCGTAAAGTTGACTCGGGAAAAGATTATTGTAGAAGAAGAGTCCGCTAAGAAAATAGTTAAAACTGTCAAGGGTGAAGACGGTAAAAATTACCGCATTGGGGTAATCAACTTGCCTAAGTTCTATATTGATTTTGATGGCTATCGCAAGGGGGACCCTAACTATAAAAGTACAACACGTGATGTAAGATTAATCTTAGATTCATTACGCCAAGAAAATGTAGATGCAGTAGTCTTAGATTTACGCAACAATGGTGGAGGGTCTTTACAAGAAGCGATCGAACTGACGGGACTATTTATAGACAAAGGACCTGTTGTACAGGTGCGTAGTACAAACAATAGAGTGGATGTAGAACAAGACAAAGATGCAGGAGCAATATGGACTGGACCATTTGGTGTAATCATTAATCGCTTCTCGGCATCGGCCTCAGAAATCTTTGCTGGAGCTATTCAAGATTATGGCCGAGGTATTATCTTAGGGTCGACGACTTATGGTAAAGGCACTGTTCAATCTGCGGTGCAAATGTCCCGATTTATCAGCCCGACAAATAAATTATTAATGAAAGCGGCAGGAGTCGAAAAAGATGCGGACACACCTGCTGGAGCCCCTGAATTTGGACAGATCAACGTGACGATAGGCAAATTTTACCGTGTGACAGGAAGCAGTACCCAGCACAAAGGCGTGGATGCGGATGTGACATTCCCAACGCAATACGTTGCAGAAAAATTCGGTGAGAGCTCTGAGCCCGCAGCTTTACCATGGGACCAGATTAAAGGCACTACTTTTGGCCGCCTTGCTGATCTTAAAACAACCACACAGCAACTTCAGGATGCCCATATGAAGCGCATGGAAAAATCTCCAGAATACAAATTCTTACTGGAAGATATCGATGAGTTTAACAAATCAGATTCAATAGCTCAAATCAGCTTAAATCAAGATAAACTGAAAAAGGAACGCGATATAAACAAAGCTAAAAACAGAGCTCGGATTAACAAGCTTTTAGAGCTACATAATATGCCTCTTTGGAAAGAAGGTCAGCCTCAACCAAAAGTCGAATTTGATTTTATCCTAGACGAAAGCATGAATGTGATGAAGGATTATGTGCAGCTTGTAAAAAAGTAAACCCCTAAGCGGTAGATATTATAAAACGAGCGGTCAATTTGTACAAATTGACCGCTCGTTTCGTTAAAAAAATATCCTATCTAAGAATCGTGACATAACCTTTTATTACTTGATTTTTCTGGTTCTCCCGCTCTAACTCAAGAATATAAAAATAGGTACCCAAGCCTAGACCCTGTCCGTTCCAATCGTTCCGATAATTCTCACTTTGATACACCTCAAAACCATGGCGATTAAATACGCGGAGTTTCTTCTTTTCGAAAAGCTCTAGCCCCTGAATAACAAAACCATCATTCTTACCATCACCGTTGGGCGTGAAGACATTAGGAATTTGAAAGAAAACAATACGCACCTTAGCCTCCGATTCATTATTCAAAGCACTCCCATCCTTCTCCTTTGCCGTCACTTTAGCCATGGTAATCACATCCCCGTCAGCAATACCTTTGACAGAAACCCAAAGCGACAAAGATTCCTTGGCTTTCAGTTCAGCTATTTTCCACAATAGCTGTCTAGAGCTTGTGATAAAATCGACCTCGCCGCCATAGCTACCGACAGGGTGTAGATACTCCAGACTCGCTGGAAGGTCAAATGTAACCCGCAGTTCAGTTGCATCTACCAAACCGTTGTTTAAAACCATCAGTTGATAGTTGAACGGTTCGCCAAGCGCAACAACACCCTTCTCGGGCAGATTCCGAATTTCCAAATCAACGGTAACCTCACCTCCACCCGGATCTAGAATAATCTCTACAGGATCTGACACATCTGAATTACAACCATCGCCCAATGCAATAACTGTATAAATCCCTGGCTCTACGACCACCATTCGTTGATCATGCAAGCCATTGAGCGGTTCATTATTCTTAAACCAGATGTAAGACAAGGCATGTGTGGCATCAGCGCGTAATGTCACCTTTTTACCTTGAACAATATGCAAAATCTGCCCCTGCTGCGCCATGGCTCCTTTTGAAAGAAACAACAGCACAGTTAGGAAAAATCCTAAAAACAAAGGCAGGCTACGTATCATATTGAAAGACTGTCCGTATTAATCGTTAACAGCTTCGATAGTAATTGTTGGTTGACCTGGACGTTTTGTCACCTTAACAGTCAAATCACTTCCGCTACTATCTTTAACATTGGTCTCATAGATCACAGGATTGTTAACATTATTAAGCCCTCCCTTATAGCGAACTTTTACTTTATAAGTATAGGTCCCTACTGTTGTATTGCTTAGTGTAAGCGTTGAAGGGCTTCCATCTGTTGGCCCCTCCTCTACTGTTTCAACAGTACTTGCAACCCTCACTAAGGACGCTGACAACTCAGCATTTCCAGTAAAAGCTAGAGTCTCATTTACGGCAGATCCAAAATTATGAATTGTATTCCAATCATATGCTTCATTTAGCGTATATGCTACATTAATCTGATTAGCAGATGTACCTCCCGGTTTCAAATCATTTTCACAATACTCCTTAATAAAATCTGCCGCTACACTAGCTGATACTGTTACTGGCGGCATTACGAAAAAGACGTAAGATTGGGCTTCTCCAGTACAGACTCCTTCTGAAGTCAATCCTTCTGCTATAATTTCATAATACCCAGGAGCTAACTTACTTAATTTCAATTTGTCGTTTGCGATGGCCCCTGTCACCAACTCTCCGACCCCTTGAACCCCATTACTCACTGAACCGACATTAAGAGCACCGGCAACTATTCCATCAGCCCCACCTGCAGCATTCTTAATGCTCCACCGAAATGAAGTAACAGCACCAATATCGGCTGAATTCGGTGCTGCGGACAAAGTGAATTCGGAATTAGCTTTATACACCAAAAGCGCTTCAAAAGTTGTAGGAAGAGGCGTATTTTGTGCAGCTATACTTCCTACAGTCAGTAGTAAACAAACTAATAGTCCTACCTTGATTTTTTTAATGTTATTTTTCATATCGATTAATTTTAATTGTTTATTTACTTTTGGCTTTTTAATTAATTACGTCTGATATTGTGAGTCGAGGTTTGGCAGGCTTATCATAGACCATTACTCTGATTATTGAATTCCCAGATTCTTGTAAAATACAGCTAGGCACTATGGACCGAACGACAAATTCATAAGGTGAACCACTAGGCATCAATGCATTAGTAGGATATTGCAATTGATTACCTACTCCAATATTATTTCCATTTAGATACCATTTATACACTAATGATGAATTGGGATTTTGCACTTCGAGGGCAAGCAAATCACCTTTACAAGCATTCGCCGTAGAAGAGTTGATCTCGGGAAGGGGGGGAAGCATCTGTATCATATTAAACTCAATCCCCCCACTTAATACGCCTACATTTAAGAAATTTCCCAATGAAATTCTTACTTTATCAAAAGATGAATTAATTCCATAAATATCTATTGGCACCAATTGTTGTCCACCTAACAAGCCTAGAAGGTCTAAACCTAGAATCTGATCTATGGACTTTTCAAAAACGACACTAGTACCGTTATAAACCGTTACCTTTACCCCCGAAAATAGATTTAGATTAACGACCGATTGAGGACTTCTAAGATAAATTCGAATTCCATTTCCGACCAAACTAGAGGGTGTAAATACAACATCTTGATAAACCGAACTGCCGAGACCTATAGTGACTCCAGACCC
Source organism: Sphingobacterium sp. xlx-96 (assembly GCF_011007365.1). Classification (GTDB taxonomy): domain Bacteria; phylum Bacteroidota; class Bacteroidia; order Sphingobacteriales; family Sphingobacteriaceae; genus Sphingobacterium; species Sphingobacterium luzhongxinii. The sequence continues at coordinate 75,021 of NZ_WFKM01000008.1, read as the reverse complement.
TAAAGAAAGTGTAGATTTCGTATTTATATCGTCATCAATAGCATTAAACGGATTTAGGACTTTCGGACCAGTACCTAGAAGATCTAAGGTCAATCCGTTACTTCCAAAAGATGTATTGATGGCACTGTGACAATTTAGATCTAGAAAATAAGCATAAAATAATTGTAAATAGACATAAGATCGATTACCAATTAAACCCAAAAACGTACTCCCCTTGCCTGTCTCTACAGTAATAACTATTTTATTAAAATTACCTGATGATGAAAATATAGCTTCATCCTTTGTAGTTCTAGGCAAGCTTTCAAAGTCTTTCGATGTTCCAACCGGAGTATCTGTACTATATGCTTGAATCGTTATTTTATTGACTCCAGATTCCTCATAACTAATCATTTTTAAAAATATTGGTTGATCTTTTATTAGAGAAGACTGGAACGAAAGCTCAACTTTCGTAATAGTCGAACCTCCATCACCAGACAGCAGACCAGAACCTGGACTTCCACTTACTGATTTTATATCAGCAAAGTTACTATCATCTCCATCACTGATTTTAGATAAATCTTGAAAAACCGAGTACCCCTTCTCTCCCGCCACTCCGATTCCAGCAGCACCAGCAGCACCATCACTTGTTTCCGTTTTTGAACTGAATCCATAAACCCTTTGCCCATACACCTCCCTTTCCATTCCACAGAACAGCATTACGAGTACCAACGCCCATATCCAGCGTAGCCGATTTTTTTCCATACATCAATAGCACACAACTCACTTATGGGTAATTAAATGAGTCTAATAAAATTGTTTTTCACAGTTATTATAGTCAAAAGACATAATACAAAAGTCACTAAATGACTAGACAAATATATTGATTAAAAGGAAATAAAGTCAATATTAAACACAACATATTGATAAATAGTATGCGCTTTTTCAATTAAATATTGAAAGTCAACATTTAACCAAATCAACTTAATGTACTATTTTCTCACATTCGCTTATAAATACCCATGACACAAGGAAAAACTAATTCAAAAATTAGTAAAACAGGATACAAATACAAAAAAATGGCCTCGGTGAAGTTTTCGCCGAGGCCATTTAAAGCTTATTCTAAATAAAGTTAACCTCTCCAGCTCTTATATTGATTAATCAATCCGTTGGTCGAGCTATCATGGCTATTAATTTTGCTGTCACTAAGCAGTTCTGGCAAGATTTTACTTGCGAGCTGCTTTCCAAGCTCAACTCCCCACTGATCAAAGCTATAGATATTCCAAATAATACCTTGAACAAATATTTTGTGCTCGTACAATGCAATCAAAGTTCCGAGCGATTTTGGTGTAATCTTCTTTAACAAGAAGGAATTCGTAGGCCGATTTCCTTCAAAAACTTTGTAGTTCTTTAACTCGGCTATCTCCGCTTCACTCCTGCCAGCCAATGTAAGCTCGCTAACCACTTCTGTCTCCGACTTTCCATTCATCAGCGCTTCTGTCTGCGCAAAAAAGTTGGACAATAATAATTGATGATGATTACCAATTGGATTGTGCGAAATAGCTGGGGCAATAAAATCACAAGGAATTAATTTCGTCCCCTGATGGATCAGTTGATAAAATGCATGCTGCCCATTCGTTCCAGGTTCACCCCAAATAATAGGTCCAGTCTGATATTCGACCCGATTTCCACTGCGATCAATATATTTACCGTTACTTTCCATATCGCCCTGCTGAAAATAAGCAGCAAAACGGTGCAGATATTGATCATAAGGAAGTATAGCGTGGCTCTCCACGTCAAAGAAATTATTATACCATACTCCCAGTAGCCCCAATACTACAGGTATATTCTCCTCAAATTCAGCCGTCTTAAAGTGTTCGTCCGCTATATAAGCTCCTTCTAAAAGCAACTCAAAATTATCGAAACCGATTCCTAATGCAATAGACAGACCGACGGCTGACCATAAGGAGTAGCGACCGCCGACCCAATCCCAAAACTCAAACATATTTGCCGTATCCACACCAAACGTCGCAACGCCTGTCTCATTGGTACTTAGCGCAGCAAAGTGCTTTGCCACATCGGCCTGCTGCGCACCTGATTCTAAAAACCAGTCCTTAGCAGATGTTGCATTAGCCATGGTTTCTTGCGTTGTGAATGTCTTAGAGGCAATGAGAAATAAGGTCGTCTCTGGATTTAAGCCTTTTAAAGTTTCTACAAGATGGGTGCCATCTACATTAGAAACAAAGTGCATATTAAGCCGCGTCTTATAAGCCTTAAGCGATTCCGTAACCATAACAGGCCCCAGGTCCGAGCCTCCTATACCGATATTAACCACATCTGTAATTTCTAGTCCGGTATATCCACGCCATTCACCAGACAACACGCGGTTCGTAAAGTCTTTCATGTGCGCTAACACCGCCTTTACCTTAGGCATCACATCCTCGCCATCCACCAAAACCGGAGTACCTGACTGATTTCGTAATGCAGTATGCAAAACCTCACGTCCCTCTGTCACATTAATCTTCTCACCCGCAAACATGGCCTTGATAGCCTCGTCGAGCTTACACTCTCGCGCCAACTGAGACAAGAGTGCCATAGTCTGTTCATCAATTCTATTTTTAGAATAATCTAAAAGTATGTCTTCTAGGCGAAGAGAGAATTTTTCAAACCGAGCAGGATCGGACTCGAAAAGCTCTTTCAAGGTATGTTCATTAATAGAAACAAAATGGTCCGCGAGATATTTGTACGCTTGAGTTTGGGTAAAGTCGATTTTTGGCAACATAAGACTGCTATTTTTTTGCTACGATCAAACTTAGATAAAATGCTTGATATTCACCAATACGAAGATATTATTTTTAGTTATCGCTCTAAATAACGCAAATTCGCCAAGACTGTTAAGCATTTAATCGCGAACCATTAATCCTTAACCATTAACAATTAATTCTTACCTTTGAAACTATGACCAGAGAACAAATTCAGGACTTGAGGGATAGAGTAACTTCCCTGAGGAGGCATCTTTGACATCGATGCCAAGAAAACAGAGATAGCAAACGATACCGAGATCACCCTACAACCTACTTTTTGGGATCATCCAAAAGAAGCGGAGAAAATCCTCCATGGAATTAAGAACCTCAAAGTATGGACCGATCATTTTGACCAAGTAGCCGCTTCCGTAGAAGACGTCGGCATAATGTACGAATTCTTTCAATCCGGAGACGCCAGTGAACAAGAAGCACAAGAGCAATACGAAATTGCATTGCGTGATGTCGAAGAGCTAGAATTCAAAAATATGCTCAGCGCGGAGGAAGATCAATTGGACGCTATCCTACAAATTACCGCCGGAGCCGGGGGGACAGAATCTTGCGATTGGGCAGCGATGCTAATGCGCATGTATATTATGTGGGGCGAAAAACATGGTTGTAAAGTAACCGAGCAGGATTACCAAGAAGGAGAAGTGGCAGGTATAAAAACAGTCACACTACAATTTTCAGGAAATTTCGCCTACGGTTACCTGAAGGGCGAAAATGGGGTGCACCGACTCGTCCGCATTTCACCTTTTGATTCAAATGCCAAACGTCACACCTCTTTTGCATCCGTATATGTATATCCACTCGTAGACGATAATATCGAGATAGACGTTAAAGATTCCGAAATAGAATGGGATACATTTCGAGCTGGGGGTGCTGGTGGACAGAATGTGAACAAAGTAGAAACGGCTGTACGTCTACACCACAAACCGACAGGTATCATCATCAAAAACCAAGAGTCTAGATCACAATTGCAGAACAAGGAAAATGCTTTCCGATTACTAAAATCTCAATTGTATGAAATCGAAATGCGAAAGCGTCAAGAAGCAACTGCCGCTATCGAGGGTTCTAAGAAAAAAATAGAATGGGGATCTCAGATACGAAACTATGTACTACATCCTTACAAGCTGATCAAGGATCTGCGCACAAATAAAGAAACGTCCAATACACAAGCCGTCTTAGACGGCGATCTCGACGATTTCTTAAAAGCGTACTTAATGGAGTTTGGTGGGTAGGGAAGAATGCTAAAAAGCATTCTTCCACATCATACTTTCAACAGGACGGATAGTCTTGTTATTATATTTAGCATTTCCTTTACTATTGTAGAAAGTTTCAATATCACCCTCCACCACAAAATAAATTAACTGACCGATAGGCATCCCCGCATAGACGCGAACAGGCTGAGCAACAGAAACCTCTAAGGTCCAAGTGTTACAAAAACCCACATCGCCTTTTCCAGCTGTCGCATGTATATCAATACCAAGACGACCTGTGCTTGATTTACCTTCCAGGAAAGGCACGTGTCCGTGTGTCTCCGTATATTCCATCGTAACGCCTAAATACAATGTCCCTGGTTCTAAAACATAACCTTCTTCAGGAATTTCGAAATGTACAATCTCGTTATGCTTTTTGGCATCCAACACGGCATCTTTATAAGTTGCTAAGTATTTTCCCAAATGTACATCGTACGAATTCGTACCTAGGCATTTACGATCAAATGGCTCGATAACGATTGTTCCATTTTCAATCTCTTCTAATATTCGTGTATCTGATAATATCATATTGAATTGTCAAACAGTTGGCGATTACCAACTGGACACCAAAAATACGGTATTGCCTGACATCTAGCAAGTTTTTTAAGAAGTTACTCCGAATTCCGAATGTTCGGCGTTTTTCCTTTGACTTTCTACCTTTTACTTTTTACATTTGACGTATGGCGTTAGTATACCTCAGAGAGCTGGATAGCAGTACTAAATTTGCAATATGGAAGATTGAAGAATCTGCTGATGAGCTATTGAGCAAATTGCAACTGGATGAGGAGGAGCAAAACCGCCTGCAAAACCTCAGCAAAGGAAAAAGAACCCTACATTGGTTGGCCACCCGTGTGCTACTACGTTACCTCCTGCAGACCGATGAATTCATATATTGCCCTTCCGACAAAAACGGCAAACCTTACCTTCCACACTATCCCTATAAGATATCACTCACCCACTCCTTTGATTACGCTGGAGTAATGTTAAGCACAAAGGGCGAATGCGGTATGGACCTCGAAATTGTGAAAGATAAAGTATTACGTATCAAAGATAAATTTCTAAAGCCTCAGGAGATGTCTTTTATCCAATCCGACAACGATATTCTACAGTTATACGCCTGTTGGTGCGCCAAAGAAGCGGTGTATAAACTGCAAGGTAATAAAGGTGTATCTTTTTTGCAAGATATGACTATACGTCCTTTTAACTACGAAGCTCAAGGTGTTATGACGCTCGATCTAACCAAAGACGGAAAGGAAACTTCTTTTCAAGTTTACTACGAGCAGTTTCAAGAATATATGCTAGGGTACGCGGTTGGATAACAATTATTCCAGCTTTTCCTCCAATATCTGCTTTTGAAGAGACAGTCGCTTGTTCGCCTTGTAAATCTTCACGGCAATTAAGAAATAGGCAAGCAACAACGGCCCATATACTAGTCCCATAATACCGAAAAGAGGAATACCTATAATAACGCCGACAATGGTAATAATCGGATGTATATCACCAACCTTTTTGGCTATAATCAAACGTAACACGTTGTCAATATTAATGACAAGTCCAAAGCCCCATACCAAAAGCCCTACTCCTTGCCATGTAGCACCTTGAGATAACAGAATAACTGCCGCCGGAACAAAAATCAATGGAGGCCCCAGTAAGGGAATAAAGGAAAGAATAGCACAGATAACGCCCCAAAATACTCCATCCTTAACACCAAAAATATAAAAACCTATGGCTAGACAAACCCCTTGAACGATTGCAATAAAAGTCTGTCCGATAATATTAGAATAAGTAATATTTTTCAGCTCTTCACCAAAAACTGTTGCATTGGCATCATCAAAAGGCAAGTAATGTATGATGCTACTTTCGAAGCCTTTATAATTCACGAACAGAAAATAAAGCAAGAAGTACATAACCGAAATTTCCAGGAAGGCATTTGCGGCTCCACCCAAAACTGTAGTTAGCAGTCCTCCGAAATAGGCTGCGCTAGCTTCAATCTGCTCTTTTAAAAAGTCAGGCTTTCCTAGCTTATCTCCAGCAAAGGTATTTATCGCATTGATAATATCACTGATCCAAGCTGGATTTTTCTGTAGCTCAATTGCCTTATTTACCAACATCGTCCCAATCCCAACAAACGGTAAAACTATAATAAAAATGGAAAGAATAATAACCACTACAGAAGATAGAGACTTTGGCCACTTCAATCGCTCTATCAAAAAGATATTCAGATTACGAAACAAGGTATACATCACCATCGCCCCTAGAATAGCTCCAAAAATACCCTTCATGGCATAAAGAATAACTGCCCCTAAGACAAGGACAATTATTAAAATGATAATATTCCTTTCCTTCTGCGAAAAAACGTCTTTACCAATCATAAATCAACCATTAATACAATTATTATAAAAAGGACTCCGTTTACTTAGAAATTTGGCTTTCTTTTCTCCAAAAAAGCTCGAATCCCTTCCTTCGCCTCATCTGTATCAAAACAAGCACCAAAAAGAGCCATCTCTTTCTGAAAACCTTCCTTCGGATCTAAAATCCCCGTATTGACAGCCTTTATAGTTGCGGCAATTGCTTTGGGCGATCGTAAATAAATCCGTTCTAGCAATGTATAACACTTCGCTAATAGCTCATCCCCCTCCACAACATAATTTACTAAGCCAAAGGCCAAAGCTTCCTCGGCGTTCACCATATCACCTGTCATAATCATTTCAAAAGCCCTTCCCTTTCCTACCAATTGAGGCAGTCGTTGCGTCCCCCCATATCCAGGAATTAATCCCAAAGACGTTTCCGGCAAGCCAAGCCTAGCAGTCGAACTAGCAATACGTATGTGAGCGGCAAGTGCCAACTCAAGCCCACCCCCCAACGCGAACCCATTGATCGCGGCTATAACCGGTTTTGGGTAGGCTTCAATTTTATCCATTACATGATGTTGTCCCTCTGCAGCAAGAAGTTCGGCCGAGGCTCCATCCATACCCTCAAACTCTCCAATATCAGCCCCTGCAATAAACGATTTATTTCCCGCTCCGGTCAAAACGATTCCCCGTATGGTCTCATCTTCGGCCAACGTATCTAAAACAGTACTTAACTCAGACAATGTCTCTTTATTAAGCGCGTTCAACTTTGTCTCTCTGTTTATCTTAACAACTGCAGTCTTTCCCTCTCTTTGCACTAAAATTGTATGGTATGCTGTCATAGCTCTAAAAATTAAAGTTTAATGATAGTTTAAATCGTTCGTTGGTTACATTCGGATGATATCGATAATTAAAACGATAGAAATACTGTACCCGGAATATGCTTAAAATATTATCGAGCCCCACATATCCCTCCCAATACGGGCTTTTCTGAAGTGCATGAGTTACAGTATATCCCTCCTTATGCGTATCAAAATACACCACCTTGTCACTAATACTCGGATTATTATCTGCTGATAGTCGTCCGTAAAACATACGTCCACCAAAAATCTCTCTGAATCTCAGTTTTTTGATCAAAGGTAATTTGTTTAAAATAAAGCCATTCAATTCGTGATCATAGGAAAATTTCAAAAACTGATCTGCCACAAATTCCATGGAGTTCGTCATTTCGTACGATATCGTATGTCGATCCTTCATCTCCTGTATATTCGGCATCTCTAATAGTGGATAGGGCAAAGTACCCCAAATCTTGCCCGCAGTAAGCGTAATATCAGCAAATCCAAGCTGGTTCATGAAGAAGCGTCTGGAAGCGGAGAAACGTAACGCATCATAATTATAAGCAGCATCAAAAAAGCCATTAATACCTTTGTTATACTGCAAACTAAATACTGGGTAGCTTTCCACAATTGTCCGGCGTTGCAAATTTCGATAGTAAAATTTTTCGAAAGGAGCCCATCGCAAGGTAAACTGTACATCGTTCGTGTTAATATTTGCCAGTGATTTCGTACTATCCGCTGTTAATGCAAACCGTAAATCACCAATAGCTGTTCGGCGTTGATGCGTAAAGGTACTTGATAGGCTAAAATGATTACCAAACTCAACAACATGTCCAAATCTATAAGCTTCAGTGTCCAGCCATTTTGTTGGCTTATTCGACCTAAAACTTCTAAAAAAACTGTCCCCTTTTAAATAACCAATAGCTTTTCCTGGTTCAAATACATCATGCTGTACTGATCCCTCTAAATAGTGCGCAGGAAAGGTAGCAACAGATTTACCATTTAACGCGACAGCCGTACGCAAATAATATTTAAACTGTTCATCCTGGAACCCATAAGCCATGTAACCTTCTAAATAAACCTTCTCGGAAAATTCCGCTGTAGTCCTTCCACCAAATCGCACCCGATTACCTTCCATCTCATTGCGATGATACAAATATTCCAACGGGCCAAGCTCAAATTTTCCCACCGGATAATACCCTTGCGCCAATAAATACCCCGCCGCCAATAATGTTTTAAAAGATTTAAGATCATTTAAGCTATCTATGTTGGCATAGGTGCGTGCTTCATACGAACTCAACGGCACAGGTCTCTGCCCATCCAACCCTGAGTCCAACCGTAATTCAACCGGAGCCCCCGAAAATGTATTCTCCGTTGCTGCGTGGTGCGTATCATAACGATAATGAACACTAGATCGCTCTCCAAAGACTGCATCAACCTTGCCTCGGCCAAACACAACAAATACGTTCGAACTATCTTGCAGCATTACTCCTTCTGAATTTTTGAAATACGAAAGGTCAACCTTAAATGAATTAACCCAACTGATATTGGTCTTCTCGTCGATTTTCAAGGATGCACGTTTTACGGCGTAACGCTCATCCAAAGCAACAACAAGCTCCCCTTTAAAAAGCAGGTCATTTTTATTTCGAGGCTCAAATCGGAGTACAGCAAAAATCTCTTTTTCGGTACGGAGCGTATCTGTAATATAATATTTATAATACAGCTTCGCATTGTCTGCAATAGGACTAAGGAAAAGCTTATTGATAAAAAAGATACTTTCCTCATAAATATCCACCGGCTGGAACAAGTAGTTAAGATAAGAGCTTACATTTGGATTGTTGACATAACGTGGATCAAATTCTGTTTTGTATTGCGCGCGGATAACTTTCTTAGTGCGCGTAGGTCGCTGTTGGATATAATTATCAGAGAGATCTTCTTGCAAATACAAGGTCAGCAATTCATGTCCAGGAAGGGAATTGGTATCCACATCTTTGAAGAAGAAACTCATGTCGCCCATCTTGGTCTTGAAGCCATTTTGTGGATCCACCATACCAAATTTTATTTTATCATACTGTTGAAAATACAGGCTATCTTTATGTGTAAGCTGATTCTTACGCTTATTACGAATCACTAAGTCAATGAGTTCTGTTGCTGGGTTAGTATTTTTGTACTTGCCTCTTTTAACAATCTCAACAGTCTCTATAACTTGGTCCTCCTTGTTAAGGTATACCACTAGTGTACTATCTCTTCCAGATACAAGAATATTTTTCTTCTTGTAGCCTATAGCAGACACAACAATTTCTAGGATTGTCGAGTCCAGCTTGATGTAAAAACTTCCACTGCTATTCGTAGAACTCCCCTCAGGATGTTCTAAACACTGTATAGTAGCTCCCACAATTGGACGCTTACTCACTGCATCCCGGACTTCACCTCTTAAAGAGGTTTGGGCCACAGTCGGAACAATCGACAATGCCACAACAATAAAAATTGCAACATACCTACTCAATAGCGTTATCAATCTTCTCATAATCAACTATGGTCCTTCATAAAGATACAACTTGTGACCAAAGTTCAAAACACATAGGCATAAAAAATAAACAACGCTACAGCGCTATGTTCTTATAAAATCAAAAAGCCCTTATAAAAGGGCCTTCATCATGAATTTATAAAACAATTATAACAGTCTAATAATACAATCGGGATAAAGACCGATCACTAGCGTAAATACCACTGTGGTAGCTAATACTATTTTAAAACTCCACGGAAGTGCGATGGCTTCCTCCTCATGTTCGGCTGTTTTAAAATACATATGCACGACCACACGTAGATAATAGTAAACACCCATTGCTGCATTGACCACTGCCAAAAGCAATAAGACGATGTGATAATCCTGCATCACTGTACTGAACATCATAAACTTACCAATAAAACCTGCAGTCAATGGAATTCCTGCTAAAGACAACATCGCTATTGTTATTACAAAAGAGAGAAAGGGGTTGGTTTTTCCAAGACCGTTAAAAGCCATAAACTGGTCCGTCCCTTTGGCACGCTTCACCAAAATAAGTCCCGCAAATGCAGCTACGGAAGATAATGAATATGCAATCGCATACGTAAAAATACTAGACGTAGAGCTCGCACCTAAAGCCACAATAGCAAACAACATATACCCGGCATGTGAAATACTGGAATAAGCCAACATCCGTTTAAAACTAGTTTGCATCATCGCGGTGATATTCCCTATAAACAACGTGATGATAATAACAACCAGAAGCACCGGCGTCCAAAAATCATGCAATGGTACAAACACATAACTAAACAAACGCAAGAAGCCTGCGAACGAAGCTACCTTGACTACCGTACTCATATAACTTGTAATCAATATCGGTGCACCGTCATAAACGTCAGGTGTCCAAAAATGAAATGGAGCAGCTCCAACTTTAAAACAAAGTCCGATCAAGAGCAGTAAAACCCCACCATAAAAATAAGGAGAAATTTGCTGTGGGTTATCGATAAGATACTGCCTCACCCCCGTAATGTCAAATGTACCTGTCGCTCCGTACAATAGTGTTATTCCAAACAAAAGAAATCCTGTGGAAAAAGCCCCCATGAGAAAATACTTCAAAGAGGCCTCGTTCGAACCAAAGTCGGTTCTCCGTATTCCTACCAAAATATACAAAGCCACTGACATCACTTCGATTCCGATAAATAGCATGGCAAAATTGTGATAAGCACAAACCATCAGCGCCCCTGTCAGGGAGAACAGAATCAAACAATAATATTCAGCGACATTATTACTAATAGCACTGAAATAAGCCTTGGATAACAGGATTACTAATCCTGTAATGACGATACATAATATGGAAAAAGCAAGTGCAAAGTTATCAAAAACCACCATTCCATTATATATTGGTTGAGCATCTCCCCCCCATAAAGCTACCTCAAACACCAATGCTATCAGCAAGCCTATAACTGATACAGGTAACAAAGCAGACTTTGCCTTGAATAGCCCTAAATACAATACTAAAATTCCTAATAACGAAAGCGTAATAATCGCGGCCATAATCTATTAACTTATATCTTGCTTTAAAATTTAACTTGTTGTAAGAGTTGGGTCACCGATGCTTCTGAAAGATGCAGAAAACCATTTGGAAATATACCTAAATACAAGACAACTAATGCAACAATAAACAATACAACCAACTCGTGCCCTTTTAAGTCCACAATGGTAGCATTTCCTTCCGAACGTGTCCCCAACATAGTACGTTGAAATAAACGCAACATATATACGGCACCCAAGATCAATGTCATTCCACCAAAGACAGCATAGAGTAACCCTACTCCATAAATGCCTTTAAGCAGTAAAAACTCTCCAATAAAACCATTCGTCAGTGGCAATCCAACGGCCCCCATAAGGATGATCAAAAAGAATATGGCCAACTTTGGCATGCTTTCAGCTAGGCCACCGAGTTCTTTCAAACTCCGCGTACCGGTCCGTTCTGCAATAATATCCAAAACAAAAAACAAACCGATAACGCTGATACCGTGATTAACCATTTGCATTAGAGCTCCTTGAAGTCCTTCCTGATTCCAAGCGAAAATACCTGCTCCGATCAATCCTACGTGTGCGATCGAAGAGTAAGCAATAAGTCGCTTTGTGTCCTGCTGTTTGAACGCAATAATAGAAGCGTAAACAACACCGACAATACAGAGAATTAAAGCCATCTGACCATAAGCAGCTACGCCCAGTGGCGCGAGTGGGATTAACCAACGAATCAGACCAAAAGTCCCCATCTTCAGCATGATACCCGCTAGGAGCATCGTTCCTGCTGTCGGAGCGTTAGTATACGTATCTGGCTGCCAAGTATGAAAAGGAAATATAGGAATCTTAACAGCAAACGCAATAAAGAAAGCCCAGAAAATCCACCTTTGCGTACCATCCTGCAGCGCCAAGGCAGTAAATGATGTCCATTCAAAATCTTTCGTAGGAGTCTGCTGATAAAGATAAATAATCGCAATCAACATCAGTAACGACCCAAAAAATGTATAAATAAAGAATTTTAAATTTACACGGATACGGTCGCCTTCCCCCCAAAGCGCACAGATAAAATAAATAGGGATCAAAGCTACCTCCCATCCTACATAGAAAGAGAAAGCATCTAAAGCAACGAAAACTAAGAGAAGGCCCGTCTGCATAAAGGATACCAATGCGTAAAAATTACCTTTGAGGTTTTTACTAAAAGTAGAAAGGACAATCAGCGGAATCAACCCATTGGTCAAAACGACCAAAGGTAGACTGATACCATCTAATCCTATATGAAATCTTACCCCTAGACTCTTGATCCAATCAAAGGATTGTTCAAACTGAATGCTCGCATCAGGGACGAAATGACATAAAAAAGGAACAGTAAGTGCCAATTGCAGCACAGACAAACCAAAAGCAAGCCCCTTGGCGGAAGAAGAAGACTTCACAAATGCTAAAACTATAGCACTTACAAGAGGGAGTAACAGCAGTATAAATAGGTTATTCATGGATTACTTCGATTACAAATAGCTATACATTCAAAAAACCGTACAAAAGGATAGCAATAACCCCAATGACCATCATAAAGATATAAAAACCAACATGTCCGGTCTGCAGCTGGCGGATTCCGCGTCCCGAAGACATAAAAAAGGAACCTACGCCATTCACAAAACCATCTATTCCCGCTCTGTCGATCACGTTGTACAAAAATTTAGAGAGCGCGTTTAATGGACGGACGACTATAAGATCGTACAGCTCGTCCACATAAAGTTTATTATAGGAAAGCTTATACAACAATCCCTGTTCTTGACCATCAGCACCAGGAATATTCCGCTTCTTCACATAAGTTGAGTACGCGATAACAGCCATGATCAACGACGCCACAGCGGATGCTCCCATCAAAATATATTCTGTATTATGATCGATATGAACTGGCTCTACCCGGCTATTGCTATAAGCAAATATCGGATCTAGGAAATTTGCCAACCAATTACTCCCCCCCAATGCTCCGGGGACATTTAATAGCCCTCCCACCGCAGCCAATAGGGCAAGTATCACTAAAGGAAACAACATCGTAACAGGAGATTCATGCAAATGACTTTTTTGATTTTCAGTTCCTCTAAATTCGCCGAAAAACGTTAAATACAGCAACCTGAACATGTAAAAAGCAGTAAACAAGGCGCCTAAAAAACCAAATCCCCACAGCAGCGGACTAGAAAGAAAAGCATGCGTCAAAATCTCATCTTTAGAGAAAAATCCCGAAAAAGGAGGTATTCCAGAAATAGCAATCGTTCCTATCAACATCGTCAAATAAGTAACAGGTAGACTCTTCTTGAGTCCCCCCATACGGCGCATATCCTGTTCATCACTCATCGCATGAATGACCGATCCTGCTCCCAAAAAAAGTAGCGCCTTAAAAAAAGCATGTGTGAGGACGTGGAAAAAAGCTCCCGTAAAAGCGCCAACCCCAAGTCCCAAAAACATATACCCCAATTGTGAAACCGTGGAATAAGCCAAGACCTTCTTAATATCATTCTGCGTGATGGCTATAAAAGCAGCTACCAATGCCGTACATACACCTATGGCTGCGATAATCTGCATCGTGACCGGCGACAAGGTAAACAAGATATTCGAGCGAACGATCATATAAATCCCCGCTGTAACCATTGTGGCCGCATGTATCAATGCCGAAACCGGAGTCGGTCCTGCCATCGCATCGGGCAACCAGGTAAATAGGGGAATCTGCGCGGACTTGCCTGTAGCTGCTATAAATAACAATAACGTAATCAACAGAAGAGTGGCGTCACCTATAGGAAAACTAGACGCTTGTTGAAATACAACATCAAATTCCAATGATCCAAATGTCGCAATAATAGCAAAAACAGCGATTAGAAAACCAAGATCTCCTATTCTGTTCATCACAAAGGCTTTTTTTGCTGCAGAAGCATAAGAGGAGTTTTTGTACCAGAACCCGATTAATAAATACGAGCAGAGGCCTACCCCCTCCCATCCGATAAACATAATCAAGTAGTTAGATCCTAACACTAACAACAGCATAAAAAAGATAAACAGATTCAGGTAAGCAAAAAATTTACCATAACCTGCATCGTGATTCATATATCCGATCGAGTACAAATGAATTAAAAATCCTATTCCCGTAATAATAAGCAACATCAACGCGCTCAAAGGATCTACCAAGAAAGAGAAACTGATATCCAAATTACCTACCCGAATCCAGTCGAATAAATGGTATGCAAACGCAGATTCTTGCCCGGCATTCCGAGCAGCTAACACCTCGCCAAATACAAGACAGCTCAACACAAAAGATACCAGTACCACAGCACTACCGAGAGTACCGATGACGCTTTTAGGAAGAATATTTCGTCCTATTCCATTGACTACAAATCCAATCAGGGGTAGTAAAGGTATCAACCAAATTAGTTCGATCATATAGCTAGTTCTACTTAATTTTTACCAACGTAATTTACTTAACGATTCAATGTCTACCGACTTTGTATTTCTATAAACCATGATTACAATAGCTAAACCGACTGCAACCTCAGCCGCTGCTAATGCCATGATAAAGAACACAAACACCTGCCCACTGGCATCTCCACGATAGGCAGAGAAGGCCGCCAACAGCAAGTTGACCGAGTTGAGCATAAGCTCTATCGACATCATAATGATAATCACATTACGACGGATCAATACACCAATGACGCCGATTGCAAAAATGATACTGCAAAAAATCAAATAATGATTCAATGGTATCCCTTGTATATTTTGAATAAGATTATCCATTATGCTTCTTTCGTTTCTTTTTTAGCCAATAATATCGCTCCAACCATCGCTGTCAACAACAATATAGAAGATAACTCAAACGGTAACAAGAATTCGTCAAACAAAACCTTACCCAAGTTTTTCACAAGTCCTACATCGGTATTGCCTGTCACAAACTCATTGTTGCTCTCGATCACCTTAAAAGCGCCCAAGAACGTAGCCAGCATGCACATCCCAGCTACCGCTCCCATAATTTTGACCAAGTTGGATTTTATTGGTTCGGTATCTTTATTAAGGTTGAGCAGCATCAAGACAAATAAAAACAAGACCATAATCGCTCCCATATAAACGATGAAATTGACAACGGCCAGAAATTGTGCGTTCAGTAAAATGTAGTGCACCGTAAAGGTGAAAAAGGTAATAACCAAGTAAAGTACACTATGCACAGGGTTCTTTGTGAAGATGGTCATCAGCGCAAAGAAAATAGACAAAAAGGCAACAAAATAGAATATAGTCATCTGCTTAGGCGTTTTCTCTGTTTAGTTTCGTAATATCAAATTTTGGCTCCACCAATTTATCTTTGCCATATATAAAATCTCCACGTAAATAATCCGCAGTAACATGCGGTCCATCGAGGTATATTGCTTCCTTAGGGCAAGCCTCTTCGCAAAGTCCACAAAAAATACAACGCAACATATTTATTTCATAAACCGCGGCATACTTCTCTTCTCGATAAAGGTGTTCTTCCCCCTTTTGGCGCTCTGCCGCGATCATCGTGATCGCTTCAGCAGGACACGACAAGGCACATAGCCCACAAGCAGTACAGCGCTCACGCCCCTGCTCATCCCGCTTCAGAGAGTGTTGCCCCCTAAAATTCTTTGAATAAGGGCGTATCTCCTCAGGATACTTAATTGTTGGGATCTTCCTGAAAAAATGTTTTATGGTAATAGACAGTCCTTTGGCAATAGCCGGCAGGTACATCCGTTCCCATATATTCATTGGCTTCTGCTCAATTACTTTCTTTCTATTGCTTAATGATTGCATAGTTTTTAAAGTTACAAAAGTGACGAAGTGACAAAAGTTATAAGGATTAAAAACCTCTTTTCGGTGAGCGTCATAACCTCTTAACTCCATAACCTCATAACTTGTATTAAAAATAAGTATCCTTTATTACTGTGATTATACCTGTCAATACGATATTCGCAATGGCTAATGGAATCAATATCTTCCATCCCAAATTCATCAATTGGTCGTAGCGGAAACGCGGCAATGTCCAACGTATCCACATAAAGAAAAAGATGAAACCAAATATCTTTAAAAAGAAAACCAGTACACCTATAATTGTTATCCAATTCTGTGATAAACCAAGCTCGTACATGAATGGAAAATTATAACCACCGAAGTACAACGCCGCCATCAGTGCTGATGATACAAACATATTAATGTACTCCGAGAACATATAAAGCCCTAGCTTCATCGAAGAATACTCAGTATGATACCCACCGACAAGTTCGGTCTCACATTCTGGCAAATCAAAAGGAACACGGTTACATTCCGCGAAAGCACAAGTGATGAAAATCAAAAAACCTAACGGCTGCACCCAGATATTCCAATTGACAAACCCGGACTGCTGTGCTACGATATCCTCCAATTGCAATGTCCCGGTCACCATCAATAAAGCAATCAAGGACAACCCCATACCGATCTCATAACTGATACTTTGGGAAGCCGCACGAATAGCCCCCATTAAAGAGAACTTATTGTTAGACGCCCATCCTCCGAGCATAATACCATACACGCCCAATGCGATAACACCAAACATATAAAGCACACCAATATTTATTCCCGAAGCGACCTGCAAAGAGATCACTTTTTCATTAATCGTTAATTCCTGCCCCCAAGGAATTACTGCTGAACTAATACATGCCGTAATAATAGCGATCACAGGCCCAAGAATAAAGAGTGGCTTATGCGCTCCTGAAGGAATAATTTCTTCTTTAAAAAAGAACTTACCTCCGTCACAAAGGGGCTGCAAAAGACCAAAGATCCCTGCTCTATTCGGACCGTGGCGATCCTGCATGAAACCGGCGATTTTGCGCTCTGCAAGCGTAGAATACATCGCTATTACTAAAGTGACAGTAAACACAATGACTACTAAAATCAATTTTTCTAAAATAAAACCTGCTTCCATCGCTCAATCTACTTTAAACGTTCTGTTCTAGCCAACTGCTCTTCATTTGCCAGTTGTAATTTTTTATCCTCCGGGATCACAACTGGAGGATTAAACTCCGGGTAATGATTAGCACCGATAACCGATTCATGATCCACAGGAGTAGGTTCTTCCAATATCCAATCTGCTGTACGTTTTGTGTCAAAACGGCAAGTGTTACAGATAAAATCCGTTACTTCACCATACTCGTCCTTTCTACCGGTAACCCGTAATACCTCATCCCCTTTATACCAAAGAGTCACATGCCCGGCACAGTTCGGACAGTCCCGATGTGCATCAACAGGTTTCGTAAACCATACCCTGTTTTTAAATCGGAACGTTTTATCAGTCAAAGCCCCCACAGGGCACACATCAATAACATTGCCCACAAAGTCGTGATCGAGCGCCTTATGTATAAAGGTAGAAATCTCCGAATGATCTCCTCGATTCAACACACCATGTTCCCGTTCTTCGGTAAGTTGATTCGCGACATATACACAACGATAACAAAGGATACAACGATTCATATGCAATTGGATTTTATCTCCAATATCAATACGTTCAAATGTACGGCGCTCAAATTCGTAACGCGTTCCTTCATCGCCATGCTCGTAACCTAAATCCTGTAACTTACACTCCCCAGCTTGATCACATACAGGGCAGTCTAAGGGATGATTGATCAACAGCATCTCCACGACTCCTTTTCGGGCTTCAACCACATCCGGTGATGTAATATTTTGAACCTCCATACCATCCATAACTGTCGTACGACAAGACGCAACCAACTTAGGCATAGGGCGAGGGTCTTTCTCCGATCCCTTCGAAACTTTAACCAGACAGGTGCGGCATTTACCTCCCGTACCCTCCAACTTGGAATAATAGCACATCGCGGGCGGGACAATATCCCCTCCGATCTGACGTGCTGCATGGAGAATAGTAGTACCCGGTGTTACCTCTACCGGTATACCATCGATCGTTACTTTAAATTTTACAACTTCTTCAGCCATCGTTTCTGCTTTCTACTATATATTTACGGCTTTTACTGTGCTACGGGTTTTACAGGATCAGCATAATGTGCTAGTCCATAATTCCTAGATTGTGATTCCTCCGGATGCAGGACATGCCATTCAAATTCATCCCTAAAATGTCTAATTGCCGCAGCAACGGGCCAAGCCGCAGCATCGCCCAAAGGACAAATTGTATTCCCTTCTATCTTACGCTGAATATCCCATAATAGATCAATATCATCTATCGTACCACGTCCATGCTCTATTTTGTGCAACACTTTCTCCATCCATCCTGTCCCCTCACGACAAGGCGAACACTGTCCGCAACTCTCGTGATGGTAAAAACGGGTAAAATTCCATGTATTACGAACAATACATTGATCTTCATCAAATACAATAAACCCACCTGAGCCCATCATAGTTCCTGTTTGAAACCCGCCATCAGCAAGCGATTCATAGGTCATCAAGCGTGCATCACCATTGATAGTCTTACAGACCAGATTGGCGGGCAGGATCGGAACAGAAGAACCTCCTGCAACCAAAGCCTTTAACCGCTTGCCATTGGCTATGCCTCCGCAATATTCATCCGAATAGATAAACTCTTCGACAGGTACTCCTAATTCAATCTCGTACACGCCAGGGTTATTTACATTTCCTCCCGCGGAGATAAGCTTCGTACCGGTACTGCGCTCGATTCCAATCTTTGCATACGCTTCACCTCCATCATTGATGATAGGCACTACAGAGGCAATAGATTCGACATTGTTAACAACTGTTGGACATCCATACAAACCCGCAACAGCTGGGAAAGGAGGTTTAATACGTGGATTACCACGCTTACCTTCCAGTGATTCCAACAAAGCGGTCTCTTCTCCGCAGATATATGCTCCGCCTCCAGGCTGTACATAAATTTCTAAATCAAAGCCTGAGTCTAAAATGTTCTTCCCTAAAAAACCAGCCGCTTTTGCTTCTGCAATAGCTCGCTCCAGAATCCTTATTTGCGGCATCATCTCACCACGTACATAGATATACGAAGTATTCGCGCCCAAAGCATAACTGGACACAATCATACCTTCGATCAATGCGTGCGGGATATGCGTCATCAGGTAACGGTCCTTAAAAGTTCCCGGTTCCGATTCGTCACCATTACAGACCAAATAACGGGGTACTCCCTCCGGTTTAGCCAAGAAGCTCCATTTCATCCCTGTGGGAAATCCAGCTCCACCCCGACCACGCAGTCCAGATTTCTTCACCTCCTCAACGACATCATCGGAAGACATGCTCTTCAATGCCTTTTCTACCGCTCGGTAACCTCCCTTTTGACGATATACATCAAAGGTCTGAATACCTGGCTCATTAATATGCTCTAATAATAATTTACGTCCCATAGGTATTAAGCTTGCTGTTTTGCTTTATCCAGCAAAGTGTCAATCAGTTGATCCACACTTTCTTCGGTCAGATTCTCATAAAAAGTATATTCCGGTCCAATCTGCAATACCGGCCCGTAACCGCAAGCAGCCATACATTCTACTCCGCGCCAGGAGAACAATCCATCTGCAGTAACCTCCCCTTCTTCTACGCCTAAGCGATTTTCTATGTGCTTCATGATTTTTTCTGCGCCAACCAAGCAGCATGGTCCAGTACGACATACCTCCAACATATACTTCCCGGGAGGTTTTAAAAAAAACATGGTATAAAAAGTAGCTACTTCATACACTTCAATTGGCTTTATATGAAGATAACCAGCCACTTTATCCATGCTTTCCGTACTTAACCAGCCATATTCTGCTTGTACGAGGTGTAATATAGGCAGCAAGGCTGACTTTTGCTGTCCCTTCGGATATCGAGATACAATCTCTCCAAATTGTGCCAGAAGGGCAGCTGAAAATTCTATCGGTTGGTTCTCTTGTACACTAAGCATCTAATTCTCCTGCTATTACATTTAAACTACTCATATTGATAATCGCATCCGATATAAGCATTCCACTACTCATGGGCGCAAACATCTGATAATTGATAAAAGAAGGTCTTCTGAAGTGTAGTCGATAGGGGGTACGTCCTCCATCATGTATCAAATAAAAGCCTAACTCACCATTTGCACCTTCAACAGCATGGTATACCTCAGATTTTGGTGTGTCCCATTCACCCATGACTATTTTGAAGTGGTAAATGAGCGCCTCCATATTATTATAGACCTGCTCTTTCGGTGGCAGATAAAACTCCGGAACATCCGCATGAAATACACCTTTAGGTTCCCTTTCAATTTTTTCCAAAGCTTGCTCGATGATACGCATAGACTGCCACATCTCCGCATTCCGCACCATGAATCGGTCATACACATCCCCAGTTGTGCCGACAGGAACGTCGAAATCAAACTCCTCGTAAGAACAGTAAGGAGCCGTAACCCGCACATCGTAGTCTACACCTGTAGCCCGTAAAATGGGCCCAGACCAACTGTAATCAAGGGCTTGCTCCGGTGTAACTGCTGCCACACCTGAAGTACGTTCTATAAAAATTCGGTTACGAACAAAAAGCTCTTCGAACTCACTTAACACAGGTGGATATCGTTTTAGAAACGTTCTTATCTTTTCGAAAGCGATTTCATTAAAATCCCTCTCGAATCCACCTATACGTCCAATATTTGTTGTCAACCGCGCACCACAGATTTCTTCAAATATTTCGTAGATAAACTCCCGCTCCTGCATAACATATAGAAATCCGGAGAATGCACCTGTATCCACACCCAAAATTCCATTACAGATAATGTGATCGGCGATACGAGCAAGTTCCATCACGATAACACGCATATACTGTACACGCTTAGGGATTTCAATATTTAGAAGCTTCTCTACCGTCATGTGCCAGCCCATATTATTGATCGGGGAAGAACAATAATTCAAACGGTCCGTCAATGGAGTAATTTGATAAAAGGGTCTATGTTCGGCTATTTTCTCAAAAGCACGATGTATATAGCCGATCGTAGAGACTCCGCTTACAATCCGCTCGCCATCAATCTGCAATACGTTCTGAAATACACCATGCGTCGCAGGATGTGTCGGCCCAAGATTGAGCGTTATCAACTCATCCTGTGGATCGTTATCAAAAAAAACAGGGTTATTTGGGGTTATCTTGGTTATTCGGTTACTCATCTTAATCTACACTTGAAGTTAACGGCCAAAATAAAAATCTTTCTTATCTATTCGGTTGGGATCCTCCAATGGATACTCTTTCCGCATCGGAAAGACTCCGAGATCATCCATATTTAAAATCCTTCTCAAATCCGGGTGTCCCTCAAAGTGGATTCCAAAAAAATCATAAGTCTCCCTCTCCATCCAGTTTGCACCTTTCCATACAGGAGTAGCAGAAGGTACTGTCGGTTGTTCGCCACCTACAAAAACTTTGATACGGATGCGTACATTTTGGAAAAGGTTATGAAGATGATATACGACAGCATACTGCTTTTCTTGATCTGGATAATGAACAGCAGTAATGTCTGTCAAATAATTCAGTCGAAGTATTTCATCATTCTTAGCAAATGCCAACAGTTCTAAAACACGCGTTACACCTGTCTCTATAGTCAATAAACCATGAGGCTCTCCCAACACACGAATACTATCGTTAAAAACAGCCTGAAGCCGATCTATTATGACCTGATTATCCAACTTATCCATTATATGCTTCTATTCCGTACTTTTCTAATAATGCTTTATATTCGGGGGTATTTCTTCTATTCAGCGACTCATTTTTGACAATCTCCTGCAACTTAAGTACACCATCTAAAATTGCTTCTGGACGAGGAGGACAACCAGGGACGTATACGTCTACGGGTATGATCTCATCTATTCCCTGTAAAACCGAGTAAGTATCAAAAATACCTCCGCTGGATGCACATGCACCGACAGCAATCACCCAACGAGGTTCAGCCATTTGAATATATACCTGTCGCAATACCGGAGCCATTTTCTTGGCAATAGTCCCCATCACCAAAAGCATATCTGCCTGACGAGGAGAAAAGCTAGGTCGCTCTGCACCGAAACGCGCCAAATCGTAAGTAGAGCCCATTGTAGCCATAAATTCTATTCCGCAACACGAAGTAGCAAAAGGCAGTGGCCACAACGAATTAGCACGCGCTAGACCGATGGCTTTATCCAATGAAGTAGCAAAAAATCCAGCACCCTCTACGCCCGGAGGCGCCTCAGCTAAAGTAACTTTGCCCATAATTAGTTGTTTTCTTTCCGTAGTTTATATCTCGGCTCAATATAATATTTTAAATCCTGTATTGAAGCGCAGGATTACTATTTAGAACTATTCTAATCCCAGTTTAGTGCCTTCTTTTTGATGACATAGATAAAGCCTAAAAGCAACATCCCCATAAAGACAAACATCTCTATGAGCCCATCTAAACCAAACTCCCGGAAATTGACCGCCCAAGGGTACATAAAAATCACCTCGATATCAAAAATCACAAAAAGGATGGCTACAAGGAAGTATTTGATCGAAAAAGGTTGACGAGCATTGCCTATAACTTCTACTCCCGATTCAAAAGAGGAAAGTTTTTTTTCTGACCGCACTTTAGGCCCCAAAAGATGTGTACCAACTATGGTAAGAACGCCAAACCCCGTGGCTACAGCTAATTGAATCAGAATAGGCAAATAATCAACCGGCATATTCTCTATTTGTACATTTTCCATGTTATAAGTTTAAGTCTCAGCTACATAAACAAAAATAGGAAATTTATCCCAAATAAAAAGGGGGAAATGACAGTCAGTTCCCCCTTTTTATCTTATTTATAGCCGATCTAGCTTAGCTTTTCAAATACTCTATGTAAGCTTTAGCCGTTTCGTCTTCAGGGCTAATTTTGATCGTATTCTCAAAATACTGAAGTGCTTTTGCATTATCGCCTTTTAGCAGATGGAAGTACCCCACGTTATTGTAAGAATCTACTAATTTAGATGTTTGATCTTCATCTAATGTTGCACCTGCAGCCTGCTTATCTTTCAATACTTTAATCAATTGATCAAAAGCAGGAACAAAAAGACCTTTCGTCAATTCAGGAGTCTCTGGATTAATAACATCCAACTGCATATTTGCATAGCCTGTCATATACAACGCTTGTACCAAATACTCATCGTAAACTTTTTGATCATTGGATTTGATGATTACATCAAATGCTTTTATCGCATCGTTTAACTCCTTCGTAGCATCCTCCTCTTTTTCTTTCTTAGCCGCACCTGCGCGGAAATTTGCCATACCTAAGAATTGATTTGCTTCATAGTAGAAATCAGTTCCTACTTTTTGCGCCGGAATATTGAAAATACCTGCAGCCACATCATACTTACCTTGGTTGAAGGCAACCATACCCGCAGAACCGATCTCGGCCATCATTTCCGGATTCATTTCCAATGCTTTCTGCAAATTAGGCAACCCTTTTGCTACATCACCTGTTTCGATGTATGCTAGCCCAGAGAAAAGATAATCGATATCGATCAATCGGTTTGCCTCTGCATCGGCGAATAACTTACCAAAATACTCAACTCCTTTGGCATAATCCTTATCTTGGTTTACAGCGATCAATCCTAAATAACGGAATACTTTCGCATCTACCCCCGGTACATTCGCCAATTTCTCAGCAACCGTTTTTAATTCATCGTATTTCTGTCCGTATACCAAGAAGTCAGCATAGCGCACATTTGCCTCTGGAGACATATCTCCTGTTACTTGCAGATATTTCTTGTAGCTATCTACTGCTTTGGCAACTTGTATCTCGTAAGCAGCTTTTTCTTCGTCTGTATTATCCGGCATACGTTTCGCAATCTGCAATTCAGTTTCAGCGATTTCACGGTATACTGGCCCATAATTCGGGTATTCAGCAGCAATGGAATTATATTGCCCTAAAGCTTCATCAAAAGCGAACGCGCGTCGTGTAATCAATGCCTGTTGTACTTTTGCTTTTACCAAGTTAGGATCTATGTTGAGCGCATCGCGGTAACTAACATAAGCTTCACTTGATTTCTGCCCCATACCGATATAAGCATCTCCCAAAGCAACAGGAATTAATGCATCTTTGGAGTTTTTCGCCTTTGCCTGTGTTAAATAATCAACAGCCTTTGCATAATCAGGCTTCGGCGCATCGATATAAGCACGCCCTATATAGTATAATGGTAAATAATCCTTCTTTCCTAAAGAAGCCGTCGCTGTAGCAAACTTGGATTCTGCCGCTGAAACGTTATTCTTCATCAAGTCCACAATCCCTAATCCAACATTGTTCAATTGTTCTTTAGGAGCATTTGTCAATCCATTGTTGAAAATGATTGCAGCAGAATCAGCCTTCTCATTAATCAAATAGATACGTCCTAGATAAAAGTAGTTCTCGCCATCTTTAGCCTTTTTTTCGACCAAATTTTGCAAAATACCTTTAGCCTTATCATACTGCTCCGCATCCATAGCTGCCTGAGCATCTTTCAAACTTTGAGCACTTGCTGTACCAACTACAGCCCCAGCCATTAATAAACTCAAAAATAATTTGCTTTTTGTCATAATTTTATTTTGTGTTCTTAGTTGTTTACTAATTTATATTATCTCTAATTATTATCTCCCGACCAGGCATTGTAAACGGTAACAATCCTGATTTCAAGACAATACGTTGTCCTCGATCTCCTGTCATAAATGCTGAAAAACCAATCCCAAGTCCGAGATTTGGTTGATAATTCAACACAAAAATTTCTCGCTTTAAAGGGTATTCTCCCGTGGCAAGTGTCGTTTGCGACGGTTTTACATATTGTGCAACCTTTGATTTTTCGTTAAGCACGCTCAAGATACGAATTTTATCTTTTTCTCTAAAAGAACTTTCTAAAGATAAAAACTGATTGTAGCTCATCAGCCCTACCTTCCCTCTATTACTTGCAATTTCCTGCATAACTTCGTTTGCACTAGATTTTGCAGCCACAAAAGTATTTGCCGCTTTCTCTATATTCCCTAATTCTATAAAATAACGAAAAACGCTGGAGTTCAGATTGTCAAAGACTAACGAAAAATTCCGGACTTTATTGCCTTTTAAAAGCTCAACAACATCATTTACACGGATACTGGAATCGGCATCAGCCACATTACCAACTAAAATAATCCCATCATAAGCCAAGCTATAGACCCGAGGCTTAAGTGAACGTACTTCAAATCCCTTCTGCTCTTCCTCCGTTAACGTCCTGGCTAAAACAGCGAATGCAACGTCTCCTTTTAAAAGACTATTAACCGCTTGAACCTCTGGCTGTGCATCTTCTTTAATTTTAGCATTATAGTATGAGCTTTCAAAAACTTCCTTTTGCTCCAAGAACAACGGCAGTAACGTTTCATCCACCACAACCGGCAATTCTCCCGCAAGAATATCGTCTTTCTTTTCCTTTTTGTTGTTAGAACATCCAGCAAAAAAAGCGGTCAACAGCGTTGCAAAAATTATATAGAAATAACCTCTCATTGTCATTAAGATTTAAGGATGATGTAAAAAGTTTAATCACCAACGATTATTTAACGTAAAAAATTATTTTGCCAAAGTCTCGCAAAACGCATAAATGAATATACGATCAACAATCCTCCGAACATATTTTTATACGCCTTGTCGATCTCTAAAGGAAACTGTTTCCAGAAGATAATCGCGAGGCCCAAAGCAAAATAAAAGAGAAACATGCATAGGCCTAAAATGGACAGAAATCGCTGTGTCGGCGATTTCTGTCTAAATTTATTTGTTCTTGAGTTGTTATTCACACTCATTACATATTTGTTAAGTCCAAACGAATAGGCAACGTGTAAGCCACACGAACAGGTCGTCCGTTCTGGATACCCGGGCTCCATTTCTTTGCTTTCTTCAACAAGTTTATAGCAGCTTGTCCCGTACCGTAGGATAAATCGCGGATTACCTTTATATCTGTCAAAGAACCGTCTTTTTCAACCACAAAAGATACGTTAACGGATCCTTTTACCCCAGCATCCATCGCCCCTGAGGGATATTGGTAATTATCTGCAATCCATTTACGGAAAGCTGACATACCACCTGGCGGCTCCGGTTGGATTTCCACCGATTCGAAAATTTCGTCTCCCGTACCAGTACCACCTTCAACACCTTTGGTACTACCAGTAGCAGATCCCGCAACATCTTTTGTACCCCACTTACCTTCGGTAGTGATGCTACCACCTTTCATACCTTTCATGGCAACAGGACCGATAAGCTTTTTCTTATCTGTAGCTTCTTCCACAGTTGCTATTTCTTGCTCCACGGCCTTTTCCTTAGGCACTGGCTTGATTTCTGGCAATGCAACAACATCCAACGCTGGTTTTGACTCAGCGATTTTAGGCGCTTCTTCTTGCACTGGTGGTTTCTCTTCTTCTTCAGGAAGTTTCTCCGCCAAATCTTCTAAAGTAACCTCTTCGGTAAATGCCACCTCTTCTTTAGGAGCATCATTTCCAGAAAAAAGCTTTAGATTCATTGCAGAGGGAATACTAAAAACAGCAACTATACTCATTACAATAAGCAATGCCGTATTCGTCGCTTTAGGTCCTAATTTACGTAGTTCATATGCTCCGTAAGCTTTATTCCTGTTTTCGAAGACAACATCAAGCCACTCTTTTCTAAATATATTTAATTTTTCAAACATATTAATTCTGTTTTATGATAGCTATATACCCGACTAGTCGTTATATAGATTATCTTTTTTCAATAGCTCAATTTCTTCCGTCATGATACGGTTAGATATCATATAACGCTTCACATCGACGATCTTCATTTCGTCCAAAGCATCAACGATATTTCTAGTTACTGATTTTTCACTAGGGCGTATCACAACGATCATGTCTTTACCTCCTGCTTGTTTTGGAACAAGTTGTTTCATCTTCATAAGTACAGCGCGAACGCCTTCTTTACTGTAATCTACAACAGTTGGTCCCTGAAGAGGATTTTTAACATCGCCTTGATACCATACAACTTTGTCGTTTGAACCTAAAACCAATGTAACACTACGATGCTCATCTACATCTATGTTATCTTTTTTATCCGTTTCGACGTTTTTATCAGGCATGGCAACATCCATCGCTTGAGGCTTGTTCAAGGAAGTGGTCAACATGAAGAACGTGATCAGTAAGAATGCCAAGTCAACCATGGCTGTAAGATCTACTTTACCCCCATTTTTCTTGGATCTAACTTTTCCGCCTTTGCCGCCCTTACCAGAGTCTTGATTTAATTCTGCCATTTGCTTCTATCTTATTTATCAGCCTTAAGACCAGTCACGAAACTGAACTTGTTTTGCTTCTGATTACGTAATGTTTCAATTATTAAATTCAAACTAGGAAACTTCTCATCAGCATCTGCTTTGATCGCTACTGTCATCAGCTCGATATCATCTGGATCGCCACCACTTTCGATAGCTTTATCCTTCAATATCTTTGCTGACGCCAATCGAGCTTGCTTTACCCAAGCAGACAACTCATTTGAGGCATTCGTTGTCGAATCTACCGGAATACCTTTTTGCTTATCAGCCGTTCTATCTCCTGATTCTGCCGCCAACAATGTTTTCATTGTTTTCATTGACACTCCAAAATCTTCCATCGATTTGAATTTGCCATACTCTTCTGGCGTAAATTCAATACCGTACAAAGCGCCCATTTGTTGTAAGGTCTGTACGCGTACATTTTGGTCTGACATATGAAAGAATACTTTTCCTTCATCGCCAACAGTGATCATCGCAACGTTTCCATCCGGCAATTTAGACTCCGAAAAGGAATGTGGCGCATCCACGATCAATGACTCTTGTTGTCTTGCAGTTGCTGTAAGAACGAAGAACGTAAGAAGCAAGAAAGATACGTCACACATCGCCGTCATGTCGATCGATGTACTGGCTCTTTTTACTTTTGCTTTACCCATTTCTTTAATCTTTTTAAATTAACAACTCTTCTTCTTTTTCTTAATGATGCTTTTAACTTTCACTTTCCATAAAAAAAATAAAAGTTTTCTTCAACATCTTATTTGTGGTTTGCAGCGTACGTTTGTACGATTGAAAAACCAGCCTCGTCGATAGAGTAAGTTAATTTGTCGATTTTTGCTGTTAAGATGTTGTACATTACGATTGCAAATGTAGAAGTCGCGATACCTGTAGCTGTATTGATAAGGGCCTCAGAGATACCATTCGCTAATTTAGCTGAATCCGGAGCACCACCTGTTGCCAACGCCGAGAAGGCCTTGATCATACCTGTTACTGTACCTAATAGACCTGTTAATGTACCGATAGAAACCAATGTAGCCAATACGTTCAAGTTTTTCTCTAACATCGGCATTTCTAATGCTGTCGTCTCTTCAATTTCTTTTTGGATCGCTAACGCTGATTTTTCAGCGTCTAAGCCTGGATTAGCTTCAACATCTTTGTATTTCAACAACCCTGCTTTGATTACATTAGCGACAGAACCTTTTTGTTTGTCACACTCTGCAATAGCAGTATCGATACTTCCGGTTTTTAATAACGATTGTACTTTACGAACAAAGTTACCTACATTACCTGTTCCTGATGCTTTTCCGATTACGATGAAACGCTCGATAGCGAATACCCATACCATCAAAAATAAACCTAATAAGATAGGTACAACTACCCCTGCGTGATAAACCATACCACCATAGTTACCTGGAAGAGGTTGGTTTTCTGGATTATTATCGATAAAGTTTGCTGGATTACCCATCACAAATTTCCAGATCAAATAACCGATAATGAAACAAATTACGATAGATAAGCTTGCGAATAGGTTACCTGAATTGCCACTTTCTTGTTTTGCTGGACTAGTAGTTTTTGGTGCGTTTGCCATTTTTACTAAATTTTAGATTTTACTGTTGTTTAATTATTATTGTTTAATTCAATTTTATGCAATATTTGCTACATCATTTTGAAGTCTGTCAAAACAAATATACTATTTTGTTACAAAAGTCAAATTTTTTCGCATCTAATTTTATATTCTTTCAAAATGTGTTGACGGATGAGCATCAGCGGCAATCATATCCTCAATACATCCCTAAATTAAATGTTTCCATCTTGTGAATATTATGCAATAAAAACTATTTTTTTTTTGATATGCAAATTAATAAATAGTTAACTCAACAAAATAAGTAAGCCACCACTCACTTTGATTGTTACAACACATTTGTTCTTAGAGGCCTTTTAATCAGCTAATCTCCTTGTACTAACGTATTTATAAAACAAAAATTGCGCTAACCTCCTACTTGTTTTGCGCCATATCCTTCGGCACTAAGGATATCAAAAACTTTTTGCTTAAAATCCCCTTGTATCAAAATCTCGCCGTCTTTTACGGATCCGCCTACCCCACATTTCTGCTTTAACAATTTAGCCAAGTTTTGGAAATCGCTGTCTTTTCCTATGAAACCGTCAACGATTGTAACAACTTTTCCCTTCCTCGACTTACGGTCCAAAAGAACCTTTAACTTTTGCTGTTTATTAGGTAATGTCTCCTGCTCTGATTCCAAATTCTCCTCGTATGAAAAAGAACTATCTGTCGAGTATACAATACCTTCGTACTGTTGCTTTTTTTGCTTTGCCATTTTTTAGTAATTAGTGACTAGAGACTAGTGCTTAACTTATAACCTTATTAACCTTCTTAACCTTATAACCTTATTAACCTTCTTAACTTCCTTAACCTTTATCACTGTGAGTTAACATATAATCTTCAACGAACTCGGTTTTACTTCTATTTTTAAATTTCCAGGAAGAGTTAAGGGCTCTCCATCGACATGTACTGGACCGTCATCGTCTCGCTCTATTAGAATATCCTTGCCCGGAATAATCTCTACATAATCCGATTGATCAGCAGAACGATTAAATAGATGGTAAACCATCATAGGTAAGATATATAATGGAAATTTATGTACAATACAAACATCAAGCACACCATCACTGACGGAAGCATTTGGCGCAATGTATGCGTTATTACCATATTGCGGCGAATTTGCTACTGAAATCATAAAAGCTTCTCTTTCATAGAACTTACCGTCTATAGTCAACTTATAATGAAAGGGTTTATACCTCCCCAACAAATTAACAACTGATCGTAGATAACCGATGGGGCCGCGAATAGAATCATTAGCAAAGCGGTCACTCACTGAGGCATCAAAACCGAGCCCCGCAATATTAAAAAAAGGTTTTCCATTTACGGTACCACAATCCACATCAACAGTCTCGAACCTATTTAATCGACGTATAGCCGCCGTTTCATTCATTGGTATCCCCAAATACAGCGCCAATCCATTGCCAGAACCTTCAGGAATAATACCTAAAGGAATACCAGACCCGATCAACGAAGCCCCCAGCTCATTGATTGTACCGTCCCCCCCCACCGCAACAACTGCATCATACTTTTCTTCGATAGCTTTCTTTCCCAACTCATAGGCGTGATTAGGCTTTGTCGTCTGCTGAAAAGTGGGATTAAACCTCTTTAAATCAAGAACTTCCAGCACACTTTTGTTAAAAGCCGTTTTCTTTTTACCCCCAGAAATCGGGTTTACTACAAAAAGTATCTTCTTTTGATCTTCCATAAATGCATATAGTCAGGCTTGTAAAGATAACAAATGTCCATGATTGCAAAACACAAATACGAATGAAATATAATCGGCTTGAATAATCGATCAAATTTTGCAATAACCAAAATTAGCTTTTAATAGTTACAAAAGAGTTGTAGCTTTGTGCCGTTAAAAAGGTGGACTGATTTGCATTTTACACAAAAAGAGGTAAAGAAGGAGATTGCAACCACAGAAAAAAAGTGCTAAAACCATTCTTTTATTCGTTTTTTCACTTCGCTCTATGCAGAGTAGGCTGCTTCAAATCTCAAAGATTTCCCTCTCTTTTTTCTGAAAGAGTTTGTATTCAATGGACATCAAGAACTTTCATCTCTGTTGGTGATTCAATGGAATCATGAAAGTTTTTTCACACAATGGAGTGCACCGATATATAATTATACAAAACATAAATATTGTAATATGGCGTATTTATTCACATCCGAATCGGTATCGGAAGGCCATCCCGACAAAATTGCCGACCAAATATCAGATGCATTAATTGATAATTTCCTAGCTTGGGATGAAGATTCGCGTGTCGCGATCGAAACCTTGGTAACTACGGGACAAGTGGTTCTAGCTGGGGAAGTGAAATCTAAAATATACTTGGATGTTCAAAAAATAACCCGTTCAGTCATTGAAAAGATAGGTTACACCAAGTCGGCATACATGTTTGAAGCGAACTCCTGCGGGGTACTATCAGCGATACACGAACAGTCTGCTGATATCAACCAAGGGGTAGATCGTAAAACCAGGCAAGATCAAGGTGCCGGCGACCAAGGTATCATGTTTGGATATGCAAACAACGAGACGGACAACTATATGCCGTTGGCGCTTGACTTATCTCATCGCCTATTATATGAACTTGCTGAACTACGTCGTGAAAACAAAGCGATCGACTACTTACGTCCAGATGCAAAATCACAGGTAACATTAGAATACAGCGACGATCACAAAGCCTTGCGCATTGATACGATTGTAATCTCTACGCAGCATGATGATTTCGACGAAGAAGGATTGATGCTGGCCAAGATTACGGATGATATCAAAAACATCCTAATCCCGCGCGTCAAAGCGCAACTTAAACCGGAGCTCCAAGCTTTGTTTAATGACAAGATTAAATATCACATCAATCCTACAGGTAAATTTGTGATCGGTGGCCCACATGGCGATACAGGTCTTACTGGCCGTAAAATTATTGTGGATACCTACGGCGGCAAGGGAGCCCACGGTGGTGGAGCTTTCTCGGGTAAAGATCCCTCAAAAGTAGATCGTTCAGCAGCTTACGCCACGCGCCACATTGCTAAAAACCTTGTTGCAGCAGGCGTTGCCGATGAGATATTGGTACAAATATCGTATGCCATAGGTGTTAAAGACCCTATGGGGATCTACGTAAACACCTACGGAACCAGCAAAGTAAACTTGTCGGACTCTGAAATCGCCACCAAAATAACGGAGCTATTTGACATGACTCCTTACGGTATCGAAACAAGACTAGGCTTACGTAATCCTATGTATGCAGAAACTGCTGCATATGGACACATGGGAAGGACACCGAAAACCGTCACTAAAACTTTCGAAAATTCAAACGGTGAAACGAAAACAGTAGAAGTTGAATTGTTCACTTGGGAGAAGCTAGACTATGTCGATAAAGTCAAAACGGCTTTTGGGATTTAGTTCTAAAAAAAGAGATTATTCTTTCTAAAAAGCTCAAAGAAAAACTATTCTTTGAGCTTTTTTACAACCAGTCTGTACGGAAGCTGATAGGGACTAGGTTTCGTATAGTTTTGGTTTTAACAGGTAGATTAACCGTACTTTATACGGACTTCATAGGGACTTCATTCGGATATAAACGAATAAAGTTCGAGTTATCTACCAATTATATTCCCACCAAATTTGCTTTAAAATACAAGCAAATACCGTCTTTGTACTCCACAGTATCAAAGACTTATCCAGTAGATTGATAAAAAACTGGGGATAATCCCCCTAATAAAGAAAATAACAATCTATGACAGAAAGAAGAACTATATCAACCCCCGCGCCTTGATCTCTAAATATTTATTTATGGCATTTATACTTAGATCTTCCGGGGCCGTATAGATCGTCTGTAGTCCATTGCGTGTGAGCTCCTGTATAATTAAGCTCTTTTCATACACAAATTTCTCTGCTATGATTTTATTATAGACGTCGATTGTCTTTTGGGCATGTTCTTTTGACATCGCTATTAACTCGGTATTCTTAAATACAACCACGACGACGATATGACTCTTATTGAGCATCCGCAAATAGGGCAACTGCCTATTCATAGCATCCATTGTCTCAAAGTTCGTATAAACAAAGATTAGCGAGCGCTTGTTTATATGCTTTCGGGCAAAAGCATATAACCCGCCAAACTCAGACTCTTCAAAACGGGTAGAAATACTATACAATTTATCGGAAATAAGCTTCATCTGCTTGTTATTCTTCTCGGCAGAAACGTGGTTGGAGACTTCTTTTGAAAACGTCAGCATGCCCGCTCGATCTTGTTTCAGAATAGCAGCATTGGACAAAACCAATGTGGCATTAATAGCATAATCCAGTAGCGTCATCTCCTGAAAAGGCATACGCATGACTCGACCTAAATCTATGAACGAATAAATTGGTTGCGACTTTTCCTCCTGATATTGATTCACCATCAGCTTATTTTGCTTGGCGGACGCCTTCCAGTTCATATGTCTATATTCATCCCCTTTCACATATTCGCGTATATGATCAAACTCCATCGTGCTACCAATGCGACGTATCCGCTTTATACCCAACTCGACCAATCGATCTGTCGTGGCTAGCAACTGATATTTACGCATCTGCATAAAGGAGGGGTAACAAGGGATGTCTAGCTGTTCGTCCAGAACAAACTTTCGCTCAAACAGTCCCAAATGACGCACCAACAAGTTACATTTTCCAAAAGAATATATCCCCCTACTTTTGGGCTGCAGCTCAAAATCAATTTGACTGACTTGATTCGGGATTAGTGTCAGTCCAAATTCATTGTGTCTCATCTGCAATTGCAATGGCATCTCCTCCAGCACCCGTACCCGCACTGGAATAACATATTGGCTCAACAACACAATAGAAAAAGGATTAGCATCACCATTTGACAACTTCTCGGGATATTGCCGTTTTATATCTACGGCTTTACGAGGAAAAAAGAGAAAAATCAAATCCCATGCACAGAGTGCGATCGCTCCCCAAAGTAGCACCGTACAAACCATGCGTAAAGGTTCCACGTAAAACGATAGCGCAAACAGCCCTGCCAGTGTTAGCAGGAGATAGAAAAACAAATTCCGAACATACAGCCGTCTCATCAAATTCATTATCTTGGAATCTCTACACTCTCTACAAGTTGACGGATAATATAGCCCGGTGAAAAGCCTTCCATTTCTTTTTCCGGTGTCAACTGCACCCGATGACCTAAAATGGGGGATGCCACATATTTCACATCTTCTGGCGTCACAAAATCCCTACCTTGCAGCGCGGCAAATGCTTTAGATGCCTCCAAGAGCGCTATTGAAGCTCGCGGAGAGGCTCCTAGGCTTAAGTTGGGATTACTGCGGGTCTGTACCACAATTTCAGAAATATACTGCAGCACATCTTCATGCACATATACCAGCTTAGACAAACGTTGAAAATGAATAAGTTCATCCGTAGATACAACAGCCTGTACCAGATCCTCTTTATCGCCCGCACGCTGAAGGTGATGCTCCTTTAAAATCATTAACTCTTGGTCAAGTTCGGGATAATCAACATCTATCTTGAATAAAAAGCGATCTAATTGGGCTTCCGGCAATCGATAAGTACCTTCATGTTCGATCGGATTCTGCGTCGCGAAAACTACAAAAGGACTTGCCATCTTGTAGGTATGCCCATCTACTGTAACCTGTCTTTCGCTCATACATTCAAATAACGAAGCTTGGGTTTTTGCCGGTGCTCTGTTAATTTCATCAATAAGAATGATACTGCCGAAAATAGGTCCTTTTCTAAATTCAAACTCGTTGGTCTTCAAATCAAGAATAGATGAACCCGTCACGTCTGAGGGCATTAGATCAGGAGTAAATTGTATCCGTTTGAAATCACTATTTATTGTTTTTGCAATCAATTTGGCAGTGAGTGTCTTGCCTACTCCAGGTAGCCCCTCTATCAAGGAATGTCCCCCTGCAAGTATCGAGATCAATAACATATTGATGACACGGTCCTGACCTATAATTACCTTCTTTACCTCTGATCGCACTGCACCTAGTCTATCTTGCAGCCCGGTAAGGTCGATTCTGTTTTCAAAATCAGGCAAATATTTGCGCATTAAATTATCTTGTTCGCTCATATAATACTAGCTTTACTTTTAAACTCTTCTATTCTTTTATTAACCGTCTTAACTTCTTCAATCGTAAAATCGATTTTACTTTTGCATTCGTGGAGAAATGAAAACAGGGCCGTCGTATCTTCAACACTTACTGTCGTCTTGAGCGACAATATGCGAAGAAACCTTTCATCCAAAAGATTCATAGTCTCTATCTGATAGTTGGAACGGATTGCATAAAGGAAATAATCTATTTTTTTGTGAATGATATTACCGGGATGTCCATTTTCATAATACAATGTACCTATTGTCTTTGCAAATTCTTTAGAGAGATTCTGCTCCGGTTTAATGATTTTCAAGGCCCGCTGCTCTCGTTTACTCTTAAAGACAAACAAGACTAAAAGTCCAAATAGCAGTAGATACCAAGCCTGATAAAAACCTGGGTTGGTCAAAATAACCCGCAAGGGTGTAGTTGACTGATCAGATTCGAAATAATAGTCCGACAACATAATTTTTTTACTTTGGATTACCCGAAGGCATCGAGACGCATAATCATATCCGTTTTTTTGCAGTAGGTGGTAGTTCGTAAATACCTCAGGTAAGGTATGCAGATAGAGTCTACCCTCACCATACGAAACGCTAACAAAGTTTGGAATGGCCCGTCCTCTGGAATGTAACTGTCCCATAATAGAACACGTCTTAGCATTAAGCTTAGAAAACACTCTAAAACCCGTAACCTTATCAAAGCGAATTTTGGCAGTATCCAGCCCTAAGGAATACCAAATATTTCTATCCGTTGGAAGAAAAATTGAATGATCCAGGGTTTCTGCTTGTAAACCCAATGTATCCAATAGTTCCTCACCAAAATATTCAGAGGACAAAAATAGTTCTCCTCCCCTCTTGACGTAATCCAAAATCTTCTTGGCATCTAGCTTATCATATCCAATATTTTCATACACATTGACAATAGCGGCATTATAGTCCTCAGCACTATCTAGATCACTTATCAGCGAATAAGCGGATCCCCCAAAATCCATATACGTTCGGTCCTCGCCCAACATATGGGAAACCTCCTGTCTAAAAACATAGAGACCATAAGGTATTTTATCTCTAAAATTGTATGACTTTGACCAATCGATTGGTCTCTTAGCTCCTGCGTCAATAACGGCTATTCCTAGCGCCACGACGAATAGTAATGACAATCCAATTAAAATGCTTTTTTTCAAGACCACCTCCTTTGAAATTGAATAAATCTCGGGGCATACTTCTGGTATGCATCTTCTGTAATCTCGAAATGACCGAACCAAGCATAATCAAACACTACAGCACAGGCTAGGAAGTCTTGCCTCAACTCTTCATTATTTACCTCTTCCATTAACTCTGTATTGGTTTTGGATTGATTCCATTGTACAATTCCCTTACGTCCTAACAACTGTATGTTTAGCAACTGCAGATAGCGTATAGCTAATGTATAATTCTTTTGTTGTAACGCATCGGACAAATAGGCCTGAACATCGACCTGTAATAGATTCCTCTCCACAAAAGCGATCTGTTCTTCTTCATTTTCAACGTCTGTATCATGGTGCACGTAAAGTTTTTTCCGGGACACAAAAAACTTATAGATCAAAAAAATCAATACTACCGCCCCTATTACCGCTAGCAAATTGAAGACTCCTTCATTAAAATCACCTTTGGGCTGCGGAAAAAGATCCGATAAAATTTTGCTTATACGGTCTAGTAACTTATCAAAAAAACTTAGCTTATCAGAAATACTTTCTATATATTCAAACTCTTTCGCTTGATATCGTCCGACTACTACATCAAAAGCCTCTATGCTATCCGATGTGACAATTTTAGCCCGAGGGATGGAATCATAATAACCTGCTTTCCAATATTGATATATTGGCTCGTCCTGCAATGATTGTACGGTGTCTACTAGATTTTCCTGAAAGATAACGCTAGACATCGAGCCTCCTTCCTATCTTGTCAATCTTGTCAAAGACATCCTCTCCAAACCGTAGTTCTTTGGCTGTCTCGTAAATAATTCCATAACTGATCACCGATAGCATATAGTAGATAATGAAAAACAAAGACATAAATGTACTCCCTAATGTGACCAAAATCTTACCGATATAGGTATCGAAAAAACTATCATTAAAACCTACATAATTGTATGCGATAAAACCTATAATAATAAAAGGAATGATACTCATTAATGTCATGAGCGACCTAAATAAAAAGGTAACAATGTAAGAAGCGAGTCCGTATTCGCCAATCTTATTCTTGAGCATAGAAAATGCAGAGGTATAGGTATCAAACAAATCGTAATAATCTTCACGGTACAACATAAAAGCGGTGAAAAACCATAATCCTAAGACTGCAAAAACAACTCCGATGGCAAGAGAGCCTATCAAGGGAATCAGTGCGGACAAAAACAATACAAATGCTAAAGGAATAAATATGATCATCCCCACGACAATAGACCCCAGCAAAAATCGGACGTATTTACTGATATTGGCCTTAAAAGCATTCCAAATATCTTTGGCCCCAAAGGAAAGATCTCGTCGATTTCGCAAAAGAATAAAATACTCAATAGTAAAACCAAACGCTAAACCACCAATGATCAACATACAAAATAAAGCTAACCCAAACGTAAGGACCATATCGACAATCTCTCCAGAACTGTAATCAGCATTTAGATTGAGTTGTGTCGAAATATAGTAACCGATGAGCAGCATAGCACATAAGGGGGCGATTAACAACTTAAGCAGTTCCTTGGAAAGGTGCCCAATTATAATTTTCAACAAATTGATAAAGTCCTGTACAAACTCCCCCAACTTGCGTTCTCGCTTAAATTCGAACTGAGCTAACTCCATTTATACTTAATTGCTAGCTGTTTAGGCCTAATGATATAATAAAAGACAATTGCGGCTGCAGATAACAGGATAACACCAACGCAAAGCCAAATGGAAAGCTGATAATACCGTGTCACGAAACCTTCTAGGGTACCTGCCACAATAAAAAAAGGAACGGTGCTAATTAAAACTTTGGCTGCATCTTTTGTCGCTGTTTTAAAAGAGGCCATACGGGTGTAAGACTTCGGAAACAGAATACTATTTCCCATCGCTAAACCGCAACCTCCAGCAATTACAATGACTGAAAGCTCGATTGTACCGTGTATCCATATGGCAGACATTGCTTCTTGCAAAACGTCGTATTTATAAAACATATAATGAAATGCGCCGACCATAATACCATTGCTAAAGAGTATATAACCGGTGCCTAAACTGAAAAAAGCACCAAAAATAAAAGCGTAAAAAGCCACTTTTACATTATTTATAGTGATAGCAAGTGCCCCGCCCCAATTACTCCCATCTTGATAAACCGCTGCTGGATTTCCCGCTTTTATGTTCTCGATGGTCATGTTGACATAGCTATCTCCGAGAATAAGACGGACAAACCCCTCATCATACCGAGCAGATACGAAGCCGATAAGGCCTGCGAAAACAAAAATCAAAAAGGAATACAGCAAGGGGCGACGAATAGCCCATATCGCCTCAAATACTTCGACCTGGAAAAAATGAGCTATTTGATGATTTGATGATTTTTGATCCCTGTAAATCAATTGATGTGCACGAATCGAGAGTTCATTAAGGTATTCCTTGGTCTTACTTTTAGGATAAAAAGTCTGGGCATAAGCTAAATCGTTAGTCAACTCAATATAGTTTGAGGCCAACGTATCAGGGTTGACATCTTCTTTATTGGTCAAATTATTCTCTATTGACACCCATTTCTCTTTATTCCGATCTATAAAGGAGGCTTCTCGCATAAATGAAGTTTACAGCTTGCTATAAACTTAGATAAAATGCTTGGTATTTCGAATACTTATTGGAAATTTTCATTAACCAAGATGCGTCAACCCAAGTTTTTCTACTGGTCATTCGTGAATGTTATCCATTTTATGTAGGTTTGATTAATAGGAAACGATCTGTAATAGAACAATGAATAAGCTATTAATTAATACGCCACAGAATGTAAATTTTGAATACAGACTCGCTTCTGTCGGGTCCCGTTGTATCGCATTTGGCCTAGATTATGGCGTTATGATACTATATGCCATTTTAGCATTTACATTGTTAGCCAAGTCGGACGTATTTAATTCCGGGGATGCTTGGTTAAGTTGGGGTGTCGCCTCATTAGCAACGTTGCCAATATTCCTATATCCGCTTGTTTTAGAAACCTTGATGGAGGGGCAAACAATAGGAAAACGAATCATGAAAATCAAAGTAGTCAAAATAGACGGTACACGCGCCACGTTTTATCAGTATTTCATACGTTGGGTTTGCAATGCAATCGACATATTTATCAGTATGGGAGGACTAGGTCTTACAAGTATTATACTTTCCTCAAAAAGCCAACGTATTGGGGATATGGCAGCAGATACCACTGTAATCAGTATCAAAGAAGACATAAATCTGAAAGAAACTCTATTTGAAGAAATTACAACTACTCACCAAATCGTCTACCCTGAAGTAATCAAGCTAACAGATGTAGACCTTAACGATATAAAAGAACTCTATCAAATGGGGTTTCGCAGGAAGAATTATAGAATTATCCAGGTACTGGCCGCTAAACTGGAAATCCTACTGGGTGTAAAAGCTCAAGTACACCCAGAGGACTTTATAACTCAGGTAATCCAAGATCATTACTACATGTTCAAAGAACAGTAGTAACTATTACCCGATAGTCGCGGATGAAGTTTGCGCTTGTCTATCCACTTTTTTAACCAAACCTTGCAATACATTACCTGGACCAACTTCAACAAATGCTTCTGCACCATCCGCTAACATATGCTGAACGGTCTGTGTCCATCTTACTGCTCCAGTCAACTGCGCGATAAGATTTTCTTTAATCTGAGCAGGATTTGTATACGCTTTTGCATCCACATTTTGATATATAGGACATACAGGAACATTAATCGTTGTTGCTTCGATTGCTGCCTGTAATTCCACCTTCGCAGGCTCCATTAATGGCGAATGAAATGCTCCTCCTACATTTAGCTTAAGGGCTCTTTTTGCTCCTGCTTCTGTCAACAACACACAGGCTTTATCTACCCCTACAATCGATCCTGAAATCACCAACTGTCCCGGACAGTTATAGTTTGCGGGTACTACGATGTCTTCAATCTGTGCACAGATCCGCTCCACAACCTCATCTTCTAGTCCTAATATGGCTGCCATTGTGGATGGCTCAATCTCACATGCCTTCTGCATAGCATTAGCACGTTGCGACACCAACTTTAAACCGTCTTCAAACGATAACGCATTTGCTGCAACCAAAGCGGAAAACTCGCCTAACGAGTGCCCTGCAACCATAGACGGGTTAAAGGAAGCTCCCAAAGCTTTGGCAAGAATTACGGAATGTAAAAATATAGCTGGCTGTGTGACGTTGGTCTGTTTAAGGTCTTCGTCAGTTCCTTGAAACATGATATCGGTAATACGAAAGCCTAGAATATCATTTGCTTTTTCAAAGAGCGCCTTTGTTTCTGCATTCAGGTTGTACAGATCTTGTCCCATTCCTACGAATTGAGCGCCCTGTCCTGGAAAAATATAAGCTGTGTTCATATGTATTTATTTGATTTTCAATTGTCATTAACTCATTTAAAACTCTATTTCTCGGGAACGAATTTAAGCGATACGAGTCGATCTTCTGCAAAGAAAATACTTGAAAGTTCGAATAAATCTTCTGATCGTACTTTGTCAATACTATCCACGACATCCTTCAAAGAGATGACACGGCCATAATCGATGATATTCTTTGCCTCTGCAATAATCATACTCATTCGATTTTCCTCGGCCAATGCTATCTGTCCCTTAAACTTCTGCTTTGCCCTTGTCAATTGATACGCTGAAATAGGAGCGCTCTTTAACTTATTCAATTCTTTAAACACAAGTGAGACTGCTCGATCTAGCTTTTCTTCATCTGTCCCTAGGTAGATACTAACACTTCCTGTATCCTTGTACATCGTAAAATTAGACTCTATCGTATAAGCGATTCCATACTTCTCTCGTATCCCAAGATTGAGTATAGAACTCATTCCGTAACCTCCCAACATATTATTCAGTAATAAGAGAGCCGTTTTTCGTTCATCATATACACCGAATGCCTGCCCGCCCAACATATAATGAGCTTGATTAATAGGTTTCTCGATCACTTCATTAATATTGGCTACAGCAGGAACCACCTGTACTGGCGTTGGCAAAATATTGGCTTTAATCTTCCCAAAGATACGTTCTGCCTGTCGCTTTACCTGTGCCAAGGTATAATCTCCAGAAATAGCGATAACAATCTCCGAAGTATTGTAGCTTTCCTCCATAAATTGGATGATGTCTGATTTGGTTATAGACTTCAGATCATCTTCTACCCCTAAGATATTGTGTCCAAGCCCTGATCCTTGAAATAGGAGATCTTCAAAATCGTCCATAATAGACTCTTCGGGGCTATCCAAATAAGAAGCTATCTCGTCTAAAATCACACCTCTTTCTTTCTCTATTTCTGTTTCTGGAAACGTAGAATGAAATAACACATCTTCAAATAAGTCCAAAGCGCGCTCCAAGTAAGGATTTAAAAAAGAGGCGTGCAAGCACGTATACTCCTTGGTGGTATAAGCATTCAAATCGCCCCCCACTTGCTCCAAACGATTGAGAATCTGATTTGTTGACCGCTTTTCCGTTCTTTTAAAAACTAGATGTTCAATAAAATGAGCCATTCCAAACTTACCCTCTTTCTCGTGCCTTGAGCCTGTATTTACCACAATACAGCTATGCGTTATAACTGACTTTTGAAAATGCAACAAGACGCGTATACCATTATCCAGTTGGATAAGATTGTACTCCTTCATTCAGATGGATTTTAATAATGAATGCAAAGCTACACAATAAAATACAGAAACTGATACCCTCAATCCCTAGAGCTTTCCATTAGAAACAGACCTTAAAAAGGTGTTAAAAAAAAATGGCATCCAATTAAAAAAATTGGATGCCATTTTACTAAAAACAGGAAGTTACATTCTTGGCCTACGCATACCACCATGCCCTCCGCTATTGTCTTCCATGGGATTTACCCCGGAAAACTTCTGCAACTTGAAAGTAAAGGTCAACATAAAGTAACGCGCTAATCTATTGGTACGACTATCCGTTAATATTTCGGACACCGTTCTATTAATATTAGTCTGCTGATCCAACAAATCAAATCCCTGGAAACGTATGGTACCACGCTGTCCCTTCAAGAGACGTTGTTCAATGTAGCTATTTATAATAAATGGATTAACATTTGAAGTATATCCTTTATTAAATTCTTTCGAAATGTCTACTCCAAAGATAGTAGTAGGCGTAATGTTTATCGACCCAATCAAATTTGGCGTTATCTTTTGTGTGTTCCGGTTGGATAAATCAATCAACGAAGAAGTAGTTATGGTATAATTGTAACGTACTCCCGGATTGATCTCTAAATTTTCGGAAGGATTGTATCGAAAGAACAACATTTGATGAAAGCCGGTATTCAGATTTACATTTTTCTGAAATTCGAAATTCGTTATTTCAGAATTTTGATAGGAAATACCTTTATTAAATGACACGCCCCCGCCATACATGATGTTGTATGTTTTTTCCTTAAACGATCGGCCCAAATGATAGAATGAATTTATTGAATAAACGGGTTCTGACTCATTTGCGTAACCAACCTCTTGTACCGCACCTAACCCATTAACGCGGGTTGTTTTGTTGTACGAAACAATTTTATCAGTAGTCAGTTCCGTCCTCAACATCGCAAAAAATGTTTTACCCTTTTGAAAATCTCCTGAACGAAATCTAAAGTTCATCTTGTGCCCGAACTCAGGATCCAAATCGGGATTTCCGATATTAGTAAAAGTTTCGCTCGTTGTCTCTGCAAAAGGAAGTGTCTGAGAAACGGAAGGCTCGTTCGACTTTCCCGAGTATTGCATAGTCAAATTAGACTGTCTTGAAAATTTATACTCAAACCGTGCTATCGGAATAAAGTTCAAGTTCTTCCGATCAATTACTTCTGTTATCGCCCCATTATATGCATTTCCACGCAACGTCGATGGTTGTAAAGCTGCTCCGAAAGAATACTTCAACTTCTCGCTATCGTACATGTAACTAGCGCCTACACGATGTGTTGCAAAAGCATAATCGTAGTTGTAGTTGTAATCTAATATACCAGAAGCGGAGCTGCCTCGGGATTCTAACAATTGTTGGGCCTTCAGATTATCGTAATCGTTGTTGTTATAATCATACGTTACTTCAATCTTGCTCTTCTCCGTAAGCGGTTCGATATAAGAAACAGAGGCTCCTGCGTTCCAGCTTTTGTTTTGGACTTCGCGATATGTTTTTTCAAACACATCGGATGCAGGCAAGTCTCCATTGCCCGGATCGGTTAGCCAACGATCTAAGACCCTATTATACTCGGTTTCTGTTACCGCATTATCGTAGTTAAAATTAAAGAAGAGGTTTCTTCCTTTATCATTGAGCTTGCGATTGTAAAGTCCAGAAAAATTATATCGAGGGGCTGTAGACTTATTACTTTCATTTGTTATTTGATAATTACTGAAATCTCCGCCGATTAGTTGCCTTACATTTTTTAAATTATCAGCTGTATTA
Source organism: Sphingobacterium sp. xlx-96 (assembly GCF_011007365.1). Classification (GTDB taxonomy): domain Bacteria; phylum Bacteroidota; class Bacteroidia; order Sphingobacteriales; family Sphingobacteriaceae; genus Sphingobacterium; species Sphingobacterium luzhongxinii. The sequence continues at coordinate 31,178 of NZ_WFKM01000008.1, read as the reverse complement.
TCACCAAAACCCAATTGTGGTGTAATTTTTATATAGTCTTTATCCGAAATATTCCATTCTAAATTTCCTTCAAAACGATGATTGGCCCGGATACTGGTGTTGTCATCATTGGACTCTTCCTCGATCCCTTCCGCCAAGCGATTGGTATACGAACTACCAATGGTGTTGTTATCATCTCTACCATACGAATATGATCCATATACTTTTAGCTTATCCGAAAAATCATGCCGGATATTAACGCCAATAGAGCCAACATTTGTAATACCTTCAGACCCTCCAAACATTCCACCTGGACCACGTCCACCGCCGCCACCTTGTCTTCCTCTAGCACCACCACCCATCGAATTAAAGTCAAACAATGGCGCATTCATATTATTCATATTGCCCAACACAGATACCTGCGACTTATCCCGAAAACCCATAAACATTCCTGTGGTCTGATAACGCTCTTCAGTACCACCACCAACACGAAGCGTCGTCGCGTAACCTTTATTATATTCAGGATCTATCTGTATGTTCAAAACTTTAGTCGACTCGCCCGATTTATTTCCTGTAATATTAGCCATATCACCATAATCATCCACGATCTGCATTTTAGCAATAATATTGGCCGGCAAGTTTTGCGTTGCTGTCTTTACATCTCCTCCAAAAAAGTCCTTGCCATTAATACGAACCCGGGTTACCTGTTCGCCCTGCGCCGTCACGGTACCATCTTTATCGACTTCTACCCCCTGCAATTTCTTAAGGGCATCTTCGGCTACAGATCCTTCACGTAGCTTTAAATCTCTTGTGGAATATTCAACGGTGTCACCTTTCACTTGGACAGTTACCACGCCATTGACAACAACCTCTTCCAACATATTGGGAATCCCTTGTAAAATGATATTGGAGACCAACATTCTATTATCCTGCACAGCAGCAAAAGTATATCCTTTCTCAAAGGGCTCAAACCCGAGACTTGAGACTCTAATTTTAAAAGGTTTATCGCTTACGTTACTAAACGTATAAATACCTCCTACAGAGGAGCTCGTTTTCAAAGTATCAGCACCGACGATGTATTGTACCGATGCTCCTGCAACAGGTCTAGACAAGGAGTCCCGCAAGAAACCTTGAACCACTTTATTGGACTGAGCCTGTGCTGAAAAACAAATAAATAGGGCGGCAACCGCTATCCATCTCTTAAAAAAATCCATATATATTATCTCTCTATTTTATATTTCCAAAGAACCAAACCGCCGTATCTTCTTTATAGGGGTTCTTGACGGTCGGCTTATAAGGACTAGCTCCATAGACCCTTACATTATTAGGCCTTGGACTTGCATCGACCACCTTCTTCGTTTGAAAAAACTGGGTATTAACGCCTATTTGAACGGCAATTCGATCACTCTTAAATTTCACTAAGTCTAATGGCACCTCAGATTCATACATTAAAACATCATCTTCAAAGCGTGCCTTTGCACGTATTCCATAAGAATTATCAAACGACAGAAGTCCATCAACTACTTTACTAAATCCAGAAATCTGATAGCCTCGTACACTTTTCAGCAGCTCCGCTTTTATGTTGTTGACGTCCAGATCTTCATCCTGACTTAAGGCTCTAAGTCGCTCACGATCTACATATGGGTATAATAACTTTGCCCCTTCTTTCTTCTTTTCATTGTAGCTTAGGTTTACAAAAATACCATGTCGTAGCGCTTCCCGTTGCAACATTTCGTCTTTAACCTTTACAGCGACATAAACTTTTCCTCCTTGAACAGCGACACCAAAAGACCACAAATCACTGTCAGCATTATACAACTTACCCCCCCACTCTTCCAATTGACCATCAAGAACGATATTTTCTAATTGCTGAAACACATACTCCTCCTTCTTTTTCTTTTGTGCAAAAAGAAAAGCAGGACAACAAAATAGAAAAAGGATATAAAGTTTATTCATCAGCAATTATTGTTTACTTTTACACAACAAAGAGCCGTAAAAGTTTTTTAAAATCGTCAATATCACTACAAAAAAATGAATAAGTAGTGTAAATAAGTGTTAACTTGACGATATCACAGATAAGTTACACAGACAATCAACTTATGCTTTTATCCCAATATCAAAATGAATTCATAGAAGCTGGCTGCGATGAAGCTGGTAGAGGCTGCTTGGCGGGACCCGTTTTTGCCGCGGCAGTTATATTTCCCAAAGATTATTATAACCCTGTCCTCAACGACTCCAAAAAGCTTTCAGAGAAGAAAAGGAATGAATTGCGTCCAATAATAGAAAAGGAAGCCTTAGCTTTCGCTGTCGGAATCATAACTCCGCAGGAAATTGATAAAATAAACATACACAATGCATCTTACAAAGCGATGCATCTCGCTATTGATGCACTGCAGATTGCGCCTGAATTTCTGATTATAGATGGGAATAAATTTATCCCTTACCAAACGCTACCACACGCCTGCATTGTAAAGGGGGATGGTAAATACCTCGCCATAGCAGCTGCATCGATATTAGCTAAGACATATAGGGATGAATACATGGATAGTATAGCGGGCGAATTTCCGCTGTATGAATGGAAGTCTAATAAAGGCTACCCTACTATTGTACACCGTAAAGCGGTATTAGCACATGGCCATACAATTCACCACAGAAAAACCTTCCGCGTCACCGACCCTCAATTAAAACTTGAGCTTTAAAGAACAAGGGCCAGGCGAGGTATATATAAAACGGGCTACTTAAAAGATTAAGTAGCCCGTTTTATACTGGTTCATTGCTGTTAGGCCTTTTTCCTTCTGTATGAGATAAAAATCGCTCCGCCCAAACCTAGGACCAAAACGATGGATCCGATTAAAGAAACGATACTTGATATTTTCATCGTCTGCGGGTCGAAAACAAACTCTACCTTATGATTACCACCCGGCAGTTGTAAACCTCTTAAAAGGTAGTCAGTCCGTATAATAGGCACCTCTTCTCCATCAACATAAGCTTTCCAACCCTTGTCATAATATACTTCTGAGAAAACAGCAAAAACATCATTTGGAGCCGTATACTCATATTGTAACTTGTCTGGGTGATAAGAGACCAACTTAATATCTGCATTATTTGGACGTCCTAAGCGAGCCGCATTTACTTTTCCTTTATACTCGTCATGAACAAATGCTTCTTTTGCTGGATCAAAACTACTGATCGCCTGCATCTCCTGCGCATTGTCTTTGACGAAAGTGACCTTATCTACAAACCAAGCATTTCCAGCTGCTGTAGACCTGCGTTGGATACGCTCCGCTCCGTTATTAGGATCACGAGTGATGACATAACGGACATTGAACATATCTAAGACATCTTCATTGATAGCTCCATTGAATTGGTGCTCTAATAATTCTTGAAAACGCATCAGCTTAGCAGCATGATAACCACCTAAATTTTTGTGAAAATAAGAAGCCTTAGCATCGGAAAACGGATTTGTCGTCAAATCAAGAACACGGTAATGAGGGTCTTTATCCATCCGGATCAACTGATCGACTTCTCGCTCTTGGATTGGATTTTTCGTCAAACTTTTATCTACAAAAGTTTCGTTGTTCAAGTAACGCTTGTCCACGGACCAAAGATCCAATAATGTGATCAAACCTATCCCAAGCACTAGAACATTTGCAGAGACTTTCTTCTTAACAAAGAACCAAACCAAGGCAAATACAACCAGTACAATACCCAATGAACGCCATGCATCTGCTGAAGCTAAATCTGCCCTATCCTTTATAAGCTCTGTTGATAGTTGATTCGCAAGATTTGCATCACCAAACTCTTTGGTCAACATACTGATAAAATCCTGGTTCGTTGATGGCTTAAAGGCTAGAATATTAGGCATTAAAGCAACCACAACGCAGATACCTGCAATGATTCCGAAGCTATAAAGCACTTTCTTGTCCAATTGAACAATATCACTACCTTTATTTATCAGTTCATGAACAGCCATAACTGCTAGCACAGGTATCAGTATAGATGGAATAATCAGAATAGATTCAGGAGCTCTAAATTTATTATACAATGGAGCATAATCAAAGAAAATATCTGATACGATAGAGAAATTACTTCCTAACGCCAACAACACCGTCAATCCAATAGCTGCAAGAATCCACCATTTTAATCGATCTCTAACAATAAAAATTCCTAAAACAAATAGAAAGATAATCCCCGCCCCAAAATACCAAGGGCCCGAAGTAAATGACTTCTCACCCCAATAAGTAGGAAGGCTTTTGGCCATCTGTAATGCTTGATTCTGAGGAGCTCCTAAGCCGGTAAAAAATTTAACCACATGCGAATCTTCACCTAAAACACCTTGGGTTTTTCCTCCGTAAGCATTTGGAATCAAAAATGTTAAATTTTCGCCCACACCCTGACTCCAAGCATAAGCGTAATCTTTATCCAATCCTCCACTTTTATTACCTTCATCTACCTTCACGATATTGGCCTTGCCTCGTGTAGTCAACTTGCTATACTCATAGGTCGGAAACAAAACGGAAGCGTTGACCGCTACTGCAACCACGACCGCTCCTATCTGCAATGCTGTAGCTTTCGCAAATGCAGGAACGCGTTTTTCTCGAATCGCATAGTATAGTTCAAATCCTACGTAAACCAATAAAGCAATGAAAAGATAATAGGTCATCTGCACGTGGTTGGTTCGAATCTCCAATGCAAGGAAGACCGCTAACAAGATCGGCCCCCAAAGCTTATTACCCCGATAACAGAGTATAACGGCTCCGATTATGGGAGCCAAATAGGCTATAGCATAAGCTTTATTAACGTGCCCTGCCTCAATGTAAATAAAGTTGTAGGATGAAAAAGTAATAGCAATAGCTCCTACCGCAGCCAGCCAGGGCTTAATGCGGAGAACAGAAAGCAAGAAATAACTTCCCAAAAGATAAATCAAAATAACATCTGCCGGCAAAGGGAAAAATATTGTCAAGATTCGATTAACATAACTTGTTATATTCGTGGTGTGCTCATACCAAATCTGGTAAGTAGGCATCCCGCCAAACATCGAATTGGTCCATTGAGGCGCATGACCGTCCTTAGCTCTATAGTCGAAAAGCTCCTTCTGGCTGCCCATCGCCTGCATCACATCGTGTTGAGACAATGCCTTTCCTTGCCAAACCGGCGAAAAGTAAAAAAACACTAATACAAAGAAGATCGCAATAACAATTAGATGCGAAGAATTCTCTTTAAACCAATTTTTCATCAAACAATTTTTTCTTTTTAAGGTAACGAAGGTATAACGAGCATTTTTATCATCAAGCTCACCGTATCTTCACGGATAAGTTAGCGGTTAATGCCTTTTATTAAAGCCCAAATATAAAATTGATTTTAGTAATATCCTATGGACTTTTGGATTAGTTTCCTTTTTCGATCAATTTTTTAATATCAGAAAGTTCTCCAAATAAAACAAGGAGATCATTCTCCCGGAGTACAGTATCGGACTTGGCTATACCAGACGCCTCTTTGCTTTGCACGGTTTTTCCCTTGGAAACGGCACCAGTTAGGGTAACTGTCGTCAATACGATAACCTTATATCTATTTGTAAGGTCAGCATCTTTCAACGTCATCCCAACATATTTGGACGGAACTTTCGTCTCTATGATGCTATACCGATCAGAAACCTTGAACGAATCAACAATATCGATATTATCTAACCGCATGGCCAGACGCTCTGCAGCTTCTTCTTCAGGCATGATATATTCATCGATCTGCATGGCCTCCATAACCGTTTTTTGAAGATCCGACACAACGCGTCCAATGATGCGTTTTACACCGAGCTGTTTGACCAAGGCCGTGGTTAATAAGGAAGCTCCCTCGTCTTCGCCAATAGCTATAATCACAGCATCACTATCTTTTAAAGGTAAAGAGGAAACGGCCTCACGATCTGTCGTGTCTAGACAAACTGTATGTGTGATCTTATCCTTCAACTGCTCGACAATCTGTATATTCAGGTCGGCTCCAATGACTTCATGGCCTAGTTCGGTAAGATGTATGCCCAATGAACGCCCAAAATGTCCTAATCCCAAAACAATATATTTCATATATGTATAGTCTTCTTTTTATCTGTCATATGTGTTTAATTTTACTTTCAATGGTCATCCGCCAGCTTGCGGATCAGTTTGTCTTTTATTTATGGTTATGGAATTACCCCTATGTCTGCATACCCCATCTTACAATACATTTAATTGTTTAAAACAAGAGCTTTTCGGTTGGATAAATATAACTTTTGTTCTTCATGTTTTTGATGAAGGCTACCAATAAAGTCAACATACCTACACGTCCCACAAACATGGTAAAAATAATAATCATCTTTCCGGTTGCACTTAGAGAAGGCGTCACTCCTAAACTAAGACCACAGGTCGTGTATGCCGAAACCGACTCAAACAGTAACGCTTTCATGGGCTTACCAGGATCTGAAAAATTAAGGAGAACAAACGAACATGTAATCGTCAATACCGATAGAATAATGATGGCAAAAGCCTTATTGACAGACTCAGAAGCAATTTTGCGCTTAAAAAGCTCAATCGAATCCTTACCTCGTGCCAAGGACAAAATGTTCATAAACGCTATCGCTATTGTAGTTACTTTGACACCACCACCAGTGGACCCAGGTGATGCCCCGATCCACATCAATGTGGTCAGCATAATTAACGTCGGAGTGCTTACAAAATTAACATCCACACTGTTAAATCCCGCAGATCGAGAAGCATTTGCCATGAAAAGGGAAGTTACCCACTCCCCAAAAATATTTTTATCTGAAACCAAAGTGTTATTTTGTTCCATTAAAAAGTAAGACCCTGTAGCCAAAATGACCACAATTGCATTACATAAGAGTATAAACTTGGTATTAAAACTAAAGGGCTGCGCCTTATGCTTATATCTTTTTTTGAGAAATAATAAACAGATAACAGCATTCGCCTTTCCTTTGAGATAAGTATAAAAATTGTAAACTGTGCCAAAGCCTAAGCCTCCCAATACAAAAATCAGTGTCAAGACAATTTGAAAACTATAATTGTAGCGATATTCAGGATTGGTAATGCCATCGGAAAGAATAGAGAAACCGGCATTACAGAAGGAAGAAATAGCATGGAAGGCAGCAAAAAAAATACGTTCGCCTGTTCCCTCAAATAACAGGGGGTCTAATGTAAAATAAATAAAAGCACCACCGATAAGTTCGAACAGCAGGGTAATGAATATGATAGTCAACAGTGTAGAGACAACGTCGTTAAGCTTATTTTCGCCCAAAATCTCTCCAAACATCAACTGGTTTTTGAACGAGAATCCTCCAGAGAAAAAGTATCCAAAGAATCCCGTAAAGGTCATAATTCCCAATCCGCCAACCTGAATCAACAACATAATGACTGTCTGTCCGAACAATGAAAAGTTGGTCGATATATCCGTTACAGAAAGCCCTGTAATGCATACGGCACTTGTCGCCATGAAAAAAGCATCGACAAAACTAAGCGGCGCCTCCAACGTCGTCCGGGGCAACATCAACAATACCGTTCCGATCAGAATCAAACCTATAAAGCTAATCACAAATAATATAGTCGGATTGAAATAGAAGTTATCAAAAAATAAACTGCTCTTGGACAGTTCTGACAAGAAGACTATACCTATTCCTAAATACAGCCATTCTTCTTTGGCAAAATATGCTAACCAAGGACTACCTGTAAGACGAGCAAACAGGATAAGCAAAAAATATAGAATGACAACAATACCGGAATAATGGGATACAACGACTCCCTTTATGGCAAAAACAGATGAAAATGTACGAAGAATTTCTAGCCCGAAAAGGCCATAAAACATAGCGACTATAGCCTGTTTAGTATACTCTGCAACATCCGGATTGGTGATATAGCCTATATGTACCAGTACAGTCAGGGCGCAGACCATGCTAACATAAAACATGATAAGGTCTACAACTTTGTAACGATACAGAATCACGAATTTCAAAAAATCTGCTATAGACTTCATCCTACAAACATAGTAATATATATTTTTGCGGAGAACGATTAAGGTTTGCCTTCTTCTGCTTTCTCTTTCTTTTTAAATATTCCTTTGAAAAATTTACCGGTCTTTTGAACAACACCTTTAGCTTCAGAACTGACTTCTTTAACAGTTTCGGCTGTGCCTATTAACTTGGCTTCTCGTTCTGGACTGATACCGGCACACTGCTTTATGCCATCGAGAAGACTCTGCCATACGGTTTTAAAGAAGGTGTGCTCAGGCACCCTCCTGTAATTTATCTTTCCGACATGATAGATCTCATTGGCATCCGGATTACTGTCATTTATCAAAATCTGATTAACCAAAAAGGAAACTATTTTTGACTTCTTTCCATTCTCCTTTTTCGGCAGATCAATTTTCAGGTCATTATAATCAAACTTAAAACTTCCCCAATTTTTTCGATCTGTTCCCTCCATATTGTAGGCTATTTTTTTGATATTCCCAGAAGCAATGCCTACATTGAGTAGAGGCTGTAGAATGCGGTTGAACGCTGTGGCATTCATCGCACCTAAAGTGCCACTATAGGTATGGTACCCGGTTTTACTAAGCATGTCGAAACCAAATTTCGCGTGAAGCCGGCCGCTCCCCATCACCTTGGCAACAAGATCTGCTCGCATAAACTGATCCTTCTTTAATGCGATCGTATCGTTAGTCACGTTCGTAAGAGTACCTCTAGCCCCATCAAAACTGATGGCCCCCTCTCGACCAAACTTGGCACTGAATTCGTGATAAGTGATACTAATATTGTCCACTAAAAAAGTATCCAAACGAAGTAACTTTTTGGCATGCATTAATTGTTGATGTGGGGAATGTCCCACCTTGACAACAGGATACTTTGGATATCTCTTATCAGCAGATAAATCGACCGAACCATTTTTTATCTGAACTTTAGAGGCGACGGTCTGCTGGTTGTCAATCAATCTCCGAAAATCCAAGTGCTCTATGCGCAGCGTATCAAAGGCTAAAACAGCCATTGTTACATTTTGCCTTTTTTGCTTAAAAAAAGCATTCTTGCCCATCTTTGGGCCATAAAAGACTTTCGTGAATAGTACGTTTTGCTCTCTTGTATTTATTCTTAGACTCTCGAATCGCGCGCGATAGTATCCATCTGGCAAGTCATATTCAAATTTTGGAATCTGAACATCGACCATTTTCGTATAGTAAAGTCTGGAGGTATCGGTTAGTGAAGTTTCGTCCACCAATACGTCATGTACATTAATATTTACCTGATTGAGGCTAATAGTGCTTGTGTGCCCTTCTTCAATCTTCGAATACTTGAACTTTACGTTGTCAATTTTGATGTGCTTTACATTAATAGATTTAAAGATATCCTTTACATTTTCGTATAAGGTCTTTTGGGTATGGTCAGAAATCGTATCGTTGTAAGCATGATATTCGCTGACGAGATGTATATTTGGCTCTTCAAAAACTATAGTCTTAATATTTAAGCGTTTATCCAAAAGAATATCCATAAGACTAAACTGTCTTATTTTCAGCATCTTCAACTTTATGTGGTAACGGTTATTCGGAGCTTCTTTTGCTAGCACCTGCTGCTGATATACAACAGAGTCTGGAATCAATTCAGCATTCCAAAAAGTAGCGTTACCTAATGCTATATTTAAGTCTAAATCCTCATACTTCAAGATATACAACCCGCCTGTAGATTTGTGTACGACTTCCTTAAGTTTTGTCTCAACTATAGGTTTCCAGTTTCTTCCATAATACCATATTAACATCAATATACCTATTACAAGAACCAAAAAAACGATGAGTACCCACTTCCAAACAGACTTCATAAATATTCCAATTTTATTAATTTGGATTAAAACAAGTCAAAATAGCTTTTGTTTTCAGCCGATCGATCGGAATCAATGACGATTATCCTCATTGCTATACATGCTAAGGTAGCTGTCATAACGTGATTCTTCAATTTTTCCTTGGTCTACCGCTTCCAACACGACACAACCAGGTTCATTAATATGACGACAGTTATTAAACTTACATTTATTGAGATAAAGCCGCATCTCGGGAAAGAAATGCGACAGTTCTCCTTTTTCAATGTCCACAATCCCCAACTCTCGAATACCTGGAGTATCAATAAGCTTCCCTCCGAAAGGCAGTTCAATCATTTCGGCAAAGGTGGTGGTATGCTTCCCTTTATCGGACCAGTCTGAAATCTGTCCGGTACGTAGGTGTGATCCTGGCACAATTCGATTAATAAGTGTCGATTTGCCCGCTCCAGAATGACCTGACAAGAGCGTCACTTTATCCTTTAAAATATGCTCCAATGTATCCACATGCGTCCCTTCTAATGCCGAAACCTCATAACAGGCATAACCTATATGCTCGTAGATAGCTTTGTATTCTTTTAGTATTTCTTTCCCTTCATCACTGAAAAGATCTAATTTGTTAAATACCAATACCGCAGGGATACCGTAGGCTTCAGCAGTCACCAAAAACCTATCTATAAATCCTAAGGAAGTTGGAGGAGAAGCCAAGGTAACAAGCAAAACAGCCTGATCTAGATTAGCGCCTAAAATCTGAGTTTGTTTAGATAAATTGACGGACCTTCGGATAATATAGTTTTTTCGAGGCTCTAGGTTTGTAATGATTCCTGTTTGCGCTGAATCTTCAAGATCAAAGTCAACCCAATCACCAACAGCAATAGGGTTTGTCGTCTTAATACCCTTTGTTCTGAATTTTCCTTTGATTCGACAATCATAAGAAACACCATCGTCTCCTAACACTTGATACCAACTACCCGTTGATTTTGTGACCAAACCTCTCATTCCCTATTTATGCTTATTTAAGTAATAACCCCAATTCTCACAAAAGTCGCAAAAAAATATCAATATTATTACTTATTGTCCATGCTGTTTCATTGTTCTTCATTATATGTAGTTGATGAAGGTTTTATTACCTTTGTGAGGTACACATAAATTTACTCCTTGTGAAAAAACTTTTTCTTTTGGACGGGATGGCTCTTATTTATAGAGCATATTTTGCACTCAACAAGGTGCCTAGATTGACGTCATACGGGCTCAATACAGGCGCTATTATGGGCTTTACAAACACATTACTGGAGGTTTTGAAGAATCAAAACCCCACCCATATCGCTGTAGTCTTTGATACTGCGGCCCCAACCAATCGTCACATTGAGTTTGAAGCTTACAAAGCACACCGCCAAGAGATGCCGGAAGATCTCTCCAAATCTATCCCTTACATATTTAAACTGGTCGAAGGGTTTAATATCCCCTTGATTACAATGGATGGCTACGAAGCGGATGATATCATTGGCACCTTGGCCAAACAAGCCGAAAAAGAAGGCTTTACCGTGTTCTGTATGACACCAGACAAAGATTTCGGACAGTTAGTATCTGACAATATCTTTATTTATAAACCAGCCCGAATGGGTAACGGGGCAGAAATACAGGGAGTACCTGAAATATTAGAAAAATGGGAGATAGATGATGTATCGCAGGTGATCGATATTTTGGGCCTTTGGGGAGATGCTGTTGATAACATACCTGGCATTCCAGGAATCGGTGAAAAAACCGCAAAAAAATTGGTGAAAGAATTCGGTAGTGTCGAAGGTTTGATTGCCAATACGGATAAGCTTAAAGGTAAACAGCAGGAGAATGTAATCAACTTTGCAGAGCAAGGACTTATTTCGAAAAAATTGGCGACCATACTTCTGGACGTTCCTGTAACGCTAGATGAGGAACAGCTTCAAGTGACAGCTCCCAATAAAGAGCTTTTAGAGCCCCTATTTGCGGAGCTCGAATTTCGCACTTTGGGCAAGCGGGTATTCGGCGATGATTTCTCCACTCTTGATAATTCGGCAAAAGCAAATTCAGCCCAAATGGATCTCTTTGCGCAGGAACAACCAGCCAGCTCAAATACACCCGAGCAACCCATAGCTTCACTTACCCCAAACTTAACTATTAAAGATACAGAACACGATTATATTCTTATCGATGATCCAGAAAAAATAAAAGACCTAGCAAATAAATTATCCCAACAGACAGCAATTTGTTTTGATACAGAGTCAACAGGAATTGACCCGCTTGTTGCAGATATTGTTGGACTTTCTTTTTCATTTGAAAAAGGCAAAGCCTACTATGTTCCAACACCAGCTGACGCAAAACAAGCTCAGCTCATTGTTGATCGCTTCAAATCAATTTTTGAAAATGCTTCGATAAAGAAGATCGGACAAAATCTGAAATACGACATCCTGCTACTTTCCAGATACGGCGTACGCATACAAGGACAATTATTTGACACCATGCTAGCTCATTATCTGATTGACCCTGACACGCGTCACGGCATGGATATTCTATCCGAAACCTACCTCGGCTATACGCCTATATCCATAACAGAGCTAATAGGCAACAAGGGCAAGAACCAAGGTAATATGCGCGATGTCGCTGTCGAAGTAGCAAAAGACTATGCCGCTGAAGATGCAGATATCACTTGGCAACTGTACGAAAAGTTCGCTCCTCTTTTATCGGAAACAGAAACTAAAAACCTAGCTGAACAAGTAGAATTCCCCTTAGTATACGTGCTTTCCGAAATGGAAAAAAATGGGGTAAAAATTGATACAGACACGTTAAAGGCTTTTTCCCTGTCTTTGGAAAAAGATATAGCTTCCATCGAGCAAAGGATCTACGATAAAGCGGGAACGAAGTTCAACATAGCCTCACCGAAACAATTGGGCGAAGTCTTATTTGACAAGTTACAATTGGATCCTAAGGCGAAAAAGACAAAAACAGGACAATACAAAACAGGCGAAGAAGTACTCGTTGCTCTTGCACATAAATCAGATATTGTACAGGATATATTAGACTTTAGACAATATCAAAAACTGAAATCAACGTATGTTGATGCACTTCCTACCCTTATCAACCGCGAAACAGGGTTGATTCACACGTCGTACAATCAAGCCGTAGCTGCAACAGGCCGTCTGAGCTCGACGAACCCCAACCTTCAAAACATCCCAATACGCACAGAAAAAGGTCGTGAAGTACGTAAAGCTTTTGTTCCGCGCTCGGAAAATCATATTATACTTTCGGCTGATTATTCACAGATCGAGCTCCGCATTATGGCCGAGCTTAGTCAAGACGAGAATATGCTAGAAGCATTTACTAAAGGCTATGACATCCATCGTGCTACTGCGGCCAAGGTATACAATGTATCGCTAGACGAGGTCACTTCGGATCAACGTCGTAATGCAAAAGCGGTCAACTTTGGCATCATTTACGGACAATCTGCATTCGGTCTGTCCCAGAATCTAGGCATATCGCGTCGCGAAGCAGCAGATATCATCGATCAGTACTTTGCCCAATACCGAGGTGTTAGAGAATACATGTCCAAAGCGGTAGAATCGGCCAAAGAAAAGGGGTATGCAGAAACTATCCTGAAACGGAGACGCTATCTGAGAGACATCAACTCAGCAAACATGACAGTAAGAGGCTTTGCCGAACGTAACGCGATCAATGCTCCGATCCAAGGATCTGCCGCAGATATGATAAAAATCGCGATGATTCAAATCCAAAAGGATATCGAAGATAAAAAATTATCAGGCAAAATGATCATGCAGGTTCATGATGAACTTGTGTTTGATGTACCCAAAAGTGAAGTGGAAATCTTCAAACGCATAATTTCGGAACGAATGACTAAAGCCATCACGCTGCGGGTGCCTATTGAAGTAGAAACAGGCGAAGGGTCAAACTGGCTAGAAGCGCACTAATTGAAAAAGAGAGATGAAAAAAGCTATTTATTTGATTACCGTATTATTGACCTTATCTTACTGCCTTAAAGCTCAAGAAAATAAACCCTTGTACTTTGAAAAGGCTCCTAACGATATGATGCGTTTTTATTTTGACCAAAATTATTACCTGGTGGACAAAAACTGTGAATTCAAGTATATAGAACGTGTTTCCTCTTTCGACATAAAAACAAATAAGTTTGAAGGCCTCTTCAGGGACTTCGACCCAAACGGTCGGGTTATACTTTCAGGGCACTACCAAAACGGCAAAAAACAGGGTGAGTTCAAAGCATATCATCCAAATGGTGTCCTAAAATGGGAATCCACCTTTATGGATGATATCGCCACCGGTCCATGGAAATATTATTATCCAGACGGCAAGCCAATGTTATTCATCACGTTAGGACCGTCTACCTTTCAGATCAATCACTATTGGGATCGTAGAGGACAGCAACTAGTCAAAGATGGCGAAGGAACATACGATATGGATCTTCCCATAGTTGGTTTTACCGAACACGGCTACACCCGGTTTAATAGACGTGGCAAGGTCAAAAACGGGCTTCCAGAAGGCTTATGGTATATTTCTTTTGTTGAAGAAGGAAAAAAGAGAATTCAAACCCACCTATTAACAGAGCAATTCGAAAACGGCCAATTAAGCGGCACGCGTTTTGAAGAAGGCTTTGATCATTTATTGATTCCTAAAGAAGATTTTATATTCGCCCCAAATGATTACTTCCCACGCGCGGAGCATCTGTTAAGCAAAAAATGTTCTTTTGACGAATTCACAGGCTTTAACATATTCATTGCCAATAAGTTTGTTGATTACCTGGAGCAATCGTCGTTTCAAAGTAGCCAAGACATGGAGAGGTTACTGAGTTATGAGGTAAAAGTATCAAAAAAAGGTATCCCCTCTTCGGCGACATTCTTAGATATGGGAAACGTACTTTCGAAGGAGGAAAAAAACATCTTAGAACGCATGATTAATCAAATAGGATATTACCTCCCTTCTTACTCAGGAGGCGAACCTATTAACGACTTGTTAATTATCACATTTACACTTCAGGCAACAGGAGAAAAGACACACATTCCCCCTGTGCAGATACAACGCGAAAAGGGTATCTAGGATATTTACCTGAATTTATCTATGTTTGCAAAATTAAAAGGCATATAAAATATAACGATTGACATATGAAGTTTCACAAAGAAGGATATACAAGTTTAGCATTAGTTGTTCTATTTATATTCATCATTAATGCCGTCGCTGATTATTACGATGCCAACCAAATCATCAAATGGTTTCTGTACGGAGTATCTGCATTTTTGTTTATCGTTATTGTACAGTTTTTTAGAAGCCCTATAAAGAAAATACAAATCGATGAGAATGCTGTCTTGTGTCCGGTCGATGGCAAAGTCGTTGTTATTGAAGAGACGGAAGAAACTGAATATTTTAAAGACAAAAGGATTCAGGTTTCGATTTTTATGTCACCAATCAATGTTCATGTAACTAGAAATCCTATATCTGGTATCGTTACTTTTTTTAAATACCATCCCGGTAAATTCTTGGTAGCATGGCATCCAAAATCTTCTACGGACAACGAACGCACCACTATAGTGGTAAAAAAGGATAACGGAGTTGAAGTCCTATTCCGACAAATCGCTGGGGCTTTAGCGCGTAGAATTGTATGGTATGTCAAAGAAGAACAACCTGTAACACAAGGAGAGGAATTTGGATTTATCAAATTCGGTTCACGAGTGGATGTTTTTTTACCTCTAGGCACAAAAATAAATGTTGCTATCGGAGACAAAACAGTTGGTGGCAAAACTGTGATCGCAAGATTTTAATATAAGCTTAACATTAATATTCCTATTTTTAGCAGTGTAATAATCGAGCGCCAGCAGAACTGCTCTTGATTATTACACTTTTTTGTATTCTCGAATTTAACTACAAAAGTCTTTTATGAACTTTAGGCTCCTTGTTTTCTATATTGCTTTAATTATCTCCACGGCACTAGCCCTCGTGAGCTTGTACTATGAAAGCGATTGGAATCACTTCTTTGTGATACTACCTGTATCTTTTGTTATTTCCTTTATCATCCTCAGCAATGTCTTAAATCAATATATAAACAATAGAATCAGCAATATTTACAAATTAATCCGCAGCCTAAAACTTGGAAAGGACATGAAAGAAGTGCTTGCAGAACATGCCAGTGATGATCCAATAAAAGGAGCCGAACAAGAGGTAAGAGACTGGGCAAAACAAAAGTCGACAGAAATAGATCAGTTGAAAGCGCAGGAAAAGTTCAGAAGAGAGTTTTTATCAAATATCTCGCACGAATTTAAAACACCTCTTTTTGCGATACAGGGGTATATTGAGACGCTGCAGGACGGGATGATGGCTGACGATCCTGATATGGCATTGGTATTTCTTGATAAAGCGTCCAAAAATATCGATCGGTTGACGTATCTTATTAATGACCTTGATGAGATCTCGAAGCTTGAATCGGGAAAAATATCGCTAAACATTCAAAAGTTCGATATTATCGAATTAATCAATGAAACGATTGACCACCTTATTGATAAAGCAAACAAAAATAATATCAAGATTATTTTCAATACAAAGCCGAACCAAACGATACAAGTAAAAGGTGATCGTTTAAAAATCCAACAGGTTCTTGTCAACCTTATAGACAACTCGTTAAAATATGGCAAAAATGGAGGAAAAACAACAATCAGCATATTCCATTTGTTAGATCAAGTATTAATCGAGGTTACCGATAATGGTTATGGAATTGAAGAGAAAAACCTACCAAGAGTATTTGAGCGTTTCTTCAGGACAGACAAAAGTCGATCCCGGGATATTGGAGGCTCAGGCTTGGGACTATCTATCGTTAAACATATTTTGGAAGCGCATCAACAAACCGTCAACGTACGCAGCACCGAAGGAATAGGTACAACTTTTGGCTTTACCCTGTCCAAATCCAAAAGCACTTAACAAGTCAATGTTTAAAAACTTAACATTAACTTAACATTAACATTATACTTTTGCATCAAAATAAAAGTATTATGTCTTTAAATAGCATCTTTCAGTACTTTGTCCCTAAGGACAAAAAGTTCTTCCCTCTGTTTGAACAAGCTGGCGCCAATCTTATAGAGATGGCTAGACTCCTCAACATTTCGGTAAATAGCACTAATCTAGAAGAAAGAAAAGAGCTTTCTAAAAAATTAGAAGACCTTGAACATGTCGGTGACAATATCACGCACCAAATCCACCTCGAATTAGGAAGAAACTTCATCACGCCATTTGACCGTGAAGATATCCACGCTTTAGCGAGTTCACTGGATGATGTTGCAGACTTCATACACGGAGCTTCAAACAGAATGCAGCTCTACAAAGTAGAGAAGCCTACAGAACCGATGATTGAAATTACAGCATTGATTTTGGAGGCGACGGAACATGTAGCAAAAGCCTTATTTGAGCTGAAAGATCTGAAAAACATCAGAAACATCACAGATTCTTGTGTACGTATTAACAGTGTAGAGAATAAGGCGGATTATATTTTCGACAAAGCTGTTGCAGATCTATTTGAGTACGAAACAGATGCTATTTCACTTATCAAACAAAAAGAAGTTCTATCCGCAATGGAAGACGCTACAGACAAATGTGAAGATGTAGCAAATGTGTTGGAAAGTATCCTTGTTAAAAATGCCTAACTAGGGCAGGTTAACTATACATAATTAATTTATCATGATCACGACTTTATTAGTTGTTGTTATTGTATTAGCGATAGCCTTTGATTATATCAACGGTTTTCATGACGCAGCCAATTCAATTGCAACTATCGTATCAACCAAAGTATTGACACCATTTATGGCTGTACTTTGGGCCGCTCTATTCAATTTTGTCGCTTATTTTGTCTTTACAGACCACAAAGTCGCCAATACTATCGCAAAAACAGTAATCGAGCAATATATTACACTCGAAGTAATATTTGCCGGGTTAGTAGCGGCTATATCCTGGAATCTGTTTACCTGGTATTATGGAATACCATCTTCCTCGTCACACACTTTAATCGGCGGCTTTGCTGGTTCAGGAATGGCATATGCTCTTTTTCTAGGTGCCAACCCTTTGGACGCGATCAATTTGAGTGCTACATTAAAGATTCTTTCTTTCATTGTTCTGGCACCAGTCATAGGGATGACCATTGCGATTATCATTACCCTAATCATTATCAATATCTGCAAAAAAACCAGACCTAGTGTCGCTGAAAGATGGTTCAAAATCTTACAGCTAATTTCCTCTGCCGGTTTAAGTTTTGCCCACGGTGGTAATGATGCCCAAAAGGTAATGGGTATTATTGCGACTGCGTTAATAGCCCAAGGGGTGATCGGAAGTTTTGAAGAAATGCCAGAATGGGTACCTTTATCTTGTTATGTAGCGATCGCTGCAGGAACGATGAGTGGTGGATGGAAAATTGTAAAAACAATGGGTACCAAAATTACTAAGGTTACTCCTTTGGAAGGTGTCAGTGCCGAGACAGCGGGAGCAATCACACTCGGCATCACCGAGCATTTTGGAATTCCGGCGTCCACCACACACACAATTACAGGATCGATCATTGGTGTAGGTGTTGTAAAACGCGTATCAGCTGTACGATGGGGAGTAACGATCAGTTTGTTATGGGCATGGATACTTACCATACCTGTGAGCGCAATACTGGGAGGATTGACTTTAGCAGTTCTACATTACATCCTCTAATGAAGTTATAACTTCAACTATTTTGAACATAATACGTTAGACAATGTAGTGTAAAAGCTACATTGTCTTTCTTTTTTATCGAAAGACAAACAAATTTGAGCGAAATATTTGTTATATAACAGACAAATAAGTAATTTTACCTATTATTTAACAACAAATGCGTGCTACATTATTTTTTCAATGCGATTTAAATTTTTGGCACCGTTATTGTTAAGTTATGTTAAAAATGAGAACAATTAAAAATTTTAATAACCTTAAACAAAAGAGTATGAACTATTCTACAATTAAAAAAACAGCTGTTGCAGCTTCTTTAGTAGCCGCTTTAGGTTTTGCTGAAACTGCTCAAGCTCAAACTCCAACTGTATTTGGTGGTAGATCACAATACAGAACTTGGTCTATCGGCTTACAAGGTGGTATCACTACACCTAACGCACTAGTTGGTGGATCAAATGCATTCGGTCAAAAAGTTGGTTACTTCCAAAACAAAGTTGGTGAGTACTATGGTTTGACTATCCGTAAACAATTCTCTCACCTATTCGGTTTAGAATTAGAAGGTAACCGTGGTAAAATCAAAACTTTCAACCACGATATGGTTACTGCACCAGAAACAGCTAACGGAGCAAAATCTGCTGAAACTTCAGTAAACTGGGCTGCTAGTATGAACGGTGTATTCCAATTGGGTACTATCGACTTCTTAAGAAGAGAAAATGCAGTTAACTTCTACGCTAAAGTAGGTTTAGGAGTAATGGCACACAACCCAGTTCAATTCTCAAACAACGATTTCACAGGTACTGAAGTTTACAACAACAAAGGTAAATGGGGTGAAGAAATTTTCGGTGACCGCGAGCCAGTTGGTGACAGAGATAACAGGTTAGCAGCTTATGTGCCAGTAGGTGTTGGTGTTAAATTCAAATTATCTGAAGTTGTAGCATTGAACTTAGGTTACACCATGAACTTCACTGATGATAATCGACTTTACGGACCAGCTAGAACTGACTACAAAGGTAAATTCTCTAACGTTTACGGTGGTTTAGAATTCACTTTAGGTTCAAGAGACAAACAAAACTTGACTTTTGCTAACCCAGTTGCTACAATGTACGATGAGTTGAAAGATCCTTCATTGCGTAACGAAGTTGAAGCATTAAAACAACGCGTTTCTTCATTAGAGGGTACTGTTGATGCTTTAGGTAAAGATTCAGATGGAGACGGTGTATCTGATAAATTTGACAAATGTCCTAACACTCCTGCTGGTACAGTAGTTGATGGTTCTGGATGTCCAATCAAATTCCCTGAGCCAGTTGTTCAAAACAACGCTACTACAGGTGCATACTACGCTCCAATTCAATTTGAATTCGATAGCTCTGTATTGAAAACTTCTTCTTACGCTACTTTAGATAAATTAGCTAAAGAAATCCGCGATAACAAATCTTCTGTTACTTTAGACGGATACGCTTCTGCAGAAGGTTCTGAGTCATACAACGTGAACTTATCAAAAGACCGCGCTAATGCAGTAAAACAATACTTAGTAAATGCTGGTGTATCTGCATCTAGCATTAACGCTAACGGTTACGGAGAGGCTAACCCAATTGCATCAAATGCAACTGAAGAAGGTCGTGTTCAAAACCGTCGTGTTGAGATCAAAAAATAATCATACACTCGTATAATTATTACAAATAATAAGCCGTCCCGAAATTCGGGACGGCTTTATTTATTTTAAACCTTTTCCTCTTTTTACACTCTGTATGTTAATATGTGGAAAAGAAATTTGAATAGGTTTAATTTAAAAAGTGTATTTTTCACTAAATAGATACGATATGGAAGAGGAATTTGAGTTTGGATCGCCGGAGGAGCAAAAGGAATCTGTAAATCGTTACGAAGAAATGATTCGGAATGACGATCAATACTTCTTTGACTCGGCGGCTTTTGATAGTATTATAGACTACTATACGGAAAAAAATGATCCGTCAAAAGCACTGCAAGTGATTGATTTCGCCAGCAATCAACATCCTTTTGAGACATCTTTCCTTCTAAAGAAGGCACAACTTCTTGCTTCTATTCAACAGTACGAAAAGGCGCTAGAAGCCCTACTCAAGGCCGAATTGCTCGAGCCCTCAGATGGCGATATACAGCTTATCAGAGGATCTATCTTCGCATCTACCGGTCGCTATCAGGAGGCCGAAGAAGCGCTCTTGGCAGCGCTTTCCAATGCAGAAAATAAGGAAGATGTCTATTATCAACTAGCCGGTCTCTATCAGCTACAGGGTAATTATGAGAAAGCGGTCACCTTCTTACGAAAAACACTAGAGATCAACTTAGAAAATCAAGATGCACTCTATGAACTGGCTTTTTGTTATGATATCCTAGATAGGCAAGAAGAGAGTATCACATTTTACAATGAATTTATTGATCGGGACCCCTACTCCTTCATCGCTTGGTATAATCTTGGCAACGCGTATCATAAAATGTCACGCTTTGAAGAGGCAATCGATGCCTATGATTACTCCATTTTAATACAAGAAAACTTCGCCTCAGCGTACTTCAATAAAGGTAATGCCTTAGTCAATCTAGACAAATACTCCGAAGCAATCCTCGTCTATAAACAAACATTTGAGTATGAACCGCCAAATGCAGACACCTATTGTGCTATTGGAGAATGCTACGAGAAACTCGAGCAGATGGATACCGCAAGAGATTATTATAAAAAGGCGGTTAAACTAGACAGTGCCCTATCAGACGCCTGGTTTGGTATTGGTGTCACACTGGACTTTGAGGAGCGTTACTTTGAGTCGCTACATTTTTATAAAAAGGCATTGGAGCTCGAAGACGATAACCCAGACTATTGGTTTGCAATAGCTGATGCTAGATATAAGCTGGGACAGGTGGAAGAATCTGAAGCGGCCTATTCTAAGGTCGTTGAGCTTAATCCTACAGATATTGATGCCTGGTTGGATTTTTCGTCGATATACTTTGAGCAAAAAAAACTTATAGAAGCTATCGAAACCATGTCTGAGGCTATAAAGTGCAATCCAGACAGCGCCGAATTATATTATAGACTCGTTGCCTATCTATTTGCCAATGGTCAGTACAACGAAGCACTTAATTTTCTAGAATTGGCCCTTTCATTCGGACCAGAGAAGCACCATATTCTTTTTGATTATTTGCCTCAGCTGCAAGGAAACCCGATTGTTTCAGAAATTATAAAAAAATACACGTCCAATTCATGATAAAACTAGGTTTAGTAGGATTCCCATTAGGGCACTCGTTCTCAAAAAACTATTACTTAGCAAAATTTGAACAAGAACACATTACAGGAATAGACTATGACCTCTACTCCCTTCCAAATATTGACGAGTTTGCAGATCTAGTCCGTAAGGATACCCGTTTTCATGGATTTAATGTCACGATACCATACAAACAGTCTATTCTTAAATTCGTTGACAATCTTTCTCCCGAAGCTGAAGAAATAGGAGCCGTAAACTGCCTCACCATACATCGCCGAGACGACACTACAATCGCGATCAAAGGATACAATACGGATGCGTTCGGTTTTCAAAAGTCATTAGAACCTTTGCTAACCCACAAACACCATCGTGCACTTGTATTGGGCAATGGCGGAGCAGCCAAGGCTATTTGCTATGTCCTCAATAAATTGGACATTCCTTATTTACTAGTTAGCAGAAATCGCGAAAATGGCGACATTACATATAGTGACTTGGATCAAAAAATCATTGAAGCTCACCAAATTATCATAAATTGCTCTCCTGTAGGTACATTTCCAAATGCAGATGAGTGTCCTAACATTCCCTATGAATTTATTACCGCCGATCACCTGCTCTACGATTTAATATACAACCCAGAAGAAACCCTTTTTCTACAGAAAGGGAAAGAGCGACATGCTGTCATCAAAAATGGTTACGAAATGTTGGTACTACAAGCGGAAAAAAACTGGGAAATATGGAAGAACACTTTTTAAGCGGCCATGTTTAAGATACACTTTTTGGGGGCGATATTTTTTCTTTTTTTTGCATGTAACAGCCATGATTACAGCCCAAAGCCTCGTGGCTTTCACCGGGTAGTCTTTCCTGAGCACAGCTACCATACGCCCAAAACAGGCTGCCCCTTTTCCTTTGAAATACCAATTTACAGTATCCTCACTACAGACGAAAACAGGAACGCTATGCCGTGTTGGAAAAATCTAGATTTTCCACAGTTCAACGCCAGACTCCACCTTAGTTATTTTAATATAGGGCCACATTCTACACTTGAACAGCTTACAGAAGATGCACGAACGTTTGTCTTCAAACACACCACCATGGCTAGTGCTATCGAACAAAAAGATATATTTATAAAAGAGCAGAATATCTATGGTCTCGAATATGAAATTCAAGGCAATACGGCCTCTAACTACCAGTTTTTTATCTCTGATAAATCAAAACACTACCTACGTGGAGCATTGTATTTTAATGAAAAGCCACATTTGGATTCAATACAACCGGTCTTAGATTTCGTAAAAAAAGACATAAGGCATTTAATTAACTCAACGAAGTGGCAATAACATTTTGTTTTTAAAACAGGGATTCGTGAATACAAAGCTTTTTGGTTAAGTTTGAATTATGATTAGCATAGAAACAATAACTTTCAATCCATATCAGGAAAACACCTACGTCCTCTATGACGAAAACAAAAACTGTATAATTGTTGACCCAGGGATGCATAATCACCTGGAAGAAAAACAATTAAAGGATTTTATTGCACAAAATCAACTAAAACCGCAAATATTACTCAATACACATTGCCACATAGATCACGTTCTTGGGAACCGCTTTGTTTATGAAGAATGGGGGCTTAAACCGCAGTTCCACGAGGGAGAAGTACCTGTTTTAGTCGCTGTTCAAAACTATGCGCCCCAGATGGGTATCAGATACGAGACATCCCCAATACCGGATGCCTTCTTAAGCGACAATCAGGAGATCGCTATCGGAGATCATAAGCTAAAAGCGATACTCGCTCCCGGTCATTCACCTGCTCACCTTTGTTTTTATTCTGCTGAGGATAACTTTCTTATTGGGGGAGATGTCCTATTCCGGAACAGCATAGGTCGCACAGACCTACCTGGAGGTGATCATGAGACGCTGTTACGATCCATCACGCAACGGATATATACTCTTCCAGCTGAAACTGTTGTATATCCAGGCCATGGGCCGAGTACCAGTATAGACTTCGAAAAACGAACAAATCCATTTGTGCGCGGATGAAATCATTAAAAATCCCCTTACTTTTTGCCACTCGGTATCTCTTCTCTAAGAAATCAGTAAACGCAATAAATATAATTTCAATTATAAGCATTGTAGGGGTATTTGTTAGTACGGCTGCACTAGTTATTGTTTTATCCTTCTACAACGGTATGGAGAAGTTTATTCTATCCATGTACAGCAGCTTTACTCCCCACCTGCGAATTGAACCGAAGGAGGGAAAAACATTTTCAAAAGAACTCCCTTCCTTTAAAACCCTGGCAACTTCTGCCGAAGTAAAAAATTATGTTGAACTACTGGAAGATAAAATCCTGGTTCAATACGATCAGCAACAGTTTGTGGGCAAGCTGAAAGGCATGGCTCCTTCGGCGCTAACGGCTCAAAGTGAAAAAGATATTCTGCACGCTGGAAAATTCTCCATACGCGATGATACGACGAATTACGCTTTGATCGGAGCACAGATACAATCTAACTTACAAATACCGCTCAGCGGTTTTTATAACCATGTTGATCTATATTTCCCGAGACGTTCAGCTTCTATCAATAACCTCAATCCTTTAGAAGATTTCAATATAAGAAATATAGCGGTGAATGGTGTCCTGGCTTATCAGCCGGAGTTTGACAACATTATCATAGTACCGATGGATTTTGCAAGAGAAATATTAGACGAACCCGATAAGATCTCTGCCATCGAAGTATACCTAAAAGACTCTAGTAAAACGTCTAAAGTTCAAAAAGAGCTTAAGAAGGAACTGGACCAAGATTTCTACATTAAAAATAGAGAACAGCAAAATCCCACGCTTTACAAAACGGTCAAGTCCGAAAAATGGATTGTTTTCTTCATACTTACATTCATCGGTATCATTGCTATTTTCAACATTATAGGGTCTCTAACGATGCTAGTCATCGACAAAAAAGAAGACATGAAAATCCTACAACACCTCGGAGCTGAAAAGTCCA
The DNA here is from genome assembly GCF_011007365.1 of Sphingobacterium sp. xlx-96. GTDB lineage: Bacteria > Bacteroidota > Bacteroidia > Sphingobacteriales > Sphingobacteriaceae > Sphingobacterium > Sphingobacterium luzhongxinii. Next base: position 6,421 of record NZ_WFKM01000008.1, on the reverse strand, counting down.
TCGTAGAGCGAATTTTCTTCATAGAGGGTATGCTCATTGCTCTTATCGGAAGTGCCTTCGGTATCGTAATTGGTTTTCTATTCTGTAAACTACAAGAGAGTTATGGCTTCATACGCACAGGAGAAATGGAAGGGTCTTTGATCGATGTCTACCCCATTGACATACGTTTACAAGATTTTGTTATTGTCTTTGCAACAGTCTTCGTATTATCCGTATGTGTGTCATACTTTTCCTCGAAGCTCAGTGTTCGCGAGATAGGTCGCATCACCGACATCAAAAACGCGGATTGAAAATATTAATACTTTAACTTTTGCCTACTATAATCTCCACGCTGTATCTGATTAATCAACTGTGCCCATGCAAACGGGTTTAAAAGAGGATTAGCATATCTTTGATTGATATTCTTATTCGTCATATTAATATGACGCTGTGTAGAATTAAAGTTCTGTATCTCGTCTGCGTTTCTTGGCACTATCCGAGCTAGTGCTGCCATCGCCTCTGGACTAATATTATTTCGTGCTGATGCCACGGGATCATACCCTTCTTTCATACCCATAAAATCTGCCAGGTAGTCTTCATAGCTAGCCCAAGGAAAGGGAGTAACGGCAGGTAGCTCGATAACCAAACTCCGCATTTGAATATGTGCCGTGAATTTATCGCTGGCGACATGTGGAACCACAAACGTAAGTGGATCATATCCTACGCTTGAAAACCGTATGGTATCTCCACTATGAGCTACAAATGAAAAGTAGCCGTCATTATTAGAAATAAATGTCTGATTATTAAAAGAGGTGTTTTTAATGGTTACATAGGCTACAGGTAGATCAGATCCAATAGAAGAAATCAATCCACTAAACTGAACCAGATTTTTGCTTTGCGCATGAACAAACAGGCCATTCAAAGCAAAAAATAAAACAAACAAATATTTTAGATATTGTAGCATTCTAACAAAAATAGTTAAACACGTAATACCTTGCTGTTAAAATGTGTTAACCGAGAAACAACAATTTCGTTACAATTGATTGGGGGATGTCGCATTAGGATCATCCATATCTGTTATGTTTATGGCTTCTACCGATACAATCTCAGGGACTGCTTTCATGATAGCCTGTTCTAACCCTGCTTTGAAGGTCATGATACTCATTGAACAACTTGCACAAGCTCCCAACAATCTCAATCTAACGATATTATCATCAGTAATCTCTTCGATTCTTACATTCCCACCATCAGTCTCTAAATAAGGCCTTAATGTATCTAATGCTTGTTCGACTCTTTCGCGTAAGGTCATTTTATAAATACTTTCGTTCTGTTTCCGTAAAGATAAATAAATATTTACTCATTTTGAAATCAGTCCCTCATTTCTAGCAATGTGATGACAGATGTTAACATAAGGGTTAAAGTATGTTAAACGCTTGATACGGCCACACTAAGTGGATTAAAATCAAGTAAATTGCAGACTGAAATTTAATTGAATATTATCTTTAATTGACGTATCTTTGTAAAATGTTTTTAAATAGACGCACAGGAGTTATAATAGCCTTTTTACTGGCTGCATTTTTTTTCACTGGCTGTAAAAGTAAGTTTGAAAAACTTAAAAACAGCAATAATATAGCCATGAAGTATCAAGAGGCTGTAAAATTTTATGAAAAAGGCAAGTATTCGAAGGCTTTAATCCTATTTGACGATTTAGCAGAAAAGTACCGTGGTCGTGCGGAAGCGGAAGATTTATATTATCTCCGCGCAAATGCCAACTACCGTATCAAAGATTACACTTCTGCTCGGCACCATTTTAAAACTTTCGCCAGCATCTACCCAAGCAGTCCTCGCGCTGAAGAGTGTAGATATATGGCTGCTTATTGTTATTATATTGAATCTCCACGTTCCAATCTAGATCAGGAAAACACACGCAAGGCCATCGATGAATTACAACTTTTTGTAAACTATTATCCGGAATCAGAAAGGGCAAAAAAAGCAGGTGAACTCATACAAGATCTACGTGAAAAATTAGAGAAAAAGGCCTTCGATAATGCCAAACTCTATTATAATATGGGGCTATCAGACGATTACCGTGCTGCTGTAATAGCGCTTGAAAACGTACTAAAAGACTTCCCTGACACAAGATTTGCAGAAGAGATTGAATACTTAATTGTAAAGTCACAATACTTGTTTGCAGACAACAGTTACCCGAATAGACAAGAGCAGCGTTTCAATGATGCCATAGATTATTATGAGACGTTTGTTGATCATTATCCAAGTAGTAAGTACCGTGCTGAGTTAGATGGTTTGAAATCTAGTGCAGATAAGAAAATTGTGTTCGCCATTCGAAGGATGAATGAGATCAACAAGCAGATCGAAGAACAGAACAAAGAACTAGGCATCACCGAAGTGTCCAAAGAAGCTACAGCAGCAGAAGGAAAAAAATAGAATATTTACATATATATAAATAAATATGAGTCAAGCAAAAAACACCGCCGTTCCAAACTCTACCGTAACTAGAGATTTAAGAGAGTTGGATCAAGCTACGGACAATCTGTACGAATCTATAGTTGTAATTAGCAAAAGAGCGAACCAAATTGGTGTGGAGATAAAGGAGGAGTTGAATTCCAAATTGGCAGAATTTGCTAGCAACAATGACAATTTAGAAGAAGTTTTTGAGAACCGCGAACAAATCGAAATTTCAAAACACTACGAGCGTCTACCAAAAGCAACTCTTATTGCTATCGATGAGTTTTTGAATGATAAAGTCTACTTCAGAAATCCATCCAAAGAACAAGATTAAGACTGAAACATCATGTCTTCTCTAAAAGACAAAAATATTGCACTTGGCGTATGCGGCAGTATAGCCGCATACAAAATAGCTTCTTTGGTACGTTTGTTAATCAAACAAGGAGCTAATGTTCAGGTCATAATGACCAAAGATGCAGCCGAGTTCATTACTCCCCTGACACTTTCCACGCTTTCAAAAAATCCAGTATTAATTGAATATTACGATAAAAAAACTGGTGTATGGAACAATCATGTAGAGCTAGGACTCCAAGCAGATCTAATGATCATCGCACCGGCATCGGCCAATACGATATCCAAACTAGCGAATGGCCTTTGTGATAACTTGCTAACAGCGACTTACCTATCTGCCAAGTGTCCAGTATACCTTGCTCCGGCAATGGATCTAGATATGTGGAAACACCCTGCGACACAACACAACATACAGAAGCTTCTTTCCTACGGAAATACGGTTATCCCCCCAGGAGATGGAGAACTAGCTAGCGGCTTGGTTGGAGAGGGGCGTTTGGCAGAACCGGAAGAGATTATTAACTTCCTACTTTCTCACCTAAACCCAGAACTCCCCTTAAAAGGCAAAAAAGCGTTAGTTACAGCTGGCCCTACCTACGAAGCTATTGATCCTGTCCGCTTTATTGGAAATCATTCTTCCGGAAAAATGGGCTATGCCCTGGCAAAGCGTTTACAGGAGCTCGGAGCTGAAGTTACCCTAATATCTGGCCCTACGGCACTGCAAGCTCCGAAAAACACATTAAAAATAGACATCCAGACAGCTCAACAAATGTTGCAGGCCTGTCAGCAACATTTTGCCGATGCAGATATTATCGTTATGAGCGCAGCTGTATCTGATTATACCCCAATAGACGTAGCGCCTCAGAAGATCAAAAAGAAAGCGGAAGATTTTTCAATTCAGCTCAAAAAAACAACAGATATCCTAGCCTTTTTAGGTTCAAATAAAGCGACACACCAAACCTTGGTTGGCTTTGCGCTAGAAACAGAAAATGAGCTAGAGAATGCTAAAGGAAAACTATCACGCAAAAATCTAGACTTCATTGTCTTAAATTCCATGCAAGACAAAGGTGCCGGCTTCGGTACCGACACGAATAAAGTCAGTATCCTCTCCAAAAGTGGAGAGATCAGAGACTTTACCCTAAAAACTAAAGCAGAAGTTGCTGATGATATATGCCAGGTTATAGTACAGCATCAGCAATTGATTGAACAGCATTCTTAATTTGCCTACTATCGTTTCTAGAGATTAGCGATACGTACTTCTTTGGGATAGTAATTATTAATACGATTTGGCATCGCCTTAATCCAGCCTATATCCATGCCTTCATATCGCACAATAACCCAGCCCTTCAATCCATCAGGATTAACCGTTGAAGGCAAATTCTCCTTTCTCAGGTACGTTAGCATGTCTTCAAGAGAGAGATCCAAATAGGGAATATCTTTATGGATCCTATTACTTAAAGCGAGGTCATGGCTCGGTATCAGATCCCTTCCAACAACCCTACCTATTTCTGTACCCGCGTTTTTTAAGTATAGTACCTTTTGCAAAGCCGCTAGATCCTGCTCATAGATCTTCGGAAAAATATGCAGTAAATCATGATGCAGAAATGCATACAGTCCTTCCATATTTGCCCATTTTTCGGCTAGCGCCTTTGGCGCTGTATTTTTCTCAATCTTCATCTTCTTTAAAGAAAACGATTCCTGCTCCTCACGTTTCTTAAGTATAGCGCAAAAGAAACCCTCCCCAGCTACTTTATGGGGATAAAAACGATATGTAGAGGCTTTATGCGTCTCTGATTGACTACGTTCTATACCCCAAGTATCATCCACTTCTAGAGATACAGATTCCAAACCGAACGTGTCAATCATCCAATCGACGATATCTTCATTTTCCTCTTTTGAATAAGAACACGTCGAGTAAAATAAGTGCCCCCCCGTTTTCAAAGAGGTTATACTATTCGCTATTATACGTTGCTGTCTCTCGCTGCATAGCTTCACATTTGCCATAGACCATTCATCTATTGCGTTATGGTCCTTATGAAACATTCCAGATCCTGAACACGGTGCATCGACGACCATAAGATCAAAGTATCCGGGCAGACGGCCAAACGCACTTGGATCATTATTAGAAACAATCACATTTGGGTTTCCCCATTTCATCAAATTCTCCCTTAGTACAGCAGCCCTCCCTTTTATAATCTCATTTGCCACCAATAAGCCATCCCTATGTAGGCTCGCATTCAGAAGCGTAGCCTTACCACCAGGAGCGGAACATAAATCCAAGGCTCGGATAGGTTCTAGATGTAAATTCAGCTTTCTAACCACAAAATCCAAAAACATGGAGCTTGCCTCCTGCGAATAATAACATCCGGCATGAAATAAAGGATCCAATGTAAACACGGGTCTTTTTTTAAGATAATATCCACCCTCACACCAAGGAATTGGCTTGTCTATATCTATTAACGACAAATCAAATGCTTTTGCGGGATTAATACGGATGGATGACGTTTTCTGTTCGCTATCGTGTATTGCGACAAAGGCCTTGTAATCAAAATTAGCATCTCCTTGAAGATGACGTACCAGATCTGGGGGGAGTCTATTACTCATATACAAAAATAAAAAGCGAGAATTAAGAATGCAAAACTATGGCGGAATAATATAACAGAAAGAAAGGAATAATATTCTTGATTAGCCTTATCTTTGGGTATGAAAGCATTCAAAAAATACTATATTATCCCAGCAACTCCCGAAGAGATCTACCTCGCATTAACAACAGAAATAACTATTCGTTTATGGACTGGAGATGCCGTCGAAATCGATCCTATAGAAGGCGGAGAATTCTCCCTTTGGGACGGAGGTATTACGGGCAAGTTTTTGGAGTTGGATCCTTTCAAAAAGATTGTTCAGGAATGGTATTTTGGAGATCAAGAGGAGGCTTCAATTGTCACGATCAAGCTCCATGAACATAAAAAAGGCACTTCGTTTGAAGTCAATCATATCAATATCCCCGACGATGCCTACAACGATATTATCGAGGGCTGGAACCAAGAGTATGTAGGTAGTCTTATCGATTTTTATACGGAGGAATAATATAAACACTTGCTTTGATATCCCATCCCTTAAGGAATAAAGATACAGTTTCACACTAAGTTACTTGACAATAGCATGTTACATCCCTATAAACTAAAAACATATCTGTCCTAAATACAAATCCTATATCTAAAAGCAATGAATTCCTATCTCACTTCTATTCTTCTATACCATTAGTCTTCTTCTAGATGTAACGTGCCCTGGTTTCACTATCGCAGATCTCTATTCTACTTTTTTTATGACTCTAAATAAGCTTGAGGCCTGTATAGTCTCCCAGGGCCTCTGGAATGCGGGATTATAGGGGTTTGCCGGGCAGCGGTCCAGGGCGGGTATCAATATATCCCCAGAGGGGAACCATTTGGTTGCTATGGGGGTAAATATATAACAAATATACCCGGGGGTGAGGTGTATATCACAAGAAAAGCCCCTCCAGTTTCCTGAAGGGGCTTCGTGTAAAAAAAGGCACCGACCTACTCTCCCACCTGTTACGGCAATACCATCGGCTCTGGCGGGCTTGACTTCTCTGTTCGGAATGGGAAGA
>NZ_WFKM01000007.1 GCF_011007365.1 Sphingobacterium sp. xlx-96 | reverse complement strand
GCTAGCGTTCATCCTGAGCCAGGATCAAACTCTCCATTGTAAAATGAAGTGTAAGACCAAGACTATTTATGAAAATAGAATTGTCTTTATTATAATTTCTGATTCTAGGACCAAATGGCTGATTTTTAACTTTCGTCGTTTCTCAACACTACTCGTTACGTTACATGATCATTTTTTAAAGAACTTTATCGCATCCGCTTCGCGCTTCTGCTTTATCTCTACACCCGAAGGCTCGACTTTTTTACTTTTTCTGTTGCCCTTCGTTTCCGTTGGGACTGCAAAGGTAGGAATCTTTTTCAAACCTCCAAAATAAATGTGAAAATTTATTTCAGCGTCTTTTCTTGTATTCCCGCGTTTAAATAACTTTAAACCCTTCTTTTTTCATGGTCTCGTCCTAAGATCCGACCGTTCCTCCCTTGCGGAGTGGTGCAAAGATAGGATAATAATCCTATCAATTCCTAATATTTCATGACTTATTTATTTATACCGGACTTAACTTGCTGTAAATTTGAAGGATAAAATCATCGAAACACGGCTCCTTTCCCACGCAAAGGCCGGAATAAGAACCAGCACCCGTAGTATCTTATATATCTATATACGGAAGCACGAAAAACAGGCATCCTCTCCTAGCCCTTCGTCCCTATGATAACACAGAAGGCAGGGTAATTCCAGGCTTTATATATAACACTCCGATTTTAACCGAGGGATCCTAGAGAGAAAATAGTGTTTTACCTCTATGAACCCTCTACAAACCCTCTATTATATCACTAGAAAATCTCTATAAAACTAGAATATGCATCGGTTCTATTAGCTATTAAACTCGGATATAAATACCACCAAAGAACTTATATAAAAGAAACACATGTATTAACTATCTCCGTTTCATCCAAACAAATCCAATTCGCTCCTTTACGCGCAACCACATCCTGTATTACCTCTAAATAAGTAGCATCCCCAAAAACAACCTGACACTCCTGATCTTGAGCTAAGTCACCTATACCGAGCAACAATGAATCCTGTTGTTCATAAAAAAGACTCCACCAAAATGGGGAGTCTTTTCATTTTCAAAAACTTACTCTATTATTTCCAACCGCCACCTAAAGCCTTATACAATACAATTTGATTTAACATTTTTTCTTTCAAAACATCAACCTTTGCCTCTTGTGCAACGATAACATCTTTTTGCGCCGTTACAATATCTAGATAATTTACCCGTCCGGCAATAAATAGTTCTTCTGCCGCAACAATTGCTGATTCCAAGGCCTCAACTTGATCGTGCACTAACACTTCGCGCTCAACGATAGCACGCTGCGTATGTAATGCCAATGAAATCTCGTTGACCGCATTCAATACCATTTTTTCATACTCTAAAAATGCTACCCCATAATTTGCCTTCATTATCTCATATTGAGATTTCAACTCCCGTTGTCTGAAAATTGGCACTGTCACACTCCCCAAAACACCATAAGCAACAGATTTATCCAAATTGAAAAGTTGATCTATACTAAAGCTTTGTAGTCCGAAATAAGGGCTGATAGCTACCGAAGGAAGAAAAGATAGACGAGCCACCTCTAATTCACTAAAATTACGTTGTAATTCTAATGCAGCTCTCCTGATATCTACACGATTGTTAAACAACAAATCTAAGTTACCGACCAGCAATTCATCAAATATTTTATGATTTGACACATGTTCGCTACTTCGGTTTATAGGTTGATAAACACGTCCTAAAAGTTGGTTTATCTGATGTTCATATCCTACGATTTCCTGTAATGCCAAAGCTCTACGTCCTTTGGATTCCGCCAGAATTGACTTAAACTGTTGTACACCTAATTCATCAGCACGCCCTGCCTCCTTTTGTGCTTCAATGATACTCAATGCGCGCTCATGCAAAAGTATATTTTGCTCATAAACCTTGACCTTTTGATCAAGTCCTACCAACTCAAAATACGCTGATGCAACACTACTGATCAATTCTGTTTCCAACAATCGTTTTGTCTCACTTTCAGCTAAAAGACCTAAAAATGCAGCTTCTCTTCCATTCCTTAATTTCCCCCATATATCAATCTCCCAAGACGAGCGTACTCCTACAAAATAATCGGGGATAAATGGTTCGGGAAGCTTCTCGTTAGTCTTTAGGTTTTCCGAGAAATTAGAATCGTAGTTACCTATACCCGATTCTGTATAATGACCGTACTTTTTTAAACCCGCTTCTACCGCCGCGTCCAATGTAGGCAACGATGCGGCCTTACGTTGCCTAAAATTAGCTTGTGCTACCTCTATCCTATGAATAGCTTGTTTAAGATCCTTATTATTTATTAAGACCGTATCAATAAGACTTTTTAAATATGAATCCGAAAACACATTCTGCCAAGGGATGTTTCCAAGAGAAACTGTATCCAACAATACACTACTCGCATCCGATTTCAATTCAGTACTTATATCTGATTTGACAACCTTCTTAGGGACTGTACAAGACGATATTAGAAAGAAAGCTGCTAAGGTAGCAACAACCTGCCCTATCTTTTGAGATTTGCTTTTCTTTGAAAATAATACAACTAATCCAGGAATTACGATAACACCTAAAATAGTACCAATCACCATCCCTCCTACCGAGGCCGTTCCGATGGTTTTATTCCCTACAGCACCGGCACCGCTAGCCAGCATTAACGGAATGAGCCCTGCAGCAAATGCAAACGAAGTCATTAAAATAGGTCTTAACCGTGCTACCGCCCCCTCTACAGACGCAGTAAAGATGTCCATACCCTGCTTGTACTTTAAATTAGCATATTCTACGATTAGAATCGCATTTTTACCTAATAGTCCGATAAGCATGACCAGAGCTACCTGTGCATAGATATTGTTCTCGAGTCCAAAAACCTTCAAGAATATAAAAGCTCCAAAGATTCCAGCTGGCAGACAAAGAATGACAGGTAGGGGCAGCAAAAAGCTCTCATACTGCGCTGCTAAAAGCAAATAAACGAATACTAAACACAATAAAAAGATGTAGCCTGCTTGATTGCCGGATATCTTTTGCTCTCGTGTCATACCTGACCATTCGATTTCATATCCTTGCGGTAGACTTTCAGCAATACGTTCTACGGCTTCAATAGCTTGCCCTGAGCTAAACCCTGCCGCCGCTTGACCTGTAATCATAGCAGAACTGAACATATTATAGCGTGTAATTTGTTCCGGTCCATAAACCCGCTTCATGGTCATAAAAGAGGAATAAGGTACCATATCTCCATCGGCCGTTTTAACATACAATGCTAATACATCTTCTGGCTTTTGACGTGAAAAAGCATCCGACTGAACCATTACTTTATACATCTGTCCGTAACGGATAAAGTTTGTCGCATACTGACTCCCCAAAAGAGTCTGAAGGGTATTCATGGAATTCTCAACGGATATCCCCTTCTTGGCAGCTAGGTCATAATCGATTTCAAGCATATACTGTGGAAAGTTAACATCAAATGTTGTACTGGTACTTTCGATTACATCATCGTTATTCAATTCTTTAATAAAATCATTCAGGACAAGACTGGTTTTTGATAAATCTTCATTGCCACTTTTATCTAATAACCGTAACTCGAAGCCCGAAGAGTTACCAAAACCGGGTACAGTGGGAGGTGGAAAAAACTCAATAGTAGCATCTGCTATATGACTGGTTTTCTCTCGAAGAACCTTCATGACATCATCCACGGTTTCATCACGTTGATCCCATGCTTTCAGATTAATCATCCCCATCCCATAGGATGAGCCCGAAACCTCGGTCACGATGCTGTATCCAGCTAAGGTCGATACAGTCTCTACAATATCTAGTTCTCTCGCTATACGGTCCACTTCATCAAGAACTTTTTCGGTACGGTCTACTGTTGCACCCGGAGGAGTAGTCACTGCTACATAAATCATTCCCTGATCTTCGGTTGGAATAAAGCCTGTAGGTAGAATAGCGGCCGATCCCCAGGTAAGAACAAACATCACTGCGAGAGCACCCAAAGTAACTACTCTACGTCCAGCAATACGTGACAATAGATTTTTATATCCGCCCCCTATTTTATCGTATACGGCATTAAATCCTTTGAAAAAACGGGACAACAAACCATTACTTTCTTTCTTATCGTGTGGTGATTTCAGAATTAAAGCACACAAGGCTGGTGTAAGGGTAAGCGCATTAATCCCTGAGATAACGATAGAGGCCGCCAAAGTGAGTGAGAACTGTCGGTAGAAAATCCCTACTGGTCCAGACAGGAATGCGACAGGAATAAATACCGCAGACATCACCAAAGTAATCGCAATTACTGCACTTCCTACTTCTTTCATCGCTGCAATTGTTGCTTCCAATGGCGGAAGATGTTCATCTTCCATCTTCGCATATACTGCTTCGACGACGACAATCCCATTGTCAACCACAATTCCAATAGCTAGTACCAATGCAAATAAGGTCAATAGATTAATAGAGAATCCCATCATCTGCATAAAGAACAACGCGCCAATCAAACTAACGGGGACGGCCAAAATAGGAATTACGGTAGCTCTAAAATCTTGAAGAAAGATAAACACAACTAGGAACACCAAAATAAACGCTTCCAACAAGGTGATCAACACACTCGATATAGATGCATTCAAGAATCTTGACACATCGTACCCCATCGTATAGGTCATGCCGGGAGGGAAGGTCGACTCCTTAAGTTCGGCCATCCTATCCTTCACACTTTGGATTACATCTTGGGCATTCGACCCTGGGAGCTGCTTCAACATAATAGAAGCAGAAGGTCTTCCATCAGTCTTGGATACCATCTCATAGTCCAAAGATCCAAACTCGACATCTGCAATATCCTTAATTCGAATAATTGAACCATCAGCATTCGCTCGAATAGGTACGTTTTCATACTCACTTACCTCGGTAAACTTACCTGGATAACGGAGTACATACTGCTGCATATTCACCGCTTTATCCGAACTAATTCCAGTCTGACCTGGGGCTGCTTCTATATTTTGTCTCCTTAATGCCGTAACGAGCTCCTCTGTAGAAATTGCATACGCCGATAGCCGATCTGGTTTGACCCAGATTCGCATGGCATAATCCTTCATTCCCATAATCTGAGCAAAGCCTACCCCTTCGATACGCTTCAGCTCTTTGAGTACATTAATATCGGTAAAATTGTAAATAAATCGCTCATCAGCCGTAGCATCATCCGTATAGAGGTTCAGGTACATCAACATACTGTTTACCTCCTTTTCTGTAGTAACACCGGCCTTGATTACCTCCTCAGGCAATTCATCCAAAACAGTAGTTACTCTATTTTGCACATTGACTGCCGCAATATCTGGATCCACGCCAACTTTAAAAAAGACTTGAATCAAAGTTGTTCCATTATTGGTAGACACCGTATTCATATAGGTCATCCCTGCTACTCCATTGATGGCACGCTCCAACGGAATAGCTACCGCATTTGTACTTACCTCTGCATTAGCCCCTGTATAATTGGCAGTCACCACGACAGAAGGCGGAACAATATCCGGGAACTGGGTAATCGGCAATGTAAATAATGCCAAAAGTCCTAACAGCGTAATAAAAATTGAGATCACCAGTGATAGCACTGGTTTTCTGATATACGTTTCAAACATCTAAATCGCCTCCGTTTCTAGTTGTTAATTGGTTTTGGTTGTATGCTCATACCATCCCGCAAAGACTGAACTCCTTCGAAAACAACTTGCACATCTGCTGGTAGCCCATCTTCTACAATATAATAGTGTCCAACGCGTTGCCCATTCCTAAATGGAATCATCTTAACCTTATTATCTTTGACTGCGTAGACATAGGCTTTGTCTTGAATTTCGAAAACCGATTTTTGATGCACAAAGGTGAGCTTGCCCGTTTGTGTCGGCACACCTATACGTCCTGAGGCCCCATGCTTTAATAGACCTGTTGGATTATCGAACTTCGCTCGCAAGGAAATAGACCCCGTACTGGCTTCAAACTCACTTTCTACGATTTCAGCAATACCAGTATAAGGGTATAGATCACCATTGGCTAATATTAAGCGTACTTCTTGCTTAAACTTATTTCTGTTAAATGATGAATCTGAGGCAATAGCAAGATATTCTGACTCGGAAATATTATAGTAAACATTTACTTTTTCTAAATCAGAGATTGAAGTTATCAAGGCCCCTTCACTTAATAAAGATCCTTCTTTAAGTAAAATCCGATCAATACGCCCATCAAAAGGTGCGCGAATCTGCGTATGGCTTAACTTGGTTCGTGCTTGATTCAGGATTGCTTCGGCTTCTTGGACTTTGGAGATCGCCGCTCTAAGTTGTACTTTGAGTAAATCCTGTTCTGTTTTACTGATGATACCCTTCTGCACCAATTTTGCTGTTCTTTCCAGCTCTAATTCAACTTTTTTTACTTCAGCTTTCGAGGTGTTCAAGCCAGCTTCTGCTTGCGCAAAATCAGCTTTATATTCTTCATCGTTAAGTCCAAACAATACTTGCCCCTTACGGACAAAGGCCCCTTCATCCACATAGATCCGATTTAAAAAACCTGCTAGTCTTGACCTAAGCTCTACGTTTCTTTGTGATTGTATATCGGCGATATACTCTTTATAAATAGTGGTATCCATTTGCAGGAGCCCGGTAACGGGAACAATTCTAGCTTGTTCTTCCGATTTGTTTTCATTACTGCTAGCTGTACATGACGCGGCAAATAAAAGGCATCCAAATACTGGATACATCAACTTTCTTTTCTTCATAGCTAATTATGAATAGATTATTTAGTAAAAAATCAAATAAAAGACGTAACAAGCGTATGCCCAGCCTAAAACTAGACCTGACATGTATTACGTTTAAATAAATAAAATGGGATTGTAAAAATTAGAATGGCCGGAATCTATACAGAAACGTATAGTATCCTGGCAAACATAACGTTTTAGAAACGTAGGTAGGATGATCAATCTCTTTGGAGAAGAGAAATAACTTTCTATCCAACCAGCAAAAAAATAAAATAACAGGTAGTACCCCCAATGTCAGCATAAGAATACGGTAGTCATCAAAAAAGATATTTGGAAGATTATCGTGTTGCTCGGGATGTGTCATCTCTAAGATTTCTTCCAATACAACTTCCAACAATGTCTCGCTAGAAGCGACTGGAGTAAAATCCAAAACATTACAATACTTCACCTCATAACAGAGTACATTGAGATAGCCGAAAAGTGCTAGAAAGTGTAGTATTCGCAACATATGCCGCAAATATAAAGAAGCAAACTACAGAATGGCGTAGTCCTATGTAAAAAAGCTGTTATCCAAGCGGTGCATATAGACAGTTCAGACTTTTCTTTGACAAATATGTCTCTTTGCAGATATTGACTTACTACTTTTTAAACACCCAGAACTTCTGTAACGTAAAATTAAAACCTAAGGAAACAATTATCTCCACAACACCTTTTGACAATAGAAAATGGCAGTGCCAAACATCTACAAGAAAATGAATACCCGTAGATTTTAGAAAGATACTACCGGCGACCACAACAATAAATTTCCACAGTTGGTTTGCTAAAGGAACTGCAGTACTGTTGAACGACCAATATCTATTAATCGTAAAATTGATAATAGCTCCTAAACTTCCGCTGACGACGTTCGAAAAAGGAGCAGAAATTAATAAGACCTTATAGCAGAATGAATAAATTCCAAAATCAAAAAGCCCTCCTACAAAAGCGGAGAGCTGTGCTTTAAAAAACTCTTTAACTCTAAATGCCATCTTCTGGAGCCTGTTCGGCTTGTTGCTTAGCCAACTTCTCTTCTTTATCCTTAGCATCTCCCACAGCTAGAAGCTTTATTGTATCACCAATATTGATAAAAAACAATATGACACAAATTCCCAAAACGCTATAGTCGATAGTCCCCTTAAAAACAACTTCAACAAGTAATACGAGACAAACAACAACTCTTATTTCAGTTGGTCCTAATAATCCAGCATCGATAGTATATTTATCTGTAATTCGATACCGTAATTGAGATATAATCATGGCCCATCCGTAAAGAGCTACCAGCGCAAATCCTAGATATTTAAAATCGCCTACAGTATATAGAATATATCCGAGTCCGATAAATACCGTACTAACCCAATCCATCACAATATCCAATGCAAAGCCATACCATTTACGCGATTTATTACGATAGTAAGCAATTCTACCATCTAGAGAGTCGCCAAACCATTGGATAAAGAAACCTGGTATAGCCAATAGTAACAGATCCCTATTGACATATTCTGCTAACAAAAAGCTCACTAGAATCATTAAAGATCCAAAAAAACCAATCGCTGTCAATCCGTCTGAGGTAATACGCTCTGGTATACGTGGTACCAAATAGCTAATTAATCTCTGCTCTGGATCGCTCAGTATATTTGTACGCTTTCTATCCTGAAACAATTTTTTGTTTATTTCCTGTTTGCTCATATCTATCTTATTACAGCCAATTATTAGATTTATACCACAACAACGTTTCCCTCAATCCAGAGGAAAGATCATATTTAGGTTCAAAAGCCAATTCTTTTTGTGCCTTGCTTATGTCGCAACCCCAATTCTCTGCAGTCAGTTCACCCAACCTTTCTGGATACAACACAGGTGTTTTTTCAGACCCTGTATATAGTGACTGAGAGACCTTAGCGATAAATGCCACGATCGAGTAAGGAATATGTAGACGAAAAGACTTTCGATTGAATGTATTTTTAAATACATCGGCCATAGCATATCTAGAATATACATGACCATCCGTAATATTATAAAACTGAAGACCTTCTTGCGGCTTAGTACAAGCCTTGAAAATACTTTCTACAAGATCCTTTACATACACGAAACTTAGCTTCTGCGGCTTTGCACCAATATAAGGATCAAGTCCTTTGTTTAAGGTATCAAATAAGATAAACAGATCTCGCTCACGTGGTCCATACACGGCAGTCGGCCTTAACACAGAAATTGGACTAGCAGCAAATTTGGCTTTAATCATTTCTTCAGAGGCTTTTTTACTACGACCGTACACCGTCACGGGATTATAAGGGGAGTTCTCGGCTATTAGAGTAGCACTGTTGAACTCGATAGGTCCTATCGCTGCGAGACTACTGACATATACAATACGCTCTAAAGTATCGCTTGCAGTATTGGCAGCTTTTAAAATATTTTCTGTATAACCAACATTAACCTTAAGCATATCGCTTTCACGTTTTGCCTTGGTCATGGCTGCTGCATGTATAATATAGTTATACTTCTCTTTTTGGAATAATGATTCGAGTTCGTCAACATTATTCATGTCGGGGAATACAAACACGTCAACAAATTGCTTTATGTCGTCGATCTTACTGGTTTTTCTTACAGCTGCATGGATTTCAAATCCCTGACGTCTCGCCTCTTCAACAAGATGTGACCCCACAAATCCACTTGCACCTGTTATGAATATTTTTTTCCTCATATCGCCTTCTCGTATAAACGATAGCGTTTGTATAGTTCACCATTGATTTGTTCAATAGCGTGATTCATTAAATAATTTGTTTCTAACATCCAAGAACATTCTGCTCCGCGTACCCCTGCTGGCTTAGCGTTTTTGATAATTCTTCCATACAAACAGGCTTCAATTCCTAATTTTCGGTAGCCCTCTAGAACTCCAAGCATCAAAACCCTTAGCGACTTTATCTTCTTTTTACCAAACAATAACTTAAAAATACCTGTTGGCAATAGTCGACCTCGCTTTATATTTATTTGGATTTCGTTGACATTAGGTATCCCTACAGCAAAGCCGATTATTTCTCCTTCTTTTTCAGCTATAATACAAAAACGAGGATCTACAATCATTTTTAGATCTTTTGCGACATAGTCAAACTCTTCATCCGTCATTGGCACAAAGCCTAGATTCTTATCCCAAGCTTTATTATAGACCGATTTGATTTTAGCTGCTTCGTTTTTAAAATCTTTAAGATTGATTGTTCTTAATTTAATACCAGATCTCCCCAAGCGCTCCTCCAAT
Source organism: Sphingobacterium sp. xlx-96 (assembly GCF_011007365.1). Taxonomy (GTDB): domain Bacteria; phylum Bacteroidota; class Bacteroidia; order Sphingobacteriales; family Sphingobacteriaceae; genus Sphingobacterium; species Sphingobacterium luzhongxinii. The sequence continues at coordinate 292,462 of NZ_WFKM01000007.1, read as the reverse complement.
CTATCCATCAATTGTACCGCACGGGTACTTGCGGTTTCAGTCTTCACATCGTAAGCCAGAAGATCAACTTTCTTCTCAAAACCATAATTACTGATTAGATCTAAGTAATAGGAATAATTATAGGGCATCATTGCCATTGGCGGCATATCAAAGCCCTCAACCAATAGGCCACAAGTTTCGTTTGTTGACAAATTTATCGGGCCAACAAGATTGTTTCCTCCTCTTTCTTTAACCCATGCGAAAGCAGCGTCAAACAATTTATTGGCTACCTGTTGATCATTAATACAATCAAAATATCCAAACTGCCCTTCAGCAACATTATTAAAAGAATTGTGGTGATTATTCCAGATCGCCGCTATCCTACCTACAATTTTATCATTCCTATAGGCTAAAAAGAGCTGTGCTGTAGAGTGTTTGTAAAAAGGGTGCTTCTTAGGATTCAACAGATCACTTTGCGCGATAAACAACTCTGGCACGTAATTCGGTTCCCCTAAATACAAATCATGCGGAAAATCTATAAATTCCGCACGTTGTTTTTTTGTTTCAACAGGTATGATTGTTATCATGGCCGTCTTAAAATGGATGAGATCTTATCTATATAACTTTTTTATATCGTTCTACTTCCAAAGCTTTGAACACTTTTGCCATCTTGTCGATAGCTTCGTCAATCTGATCAAAGGTGTGTGTTGCCATTAATGAAAAACGAATCAACGATTCTTCTGCAGGTACTGCCGGTGCTACGACAGGGTTTACAAACACACCATTATCCTGTAACATCTTGGTTACAATATAAGTCTTATCGTTGTTGCGGACAAAAATAGGTAAGATTGGACTTTCCGTATCTCCCAAATCAAATCCGTTTTCAATCAACAATCTCTTTGCATAATGTGTATTAGCCCATAGCTTTTCAATATGCTCTGGTTCAGTCTGTATAATCTCTAAAGCCTTTAGCGTGGAAGCTACTGAAGCAGGAGTCATACTTGCACTGAACATTAACGATCTTGCTCTATGCTTCAGATATTCAATGGTCTCTTTATCTGCAGCCACAAAGCCTCCTAAAGATGCTAATGACTTACTGAATGTACCCATGATTAAATCCACTTGATCAGTCAGTCCAAAATGACTACCTGTACCGGCACCTTTTTCTCCGATCACACCTAGACTATGCGCATCATCACATAATATAGCCGCATCAAACTCTTCGGCTACTTTTACGAGTTCAGGCAGTTTTACAATATCACCCTCCATACTGAAAATACCATCGGTTGCAATTAATTTAAAACTATCTTCCGGTAGTCTTGAAATTTTTGCACGGAGGTCGTCCATATCATTATGGGCATATTTGATCACCTTAGAAAAAGAAAGTCTACTTCCATCTATAATAGAAGCATGATCTCTTTCATCAAGAAGAATATAGTCGTTGCGTCCCGTAAGACACGATAAGGGGCCTAAATTAGATTGAAAGCCAGTACTAAACAAGATAGAAGCCTCTTTACCGACATATTCAGCTAGCTTCTCTTCCAGTTCCACGTGAATATCCAACGTGCCGTTTAAAAATCTGGATCCAGCACAACCTGTTCCGTATTTTTCTAAAGCATCTTGCGAAGCTTCGATAATACGAGAATCAGTAGTTAATCCTAAATAAGAGTTTGATCCAAACATCAATACACGTTTTCCATCGATAATGACTTCCGTGTCTTGCTTTGATTGAATAGGCCTAAAGTAAGCATACAAATCGTTCGCTTTTATTGGCTCTAATTCCTTTTTTAGAAAACTTGATGTTCTTTCACTTAACTTTCCCTTGCTCATGCTATAGGTATTTCTATTTAACGCGATTACTATTTAACTTTTTGACCAAACCTAAATAATCGTCAAAAGTAAGAATTCTACATTAAGGCAAACAATTTTTATCAACAAATGACGTTAATCTAACATTGCCCTAGTATGTTTTTCTCCTAATATACTTTATTTCTAATCTAGTTGCAAAACGTGCAAACTTACAAAACTTTGCAGTATAAACCACTACCAAAAAGCAGATAAATATCATAAAGTTAAATTATTGTTAATAAACAAACAATAGGTTTTGGCATTATTGGCCCTATCAACCTTCAAATTTACTACATTTGTACTTTAGTTAAGTATAGTTATGGCATTATCCTCTCAAATCAACATAAAAAACAAAAAGGCATCATTTGAATATCACCTCATTGACAGGTATATAGCCGGAATTCAGCTCCTAGGAACGGAAATAAAATCCATCCGGGAAGGCAAAGCAAATATCAACGATAGTTTCTGTGCTTTTTTCGACGACGGTCTTTATATCCGTAACATGCATATTGCAGAATACTCGTTTGGGTCTTTTTACAATCATGAGTCAAAACGTGACAGAAAACTTCTACTCAGCAAAAAAGAACTAAAAAAGCTTAAAGATAAAGGAGAAGAAAAAGGATTCACCATCGTTCCTTTGCGTATTTTTATAAGTGAAAGAGGCTTTGCCAAGGTGGAGATTGCCTTAGCACAAGGAAAGAAAGATTTCGACAAGCGTGAAACCATAAAAGAGCGGGAAAGCAAACGTGAACTCGACCGGGTAATGAAATATTAGAGCTGATTAGCTTAGGATAAACGCTCCTGGCGTGAGCCCTTCCCTATTCTTAAAAAGTCTGACAAAGTAATTTACATCATTAAAGCCTGCTCCAAAACAGGCTTCCTTCACACTTTTTGTTATTAGCAACAACTCTTTAGCTTTGTTTATACGCTGTCGGATAATATACTCCATTGGACTGACTCCTAGTTCTTGTTTAAACATTCTGGTGAGACTGGATTTACTCATATTAGAAACTTTTTCGAGCGTATCGAGCGACAGCTTTTCCGAGACATGTTTCCGGATAAATTCTTTTAGATAACCAAGCTCTGTAGTCGTAGCCTTACCCAACTCTACGGCCAGCAAAGACTGCGTCTGCAGTAATTTTATAACCAGCTCCTTAAATGTTAAGTCAGCGAGTGCATTTTTTAATGGGTCCACACTGGTCATGATGTGGAATAACTTGTTCAATAGCTGCGCTAGTTCTGGCGTATTATAAAGATGATATTGCTCATTGTCCAATTGCCAGCTCCCTGCGATGCTGACCTTTGGATAAAACTCATTGAGATAATCCATGACATTCTGGATCCGATCTCTACTTATCGTCAAGGCCGTACACTGCGTAGGTGTTCCATATGTAGCTTCTGGAAAATCGATATTCATTCCCACAGAGGCCGGCAACACAATCATCTGTCCTGGTAAATAGTCAAAAGAATGCATATCATTAATATGCATTACCTTCTTCCCTTGTATCATATTGATCATGACAACATCATCAAAACGCAGTGGAACCCGTTCCGACGGCTTATAGGTCTCGTAGACATGGAGTTCTAAACTATCAATTGTAAATGCCCGTCTATTTTCAACAAGTGTAGATATTTCGCTCTCTTTGGAAAACGGCAGAAGTTGCACCATCGTATTATTTGCCATATCAAAAAATTTACAACTGGTAATCAACCAAATATAGTAAAAAAAAAAAAAAACGTTACCTACACCGCTGACTGGATAATGCTACAGTACGACCCAATAATACTACATTATAGAAAAATGGTTGGCTAAATTTGATAAAACAGATTTGTAACACTAAAAGGTTAATAATATGAATACTATTAAGAGACCAGCGTTTAAAGAACGTTATGACAATTACATCGGTGGTAAATTCGTAGCCCCGACACAAGGAAAATATTTTGACAATGTATCTCCGGTAGATGGTAAAGTGTTTACTCAAGTGGCACATTCCACCAAAGAAGACATAGAGCTCGCTGTAGATGCTGCGGTTCATGCTTTCGAATCATGGGGCAAAACTTCTGCTACAGAACGTAGTATTATCCTCAATAAAATAGCGGATCGCATAGAAGCAAACCTAGAGTATATAGCGGCTGTTGAAACTATTGACAACGGAAAAGCCGTTCGCGAAACCCTGAATGCAGATATTCCGTTAGCGATTGACCATTTCAGATATTTTGCCGGTGTAATCCGTGCAGAAGAAGGGTCACTAACAGAACTCGATGCAAACACAGTTTCTCTTATCGTACACGAACCTATCGGTGTCGTCGCTCAGATTATCCCGTGGAACTTCCCTATCCTGATGGCGGTATGGAAATTAGCCCCTGCTCTTGCAGCTGGAAATACCGTTGTATTGAAGCCAGCAGAAAGCACTCCCACCTCGATAATGGTGTTAATGGAGTTGATTGGAGATTTAATACCTGCAGGGGTTATTAATATAGTCAATGGATTTGGCTCCGAATTAGGGAGAGCACTCGTTACAAATCCTAAAGTATCCAAAGCTGCGTTTACAGGTTCTACCGCAACAGGACGTATGGTTATGCAATACGCTACGGAAAATATTATCCCAGTGACACTGGAGCTAGGGGGAAAATCGCCCAATATATTCTTTAGCTCTGTCATGGATGAAGAAGATGCTTTCTTAGACAAAGCCATTGAGGGCGCCGTACTATTCGCGCTCAATCAAGGAGAGATCTGTACTTGCCCGTCCCGCCTTCTTATCCAAGAGGATATCTACGACCGCTTTATCGCTAAAGTAATTGACCGGGTCAATCAAATCAAAGTTGGAGACCCTCTAGACCCTACTACGATGATGGGAGCACAGGCTTCGAAAATCCAAAAAGACAAAATCATGTCTTACATCCAGTTAGGCAAAGAGGAAGGGGCCGAGGTGTTGACTGGTGGGGATCAGAATAACGTAGGCCCAGGCTTTGAAGAAGGCTATTACATCAAGCCGACCCTATTTAAAGGCCACAATAAAATGCGCATATTTCAGGAAGAAATCTTCGGTCCTGTTCTTGCCGTCACTACATTTAAAGACGAAGAAGAAGCTATTGCACTAGCCAATGACACGATCTATGGTTTAGGTGCAGGCGTATGGACACGAGATGCCCATCAGTTATATCAGGTACCTCGTGCTATTCAGGCTGGACGTGTATGGGTCAACCAATACCATTCATATCCTGCAGGAGCACCTTTCGGAGGTTATAAGCAATCAGGAATAGGCCGTGAAAACCATAAAATGATGCTTGCCCACTACAGGCAAACAAAAAACATGCTGATATCCTACAATAAGGAAAAATTGGGGTTCTTTTAATATACTATATATTGTCCCTCGTTGTATCGCGAGGGACGATATATACCTAAAACTATTACATCATGATTTCACGATTAGCTATTACTAAAAAGGCGCTGCAATTGGTAGAGAGGCTTGAACAAAAACATGGCCCACTCATGTTTTATCAAGCTGGCGGTTGCTGCGAGGGAACACAACCCCAGTGTTTTGAAAAGGGAAGCTTTTACCCTCGTATGAACGATGTATTAATCGGTCATATTAAAGACTACGAATTCTGGGTAGATCGCAATTTATTTGAATATTGGCAACATGCTCACTTCACGTTGGATGTACTTGAAGGTTTTGGCCCAGGCGGATTTTCATTAGAAAGCCCTCTGGGAAAAACCTTCAAAGTACATTATAGGCTCTTTACAGAACAAGAGCTTAAAGATTTATCACCTATAATACGTAATAGTTGATCCTTGTATTGGGATGTATTGCCAAAAGCAACTATCCTTCGGCAATATCCAAACCTTCGAGTACCGGAATTGGCTTTTTATTTTCGCCCAAAGCGACAAAAGTGAATAGTCCTTGGATTGCCAGTTCCCGGCCCTCTTCATACATATGCTCCAGGTAGATCTCCACTTTTATCTTTAGACTGGTTCGTCCAATACTATCTACGCGTGCTATAGCTTCGATAATGCTGCCTGAAGGTATGGATTTTTTAAAATCTATACGATCTGTTGATACTGTAACCAACCGTTTGCGACAAAACCGCGTTGCTGCCATAAAAGATACTTCGTCCATTATAGCCATTGCTTTACCACCGAATAAGGTATCGTGATGATTGGTCAAAAAAGGAAAAACCGTTGTACACACGCGGGTTTCGGACGCATTTATCTTTTCTTCAAGTGTCATTTTCGAATAAATTTTTACAAAGGTAGCATTTTATCAACTACCGACTTCAACTCCTATTCCCTTTAATAACAAAGAAGCATTGAATATCGTACACTTTCCTTCTTTCAATTTATAATCAAATAACATCTCTCCATGTTCTACTTGAATGTCAAAATGGTAGTTCTTGAGTACCCCGGTATATTCATCCTGTAGCGATGCCAATTGCAGATCATGTGTGGCGACCATTCCTTTACCGTCCATAGCGATCAATTTCTTAATGATAGCTCTAGACCCTAAGTACTTATCAACAGAGTTTGTACCTCTCAACATTTCATCGATCAGCACAAAGGTATCGTCGCGTTCTGCGACCAGCTCTAGAATAAATTTCATGCGATCCAGCTCGGCTTTAAATGTGGAAGTACTCTCGTTGAGATCATCCTTAATACGCATATAGGACACTATTCTATAAATAGGTAGCTCCAATCTATCTGCACATACCACCGCTCCGGTATAGGCCAGTACAGCATTAATTCCTACCGTTCGCAGAAATGTACTCTTACCAGCCATATTAGATCCTGTTACCAGGGCGATCCGATGATCTTGCGAAGTGTAATCATTTGCTACAGCTTTATCTACAGGAATCAATGGATGATTTATTTTGACTGCTACCAAAGCATCTTTGTGAATATCATCTAGTAAGATCGGCGTGGTCCATTCTGGATGATTACGCTTTAAAACAGCTAAACTGACCAGTGCCTCGAAATCAGCTACGATATCAAACGTATTCAGAATATTATCCTCGTAACTCTTTTTCCATTTAACAATAGCCAAGACCTGCCTAAAATCCCATAGAAATATGATATTCAAAATGGAGCCGATCAAAATATTATTTCGTGCATCGAGCTTGTCAACCAAAGCTCCTAGACGTCTAAAAGCTACAGATAGGTTTTCGTGATTATCTGTTTGCAGACTGGCTTGCAAGGACTTATTCATTTCAGATGCAAACTCTTCTTCCTCAATCATCCGAACCGCATCGGAATAAGCTATCAAGGTAGCACCGATCTTATCTATTCGCGAAGAGAAGTAGCTCACTTTACCCGCTAAAGCGAGCGTCCAGCCTAGGTGAGCGATCCCAACTAACAGTAGAATATTCCAAATAGGAATAATAAATAATGATACAAGTACGCCAATCAATAATAAGTACGGTGCTATCGGTACATAAAACCGAAGTACAGCTGATCCAAAATTAAGCGCTCCATCTTGTAAATACCTCGACAAAAAAGTACGGATATTCGTCTTTTGGCCTAAATTGAAAAGCAGCTTTGTTTGCAATTCCTGTATCCACTCTCCCTTATTATGCAATTCTGAACTCGCTTTCTGACGATCCAAGATCTGTTGCTTACTACCTGCAGCGATAAACCAAGAAGCCAGACGTTCAACACCATCTGCCGTTGCAGCTCGGTTGATTTTTGCGAAAAGAGACTTGGGACCAAATACATCTAAATCTGAAACATAGGGGTGTTTCCCATTGTCGTATATCTCGCCATCATTATACATATTAACCCCGCTTTCATTCAGGCTCACTTCATTCTGATTGACACGTAAGAAAGCTGCAGCTTCTGCCTTAGATTTTTCCAATCGACTTTGTCGGAGTACAAGGTAAGCAAAAGACAATATGATAACGAGAACCGCAATCAGTAGAAACCAAATGTTGTTCAGTTGAAATATTTTAAAAAGAACTCCACCTCCAATCAGGATGATTGCTAATCGCAATAAGCTATTCGTATTTATCTTCTTCTCTAAAGAAGAGAGCTCTACCTCAGCTCGTTTTATATTTTCATGATAAAGATCTTTCATATGTATACAATTTGATTTTCAATGGTCATATGGAATATCCAAAGTATTTTCATTCTTGTTTGTGCAGCATGTGCTATATGGATATTTCATATTTAATTGCTTTTACCAGGCTTTGTCCCCCACCAGAGGAACAAATCTAAAAGTATCTAATTCAATGCGTTCGAAGTCGTTTTCACCGACCCGAAGTATGGTTACCATTTTCTGAGTTTTCTCGTCTCCAACCGGTATCACCAAAAGGCCGCCTAACTTAAGTTGCTGCAACATCACTTCCGGCACAAATGGAGCTCCTGCCGTAACAATGATTTTATCATACGGCGCATGTTGCGGGATGCCTTTGGAACCGTCACCGAGGAAAAAACTAGGCTTATATCCCATATAAGGAAGAACCTGAATCGTTCTGTTGTACAAACTTTCCTGACGTTCTATCGTAAACACAACTGCGCCAAGCTCCAACAGGATACAAGTCTGATACCCCGACCCTGTGCCTATTTCTAATATTTTATCCCCCTTTTTGACGTGGAGTAGCTCGGATTGATAAGCCACAGTATAAGGTTGGGAGATTGTCTGCCCATCCCCTATCGGAAAAGCGATATCTTTGTAGGCTTGGTTCCAGAAAGTCTCGTCAAAGAAAAAATGTCTAGGCACCTTTCCAATGGCCTCCAGCACCTTTTTATCTTGAATCCCTCTACTTTCAAGATGCTTTACGAGTTTATTTCTCGCCCCCTTTTCCCTGTAATTATCTACGAACTTATATGCCATTATTCTTCAAAAATACCCTAATTAACGGATATTTTAAGGAATAAATACAAAATGTTTGAGGTCAGCATCTTTGTAAAAAAACAGGCTACCGTAGGATTATTTTATTTAAGTTGCGTATCTTCCTGCTTTCAAAAACACAAAAGAATGTACAGACTCTTTCTTCTTTCGCTCTTAATCTTAGGTATCTCATGCAACTCTCAATCGGGTGACGCCAATTATAACAATGACTATAAAGCCTCCTTTGACTCTATCTTAAACAGTTATGATCTGACCGGGAGTATACTCATCTACAATCCTCAACAAAAAGATTACTATTCGAACGATTTTGAATGGGCCAACCGAGGGTTTCTACCAGCTTCTACTTTTAAGATTCCAAATGCTATCATTGCTTTAGAGACTTCCATAATAAAAAGCGATACTTCAATACTTAGGTGGGATGGCAAACAGCGAGATTTTGACAGTTGGGAAAGAGATCTGACTTTACGTGAAGCTTTTCAGGCATCCTGCGTTCCTTGTTTTCAAGAAATAGCAAGAAAGATCGGCACCACGCAAATGAAGACATACCTCAATAAACTCCATTATAACAATATGGACGTTACAGCAGAAAATATCGATTCTTTCTGGCTCAAAGGTAACTCCCGCATATCCAGTTTTGACCAGATCAATTTTCTAGAACGATTTATCTTAAAAAAACTCCCCATTCTCAACTCCACGAGAGAGTCGATGCTAAAGATCTTTACCATTGAAGAAAATAATATCTACAAACTATCGGGCAAAACGGGCTGGTCTTACAACGAGAAAGACAATAACGGCTGGTTTGTGGGATTCCTCGAAAAAGACAACAAAATATATTACTTTGCACTAAATGCAATCCCCAAAGACCCGAACAATATGGAAAAGTTTACTGAGGGGCGAAAGCAGGCTATTTATGATACATTTAAACTTATGAAACTACTATAATAATATTATGCATAAAATCACCCTAACCCTAGTCTCTTTACTGTTATTTACTCAAATTTCATTTGGACAGCATTTAGATACGCTGAAAATATTGGCCATTGGCAATAGTTTTTCTGAAGATGCAATAGAAAACTACCTTTATGACCTCGCAAAATCCAGCAACAAAAAAATGGTAATTGGTAATCTCTATATAGGTGGAGCTTCTTTAGAATTACATGTCAATAATGCGACTGCCGACAAAGCCAGTTACAGTTATAGAAAGACCAATCTCGATGGAACCAAATCTTCCACCAAAAACACAAGTATATCGCAGGCTATAAAAGACGAGGACTGGGATTACATCAGTCTACAGCAAGCTAGTCCTACCTCGGGCAAATACGACATCATTATGAACAGTCTACCTGCCTTGGTTTCTTACGTGAACGGATTGAAAGCAGAAAAAACGAAGTTGATCTACCACCAAACCTGGGCCTATCAACACGATTCGGACCACAAGGGCTTTGCCAACTACAACAGAAGCCAACAGGCCATGTACGAAGCTATAACTAGTGCGACTAAACGTATCAAGAAATCGAAAACATTTACCTTTATTGTACCTTCAGGCACTGCTATACAAAATGCACGCACATCAACTATAGGCGACAAATATACACGCGATGGCTACCATCTACAGTTAGATTATGGAAGGTTTACTGCTGCTTGTACTTGGTATGAAATGTTGTTTGGAAAAGACGTGCGTGACACGAGTTATAAACCGGAAAAAGTAACCGCTGATCAAAGTAAAATCGCAAAAGAGGCCGCCCACAAAGCAGTGAGAAAACCATTTAAAGTGTCTAAAATAAAATTGTAATTATTTAATCCTATACAGTTCATAGAGCTCTCCACAAGGGCGAGGTGACGTTATTAAGAAGCCTTTGACCTCTTAAGAATTCGCTAATACGGATCTACATCAATCTGTATACGTACGCCTGCATTCAGCTTGTCCAATTCAAAAGAAAGGATTGCTGTGCGTACCAACTCCTTCACCTTCGCGATACTGACATTACCTCGTTCGATTTTTAAAGTGATCGTCTGTATATAGTTATTACGGACTCTAGCTACCAGGGGAGGCTCCGGCCCTAACACTCTATTTCCGAGTGAGAATCGCAACAAGCTCGCTAACTTCTGTGCTGAGTCAAGCGTTTGCTGTTGGTCCGGATGTTTTACATCCAATCGGATAAGTCTATAAAAAGGGGGATAATAAAAATTCTTACGCTCGGTCACCTCCTTCATAAACATCCCCTCATAATCATGTTGCACCACTTGTTCGATGACACGATGATTTGGCGTATAGGTCTGAATCACCACTTTACCTATTGCATCTCTCCGTCCTGCTCGGCCTGCTACCTGCGAAAACAACGAAAAAGATCGTTCATATGCTCTAAAATCCGGAAAGTTAATAATCGTATCTGCATTGATAATACCAATAAGGCTCACCCGACCAAAATCCAATCCTTTTGCGACCATCTGCGTACCGATCAACACATCATATTCATGTTCGTCAAATGCGGTGATAATCTTATCAAAACCATGCTTCCCTCGCGTCGAATCCAAATCTAAGCGCCCGATACGTAAATCCGGCATTAAGATTTCCAGTTCTTCCTCTACCCTTTCCGTCCCAAATCCTTTGCTTTCCATATGCGGCATCCCACAGGCCGGACAGACATTTATAGGGGCTTCAGAATGTCCACAATAGTGACAGTGGAGCAGGTGGGATGTCTTATGATAGGTAAGACTCACATCACAATTAACACATTTGGCCACATATCCACAGGTATTACATTGCACGAAAGGGGTATGTCCACGGCGATTTTGGAAAAGAATAACCTGTTCTTTACGTGCCACAGCCTCCTTAATCCCATTTAGTAACGTTTCACTAAAATAAGAATGCATCTTATTCTTCCGACTTTCTTCCGGAATATCGACAATTTCTATTTCTGGCAATTGTGCCTCACCGAAACGCTTTAATAACTGCACCAACCCATATTTACCGGCCTTTGCATTATAGTAACTTTCCACAGATGGGGTTGCCGATCCCAATAGTACCTTTGCTTGGTGCAAGTGTGCTAGATATATAGCCGTGTCACGTGCGTGATAGCGAGGCGCCGGATCAAACTGCTTGTAGGAATTTTCATGTTCCTCATCGACGATTATAAGGCCAAGCTCTTGAAAAGGAAGAAAAACAGAAGACCGAGCTCCAATGATAACTCTAAATTCGTTTTTCAAGACCTTATGCCATACTTCGGCCCGTTCATTATCGTTAAATTTGGAGTGATAAACACCCAATTGATTACCAAAGTGAAGACGAAGACGCTCAGTAATCTGCGCGGTAAGCGCAATTTCAGGCAAGAGGTATAATGCATTCCTACCCGTAGCGAGCACCTGCTCAATTAGCCGAATATAAATCTGTGTCTTACCAGAGGCGGTGACGCCATGTAGCAGCACCACATCTTTTTCCTGAAAGTTCGTATTAATTTCATCAAAAGCTCCCTGCTGCAGTTTGCTAAAAGCAAACTCCTTGGTCATCAAGAAATCGGTTCCTTCAAACCGACTAATCACTTTTTCATGAGCCTCAAACACCCCCTTATCAATCAACGCCGTTATTGCCCCCGCACCACAGGCGGACACCTCTATGACATCTTGCCGACTGATATCTTCTTTGGTCTTTGTCAATTGTAGGTACCCGAGCACAGCATCTTGTTGCTTTGGTGCCCTATTGAGGCTATCCAACAACAATCGCTTTCCTTCATTATCATTATAGATGGAAGCCAGGTGTAAGAAAGACTTTGTCTTCGGTTTATATCGTTCTTTAATCTCCTCTGAAATTTGAATAAATCCCTTCTCAAAAAGAGATCTCAATAGCGGAAAGACAGATTTTTGTCCCAATATCTTGGTTACATCTGCCACCCGCAGTTCACCTGCGACATCTAGAGCCTCAAGAACCAAGTAAGCTTTATCAGAAAGGGTTGTACGATCCAGTTCGGGATTTTCAGAAGCTATAATTTTTGTTTCGGAGGCCATTTTAAGCGCTGCAGGCAAAGCCGCCTGCAGCACCTCACCGAGCTGACACATATAGTAATCGGACATCCATTCCCACAAGGCCAACTGCCCCTTATCCACGATTGCAGTATCATCAACCACATCCATAATGTACTTGGCTTCGTACTTTTGAGGCGCTTCTGTGGATACTGTTTTTACAATTGCAGAATACACTTTATTCTTACCAAACTGAACGATGACACGCACCCCCACCCTTATCTTTTCATTCCATTCGAAAGGGACTCTATAGGTATAGGTCTTGGCAATCGATAGCGGCAATACCACTTCGATAAAAAGTGTTTTACGTTCGGCAAATAAATCAGGATTATGCATCTAACAAACTTAGATAAATTGCCTTTTATAAGCAATGATAATTGCGTCTCATAGCATAACAATTTATCGATCTCGCCTCTATCCTAGAAAACAACGTGATAGCGGATATATAAATTACAGTTAAGCTCTGTTTTTTACAGCGGCCACAAATAGCCCCACCCAACCGACCATAAAGCAAAGTCCACCCAATGGGGTAACTGGACCTAATAAAGAGGCTCCCTCGATACCCAATAAAGAGCGAACACTCAGTAAATATAGTGATCCTGAGAACAAAAGGATACCTATCGTAAACGCGATATAGGAGACACGTATAGACTGGCTCTTAGCCCTCGAAAAAGTGGAGAGGAATAATAATGCAAAGACATGATAGAAATGATATTGATTTGCGGTCTTCCATGTATCTAAGTGATAATCACTAATTTTTCCTTCAAGACCATGTGCGCCGAATGCTCCTAAAACCACGGCTATCAAACCAAAAAAAGAAGCAGTCAAAATTATTTGCTTATTCATGTATTTTTATTCAGAAACCACTTATGTTGAATTATTGTTTATAAATGTATAAAATATCCCCTAGAAACAAAAGATCATGAAAAGTTTTTGTTACGTTATTAACGAAATAGAAGTGAAATAAGTAGGTTTGCATTATGCGAAATACGATTATCCTTTCGGTTGTTCTGTTTGTAGCTGTCGTAGCTGCCACTTTATATTATTTCCGCAACCTCGATGGCGAACATAATCGCGCCGCAAAACCGTTACGCTATCTTCCAGACAACACGCTTCTTATCACTGCTATTAGCAACAATGAATTGTCCGATAATATCTTTAAAGATTTTGAAGTTTTTGAGGCCATGCTCGGCCATCAAGAGTTCGAGGTGATGAGCCAATTCAAGACCAAGCTACTCCGCAGCGAAGCTCTTAAAAAATTTGTTGACGATTCCGAAGTCTATATATCATTCCATCCGCAGGACAAACAGATCGAAACAATATTGACTATACCGACCTCTACGGCAATCACGCAAACAGAATTTCCGGCAATACTCAATGAATTGAACAAACAGTACAAAATTAGCACGACAGATACCTTAGATCACAAAATATACCAGTTGCAATACGGCAGTAAGGACTCTTCTCTTTATTCAATTTATTACAACAATGTTTTCTTTGCATCAAAATCTATGCACCTCTTGACCAAAATCCTGGACAAGCACAGCAAACACCTACCCGATGACCAAATCGATTTCTTCTTAAAGGGAGATTCTAGAAATACGGCCTTGAGCGTTTACTTCCCACACCAACAATACGACAGCATCGTGAATTTGTACCAACGCAAAAACACTGGCACCTTTTTGGACTTCTTCAAAAACATGCAAGGCCAGTCGGTGTGGAATATAAATTTCAAGCAAGACGCACTCATGCTTACCGGAGAAAGTGAACTGGATCAATATTCGGAAAATTATGTTTCCCTGTTTAAAAATCAAGAAAAAACTTCACAGCACCTCTATACTTATTTCCCCTCCAATACCGCTGTATATATGGAGTTCAGCATCAGCGATCGTTCTAGGTTCCAGCGAGACCTAAAAGATCTTTTTAAAAGAAGGAAGGAAAAAATTGCTGAAGAAATAGATACAACAGGTGTACAGGAGCAACTTACCACCCTATTGGGCAATGATATTGCCTTGGCAGAAACAACAGGGAGTAATTTACTAGGGTTTATTACGCTCAAGGATAAAAATACCTGGTCTACATTGGAAGGCAAGTTTTTAGAAAATCTGGAAGACTCAATTTATCGATTCAAATCTTCGGGGCTACTATATCGTCAATATGGCGATCTGTTCCAAGAATTTCCGCGTCCATATTTAACAAAAGTAAATGATGTCCTTATCCTAGCAAATAGCAGCAGGACATTGAAAGACTATCGCAACGCTTTTGAACAGCGTGATTTTTTAACAGGAACATTAGGCTTTAAAAATTTTGAAAAGCTACAGGGCAATGAAGCGAACGTCACGCTCTTTGTCCACACAAAAAATGCCAATACCAAGATCTTAAATTCGCTTAATCCACCTTTCCAGAATAATTTTAAGGACAAGGAAAACTTTGGCTTTCAGGATTTCTATTCCTGGTCGGTCCAGCTGTCTGGCAACTCTGGAAAATTCATCTCGCAGCTCTACGCTATATTTAAAAGTAAAACAGCCTTAGGTTCAACCCCTGAATGGACTTATGCTTTCGAAAACAAAGCAATAACAAAGCCGTACGTCTTTGAACAGTCTGATACGAGTCAGTTTATACTCATCCAAGAGCTTGATCACACCATGCACGCCATCAGTCCGAAGGGTCAACAACTATGGTCTACGGTATTTGCCGGTAGAGTCGTTGGGGATATTCAGCAACTGGAAGACCGCAGCCTATTACTGGTCACGGACCGCAATAGACTTTATCGTTTTGACACCAACGGGCAGACCTTAAAAGGATTTTCAATCGGCATACCAGACGAACCCATCTCGCAGCCTACTGTGGTTACACTTCAAGGCCAAAAAGTAATTGCAATCCCGACACGAAAAAAAGTCTATGCGTTTAACTTGGATGGAACACCGGTAAGTAACTGGCAAACTTTCGAAGCCGAAGGAAACCTCCTAGGCCCGATCCTCGTTACCGGCAATCAACTTGCTATAGGTACTAGTTCTGGCAAAATATATGGATTAGGTCAAAACGGACAAAAAGTACGTGACTTAACTATAAAACCCAATATACAGCTTAAGAACCCTATCGGTGTCTTAAAAGGAAATGTACAGCCCGGTGAATTTCTTGCAACAGATACTGCGGGATACCTGTACCGTATTCCCTTCGAAGGTGCGTCTACATCATTCGCTTCGGGCAATGCAGGAGGCGTAAATTTTGGCGACTTTGTGCATATAAACTCATCACCCCATGTAGCATTATTGGTTTCTATCAACAATTCGCTGCTCCGCGTGTACGAAATTGCCGATACTACCCGCGTACTATTTGAATATAACTTTACCAAGGAAATCAATGATCGTCCACAATATTTCCAAACTCCCAATAGCAGTAACTTACAAATAGGTATAGCCTCAAAAGCGACAAATTTACTTTATCTATTCAAAGAAGATGGTGCTTTACAGGATGGATTTCCTGTTGAGGGACAACCGTTATTTCATTATGGGCGGATAAATTACAATGGCGATACCTATCTGTTATGTATGCGTCGGGATCACAAGTTGTATGCTTTTAGACATCAAAAATAATTTTCTTGCCACCCGAATAATTTGTACGTTTGTAATCTTATATTTTTTATGTTACGAGGAGAAGATAATTTAGCGTTACTGACCGAGCCTAGACGTATTGTAATTACAACACATCATAAACCAGATGGAGATGCATTAGGCTCTTCATTAGCACTTTACCATTGGCTTAAAAAGCGAAATCACGATGTTTCAGTGGTCTTATCTTCTGATTTTCCAAGTTTTTTGGATTGGATGCCTGGACGGGACGATGTAATCATTTATCCTACACAGTCCGACAGGTCTAGCAAACTATTGTCCGAGGCTGAGATTGTATTCTGTCTAGATTACAGCGCTTTATCCCGCACCAATATCTTGGAGCCACTCATTGCTAGTTCCCCTGCTCAGAAATGGATGATAGATCATCATTTAGATCCAGAAGACTTTGCTTCTTTAGTTTACTGGGATTCGTCTGCTGCAGCCACGGCACAGCTCATCTATACCTTCATAGCCGATGTTATAGGAGCTAGCAAAGAAATCGATGCCGATATGGCGACATGTATGTACGCAGGTATCATGACTGATACAGGTTCGTTCCGGTTTCGCTCGACCACTGCAGCAGTACACCATATTATCGCCAACCTTATAGAAGCAGGGGCAAGGAACTGGGAGATTCATGAGCACATTTACAACAGTTCAACAGAGCGAAGGCTGAAGTTCCTGGGCTATGCTTTATTAAACTGTCTCGAGGTAATACCAGAATACAATACGGCACTTTTTGCGATAAGCAAAGAAGATCTTGCTCAATTTGATATCACCACAGGAGACACAGAGGGATTGGTTAATTACGCTTTATCCATAAAAGGCATCCGGTTGGCTGCTTTAATTATCGACAGAACCGAATTAATTAAATTATCTTTACGCTCAATTGGTGAAATACCTTGCAATGAGATCTGTAGAAAATATTTTAACGGTGGGGGCCATCTGAATGCTTCGGGAGGGAGCTCATCCGAAAGCCTAGCTGATGTTGTCAACAAATTCACATCCATATTACCGGAATATAAAGATATATTAACATAGTAAATAAGTATTAAACAATAAAATGAAACCATCACGATTTATTCCTTCTATCATCAAGAAGAATAATTCGGACAGCTTTATCACAATTAAAAAAACAAGTTTAAATAGATGAAAAAATCAGTATTATTTTTATCGGCAGCTGTTATGTTATTAGCTGCTTCATGCCAAAGCTTCAAAAAAGGTGATGGTGGTCTAGAGTACAATTTAGTGGACGACGTGGCCAAAGAAAAGGCTACTGCAGGAGATTATTTATCTGTTGATTTAACAATCAAATCAGACAAAAATGATTCTTTACTAAACAGTACATATGATTTAGGCTTACCTCAGATCGTAAATATTATGTCTGACACTATTCCTGGAGCATACAAAGGTGACTACAACTCGATGTTCAGAATGTTGGGCGAGGGTGACTCTGCCGTATTCAAATTGAACATGGATACCATGGCCGCAAAAACTGGCCAACCAAAACCAGAATTTGCAGACAAGTTCGTTACGTTTACTGTTAAGGTAAGAAAACACTTCAAAAAAGGTCAATTGACGGACTCCGCCTTGTATGCGCAAATCGATGGTTACTTTAAAGGTGAATTAGAAGGTTTGAAAAAAGCTGAAGAAGGAAAAATTTCTAAATATATCGCTGACAAAAAATTAGAGCCTAAGAAAACTGCTTCAGGTTTACAATATGTTGTCACTGAAGAAGGTAAAGGAGCTAAACCAGCATTAGGAGACACTGTAGTTGTTAACTATACAGGGATGTTGACTAATGGTACTGTTTTCGATTCTTCCATCAAAGAAGTAGCCACTAAAAACAACTTGGCTGTAGATCCAATGCGTACATTTGAGCCATTGCGTTTTAGTATCGGAAACCAACCCGTTATTCAAGGATGGACTGAAGGTCTTCAATTGTTTGGAAAAGGCACAAAAGCCACCCTTATCATTCCTTCGTCTTTAGCTTACGGAGACCGTCCTGCAGGACAAAAAATCCCTCCTTACGCACCATTGGTGTTTGAAGTGGAGTTAGTTGATGTTATCAAAGGTCAAGGAATCGCACCAGCGCCAGCTATGCCTGGTATGGGAGCTCCTACAGTAACAGAGCCTACGAACTAAGTTCCGTAGAATTCTCATAAAGTAAAGAAGAGCGTCCGAAAAAATCAGACGCTCTTCTTTATTTTATGAAGATCTGTCTTCAAAAGAATGCGGCCGATCTTAGCCAAACCTATTAAGCTTTAGTGAGAATAAAACGCAAATCTTTAACATTTTCAAAAATAAAACTCAATTCTTTTAAGGGAATCACTTTTCTTGGGCTTAGATTAGTCTTATTATTGACAATTTGCTATTTTTGAGCAATTAAAAATTAAGCTGATCATGCAATCACCCTATACCCTAACCGATACGCATACGCATTTTTACTATAATATACACACGGAAAAGATAGTGGAACAGATCCGACGATGTCTAGATCACAACATCGAGCGACTCTTCCTACCCAATGTCGATAGCGAATCTATAGCAGCGGTGATGGATACGGTAGCCGCCTACCCGGAGCACTGCTTCCCCATGCTAGGCCTACATCCTTGTAGTGTAAAGGAGAACTACAAAGAGGAATTGGCCACAATCGAAAAGGCAATAGCGAAACATAAAATCTACGCTATCGGAGAAATCGGAATAGACCTTTACTGGGACAAAAGTACTTTAGCCTGGCAACAAGATGCATTCCGAACACAGGTAGCTTGGGCGAAGGACTTGGGACTACCGATTGATATCCACTGTCGGGAGGCTTTTGATGAGACATTTGAACTGTTGGACGAGTTGCAGGACGATAAGTTATTCGGCATATTCCACTGTTTCACGGGCAACCTGGAACAAGCACATCGGGCAATCGAGCTGGGCTTTAAGCTAGGGATTGGTGGTGTGGTCACTTTCAAAAAAGCAGGACTCGATGTTGTGGTAAAAGAGATTCCACTGGATCATCTAGTCCTAGAGACAGACGCACCTTATCTCGCCCCTGTACCCTATCGTGGAAAAGAAAATGAAAGCTCGTATCTGCACTATATCGCAGAGAAAGTCGCTGATCTCCACGAAACCAGTATCGAAGAAGTAGCGCGGATAACTACACTAAACTCTAAATCAATTTTTGGCATCTAAAATAATCATGAACATATTCATTATATATACAGGCGGCACAATAGGTATGGTTCAGGATGAATCTGGGACGTTTATCCCTTTTGATTTTGATCTCATCAAAAGTAACCTACCAGATCTAAGTCGTGTAGACTATAAGCTGACAGTACACTCCTTCGACCCTATTATTGATTCATCGAATATGAATCCAGAAATATGGTTGAAGATGGCGCAACTGATCCAAGATAATTACGACCACTACGATGGTTTTGTAATCCTGCATGGCTCGGATACAATGGCTTTCAGTGCCTCTATCCTCAGTTTTCTGTTGGAAGGCCTGCAGAAGCCTGTTATACTTTCCGGATCACAGCTACCGATCGGTGAAATCCGGACAGATGCGCGCGAAAACATGATGACAGCACTTGAAATCGCTTCGACCAAACACAACGGTGTCTCTGTAATCCAAGAAGTATGTATCTTATTTGATAATAAGCTGTTTAGGGGCAACAGGGCCTTCAAATACAATTCCGCAAAGTTTGAGGCTTTCCGTTCTCCAAACTACCCCGTTCTTGTAGAAGCAGGGATACATCTTAAATATAATTTTGAGGCTCTCCTCAATAATACAGATAAACAACTGGTACGTCATCACAAGCTGGATGACCATGTCGGTGTACTCAAACTCTTTCCTGGTATCCGTCCCGAGACGATCAAGGCTATACTAAACGCAAATGTACGCTCGATTGTAATGGAAACATTCGGCTCGGGCAATACAACTACAGACCAGTGGTTTCTAGATTTATTACAAGACGCTATACAAAATGGTAAAAACATTTTAAATATCTCGCAGTGTAAAGTAGGTTCTGTCGAACTTGGTCGCTATGAAACAAGTCAGGGATTGAAAGCGATTGGTGTCCTCAATGGTTACGATATGACTTTCGAAGCCGCTATCACCAAATTAATGTATCTACAGGGCGAATTTGAAGACCAAGAACGTGTAGCTTATTGGGTAGAAAAAGATATCCGTGGGGAGCTGACTATAAACGACTAAGTACACAACACTTAGTCGTTTTTTAATTTGTATAGAAAAACAAAAAGCAGCCAATTGTTGTTATTATCTTAAAAACAGTAATATGTATAAATTAAGCATGTGTATCGCTTGCCTAATGGCAACACTACTGATAGCAAGCTGCTTTCCCAAAGCGAGCCAAGCCATCCGATCGCTTCCTGTAGAATCTAAAGAACAGATCCTAACACAGTACAACCAAGACCAAATCACGCAAGGACAAACACTATTTGCAAATAGCTGCGGCAACTGCCATAAGCTAAAGCAACCGGAAACAAGGACGGCTGAACAGTGGAATAAAATTGTAAAACGGATGATCCCAAAAGCGAAACTAAGTGACGAAGAAGGAAAATTGGTAAGGGCCTATGTCATCGCAAACTCGAAGACAATATAGAAAAATTCAACTGTTTTTTATTTAAGTTTGGGTAAACAAAAGAACCCCCATGCTCAAAGTTATTTTTTCACTACTACTTGTTATTACCATAATATCCCCGATACAAGCTCAGGACACGCTCTATTTTGATAAAGATTGGAAAGAAACAAAAAAAGGCGGGCACACTTATTATCGTCCCTTACCGATGAGAAAGGTTGGAGAGCTGCTCTTTTTACAGGATTATTACCGAAATGGTCTGCTCCAAATGCAGGGCTATGTACGTGCTGACAATCCGGAAAGCTATGTAGGAGATGCATACTGGTATGACGAAAACGGATTTGATTCGGATATACGTCAGCACCGAAATAAAAGTACGGTGAGAGAATTAGATTACTATCACACTGATGGTAGCTTATGGCAGAAGATAACGTATTCGAGTAAAGGTGAGAAAGAAAAAATAACAACCTATTTCAATGACAAAATAATCGCTGTAGGGCATATATCAACTGCCGACAAGTTTTCTGGCACATTCAGTTATGCACAACCGATAGTTCACTATGAAAGTAATTTATCGGATGAAGATCCTTTTATAGAGACAACTACGCCAGTGACATTGATGAATGAAACGAAGCAAAAGAAAACTGAACCTGACTTTTATTTCATTACCGTATTTTGGAATAATGGAAACAAAGCGAGTGAAACAAAGGTCGTATATACACCCTATGGAAGTACCACTGAGGTTTATAAAAAACACTGGGATAAGGCCGGGAAATTCCTCTCGGAAAGAAAATATGATAACGACGACCAGCCCTCATCTTATATAAAACAAGATTATTACACTAAAAACTATTTTGCGAGCAGTCTTGCGGAGAACATCCCCTACAAAGACGGTGAAAAACATGGTATTTCTATCATCTATGATACAAATGGGGATACATTATACCGTTCTGTGTTTTCACATGGCTCCCTAGAGGAGGTCAACATATATCAAAATAATAAGACGACTCAAAGGAATACCTATCGAGAGAACAAACCCTATGATGGTGTATTCACGGAAGAGATGGGGGGAGTCTCTAGAACTTTTAAATTACAGAAGGGCGTAAAAATAGATGAAGAGGTATTAATAGAGACAGAGAGTTCAAAAACTATTGCTAAAGGCACATACAAAAATGGGCTACCTTGGAGCGGGAGTTTCTATCATGAAGCTGATCTATATGAAATTCTTAGTTACGAAAATGGGCTGCAGAATGGGGTTCAACGTGTATACAGCAACCTCTATTTTGAAGACATTAAAGAGGAATATGAAATGAAAAATGGTATTCGCGAAGGATATCGGAAAATTTATGAAGCGGATAACCTCATCGAGGAAAGTGTTTATAAAAATAATCAAATCGTGTCAGGAACTATCCAAGAAGGTGATGCCAAATTAACCTATGTGGACGGAAAACTCAAAACCCGTAATCTCTTCAAACAGGGTATTGATAACAGGCCTTCAAGTAAAGAGGAATTCGAAGGTAATGCATTGAAATCTATCAGCTATTTTGATTTCAGCATAAAAGAAAACCCTAAGGCTTCCTACACAGGTTATTTTAGAGACGAAAAACCTTTTGATGGGTATTTCAAACTGGACACTTTAATAGATGAAATCCCGCTTGTAGATTACTACGAAAATGGCGTTCTGAAATATAAGTACTCGTTTGAGTTTATAGATCAACTGGAAAGTTACAACCATTATACCTATACGCAAAAAACAAGTTACCTCGACGATAAAGTAATAAGTGGTCCATTGTATAAAATGGTTGGAAGAGAAAGGCTGATCCGAATTGACTATGCCAATTCGAAACTGACAGGATTTGATGTCAATTTATTTGCAATGCATTTCTTTTCCCGTATATCATTCCAACTGGAGCAAGATATATTAACGATTTCAGCAATAGATTCCCCCATAGCGATCAAAGTATACCGCAGCAAAAATGAAAATATTGTAGCCGATCTCTATAAAGAAGGTAAATTACTAAGGAAGGGTGATGAGTTAAAACAAGTCGAGGCAGGAAGTCCAAACTCTAGAACCTTTTATTATGTACGGGATGGACAGATAAAGACCTACGTACTTTCGATTCTGCCCTTTTTAGATGCAGATATGGAACCGAATACTGTAATATCGACATTATATCCAATGTTTCCGATGCAAGGTGTGTCAGACATGTCGACACTCCTAATTCAATTATTAGACAAATTTCAATTAGAAAATATAGAAGAGGCCATGTACTCGAGTATCGGTAATAACTTTCCCTTTCAAACAGAACAGCTACTGGCATTCGTAGATTTTGATGAAAACGGCAAAATATCTTTTGGTATCCGCCCAACAGTTCAATCTGGCGGCAGTGTTCTAGTTGAAGGCATTGAAAATAATATCGTTAGAAAAAAAATAATTTTCAAAAACATAGAGGAGATGCTGGCAAATGATAAAGAAGCGCTCCAGAATCTTGAACATAAATTACTCAACGATCCAAATTAATACCTCAGCAGGAGGAATTACCACCTTCCTCCTGCACCACCACCGCCTGAAGAGCCACCACCGAAGCTCCCACCTCCGCCACTGGAAGACGAGCCTCCTCCAGATGAACCACTACCACTTGACGATCTGCTTTTCACGGGTATGGTGAAGAAACCAACATGTCTAAAATAATTACAGTTCTGGCAAGAGTCAAACTTCTCTCCTTCTCCAGACAAGGAATAAGTAGCAGAACGAATTGTCTTCGTCTTATTCACCTCTAATGTAAAATAATGACATTGCGGGCAATCTCGAAAGTGCGAACTCTTCTCCCAAGGTAATAAACGGACTTCATTACTGGATGTATTCTTCCATATCTCATACCGTAAGCTCTTTATTGATTCTTCTTTCTTTTGGCCAGGATCCAGGTATTGATTGGGCTTGGCCTTACTATCGCTACGATTGACCCTTATCCAATTGTTCGTATTATCAGGAGGTGTGAATCGTCCTACATTGCGCCGAAACCGGTTCAAGATTCCCCATAAATCAAACCAAGCTAATGGAGTCAATAACATAGGTAAGACTAAATATTTCACATAACTCTTTAAGCTTCGCTGTAGATCTTCTTCATCTTTAAAACTTTCCACGATCTTGCTTTTTCCATTTGAAATCTTCGTGGCAAGTATCAATGCAAGAAGTATAAACATGAAGTAAGGAAGGTTCTTGATTTGATAGATTTCTTCTAGATTGTTAAAGATAAATACAAAAATAAAAAGAGTTATAAACATCAATAGCAGCATACATCCCATACCCCAGAATACAGGAGCTATTAGCTGGGGTTTACTTTTGGTATCTTTTAATATACGGACTGAAATAAAGTGTACATAAAGATACAACGCGGCAAAAAAAGCGAGCATCAATAACGTATTGAGTAAGATCGCATTTCGAAAACTCCAAAAAGATACAGGCTCCGGCATCAGTCGTTCCAGTTCTGCTATAGAATCGGATGACTTCAGTACCTGTTCAATAAATTGCGAAGCTTCTATTATACCTTGATCATAATCTCCGTTCCGAAAATTCGGAACCAGGTACTTTTCACCCACACGCTTTAAATAAGCATCTGGAAAAATACCTTCCATGCCATAACCTGATATAAAGCGGTATTCATGTCTGTCTTTCGCAATAAACAACAGCAGGCCATTATCAGCACCTTTCTTGCCTATCCCCCAAATGTTAAAAAGCTCAAGTGCGAATTCAAAATCGCTATCCCCTACATAGTCATTGACCACCACAATAGCATATTCTGCTTTGGTCACGCTATCGATGCTTTGCGAAATATCATTCAGTTGGGATACGGTATAAGATTCCAAAATACCATCGGGATTACTCACAAAATGTCTTTGTCCCTCGGTCTTGGGGTTAGGTAGGTTCTGAACTGTATACTGTGCCTGCGCTGACATCCTGCACACAACAACGAATAAAAGGGTAAGCAGGGATAGTTGTAGACGCATTTAAATCAAAGTTTGTATTCTAAAAATAAGTAACAAACCTTGATTTAAAAAATGTTTTTGAGGTCAGAAACCTTCTTCCTTATTTCCTTTCCAATCCATTTGCTTAAAAATCTGAAATTTACCATCAACGTTTAACTGTTGTAATAGATTTCCCCGAAAAACAAGTTGCATATTGTTTCTTAAGGTACTCTCCACTTGAAATGTGCGTAACACTCCTGTAGCACCATATAAGACAACCTCGTATTTCAATGGCACAGCTGTAGTATGGATACCCATAAACTGATTAAAGATCAATTGCTTGTTCGTGTTAAAATCGGCTGCAATTTCCACATCACTCTGATCTAGAATAGGGTTTGCTAATTGCGGACTAAACGGCGCATAGAAAAATGGATCATGTTGTTGACTGATTCCAATTTTTTCAACGACAGATAAATCTGCCGCATCGGTAAACTCGAACTTTACCTGACTGAATAGGCGCTGCAATCTGATCTCAATCTCGGAATCTTCACTCACCTCGAGATCACCAACATAGCCGAAAATATCGGCATTAGAATTAGCAAAAGTATTTCCGACATAAAAGTTTGATAAGGTGGGAGACTCGGGCAATAGCAGATCATGAGCAGATTCATTCGAGACAAAAAAAGTCGAGTAACTTCCCTTGGCGAGGTTTAACACGAGACTTGACGCTTCTTCATAAGCAACACTCCCTGTAACAACAATGTCGGGATTATCTTTATGAAACAAGAAATAATGAAGCTTATTAATGGGGCTCCCTACCTGTGAGGGCGACATACCCACCAAGCGAATATTGTCGAAACGCCAAGTACCTGTTGATACCTTATATTCGGCTCCGCCATCCCGTCGAGTGCCTGCTTTAGGGATAAATTTAAACCAAAGCTCGGCTCCAACAATATTTTTATCCGATAGCTGATACGTGTAACTATTCTTAGGCGCACCTTCTCCATTCTTTAAAAACTGATTAGTTGCCTCTAACACTTCGTATTTTACCCCTTCATCTATTGAATAATATATCTCAAAATCTTTAGGCCCTGTATCTGAGCTCCCAGTATCAAAACCAAATTGCGTTATCTTCTCTACACCTCCTATTGGTAGTTTTACAACAACCTCGGTAGCTCCTTTTATAGAAAGAGAGCTAATAGCTTCATAATTCTCAAATGAATATCCCCCAACATAAGAATTAGTCCCGTCTGAAGTTATAATCGGGCTTAAGTCCTTCTGATAAGCTATGTCAGGGTCTAAATTCTCTGCATTAAATGACCAGAAATACAAATATCCTTCGATGTAATTCTGTACGTTTGAAGGTTTCGTATTTGATTGTGCTTGATTTTTTACACCCGAGGCTTTCAACGAAGCATCAGAGCTACTAAAACCTGAAATTTTAAAGGTAACTGATTGTAAACTCTCATTTTGTTCATCTATGGATCCTTCTTTTTTACAGGAATAAATAGTTAATAAAATGATGAAAAAAAATGAAAGTCTACCTATTTTAGAAAATAGACAATTCATTATATATTATAATTAGTTATAAAAAAACTGCGATTAGCGAACCGCCAACCGCAGCAATTTACATAAAACATTTTAAACCAACAAATTAACCTTTCACCCTATAGATTACCTCCTTGCCTTCAATAACAACGCGAACCTTGTCCCCTTTTTTACCTTTAATCTTATAGGACTGCACTTTCCCGTCTTTCCAGGTGATATCGACAAGCCTATTACCCCGAGCACGAAGCCCCTTGACTGTCCCCTCCTTCCAGGCAGTAGGTAAGGCCGGAAGTAAATGGATGTAACCATCCTGACTTTGCAACAACATCTCGGAAATACCTGCCGAGCCACCAAAGTTTCCATCGATCTGAAACGGCGGATGTGCACAAAATAGATTCGGATATGTACCCGCTCCTACTTTGTCATTCCGCAAAAAAGCCGGCTTCAACAACTGCCGCAAGATCTCTAAAGCATGGTCACCATCATGAAGTCTCGCCCAAAACAATATCTTCCATGCTCTAGACCATCCAGTACCTTCATCGCCGCGTACCTCTAATGTTTTCTTGGCCGCTGTCGCCCAATCAGGTGTCGTCACCGGCGAGATAAAAGCCGCAGGGTATAGCCCGTACAAATGCGACACGTGTCTATGCCTAGGCTCTATCTCCCGATAATCCTCCAGCCATTCCATAACACGGCCAGATGAACTGACGCGTACAGCAGGCGGAATATGCTTAAGATCTGTACGCAATGTCTGGGCAAAACTATCTTTAAGTCCTAGTATGGAGTCTGCTGTAATAACAGCACCGTAAAGTTCTCTTACAATCTGATTGTCGATGGTAGGTCCCATGACAACAGAAGCCGTCTTGCCATTAGCTAACTTAAACCCATTTTCGGGGGACACTGAAGGTGAGGTAACCAACCATCCTGTTTTAGGGTCCTTAACTAAGGTCGCTTGGTAGAATTGTGCTGCACCAGCCAATAATGGATATACTTCCCTTAGATAACCTTCATCGCCACTAAAAAGATAGTGTTCCCACAAGTGATTACATAGCCAGCCAGAGGCCGTACTGGCACCCCAAGAAGCATTCTCTCCGGGAGCAGAATATCCCCAGATGTTGGTCATCATATACACTACCCAGCCCGGAGCATTGTAATAAGCCTTGGCTGTTTTTTTGCCTTCCTTAGCTATTCTTTTAATCAACGCTATAAAAGGCTTGTGATATTCTGGAAGATTACCGACCTCTACCCCCCAATGGTTCATTTGCGCATTGATGTTTAAGTGATAATCACCATTCCAGGGTGTCTGAATCTGATGTGCCCAAAGCCCCTGTAAATTGGGAGGAAGCGCCTTTTCATATTTCGGCGCAGCACTAGAAATCATTAGATACCGTCCAAATTGATAATACAATGCGGCCATACCGTTGTCTTCTTCTGGATGTTCGAAAAAGTCTTTGATACGTTGATCGGTAGGTAGATTCGCTTTGGAAATCTGATCTTTCAGCGTTAATCCGACTCGTCCAAAGGTACGTTGGTATTCGCGCAGATGCGCAGCAAATAGTTTATTGTAGCTCCACTTATCGGCATCTCTCAAATTATTCGATACATCTGTCTTCGGGGAACTATCGTAATAACTTGTGGACGCTGTAAAATAGATCAACACCTCGTCAGCTTCTTTAATAATCACTTGATTGTCATACAACTGCTGCTTCCCTCCTTTGGCTACCACCTTAATCTTACCGACAAACTCGAGCCCGTCTCCTCCTAATCCATTTGGCAATCGGCCTGTTACGGTGATTTCATCCTGTTGTAATTGATAGTCTTTCACATCCTTGTCGCGGTAAAAGTGAAGCGCAAAACCTATAGACTTTTTCTTGCTTGCCGATAATCTCACGACACCGACATTCTTATCCTGTGACGTGAAATACTCCCGTAGATAACGAATTCCATTTGCCTCAAAGCTCGTTTCTGCTTTTGCAGTCTGTAAGTCTAAACTTCGTCTATAATTGGAAAAATCGCCTTCTATGAAATGAATAAAATTCAAAAAGCCGAAGCTCTGAAAGCAACCATACGGAACCGTCGCTCCATTTCCGAAGCCCGAACCTTTACCGCTACAGACGAAGTTTTGATTGACAAGTTTCTCGGCCTCGTCATTCTTTCCTTGAAAAAGCAGTTGTTGGATCTGTCCAACGCTTTTGTAAGCATCGTAGTTATTCGGATCCTGTTCCGAACCCGACCACATGGAGATTTCGTTGAGAACGATTTGCTCATCCTTAACCCCGCCATAAGGCATCATTCCTATACGGCCATTGCCTAAAGGCAGGGCTTCCTCCCACTTGACAGCGGGTTTGTCGTACCACATCCTAAGATCTTGTCCATGGACAATAGACAAGGTGCAGAAAACTGCAACGACTACACAGATATTCTTCATTATTGATATAAGTTAAATTCTGCTACAGCAAATGACTCAGCGATTGTTTCATTCGGTACAAATTTCAGGTATGGACTACTTAGCAAAGTATCAAATGTAATGATCTGCTCTGTTGGATTGGCCTTTATGTTCGAAAATTCTCCAGTTTTTAACAACTGCCATTTTTTACCATCTTGACTGTGGTACACCTTATATTTGGTCACCATTCCTTCTTTTACACCGTCTTGTCTAGGCATATAGCCCAATGCACGAATCGGCTCCTTCAACCGCAATATTACTTCGCTCTTGGCATTCTTTAGCGATACGGAACTATATATATCCCCATCGAAGGCTTTTTGAAAACTGTGAGATAAAAGTGTATGAGCAGCGTTCCCTAATTTGTTCAAGCCAACATTGGAGTCGCCGAAACTAAATGGCTCTTCATATTCTTTAAAAAGTCCTATATCACTCAGTGTAGGTACCACTGGAGCGTAGAGCTGTACCCTTAGTTTAGACGCCACAACGGGTTGATCTAATTTGATAAGTCTATTGGCTCCAATACTGGTAGCCGAGGCTAATCGTTGCCAAGTATCACCGTTGGGTACCGAAACGACCACACTATCCAAACGCTGGCCAAGCTTAATATTCTCCCGCAAACGAATGATATCGAATATTACAGCATTCGGCAAGGTAACTTCAATAACGGGATTTAACACCCCTTCATCGGGAGCATAATAGCTATAGCGATCATCATCAAAGAGATTGCTTAATGCAAATTCGGAGGATTTACCTCTATTACTAGACGTCGTTGCCCTTGCATTTTTAGCTAGATTACTTGAAAATGTCATTTCAATCTTCTTGCCAAATGCCGCTAATGAAAGAACATCATTAGCATGCAAAATACCTTCGGGCATAGGCGCCAGTCCTAAATTCATATTGGCCCCTCTCCCTACCGATTTAAGATATATTTCGAATAATTGTGCAGGAGTTTTGACCTTCAGATCTTGGTTCTTATGGTAAAACCATCCTGGTCGTTGTGGTACGTCACATTCCGCAGGAATCCAATATTTACCATCACGATCTCCCGTAGGAAGATTAGAATCGTCCAGTTGTCCCGGCACGGGTTTACTCCCATCTTTTGTTTTTGGTGTAATGGTCGCCCAGGAAGTCTCTGCGGCAAAGCCATGCTCATTGCCGACCCAACGCATATCAGGACCGATATCAGAGAAAATCATAGCCATAGGTTGATAACGGCGCACAATAGGCCAGGTCTTTTCTTCCCAAGCATAATAGGTCGTCCTATCTATCGTTCGCTTCTCACTCTTTCCTCCATAATAACCATCGCCCCCATTAGCACCGTCGTGCCAAGACGTAAATAGCTTACCATATCCTGTCATGAGTTCTTTCAACTGTGCCCGATATGCATCGGCATATGCTGGTGTGCCATATCTTGTATCATTTCTATCCCAAGCCGATAAATAAACACCAAATGCCATACCCTGGGCATGACTCGCCTCCATAAATTCTTTCACCATATCTCCCTTTCCATCCTTCCAGGGCGAATATGCTATATTATAACTATTCGTTTTTGTAGGCCAAAGACAGAATCCATCGTGATGTTTGGCTACCGAGATCAGCCCTTTAAAACCGGCTGATGCAGCTGCTTTCGCAATTTGACTGGCATCAAAATGACTGGGGTTAAAAATCTTGGGATCTGCATCTCCGTAACCCCACTCTTTATCCTGAAAAGTCGTAGGCGTGTAATGGATAAGACAGTACATCTCCATCTCGTGCCAAGTCAACTGTCTAGCCGAAGGTAAAGCCCCATAAGGTTCGGGCGCCTTTTGCGCGAAAGAAAACAGTGGGCTTAATAATAGTAATCGAAGTAGGTTCTTAGTGTTCATAGGTGTATGATCTGTTTTTTATCTGTCATTAACTTGTCCCGACTAGTCGAGATGGAATATCCAAACCGAGTATAACGAGCTCACGAACTAAGTATGTTCATTCGTGGATGTACAGTTCTGCTACTGGATATTTCAAATTAAACGATTTAGGTTTCGTACATAAAGATACTATATATCGGTGAATTTACCGTCAGCAACCTATACTGAAAATTAATAAAAAAACAACCCAACTATAAAGTTTAACTATACGACATCATTTTTAACGATGGGAACTTACCAATATTTTCGTATAATTTTGGAAACAAAATCAACGTTAAGATATTTATTATATATAATATAAACAGCTATGGAAGAGAACAAGAAAAAAATTACTACCGCGTCAGGCAATCCGGTGCCATTTTATCAGGATTCTATGACTGCTGGCCCAAGAGGTCCAATTTTGTTACAGGACTTTTTTCTTCACGAGAAATTAGCTCACTTCAACAGAGAACGAATCCCGGAACGTATCGTTCATGCAAAAGGTTCGGGGGCCTATGGAACTTTTACGGTAACTCATGATATTTCAAGATACACAAAAGCCAAATTCCTAAACCAGATCGGTAAAGAAACACGTGTCTTTTTACGATTTTCCACCGTGGGCGGCGAAAGAGGATCTGCTGACTCCGAGCGTGACCCACGTGGTTTTGCAATGAAATTTTATACTGAAGACGGGAACTATGATTTAGTGGGCAACAATACCCCTGTTTTCTTTATCAAAGACCCACGTAAATTTCCGGACTTTATTCATACGCAAAAAAGAGATCCATACACGAACTGTAAATCGGCTACAATGATGTGGGATTTTTGGTCATTAAATCCTGAATCTCTTCATCAAGTGACTATCCTGATGTCTGATCGTGGAACTCCTTTTGGATACCGACATATGCATGGGTACGGCTCACATACTTTTTCCATGATCAATTCGAATAACGAAAAAGTATTTGTAAAATTTCACTTCCGCACACAACAGGGGATCAAAAACCTTACGGGTGCCGAGGCTGATCAAATGAGAGCAGAGGATATGGACTATGCACAACGGGATCTTCACACTGCCATTGAGAAGGGAGACTTTCCAAAATGGAAACTGTATATCCAGGTGATGACGGACGAACAAACAAAAACTTTCCGTTGGAATCCATTTGATCTGACAAAGGTATGGTCTCAAAAAGATTATCCACTGATCGAAGTTGGTGTACTCGAACTTAATGAAAATCCTGACAACTATTTCGCACACGTAGAACAAGCAGCATTTGCACCAGCTCATGTCGTAGACGGAATTTCTTTCTCTCCTGACAAAATGTTGCAAGGGAGAATTTTATCTTATCCAGATGCGCACCGCTATCGTTTGGGAGCCAATTTTGAACAGATTCCTGTTAATAGATGCCCATTCATGGTAAACAACTATCAACGTGACGGATACATGCGCGTAGACGGAAACGGTGCCTCTTCACCAAATTACTTCCCTAATTCATTTGACGAGAGTCGTGAAGCTCGGGAATATGCTGAACCAGCTCTACACCTAGACAGCCCTATTGCTGATCATTATGACAGAAATGCAAATGACGATGATCATTATACCCAACCAGGAGATCTTTACCGTTTGTTAGATCAAGAACAAAAAAGTCATTTAATTGGAAACATTGTAGGTGCTATGTCTGGAATTGAAGGCCCTAAACGTGATGAAATTGTGATGCGTCAATTATGCCATTGGTTTCGAGCAGATATGAATCTAGGTATGGGAGTCGCCAAGGGATTAGGTTTTTCCATGGACAAACTAAGTGAATACATGCCCAAATAAAAAACACAAAAAAAAGCTACTAAAAAGGTAGCTTTTTTTTGTATAAGCAGCAAATAGGTTTTATTTTTATAAAAAAATTGATGAAGCTACCATGGTTCTCCTATTGGAGGATCATAGTAGCTTCATCACCTAAAAAACAAACCGATCCGCCAGCTGTCGGATCATGAAATAATTGTATACGGATGAAAAAAGATCAATCCCGAATAATCAGAGAACAGGCACCTCGTTCCGCTACAAGAGAACACTCTGTCCCACTTTATTTGACCTCAAGCTTTATATTTGACAACGCAGAGCAAGGTCGAGCTATTTTTGCAGAAGAAGAGGAAGGGATGGTTTATTCTCGTTATGCTAATCCAAATACTTCGGAATTTATAAACAGGGTATGCGCACTGGAGTCTGCCGAATCCGGATTAGCTTTTTCTTCTGGAATGGCTGCCGTTTTTGCTTCCTTTGCAGCATTCGTTGAAAATGGCGATCATATTGTATCCAGCCGGGCGATTTTTGGTTCCACACATCAGTTATTGACCCAGCTATTACCAAGATGGGGAGTCACAACAACTTATGTAGATAGTGCAGACATTAGCGTATGGGAAAATGCAATACAACCCAACACAAAAATACTTTTTCTGGAATCACCTTCTAACCCAGGGCTCGAGTTATATGATTTAGAGCAACTAGGTACACTAAAAGCAAAGTATCCAAATATCATTTTCTCGATAGATAATTGCTTTGCCACGCCGTATCTTCAAAAACCCTTAAAATATGGTTTTGATCTCTCCATACATTCAGCGACCAAATACATGGATGGACAAGGACGCGTATTAGGTGGGGTAATTGTTGGAAACA
This sequence comes from Sphingobacterium sp. xlx-96, assembly GCF_011007365.1. Lineage (GTDB taxonomy): Bacteria > Bacteroidota > Bacteroidia > Sphingobacteriales > Sphingobacteriaceae > Sphingobacterium > Sphingobacterium luzhongxinii. The sequence continues at coordinate 259,062 of NZ_WFKM01000007.1, read as the reverse complement.
CGACGTTAATGAATAAACTCATGTTCTTTATCCGTCACACAGGACCAGCAATGTCGCCTTTCAATGCATGGGTATTGTCCAAAAGTCTAGAAACCTTAGGTCTCCGTATGGATAGACATTGTTCTAATGCATTGGCTGTAGCGGAGGTTCTGGAAAAGCACCCTGAAATAGAAACGGTAAAGTATCCATTTCTGCCATCTCACCCGCAATACACATTGGCACAAAAACAGATGAAAGCAGGTGGCGGTATCGTCACTTTTGAAGTGAAGGGAGGCAAAGAACGTGCCTTTGAATTTATTGACGCTTTGGAAATGATCTTGTACACGTCGAACTTAGGCGACTCAAGGACCATTGCGACGCACCCTGGCTCAACAACACATTCTAAACTAACAGAAGCAGAACGCGAGAATTTAGGAATTAAGCCTGGCACTATCCGTCTCTCTGTTGGACTCGAAGACAAAGAAGACATTATCGAAGATATTCTACAGGCGATAAGTAAATCGCTGATAAAATAAAAGGCATGATGATCCACCAATTGGTGGATCATCATGCCTTTTATTTTATATTGGTTAATCTGCTCTTTTTGAAAAATTAAAAACAAGATGTCCTTTTGAACCGTTATCCAAAGGGATTGGCATTTTCAACACCATCGATTCTTGGTCTGCAAAAGATAAACCTAATCTATATCCACTCGTCACGTTTGCAGCCTTATCACCTGCGTATAACTTTTTGAATTGAAATTCTGGTTCACCCCCCATTTTCCCTGGATCATAGATAGACCAGATAATAGTACGGACAGCACCATCTGCACACAGTGTACCTGATGAATTAAATGATATACTTCCTCTATAATTACCTCCCGGCAAATGCCACACACTGCCGATAAAACATTCAACAGGAGCTTCGTCGAAAATATTTTTGATCGTATATGAATCTGGTATATCTTGACGAGTCACCGAATTTAAAACCCAGGTCCCCTTAACTCCCGAGCGCCATTGCGAAGCAGATGGTCCGGTTGATGCAGTCGCAGAAGAACCATTATTGACGTTTGATGCTCCTTTTTTCTGAGCTCCACATGAAGTGACCAACATAATCACTGTAAAAAGTGACAACAGGGAAAGAATACGTTTACGCATAATATAATTATTAAGTAATCTATGATGTATATTTGCAAAGATATAAAACTTGATATCTTAATCAGCGATGGCATCCAAAAATCATACCATAAGTAGAATAGTAGCTAAAACTTTAGTTCGCTTACTTATTATTATCCTAGCATTTTCCATTTATCTCTATTTTGCAAAGGGAGAACAAATGGCTTCTACTGTACATTTTGAGAACATGTGGTCTATAGCATTCCCGATTGTATTGTTTATAATCGTATTTGTGCTTCTATTCCTTGTCTTGAAACACAAATTTATACATGGTGATGTCAATTGGCTATTTTCACTTTCCTGTATCTTTTTAATAGTCTATCTTATTTTACTATATTTTAGAATTTATCCGCTATTATAAAGAGAACCAATACTAATTATAAAAATCAAAAAGTGATTTTACATGAAGAATAAGAACGCACAAAATGTTGCAAAGAATATATTTAAAATTATAGTAACGTCCGGCGCGCTATATTGGGTTTCAAGGAAAATTGATTTCCATGAACTTAAAAAGGCTTTGATAGACTGTGACTGGTGGTATCTTTTCCTGGCAATATGCAGTTATTCAATCTCTATTTTGATAGCCTCATCTAGATTAAATTCCTTTTTTAAAACCATAAAATTAAATCTAAGTGAGCGATACAATCTTAGATTATACCAGCTAGGGCTTTTATATAATTTTTTCTTACCAGGCGGAATCGGTGGAGATGGGTACAAGATCTATTTCTTAAAGAAAGCACATCAAATAAAGGGGAGAAAGTTACTAAGTGCAATCTTTTTCGATCGTCTTAGCGGCCTTTGGGCACTCGCTGTCATTATCTGTGCGTTGATAGTTTTCATGCCCAGATTAGCAATCCCCAATTACGTTACGATTACAGCTGCATTTGTAGGCACCGGAAGTTATTATTTCTTTTTACATTCCTTTTTTAAAGATTTTGCTAGGAGATTCCTCCAAACACACGTTAAGGCTTTAGCTGCTCAGGGATTTCAAGTCATTACAGCGATTCTTATATTATACTCGCTTAATTTTGACGGCAAATTCTCACCTTACCTACTTATATTTCTGGTTTCTTCCTTGGTTGCCATTATCCCTTCTATTGGAGGCGGAGTTGGATTGCGCGAACTCGTATTTATTTACGGAACTGGATATTTTCAAATAGAACAACATACAGGCGTATTATTAAGCTTGTTTTTTTATATTATTTCACTAGTTGTTGCCTGCTCAGGAATATACTATATCATCAGGCCACAACGATTAGGTGCTGACAGGCTACCTTCCGCAGCGGAAGTGGAAAAAGAAATTGACAAAGAAACTTTAGAAGAAAACGCATAATGGCAAATATTATAATTACAGGTGCCAGTAGTGGTATCGGCTTTGAAGCGGTACTAGACCTCACTGCAAAAAAAGAAAATAATGTAATCGCACTGGCTCGATCTGCAGATAAATTGCGTAAGCTGCATGAAATTGCTTCGTCTTTAAATCACGACGGTGGGAAACTATACCCTGCACAATTTGACATTGTGTATGATAATTACCCCGAGTCTTTGGTTCCATTTATAAAATCGAAGTTTGAAAAAGTCGACATACTAATCAATAATGCTGGAGCATTAATTAACAAACCATTTTTAGAGAGTTCTGCCGAAGACTTTGCGCAAATGCTGCAGAGCAATTTATTGGGACATATAAATATGATCAAACATGTTGTCCCTTTGATGACCGATGGGGGGCATATTGTAAATATCAGTAGCATGGGTGGTTTTCAAGGATCTGCAAAATTCCCAGGCTTGAGCGCTTATTCTACCAGCAAAGCAGCACTCGCTGTATTGACAGAGTGTCTTGCAGAAGAGTTTAAAGAAAAAGGGATTAAGGTTAATTGTCTTGCATTGGGTTCTTCACAAACGGAGATGTTTGAAGCAGCCTTCCCTGATGCTGAAGCTGGAACCTTAGCTTTTGAAATGGGACGTTATGTAGCTGAATTTGCCCAAAATGGCGCAAAATACTATAATGGAAAAATACTCCCGGTAGCAAATACAACACCATAAAAAAGGAGCTTTAAAAGCTCCTTTTTATTTTACAATCCCTTTATCCAGGTTGCTATATCCTGCAATACCTGTATATTCATCGTTTCTTCTATCTCAACATATTCATCCACACGACCGGTTTTAGCTTTTTGAAAAAGATGATTCAGCCCGTCGTATTCTTTTAATACATTTTTCTTATTTGGCGGCAACAGGTCGAATAAACTCTTCAGGTTTACGTCCGCAGGTACTTGCACATCCAAGGACCCAAATGCTGCAAAAACAGGTACATTGATCTTGCTTATATATTTTTCAGGTTCTATACGAAGGAAATAACGGTAAGCAGGCGCCAGCATAGTCATTAATTCTGTTCGCATTTGGGCATTTTGCTGATTTTCAGATGTAATACCCAAATTCTTCATTAATGTCTCATAGGCAGTTCTTGTATCTAAATCTCCCTTCACCACTTCAAAGTTCTTTATATTGATCTGTTTGGCTACTTCAAGATTCAAATCGGACATCCCATTCGCCTTTCCTATCGCATACAATTGTGCAACCATAAGATCGTCAATAGCAATTGCGGGTCCCGCAAGAGAAACTATAAAAGACAAATCAGGCAATCGCTGCCCCGCAAGTAATTGTGCGATCAGCCCGCCTTCACTGTGACCTATAATGCCTATCTTTTGAATATCAACTTGCTTTTGCCTTTTCAAAAATGCCAGTGCCGCAATAGCATCTTTACTAAAATTTTCAATCGTACTTGTCTCAAACACTCCTGTACTCTTTCCTACCCCACGATCATCATAACGTAATACTACAATCCCTTGCTTCGTCAAATAATCGGCTAACACCTTGAATGGTTCATGTCCAAAAAGCGCCTCATTTCTATTTTGCGGCCCAGATCCTGTCAACAACACAACAGCTGGATAACGCCCATTTTTCTTGGGAAAAGTCAGCGTACCCGCTAGTGCTATTTTATCATAGTCATTTTTAATTTCCACATCCAATGTATCGTAGCCATAAGGAGGTTTGGGCTCCTGTGGACGCTTAAATGCTTTTATTGCTTTATCATTTCCATTTTTGCGAACAAGGATAAGTGGCAATTCAGCCCCATTTTGTGCAAAGGTAGTTTTAATACTATCAGGGCCACACAATCTCCCCATAACCTTTATCCCGCCTTGCAGCTGGACAAAAATAGAATCCCCCTTGACGTCCACGTCGCCGGGAATTCCACGAACCCCCTGTTTGGGACTATCTGCAGTTACTTTCCACTGACCATCGGACTGCTGTAAATTCAAAATAAAAGGTAACGTGGCACTTCCAAAACGAAGTTCTCCTTGCCAACTACCCTCATAAGTCTGCGAAAAACCTATGCAAGACTGAAAAAATAGAATGCATAAAACAACAATTCTCTTCATTAATTTATTGATATATATTTAAAAACTGTAATGCGGTATTCCAAATAAGAACTAACAGAACTATCACAATAGTATCCGACTGCTTTTTACTATTTATTGCAATTTTCATTCCTTTTACCAATAACGTAAAAAAAAGAACCAGACATCCGATAGAGAACGCGCCAAAAACCACCATCAAAAGTACTTTATCCTTGGGAAGTGCAGTAGGATTGTCTATATGTTCCAAAACTAAAAACTCCATTGATTTCAAGAAATCCGCGACAATAGGGGTCACGGAAACCAGAAGCAACAGAAACATGGCAATGTGCGCAATTAATACGGTATTTAATACATCTACAAATCGTGTTTTGGAAAATTTCAAGATAGCAAAAAGGTACAGTAACAGCGCATTGCTAAGTACAGTCACACTTAAATTATAAAGAGAGATATACCAAAGCTTCGGTTTTGCGTTTACAATCTTTAAGGCTCCCAGCATCAATATATCGTTGTAATTAGTTATACAAACGCTCAACATGAAACAGAAAAGTCCAATCAGAAGTAACTTCTTCTCTGAATTGTTCACAAAAGGATTCAAAATATCCATCATCTTTTTTATAATAGCGCTATATTTAAACATTTAAATCATTGATTTTCATAATCAAATCATCTAACCGATTACGGACGGTAGGATAGCTTTTTCCCAACTTACCCGCCATCTCTTTTATACTACCCGAACTCAACAAAAACTCCATGACAAAATCTTGTTCTTCTTTATCAAGCTGCATTAATACAGGTAGTTCATAAACGCCGGAAACTTCCGTATTACAGGTAGAACAAGTTAATTTGGCGACTTTCAGCCTTTCTTCACAACTGGGACAACGTATAGGTAACTTCATCGGGACAAAACAAACAATTCAAAAATAAATATAATCAAATCAAAAATAAACATTATTAAAAATAAATTTAAATAAATTAAAAAAACAATCAAAACATCCGTTAAATAAAAATTTAAAGAGGCGCAGTACAGTTCCCAAGCTACAGTATAATATTGCATATAAGCACTAATTTATCTAAGTTTGCTGCTTTACTTTTTGTATGAAAAAAATTATTGGATATTTCCTCACACCTATTTTTTATCTCTGTTTTTCGGTGCTCCTTTTAATCTTCCATCCTATTCAATGGCTATGCCTTAAACTAGGTGGTTATTCAGCGCATAAAAAGAGTGTTGATATTTTGAATTTTTTCCTTACAGCTTGCAATTATACTTTATTCAATAACGTACGATTCACCGGTCAGGAGAAACTGCCCACAGATATACCGATTATCTTTGTTGCCAATCATCAGAGTATGTTCGATATACCAGCCATGATTTATCATTTGAGGAAACACCATGCAAAGTTTATTTCAAAGATTGAGCTTGCACAAGCTGGAATTCCGAGTATTTCCTTCAACTTGCTCCACGGAGGAGCAGCCAATATCGACCGAAAAGACTCCAAACAGTCTATTTCTGAAATATTGAAGTTAGCGAACAATATGAAACAGAAAAATTGGTCAGCAGTGATATTTCCAGAAGGTACTCGTACCAAGAACGGCAAAATGAAAAGTTTTTCTATAGGAGGGATTGCGACTTTGTTAAAGAAAAACCCACATGCACTAGTCGTGCCGATAGCGATTAGGGGTTCTTATAAGATGGTTCAATACGGCATGTTCCCTTTGCAACCATTCATTAACATCTCTTGGGAAGTATTACCTCCCGTCCAAACAGAAGGGCTGACAGCAGAAGAGATCGTTAAAAAAGCAGAAGATATAATCAGGGAAAAGGTAGAAAACTAATTCACCTGTCTCCCTTTCCAATCGTATTTACCAGAATTACCTGCGATACCAATGTATACGATATAGAAACTATGAACAATCGATAACATCGGAACAAACTTTAACAGGTCCCTTCTCCCCATGAAAGAGGTGATTGGCACCATAAAAATAAATTCCACAATAATCTTTAGCCCAAAAGCTGTCAGAAGAATCCAATTAAATTCGGGTAGACGCAAGAAAAAAAGAAGCAATGACACCAAAAGGGCTAAATTGAAAGCCCAGATACTAACCCCTAGTGCTACAACCTTCTTGTCCTTATATTTCGTACTCTTTGAAGCCCAACGTTTCCGTTGACTAATAAAAGACTTCAAATCAGGTTTAGCATCGGTATATACAATTGCTTCTTTAGATTTACAAAAGCCTATACGGTCTGCATATTTTGCAGCCACTTTATGTAAGAAAAGCTCGTCATCCCCAGAAGCTAGATTCTCTATACCTTTAAATCCGTCCATTTCATAGAAAACAGATTTTCTATAGGCAAGATTTGCTCCGTTACAAGTGGTTGGAGAGCTGTTACCGATGCCCGCTGCTCCCAAACCAATGAGGTACATAAATTCCAACGTTTGTAATTCCTCGAAATGGGTCTTTTCTTCGGAATACATCACCGGGGATGACACCAAGTAACTTTTGTTCGTCTCGAAATACTGCGCTACTGTTTTTAACCAGTTTTTTCCCATCCTACAATCCGCATCTGTCGTCACAATGATATCACCCGTAGACATTTCTATAGCCTTAGTAATAGCATATTTTTTGTAGGAATTCAGCTTGTCTCCAACAGAAAGCTGCAAGAGCTTGACGCCCCTATCCGAATATGACCTTACGATGTCCGCTGTACGATCAACAGAATGATCATCAACAATAATAAGTTCTAAATTTCCCCTTGGAAAATTCTGATTTAATACACAATCTATAGTCCGCGCAATATTTTCCTCCTCGTTTCGTGCAGCAATCAGTACAGAAATTTTTTCCTGAACTAATTTATTTGACTCAAAAAAAGAGATACGCGACCAGCCTTTACGCATGTAAAGAACGAGAGAGACATAGATGATAGCACAAAAAACGAGAGCGGAATTAAGAATTATTATCACTTAAATAATTAACATTCAGTACAAAAAAAGAACCAATAATTGCGGGCAAAATCAAATTAACAAACCAGATGCAAGAAACGATGGCCATCACCGCGATTTCTTGCGTGGTCACATAACCATACAAATTGCTAGCGACAAAACTACGGACACTGAAGTCAAATATATCCAATGACGGTACAGCTGCCTGCACAAAGAAAAGAATAAAAATCATTAAAATCATAGACACCAATGGTATTTCCGGCAAAATCACCATCATGAGAATCACATATTGTGAAGTAAAAATAATAAACCTCGCCAAAGAGAGAAGCAGAACATAAAGAAGATCCCTGAAACGAACATCTTTAAGTACAGAAAAAAATGGACTTACCTTACGTAGCCATTTTACCCGAGCGACGAGCTGATCGACCCAATGTACATTGAAATACAACAAAAGAAATACAAAAGCATAAATTATGGCAATCATCCATACCGCAAAGATTACAGAAGTCGGCGCATCTATAAAAACGCTAATAAACCATGCGATACTTAGCGCTCCAAAAAAACTGGTCAAAACCAATTGCGCAAATAGCCCTACTCCCATTAGCACTGCTCCCTGAGCGCGATTCTTTGGTTCTAACAGTAATACACGCCCCCCGTACTCACCTATTCTATTGGGTGTAAATATAGCCCAGGTCAAACCACAGAACACCGATTGAATGGCCTTCCAATAGCTTAACTGTTCCAGACCTCGACTCAAATATCGCCATTTCACAACCTCTAAAAACCAGTTGCACAACATAAAAAAAACAACCACACAAAGGGTTATGTACATGGTTGTGGCAGGGATACTCTTCAGTAATGATGTAAATTCAAACAGGTTTTGTTGGTTGCTGACCTTGCTAATGATAAACCATATTGCTAGACCGACAATACCAAACTTGATGCCGTAATTAATATATTTTCGTTGTCCTTTTGTCAATTCAAAAAATTAGAAAGCACAATTTTAAGCATATTTTACGTAAACACGTCAATACTCGGTAAAAGATAGTGAGCAATTACGTAATTTTGAGGTATGCAAAAAGAAAAAGCCAAAGAACGAGTTATCTTAGGGATAGATCCCGGAACAATCGTGTTAGGCTATGGGATAATAAAAGAAGTAGGTAAAAAAATAACATTGGAGTCCCTTGGGGTTATAAAAATGGGACATCTCGATGACCACGGACTTAAATTACAACGTATATTTAAAAAAACATTAGCTCTGATTCAAGAATACAAACCTGACTGTGTAGCATTGGAAGCCCCATTTTACGGAAAGAATATCCAAGTAATGCTCAAGCTCGGCAGGGCACAAGGTGTAGCAATGGCTGCTGCACTGAGCCAGGATATACCCATTTTTGAATATGCTCCACGAAAAATAAAACAATCTGTAACAGGAAACGGAAGTGCCAGCAAAGAACAAGTCGCTGCTATGTTGCAAAACTTATTAGGCTTCAAAGAAACGCCTGAGTTTCTAGATGCTACCGACGGTCTTGCGGTAGCTGTCTGTCATTCTTTTCAACAAAATAGCAGTACAGGCAATAAAAGTTATTCCGATTGGTCGGCATTTATAAAAGATAATAAAGATCGAATACGCTAGAGCTGTACCTGCCGGATTACATTCTTAACATTCAGTTCTACAATATCTGTCATACTCTCACACTTAAAGTAACTTTCATTTGCATAATACTTAGCGTACCCTTCTCTTAATTGATGAATATTCTCCGTACTGGAGAGTTGTTGAGATTGTGAAGCGTCTCTTAAATCCTTTATGCGGTGCCTTTCGCTACGAACGCGGTGTACGATGGAAGAACGCTCTTCTTGCTGATATTGCAGCACCGTTCTATCATTTAGATATTCTATACATAACTTGACATACGGAAAGTTTTCTTTAAAAAACTGAGGCATATATACTTTTGGATTGCCTTCGTAAAATTGCTGATCGAAGTCGATCGCTCTTATGCGAAACTGGAAATCATCAAAATCGGGTGTTATCTGCATGACAAAATTGTAAGCCCTCATATCGCCTAACAAAGAGATGATACAACGCTCATTAAACTTGACAAACTCCTTTGCTATGCGGGTTTGATTATAATCAGGTGTCAGAATCCGATCTTTGCTAAAGACATCCCCAGGAATACCTACGATATGCTCTTCGACAAGTGTGTCGCGATCGTATACATAGTTGACTTGATTTGGAGATAAGATTTCTTCCAATTCAAGACCGTAAATTCGAGAAGCATCAGCTTGTTTTATATAAAAGTAATCATACACGTCATTAAGTCTATTAACGATACGTATCCGGAATGGTTTTGTATTTCCGAAAGCGCAGTACTCAATTCGATCAATGATTTTATGTTCTACAATACGGGTATTTCCCGAAGCCTTAAGTACAGCATACACAACTTTAAGACCTTCATATAGCTGATCCTGAAGATGGGGGGGATATAAAGGCGTCTCCCAAAAGGTATCATTCCCATACTTATCCATCACGGGAACTGTCTCTTGAAAATGCAGCAAATCATAGTACGAGATAGGTAGCCTGGCTTCCCGTTGATACATTTTCAAGTATTTTAATAGCCCCTGTCCAACAGAAAACAGCGGTTTCTTTCTCGAAATCTTTACGTCGTCAATCTCCATAAACAGCTACTTAAATCTTTAATTTTTATAAAGATAAATAAAAGAGTGAGCCTATAGAAATGGATATATTATTAAAATATTACAAAATACAATTCATTTTTTTTAAAAAATAAAAATACAATATGATTTTTTGTTATTAATTTTGAAAAAAATTGAAGTTAAAAAAAACAGCTTTTTATAAATCTATTTTTTTCAACTATCTTATGGGTATGGGAAAAGCTATAGAAAGTCTTCATAATACATTTAAACACACGATAACAATAAAACAAAAGCATAAATTTACACTTTATGGAAAAAAACTATTCAAATTACGATTTAGATAATCTTGACGTTCAGATTTTATCCATTTTAATGGAAGATGCATCCATTCCTTACACAGAAATAGCAAAAAAACTCATTGTCTCCGGTGGAACTATTCATGTCCGAATGAAAAAAATGGAGGAATTGGGTATTATACACGGCTCTAACTTAATCATTAACCCTCAAAAAGTCGGTTTTGATATAACAGCTTTTTTAGGCATTTATCTCGAAAAAGGCTCTCAGTATGTCGATGCAGTAGAACAACTTAAACAAGTAAAAGAGGTTGTAGAATTACACTACTGTACCGGTCAATACAGTATGTTTGCTAAAATAATCTGTAAAGATACCGCACATCTTCGTAAGGTACTTAATGAAGATATACAGGGACTTAAGGGGATCCAGCGGACAGAAACCATTATCTCTTTAGAAGAAAGTATTAAGAGACAAATCACCTTATAATAACAATAGCTTATGGCAGATCGCAACCAACCATCTGCCATAAGTTAAAATGCTTGCACTAGCCAGCTAAAAGCCATAATTGATATCACACATGAAGGTTTTTTCGTAACTTCGCATCGTATGTCTGATATTATTCAATTACTTCCAGATTCCGTTGCCAATCAGATCGCAGCTGGTGAAGTGGTTCAGAGACCCGCTTCGGCAGTGAAAGAACTTATAGAAAATGCTATTGATGCTGGAGCAGATAGAATTAAGCTTATTGTTAAAGATGCGGGAAAAACATTAATTCAGGTCATAGACAATGGCTGTGGAATGAGTATAACTGATGCCCGTCTGTGTTTTGAACGCCACGCTACCAGTAAGATCCGAAAAGCGGAAGATCTTTTTGCAATTCGCACAATGGGCTTTCGGGGCGAAGCTATGGCCTCAATTGCCGCGATAGCACAAGTAGAATTAAAGACCAAACGTGTAGAGGACGAACTAGGTACCATCGTGAATATTGAAGGATCAAAAGTTATTGATCAACATCCTGAAGCTCTTCCCTCTGGAACTAGCATCGCAATAAAAAATTTATTTTATAACATCCCGGCCCGCCGAAACTTTCTGAAAAGTAATTCTGTTGAAATGCGTCATATAATAGATGAATTTCAGCGCATATCACTAGCTAATCCAAGCCTATTTTTTAGTCTCCACAGCGATAATAATGAGATCTTTCATCTGTCACCAGGAAGCTTAAAACAGCGAATTGTTCACCTATTTGGCAATAACTACAATCAAAAACTAGTCCCAGTAGAAGAGGAAACAAGTATTATCAATATTCAAGGATTTATTGGAAAACCAGAATACGCAAAAAAAACAAGGGGCGAACAATTTTTCTTTGTCAACAAAAGATTCATCAAGGATCATTATTTGAATCATGCTATAATGAATGCCTATGAGGAGGTGTTGACAGCTGATAGTTTCCCGCTTTATGTCTTGTTTATTGAAATAGATCCAGCAAAGATTGATATCAACGTACACCCCACAAAAACGGAGATCAAATATGAGGATGAAAAAGCTATATATGCCATCCTACGTTCTGCAGTCAAACGTTCTTTGGGCAGATATAATATAGCGCCTTCACTTGATTTTAACCAAGAGACCAGCTTTAGTAACCTGATTTCAGCCAAGCCTCTCGACGAAATCCAAGCGCCAACGATATCATTCAATCCTAACTTCAATCCATTTGAAGGAGGAAGTGAACCTTCTACGTTGTCTAAAACTTCCCGGGCAGAAAGTTATTCCAAGGGTCTAGAGAAAAAAATCGGGATACCTCAAAATTGGGATACCTTGTACCAAATTGCTGAACAAGAAGATCCTATTCAACTACCGCTCCTTCCAGCAGAACCCGATACCGATGAGGTATTTCAATCCAACAGTGACAACAAGAAGGTCTTTTTTCAATTACACAACAGGTATATTCTTTCTCAAATTCACTCGGGTTTTATGCTTATCGATCAACAAGCAGCCCACGAACGGATCTTATTTGAACAGTACAAGGAACATTTGGAAAACAACAAAGGTTCAAGCCAACAAAGTCTTTTTCCGAGTACCCTTGAGCTTTCGGCTTCTGATTTCGCGTTAATGGGCGAACTTCTACCTGAGCTTCAGACATTAGGCTTTCAGTTACGACCATTCGGAAAGACAACATACATCATCGATGGAATTCCAGCTGACCTTGGAACTAACGTTAATGAAGCTAAAATTGTCGATCAATTGTTGGAGGATTACAAAAACAATGCCTCACAACTTACCCTTACAAAAAGAGAGAACCTAGCGAGGAGCTTAGCTAAAAATGCCGCGATCAAACCGGGCACACCACTAGATAACGAATCTATATCCGATTTGATCGATGCACTATTTGCATGTGAAAGTCCTAATATTTCTATACATGGAAAACCTACAATTGTGACTATCACGTTGCAGGAATTGATGGAAAAATTCAACAAAATTTAAAGAAAGCATAGATGAATAACTTACTTGATAACCTTACGCCAGTAGTCAAAAACCTACTAATTATAAATATCATATGCTTCATAGGTTCATTAATTTTTGAACCCGCAACCAGATGGTTTGGTGTGTACTATCCCGACTCTCCATTCTTCCACGTATGGCAACCTATCACCTATATGTTTATGCATGGTGGGTTTAGCCATATTTTCTTTAACATGTTTGCATTGGTTATGTTTGGCCCAATTATCGAACGCATGTTTGGATCAAAACGTTTCTTAAATTATTATCTTATCTGTGCTTTAGGTGCATTAGTTCTTCAGTACGGAGTACAGGCTGTAGAGGTACAACAGATAACAGGAAATATGAGAGCGAGCACCTTTCTTAATTTTGACTTTGCACAAGACCGTGTATCTACTTCTTTACCTCTTACCAAAGACAAATTTGACACCTTAATCTCTATCTATGGAACACCCATGGTAGGTGCTTCCGGCGCAATATTCGGATTATTACTTGCGTTTGCCTACTTATTCCCGAATATGCCTTTGTATTTCATGTTTATACCGGTACCCATAAAGGCAAAATATTTTGTCGGCGCTTATATTCTTATAGAAGTTTATCTTGGCTTCAACAATTCAGGTTCTTCGATAGCCCATCTAGCCCATGTTGGTGGAGCATTATTTGGCTATATATTGATCAAAGCATGGAAGATAAAAAAGGGTTATTATTAGCGAATGGTGATGCTTCAAGGATAAAGGGCATATAACATAAATAAAATGACATGAAGGAAAATGTCTTAAAATCATTTATTAGAGACACGTATAAAAACACGTCACCTATCCCTTATATCATCACGGGACAGGTTTTCATGTTTGTTTTACTTCATATTTTCGAACTACTAACATTTGACGAAATCGTATCTTTGGATCTTTTCAAATGGACATATGAGCACCTAAGTCTCCCTATGTCATTCAAGGCATTCATTCAACAACCATGGACAATAGCAACACATGCGTTTTTATACCAAGGGATTTTTAACCTTCTGTTCGATTGTCTTTGGTTATACTGGATTGGCAATATTTTTCTAAACTTTCTAAACAACAGGCAGTTTCTCACTGTATTTATAGGCGGTATATTGCTGGGTGGATTAGTTTTTCTAGGGATAGGCTCATTGCCTTATTACTCCAATCAAACAGCTTACTGGAACACTACAGCACTTGGATTAGCCGCCTTGATCAGCAGTGTGACGATATTAGTTCCCAATTTAGAGGTACGTCTATTCATCTTTGGGAATGTCAAGTTGAAAACAATAGCGTTAATATATCTTGCGCTCGAGTTTGGATTTCTGATGGTAAGTAATCCAGTTACAGCGGTTGCTTATCTATTCATGGCCGGTTTTGGTATATGTTTTATGTGGCAACTCCAAAAAGGAAATGATTGGAGCAAATTTTTCAAAAGAGGTAAACCACGCCAGCATCTCAAAGTCGTACAGGGTCAAAAACAACAACATATTGTCGAAAAAAGAAGACACCATTCAGATTTACCCAATCAAGAACTTATTGATCAAATACTGGACAAAATTTCTATAAGTGGTTATGAAAGTCTAAATTCGCAGGAGAAAGAGGTGCTTTTTAAAGCCAGTAAGCAGGATCAGTAATGACAAATCGCTCATTTTTCCGCAAACGACTTGGGTATTTTAGCAGAACGATATTTATTACAAATATTCTTGCTATAATCGCTTTATTATTGAGCTATTCAGCCTCTTTCATTGACCCTCAACAATTTTGGCCCATTGCTTTTTTCGGCCTAGCTTTCCTTCCTATTTTAATTATCAATATGGGCTTCATTATTTATTGGTTATTAAGAAAAAAAAGATATATCCTGCTTAGTTTACTAGCCATTATATCAGGTTGGACCCTATTGGGCAAACATATTAATTTCAGAAATAGCAACGACAAAATTGTTGTTAAAGCGGACACGACGCTAAGAGTGATGAGCTTTAACGTACATCTTTTTGAAAGATATGACAGTCCAAAGGATAATTTTAAGGAAGAAACAGCAGAACTAGTTAATACTGTCAACCCGGATATTGTTTGCTTTCAAGAGTTTTACAGTCGCATCAGAGGATCTCGTCAATTCACCAAAATATTAAAAGAAGAATGTAAATTTGAAGATTATTACTTCGAACCCGTCTCAAAAAATGACTATGAGGGCTATGGCCAAGCTATATTTTCAAAATTCCCCATCATAGATCATGGAACTATCTTTAAAAACGGCTATGGTATCAACCGGATTATATTTGCAGATATCAAACGAGAAGCAGATACGCTGCGCGTATATAACGTACACTTGCGCTCGTTTGCCTTTCAAGAAGAAGATAAAGAGTTTATACAAAAGTCGGCTACAGCACAACTTAAAGATGAGCAGAAAACAAAACGTGTAGGGCGTAAGCTCAAAACAGCATTTACCAACCGCAGTGAACAAGCTAAATCATTACGCAAACACATTGAATCGTGTCCCTACCCTTACATAGTGATGGGAGACTTTAACGACACCCCCATGTCGTACAGTGTCAATACCGTCGGACAGGGTATGTACAATGCGTTCGAAGAGAAGGGGTTTGGCTGGGGAGTTACCCATTTCGGATTACTGCCATTATTTCAGATTGACTATATCTTTTGCGAAAAATCCATTACCGTGGACAATTACGGAATTGTTAACGAACGACTATCTGATCACTATCCCATATGGGCAGACCTTATTCACTAACTATTGGTTGATGAAACTGACGAAGCAGGGACCAATAGCTCAACAGCCTTCCTTACATACTCATCTTTTCGATTCTTCACTTTAAAATAAGCCTCTCTACCAAAGTAATAACGGCCAACGATAGCTTCAATATCGGATTGAATAAGTTTTAAAAGTCCCTTACTTCTTTGCTCATTCACAATTATATTTCGATCCTTCAGATACAGAATGAATTTATCGTATTCTAACTGGGGTAGATGATATCCCTGAATAAAGTTCTCAATAGAATAAGCTGGTAACTGCTTGGTAAATCGTTCATAGACAAACTGCTCCAGATAACTTGACTTTACAATATCTTGATACAAAAGACTGACTTCGTTAGAATCTACAGAGATATTAACATCAGGCTTTATTCCCCCTCCACTAAACAACTCTCTACCGGCCAGCGTTTTGTACATTTGGGCATTTGCAAATGTGGTATCTAAGACCCATAATCCTTTATACATGCTCGCATAGTCAATCATATTTGACCAGTTGGCCGTGTATTTCTTTTGTATGCTCCGTCCTAATGGGGTATAGTATCTGGAAATACTCAGATTTATTCTCGAACCATCCAAAAAGTCAAACTGTTCCTGAACGATACCTTTACCATATGACCTTCTTCCGACAACGGTAGCCCTATCCCAATCCTGTACCGCACCGGCCACTATTTCCGATGCCGAAGCCGTCCCCTCGTTAATTAATACGATTAGCTTACCCTCTGTATACTCGCCTGCGCCCTCCGAGTAGTATTCTCGTTTATTCTCATGGGCCCCCTCGGTGTATACTAACATTTTACGATCATTAAAAAACTCACTCGCAAGACGTAGCGCAACATGAAAATAACCACCACCATTATCACGAAGATCTAAGATCAGATTTTGAGCGCCCTGCTTCTTCAGTTCTTTAATACTTGCCTTAAAATCTTCAGCGGTCTTCAAGCCAAATCGCCGTATCCTTACATACCCAATAGTAGGCCTCACCATGTATGAAACATCAACCGAACTAACTTTGATTTGATCACGCACTACATGAAAGGGCGCTCTCCTCTCATAATTATCTCTCGCCACATATATAGCAACAGAAGACCCTTTCTTTCCCCGAATCATTTTGTCAACTGTATTTTGTCCGACTTTGCGCCCCGCCACATGAATAGAGTCAATTCTAAGAATGCGATCCCCTACTTTCAATCCTGCTTTTTCTGCCGGTCCATCAGCGATAACCCCTACGACTAATAATGTATCATTAAGGTTAAAAAACTCTAAACCGATCCCTTCAAACGTCCCTTCTAATGCTTCGGACTGAGCTTGGGATTCATTGGGCAATAAATAAGATGAATACGGATCCAAGTGGGCGACTATATGATTTATCGCACCGTTCTGTAAAGAGTCAACATTTAAACTATCCACATAGCTGTTAGATAGTAGATCAAGAACTTGTTGAATCTTATATGAATTATCAGACAATCCTATAGGTACCAGCGAACTACCTGGATTATTACTCTGTTGGTCTACATAATTTTGTCCGAGAATTAATCCTAAAAACAAAGTTGCCGCATAAGTTGCAGCTACAAAAATATTCCGTCCAGTACCTTTTTGCATTTATTTAACCCGTTGCAATTAAACTAGGATTTAAACTGTTGTAAATTGGGGGGTTCCCTCAAAAAAACACAACATACAAAGATACCAAAATAACTCCCAAACTATTAAAAGTCAACAAATAATTCCCAACATTTTCATAATTCTTAGAAAATAGGATGAAGAGTGAGAATTACATTGCAGATAAAAACGAAATTATTTAGGTTTGGGAAATTTTTAACAGCTATGCACGAGATCGAACCTTATTATCAATGGCGAGATGATTATATTGCTTCAGAAGACGAAAAATCGCCATTTTTTGGAACGATCTATAGTGAATTTGAATTTGATAAACAGATCTACAATTTCCTCCTTCATCCGCAATGGGATGATTTTGGCTCTCAGACCCTCTATCTAAAAATATTATTCGTCGATTACGAACATGGCTATGCTATCATAGAGCTCATCGGCGAATGGAATGATGCTATCTACAATGACGTTATGCTCCTTAAGCGAGAGATTATTGATGTATTGGGACAAGAAGGTATTACAAAATATATACTTATTGGTGAGAATGTACTCAATTTCCACGCTTCAGATGACTCTTATTATGAAGAATGGTTTCAAGATATCGAAGAGGGTTGGATAGCTGGATTGCATTTCCGTGAACATGTCATACAGGAGTTTCAGTGTGCAAATATAGATTACTACATCAACTTTGGGGGCCTTTTAAACGAAATACCATGGCGAAGCTTAAAGCCAAAGCAACTGTACCATCATATACGTGAACATCTACAAAAAAGACTAGAGCTATAAATAACTGTAAGCTCCAATTGCAACAAATTAGCTAAAATTAACCAATCTACTGCTGTTTTTCCATTTTATAACTTGCCTATTCTCTGTATTATTAACTAACTTTGTCTCCAGGGATTTCGGACGGCAAGAAGAAGGTTGCGAAATCGTATTTTTGAATTTTAATTTTTTACTTTAACATTATGGCTTTCAGAATAGAAAAAGATACCATGGGTGAAGTTCAAGTACCTGCAGACAAGTACTGGGGCGCACAAACAGAACGTTCACGCAATAATTTCAAAATAGGCCCATCAGCTTCAATGCCCCATGAGATTATCGAAGGCTTCGCTTACTTGAAAAAAGCAGCTGCTTACGCCAACCATGAATTAGGTGTACTTCCTATCGAAAAACGCGATGCTATCGCAACTGTTTGTGATGAAATATTAGCCGGGAAATTAGACGATCAATTTCCATTGGTGGTTTGGCAGACTGGATCTGGAACACAATCCAATATGAACGTTAATGAAGTTATCGCCAATCGTGCCCAAGTCTTGGCAGGCAGAAATATAGGAGAAGGCGAACCTGTCCTAAAAGCAAATGATGATGTTAACAAATCACAATCATCCAACGACACTTTTCCTACAGGCATGCATATCGCTGCTTACAAAGCTGTGGTAGAGATAACAATACCAGGTGTTGAGAAGCTTCGTGACACGCTAAAACGTAAATCAGAAGAATATATGAACGTGGTCAAAATAGGTCGTACGCACCTTATGGATGCTACACCATTGACATTAGGCCAGGAGTTATCTGGGTACGTGGCGCAGTTAAATTATGGGATTAAAGCTGTAAAAAACACATTAGAACACCTGTCTGAGGTGGCTTTAGGTGGAACAGCAGTAGGAACTGGTCTGAATACACCTAAGGGATATGATGTCACTGTTGCTAAATATATTGCAGAGTTTACAGGCCATCCGTTCGTTACTGCAGAAAATAAATTCGAAGCACTGGCTGCGCATGATGCTATCGTAGAAACACATGGAGCTTTAAAGCAACTTGCGGTATCATTAAATAAAATTGCAAATGACATCCGCATGTTGGCTTCGGGGCCTCGCTCTGGTATCGGAGAGATATTAATCCCAGAGAATGAACCGGGCTCTTCTATTATGCCAGGAAAGGTAAACCCTACGCAATGTGAGGCTCTTACTATGGTCGCAGCTCAGGTTATGGGCAATGATGTAGCAATCACCATTGGCGGTACACAAGGTCATTATGAATTGAATGTTTTCAAACCAGTAATGGCTGCTAACTTCTTACAATCAGCTCGCCTGATTGGAGATGCATGTATTTCCTTTGAAGAGCACTGTGCTATAGGGATCGAACCTAACTACGCACGTATCAAGGAACTTGTAGATAACTCATTAATGTTAGTTACTGCCTTAAACACAAAAATAGGCTACTATAAAGCTGCAGAAATTGCGCAAACCGCGCATAAAAACAACTCAACCTTAAAAGAAACAGCAATAGCTCTAGGTTATGTTACAGCTGAGCAGTTTGATGAATGGGTAAAACCAGAAGAAATGGTGGGTAGTTTATAATAACCGGGTGGAAAAACGCTTAAAATCAAAAAATAACAAACAGGCATGCTTAATTTTTTTATTAGGCATGTTCTCTTTGTTTACTGCCTGTCAACGTCATTCTGAAATGCAAACCAAAGGAGTCTCCTTTCTTCAAGGGGTATGGACACAAGACAGTATTCCTCAACAGGATCAAATGTTGACTTTTGCATTACATGAATTCACCTTCACCTGTGATTCTATATACACCAAAATGCACGTAAGATCTAAAACTAAAACGATCCCCGACAGCTGCTTCGGCGATGGGTTTTGGAGCGAGTACGCCAAAGGTGTCTATGTATTACGTGGAGACAGTATTATAGTAGAAGGTATCTATACAAAAGAAAACGGAAAGCAAAAGATATCCGGCTGTTACAAAAGTGGTCAATACCTCCCGAGATTTAAATTAGTATACCATGATAAAGACTCTTTAGTATTGGAAAATAAATTTGATTCCCGTCCAATCATTCTACGAAAAATTAAAGATATCACTTGTGTGCCTAAAAAACGCTGGGAGATGTAAGAAAACTAAATGAGCCGCAATTCTGTTGCGGCTCATTTAGTTAATTGATCAGCTTCGATTCGTCCGAAGATTTCAACAAGTTTGCTTTTAATTCATTTTCAGACTGTAATAACTCCTGCTCTACTATTTTGCGTTTTTCTCTTCCGTCTCGTTGTATCTGTAGCACCTGCTCAATCGTACTGATAATATCCACATTTGCTTTTTTTATCGTCTCTATATCGACAATCCCACGTTCTGTCTCCCGCGCCACATTGATCGTAGACTCTTTAAGCATTTCTGAATTTTTACGTAACAGTTCATTGGTTGCATCCGTGACAGCCTTCTGCGCATCCAGTGCACGTTGGGCATGAGCAATACCTAAAGTGAGTACCATTTGGTTTTTCCATAACGGCAAGGTATTGACAATACTGGATTGAATTTTTTCCATTAAAGAGCTGCTATTACTCTGGATCATCCGAATTTGTGGAGCTGTCTGCAACACGACCATTCTCGTAAGCTTTAGATCATGTATCTTGCGTTCAAAGCGTACAACATGCTGCTCCATATCTTTGTAAGCCTGTATTTTGTGTTGATCACCCGTAGATTCCGCTTCCTGCCGAAGCGCAGGTAAAGTAACATTGCGTACTTCCTGAAGCTTCTCCTCTCCAGCAGCAATATGTAAAGATAACTCTTTGAAATAATTTTGGTTTTCGATAAAAAGCTTGTCAAAGATATTAACGTCTTTCAATAAAGTTTTGTAATGTCCTTCCAACTTGAGCTCGATCTGATGGATATTCTTTTCCACCGAAGCATACTCTGTCCGCATACGCTGTATCTTCTTCTTCAAGCTATCAAAAAAGGGGATCAAGGGTTTTTTATTCAGATTCTCGTCAAATGATTTGATATCTGAACGGAGATTTAATAGGATCTCTTCCGCCCCACCCATATCTTTTGTACGAACTTGCTTCAATATTTCATTCGAAAAATTACTGACTTTCGTCTGGCTAGCTACACCAAACTGTATAATATCAGTTGTCGAATTCAAATTTATCTTCTCTCTGTATTGTTGGATCAGCGCCTTCTCTTCGTCAGAAAAGTTCACTTGCATATCTTTACTTTTGTCTTGGTTATTATCTTCGTAGGTTGTCAGATCAATAGTAGCCATAGTTTATTATTTAATCTTTTAAAAGGTTCTTATTTCTTAAGGTTTGCAGATAAACATCCGATTCAGCGGAAACATCCAGTAATCTTGATTTTATTAAATTGGTCACATCCAATTCAATTGCTGAGGCAGCTTGCGCTAAAACGGCTTCTAATTTGTTCTTAGAATCTAACGTAATCTGATTATGTAATCTTGTGTTTTCTAAATCATCGTATTCACGAAGTACATTTACAACAGTACCATGTCTTACCAAAAACTTCTCGGCCTCCTGAATATCCCTCTGTTCCAATAAATGGAACAGACGTACTATTTTACCGACATATTCTTGTATCCCCCTATGATCTATTTCTTTCTGATAATACATTAATTTCGTCACAAAAGACTGAGGTGTTTCTATTTGGGCCTGTGCTAATTCAAGACGACGCTGGTCTGCCAACGTATTAATCCAAGTCAAGGGACGTACCTCAGCCAACTCCAATCGTTGCAAATAGGATTTGGATTGATTGAGCAACAATCCATTTCCAACTATATATGAAGAGATATACCCACAAATAGTGAACAGCATTCCCTGTGACATAGCTCCAGCAAATAAGTAAAAGGAATAGAGAAGACCGACCTGTAGAAAAAGGAGAAGCCAAGATAATGCATACCACGATCTTACTTTACTTTTAGACGCCTGTGCCATCATCACCAAGGGATGAATTGGAGGAAAGAACATCAAAATAGACAGGAAAGTCCATTTTAACCGTCCAAATTCCCAACGTTTACTCTTTTTTGTCGCCCAACCCATAATGCAATTTAATTATTTTTTTTGGTAAATAACCAACTATTCATTTCTTCAAAGAATCTATTCTCAAGTCGTTATCCAATTCTTGTTCCAATTATCCTATTTTTGCGGTATGGCAGACAAAAACAGTTACATTATATACCTACGTGTCATTGCGACAGTCTTTGTTGTCCTAATACACGCCTCCACAGGTTTTCTCAACCATATTGACACGAATGCATTCGACTGGAATTATGCCAATTGGATAAATGCAGCAACACGATGTTCTGTACCTATATTTGTCGTCATCTCAGGAGCTTTGTTACTGCAAAAAGATGAAAATACGTTGAAATTTTATAAAAAACGTACTCCAAAATTAATCTATCCCTTTCTCTTCTGGACGTTCGTTTATCTCCTATACTATTTTTATCGTTATACTAATTTCGAATCCTTATCGCTTGAAAGAATATTGAGCATTACCCTAGATAAGATACTTCATGGTGCTAATGCTCATCTGTGGTACTTATACATGATAATAGGCTTATATCTTGCCATTCCTTTTCTCCGAAAAATCATAATTCAATCCTCCATTAAAGAGATTGAATTGTTCTTGTTTTTCTGGCTTTTAGCTATGCTAATTTCAAATAAGGGCCTTTATGCTGTAATGCCTAAATTCGATCTCACCTTCTTTTCTGGCTATGTTGGCTACTTAGTGTTAGGATACTATCTTAGTGTCAAATCGTTTAATAAAAAAAGAATCGTATACGTTGTTGGCTATTTTCTTATGATTATAATCATTGGATGGGGTACATATCTGCTCAATAAGGATGCAAAAAAATTAAATGCTTTTTTATACAACTATCTATTTCCTACTACCGCATTGGCTACTAGCTTTCTCTTTTTATGGATCAAGGAGTGGCAAAAAGAAAACAACAATACTCCGAAATGGATCACGATAATTGACAGATATAGCTTCGGCATTTATTTAAGCCACATTATCCCCTTGAATTTTCTACACCCGCTATTATCCCAATACATGAGCACGGTTTGGGTCATTCCCTTAGCGACGATTACCACGATAATCGCTTCGACTGGAATAACGTATTTACTCCGAAAGATCCCTCTGGGAAGACATGTTAGTGGCTAAGTTCTAATTTGGAGGTAACAAGTCATTATCAAAACAACTGATAATAAAATACCGCGCCAAACCAAACGTAATTTCATCTTCACTCAATGTAGAGAGTACGACTTCGCAATTATTTAAAATCCTTCCCATAGCATATGTTTGGATTTGCTGTTGAATGGGATTCGTAATCAAAGTAGCAGCTTTTGCAAAATTTCCTCCTAGCACTACACGCTCCGGATTAAAAATCTGAACAAAGAGTGCAATCGCCTTACCTAAATTTTTCCCCAACTCTGTAATCAATTCAATGGCGTACTGATCTCCTTCGAGGGCAGCATTTATAATATGTTGAGGTTGTATATTATCACTGTTGAATTTTTTAGACAACAATGTAGGCACATTATTCGTGATATCTTGACTAGCTTTTTTTACCAACGATATCCCCGAAGCCACCGTTTCTAAACACCCTCGCTTACCACAATAGCACAGCTCACCATCTTCAATAAAACTCATATGTCCCATTTCTCCGGAGAAACCATTTTTACCCATATAAATCTCTCCCTGAGCGACTATACCTAAAGCCATCCCCCAATCCATCAAAATAGTTAAACCGTTTTCTACCTGCTTTAAAGCTCCAAAATTTTGCTCCGCATAAGTTGTCAATTTCACATCATTCACAATATATACCTTCTTAGCAAAGGCTTCTTCCAGATGATCTTTCAAATCAAAATCTGACTCGAAAAAGAAGGAATAATTTTTACCATTTGTCTTATCAATCAATCCTGGCATAGAAATAGCAACCCCAGATACATCCGACCAACTCACTCCATTCTGCATAGCGTACGCTTTAATCACTCCTTCAAATTCCTTTAAGCCCTCTAAATCTCTAGTCAGATGATTTTCATATATTTGAGATGGTGCCAAAATCTTACTATTATTATCGACAAAAGAAACCTTTACCGAAAACCTATTGACCTCAACACAGAGTACTTTAAAAATCCCATCATTCAATTGATATAAGTTAGGTTTTCGCCCCCCGATAGACTCTCCTCTTTCATTTTGAATGAGTAACTTTTGATCGATCAATTCCAAAATCAGCGTATTCAATGTAGGGAAACTTATTCCCAATACCTTCATAAGTTCATTAACAGATATGGCATCTTTAACGTATACTGCACGGAGTAGCCTATTCTTTTTCTGCATGGCACGAATTTGCTTCGGATCTGATAAATTCAACAAAAGGCTTTCTAATACACTCATAAATAGGTTTCTTAACTAAATTGACAATTTATCCATCATCAACGGCTTCTAATATACAATTTAAAACAAATAATAATAAATATAACCTTAAAAATAGAAGTTTATTAAATTATTAGCATAAAGTGCATGATGAAATTTTAAAAAATAGACAAACTAAAAAAGCTATTCCAATGGAATAGCTTTGTAAAATCTGATATCGAGCGGCCTTAGAACGGCAAATCATCATCATCCGCACCAGAAGAACTGATATCTACCGGAGCAGGCATATCTGCATAACCTGGAGTTGATGCAGATGATCCCGTATTTGCAAGCTTAGTTACGCGCCAAGCTACTAAAGAATTAAAATAAGTTGTAACTCCCTCTTTATTTGTCCAAGGACGTCCGCGAAGGTTGAATGAAACTTCAATCTCCTCACCTACGGCCAAATTATCAAAGATGTTAACTCTATCTTGTGTCGCTTCAAAGCGAATATACTCTACAAACTGTGGGTTCTCGGCGTATGCAACAATAAGATCTCTTTTCTTGAAAGACTCTGTAACCTGCTGTAAAGCACCAACTTCATGTACTTTTCCTCTGATTTCCATATTCAAAATTATTAAACGATAAAATTACACATTTTTTGCGTTCTAGATTAACTAACTTTGTAGAAATATGAAGGAAGTTTTCAACACCCCGAAAAAGGTGATCGTCACATGCAATAAAAGACTATCGCCGTACCTACAAGAAGAAGTAGTCTCCCTAGGCTTTGAGATCAAACGCGCATTCAATACGGGAGTCGAACTATATGCATCGGTGAACGAATGTATTAAGCTTAATTTAAACCTACGAACAGCAAGTCAGGTCTTGTATGAATTGGCCTCTTTCCGAGCCAACGACCCGAAGGAACTTTACGATGGTTTGATTAAAATTGAATGGGAAAATATCATCCCTTTTGATGGGTATTTTTCAGTAACCTCAAATGTTCATAACGAAACGATAACAACTCCGCTCTTTGCTAACGTGAAAGTAAAAGATGCCATAGTTGATCGTATCAAAGATAAAAAAGGGGTACGGCCGAATTCCGGGCCCGATTTTTTCAAATCTGTCATCCATCTGCATTGGATGGAAGACCGGGCTGAGATATTCTTGGATACTTCTGGTGAAACACTGGCCAAACATGGGTATAGAAAACATCCTGGCAAGGCCCCCATGCTGGAAGCATTAGCAACTTCGACCATACTGGCTACTAAATGGGATGGCAAATCCCCTTTTGTCAACCCTATGTGTGGATCTGGCACATTAGCAATTGAAGCCGCGTTAATCGCGCAGCATAGAATGCCGGGACTGCAACGTATGAATTATTCCTTTATGCATTTTATAGGGTATGATGAAAATATTTTCTTTGCTGAACGAAAGCTACTCAAAGAAAAGGCTGACAAATCACAAGTCCCTACGATCATAGCTTCAGATATAGCCGAACAAGCCATAGAAATTGCGAAAATCAATGCAAAAACAGCAGGCGTAGAACATCTTATTGATTTTCAAGTTTGTGATTTTGCAGAAACAACAGTACCAAGTGAACCGGGAGTCATTATGTTTAACCCTGAATATGGAGAACGACTAGGTACCCATACAAAACTGGAAATTACGTACAAACGGATCGGGGATTTTATGAAGCAAGAATGTAAGGGATACCGCGGCTATGTATTCACAGGAAATCCAGATCTTGCCAAAAAAATTGGGCTGAAAGCATCTAGACGTTTTGAGTTTTTTAACGGGAAACTTGATTGTAGGCTCCTGCAGTATGAATTGTACGACGGCTCTAAAGAGAACTAAAATGCAAGATATTATAGATCGTACAGCCATTTTTGTGCAAGACACACTGGAAGGAGCGGAAGCAGGTCATGATTGGTGGCATATTCAACGCGTGTGGAATAACACAAAACTAATTCTGGAAACTGAACAAGCCGATCGACTAGTATGTGAGTTGACTGCCCTATTGCACGACATAGCAGACAGTAAATTTCACGATGGCGATGAAAATTTAGGACCGCGTATAGCTGGCGAATTTCTAGCTTCTATAGGTGTAGACAAGATGATTATTGAGCATGTGCAAAATATCATTCTCAATATGTCTTTTAAATCCTCTTTGGGTAAAATAGAATTTAACTCCAAAGAATTGGAAATCGTGCAAGATGCAGATCGTCTTGACGCCATTGGTGCCATTGGCATAGCACGTGCATTCAACTATGGTGGCTTCAAGAATAGGGAACTCCACAATCCACACATCCCAATCCAATCCTC
This sequence comes from Sphingobacterium sp. xlx-96, assembly GCF_011007365.1. GTDB lineage: Bacteria > Bacteroidota > Bacteroidia > Sphingobacteriales > Sphingobacteriaceae > Sphingobacterium > Sphingobacterium luzhongxinii. The sequence continues at coordinate 232,261 of NZ_WFKM01000007.1, read as the reverse complement.
GATGGATAAAGAGGCCTACAAAAACACAAAAGCGCCAACCATAAACCATTTTTATGAAAAGCTGCTTTTGTTAAAGGATAAAATGAATACGGTAACCGCAAAAGAAATCGCCGAACAAAGACATCGCTATATGGAAGATTTTCTGCAACAATTCTATGCCGAGTGGAATGGTCTAAAATAAGTTAACTATTTCTTAACAAAAGATACCTAACTTAGGCAGTATGAAAAATAAACATACTGCCTTTTCTTTACTTATATTTTTTCTTTTTTGGGGGGCAAAAGTTCACGCTCAAAATCCAGATTCTGTCGAATTCTCAAAAGTTGAATGGCAAATTCACCCCATAAAGAAAGGAGTTGTCTGGAAGCAAGCAAATATCCAGGGAATTTTCAAGAGTCAGCAAGAGATCAATATTATAGAAATTAACTTAAAAAAGCACAGCAAAAAGATACATCTTGCTGCCTTGCCTAAAAGTAGGGAGAAGACATCTACATTAGCGCGACGACACAATGCTATATTGGCACTCAATGGAGGCTTTTTTGATATGAAAAATGGTGGCGCCGTAGATTTTACAAAGGTAAACCACCAAATTATTAATACAACCGTAGCCAAATCTGCCCGTGCCAATGCTTATCTAGCATTTGATGCTAAAAAACTAATAATCACGGATGATTCCACTCAAACCAATGATTTCCCGAACGTCCTATTAGCAGGACCTCTCCTACTAAAAGATGGATCATCCTATCCTCTTTCAAAAAACCCATTCAATGACAATAGGCATCCTCGAACCGCGATTGCCCTAAAAGAGAATACACTAATTCTTCTAACAGTAGATGGCAGAAATGCTAAATCACAAGGACTTACTTTGGGTGAACTGGAAAAAATATTGCGTTGGTACGGTTGTCAATCGGCAATGAATTTAGACGGTGGAGGCAGCACAACCATGTACATTAAAGGACAACCAGACCACGGTATTGTCAACTATCCCAGTGACAACAAACTATTTGACCATAAGGGCGAACGCGCCGTATCAAACATTATCTATTTAACAAATTAAATCTGACCTAAAATTAACTATGAAACTGTTATCAACTTTCTTGCTCTTGGCTTTTACATTAAATAGTGTATGTGCCCAATCTTCAAAAATCATTGCCCACCGTGGTGCATGGAAACACACAAACGCCCCACAGAATAGTATTGCCGCTTTACAGCAAGCTATCAAACAAAAAGTCTGGGGCAGTGAGTTTGATGTACATATGACCAAGGACGAGATATTGGTCGTAAACCATGACAACGATTTTTATGGGATGGACATAGCGTCCTCTACCTATGCCGAACTCTTAACAAAAAAGCATCCCAATGGAGAAAGTATTCCAACAGCTGAGGAATATCTTAAAGAAGGTCTAAAACAAAAAGAAACAAAATTAATCTATGAGCTTAAATCCAACCGCCTAGGGGTCGATAAGACGATCAGATCTGCCGAGCTATCGTTCGTACTTATCCAAAAACTGAAGGCAAACAAAATGGTAGAAGTGATAGCTTTCAGCTGGGACGCTTGTCTAAAGTTCAGAGCTCTGAACAAAAAACTAAAAATCCACTATCTCAATGGAGATAAAGATGCTAAAAGCCTTAAATCAGCTAATTTATCTGGTTTTGACTATAATACAGCTGTTCTAAAAAAGAACCCATCCTGGGTATCAGATGCACGCAAACTTGGTCTGAAAACCAATGTATGGACCGTAAATACGAGCGATGACATGAATTATTTCATCAAACTGGGATTAGACTATATTACCACGGACGAACCCGAACTATTAGAACGTATACTAAGCAAAAAATAAAATGAAACCATCATGATCTAGCAACTGGTAGATCACGAAGTAATTATATACAGATGAAAAAAGCGCTAATATTTATATCCTTATTTGGATACTTGATACATGGGATCGCACAAGAACTACGTGTAGCGAGTTTTAACATACGGCTAAAAACGAACAACGATATGGGTAATATGTGGGATGATCGTAAGGACCCGGTATGTGCTCTTATTCGCTTTCATGAATTTGATATCTTTGGGGTTCAAGAGGCTTTTATTGACCAAATCCAAGATATGCAGGAGCGGTTAGCCGATTATTCTTATGTTGGGGTAGGCCGTGATGATGGAGCAAGTAAAGGAGAGCATTCTGCAATATTTTACAACAATGCGCGTTTTAAAATGTTAAAGAATGGCACCTTTTGGCTATCAGACAACGATACTGAGAAACCGAATAAAGGTTGGGATGCTGCCTTGCCTCGAATATGCACGTGGGGAATTTTTCAAGACAAGAAAAATGATAAAAAACTTATTTTTATGAATACACACTTCGATCATATAGGTGTAGAGGCGAGACGAGAAAGTGCCAAACAGATTTTGTCTAAAGCAAAAGAATTAGCCAAAGATCTACCACTCATTTTGACTGGAGACTTTAATATTGATGAAAAAAATGAAGCTTACTTTACGTTAGCAAATAGTGGTATCGTTCAGGATGCCTACGAGCTCGCTCCAATAAAGTATTCGCCCAACTCGACATTCAATGGCTGGGGTAAAAGCTTGAAACCAAAAGGGAGAATTGACCACATATTTATTACCAACCCCTTTAAAGTTTTAAAATTCGGCATATTAACAGACACATACATGGGAAAATTCCCTTCTGATCATTTCCCTATACTTAGCGTACTCAAGTGGTAGGTTTCTAGCTTATACTTTCGTATTTTTGCACGTTAATAAAAGGTACATGAACACGATAAATATTCTAGCCATAAGCTTAGCTTCTATTTCATTTTTTTTTGGGATAGAAGCTACTGCACAAACAAAGCGTTCAAAAAAATCTTCAATTGGAGGCAAAGCTGCTTCAACAGTCACCACTCCGTCGCAGACTAACGCAAATACAATAACACAAACCCAAGCCATTACTGGTATTAAGCAGGCCTTAGGCAATGGGCTCAACAACAGTATTAATACTTTGTCTGTCAAAGATGGTTTCCTAGGAAATGCTGCAGTCAAGATATTGATGCCTAAGGAAGCGCAGCAAATAGAAAAAACACTTCGTTCTATCGGTATGGGGAGCCTTTGTGATCAGTTTGTGACCAGCTTGAACAGAGCAGCGGAATCTGCGGTCAAAGAAGCCGCTCCTGTATTTGTAAACTCGTTAGCACAAATGACCGTAAACGATGCTTTTAATATCCTGCTAGGAACACAACAAGATGCCGCAACATCCTTTTTCAAACGGACTACTTCTGCTACGTTAACCAGCAAATTCAAACCTATAGTAGAATCTGCATTAGGAAAAAACAACGTAAGTACTTATTGGACCCAGTTGACTTCTGCCTATAACAATCTACCCCTAGCCAACACTAAAATTAACACAGACTTAAACGCATACGTTACACAAAAAGCCATTGATGGTCTTTTTGTACAAGTCGCCGATGAAGAGATTAAAATAAGACAAAATATTAGTGGATCTAGAAATTCTAACATTCTTAATGATGTTTTTGGATGGGTAGATAAACAAAAATAGACGACAATATTATATTTAAACATTTAAAATATGGATTACCAAAAGATCAATACCATAAAAGACTTTCAAGTTGCTGAACACTTTATTCGATATGTACAGATAGATACACAATCGGACAGCGGCTCTGCGACATTCCCTTCAACGACAAAACAGCTAAACCTTAGTCGACTACTTGTTGAAGAACTTTTGGCTATGGGTATAAAAGACGCTCAGCTTGACAAAAATGGGTATGTATACGGGACGATTCCATCCAACACGGAGAAAAAAGTACCTGTTATCTGCTTTTGTTCACATGTAGATACCTCTCCAGATTGCTCGGGAAAGGATGTAAAACCGATCATCCACTCCAATTATCAGGGACAGGATCTTGTTCTTCCGGATGACAACAGTGTGGTTATCCGGTTTTTGGAGCATAGAGACCTAGCCGAACAAATTGGTAACGATGTAATTACAGCCTCAGGAACCACACTCTTGGGTGCTGACGACAAAGCAGGGGTCGCTGAAATCATGGAAGCTGCACGGCTACTGATAAACACCCCTGAGATCAAGCACGGTGATATCAAGATTCTTTTTACACCTGACGAAGAAATAGGTCGTGGCGTAGACTTTGTCAACCTTGAACATCTAGGCGCTCAATTCGCGTATACGATGGATGGTGAAAAGGCGGGTACTATCGAGGATGAGACCTTTTCTGCTAATACTGCTAAGATCACGATACATGGGGTATCGGTACATCCAGGCTTTGCCAAAAACAAAATGCAGAGTGCGATCAAGATTGCGGCAAAAATTATTGACTCCTTGCCACAAGATCGTTTGTCTCCTGAAAGTACTTCGGACAAGCAAGGTTTTATTCACCCTACAAATGTGAGTGGCACTGTAGAAAAAGCCACAATAGACTTTATCGTCAGAGATCATGTGACAGCGAATCTTCAGCAACATCAATCGGAGCTCGATAATCTTGTTAAAGAGATCATTGCAAATTACCCGGGCTGTACCTATACGGTAGAAAGTAAGGAACAATATCGAAACATGAAAGAAATTCTGGATCAATTTCCTCAAATTATGGAAATCGGTTTAGAAGCGATCGAACGTGTTGGCATGAAAGCTGAAAAACGAAGTATCCGGGGAGGGACAGATGGCTCAAGACTTTCATTTATGGGGTTACCTTGTCCAAACGTATTTGCTGGGGGACATGCTTTTCACGGTAAGATGGAATGGGTAAGCAGACAAGATATGGAAAAGGCAGTAAAAACGATTCTTCATATCGCAGCACTTTGGGAAGAAAAATCATAAATACATATATATATCATGGAGAAAAGAAACAATGTCTTAGATGCGATTCACTTTAGAAGAACCGTAAATCAAAATAGTTTTACCAATGCAGAGATCAGTAAAGAAGACATTTTAACTATACTGGGTTCTGCAAATGCAGCCCCAACACACAAACGTACCCAACCATGGCGCTTTGTAATTTTCAGAAAAGATGGACTACAACGCCTAGGAACTGAGCTAGCCAGGATCTACAAATCCATAACTCCTGCTGACAAGTATACAGAAGTCACAGAACAAAATATGGCAAAAAAAGCTACGATGTCTAATGTTGCTATCGCTATCGTTGTAAATTATACAGGCGATCTTCCAGAATGGGAAGAATTGGCTGCAACTGCATGTGCAGTTGAAAACCTCTGGTTGGCCGCTCACTCATTAAATATCGGAGGGTATTGGGCCACACCAGGACTAATTAACCATCTTGGACCATTTCTCAATCTAGCGGAAAATCAAAAATGTATCGGCTTATTTTACTTAGGCCATCACAATGCAGAAGCTCGCGAACCAGCACGTTCTCCTATCGAGGACAAAATTCGCTGGGAAGAATAATAAAAGCGCAAAGACGAAGAGTCTTTGCGCTTTTTATTACAGATTCAACAGGTGTACATCTATCAACATTTCTACTTCGGCCCCTCTCCATTTTGGTCCATTTTTCAAAAGCTCTACAAGCTCAGGAAAAGAATCTAAAGCTAAATCACCTTGATTAATAGATATTTGATAAGGTCTCCCTCCCTGATCAATTTTAAAATACACTAATATTTCGGTTTCCTTATGATTCTTCCCTAAATAACTATGGGTCAAATAATCTTCAAACTGCTCCCATCCATTCACCGGCTCGCCATCATATTTACCCGTATTTGCCAATCCGATCGAATAGACCTGATCCTGCATAATTTCTACTTCGGTCAAACCAGAATTTCGCTGGGGCAGGTAACGTATCAACAATAAAGTACACACCGTTATAAAAAGGACACCCGCAGTCATTCCGATGGCCAATCGTTGCCAACTGTAGAATTGCTTATTTTTCAGAGCTACGTTTTCATTAACTCGGCTCGCTAACCGTTGTTGCAATAAACTTAATTGTTTAACATCGACTCCCTTTTGTAATTTATAACCATCAATAGCATCTTGCAGAAAAGGATCCTCTAAAGCCTCTCGTTCCAACGTATACATCTCCTCCCGGCTCATCAAACCATTGACGTAGTTATGAATTCGCGATAATTGATAATTATTTTCCATCACCTTTACTCTCCATACAAATTTTTAGATTGCGCTTCCCATTTTGAATTGCACTCTTCACTTTATTTAGCTCATATCCAGTTTGCTCGGCAATATCCCTATAGCACATTTGTTCCAGATAGAATAAAAGTACGCAATCTTTCTGTTCGATATTTAGCTTTTGAACACAGTGATCCAGCTTATCAAAGTCTTCTTCCGCCCACTTAAATTCATCCCCCTCAACCAATTTCTGTTCGCTTTCAAAGAGATTGTCTTCGATATCCAAATGCACCGTCCGCTTATCCTTGCGCAACTGCATAAGACAATAGTTCTTTGTATACACATGCAACCAACTTTTGAAGTTATCGACCTCATGCAACTTTAGCTTTCCGATCAATTCTTCAAAAATATGCATAACAGCATCTTGACTACGGTCGGCATCCTGCAAATATTTGTAGCAAACACCATAAAGAAGTGACATATAAGGCGCATACAACTTTCCCAGAACATCTAAGTTTCCAGTAACTTTGTACTCCAGAAGTAGCTCCTTTTCATTCATCAACCATTCTTTTCTATATTAATGATGACCTAATATACATATTTCCATAAAAAAAAATATTTTAGTAAGCCGCCGCTAAACCCAAATCAACCATGGTCAAATAGAAAATGACCTTGGTTAAAAAGCAAAATGACTATAGTCGAAAACGATTCAATTATAGTTCAATTTATCTAAATAGTAAAAACGCAATTATTAGGGTTACAATGACATTAAAGGTCTGCGCAATGAGAAATGCATATAGCGGCTTTTTGTTATCCTGTTTAAAAAGATCTTTAAAATTTGTCTCTAAACCTATCGATGTAAACGCCAACGCAAACCATAGCGTTTGCAAATTTTTCAAACTATCTTTAACCTGTTCCGTAGTTTCTTTTGAAACGAAAAAAGAAAACAGAAGAGACGCGAAGACAAATCCAACAACAAACTTTGGAAAACGCTCCCAAATTACTTTTAAAGTAGGCTTTTCACGTTTGGTTTCATCGTCAACAGTTTTGGAATACGTCCAATAGATACTAATAAAAAAGGCGGCGATTCCGAGCAACACATTCTGAGAGAATTTAACAATCGTACTTATCTTCAACGCCTCATCACCTACCAGAGTTCCAGAAGCCGCTACCGCTCCTGAGGTATCTATGGAACCACCCAACCACGCTCCTGTGACCTCCTGTGATAACCCCATTTTATCGGCCAGATAAGGCATAAATATCATCATTGGGATCGCCGTAATCAAGACTAGAGAAATTATATAAGAAAGCTTTTTACTATCCCCCTTTATAGCTCCCGAGGTAGCTATTGCAGCTGATACACCGCAAATAGATACTGCGCTTGAGAGCATCAGAGACATTTCCTTATCAATCTTCAACTTCTTGCACAACCAAAAGGCAAAGTACCAAACAGAAACAACCACTACAAGGGCTTGGATAAGACCGCGCGATCCCGCCTCTAATATATCTCCAAAGATTACTGTCGTCCCCAAAAGTATAAGTCCTATCTTAACGTAAAGTTCCGTACTTAGGACCTGCTTAAACCACTCAGGTAGTGTATAAAAATTACTGATCAAAAGACCTATCCCCAAACTAAAAATAACAGCCTCTAAATTATATTCCTTGACAAACTTATTACCTGCAAGAACCAATGCCAATACAGTCAACAGGTAAAGCGTGGGAAAAACAATCAATAGCGATTTGATATCCTTATTTAACAGCCATGCTCCAATTATAGCAACCATATATACCGTAACAAATTGTCCCAAAATAGCCAGTATATTTTTTGCTGAAAAAACAGTACCTCCCAAATCATGAAGATCATTCCACGTGTAGGTAGGCTTTGGAATAATAACACCAGATAAGGCTAAAAAAACAAGAGCTAGTCCCAGTATAACGACTACCCAATCTTCTGTAATTGAAAATGATTTTGAAGGCATAGTTTATGTTGATTTTATCAATTGCGCTAAAGCGCTGTGAAGATAGCTATATTTGAATTTAAAACCATCTTCTATTGTCGTTTTTGTGGTCACTGCAACCGTTTGCAACAATATACTTGCATCAATCCCTTTAAAAAAAGCTCCTATGCGAGCTACAGGAGTGGGCAAAGCAACACCGAAAGAGACTTTAGCCTCCTCTCTAAAAATCTTCATAAACTCGGCATTACGTACAGGGTGTGGACTGCAAGCATGATAAATAGATGCCGGCTCAGCTAATCCTATTATCCATAAAACCATTTCTACCAGGTCTGCTTCATGAATCCAACTGACCATTTGTCCTCCATCTCCTACTGCGCCTCCCAATCCTATCTTTACTAAGGGAAATAATTCTGAAAACATACCTGAATCCTTTGTCAAAACGGGACTGATCCGCAAAATGACCTTCTTGGTCTCTACCAAATCTACTTCGTTAAATGTTTTCTCCCATTCATGAGCCAATAGCGCCAAAAAATCCGTTCCATAAGTCATACTCTCTTCGGAGTGAAGCCCCGCTTGTCCTCCAAAAATAGAAATTCCGGAAAAATTAATCCATAATCGAGGCGGCGATTTCAACCCCTGTATCGCTTGAGCAAGAAGCTTGGTCGGACCAACACGAGAGTCACGCAATAACTTTCGATTTCGTGCCGTAAAACGACATTGAATACTTTTTCCTGTCAGATTAATTACCGTATCTACACCTTCTAATTGCTCCACCCATTCACCTATTGTCTCGCCGTCCCAGTAGACGGTTGTCACCCCATCAATGCTTCCAACAGATTCCTTATCTCTGGTCAAAATAAACACGTCCATTCCACATGTCAAAAATGCACTAGTCAACAACCTTCCAAGATGTCCACTACCTCCTGCTAATACTATTTTCATCTCCATAAAATTGTTCTCTCTTTAATATTACCAACTTTCAACCTATTATCAAGCACGCTCTAGCCCATAATGATCCTCCAAAACCACCTTTGCTGCAGCAGCCCCACACATACCGTGTACCCCTCCTCCTGGCGGAGTTGAAGATGAGCAGATGTAAATGGATGGATTTGAAGTTCTGTATGGTGTTAACGAGCGAATAGGCCGTGTATACAGTTGACGGATATCCATTAATCCGCCATTGATGTCTCCGCCAAAATAATTTGGATTATATGCTTCCATTTCTCTCCCATTCATGGTAGAACGCGCGATAATAGTATCCTTAAATCCTGGCGCAAATCGCTCAATCTGCATTTCGATTGCCTCCGTGCGATCTGCTATAGATCCATGGGGTACATGACAATATGCCCATCCTGTATGCTTTTCGTATGGCGCCCTGCTTTTGTCAAACTGGCTGGGCTGTGCAAATAAAACAAAAGGTTTATCCACATTTTCGCCTCGATGAGAGCGCCATTCCGCTTGTGATATTTCATGAATTGAATTCCCCAAATGTACCGTAGAAGCATATTGGCTATACCCATCTTTAAAAGGGGTCGGATCAGAAAGCGCCCAGTCAATTTTAAAAACTCCCATGCCATATCTATATTTTTGCAACTGCTTCTTATAACCATCAGCCCAGGCTACCCCTTTCAAATCCAAAAGTTGTCTAGGTGTTAAATCCAAAACTAAGATTTTGTGAGGCGGTAATTCCCCGATATCACTAATCCACTGTCCCGTTTGGATCTTTCCTCCGAGAGACAGGTAATACTGTTCGAGCGCATTAGCGATAGACTGAGATCCTCCCTTAGGAATAGGCCACCCGTATTTATTACCCACAGCCATCAACAGAAGGCCGATTGCTGATGTTGCACAATTGGACAGTGGCTGTATACCATGAGCCACCATGCCAGCCCATAGTGCTTTCGCCTTCTCGGTTTTAAAACGATGGGCACTCCAAGTCGCTGGAATTAATGCACTTAAACCGAATTCAGCTAAATCTAGTGGGTACTTAGGCAACCGTAAAGGCCCCATTGTATCTTGTAAAATATGATCCAATTTATCAACGACAGGTTTGAGCAAATTTAAGTAAGCTTTGCCATCACGGCCTAATCCATTAGCTGTCTGTTCAATATTCTTATAAAGAATCCCCACCTCCCCATTATCCAGTGGGTGCGCGGTTGCATATTTAGCATGAATAAAATCTAACCCGAATTGTTCGAGCGGCAAAGTTTTAAAAAAAGGAGAAGCCAGAGCCATTGGATGGATGGCTGAACAGACATCGTGTTTAAATCCTGGCAAAGTCAGCTCTTTCGTGCGCATACCACCACCAATAGTCCCTCCCCCCTCAACGATAAGTGTGTTCAAACCTTGCTTTTGAAGTGTAATGGCAGCAGCAAAACCATTCGGTCCCGAGCCTATAATTATCGCATCATATCTATCCATCCGAAAACATAAAGTATAACTAAGTTACTCACTTTAAATCAACTTAAAGACAATTCCAATAAATCCTTCATATAGGATTCGATCTTCATTTTCTTCCGGATGTACACTTCTCCCAAAAAAACGAGCTCTCGAGAGATAATTAGCTCTCCCGAGCGACTCTATATTAAGGTGGTCAGTTACTTTAAATTATAATGCAAGGTAACACCATAAGTCAACGGATCGACCACAAGCCCTCCGTAATGTCCAAAATTGCCCGGTGCAGCTAGTAATTGCTCATAGTAATCTTAATTCATTATGTTTCGGCTCCAAACAATTACGGATAAACCATTGATGGCCTTAAATCCAACACGTGCATTAGACAATGTATACGCATCAATATTCAAATAAGCAGAAGGTGAGGGGCTAGATGAAAATCGAGAACGATAGAAAAGCTCTGTCCCGAAGAAATAGTGTCCCTGCAAGTCTAAGAGATCGCCTTTCCCTATTAACTCCAGCGCCAAAGCCCCTGCCCATTTTGACACTCCTGGCAACACTCCTCCAGAGATATCTTTAAAAGCCTCAGCCCCACCCAATTCTTCAAGCGGTACAGGTGCATTTGTGAAGGAAAGATATTTTGCATCCGTATAGGCCAAAGCTCCATTCAACCGTAGGAAATCCCAAGGCTTAATGCTGCCATCTAACTCGATTCCTTACACAAGAACCTTTTCAGCATTAGCCAAATAACCTCTATTCACGCCAGGATCTGGCGTTTGAACTAAAGTTTGATAATCCCTTTTATGAGTCTGATAAAATGTGATATTAAAGAATGAATTTCTGAAAGGACCTATTTTTACACCAACCTCCATATGATTTACCGACTCGGGTTTTACTTCAGCCAACTCCACAGCTACTTTTCCATCGACAACAGGCAAACCACAGACATTGATACCAATAGGTTTATAACTTTTGGAATAGATAGCGTAAGCATTATAATCACGGTTAAACTTGTACTGCAAAGACAATTGACCAAAAAGGTTGCCTGCATCAGCGTTTATCCCAAACTGCTGATCTGAATAGATACTATTTATGGCAGCTAATTGCTGGGCAGTGTACGCAATCGCATTTTCAACATATTTTTTCCGATCATAAACCGCAAGCTTCCTGTCATAGTTATATCGAAGTCCCGGCAATAGATGTAGTTTTGAGGTTAACGCCCAATCTACCTGAGAAAAAATGGCCAAACTAGTACTTTTAATTCCATACTTGGTACGTATCCCAACTCTATCAATTAAACCAGATCTCCACTGTGTCTGTGTTTCATTACTTTTTGAAACCGCCACAATGCGTCTCCTGCTTCTTCAGTATGTACAGGGTCATTGCGTAATTCCTACCATAAACCAAACACCCCAATAACACCACTTACACGTTCATTAATCTGCCCAGTATACCTAAATTCCTGAGACCATTGGTCATGTTTTGAATTATCAAACGAAATGGTGTAAACCGGAATCCCCAAATAATCCCTATCATTCAACGGGACCCAATCCCCAATACCTCCAAGCCGATGTCGATGTAAGGGTACCTTTGCCGATTTTATAACCCAGATTTAAAGAAATCCCTCCTAACTCGTTGTCGGCACGGGATCTAGTGTCTAAATCAACTTTTCGCTCAAACGCGCTTTTATAGGGAATTTCATAACTTAGGTCTTTTATAATCTCATTGAATTGTCGGTATTTCGAAAGCTTATTTTCAACAATTCCAGCCACTTCCCAACCATATCCATCTGGACGCTGTCTGGTTATATCTCCCGCGAGTTTTATCTTTAAATCCTTATTTGGAAGGAACAGCAATTGTCCCCGAAGATCTAAATTATTTTGATCATTGATCTTCCTATCGGAGACTTCATTATAAGGAATATAATTGTACGGTAGAAATAATTTCTTTGATTCTATTAACATTAAATCTGCCTACGTCTTCCACTATACCCGAGCGGACGATAGAAATAGGCAGTGGAATATCCTGCATCCGTTCGGTACGTCTACGTGACGTTACTAAAACTTGTTCCAGTTCATTTTGACTAGGGGGCAATTCAATTACAGTTGGAGAATGCGTAACAACTATTTTTTGGGGTTGATAACCAATATAAGATAGAATAATCGTAAAAGGTAATCGCTGCCCTGTTACAAACTGAAAATTACCGTCTCTATCGGTCTTGACCTGATGTGTTACAGCCTCTAACTGAACTGTAACACCTGAAACAGGCTCTTTGGTCGACGCGTCTATAACGGTCCTGATAAGCGAAGTGTTATAATAGGTTTGGTTTCTATCTGAGCATATACGCTTGTACAAAATAGAGCAATTGTCAAAAGCATAAAGTAAATTGGGGGAAACCCTATTTTTTTCATATGTCTAAATTGTTTGGTAGTGAAGTGACACAAGTGCCAACGCCAATTGAAAACTTGTTTCATTAGTAGATAAGGGGAATCAATGCTTCCCCGACTTATTTAAATATATAGGGAGAGAAATTTTATTTTTAATAGGAAGCTGTTTAATCAAAAAAGCCTGCACGGATCGTACAGGCTTCTATCACCAACCAAAGTGAAATTTTTTAAAAACAATACTTATTCTCCTCGATCAACTTACGTGCAATACGTTGACGAGCGTCTTTTACATTGAAAGGTTGCGCTTTCGTGAAACGGCGTAATCCTACCAACATCATGTTCAATTCATCCCCTTCGCCGAAAGAGTACAAAGCTTCTTTACCCGCTGTACCAACCTTTTCGATTGCTGAGTACAAATATACTTTAGCCATATCAGCTTGCAAGCTAGTAGCCTCTTCCCCTTGACTATGGTATAGCTTTTCGGCTCTCAATAATACCGACTCAGCGACATATACATACCCTATGATATCAGCAATGTTCATTAAAATTTCTTGTTCTTTAGAAAGCGACATCATTAATTTTTGAACAGCCGCTCCAGCTATAAGTAATCCTGCCTTCTTAAGATTATTAATAATTTTTTTTTCTGCGGCAAATGGTGCTGTGTCTTCATCAGCAAAATCAGGAATATCCATCAACTCTCCGACCACAGCTTGCGCAGGCCCCATCAAGTCCAACTCTCCTTTCATCGCGCGCTTCAATAACATGTCGACCACCAATAGACGGTTCACCTCGTTTGTCCCTTCGAATATCCGATTGATTCTCGAGTCTCGATACGCACGTTCCATGGGAGCTTCTGCCGAATATCCCATACCACCATAGATTTGAACACCTTCATCGACTACATAATCCAGCATCTCCGAGCACCACACTTTGATAATAGCACATTCTATTGCAAACTGTTCGACTGACTTTAACTTGGCTTTTGCCTCATCCATTCCTCCTGCGATCAAAGCTTCATAAGCATCATCAATATTCTGTCCAGCACGATAGGCTGCCGATTCATTAGCGAAGAGACGAATCGCTGACTCCGCTATTTTATAACGAACAGCCCCGAACTTGGATATCGGCAAATTAAACTGAACTCTTTCATTAGCATAGTTAACTGCTGTAGAGATTACAGCTCTCGCTGAACCAATAGTTGCTGCCCCCAATTTAATACGTCCGATATTCAATATATTGACCGCAATCTTAAATCCGTTTTCCCTTTCTGACAACATATTCGCCACTGGTACAGCACAATCATTAAAGAAGATCTGTCTTGTAGAAGACCCCTTGATACCGAGCTTATGTTCTTCAGGATTCATTGTGATACCGCCAAAATCCTTCTCTACAATAAAGGCTGTTAAATTTTTATCGTCATCAATCTTTGCAAATACAATAAAAACATCTGCAAATCCACCATTAGTTATCCACATCTTTTGTCCATTAATCAAATAATGGGTTCCTTCTGCATTCAATTTGGCCGACGTACGCCCCGAATTGGCGTCCGAACCAGAGTTTGGCTCGGTAAGACAGTAGGCAGCTTTCCACTCTCCTGTTGCCAACTTTGGTATATATTTCACTTTTTGCTCGGCATTACCATAGTATAAAATAGGTAATGTACCGATCCCTGTATGTGCCGAGAGCGCTACAGCAAAGGAAAAACCTCCCCCTACCGCGTCGGCGACTAACATAGAAGTGTTGAAATTCTTTCCAAATCCACCGTATTCTTCAGGAATGGATACACCCAACATGCCCAACTCACCGGCCTTATCCATCAACTGTTGCATCAACCCTTCTTCCTGTGCATCAATACGATCTAATTTATTTAAGACCTCGGTATCCAAAAAATCCAAACATGTCTGCCGAATCATTTTCGCTTCTTCATCAAACTCTTCTGGAATAAAAACTTCGCTATATGGTGTTTCTTTAATTACAAACTCACCACCTTTAATTGCTTCTTTCATATTTTTTAGATTTGAGCTATGAGAAAAGAGATTTGAGACCAATAGTCTCCACCATTTTTCTCACATATTAACTTTCAACTATTTAACACTTAGATTTAAGGTGTGAGACAAGAAATTTGAGACCTGTAATCCTATTATCTCATATCTTTAACCTCACATCTGATTTCTAATCTAACATTTCAAATATACCGGCAGCTCCCTGTCCTGTTCCAACACACATTGTCACCATTCCATATTTCTTATCCCTTCGTTTCAACTCATTCAGAATCTGAACGGTGAGCTTTGCCCCTGTACAACCCAGTGGATGTCCCAATGCTATAGCCCCTCCATTGACATTCACACGCTCTTCATCCAACCCTAACTCGCGGATCACAGCCAAAGACTGAGAGGCAAAGGCTTCGTTCAATTCGATTAAGTCAATATCTTCTTTCTTCAGTCCCGCCTGTTCCAACGCCTTTGGAATAGCGAAAATAGGACCAATCCCCATAATACGTGGCGGGACACCTGCTACGGCATAAGAAATTAACTTAGCAATAGGCTTTACCCCCAATTCGTTCATCTTACGCTCGGACATCACCATTACAAAGGCCGCTCCGTCGGAGGTCTGAGAAGAGTTTCCTGCCGTCACAACTCCATCTGCAGCAAAGACCGGTCTCAATTTGGACAGTGCCTCTAAGTTGGTATCCGCTCGGGGGCCTTCATCGGTGTCGACAATATATTCTCGCGTGGCCATCTTACCATCTTTAAGGTAATTTTCCGTTACGGTAATAGGTACCACACCATCTTTGAGATGACCGTTCTGGATGGCTTCAATTGCCTTTTGATGTGATTTGAGTGCGAATGCATCCTGGTCTGCACGCGAAACCTTATAATCCTGTGCCACCGCTTCGGCTGTAAGCCCCATTCCCCAATACCAATCCGAATGTTCTCTGGATACTTTTGGATTAGGTACTATCTTCCATCCCCCAAACGGCATTCCCGACATAACTTCTGCTCCTCCGGCAATGATGACATCTGCCATGCCTGCCTTAATCTTGGCCGTAGCTGTCGCAATGGTCTCCAAGCCAGATGCACAATAGCGATTCACAGTGACGCCGGGAACTTTATCCGTATCCAATCCCATAAGGGAAATAAAACGGCCCATATTCATACCTTGCTCTGCTTCTGGCATCGCATTGCCTACGATGACATCATCAATTTCTTCTTTATTTAAATTCGGGATCGAAGACACCAAATGTTTGATAACCTCAGCTGCCAAATCATCAGCACGCATAAAACGAAAGCCACCTCTTGGTGCCTTCCCTACGGCGGTACGATATCCTGCTACAATGTAAGCTTCCATGTTATTAGTATTAAGTAGTTAGATATTAGTATTTAGATTTCAATTTTTGCTAAAAAACGTAATTCATCTTCTGTAATTCGATAATTTTTTCTATAACTTCTTTCAAATCACCATCTAATAAATAACCCAAGTTCCTTGATATGATTAATTGTGTTTCGACTTCGTATGTAGATGCATACGCTATGGCAAGAAAGTGAACAAACTCCTTATTAGAGTTCCTTCCTGATCCTTCCGCTATATTTGAAGAAATTGAAATAGCTGCACGATTAATTTGGCTTATTAAACCGAATCGCTCTTTATCAGACAAAAAACCTGTAATCCGATAAATATCAGAGACCAGCTCAATTGCCTTTTGCCATAGTTTCAATTCCTTATATTGGTAAAAAAGCATACATCTAAATACTAAGCACTAAATACTTGTCGTCTAATTTCGTAACGCCTTCCCTTTTGTCAGCATATACTGAATCCGTTCAAGCGTCTTACGCTCGGCACATAGCTCTAAGAAAGCCTTTCGCTCTAAGTCCAAAAGGTATTGTTCGGATACTTCAGTAGGGGCAGAAAGATTACCTCCACACATGACCCAGCCTAATTTTTCAGAGATTTTCTTATCATGGTCAGAAATATAATTTCCTGCTCGCATAGACGAAGCTCCTACATAGACGATTCCTAACCCTTGATTGCCTAGCACCTTGATGTCGTTTCGTGGCGCTGGTTGTGTATAGCCTCCTTCTGCCAGTTCTATTGCTTTGGCTTTCGCATCTGCCAATAAACGTGCTCGATTCATGGTGATAGCATACTTACCTTTCTGTAGGTAACCTAATTCAAAGGCTTCTACGGCTGATGTAGAAACTTTAGCTTGACCTATGGTAAGGAATTTATCTTTCAGTATGTTTTGTGTAATTTGATCATCTCTAAACTCATCTGAAGCGCGTAAGGCAAATTCTTTGGAACCTCCACCTCCAGGGATAACTCCTACGCCAAACTCCACCAACCCCATATAAGTCTCCGCATGCAATTGAACAAAATCAGCATGCATGGAAAACTCACAGCCACCACCCAACGTTAACTGGAAAGGAGCTAGTACTACGGGGATTGTAGAATAGCGGATACGCATAGATGTATTCTGAAACATACGCACCGCCATATTTAACTCATCGTAATCCTGCTCTACAGCCATCATGAAAATCATACCGATATTCGCTCCAGCAGAGAAATTTTTCCCATCATTGGAAATAACTAAACCGCGATAGTCCTTTTCAGCGATGTCAATAGCTTTATTGATGCCCTGGATGACATCGCCACCGATCGTATTCATCTTCGTATGAAATTCACAATTGATAATACCATCACCAAGATCTATAATTGACACCCCTGAATTTTTCCAGAGTGTGTTTGTGCTACGAATGTGATCTAATACAATTAATTCTTCAGTACCCGGTATTGCTTTGTAAGATTTCGAACGTATGTCATAATACTGCCGAACACCATTTTCTACTTTATAAAATGATTCACATCCTGCAGCCAACATATCATGTACCCACCGCGCTACCTCACCACGCTGTCCGGGGAGCCGCCTCTCTTCCATTTTAATCTTTTCTAATGTCTCTCGCACTCCTAAGGCATCCCAAACTTCAAACGGACCGATTTCCCAACCAAACCCTGCTCGCATCGCATCATCTATACGGAAAAAATCATCCGTGATTTCTGGCACTCTATTCGAGACATACTCGAATAAAGGATAATGCATCGCACGGAACAATTCTCCAGCCTTATCAGTCCCCTGCTCATATACTTTCATCCGCTTACGAATATCTTCCACCTGCTTAGTTGCTTCCAACGTCGCCGACTTCACCTTTGATTGGGGACCATATTCTAATGTCTTAAGGTTTAACGATAATATCTCAGAATTTCCGTCAGCACCTTTGACTTTTTCATAGAAGCCTTTTTTTGTCTTCTCTCCCAACCACTTATTAGCAACCATCTGCGTGATGAACCCAGGTAGAGCAAAAACTCCCTTAGCCTCATCATCAGGAGCATTTTGATCCAATCCGTTGGCAACATTGACCAAGGTATCTAACCCGACAACATCGGCGGTACGGAATGTTGCTGATTTAGGGTGACCCATGGCCGGACCCGTATATTTATCCACCTCTTCAACTGTTAATCCCATCTGGTCGACAAGGTGAGTCAGTGCCAACATGGAATATACACCTATTCGATTACCAATGAAAGCCGGAGTATCTTTACACAACACCACTGTCTTGCCCAACATCTTATCACCATATCCTACCAAGAAATCGACAACTTCTTCGTTTGTCCGTGCCGTAGGAATGATCTCTAATAGTTGCAGGTACCGAGGAGGATTGAAAAAGTGTGTACCACAAAAGTGGGCAATAAAATCTTCCGAACGACCTTCGGTCATTAGATGAATAGGAATTCCAGACGTATTTGAGGTGATTAACGTTCCTGGCTTGCGAAACTGTTCTATCTTTTCGAAAACAGATTTCTTTATATCCAACCGTTCTACCACAACTTCTATAATCCAGTCGGCCTGAGCAACCTTGCCCATATCGTCATCAAAATTCCCCGTACTTATTCGTTTAGCAAAAGATTTACTAAACAGAGGAGCAGGATTAGACTTAATCGCCGTTTCGAGCGAAGTGTTTACAATACGATTGCGTACGGCATGATGATCAAGCGTCAACCCTTTTAACTCCTCCCCACGAAGTAGTTCTTTGGGTACAATGTCCAACAGCAGTACCTCCACACCAATATTGGCAAAGTGACAAGCGATACGAGAACCCATCACGCCTGAGCCTAATACGGCTACCTTTTTAATATTTCTATTCATATGTGTATAATCTGTTTTTTATCTGTCATATGGAATATCCAGAGTATATTATGCACGGATTGTTGTAATTGGATAGCATTCTGCTTCGCAGTCATCCGTGTTTGTGTCTTTCTGCTGGATGAATATTTCATATGTGAATAATTTATCTTTTAATCGCCATGTGAAATATCCAAACCGAGTGTAACGAGCTAACGAAGTAATTATTTTCATCGATATTTGTTCAGCCTTTACTACATGGATATTTCATCTGTAAATACTTTTTTCCTTCTGTAATCATATAATTAAAGTATACCCCCCTGAAACACAAGAGCGTATATCCTATTCTGTCTCCATCATCGCGATAGACTCCGGCTCGTAATCGTTTGCCAGATCATTTACCTTAGCCAACATTTTAATCAACTGTAGACGTTCCTTTTCAGAAAGCTGTGATTCTAAATACTCATTAAAACCACGCACCACATTCTTTGCAACCCTACGCTTCTGTACCCCCAACGCTGTCAAATAAACTTTGACAGACCGCTTATCTGTTGTACTAGCCTCTCTATAGATAAAACCAAGAGCCTCTAAGTTATTTAACACCCGAGACAACGAAGTAGTTTTTACTCCTGTCGAATTTGCAATCTGCGAGACAGCCGTGCCGTCCTTATGGATATTAATTAAAATATATCCAGCAGCCTGCGTAAACCCGTGTTGCGAAGCAATATTATTATATTTGTTCGCAACAGTCTGCCAAGCTGCTTTTAAAAAATAGTCAATTGTATTATTTTGGCTCATTGTTGATCATGCTTACTACTATAGTTTATTATGCAAGCATATCAAATTTAACAGATTAAGTTGTATAATCCAAATACTTATACAAATTTTCTCTTCGCCATCTCTTCAAAAACTAAAATACGGACAATCAACAACAAACAATCTGCTATTCGGTACGCAAAGCCACCTTGTCCCCATTATGCCTCCGCAATCACAATCTATTTTCTCAAAAACTACCATTCTAAAAGCTCATAAAGAGCTTTCATTTTTGTGGGTGGTTGAATGGAATCCTGAAAGTTTTATTTAGGTTTGTATCAGTTTTAATAACACATCAATATGGCATTAGTAAACATACCTCGACTGAATCTACTCCACTACACAGATGGCAGCACCGAACAACGTAAACAGTTTGTAAAGGATATTGGTAAGGCATTCAATGAGACTGGATTTGTTACTATCGCAAATCATGGATTGAGCGATGAATTAATATCCGAGTTGTATGAAACGGTAAAGGCCTTTTTTGAATTGCCGCAAGAGACCAAAGACAAATATGAATTTCCCGAACTTGCAGGGCAACGTGGGTATACCACAAAAGGAAAGGAAAAAGCAAAAGACTCCAAAACCCCCGATCTGAAGGAGTTTTGGCAGCGTGGACAGACTATCATTGGAGAGGATTACTCTAAAATAGATTTTCCAGATAATCCAACAGTGCAGGAACTTCCTCGTTTCGACACTGTTACTGGAGAAATTTATCAAAAATTGGAGAATACTGGTCGTAATCTACTGAAAGCAATAGCAACCTATTTGGAACTGGATGAAAATTACTTTGAACAACACGTTATTAATGGAAACTCAATATTAAGAGCTATTCATTATTTTCCGATCAACAATCCGGAGAGCTTATCACCTGATGCTGTGCGGGCTGGCGCACACGAAGACATTAACTTAATCACGTTACTTATAGGCGCTTCTGCTGATGGATTGGAAGTTTTAACAAAAGATGGCAACTGGTTCCCTATTAAAGCTAAAGGAGAAGATATCGTTGTCAATGTAGGTGATATGTTGCAAAGATTGACAAATAATAAACTTAAATCTACAACCCATCGCGTGGTCAACCCTCCTATAGAATTGATGAAGACTTCGCGCTATTCGGTTCCTTTCTTTCTCCATCCGAAATCTCAAATGAGCTTAGCTAGCCTAGACTCATGCATTGATAAAGAACATCCGAAAGTATATGAAGATTACACGGCTGGACAGTACCTGGACGAACGCCTTAGAGAGATCGGTTTAAAAATGTAATTTATTGTTTTATATCAAAAGCGGTCTGTTAAGAAAATTAACAGACCGCTTTTGATAGTTAATATAAAACCTATTTCAATCTATAACCGACTCCTACATTCATAAAAATATTGTGCATACCAAAACTGATACTCTCAAATCCGGTTTTCATGATAGTGTTAATACCATAATCCAATTGGACCAAAGCAAAACATTTTGGGGTAAAAGCATATTGCCCACCTAAGCTCATCCCTACATCGACAGCACGAACACTTTTGGAAAAGTCATAATCAGCCTTATCAATAATTATCTTATCTCCGGTGGGTATTTCACGTCTTAAATATCCATCAAACGCCTCCCCATAGAACTTCTTTCGGATGGCAAACGCGACATAAGGGCCTGCTTGTATATTCCATTTTTCAGACAATTGATATGTTGCTTGGATTGGAATTGATAGATATAAGTTGTGAACTTTGGTTGTAATTTCTCCTGTATAATACCCTCTCAATTCCTCGTTCGAATTATTGGTAGCACTAAAGGTCGTTTTATATGCTTTTACGGTAGCTTCAGCATCCATTCCTTTACCTTCAAATGTCAAACCTAAAACAACACCCCATTTAGAATTCACCTGATAAGTTCCTTTAGCCCCAATAAAAAAAGGAACATTGGGCGCATAACTATTAATTTTTCTAATTTCTCGAGGTAAAGATAAAGGAGTTGCTCCTCCAATTTTACCCCCAACAGAAAATGTCAAATCTAATTTATCGCTATCAAAATTACCTTTTTGCCCCTTTACCGTCGTGACTAAAAAAAACATAGTTATCGCAACTATCACACATTTATATACTCGCATCTTATTATTTCGTTATAATTTTTAAGTCGTCAACAGTTAACAGACTTCCTACAGCTCCGACAAATTTGTCGCCATATTTACTGGAAGTCATAACAATAACAATATTATAGTCCAATCCTGCCACTTCTGTGTCTAACACCGGTTGTTTGTATATAAATGGCAAATTAAATTTCACAAACTCTTCACCTTGGGTAGTATTTCCGTTTTCGAGACGTGCTATAGCAACAACACTAGGATCTGTAAAAACATTATGTCCAGTCAAGTAAGACTTTTTCTTTAAGGGATCTTTCTCAGCGTCCATCAATTTCTTTCTGTTATAGAATACCGCATAAATGTCACATTCGTCATTCTGATCTAGGACCTTCATATCTTTATCTGTTACTGTTGAGCCTGCTTTATATTTATAACTTCCTTCTAAAGCAATTGGGACCTGACTAAAAGGTAAACCAAATTGTGTTGCCGACAAAGGATCTGTAAGGACAGGACCGGAATCAAAACTGCCAATAAATAAATTACCTGCTGCAATCGGCTTCTTAAACATCAGCCCAAAACTCCCTGTACTCATTGTCTCTAGCAAGAGCCCCTTTTTCCCAGAAGAGGATTCATCGGTCGTCTTAGTAGGGTATTTATTAGGCTCGTAATCGCCACCGCTAATCATCAATGTTAATGAAAAGCTCGGGTTTCCGGAGGCCCAATTATAAAACTTATGTCCATCAATAAGATTATAAAAAACAGTATATTTATTTATTTTCTCTATCTCAAATTCTTCAAACCCATAGTCAGTAGGTACAAATCCTCCATTAGTATTTACAATTTTAACTAGATACTTCTTGATATGTTGTCCATCTTGAGCCGTCACTTTGTAAAAAACCCCATCTGTTTGCATATTATCTATAATCATCCTGTTTGTATCTGTTTGACCATCAGGCATTTCAAAATCCTCCTTAGACAATGCGATACTGGCGCCTGGCGTCAGTTTAAAATCTATCTTCAGATTATTTATATTCTCATGATCAGGCTTCAGATATAATGTAACACTAGTATTTGAAATAATTGGATCTAGCAAAAAGACATCTTCATTAGTATGAACTGAAACTATATCAGCTTCCATATTTAAGGCCTCATCCTTTATACAAGATAAAAAAAAGAGAGTTATCCCCGAAAACAACAAAAATAAATTACGGTATTGCATAAAAATTATACTTTTAAAATCTAAACACTCCATTCCTCAGAGGTTGAAGTGGCGCAAAGTTATAATAATTTTATACCCGCAAGTACAAACACAGTCTTTATGGTGTAAAAACTTTACATTCTCTAGATAGGAAACCCGGCTAAATTGCAGCGGGATCAATCTCCTCTTTTATTTTTTTTGGCAAACTCTGGAATACGAGCTGATAACTGTGATCTATCAATTCAAATAGGGTGTCATCAGACAACTCCCTATTTGCAAAAACCGTATTCCAGTGCTTCTTATTCATATGATATCCAGGCAGGACGGTTTGTTCATATTTTTCACGAAGTTCGACCGCATATTGGGGATCACATTTTACATTAAAACACAACTGGTCGACCTGATCCAGTCCTACCAATAAAAACACTTTACCCGCAACCTTGAATACCAACGTATCTGGGCCAAAAGGTAATTCTTCTGAAACAGATTTTTGGTTTATACAATACTCGCGTAATTCTTCGATATTCATAATAGAAACGTTAGAACTTACGCCTGAACCGTCAACAATTCAATCAACTCTTTTTGGAGTTCAATTCCTTTGTCTTCATTATACCACTTTTGGAAATACTCCTTTATTTCCTCAAACGGCCTTTCCTCTTCTTTCATTTTAACAAAAAGCTCCTGCAATACAGCAGGACGAGGTCCCCAAGTCGCGATGTCTACACCGGATTCATTGCGAATAATTAATTTTGGAATAGATTTTCCTCCGTCTGTAAGATATTGATCAATCAAAAACGGCTCAGCGTCTCTTAATTGTATATCTAAAACGATATTTGGATTATCTTTAACTAATTCATAAATCTGAGGTACGGAATGTGCCGCATCCCCGCACCAAGGCTCAGTAATTAAAACCCAAGTTTGCTTCTCACTCACCCCCCCAAAAAAGGCCTTCGTCTCTTCTTCGGCCTTAAACCGTTTTAGCCAACGATTCGTCCGAGACCAATTAAGTTTTGTATAATTAAAGTATTCTGGATCGGTATAAGTTGGATAGGCAGACGGATTGGCTAAAACTTGCTCAAAATAAATCAAATACGTTTCAAATTTCATAAATACATTTTTTATAATTAATTACCTTACTTGCTTTCAGTAGTATTATTTCGACCTAGTAGTCGTATTACATAAATATTTTCATAAAACATTTTTTATGAATGACAAAAATACGCATAATCCACCAACAAAACAGTCATCAAAATGTTGCATTACATTTAACATTATTTAATAATTGTTCGATCTATCTTTGAGCAGTATTCAAGCCAATTAAATGAAAAGAATTCTATTAAGTCTATTTATCCTAACCACCACAAACATAGTTTATGGTCAACATACCTTATCAGGTAAAATTATCGATAAATCAGACAACAAACCGCTAACAAATGCTTCCATCGTCCTCCTCGACCAAGATTCCATTATGAGACACTTCACTCGAGCAGATGAAGATGGTAAATTCTTGTTTAAGACATTAGCAGACTCCACATACATATTTATCGTGTCCTACCCTAAATTTGAGTTGGTTTCCAGAAAAATCAAATTAGACAATCAAATCTCCAATCTACCTCCTATAGCTTTAAGCTCACAGGAAAATCTTATTGAAGAGGTAGTCATCCAACAACGTCTGCCCATACGAATTAAGGGAGATACCTTAGAGTATGATGCAGGAAGCTTCGAGACTGAAAAAAATGCGAAACTAGAAGATTTACTGCGTCGCCTACCCGGACTTTCGGTATCTGGGGATGGTAAAATAACCGCAAATGGTAAATCGGTATCAAAAGTACTTATCGATGGCGAAGAGTTTTTTGGCTATGATCCAAAGATTGCTATTCGAAACATCCGTGCAGATGCCGTAGATAAGGTACAGGTATACGAAAAAAAATCAAAAGAGGCCGAACTTACAGGAATTGACGATGGTGTGCGTGAGGTCACAGTGAATGCCGTACTTAAAGAAGAAGCCCGCAAAGGAATATTTGGTAACATGGAGGTTCTAGCTGGCAGCAAAGATCTTTATACAGGAAGTTTGTTCGCCGCCAAATTCAATCGAACCGAACGAATCGGTATCACCGCAAACACCAACAACATGGGCGGCGGTATGGGGCGTGAGGGCGGACTTCGGATGAATAGCCAAATCACGGGTAATCCCCTCAGTACTTCAGTTGGGGCTAATTATGAAAATCAGTTCTTTCAAAAGAAAGTCAACTTCAATGGCAGTTATAATTTTAACACAAATAGCAACAACAATGAAAGAGAATCTTTCAACAAACAGCTATTGTCCGGCGATGTAATTCAGGTATCGGAAAGTAGATCTAAGACCGCAAATTCTTCCGATGCTCATGGAGTACGATCTGAGATTCGATATAAAATTGACTCTACGTCTAATATGGAAATTAATCTAGGCGCTAACTTCGCTAACAACTACAGCAGTAGTGAATCCCAAAACTACACCACCCAAAACGGAAATCCATTTAGCAGGATCGGGGACACAACCAATACAAATGGACAAACTCGGTCAAACGATTTGCGGATCAATTATAGGAAACGTCTGAACAAAAGAGGAAGTTCAATAAACTTACATTTTAACAACAGCTATAACAAAAACTATTCGGAAAGCATCGTCGACCAAACCGCTATATATTACCTGAAGGATGATACTACTTATATCAACCAAAATAGGATTAACAATAGCTATGGCAACAATATTTCGGGACAGATTCAATATTCAGATCGTATCTCCAATTTAATAAATTACTCCTTGGGTTACAATATCAGCAATTCCACAAATAACACCTTGCTGAAAGCTTTTAATCAGAGAAATAACGATACTCCTGTTCTGAACCCTGAATATTCTCAGGATCAAAAAACAGGGAATACCAGCCATGGAATGGTGGTTAACATCAATTATTTCACAGAAAAAATCTCAGTGAATCTTTCTAACCGTACAAGTTTTAGAGATCAGTCCTTGACAGACGTTTATAGAAATATTGACCTGGATCGCACCTTTTGGGACAATGATATTAACATGAACCTAAATTACAGGGTTTCAAACAGAAAAAACGTAGGGGTATCTTATCAAAACAATTTCAATATCCCTTCATTCGGACAGTTACAAGAGCTACAACCACAAACAAATCCACTATTTATCCAAAAGGGTAATCCGGACTTGAAGCGATCAAATAACAATTCCTTCAGGTTAAACTACCATACGATGAGCTTGTTAAAAGGAACGAGTTGGAACATGAATGCCGACGTATCATTTACTACAGATCCAATTGTAAACCAACGAATAATAGACACAGCTACGGGAGTAACGACTAGCTCTTATATTAATGTGATCGGAAAATCGAGCTGGCGCGCAGGAATGAACAGTAATTTCAATAAGCCTATATTTGATAGGAAAGCACAGCTTAACATCTTTGGTGGACTGAACTACAACAATGGTTTCAGCTTTATAAAATATGGCGACGACATAAAGAACCAACAATATGAACTGAACAATGAACAAATGACCAGCTTATTTACTGGAATCGGCATCAATGAACAAGATTCCAAGGGTCTAGACTACGACTTCAATTGGAGAATCAGTGCAGACAACCAACGAAACAGTCTACAAAAGGAATTTAATTATACCAGCTTCAACACCAGTGCCTCTGGTTTTTTCAAGTATTTCCTTCCCAAAAAGTTTAATATTAGCAGCAACATTAACTATTCATTAGACGGACCAACGAAGTTTTACAACAAGAGTCTACACCAGTTTTATGTCAATGCCGAAATCAGTAAAAAATTACTAAAAAATGAAAGTCTGGTTGCAAGTATCAAAGGATACGATATTTTCAACACTTTCAACAACGTCAATAGATCTTCTTCGGAGTCTAGCTTTAGTCAATCAAGCCAACAGATGTTGACTCGTTACATACTATTGGGCTTAAAATGGGATTTTAATAAAAATTTGGGCAAAAAAAGTGAAGGTTAATTGTAAAACACCAACGAACATGAAGAAAAACGAATCAAATATAAGTCAGTTATTAATACTGACAAGCATACTACTAATTAGCACCGTAGCTCATGCACAATATGCCTATTTTGGAACGAGAGGAACGATATCCTTCGATAAAGTAACTTATACACGTGCCCAAACACGTGAGATGATGAAAAAATTTGAACAGGCTGCTCCTGGGCGTATGGGTGGGATGCACTTTTGGGGCGGAGATATAAACAACATGCCTGATTCTAGAACCGAGAAAATGACTATGCAATTTGATGAAAACGGTAGTCTTTTAGCCCCTATCGAAGAAGAAGAGGCTAAAAATAGCGGCCGGGGGCAACGTGCCAATGTTGGAGGAGGTAGAGGAAACAGAGGCGGTGCTATGGGGACAATCAGCGCTCAGGGTGGTGGCGGAGCCGTCGTAATGCGTGGAGCAGGCGCATCCCGGCGAAATAGCGCCAAAGTCCTATATCAAAACTTAAAGTCAAACACTGCAGAGGTACAGATTGAACTAGATGACAAGTATATCCTAAAAGATTCGCTTTCCGAAGTAACCTGGCGCTTCACAGATGAATATCGAAATATTGCGGGTTTTGAATGTCGCAGAGTGAATGGTGCTACACCAGACTCGTTATACCTCGTTGCCTTCTATACCGACCAGATTCCTGTATCCGGAGGTCCCGCCTTAAGTCATGGTCTTCCAGGTATGATCCTTGGACTCGCTATACCTGAAATGCACATCCAGTACTGGGCGACAGATGTTTCTTATCACAATGAACTTATCCCCACAGACTGGAAGGATAAAAAATCTAAGTCTATGACGTTAGATGAATTCTCCAATGCTGTTGGCAGATTCTTTCAACGAGGACGTGACAGTGGTTCGGCAAAAAAGAATATTTTAGAACAATTAATCTATTAAAAAAGACATTTTGTCACAGTACTGTGTCATATTACAGACAATTTGATGCAGTTTTTTCTTTTTTTTAGGCAAACATTTTGTTGGCATAAGGGTTGTTGTATAACATAGAAAAAACAATAATTCGTAAAACAATTACATAAGATATGTCTAAAATTATAGGAATCGACTTAGGAACTACGAACTCATGTGTTGCCGTAATGGAAGGTAATGAGCCCGTAATCATTGCAAATAATGAAGGTAAACGCACTACGCCTTCTATTGTAGCATTTGTAGATGGAGGAGAACGCAAAGTAGGAGATCCTGCGAAACGTCAAGCTATCACAAACCCACATAAAACTATTTATTCTATCAAACGCTTTATGGGAACTTCTTTTGATGAAGCTTCTAAAGAGCTAGCTCACGTACCTTACAAAGTTGTAAAGGGAGATAACAACACGCCACGTGTAGAGATAGATGACCGTAAATACACGCCTCAAGAAATCTCCGCTATGATTCTTCAAAAGATGAAGAAAACAGCCGAGGATTATTTAGGTCAAGAAGTAAGCCGCGCAGTTATTACTGTTCCTGCTTATTTTAATGATGCACAGCGTCAAGCTACAAAAGAGGCCGGTGAAATCGCAGGCTTAAAAGTAGAACGTATCATTAACGAACCTACGGCTGCAGCTTTAGCTTACGGTCTAGACAAAGCGAATAAAGATATGAAAATTATCGTATTCGACTGTGGTGGTGGTACACACGACGTTTCTGTCCTTGAGCTAGGAGATGGTGTATTCGAAGTAAAATCTACAGATGGTGACACTCACTTAGGTGGAGATGACTTTGATAATGCAATCATCAACTGGTTGAACGACGAGTTTAAAGCGGAAAACAATGGCTTCGACTTGAAAAAAGATGCTATGGCTTTACAACGTTTGAAAGAAGCAGCAGAAAAAGCTAAGATTGAGCTTTCGAGCACTACTTCTACAGAAATCAACTTACCATACATTACTGCTGATGCAACTGGCCCTAAACACTTAGTACGTACGTTATCACGTGCTAAATTTGAAAGTTTAGTAGCAGACTTAGTAAAACGTACTATAGAGCCTTGTCGTACTGCATTAAAAAATGCTGGGTTCAACACATCCGACATTGACGAAATAATCCTAGTAGGTGGTTCTACTCGTATCCCTGCAATAGTTGATGCTGTTAAAGACTTCTTTGGAAAAGAACCTTCTAAAGGTGTAAACCCTGACGAAGTAGTAGCTTTAGGTGCTGCAATTCAAGGTGGTGTATTGACAGGTGAAGTAAAAGACGTTTTATTATTGGACGTAACACCACTATCTCTAGGTATCGAGACAATGGGTGGGGTAATGACGAAATTGATCGAAGCGAATACAACTATTCCTACGAAGAAATCTGAAGTATTCTCTACAGCATCTGATAACCAGCCTTCTGTAGAAATCCACGTATTACAAGGTGAACGCCCTATGGCATCGCAAAACCGTACATTAGGACGTTTCCAACTAGCTGACATCCCTGCTGCTCCTCGTGGTATCCCTCAAATCGAAGTTATATTTGACATCGATGCAAATGGTATCATCAAAGTATCCGCTAAGGATAAAGCTACAGGAAAAGAGCAAAATATTCGTATAGAAGCATCTTCAGGTCTTTCGGACGAAGAAATCCAAAAGATGAAACAAGAAGCAGAAGCTAATGCAGAAGCGGATAAAAAATTGAAAGAAGAAGCTGACAAAATCAACGCTGCGGACGCTTTAGTCTTCTCTACTGAAAAACAACTAAAAGAATATGGTGACAAAATATCAGCAGAGAAAAAAGCCCCTATCGAAGCTGGTTTAGGAAAATTAAAAGCAGCTTACGAAGCACGTAATTTTGCAGATATCGATACAGCTTCTGCTGAACTTCAAAATGCATGGAATGCGGCATCTGAAGAGATGTATGCAGCATCTCAACAAAGTGGACAGCCACAAGGTGATCAAGCGAATCAAGCTGGATCAAACCAAGGCGGTGCAGACGATGTGCAAGATGTAGATTTTGAAGAAGTAAAATAATTCAACATCTTGTTTAATAGAAAAGCCCGAAGTGATCACTTCGGGCTTTTCTATTAAACAAGCTAAATTTCCATTTCAAATGCATAGAAAATTGTGTAGAATCAGTCCTCAAACAACTGATAGAAGTCTCTAAATGCAATATAGAATCTTCATACTGAATTTCAATAGTAGATTCGACCATGGAAATAAGCTCCATACCCCGTCAATCAAAGAAAAACTAGTCAAGTGAGACCGATATGTAAAGTAAGGTCAATACAGCTAAGACGTAATAAACTATCCGATTGAGGTACTTAAATCTATCCATGATTGACTAGATTATAATTGTATCACAAATGTAAATAATTTAAAACAATGCTATCTTAAAACGTTTGTTACACAACAAGCTACACACCAGTCAGTTCAACAAAAAAAGCCAGATAAGTAACGGTTAAACGAGAAAACAAATTTTTGAAATTATAACTAGAGAACATCTAATATTTTATATTTCTTTTGATTAAAAACAACCTCGTCTCCCGATTTAGCACCTTCCAAAGCAGTGTATATAGGAGCATCTGTATTCAGACCTATATAACTTTTTTCGTCATGTTCAAATGCTGCTGATGCAATTCCGATCAAAAAGCTCAACGAATCTGTGACGACCAAAGCGCCTGGCTCAACTTTAGATTTAGTGCCAAAGTCAACTTTTAAAAAAGCATTCAAAAGATCCTCTGCTCGGGCGATACGCGCTTCCAAGCTTCTTGCGGACTCTCTACTTTCATCCTGCTTAGCGAAGTCCTCATACCCCAACGAAGATTCTTCATCCAAATCTGTCGCCCCCATGTAAATTGCATGCATCCCTTTCAAAGCTTCCAAATCCACTAGCTCATTCTCTAAAATTCGATTCTTAATAGTTTCTTTTAATGACATCATGTTCCTATTTTTAAATCCTGATACTACCCTAAATATAAGAAATTTAAAAGAAAAAAATGATATACAATTTAACACTACACCGTATACCAACAATAGACAAATAAAAAAAGGAGCTACCTCAAAAAGACAGCCCCTTTCGGAAGAATCAAATTACTATTTACTAAAAAAGTTTTTCTGGGTAAGCCCCCGCAGCTATAAGTTTAGAAATACTCTCCTGCACAATAGGTTTATCTTCTGAATAAGTAACCCCAAACCATTTGGACGATGTTGGAATTACCTTAAAGTCTGCGATACCATGTCTAACCATATAATCCGGTACTGATGGAATGAAAAATTCAGCTTTTAGATTCTCGGCATTCTCGTCTACAAATTTAGGAAACATAGATAACGCTACTTCAAACACTTTAGGCGTAAATCCCCAAAAATTCATAGATACTCGCGTATCAGGAGCAAGTTCTGTTTCGACCCCACCCTCTTCGTATACTATTTTCTTATTTCCTTCAGCATCCGCCTTATAATATATATTTGTACGTTCGGTGACGCTGTCCATATTTCCGTCGGCAGACACTTCACAAACACCTCTAGAAACATAACCATAATCAGACATCGTATTCCCAACTTCAAATCCCATCAACGACATATGAGTATCAGACACTTCCATATTCAGGAAGTATGCCATCTTTACAAAGGCATCCGTACCATAAAAATCGTCTGCATTAATTACACAAAAAGGCTCATTGATAAGGTCTTTTGCACTAAGCACGGCGTGTGCCGTACCCCATGGCTTTGTGCGCTCGATAACTCGATCAACACCAAATTTTGTCAGATCAAAATCCTGGAAAGCATAATCGACATCAATCAGCCCTTTAAACTTAGCATCAAATTTCTCCCGCATGATATCTTCAAACTCCTTACGAATAATAAAGATTACTTTCCCAAATCCAGCGTGTATAGCGTCATATATAGAATAATCGATAATAGTCTCACCATGAGGGCCAAAACTATCCACCTGTTTCAACGATCCATAACGACTAGCCATACCAGCTGCTAAAACTAACAAAGTAGGTTTTCCCATAATATGTAATATAGTAATTGCTTTTTTAAAATTGCCACAAACCTACATAAATTCACTTTTATGTGCAATATAATTGTCTCATATAAATGAATTTATGTAGCTCCCAAACCATTTGGAACTTTCTCTAAAAGGAAATTGTATTACTTCCTTTTAAAGAAGGCATTTAGCAAACCAGATGCCAACTTTCCGATCAACTTAACTCCCTCTCTCGCCAATGTACGACTCGCTTGAGTCTGTGCTGCTTCAAGAGGTGTTTGTCTTCTAGAACTTGTCGTGGCGGACCTACTAGCCTCCTTCTGTGCTTGTTGACGGGCCTGCTCCTCCTCCTTGGCCCGATTGGCGGTCAATAACCTCTCCTCTAATACCTCAGAAGCCGTACGTCTTTCTACCCGTTCCTGATATTTTGCAAAAAAGGACGACGCCTTGACGAGCTCCTCGTAATGCGTTGCTGCACATGGCCCCATAACGGCCCTTGCGGGCACCAAGTGAGTTGCCACAACTTCAGTAGGAATTCCTTTATCATTGAGTACCGTGACCAACGCTTGTCCAGTACCTAAGGATGTCAACACTTTGTCTATTTGATAGAACGTCGAAGTTGGATAAGTCTTTACCGTCTTACGCAAATTCTCAGCATCATTCGGTGTAAATGCTCTTAGTGCATGTTGTATGCGATTACCCAATTGGCCTAAAACACTCTCCGGAATATCCGTTGCTGCCTGAGTACAAAAGAACACCCCAACGCCCTTTGAGCGTATCAAACGAACAATTTGTTCGATTTGCGTTAAGAATGCCTTTGATGCGCCATTAAACAACAAATGGGCTTCATCAAAAAAGAAAACTAACTTGGGTTTATCCAAATCCCCAACTTCGGGCAATTTCTTAAACAATTGCGCCAATAAGCTTAATAAAAATGTAGAGAAAAGTTGGGGTTGGTCTTGAATATCAGAAATATTCAAAAGTGAAATAACACCTTTTCCATCGACTTTACCAAATAGATCATTAATATCAAACTCCTTTTCTCCAAAAATATGCGATACCCCCTGTTGCTCTATGGCTACTATTTTTCGCAATATTGCACCTGAACTGGCTGTACTGATACGCCCATAATCCGCCTTAATTTCATCTGCGCCTGGTCCATCAGAGAGATAGCTCAGCAGGCGCTTTAAGTCCGTAAAGTCTACCACTGGCAGTTGCGTATCTTCTGCATATTTAAAAATAGCACTCAACACCCCCGATTGTGTATCATTTAAATCCAAAATTCGAGACAAAAGTACTGGACCAAAATCCTCGACAGTGACGCGCATTGGTGCCCCCAGCTTGCCACTCAACGAAAATAATTCTACAGGAAACTCTGCCGGCTCAAAAGGTATACCTACAACTGCACCCCGCTCCACCAACGCGTCGTTAGTCTTCCCTGCTTCTGCTAAGCCTGAAAGATCCCCCTTTACATCCAACATAAAAACAGGAACTCCTGCATCAGAAAGTTGCTCTGCCATCAATTGCAGTGTCCGCGTCTTACCTGTACCTGTTGCCCCCGCTATCAGGCCATGACGATTCATCATCTTCAACGCCAGATTCACTTTAGCATCGGTTACTATCTCTCCATCTAATATGCCAGATCCTAATTGGATAAAAGCCCCTTTAGGATTATAAGAGGATACGACTTTATCTATAAACTGTTGTTTCATGTTGTCAACAAATTTGAATTTGTACGATCGAATTTATAAATAATCGATCAATAAATTGAATAAAAATACATTTCAAAACCTTCGTAATTATCACAATGTTAACAAAACGGCTACTATTAACAAGTTTTGTAATTTTTTTATAAAAAAATTACAAGGAACAATGTGTTTGCAAATTTTTATTCTACTTTTGTCAAAGTGAAATTGAAAGAGAACATAGACATGTTTAGTAAAGCAAAAAGAATAATATCTGCCAAGATTTGTTTTTTTGTCTTCTTTACGAAGATGCTGATCTCTGCTAGCCCTATGTTTATCGATATTTTAGACAAGGGTACAATTTTACAAGTTGTCATGCAACTTGAAGTCGAACTCACTGCAAAAGGATCTAATAGCAATAATGAAGATTTACACGAACATAGTGTTAAGGTCTTCAAACCTGATGCGATAGATTATCTATCATTCAATCCTTCTATTGAAAACAATGGGAAACAGCGCAATTATCTGCGCAATGAAAAAGATATCTGCAGCTACCACCCTTCTGTTCCAACGCCGCCTCCTAACTGTTAAATTCAATACCAAGTAACGTTTAGCAACACTGTTATTCTGTATCTCTTTGATATAGGGTAAAAATTTCATGTGTTCTACGTTTAGAATTTATCGAAAATAAGTTAAAATTTAGTTTAAAAAATTATGTTAGGAACACGTATGTCCGCTTTTCTCAAATTATCGAAAAGGGACTTAAAATATGATTTCCCTGCAAGTATTGTGGTATTCTTGGTGGCCTTACCGTTATGTCTCGGTATTGCAATGGCGTCAGGAGCACCTCTCTTTGCTGGGGTATTAACAGGGGTGATTGGTGGTATTGTAGTAGCTTCTATTTCTGGATCTCAACTCAGTGTAAGTGGCCCAGCAGCGGGCTTGACTACAATTGTCTATGGTGCTATTCAACAATTAGGGGCTTATGAGACCTTCTTATTGGCCGTCGTTATAGCTGGTATTGTACAGTTGATGTTAGGAATCATCAAGGCCGGAATGATTGGAAATTTCTTCCCTTCCTCCGTTATTTTAGGGATGTTGACAGCAATCGGTATTACAATCATATTAAAACAACTACCACTCGCTTTTGGTATGACTGAAGCACATGCTTTTGAAATGGAAAATGGAGGTGGGATAGCTGTGTTTACAGACACCGTATTTGCCGCTATTAATTGGGGCGCTACTATTATCTGTTTGTTATCGCTTGCTATATTAATTTACTGGCCTACTTTCAAGGGGCTCAATAAATTACCTGCTCCACTTGTTGTCGTTATTCTAGGAGTTGGTCTCGGTTTTGCTTTCCAAGGTACATCCCTATCGCTTCTTACTGGATCTACACATTTCGTATCCATTCCCACAGTATCTTCCTTTCAAGAGTTTACAGGCTTGTTCGTATTTCCTGACTTCACACAGATATTGAATGGAGACGTTTGGATGGTAGCTGTAACAATCGCCATAGTCGCTAGTTTAGAAACTCTGCTGAGTCTTGAGGCAGTAGACAAACTAGATCCATTCAAAAGAAATTCACCCACCAACCGAGAACTTGTGGCACAAGGTGTTGGTAATATGACTTCTGGTTTGTTGGGAGGTATCCCTATGACATCTGTAATTGTACGTTCATCTGCAAATGCTAATTCTGGAGGACGCACTCGTCAATCGGCGATACTTCATGGAATATGGCTATTACTCGCTTTATTGGCCATCCCTATGATTATTAATCTTATTCCTTTAGCCTGTCTGGCGGCGATTCTCTTACATACAGGATATAAACTTGCTAAACCGACGTTATTTAAACAAATGTACAACAAAGGTTTGGATCAATTCATCCCATTTATAGTTACTGTAATAGCTATCGTAGCAACGGATTTACTAAAAGGAGTAGGTATTGGAATTTTGGTATCTACATTTTACATATTCAGAGCAAATATTCAAAACGCATTCATTTCTAATATTTCAAAAGATTCTGGTTCGGATGAAATGAATAATGAGAAAGCTGTTATAACCTTAGCAGAGGAAGTTACTTTTCTCAATAAAGCCGCTATTCAAAAGCAGCTTTATGGTCTTCCTAAGACGGTCCAATCTATCGTCATTGATGGAACAAAAAGTAAATTTATTGATAAGGATGTAATAGAGGTGATCAAAGATTTTGAGCAAAATGCACTAAGTAAAGGATTAAAAATTAATCTTAAGGATATTACTTACAAAAAGAAGATATATTCAAAAAAACAAAAACTGCAGAAAGTGGTTTAAGATTAACACAATTTAAGGATAAATGCTGTACCTTGGTTCCGTTTAAGCGGTCCATAAACAATAATAATAAAATGGAAAATAAAGAATTAGAATTAGGATTTCAAAAAATATTAGAGGGTAACAAAGACTGGGTAAACTTTGTCAGCAAAGACCAAACAGGTCGTTTTCAACAACTTGCAAAAGGACAAAATCCCGAAATTTTATGGATTGGCTGTGCAGATAGCCGGGTTCCTGCCAACGAAATTACAGGAACAAAACCTGGAGAGGTTTTCGTACACCGTAACATCGCAAATATGGTAATTCATTCGGATATGAGCATGTTATCTGTACTCGATTATGCGGTAAATGTATTAAAAGTAAAGCAAGTTATTATTGCGGGACATTACGGTTGTGGGGGGGTTGCTGCATCTTTAAGCCGTAAACAATTTGGTATCATAGACAACTGGTTATGCCACATCAAAGATGTTTACCGTATCCATGCAACAGAAATCGATGCGATCACAGATCATGACAAGAAAGTAGATCGCTTGATTGAATTAAATGTAAAAGAACAGGTATTCAATCTATGCACCACTTCTATCATACAGAATGCGTGGAAAGAACGAGATGATCTTGCCATACACGGCATGGTTATTAATATAGGTACCGGTGAATTAACAGATTTAGGCTGTACCTTTACAAGTAACGATGAACTAGGTGATATTTTCTCTTATAAATAAGAAGCCGTCTTAAAAAAGGCGATGGAAAAATATTCATCGCCTTTTATTTTGAACTGATTTTTTATCAAACGATTTCCTGCTTAACCTCAACCCCAGTCTTTTGCAGCGTAGTGTACACCTTAAACAAAGCCCTAGGCACATGAAAACAGCCTTTCCATTTCCCTCCTTTAAGCGAAAGTAATGGCTCTCCTTGACGATTAAGGTATCCGTACCACTCGCCGTATTGTGGATCTGAAAATTTGTCAAATGAATATTGATCCAGACGCTCGAACCATTCTTTACATTTAAGATTTCCTGTATATGCATATCCTTTAGCCATACACACTAATGCCTCAAGATGCACCCACCACAATTTCTGATCCCACTCCAATTGCTGTAATGGTCTATTTAAAATATCTTTAAAGTACAATATTCCATCATGCTTCTCATCCCAACCATATTCTAGAGCACGTAAACCAATATCAACACATTTTTGCATCAGCAACGCATCATCTTTACGGGAGGCCAGATCCATCATAAACCACATCGCTTCGATGATGTGCCCCGGATTAACTAACCGGCCTTCGAAACTATCGGAAAAGCTCCCGTCCAAATGAACACTTTCCATGATAAGGCCTGATTCCTCTTGATAAAACACATCCATAACTTCATGAATAACCTTATCAATCAACTCATCTACAATTTTGTTCCCGACTATATGCTCAAGCTCTAAGGATAAATTACTTAATATCATAGGTAGCGCGAATCCCTTAAGTGATCTCGTACCTGGATATCCTTTATCATATTTACCTTTAGGATTATCCTGGCGTTCGAGAATTCTCTTGAAGGTATCGTGAGCTACCTGACCGTATTCATCTACACCTGTTGTTTTGTATAATGATGCTAATCCCATCGTCGCAAAACAGTCCGAAAAAATATTATAGGGTTGTACAAGAGGTCGCCCGACTCTATCTAAAGAAAAATACCAATCACCTTTTTCATCCCTACCATTATCTAAAATGAATCTAGCACCTTGAATAGCCATATCCTTCCAGACCTCTTTTTGCTCCACCTGATTATAGAGCGTAGATAATGTCCAAATCTGCCGTCCCTGTAACCACATAAACTTATCTGTGTCAAATACAGAACCTTCTCTATCCAAACAGGTCAAAAATCCACCATACTGCTCATCATTAGAGTATTTTACCCAAAAAGGCATTACGTTCTCAAGTAGTTCACGTTTATATTTTTCAACAAATCTTTCCATTCCTTTATTTGCTCAGTGCTCCTATATATTCTTTATATCTATTGTACAAATGTCCTGCTTGCAGGTATGCAGATTGCGGGCTCATAAAATGAGAAAATTCAAATGTAATAGCCTTATCATACCCAGCCCTTCTAGCTGCTTCCAGTTTAAGTCTTAATTTTTCAAACTTAATGGGTAAAAACTTAATGGGCATGTCCCTATCAAAAGATTCAGCATTTGTCCAACATTCCATCCCGTATTTATCGGCAAGCTTTTTATTGATACTAAAAAAATCTTCCAGCTCATGATAATCTATATGCCCATCCTGAAATGCAACCGCATCTACCGATGTATGTATTTCATCAAAAATTTCGTTCCATTCCCGTTCATGTTCCTGGAGTGATACTACATCCGTTTTTGTTAATGAGGAAGATGCAGCCATCACTGCTTTTTTACCGTCTATCCACGGTGAAATGAATGTCGGCAGACCTCGACTAACAGCTTTACACTGCTCTCCTAGAATACGAAAAGCACTTGCAGCTCCTTTGGTTTGACGACTTATCTCCATACTTAAATACCAGCCTCCAAAGCTTTTGTACTTACCGTACTTTGCCCACACTTCATCGATTACAAAACGATTGGCATCAATCTCATGCTGCATATCTCCCGTATCCCAATATTTTCCACTATCATATAGGCCGAAGAAAAATTTCATATCATGTTTATCGGCTAACTGAAGAAACATTTCAACCAGGTCGACAGGCGGTTCATAACAGCCCATTTTATCGATCAATAACGGTGAAGGGTATGTAATAAACCTCCGGTAACCACTGCGAATTAAAATAACAGTATCAATACCTACCGCCTTCATATAACCAAAATCGCGATCCCATTCTTCCCTTCCCCAATTTTGATGTGGGATATCATGGCTGATTTCATCCAAAAAAGTTCCTGTTATCTTCATCTATAAATATTTATTTGCTTTTAAATAATCCACCCATTTAATATAAGCGTCTGTATTGATGTGGATACCATCCATTGTAAACTCCTTCATCAATACATAGTCTTTTGCTAGTACAGATTTGACATCTACATATACCAAACTATACTTATTCACAAGTTCTAAAATCCCTCTATTGAGATCTCTTACCAGTTGCTCCTTGTTCAAAAGATAATCGTATTTAAGTACAGTCTCGTTCAGTGGTAATGTACTTTGAACATATATTTTCGTTTTAGGGCTTTCTTTCTGAATGATACGAATAATCTCTTCATAGTTCTCTAAGCTCCAGGTTGTCGGCAGCCCACGGCCTACATCATTGATCCCCATCATAAGAAAAATTTTCTTAGGTTTTGAAGCAATCGCTCCTTTGATGCGGGCCTTCATCCCAAAGGTATTATCGCCACCGATCCCTCTGTTTCCAACGCTATATTTACGACCAACCAATTCCTGCCAAGGCCCTCTTTCTGTTATACTGTTACCAAAGAAAACCACATCATACTTTACAGCTTTCAGTTCTTGATACAACTTTTCACGACTTTCATAATACCAGTTATTATACGTACTATCTTGCGATTTATCTTGAGCAAAAACAGACAAACTACCTAATACTCCCAATACGGCCATTACAATCTTCTTCATACCTATTTATAACGCTTTTATATCTTTCAAATAATTTACAAGATCAACATACGCTGCCACCTCGAGATGAATACCATCGGGTGTGATTTCTGGTTTCAGATTCCCTTGTTTATCGGCGACCACTTTATGTAGATCAACAAACTGAATGTTCTTGTCAGACTTCGCCAAAAGCTTCAAACCATCATTCAATTTTGAAACATCAGCATTAGTAACCGACTTAAAAGATTCAATCAGTTTTTCAGGATGAATCGGAAGAATACTGTTCAAATAAATTCTTGTTTTGGGAGATTCCTTTTGTACACGGCGAACTATACGCTCATAATTCTGAATGATATTACTAGTAGGTATTCCTCTTTTTAAATCATTTACACCAATCATCAAAAACAACTTTCGCGGCTGATGTCTTAATACCTCATCCAATCTTGCTAATACTCCATAGGAAATATCTCCGCTAATACCTCGATTCAATATCGGTAACTCCGGCGCAATATCATTCCATTTCCCTGCATCAGTTAAACTGTTTCCCAAGAAAATAATTGCCCCTCTTAATGTTGGCATTTTCCGATATTGCTCTAATCTTTCGGTATACCCACTAAAGACATAATTACTATCAATACTTGTCGCTACCTGCGCTTTTGCCAGCATGTTAATCAGCAAAAACACAATTACTAATACACTTTTTATACTCATTAGATTACTCTCCGATTCTTCTTTACGATCTCCAAAACCATTTCTTATTCGTAGCGTAGTTAGTCACTACCACCATTAAAAATATATAAACGAAAGTCCTTACCAAGGCCAGATAAGGATTTATCTCTGTCAGTGAATCAAACAGCGGTAAAACCTGAAACAACCCTAATACCGGGGTTATAAAAAAAGCAGATACACAATAAGCGATCATTGGATTCTGTCCATTCTTGACTACAGATGAGACTATCATGTTTTTAGGGTAGCATTTTGTCAAGTAGTCACAGACTATATAGAATAAAAATGCCAGACCACTAGTCAAAAACCAATAACTGAAAGAAGAAGGATCTTTTTTTATACCACCATCTAAAGGCTCAAAAAATAAGGCTATGCTGGAAAAAGCCAAGCCCCAACCTACTAATATTTTATAGAAAGCAAATTGACTTTCTTTGTTCTTTCTAAAGAATAGATAAAACAATACGGCAAATACCACATGTCCTAATAAATTGACATGTAGTAGTCGCATGTATAATGTCACCACATGGAATACCACAAATGCAAAGCTAAGTACAGCCAATAAACGGGCCTTAGAGCGTTCATCATTGGTAAATATCTGATTGGTGATATCTTTATAGCTAATCAACAAATCACCCAGTATAGATCCTGGAAGAACAATACAGAGGTACTTCAGAAAAGAAAAGTTATAAAACCACTTTAAATCAGGATGAAAGTTCCACACATAGGAAGTCCAGCTCCCCGCAATATCCTTCGTGAACCAAATACCCATAAATGCGACAAGGATAGCGATACGCATTAGAAAACTGTTAGCTGTCAACAACCAAAACAAGGAACCAAATACAGCCATATTTGCCAAGACCAAAATGATAATATTGTTTTTGGACTTATCAAAGGCATTACCAAGAACTTCGCTGTGATAATAAATCAAACCCGCGAAAATTAGAAACCCAAGTAACTGTATTCCGTTCTTTTTCAGTCTTGAACCTCCAAAGCGCAGAAAGACAAGAAAGAAAGCACCAAAAGCGACCAAAGCACTGACATAATTCACCCATTTCTCGGCCTTCAAGTTATCAGGTGTAAGATAGGCCAACATAAGCGCAAAGAATACTAATAACAGCCCCCTCCTAAGTAACCCTACCACAATTACAGCGTACTGTTTTGACTCCAATTTTCCGCGCAGCGCCAAAGGAAACGCAGCCCCCATAGCAAACAAGAAAAATGGGAACACTAAATCTACCCAAGTTATACCTGGATTATTGGGATTAAATTTAAAATCTGGAGGACCGACCTGCGCATGATACATCCAAGCAGGAAAATCGTTTGTCCATGGTATTACTGCGGCCAATACCATACCGATTATGGCAACACCACGCAATAAATCTATGCTATAGTTCCTTTTCATCGTATTATATTAAAACTACGATCCACTAATATGTACAACCTCCGCCCCTTTTGATTTTTCATCTACAGAAGCGTCAACCTTGAAGAACTGCTGTTGTGGACAGTTCATTTCTGTATACCTACCATCGTGAAAAGGAGTTTTTACAACTTTACCTTTTTCATAACGCAAAAGATCGGTATGGAGCCATTTTCCCATACTTACTTTAGTTGTAGTAGGCTGGACAGGTTTACCTTCATTTCCCATTTGATCAATCGCATTTACCCGTTTAAACTCACCAAGGCCGTCTAACGTGTAACCGGCACATTCAAAAGTCGTCTCATACTTCTTTCCTGCACCTTCAATGACAAATTTCACCAGTCCTTTCCCAACCGTTTCGATTGACATAAA
Source organism: Sphingobacterium sp. xlx-96 (assembly GCF_011007365.1). Taxonomy (GTDB): domain Bacteria; phylum Bacteroidota; class Bacteroidia; order Sphingobacteriales; family Sphingobacteriaceae; genus Sphingobacterium; species Sphingobacterium luzhongxinii. The sequence continues at coordinate 190,134 of NZ_WFKM01000007.1, read as the reverse complement.
AACCTCTTCTCCTGGGTACCAATAATAATCTTTTGTAGCCGGACCGTTTAAGAATACGGCTTGTTGACCTGATTTGTGAGAGGCTCTCCTTAAAAAAGGACGAAATGCAACCCGTGCGTCAGATATATTGCCTTTTTCATCCTTTATGACCTCCCAACTCAAACCAATATCCGTCTCCTGCCCATCCACATGTCCACCCAGATAAATGGATGGATTATCAAGAAACTGTTGCTCTTTCTTTGGATTTTTTCGGGTCTGGTCAAAAGTAATCTGTGGCAATACCACCGTCCCACTAATCCCAACCCAATGATCTACACTAGAGACCAACTTACGGTAATAAGCCCCCTGAAAACAAGGTTTGCTCGCTACAGGTTTAACCTCATTTGGAAAATACTTAGACAATTCTTGTGGCAACTCAGGCTTTACAACTTCCATCTTCTTTGCAGGCGCACAGGAGATACACAAACCAATCGTTACGGCAAATAAGAGATTCTTCATATTCCGAACTATAGATCTATTGGGACCAAAATCAATGGCGTTGGTAAACAGGAAGCCCCAGGAGGCGAATAGGTAAAATTAATCTCCTGAACCTCTTTTGACGGGTCTGCCTTATATATTTCCACTAAGATAAGCTCAGGTGCCGCTTTTGTAATTAAAGCATCGCTAGGTAGCTGTCTAATAACTTTTTTACCATTATTATCAAACAGTTCCATCGCCAATCCCATTCCTCCACACCATTTATTATCTGCTGAACGTGAATTCCAAGTGACCAATGCTAATGCTTTGCCGTCTGTACTTTTCCACTTTATCTTCGTGTTGTACAAAACGCCATAATTACCCGCATTCCGTGCATATGCTTTAGCTTCGCCTATTGTTCCTTCTATCCAAGGGTCATCTTTTCCATCCGCTATAATAAGTTGAGTAATACCAGATTTCGTGTCCAAAGTATCCTTACTCGCGACAGCATAGTTAGATGTACCGAAAAGTCCTCGCCCAGCATTACCATGACTATGTGGTATAACATTTTTGATTCGAGCAAATGCCTTAGGTCCGCTGATCTCTGGAGCAGTCTGCAGCACAGAAATCTGAGCTGGCTGATCCACTACAAATTCATAAAAGCCATGTACCAACTCATCATACGCTACAATATTTTTCTCTAATTGTTCATCTATAGCGATCACCTCACCAGGTTTAACCTGCCGCACGTTCTTAGTGACATTAGAGGCGAAATAGTCTTCTAAGCCCTGTTTACCCACCTGAAAATAATTTGTACTTGGTTTTTGAGAGGAATATTTCAGCATACGCAGAGACATTACTTCTGTCCCCGTATTCTTGATAACAGCAGTAATTTTTCTTTTAATTTTTTGAGGTTCTTTTACTCCATTAACATTATACACATATAAACGTACAGCTCCAGGCACGACATTTTCCTGTAATGCAATAGCTTCTGGCACTCGGATATACTCAGGATCATCAGATATAATAAACTGAGGACCTGGCATAACCGTTTTGTTAAACTCAATCTTAGGAAAATCAGTTCTTAGAAAACCATCTAGCTTTAAAATACTGCCAACTTTTCCTGCTTTAATATCGCGCTGCTGTTTAACAGTCGCTTCAAATGTTTGTCCCAAGAGTGTACACGACAGAAATGATACACCCAATACGGTCAACAAAAGTCTCTTCATCATATATAATTTTAATGTCTATTTTACTACTATTACCAATTCTTTTACGATTTCTTTCTCGCCGTGGCTGTTTACATTCTTGGCTACAAAAGTCACCGTATAACTACCTGACTCTTTAAAAGCATATCGGAATCTTCTCCCCATCTTGTCAATTGCGGCTTTAATTGTCTGCGGTTTATCTGGTTTAATGGCTGTTGGACTAAAAGGTGCCGTAATTATCCAATGTAAATGAGGCTCAAGGGTACTATTAGGTGTAAAAAACAGATAAGGATCCGACGTCCTAATCGTCCAATAGCTTGTGTTTTCAGGCTTTAAAACAGCACTGATAATTGGCACAGGCTTCCAACCTGCAGTTAATACATTAGCGATTTCATTGGCCTCACCTTGCTCTGTAACAGATTCTAGTTTAAAAATAGGCAATCTCCATGTCCGTCCCGCCGTTGCTGCCGTTGCTGCCGCCTGACTTTCATAGCGATATCCAAAATAAATAGGCTTGCCTGGAACGATATATTCAGTAAGGTTGATAGGTCCAGAATTGGTATTTCCAGCCGCTATACCACCCGGGGTAGCTGTGGACCACTCAAACTTATCCGTTATATCAATCCAATCCTCTTCATGGATATTTTCAGCATTATAAATACCTGAAAACTTAGTGGAGACCAAAAGCTTTAAATTATTTTGAACGGCATACAATACCCGTGACGCAATTGTTAATTGTATCCCCAGCCCTTCAGCTTCCGTCCGTGCGCGATTCACATATTCCTGTCCCTTCTCGCCAGAATAAAAAGAAATGATATCTGCACTTCCATTAAAGTTAAAAGACACCGAATCACCCATAGCAACCTCTAGTTTATCTGCATTAACATCAAAGTTAATATCATTTGGTTCGTCTTTTTGACAAGCGGTCAACGCTATACAACAAATCAAAGCGTATATACCTCGTATTTTTTTCATAATCATAGAAATTAATTTTACCATCCTTTATTCTGAATAGCAGCCCTATTTAATTGCATTTCACGAGATGGGATAGCCAACAATGTATCTTTAGAAGAAATATTATTACCATGCCTTGCAGCATATATATAGGCCTGGGCCGCGGTACCTTCTATGTGTCCTGCTACGATACGCATAGTTGAGATATAATTACCCCAGCGCACCAAATCAAATCTTCTTAGTCCTTCAAACCCAAGTTCCAAAGCTCTTTCTTTGCGTATAGCATCCCGAAACGAAACATCCGTATCTGTGTCATCCTTCGCCAGGTCAGCATTAGCAGAAGCGCGAGGCTCCATTTCTACCGTTACAACAGCCCCGGAGCCTGTTCCCGAAAAAACTATCGTTGGACTGGACGTATAACCCACACCGGGATTTATCACCACTATATTGGTGATCTTACCTCCAGAAACGAGCGCCCTAGCTTCAGCGCCGTATCCACCTCCACCTACTATATTCACTTGTGGTTCTTCCGTATATCCTGCCCCTCCATTGCTGATACTTATAAAGCGAAGACCAGACCCCAATGACTTCCCGTAAGCCCTCCTTCGAACTAAATTCACATATGCTATAGACTGGTCAGTCGGTCCATTTATCTCATTATCTGCTTCGGCAAACATCAACAGAACATCCGAATACCGTAACAACGGAAAGTTGATTGTCGTCGTTCCGTTAAACTTAGGTTGCGTCGGTTCAAATTCTCTTCTCCATTTGGCATCCATTCTATTATAGATCTGAGTCGCATTGTAATTATTCTTTAAAGCTCCTTGATAATAATACGAACTCATACTCCAATCTCTCCTCATATCTGGAGAATATGTCTGTCCTACTCCGTTAACCGTTTTAGTATAGTTTTCAAACATTTCAAAATAATACTGAGTCGGGTGCTTTGCTCCATAACTAAATCCCCAAGGTTCCGCAGCGGCTGCGATACCATTGATTGAACCAAGAGATCCCTCTTCCATTTGACCATCATTATATCGGTTAAACTCTACTTCCCAAATCGACTCTTTGGTATCATATTCGCCTTTGCACATTTTAATGAATACCTCTCTATAATCGATATTAAGATTATGGCTACCACTCATAATCACTTTCTCGGCCCATTTCTTAGCTTCAATATATCTCGATTTATCCTGTAGTGGATGACCAGCCATCTTCAAATTAACACGAGCCAACACACCCCATACCACCGATTTGGTAACACGTCCGGCATGTGGATAAGATGTGACCGGATTAACAAGCTCAGCCGCTCTTTCCATATCGGATACAATCTGAGCGTAAACATCCTTTACAGGAGTAAATTTCAAATCATTATCTGAAACAGAAGTTGTTGGCTGCAAACGCATTGGAATATCCCCCCAATAGTTCGTCAATAAAAAAAAATAATAAGCTCTTAAGAAAAGCGCTTGCCCTTCTACTGCTTTTCTTTTATCCTCAGCCATATCAGCTTTATCCAAATTGGCCAATAGTGTATTGGCACGATTTACCCCGTTATGCAAATAAATCCATAGATCAGTTAGCTTAAGATCAGAGGTATTATAGTTGAACAATGAGATATCCTGAGTCCAGCTAGACAAAGCAACAAAACTGTCATCGGCAATATCCAATTCGAAAAACAACGACCTTCCATATGTACCTGATTTCCCTAAAATATCATATACTCCAGCTAAGGCAACCTCTACTTCAGCTTCATTCCGAAAATATCCTTCAGGAGACAAAGTGTCTGAAGGAGTTATATCTAAAAACTTATTGCAAGAGCTCAATGTAAAAACAAAGGCTATGATAAATAAACATATCTTTTTCATACTACTATTATTTAGAATGTTGCTGATAATCCGAAAGTAATTGTACGTGTCCTCGGATATGCGGAAAAGTCAAAGCCCGGTGTCAAAGCCGAATTCCTTACGGAGACTTCTGGATCATATCCGCTGTATTTTGTAAAGGTGAATAGATTCTGAGCAGCTCCATAAATCCTTATCCCTTCAATCTTTGCTTTTTTCAACCATGGTTTAGGTAGCGTATAGCCTAATGACACCGTTTTCAATCTTAAAAAAGAACCATCCTCAACCACTCTCGTCGAATATGCTTTCATCGCTCCTCCTTTTATAGCCTGAACACCTGGTATATCTGAACCTTGATTTTCAGGACTCCAACGATCTGCATAAGAAGCCCATTGGTTATACCCATATTTATATGCAGATTCAAACATGATGCGATTGGCATTCAGTACGTCATTACCATAACTCCATTGCAAAAACACATGGAAATCGAAATTTTTATAGTTAAAAGTATTAGCAAAGCCACCAATATGTTTTGGAACTGGACTACCGATAATAGTTTTGTCATTTTCGTCTATGATATAGTCACCATTTAAATCACGATACTTAACGTCTCCTGGCTGTACATTTGTTCCTGACGCATTATTCGCCGTTACATCACTTTTCAAAATCCAAGCTTCGCCCACTTTGTTAAAATCTTCATATTGATATACACCATCGTATATCAATCCATAAAATTGGGCAATAGGACCATCAATTATAGCTGCATATCCAGGAATATTCTTCCAATCATCACCCCAGCTCTGACTTGTCAAAATATAATTTTGATTATCTGCTAGCGCTACGACTTTATTTCTATTAAAGGCGATATTAAAAGAGGAATTCCATGAAAAATTCTTGGTTTCAATTGGGGTATACGAAACGGAAATCTCCAGACCATGGTTAGATACCTTACCAATATTCTTTATTGACCTAAAATACCCTGTGTTTGGAGACATATCAGCATTCAACAACAAATCAGAAGTTTTCTTTTCATAAACATCAACTTCAAATTTTAACTTATCTTCAAAAAGCCCTAAGTTATATCCCAAATCAATTTGCTGAGTAGACTCCCATCTCAAGTTAGGATTTCCTATTGCAACATTCGCTAAACCAACCTGATATCCATCGCCAAATGTATAACCTGGATAATTGTTATAATAGTTAGCCACATCCGGATTCGCTGTTGCCATAGCCCGGTAGGAAGCGAAATTACTAATTGCATTATTTCCTGTTACACCATAAGAAACGCGAAGCTTGGAGCTCGAAATAAAAGGTATATTTTTAATAAATTCTTCTTTATCCATTTGCCAAGCAGCCGCACCAGAAGGGAAATAAGCCCAACGATTATTTCCTTGAAATCTTGAGGAACCATCTGCACGCAATGTTGCTGTAAATAAAAATCTATCAAATAATTTATAGTTCACACGACTTAAAAAAGAAGCTAATGTCCATTCTGACGAATAAGATGTAATGATATTAGGGATACCTTCATCCAAACCATTCAGTCCCAAACCTTCATTAGGAAGTAAAATAGAGCTACCTCCAAAAGCCCTTGATTTACCAGACTCAGCGGAGACCCCCACCATTACGTCAACATAGTGATTTTTATTAAATCTCTTATTGTAGGTCAATGTATTTGCATTCTGCCAACCCGAGCTTTGATAAAATGTTTTACCTCCACTTACTGCATAATTTGAAATAAATCCAGCGCGCGAGAATTTACCATTAAACACATCGTACTCCCTTGTCCCTGTATTATAACCACCCGTGATTCTTAGTTTGAGATTCTTTAAAATACTATATTCCAAATAACCATTTGCGTTAATATTACCACCATAGTTTTCCCTCAATTCATTCTGAGCGGTCAGCACCGGATTGAATGTATTGTTTGACCCCTGTTCAACCTCCGGATCGACGGGTTCATTGATCAGGTCTATGTCGGGGTTGGTTACCAACGGACGGAATGACCAAACACTGAATAACATATTGGTTTCGTTACTGTAACCACTTGTTGAGGTCGGACTTCCAAAATTTTTAACAAACGAATACGAAGCATTCATACCGACTTTCAATTTATCATTTACATCCTGATCCAGGACCAACTTACCCAACATCCTCTTAAAGCCTGAATTGATCAATACCCCATCCTGCCCCGTGTACGACATCGTCGCCGAATACTTGGTCTTATCAGTACCACCAGCCATATTAAGATAGTGGTTACTCATAGGGGCAATTCTTGTGACCTGATCCTCCCAATTGATTCCTTTTATTAGTTTATAATCCTCCATATCAATGAGCCCACCATCTAGGTACAGAGAATTTGTCCTTATAGGGTCAATTTCTTTTTGGAGTTTTACGAACTCATAGGGATTTAGCGAGGCCAATCGATTAGGGTTTTGTTGCCATCCCTGATAACCATTATATGTAATTGTAGGCTTTCCAATCCGTCCTCTCTTAGTCGTCACTATAATAACGCCATTCGCACCCCTTGCTCCATATATAGCCGTAGCGGAGGCATCTTTTAACACATCTATCGAAACGATATCATTTGGATCCAGTGTATTTATCGGGTTGATAGCCATATCAGCTGGTGATTCTAAAGGAAAGCCATCTACCACGAAAAGCGGATAATTACTCTGCGTTATGGAATTATTACCTCTGATGACAATATTAATATTTGATCCGGGCTGTCCTTCGGCCGATGTAACTTGAACTCCTGCTACCCGTCCTGCAAGTGCCTCGTCAAAAGTCTTTACAGGTGCCTTCTGCAGATCTTTTATATTGACACTACCTACTGAGCCTGTCAAGTCCTTGCGATCCACAGTACCATATCCAATCACAACAACTTCCTCAACTTCTTTGGCAATGTCTTCTAAAACAACCATAATATTTGATTGCGAACCTACAGTAATCGCTTTTGACTGAAAACCTATTCTAGAAAAGGTTAAGATCCTGTTGTCTCCTGTTATAGCAATCGCAAACTCTCCTTTTGCGTTAGAACTCGCTGCAGTCTTCGTGCCAGATACGGTGATAGAAACGCTTTCTAAAGGAATTTCTTTTGTATCCATCACGACCCCTTTCAACTGTCTTGTCTGCGCAAAAGTGCCCCCTATGCAGACAAAAAACATCAACAATCCCCAAAGAGATCTTTTTATAAACATATGTATACTAAATCCAATCATAAAATGGTTAAATTAAATTCACATTCTTATTTCTACTTTCCCTTGAACAGGGAACACTTAAATTTTCCACAGGTATTGCGCTATCCATTAACTTGTGTATCATCTAAAGTATATTACCTTTAAAGTCTATAGGTCTTTCAAACAGACCTAAATGACGCTCCAAAATTATAGCCGTCCATCGTCGATTTAAAAGTGTTGTTTCGTTTACTTGCGACGTATTTCCAGCTTCTTTTAGTATCAATTTCAACTCCTCAGTAGATAATTCCTTGCCCAAAGACTTAAACATTGCTTGTAGACCTTTCACCGTCAACGCGTCCCCTCCGGCTGTCCAATCGTTATTTAACTGAGGGTAGTACGTTCTCAATCCAAGCATTAATTCATACTCACTAATCTCCCTTTCCGGATAAAACCAAGTTTGATTTGCCCATTTATACGGTATCCCCATCCCTCTCAACACGCCGGTTGCACCAATTTTTTGGAGAATTGCAAAGTGACGATCGTTAACCGGAACATCTATATAAGGCATAATATAAGCCCCTTGTGCCAACAACGTAGACTGAACCTCTCTAATACTTACTTGAGAAGGTCTAATATCTTTTTGTGCGGCCAATGCGGCCAGTACACCAGAGGCCTGACCTATTCCCAACACTACAGGCTGTAGCCGCGTAGCACCATTGACAATATTGCTAACACCTATACTCTTTTCTGCCACGATAAGGCCTTCGTAATCTTTCGGAATTAGTGATCCCATAGGTACATTGTAAGAGGGGACCCGAATCTTAACAAAATCGATTTCAGGAGCATTACCATACTTGTAGTGATGGTGGTCAATGGTATAGTCTCCTACCACCACTCCTGTACGATAATACGCTTCAGGAGTCTCAAAAGGAGTCATGACATGTTGCAACGAAAACAACGACTTGGCTTGAAGTCTCCGGGATTCTCTGTGATAGGGAATCATAGGAAAACCGTCTTTGGTCGGGTATTCGCTAAAATCAATCCCTAAATGTCTAAAACCTAATTCTGCTTGGATATAATAGACAAATCGTAAAGTCATTTGCTTAGCTTCTTCCAATAATCTTGCTCTTTCAGAAGGCGTTTTTTCCACAATATTTAAATAGATGTCATTCCCTTTTTTAGGCCAATTGATCATAAACTTATTATTAGGAAGCCGCCCATAAGTTAACATCTTAAAACAATCGTTATTATCTTTAAGGAGAGTAGCCGGATCCGAAACATCACAACAGCCTGCAAACTCTTCCTTCGAATAATTTTTTGGTTTTTTTATGGTCTTATCCGTCCCTTTTCCAAAGTCTTTCAAAGTAATGACATAGGTAAGATCCTGTACAATATCATTTGCCTCTGCTAGCGCAAAAGGCTCATTAGTGAGCGACTTACTATCCATTCCGAGATAATAAGGGACTTTCAGCGATGCCATTACATCCCCCAATTCGGTTGCATCAATCAATACCTTTCCCTCAACGCTTACTTGTTTGCCTTTTTTATCCTTTGCGGTTACCGTCCATCCCTGAGTAGTCTTATTGGCTTTAGACCAAGTTGTCTCAAAGAGAACCTGTATATTCTTTTCCCTTTTTACCATTTCTTGGAGAATACTATTACCTACAGATGGTTCAAACAGGGTATTACTCACCCACCCTGTCTCAACAGCTTCTGGTCCTCCATAATAATCATACAACTTTTGGCGAAATTCACCCCAAAGCCCCGATGGTAAACGGTGGTTTCCGTCAATAGCAGACACGCCGGCCGAAGTTAGCATTCCCCCTAACCATACTGTTTCCTCTACAACGACGACATTGACACCAAGTCTTGATGCTTGAATAGCCGCCATGGTACCGCTAGCACCACCACCTATAATAATGACATCCGTTTTGGTCTGTGCGAACAACGCATTAACGAGGAAAATCGATAAAATAACTAAATAACATCTCTGCATTACACTATTTCTTTTTTATTATTAAAGCGCTTACTACCTTTCTCTCACCAGCTGTATCAGAAGGCTTTATCGTCTGTTCGCCATTTACCACCAACGATGATGAGCCTCCTCCATCTAGATTTAATGCTCCAACACAGCCAATAGCCAACATTTCGTCTGCTACTTCTGCTAAGGTTAATCCTGGCGAAGTCTCTAGATTACCTCCCTCTACGGCAAGTAATATGATATTACCATTCTGTAAATAACCAATTGCAGAACGCGCTCTTGAAGAGGTGTTGTCCACAGCTATCAGCTCATTTACATCGGTAATATTTATTTTTGAATCTTTAATCAACATCGGAGAGCCACCAATTGCCGTAGCTACATCCCAAACTTCGCCGCCTAACGGGAATAAAGCAGAAGGTACCACCAAAGGAGGCTTTCCAACTTCATTACCACTAGGTTGAGGGTACGAGTAAAGAACCCCGTTACCCGTTCCAACACTGTAAACCCATGAAACGGAAGGAACCAGTTGACCTGTCAGACCCAAGGCAGCCCTTGTTGGATAATACGTTGTATTAACCTCATTAAAAGGTCGTGTTAAGCTTTTAACATTAACAGAACCAACTACACTATTATGCATGACGAGACTCAAACTAGTATTACCCGAGAAAAAACCTGCATTCATCGCGGCATATACTGTGCCCGTTTCTTCCTCAAAAAAAGTACTTGGTGTTTTGGCGGTTGTAGATACTACTGGCTTCAATTCTATACCTTTATTGGGTCTAAACACAAGGAGACTCATTCGAGTAGACTTTGAGCCAACTTTCTTTTCCGTCTTATACAATTCAATACCCTGAGGAAAGCTTTCTAATTCTTGCCGAACCCATTCTTTATCTAATGAGATAATAGGTTTATTAGGATTGTACTTATCCAACTGATAAATAGAATACAAACCAGGTTCTTCTTTCTTATCACAAGAAAACTGAAACAGCAAAACCGCAAAAAAAACACTACTCCATAAAAATTTTTGTATCATAACATCTATAATTAGGTATCTACGACACTAAATAAGAAAAAAAATATTGAAACATCAATTTATTTTTAATTTATTTTAAAAATAGAGTTAACATTACGCTTTTTATTCATAATATAAATCTTAAGAAATCTGGTGTTTCAAGCGACTCATCTGTTAATTCATAAAAAAGGCGGGAAAAGTCCCGCCATTCATTAAACAAACAACGCATATTACTTAAGACCTTCTTGGAGCTGATTCCACCAACCGTAATTAATAATATGCACAATATCAAACACCATTACACCTTGCGATTTTGAACGGCACATCTTAAGAGCCTTTAAAAATTGCTCTGGATGTTCCTTATATTGCTCCACGTAAAGCCCTGCATACACAGGTATCTTTCCCATCGTCACCTTATTCACCAATTCGGCAGATCCTTCTACCGTATACCAATCCTCTTTCTCAACAACCAAACCAGACTCCAAGGTTTTTTCTGTCGTATCGGACTGTTGCAACAATTCAGACTTCTCTACTTCAAAATAATAGTTACCGGTAGTAAACAAATCTAGATATTCCGCGTAACCAGTATTTTTATAAGCTTTGTTTGCCCAAGGAAAATCTAGACTAGGGTCATAATCCTTACTTGCAAAATTAACCCCAACATCGTAGTAAAGCGGATACCAAGATCCTGTATAGTCCCCGAAAACGATGTTTGGATTGATTCCCTTGATTTCATTACGGGCTTCTAAAATAAAATCATGAATGATTGTAGCTCGCCAAGCTAACCAATCTTTAAACAAAGGACCATCAATCCGTTCCTTACCTTTAAAACTAAAGATATCGACAGGAAAATTTGCCACTTTATTCCCTAAGTACTTCTCAAACAAAGTTTTGCTTTTCGGTGAAAAATCTGCGTTCAAGTTATCAAATCGGACACGATCCAAGATAATACCATCCAATTTCGGATACAATCCGACCAGCTCTTTCAAAATAGAAAGTTCATAGGCTTGTACTTCCGGTAAAGCCGGGTTAATCATGGCTGAATACTTGGTCTTTTGTTCCGTTATCAACTTAAATCCTTCAGGCAAATAGGACAGTGTCTGCCAAGCAGCTTTTGCGGTATCACTGTACACCACCCCGCGATCAAAATAATTATTCCCTGCCACAAATACATTGGTAGAAGCATGAACCTTTAAGCCTAATTTCTGTCCCTCCTCAATAAATACCGTTAACATATCCCATGACAGATCTTTCTGAACCTTACTCTCCCCCCAAGAAGTCATTACAGGAGCGATCTTACTCGGGTACAAGACCTCACCGGTAATCGGCTTTACATCGACAACGATATCTGTTACCCCAGCATCCTTTGATTTTTTAAGGTAATAAACGATAGAATCTTTAACACAGAAACGATCGAAATTGGCGGTAGCATCAAACCATAAAATATTCCTTGCAGAGAAGTCTTTATCCTCCTGAACGCCTTCTTTAGAGAAACCACAAGAAATACAAATCGCGCAAATAAATACTAAAATCAGTTTATACATCAATTCTTAACTCCTTCCTTAACCGCATCAAAAAGTTCAACTTTCAGTTTATTATATTCAGGAGCGTACATATGTACCACATCAAATAACATCACCCCACCGGAGGTCCGCGATAAAATATACTTTATAGCCTTCGAAATCTCTGATTTATTAGCGTAGGCAACATTCCCCACATCAATACTTCCATACAACGGCTTCCTATTTTTAGTGATGTATTCTATCCCATTCAAAGAACCTTCAATGCTCCACCAATGATACTTCAAGCTAGCCGTTGCAGAATTGTCCTTCAACATGATCTGCGTGAAATAGTTACCCGTCATCAGGAGATCTAGTTCTTCGGCATAGCCCGTTTCACCATATCCTGGGTATGCCCAATCAAAGCGCACCTCGAAATCCTGAAATGGATCGTAATCTTTACTAGCCCAATTGACTCCAACTTGATAATAAGTAGTGTACCAAGCACCTACATATACACCAAAATCAACATTTGGCTTTATAGATTTAACAGCGCCCCTAGCCTTTTTAACAAAATCCTGAATAACAGAGGCCCGATAAACCAACCATTGCCTATAATATTTCCCCTGAACATTCGGCAATAGTTGTTCACCACTCGTTTTCCAACTTGTAACAATATCAGATGGGAATTTGAGGGAGGATCGTATATCCTGATTATATTTTCTTTTCATAAAATCGACAAATTGAATTTTACTTAATTCAGAAAAATCGGCGGTAACATCCGTATACCTGCCGTAATCTAAGATCAATCCGTCTAATTCAAACTTCCCGACAATCTCTTTAATAATATTTAGCACCCGGTCCTGTACTTCTTTTGCAGCTGGGTTTACGAACATATTTTTACCCGTCTCGGTAATCTTTCCTAAAGTTCCGTTAACATCTTTTACAACTACCGACTCATACTTCTCGCGGAACCCCGGGTTATCAAAACCGTACCCAAATTTCCTGAACCCGTCAGCCTCTACAAAAGTAACAATAGAAAGATAAGCCTTAAACCCTCTCTTCTTTGCTTCAGAAAGAACAAACTCCACATAGTCCGCAGGTTTATTCTTGCCGTCTAATGCCTTAAACTCAGGCGCATATTGACTCGCGTACATCAAATACCCTGAGCTAGGTTTCACATCAATAACCAACCCAGTTGTCCCTGCATCCTTTAGCTTATCCAATATACCTTTGATCTGTTCTTTATCACTAAACTTGCCATAAGTACCAAATACATTCGATCTTGCGTCCACCCAAACCAATACTTCCCTTTTTTTCTCTCCAGGCTTTGGTTCTTCCACCTCAGGTTCCTTTTTAGGAGGGGCATTATCACTCCCTTTCTTGCATCCAATCAGGAGCAATCCAAATAACAAGAAAATCAACGTTTTTACTTTCATATGTATGTAATTTGATTTTTATCTGTCATATGGAATATCCAAACTATATTCATTCGTGTTTGTGCAGTCTGTACTACATGGATATTTCATATGTAAATAATTATTTCTTGATCTGTCAGTTGACAAATCGGTTTGACTTTTATCTGCTATTAATTTATTTAGAGGGGTGCAATACTCTTATTGCACCCGACATTTAACACTTACAAATCCACGCAGTCAAACTGAACGCCAACTACATAACCATTTGTAAACATAAAATACATATATAGATAGTACCCATTATCCGACAGGCGCATAATGACATCTCCTGTACCATTTGCATTTACAGGACCTTGTGCTCCGTTTGCTCCATATTCTCCTTTTGGTGCAGCCCAGATTAATCCCGGAGTTGCTCCTGAGCTCAGCGACGGATCCCCAGAGAATCCGCCATCAGTATCTATTAAAAAAACCTGATCTGCCGCCCCCCAAGTAAAAGTATTAACGTGATTATAAGCCACGTACCTACTGTTATTAAACTCAATGTAATCAACTGCATTTGCTATAAAATTACTCCCTAAGGCATCCAATGAACTTACGATTGAATTCGTAGCTCCACTTACCTTCACTAATTTATTATTCGAATATCCTATCGCAAAATAGTCACTTGTGACAGAAGTAGGAGATGTATGGATAACATCCGCATTATTATTGCTCCATGAATACCCAGCAATATTGACAATCTCAGGAGCTGTGGAAGATAGAACACCATTAACAACTTTCCATCTTGCGAAGCCACTCGATGCATTTGCATTCAGAGGCACCGTAATGATAGCGTTTGTATTTACATTTCCAATAACTGATAATTTTCTTCCCAAAGGAATAGCACCTGAGTTCCATTGAATATAAGGCTGTGGAGTAGCTGTAATGGATGACATTTTCCATACCGTAAACGTATTACCATCATTCGGAACGAGATTACATACAAAGATATTTCCCGCGTCATCTGATGTAGAATAAAAGTTCTTGAGGTTCCCTTTAATAGCTCCCAGATCTACTGCACCTAACTTTTGTCCAGTCATAGCATCCAGGTAAACACTATTTTGTCCTCTTGTATTCAGAACAATATACTTATCCGTAACAGCCATTCCACCAGTCATATTATCGGCGTCAATCCCCAGATCTGCTTTCATCCTCTTTGCAAACATAACCCTCGCACTACCCTCGCGAATCCCCTTAGGAAGACGCTTAGCCTCAACCATTTGAAGTGTATAACTTCGTTTTGCATTTCCTGCAGAGGAAACAATAAAAGGTTTTGGCGTGGTAAGATCTACCCCCCCACCATTGGAGATAGATCCAGTTGAATGCCGATTTATTGTATAGGTAATTGTTGCATTATTGACAACAGTACCAGGCACCACCGAAAAGTTTATTTTACCACCATTAATAATAGCTTGCACATTTTGCTGCGTTCCTGTGCCATCCTCAAAAGTCAAAACAGCATTAGTTACCGTAGTATTGCCTTCTTTTTTTGCGACTACGACATATTTATTAACTTCCCCAGTTCCAGAAGTTACGGTAAGTTGCCTCGGCTGAGTCAAATCCCAAAACCCATCTAAAGATGGTGAAATTTTTGAATCTGAAGGAACTGATGCCCGCAACAAAATCTTTGATAAGGAGACCTCATTGTCACTATCTTCCGGGTAGTAATAGTTTATATTTAAATAAATGGTATCATTACTGATTGTAGAGGAAAACAAACGATTCCTGCCCATGCCATCAAGCGTAGCATAAAAATCAGCTACATTATTCTTTGAGTTTCTTATCAATGGATCTTCTTGCTTACAAGCCCATAGTCCTATCATCAGGAAGAAAAATATATTTAATCTAAATAATTGCCTTTTCATAACTCGTGTAATTTACCAACCTTTAATCTGTGTCAATTCATCATTCCGCTGAACTTCTGCCTCGGGTATAGGCAAATAATAAAGTGAACCTGTAAACGTTCTCAAGGCATTATCGGCAGATTCAACAGTATACCTATAACCTCCTCCGGTGATTGCCTCAGGCTTATGACCGGTAAACTTCACATTATTCAATGCTAAGTGAGCTTTTCTCCACCTTCTCAAATCCCAAAAACGATGTCCTTCGAAAGCCAGCTCCACAACCCGCTCATGCTCAACCAAATCCAACAACACCTGCGAACTGGCGGCATTCCTGCTCGGAAGCCCTCTTTTGTTCCTTAACACATTTAATTTAACAAGACCATCCCCCACCTGATTCAACATACCTTTCGCTTCCGCATAAATCAAGAAAGCTTCAGCGTAACGCAATTCAATCCAACTCTGTGTGCTTTTATTCACCAAAAAGTCCCTATTTGTCTCATCCAAAAATTTCTTGCTATAATAACCGGTAACTGTTCTCTTGGGATCACCTGCCGCCCCATAAGGTGTAAATCCTTCGACCGAATTAGTAGAAACAGTTGTTAACGTACGACCTTTCCAGACGGAGCCGTTATAGAGAATAGTGGCATAAAAGCGTGGTTCACGATTGGTATAAGGATTTGCTGCATGCACGGTGTTTGCCCAAGAAAACTTAGAACCGTCTGCCATTTCAAACTCATTGACCAACTCTGCTGTAGGCACACCATATACCAAGGTTTGTCCTGGTAAATCACCTGGAGGCGCAAAGCCTAAATCATATTGATGGGTTACCTGAGGAGCGGCAAAATCAATGCGAAATACAGCCTCTTTTGTCAGCTCCTTATAATTCTTCTTATTAAATATCGCCTTAAAATCATCTTCAAGAGCATAAATCCCTTCATCGCCTAGTTTCAAGATCTCATTTGCCGCAGTCGCTGCTATTTCATAAAATTCGCTAGCTTTTGCTTCTGGTATCCCAGTCAACTCATCTGGATTAAACTGTTTTTTATCGAATTTAGCAATCGATGCCGCATACAGATTCGTTCTTGCCATCATCAGATAAGCAGCCCCTTTCGTAGCACGTCCAGACAAATTAGTCTTATCCAAATTCTTTGCAGCAAACTCAAAGTCATTTGAGATAAACCGATAAACAGCCTCCTCGCTAGACCGTGGATGATCTTTACTCTCCGTATACTGACTAATATCATCTAATAGCACGATACTACCATGGATCTTAGCCAACCAGAAATAAACATATCCTCTTAAAAACCGGGCCTCCGCCTCGAACTGGAGCTTTTTGGCATCATCTAACACCGATTTTGTCTTAACAAGATGAATTAGCTCATTTAACCTTCTGATACGTTCGTAGCCTTTCTCCCAATAATTAAGCCCAACACTCGCAGGTGAAAAGTTTTGGGCGTTATAAGCTAAAACATTGACTGTACCATTACCGGCGGTTGTAGAGGTATACTTCATGATATCCGTCAGTCCATCAGTCGCATTATCATAGCCCAAGTTAGGGAATACGCCAAATTGAAATGACTTAATCTCATTGTACATCCCATTAAGATACATTTCTGTAGTTTTTGCTTCAGATAATATCGCATCTTCCGTAAAGAGATCTGGAAGTTCGACATCTATTTTACAGCTTTGAACTGTAAGTAAGCTTATAAAAGCAGCACCTAGTCCAAAACGATTTACTATTCTCTTATTAAATATATTTTTCATGCTAAATAGTCTTTTAAAAGGTCACATTTACACCAAAAGAAAAAACACGCTGTTGCGGGTAAAATCCATTATTTACGTTGGGCATCTCCGGATCCAAATACTTTAAGTAGTCGAACGTAAACAGATTGGAACCTGTAGCGACTAAACGTACTTTTTGAATCTTAGCTTGCTTGGTCCAATCCTGAGGTAAAGTATAGCCCAACTGTAATGATTTCACTCGCAGATAATCCCCTTTCCGAATCCAGCCCGAATTGATATGGGCATTATGTGAAGACAGTTGTGCTTTATAGGCTGTCATTCTCGGGAATTCAGCATCGGTATTATCTGGACGCCAAGCGTTTTCAACTAAAAAATAAGGGGAATTACCGTAGCCATAGAATGTACGGGTAAAAGGTGTATTATCGTCAATCCCTGATGTACCTGACGAGCCTTCGTATGTACCTGCTAAGCTGACACTTGAACGCCCAGCTCCTTGCAATAATGCTGAGAAATCAAATCCTTTGTACGCCAAATCAATATTCAAACCGTATAACAGTTCAGGCATATTAGAACGTCCGATATAAGTCATATCATCTGTTCTGGTTATTCTACCATCACCATTCAAATCTTTGTACCGGAAAAAACCAGGTGCAACGATCCCCCCAGATGGCGAAGAAGTATTAGCGGCTTCCTCCCATGTGTCAATAAAACCATCAGTTACAAAACCTATTTTGGTTCCCCTTGGTTTCCCAATCAAATTTTGCCACTCCGGCGTATTCGCAGCTTGGTTCAACTTCAAGTACCTATTTTTAGCAAAAGTGACATTACCTACCAAGCGAACATCAAGACCGCCAAATTTTTGGTTATAGCGTAGCTGTGCATCAAAACCGCGATTATCAAACTCTCCGATATTGTATAGGGAAGGGTGATATCCCCCTATAGTAGGAGGATATAGGTTTCCTATCGATCCTAAAATTCCACTTGTATACTCGTAAAACCATTCAAAATTAAATCCAAACTTCCCATTCAAGAAGGTAGATTCCAACCCAACATTTGTCTTTTCCGTAACTTCCCACTGTAAATCTGGATTGGGAAACCCATTGGTATATACTGCTGAAACAACCTCGCCACCAATCACGTTTACTGCTCTGACATTAGAAAAGGTGTATTTATAGGCATAGCTTCCATATCGCTCCCTATCATTACCTAATTTTCCATATGAGGATTTTAATTTAAAAAAGTCAATAAAAGTAAACTTATCCTTAAAAAATGATTCCTCACTAACTACCCAGGCCACACCAGCTCCTGGAAATGCCCGCCATCTGTCCTTTTCCGCAAAATTAATGGATGCATCCCATCGTGATGTTCCTTCAAACAAATACTTGCCCTTATAGGCATAATTTACCCGAGCCACATACCCTGCTCTAGAATCATCGACGCTTGCACTTCCTGTTGGATTGATAATGTCATTTACATCCGTGCTACCGAAATTAATTTCATGAATCAAATCAATGGGAAAATTTGACGCTCCCGCCGAAAAAACATTACCTTTCTTCTGAGACCATTCATAAAGTAACAACGCCCCTACACTGTGGTCATCATTTATAGTCGTATTATAGGACAAACTTGGATTAAAAGCCAACCTTGTCGTTTTACTAAACGATTGTCTCAATGTTGTCTTATTCATTCCCGGAGCTGTCTCAATTAAAGTAAAATCCCCCGTTACCTGTTCACGAGCTCTCCCCATGGTAGAATAAGGCCCAGTAAATGACTTAGCTTCCTGATTATTGTAATCATAGGCCACGACCACCTTAGCTTCTAGTCCTTTCACCCCTGGAACTTTAAATAATACATGCGAAGTACCTTGAAAAATATTAGCCCAATAATTCTGGTAACCAGACTCCTCAACTGCGGAAACAGGATTTACCCAACCAGCATTTGAATTATAACTAACAGGCAATCCGTTTGGCGCATGGGTAGGGAGATTTGGCAACATCCGCACCGCCTGATAAAAAGGATTCATATACGCTATATTGTCAGGAGCATATCCTGGCAATTTGGTAATTTGCTGTCTCAGTCCAAGATTTAACCCAAATGAAAGATACTCATTCGCCTCAAAATCCAGATTGGAGCGTACATTATAACGCTTAAAATCTGTCTTTTTTATTACACCATCTTGATCAAAATGTGATAAAGACGTAAAATATCTTGTATTCTCCCCGCCTCCTGAAGCAGTTACAGAATGATGTTGGGATCGACTATTTCTTCCGACCAACATACCCAACCAATCTGTGTTGCCAAAAAGAGGATTTGTATTACTTCCATCTCTGACAGCATCTATTAGTTCTCTAGAATACAACAAGGGAACAGGTGTTCCCCCAGTATTGCTCAGATAATCATTATCCACCTCTGTGGCTGTATTATACCACTCCATATAATCCGGTCCATTCAAGAACTTTGGAAACCGCGTATTCTGCCCAACCTCATACGAGCCATTATAAGTTACCTGTGCCTTTCCCTTAACGCCTTGACGAGTTTTCACGATGATAACACCAGCTTGTCCTTGAATACCATAAGCAGCTGCTGAAACAGCGTCTTTAAGAAAAGAAATACTTTCGATTTCGTCCGCATCAAGATACCCAAACGACTCACGTTGAATACCATCCACAATTACCACAGGAGAAGAACCTCCTGAACTTTGGTATCCCCTAATTCTCAAACCAGCACCATCAGCTCCAGGACGTCCTGATTGTTGCAATGCAACCACTCCGGGCACCCTTCCAGCCAAGGTGTTATTCAAGTTCATGGTCGAAGTCTTCCGCAATTCGTCGCCTTTAATCTGTGCAACGGAACCAACTAGATCCTTACGTTTTTGCGTCCCATAAGCTACCACAACCACTTCATCCAAGTACTTATCCTCAGACTCTAAAGTAATCATGATATTACTTTGCGCTCGTTCAACCAACGTTTTGTGCGTGATATAACCTAAAGAAGAAACGCTTAGCTCAGTAGGCATTACATCAGAAGTAACAGAAAATCCGCCTTCCGCATCAGAGATAGATTTCACGCCCCCCTTTCCAAAGGTAATTGACACCCCTGGAATGGGCTTACCTTTTTCATCCACCACCTTTCCACTGATTCTTGTTTGAGAAAACGCTAAATGGGTAGAGAATATCAGTACTAGGAACAGTACATATCTACCCCACATTTGTGTTGTCTTAGACAGTAAATTTACATCCATTATTTTAAGTTTATATAAGAGTTAGCACTGGAAAACGTTAGCATCATCCCCATTTCAATTGATAGGAGTTTGCCAAAGTTTATAAGAGGGTTCAAAAATTCAAGTTTTCGGTTAACCGTTCTTACATCATACTATTTAGTTCTATAATTCTTTAGCTAAAATAAGAAATAAAATATCAAACAATCAACTTATTTATAATTTTTTTTAATATATAAGTTTGTAACTCAAATAATAAACATAAACAAAACAGTATTTAAGCAAATAAAATACTATATAAACAAAAAAAATCTCATTGCTTTTTATAACAATGAGATCTTCCTGACACAAAAAACTATTTAACTCTCTTTCACTTCTTCCAATTCCTCAGGCTTCTTCAACGGTACCAGCCAAGTCACTATAAAAGCCGGTATCGTCGCAATCATTACCCAAATAAAGAACTCCCTATACCCCATCATATCACTCAACCAGCCACTGATCATCGATGGAATCATAAATCCCAGGTTCACCAGGCCGCTCCCAAAAGCATAATGTGCCATTTTATATTTTCCTGGCGCAATATTCTGCATAATGAACAAGATCAGTCCAACAAAACCAAATCCATACCCAAAATATTCTACAACAACAGCGCTCCCTATAATATAGAGGTTTTCTGGCTGAGCTACAGCCAAAAACGCATAAGCAGCAAAAGGAATATTAAATGCAGTACAGAGAATCAAAAGCGATTTTCTATTCAACCCACTCTTCGCAATAAAATTACCTGCGACAATAGATCCCAAAACAAAGGCGACCGCTCCAAAAACACCATACAATAGACCAATCTGCGATGTACTCAGTTCCAATCCCCCATCCGCACGCGAAGACTTGAAGAAAAGAGGGATTATTTTAATGGCCTGCCCTTCAGCGAAGCGATAGAAAACAATGAATGCTAAACTAAACCAGATGTGCTTCTTCTGAAAAAAAGTTATAATGACATCTTTCAATGTGGTCATACCTTCTTTAAAAGTAGACGATTTCACAGCCGATTCGGTGGACGGCAACATACGCATATTATAGAATCCCAATAGCAACATTATTCCTCCATAAGCAAACATAACGATCATCCATGCATTATGAATACCGACTTCACGCTCCAACTGTCCAGCCAAATAAACCAGTGCACCACCCGAGAAAACTTTAGCCACGTTATAAAATGCACCCTGCCAACCAACATACTTAGCTTGCTCCTTAGCAGACAACTCGTTGAGATAAACACCATCTGCGGCCGTATCATGGGTAGCCCCACTCAAAGCTATAATCGTCAATATCGCAATCGAAAAACTAAAAAAATGATCCAATTGCAACGTCAACCCCACCAAACCGAACAATATACCAGTAAATATCTGTGTAATATAAACGAAGAATTTTTTCGTCTTATATAGTTCCAAAAACGGCCCCCAAAGTGGTTTTAATGTCCAGGGTATCATAATAAGCGAAGTCCAAAATGCAATCTGTGTATCAGATACGCCCATATTTTTATACATAATAGAACTAGCACCAGACACTGCAACAAAGGGCAGCCCCATAGCAAACCAAGTAGTAGGTATCCAATACATTGGATGTAAAGCCTTTTTATTTTCCAATTTAATAGTGATATGCGGTTTTAAAATGATTATTAAGAAAGTTCAATTTTATCAAAAAAAAAACTAACAACCAATTTATTATTAAAATATTTTAATAATAATACGTTCAGCACACCCTATATTGGAACTGACATTTAAATTCCGTAACTTTTTTTATTATATTTATCCCAACTATTAATAGGGTAATCATTTTTAAGATGGGATCAAACTTTTTAACAGATTTACATAATGCCAATATAAGTGGTGTCGCTTTTAAGAATATAAAACTTAAAAAAAAAATTCTAGCCTACTTCGCCTCCCATGACCTCGCTACAATAGCTGAACTCAGCAAAGAATTCAATATAAGTATCCCAAAAATAAACGAGTGTATCACTGAACTTATCGATGAAAAACTTGTTAAAGATTACGGTAAGCAAACCTCAAACGTTGGTAGAAAGCCCAACAATTACGGTCTAGAAGCCAACTCGGCCTTTTTTATAGGCGTGCAGGTAGGTCATGATTTCCTGAGCATTGCCATGATAAATATGAAAAAAGGGCTCGTTGCCAGCAAACACGACATCCCCTACACACTAGAGAACAACGAACAGTCTTTACTGGATATCTGCAAAGAAATAAAAGACTTTATTGCCAAACTAAACATTAAAAAAGAAAAAATTTTAGGAATTGGAGTCAATCTATCAGGCCGTATCAACTACAGAACAGGTTATTCATACAGTTACTTTAATTTTTACGAAGATCCTTTATCAAATTTCTTTGAACAAGAGCTGGGCATTCACACCTTTTTAGAAAACGACACCAAGGCACTTGCTTATGGTGAATTCTCCAGCGGTATCCTAACGAACGAAAAAGACGCCTTATTTATCAATGTGGACAATGGGATTGGCTTAGGCATTCTCATAAATAACCAACTCTACTATGGAAAATCTGGTTTTTCGGGAGAATTCGGACATATCCCTATCTTTGACAACGATATTATCTGTAAATGTGGCAAAAAGGGCTGCTTAGAGACTGAAGCATCCGGACATGCTTTACGTCGCAGCATAATCGCCCAATTAAAAAAGGGCGCAACCAGTACCCTAACAAAAAAATTCCATGAGGTAGAGGATATTCGTCTACATGACATTATTCAAGCAGCAAAAAAGGACGACACCTTATGCATCGAAGCCATTAATGAGATTGGCGAAAAGCTAGGTCGAGGCCTAGCTGCTTTAATTAACATATTCAACCCCGAATTAATTATAATTGGAGGTGTCCTAGCCGCTTCGGATGAATACCTAAGTCTTCCCTTAAAAAATGCTATCAATAAATACTCCTTATCTATCGTCAATAAAGACACCAAAATAGTCATGTCCAGCAATGACCAGAAATTTGCAGCAATTGGCGCGTGTTTATTATTGCGCGATCGTCTTTTAGAAATTACGGAGTAGACAGCAAGATATTGCGATAGGCATCAATCGAACCTATCGCAATATCTTACCCTCTGCATTAACTGCTTTAACATAAGGATCTGCATACCTATCCACCAGCACTGCAAATTCGTATCGGGTCACCATATGACTCGGATCATAGTCCCCTTCAAACTTCAACTTTCTAGACCATTCCTTTTCTACTTCGCGATCCACCTCGTCCCCTCTAAAAGACACATACTTGATTAAGGTTAAAAGATCCTTTAGTTCAAAATATTCTTTTGAGCTATTATCAACGAACCATAATTGACTACGCGAATACAAACTATTAAAGACATCTTTGACCTCTTTGAGTCCCACAAATCCCTCTCCCCCAAATACAAGCTCATTTCCGTTGTTTTTCAACGGCAACAGAGACACCAAAAAAATCTTCTGTAAACACCTGTAGTTGTTATCGGAAGAAGTAATATCCAAAAACGGTAAGATACGACTATCAAAAGCAAATAATTCCGTTTGCAGCTTCCTTACATCCACCTTACCAGCATCCGTTTTAAAGAAAGCACAGTAAGCCGCCGAGGCACCGATCGCTTGCCCCAAATTAGCCCGTAAAGGCAAACTATTATCATCTAGCACTACCTGAACAAGACTATTAACATAGAACACATTAGAAACACTTCTAGAAAACAGATTACCCCAAGTATAACCATACACAACCCCTCCATGCTCACCTATTGCGACCAAAGTTCGACGCTGTTCATCTGTCATTTCAGATACGGCCAAAATCCGCGAAGGCTTCGCAAACAGATCTGTAGAAACAAGAAACTTCCGAGACTCTGCCTCCAAACTAGCATCTACCATGGCTCGCACAGCATACTTTCGTTTGTTCGACAGCGTCACAGTTAAGTCCTTCTTTCCCTTTGATAAATTTAAGATTTTAAGCCCGGTTAAGAGCGTAAGATTCTTCTGCTTGCTGACCATCCGTTCTAAAGCATTCCGTAACAATCTTGGATTCACATCTCTTTGAAAGGCTGCAACGGTAGAATCATCTTTTACCTTAAGCTGCCCTGTTTCTATTAACAAGTCCTTCCACACGCCACCCAACAGTTCCTCGTTCGAAGTAACGGATAGCGGTCTGCTGCTCAAGTCTTCTAGGTAGCTATCCTGATCACACACCCACAGCGTAGGTACATTTGACCGTGCCGCCTGTAATGCAGCGGCAAAAGCCTCCATGTTACTCCCATACACCAATAAGGCAGGTTTCACCTCTTTGGCCATTGCAGGAAGCAGCCCCTGCAACAATAATAGCAATCCAATAATCGTAACATTTAACTTTGTCATACCCTAAAATACATAAAACTTATCTAAAAAACTGAAGCTGTTTACGCAAAAAAGAAACGAAGCGTATTTTTGTTTTTTTTTTTGAATAGGCATCTCCATCAATGCTAAAATTTAACGCTTTATTAAGTAACTTTGCTACATGATAGAGGAAGATAAATCACTAAATTTTATTGAAGAAATTGTCGAAGAGGATCTTCGCAATGGAACCCATGATGGTCGTGTTTTAACACGTTTCCCTCCTGAACCCAATGGTTACCTACACATTGGTCATGCTAAGTCCATTTGTTTAAATTTTGGATTAGCACAGAAATACAAGGGTAAGACAAATCTACGTTTTGATGACACCAACCCTGTTACCGAAGACGTCGAATACGTTGAAAGCATAAAAAAAGACATACAGTGGTTAGGATTTCAATGGGCCGAAGAGCTTTATACTTCCGATTACTTCGAAACGCTATATCAATATGCTGTAACATTAATCAAACATGATCTGGCTTATGTTGATGATAGTACAGCTGAAGAAATTGCCGCAGCCAAAGGAACACCGACAGAACCTGGCGTACCTACACCGTACCGCAGCAGGTCTATTGAGGAAAATATAACGCTTTTCCAAGAGATGCGTGACGGCAAATATAAAGATGGTGAAAAGGTATTAAGAGCCAAAATAGATCTTGCAAATCCTAATATGCATTTGCGTGATCCTTTATTGTACCGTATCAAACATGCGCACCATCACCGTACTGGTGACAAATGGTGTATTTACCCGATGTACGATTTTGCTCACGGACAATCTGACTCTATTGAAAAAATAACCCATTCTGTATGTACATTAGAGTTTATTCCTCACCGTCCGTTGTATGATTGGTTAATTGAAAAGCTAGAGATTTTCCCTTCGCATCAGTACGAATTTGCACGCCTCAACATGACGTACACCGTGATGAGCAAGCGCAAACTATTACAGCTAGTTACTGAAGGACACGTCGAAAGTTGGGACGACCCACGGATGCCTACCATTTCAGGATTCCGCAGAAGAGGTTATACACCTGCCAGTATCCGCAACTTCTGCGAACGCATCGGTGTACAAAAGCGGGAAAACATGATTGATGTAAGTCTCTTGGAGTTCTGTATCCGTGAGGATCTGAATAAAACTGCATGGCGTAGAATGGCCGTTCTAGACCCTATCAAAATGGTGATCACCAACTATCCCGATGGACAGGTAGAAGAACTACATGGTGAAAACAACCCCGAAGTAGAAGGAGGAGAAGGAAGTAGAATGATTCCGTTTTCAAAGGAACTTTGGATCGAGCGCGAAGATTTCATGGAAGAACCACCTAAAAAATTCTTCCGTTTAGGACCTGGACTATCTGTCCGACTTAAGCATGGGTATATTGTGGAGTGCCATGATTTCAAAAAAGATGAAAATGGACAAGTCACAGAGATACATTGTACCTATATTCCCAACTCCAAATCCGGTGAAGACACTTCCGGATTAAAAGTAAAAGGAACTATACATTGGGTTTCTGTAGCACATGCAAAAAAAGCAGAAGTTAGATTGTATGATCGCTTATTCCAAGTCGAAAACCCTGCAGCAGAAGAAGATTTCAAAGCATCTATCAATAAAGAAAGCTTGCACATCATCGAAAATGCATATATTGAGCCCGATCTGAACTACGCAATTCCAGGAAAGGGATATCAATTTATACGTATGGGATATTTTACCCTTGACACAAAATCGACCCCAGATCACTTAGTATTCAACCGTACGGTAACGCTAAAAGACTCTTGGGCCAAAGAGGTCAAAAAAGGATAATAATAAAAAAAGGAAGCTTGATCAAGCTTCCTTTTTTTATTGTTACAATTCCTTGTAACGTTGTTCTATCCCATGAACCCGCGCAATCAAATCCGCATTCTTCGCATTGTGCACGACTCGCTTGAAGCTTTCCAACGATTCTACAGCCAATCGCATATTCCTTACATCAAATGTACTAAGCTTATCTCCCACGCTTTCGTAATATCGCAATTGCTCATCAATATACTTCAAACTATTGTTTGCTAAAATAGATGCCCGCTCCTGTTCTTCCACTTTGAAAAGTGTGTCCACCACTATCACATTATCATATACGTGCTCCATATTTACTATTTTCCTTGGCATTTTTTCGTAAGCCAACAGCGCGACATCCTTGCCTTGTTTCATATCCCCTTCCTGAAGCAACGTATCCAAGGCCAACCGAACAGTTTCACCAAACAGATACCGATTTGCAAAAGAACGGTAATCTTGATCAAAATGTTTCATTTGTGCTATATTACCCCACCGAAAATTCTCCGTAATATTTTTGTACAAGGTATCTGTATTCACCAAGGAGATCTGACTATCCGGCTGTTGTGCTTCTATAGGCATTAGACGATATACTAACCCTTCATTTACTAAATACCGATCCAATCCCATAAAATTATCCGAGGATAACATATTTGCAAAATATATAGGTCTTTCCCACCTATTATTCACTAATATAGCCATCATCGCAAGTTCAGCACGAGACACATACTCTTTATTATAAGTCCATTGCATTGTTTCAGGAATAGCATTCTCCCAACTCTTGGGCACGACCTTATTCCGAATTACCGCCTCTCGATCTATTTTTAGCCGTATTTTCTTTGTCGGCAAAAAATTTACAAATTCCCCGTTTTGTAAGGGTAGTTGGTTATTCTGATTATCCGACAGCATAATATCAAGCAATGTATCTACATCCACATGCCCCTCTATCCCCATATCATGCACATACATCACATCCCGAATACCTTTATCAATCTTTTTAGCATCGATTTGGATCGGTGCAGCCTCAGCACGGTTTATACCTTTCATCGTTTGTTTCACGTACCAGTCCGACTGTAAATAACTCAAATTCACGATTCGCACATCTGGCCGAACTCCCTCTACTTCTTGTAGGTACCACAGCGGAAACGTGTCATTATCCGCATACGTAAACAAGATCGCATTCTCTTCGCAAGATTGCAGGTAGTTGTAGGCCATATCTCTGGTCCATTCCCTATCGGACCGATTATGATCATCCCAATTTTCAGAAACTAACAAAACAGGTACCGCCACCGTAGCTAACGAAAAAGCAGTGATCGCTGCTCTCTTAATTGATAAGTAGCGCTTCAGTAGATCCGTCAGGGCTAATACACCAAGGCCGATCCAAACCGAGAACATATAAAAAGAACCCGCATAAGCATAATCCCGTTCACGCGGTTGCATCGGCGTCTGATTCAGGTAAAGAACTATTGCTATACCCGTAAAAAAAAATAACAATGCCACAACAAGAGCATCCCGCTTACTTCGTTTGATATGCCACAACAGCCCCATTATCCCTAAAATAAAAGGCGCAAAGAAATAAACATTACGCGAGGGGTCAGCCTTCATTGCATCAGAGAGTTTAGACTGCCCTGCCAAAAACATATTGTCTATCGGTGTGATGCCCGACAGCCAATTACCAGAAATATCACCACTGTGTCCCTGCTCATCATTCTGTCTACCTACAAAATTCCACATAAAGTAACGTAGATACATGTGATTAAGCTGGTACGAAAAGAAAAACTTCAGATTATCCCCAAAAGAAGGTGCTACACCTTTATCTAATCCAAGGTAATAACTATAAATATCAGCATGTTTATCACTATATAAACGAGGAAAAAGCATTTCCTTATCGTATTTGTACGAGCTACTGCTCGCTACCTGACGATATTTGCCATTCCCTTCCCAATAGGAATGTGATTTTTCCAGTCCAACCACATTGGCGTCAAAAGAAGGCCCTTTAAATAATGGTTCAGACTGGTACTGTTCACGACTTAGGTACCCCAGAAAAGAAAACACATTATCTGGAGACCCATTGTTCAGCGAAATATTCGTTTGCGAACGAATCAAAAGCATTGCATATGAACTAAAACCAAAAAACACAAAACAAACCGCTAATAATGAAAGCTGGAGAATTGGCCTAGCTTTCTTCTTAGCATAAATAATCCCGGAAATTAAACCTCCTACCAGACACAGGATAAAAAATATAATCCCAGATCCAAATCCCATTCCAAGACTATTTACGAAGAATAGATCTGTATAAGCAGCTATCTTAACCGAATATTGGATAACGCCCCACAAAACAAATGCAAGTAACGCTATTCCCACACCGATCGTCTTAAGCGTCCCCTGCCAATTAACCTGTTTTGCCTTTTTAAAGTACACGATCAAAGCCAGCACTGGAATTGTCAAAAGATTCAATAGATGTACACCAATAGACAATCCGATCACAAAAGCGATCACCAACAACCATTTATTGGCATTTTCCTGATCTACTCTCGACTCCCATTTCAGGATTAACCAAAATACGATGGCCGTACATAGGGACGACATAGCATACACTTCTGATTCTACGGCCGAATACCAAAAACTATCGGTAAAACTATATGCCAAAGCTCCTACAGCTCCCGCACCCAGTATTTGAAAACTAGCCATATCAGTCGACTCCTTTCCACTGGAAAGAAGCACCTTTTTTGATAGCGCGGTGATCGTCCAGAATAAAAAAACAATAGTAAGTCCGCTACATACCGCAGACCCCACATTCATCCAAAAAGCAACTTTCGAGACATTACCCATTGCCAGATTCGAAAAAAGGTTTTGAATAAGAAGAAACAATGGGGCGCCTGGCTGATGAACGACCTGTAGCTTATAGGCCGAGGCAATGAACTCCCCCGTATCCCACCAGCTATTAAACCGATCGGCCGTAGCGATATAAACCGCTGCGGCCACGAGACCACATAGCCAGCCGATCAAGTTATTTGCTTTGTTATAAGTCATCCGTGCATTAATTTAGATTATCAGTAAATAAATCTACATAACACGCTTCATAACAACCAATTGTTAACAAATTTTAACACAAATACAACGAAGCGAAGCAATCTACCCCCTGATAGGATAGATTGCTTCGCTCTTCAAATACAAACATATAAAATTAACAATCAACCATTGATCAATAATCCTTAACATTTACGCTAACTGTTCGACAATCCGCTTTGTGGGCCCAGGGCTGCTCATCGTATAAAAATGTAATACTGGAGCACCAAAATCGATCAATTCCCGACACATATTCACCATCCACTCCTGACTGACCTGATGCACATCTACATTAGTCTTACATGCATCCACAGCATCACTCAACTCTTCTGGAATATCCAAATGAAATATCTTAGGCAAAGCTATCAGCTGCTTCTTTGAAGTCAAGGGCTTCAATCCTGGAATAATAGGCACATGAATACCATTGTCCCTACATTTAAGGACAAACTCTTTGTACTTATCAATATTATAGAACATCTGGGTCACGATAAATTCTGCTCCCATCTCCACTTTTTTCTTTAACCATTTGAAGTCCGTATTAAAGTTCGGCGACTCAAAGTGCTTTTCAGGATAGCCAGCTACACCAATACAAAAGTCCGTCTGTTCCGAGCTCTCTACATCTTCATGCAGGTAATGCCCCCCATTCATATCCTTTACTTGCTGTAATAGATCCGTAGCATAAGCATGTCCACCTGGCGTAGGAATGAAATCAGCGTCTCCCCTACGGGCATCTCCCCGTAACACCAAAACGTTGTCAATACCCAAGAAATTTAGATCTATCAATGCATTCTCTGTTTCCTCTTTGGTAAAACCACCACAGATAAGATGAGGTACAGCATCCACCTTATATTTATTCATTATTGCGGCGCATATCGCTACCGTTCCAGGGCGTTTACGATAGGCAACACGCTCTAACAAACCATTAGCATGTTCCTTATACAGGTAATCCTCCCGGTGATAAGTCACATCAATAAAAGGAGGGTTAAATTCCATTAACTCATCCATTGTATTAAAAATACTTTGGATCCCTTTGCCCTTAGCAGGCGGAAGAAGTTCAAACGAGAACAAAGTCTTCCCATCAGCCTGTTTAATATGGTCGATAATCTTCATACAATTGTTTTTAGGCTAAGAGAAAGCACACAAAGACCTTGTGATTCTGCAGCTTATCTTTTCCGCCAACTGGTGGATAGAATGTAGCACCTTGAACAGCGTCAGGTTGCTAAGGCTTCTTCGGGTCTATTCCCTCGGCCTTTCTCTATAAGCTCTGCTAATATCGGTGTTAAAAGTGGAAAGTAAAAATGAAAAAGTAAAAAATTACTCTTTGTACAGATCGACCAATCCCTCAGGAAGCTCTACTTCAATGATTTCTTCATCGGGATCAATCCCTAGAATCAAATCATCGGAGAGTGGAAACATCAATTCTTTACCATCGATATCTACCGTAGCTATAAACTGCTGCGGCATCTCCTGCACTTCAATAATTTCTCCGAGTTCACCATGCTCTTCGTCAATGACCAAGTACCCCACTAAATCTGTATACCGGAAATCATCTGGATCCCGTTCCGGCATCTTATCATTCGGCAGGTACATTTTTTTACGGACCAACACCTGCGCTTTATCAATATGATCTACATCTTCAAATGTAGCATATGCGGTACTGTTGTTATGAAGCTTGATCTGATCCACAAAATAAGGAACCAACTTCTTATTCACCTCTAAAAAGATAATCTCGAAGTCCAGTTCATTATAATCCTCAAATTCAAAAAACAATTGCACCTCCCCTTTGAGTCCTCTGGTTTTACTTACATATCCGATGTAAAAGCTTTCTTCTATGGTCATTCTATCAAATTAAAAGTCAAAAATAAAAATTAAAAAAGAAAAACTTTCATGATTCCAATGAATCATCAACGGAGATGAAAGTTCTTGATGGCCTATGGTCCGAACGAAGCGAGCTCATTGACTCCTTAAAAAACATGAAATGATCAATAAAATATACAGCTTCAGAAAAAAATGGTCGGCCCATAATATGAACCGACCATTTTTCTTTGAATACTTTATGAAAGATTAACCTTCAGTTTCTTCTGTGTTTTCAGCAGTTTCAGTTACTTCTTCAGCAACTTCTTCTACTGGTGCATTTTTTGCAGCTACAGCGGCAGCTTTTTCTTCTTTTTTCTTAGCCTCAGCTACTAAAGCTGCTTTTTTAGCTTCTTCTTTAGCATTTGCAAGACCAGATTTTTTACCTTCAATCTTAGCAGTGTTACCTTCAGCCCAGTTCGTAAAAAGCTCTTCAGCTTTAGCCTCATCAAAAGCTCCTTTTTTCACACCACCTTGCAAGTGTTTTTTGTACAACACACCTTTGTAAGAAAGGATAGCACGTGCTGTGTCTGTAGGTTGAGCACCTTTGTTCATCCAATCTAAAGCTTTTTCGAAATCTAAAACGATAGTTGCTGGATTAGTGTTTGGGTTGTAAGAACCTAAACGCTCGATGAATTTACCATCACGTGGTGCACGTGAGTCTGCTACTACTACGTGGTAAAAAGGTTTTCCTTTTTTACCATGTCTTTGCAATCTGATTTTAGTTGCCATGTTTAATTATTATTTATGTATTCAACATATCCCCCGTACTGTATGTAAGAGGGGACGCAAAGATAACAATAAAAAGTAAAAAATAAAAACCGAGCTTGCGAGTTCAACGAAGTTAATTAAAAAGACAAACTGATTTTTAATCACTTAATACTGCTATAGGCAAAAAGTCTACCCTCCAAAATAATTAGCTTATAGCCTATTGCTTATCGCTTAAAGTCTCTTTTGAATTTCCCATTTTTAATTTTTACTTTGTAGGATGAACAATGTCGCTCCTCTCCGAATTCTTAAAGCATCTGCCGGTTCTGGTAAGACTTTCAGTCTCACCCTCCATTACCTATCCCTATTACTGGTCAATGAAAACAGCTATCGTGAGATTTTAGCCGTTACCTTTACCAATAAAGCTACGGCAGAGATGAAAGAACGTATTCTCTCTGTGTTACAAGGTTTGGCAATCGGTGATAACAGCGGAAAAATAAAAAGTTTCAGAGATTTGTTAATTGAACAGAATCCAAGCTGGAACGCAGCCTCACTTCAACAAAAAGCACACCGTGTATATCGAAAAATCTTACACGACTATAGCCACTTTACCATCAGTACGATTGATGGATTCTCTCAGAAGGTAATCCGGTCGTTTACTTACGAATTGAACCTTGATGCGGGTTATAAGATCGAAATGAACACCAATAAGGTGAAGGCCGATCTAACCATCATGCTCAATCAGTTATTAGATGAACGACCAGATCTATTGGATTGGATTATTGGTTATGCAGAAAAAAAAATCAGTAATAACGAGAATTGGAATTACAGAAATCAACTTGCACAGTTAGCGGGTTTAATTTTTTCCGAAAATTTTCAGGAGTTCGATGGTGCTCTGGTATCGGCAGATACCAACCAGGTATTCAATCTGCTTAACACAGAGGTCATAGACAAGACCCAATCCTATCTAGATGCTGTCAGCCACACGATAACATCTTTTCAAGATACCTATCGAACATTGCAGATCCAAGCGGATAACATGAAGGGCAAATCCCGCAACAAATTGGTCTCAGCGTACAAGGTATCCCCTCGTGTCCATAAGCTCTCCTTATCAGACCTCGACAAAGTCATGGAACGATTTATAGCACTTATTGACAATGAAGAAGCATTTACGGATGTAAATAAAAACGTACAGCACGATTACATACACGCATTTCAACCTGTATTACAACAGTTTATAGAACTCCAAAACCTGACACCTATATACATCGCTTATCAGGCCGTTCAAGGCAACTTATATTACCTCCGACTGCTAAAAGAAATGTCTGACCTTTTAAGCATCTGGCGCAAAGAAAATGCTGCGCAGTTGATTTCAGATTCACAGATTCTATTAAACAAGCTGGGGCTTGACAACAACAACGATCCGACCTTTATTTGGGAAAAAATAGGTAATCGCTACAATTACTTCCTGTTTGATGAGTTTCAGGACACTTCCCGGATTCAATGGAAAAACTATAGTCCGCTATTATTGAATGCACTTGGTAATACGGAAGGAAAGCAACATGAACACCTTATTGTCGGAGATGTCAAACAAAGTATTTACCGCTGGCGTAACGGCGATTGGCGGATCCTATTGCAGCAAGTAGAAGATCAAGTCAGCAACTCATTTCATCTATCCGAAATAACAAAGAAAACTTTTATCGAGAATGGTATACTAGATACCAATTACAGAAGTCTTCCTAATATCATTCGGTTCAACAACTATGTGTACGAACAAATTCCAAGACATCTACAGCAGGTACTGAATGACAAAATCTCCGACGAACTCTCTGACGAAGGGCTACGTTGGTGGCGTAATGAACAGAATGACAGCATGCTCATTCGAGCCTATGAAAACAGCAGTCAGCTCATTCCTGAACAAAAAAGTAACACCCCCGCAGAACAAGGCTCTATCGAGATTGATTATCTCCCCGTCAACGATGGCCGATTCAGGGCCAATCAGGTATTAGAGCAAGCGACGGATAATCTCTGTCAAAAGATAGGCGAATGGATTACCTCAAAAAGATATAAGGCCAAACAAATTGGCATATTAGTTCGAAGCAATGCACAGGCCATGCTCGTCATCCAGAAATTAATGGAATACAAGAATGTACACGAGCTGTCTTTTGATGTTATTTCAGGAGATGCGCTAGCTTTAGCATCAAATGACGCCGTAATCTTGCTGACAGAAACACTAAAAGCATTTGTCCATAACTCAGATCTGCATATCATTCATCATGCCCGTATAGCCTATCTATATCAGTTAATCCAGACCGGACAAGCCTTTGATTCTACAGTATGGCTGCAGTTCAAGGCTAATGACATTCAATCGTTGGACGGAATACTGCCAGAACAACTCCTCACAAACTGGGGGGCATGGCAAAAACTCCCCCTCATCCACTTGGTAGAGAAGCTTATAGAGATCTATGGTTTCACTTCCGAGAACAATATACACCTACCGTATATCCTTACTTTTAAGGATGTAGTGGGCAACTTTACGTCCAGTGGAGAAAGAGGAATCACGCAATTCCTTGATTTTTGGGAAGAGGATGGCAACAGAGTAGTCCTCCCATCCAGTGGCAAAATCAATGCTATTGAAGTGACCACAATACATAAGTCCAAAGGACTAGCTTATGATGTCGTCATGATCCCTTTCTGTGCTTGGGGAATTGATGGTATGCTCAATGGCGACTTTTGGATCAATACCGAAAACTCTCCCTTTGCACAACTGGGTAAAATACCGATCAAATACAACAGTAATATCGGTCGTTCAATTTTTTACAAGCAGTACTATGAAGAAATGTTATTTAACTACATGGATGCGCTCAACACCCTTTACGTAGCTACCACACGCGCCGTCGAACATCTCTATATTACAGCTCCAGGCTTTAAAGAAGTGGTAGATAAAAAGACTGGTGCGATTACCGGGTTAGACATTAAAAATGAACTGATCTCAGATGTGTTGTACCAAGTGCTGGAATATAACGGTGCTCCATTTCAACTGCAAGAAGGTCGCATAAAAATAGACCAGATTATTACAAAAACCACCGAGTCTATTCCTGTTAGCGATACAGCTTCTTCCATTGCTTTAAAAAGCTACCCCATCTCCAAAGCACTGGAAACAGCATTAAGCAAATCAAGCCGAAGGACCATCAATACCATCCTCATGATGGAAAAAGCCTCGCAATATGGCATACTAGCACACGAGATAATGGCGGAAGCCTCTAAAGAAAGTGATATAGCCCGCATTATAGCACGATACATAGATGAAGGTGTGCTTGCTCTTGAAAACAAGGAAATTTTAGAAAAGGAAATCCACCAGATCTGGCATCATCCCCAAATCCACCCTTGGCTCATCGGCAACCATAAAATTTGGAATGAATCAGCTATAATTACTTCCGATGGAAGAACCTTAAGACCCGATAAAGTTTTTACCAATACCGAAGAAACCATCGTATTGGACTTCAAATTCACCAGTGACAACTATATCGAGCATAAAACACAAGTAGACCAGTATATGAAAGCACTTCAAAATCTAGGTTACAAACAAGTCAAGGGCTATTTGTATTATGCCAAAATAAATGAGCTCCTCGAAGTCAAGTAGGTAAAGTAATATCTCAATACTCATATCTTATATCTCAATACTATAAACATGGTTCCATTTTTAAAAATAGTCGCCGAAGATATTCAGAAGCGTTTCGGTAATGACCTTTCTGAAATAGCTATTGTTTTTAACAATAAGCGTCCCATTACCTACCTGAAGAAACATCTCGCAGACACTTACAGGCAAGCGATCTGGTCCCCTCAGTTCTTTACTATTCAGGAATTCTTTGCGCTTTCGTCCAACGCTGAACAAGTTAGTCAACTGACACAATTTTTCTACCTCTTTGAGTTGCACAACGAACTTCTAGAGCAAGAAGGATTGACACCTGAATCACTGGAAGAATTTTATCCCATTGCAGAAATCATCTTAAGTGACTTTAGTCAATTGGACTACGATCTGGTCAATATTGATCATATTTTCATGGAATTATACGACACCAGTCGTATTGATATCGAATTTCAACACCTAACAACCGAACAACAAAACTTTATCCGGCAGTTTTGGCAATCTTTCAATATGGCAGGCCATACCGGAGTGCAGCAACGTTTCTTAAAACTTTGGAAACGACTACCTGTACTTTATAAGAATTTCAAAACCAAGCTACAGTCTCTGAAACAGAGCAATTTTCCTACAATTTATCGCAATCTTGTAGAGCGGACTACGGACAATCCTGATTTCTTAGCTTCGTATAAAAAGATTCTATTTGTAGGATTCAATGCTTTGAACAATGCAGAAGCGCAACTATTCAAACGTTGGCAAGAAGAAGATCGTGCATTATTCTACTTTGATACAGACACTTATTATCTAGAGGACACGCAACAGGAAGCCGGATTATTTATTCGCCGTAATATTTTTCAAACGGGGTTAATAAACGCTATCAAAGATAGCGGCAATTCTATTGGAAACCGAAAAGACGCCGTCCATCTTTATGCTTCGACGGGAAAAGTAAGCCAGACAAAGCTGCTTCATCAGATCCTCTTAGAGCAAGATCTGGAAGGCAAGAGCGCTGCTATACTATTAGCGGACGAAACACTATTAGTCCCTCTACTGCAAAGTCTTCCCGATATAAAAGTAAATATTACAACTGGGTTTCCCTTGACACAATCGCCAATATTCGGTGTACTAAGTCTTTGGATGGACGTCCATGAAGATATTTCGCATCTCAAAAAGAACAAGATACCCTACCAATATCTAGAGAGCTTTCTCAACAACCCTATGACTAGGATTTCAGCACAGGAAAAAAAATCCTGTCAGGAATTTGTGACGGAAAAACAACTATTTGAGATCGGATTAGAAGACATACAAATAAGCAGCAGCTCACTCCCCCATTTTTTCAGGCCATTAAACCAACCAAAGGATGTTATCCCTACGCTCATCCATATCTTAGACAACCTACTGCTTTCCTTAGCGCTAGATAGCCAGATTAAACAAATCGATGCCAACCTCTTAATAGAGACAAAAAAAGTGCTCCATCAATTACATCTGGGATTTTCAAAAATACCACAGCTGAGCATTGTCTTCCAGATAGGTCTGATCCGAAAAGCCATCGTTACGATCAATTCTGCTATAGAAGGAGATCCATTAGATGGATTACAGATCATGGGATTATTGGAAAGCCGTTGTCTTAACTTCGACCATGTTTATATTCTTGGTGCAAATGAGGGTATTTTACCAAAAACATCAGCCGGTGTAACATTTCTACCAAACAATTTACGCCGGGCTTATGGACTGCCTATTTTAGAAAATCAGGACGCCTTGACCGCATACCTCTTCTACAGGCATTTTCAGTATAGTGAAAATATCCGCATTTTTTACAATAGCATAGTCGATGAGAGCAGCTCCGGGGAGGAAAGCCGTTTTATCCGCCAATTGGAGTTTGAAAGTCAGTTTCAATTTGCGAAGCACCAGCAGCAACAGAACATTCAGTTTCCTTCCGCTTCACCAGAACTAATCATCCCAAAAACGGAGGCTATATGGGACAAGATGTACAACACTTTCGTACGAAACAAACGTCGAATATCAGCTACCGCTCTGACCACCTATCTGGCTTCACCGCTGCAGTTCTTCTTAAAACATGTAGCCGAAATAAAAGAACCACCTGCTATATCACAGGAATTTGAAATGAACCGTCTTGGCACTGTGATTCACGAAGTGATGGAGAAAATCCTCTTTCCCTACAAAGGTATAGCGGCATTTACGTCTACCAACGAATTAAAAGAGAAAATAGGGACTATTGAATCCTTGGTCTTAAAGGAAATTGGAAATCAATACCACAGCACCTTCAAATCTGTGGAGGAACTCAATAGCCTCCAAACGATCATGCACAAGATAGGGTGTGAATACGTCAAGATGTACCTGCAATACGATATAGACCATTATCAATCTTTCCGTATTGTTGAATTAGAAAATGATCAAGACTATACGATCGATTTCGAGATTAGCATTAACGATCGGCCTGAGGCAGTAGCATTGTTTGGAATTATTGACCGTGTCGACCAGGTAGTTACAGATTTAGGAGAGGTCAAAACACGTATCGTCGATTACAAAACAGGAGCAGATGCTGTCAAATTCTCCAGCATGGAAAAGGTATTGTCTGCTAATACGGAAAACAAAGCCTTAGTGCAGACACTTTTCTATACGCATGTATTTGAGCAGGTCACTGGTCACCGAGGATTGGAACCCCATTTATATGTAGCACGTAAGATGCGTGACGAAGGCACCTTGTTTTACGGCAGTTATGGCACATTAATGGAAGGGGATTTTTTGGCCGAACAAAAGGCAAATTTTGTAGATTTCTTAAGAATGACACTGGAAGAGATCTTTAATCCAAATGTTCCGTTCCGACACAATCCAGATGCACATATATACCCCTCAGATCCCTATACACTTTTCTATCGGAATGCAGTCCGTATAAACGAAGAAAGCGAGCTCTAACAACGAACTCGCTTTCCATCTATTAATTCATCTTGAGGCGCTTCATCGCTCGCTCAGCCCGACGTGTAGCGATCTGTACTTTATAATCCAACCACTTATCCTTAAATATTTTACGCATAGTATCGTCAAAGTGGCGTGTTATAAATAGATTTCGCGCACCCTTTAATTTCTCTCCTAAGGAATTCGCTAGTGCACGAACGGATATAGAATAACCTTCTGTCTCATACTGAATATAATGCCACCAGCCTGCTGGCATATAACAGGTTTCGCCCGGACCGATCACCGCTTCGTAACCGTCCAACAATCTCAAAGCCGGATAATCGTCGGTACTGCTGTGCTTCAAATTGGCAATACTATGAAAATTATAAGGCAATTTGTACATTAAATCCGATTGATCATTGGGGAACAACCAAATCCGCTTATATCCCTGAAACTGAGAGATGAACACGTGCGACATATCGATATCAAAGTGATTTCGCGTTGCAGATCCTTCACCTCCAAAAAACATATAAGGTAGACCTTGTATTACCTTCCCCCCAGTCACATCGTTATAAACGACATCCTTTTTTAATTCAGGCCTGATTTTCAAAAGGTTGAATAAAAAAAGACGAAGCTCCGTCGGTTCTGCACTGATTTTATCTAGGTACTCCGCAAACGTCATTTTACCCACCGGAGGACTTGCCGCATAGTTTTGACTTTCCTCCTCTTTACCATAAACATTTATCTTTTCGCTTCCAGCTACTTCTTTGAAATAGTCATAGCTCCATTTAGACCAGCATGCACTATCTTTGCTTATAAAGTCCTTAATGATTACAGGTTGTCCCTTATTGAGGTAATCTCTCACAAAATCCTTTGGAGCGATTCCCGATATTTTATCGACAGATTGTAGTTTCACAAGATTTCTAGTTTATTTCCTTCTATACTATAAAGTAACAAAAACGGATATTTTTAAAAAAAATATTTCCACACTTTTAATGCCATCATTGATTTTTCCCGTCTTTATTTAGAAACAATCTAAGCATCAAGGTGTAGAAATAGTGATTATTTTATTAATAAGACCACAGGTCTTGCTCCCAATCCATGATTACTTTTTTAATACGCTCAGATTCAAACAATCGCTCAATATCGTCTTGTATGTAATCTTTAATACGCATATCCTCCGGATTGTCCTGTTTTACTATATAACTGGAAAACAGGCGTTTGATAAAAATATCATCATAACTCAACCCTGTAGCGGCATTATGTCTATTCATTGCTTCCTTATTCACGAATACATGTCGTGCCTCTGGAAAATAGATCCAAAATGCCGGTGTAGCATCCACTACCGGTCCAAATGGATCTGTAGCCGGCAATGCCGGAACATTTTCTGGAGTAGTCGAGTTTTCGTTAGCAGTATTATTAACCGCACCTTCTGGCTTCACGGCAAATGGATCAAACGGGTCAGAGCTATCTGCTGCATTTTTTACAGCTCCCTGCTGTACGGCATTTTCCATACCGGGAACCTGCGGTGTAATAAGCGGCGCAATACCTACGATACGGGGTTCAAAGACCGATCGCTGTTTATCAAAGATCCAATCTTCCTTAATCCGAAATTTCAGCACATTTTCGCCGCTAAACGCACGATTCTCGTACTTAGAGCTAATAACCTCGTTGTTTTCGTTAAACTGCTCTACCAATACACTATCTCCACCCAAACGAGCCATTACCTGATCTATAGGTAAGATCTGCATGAGTTCAAAATTATCACCCGTAGGGTTATCAGCCGTCGGCGTAGGATCATATGCTGTCAGCTCTCCTGCTTGGATTGCTTTGACGATAATGTCCATCAGACGCGCTTTAGGTGATGCAAAGATCTGATTCATCTTCTCCCGAAGATCAAGCTCTCTCCACACACGCTTCCGATAGAACACATCCGTCTGTCGGATTGGTGCATAATCAATTACCTTTCGGTTTTCGATATCCGTATTTTTATAATACCCATCGATAGGCGGTTGATCCGTCTTGCTGCGAACAGGCTTTGTGCTATTCGATAGGTTAGAGTCTTGCGCCAAACCGGCAAAAGCTATACCTATACAGGCTATCGATAAAACTATCTTCTTCATAATAGTACTTATTATGCTACTAATTTGTCACTTGGAAAGTAATTGGCTCCAAGTTTTGTGCCATACCATCCGGCCCAACACCAACTATATCGTAAATCATTACTACAGAGCCTGATTTTATACCGCTCAATCCCGACTTCATCTGCGCACTGAAATCATTGCCACCAGATGAGTACGGGCCGATTGGATCTACCCGAGGTATAGCTATATACATGCTAAACTTAGTTACTCTAAATTTAGCATCAAAATCAAAATTATCCAACGCCGCTGATACAACCGTCTGCCCTCTCAATTGGGCCGCCGAAATACGCCCTCCAGTCTTGCCTCCTACCCGTGCCGTTGGTTTTGGAATACGTTTCACACGAAACTTCGATGTCCCTAGATTCTGTGTCTTACCGTCTACTGTCGCGGTCACATTCAAAGAAACATCACCAGGAGACGAAACCCTTGCAATATATTTAGCATCTCCTTTTGCAGTTAAATTTACGCCAGAACCCGAAACTTTTAAACTTTCAACAGGTACTCCTGGGGCAGATATTGATATCGGGTTGTCTACTCCAATATACAATACGTTCATCGCGTCAGGCGAAACCACAGCCGAAGGCTTAGAAACCTGAAATGTCATCGGTTCTGTCTCGTAAGTTTTCACCGTACCATCCGTCTGCTGTACACGGATAGATCCACGCCAAGTGTGCGTACCTACACCCGGAGTTAATGAATACGTACCTTGTCCATCGACAACGGGAATGGACGAACCATTTACCGATATCTGTGGGCTTGATTTCGAGTCATAAGCCGTCAAAAACACTTTCGCGGTATAAGGCTGGCCTGCAATAAGATAAGAAGTAGGTGCTACCGCTACAGCAGCAAACTTATCCAAGTTAACAACTGCTTGGTCCATCTTACCAAAGATATGTTTCACTACTGCCGACTCTGCATTTTTAGCATCGGCATTTATTTTATCTAATGCCGTAATGGCTGCTGTCAATGGAATACCACTACCAAAATTCACGTCCTCCCAGCTTCTCTTAATCCCACCTCTGGGTGCCGGATCTTCTGCCGACAACGCAAAACTCACCTCGTTATTTGTCAGCTTCTTCAATTTATCTGACGTACTATTGATTAAATCCCGAAGCTGCTTTCCTCTTCCTTCATTAATCATCACACGATACGAAATATCTGTACTACTGCGAAATTTTACATCACCTGTCTCTTCGTCCATTCCTCCTCCCTGTGAAGAAAGAGTTTGGTTATATTCCGTCAGCTTAGCAGTCAACTGAGCTATCAATTTTTGTGCCTCTTCAGCTTTTGTTAATAACGGTTGAGCACGTTCTGGGTTCTCTTTCATTTTTGTCTCGCGAAAAGCCAAAAACATATTATCAATACCGGTCTGTGTATTCTGTGTAGATGTATTTAAACTATTACCTAGATTTCGGAACGCATCCAAAATAGAATCCGATACATTCAGCGCCACTAAACCTAATAGCACTAAGTATAGGATGCCGATCATCCGTTGTCTAGGTGTCTCCTTATGTCCTGCCATAATCTTTAATTTTCCTTAAATCCCCATTTAATTTAAGTGACACTTAGGAACGATTTGCATTCATTGCCGACAACATATTGCCATAAATAGCATTTAACGATGTCAGATTCTTATTAAATGTACTTACCTGCTCTTTAAATTGTTGCATATCTCCAGACGCTTCGTTAAACGTCTGCAAGTCTGCTGCTGCACGCTCAAAGGCATGGCTAAGCTGAGACGCTCCGGTTGAAGCTGCATTCAATTTGTCTGCAAACTGGTTAGTCGCGACAGCCGTATCGGCGACTTTAGAAATAGCAGACACTTTATCACTAAACGTACGCAGGCCATCCCCCAAATTACCAATTAAGTTTTCATCAATTTTAGCATCCTGCAATAATTTATCCAATGCAGCTGTATTTCCAATTGCTGTAGGCTGGGCAACTGCTACTGTAGCACTTCGCTTCGGAAGTTCGCCATTGAAGTCTTCATCCAGCTCGGGATACACTCTTGTCCAGTCTACTTCTTTCTCTGCTGACATAAACCCCATGATGAAGAATAATAATGCTTCTACCGCAAGACCAATACCTATCATCCATTCACCGCCTTTAAAGTGAAGAATTTTAAACATCAAGCCGATAATTACGACTGTTGCTCCCCAGTTGATAAATGTATTGATTCCGAAACCAAACTTCTTTTTGCGTGCCATTTGACTAATGCTAATAATATAATTCGTTACTAATTTCTTAAAACTCCTTTTAATATGCTACTCCCGCATACTTTGTAACAGATCTAAAGCCGATGTATGATTTCGATGTATCTTGATACTCATACTGTCTTGTTCCGTTCTGCAGGAAAAAACCTACATCTTTCCATGACCCACCACGGATCACTTTACGCTTCATTGTCTCCAGGTCGGAAGCTTTAGCATTATACGTGTACGTTGGGTTCATGTCATGTACGAAAGAATATGCCGATTCATTGTAACTTGACTGTGTCCACTCCGCGACGTTACCTGCCATATTATACAGACCGAAATCATTTGGCCAATACGAATATACAGGCGCCGTATAAGCGACTCCATCGTCAATATAATTACCTCTTCCTGGTTTAAAATTCGCCATTAAACAACCACGAGCGTTACGGGCTGTAGGCCCTCCCCAAGGATATTGCATTCCCACCTTACCTCCTCTTGCAGCATATTCCCACTCTGCCTCAGAAGGGAGTTGGTAATCAAATCGCGGTTGAACTCTATTTTTAGCAGCTTGATTATTGA
Source organism: Sphingobacterium sp. xlx-96 (assembly GCF_011007365.1). Taxonomy (GTDB): domain Bacteria; phylum Bacteroidota; class Bacteroidia; order Sphingobacteriales; family Sphingobacteriaceae; genus Sphingobacterium; species Sphingobacterium luzhongxinii. The sequence goes on along the minus strand of NZ_WFKM01000007.1, from coordinate 146,435 downwards.
ATAACTGCGTTCTCCAAGAGTTAAACGCCTGTGCTTGACGCCAAGTCACTCCCACTACAGGATAATCATCAAACGAAGGATGTGAAAAATAGCCGTTTACCATTGGCTCGTTAGCCGCGTAACTAAAATCAGCTAACCATACCGTAGTATCCGGATAGATAAGCATCGTATCACGCATAATGAAATCCGAACGTCTTTTTGAAGGATCATTCTTACCGCGAACCGCAGCTTGTAGGTCGTACCATTCAAAGTGATATTTCAATAGACGTACGTCCAGCTCATTGCGTCCAAACACACGATCTTCACCTTGATAAAACATACTGTTCAATCGCTCCCGCTTTTCCTGCTCTTTCGCTCTCCATGGAGATTGCTTATTTACCTTATCCCAATCAATATAGCGTTCGCCACCACCACCTTCACCTTGTACAAAATAAGAATCATCGCCCAAAAAATTATGAATTAAGATAGAATCTCTAACCCAGTTGACAAACTGACGATACTCACTATTTGAAATCTCTGTGTCGTCCATATAAAACGGAGCGATAGTTACCTGACGATTTTGAGCCGTCTGCGAAAAACCGATATCTTCGTCCGATTGTCCCATGATAAAAGTACCGCCGGGAATTAACACCATACCGTGCGGTGTCTTACTCGCCTTCAATTTATCCAATCGTACGCCTACTAGCTCACCTGAATTACTGGGGCCTTTGCAACCAATTGCTGTTATAGCAATCAGCATACATAGCAAACCATAAGACAATCTGTACCGATTAAAATCCATAAACTAAATAATCTAAGCTAAAAAACTCTTAAAGCCTCGATATCAACCTCATCCAATATCCCATGATTCAGTTGAGAAAGATACGCTCCTAAAAAACTGCTTCTAACGCCGGTTTTTGGCAAAAGAAGCATCTAAAAATAGGTGTTAATTATGTTATTCGAACAAGAATTCTCAAAAAAAAGTAAAAAAAAGTTAAAGCGAACCCCTTTTTAACATCTTTTAACACGACTCTTCCCCTGCAACTAACACTCCTATATGAAGTAAAAGTTGCGTGCAAGGCACGCAACTTTTACTTATTGACTTGTTTGATATATTGTTCTACCGCCATCGTCATACTCGGTGCGCTTGGTGTAGGAGCAGGGATATCCAACAACAATCCTTTTTCTAACAAGGCCTGCTGTGTGCTCGCTCCAAAAGCAGCAATACGCGTACTATTCTGCACGAAATCCGGAAAATTCTCATACAATGATTGTACACTTGAAGGGCTAAAAAACACGATGATGTCATAAAATACATCTTTCAAGTCCGTAATATCGCTTATCACTGTCCGGAATAAAACCGCAGGTGTAAAGTCGTAGCCATTGTCTTGCAACCATTTTTGGGTTTCCTCATTTGCTACATCCGAGCAAGGGAACAAGAACTTCTCTTTACTGTGCTTTTTCAACACTTCCTCCAAATCCTTGGCGGTCTGTTTTCCAAAGAAAATCTTGCGTTTTCGGTACTGAATATATTTCTGCAAATACAATGCAATAGCTTCGGAAATACAAAAGTATTTCAACTCGGCCGAAACTTCAAACCGCATCTCTTCACATACGCGAAAGAAATGGTCTACAGCATTCTTACTTGTAAAAATAACAGCTGAAAATTCGGAGAAATTGATACGGTCTTTTCTTATCTCACGAGCGGGAACCCCCTCTACATGGATAAAACCACGAAAATCCAATTTCAAGTTATACTTTTCCGCTAATGTAAAATAAGGTGACTTATCATTCTCAGGTTTTGGTAAGGTAACCAACACACTTTTTACTTTTTTTGCTCTCGCAACATCGATCTGCATAAATTGTTTCTTTAACTGTTTAGTGCTTTCACTAATATTAAAATTGGTGCAATTTCTAAGCTGCAAAGATACAGAATTAAATAAAACATTGAAAACTTTAGATTTCCCACCAAACCAATCGCAGTTCGTAAAAAGCGGTATAAGAACAAGATAGACACAACAATCAGAAAGAAAATTAATATAATCTTAAAGTAGGAAGTTGAAAAAAAGGTAACGAAAAGTAGCAGCGGCATTAAGATTAACATACTATTGAAGTACACCAAATATAAAACAGCTATATACTCCCTGACCAATCGTTCTACCTCAAAAACAACTGCGATAATCCTTATAAATAAGATCTTGGCAACAAACAAAACTCCCACCAAAGCCGATAACTTCAAAAAATTACTAACACTAACATCCCCCATGGGATTATAAGCCACCTGAAAAATAAGGATGAACAGCCCCAATGAAAAGCTAAAGATGATGTATAAGAAAATATACGGCCATGAGGTCATCACATTATCTTCTTTGCTAATCTGCCCCAATATCCTATCGTTGAAGAACCCGTTAATAATATTGTGAAAGGTAGAATAGAAAAAGAGTCGCACCACACCGATACCCGAAAACAAAAGTATTAATACCCCTATAATCCATAATGGTCGGTCGGTCTTTTGCGATGGAGTCATCGTAGCCATATGCTTATCCTTGACCAAACTATTTGTAAACTCCATCCAAGAAACGAAATCATTATCGGTAACCACCAGTTTTTGACGCAGGCTATCAAGCCGTTGATTTGGTCTATTGGGGTCGACAAAAACATATATCCGAGCCAAAGAATCCTTCTTCATACGCGCATGCAATAAAGAATCTTGCTCAGCGCGCGCTGTACTATCCAACACACCAACAGAGGGGACAACTTGAGCATCAACCGACACAAAAGAAAAAACCGCTATAAATAACAAAAGCAGATATTCAACTTTTTTCCTAATTTGCGACAGCCTATTCTTTGTTTTCATGTATGCCCAAAGGTAGGATTTTTGTCTATAAAAACTAAACGAATCTATGAGTAACACAATCATTCGATGCCCATGGTGCGGCGATGACCCACTATATGTAAAATATCACGATGAGGAGTGGGGGAAAACCGTCAAAGACGATCGCACCCTATTCGAATTCCTCGTGTTAGAGTCGGCACAAGCGGGCCTAAGTTGGATTACCGTCCTTCGTAAGCGTGAAGGCTACCGTAGACTGTTAGCAGATTTCGACCCCACAGAAGTAGCTCAATTTACCCCTGAACAAATCGACATAATCGTTCAGGATCCCGCAGTAATCCGTCATCGTGGCAAGATCGCAGCCACAGTAACCAATGCACAGATTTTTCTTACGATACAACAAGAGTACGGTTCTTTCTATAACTATCTGTACTCCTTTATGCCCAACCAGGCACCTATCAAAAATAAACTGATCTCGCTAAAAGATGCTCCTACCAATACCTCTGAGTCCGATGCCATTTCAAAGGACCTTAAGAAAAGAGGGGTTAAATTCTTTGGGAGCACTATTTGCTATGCCTTTATGCAAGCAGTCGGTATGGTGAATGACCATCTAGATAGTTGTCATTTTAAAAATTAATCCGTGCTTGACACCTCCTTGTAGATATCAGGGAGGTTTCGACATTGACCATTGTAGTCTAGGCCGTATCCAACCACAAACTCCTTGTCGATCTCGAATCCTACATACATGATATTATCAAAATCATGTTGTAAACAAGACGGTTTTAACAACAGGGTACAGACCGATATACTCGCTACGTCAAGTCGCTCCAAAGCTTCCATGGTATGTTTTAACGAATTACCCGAATCGACTACATCCTCAACAATGACGATATGACGTCCTGTAAGATCCATCCCTACGCCGATCAATTCATTTATATCTCCGTGCGACGTCCCTGAATAGGAGGCCAACTTCACAAAAGACATCTCACAGGGGATATGCACCTGCTTCATCAAATCAGCCATAAACATAAAACAGCCGTTCAACACACCGATGAATACCGGATGTTTGTCGGCATACTGCACATTGATATCTATTCCGATCAGGCGAATCCGCTTCTTAATCTGCTCATATTCAATAAAAGGTTCAAAACTATAACTATCAATCTCAATCGTACGCATCTCTATTTAATTCTTTTGTTCTTTACCCATTAACTTTTCAAGGATATGTTTTTTTTCAACTTCCTCTCTTTCCATTTCTTCCATAAACAGCTCGTGTTCATCTATAACGTCACGCGATACCGTATCCTGTACCAGTGGAGCTGCTGCCCGCAGCCCCGGTTGTAACAACACTTCATAAAACCCGTAACTGGGTGGTACATCTACACCCTTCAGATCCCCGACCTTAGTCATGATATAGCCATAGGTATTAAAGTGACGTTGCACCCAAGGTCTCAGGTGTCCCGTATAATCAAAAGAAGACAACCCAGTTTTAGGACGAGGAATAATACTAGACAGGAACAAACTTTCTCCTAAATTCAGATCCTGCGGTCTCTTTTTAAAATAATATTGCGAAGCTTCAGCTATACCGTATACATCTTTGCCCCATTCGATCACATTCAGATACACTTCAAAAAGCCGATCCTTGCTTACCTGTCCCGATGCCTCCATCAACCACACCAGCAATATCTCTTCAAACTTGCGTGTCATCGTCTTCTTCCGATTCAAAAATACATTCTTCACCAGCTGCATCGATAACGTACTTGCTCCTCTTTTGAACTTTCGTTCTTTAATATTGGTCCGGATGGACAGCTTAAAAGCTTCCTCTTCAAATCCATTGTGTTTATAGAAGAAAGGGTCTTCCGTATTGCGAACCGTGGTCTTCAACACATAGGGTATCTCCGCCAGAGGCGTAAAATTAGGATTAGCAGGCCCTACCACGATATGCCTTACCAATGTGGTATCATCGTAAGCATCATATTCAAACGGAAAATTAAGCGAATCTATTTTGGCCTTTCCCCATTGTAGGACTTTAAGGTCCGTATCATCGATGGTCGACCTAAACATAATTTTATCCGGATTATCGAGCTCTACCGAAAAATCCAGACTATAGTCTACCTGCCCGGCGACCTCGACCCCTTCTAAGCTCTCAAATAATCCTTGGGGAATAGCGTCAAAAAAATTCTGTGCCGTAAAAGGGCCTGTATGCACGGATAGCTCTATTTTCTTTGTTGGCTTGAGTATCAACTTAGCTTTAGGAGCTACAGAAAATTCTTTTACCGTAACTTTTGATTTATCCGTCAGTGCAATATAATCATTAGCAATAGCTAGGCCACCTTCGGCAATACCATGTGGCAATACAATCGGCTCGTCCGATAGGCGCCTATGCTTCACGACCAAGTTCTCATATTCTACACCACCCGTCACATGTAACAAGTCCTTTTCCACTTTCTTAATTCCGGCCAAGTCAAATACCAACTTATCAAAACTGATGCCCAGACCGTATTTGCCCCTTATGAAAGGTAATTCCGTATTCTTCTCCCTAGAAGACACTTCTACCTTTAATTTCTGGTCATCGCCATTTACATAACCTTTCAGTCGCCACTCTGCATCATGATCATTCAAAAAAAGACTGGTCTCGAAATCGCCATCATCTATAATAGCTTGAGGGACTCGAATACGTTGATGCAGTAAACTATCCCGATAAGAGATTTCAAAATCATTCATCCGCATATTATCAGGGACTTTAGAAAACACCTGTTTGGCCAGACGTTGTGCCCACTCGGCAAAATTACGCTCATTTGGCTCTTCTATAGTCGTAGAGTCCTTTGCTTTTTTTCGGAAGAGAAAATCATAATTACTTACCGTATCACGCTTCACAAAAGAAATCTTTCCTCTATCGAGATCAAACTGACCTATTTTCACTTCTCCAAATAATAAGGGCCATACCCGGATCCGTACACCGAGGTGATCCATCGAGGCTAATGTATCCCGTCCCATCGGTACAATCGTCACGCCGTCAAAGACCACGGTTGTCATCCCGTCAAAACGATATTTGTCCACCGTAAAATCGATCTGTTGGTCGTTCTTCAATTTTGTCTGTACCTTTTCGACCGCAGCTTTAAGATAACCTTCGCGCTTTGACATCGCAAAAGCAAATGCTGCTCCGATCAAAACAACGAACGCGCTTAACACTATTATACCCCACCTTTTCCGTGACGTTGAAACCTTCATATCTGACGTTACCTAATTCGATGATAAACTTAGATAAAATGCTCGGAATTCCCGAAACTTGGCGAGAAAAAGTTTCACAAAATTCACAAAAACAACCTACAGATATCGTTCATGCCTCGAACGTATCTTTACCAACACCGCATTTTCAAAAACCAAATCTACACGAATAAAATTCTTATCATCCTCAGTGATACTAAACCAATAATACAACGGCAAGGATAGCCAAGCGAAAGTCCAATTTAACCCCAACTTCTTGGTTCATTTTTTATACCAACCAACCACACTTTATTAATAATTTTAAGTAAAAATCCAGCCTAAACACAACAACAATGTTACACCAATTAATTTGAACGAAATAACTCAAACGTTTGCATTAAAATCACGCAAACGTTTGAGTATGGTAAAAACAAATAAAATAATTCAAAAAAAGGCTATAACAGCCAATAGACGCCTTGTTATTACCACATATTTGTTACTAAATTGTAAAACTAAAATTACACAATTATGAAAAGAAGTATACTAACCTTAGCAGTACTGCTATTTTGCACTTCCTTTCTTTTCGGTCAGAATATTGTCCTAACGGGGTCTGTCAAAAACAGAGAGGGCACCCCCCTTGTCGGAATAACCGTTAAAGAAAAAGGAAGCACTATCCAAACCTCCACTTCTCCGGATGGGTCTTTTAGCCTGAAAAGTCAAAGAAACTCGGGCACACTAATTTTTTCAGGGATTGGCTTCAAAAAACAAGAAATCTCCTACAAAGGGGAACATCCTGTGTCAGTTGTTTTAGAAACCGATGACTCTTCGTTGGATGAAGTTGTAATTGTAGGTTATCAAAAGCAGTCCGTAAAGAAAACAACCAGTGCCGTACAAGTTATTTCCGGAGAGCAGATAGAAAACCTCGCGGCTCCAAGTTTTGAAAGCTTATTACAAGGACGAGTATCTGGTGTAAACATTCAAAATTTCACCGGTGAACCTGGTGCAAGAAACACATTTACCGTTAGAGGTAACTCCACCATTTCGCCGGACTTAAATGCCGAAGTCGATCTTGCTAATACAATGAGTTCTCCATTATACATTATTGATGGCATGCCTCTTTCTGTTACCGACTTAGCAACATCTACTGCCACTGGAACAAACTACATAGCAGGGATTAATATCAACGATATTGAAAGCATCGTTGTACAAAAGGATGCTGCTGCAACCGCTGTATGGGGCTCTCGAGGGGCCAACGGAGTTATCATAATTAAGACAAAATCTGGGAAAGCAGCAAAACCTCAAGTTCGATTCTCTTACTACAAAGGGGTTACAGAGCGGCCGACACTTCAAAGAACATTGCTCGGTGCTACAGAACGTAGACAGAAGTTAGACATACTCTCTCAATATGCTACCTCTTCCAATATTGGAGCAGGATTTACACAACCTTTAACGGATAGTCTAAACGACAGCTACAATAATGCAACAGATTGGCAGGATCTTTTCTACAAGTCAGGAAACATTGACAACATCGATGGGAGTATATCTGGAGGGTCAGATATTGTTAACTATCGATTATCTCTCGGATATTATAATGAGGACGGAATAGTTCGCAACACAGGTTTCAAGCGGTATTCCTTACGTGGTAACTTCGGATTTAATCTAGCTTCTTTCGTTCATAGCGATCTTATGCTTTCTGTCAGCAGAATGGACAGAAAACGAGGCTTGGGACGCGGTGTTGACGAAGTTGTTCCAGTTAATCAAGCTGGTATGCCTTCTTCTTTTGTTCCTCTTTCCGATGTTGATTACGACTTTTACTATGGTCAATATGACAAACTATTAGATGACAACAAGACAGATGTTCTAAATTTATTCTCAAAAACATACTTTGACATTACCAAAGGATTACAATACTCATTCGAAGGGTCTGTCCAGGCAAATATGGATCGTCGAGATCAATTTCAACCGAGAGTGCTAAATGGAGGAGTTAACTTTGCCTCTTCAAATAAAAATGATGCATTTACGTATAATTTAGCGAATGTATTGAACTACGTAAAGACGTTTAACGAACAGCATACAGTTACTTTAACCGGTATGCAATCTTTTCAATACGATGACTTCAAATCCTTGGAATTAACAGGATACAACCTAGCCACAGACGATATCCATGTCATTCAAGGTGTTGCTCAAAAAGACTTATACAGCTCGAGCAACAGAAGGCATTCGGGATTATTATCTTATATGGGTCAGTTTTCTTATGATTATAAATCCAAATATCTATTTAATGCTTCATGGCGTGCCGATGCTTCCTCTCGATTTGGAAAAAACACAAAATGGGGCTATTTTCCAGCGGTATCTTTGGGTTGGGTAGTTTCTGACGAAGCTTTCTTAAAGAATATGGATTTCATAAACTTTTTCAAGATAAGAGGTAGCTGGGGAAAATCCGGTGTACTGCCTAGTGATTTCTATGCACCTTTCAATGTCTGGGATCTTTCCACGACAACGTACAACGGCGAAAGTATTGCTACTCCTTCTTTTAGCAAACCGTTGACATTGACAAATCTTACCTGGAACAAATCCGCGCAAACGAATATCGGATTCGATTTAAACATGTTTAATAATCGTGTCACTGTAGTTTTCGACACATACAGAAAGATAACACAAGATCCGATAATGGCCTTCCCGTTTCCTTTTTATACAGGATACACCAAACTTTCCTACAATGTACCTATGAGTATCTACAATGAAGGATTTGATTTGACTATTTCCACTAAAAACCTCAGTCCAGGAAAGGCCTTTCAATGGAACACAAACTTTAACCTGACCTATAACAAGAACAGAATAGGATCGCTTCCATACGGAGATAAGAGTTTCTATGCTGACTCTCGTGGTTATAATCAAGCGCTATTATACCGGGTAGGTAGCCCAATCTATCAATGGGCACAGATGTTGTATCAAGGAGTCTACAATCGATTGGAAGATATCCCTGTAAATCCGATAACAGGCAATAAACTGACTTACTTTAAGACATACAATCCAGTTCTCCCTGGTTATCCAAACTGGGCTGATGTAAACGGCGATTGGGACGTATGGAGTGATGAGGATAAAGGAGCAGCCGATGGAGACTTAGTACCTACAGGAAATCCTAATCCCAAATTTACAGGAGGACTCTATAACGAATTCATCTATAAAAACTTTACTTTGGGAATTTTAGGAACTTTCACGTTTGGAAGAGATATCATCAACAACCTAAAAGCCAACCAATTCAACAGCATTGGAGGAAATGTATACAAATTCACAAACAACCGTCTTCCTGATTTAGAAGGAGTGGATTATTGGACTCCCGAAAAGGCTAAAGACCCTAACTATCAAGCAAACTTCCCGTCTATCCAACCAGGAGGATATTTTTATCAATTCTTACCATTTAGCACCATGTGGAATGAAAATGGTGATTATTTCAAGATAAAAACCGTTACGCTTGGCTATTTATTACCGGAAAATATTACACGAAAAATAGGAATAGGCCTTAACAAGGTACGAGTTTATGGTATGCTCGACAATGTTGTTACATTCCAATCGGCAAGCGTACCTGACGCCGAACTTATCTCACCTCAAGGCGAGTATTCAGGCGGAGCCTATCCATTACCACGAAAATATACGATCGGTTTAGAAGTAAACTTTTAAAAGCATATCGCCATGAAATTAAGACATATAAAAACATTTATTTGCTGTGCACTCTTATTATCGAGTTTAGGGTCCTGTAAAAAATACTTAGACCTAACTCCAGAGAACAGCACTTACGACGAAGTGTTCTGGACAGACGCTAGAAATATATCCAAAGCCACCGCTGGTGCTTATTCGATGCTCAGAAATTCATTGAGAGATAGCCGCTCATTCTTCATATTTGGAGATCTCGCAGCCGGCAACTTTGTGACGGGAAATGATTATTGGAACTATAAAGATTTATCAAAATCAGGTAACTTCAAATTTAGCTACGCCCCTTATCTCGAAGGAAGTTTATGGAATTGGACCCGATTTTACGAAGTAGTAAACCAGTGTAATCTAATTATTGAGAAAACCCCCGAAATCCCTACTCAAAACTTTGAAGGCGGAGAGTCTGAAAAGAACTCACTAATAGCTGAAGCCCGATTTGTAAGAGCTTATACTAATTTTTACATGCAGCGAGTATGGGGCGATGTCTTATTAATTAAGGAATCGTACAAAGATCCTCAAAACATTCCTCCTGTGGCCCGGAGCACACAAGATGAAACACTTAAGTTTTGTATAGATGACCTTACTTTTGGTATCGAACATTTAGGGATCGGAGGCAGTAAAGCGAGAGCATCTAAAGGTGCAGCACAAGCGCTCTTGGCACATATATACGCCTGGAAACATGATTACCCTAACGCTGAAAAGCTAGCCACAGACGTCATTAATTCCTCTTTCGCTCTGGAAGAAATGAAGGACTACCGGAAAATCTGGCAAGGCAACTCGAAGGAATCGATTTTTGAGATAAACACCCTGTACAACACTAGTGGAAATGAATACTCACAGGGATTTTATAATGCTTTCCTTGCCGATCCAATCGTAAAAGGTAAATCTCCTAAATCTGCTTGGACGTTTGATGCAGATGTATTAAATGAGCTTTTCACAGATGAAGAAAGAGGGGCTCGGTACGATTCGATTTCTAGAGCAGGAAGTAATAGCCAAACCGTGTATTTAAGAAAATACGACCGTGTGGTAACCTATACACCTAGAAATCCGGGTGATGATTACTATGCTGCGGATAATAATTTGGTATTACTACGCTTAGCAGATATCCATTTACTACGCGCAGAGGCATATTATAAAAACAGTAAGCCGCAACTCGCCCTAGAAGACTTAAACCTTATACGAACAAGAGCTGGTATCAGCAACATCCAAGCCAGTGGAGAAGCATTGCTTATAGAAATTTTTAAGGAAAGAAGAAGGGAACTTATAGGAGAAGGCTCAACACAGTTTGATTTAATTCGCATGCAACTGTTCGACAAAATTGATGAATTCTCTGGCATATACACAACAGATCGCATTGCAAATCAAGGCTATTACTGGCCCCTTAATATGAGAGACCTACTCCCACAAAACGAATTATTAACGCAAAACCCTTGGTGGAAAAATCATTAAGATTATGAAGACATCTAATACTATATATTTCATATTGTTCATCTCTGCAATACTACTTTCGCCGTCTTGCAAAAAAGATGAATACCGTGTAGGGGGAGACTTACATAACCCCAATATCAATATGACTACGTACGATTATCTCAAAAGCAATAAATATGGACTCTTTGATACGTTACTCTTACTTGTGGATAAAGCAGGTATAAAAGATAAAATCAATCAACAAGGTGTGACCTTCTTTGCTCCTACAGATTTTGCTATAAAGAGCTATGTAGAGTTAAGGACTTTAGCCCTACAAAAGATAGATCCATTCAAAAAATGGACGGTAGATTCTATCATAAAATATGAGCTTCCCCGATTTGCAGACTCTTTGGACATCTACTTTGTAAAAGAAAACCTACCAAATCGAGCTTTAACTGCTGAAGGAAAAATTTACAAAAACCTTAAGAACAAAGAGGTGGTAGCGTCGTATGAAGAAACATTTGATGAAAATTTAGGCTATAACAAAAATTCTTCTGTAATACCTAGAGTAGTGTACTACACATACCTTTACCAATCATTAAGTCCAGGATTTGAGGTAGACAATATTTCTTATCCAGTCGGCATACGAACTTTGGTCCAGACTTCAAATGCCCAGACCAATACAGGAACACTACATGTCTTATCTAATTCACACACTTTATTTTATTTCAGATAGTCATGAAAAATAAAAACATAATTACCGGACTAGTACTTACAACATTAGCTTTGACCGGTTGTAAAAAAATAAATGACGGAAACCTAAGTAACATTATCCGTTATGAGGTCCAACCCACTGAAGTACCCCAGGGAAGAGCTTTTGTTTCTTCGGCCATAAATCCAGAAGGGTCCACAAAGCCTTTACAGATTAAATTACTAAATATTTACAACAGGGAGACTGGCGAGAATGTAACTTCACTGTTTCAACAAAAATACCAGCATAAAGTCTGGAAAGCGCTGTACGACTCTAAAAAAGACACGACCTTGGCGCTTATTGATGCGAAGCGCGTAGACTCTATGATCTATCCGCTGGTGATTAATCCTGTCTCCGGACAAATAGAAGCAAACTACACGACCGTAAATCTACCTTTAGGCAAGTATAAATTTGATTTGGAGATTAGCAACCCTGCAAGCAGTAAAGTTTATAAAGACATAGGTGAATTTGATCTGATTTCAGCACCATTTTATGAAATACCGGCAGTCAGATCTACGGTAGCTATGAAAATAGGAGCAGAAACAACGACCAAATTAATTCCAAGTAATGCTAATCACATTAAAGTGAAACGCATTTCAGAAAGTGGCGATAAAGTAATCGTTCGCATTGTAGATAAAAATGGTAACACCTTCAATCCCAACAAAGGAGAAATTGCAAGACGTCCAAACTCAGGAACACAAGGTGGTTTTTTACAAACTATGCAAGACTACTCTTTATCAACAACACTTTTCGATGACAGAATGGAATTTCAATTCGGTGTCGTACCTTTCCCATTGGCTTCCCTTGGAAATGGTTTCAACTATTATTACAGGATTCCGGCGAAGTTCGTGAAGTATGACGATTCTCTAGAGCTGCCATACAACACCTACTCCTGTAATGCGCGATTCTCATTCAGAGCATTTGCACCTGGCACCTATGAGATAGAAGTCATAGTTCCTCAAGTGATCAGAGTACCATAAAAGCTAACTAAAAGGAACTGTCTCTTCTTTGACAGTTCCTTTTTATCATCATGTATAAGTAAGCACTTTATTCTTTAGATCTAAGCACCTACAGATATCGTTCGTGCCTGGAGCGTATCTTTACCAACACCGCATTTTCAAAAACCAAATCTACACGGATAAAATTCTTATCATCTACCGTTATGCTAAATTGCCATAGATTGGATTTGTTTTGGAAGGTATCGAATGGCTTGTCGATATTCTTTTCAAATAGACCTATGTACTCAAAGAAACGGGTGTAGCGATTATCTTTCTCTAAACCGACAAGTTTGCCATAAATACTTTCTAAAGGATCGCCAACTTTTAAAGGCACACGTGCATCAGCAGGCCACCGACTTAACTTATTTGGGCTGTTACGATAATAAATAGATTCTATTTTATCGTCTTTGAAATAGATCTGCGCCGACAAGGGGTTGCTCGGCCTTTGGTCTAGAATAAGTCCATTATAGAGCGGTATCCGGTCTTTCAGATCGCTAAGCTTCGTATTCAACACACCTGTTATTCCCAAATAGTTCATCTTACCCTTGGAATCCGTACCACCCTGTAATCCTTTATATACCTCTTCGGCCGAGGCTCCAACAGTCACGTTATATAATGATCCGGTTTGGATACTATCCAGTATAACTTCAGCCGGGAATGGTGGCTCTACAATAATTTCAGGACCATCCGTATCATTTTTCAAACAGGAAGCGAATAGTAGCCCCACAGAACCTAATAAAAGCAGTGATAAGCGCATAATAGTGTTTTAATTAGTAAGTTTTGATTTAAAACGTACTGACCAAACAAGGCGCTACAAAATGCACCTAAATTCAAGATAAAACCTCTTTTACAGTGTTATTGTTAAGAACAGGTTTACTCCATAGCCTTCGAGAGTTCTTGCGTATACCTTCGAGAGAGCTAGGAAATAGGTTCGAGACTGCATTGGGACATCCTCGCCTATTGTTTGACTTGGAGCGAAAGCATACCCGAAGAATTGTCAAAGAATAGTCGAAGCAGTCCCGAAGGAAACCCGAGGAATATACGAAGGTTAGTCGGATCTACAGCGGAGTTAAGGGAAGCTGAGGGGACTTTAACTATTTTAGCAGTTACTATGTAACATGGATGTAATCTTATGTTTACCACGCGATCTTTCCTTGCCTACCAAGATGGATTTATGGCTGGAAGCTACATTTACTTTCGAGTCAGAGCGCGCAACAAAAATGGGGTGAGCGACTGGTCTACAGCGGGTCGGTTTTTGGTGCGATGAAGTTCTGCCACTGTGAAATACAACAAGTTCCAGAAAGCACAGCATCTATACACTTGGAATAAACGAAGAATAGTATTATTTTAGACCATACTTAAACATAAACGCAACTATATTATGAAATATCCATGCTGCAACTGTTTAACAAACACGAATGGGCATACGTTGGATATTCCATATGGCCTTTAAAAAACAAACCGAGCTTGCGAGCTCATAAAATAATTATAAACATATGAACAAACGGGAATTTTTAAAAAGCAGTGCAATAGGCGCGTTGGGGCTTCTCCTCTCGCCTTCTATTCTGAAAGCTTTCCCAGCAGATCGTCGCTTGCGGACCGCACATATCGGTGTAGGAGGTATGGGTAGAGCCGACCTGGATGCCATCTCATCCCATGCAAATGTGGATGTCTTCGCGCTGTGCGATGTGGACGCTGTAAACCTCGCCGAGGCCCACAAACTACACCCCAAAGCGCGTATATTTTCTGATTATAGAAAGATGATGGACGAACTTGGCGGTCAAATTGATGCTGTCATTGTATCGACACCCGATCATACCCACGCACCGGCTTCCTTATTGGCCATGCAGATGAATAAACCCGTCTATTGCCAGAAGCCATTGACGCACTACGTGTCTGAATCGCGTGAAATGAAAAGAATGGCTGCTGAAAAAAAATTAGTCACGCAGATGGGTATTCAGGTCCACTCTTTTTATGACTACAAGCTAGCTACACATTTGATTCAATCCGGTATTATCGGAAAAGTACATACCGTACACGCTTGGTCACCAAAAAACCATGGTTATGATGGGCCGCCTCCTCAAGGAGAGGATCCAATCCCAGAAACACTAGACTGGAACCTATGGGCTGGCACCTCACCCAAAAGACCTTACAAAAAGGGCGCATACCATCCGGGACGTTGGAGACAAATAATGGACTACGGCTGTGGAACCTTGGGCGATATGGGGGTGCATATTTTTGATACCCCTTATAATGCGCTACAACTCGACGTACCGCGTACGATAATCAACGAGTGTCGACCTACCAATGGGTTTGGATTTCCGGAACACAATAAGGTCACTTATGAATTTCCAGGCACCAAGTATACTGGCAAATCTTTGAAATGGATCTGGTATGATGGCCCGGGTGCACCGGCTGTGCATGAGGATCTTATGCTACCGAACATGAAAGCTGCCAAAACGGAAGAAAAGAAACAGGACGATCCTTCCAAATTATCCTTAGACCCGGGAATAGCGGGCGACGGCCAGCTGCCTGAGCAAGGCGCTATGTTTGTTGGTACCAAAGGACGTTTGTTGTTGCCACACTTCATGCAGCTACCTCGGAAAATAGTCGATGGTCAGTACGTAGATATCTCTACAGAAATAGAAAAGGTGTCGGCTAAGTATAATTTAGGCCAGCCCGTTCGTGACTATGATAAGGAAGGTGCTAAGCACTATCATCAGTTCGTAGATGCTTGTTTGGGCAAAGCGGAATGCTCGGCGCCTTTTGATTACGCTTCCAGACTAACAGAAACCATTCTTTTAGGTACCATTGCAGGGCGGTTCCCTGGTGAGACTTTACATTGGGATGCTAAAAAGGCTAAATTTAAAGAGGAAAAAGCAAACCAATATTTACAGGGCGACTATAGGTCGTTTTAAGCGCAGTTGCTTATTTGTACAGAAAAAGGTTTCGATCATCAGGATGGAAACCTTTTTTATTTGAGCTAAGCTACCAATTACAGATTACGGTGAGCTCGCAAGCTCGGTTTGTAAACTATGCTATATTTTTAAGTCTATTGTGAATTTTAATTCACAATAGACTTAAAACTGTTCGCCACAGAAGATGTACTTATTTATAGCTCAACAATTCTGTTGCATCTTTGCTCTTGTAATTTGGCTTGATCATTCTGTTAAATTTTAAATAAATAATTATTAACAAACACTAGAAAGACGCCTCTGAAAAAAAGCCAAAAAGGTGTAAATTTGTGCCAATATTCGGACTTTGCAAAACTTCTTGTGGCACAAATTTACACCTTTCCCCATTCATTCAGCACCCTTAAGAACGCCTAAAAACCACCTTTAACCCTGATTAAACATCGAAAAACAAGAGCTCCAGCCCTCCAAAAACACAATTTGCGAAAACTACAACTTCGAGTAGAAACGCTAGCGTTTCTAGACTGATCGCTAGCGTGCAATCCACAATCGCTAGCAATCGAAAATTAAATGCATGCGCTTCCCCTTTATACCCTTGCACCGCAACAAAAAACGCTTACGTCCAGCCTTAAAACGCAAGCACATACCCCGCTTTCGCTTGCGCTCGCCGTGTAAACGCCAAGGCGAAACAGCCCATCGCTATCGCGGCAAATGCAAACGTATGCTATTTAAGTCCAAGCGCCTAGCATCGGACGCTATGTGCTAGCGATTAAGCAGGGAACGCCAGCATCTGACCTAATAGTGCAAGCGATCGGCCCCAAAACGCTAGAGACTGTAACCTAAACCGCAGCGATTAGGTTATATTTTTCACATTTCATATTTCATGATCCACCAGCTGGGGGATCCAAACTATTCCAACTATCCATCCACATTTCATTATTATCCAAAAAAAGTTACAAAGCTTCTTGTTAGGCCTCGATAGCTCCTAATATTTTTATATATCACTTATTTTCACTATATTATAAAAATCAGACAAAACACTAGCTTTTATCTGAATATAATTCTAATAAAACAGGAGCTTTATACATGTACAACACAACAACGATCTCCTTATTTTTTAAAATTCTTAATACATATGAACAATAACATCTTAATACATTATCCAAAGGCCAATTCGAGGCCTGTGAGTGTCAACTACAAAATATCGAATGAAGGTGGTCTGAAAACCATTAGCTGTACAGTACCTGATAAAGAAAATACACCTGCATGGCTGGAATTGCAAAAATTCGAATTACAAGCGATGAAGTTTGACAACACCTACGACTTGGTATTTGAGCAACGCAAATTTGACCGGAACTTGGACACCGTCCTATTTATGGACAAGGTCTTCGAAAAGATCATGGATTTGAAGCAGGCATGACAACTTTGTCTGCAGCAATGTGTAGCTTTGTAGGAGAATTACGAAGTTATGATTACAAAAGAGCAGATATTACACGCTTTGAGTCATGTAGAGGATCCCGATCTAAAAAAAGATCTGGTCACACTCCACATGATTCAAAATATAGAAATACTTCCGAATAAGCTAAGGTTTGATGTGGTACTGACCACTCCGGCTTGTCCGATGAAAGCGCATATTGAGCACGCCTGCCGGAATGCTATTGCACTATTTGTCGACAAGGATATCGAGGTAGATATCAACATGACTTCGCGGGTCACGAGCGTAGACAACAGCCAGCTCAAAGGAATCAAAAATATCATTCTCGTCTCATCAGGCAAAGGTGGCGTAGGTAAATCTACCGTAGCGAGTAATCTTGCATTGGCACTAGCCGAATCTGGGGCAAAAACAGGTCTATTGGATGCTGATATCTATGGGCCATCGCTTCCGATCATGTTCGGTCTAGAAGGTGCTAAGCCGATGTCCACACAGACAGAAGATGGGAAAACGAAAATCGTACCCATCGAGAAGTTTGGATTGAAGCTTCTTTCTATCGGCTTTTTTACGGATCCCAATCAACCGATCCCGTGGCGCGGCCCAATGGCAACATCAGCTATCAAGCAGCTTTTTAACGATGCCGACTGGGGCGAATTGGATTATTTGGTCGTGGACATGCCACCAGGCACGGGTGATATCCATATCACGGTATCACAGACCTACCCTATCTCTGGCGCAGTGATCGTGACGACACCGCAGCAAGTGGCATTAGCCGATGCGATCAAAGGAATGGCGATGTACAAAATGGAGGGCATCAATGTACCTATTATCGGGATTGTTGAAAATATGGCCTACTTTACACCTGCTGAATTACCGGAAAACAAGTATTATATTTTTGGTAAAGATGGAGGCAAACGTTTAGCGGAAGAGAATCAGGTTCCATTCCTAGGCGAGATACCTTTGGTCAAAGCTATCAGCGATGCGGGCGACAATGGTTTCCCGGTGGTGCTGGATGGAGACGAAAAGATCGCACAGTCCTATAAGGACATGGCCGGTAGAGTAGCTCAGGAAGTCAGCATATTGGCGAATAGATAAGTTAAAAAGGGGAATAGTTTATCAACTACTCCCCTTTTTAATTTTATATAGGATTCTGCTTTACAACACCCAAAGTTCGATCTATCTCTCCTTGAGGAATCAAAAACTCCCATTGTTTATCACCAACAGGCACGTCAAATGTTACAGCCAGTGTAGCATTATGATTTGCACCATTTCTATCCAGTGCCATATTTAAACGTTTAAGATCATAGAACCTAAACCCTTCACCCCATAGCTCAACACGACGATGTGTAAGAATTTCATCAACTAAAGCAGCTCCACTTTTTGTTGACAACACGTAAGCAGGATCTCGGGTTATTACTAAATCATAAAGAGCTTTACGAGCATCGACCTCACGACCTGTTAATCTAGCCAAAGCTTCGGCTTCAATCAAATACATCTCGGCTGCTCTCATAAACATCAAATCTCCATTACTATTTGCAGGATTTGGTAAAGTAAATTTACGTGTCATGTAAGGTTGCCGTACGCCGTTAGCTGCAACAGGAAAACCAACTTCTTTAGCTGTTGGATCCCACAACTTTTTCCTTATATCCGTAGTTGAGATCTTGTTATACAACAACGAATTGATTGCTTTCGGATTTCCTCTCGTATTTGTAGAACTGAAATTTCCGATATAAGCGTAAAAAGAATAGAAAAAAGTTGGCTGATCTTCACGATGCTGAATACCCCAAATCCATTCAGGGTTGGCAAAACTCACAAAAGAATTCAAGTATTGGTTTCCCGTCATTAATGTAAAGCCAGTTCTAGCTTCTCGAGCCATTTGTACCGCAACGTCATAATTCTCCTGCGTTAACGCCACTCTAGCCTTAATACCCTTTGCCACGTTAACGTTCAAATGAGATTTATCAGGTCTACCAACCGAACTAGTAAAAAGATTTATTGCTTCGTCTAAATCTTTATTGATTTGCGTATACACTTCCTCAACTGAATTTCTCGGTATGGCACCTACTGTCTTTTCAAGGATCAAAGACATCCCCATCGATGAATTATCTCCTCCTTTTACATATCGTTTACCAAATAGTTGTACCATTTGATAATAACTCCAAGCCCGGTAACTCAATGCTTGAGCTTTGAGAAAATTCTTTTCTTCCTGTGGCCCAACAGCAGCATCTATATTCGTAATTATTTCATTTGCGTTACCAATCAAGGCGTAATAAAACCCATAATTAAACGTCAAAATACTAGCATTTATATTCCGGTGCGACTGCCATTTATATTCTGAATTAAAGAATCCATTAGCTGCACCCGTCATCACATAATCTTCACCCAAAACCTCCATATACAACATATTACCAGATTGTCCTCCGGCAGCCTGATTGCTGTACCACTGTTGATACATCAATTTATGCATTCCGTTAATGGCAGCATAGGCATTCTTTGTCGTTGCAAAAGTAGTCGAAGGGGCAATTCTCGAGGTAGGATCCTTTTGTAAAAAATCCTTTTTACACCCAACTAATATCAATACTGATAAAGCGGTTGAAACTATTCCACTTTTTATATATAATCTCTTAATAAGTTTCATAACATTTAAAATCCAAAGTTAACGCCAAAATTAATTGTCCGAGCATGGGTATATGAACTATTTCCCGTTGGGCCTGTTAGGCCACCTACTGGATTAAAACCTTTTCTTGCTGACCAATAATATAAATTTTCTGCACTAGCAAAAACCCTTGCACGCTTTATACCTACTCTATCAATAAGTGAATTTGGCAGTCGGTATGCGAAATTTATCGAACTAATATTTAAATAGGAGGCTTTTTGCAACCATCTAGAAGACGCAGCACCATTTTGCGCTGTGCGGTTCAAATCCATCAGAGGAATATCTGTCATATCGCCCGGGTTTTGCCAAGCACCAAATAAATCTCGGTGTAAATTTGCTCCATTTGCAGGTCCTGAAGACATTAGCCCTGCATACTGCCCTTCATAAAAATACCCTCCAAGACTATAGGTTAACACAAATCCGAAATCAAAATCCTTATAAGAGAAGTTGTTTACTACACTCCCATATACTGGTGGCAGCGCAGACTTATTTAACCAATTTTGACGAGCCGAATTGTGATCAAAAGTAACAGTATCTACGACACCATTTCCTTTATCAATTAACTTATGATTAGCGTTATCGGGATCAAATGTGATTCCGTCTGATAGGCCTAAATATAAAGCTCTACCTGTCTCAGGATCCACTCCGTAATAAGTTCTTGTATAATAATCGTACATCGATCGACCAACAACCCTTTTGTATGGAGAAGAAACTATTTCAGGTGTTTCTTCCGGCATTTTAGTCATTTTATTTTTGATTGTCGTAAGATTCAATGTCAGGTTCCAATTAAAATCGGTTCTACGTATTAAATTTCCAGTCACTGAAACTTCAAACCCTTTATTTGTTACTGCTCCCACATTTTTTTGAATAGAATATGAGTTAGTAGGCGTTCCTCCATTATGATAGGGTTGATTGACACTAAATAATAATCCATCTGAATCTCTATTATAATATTCAAGTGAGCCGCTAATACGTCCTTTTAAAAAGGAAAAATCCACACCAATATCTAAAGGCTTTTGAGACTCCCAGGTTAAGTCTGGACTTCCTAAAGATGTTAACACAGCACCAGGAGCCGAAGCATTATTGTAACCAATTGAGTAGCCTGGTTGATACGGGTAAAAACTACCTACATCAGCATTTCCCAATTTACCATAGGAAGCCCTAATCTTTAGTAAATCTGTGAAATCATTTTGAAAAAATTCTTCCTTATCCAAACGCCAAGCGGCACCCAACGACCAAAAGTCTTCCCAGCGCAAATTTGAAATGAATCGAGAATTACCATCTCTACGAATCATTGCGCTCAAATAATATTTAGAATCAAAATTATAATTTGCTCTTGCGAAATAACTTTCTATCGTTCCCTCGGACAAACCAGAGGTTAAAGAACTGATGTCCGAAAAATTAGAAAAGGTATACAACCCATCAAATCCTTGTCCTGTTCTTCTTCCTGATATTTCATCTAATCGGTAAGAATAGTTTTCATGCCCCAAAACAGTCTCTAAGTTGTGATTTCCAAACTTGTTGGATGTCTTCAATAATTGATTAAATGTATAGTTGAATTCCCTATACCAATATTGGTTATAGCGTCCCGCAGGAGCCCCATCTCCCACTTCTGTGTTTTCATAACCTTCCTCCCGATAGCTGGTTATATCTGGACTGAATGTCGTACTAAATGTCAACCAAGGTAAAATATCAACATCCACATAAGCTCTTGCTGAAACAAAATCCCTATTGGCCTTACTTTGATTTTTGAGTGTCTCTGCTAGTGCGTGACGACCACTGTTAAATGGTCTTGATAAACCAAATTCAGACACTAAATTACCATAATCAAAGCGACGATTACCCAAATTATCATAAACCATCTCTCCTGTAGCGGGGTCATGCACATATACCGGATATATCGGAGCAATCGCTCTGGAGAAATAAAATGGGTTATTTATGCTGCCATCGTCTGACGCTGCAAAATCATAAACATTACTCGCGCCGGACAAATTAATTCCAGATTTCAACCAAGGGGTAATGGCTGTATTTGCATTCACTCTCCCTTGAAAACGATCCATAGAAGACCTTAAGCCCCAGCCGTTATCATCCAAATACGACATCGAAGCAAAAACATCCGTATTCTTTATTCCGGTAGAATAATTGATACCATACTCATTCCGTCTTCCATTTCTCGTCGCTTCGTCTTCCCAAGAAGGAGCTCCTTTATATTTTATCTGAGCATTTGAATTGAGTTTTCCATTCACATCTACCAATTCATTGTTCGCAACATTAAATGCATTATACCCTCCAAGGTATTGCACAATATCATTATAAGTTTTACCATTATAAACTTGTTGCCCTGCCGAATTTCGCGGCAGGAGACCTGAACCAATTTGACGTGCTATATCTAGCGGCACTCTATTACTTGCGGATGTTGCATAAGCTAAGCTATTTGTATAAGCTTGCCACATCAATTCATAGTATTCTCCTGCTGAAACTGTATTATAATTGGGGACCCCATTTTGATTGTAGCCTAATTGAACCTGAGCATTAAAGTCCGTTTTACCTTCCTTACCTCTTTTTGTTGTTATCATAATAACCCCATTCGCTCCGCGAGACCCATACATTGCGATAGTAGCAGCATCTTTTAAGACTGTAACAGTCTCTACATCAGCCGGATTAATATTAGCCATCCCTCCATCAAAAGGAGCTCCATCGACGACTATCAAAGCTCCATTTCCTGCAGAATAGGATCCAATTCCCCGAATCCGAATAGCAGGTGAAGATCCTGGAGCTCCGGAAGGTGCAGAGGTTTGCACGCCTGGACCAGCTCCCTGTAATGCTGTCAACACATTAGAAATTGGTCTTTTATCCAGTTCTTTAGCGCCTATCTGTGTGGCCGATCCTGTAAAATCTGATTTCTTTACTGTACCATAAGCAACTACAACGACCTCGTCAAGAGCTTCGGAATCACTTACTAACTGTATATTGATTAAAGTCTGGCTACCTACTGAAACTTGTTGAGAGGTATATCCAATGTAAGAAAAGCTAATACTTCCTCTTTGACCTACCGTTATAGTATAATTACCATTTTCGTCAGTCTGCGTAGCATTAGAAGTACCTAATACCGAAACCGATACCCCAGACAAAGGTACCCCATCAGTCGCAGAGGTAACCTTCCCGCTCACTTGCCGATTCTGTGCAAAAGACACGCCTATCAAGCACGTCAGCACAAAAAATAAACTGAGTAATTTTTGTTTCATGTGTTTATTGTGTTTAGTTAAAAATTGTTTTAATAATAGATTAGTCTAATAAATAGATTATACCCCACCCTCACCGGGCCTAATACATATGCCGATAAAACCAATTCATCAAATGATAAATCAATTACAGTGTAAGCGATATAAATCACTATACCAGAAGGGATCTAAAACTTTAGCGTAAAGTTGACTCTAAAAGCCAAGCTCTATCCGAGATCGAGTATAATTTAAACGCGGATATGTGGGAATAAAATGAGTAGATTTTGTTTCATGTGTTTGTGTGTTTAGTTTTTAAAATTGTTTCTGTGTTAGTAGTTGTATTATCGCAACGACAATACTATGCAAACATATAAAAAAAAACAATATTTCACATTTTTTAACATATTTTTTTTAAAAAAACAGGTGTAAACAAGAAAAAATATGGAATTGAATTTTCAATGTAACAATATTGCAACTTATTTAACTAAACAACAGATGCTAGCTTTAACTTATAGAGGGGATTATATCGCTTAAACATTCAATGGAATCCTCAAAGCTGATACAAAATCAGTAATAACAGTAATTAGATGTTTTTACTCACTTTTCTTCAAGAATTAGAATAATTTAATTATACACAACATTTTAATAATATTTTATGTACTGATATACAGACTCTCGAAATGAAACGCTTATCGAGGACAACATAACATCCTGTAGTGTATTGTTAATTCAATGAACCGTCAAAGCACCCCATATGTAACACGATAATATAGCAGAACCTTTATTATCATTATTAAATAATGTATGATTAGTATAATATATAACGAGATATGGATTTGTCTTCTTAAGATAAGAAAATCGAATCAAACAAAGTTACATAGTTTATAAATAAAGGTCGTATCAACTACGAGAGACGACCTTTATTTTCCTTTATAACTGCTCGAAGCTGCCCTATTTTTTCTTTAATTCTAACACATATTCTCCAAACCCTCCGGCACTAACCGTATAGCTGCCATTAATTTTAATTGTTCCTTCACAAGGATTAAGATAGTTATTGACAGCACCACCTTTAGATTCTACCGAATACACTCCATAAGGCCATGGAGCAGGATAGGCTCCTAATGGTTGCTTCGCGACACTAATAGAATTATCTCCTGGATTTACAACCACTTTAATATTGTTGTAACCAGCAATAGGATAAACAATCTCAAAAGTCTCTTCATCTACTTTTTTGACATCCACAACAGTACCTACTCCAAAATCTTCCCAACCATCAACAAGTGTCTCAAACTTGCCATCACCTAGGAACTCATCCATATCAAATGTACAGATACAGGAATAACGAATAGTTGGATTGGATCCTCCTTGAGATGCAACACCAGCTCCGTATCCATCCCCATAAAGTGGAAATGCCTCATACTCTTTCCCATCTTCGGTGATATAATTAGCTCCGATATCATAGTTATCTCCCAAAGCTATAGCCCCGAATAAATCGACGATTTGCTGTCCTGTAATTTCAACTTCTTCAGGAAAGGAAGTTACATTAGTTCGAATTTTTTTCGAAACAGGATAAGGCTTATCCTTTCCTGTGTCTCGATTTTTCGTTACGACAATATCAAGATACTTCGGCATAGCATCAACGTTATATTTAAGTCCAACAGTAAACTTTCCTTTAAATGCCAAGGGATCTTGAAAGGCTATCGATTCGTCAAAATTTTGCAACACTTTCTTAAAGATAGGTTCATTTAGATACACTATACCATCCAGCATTGTTGCATTGTCGCTTTTTCGACAAGCTGAAACCACAACTAGTGATATCAACGTTATAATATATAAAATTCTTTTCATTTTCTCACTAATTTAATATTATGGCATCCAAAACACCTTCGCTCCATTCAGATCTGTTTTTTGAGCAGGTGTATTCGGGTTTTTATTTACCTCATCCTGATTAAACGGCAATGAGTTCGGAAATTTTCTGTTAAACAGTATAATCACCGAAGGCAAGCTTTCACCTCCATTACCTTCTAATGGTGGGGTAATTTTACCATCAACAAGATTTGCAGCGGAAAACAACACTGGATATCCGGTTCTCCTATAATCATTATACTGATCAACAGATGACCCAACACTAGATAACCATTTTTGTGTCATAATAATTTCCATTTTTTTCGTACTATTTCCTGAAGTAAATTCATCCATAACTCCAGTGATATAACCAGTAGCAGCAGAAGATGTCGCTAATGTAGGAATAACTTGAGTAGATCCATTTTTTGAAACAACATAGTCGACCATTTTGAAAGCCTCCTTAATTGCAGATTCCAATACTGCTTTTGCATCTCCTGTTATTGTACCATCCTGTATTAACTCCGCTTTCAAAAACAAAATATCTGCATTAGTGATTAAACGGTATGGAGCCGCCCCAGTTCCAGAAGTAGCTGAAGCAGAACCACCTTTACCGTCATCATATCGTCCTCCCACTGGGTATATCCCAAAAAGAGAAACTTGATTCTGTACATTTGAACCTCTCTTAGGGCCTTGAGATCCAAAATACTTCGAGACAAAACCTCCGTCTCTATACTCCAACTCTGTATTTGCTGCATCAGATGCTTTCATTTGATTATAAAAATAATACGGAATACGCGGATCAGTTAGTCCTTCAAATATACTTGTGTTATAACCGGCCATTATTTCGTAAAGCCATGGACTGACGTGCATAGTTCGTTGTGTTGCAAAATATTCGCCAAATCCGGGATTACGATCATCTGTTGCCTCATTCTTACCGTATGGAATCATGAAAGCTTCAGCGTTGGTGCTAATCATATTATTTTCCGCAATTAGCGCACTTATCTGGGCTTTTACATCCTCTTTTTTATGCACTTGCACTAATAATTTAAATTTTATAGAGTTTGCTGCTTTTACCCAATTATTAACACTACCACCATAAATCAAATCATCTGCAGCTGGCTTTTTTAAATTTGTAGCAGTCGTATTCTTCAGATCCGCGACACCTTCATCTAACAAGGTTATCAATTGCTTATAAATGTCCTGTCCCTTATCATATTTAGGATATAAGATCCCTTCAGCAACTTTATTCGCTTCAGTAAATGGAATATCCCCATACAAATCCACTAGATAAGAAAATGTATATGCCTTAATTATTTTAGCGATACCAACATATTGAAGATTTCCTTCCTCTGTTTCTTGCTTAATAATAATATCTGCATTTGTCAATACATCCCTATATGAATATTGCCATCCTTGTGACGTTTCAAAATCGTTACCAGCAGCACCATATTGATCGTAATCGCCGTAATGAACCATCTGATGCATATATGCCGATAAGCTTGTACTAAACCCCGAAGTCATGGCTAAACTCTGACCTATAAATTTCTGAATATGAGGTAATAATATCTTAGACTCTAACTCAGATGGATTATTGGGATCTGTGTTGATATCTAGTTGCTTGGAACACGAGACTGATGTCAACAATAACCCCACTACCACTATATTTCTAAACATTTTCATAATTTCTTAATTAAAATCTTGCAACTAAATTAAAACCATAACGCTTTGTTGTTGGCGCCGCAGATAACTCAACACCTTGAGAAGAAGAAGAACCGTAGCTAGCAACTTCTGGGTCAAAATTTGAATACTTAGGAAAGTTCGGGGCAAAAAACCACAGATTTCTTCCTGTTACACTCAAACTCACCCCTTTTATGAATGAATTATTAAAGATCGCTTTCGGCAATTCATAGCCAATTGAAACTTCACGTAATCTGTAAACAGTGGCATCATAGATATTCCACTCCGTTGCAGTATTGATAGCAAAAGTTTGACCAATATCTGGATTTGGAGAAAAGTACAAATCATTTACGGTTAACTTTGTCTGGTTCCAAATTTTATTCTGTGCTCCATCGAGAATTGGCTTTCCAGTAATGGGGTCTCCATAAACACCTGGTAGAATCGCGTTGTACTCGCGTCCCTCCGTATCCTTTGTAACACCTCTACCTAATAAGGAGCTGTTAGTTACAGAATACATATCCCCCCCTTTTGTCCAATCAAATAAAGCTGCAAAAGAGAAACCTTTATAAGTAACCGTATTATTAATACCTAACTTGAAATCGGGATTTGGGTCACCAACCATATACTCCTGGGTCTTATCCTCGATCATACCTCCCGTAGCAGGATTTATCAAGACATTTCCTTCGTCATCTCTATAAACCTTGGTTCCTCTCAAGTAACCAAAAGGCATTCCAGGCTCAAGATATGTAGAGATCGAACCGCTTAACATTGCTCTCAACTCAATACGCGGGGTACCAGCGATAAGTTCTTCAACAATATTTTTGTTTTTTGTAAATGCAGCAGTAAGGTTCCACTTAACAGGACTATCTGGAGATAACGGCTTGAGGCCTAAACTTATTTCAACACCTTTATTATTTATCTTGCCAAAATTCGTAAAGTACTCGTCAAAACCAGACGATGGCGAAAGAGCAATAGGTGCTAATAAATCTGTAGACGTTTTATTATACCAACTAACATCCAGATTCAATCGATTTCTAAACAAAATAAGCTCTGCTCCAAATTCTACCTCATTTGAGAATTCAGGAGTTAAATTAGGTGATTGAAATCTGTAATCAATATGCCCCGTAGGCTTACCAAGAAAATTATTTTCAACAACATAAGTAGTCAACAAACTATATGGATCCGTGTCCCGTCCGACCTTTGCCCAGGCCGCCCGTATTTTCCCAAAACTCAAAATATCACTTTCTAGGCCCAAAGCCTCAGAGAACACAAAAGCGCCTGAAACACCAGGATAAAAATATGATCTCGAACTCTTAGGCAACGTAGAAGACCAATCATTACGGGCGCTTAAAGTAAGATACAAGTACTGCTTATAGTCAAACGTTGCGTCAGCAAAAAGTCCCATGATTCTTCTTTTATTAAAAAAATCTATATTGAACAACTTTTGCTCCGTATTTGTTAAGTTATAAATTCCTCTTGCAATAAATCGCTTCCCTTCATCTTGGTTACGATCAACAATGCGTTGGTTATAGTTAAACCCTATTACACCAGTAAGAGAAATTTCATCCGTAATTTTTGGTGTAAACGTACTTTTAAACGTTGTTTCTAATTCTTTGGTATCCCGTTTATCAATAATCAATGCGCCAAGCCCTTCTTTTGCTCTAGATGAAATTTCGTAAACCTCATTTCTATTCATGAACCCTAAATTTGCACCTAAATTATAGTCTAATTTCCACCAATCATTGATTTTGAAATCTGCTGCAAAAGAACCTAAAACTCTATTCTCTAGTGTCGTAGCGTAATTATTGTAAGCAGACCACATAGGATGATCAAATTGCCCTGCTCCGAGCCAATTCAAATTATTTCCAAGCTTATCAGACCATGGCAAAGATCCGTTCCAATTACGAGCTAAAAATAATGAGCGAGCAAACGATGAAGCCGCACCGTCAACCTGATTTTCTCCAAAATAACCACCGACTTGATTAGAATTTGTATAAGCTAAACTACCTCGCACATTCATGCGCTCTGAAACTTTCAAATTTCCCCCAGCAGATAAATTATATCTTTTAAATGAAGAATTTGGTACATACCCTTTGTGATCCATTTGAGATAAGGTCACATTGAACCCAGATTTTGCCGATCCTCCAGCAAAATTTATCGAGTTCTCTAAAACACGCCCAGTTTGAAATAAATCCTTAACATTATTAGGATAAGCTCTATAAGCAACATTTTTTCCAAAAAGCTCTGGATATGCTGCCAAATATGGGCCCCAAGTGGGAATGCTATCAATCGTCCCAAATTTTGGTCCCCAAGAACCATTAGATGCTGAATAATTAAACTGAGAACCCGCACCATATGAATTCTGATACTCCGGAAGATTTGCTATGTTTTCCAAGGAAATGGAACTTCTTAACGTTACCGATGTAGGTTGGTCTAGCTTCGCACTCCCAGATTTAGTTGTAATAATAACAACACCGTTGGAAGCTCTGGAACCATATAAAGCTGCTGCTGCAGACCCTTTCAACACGTTGAAGCTTTCAATGTCATTTGGATCTAGATTTGAGATACCCGAAGAATAAGCTGCACCTCCTGAAGTCATGCTACTAGATTCTACCATAGAATTATCATACGGCACCCCATCAACAATAATTAAAGGTTGATTATCACCAAAAAAAGACGAATTACCACGAACTTGAAAACGTGTCGCCGCTCCAGGAGTTCCCTGAGAAGTACGAATATCTACCCCTGCTACTTTACCTTGCATAGATTTTAATAAATCTGGTTCAGAATTTTGCAATAAATCATCCGGGTTAACTTTGGTAGTAGCATAAGTTAAGCTCTTCGCCGAACGTTGTATTCCCATAGCCGTTACCACGACCTCTTCTAAAGAATTGTCTGCAGAAACTAGACTTACATTAACAACAGAGCGTGAATCAACCTTAACTCTTTGCGAGGCATATCCAATATAACTATAATTTAAAGTCGAACCTTCGGGCACAGATATTGAGTAGTTACCTGCACCATCAGTCTGTGTAGCGGTAGAGCTGCCAACAACTGACACAGATACTCCTCCAATAGGAGAACCATCTGTTGCAGAGGTAACCTTCCCACTCACTTGCCGATTTTGTGCCATCGACACGCCGATAAGGCATGTCAGCACAAAAAATAAACTGAGTAATTTTTGTTTCATGTGTTTATGTGTTTAGTTAAAATTTTTTATAACAAATTATACAACGCAAAATTTAGATATACTATCACAGTCCCATACCTAACACTTATTAGACACAGATGGAAAGTTTTATCAAAATCTGATAAAATTAAAAACAGAACTAATAACGATTGCTAAATCTGAGTTGTTAAGAAATAAATTAGATTCGTACCCTTGGTAACTGTTCGGTTCGACTCCGGCTTTAAATAATAATTTAAATCCAAAGACGAGGGGATAAATTGAGTAATTTTTGTTTCATGTGTTTGTATGTTTAGTTTTTACAATTGTTTGTTGTTAGTAGCGTACTATCTTAGCAGTGATATTACTATGCAAACATATAAAAAAAAATAAAGTTTCACACTTTTTAACATTTTTTTTTCAGAAACATCACTTTAAACAAGAAAAAATACGGAATCCTATTCTAATTGTAACGATGACAGAAACTATTAACTAAACAACCAATAATAAAAACCAGATTTCAAGCCACTAATTCGTACCAGAAAAGAGATAGAAAGAAAAAATTAAACAAACAAAAAATGCCCCCCATTTTCATGAGAGGCATCCTATTAATTAAAAAATAGAACTTATCGTGTACCGCCAGCCCACCATACCTGCTCGGTATAAACGTACTGTCCATTTCCAAATGCTGCTTCCACATTTGGATTAGTCGTTGTATCATCGTTACCGTATGGCAAACGCAAAGGAAATTTACCTGGATTTTTCAACTCGATAAACTCTTCGCCGTTAGCTTTCCATCGACGGATATCGTTATACATTTCCGTAGACTCGCCAGAAGCGCCGTAAAAAGCTAAATACTTTTGGTTAGCAATCTCTTTTAACGGGTTAGCCAAAAATAGAGCTTTTACTTGGTCATTAAAGTAAGTTGAGATATCTGCATCGGTTAAATCCTGCGAAGTCTCTGTAATTACGCCATTCGACAAAACACGTGGAGCAGAAAATGCCGCGTTGATAGAAATCTCCGAATTTTTAATAGCAGCTGTAACTGCTTCCTTCAAGACAGATTCTACCTCTGAGCTACCTTTACCTAATCGTTGTAAAGCTTCAGCTTTCAAGAACTGCAATTCATGGTAACTCAAGAACTGTGTCGGAGCTGTCTGTGCGTAAACAAATACAGAGGTCAAATATTTGTTTTGAACCTGCTCATTTTTACCATTTACGGCCAACAGATCATATGCAGCCTGATCATTACCTATATTGGCGACCTGAATCCAATTTGTAACCCGATCAATAGCCTTTGGCGGATTCATAAAGCTACGAGTAGCTCTTGGATCCTTACGCGCAATCATTTTATCTGCGATACTCTTACTTGCTGCAAGACCATCTCTAGACCACTGAAAATCAAATAAAGGATTCAGATTTGAAGCATCATAAATTTTAAACTTCGCTTCTTCTGCAGCGTTTTTAAACGACTTATCGACATCTGCAACGATCCCATTCAATACCTCTGCAGTAGCTCCTGTTTTATTTAACAGACGCATCGAATATCTGGCTTTCAATCCATAGGCAAACTTAGTCCAACTACCAATGTTACCCCCGAACAACAAATCCTGCGTTCCTACTGGACCTGATCCGTGGGTATCCCCTTTCGGTAGATTAACTACAGCTGCATCTAAATAGGCAAAGATCTGCTTATATAGTTCTTCTTGTTTATCCAATTTAGGAGCACGGACTTGCAAAGGATTAAATCCTTCAGAATATGGGACATCACCAAACAAGTCGGTCAATAGCGCTAAATTGTAAGCAGCCATCACCTGTCCTATACCTAAAGTAGTGTAGTTACCAGATTGAGATCCGCCTTCAGAACATTTTTCGATCACCAAACGGGAATCTCTCAAAGCTGTATAAACAGAACCCCACACGTTATTAAATGTAGAAGCTGCTGATACTGAGTTAAGTCTTTGTTCGGCATTCCAAAGTTGATTGTGCGTACCTGCTTCATGCTCTACATAGGCTGACAAGTACGTATTAAAATCCCCCCCTACGTTGTAAAATGCTGTACGCGTAATAATATCAGTAAGAATAAATTTTGCTTGTACATCTTTCGGCTTATCGATATTCTCATTGATCCCGTCCATAACATCCTCTGAACAAGAAGTGAAAAGTACTGGAGTCGCTAAAATTCCTATAGCGAGTAAGCCTACTATATTTAGTTTTAATTTCATTGTCGTAATTATTAGAATTTAATATTAACACCTAACCCATAACTCGACGTGCCTGGAAGTGAAAACCGTTCGAATGCGCCAGACATATTGGTATTACCTTGTGAAACCTCAGGATCAAATCCTTTAAGTTCCGACCAAAGAATGAGGTTACGTGCAAATGCATTAACGTCTACCTTTAGTTTAGATGTTTGATAAACTGGATAACCTAAGGCTACTTCCCGAAGTTTCACAAATGAAGTCCCGCGAATTGATGACTCGGAGATATCATTCATATTCGTAAAATATTCGAAAGCCCTAGATGGATCTATGACGATATCATTTTTCTCGTATTGTCCCGGAGCGACCTCTTTAACAGCATCTTGTTCAAACATAAATCCTGTTCCACTGCGGAAATCTGCTGACTTTTGAGTCACACCATAATAATCCAAAACACCTGCTGTACCGTGAAACATCTGACCGCCCTGCTTCCAATCAAAAACTGCAGACAAGCGAATTTTTTTGTATTCAAAATTCGTATTAAAGCCTAAATTAAAGTCTGGAGAAACAGAACCGATAACTTGCTCTGGACCTGCCTGTGGCATACCATCTGCATCTACGACAATCTGTCCTGCGTCATTTCTCAAGTAAGAAACACCGTAAATGACCGGAAACTTCTCACCGATACCTGCACGCACCTGAGGCTCGGTAAATCCTCCCATAAAAATGCTATTAACACCCTCCTTTAGCTCGTCAACATAGTTGTCAATCTTTGTAAAATTGAAGGCAAAATCCCATTTGAAATCTCCATCTCTGTAAGGTGCTACAGCCAGTGTCAACTCATGTGTATTGGTATGAATCTTACCTCCGTTGGTGACCAAGCTAGAATAACCTGTTGAGGCCGCTAAAGGAACCTGAAAGATCTGATCCTTTACATTCTGACGTGAGAAGGTATAGTTCAAATTCACCAAACCATTCCAGAATGTCAAATCTGTACCCACTTCGATCGCCTGCGTATTTTGAGGCCTTAGACTTGGATCGTAAATGATTGAATACGGTGTATATGAAGTAGTACCATTGATTGGATACAGAATAGGCGTACCCGAAGAAAATCCTCCTCCATAAACAGGCTTATCGTAGTAGCTCAAATAATAATCACCCGCTTGTCCCACTTCTGCATAAGACGCTCTTATCTTACCCATTGTTAAGATCGAGTTTCTCACAGACTCTAATTCTGTAAACACAAATGCCGTAGATACCGAAGGGTAAAAGAATGAACGATTGTTACGTGGCATAGAAGAAACAATATCGTTACGCCCTGTAGCATTCAAAAACAACATATTTTTGTAAGCTAACGCTAAACTCCCGAACGTACCAAACGTACGGCTATTACGCAAATTTTGTTCTGTGATTACAGTTGCCGCGTTATTAATGTTATTCCATTCCGGAAAGTTGAAATTCATACCGTAAGCATAATCTCTTCTACGCGTACGATTAACAATCTCATTACCGATCATCGCATCAAACACAAGATCCTCATTGATCTTCCAGTTGTAAGAAGCTGTCCCTAAAGAGTTCCATTCCGTAACAGAGATATGATAGTTTTCGACTTCACCGTTAGCATTGGCATGTCCGTATCCCCAAAGATCCGTATAATTAGTTGTGTAAGAATCAACACCTGCTTGATACTTAAGGATCAACTTTTGATTATCACCTAGATCTGTAGCATACTGCCCGAATCCGTTCCCAAAGAAACGCTGCGTGTTCTCAGAAAACTTGTTGTTATCTACGGCCCAATAAACACCATCGAAACCACCTGTACTACGGTATGTATTTTGTTGCGTAGGATTATTCAGGTAATAAGAAGGAATACCTTTAAGATCATAAGATGCCGGTGCTCCGTACAAGGTTGCTATAATACCGTTATTGGCTCCTGTCTGTTTTGTGATTTTAGAATTCACGTAGTTACCACTAAAACCTGTAGTCCATTTATCTGATAATTTTGCCTCGCCAGCTAGCTTTGCAGTATAGCGATCCATACCTGTTGAAGGCACAATACCATCAGCATTGGTAGCTCCTAATGACATCGCGTAGCTTCCTTTGTCAAAACCTTGAACAATATTAAACGAGTTATTATATGTGTTCCCGATCTCAAAGAATTCCTTTGCATTATTATAGGACTGTGGAGTCGCCCATGGATCTAATCCCGCATTAGCACGTTGCTGTACAAAGTATTTCCCCTCTTGTCTTCCGTATTTCTGCGTATAGGCATTATCCACACTTCCTCCATATACTGGATCTAAATGCAACTGATCTATACGTTGTCCCCAAGAAGTCGAGGACATTGGTGAATATTTACCTCCGATCCCTTGGGCATAAGTATCCTGAAAATCAGGCAACACAGACACTTTATCAAACGAAACATTAGAATTGTAAGAAATCTGAGGTTTCCCTTGCTTGCCTTTACCGCTTTTCGTAGTAATAATAATTACGCCATTAGAAGCACGCATACCGTACAACGCCGAAGCAGCCTGTCCTTTTAGGATATTAATACTCTCTATATCATTTGGGTCAATATCCAATCCTCTCGATGCATAGTCGGCACCGGAAACACTATTTCCAGTCGAAACGTCATTTCCGGAAGAAATCGGCATTCCGTCCACTACATACAAAGGAGAGTTATTACCTGTAAACGAACGTGCGCCACGGATGGTAATATTGGCAGAAGCTCCTGGCATACCCGACGAAGGCGTAACTTGTACCCCCGACACTTTACCTTGGATCGCCGTCGCTAAATTACTATTGGCAGCTTCCGTCAATTTATCGCCTTTCACTTCTTGTGTTGCATAACTTAAAGCTCTTTTTTGACGAGACTGTCCCATTGCCGTAACGACCACTTCCTCCAAAGCGTTCTCTTCGGATTCTAACACAATGTTAAGGGTGTTTTGTGTACCTACCGTAATACGTTGTGCAAGATAACCGATGTAAGAGACGTTCAAAGTCGACCCCTCGGCAACATTAATCTTAAAGACACCTGCATTGTCAGTCTGCGTAGCAGTGCTGGTACCTACTACAGAAATGGATGCACCTGCTACCGGAGCACCATCTACTGAAGAAGTAACCTTACCACTCACCTGACGATTTTGTGCAAACGAAACCCCGACAAGGAATGTAAACACAAAAATAAAACTGAGTAATTTTTGTTTCATGTTAAAGTATATGTGTATAAAAAATAATTTTCATGTCTAAACTTTGGTATATAACACAACCAATAGTTTAATGCAGACTTTAGACAGCAAATAGCAGGCTATAGAAAGCATTATAGTGCTTTCCATAATTAAAGAGAAGTACAAATAGTTAGTATGCCATCATCTAAAAGAATCAGGGTGACAAATATAAGGGACACAAGTTGTCATTGCAAGTTTTTTAAATCAAAACGTTTTTCATTAAAATAAACATAATCAAAATATTCTAGCAATGAAAATCAAGCAACCCCACTATTCGATTTAACATATTTTAAGAAAAATAAAATAATCAAAATATAATTTCAATCTATTCGATAAATCAAAATAAAATTTTAAGACAAACCGTTAAACTACTTAGATTTAATCCTATTATCATTTCGATATTATTTGTTCAAACATTAATATATAGTGTTAATTATTGTAACAATTTAATCCGTCAACCGCTCCCTAGCCGGATATATCACAAAGCCGCGCACCGTAAAAATTCGCGAATACAAAGCATTTTACTTATTTTTGCAGGATGAGATTTGACATCATTACCGTATTACCCTCCTTGCTGGATAGTCCATTTGCACATTCAATCTTACAGCGCGCACAAAAAAAAGGCTTGACGGAAATTCATGTTCACAACCTTAGAGACTACAGTACCCACAAACAAAAGTCTGTAGACGATTATCCTTATGGAGGAGGATCCGGTATGGTGATGCAAATCGAACCATTCGCTCGATGTATCGAGAAACTCCAGAACGAAAGAGAGTATGATGAAATCATATATATGACTCCGGACGGTACTACGCTTAACCAAGCTATCGCTAATGATCTCTCCACACGGGGCAATATCATTGTATTGTGTGGGCACTATAAAGGAATAGATCAACGCATACGCGATGTATTCGTGACACGCGAAATATCGATAGGTGACTATGTCCTTTCAGGAGGCGAACTTCCGGCAGCTATCCTCGTCGATGCTATAGTACGACTAATACCCGGTGTTCTATCCGATGAAACTTCCGCTTTATCCGATTCCTTCCAAGATGGTCTACTCGATGCTCCTATATATACAAGACCTGCTGAATGGCGTGGGCATAAGGTTCCTGATATCCTATTAAGTGGCAACGAAGCCAAAATCAATGCGTGGAGGGATGAACAACAACTCCAACGAACACAGGAAAGAAGGCCAGATTTATTGAAAGAAGAGTAGCAGTTGCTAAATAAGTAAGCATTTGCAACTTTATTTTTCTGAAAGAATCTATCTTCAAAGGGTATCAAGAACTTTCATGATTCTATTGATAATTCAATAAAATCATGAAAGTTTTATTTTTTTAACAAAAAGAGTTTGATTATTTAAAAATTATTCTAAATTTGCAGTGTAATGATGACACAAAGTACATATCAATTTTGGTGGTGGCCTGGAGCAAATAGCGTCGGGAGGCACCTCTATTGGTTTTCAGAATAAGGATTTTTTTAATCAACCAAAACCATAAATCAAAAGCCCGACGTATTTCGTCGGGCTTTTTTTGTTTAATATAGTTACAAAACCAGAACCTTCGAAAAAAAAGCGCTTTAAAAACTGAAAAAAAATAAATAAAGACTTACCAACAATTAAACATATATGACATACGCATTCAAAACAAACCACAAAAAAATACTAGCTGACACCACCACACCAGTTAGTATCTATCTTCGTATGCGGGATATCTTTCCAAACACTATTCTACTCGAAAGTTCGGAGTATCACAGCCGGGACAACAACATCAGCTATATCTGCTGCCAACCGATTGCCGGATTAGCACTCAATGAAAATGACTTAACGATTAGCTATCCAAACCAAGAAAAGATTGTCAAACCAGCCTCATCCATCGACTTACGAACTGAAGTATCCGCTTTTAGGCAATCGTTTCAGGAAGAATACCTAGCTGACACAAACGTCATTTCCAACGGATTATTTGGCTATTTCACCTTCGACACTGTAGCACATTTTGAGGATATAACCCTCACCGCCAAATTAGAAGACGCACGAAAAATTCCCTTTTTACAATACCATGTATACA
Organism: Sphingobacterium sp. xlx-96; assembly: GCF_011007365.1. Taxonomy (GTDB): domain Bacteria; phylum Bacteroidota; class Bacteroidia; order Sphingobacteriales; family Sphingobacteriaceae; genus Sphingobacterium; species Sphingobacterium luzhongxinii. The sequence goes on along the minus strand of NZ_WFKM01000007.1, from coordinate 109,143 downwards.
AATATGTCATTGCTATCGATCATTTTCGCAATCAGCTTTACATCTTCGAGCATCTACTTGACGAGAAAGAAAGCGACCTGGAACGTATCGAATACTTGATTCAAAACAAAAATTTCCCAGAGTATTCTTTCTATACAACAGGAGAAGAGAAATCAAACATGACCGATGAATCGTTCAAAGCACTTGTTGACAAAATGAAAGCTCATATACGTAGAGGTGACGTCTTCCAAATCGTACCTTCTCGAGGGTTTTCAACATCATTTGCAGGCGATGAATTCAATGTATATCGAGCCCTGCGTGCCATCAACCCTTCCCCTTACCTATTCTACTTTGATTACGGAGACTTCAAGCTTTTTGGTTCTTCACCGGAAGCACAGCTCACCATCAAAAAGGGAGAGGCAACCATATACCCGATAGCGGGAACCTTCAAACGTACGGGCGACATGGAACAAGATGAAAAAATAGCCGAAGAACTAAAAAATGATCCAAAGGAATCGGCAGAACACGTCATGCTGGTTGATTTGGCCCGCAATGACCTTAGTCGTCACTGTACGAACGTTCAAGTCAAATCATACAAAGAAGCACAGTACTATTCCCATATCATCCATTTAGTCTCCAAGGTATCGGGAAAACTAACGCCTAGTGCCAATCCATTTGACGTCGTCGGCGACACCTATCCCGCTGGCACACTATCGGGTGCCCCAAAACATATGGCCATCACGTTGATAGATCGCTATGAAGGAATGCAACGTTCTTTCTACGCAGGGGCAATCGGCTTTATGGGCTTCAACGGAGATTTTAACCATGCCATCATGATACGTTCCTTCTTGAGTAAGAAGAATGTATTACACTACCAAGCTGGAGCAGGTATAGTATTGGATTCGGATCCAGAAAAAGAACTACAAGAAGTAAACAACAAAATAGCTGCACTGCGCAGAGCCCTTGAAATAGCACAAACCCTATGATACGTCCTCTTGAATACTGTGAGAATACGACACATCTCACATCAAGCATCGAAACTATTGATACCAGAATTTTGGAATTACTCCATTTACGCAAACAGTATATGGCAGAAAAACAAAAGAGAGGAAATACAAACGACACAGAGTTCGTAGATTTGATAGCGACGAATAAAGAAATACAGCAACTAGTGGAAACCAGTCAATTGTTACAAGATGAACAAAGATAAAATTTTAGTCATAGACAACTATGATTCTTTCACCTACAACCTAGTCCATTTGTTACAGGAATTAGGAGTAGACTACGAAGTCGTACGTAACGACAAATTCAATCTGGACTATATCGATCAATTTGAGAACATATTGCTATCTCCGGGCCCTGGTATACCCGAAGAAGCCGGACTACTGATGGACGTAATCCGAACCTACGCATCCAAAAAGCGTATCTTGGGGATATGTCTCGGCCAACAGGCGATTGCGGAAGTATTTGGCGGCAAACTTTTCAACATGTCAAGACCCCTACACGGTATAGCTTCATCCATCATTATAACCGACAAAGACGAAAAGCTTTTTCAAGGCTTTCCCGAAGAATCGAAAATAGGACGATACCACTCTTGGGCTGTCGATGAGAAAAGTTTACCGGACGTTCTAAAAATCACTGCTATCGATGAAAATGGAATTATCATGGCCATAGCACATAAACAGTACGATGTGCGCGGAATGCAATTCCACCCGGAGTCGATATTGACCGATAATGGAAAGAAATTAATTGAAAATTGGTTGAAATGAAGTTAAAAAGGTTATGAAGGTTACGGGGTAACAAGTGAACATGTTATCAAGTTAACTAGATAACTCGATAACAGCATAACAAGACAACTCAATAACAACATAACTTGATAACAATATAACTTCAGAACTTGATAACAACAAATATGACTATACTGGATAAAATCATCGAAAGAAAAAAAACAGAAGTTGCCGAAGCAAAGTCCAAAACATCCTTGCAACAGCTTGAAAAGTTCCCTTTATTTCCTAGATCCTGCTATTCCTTAAAAGAATCGGTAGAAAATCCACTCCGAACAGGCATCATTGCCGAATATAAACGCGCGTCGCCTTCTAAAGGGGTTATAAATAATAGTTCGACCGTCCAAGAAGTCGTACAAGGCTACCAGACAGCCGGAGCTTCCGCCATTTCTGTACTTACCGACAGGGACTTCTTTCAAGGTAGTCTTGCCGACCTTAGCAGTGCTAGGGAAGTACTACAGATCCCACTACTCCGCAAGGAATTTATCGTTGATAGCTATCAAATAACAGAAGCAAAAGCATATGGAGCAGACATTATCCTCCTAATTGCCGCATGCCTTACCTCAGAAGCCGTCCAATCCTTGTCCCTACACGCTAAATCACTAGGTCTTAACGTGTTATTGGAAGTACATAATGAAGAAGAACTTCAACATAACATTTTCGATAGCATCGATGCTATCGGTGTAAATAACCGGAATTTAAAGGATTTCAACGTTTCATTGAACCATTCCTACGACCTTGTCAACAAAATACCAGATCAGTATATCAAAGTTTCGGAAAGTGGAATCTCTGCCCCAAAAACCATCTTAGATTTAAGAAAACGCGGATTTCAGTCCTTCCTAATTGGTGAAAACTTTATGAAAACCACCAATCCAGGAGAAGCGATGCAAGACTTTGTTAAACAGTTAACTATTTAAATGAAGATTTGACCATTTGCAAATCCGCGCATTTGCAAATTCGCATATTTACGCAAAAAGCTTTAATTTTGCACCATGTCTGTAAAAATTGGTAACAACATTGATCTAGGTGAATTCCCATTACTTCTGGCTCCTATGGAGGATGTCAGCGACCCGCCATTTCGTTACGTTTGTAAGCAGAATGGCGTAGATATGATGTATACCGAATTTATATCTTCAGAGGGACTCATCCGCGACGCAGCAAAATCCGTTCAAAAATTGGACATCTTCGAATACGAGCGACCTATCGGTATCCAAATTTTTGGTGGTGACATCGATTCTATGCGGCAATCTGCCGAGATATGCACCAAAGCAAACCCCAATCTTATAGACATCAACTATGGCTGCCCTGTCAAGAAAGTGGTCTGCAAAGGTGCAGGTTCCTCCTTGTTGCAAGACATAGATAAAATGGTAGCGATGACCAAAGCTGTCGTAGAGGCAACACATCTCCCTGTCACCGTAAAAACGAGATTAGGATGGGATGATAATACCAAAAATGTCTACGAAGTGGCCGAACGCCTACAGGATGTAGGCATACAAGCGCTAGCCATACACGGAAGAACACGTGCGCAGCTGTACAAAGGGCAGGCAGACTGGTCTATGATACGAGATATCAAGCGAAATCCACGGATAAAGATTCCAATATTCGGTAATGGTGATGTCGATTCTGTCGAAAAAGCAGCCGCCTGGAGGCAGGAATATGAAGTAGACGGTATCATGATAGGTAGAGCCTCTATCGGTTATCCTTGGATCTTTAGAGAGATCAAACATTTTTTTCAAACAGGAGAACGTTTGGAAGGTCCGACCATAGCAGAACGCGTGGAAGTGTGTCGTAGCCACCTCACCAAATCCATTGAGTGGAAAGGTGATAAACTTGGGATATTCGAAATGCGCAGGCACTACGCAAACTATTTCAAAGGCATACCCAATTTTAAAGAATACCGTATGAAACTTGTAGGACTGAATCTCTATGACGAAATCATCGAGGTTTTAGATGAAATAAAAGATAGTTTTGTTGGTGAGCCGGTATAACCTTCCTTAACACTTTAATTTCTAAACTTTATCTTCTCCCTAACAACTTCAAAACAGCATTCTTTTCTAAGAAGAAAGTGCAAACGCTAAAAACAATTAATAATAAATTCCCTACCCATACATTACTGTCAAATACAAAACAACTTGCTAGAGAAATCACCAGTCCAATAAGCAGATAAAGGCTAATGCTACCAAAAGCGTAAGGTATAGAATAATATTTTTGCCCCCAAAACAGGGACAGTCCGATCATAACCAAATATACAAGACTGGTTGATAAAACGGCTCCCACATAAGAATACAAGGGAATTAACAGTACATTTAAAGCTATCGTAACCAAAGCACCTACACCCGATATATATATCGCATATTTGGTTTGATCAGTCAATTTATACCACACAGAAAGGTTCATATATACACCCAAAAGCACATAATTAAACAATAATACCGGCAATATCTTCAATCCAGACCAATACTCTTCAGGATTTTTCGCGTTTCCTTCTATAAATTCCTTTATCCAGCTGATATTTGCATTTAACCCGATCATTACCAACACCATCAGAATGACGAAATACTTCATGACAGCGGCATAGGTACGTGGTGCATTCGCATTGTTCGCATGCGAAAAGAAAAAAGGTTCGGCTCCCAATCGAAACGCTGTAACAAATAGATTTAAAAAAATAGCTATTTTAGCTACAGCACCATATACCCCTAATTCAGTGACCCCTAATTCTCCGGGTAAAAGCTTTCTAAAAAACATTTTATCCAAGTTCTCGTTGATGATAAAAGAAATATTTGCAATCAAAATAGGAAAGCTATACCTCAGCATATTTTTCAAAAGCACTTTATCAACTTTTAAACGTACTTTCAACAATTCGGGAGCTAACAAAACCAGCGTTAATACAGAAGCTACCAAATTAGAGATAAACACATACCCGAGCCACCCTTCTTGAAACCAACCCAACGAAAACGATGCCCAAAATGAAGATTCAACCCTCCACCTCGGTAGGAAAACGATAAAAAACAAATTCAGACCGACGGTAACGAAGATGTTGATAAATTTCAGATAGCTGTATCGAACAGGGCGTCCCTGGGCTCTTATTTTAGCAAAAGGAACAACTGCTAATGCATCCGCGACCAAAATAAAGGCAAAAAACTTTACATATTGAACATATAAGTCTATATCTCCTCCTTCGGAAAAAAATGAAGCTATCGGCCTTGTAAAAATAAAAACACTCCCTAGCAACAGGACCGACATAAACAAGGTCACAAAGAAACTGTTATTATAAACTTTGTCTTTGTCCGCAATCTCTTGCTTTTGCAGGTACCTAAAAAAAGTAGTCTCCATCCCAAATGCCAAAATAGCATTCAACATGGAGACCCAAGCGTAAAAACTAGTATATATACCATATGTGCCTGCATTCTGAAATTTCCGCAGGTAAATAGGCGTCATCAAAAAACTGATCATCCGTGATACAATGGTGGTCATACCATAAATCACCGTGTCGCTTAAGAACTTTTTAATAGAAGACACAACAGCTTATTTTCGTCTTTTCAATACAACAAAATCCGTAAAGCCCTGAAGCTCCAAACGCTCTTTATACACAACAGATTCTACCTCTGCCCTGTCCGGTCCCTCTTCACAATACTCAACCAACGAAGTTAAAGCAAAATCATCACCCTCTGCCTCGATATATACAGAACCATCTGCTTCATTCAGTACAAACCCCTTAACACCAAGCTGATCAGCGACCGCTTTTGCTGTAAGCCTAAAATATACGCCTTGAACTTTTCCTTTAACGGTAATATCCCAATGTTTCATATATAAATAATTATCTTAGATGAGCTCACAAGCTCGATCTGACTTTTAATGGTCATATGGAATATCCAAAGTATATTATGCACGAATTGTTGTAATTGCTGTGCATGCTGCTTCGCGGTCATTCGTGTTTTCGCGGCCTGCGCTACATGAATATTTCATCTGTAATATATAGTCATATACGGAACATCGGCGTATTCTCCTGCCTTACTCAGGTGAAGTATACGCCGACGCTTCTTAACTACAAAAGTAATAATTTTATTTAAGCAATACGTTCTATTTGAACTTTGTCCGTCATTTTGAAATGATTCATATTTTTAACAAGTAACAGACCGGGAGTCTTGCCCACTTCTAATGAGCCTAAACTCTCTTCCAAGGACAATGCCTTTGCTCCATTGATGGTCGCCCACTGTATCGTTTTGATAAAATCCAGGTCAGCAAAATGCTTGTGCAATGTTTTGAGCTCGTCCAATATATCTAGGGTATCATTAGACGCCAAACTATCCGTACCTATAGCAATCTCACATCCATTTTGTTCAAGAATACTTACTTTAGGAAGGGTGCCCTCAATATATAGATTAGCCTTTGGACAGAGACACATCACCACATCCCTTCCCATTCTGCGGATAAAGTCTAAATCTTTTAATGAAGTAAAAGTATTGTGTACGAGGATAATTTTATTGCCCGTCGGGAGATAAGACATGTAGGTCTGTACCGAATTTCTTGCCTGCGCTTTAAAATCATCTGCAGAAAAACCGATTTGCTTATAGAACTCTAAAAAATCCCCAGTTTTGTAACGGAAAAGCTTATTTTCCTCTTCACTCTCCTGATTGTGGATTGAAATGATATTGTCATCGGAAACTGACTTCTTAAAAGCTTTAAAAAGTGCCTTAGAACAAGAATAGGGAGAATGAAGTGTTATAGAAGCATGACTAGAATCAAAATGAAACTCAAGCTCCCGCGCTTCGTCAATCTTACGATTCACTTCTTCATCATTCAATCCCAATATTTCAACAAAAGTATGATAAGCAATCTTACTTGCTTCTTTCACGCTAGCGGAAATAGCCGAATTTACATGATCGCCCACCGCTTGTATACCGCTATCGTACATCGCTCGATCTGCAGCTATCATAGCCTCACGGACAACGTCATCGTCTGCACCCCGATTTGACATCACTTCGGTGATAAATTTAACCAAACCCTGCTCTTGAGAAATTTTGCCTATCAAATGAGACAACTCCAAATGACAATGTGCGTTAATAAAACCAGGAATCAAAACGCCCTTCAAGCGTTCTATTTCTACATTATTCGGCACCGAATCATTATCATATATTCCCAAAACCGTACCATTTTCGTCCATTGCAATCACCCCATTTTTGATAGGGCTGGACGTGACTGGCATCACATAATCAGCTGAATAATAATGAACCATTTATATACCAATAGTTAGTGTGTGTGTATTTTCTAAGGGGTAAAGAGCAACCCTGTTTAGAAAATGTAAATTTAACACAAAATATTGCTTTAAACCAATACTCTTGACAAATTAAGTAATTTATTTTACACAAAAAAAATGAACTTTTGTTTTGTAAAAAAAATATTCTATGTTTGCGCCATCGAAAAGGGGTGCCTCGTTCATCAGAACATAAAGTAAGGCTGAGATTATACCCGTCTCGAGTATTCTCGGGAGCACCTGATCTGGATAATGCCAGCGTAGGGAAAGGGCGGTTAAATGTATCGCTATTGTAACCCCTTGCAATAGTTTGGTTTAACTCAAATTATTTTACATTTATGATTAAGCATCTTATTGCTACTGGTTTGCTAGGATTACTTACCATTATCGTTGTGATAGCACAGGAAAATGTTAAGGTAACAGTGACAAACAGTCAAGCACAATTGTTACATGGCGCAACCGTGACTATGGACAACACCACCAAACAAACCGACAAATCCGGAATAGCTATATTCACGATAGGTCCGAAAAGCAATCGAACAATCAAAGTCCATTATTTGGGATACAAGTCTTTTACTGGCCCATTAACCACTGGGCAACGAAGCATCAATATCATGCTTCAAGCCGCTGTTATACAAGCTGATGAAGCCTTGGTCTATGCTACCCGTGCCAAGGAAAATTCGGCGACAACCTTCAAAAATCTAACAAAAGAAGACATTAAGAAGAAAAATCTAGGTCAGGACATTCCTTACCTACTCGATCAGACTCCTGGGGTAGTTATCGGATCTGATGCTGGCGCAGGGATTGGTTATACTAATATGACGATCCGAGGCTCTGACAACCAACGCATTAACGTGACTTTAAATGGTATCCCGCTAAATGATGCCGAAAGTATGGGCTCATTTTTTGTCAACTTACCTGACTTTGCCTCCAGTACAGAAAGCATACAGATACAACGGGGTATAGGTACTTCCACAAATGGCGCCGGTGCCTTCGGTGCCTCTTTAAACATCCAGACTGATGTACTAGAAGAAAAACCCTACGCCGAATTAAACAATTCCTTCGGCTCATACAATTCTTGGAAAAACACCATTAAAGGTGGAACTGGTCTGATGAGCAACAAGTTCGCTATAAACACCCGCTTATCACGGATCGTATCCGATGGATACGTTGATCGCGCATCGTCAAATCTAAGATCGCTCTATGTGGACGCGGGACTATACACCAACAAACATACCTTGAAGGCCACAGTCTTCACGGGTAAAGAGAAAACCTATCAGGCATGGTACGGAACCCCCGAACCCCTCCTGACTGGCGATAAAGATCTTCTTATCAAATATGCAAATGAAGCTTTTGGATTATATGATGGTCCAGAATACGACCGTCTGCTAAATGCAGATAGAAAGTACAACTACTACACATACGACAATCAAACCGACAACTACACGCAGACGCATAGCCATCTGCAGTACACCAACGTTATTAGTGAAAAGTTGAAATTCAACTCCGCTTTACACTACACCCGTGGTGCAGGCTATTACGAAGAGTATCGCACAAAAGATAAACTCATAAAATATGGGATACCTGATGTTACCGTCGGACAGGAAATCATCAAGAAATCAGACCTTATCCGTCAGCGTTGGCTGGACAACCATTTTTATGGACTCATTTACTCCTTTGACTATAGAGCTTCCGATAAATGGAACTTCATTTTTGGTGGGGGGTACAATCAGTACAAAGGAGATCATTACGGCAAGGTCATTTGGGACGAATTCAATGCCAATCCTAACCCCGGCAGCAAATACTACCTGAATGATGCACAAAAGTACGATTTTAATATGTACGTTAAAGCCGACTATAAAATAGACAAATGGCTTTTCAATTTTGATGTACAGTACCGCAACGTAAATTATACCGTAAAAGGCGATGACGACAAAATCAAAGATCTGGATTTCAACGACAAATTAAACTTTGTAAACCCTAAAGTAGGCGCCACCTATTTCCTTAACGGCAACTCAAACATTTATGCATCTTACGCATATGCAAGCAAGGAACCTGTACGTAAAGATTATGTAGAAAATCCTAGAAACGAGTTCCCGAAGCCGGAACGCATGCAAGATATCGAGCTAGGCTATCGCTTCCGTAGCGAAGGGTTTAACATAGGGACAAATGTGTATGCAATGCTGTACAAAGATCAGCTGATCCCAACCGGAACATTGAATGATACAGGAGCTGAGTTACGTATGAACATCCCTGAAAGTCACCGTATCGGATTAGAGCTTGATGCTTCATGGAGGGTCAGTAGCACACTCACCTGGTCAGCAACAGCTGCGCTGAGCGACAATAAAATATACGACTTTGTCGAATATTATCAGGTATATGATAACGACACCCACTGGAACTACCTAAGAGAAGACTCGCGCAATTTAGGAAGCACGAAAATTGCGAAATCTGCGTCGACTATTCTTTCTAATAGTTTTACGTACACTCCGGTTGACAGGCTTTCTTTCAGTTTATTGTCTAAATATGTATCACGTCTATACCTAGACAATACTTCAGCAGAGGAAAGATCCATTGACCCTTCTTTTGTAAACAATTTCTTGGCAAACTATACATTCTCGGCCTTAGGACTTAAAGAAATCGGATGCAACCTCATGATTAATAACATCTTCAACGCGAAGTATACAACAAATGGCTACACTTGGGGACAGAAATTTGAAAACAGAGCCGAAAGGGATTACTACAATTTCTACTACCCACAGGCAACCACTAATTTTATGCTAGGCTTAAACATTCGTTTTTAGAAAAACAGGTTTACTAACCTTCAACAAATTATATCCCGCTGTACACAGAATGATGTGCTACAGTGGGATCTTCTTTTCCAACAAGAATAATTTCCACTTTTCACTTTTTAATTTTTACTTTGAACCATGCGAGCAGTAATACAACGGGTGACACAAGCCTCGTGCACCGTAGACGAACAAGTGACCGGAGTGATAGGTAATGGCTTATTGGTATTGATAGGTATTGAAGATGAAGATAGTCAACAGGATATGGAATGGCTTTCGCAAAAATTGGTTAACCTACGTATATTCGGTGACGAGCAGGGACTGATGAATAAATCCATACAAGATATCGAAGGAAATATTCTTCTTGTATCTCAATTCACGCTATTTGCACAGACTAAGAAAGGAAACCGCCCGTCTTTTATACGGGCAGCAAAACCCGACAAAGCCAAACCGATGTACATCCAAATGGCTCAACATCTGTCCGTACTCCTAGGAAAAGAAGTCCAAGTGGGTATCTTTGGTGCTGATATGAAGATCGATCTTAGAAACGACGGTCCTGTCACCATTATGATGAACACTAAGGATAAAGATAATTATTAATGGTTAGTTTAATGACATTAACCATTTATCATTAACACTCAACAATTAAAAAAAATGACAATCAAAGAAGCACAAGAAATCGTCGACAAATGGATTACAACAACCGGGATCCGTTATTTCAATGAATTGACCAACACAGCAATGCTGATGGAAGAAGTCGGAGAGGTCGCACGTATTATGGCGCGTCAATATGGCGAACAATCTTTTAAAAAATCAGATAAAGAAGTTGATTTGTCGGACGAAATGGCGGATGTGCTTTTTGTACTCATTTGTTTAGCAAACCAAACCGGCATAGATTTAACACAGGCTTTGGAAAAAAATCTGAATAAAAAGAGTATTCGTGATGCCGAACGCCACCAGAACAATGAGAAACTCAAATAGAGTATACTATTTCAAAACGATTTCTGCCAACAAAGGCAAATGATCAGAAGGATAAGAAGCATCTATGACCTTATATTTCTTCCATTCAAACTTAGTGGGCTTTGAAACTAAAATATAATCTATTTCTTCTTTCGTGTTGATGTTAGGAAAAGTTGGTGCATTATCTTTTTTATTGCGTACAAACTTCTGTTCAAATAGCTGAATAGGCTCCGAAGCTGGAGCAGCGTTAAGATCGCCAACCAGAATCAAAGGATGCTTATACTCAGCAGCCAACTCATTAACAAATTTTGCCTGGGCGATTTTATTTTCTTCCTTAAGATCCAGATGCGTATTCGCTAGGGAGATTGTCTTTCCATTCGACAATGCAACATCAATAACTGCTAAAGAACGATTTTCACTCTTTACCGGCATAGGTAGATCATATCGTCTCTGCCCAAGAATCTTATGCTTGCTCAAGATCAGGATTCCATACTCCCCTTTTTCAAGATCGATACCTTTAGAGAAGTAATAGTTGGTATTCGTAAGTTCTGCAAGTCGCTTAGCCTGATCCATATGTGCCGAACGAGATACATTAACATCGACTTCTTGTATACCGATGACATCCGCATCGACCTTATTAATTACATCTGCTATTGCTTCTATGTCAATTACTCCCGGCTTGGAAGGTGGATTTGCATGATGGATATTATAAGTCAATACGCGAACAGTCTGTGCTGATACAGCAAAATTCGCAAAAAGGAATAGGATAAAAACAAAATAGCGCATATTCGATAATTTAGCTGAAGATAAGTATCTTTAACAAAAAAGACTAAACTAATTTCAAATTGAGTGGCGTATTGACGCTTATATCGCTCCGACATAACCACTCCCAATAAAAAAAAACGATGAAACACTTTTGGTTATTTATAGCCTTTTGTTATATCACGACAAGCTGTACTACGCAACAGCGGGCCAACAATCAAGATACCCATACCTACAAAAACGGCGCTGTAGTTACCGCTCATCCAATAGCTTCTGCCATCGGTATCGATATCTTGAAAAAAGGAGGAAACGCCATTGACGCTGCCATCGCTGTCAAATTCGCTCTTGCCGTAGTATATCCTAATGCTGGCAACATCGGGGGAGGAGGATTTATGGTCTATCGTAGCAAAGATGGAAAAGTTGTCGCTTTGGATTTTCGCGAAAAAGCACCTTCTACAGCTTCTCGCGACATGTATTTGGATAAAAAAGGAGATCCTATAACTGACCTTAGTCTATATGGACAGCTCGCGGCCGGTGTACCAGGATCTGTCGCAGGAATGGATGAGGCGTACAAAAAATACAGCAGTCTTCCTTGGAAAGAATTATTGGCCCCAGCTATTCAGTTAGCAGAGGAAGGTTTCCCTATTACGGCCCAACAAGCCCAAGAGTTTAATCACTACAAAAAAAGATTTCAAGCATATAATCTACAAGGCGCAGCTATTATCAAAGAGGATCTATGGCGCAAAAACGATCTTTTCCGACAAGCAGAATTAGCTGAAACGCTAGAACGGATTGCGCAAAAAGGACGTGATGGTTTTTACAAAGGAAAGACTGCCGATTATATCGTAGAGGAAATGAAACGAGGAAATGGAATTATTTCGCATCAAGACTTAGCAGATTATAACGCACAATGGCGCGCACCTATCATAGGCTACTATAAAGGGTATAAAATCATTTCAATGCCACCACCTTCCAGTGGAGGTATAGCATTGTTAGCTTTGCTACAATCAATTGAAAGATATCCTTTAAAACAATGGGGATTCCAGGCAGACAGCACAGTTCGTGCGATTGTTGAAGCCGAACGTAGAGTTTACGCAGATCGAGCTACATACCTTGGAGACCCAGACTTCTACAATGTGCCCGTGCCGCAGCTTACGGACTCCTCCTTTAATAACCTCCGTATGTCCAAGGTGTCCTTGGCAAAAGCGACCAATAGCGAAAGTATCAAAGCCAGCAAATTCCCCGGCTACGAATCCGAAGAGACAACTCACTTCAGTATCGTGGACAAGGAAGGCAATGCTGTCTCTCTTACGACAACCATAAATGGATCCTACGGTTCTTGTGTCTGGGTGGATGGCGCAGGCTTTCTGCTCAACAACGAAATGGACGACTTCTCTGTTAAACCGGGATCTCCCAATATGTATGGACTGCTAGGAGGGAAAGCCAATGCAATACAGCCAGGAAAACGGATGCTTTCGGCAATGACTCCGACTATTATCGAGAAGGAGGGAAAACTGAGCATGGTAGTGGGGACTCCCGGTGGATCGACAATAATCACCTCTGTCCTACAGACGATACTAAACGTGCTAGAATTCGACATGACTGCACAGGAATCGGTAACGGCCTCACGTTTTCACCATCAATGGAAACCCGATTATATTGATGTAGAGGAAAAAGCTATCGACCTAGAAACCCGAAAGAGTCTAGAAAAAGACGGGTACAAAATCAATAAGAGAGGACCTATAGGGCGGGTTGAAAATATCGTAATCCTTCCTGATGGCAGATTACAGACAGGTGCGGATCCCAGAGGAGATGACAAGGCAATGGGGTATTAAATTACCCCTCTAAAAAGCGGTCATCGATCTGCTTATTCGCTTTAGCCCCCAAAACCTTTAGGTTTTCGACCTTACGTACAATATTGCCAGCACCAGAAGTGAGCTTACGCATCGCCTCACCATGCTTTTCAGAAGCTTTGTCCAGATGACTTTGTATATGTTCCATATCGGTAAGGAAGCCTACAAATTTATCGTATAGCAGACCTGCTTCGCGTGCGATATCCAATACATTTCTATTTTGACGTTCCTGCTTCCAAACTGCCGCTATAGTACGCAGCGTAGCTAATAGTGTAGAAGGACTTACGATGACTACCTTTCGATCCCAAGCATCTGAAAAGAGTTCAGGCTTGTGCATTACAGCCACACTTAGAGCCGATTCAACCGGCATAAATAGCAAGACAAAGTCGGGCGAATGTATTCCATATAGACTATGGTAGTTCTTGACAGAAAGTTCCCTTACGTGGTTCTCCACAGACAGCACATGCTGTTTTAGGTGTATCGCTCTTTCTTCGTCCGTCACGGCATTCACAAACTTCTCATACGACACGAGTGAAACTTTGGAGTCGACAACCAACTGTTTATTATCGGGTAGATCTATGACAGCATCCGGTTGAAATCGACGCCCCTGATCATCAGCCAACGAAACCTGCATACGATATTCCTGATCCCGATTTAATCCAGACCGTTCCAGAACACGCTCCAATACAACCTCTCCCCAGTTACCTTGCTTTTTGGTATCCCCTTTCAAAGCACGCGCTAAATTGCCTGCCTCGTTTTTTATTTCCAGACTCTGCTGCATGAGCTGCTCCACTACACCTTTCAACACATTACGTTCGGCCGCCTCTTGATTATAGGTCTTTTCTACTCGCTCTTCAAAACTCTTTATCTTATCTTTCAATGGATCCAACAACTTACCCATTTGTTCCTGATTGTAGGCGGTAAATTTTTGTGTTTTCTCTTCAAGAATTCTATTGGCTAGCACCTGAAAATCTGCATTAAATTTCTCCTTTATATGGGATATTTCTTCCTTCTGCTCTACATACTTTTCCTGCTGCGCTTGCAAATAGGCATTAGTCCCTTCTAAAGTACGTTCTACCGCTTGTCTCTCCTGCCTTTCTCTTTCCAACACATCTTTGAGCGATTGTAGCTCTTCGGCCAACAGCTCAACATGATGATTTGACTTGGAAGCCGAAATTTCCAACTGCTGCTTTTCTGCCAGCGCAGCCGCATAGGCTTCTCTAGAAACAGAGCGCCCATTGCGCCAAAGCAAATAAGCACAGGCAACTATCAGAACAAAAAGTAAGGCTATATATATATATTCCATTGTTATCAGAGGCAATTATTGTAATTTTTGGTGTGTACGCCACCATAAATCAGGCATTTCGCCAGCTACAGCTAGCTGATAATCCTCGTATCGGCAAGGAACCAGATAAAATCTTTCGTTGACGGACTTTGTACCAAAATAAGGCACCTGCATCCACCAGCGATCCGACTTTTTGCTTTTTACGAAAACCAACTCGTGCGCTTCGTTTTCTAACGGTGTCCGATATATAATATAAGCTGATTTAGGAACCAACGGCGCATCGTTTTTACGGTTATAATAACCATCCACAAAACACCAGATCATCTGCGAGACCAACATCGCGGTCTGTTCCATCGGATCGTAAGTCGGATTAAATTCATAGAAGCCTATTGAGCTACATTTATCCGACATCCCCGCGTAGCGCGCCAGCTGGCAGGCCTCGTCACCGAACAAACCGTTAGGTACAGCGTTGGCATTCCCAGGGGCCTCAGATGCTCGGATAGCACCAATGTCAAAACTTACCATATCCGCAGCCCGAATAATCGGTTCAGCTTGATCCAACTTGCCCGCGATCATTCCTACACGCTGCGCATTAAAAAAAAGCTTATCGTACATATTTATCGACTCTTTACTTACGAGGTAGGTCTGATAAGCGACATTATTCAGATTAAACAGATAATCTGGCTGATGTAAGATAATGTGATTAAGGTAAGTATTTGAATTTAAAGGTGTATCTTGAGTGCTGGCTTGATCCAGATCAAACTTGGCATCCACAATAGCCACTTCGACACGTTGCTCCAAGTCTTCGTAACCCCGATATTGTGCATAAGTCAGGTCGTGTCCGCCTCCAATAATTATCGGAAGTATGTCGTATTTCACCAGCTCTTCAACGACCAAACGTAAAGCAGCATAAGTATCCTCTATCCGATTTCCAGGTTTAATATTACCGAGATCCACAAGGGAAACATTATAATCTCCTTGATACAACTCGTACAGATGTTTACGCACGGCATTAGGAGCCTTTGCCGCTCCTTTGTTGCCAATAGCACCACGATCTTCCTCTACACCGACAATCGCTAATTGAGGCTTATTATCTGGATCATTCAGAACCGGAAACTCATCGATGTAGGCCTCAACGATGTGACCAAACTGTGAGTTGAAGTAACCTTCTTTGGAGGAAAAATCTGTAATAACGATAGGTGAAAAAAAATCTGCTAATGACATAGACCGAAGTAAAAAGTATAAGAATCAAAAATATCCACAAATATTGAGAAAGCAAAGTAACCAATAAATTTATTGTATTGGAAGTGATGTTTACATTGTTTAATATAAAAGAAGGTTTTCTTTTTGTGCCTCTATGCCAGCTCAGGCATGTTACTTTTGGATCAAAAGTAACCAAAACTCCTCGCTCGAACATTTTGGCTGTAAGGGAAGGACCTCCTCTTGCTAATGCCACAATCTTCACAGGCGAGATTTAGCTAAAACGCACGGTCCATTAGCCACATCTACCTCATTAATACCAAATTGAAGAGTTTACAAGAGGATTTATTTCGTACACTTTAGATCATGCCACTTTAGCGGATCGGCAATAGCAGAAATAATGAACCATTGTGCCGATACGGTACAGCGACACGCTTTTGTATACTTTTAGTAAGACAAAAGTAGGAGCCCTCCCGCAGCTAGAGCGACAATAAATGTGTTCAACAAAAACCACCTTTCAATTTTCCTCTTCTAGCCCCACTATAATTTGCATTGCAAACAGCAATGGGTTATCTTTGAGTACATCAAGTATTTCAATAATAAGATAACAGTGATATTAGTAACAGGAGGAACAGGTTTTTTAGGCTCAACTGTAATTAAACGCCTCATCGAAAAAGGGAATGCGGTAATCGCCTTAAAAAGGACAACTTCCTGCATACCGGAAAGTCTAAAAGCATCTTCACTAATCGAATGGGTAGACGCTGATATTACAGATTACTTCGCTCTTTCGGATATTTTCGAACGGGTAACACAGGTATACCATTGTGCAGCCAAGATCTCTTACCAAAAAGACGATGCTGAGCAGATGCTACATGTCAATGTTGAAGGCACCCGTCATATTGTCAACCTTTCACTAGAACACGGTGCACGGCTAGTACATGTCAGTTCCATAGCTGCATTAGGCAGCAATAAACTAGGAAGACCTGTCGACGAAAAAGATAAATGGGAGTACGACATTCACATGTCCAATTATTCCTTATCAAAGTATAAAAGTGAACTTGAAGTGTGGCGCGGTATCACGGAAGGACTTGACGCAGTGATTATCAACCCATCGGTCATCATGGGAGCCAGTAATACCAAATCGGGATCGGCTGTTATTTTTGACCTCGTACAGAAGGGTATCAAAATCTATCCTCCCGGATCGATAGGCATTGTCGATGTAGATGATGTTGCAGAAATTATGCTACAGTTGATGGAAAAGAAAGAGATTACTGCTGAGCGTTATGTGCTCAATAGTGAGAACATTTCGAATAAAAAACTCTTAGAACAAATTGCCTCTCTCCTGGGTAAGAAAGCTCCAACAATTGCTGCGAGACCCTTTATGCTTCAAATTGCTTGGCGAGCTGCTAGACTCATAGCCTTGGTGAAAGGGGGACGCCCGGCATTAACAGAGGAATCGGCACGTGCTTCTGCAGAAAAACTTATGTATTCGAATGTCAAGATCAAAAAAGAATTGAACTATTCTTTCAAACCACTCAACAAAACACTTCAAGAAATAGCAGAAACATATTTATAAAAAGTGAAACACGAACTATTAACCTTTAGAACTTGTTCCACCCTCATAATACAAAACACACAACAACAATCTAAATACTATGCGTCTGATATGCACTTAGCATTTATATCTGGCTCATAACCTAAAACCATTTACAGCAATGAAACATTATTACATCATTGATTTTGACAGCACCTTCACCCAGGTAGAAGCGCTTGACGAACTCGCCCGGATATCACTTGAAGGCGACCCTGACCAAGAAAAAGTATATCAGGAGATAGAACGTTACACCAATCTGGCTATGGAAGGAAAGATTTCTTTCCGCGAGAGCCTAGCTGGCCGAGTAGCCTTATTGAAAGCGAACCGAGATCACTTAAAAAAACTTATATCACAACTCAAAAAAAAGGTTTCAAAATCATTTGATCGCAATAGAGAGTTTTTCAAAAACAATACCGATACCGCTTGGATTGTATCTGGTGGCTTCAAAGAATTTATCACTCCAGTAGTTTCTCCGTACGGCATAAAGACAGAAAACATCTACGCCAATACTTTTATTTTTGATGAAAACGATAATATCATTGGCTATGATGACACCAATCCGCTATCGGATGAAGGCGGTAAGGTCAAGCTTTTAAAAGAATTAAATATCCAAGGTCGTATTTTCGGCATAGGGGATGGTTATTCGGATTTTCAACTTAAGGAATCTGGTCTTATTGAGAAATTCTTTGCCTTCACAGAGAACATCTCTCGGCAGAGTGTTACTGAAAAAGCCGACCATGTGACACCAAGCTTTGATGAATTTCTATATGTAAATGACTTGCCACGTGCGATATCCTATCCCAAAAACAGGATTTTGTGCCTCATCGTAGGGGATGTACCGAAGATTTCCAGTCACATTCTAAAGAGAGATGGCTTTTCCATAAGAATTAAAGATACGTTTGAAGATAAATATACGAAAGACGTAGGCATGCTCTTACTCGGACCAGGCGTTTCAGTGTCCGATGAACAGCTCGAGAATGCATCCAAACTTAAAACTATCGGGTATCTAGGGGACATTAAAGGACGGATCAGTAAATCAATATGTAGTCAAAAAGGAATCGTTGTGTTTGATGATAAGAAGAATAAAAGCCATAATGCCGAATTTATTCCAAGACGTATGGCCGAGTTTATTAATAACGGTGATACCGATCAAAGTCGAAATTTCCCGAATCTACTTCTTCCTAAAAAAATAAAAGGACACAGGCTGCTCCACATCCATAAAAATACGCCGGGGATCATGGCTCAATTGAACAATGTATACGCAGCGAATGAAATTAATATTTTAGCCCAGTTCTTGATGACCCGTGGAGACATTGGCTATGCGGTGACGGATATTGATACCGACTATGACAGGAGCTTACTGAAGCAACTAAAACAGATCGACCATACGATAAAATTCCGTATATTATACAAATAAATAGTACTGCCTCATAGGTATTTGATGCTGAACTGCCATTCGCCAAGCGGCGGATCCAAAGCGAGTGTAACGAGATTACGAAGTAATTACATTCATTGGCGTTTGTACAGTGCCGCAACATGGATATTTCATTGGTCAAGTTCAGGGTGAGCCTATAAACAGGCTCACCCTGAACCTTTAAAAATCTCCTATATTCCTAAGTTTTTTTTCGTAAATTCACCTCAACAAAAAAACAAACAATATAGAAATGGAATGCTACTATTATACAAATTACAAACAAGTAAGAGTATTCCATATAACCATAAAAAACAAACCGATCCGCAGGCTAGCGGATCATAAAATAATTATACACATATGAACAAGATAATTCTTTCGATAGCGACAGCTACAGCATTTTTTCTCGGAACTGAGATCAGTAATGCCCAAATTAAATTGCCAGCGGCTAGTAGTACACAGAACATCACACAAGGACTAGGCATCAAAAACATAACTCTAAACTATCAACGTCCAAACATGAATAACCGTGTCATATTCGGACAACTTGTCCCTTACGGAGAGGTATGGCGTACAGGAGCAAATAATATCCCAAGCATTACATTTGAGGAAGAGGTAACCATCGAGGGCAACAAAGTACCTGCAGGAACCTATGGGCTATTTACTATTCCTAACAAGAATGAATGGACTATCATTCTAAGCAAAAATGTAAAGCAATGGGGCGCTTATCAATACAACAAAGCAGAGGATTTACTACGCTTTACTGTGAAACCCCAAATGTTAAATAGTAATGTGGAGACATTTACCATTGCTTTTGAGGATGTAAACACTAAATCTGCAAAAGTTACATTAGCCTGGGAGAAGACAAAAGTAGGATTTACGATTACAACAGATCAATCAAAAGAAATCTTAGCTGGTATAGAAAAAGCGATGGAGGGTGATAAAAAACCTTATTTCCAAGCAGCTCAATATTACTTCAACAACAACCTGGACATCAAAAAAGCAGCAGACTGGGTTAAGAAAGCGGATGAAGGCAACACTACAGCTCCGCACATCAAATACTGGAAAGCAAGAATCTTAACTAAGGCCGGGGATAAGGCAGCTGCTAAACAAGCAGCACAAGAAGGTATCGATATGGCTACAAAAGGAAACAATCCAGAGTATATAAAATTGAATACAGAAGCATTAAAGGCTATTAAATAGAAACTTCTATTATACGTCATTTTCGACCGAAACGCAGAAATTTAAAAACTAAAATTATTGCTGTATAGTTTATAGATTTCTCCACAAGGTCGAAATGACGTTATCGGTTATCTCCTTTAATATGCTTTCTAGATTCAATCGTTCTGCTGGCTAACATTCTACACAAAAAAAACTGGAAAACAGCGTTTATAGACTAAATCAACGATTCATACAGTACCTGAACAGGATGTATGGCCTTTACTCCTGTGCCGTCCTTTATTTGATGGCGACAACTTGTACCTGGAGCAACTACAATCTCTTCCGTGACCTTTTCCTTAACAGCAGGGAATAGAACCAGATTACCGATTTGCATAGACAATTGGTAATGTTCTTGTTCATAACCAAATGAACCAGCCATCCCACAGCACCCCGAAGGTATCACTTTTACCACAGCTCCTTTCATTATTTTTAACGCACTTTCTGTATAACCTTGTAGCTTCCAAGCTTTCTGTTGACAATGCGTATGCAACAAAAGTCGCCTTTCTGCCGAATCGAATAGATCGGAGGATATATTTCCCTTTTCAAACTCACGTACCAAAAACTCTTCCATAAGCATGGCATACGGAGCTATTCTTCTTGCTTCAGGTTCCAGTTCCACATCGACTAAGTCAACATATTCATCGCGAAATGTTAATATCGCAGAAGGCTCTACAGATATTAGTGGTGTCTCAGCTGTCAAACGGGAAGCAAACAATTTCACGTTTTTATTAGCTAGCTTTTTCGCATCCCGCAACAATCCTTTAGAAAGCAAGGCTCTTCCACTGGACATATGCGAAATCATCAAAACCTCGTAACCTAATCGCTCTAACAATAGAATGGATTGCTGCCCTATTTCTAAATCATTGTAGTTGGTAAACTCATCACAGAAGAAATACACAGTCCCTTTGATCTGTTCTCGTTTTCGAATTGGTTTATCTCTATTTGAGAACCATTTTTTCAAGGGGATATCCCCCAACAAAGGTAGACTCCGATGCGTAGCAAATCCTATCATACGCTTAGCTAACCTTCCTACAATCGGATTTTGCACGAACCAATTGTAGAAACTCGGTATATAAGACATCCAATACATAAGACGATCCACGTTTCCAATCAAACGGCTACGTAACGGTACGCCATGTGCATCGTAATATCCCTGTAAAAAATCAGCTTTCATTTTTGCCATATCAACACTAGAAGGACATTCTATTTTGCATCCCTTGCAGCTCAGGCAAAGCTCCATCACCTCCTTTATCTCGGGATGGTCAAAAGGATTCTCTCGGGGCGAGTGCGTCAAAAACTCCCGCAATATATTGGCTCTTGCACGTGTGGTATCCTTTTCATCACGGCTGGCCATATAGGAAGGACACATTGTCCCGCCAGAAAGGGATGACTTTCGACAATCTCCCGAACCATTACATTGTTCCGCATGTCCTAATATATCTTGGCCAGGATATCTAAAAACTGTTTCTATTTTCTTCTTCGTTCCTCCAGGGGCATAACGTAAAAATGTATTCATCGCTGGTGTGTCAACGATCTTCCCAGGATTGAAAATACAGTTAGGATCCCACTTTTTCTTGA
This sequence comes from Sphingobacterium sp. xlx-96, assembly GCF_011007365.1. Taxonomy (GTDB): domain Bacteria; phylum Bacteroidota; class Bacteroidia; order Sphingobacteriales; family Sphingobacteriaceae; genus Sphingobacterium; species Sphingobacterium luzhongxinii. The sequence goes on along the minus strand of NZ_WFKM01000007.1, from coordinate 87,473 downwards.
TATCTTTCAACAGCTGATAATTACGTTCGCCAATCATATAGGGTATAAACTCCCCACGTAGTCGCCCGTCGCCATGCTCCCCACTTAAAGAGCCTTGGTATTTCTTCACCAACTTTGCAATTTCGAAAGCTATCTTCCGAAAAAGAAGATTCCCTTCTTTTGTTTTGAGATTCAGAATAGGGCGTAGATGCAACTCACCTGTAGCAGCATGCGCGTAATGCACGGAATACAAACCATATTTATCAAGAATGGTATTAAAATCCGCGATATAATCAGGCAGATCCTCTACAGCCACAGCCGTATCTTCAATCACTGCAACGGGTTTTTCATCACCATGCATATTACTTAGCAGTCCTAACCCAGCTTTGCGTAAATCCCAGACCTTCTTTCTATCCTTCCCGAAAACTATAGGGAAATAATAACCTAGACCTTCTTTTCGCATTGCAGATTCCACTTTTGCAATCCTCTCTCGTATTGCAGCCTCGTCGGGACCATCATATTCGATAATTAAAATAGCTTCTGGCACTCCTTCTACAAAAAATCTGTTTTGGCGCTGCTCGAGATTACCAACCGTACATTCCAAAATATAGTGATCCATCAACTCGCTGACTAAGGGCTGATATGCCAAGGCAATAAGATTAGCACGGAGTGCATCGTCTAACCTGTGAAAATGTACGCAGAGCAAACCTGTTGGATTTTGCGGCAACTTGTCCACATGTAGCTTGATCTCGGTCATAAAGAATAGTGTTCCCTCTGATCCACAGATCAACTTACAGAAGTTAAACGGATCTCCTCCCGCCGTAAACGGATCTGCTGCTAACAACAGATCAATCGCATAACCTGTGTTACGTCGATGGATACTGCGTTTGGGAAACTGGGTACGGATTTCTTCCTGATTATGGTAATCGCCTAAAATAGTCCGAATCTGTCTATACACCTCCCCTTCCAAAGAAGGCAGGTCACATTTTGCGATAAAATCATCAAAAGATAATGCCTTAAAAGATGCTTTAGTACCATCAGAAAGAAATCCAGTGACCTCTAGTGTGTGCTCTCGAGTACTGCCATAAATCAATGAATTGGATCCACAGGAATTATTTCCAACCATGCCCCCTATCATCGCTCTGTTTGCTGTGGATGTCTCTGGCCCAAAATATAACCCCAAGGGCTTTAGAAACATGTTCAACTCGTCGCGAATAACACCAGGCTGCACCTTCACCCATTGCTGATCCGTATTGACTTCCAAAATTTGGGTAAAATACTTAGAAACATCTACTACAATACCTGCACCTACAACTTGACCCGCCAACGAAGTACCTGCAGTCCTAGGGATGAGCGATGTACTATTGGCTATTGCAAATTGAATCAGTTTCTCAATATCAGATTCCTGCTGGGGGAATGCTACCGCCAACGGCAATTCCCTATAAACCGAAGCATCTGTCGCATAGAGTGTACGCATCAGGTGATCGCTATACAACTCTCCTTCCATAGCGCGCGCTAATTCCTGTAACCTCTCTTCCACTGCCAATTTTTATTATGTGTATAATCTTATTTTTATCTGTCCTAAGGAGCATCCAAACTAAACTCATTCGTAATTGTGAAGCCATTGCTACATGGATCTTTCTTACGAACCTTTAATTTGCGCAGTATACGTACTTTCAAAAATTTTATCTGCATTATTGGCTTCAAAACCGTCCCTACGATGCTTGACACCAACTTCAGATTTATCTAAATGACTAAACTGGGGCAATACACTGCGCTCGGCAAACTCTACATAACTACCTGCTATCTCTAATACTTGACCATCTGCGAAAAGTGCTTTATACAATGCAGATACAGTACTACTCTGTCGTAACAAACCGTCATCACTGGTTTTGATCACCCCACCAGAATTATTAAGCTTCACTCCGATACTTTTTAAAAAGGAATTAAACTCTTCTAATGTATTAAAACCATCTTTCAATTCATGAATACTGATGGTATAGTGGTTTAAGTAGTATCGGTTGTAAATCACCCAGGCTGCATACTCGCTTTCTGCCAGTAACGATTTATAATCCGATGAAGTGGGCAGACCCCATAGTGGCTTTTGAAGGAAATCGGCAACTTCCTGACCATTTTTCAAATCAATAGAATCGACTGGATCGGCTACAATGGCAGAAGTATATTTGCGTATTATCTCTTGCACATTCGCACTTAGATCCTGTACGCGAAGTTCAGAAACGAATATACGTGGGTATCCTTCTTGAGGAGAAGAGAACCAGTATGCGTCCAATTTCTTACCTTCAAAATGATAATAATCCCGCTTTTCATAACCCAATGCTAGGAATATCTTCTCAAAAGATTTAATTCCTAGATGGGGAACTCCTAGTGTCCGAAATGCGATATGATCATTGACAATATCTTCTTGTGATCCAATCACCCCTTTTGCCAATAAAGCATCTGTAATCTTATTAACGTCCGAAACATTAGACCTGTAATGATCAAATAAATCATTCAAAACAATATCAAGTGGCTCATTTTCATCAAAATGCATACGATCAAATTTAAAGTTTATACTTCAGTAAATTTAAGAAATAGATTTTAATAAAACATGACAACAAAGGTTTTGCCGAATAAAAATCAGAATAATAAAGAGGTTAACGAAAAATATTCTAACAACACATAAAAGAACCGAACACTACAGCTCTTCTTTCAAGAGATCCTCCAGTTCTTCCGGACTAAGATTCATATTTACATTACCATCTTTGGCAAAGGAAATTTCACCTGTCTCTTCAGAAACAATAACGGCGACAGCCTCCGAGACCTCCGTGACACCTATAGCAGCGCGGTGTCTTAATCCAAACTGTGGCGGAAGATCTTCACTATCGGACAATGGCAACACCGAACTCGCTGTCATCACACGAAAATCCACAATGACGACAGCTCCGTCATGCAAGGGGCTATTTTTAAAGAAAATACTCTCCAGTAATCGCTTAGATACAGGAGCATCTATATACTCGCCACTGGATTGGTAATATTCTTCATCAAAATACTTAGAAAACACCAGTAAGGCTCCGGTACGTGACCTGGACATACTCCTACAAGCATCTATAATAGGTTTTATCTTTTCGGAATGATCCTGTTGTGCCGTCTTCTTAGCCCCCAAAAAAGTCCAAAAAAACTTCTTACGGCGCATGGAGATATTCTTACCGATATGCAACAAAAAACGCCTTATCTCTTGTTGGAAGACGACAATTAATGCTATTGAGCCTACAGAAATAAACACACCGAATATTTCCGTCAATAGGCGCATTTCCAGTTGCTTCACTACCAGATAAATTCCGTAAAATAATGCTACCCCCAACAGGATATTAACAGCAATAGTACCTTTTATTAAACTGTACACATAATACACGATGACAGCAACTAAAAAGATATCTATAATATCCAGTAACCGGAATCCTTCGAGTAGATTAAAGCTTAGTCCTTCCATTTGTAATGCAATTTAAAAAATTAATACCAAGATTTCTTCCTGTTCAATAGTTTTATAAAGATAATACCTCTCTTTGCGTCGTATGATCTTGGTATCGTGTAAATGTTAGGGAGTTTCTTAAAAAAAGAAACGATCTGTCGATATTAAAGGAAGGTTTTTATGTCGTCACTCAGGCCGTGACTGTCCCATATTTTTTTCCCGCAAAAAAGTATGCAAAAAACTCGTCACTGTGCCGGATTGCCACAAAGCCTTCCCATTCCTGCTATTGGCAATCCGCCAAGGTGACATAATTTAAAGTGTACGAAGTAGTACTTACGGCGATTCTTCAATTCTCGATGTATGGCACCAATACTGTCGATATAAAACGTACATTTTAGCTAAATCTCGCCTGTGAAGATTTTGGCATTAGTAGGAGAAAGCCCTACCCTTACAGCCAAAATGTTCGAGCGAGAAGTTTTGGTTACTTTTGCTCCAAAAGTAACATGCCCTGCGCCGGCAGAGAGGCGCATAAAAAACCTTCCATTTTAATAAAAACAATCTCCATAATTACGTCTAAAAGGTATTAACTTGATTTTAACTATCTTTACGTAATAATATGCTAAACATGACAAAACTATCTGTAAACATCAATAAAGTGGCTACCCTTCGTAATTCTCGCGGAGGCAACACCCCCAACGTTCTTGCTGCGGCACTTGCCGCCGAGCGATTCGGAGCTGAAGGCATCACGGTACATCCTCGTCCAGACGAAAGACATATACGCTATCAAGATGTATACGACCTTAAAGCTGAAATCCAAACTGAATTTAATATTGAAGGTAATTGTCAGGAACAGAAATTTATAGACTTGGTATTAGCCAACAATCCCACACAGGTCACCTTGGTACCTGATGCGCTTGAACAAATAACATCTAACCATGGCTGGGATACGATCAAGCATAGAGATTATCTTAAAAAGATGGTCAGCCTATTTCAAAAAGAGGGAATCCGTGTATCTATTTTTGTAGATCCGGTCGTCGAAATGATTGAAGGAGCTGCAGAAACCGGAACCGATCGCGTCGAGTTGTACACGGAAGCTTATGCCGCTGAATTTGGGTTTGACAGGGAAAAAGCGATCAAACCGTATTATCAAGCTGCGTTAAAAGCACGCGAACTCGGCTTGGGGTTAAATGCAGGTCATGATCTAGACTTAAATAACCTAGCTTACTTTAACCAACATATTCCTGATTTATTAGAGGTCAGCATCGGACACGCATTGATTGCAGATGCCCTTTATCTTGGTCTCGAAGAAACCATAAAACGTTATTTAGCTGCTTTAAAAGCCTAAATGATTATTTTAATCTTATAAAAAGCCCTAAGTAAATTGTTTTACTTAGGGCTTTTTATTGCACTTCGTTGGTTATTTTTATTTTATTCCTCTAAATATCCTGTTCCAACGAATCTTCGAGAAGAAAGTTCCATCTTTATCCCAGCTCAACCAAGTAAACAAGGCTTTCCCTACCACATGGTCCTCTGGAACGAATCCAAAATCACGAGAATCCAAAGAGTTATCACGGTTATCTCCCATCATCCAATAGTAATTCATTTTAATAGTATAAGTAGCCTGTTTGACTCCATTAACATAAAAACCATCAGCTCGCTTTTCAAGTGTATTTCCCTCATAAACTGTAATCAAGCGTTGATAAATCGGATAGGTACGATCATTTATCTGAACAACATCCCCTTTCTTGGGCACAGTTAATGGCCCAAAATTATGAAAGTTCCAGTTATACTGATTGTCTTTTGGAAAGGCTGCGCTGTCATTATTATACGGCATTACCTCTGTCACATTAGACCAACCTCTGACTTGCTGTATCTCTTCTTTGGTAACGTGTAGCAGGTAGGCAACAATACGTCCATTCTCATCAGGTAATTCCATGTATTCGAAACGTTTGTCCACTAAAATATCTGGATCAAGTCCACGCTCGTCGGTATACACAATATAGGCAGATTGTACATCATTAGAATCAAAGCCTGTATTACCATTAACAATCAAATTCCCTCCTTTCATCTCCACGACATCACCAGGCACCCCTACAGCACGTTTGATATAATTCTCCCGTTTGTCCACAGGCCTATTGTAAGGAGCATCTGCTTCCATAGGAAAATTGAAAACAACAACATCATTACGTTCGATATTCTCAAAGCCTGGCAACCTCTTATAAGGAATTTTAACTAATTCGGAATAAGCTTTACCTCCTGTAATAGGCATGGTATGATGGGCAAATGGAAATGCCAATGGCGTGTTAGGAATACGTGGCCCATAATTCAACTTGCTCACAAACAAAAAGTCACCCACTAAAAGGCTGCGCTCCATAGAACCTGTAGGAATCATGTAAGCTTCAATAAGAAAACCTCTAATTAAGGATGCTGCCACAGTCGCAAAAATGATTGCATCGGCCCATTCGCGGGCTACAGATTTCTTGTAAGGATATTTCTTCTTAAACTCCTCGGTATTAGGCTGTCCCAAATATTTGACAGCAGGATCCTTACCCCACATCGGAAGAACTATAAAAGGAACAAGAACTGCTGCCGCATTCTCCCAAAAACGACGCTTGCCAAAAGCTTTAATCAGATCCAGGTAAAAACCATAAAATATAAAAATATTTACGATAGGCACGAAAAGCCAAACGATCCACCATGTCGGTCTACCAACCAGCTGGGCCATGACATATTCTCTATAAAAAGGAATCACTGCTTCCCAACCTTGTTTACCAGCTTTTTTAAACAATAGCCAAAGCCCGTAGAGCGAGATAACAGTCAGTATTCCAAAAACGATATACCACATAATAGTAAAATTTAAAAGTCAGAAATTAAAAACACGACTAAAGTCAAAAGTTTTAATGATGACTTCTTATACGTCGACTGTTCAATTCAAATGTTACAGTACTTATTATTATTTATTAAAATCAAAAATCTCAGTAACCTGAAAAAAACCTGTACGTCCCTTTAACCACTCTGCTGCCACAACGGCACCTAAAGCAAAACCATCTCTGTTATGGGCTGTATGTTTAAATTCGATCTGATCTACTTCAGAGCTATACAGTACCGTATGCGTACCGGGAACCTCTTCGATGCGAAGGCTTTCGATCAATAACTCGTCCGGCTTATTAATCACATCGTTTTCCGCACCGACGACTTCATTCACCCACGAAGATTTTGACTCATAATTATCAAGAATTCCTTCAGCTATTGTAATGGCAGTCCCGCTAGGTGCATCTAATTTGTGAATATGATGAATTTCTTCAACCTGTACATCGTATTGTTTATAGGGATTCATAGCATGAGCCAGAAGTCTGTTGATATGGAAGAAAACATTTACACCTATACTAAAATTGGATCCATATAAAAGAGCTTGCTCAGCCTCAAGACAAGTTTCCTTAACCTCTTGCATATGCTCGTACCATCCGGTGGTACCCACTACGATAGGTAGGTTTGCTTCAAAACACAAACTTATATTGGACAATGCAGCCTCTGGTGTACTGAAATCGATAGCAACATCTGCTCCTTCAAGATCTTCGGCACCGATACTATCTCTATTACTGGCATCTACGATAAGTACGACTTCATGACCTCTCTTGAGTGCAAACTTCTCAATAAGTTGCCCCATTTTTCCATAACCAAGTAAAACGATTTTCATATCTTATAGTTTAATAATTGCCAAATTAACATTTATTATTTAATCGCAAATGTCAATTTGATGCCTGGGGTAAAATAATTTGCAAAATTACGTTGATAAGCCAATGTCGGGGTAGGCATAAATGTCGGATTGATTTTAACCGTTAGATCATCACCTATATTATACCGGTTGCGCAGCATGGAATCGGTATATGCTTCTATTACATTCCCCGCCCACCATACCGCGGTAATTAGGATCGTCATATCACGATTTCGCCTAAAGTTGTCTTTTTGCTGGATAATTCCTGTTGTACTAAGGTATTGGAGATCCAAATTTTGCTTATCTTCACCATTATCGATCCGATAAGCGGCCTCTTTGGCAAACATCTTATAATAATAATTCCAGTAATCAAACACGAAATAGGCTGTTATAAAACCACCATAAATAATAGGCAACTTGACCCACACCCAGCGACCACCATTCGTTATTTGCCCCCAACCAGGTGCTATAGCCGATCTCCGCCATGCCACTCGGGAGATCTCTTCGATGGCCAATCGTGTCGAATCTTTAAGAATATCCTTATAATAATATTTGGCGCGTTCCTTTTCAGCTTTTTCTCGCTCTTTACGCTCCTTCCGTGTTTCTTTTTTTACAGAAGTCTGTGGAGCAACGCTGTCTAAAGCTAGCTTTATCGAATCCTTAAGCACACGGGTAGAATCTACCTGGGCATAGGTGCCCTGTGCCAATAGTAAGAAAAATATAACTACGAATATCTTCGACATTACCAGTCAAGCAGTTCTAAGATACGACTCAAATCATCTTCAGAATCAAATGGTATTTCGATTGCTCCTTTGCCACGGCTATTTTTCAGGTTTAAACGAACCCGGGTAGAAAATCTAGATGCCAAATCATCTTCAATCTTCTGATATTGGAAATCCAATTGTTTGCCGACGTTTTGGTTTTTCTTTGGCTTTGATTGCTCTTGGATATTACGAACAAGAATTTCTGTCATACGCACAGAAAGCCCCTTCTCGATAATCTCCTGAAAGACGAACAACTGTTTATCAATTTCTCCAACGTTAATCAAGGCACGTGCATGTCCCATAGAAATCTGTCCGTCCCGGATACCAGCTTGTATAGCTGGGGGAAGCTTCAGTAATCTCAGGTAATTTGTCACGGTAGAACGGTTTTTAGAAACACGGTCTCCCAGTTCCTCCTGCTTTAAATTACATTCTTCGATCATCCGTTGAAAACTCAATGCGACTTCAATTGCATTTAGATTCTCCCGTTGAATATTTTCAATCAACGCCATTTCCAACATCTGTTGGTCATTGGCTGTACGCACATAGGCTGGAATATCAGTAATACCCGCTAGTTTGGAAGCACGTAAACGACGTTCTCCACTGATCAGCTGATACTGATTTTTGCTGACCTGACGTACCGTAATGGGCTGTATTAATCCCTGAAGTTGAATAGACTCCGATAACTCCTTTAATGCTTCCTCATCAAAATCAGTACGGGGCTGAAAAGGATTGACCGTAATTTGCTCGACCTTAATAAAATTGATACTTCCCGCCGCAGACCCCGACACTTCGCCGCTCTCTTTTGGGGGAGCAGCCGGTGAATCTTTCAAATCATCCTGCAACAAAGCACCTAAGCCTTTACCTAACCCTGTTTTACGTTGTAATGCTGCCATTCTTATACGATCGCTTTTTCTTTATTATGTTCAACCAAACCATTTTTCTGCAAGATCTCACGTGCTAGATTCAAGTAATTCACAGCTCCTTTACACGAAGCATCATGCATGATCACAGAAATCCCAAAACTAGGGGCTTCACTTAATCGTGTATTACGTTGTATAATAGTCTCGAAAACCAGATCCGTAAAATGTGTACGTACCTCTTCGACTACCTGATTGGATAGGCGTAAACGCACATCATACATCGTCAATAGGATTCCCTCGATTTCTAAGTCGGTATTTAATCTATTTTGAACAATTTTTATAGTATTTAATAATTTGCCAAGTCCTTCAAGCGCAAAATATTCACACTGTACCGGAATAATCACCGAATCAGATCCTGTCAATGCATTGATCGTAATCAAACCCAGGGACGGCGAACAATCTATGATGATAAAATCATAATCATCTTTGATTTCACCCAGCATTTTCTTCATTTTGTACTCACGCTCATGAAGATTAATCATCTCAATTTCCGCCCCTACTAAATCAATATGTGCTGGCAAAAGATCTAAATAGGGTGTATCTGTAGCCTGTATAGCCTCACGAGGATCCAGATCATTAACCAAACATTCGTAGACGCTAGCTTTGATATTTCGGGGATCAAAACCTATCCCTGAAGTAGAGTTTGCCTGTGGATCAGCATCCACTAAAAGCGTCTTGTACTCCAAAACAGCTAAACTCGCTGCCAAATTTATCGAAGTTGTTGTCTTCCCTACGCCACCTTTTTGATTTGCTATTGCAATTATTTTTCCCATGAGATACCGAACCTTTTACAATTTTTGTTTTCAAGAATTGTTCTCCATTCAAAAATACATTCCTATTACTAAAGAAATGTTTAAATGATGTTAAAATTACTAAATTTGAGAACTTCCTGGTACTATTACTCAGGATGCTAAGATACAAAAAATTGATTTACGATTTGAAAAACTCGTTGATTGATTATTATAAGTAGCAACATTACAATGAATTTAATTATTTCGGGAACAAATCGACTGGGTAGTAACTCGTTAAAAGTCGCAGAATATTACAAAAAAGAGTTGGGTAAGAAAGGAGAAGATTGGCAAATTCTATCATTAATAGATCTTCCACACGACATATTGTTTACAGATCTATACGGCAAACGTTCCACAGCTTTCGCTCCAATTCAAGAATTGGTATCGAAGGCACAGAAATTTGTCTTTATTATTCCAGAATACAACGGTAGCTACCCCGGAGTATTAAAAACTTTCATTGATGCCTGTGCTTACCCTGTTTCCTTCTACCACAAAAAAGCCGCTCTTGTAGGAGTATCAACCGGAAAATACGGAAATATCCGAGGTGTAGATCACTTTACCGGCGTTTGTAATTATATGCGGATGCATGTCATGCCCCTTAAGATCCATATCCCGAGCATCCAAAGCGAGCTAAGTCAAGGAGGAGACTTTGCTGAAGATAGTACCTATCAATTCGTACAGGAGCAGATTGAGGAGATTATTCGATTCTAGCAAATTAGAGCCCGACCTTTATCCTATCCAAAAGACCATCTAAAGTGTAGGATAAAGGAGACTCGTGCAGCGGGTACTTGCCCAAGGTATCTTTTTGCTCCTCATAGTGAAACATGGTCCATTCGTGGTTATTATATTCCAATGCAGAGAGATTTTCAATCCAATCACCGGAATTCATATAGACACATTTTCCCTTTTTTGTTTCGACGGTACGGATCTGTGGTTGGTGGATATGACCGCAGATTACATAATCATAGTGACCCTCTATAGCAAGCTCCGACGCTGTATGTTCAAAATCTCCAATAAATTTGACCGCTTTTTTTACAGAGTTTTTAATCCTTTTTGATAATGAATACTTCTCACGCCCCAGTCTATTCAAGCACCAATTAATAAGATTATTCAATCGAATAAGCATATCATAGCCCCACCCGCCCAATTTGGCTAGCCATTTGGAATGCTGTACAGACGCATCAAATACATCCCCATGAAATACCCAGGCTTTCTTATCTCCCAAATGCAACACCAGCTTGTCCACCAACTTGATATTCCCAAAACTGATATCCGAAAACTTACGAAGCATCTCATCATGATTACCCGTAACATAGATCAACTCTGTCCCTTGATAGGCCATATCAAAGAGATATTTAATGACACGAAGGTGCTGATCCGGAAAATAGCTTTTCTTAAACTGCCAAATATCTATTATATCGCCATTCAAGATCAGTTTGGATGGTTTTATGGAGTACAGATAATGCAGTACTTCCTTGGCTCTACAGCCATAGGTCCCTAAATGCAGGTCGGACAAAACGACCAAGTCTACTTCTCTCTTCATAGTTGATTAATACAAATAAAGAAAAGAAAGATTAACTTATCATTTTCAGATAGTTAAGAAAATTTTAATTCTTCATCTTCAAATTTTAATTCTTCATCTTCAAATTTTAATTCTTCATCTTCAAAAAAAACAAATAGGCTATTTTGTTGAAATAACACGAACTTCATGGTCATAAAAAAGGAGAAGGAACAGCACCACGCATGAAGAAGAGGAGAAGTATTCAAAAAAAAAGCATCAGATGACTGATGCTTTTGAATTTTGTGGGGATTACTGGGCTCGAACCAGTGACCCCTACCTTGTCGAGGTAGTGCTCTAAACCAACTGAGCTAAACCCCCAAAATTATTTTCTATTTAAAAAAAAAAGCACCAATTACTTGATGCTCAATATGTGGAGGATACTGGGTTCGAACCAGTGACCCCCTGCTTGTAAGGCAGGTGCTCTGAACCAGCTGAGCTAATCCTCCGAGACTCTATGTGGAGAATACTGGGTTCGAACCAGTGACCCCCTGCTTGTAAGGCAGGTGCTCTGAACCAGCTGAGCTAATTCTCCATATTTTTTATCTTTAAGAACTCACAATCTGTTTCCCTGATTGCGTGTGCAAATATAGGCCTAAATTTCTATTTTCAAAACATTTCATAAACATTTTTCACCATTAATATCACAAGATACTAAAAAACAATCAGATAATTTTAATCGTAAAACTTCCACGAAACCCCAAATCTAAAATTAGCGGGGTTCATTGGGTATCTCCTAACTGTATAATATCCTTTAGGCGCTATATATTGATTGGTAAAATTGTTGCTCACAAACAGATTAACACGTTGAATGTTTGCTGTAATCCAAAAGTCTACTATTGGATAAGTGGAAAACTCTATCCCAGTATTATCGTAATAAAACTGACCCGCATTAATAGCATAAGAAGGGCTTCTAAACGGTGTATTAAAGCGCACATCGGTACCGATTCTAAAATCTAGAACATTATACCAAAACCCGCTATAATAGAAGCTATGCCACGTATATAACTCTGGCGTCATCAACACATCCATCGCATCAGACTTCTGATAGACCACCTTATTGTCGAGACTCCAGGCGCCCAATTTGAAATTTTGAGCAACGGTAACTTTCAATAGGTTCAGATTGCCTGTTTGTGCAGGTGTGATAACCCGGTCTAAGCGCTCATCGTTATCAGGATTATCAACTTCTTTAAAGTAAAGGTATTTATTCATCAGAAAATATTCTGCTTTTCCACTAAAACCTAAAAGCTTGTTGCTATACATAAAGGAAACATTCTGTGTCTTGGTCTTGTCAAATTCATTCGACCATTGATGATACGTATAGTTCATTCGATCAAACACCATTTCAGGAGACTTATTCTGACTATAAGCACCAAGTGATACTTTACCTATTTTATCGCCTATTTCTATATCTGCGTTGGCCTCATAGAGAAAGTCTCCAAAGTTCTTTCCTACAACAATTTGGTCCCCTGCTATCCGTACATTCACACGGTCACTAAATTTATAAGTCAGTTCCCCTTTCACCGTACTATTCTGAAAAAAATCACTCGTGAGACTATCTTTATACCATATGAGATCATTTTGAAAACCGAGATTTAACTTAGCTTCATTTTTCAACAACGATTTATTGCGGAGATAGAAAGAGTATGTAAATTCATTGCTGATCGTAGTTATGCTGGTTGTGTCCCGCACCAATTCTGCTGTTCCAAAAGGGAACGCTCCCTCTCTATCCGATTCATTTTTGAAGAAGATATACTTTCGCTGACGGAATGAAGTATTATGTGCGATTGCATTAGTAGGATGGATCTCCATCTCCGGCTGTCCATTATGCAAGGTGTCTAACCGCCCCAAGTAATAAGACTGTCTTAAAAAAACACCATAATCATTCCACTTGTTATAGGGCCTATTGGCTTGTTGTCCCTTTAACCGAACTGGCACACTGTATAATGCTCCCACTTTAGGGTCCCTAAATACAGTATCATTAACAATAGATCCATTTTCTGTCGCATCCAACTTGTTGAATGTAAAATTTGTAATCATATTATAACGCCTACTGGGCGATTCGTACCAAGAAAAAACTGCCCCTTTACGATCTGAATACTTCTGATTCAAATAATAACCATCTGTATTTGTCGCATGGTATTCGGCTCCTATATTCCAGAGTGGATTTATATTTTGGGCCAACTTTGCTCTAAAAACCTGATCGTCAAAAAAGAATCCAACAGCATAAAGCTCCGAAAATCTTGCCCGAGCACGGTAGTAGGTTACAGAATCCGAGGTGAACAAATACCGCTCTAAAGCGTGAAACCCGGGCTGAAAGCCTATATTTTTATCGGGTGTAAACAGTAAATCACGAGTTGCTAAACCATATGAACCTAAGTTTATACTGGGATCCCATGGCAAGTTTTGTTTGTTAAAATATTGAAAATTATGATGCGTAGTATCGATTTGCTTGGTAGATGTGGCATACTTTAACATATTAAGCGTAGCATACCTGATATATCTTGCCGAAAACACCACAGAGTCCTTTTTATTATCTTCCAATGCACGGGCAGAATCCAAGGCACTACTAAAACCTTCATCTTCCTGCGCCCCCCCTTTAAAGAAAGACACCAAAAGTATTAAGATAACAAAGGCATTACGTAAGCAACTATTCATGAATCTGTTTTAAATATACCTGCAAAAATAAAGGATAAATTAGATTTTACTGCATGGCAATTAATTCTTTTAAAATAGCCGTCATTTTCGGCTCAGCCTCTGCAGCAACGCGTACAATCTCCTGAAGAGAAACAGGTTTTAGATCTGCATGAAATCCCTCATCTGTAATTACTGAGATAGCAAATACAGGCAATCGCATGTGATTAGCGACAATCACTTCGGGAACCGTACTCATGCCTACAATATCACCACCTATAGTACGCATATAGCGATACTCAGCTCGTGTTTCCAAGTTTGGACCTGGTGTCGAAACATACACCGCACGGTGTGCTTTTATATTTAGACGATCGGCAATAGCAAGCCCTTGCGCCGTCATTAATCGATCATAAGGTGCGCTCATATCCGGAAATCTAGGTCCAAAGCTATGATCATTCGCCCCTCTTAATGGGTTATCCGGCAATAGGTTAATATGGTCTTCAATTATACCGACATCTCCTTTTCTAATCTCTGGATTCAAGGAACCGGAGGCATTTGAAACAAACAGCTTCTGAATTCCAAGCACCTTCATCACACGCACAGGAAAAGTAACCTCCTGCATATTATACCCCTCATAAAAGTGTAACCTTCCCTGCATAGCGACGACATTTCGACCATTCAGGGTACCGAAAATAAGTTTACCCGAGTGGAATTCTACTGTCGAAATCGGAAAATTAGGGATATTTGCATACATGATCTGGTGGACTATTTCGATCTCATCAACAAGTTTTCCTAATCCCGTACCTAATATAATCCCAAATTCAGGCACAAAATCGCCTATTTTACGGCGAATTGCAGCGATAGTGTCTTCAACTAGATGATACATATTCTAATAATATTCAAAAAAACTGTACTCTGAGGGACTCATCCTTATAACGTCCACGATAAAGATACTGATAATATCAATTCTATGTGGGGAATCGCTGTTATTAAAGGTTAAAAAAGAAGAACTCCAAAACCTTTATAATACAAAAGACCTTCAAAACAGTTAAAAACCTGCTTTGAAGGTCTTCCTTCGTATCAACAAAAAAGTAGAACTACTTGTGCGATAGCGCCTTTTCTGTCGCCCTTCCTGGTGATGTTATAAGCAATAGCAAGAATGTGATCAATCCGTTATGGATTATCAAATCTAATCCTATTATATAGGGTGTGTAGACTGATATCACATAGGTATTAAGCAAAAATAAAATCAATGGCGACAATATACATATATAAGGAACAAGCTTATCATTAACTGCACGTTTGGTTAACATCCCAAAAGTAAACAATCCCAACAAAGGACCATAAGTATAACTCGCTGCCGTAAAAATAGCATTTACTACGGAATCATTATTGATCAGTCTGAATACTAAAATAACGATAAGCATCAATACCGAAAATCCAAAATGGACAAGATTTCTCCTTTTCACCAAGACTGGATCATTCGGATTTTCCTTTTTATTAAAATTCAAAAAGTCTACACAATAAGAAGTCGTTAATGCTGTCAACGCCGAATCTGTCGTTGCAAAGGTAGCCGCAGTCAATCCCATCATAAAGATGATCGCCGGTAAAATCGCCAAATGATTCAGCGCAATTTCGGGATACAGGTAATCTCTAGTAGCTAATGTGGATATATCAATTCCGTTTTTCTCTGCGTAGATATACAATAAAGCGCCTACTGCAAGAAAAAAAATGTTGATGACGACAAATACACTGGTGAAGGTGATCATGTTTTTTTGCGCCTCTTTTATCGTACCCATAGATAGGTTCTTCTGCATTAAATCTTGATCAAGTCCCGTCATAGCTATCGTAACAAATACCCCCCCCAAGAACTGCTTCCAAAAGTTAGCTTTACTTCCCACAAAATCATCCCAAAAGAAAATTTTGGAATAGGAGCTTTCTTTAACAGCCTCAAATGTATCCACCACACCAAAATCAAGGCCTTTGGCCATAAAATAGATCGAGAGGATTACTGCTGTAATCAAAAACGTCGTCTGCAACGTATCTGTAACAATAATGGTTTTCAAACCACCCTTATTCGTATACAACCAAATAAGGAGCAAACAAATAACAACTGTTATCGCAAAAGGAATATTCCAGGCATCGAAAATAAAATGCTGAAGCACAATCGCTACCAGATACAACCTAAAAGCCGACCCAATCGTACGTGACACTAAAAAAATAGCTGCTCCTGTCTTGTACGTCATATGTCCAAATCGTTCTTCGAGATAAGTATAGATGGAAGTCAGATTCATCCTGTAATAAAGCGGCAATAAGACATACGCAATAATGACGAAGCCGACAGCATTCCCCAGGACAAACTGAAAATAACTAAAATTGGATGCGCCTACTGCGCCCGGTACGGAAATAAAAGTCACTCCGGACAGCGCTGTACCGATCATACCGAAAGCCACCATGTACCATTTTGAGTTACGATTTGCAACAAAAAAAGTGGAATTGTCGGCCGATCCCCTTGAGGTAAAATGCGACACTGCCAGAAGTACGCCGAAATAGACAACTAAAAAAGACAATAAGATGATAGGTGACATATGTTTAGGTATTTGTTATAGCTGTTTTTCCGATCTAAAAGCTTCAATCGCTTTACGCACATTTCCAAACTCTTCCAATAGCGCTGTAGCAGTATCTTCATCAGCCCCGGTCTCTGCCATAACCATACGCACTCCTCTAGCAACGAGTTTATGATTTGACAACTGCATGTCAACCATTTTATTTCCTTTGACCCTACCTAGCTGTATCATCACCGAGGTACTTATCATATTAAGCACCAGTTTTTGTGCTGTTCCAGCCTTCATTCGGGT
Source organism: Sphingobacterium sp. xlx-96 (assembly GCF_011007365.1). Lineage (GTDB taxonomy): Bacteria > Bacteroidota > Bacteroidia > Sphingobacteriales > Sphingobacteriaceae > Sphingobacterium > Sphingobacterium luzhongxinii. Next base: position 70,785 of record NZ_WFKM01000007.1, on the reverse strand, counting down.
AGATCCTGTAACAAATTCTGGCCCTACAATAACCTCGACCGGATATTGAGCGCGAGCTGCTATCGGCGAATTGCCATTACACACAATACAGCCAGTGGCTATACCTTTTTCATTGGCTTTCTCTAAGCCACCGATTACATAAGGTGTCCCTCCAGACGCTGCAATTCCGATCACTACGTCATTAGAATTGACGGCATATTCTTCCAGATCTATCCAAGCCTGCTCCATGTCATCTTCCGCAAATTCTACAGCCTTGCGGATAGCAGTGTCGCCTCCAGCAATAAGACCAATAACCCAATCAAAAGGAACCCCGTAGGTTGGAGGACATTCCGAAGCATCTAATATACCTAGGCGTCCACTCGTACCCGCACCAATATAAAATAACCTTCCTCCATTTTTCATGCGTTCCACAGCCACCTTTACAAGCGATTCGATCTGTGGTATGGACTTCTCTACTGCCAAAGGAACAGTTTTATCTTCCTTATTTATATTATTAAGCAATTCAAGAACCGACATTTTGTCGAGATCTTGGTAATTAGAATCTTTCTCTGTTGTATTTATCATCGGTTCCGAAAATATAGTCATACCTGGTAACATTTCGTAAATATGCTACTTTTTTAAAAAACATGCAAAAAAACGCAGTTATAATTTTTACAGTGCCACGAATTTATAGTTTTTTGAGCGAATCTCCTCAATTAATTCCCCCAGTTTGTTGTATAATTTATCCTGACGGCGGCGATCCGTACCGAGGTGCACTAAAATGATGTAACCATTAATGCCTTTGCTTCTTTCGTACTTATATACCTGATTCAAAATCTGGTCTGTAGTCCAATACCGATCGCCCATTTCGGGATAAGTATAATCCGTAGCTGTTCTCAATCCGGGCGTAAAGTTATAAGTTCCCAACCCTAACTCCTTAGCCCATTTCACAATTACAGCATTATACCACTCATAAGGTGGAATAAACTTGTCTATATTTTTCCCTCCGAGCTCTTCTATCCGATCCATATTTCTTTTGATATCCTTCACAAATTCCCCCTTAGTCACTAATAGCTTGTTTCGATCCTCCCATGGCATATAGAGCAGATGTTGATCTGAATGCGGCCCTACATAGTGTCCCTGTCTAATGAGCTTCCTGATTATTCTCGCACTTTTTTTGTCTTCCAGAAATCGACCTGTAACAAAAAAAGATGCTTTTACCTTTTTGCTTTTAATCACTTTCGCAATAACAGGCAGCCCATCTCTAAATTCATCCCCTGTAAACACCAGACTGACCTCTCGGACTGTACTGTCTCCACGCACAGTTGCTCCGAATACATCAGTAGTTTTTACGTTTTCTATTTTCGACCCGATGGTCGTTTTTTTTTTGTTTCTGCTTCTTTTGCAGAAAGTAAATACACCAGAGATGCCGTGCCATCCATGGTCGGTTCATTGGTACTGTAATCTCCAAAATCATCGTGATAAACAGCCAGATCACTCTGAAAATCGGCATAATCATCCGGCTTAGTTAATTTTATACCAATCAGATTTTTATAGGTATTTGTATATACTGGACCATCTACCAGCCCCCCATCAATAGGATACTTATGTAAATACGTGAATGCAGAATGAGGATCTATTGGGGTATCACCATCTGCGGGCAAACCGTATACCATGCTGGTTCCCCAAGGATTCACACCAAATAACCAATCAAAATTAGCCTGTTCCAATTCTTCGTATTGGGTGTCGCCAGATAGCTCTTTATACCAAAGGCATTGAATAGTAAATGCCGTAGTCAGGTTATTACTACACCAGATAAAAGGTACACCTCTGTAAAACACATTCTCTTTTGCTCTATTCCACACCTCCTCAATCCCTTCTTTATAATAGCGCATTAGTTGTTTTTTCCCATTTTCACCAGCAGCCTTCGCCAACTCATAGTGCCCTAGATTTATAAATGGATAATACTGATAATGGTTTGCTGTATCTCTTTTCATCCATGGTGTCACATCCTCCTCTTTAGCGTACCCCAGTCCTAAATCAATATGCTTCTTGTCCGCACTCAATCGGTACATCCAAGCTTCCGCAAGCTCCATATCATCGACCCAATTATCCTCTGCATAGATGTAAGGCGACTTTACGGAAACAGTTTGAGTCACACCAGGTATAAGATGGGCGTATTCATAAGCTGTCTTAGCCTTCATCTTCAAGACAGCCGCATAATCACTTTCATCTTCCTTGAACAAGTCGTACCCCAGTCCAAACGCACTGACAAACTTCGCTGCAGTTGAACTTGTTCCAGTCGTATTATTGAAAAATTTGCCCCGCTGTTGAGGCTTCCCATCGATAAAATATACCGGCCGCTCATGTCCTCTACCATATAAGGAGTCCTGGCCTGGGAGCCTTAACGAAGTATGATCCCTATCATCCGCGATTTGATTAAACATGATATGCGGTTCCGGATGCATTTTAACTAACCAATCTAATCCCCATTTTGCTTCGTCCAATACATCAGCAATACCATTGCTACCATCCAATCCATTTGCCTGCTTCTCATCCGAAAAAGCTGCTGGGTAGTCGCGGTACGCAGCCAATAAGTGATAAGTGGCGTTCGCCGACGTAGTGGCATACTGTAAGTAATCGGATGCATCATGCCATCCCCCTCCCACATCGACACGTGTGCTATCAGGCATCCCTACCGAAGACGCATACATCGTAAATCCATCATGGGTGTGGCAACTGTCTTTTAAATATGGATTAAACAATGTACGTTGTTGTCGCATATAGCGTAGGGTAAAATCTGCGGTACCTTTATATACATCTGGGTCAATTTTGAAACGAGGAGACTCTGTCCCATCATCTGTACGGATATAATATTCGCCGTGACTTGTTAAACCGGAAAAATCTATCCGATGCCCTTTGGTAAAGGGACCATATGCACCGAAATTATCTTTAAGCTTCCCTTTGAGGGCTACTTTATTACTTTTAGCATTGACCACCTCAAACGAACGAATATCGCGGTCTCCCTTATTCACCCAAACAGCATTTTTCTTTCCATCAGGAAGATATCCCAATTGATTGATTCTTATCCAGCTCTGTCCTTGTCCTTTCGCAAGGATAGACAAGAGAATAAAATAAAAGGTTAAACAAAATAATCTCATTTGAATATCATTCACAATTAATAATCGACCATTAATACTTTAGCATCACGATCTTACCGTCCATGGTACTGGCTACAATTTTATCCTTGAGCAGCAGTGGTGGATTAATCATTCCATTTGAAATTTTATATTGCCACAATACTTGCCCCGAACTAGGTTCCACTGCCGATAGCAATCCCGAATGACTAGGGACAAATACTGCCTTTTTACTGCTATAAATCGCTGTTGGCGTTAGCTCGTAGGGCAAATCCAACTTCGATTTCCAATCTACACTCATATTATTTTTAAAGACCGAAACACCGATAAGTTCCCCGTCCATCGTTTTGGCATAAACGAACTTACCATCCGGCGATAATCCCATCGATTCCCGCACTTTGACGCCATCCTTCTTCTCTCGCCATACCTGCTGGCCCGTTTTCAAATCCAACGCAGTCATAAAGCGATCCGGTGCCACAATAAAAACCCTATTATTAGCCACGACAGGATAGCAAGCCGCTGCCGAAAACATCCGGTTCGTCGCGCCACTACTCCAATCCCATACCTTAGCTCCTGTTTTCAGATCCAGCGCATAGAAACCATTTTGCCAACTTCCGAAAATGACCTTACCATCAGCAATCGTTGGTTTAGTAGATACGTACCCTTTTACCTCATTAAACGTCCATAGGACTTTCCCATCGGATATACGAATGCAACGAAATTTCCCATCCGAGTCACCTAGGTAAGCATTTCCTTCCGCTATTGAGGCTGTTCCTAATACGGCCTTATTTGCTTGAACTGTCCATTTTTTTATTCCAGTTTTGGCATCTAATCCGTAGATATGGTGATCTGTAGACCCTACGACTACAATACCTTTATAGACTTCCGGTGTAGCATACACCTTCCCTCCCGTCTTAAATGACCATATCTTTTTACCGCTATTAAGATCCAACGCATACACCTCCCCAACCGTATTGGCCGTAAAAATACGCTGGCCTTCTGAACTAATACCTGCGCCAATATCACCGTGATCCTGATACTCCCAAACCAATTTAGCTTTTGTATTCGTATTCACAGCGTAAGATGGACGAGCGTATTGATTTTTAAAAACCACCTTTTGGAGCGGCAATTTCAACCAATAGTCCGCTGTACCAACATTCGGTTTGCGTACCTGAAAAAATACCGAGTCACCCGTAAGCGTAACAATATTATATCCGCCGACATCCTCTTTGGCCCGAAGATTGGAGCGAGCCATTACCCCCGGGATATCGTCCCAATTGTACAGTTTATTGGTATGCCCATGACCACACAAAGCCAATTGTACATTCCGTTGTTGTAAGCGGTCCGTAAGCTCAAACCAGTTATTCAACGAAGAGTCCAAAGGATAATGATTGATTGAAATTAAAGGTTTACTTGGGTCTACATTTGCTTTAAAAACCGAGTCAACCCACACCAAGTTTTCACGAGGTATCTGTCCGGGGCTCATCCGCATATTTGGTCCCGAGGTGGTACCCATAAATTGATAACCCTTATGTTCGAAAAAGAAAGTCTCTCCACCAAAAACTTTGCGAAAGGAATTTGCTCCACTTTCAGACCAGTTACTATCATGATTTCCTGGGATAATATATAACGGGAGCTGCAAACTATCTAATATTTGTTTAGCCAATGCCAGTTCCTCATCCGATCCAAACTCGGTAATATCTCCCGAGAGAATCACGAAATCTATACCCATTTGTTTATTAAGGTCGGCTACGGTACGCCGCAGGTCATCAGCGCCTGTATGCCCCCCAACATGGGTATCGGTCACTTGCGCAAATTTGAAAGGAGTCTGGGCATTTCCATCAAATAAGAAGGAAAATAGCAAAACTGCTAAAAAAGAAGTATATTTCATATGTGTATAATTTGACTTTTAATGGTCATATGGAATATCCAAACTATATTCATTTGTGTTTATGCAGTCTGCGCTACATAGATATTTCATAACAAATAACACTAAAAAAAGCCTGAGTCAGTCTACTGTATCAGGCTCTCTTAAAAAAAACTACTTCTTTTCTATTGTTGTAGTAGCCGTACTCTCCAGATTATCTACATTAATTGTAGTAACACAGTAAAATCCTTTCTCTGTCACATTCATTTTCGAGTTGCTAGTAACCCCGACAACCTTACCGGTTGCTTTAAGATCCGAGAAATGGTAAACTACGGTTTTCAGATTTGATCCTGTAACCGTCCAACTTAGCTCACTACCATTAAGCACCAAATTTGTTGGCACAGCCGGCTTAGGAGCCACCTCACGTCCTGCAAACGGTATTACTGCATCACTGTTGTACAACTCTTTCAGCTTATCTGCTACACCGATTTTATTGGCCATGACGTCACGTGCAGAATACATCCCAGAGCCTACCGTAAATTTATTCTTACGTACCAGGTCAATCTGCTTTACTAACTCGACTGTACTCTGAAAAGCGGCTGCCTGCTTGTTATCACCAAATTTATAAAGCCCATGCCCAATCACCAACTGTGCCTTACCTCTTACTGAGGCCCAATCAGAAAGGTTACCTTCAAAAGGGTTATACTGATTACCTATCTCTTGATACAGCTGCGGGATTAAAACATCGACCCAACCTGCCGCTGTCCATTTCGGGACGTCAGCAAACATGGTGTTAAAATTATAAGAACGGCTTGCCGCCGGAGATACAGAGAAAACAACCTGTGGCTTTGTTGCCAAAATAGTCTTATACACACCTTCAATAGCCTTATCTACGTTACCCCTTCTAAAGTCTTCTTTTCTTGGATAAGCCGCTCCATACTTAGCATAGTCTGCATCATCATTATATGAAAATCCAGATGGATAGAAATAATCATCAAAGTGTATACCGTCTACATCAAATTTCTGAATTAAATCTCTCACGATATTATTAAGCCGTTCTCTCACTTCGGGCATCGCAGGATTATAGATCCGAATTTTAGGAAGATCAATCACCCAAGAAGCAGGAATGGTATGAGGTAATGGAGCAAACGTATTCGTCTCCTCAGCCCGCGTAGCTATGCGATAGGGGTTCATCCAGGCATGAAACTCCATCCCTCGAGCATGCGTTTCATCGATTAAAAACTTCAATATGTCATAACCTGGGTCAACACCTCTTGTACCTGATATTGCTGCAGACCAAGGTTCGTAAGGCGAATTATAGAAGGCATCGGCCATTCCTTTTACCTGGAAAATAACCGTGTTAAACTTCAAAGTCTGCAAACTATCTAACATTCGGGTGTACTTCTGCTTCTGTGCTGCTTCACCCACCTCCTTTTGCGGCCAATCCAAAGACCATACTGATGCGAACCAAGCCGCACGCATTTCCTTTTTAGGGAACTTCAATCCTGTAGACACAGGAGGCTCTGGTTCAGGAGTAGGTGTACTCCCTGAATCTTTACCACAACTGTTTAAAAAGATAGCAAGGCCCAGAAACCAACAGCTATAAACTAATAATCTTCTCATAATTTCACTATATTAAACAACGAGAGGGCTCATAAATTTAACGTATATGAGCCCTCCAACATTATATCTAAACGTATTAAGTCAATTAATCCTCAACAACATTTACCGGAAACTCGATAATTGCAAATCCTGCATTCGCACTTGCTGCATAGATAACCAGCTTATTATCCTTACCTTCAGCATCCTTATGAACCTTATATCCAGATTGTGTACCTGGCGCTGCATTCGTACCATTAGCAATGACATACTCAAACAATACTTTCTTATCCCCTTGCTCAAATGCGGTCAAAGCATCTGCAAGATTAGCTCCCTTAGAAATGTCATAGATACGAATAGTAGAATTCACTCCATTCGGCGCTCCTCTAGGAACCGTTACAGTCATCAAATAACGCGTGCCGTTGAAATCGATAACACGGGCAACACCAGATCCCCCAGGCAAGGAAGTCTTATTTAACGTGTATGAAGCGGATGCTCCAGAATTCACCAACGACAAAGCCTGATCATGTCCTGATAACAAGTATTGATCATCCCCTACCTGGTTATAGGCAGCCCATTGTCCATACTTGTTTTTTGCTGTCAACACAGTAGTCTCCGTAACCTTAGAGTAGTTCTCGATCTTTAAACGCAATATCTGTACATCTGTAGTAGATAAAAATGCATATCCATTTCCCTGATTATCTAGATTAATAGAAAAGTTGTCACCATGCCGACTCCCGGCCCCTGGTACAGTTGAAACATCGATTGAAGCAATTTTTTCCGCAGCAGCTGTAGGGCTAGCCCAGTGATACAAGCTCACAGCTTGAGCCTGACTAGTTGACAGGTTAACTATATAAGAGTGTCCATTCACTTGTCCTCCAGCACTCACATCAAATGTTCCACCAGCGACTCCGGTCATATCTAAGAACATCTTTTTAATGACACCAGCTTTAAGATCAGACACCTTTAGAACATGAGGCGTACCTTTTGGAGAATCTCTCCGGACCACCAAAACGTACTCTCCATCAAAGCCAGAACCTCTAGTTAAAAGACCTGAGAAGGCTTCATAAACAGGATTACCCAATTCATTCTCGGAGTAATCGAATACCGTCGGAGTTGCAAAATTAGCTCCATATACAGGCACCTTAAAACGAATTGCCGCTCTGTATTCTTTAAATCTAGGATTATTGGTTACTTTCAGAATAACATCTGTCTCCGTATCACCACTCTCATAAGGTATAGTAAAAACACTTTTTTCCAAGGCTGCGCCTTCAGAAGTTACAGCTTCAAAACGAAGACTTGAAAAGTCCGAAAGTGTATCAACCCGAGGAAAACTGATCACCTTGGTATCTTCATTAATAACCCCCTCCAAAACCTCTGTACCGCTAGCACCTGCGTTCGTAATTTTAATAGATTTTAGATCTGTATACTTATCAGAGCTCACATTCTCAGGAAAATCATCCGAACAAGCGAACAAGGTTGTACCGACGAATGTCGCCAATACGGCCTTACCGATATATGATTTCAATTTCATTTTCATCTCTTTTTGGTTTATATTAATTTCCTCCCCAACCCTCGGTCTGCGACAGCACGTAACCTCGCGTTTTATACTCGTTGATCTGGTTTCTGCCGACAGGAGCCAAATATGGATTGACATTCGATTGATTCAAAAAAGGTTGTCTATCCGTATTCTCAACATAGCGATAAAAACCAATCATCTTATCTCCACTATTAGGGTCGGCGCTATTAAAGACCTCGATCTGGCCATTCAACTTCACTACCGACACCCCAGTCTTCAACTCGTTCGCAGGCATTTCCGTTTTAAAATTAACCCATCCGCCAGACAACAGGTCAGGGTTCTGCTTCGTGTCCATATAAGCCAACTTAGACCAACGTTTCAAATCTTCCAACCTAGAGTGCTCAAAAAGCATCTCCATACGGCGCTCTCTACGAATCTCCCATAATAATGGAGTTACTGTTACGTCACGCTGAGGATCTATTGGCAGAGTACCCAAAGTCAAATCCGCAGTTTTAGTCACCCCTTTAGCTACAGCTTCTGGTGCCAATGGACGGTCTCTTATCTTATTAATAGAATTATCCAAATCCGATTGAGACACTGCCGCCCCTCCCAATGTAGCAAGTTCAGCCTTTATTTCAATCCAGTTTAACAAAACCTCAGCATAGCGCAGTATTGGAGCATCCGTCGTATTATTAGTACCTGAATACTCAATACCAGGCGCGCCCCCAGCAGCTACACGTGCTTCGACTTCTCTAGGCAAGAACTTTGTAATATAAAGTAAGGATGCTTTATTACGAATTGTCGGCTTATCGTGAAATGAAGCCTCAAAACGGGAATCCCTCGTTTTGAAGAGGTTCGTTGTTGTAAAATCATCCGCATCAGCTACCGCAGAGTTCTGCCAAACTGTACCATCTGTACAAACATAAGACTTTACTAGATCTGTAGTCGGCCCATAATTCACACTCTCCGCGAGATTATGCAAAGAGATGATTGTATGACGGACATCCGCGACCTCGTCATATTGTCTATAAAGTAAAACATCCTTAACACCTCTTAGATCCTCAGAAGTAAACTGCGAGCGATAATCCATAGTAATATCATATCTACCGCTATTAATTACAAACTCTGCTGCTGTAAGTCCGAGTTCTAGAAACCTCTTCGCACGCTCATTATTGTTATAGTAATACTTTTGCCAAGTACCTTCCATTAATGCAATCCTACTAACAAAGCCTGCAACAATATATCTATTCACATTTTGTGCTCCATCATTCAGGCGTACATTGTCCATCGCATACTTCAGATCCTCATAAACACCATCCATTACTTCATTACGTGGCGTTCTGTCCTTATACAACTGATCGTAATCCTTATCACCAATTACCTGGTCATAATAAGGGATATCTCCAAACTTGAAAACAAGATCCGAATAACGCAACCCTCTAAAAAAACGACCTACACCAGTCCAGTGATTAAAAGATTCCTCGTTCAGCACATTTTTCATTTGTCCTTCAACACGGTTAATCATCACATTTAAGGACCTGATTGTACCATAATGCCAAATACTACTTACTGGTACAGCTCTTGTAAACTCTGTTTGTCGACCTAACTGAAGTACGTTGTCGTTAAAAATATTTCCCAACAACAACGTACTGTCATTATCAAAACCTTTTCCATACCCCTTAAACAACTGATCATAAAACTTTGTTGCATACAAGCGTACGTTCTCTTCGGTCGTCCAAGCCGTTTCATCATTAAGCTCCGTCAATTCAGGGCGATCCAAGAACTTTTGACAGCTCGTAAACATAAGTGCCCCTAAGGCGATATATAAACTATATAAGTATTTCATAATAATTGTATTTAAGATTATAAACCTATCTGAATACCCATTGATGCCGACTTGAAGGAAGGGTTACCTGTCCCTGTACGCCCCAAATTATACTCATTATTGCCTCTCAACATGCTATTCCCAGAAATTGTTTCAGGATCAATAGGTAATCCTCTAAGATTATCAAACGTAAAGAAGTTTTCCAAAGACACATAAATTCTAGCATTCTTCAGCTTTACATTCCGCAAAATATTTTCCGGCACCGCGTATCCAAATGTGATATTCTTAATTTTAAAATAGGACATATCAAGCAAATATCGAGTTTGAGGTCTCATCACATAGCCCTCGTCTGCTCCTCCCAAATGCCAAGCACGTGGATAAAAAGCATCTGTGCGATCTTCTTTCCAGAAATCTCCAGCTATGGCCTGAGGCATCGCGCCATCTTTCACATGGAATCCAGGTATTGCTAGCTGTCCAGAGCCCCATATTTGTCGCTGACCTACACCTTGTAAGAAAACTGAAAGATCAAACCCCTTATAGTCAGCACCTAACCGAAAACCATATTCGTAGCGCGGGGTTGAGTTACCGATTACAACCTTATCACCTGGATTTCCATTAGTCTTATCACCATCCGTGATATAACCATCTCCATTCACATCTACAAATTTCACATCCCCAGGACTCATAATCATAATACCGTTACCATCTTCAAAGAATGTCTGGTAAATCGGATTATCGCCAGCCATTAAATGCGTCTCTTTAGCTGTACCTTCATGGATTATGGTCGTTTTTATATGATTACCATCTGCATCATATACAAAATCCTCCTTTTGGTAGAGTCTGTCGGTCACATACCCATAAATATCTCCATAACGTCTACCTGTGGAGTATATCGTATTCAACAAACGCTCTTCCCAAGGCCGATTCCAATCTGTTCCCTTAGTAATGACGGTAACAGCATCGGCTAAGTTTGCATTCAAATTAATACCCAACCCATTTTCAAAGCGATGCTTATAATCAAAATTAAGCTCCCATCCACGCGTCCTAAGGTTACCATAGTTTCCTTTTGGAGCTACTGCACCAAAGGAATTAGGTAGAGACTCACCAGAGACAATCATATTCTTGGTTTTGCGTTCGAACCACTCAAAAACAACACCAAACTTATTAAACAAACGTAAATCCACACCTATATTTGAGTGTTCTATATCTTGCCAAGTCATACCTTGAGCCACAGCTCTAGGAGTACCTACTTGATAATAAGGCAAGCCTAATCCATCGAGCCAGTTACTCTTCACTACCTCGCCCAATGAAGGATTATAAAGTCCATTAGGGACTGACTGATCACCGATGTTACCCCATGAACCACGCAACTTAGCGAAAGTCAGCACATTCGAAACACCATCCATAAAGCTCTCATTAGACATCACCCAACCCGCAGATACGGAAGGGTACCAACGCCAACGCAAGTCCTTTGGAAAGATCGAAGTTCCATCATAGCGCAAGTTGGCTTCAAACAAATACCTATCTTTAAAAGAATAATTGGCCCGACCAAAAAAGCCCACCTGAGTGTTCCAGTCCGCTCCCCCTTTTATTTCCTGCTTACCATTTGCTAGGGTAAACTGAGGGTTATCGTCATTAATCAAATTGAACGCCTGAGCCGATTCAAATTTATTAGAATATGAAACCATATTGGTACCCAACATAAATTTCAAATCATGCCCACCATCCAAGGACTTGTTATATGTTGAAAAGGCATTAAAAGTATGTCTCTTCGAATTAAAAGATCTTCTGTAGATGTTACTCTTATCCTTACCTATGTAGGTTTCTACAGGAAATCTATAAGCCACATCTCCTGTACCATCCGTCGTAGGCACTCCGTTTTCATCCACTCGAACACGATTTCCTTCGGCATCATTCCACGCTACTGGTGCATACCAGTGCCATGCCCCTGTAAAGGTTGGCATAGAGGAAGAGTTTGTATTTGCTTCCGTACTATAAGCATAATCCATCTGCAGATCCCATCCCTCCATAACATCAACCGTAGTACCCAAGTTCAAATTAGTAAACCGGTTTATTTTATTTGCCGTATGTGCATTCTTGGTATCGAAGTACGGATCACGCACATCATTTCCATGCTCCTGTGCTCCAATCGGAAACAATCTAGACCAACGATATAGATACAACCATGGATCGGCACCAAAACCCGTTGCCGAATTTGCATAACGCTTGGTACCATCCGAATACATAGTTCCTCCCCTCAGGGTCAGGTAATCTGTAACTTTGGTGGACAAACTCAGTGTTGCATTATAACGGGTAAAGTCGTCATGATTAGCAGGCTTCATCATCCCCTGTTGTCCTAAAAATCCGACACCTAGGTTATAGTTTGTATTACCTGATTTACCATTTAACCCAAGATTGTGCAAGTGAGAAAAAGCATTATCCTTCACCATTACGCCAGCAGGATTATAAAGGCGCAAGCCATATTTTTCGCCTCCTTCATAATACCAGTCTCTACCGTAAACGATTGGGTCTTGATCACCGACAATTTCACCCCACTTTTGCTGCCACTCTTTGATTTTTTCAAAACTCTCTCTATTGAGACGCCAAAAACCGCCGGCAGGGCCCGAAGATTTCATATTCTCATGTGCCTCTAAAGTATATTCCAAACCATCTATCCCTGCGATATCGATATCTTTAAACGGGGATTGCAGAGACAAATTATTTGAATAAGTCACATTATGCGTATCTGTCTTCGATCCCTTTTTGGTCGTGATCAAGATGACACCAAAGGCAGCTTTTGCTCCATAAATAGAAGAAGAAGCCGCATCTTTCAGCACTGTTACACTTTCTATATCATTTGGATTTACCAAATTTATACTTGGTATCTCCACGTTATCCACCAAAATAAGCGGACTATTGCTACCTTCTATCGAAGCTACCTGTCCACGTATCTTCATAATAGGATCTGAACCAACTTCTCCAGAAGGCACTACCACAGACAATCCAGGAATAGTCCCCTGCATCCCTCGTCCCACATCCGACACCGGTCTACTTCCCATTACTTCTTCTACATTGATAGAAGATACAGCCCCTGTCAAATGCGCTTTCTTTTGCGTACCGTAACCGACAATAACAACTTCCTCCAGAGCATTATCCTCCTCTTTCAATTCTACGTTAAGGGTATTCCCTACAACCTTGATGTCCTGAGAAAGATATCCCACACTAGAAAACCGTAAAGTAGATCCTAATGCTGCACTAATCTTAAATTGACCATTAGCATCAGTTCGAGTCGATCCTGGTACTTCTACTACCGATACAGTTACTCCCGGCATCGGTCCATTTGCATCAGACACAGTACCCGTTACCGTATTTTGCACCAACCTATTGGACGAATAGGCTGTTGCTGCAGCAAGGTTGGATGGATTGGATACCTTCGAAGCTTTCGCTTCTACTGTCGTCACCGCCAGCCCTAATGCAAGAGAGAATAGTAAAGTATTTCTCATATTTAGCATATTAAAATAAACTTGTTTACGTAATTCATAATCTAGGAAGGCCTACTTTCTAAAAGCAGACCTAATCCTATAACCTTATTCAAAATCTTTGTATAGCAGATACTTCTTGCGCATCTCCTTATATTCGGTCAATTCCTGTTGCCAGGAAGCTTTTATTTCATCTTCTGTTTTGCCCGCTATAATCTGCTTCCGCAATTCATCCGTACCCGCAAGTTTATCAAAGAACTCTGCTCTTGTGAAGAACTTCGACTTATCGGACATCTTGTTATAAAAATCTAACACATACTTCAGGGTGAATGTTTGCTTGTCTGCATCCAATCCACGCAGATCAAGACCATACATAGTTTTACCTTTACCTTCTACGTGCTTTACCATACCTGCTTTTTCACCTGGTGTATATTTAAAATCGCCATACACAGGGTTATCATAACCTACCACCTGAAACGGCCACTCGGTACCACGACCTACCGATATTTCTGTCCCCTCGAACAAGCATAAAGAGGCGTATAATCGTACCGACAAGTGATTAGGCAAAGATGGCGAAGGAATAACAGGTAGATCATACATCTTGGAATGATCCCAGTTTTTCACAGGGATAACAGTCACCTTACATTGACGCCCCTGTTCGAGCCATTTCTCACCGTTGATCATATTAGCGAGTTCACCTACAGTAAGACCATGTACCATTGCTATCTTATGGTAGGATACATTAGACTTAAATTTATCATCCTTACGCACAGGCCCGTCCACCTGATCACCACAAGGATTGGGTCGATCCAATACAATGAGTTCCTTATTATGTTTAGCACACAATTCCATCACACGATGTAATGAAGTTATATACGTATAAAAGCGAGCTCCTACATCCTGCAAATCGAAAATCATGACATCTACAGACTCTACGATAGAATCCTGCTTTTCATTCCCTCCATATAGCGTATATAACGGAAGACCTGTCTTCGAGTCCTTATCATTACTTACTTTTTCACCACGTTCAATATCACCACGGAATCCATGCTCTGGAGCAAAGCCAAATTTGAGATCCACCTTCTCACGTAACAATACGTCTACGAGGTGTTCTTTTGCTGCTCCCACAATAGAAGTTTGATTGCCCATAAGGCCAACCTTTTTACCGTTCAACAAGGGTAAGTAAGCTGTCAGTTGATCTGCCGCAGGCAAAATGTTATTACTGGCACTGGAGTCTTCCACTGTTCTTGAATCACCCGACTTCTTGGTTTGATTCTGCGCATTACAAGAAAACAACACTGAACTAAGCAGCGTCAAGAATACCATAGGTAAAAACCTTATAACTAAAGATCTATTCATCTACAACTTGCGTTATTTATCAAAAATTCAGATTACTTCGCTAAAAATAAAACAAAAAACGCACAATACAGCATGCATTAAGCACAAACAAACAATTTACAGCGTTTTGAAAAACAAAAAACGCACAAAGCAGAAAAATAAGAAAGAGAGTGTGAAGCAACGAGAAAGCTATTATTTGTAGCGTTAAATAATGTTAAACCGATTTATCCGTTTTGCAAGCAAAGACACATAGTGTACGACATACACTTTTATGTAACAATAAGGATACAACAGGTAGCGCAATCGATTTCGTGTATCTTTTAAAAACAGAAAAGCCCTGCAGTAAAACTACAGGGCCGATCTTAAGAATCGAAGACTCTATTTTAATCTGTTGTATCCCACCAAACTGGATAAGACCAGATATCATCGCTTAACGCATTCGGGTGAGATGCCTTCAAACTTTCAGCATTATAGTTAATCTCATGTGAGACTTGCCTAACTCTTCTGAATTGCTTTCCTGCCGGTATCTTTGTTTGAGCAGCCGCCGTAACAGTATACTCATAGGGCACGGCCCATCCGAGATAAGAATTGATACTGTAATCATGTCTACGCATATCATTCCAATTCTGCTGAGAAAACGACATCGCAATAAACTTCTGTGTCATAATCTTCGCCATAGTAATATCATTAGCTGTCCCTATACCATTATTCAAAAAGTTGTCTATTTTCGATTGAGACATCGGAGACTTACTCGGATTAACGTTTCCATATGTGCTCAACTTTTGATTCATTAAATCGATATGAGCTTTAATCCCATCTTTATAAGCTGTAAATGCGCCTGATTTATCTCCTTTCCGCATCAAAACTTCCGCCTTTATAAAACACATCTCTGGATAAACGACCAAATAAGTAGGAGCATCTGGCCTGGTATAAAATGTACCTGTAGCCGCCACAACGCCATCCCCCCATTTATAGATATCAGAAACATCCTTATTATATCCAATAGAACTACTTTTTAAAGATACGTAAGCCGTATCAGCCCACCTCGCTTGATTAGCAGAATTGACGTACCATGAATGTGCAGATACAGACCTATTATTGCTTGTAATTACCGCATTAGTAGCATTATAGGAAGCCGTTATAGGCCCTGCATTCATACGAATAGTTGATTGCATATCAACGCCTTTAGAGCGTATAAATTTCTTTGGGGTCTCAAATTCCGCCCAAGGAATCAGCTTATCTGCACGAGGATCTTCAACTCCTAGATTATCGAAATTAGTAAGAATATCTGTATACCATTTTGTCACACGGAAATTCGTATTCATAGCTACATTATTAAATACTATTGATGTCTTTAAAGGATCACCAAACAATACGTCTCCGGTATTCTCAATGACGTCAGCATGAGTCACCACAGTACCATCGCCTATTGAAGTCGAGGCTTTCGATACCGCATCTAGAATCTGGTCTGGATTATATAAACTCGACTTCTTAGAGAGATTATTCAGCCATCTAGCTTTCAAGCCGTAACAAAGCTTCAACCATTTGCTTACATCTCCGTTATTCCAACTATCTCCCTCGCTTAGCGGAGTTGCTGTCGTCGGCTGCTGCTGTTGAAAATACCCTATTGCTAAATCTATATCGTTAAGACACCCTTCAAAAATGGTCTTCCCATCATCAAATTTTGGAGTGACGGCTGAACCCAACGCTTCTGTATATGGCATTTCCCCGTACCAGTCTGTCATCAACATGAATCCCATCGCTCGAATTACTTTAGCCGCCCCTAAGTAATGAAAAGCCTTTTCCGCCTCGGCTTTTTCTTCCAGGTCCTTAAGATTTGACGCAGAAGCAACGAAGAAAAACTGATAAGGAGTTGTAGACATCCCAGCTATTGGATTCCATCCAGCAGCCATACTTTGTTGAGCCGTGCTATTTACAAAAGTTAAATGTTGAGTTATGAGTGAAGCCCGAGCACCCGCGGTACCCTGCGCATACAAAAAGTGATGTTGGATCCATGGCAGCCTACTTTTCACCGAGGCCGTGGTATTGGACGGTGTATTCGGATTTTCATTAATATCCAACCAACTTTCCTTGCAGGAACCTAAAACCACGACCAATGTCAAAATCGCTATTATTTGTTTAAATCTGTTCATGACTCTCAACTTAGAATTTTAAATTAACACCAAATGCAACACCAGCAGTACTTGGCACACCGTTGTAATCGATACCGACAGAACTAGAGCCCACAACTCCAGAACCGGCAGCAGAAGTTTCGGGATCCATACCTTTATAATTTGTTAATAACCATAAATTTGTCCCCGTTAACGTCGCTGTAGCACCTTTAACAACTTTTGATAAACCTACGCTTCTTAACAACTCATTGGCAAAATTATACGATAATGAGACCGATCTTAAACGCAACCAGTTCGTATTTGTCATAAAGTTTGCACTTTCCCTAGTATAAAAATCCGACCAGTAATCTTGTATAATCTTTCTTCCGCTGGTTTGTACTCCTTTTACATCATAAGTTTGATCTGCTTCGAATGTAACAGATTTATCTTGATATACAGGTGCCGTGGCTGTACCTGTATTTACGACTCCATCCAACGTAATTGACTCGCGCTCCATAGATCGTTTACTCATACCGTTAACAGTCATAAAATAATCCGTTCCGTTGTAAATATCACCACCGATCCTAAAATCAAACAAGAATGAAAAATTAATATTTTTGTACTGTAAACTATTATTAAAACCTCCTGTCAATTTTGGCTCTCTGTTTCCGATATTATAAGTTGCTAAATTATCACTGGTCGGCATTCCTGTATTCGCATCCAATATCACCTTACCTTCAGGGGTTCTCGACCATTTGGAACCAGAAATAGCCATAAAATCACCTCCATTGAAAGATGCAGCCTTAGCATTACCAACTTGTACATCCGTAACATAAAGAATATCAACTCCTTTTAATAGATTATCGACAGTCCCTTTATTTTTAGACATATTGATCATAGACTCCCAAGTAAACCCTTCTTTTACGATTGGTTTACCCGTCAAAGACAATTCCATTCCCTTATTATAAATATCTCCCGCATTCACAGACACAAAAATATAACCAGTGGATTGCCCTAATCTAGGCGACAAAATCTGATTATAAGAGTTGTTCGTATAATATGCATAATCCAGACCTAAACGTCCATTAAAGAATCTTAGTTCAGCCCCCACCTCAAAGGATGTCGTATTTTCAGGCTTTAAGTAAGGATTACCTCTCTGCCAGTTGTTTCCCACACCGATTAATCCGCCTAACATCTCTTTAGGAGACCACAAATAAGTATTTGTTACATAAGGCTCCGCATCTTTCCCCACTCGAGCCCAAGAAGCCCGCAACTTACCGAAATTTAACCAGGAGACATCCTTCAGTAATTCAGTAAACACAAAACTTCCTCCCACAGATGGATAGAAGTAAGATCGATTAGCTACCGGTAATGTAGAAGTCCAATCATTACGTCCTGTAGCAGTCAAGAATAACATATTTTTGTAGCCAGCTCGTAACTCTCCATATAGGCCATACAGGCGTTTTTTGTAATTCGTGACGCTTAAAATCTCATTCGCATCAATAATATTTTCAAAACTATAGAAGTCTTCGACTAAAAAGTCATATCCCATTCTACGGTTGTTGGTTGTTTTAGTTTGTTCTGAAAAGAAACCGACCAAAGCTCCCAAATCAAAATCCCCAACCTTTTTTTCAAAGTTGGACATAAGATTAGAAGACCAGTAATTAAACTTATAATCACTTTCGGACATCATCCCATTCTGCCAAAGCTCTTTAACGGCACCTTCTCGTCCGATAACAGTAGAATTTTTAGTTAAATAGCTATCCATTCCAACTCGGTAAGTTAGATTCCACCAGTCGAATACCCTCACATTCGCATTAAGACTTCCAGTAATACGCTCAGTAGCATCCCCCAGCTTGTTTCTATTAATTGTCCAATATGGGTTCTCTATATCGTCTTGCAGATCCTGTAGCCCCTGAAAAATTCTATACTTTGACCCATCATCGTTAAGATATTTTGTCATATCATCATTTCGGGACCATCTATAAACCGAACTCATAGCGCCTGATCCGCCGGAATTGTATAAACCCGCAGACGTAAGAGTTTTATCTGTATTTGCCAAAGAGTACGCCACATTTGCTCCTAAAGTTAAGCGGCCATACTTCTGATCACCATTGAACCTGAAGGTAGATTTATCATATGCAGTCTGAGGTATAATACCTTTTTGATCAAACCTAGAAGCTGATAAATAAAACGTACTGTTCGCATTTCCTCCAGAAAGGCTTACGTTATTATCGTAAATTGTAGAATTTTGAAAAAAATCCTCAATATTATTGTACATTACATCATTACCGCCGAATTTTTCACCCCAAGACTGCGTAGTGTACGTATCTAATGCGCCAGCCGCATTATAGTATCCCCTTTTATATTTATCTTGCTGTTCAGGCAATCGATTCACCCAGTTATTCGACGCACGTGAGGAAAAACTTAACTCAGCACGCCCTTCTCGACCTTTCTTTGTTGTAATTAATATAGCACCGGCAGCAGCTCGAGATCCATAGAGGGCAGCGGCGGCAGGCCCTTTCAAGACAGACACATTCTCGATATCTTCCGGGTTAACGTCCATAATACGGTTGCTATTCGATGTCGATGTAGCCTGAGCTCCATCAAAAGCACTGTTTCCGCCTATAACCGTCGAGTTATCGTAAATAACCCCATCAACAACAAAAAGAGGCTGATTATCCCGTTCTAAAGAGGTACCACCACGTAAAATAATCTGAGCGCCGGCGCCTGCTGATCCAGACGTCTGCGTTACATTCACACCTGCAATTTTTCCTGCTAACGAATTGATAACATTGGCACTCTTATTCTTCATCAACTCATCCGCCTTGATATCTTGTACGGCATAGCCAAGAGCCTTTTTCTCTTTCTTAATACCCAGAGCCGTCACCACTACCTCATCGATCACTTCTTCTGAACCGCTCAATTTGATATTGTAGACATTGCCTGAACCTACAACTTGTGAGGTTTCTCCAGAGCCAACCGCTCTAAAGATCAATGTTTCGCCTGGCGCAGCTTGGATAGAGAAAGATCCGTCGGCATTCGTTTGTACCGAACGCATCGTACCTTTAACAATAACTGTCACGCTACCTAATCCGCTTCCATCGGATGAAGTAACCTTACCAGTAACTGCCTTTTGCTGAGCCATCAAACAGGATGCATAGAGACACATCCCGAAAAAAGTAAGTAAAAATCTTCTTTTCATGTGTTTGATAGTTTGTTTTAAAAATTGTGTTTAGTTCTAATAATGGCTATTGTACACCAATAATTTAGTTAAGACAAGTCTACGAAAAAAAAAAGGAGTTTGCGTTTTTTTGCACTATTATTTTTAAAACCAAACAAACAACAACTATATGGTCAAAGAAATCTATCCCATTTCAGATATTACACCTGCCTTCAACAGCTTATCCACCAAGGCGACCAACTCCGCTTGAAGAACTCTCTCAGTATTTTCACAGGCAACACTTTGCTCTTTCTAACCGATGTGTTTTAGAGTTAATACTCCTGAAGATTTTTCTACCCGAAGATTGGACTTATCCTGCGTCGTCAATATCTCGGCTATACCTTGTTCCGGATTGCTTCGCACCAGCTTCCCGCGAGGGACAAGAAATTCTTAAAAATCTTATCAATTTTTAAACAGAAAAACTGCTACACTTGATAAATCAAATGGTACAACCTATTTATCAAGTGAGACATACGATAATGTAACTGTAGCGCACGATGAATCAAAAAACACAAGATGTATCAAAAAGGCTAAACGATTAATCAAATGACTCACCAGTATAATCGTTCAGATCAAAAGGACATTCAAAAACCAAAAAAGAACAGCATATCACACCAATAAAAAGAAATTATTATCTTTATAACACCATGAATAATTCTTAATCACTAACGATGAACACGGCTGAAAATGGAAATTATGCCTATATCAATGGCATCAGCATGTACTACGAAGTATATGGTTCACCTACCGGCATCCCTCTGGTATTGCGGCATGGCGGAGGTTCTACCATACAAACCACTTTTGGCCACGTGATAAGTACTCTCAGCAAATCCAGAAAAGTTATCACTGTAGAACTCCAGGCCCGTGGCCATACTTCCGATCGGGAAGGACCGATTTCATTTGAACAGGATGCAGACGGTGTTGCCACTCTATTACAATATCTAAATATAACTAAAGCTGATATTTTCGGCTTTAGCAATGGGGCAAATACGGCTCTGCTACTTGCTACCCGTCATCCGCAATGCTGCAGTAAAATAATAGCCGGATCGCCCCTATTAAAACGCGATGGAGCATTTTCCCAATTCTGGGAATTCATTAATAATGGAACCTTCGAACAGATGCCCCAAGCCTATAAAGATGCCTTTTTAGCGGCTACACCCGATCCAAAAAAACTGATGAATCTATACGAAAAATGCGGAGAACGGATCAAGAGATTGAAGGATTTGCCTGATGAACAATTCAGAGCTATAGCCTGACCAGTGCTTCTTGTGAATGGCGATAGCGACGTTGCTACTCCCGAACATATCGTAGCTATGTCAAGGATTATCCAAGATTGCAGAATAGCTATTATTCCCGGTGGGCACGGCGAATATATTGGAGAGATCACGACAGTCCAAGCTGGTGATCAAGAAGATGTCTTTATCGCTTCTCTGCTGGAGAAATTTTTAAGTTAAATTGAGAAACAAAAAAGGAGGCACAATGCTGCACCTCCCAGTTATCTTACAAAAAGTTCCAATCTACAATGCCGTCCCCTGCTTGACCGATGCTATTGGTGTAGCCACTCTATTCCCAGCCAATGTATGCATATATACACGACCAATAGCTGCATTCCACCAATCTGAATAATCAACCATCTTTCCTGCACTATTCCGCACAATCAAACTGCCTTGATCGGAACCATCGGAACCAATCAAACGGATACGATAGTCGATACGCGCTGTACCTGATGATATTTCAACTGTTTTGTTCACAGTCACGGGTTCCCATCCCGTTACCTCACCAAAGGCTACCGGTTTACCTATATTCGCCCAGGGACTTTTTTCACCTGTTTCATTATCCACAACATACTGAAACTGATATTGCAGTTTCAGAGAAGTAGGAGCTCCAGCACTTTCGTAAAGAAAATTAGCAAACCTCACCCAAGCCGTTTTACCCGTAAACTCCGTAGTCACCGAAGGGTATGGTGTTTCATGCCTTATTAAAAACGGTGGTTTATTAAAATCGTGCACTATCAAATTGTATTTTAAGTGATCGGTTTAGCGCCATCCATAAGCATTTACTTTACATTCTCGCCAATGTCACCTTGACGGGTTGCCAATTGCAAGAATGGAGGCACATTGTGGCAAGCCGACACAGTGACACGCTTTTGTACACTTTTGGGAAGACAAAAGTGTAAGCCAGTCGCGGCTTGAGCGACCTTTTTAAAACTTAATAAAAAACAAAAACAATAACCAGGTAGTCTTATCTCCAAATCTAATTTTGAATCGCTTTAGGGCGGACGAGATTTGGTTACGCACAGTTTGTACAGAGATTCCGAGTTTGTCTGCTATCTGTTGGGCAGAGAGATTTTCAAAACGGCTTAACACAAATATTTCGCGCATCTTTTCCGGCATAGCGTCAATTTCCTGTTTTATCAATTGATTTTCTTCCGAAAAGTCATCGTGTTCGCCTTCGCGGAAACTATAATCCCAATATTCTTCCTGCTCGTTAAGAGGAACAAAAATAGGCAATCTATCCCGTCGCGCGTAAAAATCATATATTTTATGTCGCAACATAGACAATAGATAAGCCTCTATATTCGTCTTTACATGCCAATAACCACGATTCTTCCAGATGATATAAAACACGTCTTGAGTTATATCAGAGGCATCCTCTTCGCGGGGTAGTTTTTGAAGAGCTGTACGGTACACCTTTTTCCAATAACCGTCGAATAGCTTCTTAAAAGCATTGGGATCAGCATCGTTGATCGCCTGTACCATTTCAAGATCTTCCCTTTTCAAAATGCGATGGGTTTATCCGTATTTAGATGAGTTAGTGTAAATTCAGATGTCAAGTATAAGAAAAACCAAGGAGATCGAAAAATAATGAAAACAATTTTGCCATGAAGATCATTAAAAAATAAAAAAACCGCTGATGAAATCAATCATCAACGGTTTATACACACTAACTGTAAATACAGGTCTTTAACAGCTATAGCTGTAATTCTTCTTAGTTTCCAAACAGCTTCACCAAGTAAGATTCCAACTCTTTACCACGTAAGTTTTTTGCTACAATCTTTCCCTGGGGATCGATTAAAAATGTAGTAGGCAATGCCGTTACCGCAAATCTACTAACTGCGATAGCGCCATCTCCTGTGATATCGTGCATCTGTACCCAAGGCAATTCCTGATTCTTCAACGCATTCTTCCAAGCTGCTTCGCTCTTATCCGTCGATATACTGAGGATCTCAAAAGGCACCTTGCCTTTATATTTAGCGTATACTTCTTTTAACGTTTTAAATTCCTCGATGCAAGGTCCACACCAGGATGCCCAAAAATCTAAAAGCACATAATTACCTTTCAACGAAGAAAAGCTCAATTGCTGCCCTTTTTCATTCTGTAAGGTAAAGTCTTCGACCAAGGCGCCTTCCTTAGAAAGTAAAGCTCCTTTGATTTGGTTGCCAGCAGACTTACCATAATAGGTTTGTTTAACAGCAGAACTAAGTCCATCATACGCTTTTAGTGCATCTTCCGGAGTCATCGCCTTGCCATAACGACCCAACAAGAAAGCCGCCCCAAAAGAATCCGTATTCTTTGCCACCACCTCTGCAATTATGGCCGATTCGTTTCCACGCTCCTCTTTCAATCTAGAAAAGTACTGATTCAGTACATCATGCGCTTTAGAACCAGACACCTTCGACATGTAAAAAGACTCCAAATCGCCTTCGATTGTCACTAGCCCCGGCTCTTCGACCAATACTCCAAATGGCGCATAACCGCCATGCTTTTTGGATTCGGCTTCTGATGCCAGCATATGTCTAGTGGGCACAGTATAAGGAATCTCCATCCGCCAAGCACCATCCTTTACGACGCTGGTGTCTCCATCACCCGTGATATTATTGTACAAAAACACCTTAGTGCCGTTGAACTTAGGATCTACCTTACCAACAAAAATGGTCTTATCTGTTGTCTGCGAAACCACCGCAAAAGGTAACACAATAAATAAAATTACTAATCTTATACTCCTCATTTACTTATAAAACTTTAAAATAAACTGGCAGACACTATTTGCCTACCAGTCTTTATTTGTTATAGAAGATATTACTTTGCTCGGTATTTATTTCCTACGGCCTGGATATCCCAATTATAGTTCTGTTCAAAGTATGCCACAAACAGTTCATACTTTGCTTTACGCATGGCATTTCCCTCCAAATATCGAGCATTTATATTTTCAAATGATTCGGTAAGAAGTAATTTCAACCACGCTTTATACTCCGCTTGAAAAGAAAATGAAGAATATTGATCTAAATAACCTCCTTCATCTGCCAAAGCCTTCCAGTCTCTATTACGTTTTTGTAGATCTCTATCTACAAAAAACTGATCCCTTATCTTGCGGAAAGCTGTTCCTCCATCATAAGGTTTACCTAATTCCTCAAAACCTTCTATCTCCTCTGTCAATCGAGCCGCAACCAATTCACTTAACTTATCCCACACACCACTTGTCAAAGCCTCATCCGTATAATATAGCGTTTCTGGATTTGTAATCGGCATTTTAGAAATAGCATTAGGCCAAGTAACAACTAGACGATTACGACCTATGGTTGTAAACTTGGGTGTAAAGAATGGGTGCCCATAAGTTTTGACAAAAAAAACTTCGTTGGGCATCAATTTCCTAGAAAATTCCTTATTTACATTAGAGAGTAGTGTATTCATGTAAATATACGTACTTTCTCGAAGATTAGGGTCTACCTTTTCTGCAGGAAAACGAGCGCTCGTTTCATCCTGCCCTAAATAGGAATTGTATACCTCTCTTGAGTCCTTGTAATCTAATCTAGTCCATACACCATATTCTTGATACATACTCTTCTCTAAAGGATTTGCATCAGGAGCTGGCTGAAACAACTCCATAACCCCGACATCCGCTGTCGGTATAAGTTTGTCTTCTTTTGAACAACTTGTTAACTGCACTACCACAGCTAGTCCCAATAAATTATATAAATATCTTTTAGCTTTCATTTTATCTCGGGTTTTTAGGCATTTCTGGACTATTTTCTGTTTCCGAAGGCGGAATCTGTAAGATATACCGTGGATCATTCTTCTCCAGAGTATAAACTAACGCATCCTTATAAATGTGTTCAATTTTTGGTTTACCTAAACGTCTCAAATCCATGAAACGAAGACCTCCATCAAATGCTAGCTCCAAGCGCCTTTCTTCCAACACACGTTTAATCACGTCCTCGCGCTGCGCAAAATCTTGAGACTTTAATTCAACCAAAAAGTTCTTACGCATCCTACTTTTTAATATTTTGTTGATATCCGCTAACGCCAAATCTGTCTTATCCAATCGAGCATTAGCTTCAGCACGGATTAAATAAGCCTCTGATGCTTTAAACCCAACGTAATAACATAATAAGTCTTGAGAAGCATACATCTTGTAGACAGTCTTACCCGCTTTAAGAGCTTGCGAAGTCCCCTCTTCTTGAAAAGAATCATAAACAAGTTGGCGGTAGTCTGTCATTTCTCCATACCGTTTAGTTAAGTTTAATAATTCCACAGCAGGCTTAATAGGTCCTGTGGAAAAATAGTAAGGGTTCATATTGGCCTTGCCCGCTGTAAAAAACAGCAACTCACTATTAGCTTTCGTATCAACAAATCCAAATTTATAATTCAAAGCTTCACCCACACCATTAGTGATTAATCCTTCCATCTCGCTCAAATCTGCTAATGGATAGCTGCTTATCACCTCAGTCGAGTATTTGACGGCATCATCATGTTTTCCCATAAATAACGCAACCCGAGAGCGCAACAACTGTATTGTACTGTATGAAAACCTGTACCGATCAGAAATACGTTTACCTAACAATAGTCCACTGGCTTTCTCTAGATCAAGTACAATCTGATTCCATACAGACTCAATACTCGCACGTGTGTTATTAGAAGAGGTCTCTGTGACATCACTCGCATCAAGAGACAGAGGTACACCCGGCAAGTCTAAATTTTCAGGACTATAAACATCCGCGTATAGATTAATTAAATAAAAATAAGCAAAGGCACGAAGACCATATGCCTCACCCTTTATCTGCTCGTAAAGACTCCTTTCCCTCTCTTCAAAGTCGTAATCTTCAAGGTAGCTTAAAACGGTATTTGCATAGTAAATACTTTTATACAGCTGTCCCCAATAAGGATCGGATAGAACTCCAGGCTGTAGCATCGAGGGCGCAAAGGTATACCAAAGCTCTCGATCTCTGCTAAGCAAAGCATCTGTATTCAGATTTACATACACATTATCGGTTAGCATCTCTGTATTCACAAAAAAATCAGATCGTGGATATCCACCTAGCAACACCGCTTCAAAATCCTCCAAACTCTTTGGAATCATGCTATTTACAGGCTTAACACTCAGCATGTCGTTACACCCTGTAAAGAACGACAACACTAAACAAAGTAAACTATACTTAAAAAATATTTTCATCACTTCTTAAAATTTAAAATTGAACAGAAAGAGACAGTGAATATGAACGCGGAACAGGAAGGAACGTATTTCCAAAATTGATAGCAGCAGAACGACCATCTCTATAAGCCATAGGTGCCCCTTGGGACTCTGGATCCTGTCCTTTTAAGGCTTTATCTTTCCATACATAAAGATTATTACCTTGCAACGATAATCTAATGTTTTGAATACCTATTGCGCGCAAGCGTGGTGTAAAGTAATCGTAACTTACAGAAAGGTTTTGAAAACGGACAAAGTCACCAGAAACAGTACGCAAATCTGAATTATCATACATAGATCCATTACCAGGATTTAATGTTAATTGCGTCTCTTGTTTTGTTTCTAAAACAGGCACATTGGTTTTTAACTCATCACCTGGCTGTTGCCAGCGATTGACCCATTCCTTAGACATATTTTGCGTAGGATCAGGGAATCTAAAAAATGATCCCTCTGATAAGTTTCGCAAACGCATCACATTTCCAAAACTTCCTACAAACAAGGCAGACAATGTCACTCTCTTATAGGATATCGTATTGGTAAATCCTACTTGAGAAGTCGGGTTTATAACCCCGGAATAGGCCAAACCATCTGTATTCATCATACCACTTAACACCGTTTCGCCTTCTTTATTAGTATAAAAAGTAGCTCTTCCTTCCTCGTTTAACCCAGCAAAACGATAGGACCAAAGACCATCAATTGGAAGGTCAATCTTTGCTGTTGCATTGTAGTTTGAGCGTCGTGGATTTGTCATATTACTGACAGTCGGTTTTGAGTAGATATCGATTACCTTATTTTTATTAAAACCAAAGTTTACGTTAGTAGTCCAACGAAAATCTTTCGTATCTATGTTTATCGTATTCAAAGAGAACTCCCACCCCTGATTCAACATTGAGGCCCAGTTTACTTGAACCTGATTAAATCCCGTCACTTGAGAAACTTGACGGCTACCGAGCAAATCTACAGCCTTTTTATGATACCATTCCACATTAGCCATTAGCCTACGCTTAAAAAAACCCATTTCTAAAGCGACATTACCGGTGTATGTTTGTTCCCATTTTAAGTTCGGGTTTTTAGGGGCATCGATAATCAAATAGTTTGATGGGTTTATTGGGTCTACCAGACCTATTCTGGTTATCAAATCAGAGTAAGCTTGACTGGCAACGTTTCCTTGGCTACCATAAGACCCTCGAAGAGTCAGATAGGATACCCAACTTATATCTTTTAAAAACTGCTCTTGCTTCATCTGATAATTGGCTCCTAATGCCCAAAGTGGCTGGAAAAGTTCATTTGTTTTCAAGCCAAAACGATTGGACCCCTCTGTTCTCATGTTAAAGCTCAATGTATACCGATTATCATAAGTATAGTTCACCGCTCCAAAATAAGATAAATTAGCGCTTTCGCTCAAGTCTTCTCTCCAATAGGGCATAGTTCTCTTCTTAATAAAGTCGAACTGAGGTACCAATTGATGCCCTCTTGAATGGGAGTATCCATACAGTTCTGTACCTGTGCTATTCGTCTTACTCTTTCTTACCTCCTGCCCCGCCATCACATTCAAGTAATGAACCTGATCGAAAACAGGATTGTATATTAGCTGATTTCTGAAAGTAATAGATCCATTATAAGTATTTCTATCATTTCTATACCCACCATCTTTCCAAGGATAGACATAAGCCCCATCAACAATTTCTCTATTAGCTCTTTTCTCATTACGGACAAAATAACTATCATCCAAAGCAATGTCCACATCTGTGGTACTTTGCTTAGTATAAGAGAACAAAGAGCTAAATGTCAAATCCTTTAAAATGCGATATTCCAAATCAAGATTTCCTTTGACACTAAAGTTTCTGGAATCTCTCCAGCCTTTATCTCTGTTTTCCAAAAAGTTATATTCAACGCCATACAGATAAAAAGGGTTAAAAGAGCCATCTTCACGATAAGCAGGCATCGCCCTCGTTGTATAAATTGCATACTCATACGGGTTTTCCTTAGAATCCACTGCAAAAAAACTATTATTCTCACGAGCATTAAAATCAATTATAGCTCCAAGCCTTAGCTTATTAAAAATATGAGTATAGACTTTCACGGCCCCCGTATACGTCTTTTGAGCCACATCTTTTGCAGTAGCCTGATCGTCTAAATAGCTTCCTGATACATAAAAAGTTGTCTTCTCATCACCACCAGAAATATTTACAGCCTGACGATTTGAAAAGGAATTTCGGAACAAATGCTGAAACCAGTCTGTATTCACCGTTTCTAAATGATTAACCTTTCGATTAAACTCGTCCCAAGTCATACGTTTGTCTGTCACATCGATAAAATAACGTTCAAAATCTGATACCGTATTATATTCACCTGGTCGTGGCGAAGTCGCTCCAAACACCCCACGACGGATCATCTCTCGATTCACATCGATTCTATCTTTCGAGTTCATCATGTACGCATCCTCAATGCGAGGCCTTTCACCAACTGAAGCGTTACTCGTAAAGTTAATTCTCGTTTTTCCAGCTTTACCTTTTTTTGATGTAATAACAATCACACCATTAGCTGCTCGAGTACCATAGATAGCAGTCGCTGCCGCATCTTTTAATACGTTGATACTTTCTATATCTTCTACATTGACCCCTCCAATACCCGAAGCAATAAGGTTACGGTTGGTCATGATATCATCTACCGATACATTCACCGCGTCGTCCAAGATAATACCATCAACAACCCATAGTGGCTGGGCATTTCCACTCAAAGTCGCTGTACCCCGGATACGGATCTGCGGCATGGCTCCCGGAGCTCCTGAAGTACTCATCACGGTTAATCCCGGTACCTGACCTTGTAATAACTTGTCTATATTCGGTTGGAAGATGGTCTCCAACTGCTCCATATTGACCGTAGCAACCGAACCTGTCAACGATCTTTTTTGTAAATTTTGGTAACCTGTAACGACGACATCCTCCAATTGATTTTCAACAGGAGTCAAACGCACTTCTATCCAGGTTTTATTATGTAGTGCCACCTGCAAGGGTTCAAAAGCCATACTCTTGAACTGCAAGGATACTTTTGTATTTGGCACTGTAATAGTAAAGGTTCCATCGGCGTCGCTCCCCACAACATTCTTAGCATTGTCTTTTTGAATTATGGTTACGCCAGCCAATGGCTTACCCATATTATCCATTACTCGTCCTCGAACTTGTACTCTCTGCTGCTTTATGGATTCAACACGAGGAGTAATGACAATAGTCTTATTATCTATACTGTACTGTAATGGCTGATTCTTCAATACATGGTCCAAAACCTCCCTGACAGTAACATTCTGCATATCTACATCGACAACAGTATTCGATCGGACCAATGATTCATTGTAGAAAAAATCAGAATTACTCTGCTTTTTTATCTCGTTAAATACCTGAGAAAGTGTCATGCCTTTTCTCTTAATGGTAACACGCTGTGCGAAAGCAGCCATACTCAGCTGTGCACAAGCCAATGCAACTAATACAATTGCAGTACGTTTACCCAGAACCTTTCTATTCAGAAATGCCCTGGCATTAAATAAGTTCATTTAGTAATAATTTATTAGTTCAATATTTACGGTATACTGCCTATTCCCATCAAAGCAGTGGTTAGTTATATTAGGTTATCAAGTACAATTAAATCATCAATACTACCCTCCTTTCTCCTATTCCTATAGGAATAATATGATATCGAATCTGTCCTGTTCTGTTCAATATTTCCAGTACCTCTTCTAAGCTCCTTTCTTTAGAAATGACGCCTGTAAAGCCAAAACCTAACGCTCTTCCAACAACCTGTACTTCTACCCCATACCATCTCGAAAGCTCACGACCAATCTGATCCAAATTAGCATCATAAAAAGCAAATTCTTTGTTTCTCCAAGCATTTACGTTTTGCATATTTGCTGGTCCGACCTTGATATCCGCACCTCCCCAAGACACTATACTACTTTCTCCAGGTTTTAACATCCGAGCTCGTTCGTTCGTAGCGATTTCTACACTCCCCTCCATTAAGGTGGTTGTCGTTCTGTTTTCCTTATAGGCTTTCACATTAAAATGAGTTCCCAATACCCGAATACGTTGATCGCTAGAGGCAACCACAAATGGCTTTTTCTTGTCTTTTGCAACTTCAAAATAGGCCTCTCCTTCTAAATCTACTTTACGTACACCCCCAATAAAATTAACATCATAGGTCAACTTCGATCCAGCATTAAGCCATACTTTGGTACCATCAGTCAACAATAAAGCACCTATCTTACCTGCAGGAACATACACCTCTTGGATCATTGGCTCGTTCGCTTCATGCAGTTTCTTTATTTCAAAGAAGGAGTTGCCTTCTTGTTCCTCTGCACTCGCGTACCGAGATTCTGTGTCGTCAGAAAGTTCGATAACTTCTCCGTTCGGCAATGTCAAGATTACACCGTCTGATGCTTGCGACTTTTGTTCTGTCTTCGACGCTAGCTCCACCTTATCGGTAGCAGGTAATGATTCCATCGCTATCCGTTTGTAACCGATGTAGAATATTAATAATGCAGCAGCCGCCGCTACCCAACGCCAGTATGTTGCCAAAGAACGAACTTTACGATTCTGGTTCTCGCCAAAGATCAGAGATTCTACAATCGGATATTGATCTCGAGACTGTATATATAAATCTTCAATCTGATCTGCATTCTGCAGCTCGGCTTCGAACACTTCGTCGATATAGTTTTCTAACTCCGCACGAAAAGTCTCTTCCGAAAATGTAGAAACCAACCAAGCAGCCTGCTCCGGGGTACATTTCCCCGCTAAGTACTGTTCAAAAACATGTTTCTTATCGTACATAACTTTAGTTCTTTAGTGCTGCGCTCTTCGGCTATTTATCTATATACGGAGAGCGGTAGCAAAGTCTATGCTCTAAAAAATATTTTTTTTAGAAAAAAATCAAATAAATGCCATCTCTTATAAACGAGTAGGCTTACTGGATGGACGACAAAGGGATTGAGGGAGATACTACGTGTCGAAAAAACCTAAAAGCACAATTAACAGGGTAAATAGCTTTTCACCCAGTTCACTTTTCAAAAAGCGCATCGCTTTGGCCATGTGGTCCTTTACGGTGCCGATGGATACTCCGTAGGCCGCTGCAGCTTCTTCATAACTCTTGCCTTGAAATTTACAGAACAGAAAAATCTCCTTACGTTTGTCAGAAAGTTTGTCAATTGCAGTGGAAAGCGCTTCTGACATTTGCTCTATTGCATCATTGGAGTCTTCCATTTCATAATACAGTGTAGCCTGTGTCAATAAGGCTTTACGAACCGACTCATTAGTGGCAGATTTACGGAAATAATCGACAACAAGATTGCGAGCAATAGTGTGCAACAACGGCCAAACTCCCTGTTCTCGCTGTATCTTATGGCGAATATCCCATAAACGTACAAATGTTATCTGATGGATTTCTAAAACACTGTCCTCGTCAGGGAGCAAGTGATTCAATTTATGCAGTAAAGTAGGCGAATGTAATTCATAGAGCTTAGAAAAAGCTGTCTTATCCCCCTCAATCAAAAGGGGAATCCACTTGCCTTCACCAGTTTCTTCCTTTTCCAAGCTGCTTTACGTTTAAAGAAACAAAATTATAATTTTTTTATTAATACGGATTTTATAATTATAGTCAGTAGGAGTATTGGGGTGATCTGTTTAAAGAAGTTTTTTTATGCGCCTAAGTCACCGGCGCGGGTGATAAGGTTTTGCTTGATCAAAACCTTAAGAAAAATCAAGGCTGTATCTTATTTGTTGCTCCAGTAACGCTATGCTATAAAGCGCATCTCCTAGGTCATCCACTCTTAAGCCACCTCATGACTTGGATCTGCTGATCCACTGCTAGCTGAATGAAGCTACAAACATCATAGCTACTTTCGCTGCCAAATAAGCTAAGGCCATTTTTGGGGATAGTGAAAGGAACGATCATAAAGTCAGTAATATTCCTGCTTGTGCTAATATAGTAAACGTCTAGCTAGGATAGAGTGAAAAATAAACGGCCTAGGGTGTTGTAGCGTTAATAAAACAGAAGAAGTCCGACGAGAATGGATTTAAGAGGTGCAACGACTCAAATACATTCCGGACTTCGAACTGTTTTTAGCGTAACAATACCCAAGCCTTGACTTTTTTTGCTTCGTTTTTTTGGTCAAGCAAACCCACGAAGTGGCTCTTGAATACCTTATAAAACAGACAAAATATGAAAAACAATGAAGGTCCAGTCCTGACAAGGACAAATGTGACAATATTAAACCTTCTTTAAACACCGACACCAAATTACTGCGATGGCAACGGAATAATCTTAAGCTCGACAGGAAGCCCCAATTTTTTGCGGATAGCATGCATAAACATATCTACGGGGTCTCGCTTTTTGGTTATATACGTTGGGTTACTTTCTTTCCACCACAACGTTTTATTAAATGCTTTGTATTTGTCATGTCCAATCACATATTCGACAGGATATTTCTTACGGAGGTAGGCAATAAGTTTGGCATTGCCTGCAGTTGCTTCGCAGTCAATGGATTCTTGAATGCCCCAATATTTTCTATACCCATAGTGCAGTAATTAAGTCCTAACATATGTCGTGCAAACTGGCTTTTGCCCAATAATTGATAAATACTTCCATCATGACCTATAATAATTTGAGCATATATGTTAAGAGCGCTTATTCCTTGAAGATCTTTCCTACTAGGAAGAATGACAGGAGTGAAGTTTTTAAAAGTAGCATTGACACTCATTTCTGTAGAATGCACCACGATTATACGTGGTGCAATAAGTGCAGTATCAGGGTGAATACCCTGTCGCTTTAGGAGGTACCCTAATGAATGTCGTTCTCTATCAACATTCCATTGAATGGAACGCTGCATAATATAAGGTTTGGTCTGTGCTAATACTGTAAGGCTACTACAGACCAAACCCAGGAATGTTAAAGAAAACAGCCTATTTCCAATAACAGTAGCTGCTTTCCTATACATATACCCTCTATAAAAAGATACTTCTAGTTGTGCTGAACACTTTTCGCCATATATTCACTTTCGTTACCCAAGCGGTCTACAGCGCGGACCGCAACGTCATACAGTGTCTTACCATCCTTTTGTTTTGGTAATTCTAATGAAGTAAGCGATGCATGTAAGATGTCGGTAGTCCAAATGTCACCGTAGCGTGTATATACCACCCAATGTGCGATTTGATCAGGTTGTTTATGTAACCATTTTGCAAAAACTGTTGTTTTTTGGTTTGTTAATAACAAGCTTGGTTTTAACAATGGATTTGCGTTCAGCCAAGGTGACTTAGGAATTAAAGCCTTCTCTTTGTAAGGGCCGTTTTTCAATGCAGGCAACATCGTAGGATTTTTAGTCAGGCCAGCTATACTCCAGTGTACAGTCCCTGGACTATTCGGGACAATATCTCTAGCGACCTCCACCTGATTCACAATTTCTCTTGTTCTATCTGCTGCCCTTACCTCTACCGTGTTCAACCCTGGCCACAAATGTCTATTGTGTTTATTCTCGGACTGCCACCATTTTAACAGTGCTGTAAAACTTTGCTTTGGAGGGTCTATTGGCCAATAAAGCTGTGGCGTAAAATAATCGATCCATCCTTCGTTCAACCACAGCTTTGCATCCGCATACAACTCATCATATTGAGAAGACCCTGTCACACCTGATGGATAACCCGGCTTCCATATACCAAACGGGCTTAAGCCAAACTTAACAAAGTTTTTCTCTGCTTTAATTTCGGTGTAAATTCTTTGGATAAAACGGTTGACATTGCTTCTTCTCCAATCAGCACGAGACAAATCCCCGCCTGAATTACGATACGCATTCCAAGTCTTACTGTCTGGAAAATCGCTTCCACCATTGTAGCTTGCATACGGGTAAAAATAGTCGTCAAAATGCACTCCATCAATATCGTAACGCTTTACTATATCGTTAACAACACGGGATGCGTGATCTTGTGTACGTTGATCTGAAGGATCAAACCAATACATCCCGTTTTTGAGACGTACCACGTAATCTGAAGCCTTGTTAACCATAGACTCCGACGTAACCACACCACCATTAGAGTGATGTGCACGATATGGGTTCAACCATACATGCAATTCAAGACCACGCTTGTGCGCTTCTTGCACCCAAAAATCTAATGGGTCGTAGTAAGGCTCTGGGCGCTTACCGATCTCTCCCGTCAGGAAATATGACCACGGTTCGAATTTACTTTCATACAAGGCGTCCGATGACGGGCGAACCTGAAAGATAACAGCATTAAAATTATTTTGTTTTAGAATATCCAATAAAGCAATTGCTTCTTGCTTTTGCTGTTCGGTGGTAAGGTTACGCTTTGAAGGCCAATTGATGTTAGCAACTGTTGCCACCCAAGCGGCACGGAACTCGCGCGCTACTGGGGGTAAGTCTACAACTAACGATTCTTCTTTCTTCTCTACTGGAGCCATTTCTACAGATTTGGCAACCAATGCTCCTTTATTATCTTTTTTAGGAGATTCCTTTTGTACGACCGCTGGTGTTTGTACAACAGACACCTCGGTTTGTACCTCTTTTGTATCTTTAGCTTTCTTATTTTTGCGCGACGCACAGGAAAATGTAAAGACGGAAATTAACAATGCAGCGATAACTGCGCTTTTAATCTGATTTAAACTCATAGTATGCAAAACTACACTTTCTCTCCCTCAAAATAAACCTTTTTCACATTAAAGTCCTTATCAAAAACAAGCACATTAGCCTTTGCTCCTGCCCTCAAATGACCGAGATCTTTACGTTTGATCAATCGAACTGGATAGACAGTCGCCATACGAATAGCCTCATCCAATGGCAGTCCAACCTTTTCGACACAATTTCTGATGGAGCCTAGCATAGTCATCGCAGAACCACTCAGCGTGCCATCTGGCAACACATAATGATCGTCATTCAACACATGGTGATAAATATCTTTATTACAATCCGTGACCGCATCAGTAATTAAGAACAATCGCTCCCCCATAACCTTTTTAGCCAGTTTGACTGCTTCAAAGTCTACATGTATACCATCAACAATCACTGAGGCACAGGCCTTATCATGATTAAATACTGCTCCTGGCAATCCTACCTCCCGATGATGTAATGCGGACATCGCATTCCACAGATGTGTAACTGTCGCTATCCCTTTAGCAAAAGACGATGTGGCTTCTTCAAATGTAGCATCACTATGTCCAGCACTGACGAGTATATCTTTGGATGTGAGGTAAGCCAGACATTCCTCATTTAACAGTTCCGGTGCAACAGTAAGCATTCCTACCGTATCAGCCACGTCAGCCAACAAATCTTCTAATAATGTTACATTTGCCTTTAAGATAAGTTCTGCAGGATGTGCGCCACGTTTTTTTGGATTGAGAAACGGACCTTCGAGGTGTAACCCAAGTGTATTACGAGGTTTAGCTGTTTTGTACACACGTATCGCTTCTCTAAACACCTCTAGCGTATTGGTTGCCAACGTCAGATAAAATGACGTGCAACCTTGTGCAAGTAGAGTCTCTTCAATATGAATCAACGACTCGAGCGTGAGATCTGCAGAAAATAAACTTCCACCAGCACCATAGATCTGTAAATCAATCAACCCAGGACAAATATTATCACCCTCGACATCCACAGGTTCAAAACCAGCAGGAATTTGGTTGGCAGGCACTGTCCTTAATACTTTACCGTCCGAAATTAATAATGCACCATCATTTATAATATCATATTCGGAATAAATGGTTCCGTTGTATAAGGCTATCTCTTCTTTCATCTACATGATTTTCTTTTATATCCTGCAATATAAATATTTTTTATTACCAATATCGCGATTCTGAAACCTACAGGTTGTTGATTAAAATGAAGGTTTAAAATCAACATCTTCTTGTCTCTCAAGCCTCGACTGGCTTATACTTTTGTCTTGCCAAAAGTAGACAAAAGCGTGTCGCTATACCGTATCGGCCCAAAGGATTCCCATACCTGCTGTTGCCGATTCGCTAAGGCGACCTTGTCCAAAGTGGAAAGAAGTGCTTAATGTTTAAGTCGGCCTTTGACTCCATATGTTACAAGGTCGTTTTAAGGTACTGTCTATTGATCGCGGCTCCTCTATTCTATTCACAGGCTCCAAACCGGCCTTAGCTTATTTGGCAGTGAAAGTAGGTATGGTGTGTATGTAGTATCTTACTTCTAGTAGAGTTGTCAGCAGATCCCAGTCCTCGCATGGGATTGGAGCGTAAGAGACCTAGGGACTGCGCTTACACCATCGCGTTACTGGAGCAACAAATAAGATACAGCCTTGATTTTTCTTAAGGTTTTGATCAAGCAAAACCTTATCACCCGCGCCGGTGACTTAGCCGCAAAAGAAAACCTTCCTTAAATTTTGACCAGATCAATTTACTCCCCGTGTTTAGAAGAAAAATTAGAAATATTTCCTCTATAAAAGAATCTAAATGGATAAGGAGAGCTACAAAATTCGCTTTTATATTACGACGCAATTATATTGCGTGTAAAAGCAAATTTATGTAGGTTTGTAACTTCGTTGCACACACAAACCTCACACTATGGAGCAGCCAAAACAACATACCAACGGGAGCATAAAAGCCTTGCGCATCATCAACATTATTGCTATTTCCGTGTTTGTTTTGGGTATCCTTTATAAAATATTTATAGCTAAGTAATATGTCACAAAAAGAAATCTTCAACACAGACAAAGCGCCTGCAGCAATCGGGCCTTACAACCAAGCAATTAAAGCAGATAAAACGTTGTATGTATCTGGACAAGTCCCTTTCAACCCAGAGACCATGGAACTTGTGAATACGGGCATAGCTGATGAAGCTCATCAGGTACTGAAAAATGTGGGGGCCATCCTAAATCATGCGGGATATGATTTCAAAGATGTTTGCAAGGCCACTATATTCTTATCCAGTATGGATGATTTTGCTACCGTAAACGAAGTTTATGCCCAGTATTTTAATGAGAACCAACCTGCGCGTGAATGCGTAGCTGTAAGGACGTTACCGCGCAATGTGAATGTCGAGATATCTGTTATAGCCTGGAGAGGTTAAAAAAAATTATTAGAAGCGGGGGGTAACAATGCTACCTCCCTCTTTATATACCTATGAATCCAATTGAAGATTCCATCTTAACGATGAAAAACATTTATCAATTAAATTTTTATAGGTATGAAAACAACAACTACTTTCAGATTACCAGCACTTCTTTTATGTGCTACATTGCTTGTAACCGCCTGCAAGGACAATAGCGCCTTTGATGAAATTACAGGACCATCGGCCACAAATTTTAAGGATATACGCGCTAAGGCCATATCCGACCTGACGCAAAGAAAAGACTTTAAGATCGAAGATGGAATAACCTTTACCTCTGCTAAAGGAGCCAAACTACAGATTCAGTCAAACTGCCTTCGCCAGCAAGACGGTAGTCCCGCAACCGGCAACGCCACACTATCTTTTATTGAAATATATGATCGTGGAAACATGGTAATGGCCAATAAACCGGTCATGGGAGTACACGATTCAGGCAAGAAAGAGCCTTTGATCACTGGCGGACAGTACAATATCAAAATCATGCAGGGGGATCAAGAATTAAAATCCGGTTGTATGTTTAATGTATCGATCCCAGCTTCCAACACTGGAACTTTAGATGCAGCCATGAAGTTGTGGAATGGCAATATCGACCAGGATGGCAATCTTGCATGGGAAGAGGTGAAAGGTCAAGGCAAAGAGGCAGGTATGAATATCAATACCGACATGGCATCCTACAGCATATGGGGCACTGAATTTGGGTGGACTAATGTAGACCGATTCGCCTCATTCCCTGATCCTAAAACACAGATCAAAGTAAAAGTACCTGCCGGATACAACAAGGACAATGCCGCTATTTACCTCGCTTATCAGGACCAACCGAACCTCTTGGCACAATTGGACACCTATGATAAAGTAGATCATTTCTTTTCAGAACACTATGGCTTCGTGCCAGTAGGCATGACCTTGCACGTGATTTTTGTATCAGAGAGCAATGGAGCTGTAGCTTATAGCATCAAGCAGGTGACGGTAGCAGCCAATTCGGTGATCACCTTCACGGAGCAGGAGCTTTCTGTAGGTACTAAAGCTCAAGTACAGGATAAAATAAACAAATTAAAATAGACCATTCCACCCCTTATATATAATCTTTCGACTAACTTTTGTAAATTAGCCATTCTTAGGAATGGCTAATTTATCTTTAATAACTCCGATAGAATACCTCAAGGGGGTAGGACCGCAGAAAGCGGACATCCTGAAAAAAGAGCTACAGATCTTCACCATTGCAGATCTAGTTCAGACTTACCCCTTTCGCTATATCGACCGTACCCAATTCCACAAAGTACGTCAAGTGCATGCAGATCTGATTGGTGCACAAGTATTAGGCCGATTGATCTCCCTTCAAGAACTTGGTGAACGCAGAGGTAAACGGCTCGTAGGACAGTTTAAGGATGAAACAGGAACAATGGAACTGGTCTGGTTTCAAAGTATCCCCTTCCTCAAGAAGAGTCTTAAAGTAGGATCTCCTTACATTGCCTACGGTAAACCTTCGGAATTTAACGGAACAATCTCTATCACTCACCCTGAAATGGAGTTGTATAGTGCTACCGAAAAGAAAATAGGCAACATGACTATGCAGCCGGTATACTCTTCTACGGAAAAACTCAAAAAATTCAACTTGGATACCAAAGGGATCCAGCGTTTACAGCAAGTGGCGCTCGAAACTATATTTTCAAGTATCGAAGAAACCCTGCCCGACTACATACTTCGAGAGCAGAAGCTGATCGGGCGCAAAGAGGCACTCTTAAATATACATTTTCCGCAACAGGTGGCAGAGCTCAATGCCGCAACACGCAGGTTGAAATTTGAAGAACTCTTCTTTATACAATTGCGGCTGCTGCGCAACAAACAACTCAATACCCAAAAATTCAGGGGGCATCGTTTTGATAAGGTAGGTCATAAATTCAATCGATTTTTCAACGAGCGACTTCCTTTTCCGCTCACAAATGCCCAAAAGCGTGTCTTAAAAGAAATTCGTGTAGACAGTAATACGGGAGCCCAAATGAACCGACTTGTACAGGGAGATGTAGGATCGGGTAAGACTGTCGTTGCGCTGATGGCCATGTTACTTGCCATCGATAATGGTTATCAAGCCTGTATGATGGCCCCTACAGAAATATTGGCTACCCAACATTATAATGGACTCAAAGAGTTACTCGGTGAAGACATCTGTTCTGTCAAGCTCCTTACCGGATCCACGAGTACTAAAAACCGTAAGATCATCCACCAAGAGCTGGAAGATGGGACGTTGGACATACTGATTGGTACACATGCTTTGATTGAAGACAAAGTAAAATTTAAAAATATTGGTTTTGTAGTAATCGATGAGCAGCATCGCTTCGGTGTAGAACAGCGTG
Source organism: Sphingobacterium sp. xlx-96 (assembly GCF_011007365.1). GTDB lineage: Bacteria > Bacteroidota > Bacteroidia > Sphingobacteriales > Sphingobacteriaceae > Sphingobacterium > Sphingobacterium luzhongxinii. The sequence continues at coordinate 30,773 of NZ_WFKM01000007.1, read as the reverse complement.
CCAAGTTATGGCGTAAGAATACCATACCGCCACATATGCTCGTGATGACAGCAACACCGATTCCGCGAACATTGGCCATGACATTATATGGCGATTTGGATATTTCCATCATCGACGAATTGCCTGCAGGGCGTAAACCGATCAAAACGGTACATTTCTTCGAAAACCAACGTTTACGTGTTTTTGGGTTTATCCGCGATGAAATCACCAAGGGTAGACAGGTCTACATTGTGTACCCACTCATCAAGGAGAGCGAAAAGATGGATTTGCTATATCTAGAGGCCGGACTAGAAGGCCTTTCGCGAGAATTTCCACTCCCTCAATACCGGATCAGTATTGTCCATGGAAAAATGCCTGTCAAGGACAAGGATTTTGAAATGCAGCGGTTCATCAAAGGAGAGACACAAATTATGGTTGCGACCACCGTTATTGAAGTGGGAGTCAACGTACCCAACGCCTCTGTCATGGTGATCGAAAACTCGGAACGATTCGGTCTATCGCAATTGCATCAGCTTCGCGGACGCGTAGGTAGAGGCGCCGAGCAGTCTTTCTGTATCCTGATGTCGGGCAGCAAACTGAGTAAAGAAGGGCGCAAACGACTAGACACGATGGTACGTACAAATGACGGTTTTGAAATCGCAGAAGTGGATCTTGAGCTACGTGGCCCTGGAGATCTCTCCGGCACACAACAGTCGGGCGTACTGGAAATGCGGATTGCAGATCTTGCCAAGGACCAAGCTTTGTTAACGAATGCCCGCAACATGGTGATCGCCCTATTCAAACAAGATCCGCAGCTGGCAGACCCTCGCAATCACCTCTTAGTTAACTACCTCAACCAACGGAGTCCTGGAATTTCTTGGGATAAGATTTCTTAAGCTTCTGCCTCGGGGTTTTAATTCAAAAACATTTATCTTTGTTTTCTTGTTCTCTACTATAGTAGTCCGTAGGACAAGTGATAAAAGACATATATGGGAAAAACTAAGATATACGACACCGCTATAAAACAAGAAACTGTTATTCTAGTATCAGTCATTACACCCGAAGTATCCGAAGCTACTGCGTTGGAGTACCTAGATGAGTTACGTTTTCTTGTAGAGACCGCAGGTGGCGACACCAAAAACGTATTTACACAAAAGATGGCTAAGCCGGAGCACGCTACTTTTGTAGGTACTGGAAAATTACAGGAAATTAAAGAATACGTAGAGGCAGAGGATATCGATATGATTGTTTTCGATGACGAACTTTCGCCATCCCAACTTCGTAATATCGAGAAAGAATTACAGCGCAAGGTCTTGGATCGTTCAAGTTTGATTTTGGATATATTTGCAAAGCATGCGCAAACCGCCCAAGCAAAGACACAGGTAGAGCTAGCGCAGCTACAGTACCTTCTACCTCGCCTTACCCGATTATGGACACACTTGGAGCGTCAGCGAGGTGGTATCGGTATGCGTGGTCCTGGGGAGTCGCAGATTGAGACGGATAGACGTATTATTTTGAATAAGATCTCCTTGCTCAAAGAACGGTTGAAAGTAATAGACAAACAGAACGAGACACAGCGCAAAAACCGCGGTGAAATGATCCGTGTGGCCTTGGTCGGATATACCAACGTGGGTAAATCGACTATCCTCAACATGATCTCCAAAGCTGATGTGCTTATCGAAAACAAACTATTCGCAACGCTCGATACCACAGTACGCAAGGTTGTTATCGACAACCTACCCTTTTTGTTGTCTGACACAGTAGGTTTTATCCGAAAATTGCCCCACCATCTCGTGGAGTCTTTTAAGTCGACATTGGATGAAGTACGCGAAGCTGATGTATTGATACATGTCGTAGACATCTCCCATCCGGATTTTGAGCGCCATATCATCGCTGTGAATGAAACGCTCAAGGATATCAATGCGCTGGACAAACCGACCATAACTGTATTCAATAAGATTGATCTGTTCAAGCCTGCAGTAGAGTTTGATGAAAACGGCGAGGAGATCAAGGTAACATTAGACGACTTTAGAAACTCCTGGATGGCAAAGAATTCAGATCCAGCGATTTTCCTGTCGGCGACCAACAAAACGAATATCGACGAATTCAAAGCTAAGCTTTATGAAGTGATATCGGACTTGCACAACAAGAGGTATCCGTATAATAATTTGTTGTATTAGGTGAAGGGAGTGAAGACGTTAACTTGTTATGTGTTATCCAGTTAACAAGTATCTATATAGTGCAGGGTTAAAGATAGTGAACTTGTTATCGAGTTATCTTGTTAACAAGTTCCGAATATAATTCAAATATAATTAGCTAGTTTAGTAAGATAGACTAATTATATTCATTATGATCAAATCCCACAAAGATCTGACAATATGGCAAAACAGTATTCTGTTCGTCAAGGATATCTACTCCATTACATCAAGTTTCCCTGCTGAAGAGCGATTTGGGTTAACAAACCAAATGCTTCGCGCAGCGGTATCAATCCCTTCCAACATCGCAGAAGGAGCTGGCAGAAACGGAAAGAAAGAATAGGTCAGATTTTTACATATTGCCTTAGGTTCTATATCAGAATTAGAGACTCAACTAGAAATAGCTAAGGTTTTAGGATTTATACATGACCCTACCAAAGAAATAGAACAGCTTATTTATTTTAGACGAATGATTCTTAAACTAATCTCAAGCTTAAATTCGTAACTTTGTAAGCAAAAATTTATTTCGATAACTCGATAACTCGATAACTCGATAACTCGATAACTCGATAACTCGATAACTCGATAACTCGATAACTCGATAACTCGATAACTCGATAACTCGATAACTCGATAACTCAAAATGCAAAATAAAACTGTTCAATTCACCGACTGGGGCTTGGTCGACTACCAAGAGGCTTGGGATAGGCAAGAAAAAATATTTGCAGAGACCTTGGTTGTTAAGCACGACAATAGGGTCAATGGGACTACTCTCCCTACCCCAAACCACCTTATATTCACCGAGCATCCTCATGTCTATACATTAGGCAAAAGCGGGCACCCGGAGTACCTATTATTGGACGAGGAGGGGCTAAAAGAAAAGGATGCGAAGTTTTATAAGATCAATCGAGGTGGCGACATCACTTACCACGGCCCTGGGCAGATTGTAGGCTATCCGATATTAGATCTCGACAATTTCTTTACCGACATCCACCTCTACCTGCGCACATTAGAAGAAGCCATCATATTGACCTTAGCCGATTACGGCATACAAGCTGGCCGTTATGATGGTTTTACAGGCGTATGGCTCGATGCTGACAACGACAAAGCCCGTAAAATATGTGCTATGGGCGTGCGCGCTTCCCGTTGGGTCACTATGCATGGTTTTGCATTCAATGTCAATGCTGACCTCAATTATTTTGGCAATATCATACCCTGTGGTATCGATGACAAAGATGTCACCTCCATGGAGCGCGAGCTGGGCTACAGACTAAACATGGACGAGGTCAAGAATAAGCTTAAAAAACATATTGCAGCACTGTTCCATATGGAACTGACAGACTAAAAGAAAATAAATAATAAAGGCACTTTAAGAGGTGCCTTTATTATTTAAGTACTTATTCCAAAGTCGGATTGAATGTACCTCCCCAATCTTTATTCTGCAACAATTTCGGATTTTTATCAATCGACGCCTGCGAAATAGGGAAAAATTAATACGTATCCGGTAGAATATTTACCTTTGCCCCCGTATTTGGCACCTGTCGTACGCCATACTTAAATTGGTTTTCTTTCAATTGATACGTCTTTGCCAGATTAGCAGCAGCAGTCAGCTCCATCTCAGAACCATCTGGATTAACAGCAATCGCCTCCACACCAAATTTCGTTTTATTATTCAACAGGTCCAAGCGTCTCATTCTTCTCAAGTCCCAAAAACGGTGACCTTCAAACGAGAATTCGATATTTCTTTCGGCTAATATAGCATCTCGAAGACTTGCTTTATCTGTCGCTTTGATACCATACTTATCATCGCCACCTGATCAACAGTCCCCTCTTCTTCTGCACGCAGCACAGTATGCACCTTTTCAGCAGTAGCTTCCCTTCGTTTATGATTTAGACATTGGTTTTTGACAGTACTATGCAAAAAACTTTTGATCACTTGTTCCGGACGAGCGAGGATATCGGTTCTGTCAATTAAGATTATAAAGGCCTCTTGGACTATATCTTTAGCTATTTCCGAATTGACAAAAGGATACGCATAAACCGTAAAAAATATTCTTTGAAAAGCGTTTCTATTCCTGTCATGCCCGCAATCAATTAAGAATCTCAAAATGAATCAAGAAGTGTCCTCAAGCACGACCAAAATATAAATTTTTTATCGGTTTCAGACACTTGATTATCAATTCGGTAACTAGATATTGAAAAAATATTAATCTAAGATAGATGTTTTAGCGGCTAATTATTGCTTAACAATAATAAACTGACTCAAAAGCAACAGGCACACCATTTTTGAAGGTGATGGCAAAGAAGCCTGCATCCCCATTGGCGATACGGTAACAGTGGGGGTTCGCAGCCCAATCTACCGTCAGGAGATGTCCAAATTTAGTAACGAAATCTTTCTCGCTATAGCTGCCATCTATAATTTCCTTTCCGAGCACCAGAGCATGCTGCTCCACAAAATTCATCGAATACACCGACCCCACCATTCTACTCTTTGCAGGATAATCCTCTTCAAATGCCAGAATTACATCTGCTGATCGGTAGAAGAACAAAGGTTCCCAACCGCATTCCGGTGAATCGGGAATATCTTTAACTTTTTTCAGATTCAGATCAGCCGCTTCCCTTTCAGCAATCTTACCATCCCAAAGTCTTCTGCCATGTATTAGGTAGTACATAGAAAGCTTACGCATTTCCTTCTCATAAACCTCATAGTCCAGATTCTGGAGCTTAGAAGCTAGAAGGAGCTCAAACTCCATATCCACTTTGGGATTGGTCTGTCCTGATCGATCCCAGGATTCTTTGTAATAACGTAGCGCCTGCAACATATCTGCTTTGTTACTCGACCACCCGATTTCACGCAGCCGGCTAGCCGCATTCAGTTCTTCTGTGATATCCTTATCTTTGACTTTCAGATACGCTTTCAAAAGTTCTGCATAGGTCAGTTCCATTCCCAGGTACTTGGCCTGTATATACTCCGGCTGTTCATGGAAATGATCACCTATATATACCCAGCCGTCATTATACAGTGGGTAATAGTCTAACGAAGTATGTTCATTAAGACGTGCACGACGAACCACTCCTCCATCTAAGGAGGGTTTACTACGGACGCGAAGCTCGGCCACCTGTACATATAAATGTGGTCCCTGCTGCCCTTCAGGCCCACGGTAGAAATATTGCACTGGCTCTCCTGGAGATTTCTTCGAAACCATATATTTTCCCAAAGGCTGTTTGGTTATATAACCTACATCTCCGTTGCTCACCCTGATTTTGTAATGTGTACGTGTAGAATCCAGCACTGTAATCGGAGCTTCGGTACAGAGAACACCTAATATTGAGCTTTTATTCTCCGGCGAAGACAGCAAATGCTCCCAACGTGAAGTATATAGCGGTCTCCACTCTTTAGTCTGCGCATTCACAAAAAAAACAGCAAACATGCAGGCAATAAATCCCACAACAAAAATTATTTTACGCATAGGTATTGCCAGATTCTCAGTACGCTCAGCACGCACTATTTTTTCTTTTTCTTCTTTTTCGTACCCTTGTCTTTCTTTTCGAGCGTTTCGATACGTTTTATCAGGGATTGAAGATGCAAGGCGTATCCTTCTATCAGCTGGCTAATGTTTTGAACTTTATCATATATAACCTGCGTAAGTTCGCATTCAGGATGAAGCTCATCTGATGGCTGCACAGTTAGCGATTTTTTTTCTGCTTCCGCCAAAGGAGTCGTTCTCAACATTTCCCCTTCACCTAGCAACAGCCATGAAGGGTTAATTCCAGGATATTTGGACAATACTTTTAAAAGTGCATCGGAACTTAATCCCGATTTTTTCTGTTCGCCTTTGAAATTGGCATATGACATACCAAGGTCTTTGAAAAACTCAATTTTACTTAGTTTAGCGTGGCCGGCAATTAGCAGGATACGCTCTTTTACGGTAAGTGATAAATTGTCCATATAACTTCGTTTTATAATTAGTCTTTTCTTAATAAAGCTATTTCGCGCTCCAATAGCGCCAATTGTTTCTCCAAGGTGACAATTGTCTTCTCTTGTGATTTAATCGTCACTTCTTGGGAAGATATAATGCGCTGCATCGAATGGATGACCGTATAACTCAGCCCTTCAAGCTCTGCATTTAAATAGGCATCTGCTCGTTCTTGCGTTTTACTATCATCCTGGAACATTTCCCCTTCTCCCAAGATAAGCCAAGCTGGGCTAATATCTTTATGAACAGATAAAATCATAGCCAAGGCATCTGAGCTCAAAGCGGACTTCTTTTGAACTCCCTTAAAATTGCCATAAGACAATCCCAACTCGTTGAAGAAATCCAACATATTAATTCCCTTTTCCTGTGCGATCTGAACTATCCTATCTTTGATATTATAAATTATTTTCTCTTTCATCTTGTTTAAGAAAAATATTTATCTTAAATCTGGCTAACAATTATAAAATAATATCCTTAAGCGGTATATGCGATCATTTGAACTTGTGAGTTCATTTATCCTACGCACAATTTACGATTACAAAATAGTGCAATGAAACCACTATCGCGCCATAATGGCTTACATTGTAAGGTTTGATGTCAATAATGAACTAACGTTTGTCCCAAATTTATTCGAGGTGAACCGTTTGCTTTATGCCAACGTGTTCAAGAGGAACCTATTGTCAAATCATTAAAAACTATTACGAAACCATAGGAGCATGTATTCAAAAAAAGACAAATAAATGCACCTATTGCTTATCACCTTTAAGTAATTATGATGAAAAATACGCAAAAGAAACTGAAATCGAAACATTTTAGGTATTTAAATAACCTGATCTGTCTTTTTTGAGAATTTCAAAATATGGTTTACCAACCAATTAAACATTAATAATATGGAAAAAATCAACACCAAATTATCTAAGCAGAACTTTCGATACCTTGACGAAACAGAGATTTCTTCGCCACTTAGTTATTTACTTGATTTCTATACGGATAAGATAGACTTTGCAACATAGAGGAGTCATGTCACGTATTTTCTTTGGCAGATCTAGATGGAAGACTGAGATGTAACTGATTAGAGTGTAACTAATCAAATCCAGCAAAAGAATCGCTTAGAAATAGAGTTTCCGTCTTACATCAGCGTAACTCCTATTTAGCCTACAATAGAGCAGGAGTTTTTCTTGTAGAACAAAAGAAAGGTAAACGAGCACTATTATAAACCACATACAACAATGGAAACAAAAACATACAAAATCCTCCGACTTCCGGATACTCTTCTACATATTCACAAAGACAATGTAGCATATTTTCACCCTTAATCCTATTGGACATGACAACCACACCGAAATCTAATTTTGAAATCATTTTCAAGCATCTCACTGTCAACGATATATTCTTATGCACCTACAGCCGCAATGGGATAACGCAAACAATTGTACAAAGACATATACACAATAAACAACGTAGTAGAACTCTTCGCGAACGAAGCCAACGTACGCTTCGTCCCATGAAAGGCCACTATTTCACCTTCCATAACACTAGAAATGTGCAATCCAGAATCGATGATGGACTTGGCCGATTACACCTCCATTGTCAGCTGGGGAACCACATCTATTTGAATCCCGAACATGTAAACGCATTACCCCTTACCTACCTTAATATCGAAGATCTCATGGAACAAACAAGAGAATATATAAAAAGAGAAAAGGACAAAATTATAGCCTTTATGGAAGGCTACCATCTTTATTATGATAAGGAAATATACTCGAATGCTGCGTTTATGCTCCATCAAGCTCTAGAAATAGCATTACGCAAAGCGCACAAATTGTTATTGGGAGTCGAGGAACGCACGTATTCACTAAAGCAAAATATAGATTTCTTCAAACCTTATGATCCCCGTTTGGGCAGTCTAGTCTACTTACTAGCAAAGAAGATAAACAGGCTATGAATAGGCTTACGGAATCTTATACGTTATCTCGTTACAAGCACCACTTTACAATGGATCTCCAGAAAATCGAATTTTGCAAGAATATTGCGGATCGCACATTTGGACGGATAGCGGACTATAAACAAGAACTACTGCAAGAAATAAAAAAGTTTTCATCTATCCTGAATATCCATCAACAAACCGACATTATCAAAACCAGAATCGATATGGAAAAGTCAACAAACATTAACAACAACCATCGCGACCTTATCCACAATGCACTGGAAACCTATGGTCAGTTACATGGACTCTACAGCAAGACAGCATGTGCAACCTACTGAATGTACAACAGTCGCACAATGAGGTACATCATTATTACCTCTTTGCTACCATGTCTAATCAGAATAGGCCTATTATGAACTTGCAAAACTGTGTTATGAAGTTACTACCGGAGAAGACTATGGTGACTTTAATACAAGAGATACCTGAACAGGTTGAATAGAAACTGAAAAAAGGAGATGTATTTCGCACCAACTTATCGCAATCGGCAGAGTGTTGAAATAGCGATAGGGAATATTTGAAAGAGGGAGAACTAATCGAAATGGAGAAAATAAATCTGGATTTATGTTACAAAATTTGGTATAACCATTCGAACTGGGCTTATGCACTGTGCTGTGCATATGATAAAACAACTGACTTAGTGTTACATACAGCGTCCATATCCTACGTTATTAGTTTGTCTTTTGAAAAAATTTGGTGGGGTTTAATTAAATATTTTCTTCATTACACACCAACAACTCATAACCTTAATTATCTGATAGATTTTGTGAAATAATCTGTATTGACTATACTTGAAGTATTTTACAGAAGAAACAGTGACGCTAAAGTAACTTTCGACCTACTAACCGAAATTCAACAGAAATTGATGTACTACGCAAGAAATTAGAAAATTTAATTGAGCACTTAAATCAAGTCGTAATTTTCGCCATTAACCGACAAAAAACTACAAGAGCTATCCCATACTGCTACACCCACTCTGTTCCTCCTTCTTGAGTAGATTTCTGCACAGGTGTTGATTCCCGGACCACATCTTTCATAAACTTTCCATCACGGATCCGAAAAACTTCTAGTATATCGGCTGCCATAAAAGCCTGACTGTTGGACAGATAATCTTCCTTACCATCGGCATGCCACAGGCGACAGCGAACCACCCCTGTCACGATAATCAAGCAATTGTCCCAATCTGGCACCGAAAACTTGGTTTCTTTTGCCGGCGGTTCTTTACCTGGTAACACCTGAAGTTCCTTGGAGTAGAGAAAGTCAATTTCATCATCCAATTCAAAGGGTACTTTCAAAGCATGATAACGAATGCATAGTGAACTTATCCGTTTATCAGTGCTTGAAACACTCCACAGCTTGTCTTTTAGAATTTTCACTAAAATATCTCTTTGACCCTCTTTATACTGGATCTCCGTTTGCCACGGAACAAGTCGCGAGAAGGTTCGTTTTTTATTCCAACGGAAGTCTTTTAAAGCAGAGCTATTACCAAAGCCTATACGCAACCCTCCTAACTCATGCTTCTCGTCCAACCGAACGAGCTCACCTACATTCTTCGTCAAGCGATTAAAAACAGATCGGTTGGCCATTTCAGGCCATATCTTTTTACCGTATTGATATATCTTAGAACTCACCTTGCTTGCGTAGGTAAAATCCACATTTGCGAGCTTACTATTTTCACTAAGATTATAGCTTGCACCATGCTTACGCAATTTTTGGGAAACAACTTCTTTGATAATTTCGTCCATAAAAGAGACAATTGGTTAAAGACTATAACAAACTTAAAACCTACAAGTTACCAAAAATCAAACAACAGAACAAATCCCACTCATAAAGTCCGTTCAAGTCGCCTTAAGTCTGCTCAAGTCCCCTCAACTCCGTTATAGCTTCGACTACACTCCGATACTCCTTCTTACCATCCTCGGGATTCCTTCGGGACTGCTTCGACTATCCTTCGGTAAGTCTTCGGCTACGCCTTGACTCGATGGCTAACCATCACCGAACAACAACCGAAAATCCCCCGAGCCAGTCTCGAACCACCCTCCTAGCTGTCTGCAAGAACTATCGAAGGGCATAGCGTGAACCAGTACATAAAAAAAAGGCCTTAGATAATACTGTAAAAGTTCTCTATGATTACTAAGTACATACCGTTGATACTTTTGCCTTAAGCCAGCCGTAGCAACACACAACCTCAAACCTTTACCACCTTAGGATCCTCTTTATAGGTATACACATTATAAGGGTATACCCACTTAGCAAAGATTTTAGCGATAATACTGGCGATCAGCAAAGGAATAAACAATTGCAGACCGTTAGGAACAACACTCATGATAATAAACAAAGCTGCAAAAGGTGCATGTATAGCGGCAGAAAGCATAGCCACGGCACCAAACAGCGCAAAATTAAGCAGGATCAGCTCTGTACCGAACCAATGATTGCACAGCTGAGCAAATAACAATCCCAGAAATGCTCCCGCAACGATACTTGGAGCAAAGACACCGCCGTCTCCACCAGCCCCCAGTGTCAATGATGCAGCTATCGGCTTAAGAAATAGCAATAGTACTAAAGGTAGCCATGTCAGTTGCCCCATCGGATTGAGCTGGCGCCAGGTGAGCAATTCATTCAGCCCAGCATAGCTGTCGCCATAAAGTTGGGGCAGGAAGAAGATTAAAGCACCTACCGTTATTGCACCTAGATTAACCCGAATAAAGTTGCTGTTGATTGTACCGAAATAATGTTTTGCATAGATGACCAACTTGGTAAAATAAAGCGCTAATACTCCTCCCAATATCGCCACCAGAAATATATAGGGCAAGGCTGATAAGTTCCAGTGTGTCACCTCAAAAGGTAAGATCGGCTTACTATCAAAAAAATAGACGAATGCATAGGCTAATATCATCGACACCATACCGCTGAATAAAAGTGTTTTGCTAAACCGGCGTGCGATGACTTCAAAAGCAAAGAGCAGACCGCCTATTCCACTTCCAAACAGTACGGTAACACCAACGGTAACCGCAGCACAGATCAGCTCGGTCTTAAACGCCCAAGCAGAATGTATACGTTTATAGGCCTGATTGCCTACTGTCGCTGTAGCGACCACCGTAGATACCTCTACTCCGGTCGATCCACCAAAAATGACGGTTAAAAATCCATTGATAAAATGGGAAGGGACCTTAAAGAAAGGCAGGTGATCTTTTCTCGTTTCTAACGTGGTATATATTTCCTTAATTCCTTTGTTTTTACGATTCTGAAAAACATACTTACGCAGAAAGTAGATACTTGTAATCCCGATTGACGGTAATAGAATAAATAGAGCAACCTGTTGCCCCTGAATATAATGATAGATATAGTGTTGAAAAAACTCGGTCAGATGCTTTAGACTAAAAGCTAATATACAGGACATTATACTAACAAGAACGACGGAAAGAAAAAGCTTGAAATAGTTGTAACGAATGACACGCTTCCGAAATATTTGCTGCTTTAACATATTGCGTTGAAATGACCGTTCAAAGTTAAAACTTATTAGGGACTTTTTTAAAACTGTGTCAAAGTAATCTGTTGCTCTTCATACACAAACCTCAATATAGTCTGCATTTCTGGCAAATATTCGTACAGAGGTGTTTCCTCCGTACGTAATGCAATAGATAATTCTATCCCATCACAATGCGACGCAAAGGTCTGCTCGACGATATCCACCGTATTATTTTCGCCGGATAGGTGGCCGAGTATTAAATGCTTAAGTCGTGGACTTCTATGCTCCAATAATAGTTCCAATGCCTCTCTGTTAGAGATATGGCCCCAACCTGAGCTGATCCGGTTTTTAAGATAATAAGAGTAACGCCCCGTACGAAGCATTTCCTCGTCATAATTGGACTCTAATAACAACACATCGGAATGTTGAATGACATGTTTCACGTTATCACAACCTCTGCCTAGATCGGTCAGAATAGATACATTAGTATCCCCATCGGTAACGACGAAGCTACAAGGCTCTTTGGCATCGTGATATTTAGGAATACCAATTACTGTCAGATCTCCAACTTTTATTCGGGCATCGGCATTGATGATATGCACCAAATGCTCTGGCAAGCGTAATTTGGTTCCTTTGTAGGTGCCTTTCGTGAGATATACAGGAATCTGGTACCGCTTACAGAATACAGAAAGTCCTTTGATATGGTCGGTATGTTCATGTGTAATGAAAATGGCCTTTACTGCAGCGGGAGAAAGCCCTAAATTCGCCATACGTAACAATATATGTTTGGTATTGATCCCTACGTCTATGAGAACGACATCCTCTCCCTTGGCTATGTAATAGCAGTTACCATTCGACCCTGAAGCTATTGCGGCGTATTTCATAGCTGTAAAAATAACGAAAAAAGCCTTAGCTTATTAAGGCTAGGGCTTACAAATATTTTACACTAACACTCCGGTAAGCTCAACGGTACTTTTACCGCTAGACCACCATCGGCTGTTTCTTTGTATTTGACATTCATATCCTGAGCGGTCTCCCACATAGCCGAAACGACCGCATCAAGACTAACTTTTGCTTTGTCTGGGTTGGACTGTAATGCCAATTGAGCTGCTGTAATAGCTTTGATCGCGCCCATGGTATTACGTTCGATACATGGTATCTGCACTAATCCTCCGATCGGGTCGCAGGTAAGTCCTAGATGGTGCTCCATAGCAATCTCTGCCGCCATCAGCACTTGCCGCTGCGACCCCCCAAGACATTCGGTCAGTGCGCCTGCAGCCATAGCCGAAGAGACTCCGATCTCTGCCTGACAGCCTCCCATTGCAGCAGAAATAGTAGCATTCTTTTTAAAGATAGAACCGATCTCAGAAGCTGCTGCTATAAACTGGATCACTTTATCATCATTAAAAGCATCGTAAAAGGCAATATAATATTGTAACACCGCAGGAATAACACCTGCAGCTCCATTTGTGGGAGCGGTAACGACCCTGCCAAATGATGCATTTTCCTCGTTGACCGCTAAAGCAAAACAGCTTACACAGTCCAAAATATATCCGAAATCACGTCCACCTTGACGTATAGCCTCAAGCCAGGTTTGGTAATCGCTGTATTCGCGGCCCTTTAGCATGCGCTTATTCATCTTTGCCGCCCGGCGCTCGACGTGCAGTCCTCCCGGCAGCACCCCATCAGTGTGACAACCTTTATAGATACACTCTTTTATGGTTTGAAAAATGCGCAGAATACCTGACTTGGTCTCTGCTTCCGGACGCCAGGAGCACTCATTTTCTAATACTATTTCCGATATTTTTAAACCTGTACGCATACAAGCACTCATCAATTGCTGCGCACTATCGACCGGAAACGGCATGTCTACCTCTGACAATACGGTCTCGGAATCATTTTCCTGAACAACAAAACCTCCACCTATAGAATAGTAGGTTTCCGAAATAGCTTTACCATTATTCAGAAAAGCCTGAAAAGTAACGGCATTGGGGTGAAAAGGCAAACTCTGATCAAATAAGAAAAGTAACTGATCTTGATAATTGAAGTCAATTTCGTGATTTCCCCCCAAAACCAGCTTTCCATTGCTTTTTATATCTTCTACCTTGGGCATGACCTGCGAGACATCAAATGTAACCGGATCATCGCCGCTAAGACCTAATAATACCGCTATGTCTGTACCGTGACCGACACCTGTCTTGGCTAAAGACCCATAGAGTAAAATATTGACCTGCTGCACATCCTCGAAAACAGAAAGTTCAACTAACTTCTGTACAAAACGCTGCGCTGCTCTCCAAGGCCCTAAAGTATGCGAACTGGAAGGTCCGATACCTATTTTAAACATATCAAACACGGAAATTTGCTCTTGTGCCATTATGATAACTTAAGTCTATTTTATAAATCAGGGTCAAAGTTATCATTAATATAAATGAAATAAAAAGAAGCGTCTACAAAAGAAGAAAATGTTTACATTCTCATGCTTTTGGAGAGTCTCTTTGGTAATTCTTTCGGTAGGGAGGGGAGTTATTGTGTTAACGAGTGATCATGTTATGATGTTACCCAGTTATGATAGTGATAGAGGTTCTAGAGTTTAAGCGTTTTAATAGGTTAGATTAGTCATCGGACAAAAAGGTAAAACCGTAAAACTGTTATCCTTTTAACAACTTTACGGTTTCACCAATTTACGTCTCACCCAGTCAGCTCCTTTAATTAAATTCCTTTTCCGTAGGCAAATTCTTTATTTATCGTCACCGGTAGTTTACCAGTAGCCTTAATCTGTTTTAGCAATACCTTTAATGCAGAACGTTGCATAAAGTCATCATTTTGATAAGCCAATATAATCGATGCACTACGCGCTACATCAACGGAGTTGATCGCATAGGGATTGGTAAACATCACTGTAACCGTACGTCTGCCTGCAATCCGATCGACAAATTTCTTTACAGGGTCTTTTATATCTAGTTCAGGACGTGGACGGGAACGGTTGTCATGTATCGCAAGTACGATCTGCTTGTGGTCTCTAATCACTTTCACCAAACTATCTAATTGTTCTACGGTCTCTGCCCCTGTTATATAATAGTTGGTTCCCGCTGTCAGCTGAACAGCCAATCCCTTTTCAAAATCCTGCGCTTGACTGATACCAACGCTTACGACAGCAGTCTCTTGCTTTGCGTCAAAGGACTGTATACGCTTGTTCGATTTTAGCACTGTCACAGCGGCATCTCCCATTCGCTGAATAAGGGATTTGGTGGCTGGTCGGTTTAAGTCTGTGATAAGACCGTTCCTATTCGTGGGACGATAGTTGTTCAGTCCCAACCAGTATTTGGAAGCCAAAACACGCTTTACGCGTGCATCAATCTCAACCTGATTTATTCTACCACTTTTTATAGCTTTTTCCACCAGATCGATAGCTCTACCGCTATTCTCGGATACCTCTAACAGATCGTGTCCAGCTTCAATAGCCATGATATCTGCCTCGCCATTTGGAAAGAACTTTTTAACGCCCTTCATATCCATAGCATCGGTTACTGTCAGTCCTTTGAAGCCTAACTCATTGCGGAGCAAATCGGTAACGACTTTGCGAGAAATAGAAGAAGGCATATTTGGTGTATTGTCTAACGCAGGGATATGCATGTGCGCCACCATAACTGCTGGTGCTCCCTGTTTTATCAATTCCTTAAATGGATACATTTCTAACTCTTCCAACCGCTTTTTAGAAAAGTTAAGTTGTGGCAAATCATAATGCGAGTCTACATCGGTATCGCCATGTCCTGGAAAGTGTTTCAACGAAGCAATAATTCCACCATCAACCATTCCTTCCATGTAAGCCTTGGCTTTGCGAGCGACATTCTCTTTATTCTCCCCAAAAGAACGGAAACCAATCACCGGATTTTTAGAATTGTTATTGACATCAACTACGGGAGCAAAATTAAAATGCATGCCCATTCGCAAAAAATCCTTGGCCACCTCTCGTCCCATGTCATAAATTAAACTATTGTCCTGTAAGGCTCCTAAAGTCATCTGATAAGGGAAAGACTGTGTAGAATCTGGCAAACGCATCCCTAATCCCCACTCTCCATCAAATGTAATCAACAGAGGTACCTTAGTGAGCTTTTGGTATTGATTGTACATATCCACATGACGTACCGGCCCTCCTTGAAAAACAACTAATCCACCGAGCTGCTCTGTCTTAACCACTGTAGCTACGGAGTCAATATATTTTTGTCCCAGATTGGTATGCGCACGTACCAAAAACAATTGTCCAATGCGCTCTTTGGGCGTTAAACTATTAAAAACCGAATCCACCCATTGATGCTGCTGATTGATAAAAGGAACAAAAGCAGGCTTCTTTTGCGCAAATCCCACTGTTGTCAAACCGCACAAAAATGCACTGACTATAATTGACTTTATCATACTGTTTGTTTTATAATTAAGGCTCTAAAATAATACTTATATATATAAATAGCGTATAATTTGCAAAAGTTTTAAAAAAAACGCACAAAAACGCATTAAATCAGATTATATTTATTTTCTAACATAATAGCCAGATCCACGGCATTCATTACATCTCCACAAGCTTCTTTTTTCCAGAGCATATCGATAATCAACAATAAAAACTGTGTTTCTAGTTCGGGTTCTTTATAATCCAATTCTTCGAAGGCACGTTGTATGATCGGATGTACCGGTTTCATAAACTGTTCATGTTGCTGCCTAGAGAATGGCGTATGGGACAAACGCTCCTGTAATTTCCAAAATAAAGGTTCGTCCGAAACTAGCTTACTGGGAAGGAAAATCATGTTTCGCAAAAAGTCCTTAGCATTCTTATACGTCATCATACCTCTATGATGTTGCAAAACCCGTCGATATCCTGATTTGATCAGGTGTGCTAACAACGTATCCTTATTCCCAAAATGCTTAAATATCAAAGCCTCCGACACACCAGCAATAGCCGCTATTTCTTTGGTTGAGGTCGCGGCATACCCATTCTCGGCAAACAGGGTCAATGCGGTCTGTAAAATTTTCTCCTTTCTACTTAACGAGCTTTCCTTCATACTACAGTTTAGAACAATACAAAATTAGACAAAATGCCTTGCATTCACGAATAGTGGCTTTAATTATTAATTTAGGTTTAATACAATGTAACAGTAATTAACAAATAAAAAACTTAATATTGCTGCGAAAAATCTAATACTAAACCTTGTGAAACCAAGTGTACTGAAATTTATATTTCCGATAATATGCTTTTTTATAGTACAGTATACTGTACTTGCCCAAAATAGAGTTACTGGCAATATTGTAGACAAAACTACCTCCAAACCCCTATCGGGTGTTACCCTACGAATAATAAGTCAAAAGGACTCTTCTATACTATCTGTAAGGACTAATACTAATGGCCTCTTTACACAGCACACACTAGAAGATGGAAGATATACGATCAGCACGAATTATGTTGGTTTTAAATCTGAATTGCAAACTTTTGTAATGTATGGCAAACCGACGTACTTCTTCTTTCGCTTAGAACCAGCCGAAATAGCTATTGAAGAAGTAGAGATCACAGCCCCTCAGTCCATCGTGATGAAAGGGGACACGTTAGAATTTGACGCTAAGAATTTTTCAACACGGGAATATGCGGATGCCGACGAACTGGTAGCTCAAATTCCCGGGGTAATGATTGATGAGGAGGGTAATGTGGAAGCACATGGTGAAAAGGTCACGCGTATTATTGTTGATGGAAAAGAGTTCTTCAGTTCGGACCCACGAATAGCTTTAAAGAACTTGCCTGCGGAGATCATTGCCAAAATACAACTAATTGATGAGAAATCGGAACAGGCTCGTTTTTCAGGCTTTGATGATGGGAAGCGTAATAAGGTAATCAACATTATCACTAAGCCGGACAAACGTCGTGGATACTTTGGAAAAGCAAATGCAGGCAAGGGTAACAGTGACAAGTTTGGAATCAACACTTCTATCAATTCCTTTGATGGGGATAAAAAGTACGCCATAAATCTTATGGCAAACAACATCAACGAAACCAACTTTGCTGAACAGGGGCGTGGAGGTGGACGAAGAGGAAACAACAACACGGAAAGAGGTCTGTCAGATACCTATGCAGGCGCCATCAATTTTACCAACACTTACCTAAACAAGAAAATGGAGGCCAGTGGAGACTACAACTTCAAATCTCTTTCTACGCGAACAAATACGCAGTCGAACATCGAATACCTCAATGACAAACAGGCGAATCAATTTAGAACACAAGAACAACTATCGAATAACTTAAGCAAAGAACACAAATTTAGTGGTCGCATAAAATGGGATATCGATTCTACTAACAGAATTGACTTTTCTCCAAACTTTAACTTCACTCAGGATTTTAGGCAGAGCAGTTCCACTAGTCAGACGAACAGAGAGCGTGTTGACCCTATCAATGAATCTGTACGCTCGAATGATAATGATGATAAAAATTTAAATTTTGGTGGCGCATTGACTTATATGCATCGATTCTCAAAAAAAGGGAGATCGATATCACTGAGGATTAATGGGAATAAAAGCACAAACGATGTACTGGGACTCAATCTCGCTATGACATCATATTATAAGGATTCACTATTGACCCGCAGAGACACAAATAACAACCAAAGTGTAACAAACGGTTACGGATCTAGTGCTAGTGCTCGACTCTCCATTACGGAGCAGCTTTCCAGCCGTAGTCGACTTCAGGCTAATTACAATTTCAGAAACACGGCCAACTATTCTAATCGGGAAACATTTGAATTTCTAGCGGAAACAGGGCAGTTGGGGGAATTAAAGGACAGGCTTTCGAACGAATTTAGAAATGACTATAACTATCATAGCGCAGGTATGTCTTATTCTTATAACATGAAAGATTCACTTCGGATTCAGATAGGATTAAATTATCAACATGGTATTCGTATTAATAACCGTACTGTACCGTTAAACCTTCATACTAAGGCCGACTTCAGCAGTTTACTGCCCGAATTTACTGCCATATATAAATTCTCTAAAGACAGAACTTTTGAATTCAACTATAATACACAAACGAACACACCAAACATTAATCAGCTCCAAGACTTTATCAACAATCAAAATGAGTTGCGCATCACCAACGGAAACCCTAATCTAGATCAGGAGTATGCACACACCTTGAAACTGCAATACAAAGACGTAAACAAGCGCTCGGGCCGGACATTAACGAGTAATGCAACTTTTGAATATCTGAACGATAAAATAATCAACTCGGTATTAATGACGGACACAACTACAACGTTATTTGACGATGTGATTTTGGGAGCGGGCGGGCAATATACCGTACCTACTAACGTAAATGGTGCGTACAATTTCAGGATCAACAACAGTTATGGTCTTCCGATTAAACCCCTTAAAATTAATCTACACACTAATACCAGAATATTCTACAACAATGATCTGACAAAAATAAATGGAGATCTTGTGAACAGCACTTCCTATGGCTTTGGACAAAGTATTGGTTTTAATTCGAATTTCAGCAAACAGTATGTAGTCGGATTAAACTATAAAATAGATGGGAGATTCACCCGAAACCCGATAGCCAGAGTACCACGTTATGAAGTGTTCACGCATAGAATAAACAACAATGTAACAGTAGAACTCTTTAAAAAACTGGTTCTTTCATCGCAATTTATGTATTTACTCAATGGTGGTATCATGGGAAGTCCAGGCATCGAAACATCCATTTGGAATGCATCTATCAGTTACAAATTATTGAAACGTAAAAACGGTGAATTGGCCTTTAAGGGGTTCGACCTACTAAACAATGCTCAAAATGTAAACCGGAGAGTAAATGAAAATAATATATCGGATGTGACATCCAACACCCTGAACCGTTATTTTCTATTATCATTTACATACAACCTGAGACAATTCGGTGGCAAAATGCCGATCGGAAGAAAAGGAAGTTAGATAAAGAGTCCGCCAGAATGTATAAAAGCTTGCTTTTTATCCATATAGTTTTCTTTGTCAATTGCTTTCGTTGCTTTGGATAAGATAAGTGTTCGATACCCTAAACTCAAAGCGTCCATAGCCGTAAAATAGACACAAAAATCTGCGGCTAGACCACAAATATGCACTTCGGTAACGTCACGATTCTGTAGGTAACCGTGCAACCCCGTATTCTTACGTCGACCATTATCATAAAAACCGCTGTAACTATCTATAGCAGGATCAATACCTTTTCTAAATATCGCTTCTATGCGTTCTTGCCGTAAAGTATCGGCCAACTCAGCTCCTCTAGACCCCTGCACACAATGGTTAGGCCACAAGACTTGTTCTAACCCGTTTAGATCAATAAGATCGAAGATATTATGATCGGGATGCTGTGAAGCAAAACTCTTATGGTTGCTTGGATGCCAATCTTGTGTCGCAACAACGAGATCATATCGAGACTGCAACATATTAACCGTGTCAATAATCTGATCACCGTTGGCCACCTCAAGAGCTCCACCCGGGAGAAAATCATTTTGAATATCTATAATTATCAGTGCTTTCATCCTCTTAAATTAATCAATATTCATAATATAGCCAATACCCCGGACGTTGGTTATTTTAACCCTTTCGTCATGTGCGAAATATTTTCGAATCCGACTGATAAATACATCCAGACTACGCCCAGTAAAATAGGTATCGTCTCCCCAATAGGTTTTAATAATATCTTCACGCGGAACTACGTTATCCTTGTTCTCGAACAGGCGACGTATCAATTCGGTCTCCCGATAAGAAAGCTTTGCTTCTCCGGAAACGTGTCGCAGTGCATTTTTACCGGTATCCAACAAATAATCTCCTATCTCATACAACGCACGTATACTTTTCTTTGCGCGTTTGGACAACGCTTCAATACGGACTATCAACTCTTCAATCTTGAAAGGCTTGCGGATGTAATCATTTGCCCCTAAATGAAAGCCTTTTACAACGTCTTCTGTCTGTGTCAACGCTGAGAGAAATAATATCGGCACATGTGGATTCACTTTACGGATCTCGGTGGCGGCGGTAAAACCATCCATCAATGGCATCATAACATCTAGTATAATAATATCTGCATTCTCACGCTTAAAATAATTTAGGGCTTCTTGCCCATTTTCGCGATGAACAACTTCAAAACCATGATCTTCAAGGCTATCTGCTACAATAAGAGCCAAACTCTGCTCATCCTCAACGTATAATATCTTCACTTTATTCATCCTATAGGTATTGATAGTGTAAATATAGTTCCTTTCCCCAAGATGCTTTCTACTTCGACATTTCCACCATGCTGTCTTACGACCTGTCTAACGTAGGCCAATCCTAACCCAAAACCTTTAATAGGATGTAGATTGCCGCTAGGCACCCTAAAAAACATCTCAAATATATCCTTTAAATAACTTCCATCAATTCCTAGTCCATCGTCGGAAATAGATATCCGCGCAAATTCAGCATCTCTTATTAGCTTAACCTTTATCTTGACGGACTCACCTGAATATTTGATGGCATTGTCCAACAGGTTACTTATCACGTTTTTTAAGTGTGCAGAATCTGCTTGAATTGAAAACTCATTAAGATCATTCTTAAAATCAATAACCACAGGCTTCCCGGCTCCCAATTGTGCTATTTCTACCCCCTCTTCAAGTAGCTGAACTAAATCGATACTCGTCTTTTGCATCATTATCCCCCTGACCTCATCAATATCAAGCTGCAATACCTTCTCAATCATATTAGAGAGATGTTGAAGTTCGCGATGCGAGATATTTAGGTATTTTTCCATCTTACTCTTATCGTCCTTGGCTCCATAACGCTGAATAGATTCTATCGCTGCCATTACTGTGGCAACAGGGGTCTTCAACTCGTGCGTCATATTATTAACAAAAGATTTGCGCAGAAGAGCCAATTTATTTTGTCTATTGATAGTCCACAATAAGTAAATAAAGGCACCTATTAGCGCTAAAATCAACAAGACAGAAACAATGAGTTGTATAGCCATTTTACCTAACAAGTAGAAAATGGGTTGCTCAAATTGGGCTAAGAGAAACTGATCCTGTGTGGAGTTGACCAATATAGGTCGAGTTGAAATTGTCCCATCGGCATCAATTTTTATCCGATGCGGACCGCGGGGCCGGTCTCCATCTGTTATAGTTTTGATATCTACCGCTATTGGAGTTGTGATCCCCTTTACCGCTAAGGATTCCCGCAGAAGAGTGTTTACTTCATTGAGCGTACTGTCATTGAAGTCTACATTTTGCAATAGGAAGGATGGCATAATTGCGACAGGCTCGCCATCTCCCTTTTTTTTAGCCTCCCGGCGCTCAGCATACCGGCGCATTCGTTCACGTGCAAGACTATCCCAAAGATTCTGTATTTTGAACTCATCGACATTGGAATACAGAGATTTGATACGCGAAACAAAAAGCTTACCTTCTTTAGCAATACTTTTATTTCTTTTTTCATTGAACACGCCCTCATGATCTATATAATAGGATTGAACAGCATTAAAAAGCCCCCTCTCCACCTCATTCACAAATATCTCACGTCTATTAACGTACCCTCCATAAAGCCAAACGCCCACAATACCGCCTATCCCAACAAGGGAAAGAACGATCATCACCATCAATATTTTATACTTTTTTAACATGATTAAAACAAATTTAAATTCTTAGATTTGCACCACGAATTGTTTAGGGTCATATTTAACAAATTATAACACATATTAACAATACGTATTACTTACATTTGCATGTCAACTAATATATATGAGGCAATTATTACGTTTTAAATACCTTTTATTTCTATTTTTACTTGCTACAACAGTTTCCTTTTCTAGCTGTGACAAAGAGATGAGTGTGTCTTTGGAAAATCCCAATGATAACATGGGTATTGTTGTTGTTGACTCCATGACTATAAATACGTCTACATTTCAATTGTTAAACATGCCATCCGCTGGTACAGGAACTTTGCTGGTGGGTAAATCGACTCAACCTAAAGTAGGCTCGTTAAAGTCCTCTTCGTATTTCTTGGTACAGTTGCAAACATTAATAAACGATATCCCAACGAATGCAGTCTTTGATTCTGTAAATTTAGTACTAAGACCAAACAGATCGAGATATTTTTATGGGGATACGACAAAAGTTCAAACAATCGCTGTGCACCGCGTTACAGAAGAAATCGTAACTAAAGATATCACTAATGCCATTGACAATTATAATACACCAATCTATGTCACTGGACCTACAATCTTCAACGATCAAAAATTTAATTTTGACGCAACCGCTTTAGGGGCGAAAACATTCAATCCCACGATCCGTTCTTTGGACAGCATAAGTGTACGATTGAATCAAGCTTTTGGACAGGAAATTTTCGATATGGTACGTGCTAATGATATCAACGTAACGTCGAATGAATCTTTTCAACAATACTTAAAAGGTCTTGTTCTTGTACCAGGTTCGCAAAATACGGTTATTTTAGGATTAAGTGATACCCTACAAATGAACGTCAACTATTCGTACGTGGGATCTGATGGTTTCCTAAAAAAAGGTGCTAAAGTAATCTCTGCCGGAGGCAAATCTTATCAGTTTAACAATATCGAGCATGACCGTACAGGGACTGCTTATGCAAGTCTAAATACGACAAACCGAGAAATTAGTAGTACAGCGACAAATGGCGAGGTATTTATCCAAGGGGGTGGTGGTCTTGTAGCGAAAATGACGATTCCTTCGTTAAATGAATTCATGTATGAGGAAGATCTAGCGGTGAATAAAGTAGAACTAATTATCGAGACGACAGGTAAGAATTATGGTTTTTACCCATCTCCCAATCAATTAATGTTATTGATTGCAAATAGTAACGGTGTGCCGATTTCTTATGTAAGGGTTCCATTCTCAAACAGTATCCAACAAGCGACTTTTATACCGGGTAACGACTCGGGTGTGAATGGACGTTACGTTTTTAATTTGATTGATTATATTAAAAATGTAAATCTTCCTGAATATAGGGGAACTTCTTTATTATTATCTACAGCTTCTCCGGCACTGTTCGGAACAGCTAATGGAACAATGATCGCCACGGAGAATGGCAAACCAAAAATTAAATTAAATATTGTATATACTAAATTCAAATAATCTTATGAATAAGAAAAATTGGCTTGTTGTAGTTTTGGCCTGCGTTTTTTCGTTAAGTGCTTTTAATTCATGTAAGAAAAGCGATGATACTGACTCTACAACCGATACAGGTCCTACGGAATGGGTCAAAGATTCTGCTTTTGATGGTGACCCAAGAAGTGCAGCAGCTTCTTTTCAAATCGGTGAGACTGGATATCTAGCAACAGGCATCTTGTCAACAAATGAACGTACAAAAGATGCTTGGACATTTAAAAATAACCTATGGTCTCGTATTGCTGACTTTAAAGGCGAGGCTCGTAATGGTGCTGTAGGCTTTAGCATCGGTGGCAAAGGTTATGTAGGTACTGGTTTTAATGGTACGGATGTATTGCGTGATTTTTGGATGTATGATCCTGCGGCAGACACATGGACAGAGATCGCACCTCTTCCTGCAGAAGCTGACGCACGCTATGGTGCTGTTGCCTTTACATTGAACGGTGCTGGATACGTAGGTACGGGTGCTACAAAAACACAAAAAACATTGAAGGATTTCTGGAAATATACGCCTGGAACAAACGAATGGACTCGTATTGAGAACCCTTTGAAAAACAAACGCGTTAACGCATTTGCTTTTGTGGTAGGTGGCAAAGCATATATCGGTGGTGGTATGGATAACAACCAATTCCCTGAGGATTTCTATTCTTTTGATGGTTCTAACTGGGCTGAATTATCACCTTTGAAAGATGCGTCTAATACATACGATCTAACCCGTCAATCAGCATCAACATTTGTAATCGGTAACTTCGGTTATGTAGTTGGTGGTAAAAAAGCTTCTGTATTAGGCAATGTATGGAAATATGATGTAGCTGGTAACAAATGGGAAAGTAAACACCAAGCTTTACCTCAGAATGCTAGAGAGGGAGCTGTTTCATTCTCTATCGGTGGAAAAGGTTACTTGACTACTGGTATGAACAGTGCAACAAAATTTGATGATACTTGGGTATTTACACAAGTACGTTAATCAAAACATTCTAATAAGTAAAAAAGGCGAATACATCAGTATTCGCCTTTTTTACTTATTAGAATTGGTATTTTATTGATTAACGCATGCTTTTTATGGAATCAATGAGCTCTCCCGATAACAGAGAATCGGGTTCATCTCCGGAGGTGAATCTGCCCAGCTGGAGTTTGATTTATTTGATTCACGAATTAATTTCAAATAATATGCTTTCTATTACAATGTCATTCATATTTACGTAATCGTCATCAATATATCACCAATATCCAGCTATTAGTCCTATTTTTTCTCTCCCACTAGTGTTGACAATTACGTTATATACCAAAAAAAACGCCCTCGAATGAGGGCATTTTTTTGGTATATATATGTTTACGGTTAGTTCACTAGATTAGTCCCTTTTTATTAAGCAATTCGGCAACCTGCACTGCATTTGTCGCAGCTCCTTTTCTCAAATTGTCGGCAACAATCCAAAGATTTACTGTATTTGCCTGTGATTCGTCTCTACGGATACGACCTACAAAGACTTCGTCCTTGCCGTGCGCGTCTTTAGGCATTGGATACTCCAGATTACCTGGATTATCTACAACGACTACCCCTTCTTGACTTTTCAAGGCCGAACGCAGTTCGTCTAAATCAAAATCGTTCTCGAACTCAATATTAACAGACTCAGAATGTCCTCCCACAACAGGAATACGCACTGTTGTAGCAGTAACCTTAATAGAATTATCTTGCATAATTTTATTGGTCTCCTGAATCATCTTCATTTCTTCTTTGGTGTAGCCGTTTTCTTGAAAAACGTCGATGTGCGGAATCACATTAAGGTCAATTTGATGCGGGTATGCTTTTTCGCCCTCTACACCTGCTCTTTCATCCTTCAATTGCTGCACTGCTTTCACTCCTGTGCCAGTAACAGACTGATACGTGGATACTACGACGCGCTTGATCTTATACTTTTCATGTAGAGGCTTTAATACGACCACCATCTGAATAGTTGAACAGTTCGGATTAGCGATAATCTTGTCCTCTGCGGTCAACACATCTCCATTTACTTCGGGTACCACTAATTTTTTTGATGGATCCATGCGCCATGCTGATGAGTTGTCCACCACGGTAATTCCAGCTGCGGCAAATAGAGGGGCATACTCCGTAGACACTCCTCCTCCTGCTGAAAACAGGGCCACTTGTGGCTTCAATGCAATAGCTTCATCGGGAGTCACCGTCTTAAACTTCTTACCGTTGAATTCAATTTCCTTACCCTTGCTTCTTTCGGAGGCAACTGGAATTAATTCTGTTACGGGGAAGTTCCTTTCCGCCAATACCGTCAAAATTTCTGACCCAACAAGTCCAGTTGCGCCAACTACTGCTACTTTCATTTTCTTATAATTTTTAGTACTTACGTGACTTCTATTCTAAATTCACGATGTCAAACATAGTAAATAAAGAGGAGTATTTTATACAAAAAATTACATTTTTCTCATTTTTAACGGAGGAATATTAACAGAAAATAGCTGTATAAAGCCCTAAAATTACTAATTTATCAAAATAATATGTCTGCTGACCGAATATTCAATGTATAAAAGATGTATTTGAGCAAAAATTATTCTTTATCTTGTACATTATAGAGAAACTGTATTTTTCTTATAACGAACCAATTATCAGTCATATGAAAAAGCTGCTTTTTACATTTTTTTGTATCTTTGTATCCATAACTTATCTATACGGCAAAGGGATCATTGTCAATGAGGTTATGGCAAATCCAAATGGAGGCCAACTTCCGGAATTTGAGTATATTGAACTTTTTAACAACGGAACGTCCGTACAGAACCTTTCTGAAATTAGCTTAAAAGTCAACAACAAAGTAATAGTTCTTCCATCTTATCTTCTAGCACCGCAGCAACTGGTGGTTTTATGCCCTAAAGAGGGTGAACCTTTTTTAGAAAACTACGGAAATGTCATTGCTTTATCCAGTTGGATTGTCTTAAGTAATACAGGTGCTACTATCACCGTTTATCAACAGAATTTGATAATTGATAAAGTATCCTACAAAGACAGCTGGCACGAAAGTCTATCAAAAAAGAACGGTGGTTGGAGTCTGGAACGTATCAACCCCAACTGGCTCTGTAATATGGCATCCAACTGGACCTCATCCGTTGCAATGCGCGGCGGCACCCCCGGCACTCCAAATTCTATATTTAATAGTAAACACACGCCAGACATTAAGATTACGGACGGAAAAATAAGGGATAACACTATCCGTATCACCTTCAATGTAGATAAAACCATCCTGCCTATTTTTACAAAAGAACAAATTCTTATAAATAACGCAGATGAAGTCCTTTCAAAAATCTCTTGGAATACGGGTCAGGACACACTTATCCTTATTTTTAACAAGTCTTTAGAGGAAAACAAACTGTATACGTTAACCATTAATGACTTCCAGACTTGTGGCAGTCAAATCTCAATGTCTCCTTACCCCCTTTTCAATCAACAACCCTCCGAACATAATGCTATTGTGATTAATGAAATCCTATTTAACCCTAAAGATGGAAGTTCCGACTTTATAGAGCTCTATAATAAAACGGAATACCCGATAAACCTGCAGGGGTGGAAACTGGGGAATCGGCCTATATCTAATCAGTTACTATTAATTTCGGCAGGCGACTTTTTAGTGTTAACAACAGAAAAAGAGACCTTGATGAAGGAGTACCCCAATTCAGTATATGACCATATCCGTGAAGTTCCTAGCTTACCGGCCTACCCAAATCAACAAGGAGTAGTAACCTTATTTTCAACGACATCTCTTATCGACTCGCTGTACTACCATAGCAATATGCATAACCCTTGGATCAATAATCCTAAAGGGGTGTCTTTAGAAAGGGCTTCCTATGAAGAAGAAACTAATCATCCCGGCAACTTCAAATCTGCGTCAACATTGGTCGGCGGCGCAACTCCTGGATACAAAAACTCACTAATTGTGGATAACTTTTTAATAAAAAACAATTTTTATTTGCGTGCAAAAACGGTGTCGCCAGATGGAGATAGCTTTGAGGATCAACTGGAGATTAACTACAAACTGAAGGCGACCAATTACATGTTGACAGTACATATATACAATGAAAAAGGCATACTAGTCAAACGTTTGATTCGTAACGAAAGTACCGCTTCTGAGGGCAAAATCACTTGGGACTGCAGGGGTGACAATGGGCATCAAGCACCTGCTGGTCACTACATTTATTGGGCTGAAATTTATGATGACACTGGCTCCAGAGAAGTTTTTAAAGGGTCTTTTGTCATGGTTTATAAATCGCAGTACTATTGACAAAAACGCGATAAAACACCTATCTTTGCAGCACCGAAAGTTAACGTATATGCCGCTTTTTAAATTAGCAAAACATCGGCCAACAGCTTTCATAGTTTTACATCGCATAACCGAGTGTATGGTCTTTGAATAAACAAACACTCGTAAAATATTTATTTTAATGAAAGAAACAATTATAATCCTTGGTTCAAACGGTCAGATCGGCACCGAACTAGCGGATGCACTAAGAACCAAATTTGGCGCTGAGAATGTAATTACGACGGATATCAGAGAACCACAAATCACAGCTCCTGATCATCACTTCGAAATTATCAATGTCCTTGATAAAGATGCTGTAAAAGCCCTTTTCGAAAAGCATAAACCTACTCAGGTATACCTTTTAGCGGCGATGCTATCGGCTACAGGAGAAAAATACCCACAGACTGCATGGGATTTGAACATGAACGGTTTATTAAATGTCTTGGATCTTGCTGTGGAATTAGGTGGTATTAAGAAAATATTTTGGCCTAGTTCAATCGCTGTTTTCGGACCTCACTCACCAAAAGTGGAGACCCCGCAATACTGCGTAATGGACCCAAATAGCATCTATGGTATCAGTAAGCTTTCTGGCGAACGTCTGTGTGAATACTATCATGCTAAATACGGTTTGGATATCCGTAGTATTCGTTATCCTGGAATAATTTCCTGGAAAACAGCTCCGGGCGGAGGAACCACGGATTATGCGGTACATATTTTCTTTGAAGCCCTGGCTAAAAGCAGTTATGAGAGCTTTCTATCAGCAGGTACCGCTCTGCCAATGATGTATATGGATGATGCCGTACGTGCTACTATACAGTTAATGGATGCCCCTTCGGAGAACTTAACCATCCGGTCCAGCTATAATCTTGCTGGTATTTCTTTCACTCCAGAAATGATCGCACAAGAAATTAAAAAAATTCTTCCTAATTTTGAGATGTCTTACAGCTCGGGAGATCCTCGCCAAGCTATTGCCGATTCTTGGCCGCAAAGTATCGACGATGTATATGCCCGTAAAGATTGGAACTGGGAAATAGCTTATGACCTGGAAGCCATGACAAAGGACATGATCGAAAATCTTAAAACAAACAAATAAAGAAATGGGTAGAGCTTTTGAATTTAGAAAAGAAAGAAAATTTAAGCGTTGGGCCAAAATGGCCGTACAATTTACACGCTTAGGAAAAGAAATAGCAATTTCTGTAAAAGAAGGAGGCCCTCACCCTGAAAATAACTCTCGCTTACGTACTGCAATCCAAAATGCGAAAGCGGTAAATATGCCTAAAGACCGTGTTGAAGCGGCAATCAAACGCGCCTCCGAAAAGGATTCGAAAGGTTACGAAGAGTTTGTGTATGAAGGCTACGGCCCTCACGGTGTCCCGGTATTAATTGAAACGGCAACTGATAATACGAATAGAACAGTAGCAAATATCCGTAGCTACTTTACAAAAGCAGGGGGTTCTTTAGGTAAAACAGGATCTTTAGACTTCATATTTCAACGTAAATCTATTTTCAGATTTCCAGCAACGGAAGAGTTGGATGTAGAAGAGCTAGAGCTGGAATTAATTGACGGAGGTCTCGAGGAACTATACGTAGAATCTGATGAAGAAGGAAATGATATCGTTGTGGTACAGACTTCTTTTGAAGATTTTGGGAATATGCAACGCTTATTGGAAGAAAAAAACATTGAAGTAACTTCTGCCAAATTAGAACGCATTTCATTATCTCATAGCACATTGACAGAGGAAGAAGCGGCTGATGTCTTAAAACTGATCGATAAAATCGAAGAGGATGACGATGTTCAGGCTGTTTACCACAATATGGACTAGTCAAGTCTAAGGAGACTATGCTAAAAGAAAAAAACCTTCACACTTCCAACGTGTGAAGGTTTTTGATTACGTAGGGTTAGTTTCTTTTTCTGAATGAACGTTTTAACAGTCTATTGGTGGTGAATTCAAAGCATTTTATTTAAGTTTGGGTATGCTCAGTTTTGAAGAATTTTTTATAAAAAAGAAAATAGATCTTTTTGCATTGAAATCTGCAAATCAGGAACTCTATCGGGAATTTGAGGTTCACTATAGGGCAATGGGCGAAAAAAGCTTTGATCATTCCAAAAAATTCTGGTTTAATAAGTTACGAAAAAGTTATTTATTGGCCGAAGAAGCAGATTTACCTAAAAATAGTAGTCCAAAAGAAACTGCTTCACCTGTGGATATCGAACCTGCTAAAACGAGCGCTAAACTTGGGTTTAAACCTAAATTTGGGTCGAAGCCAACGAGCAAAAGTGTTGAAAACACAAAAACCTCACAAGAAACGTCAAATGTTCCTCCATCGGGTTTCAAACCGAGATTTAAGCCGGACATCATAAAAATGACTCCACAGGAAGAACCAGCTCCTATAACTAATGTAGAACCACCTGTGGCAACCGAAGAAGAAGCAAAAGCAAGTGGTAGTAAACCGGCTGGATTCAAACCCAGATTTAAAGCTGGCGTGACTAAGGGCACCGCTCCAGTAGAAAAAGCCGAAGAACCAGCTCCTATCACTAATATAGAACCACCTGTGGCAACCGAAGAGGAAGCAAAAGCAAGTGGTAGTAAACCGGCTGGATTCAAACCCAGATTTAAAGCTGGCGTGACTAAGGGCACCGCTCCAGTAGAAAAAGCCGAAGAACCAGCTCCTATCACTAATATAGAACCACCTG
>NZ_WFKM01000006.1 GCF_011007365.1 Sphingobacterium sp. xlx-96 | reverse complement strand
AACCGAAGAGGAAGCAAAAGCAAGTGGTAGTAAACCGGCTGGATTCAAACCCAGATTTAAAGCTGGCGTGACTAAGGGCACCGCTCCAGTAGAAAAAGCCGAAGAACCAGCTCCTATCACTAATATAGAACCACCTGTGGCAACCGAAGAGGAAGCAAAAGCAAGTGGTAGTAAACCGGCTGGATTCAAACCCAGATTTAAAGCTGGCGTGACTAAGAATACGCCTCCGGCCGATAATCAATAGCAATAAACAGACAACCTTATATAATTCGCTAAAATTATGCTAAAAGAAGAAAGACAGGCTTATATTGTCCATCAAATAAACCTTCACAACAAAGTCCTATCGTCCGATCTCAGTATACAGCTTAATGTCTCGGAAGATACTATACGCCGCGACTTGAATGAGCTGGCTGAGAATGGTCAAGTCATAAAAGTCTACGGAGGCGCCCTATCAAAATCTTTTCAATTCCCATTTCAAGAAGGCAATGTATATGCTAAGGAGGGTAAAAAGGAAATCGCCAGCAAGGCGCTTTCTCTAATAGGAAATGGGATGACTGTCTTGATCGGAGGCGGTACTACTATGATAGAATTGGCCCGTCTTATTCCCAACGATCTACAATGCACGTTCTTCACAATAAGTCCTCTTGTGGCGCTTGAACTGGCTGAAAAAGACAATATTGATGTTTTTCTATTAGGAGGAAAGCTATCGCGCAATACTAATATTGTAACAGGCTCTCAGGTAATCAATGAATTGGCCGACATCCGCGTAGATCTTTGCTTACTGGGCACGAATAGCCTTTCTTTGGAGGAGGGTATTACCGACTCAGATTGGGAAGTCGTTCAGATCAAACGAGCTATGATCAAATGTTCTAAGAGTCTGGCTATCCTAAGTATTGCTGAGAAACTAAACTCCAATCAAAAGATGCGTGTCATGCCTTTAAAAGATGTGACTTACCTTATTACGGACTTAAATCCTAACGATATTTCACTGAAGGATTTCAGAAATGCTGTTCAAGTACTATAGTGTGGTTCGCAATTAAGAGTATTAATACTTTTCCATGAGTCTAGAAGAAGAGAGAATGAATAGCAGCTCCCTAAAGAACAAGACGACCAAAGGGCTTCTTTGGGGTGGTCTTTCTAATGGCCTACAACAGGTAATTGGTGCACTATTCGGAATATTATTAAGCCGAGTGTTGACCCCTTCAGATTACGGTATGATAGCTATGGTGACAATATTTTCTCTCATTGCCTCAGCCTTTCAAGAAAGCGGATTTGTGAATGGAATCGCAAACAAAGCTTCGGTCGGTCACAAGGATTACAACGCGGTTTTTTGGTGCACTATAAGTGCCAGTACAATATTATACATTATTTTATTTTTCTGTGCACCATTAATTGCAGGTTACTATAAAATCCCCGAATTGAAACCTTTGTCTAGACTCGTATTTTTAAGCTTTTGGACAGGTAGTTTTGGCATTGCACACAATGCCTATCTATTTCGAAATCTAATGGTTAAAGAAAGAGCGATTACATTGTTCTGTGCACTCGTAATTTCCAATTTAGCGGGGCTTACTTTTGCGTACTTAGGTTTTGCTTATTGGGGTATTGCTATACAAACAATAATCTATACATCAACTTGCAGTTTATTATTCTTTTACTTCTCCAAATTTAGGCCATCATTTAAATTCAATTTTGAACCTCTAAAGGAGATTATCGGGTTTAGTAGCAAAATTTTCGTTACAAACGTCTTTATTCATATAAACAACAACGTGTATTCATTGGTTCTAGGAAAATATTACTCGCCAAAAGATGTTGGTAATGTTGGACAAGCTGTGAAATGGAATCTGATGGGACAATCCGTGATCACGAACATGATAAACAACGTTGTGCAGCCGGTTCTTAATGAAATTCAACATGATCAGGATAGACAAGTACGTGTTTTTAGAAAAATCCTAGCTTTCACATCCTTTATAGCATTTCCTCTTTTATTTGGTCTCGCGCTTGTTTCTGAAGAATTTATCATTATCGCTTTAACAGAAAAGTGGCTTGATAGCGCGCCCTACTTAAAGCAGCTATGTGTTGGAGGGGCTTTCTTAGTTGTTTCAAATGTATTTTCTAATCTTATCTTGAGTAAAGGTAAATCCAACATCTACCTGCTCAGTATAGTTTCGTTTGGAATTATACAGCTACTTATTTTGCTTTTTGCACATGGTTCTGGTATTTTGTTTATGCTTCAACTCACAGTATTATTACAGATTTCCTGGTTATTCGTATGGTATACTTTAGCAAAACCCTACATCAATTATTCTTTATTAAATATACTATATGATGTTTTTACATATGCTTTATTCGCAGCATTGGCCGCATCTATAGCTAATTTTTCAATTTCATTTTTCTCAAACGACTACTTACGTTTGACAGTAGCTATTTTATCCATGTGCTTGTCTTACGTTATATTAAACAAGTTGTTTTTCCCTGTTATTCTGAATGAAATAATTGAATATATGAGAAGAACAATACGCAAGTAGATTAAAAATCATGAAAAGAGTTCTCACAATCATAGTTACCTACAATTTTGAACCATGGCTAGACAAATGCATTCAGAGCGTATTAGGGTCTTCTTATCCTACTGATATCTTAGTTCTAGACAACTGCTCCAAAGACAATACGGTTAACCTGTTGGAAGAGAAATATCCTACAATCACTATTGTCAAAAATAAAACAAACCTTGGTTTCGGCTGCGCCAATAATATCGGTCTAAAAAAAGTAATTACTGAAAGATATGACTTCGCCTTTTTAGTCAACCAAGATGCTTGGATTGATAAATATTGTTTGGAAAGACTAATAAACGGTTACACTCCTGCATTAGGAATAATCTCCCCGATGCATTTTGATGGCACAGGAAATAATCTCGATGAGGGATTTAAAAATTATATCAAAAATTCACAAAGAACCATCGATGGGGAAATCACCCCTTTTATCAATGCAGCATTTTGGTTAGTACCAACTCAAACTATAAAACGTGTTGGCTACTTTTCCCCAATTTTTTATCATTATGGTGAAGATAAAGACTATGCAAATCGAATAAACTATCATAATCTAAAAACAGCTTATGTTGAAAACGCATTAGCATACCATGACAGACAAAATAGGATTATGAACGCCGACAACCTATTTAAAAGTGAATTTGTATTCTACCTAACTGAGTATTGCAACATTAACTACAACTTTATAACCGCCTTCACCCTTTCCATAGGAGGAATTGGCAAAAAGCTAATAAAAGCTTTTATATCAAAAGATAATGAATCTACAAAATCCTATTTAAGTATAGCTTGGCGTATCTTTTGCTTAACCTCTAAGGTGATAAAAACGCGAATTGATAATAAAGCTACTCAAAAATTATAATTTCATGAATCCTTTAGCTCCAGTTATAGTATTTGTATTTAACCGTCCGCAACATACTCGACGCATGTTGCAAGCCTTAGAGCTTTCACGATTATCGTCTGATTCGGATATATATATATATTCCGACGGGGCTAAGAATTCAGATCAAATAGACAGTATTAATAAAGTCCGTGCTATCATACGAGAGCCTTGGAATTTCAAAAGTATACATATCATTGAAAGATCTAAAAATATTGGCCTAGCCAATAACATCATCAAGGGAGTGACCGAAGTAATCGACAAACACGGAAGGGCTATTGTCCTAGAGGATGACTTAGAGATTTCTGAATTTGCATTGCAATATTTTAACGATGCATTAGTATGTTATGAAGAGGATGAGCAGGTCATGGAGATCAGTGGATACATGTACCCTATCGCCAATGTGGATGATCTACCTGAAGCTTTCTTTTTCCGGGTTGCCAATAGCTGGGGATGGGCTACATGGGCACGTGCTTGGAAGCATTTTAACCCTAATATAGACGAGTTAACAAATGATTTTTCTAAAGATGATATCAAGCGTTTTAGCATCGATCATACGGAAAATTTCTGGAAGCAGGTAAAGCTGTTTAAAGCCGGAAAAATAAACTCTTGGGCTATCCGATGGTATCTCTCCATTTTTAATAAAAATGGGCTTGTTCTTTATCCTAGAACATCTATGATCCAAAATATGGGTACCGATGGATCCGGTACACATTCCGATGTGGATGAAATTTATAACGTGACATTGGCAACCCAAAAAGTTAATAACTTCCCCAAGGATATTGAAGAACACAAGACTGGCTATGAAGCAATCAAGCTTTTTTATAAAAACCGTAAGGGGTCTTATGTCAAACGACTAGCCCGATATATTCGTAAACATTGGGGCAAACTTAAAAAGTAACGTGGAAGCAGTTAAAATATCTATAATCACCATCGTATATAACAACGTTAGAGACATTGAGTACACGATATCTTCTGTGCTTAATCAATCGTATCCGGATATTGAATATATCATCATAGATGGCGCATCTACGGATGGCACATTGGATATCATCAATAAGTACAAGGATCAAATCAGCACCATCGTTTCAGAAAAAGACAAGGGAATTTATGACGCCATGAACAAAGGATTAGCACTCGCCACAGGTGATTATGTTCTTTTTCTAAATTCAGGTGATGAGCTCTATGATAACAATACAATCCGTTGTATTGTAGAAAAAGGAAAAGGGGCTGACATCATCTACGGTGAAACTAAACTAGTGGATGAACAGCGTCAAATTGTCGCTGACCGGCGGCATAAGGCTCCAAATAAATTTGATTGGCAATCCTTTCGCTATGGAATGAATATCTGTCATCAGGCGATCTATATAAGACGTAGTATTGCTGAGCCTTACGACCTCAACTATAACCTGAGCGCCGATATAGATTGGATAATACGTGCCGCTAAAAAGGCAAAATCAACTCAGAATGTTCATCAATATGTCGCTCGGTACCTTGTTGGGGGAATGTCTCAAAAAAGACATCGCCAAAGCCTAAAAGAACGCTATCAGATCTTTAGAAAGCACTATGGCCGTTTCAATAACTGGATTAATCACGGTATTATAGCATTACGATTATTCAAATACAGAATCAAGCATGGCAAAACAAGAGAATAATATACTTAATCCGGAAATCCTAGTTGAGTTGGCTAACAGCAAGATGCCCTATGGAAAATACCAAGGTTGGGCGCTGCTTAGATTACCTGAACCGTATTTGACGTGGTATAGGCAGAAGGGGTTTCCTGCTGGCAAACTGGGTATTTTGCTCGCTACTTTATACGAGATCAAAGTTAACGGGCTTGAATATTTGTTATTACCTTTGGTTAAAAAGTAACGCTCGTCATTTTTATATTATTCATTTTATTTAACTTTGCATCATTAATTCAAACATTAAACGCCGTTTGCAGCGGTATCAATGAACATATGACAAATTATCAAACATTACTGTACTACTGTTACAGCCCTATTGAAAATGCAGAACAATTTGCTGCAGATCACCTCGATTTTTGTAAATCTCTGAACCTAGTCGGTCGTATCATTGTTGCTGATGAAGGGCTCAATGGCACTGTATCTGGCACGCCAGAGTCCTGTAAGGCTTACATGGACGCTATCTATGCAGATGGTAGATTCAATCACACTGAATTTAAAATCGACGACGTAGAAGAACCTTCTTTCATCAAGATGCACTGTCGCTATAAGCCTGAGATCGTCCACTCTGGACTACGTGACCCCAAGGAAATAGACCCAAATCAACGAACGGGAATACATTTAGAACCAAAGGATTTCATGGAAATGAAGGACCGTGAAGATGTTGTTGTATTGGATGTACGTTCGAACTATGAGCATAATGTTGGTAGATTCAAAAATGCAGTCACTTTGGATATTGAAAATTTCCGTGAGTTTCCTGAAAAAATCAAAGAGCTCGAACAGTACAAAGGCAAAAAGATCCTTACCTACTGTACAGGAGGAATCAAATGTGAAAAAGCCTCCGCCTTATTACTTAAAGAGGGATTTGAGGATGTTTACCAATTGCACGGAGGAATTATAAAATATGGTAAAGAAGCGGGTGGTAAAGATTTTGATGGAAAGTGTTACGTATTTGACAATAGAGTTACTGTCGAGGTAAACTCAACCAACCCGGTTGTTGTATCTACCTGTAAAAACTGCGGGGCTACCACTCCGAAAATGATTAACTGTGCAAATCCAATCTGTAACGAACACTTTACACAATGTGACGCATGTGGTGAGCAATTAGAGGGATGTTGTTCGGTCGCTTGTATGGAAAGTCCCAATAAACGGGAATATGATGGCACTGGATATTACGTTAAAATACCTCAACCGGTGAATATGGAGAAAATATCGAAGCGTAAGCATAAAAAGTTTACTGCTAAATAAAAAATAGACGAATAAAATAAAAAGCGAGTTTTACTCGCTTTTTATATATATCTAAGATCTAAATCCTTCAGAATTAAGATATAACCATTTTTAGAATAGGATTTAAATCCTTGTTTGTAAAAAATAATATTGTAATAATAAGTACCCTCTTTTACCGATTCATCAGGAGTCCAATTATTGTTATAGTTCTGTGATTCATATTTTAACTTTCCAAACCTATCAAACACTTTTAACTCAACATAATCAAACAGATTTAGGCCTATAATAGAAAAAGTATCATTTTTGCTGTCATTGTTTGGCGTGATTGTATTGGGTATGTAAGTTCCGGTTACATCAATGAAAACAGTAGCAGGTTCAGAAAAATTGCCCTTTAAGTCTGCAATTCGATAACTAAACTTGTCAGTTCCTGTAAAATTGTGATTTGGTTGATAGACTACCTTATTTGACCCGTCAATATAAACATTACCTTTTTCCGGATTAGTGAGTACGACCAGGCTTTTAATATTTACTTCACTTCCTTCTGAATAATCATTTAACCAAGGTCTTATCTCTGTATTAAAATTATAACTGGTTTTGATCGTATCATTGACTGCTATGGCTTTTGTTCTATGTATATTTACGATTAATTCAGATCTATTACTCTCTAGACCACTATTTGACTATTTTGTCTCGTTGCATTCGGATCTGTGGTATCTGCCGCTCGAACAATTCCAGCTTTCACGGGAATTCCGCCCAAAAAACTTCTTCATATTGAGACACCCTAGCCTCAAAAACATAGGTCAATATACAACCTGATGGAAGATTAATAGAAGACGTAAATTGACTAAAGATAGTAAAAATCACCTGTACTTGGGCGAATCAAAATAACACCTTCAAAAAAAAATAGCTTATCCTTTTGTTAGTATAAGCTATCATATTAACAGAATTCACAATTATTTCCCAAACGTCCACTCTACATAATTGATATTCTTATCGACTGCTAAATATTTCTTTTCGTAATACGTTTTTATCGAGAGAACTTCATCCACCAAATCAGACTTATATAGATCTGTTGTTTCTTTAAGAACCGGTAGCTTTTGTAAGGCAATTTGTTCGCGGGTATAACCGTAGAAAAAGTCGCTGTCCGTTTTTAAATGCATAAGTCCTCCTTCTTTCAAAATTATCTTATAACGCTCTAAAAAAACCGGGTTGGTCAACCGCTTTTTCTCTCTACTATCTTGCGGCTGTGGATCTGGAAAAGTAATCCAAATTTCCGAAATTTCATCCTCGGCAAAATGCTCTAAAATCGTTTCGATTTGAATACGTAGAAAACCCACATTTTCTATTCCTTCTTCCAATGCCGTCTTTGCGCCTCTCCAGATACGATTACCCTTATAGTCTATTCCTATAAAATTAGTGTCGGGAAATAACTTCGCTAGATTAACAGTATACTCTCCCTTACCACATGCAAGTTCTAGAATTAATGGTTTACTATTTCCAAAAAAATCAGAGCACCATTTACCCTTATATTCTTTTCCCGCGTCCAATTGAACCACATTTTTAAAGGTCGCTACTTCTGCGAATTTTCTTAATTTATCCTTTCCCATAACAAATAATAAGTCGCAAAAATAACCTTATATTTTCTCTATAAAAAATATAAGGATCAGAAAAGCTTTAAAATTCAATTTCATACGGAAGTAATTACTTCACTAACTCCCCAAGCTCGGCTTGTCCTTTAATAGCCACATGGAATATCCAGACGCTCACAAGTACTTACATTGAATTCGTCTTTATACCATACTGACTACAGGCATACTATATATTACCACGCTATTATATTGCGTACAATGCTGAATTTATGTAGGTTTGCAGTAATTCAATACTTTGCCGTGGAAAAAGAAGCTAAAATCTACGTAGCCGGCCATAGAGGGATGGTTGGGTCTGCGATATATAACAAATTAAATCAAGAGGGTTTCACAAATATTATAACGCGTACCTCACAGGAGCTTGATCTTCGTAACCAACAAGCTGTAGCGGCTTTCTTTGAAAGCGAAAAACCAGATTACGTATTCTTAGCCGCAGCAAAAGTAGGAGGTATCGTTGCAAATAACACTTATAGGGCAGATTTTATATACGAGAACTTGGCTATACAAAACAATGTGATACATCAATCACATGTACATCGAGTCAAAAAACTTCTATTCTTAGGCTCTTCCTGTATATATCCTAAACTAGCTCCACAACCACTGAAAGAGGATTATTTATTGACAGGAACTTTAGAGCATACCAATGAGCCCTATGCGATTGCAAAGATAGCTGGCATAAAAATGTGCGAATCCTATAGAAGCCAATATGGGGACAACTTCATT
This sequence comes from Sphingobacterium sp. xlx-96, assembly GCF_011007365.1. Lineage (GTDB taxonomy): Bacteria > Bacteroidota > Bacteroidia > Sphingobacteriales > Sphingobacteriaceae > Sphingobacterium > Sphingobacterium luzhongxinii. The sequence goes on along the minus strand of NZ_WFKM01000006.1, from coordinate 9,113 downwards.
TCTGTAATGCCGACTAATCTATACGGCTATAATGACAATTATCATCCCGAAAATTCGCACGTACTTCCTGCATTAATTCGGAGATTTCATGAAGCAAAACTCAATAATACACCCGAAGTTGTGATTTGGGGCACAGGAACTCCGCTTCGTGAATTCTTGTTTTCAACAGATCTGGCAGCAGCATGTGTTTTCTTAATGGAGAACTATGATGAAAGTCAGTTTATCAATATCGGTGTGGGGCATGACATTACTATAAAAGATCTGGCTCTTCTCATCAAAGATATTGTGGGCTACAAGGGGGAGATAAAATTTGACCAGACTAAACCTGATGGAACTCCCCGAAAACTGATGGATGTAAGTAAACTACGTCAACTGGGATGGAAACATCAGGTTAATTTAGATGAAGGTATTCGTCTAGCCTATAAAGATTTTATAGCGAAACACTATTAATAGGTTTCGCTATCTGGGGGAATACCAAAATTAAGCGTATCTTGTTCTTCCCCATCTGATAAGGGTGCAATATCACGGTGCTTCTTTTTAGACTTCTTCTTAGGTCTTACAAAGTCGGTTATTTTGGAAATAACTGATCCTACTTTATCTTGAGTAATGCCTCCGACAGCTTTCTCAGAGGCTAACAATACTAGTGCTTTTTTCAACCAACTTGAATTTCGGAGAAAAGTACGGTTTAATACCAAAGGTAAACCTAATTGTATCACTCTTCCCAACCAATCACTTTGATTCGCAGCACCTGCATTTGTTCCCCCTTTAAAAGAAGAAAAAATACCCTTTACTAAATCAACTCCTGGAATGCTCGACGCAATAGTTCCGACAAAGCGAGCAGGAGCTTCTACTTTATGCTTGAGAAGATGATATTGATCAGCTAAGTATGCTTCCTGCTCCTTTTTAAGCTGACTTAAACGAGCAATCTCTAACCTCAACTCTCCTATATTATTAATTTTTGCTTTCATTTTCCTCTGCTGTTTTGTGATCTGCTTGCGAATTATAACTCTTAAAATTTGCATTTTCTTCAAAAGAGCCCTCTTGTTTAGAATCTTCCTCTACGTCTTCATCCTCATGCCACTTACCAAGAACTTTACGAATAGTGATATCCATAAATTTAGCTTCCAATTTAGGCTCAACCGCTCTAATGATTAACAAGATCACAAAAAACACCCCCCCTGTAGTCAAAAAGCCTAATGCATTGCTACCTAATAGCTCTCCAAGGAAAAAACCCAATGCTAAAGAAAGGAAAAATATAATAATCAATATCAAAAGTAACTTCGTGGCATCCAATATTAGTGCACCGATAATTCTTCCTCCTTTAGCCATTGCCTTTAACTTCAACAGCTCAATCTCTGTATCTATGTACTCCTTAGCCTTCTGAAAACTTCCTGAAAATGAAAACTTTTGATCACCCATTGAATTTTTATTTATTTTATGAAGTACGGTTGTATCAATTTACCGTACTTCATAAATCTGTATATATTTTACTACGCTGAACCGACAGTCTGTTCAGACTATGCATGTTCTTCTATTTCGTCGTTGACAAAACCTTCGGTTTTAGAAATCTTAGATTTTACTACCGCCAAAACCTTTTCTTTAAAGTCATTTAACTGATCAAATTGCTCTTCAGCACGTTCTTTTAAAGCATCGCCGAGATCCGCTAATGAATCATTTATTTTCTCTCTAGTTTCGGTTCCTTTTTCTGGTGCAAATAGAACTCCTAATACCGCTCCTGCAGCTAATCCTGCTAACAATGCCGCTACAACTTTACCGCTATCTTTCATTACTCTCTATATTATATATGTTTAACTTAAAAAATGAAATAGTCTATATGATATTAAACAATAAAAAAACAAAATCGTTTGAAATAAGTATATCTAATGCTTTTAATATAACGTTTTTATCACAAAACAGCAAAAACAAGTCCAAACTTAGCGCAATGATTAACTAATTTTTATTTAACTTTAGGTTGGCCAACTATAACAATTATGCTAGTAAAAACCTTTAGCAGTGCCGTTTACGGTATAGAAGCATCAACGATTACGGTCGAAGTCAACGTCTCTACAGGCACTAAATACTATATTGTAGGTCTCCCCGACAATGCTATAAAAGAGAGCCTACAACGTATAGAAAGCGCCATATTGTCAATAGGATACCGTATGCCACGACAAAAAATCGTTGTCAATTTGGCACCCGCAGATATTCGAAAAGAAGGTTCTGCCTATGATTTAGCAATAGCAATTGGTATACTAGCAGGCTCTGCTCAGATTTTGGATGATAGACTTACAAACTACATCATTTTAGGCGAACTTTCCTTGGATGGTACAATACAACCTATCAAAGGTATCCTTCCTATAGCGATTCAAGCAAAAAAAGATGGCTTTAAAGGCATTATCCTGCCCAGTGCAAATGCAGCCGAAGCTTCTATTGTCCGAGACATCGATATTTTAGGCGTAGATAAGCTCTCACAGGTAGTTGATTTCTTGAATGGAAAGGTGAACTTAGAACATACAAGCAAGGATACTCCAGAAAACCTATCGGATATCACAAATTCGAGTGAATTGGATTTTGCTGATGTTAAAGGTCAGGAAAACATAAAAAGAGCCTTAGAAATAGCCGCTGCCGGTGGACATAATATTATTCTCATAGGTCCACCAGGCGCAGGAAAAACTATGTTGGCCAAACGCCTTCCTACGATATTGCCTCCTCTGACATTCGAAGAAGCTCTAGAAACGACAAAAATACACTCCGTATCAGGCAATCTCTCTAAGAAAGAATCGCTAATAAACGTACGTCCCTTCCGCGCCCCGCATCACACAATCTCCGATGTCGCATTAGTAGGTGGAGGTAGTACACCGCAGCCTGGAGAAATCTCACTAGCACATAATGGCGTACTCTTTCTCGATGAGCTACCGGAGTTTAAACGCACCGTATTAGAAGTCTTGCGACAACCTTTGGAATCGCGGAACATTACTATTTCAAGAGCTAAGTTTACGATAGACTACCCTGCAAGCTTTATGTTAGTTGCGGCAATGAATCCCTGCCCTTGTGGTTACTACAACCATCCTGAAAAGGAATGTGTTTGTGGATCAATGGTTGTACAACGCTATTTAAGCAAAATCTCCGGACCTCTACTCGACCGCATTGATCTACACATTGAGGTGACCCCGGTACAGTTTAAAGAGCTAACTGATCAAAAAGAAACAGAAAATAGTCAGTGGGTAAGGCAGCGCGTGGTGAAAGCTAGAAAAATCCAAGAACAACGCTTTGCCCACAAAAACGATATATACTGTAACGCACATATGCCGACAAAATATGTACAGGAAATATGTCTATTGGACGAGTCCGGCAGTTTATTATTAAAAAATGCGATGGAAAGACTCAACCTATCGGCTAGAGCTTATGACCGTATACTAAAAGTCGCCAGAACAATAGCGGACATGGATGACTCGGATTGCATCTTGAGTCAACATATTGCAGAAGCCATACAATTTAGAAACCTAGATCGACAAAGCTGGTTAGGCTAACTTTAAAACTGCTCAATAAAATGTCTAAAGATCCAAGGATAGAGTATTATTGTGATCAATACGCCTGAAAGAGCGCCAAATAAATGTGCATCGTGGTTAATCCGATCACTTGATCTTTTAGAGGCCCAAATACTATATCCTACATAAAGGACAGCAAATAGATAAGCTGGCATAGGAATGACCATAAATATTCCAAGAGTTGCTTTTGGCTGAAACAGTATGTAGCTAAATAGCACCGCTGAAATCGCGCCCGAAGCTCCTAAACTGTAGTATCCAGGATTATTTTTTTGCTGTATGATAGTCGGAATATCACTTAAGACCAAACTAATTAAATATAACAACGCGAAATACAGATGTCCAATATCTCCGCTCACCTGAACAAAAAATCCCTCCAGTGCAAAACCAAAATAGTAAAAGGTGATCATATTGAATAATAGGTGTCCCCAATCGGCATGTATGACTCCGCTTGTCAGAACAGTATACCATTTCGATTTATTACGCTGTATACTATACGGGTGTAGCATCATCGAAGCATATACCTGCGGGTTAGAGAAAGCATATACACTCGTCGCGATGGTTATCGCAAATATTACCGATGCTATCGGTAGATTTAAAATATAGTCTTGAATCATTTAATCTAAAATCTATCTTCAATTAGGAAAACATAAAGCTCTTTGGGGCCATGTGCCCCTAATACGAGCTTTTTCTCTATATCAGCAGTTCGACTTGGTCCAGTGATGGTCGTTATCATCGAAGGGAGGTACTCTGGATAACGATCCTTAATTAGCGCCATCCCATGACGTATGTCCATTACCAATTGTGAGGCTTTGGCCAATACAATATGAATCGGAGGGTATATACTCAAACGGCGTCCCGCTGTATTAGCATTGCTAACCATCACACTGCCATTTCGAGCAATTAATGCTTCGCAGGATGTAATACCAACCTCCGCTTGTTCAAAGTCTTTGTCTGTTGCCAGGTAAGGAAACCCATAATGCCTCAACAAGGTCTGTATCGAAGGTTCCCAAGCATGAATTTTAGTAACCCCAAGTTCTTCAACGAGACCGATCAAATTCTCAATCACAGCAATCTCTCCATCGCAGTAAACAAATTTACCAGCTATAGCTGTCAGCTCCCGCGCAAATGTAACATCGAGCGACTCCTCCTCATCTTTATACAAGGCTGAATCCTCGAAATCAGGGTGCGGGTTTTCATGCTTCTGGAGAAGAGCTGTCCTGATCTTCTTTAGCATTTTTTCTTTGGCTGTTGTATTTCTGATATTCATGGGCATACCATTACTTCGTTATCCATTATATGTGCACATATAAATCTCAAATGGTATCAAAACTTCGTTAGTGACTACTATATGGATATTTATAAACAAAAAATAGAGGGCTAACGCCCTCTTATTTTTAAATAGTATCTCCATTTAATTTTTCTGAAGGCTCCGTATTCTGAGATTCTTCAGGAATTGGCGGAATAGGCAAATCTGTTTGTGGAACACCACCTCCATCTACTCCTCCGTTGACAAATTCATCATAAGTTGTTCGGTTAGAGAAGGGACGTTTTCCCAAAATCTCTTCTAAATCTGCTTGAAACAATATTTCTTTTTCTAATAGCTTCTCGGCGATACGGATCAAGCCTTCTTGTTTATCAAGCAATAACTGTCTGGTACGCTCATAAACTGCTGACACCAAAACGCGAACTTCCTCATCGATCAACTCTGCGGTCTGATCTGAGTATGGTTTTTGAAACTGCGACTCTCCGGAACTATCGCGGAAAGAAACATTACCCACCTTATGATTCATACCATATACCGCTGTCATGGCATAGGCCAACTTGGTAATACGTTCTAGATCATTCTGTGCCCCTGTACTAATACGTCCAAATGTTATATCTTCAGCAACGCGTCCTCCCATCGTCATACACATACTATCTAAAAGCTGTTCAGTAGTGTAAAGAAATTGTTCTTTAGGTAGATATTGCGCATACCCTAATGCTGCAACACCACGAGGCACAATAGATACTTTAACCAATGGATCGGCATGCTCCAAGAACCACCCGGCGATTGCATGGCCTGCCTCATGATAAGCAACAATTTTTTTCTCCTCAGGTGATATAATTTTATTTTTCTTTTCCAGTCCGCCGATCACGCGGTCGATAGCATCTTGAAAATCCTGCATTTCAATTGCCCGCTTGTTCTTACGCGCTGCAATAAGGGCAGCTTCGTTACAAACGTTAGCAATCTCTGCCCCTGCAAAGCCAGGAGTCTGTGCCGATAATTTCTTGGCGTCCACTTCTTCAGCAAGCTTCAATGGCTTTAGATGCACATTAAAAATTTGCTCACGCCCTATTAGATCCGGCTTATCAATAGAAATCTGCCTATCAAAACGACCTGGTCTCAACAAGGCTGAATCCAAGACATCCAAACGGTTAGTAGCTGCAAGGATAATAACTCCAACATTGGTACCAAACCCATCCATCTCGACTAACAACTGGTTCAATGTATTTTCGCGTTCATCGTTCCCTCCCATTACCGAGTTTTTGCCACGTGCACGTCCTATTGCATCGATCTCATCAATAAAGATGATACAAGGAGCCTTTTCTTTCGCCTGTTTAAAAAGATCACGAACCCGAGACGCACCAACACCAACAAACATTTCTACAAAGTCGGAACCTGACAATGAGAAAAATGGCACTTGGGCTTCTCCTGCCACCGCTTTTGCCAACAACGTCTTACCTGTTCCTGGAGGGCCTACTAATAATGCTCCTTTCGGAATCTTACCTCCTAAATCAGTATACTTCTTAGGGTTTTTCAAGAAATCAACAATCTCCATGACTTCGGTCTTAGCTTCTTCCAGACCTGCAACGTCATTGAATGTAATATTTATTTGAGATTCTTTATCAAAAAGCTGTGCTTTAGACTTTCCAATATTGAAAATCTGGCCACCGCCACCAGCGCCACCACCGTTCATGCGACGCATAAGGAACATCCATAAAGCCACTATAATAATCAATGGCAAGATGAAGGAAATGAAGAATCCACCCCATGCGTTTGTACGTTCTTCCCATTTCGCAGATATCTTCGCAGTCCCCTCAGGCAAATCCTTCTGAGATTCGATTAATTTTTGATTCAAAATCTCTGCAGATCCTTCGGAGAACATGTACTGAGGGCCTTTATTTGCCGAAAAACTCAAGCTATTCCCAGACGGTGCTAGATCTTTATATTTTGGATCATTTTGAAGCTTGTCACTTTTTATGTACACCTCCACTTCAACAATATTCCCTTTGTTGTACGCAATCAATTTCTCCACATCTCCGGTACGGAGCATATCCTTTTCAAAACTCTCGTAGCTAATCTCTTTCGTACTACTGCTGTTGTACAAGAAATTCAGCGCTATAAAACCTAATATCATGGCTATATAAAGCCACATCATATTAAATTTGGGAGGAGTTGGGGTTATTTTTTTACTTGGAATTTTCTTCATTACAATAATACGTATCTTTTCAATTTCTTTTTATGCACTCTGATAGGACTCTACTTTTGCATCTCCCCAGAGATCCTCTATGCGATAACGACTACGCGTATCTGTTTTAAAAATATGCACAACAACATCAACAAAGTCAAGTAGTATCCACTCTCCATTACCTTGCCCCTCTTTATGCCACGGCCCCTGACCAAAAGCTTTATACACCTCTTCTTCAACACTCTGTGCTATTGCATTCACCTGAACATTGCTATCTGCATGACAGATGACAAAATAATCAGATACAGTTGCATTAATCTCACGCATATCCAACTTCACAATCTCATTACCTTTCTTTTCTTGCATTCCTAACACGACAATATCTGCCAGTTTGTTAGATAATTCTGAATTTTTCTTTTTACTCATTAAGAAATGTTATAGTTTTACTCAAAAACTTTATAATATCTTTTTCTTTTGCAAAATAATACATTTTTCGGACATTATCAGTCATTGCCTGTAATTGTTTTGGAGGAAACTCCCTCCACAAATGATTATTCAAAGCAACTATTGACAAATTTCAAGCCACAGATAGATTTTACTGCCATTATGGCAAAACATCAAACTCAAGGGCGCGGACAAAGGGGCACAACTTGGTCAACTACCCCCTATAGCAATATGACGGCCAGCTTCCTCTATTCTCCGCACAGTCTTTTCATAACAGATCAGTTCCTACTAACAATACACTCCAGCCTAGCAGTTTACGATGTAATAAAAGAACTTATACCAAAAGACATATACATCAAATGGCCAAACGATATCATGGTCGAAAGAAGAAAAATTGCCGGGATCTTGATCGAGAACAAAGTTTCTGGACACTATATTAAATCCGTAATCGCGGGTATAGGTATCAATGTATATGAAAGTAACTTTCCCAGCGATATAGCCCGTCGTAGTACATCGTTGGTTTTAGAAAATTCTGAAATTAATCTGACAATACTCGATTTAGTAAAAAGAATACAGCACCGTCTCTATTATTACCAAAATATTTTTTCTCCTGAAAATAGAGCTGCACATCTTGAACTATATAACGAAAGACTCTTTTTAAAAGGAATTACGGCAGATTTCATGATAAACGGCGCCTCACTACAGGGACAAATACTAGGAGTAGAAAGCGATGGACAACTCATCGTCCGCCATCAACAAGCGACCAAGAAATACGACTTAAAAGGTATAACTTATCAGTTATAACGAAAAATTTACTTGTTCGTAAGCTAATAATAAATGTACCTTAGCATTAAACTTTATGACCGGGGTTAGAGTCATACAATCAAATTACAAGTTATAGAAGAAAAATTATTATGAAAAAATTAAGCCTACTTATCGTCGCTGTATTAATAACGGTTACCGCAGCTTTAGCACAAGTTCACCAACCCGTAAAATGGAGTGTGGCCCACAAAAAATTAAATAAAAAAGAAGCTGTAATCTACGTTAAAGCTACTATTCAAAACGGATGGAATATCTATTCACAAAATGTAGCTGATGGAGGTCCAATTCCTACGTCATTCAAATTCGCCTCATCTAAAGAATATACTTTAAATGGAAAAACTGTAGAGCCTACAGCTAAAACAAAATATGAAGAGGTTTTTAAAATGAATGTACCTTACTTCACAAATGAAGTTGTATTTCAGCAAAAGGTCAAATTAACAAAAGGTACAGCAACAGTAAAAGGCACGGTAGAATGGCAAGCTTGTGACAAGACACAATGTCTACCTCCTGATGAATATAACTTTGCTGTTACTGTAAAGTAGTTTTTACACAAGGAAGATAGTAAAAGGCAGTATTTCACTGCCTTTTTTCTATTTTTATGCTTTTCAACAACTATTTCAACTTATGAAGACTTACCTGTTTTCTTTTTTTCTATCACTTTTCTTTGCCACAGCATCATTTGCTTTCTCCGCACAAGATTCATTAACGTCTTATGACGATCTTACATTTACCGACGGTAGTGTGTCGGATAGTTCCCAAGGGAGCGAAGTCCCTGATGACCTGGTATTCTCTGATGGACAGGACACGGGCAGTACACAGCTGGATAGTACCGCTGTACAAGATGAAGCAA
>NZ_WFKM01000005.1 GCF_011007365.1 Sphingobacterium sp. xlx-96 | reverse complement strand
TAAGTGCGAAACTAGCCACGAGATGAGACTTCCTTACAGGGTCGTTGTAGATGACAACGTTGATAGGCTATAGGTGTAAAGGTTGAGAGACCAAAGCCGAGTAGTACTAATAGCCCGAAGCTTTCCAGGCAGATAGACCTGTTGTCTTCTCTGACTGTTCTTTTTCTTTCAATAACATGTCAATCAGCTTATAGCTATTAGCAATAGCCGTTAGCTTAAGATATTTCAGGTGCCTATATCGGCGGTGTCTACCTCTTCCCATTCCGAACAGAGAAGTCAAGCCCGCCAGAGCCGATGGTATTGCCGTAACAGGTGGGAGAGTAGGTCGGTGCCTTTTTTTACACGAAGCCCCTTCAGGAAACTGGAGGGGCTTTTCTTGTTATATATGTATCTTTTAATAGCTGTCTTTGCTTGATATTATAATAAGAATTTTACATCCTTGCTAAAGGAATATACCCTATATTGTAACGGAAATATTATTAATAGAAGTCCCTATTGTAAATTATGAATCGAAAAGTTGGAACATTTTTAGTGATTTTGTTCGTGATAGTTGCTGGTTTGGTAGGTTATCGATTAGTAAAGAATAAAGAAAAGGCTGATAGCAATGTGAAAGGTAGTGGTGCCGGTCGAAGCGAAGTCAAAGTCTATGGTATGATCGTTAAAGGGAAACCGTTTTCTGATTTTCTATCGTTAACAGGATCTATAGAGGCGAATGAAGTGGTAGACTTAAAGTCTGAGATTTCTGGTCTTGTGGAACTCTTGAATTTTGAGGAAGGCGCGAAGGTCGCTGCTGGACAGGTTTTGGTTAAGATAAACGATTTGGAATTACGTGCACAGCTTGAGCAGGCAAAAACTAGGAGTGCACTTGCTGGTGAAAATGAGCGGAGAGCGAATCTTCTGCTAGAGAAGGAAGCTATTAGCCAAGAAGAGTATGATATCGCTAGTGCTGATTTTCGAACTGCAAAAGCGCAAATTCAACTAATTCAAGCACAGCTTAATAAAACAGTGATAAAGGCACCTTTTTCGGGAACGGTAGGATTACGGAGTATTTCAAAGGGAAGTTATATTACACCCACTACGCCAATCGCTCAACTCGTTAATATGGCTAGGGTCAAATTGCAATTTTCTATACCGGAAAAGTATGCGGTGAAAGTGAAAGTCGGCGAAGAAGTTCGTTTTACAGTACAAGGAGCAGAAGATGTTTTTTTTGCAAAGGTATATGCTTTAGATCCTTTAATCGAGGAAAGTACGCGCACATTGCGGGTGCGAGCAATAGCTGAAAATGGTGGCAATAGACTAATTCCCGGTGCATTTGCAAATGTTATTTTTCCGTTGGAGACAATTACCGATGGTCTATTGGTTCCTACGGAGGCTTTGATACCAATTCAGAATGGTAAAAAGCTGTTTGTGAAAAAAGAAGGCAAGGCTAAAGAAATTTTAGTAGAGACTGGTGGACGCTCTGATTCTGTAGTGTTGATTACGAAGGGAATTGCCGACGGCGATACCATATTGACTTCGGGCGTAATGTCATTACGTGACGGCAGTGCTGTTAAGGTAACGTTGAAATAGGAGGAGGGATGAGTTTATCAACGTTAAGTATTAAGAGACCCGTATTGGCAATAGTGATGAACTTGTTGCTGATACTATTTGGAATAATAGGCTATACTTTTTTGGGAGTTCGAGAGTTTCCGTCTATTGATCCGGCGCAGATATCTGTCAGGACTAGCTATGCTGGAGCTAATGCTGAGATTATCGAATCTCAGATTACCGAGCCGTTGGAGAAATCTATAAATTCTATCGACGGAATTCGTAACATTTCTTCATCTAGTAATCAAGGTACAAGTAATATCACTATTGAATTCAATTTAGATAAGAATCTGGAAGAGGCTGCAAATGATGTGCGCGATAAGGTGTCACAGGCGCAACGAAATCTTCCTCAAGATATCGATGCGGCCCCCGTAGTTTCAAAAGCCGATGCTGATTCGGAGCCTATTATTACAATGACCGTTCAAAGTGCGACTAAAAATGTACTTGAGTTGTCTGATTATGCTGAAAATGTAATAGCACAAAGACTTCAAACTATCCCTGGGGTAAGTTCAGTCCAGATTTGGGGACAGAAGAAATTTGCTATGCGTTTATGGATAGATCCTGTAAAACTATCATCTTATGGCTTAACTGTATTGGATGTTCGAACAGCTTTGAATAGTCAAAACGTAGAGTTGCCTTCAGGTAAATTGACAGGAGCAAATACAGAATTGGCCGTAAAAACAATCGGTAACTTATCGACAGAAGAAGGTTTTAATAATATCGTTATTAGAGCAGAAGCTAATCTGATTATTAGGTTCAGTGATATAGGTAAGGCAACTTTAGAAGCGGAGAATTTCGAAACGAAGATGTCTGATTCGGGATACCCCATGGTCAGCTTAGCTATTATTCCTCAACCGGGTACTAATTATTTAGATATCGCTAAAGAATTTTACGAAGAATATGATCGACTGGAGGTTGATCTTCCTGAGGGATTCGAGATTAATGTCGCTTTGGACAATACGCAATTTGTGAAGCGAGCGGTATTGGAAGTGGTGGAGACTTTGCTGATTTCTATAGTTTTGGTTGTAATTATTATTTATATATTTTTTCGAAATTGGAGCATTGCTTTTAGACCGCTAATCGATATACCTGTATCTCTTATCGCTACTTTTTTTATAATGTACTTATGCGGTTTTTCAATCAATGTATTGACATTATTGGCTATAGTGTTAGCTACTGGTCTTGTAGTTGATGATGGGATCGTAGTAACAGAAAATATATTTAAAAAGGTCGAGGAGGGAATGTCTCCGATCGAAGCCGCTATAAAGGGGTCTAATGAAATATTTTTCGCTGTCATTTCTATATCGGTAACATTGGCCGCAGTGTTTCTGCCTGTTATCTTTTTGGAGGGGTTTGTGGGGAGGTTATTTCGAGAGTTTGGAATTGTGATAGGCGCAGCGGTATTGATTTCTGCATTCGTATCGCTCTCGTTAACTCCTATGTTGAATGCTTATCTCATGAAAGGCGGAGAGCAGAAGCGATCAAAGTTTTATGAAAGAACAGAACGCTACTTTGTTATGATGAATAAGGAGTATGAAGGTTCTCTCAGGAGTTTCTTAGGTCGAAGGTGGTTGAGTGTAGCTGTTATAGGCGCTTGTTTTGTTTTAATATATTTCTTTTATCAGCTTTTGCCTAAGGAGACGGCGCCTTACGATGATCGCAGTTACGTTTCTTTGAGAGCTACAGCTCCAGAAGGCGTTTCTTATGATTATATGGATCGTTTTATGACGGAGTTAACTTTATTGATTAACGATTCGGTTCCAGAGAAAAAGGTTAGTTTAGTGATAACTTCTCCTGGATTTGGTTCTTCTTCTTCCAACAGTGGTTTCGTACGTTTAGGCTTGGTACAACCTCAAGAGCGGGAGCGGAGCCAAGAAGAAATAGCTAATCAGTTATCGCGATTGACACGACAATATTCTGAGGCCAGAGTTGCTGTATCTCAACAGCCTACAATTGCCGTAAATAGAAGAGGAGGTTCTCCAATTCAGTATATTATTCAAGCACCTAATTTTCAAAAATTAGAAGAGAAGATTCCAGAATTTATGGAAGAGTTGTCCAAGGACAAAACTTTCTCCATGGTAGATGTTAATCTCAAGTTTAATAAACCCGAGTTGTATGTACACATCGATAGAGAGAAAGCGCAAGCATTGGGGGTATCTGTATTGGATGTAGCGCAGACTTTACAGATGTCTTTATCTGGTCAGCGCTTCGGATATTTTATGATGAATGGAAAACAGTATCAGGTGATGGGGCAGTTTGATCGCAAGGATCGTGCAACACCGACCAATCTAACTTCAATTTTTGTAAAGAATAGAGATGGAAAACTGATTCAACTAGACAATATTGTAGATGTTCAGGAGCATAGTAGCCCTCCGCAGCTTTATCATAACAATAGATATATGTCCGCTACAGTATCAGCATCTTTGGCTCCTGGAAGAAGTATGGGCGAGGGTATCGAAGCTATGGATGCTGTTAAAGAAAGAGTTTTAGATGAAAGTTTTACTACAGATTTAGGGGGCGAAGCTAGGGATTTCGTGGAAAGTGGATCAAATACGATGTTTGCCTTTGGGTTAGCTGTTCTCTTGATATTTTTGATTTTGGCGGCACAATTTGAAAGCTTTGTGGATCCCATCATAATTTTGCTAACAGTCCCAATGGCTGTTGGGGGAGCACTGTTTTCGTTGTGGTTATTTGGACAATCGTGGAATATCTTTAGTCAGATAGGTACAATTATGCTGATTGGACTTGTCACGAAAAACGGCATTTTAATTGTAGAATTTGCTAATCAACTGCGGGAAGAAGGTCACGAAAAGTTTGAGGCGGTAGTCCTTGCTGCAGAAGCAAGATTAAGACCGATTTTAATGACTTCTTTTGCCATTGCGTTGGGGGCCTTGCCGATTGCTCTTTCGTTGGGGGCAGCTTCTACAAGTCGTATTGGTATGGGGGTTGTGATCGTTGGTGGTACTCTCTTTTCTTTGTTGTTGACGTTATACGTTATTCCCGGATTTTACTTGATGTTTTCTCGTAAGCGAGTACATCGTCCCGAATTTGACCAGATAGATGAATAGTATGAAGCTTGTAGTATTGGTTTTTATAACTTGGATTGGAGCAGTTCTTCCAGGTTTTGGACAGGATTTATTGACTATAAAGGAAGCTGTTGAGATAGCCTTGTCAAACAATTATGATATTAAATTGTCGAGAAATGAATTGGAAGTGGCTACCGAGAATGTCACCTATGGAAATGCAGGTATGCTACCAAGTGTGACGGGTAACTTTAGTCAGAATAATAGTATACAGAATTCTAAGCAAACCCAAAACGATGGGAGTATCCGTGCTTTGGATAATGCAAAGAATAATAATATGACCTACGGTGTAAGCCTAGGTTGGACCATTTTTGATGGCTTAGGTATGTTTTCGAGGTATGAATCGCTTAGGGAATTAGAAAAACTAGGAGGAATCCAGGTGAAGCGTACGGTTGTATCTATGGTATCGGATGTCATACGTACCTATTATAGTATTGTCGAACAGCAGAATCTTTTAATGGCTATAGATTCAAGTATATTGATTTCTAAAGAAAGATTACGCACTGCTGAGAATCGTTTTTCTATAGGTAAGGCTTCTCGATTGGAGGTGCTTAATGTACAGGTTAATCTGAATGAGGACGAATCTACGCGTTTGAGACAGATGGAAGCTGTCAAGAATCTTAAGGTCGCTCTTAATGGGTTATTGGCTAGATCATTATCTCTTGATTTTGCCATCGTCACAGAGGTAAAAATAGATCAGTCCATGGTGCTCGAAAATTTATTGGATCAAGCTAAAGTGCATAACCCTGACCTTATTGGTGTGAGTATTAGCAAGCGCCTGGCCGAACTTGAGGTTAAGAATGTGAAAGCTGCGCGCTACCCAACAGTGCGACTAAATGGAGGCTACAACTTTTCAGAATCAGAGTCTAGTTTAGGCTTTGTGGCCCAATCCAATTCAAGGGGGCTCAATTATGGGGTATCAGCCTCACTTAATATATTCGATGGTTTTAATCAACGCCGTAATGAACGCGTTGCAAAACTTAGGGTCGATAATGCTGAACTTGCGGTAGAGCAGCAACGTGTCGCTGTGGAAACTGCGATTACTCAAGCATTTCATAGTTATCAGACCAATCTTGCTTTGGTAAACATTGAAGAAGGGAATGAACGGATTGCTAAACAGAATTTGAGTATTACCTTAGACAAATTTCGTATCGGTTCAATTAGTGCCGTTGAGTTTAGAGACGCACAGCAGAATTACATTGATGCAGTCACTCGTTTCAATACCGCTAAGACGCAAGCAAAACTGTCCGAAGCTATGTTAAAGGAATTGGTGGGAGCGATTGATTTTGTATGGTAACTATTCTGTTAGGCAAACGTTTTCGCAATTTAAGTCAAACGTTTGCGTTCGTTTTTTATTTCTTATTATGGTATTTATAGATTATTATTGTCTTAGATAATTCGATAAAAAGAAGTTATCTATAACCAACAAGCCTTGAAGTATAGATTGGTTATTTATGACAAAAGACTGTTTAGTTTGTTTTAAAATAGGTGATTTTAAAGGGGGCTTTATGTCCCCTTTGATTTTTTGATGGAAAATAAACCCTAAGATTAATATGAGTTCAAATAGAAGAGATTTTTTAAAGAAAGCGGGATTTCTTTCAGCAGCAGCACTATCTTTGCCTGCTCTAAATAATGAAGCGCTTGCAGCTACATCGTTCAATATGTGGGGATATGCTGCTCCTAAGATTGATAAGGTAAGAATCGCTGTGATTGGTTTGGGGATGAGAGGTCCTGGTGCTGTCGATCGCTTATCGTATATCGAGGGAACCGAGATCGTGGCTTTATGTGATAGACATGCTGATCGTGTTGATAAAGCGCAGAAAATTTTAACAGGTAAAGGCTTGAAAGAAGCAAAGTCTTATTCTGGTGATAACGGTTGGGAGAAATTACTGAAGGAAGAAGAAGTCGATCTTGTCTATATCTGTACACCATGGGAGTTTCATGCCCCAATGAGTATTGCAGCGATGAAAGCTGGTGCACATGTTGCTTGTGAAGTTCCTATTGGTTTGACGGAAAAGGAATGTTGGGAAGTCGTTAAAGTTTCAGAGGCAACGAAAAAACACTGTATGATGTTGGAAAACTGTTGTTATGACTTTTTCGAAATGTTAACATTGAATATGACTCGTCAGGGTATGTTTGGTGAACTGGTGCATGCCGAAGGGGCTTATATCCATGATTTGTTGGATTTGAATTTCAACAGCAAGAATGGATATGATAATATGTGGCGTTTACGTGAGAACATTAAGATGAACGGAAACCTTTATCCTACACACGGTATCGGACCGATTGCTCAATGTTTGAATATTAACAGCGGTGATCGGATGACACATTTGGTAGCTATGCAGACAGCTGATTTTATGATGGCAGATAGAGCCCGTGAATTAGCAGCCAAAGATTCTTTTTATCAAGAGTTTGTTGGTAAAAAATACCGCGGAAATATGGATACTACCCTGATTAAGACAGAAAAGGGAAAAACTATGATGATCCAACATGACGTTACTTCCCCTAGACCTTATTCGCGTTTACATTTATTAAGCGGTACGAAAGGTTTCGCACAGAAGTATCCAAAAGAGGGCATTGCTTTCGGACACTCTTTTGTTAAGGAAGAGGAAATGAAAGGGTTGTACGAGAAATACACACCGCAATTAATTAAGTTTATTGGTGAACAAGCTAAGCAGGTTGGCGGACATGGTGGTATGGACTTTATGATGGATTGGCGTCTGATTGACTGTTTGAGAAACGGATTACCAATTGATCAACCGGTTTATGAAGGGGCTTCTTGGTCTGTTATTGTTCCGTTAAGTTGTGAATCTGTGGCCAAAAATAGTAAAACTGTCGCTATTCCTGATTTCACGAAAGGAAACTGGAAGACAAATGCACCTCATGATATGACGTTAAATGGAGGTGGAAATACTGGAATTCGTCCTAAAGTATCTAAAGATCAAAGCAAGCAATTAAAAGTTGGTTAATATAACTTATACTTGTTAACGTATAATGAAGGAAGATATTGAAAGATATCTTCCTTTTTTTTGAAAGTGTCTGTATTATTGATTCGTTTTATCTCTTTATGGAATCAATGAACTTACTTCATGCTGTTCAATGGACATAAAGAACTTTTATATCAGTTGGTGATCTAAAGGAATTATGAAAGTTTTGTTTTACTGCAAAAAAATATTAGCTCGTGGACAATATTATCTGAAGATTGTTTTGCTAAAGCTGTGATAATTCAATATATTAAACTTTTCAAATTAGGGGAAGAACAAAAGATGTTATCAGATGACCAAAAATTCCATATATATATGTTTATATGTCTTTCTTGCAGGATGTAATACACCAAGTACAAAGCAAGAAGAATCAAAAACTGTTGATAGTACGAAAGTAACATGTGCCATGCATGGAGTGCCTAGTAGGTTTGGTAACGAAGCAAAGGATATTTTTGTCTTTACAAAAGGAAATGATGATGCTAACATGGTACTGATTAAGGGAGGTATTTTCAAAATGGGCTCGAAATATTTTGCAGACGCAAGTCCCGTACACGAGGTTCGTGTAAAATCTTTTTATATGGATGAGCATGAAGTGACTAATGCACAGTTTGAAGCATTTGTACTAGCTACCGGATATGTTACCGTAGCCGAGAGACCTTTGGATCCTAAAGAATTTCCTAACGTTGATCCCGCTATGTTGGTGACTGGTTCAGCCGTTTTTGTAGGTAATAAAAGAGTTAATAATCTGAATAATGCTTTACAATGGTGGGATTATGTTGCGGGCGCTAGCTGGAGAAAACCAGAGGGGCCGGGGAGTACTATTGAAAATAGAAAAGACCACCCGGTTACACAATTGGCTTATCAAGATGCTGAAGCTTATGCTAAATGGGCAGGGAAGCGTCTACCGACAGAGGCGGAATGGGAATATGCTGCAAAAGCAGGTACACACACTGATGAGACTTATTATTGGGGCAAGGAAAAAAAGGAAAATGAGAAGTGGCTCGCAAATATTTACCAGGGTAATTTTCCTGCGCATAATTCTAAAGAAGATGGTTTTGAATCTACTGCTCCGGTAAAATCTTATCCAGCGAATTCCTTTGGTCTTTATGATATGGAAGGAAATGTGTGGGAATGGTGTTCAGATTTTTATCGCCCAGATTACTATGCTATTAGTGAGAAAGATAATCCTAAGGGTCCTAATGATTCTTATGATCCGCAGGAACCGGGGTTAGTAAAACGGGTACAACGGGGCGGATCTTTCTTGTGCAATGACCAATATTGTGAACGGTATAAAGCTGGGGCGAGAGGTAAAGGTGAAATAAATAGCCCAACAAATAATGTAGGATTTAGGTGTGTAAAAGAGATTTAAGTCTAAAGTATTTCGATTTTATTAATAACGGTTATTTCACCAATTTTTAGTAACTTAGGGGTATTATCGTTATTTCTGTTGATTTTCCTGTCAAACGACTTTTCCCTAGTCCGAACTTATCTTGGCGCCTTTAATAAGGTGATTTCAATTGTCTGTTTTTCTGCATGAGCTCGAATATTAGCCTCTTGAATATTATCAAAAACAACTCCTTTCTTTATTAAAAAGACTGCTAGAATTATTCCTGTATTTAAGATTAAAAAATGTTTTAATTTTGATTTTTTCGTTTTATTAATTGGATCTTTTACAAGAAATGAGGATTCATAATTCCAGTAGATTCCGATAGGAGCTAAGATTATAAACACGATTGAGAAGCAAAGCCAAACAAGCGAAGGAAAGTCTTCAAAATAAAAGTAACCAATGACGCCATAAATCCCCAAAATAGCTATTACTAAGAGCAGTAAAGTAGTTATTAGGGATCTTGATTTGTAAATCATGTTAAATATTTAAGCTAGTTGATAATTAAAAAACCAGCTATTACAGATGAATAGCTGGTTTAAATATAGGTGTAAAATATTTTTTTATTGTGCGTTTAAGAACATTGACTTTTTAGAAACTAATTCTCTAAAGTAAGGATCTTGTAAGTCTTTGATAAAGCGAATGGCTTCACCTGTTGACTTCATTTCAGGACCTAACTGTTTATCAACTTCAGGGAATTTTGAGAATGAAAACACAGGTTCTTTAATAGCCCAACCTTCTAATTTGCGTTCGATAGTGAAGTCTTTTAGCTTGTTGGCGCCGAGCATTACTTTTGTCGCTATGTTGATGTATGGTACATCATAAGCTTTTGCTATAAATGGTACTGTACGTGAAGCACGTGGGTTTGCTTCGATGACGTATACGTTTTCTCCTTTTATAGCAAACTGAATGTTCAATAGTCCTCGTACATTAAGCGCTTTCGCTAGTTTGATCGAGTATTCCTCCATTTTGTCCTGTACAGCTTGCGAAAGTTCAAACGGAGGCAATACAGCTGATGAGTCTCCGGAATGGATGCCCGCTGGTTCAATATGCTCCATCATACCGATGATATGAACATCTTCACCATCGGAGATAGAGTCAGATTCGGCTTCCTCTGCACGGTCCAGGAAGTGGTCAATTAAGATTTGATTTCCTGGAAGGTTTTTCAATAGATTGACTACTGCTTTTTCTAGATCTTCATCGTTGATAACGATGCTCATGCCTTGCCCTCCTAGTACATAGGATGGACGAACAAGAACTGGATAACCTACCTCGTTCGCTACTTTGATAGCTTCTTCTGCCGATGTAGCAACTCCATATTTAGGATAAGGAATGTCCAATGCTTTCAATAAGTCTGAAAAGCGTCCGCGGTCTTCGGCTAAATCCATATCTTGGAAGGAAGTTCCAATTATTTTAACCCCCAGTTGTTCTAGACGTTGGGCCATTTTTAAAGCCGTTTGTCCACCCAATTGAACGATAACGCCTACTGGTTTTTCTAATTCAATGATTTCGCGCACGTGTTCCCAGAATACAGGCTCAAAATATAATTTGTCAGCCATGTTGAAATCCGTAGATACGGTCTCCGGGTTACAGTTTACCATAATTGCTTCGTAACCACATTCTTTAGCGGCTAACAATCCATGTACACAAGAGTAATCAAATTCGATACCTTGACCAATACGGTTTGGTCCAGAACCTAATACAATTATTTTCTTTTTATCTGAACAGATCGATTCGTTTTCATCTTCGAAAGTAGAGTAGTAATAAGGTGTGTGTGCTGGAAACTCAGCAGCACAGGTGTCTACCATTTTATAAACACGGTTGATGCCTAATTCTTTACGACGGTCATAAACCTGATCTTCTGTAACATTGCCTAATAACCAAGATATCTGCTCGTCCGAATAACCCTTTTGCTTCAAGGTCATGAAGAAATCGCGTGGAATATTTGATAATTGATAACGACGTAATTCTTGCTCTAATTGAACTAATTCTTGGATCTGTACTAAGAACCATTTGTCGATATGTGTCGTTTTACGGATAGATTCTAAAGGAACGCCGAGTTCAAATGCATCTTTTACATGGAAAAGACGGTCTGCACTTGGATGTTCTAGGCTGAACATGATTTCATCGAGATTGCGTAACTGTTTACCATCAGCGCCTAATCCAGCTCGACCTGTCTCTAGGGATTGACATGCCTTTTGTAAGGCTTCGATAAATGTACGACCTATCGCCATAACTTCACCGACAGCTTTCATCTGAAGACCTAATTCTTTATTTGCTCCTTTGAATTTGTCAAAGTTAAAACGAGGAACTTTGACAATTACATAATCTAATGTAGGTTCGAAATAGGCCGAAGTTGTTTTAGTAATTTGGTTTTGTAATTCATCAAGGTTATACCCGATAGCCAATTTAGCTGCTATTTTAGCAATAGGGTATCCTGTTGCTTTGGAAGCTAGTGCCGATGAGCGAGAAACACGGGGGTTGATTTCAATAGCGATAATATCTTCATTCTCTGGGTTTACCGAAAATTGGACATTACATCCTCCTGCAAAGTTTCCAATAGAGCGCATCATTTTTATCGCTTGGTTACGCATGTCTTGGTAACATTTGTCAGATAGTGTCATACCTGGAGCTACGGTGATAGAATCTCCTGTATGAATTCCCATAGGATCGAAGTTTTCGATTGTACAAATGATGATTACATTATCATTTGTATCTCGAAGTAATTCTAATTCAAATTCTTTCCAACCTAAGACAGCCTGTTCGACCAATACTTCGTGCGTAGGAGAGGCGTGTAGACCTCTATTTAAAGCAGCATCAAAATCTTCTTTTTTGTGTACAAATCCACCTCCAGTACCTGCTAAAGTGTACGAAGGACGTATTACTAATGGGAAACCAATTTCTTGAGCAGCCTCTTTACCTTCAAGGAAAGAATTAGCTATTTTTGAAGGAGCTACACCTACACCGATATCAATCATTAATTGACGGAATTCTTCGCGATTTTCAGTTTTTTCAATAGCCGCTACATCAACTCCGATTACTTGAACGTTGTATTTGTCCCAAAGACCAAGGTTGGAGGCTTCAATACATAGGTTTAAAGCTGTCTGTCCACCCATAGTCGGTAGTACAGCATCAATCTTTTGCTCTTTTAAGATTTGTTCAATGCTTTCGCAAGTAAGAGGTAATAGATAAATGTGATCTGCGACAACCTTATCGGTCATAATTGTTGCAGGGTTGGAATTAATTATGGAAACAGTAATGCCTTCTTCTTTAAGAGATAAGGCAGCTTGAGATCCAGAATAATCAAATTCACACGCTTGTCCGATAACAATAGGACCAGAACCTATGATTAAGACAGAGTTAATGGAGGTGTTTCTAGGCATTATTTATGAAATCAAAAAATTAAAATACGAACTAGTTGTTATTTACAAAGCGGCGAAATTGCCTTTGAAAAGAAGAGTATTCCGACTGCTTTGTCGGAGTGCAAAGTTACATTTATTTTTTTAGAATGTAAAAAGTTTTTTCGTCTACGTCTTTTTTTGCAAGTTTTTTTGACTATTTAAGTTAGTGGTACATTATTTGCTTACCATGTACCAATTATTAATAAATTACTATAAATAAAACTTTATGAAAAAATTTACTTTAGCATTAGTAGCATTATTAGTTGCAGGAGCTTCTCAAGCGCAAGACTATAAAAATTCGATCGGTATCCGTTTAGGAAATGGACATTATGACGTTGTCGGTGTCGCGTTCAAGACTTTTATTTCTCAGCCCGGAGCATTAGAATTTGATTTAGGTATTAATCCAGATACTTATGGAGCATATGATTTGACTTCTGTTTCATTATCCGGAGGATATCAGCATCATTTCCCTATTGGAAGTATCCAGAATTTTAAGTGGTTTGTTGGTGGTGGTGCTGTATTAGCGAATACTTTTTCAGATTGGGAAGACTATAAAGGTTTCAGTGCGGGGATTTTTCCTACTGGTGGTGTAGATTATAAGTTAAAGAATGCTCCTTTTGCATTTTCGGCTGATGTTAGACCTACTATTCATGTTGTAAAGGGTTCGTACTACAGTAATGGTGTTTATTTCAACGGTGGTGTAACAGCTCGTTATACTTTCTAAATCCGATTTAGCGTCAACAAAAAAGGGATTGCAACATGGCATTCCCTTTTTTGTTGACAAATTCAATTATTTCTTAAGGTGTAAGTCAAAATACTTCGCGATTTTATCATACATGTGAATCCTATCTTTTCCACTTACGTTATGTTCATGGGTAGGGTATAGGAAATAGTCCACCTGTTTTCCTACTTTTATACATTGCTCGACAAAATTCATACTGTGTTGCTGGACAACTACAGGATCCTGTGCACCATGGATTATTAGTAAATGACCATTTAGCTTGTCGACTTTATTTAATAAAGAAGTTTTTGTGTATCCTTCTGGATTTTCTTGCGGTGTGTCCATGTAACGCTCTCCATACATAGCTTCGTAATATTTCCAATCCATTACTGGACCTCCAGCTACTGCTGCTTTAAAGATGTTGTTGTGTTTGGTCATTAAAGAGGTAGTCATGAAGCCTCCGTAACTCCATCCGAAAATACCCATATTATTACTGTCAACGTAAGGGAGTGATTTTAGGTATTCTATCCCGACGATCTGGTCCGCCATTTCAGCTTCGCCAAGGTTGCGATGTGTAACACGGGTAAAGTCTCTCCCACGTGCATCGGAGCCCCTATTATCCAGTGTGAATACCAAATAGCCATTTTGAGCCATATAAAGATCAAAGTACCCCACTCCGCCTAGCCATCTATCTGTAACCAATTGAGCGTGGGATCCGCCATATAAATACAACATGACCGGATATTTTTTTGAAGAATCAAAGTTAGCAGGGTAAGTGATTCTAGCGTTTAGGGGCGTGTGTCCATCTGGAGATACAAGAGTTTTGAACTCGATTTTTGGAAGGTTTATCTGCGATGTAAATGGATTGTTAGCGGTTAATATAGCTGTTTTCTTATCATCCTTTTTGCTTACCACTTGTATTTTATTTGGTGTAGTTAGGTTGCTGTATTGGTCAAGGATGTAATTGCCGCTCTCACTAATTGTAGCATTGTGAGTGCCGTTGATTTTAGTCAATTGGGTGGTTTTTCCGCTTTTTAGTTCTACTTCAAACAGATGACGTTCTAATCCATTGTTAGTAGCTCCGATATAGTATGCTTTCGTTCCTTTGCTGTCGAAACCTTGAAAATCAATTACAATAACGCTATTGTGTCCCAATTTGCGAATTAAAGAACCTTGGGTGTCGTATAGATACAATTGATTGTAGCCATCCTTGTCTGTTTGATAAAGGAATTGTTGGGGGGTATTCGGTATGAAGACTAACGGTTTTTGAGGTTCAACCCAAGAGTTAGATTTCTCTTCAAAAAGCGTTTTGACAAATTCGCCTGTCCTAGCATCGTATTTATTGAGCTTCAGGTGATCTTGCCCGCGATTTAATACACCGACGTATACATAATCATTGCTTGGGTCCCAAGTTGCGATAGTTAGGTATTGTTCTTTAGGTATTCCTGTTTGTAACGTTATATATTGGTTGGTCTGCGTGTTGAAGATGTTTAATGTTACTTCTTCACTTTTCATTCCAGCCATGGGATAGCGTATGTCTTTAATTGTGGCCACACGGGTGTTCCATTGGGGGAGTGGGTATTTACTAACCATGGTTTCGTCTTTGCGGTAGTAAAGAAGTTTTTGATCATCTGGTGACCACCACATTCCTTTGTTGATACCGAATTCTTGACGGTGGGTGTTGTCACTTCCATTTACTATCCCGTCAATGGTATCTTTAGTGACTTCTAATTTTTTTCCAGAGGCGGTAATAATTTCGATATTGTTGCCGTTAAGGTAAGCTGTTTGTCGGTTGGAAGTGCTGTATTCTATATTAGCAGCGTCATTTGGAACGGTTGCATTTAATTTCACCTCTTTGTTCAGTATATTGTAGCTTATACGATAGGTGTTTTTTTCTCCACTGATATTAAAAGCTAACGTATTATTATCTGTCCATATGTATTGAGTCGGAAAACTACGTAAATTGAATTTTTCATTTGGAAAGACTTTAGATAATGCCAATTGTAGTTCGGTGACCGAAGTTAATGCTCTACTTTGCCAGTTGTCTTTGTGGCTTCTGATTACAAGAGTTTGGTAAGTGCTGTCTAGATGAGAAAAGGCATCAGTTCCCTTGATCCATTTTTGACCAAAAAGGGTTTTTGTTGCAAATTTACCGGGGCCAAATACCGTTTCATCTATCGTGAAGTTACGTTGACCGTATGCGTAAGTAGATCCTAATAAAAGTAGTACCAATAGTTTTTTCATATGTATTTAATTTGTTTTTTAACGGCCATATGGAATACTCTAATTAACTTTTGTGTCCATATGACGTTTTTGTATAAGCAAAGCGTCTATCATGAGTCGGGTTTAATTCGGAACGAAATTAGTTATTTACAATAATATATCTGCTAACGTCAAAAAGGTTTTACAGGATTGATGTTTTTATAGATATTGAAATGGATGTTTTTTGGTGTCGATCAGTGTCTGTGGTGTTTGTTGAAAATGGACAATAAAAAGCTTGTTTAATCCAAAATTTGTGTAAATTTAATATTATGATTACACAAAAAGTATCCTTACGGGAAGTACGCTTTTATTCGCCTATAGGTTTTTATGAAGAAGAACAGGTGGTTGGGAATGAGTTTTATGTGAATGTAGATGTCTACTTTCCCTTTCAGAATTCGGATGCGGAAGATCTGAGAAACACGATTAATTACGAAGAGCTTTATCAGGTGGTGCTGGAAGTGATGAGTCCTAAACGGAAGTTGTTGGAGTCTGCATTGGAGGATATGTTGGACCTAATTATAAAGAAGTTTAATTTCGCACAAAAGGTTTATGTGGCTATAAGAAAGATAAATCCACCATTTGGTGGTGATTTGGCAAATTCAGAGGTTTCTTTACTATTTGAGAAGGATTAATGCTCTTAGAGGTGGGATATATGTAGATTAATGACATTATGACTGTTTTTATGTAGTTTTAGTGACAAAAATTCTTGTTTTTTGTTTTGGTATTTTTATTGAAATATGTTTAATGTATTTATAATAAAAATTGGATAACTAAATAATTGGAGGACAGAAAAATGGCATTAATTAAAATCCCAACTAAAGCAGTGAATACAGATGGTGTAAATCCATTTGTTAACAGTGTATTTGATAATCTATTTAATGATTCATTTATTTCAGATCGTTTGGTAACTCGTGTTCCGGCTGTGAATATTATCGAAACTGCAGAAGCTTTTGAGATAGAATTGGCGGCACCTGGATTACAGAAGTCTGATTTTAAAATCAACGTGGATAAAAATATTATTTCCATAGGCGTCGAGAAGGTTGAAGAAACTGAAACGAAAGAGAAAATGTACAACAAGAAAGAGTATAATTATAGTTCATTTTCTAGATCTTTTACGCTTCCAGAGACTGTTGATTATAGTAACATTGATGCCTCTTATACGGATGGGATTCTACATGTAAGGATTGGGAAGAAAGAAGAGGCAATTGTTGCTAAACGATTGATCGAGGTTAAATAATTAGAGGAATTTTCCAAAAACAAAGGAGCTTGATATCAAGCTCCTTTGTTTTTGGAAAAAAAATTGCAGGATTAAATATAATAGCCTATCTTTGCCGTTCATTAAATAATTAACATTTTTAATAAATAACAATGTACGCAATAGTAAATATAGCAGGGCAGCAATTTAAGGTTGCAAAAGACCAGTATCTTTTTGTACACCGTTTACAAGGAGAAGAAGGCGCTAATATTGAATTTGACAATGTATTGTTGGCCGAAGACGGTGGTAAATTCACTGTAGGTACTCCAAGTATCTCAGGAGCTAAAGTTTCAGCTACGATTTTGTCTCATTTGAAAGGTGATAAAGTAATCGTTTTCAAGAAAAAACGCCGTAAAGGTTACAAAAAGAAAAACGGTCACCGTCAACAATTCACTAAAATCCAGATCACTGGTATCAGTTTATAATTGAATTTTTAATCCAGGCGAAAGTCATAAATTAAGATAAAGAAATGGCACATAAAAAAGGTGCGGGTAGTTCCAAGAACGGCCGTGAGTCACATAGTAAGAGATTAGGTATCAAGATTTTTGGTGGTCAGAAGGCTATTGCTGGTAACATCATCGTTCGCCAACGTGGTACTGTACATAATCCAGATGCTAACGTAGGTGTTGGTAAAGATCATACTTTGTTCGCTTTAGTTGATGGAACAGTTGTTTTCCGCAAAAAAGCAAATAACAAATCTTACGTTTCAGTAGTTCCTGCTGAGCAAAACTAAGGTTTAGTTTAATCCTATTTAAAAGCCGCTAAGTAATTCTTGGCGGCTTTTTTTCTGAAAGTGTTGTTCTCAACGGACATAGTGAACCCTCGAGACATTTTCATTGCTGTTTAAACAGCTATTATATGAGGGTTTATTTTATATAAAACGTATTGATGAAAACTTTCAATGATTTAAAAGTTAGCTCGCCTATATTGGCAGCTTTGGAGACGCTTGGCTATCAAAACCCAACCCCGATTCAAGAACAGGCTATCCCAGAGGTGCTAAAAGGTAAAGACCTCTTGGGCTGTGCACAGACAGGTACTGGTAAAACCGCCGCATTTGCGATCCCTATTTTGCAACTACTTAATAATAATAGGCCTCAGGGACACAAGCGTGGTACCATCCGCTCACTGATTTTGACACCTACTAGGGAACTAGCGATACAGATTGGAGAGTCTTTTAGTGACTATGGTAAAAATCTGAAACTAAAACATACGGTGATCTTTGGTGGTGTTAATCAATTTAGTCAGGTGAATGAGATTCGTCAAGGGGTAGATATTCTTATTGCGACTCCAGGTCGACTTTTAGATTTGATGAACCAACGTATTCTATCTATCAGTCAGATCGAGATATTCGTATTGGATGAGGCGGATAGGATGTTAGATATGGGATTTATACATGATGTAAAGCGTGTGCTGAAGGTTATTCCTGAGAAACGTCAGACTTTGTTTTTCTCGGCAACTATGCCGAAGGTAATTCAATCTTTAGCTGATAGTATTTTGAGTGAACCGGTTAAAGTTGAAGTCACACCTGAGTCTACAACAGCAGAAACTATTCAGCAAACTTTGTATTACATTGAGAAAGCGAATAAGCCGAAGGCGCTAATGTATCTATTGAAAAAAGAGGTAGACGATAACGTTTTAGTGTTTACGCGTACCAAACATGGTGCAGATCGGCTGGTGAAGCTTTTGCACAGACAGGATATCTCTGCTGCTGCAATACATGGTAATAAGTCTCAAAATGCTCGTCAGAATGCGTTGGAAGGCTTTAAGAAGAAAGAAATACGTGTTTTAGTTGCTACTGATATCGCCGCTAGAGGGATTGATATTGATCTCTTAAAGTATGTTATCAATTACGAGATTCCCAATATGCCAGATGCCTATGTGCACCGTATTGGCCGTTCAGGTAGAGCAGGTGCTGAAGGTTTTGCTATTTCTTTGTGTGATGTTGAGGAGATCCCATATATCAAAGATATACAGTTCACAATTGGCTTTGAGCTTCCTGTGAAACGGATTGAAGATTTAAGCATGTCTCCTCAGTTTGTAGCAAAGTCGTCATTTCTAACAGGGAAGACGAAGGTTAAAGCTGAACAGCCTAAGTCTGGTGCAAAGCCTGATTATCGCCATAAGAAGAAACAGTCTTCCGGCAGAGGTGGACGTTCTTTTGGTGGGAAAAGGTCGGGCGATAGCTCTGGCAAGAAGTACTAAAATAAAGAAAGGCAGATTTTTTAGATCTGCCTTTTTTAATGGTGGAGAATAACGGATTCGAACCGATGACCTCTTGCCTGCCAGGCAAGCGCTCTAGCCAACTGAGCTAATTCCCCTTTAAGCTGTTGCAAAGATATAAAAATATTAATCTGTTGCAAGTCTAAGTGTAAATTTAACTCGATCAGTTTCTGAAACCTCACGCATAAAGTTGTAGAATTGTACATAGCTTTCGGGTTGATAAGTGCCTTCTCTAATCTCCAGTTTACGGTAAAATATCAGCTGATCATCTTTCATGGTGATTTGAAGGTCATAAGTGCCCATAGGAGAGTCTATAACTTTATTTATAGGATGAAATCTGCCTTTAATCTGTTTTTGTATGCTGTAAGTGATACTATCAATGTCTGTATAACCTCGGTTGATGTAGAGGGGATTCGTTCTATTTTTAGATTCTGGGATAGCTTTGGCCAAATTGAATAAATTTGGAGAGAATATTAGCTGATCTTTGTTCTTTACAACATAGTTCTTTATAGTGATGTCTGTTTGTTCATTAATCGTTGATTCTGTTTGAGTTTTTACTTCATAAACGTTATTCGAAAAGCTAATATTATCGATGTCGTAAAACTGCTTTAATAACTCCTGTTGTTCGTGTTGTCCTTTGGAAACATTTTCAAAATGATTGTCGAATTGAGTGCCAGTAAATGTTGTCGTTATACTTCCTTGAATACTGCCAGTCTTCGTTACTTTAAAGTCGCCTACTCGATGTTGCAAATTCCTAGTATATGGATATCGGGTTGTTCGTAATATTTTGCCTCCGTCTGGTGTGCAAGCAAGAACTAGCCTGTCATCCGTAAACTTGCCTAGATACCCGAAGGGGTGTTTACTGCTTGTGCATTCAAGCCAAGTGGTATCTTTTTCAAAAGGTAGACATAGTATAATATGATTACCATCAACGGCATTCGCAAAATCTATATCCAAATTTTTTTTTTGATGCCCTGCCTCGACGATACAGTATAAAGATTCGATACCGGCTTCTTTTAACAAGGCCTGTGTATAATTTACGAGAGCTTTGCAGTCTCCATACCCCAGTTGGTCTACATAGGAAGCTGGATAAGGTTCAAGCCCTCCAATTCCTATTTGTATACTGACATAACGTGTTTTATGCTGCATGTAAGCGTAGAGCACTTTTGCTTTTTCTTTGTTCGAATCTAGGTGTGCCGTAAGTTCTCTTACCTTATCTTTAGTTTCTGGGGATAATTCCTGCTTGCCTGTTAGGAGATTTTCATGTACCCATTTTCCGAAATCAGTCCAGTTCTTTACAGTTCCTTTTTTCTTGAAATAGTGGAAAGTTTCTGGGACAACTTTAACTAGGATAGCATCTTGTTGGTCAAAGGGCTTTAAGGGCTCTTCTTTTCGTGCTTTTATGTTTTTCGCAATCCATCTATAAGTCTTGGATTTTTCAGTTGTCGTTATGTGGGCGGGTTGAGGTATGTTCTCGCTTTTTATCCGTAAAAATTGGTCCGATTTGCAGTTCAACTCGTATGTGCTACTAATTACAGCAAGATCAGGTAAGTAATTAGGTTGCCAGTAGGGAATAAATAGATTTTGTGTATGTTTTACTTCGTAACTATATACAATTGTATAGGGGTAGGTATGAAAGTTCGGCGTATAATGTTTGACTCGTATATCATCAAACATACTGACTTGACTTGTCGCGCTGTAATCTTTAAAATCCTTTTGATTGAATTTATTAATTTGATTGCCAAACTCATCCAAAATCTGTCCTTTGATATCCTTGATGATTTTACTTTTGTCATAGTATAAAACGAGTTCTGCATGTTTTTCTCCCGCTTTGTTCAGTATCGTTATCACTCGATGTACAGTTTGGAATGCATTTGAATAGTCCAGCTCAAAGGATATGTGTTCTTCCTGTACTACAGCATTGGCGCGACTTAAGAGGTCTTTTGAGATAGCCGATGCGCTATATTGTTGGGCGCTTGCATGTAGGATACAGATTGTTGCCAGTAGTGTGAAAATAATTCTATAAAAAAGCATTTGCTGTGTAATTGAATGAGTGATCTATCTTAAGCTGTTGTATTATTCTCGAAAACAATTCCTTTAATCCGAAATATTCATCGGTATTGTATATAGCCTTTTTAAGTGATAGGTGTTGTGAGACATGTAGAGTGCCATCTATCAATTCACTTTTGTAGTAATACCGGGCCGTATTCTGTGGTAATACAAGGCTTATATTTTTGGGTGATGTTTTTATGTTGCTTCCCTTTGGAAGTTTTACGGTTATCGTATGGCTCTCGTCTCTTTTAGAACCGATATCTACATGGTAATTTCTCTCGTCGAGATTGAAGGGGTTTTTAGTAGTACGATTGATAAAGATGGGGTTAAAAAAAAAACTATCTCCTTTTATTTCATCACCGACTTTGACCTCTATGACGAAGTTTTCAATAAGGGAAATTTCATTGTCGTCTAGGTTCTCGATGTTAAGTTTTTTTATAGTGATACTTGTTAATTTTTCGTCAACAGCTTCCTCGTATTCTTCTACCGAAGGATACTCCAGTATATTTCGACGCTTGCTTACGGCGTCCATTCCGTTGTACACTATTGAAAGGTTACCTTTTAGTGTGCCGGTGGATTCCAGCGAGCCATCAAAATTGTAATGAGTTGATGATATCTGGTTATTAACTAACGGAATCCACTCCGATGATTTTTTAGAGAAAATAATCCGTCCTTTTTCGTTGATGCAGCGCATGGGTAATTCGCCAAAAGGGAGTAACGGATCAGTTGCGTCTGCTAAGTAGGTTTCATCATCGATTTTAATGCCCGCTATCACATAGTTAAAATCTGAAATGACAGGATGAAGATTGTTAGGGACTCCATTATCGCGTGTAGAAACAAGAATCGGATAGGATTCTATACCTACGGCGTTGAGGGCCGTTACGAGAGTTAGATTAATATCTGCAGCGTTTCCATTTTTATTTTTAAAAGCATATTCAATACCATGTTGAGCGTATTTTCCATTGGTATTGTTCCATTTGATGTTTTGTTGAACCCATTTGAATACATTTTTAGCTTTGTCATGTTGATTAGAGGAAGTGTCTATTGACTTGTTCAGTATTCCTTCAAGTAAGTTTGTTTTTTTTAATTGCCCGCCAAAATCTTTATCGGTCATGAGTTCTCTGTCTACATCGCTCCATTTTTTTGTAAAAGATTTGACACCGCCTCCTGACATAGCCATTTCTTCTAACTCAAAACTGACTGCTGAAATGTAGTTTTTTGGAGCCAGCATGTAAGCTTCTGTTTTGAAAGCTGGTATACTTTCCATAAAGTAGGTGATGTCGGAGCAGTCTATTTTGTTCCCGTTTAGAACTAGGCATTCGCGCTGCAGTTTTGATCTTGTGTCGGAAAGTTTCAATGGGCCTTTTAACGTAATATTGTATTTATAGATAGCAGGAATCAATATTCGATAATGACTTTTTAGCTTTGGGATATCTGTTTGGAATTGCCAGGACCTGAAGTTAAAGATGTCGGGAGAGACTAAGGTGTATTCAAGTTCTATTATCGACCCCATCTGGATATCGGGCATCGTAAATTTGTTTAATTTAACAAAATCGCTTCTGTTTTCAATAAAGATATCTTTGTTTTTGAGAGGGGTGCTTTCTACTTTGCCGTTTACAAGGTTATAGGTCGTAGCTTTTATGTTTGTAATATACTCAAAGGTCGAACCGTATTTATACAGTGGAATCGTAAAGTTAGCCTGTTCGTATCCCTCCTTTGTGAGGATTCTAAGCCGGGTCTTGTAGTGGTGAAATACCATTAAGGATCGATCTGATTCGCTCCTATCAATTTGTGTCTTACCATGTTCAAAGAGCGTTATGGCATTGGCACTGGAATCTAAAGGGTATACTTTAGTTTCAAAATCGGTACGTCTTATTGTAGGGGTGTCCTCAAATTGTGCCATTAAGCTAGTTGAAAGCAACACAAAAAGAGCTAAAAGAATATGTCTCATAACTGAATATCCGGTTTGGTATCTTCCGAAAGTTAGATAAATAATCCCCCAATTGCAAACAGAATTGTTATTCTGTACTTTGCAGTAATTGCTTTTCATAGAGTTCGGCATACTCCCCATTGGCAGCTAACAAGCTACTATGGTTTCCTTCCTCGATGATACTTCCATTTTCTAGTACAATGATATGATCTGCATTCTTGATCGTTGAAATACGGTGAGCGATAAAAATAGTCGTCTTGTTTCGCATAATACGGCTTAGGTTGCGCAGTATTTCTTCCTCAGTTTTTGTGTCAACAGCAGATAAGCAGTCGTCAAAAATCAACATTTGCGGATCTTTGACTAATGCTCTTGCTATAGAGACACGTTGCTTTTGGCCTCCCGATAGCGTGAGACCTCTTTCGCCTATATGGGTTTGAAACCCCGCCTCAAAAGCAAGAATGTTCTCATATACAGCTGCATCTTTAGCTGCGGATTCTACGCGGTCTATTTCGCAATGATCTAGTCCAAAAGCTATATTGTTGGCAATAGTGTCGGAGAATAAGAATACCTGTTGCGGTACGAAGCCTATCTGGTGACGTAAATCTTTTATATCTAAGTTTTGTATGTTATTGTCATCAAATGTTATGTTGCCTTGATCTGCATCGTACATCCTTAACAGAAGATTGGCAAGTGTCGATTTTCCAGATCCTGTCTTACCGATGATAGCTAGTGTCTGACCTGCTTTGATCGTAATATTTATATTGCTTAATGCCTTGATGCCGGTTTCCGGATAAGTAAATGAAAGGTTCTCAATACGGATATTTCCTGCTAGTTTCTGGGTAATTGTACCACTGATGATTTCAGGTTTTGTGTTAAGGAATTCGTTGATTCTTTTTTGTGAAGCTGCTGCTCGTTGGATGAGTGAAGTTACCCAAGCTAAAGCCATTGCAGGAAATGTGAGTTGGTTGACATACATAATAAATTCTGCAATATTGCCCGCAGTTATCGTTCCTTTATTTACTTCTATCCCACCGATATACACCGTGACGATCGTACTAAATCCAACAAGAAATATGATTAATGGGAAAAATATAGCTTGTACTTTGACTAGATCCAACGAGCTGTTACGATAGATGTTGCTTTCATGTGCAAACTCAGCCATTTTTTGCTCTTCTTGCGTATAGGTTTTTATGACTCTTATCCCAGAGAAGGTTTCTTGTACAAAGGAAGAAAGTTTTGATAGCTGAGTCTGAATCTTAGTACTCCGCTTATTTATAATCCGATTTACAATCAAGATGATCAGTGATATGATAGGGATCGGAATTAATGCATACGTTGCCAGTGTGGGATTGACATCATACATTGCGTATATAATCATAACAGAGAGGGTTACTGTATTGATTGCATACATAATAGCTGGGCCTAGATAGTTTCGTACCTGATTGACATCCTCTGTCGCTCTGTTCATGAGATCGCCAGTGTTGTTTTTTCTGAAGAAGGAAAAATCTAGTTCTTGGTAGTGTCTGTAGATTTCATTCTTTAAATCATATTCAATATGCCTAGAGATGAGAATAATGGATTGCCGCATTAGGAATAGAAAAACACCTCTCAACAAAGCTAAGATAAGTACCACTAAGCCAAAAAAGAGTAAACTGCTGCCAAAAACCTGATAAATGAGGTCTTGTCGCTCAAATCCGTCATAAAGTCGATACAGGTCTATATTTTCTTTGACCAAGTCAAATGCCTCCCGAATTACTTTTGCTGGTAAAATTCCGAAATAATTAGAGATGATGACGAAAATAACACCTGGTATCAAGCGCCATTTGTACTTAAAAAAATATTTGTTGAGGTAAGATAGTTCTTTCATGTTCTGTGTCTATTACAAATGTAATGGTTTCACTTTAATATCTTTTGGCTGTTTTTTGCTTATTCGTCATATAATTCTCTAAAAGCTGTATTATTCCATATGTATTTACGTTTTGTGATACCGTATATTTCAATAAATAGCAGATAAAACAAATTAATTTTTTATTTTTGTAAAGCTTTTTAGGGTAGTTTTTTATTATTTCTTTTGATATGCAAAACGCTTCAGTTTTTGATTTGATGGCTGTTTCCGGACATCAGAATTTATTTTTTTGCAATGATCCACAGGTTGGTTTGAAGGCTATTATTGCTATTCATGATACGACGTTAGGTCCTGCCATAGGCGGGGTTAGGATGTTGCCTTATGGGTCTGAAGAAGAGGCTATCGAGGATGCTTTACGTCTTTCAAAGGCTATTACTTATAAGTCTTCATTGGCAGGGTTGAATCTTGGCGGTGGTTGTGCCGTTATTATTGGCAATAATCGTACAGAAAAGACCGAGATACTTATGCGCCGTTTTGGCAAGTTCGTAGCAGGTCTTAACGGTAATTTTATTGCTTCTATCGATGTCGGAACTACACAAAAGGACCTTGAATACATTCATGCAGAGACAGATTACGTCGCTGGTTTGCCTACCTCTATGAATGGAGGAGGAGATACAACTGTTTTTGCTGCAAGAGGTGTTTTTTACGGTATAAAAGCTTCTATCAAAGAACTATATGGGGATGATTCACTGGCAGGAAGAAAGATAGCTGTTCAAGGTGTTGGTTCAGTAGGCGAACAGCTGGTATCTATGTTGCGTGCAGAGAATGCTCGTGTTTACGTGTCCGATATGACTGAAGAGCGTAAGATGAAGGTAGCTGCTAAATACAAAGCCGAGCCTATACAATACGCGACTAGTTATGAACTTGATGTGGATGTATATGCTCCTTGTGCATTGGGAGGGACAGTTAATCCGGATACTGTGCCTAAGATGCGTTGTAAGATTATCGCTGGGTCTGCGAATAATCAACTGAAAGATGAAGAGCGTACAATTCAATTGTTGAAAGAACATAATATTCTATATACACCAGACTTTTTGATTAATTCTGGAGCACTAATAAGTTGCTATTCGGAATTAGAAGGATATGGGACAGACCGTACGGAGTCTTTAATCCGTAATATTTATAGCGCTACGCGCCATGTTTTGCAAACATCTAGAGAAGAAGATATCACGACATTTGAAGCAGCCAGACAGTTGGCAGAAAGGCGTATCGCAGATATGACTAAGCTGAAAAGATAGTGTATGTTCTTTAATAATCGTTCTTATAAAATAATCGTTCTTATTACACTATGTTAAACAGAAGACACCTTAGAGTTAAGGTATTGCAGACGCTTTATGCGTACAGTTTATCCGAAGATAAACAGGTTAAAGATTTTGAAAAGGCACTTTTCAAAAATGTTGAAGAGGTTAATGAAATGTATATCTGGACATTGAATCTATTGGATGAGGTGGCAGAATATGTGGTTTTAGACCAAGAAAGTCGTGCCGCGAAGTTTTTACCAACGGAAAAGGATAAAATGTTGACGGCAAAATTGAATGGTAACACCTTTATTGAGTCGTTGCGACAGAATCGTACCTATTTGGAGTTGGTTAAGAAGTATAAGGTGTCTTGGGGCTTTGATCCTGAAATTGTACGTTCAATTTTTGCGCAGCTTAAGGATTCAGAAGCTTACCTGGAGTATTTGGCTTTAGAAGACCAGAGTATCAATGCTGAAAAAGATATTATCAAGTATATCTTTAAAAAGATTATCCTGAAATCAGTAGATATTGAGCAGGTATTTGAAGATAAATTCATCAATTGGCCCGTAGATAAAGAAGTTCTTCAGGCGATGATTGCCAAAACTTTTAAGAACTTTAGTTCAGAAAACCCTTCTAATAATAAGTTGGCTGAACTAACCCCCAGTTGGGATGAAGATGAAGAGTTTATTTCCGAATTATTAAAGACATCCGTTCGGTACGGGGATGAGTACCAGGCATTGATTGCAGCCAAGACGAAGAATTGGGAAGCAGACCGTATTGCACTAATGGATATTTTGTTAATGCGTATGGCGATCAGTGAACTTATAAATTTCCCATCAATTCCAGTTAAAGTTACTATAAATGAGTATATTGAGCTTTCTAAGTCGTTTAGTACATTGAAGAGTAACACTTTTATTAATGGTATTTTGGATAAAATCCTAGCTGACTTAACGAAGGAAGGACGTATTCGCAAGGCAGGTAGGGGATTAAAGGATTAACTTATGATATTTAAGAACACACTTTTGGCTATTTCTATTTTGGGATTTATGGCTTCCTGTAGTAATGAGGGAGATACTAATGCCAATAAAGGAACGACTGCTATCGTTGCTTCAGTCTCTGATAGTACAGGTTCGGGCCAACAAGGTACTATTGAGTTTGAGAACTCAGTTTTTGACTTTGGGAAGGTAAAGGAAGGTGCTGTTGTGGAGCATATTTTTAAATTTACCAATACAGGCAAAGCTCCTGTAATATTGTCTCAGGTTTCAGCTTCTTGTGGTTGTACTACCCCCGATTTTACTAAAGAACCCATACTTCCAGGTAAGACAGGTGAGATAAGAGTGAGTTTTAATAGCTTAGGCCAAGTAGGTACACAGCAAAAAATTGTAACCATAAGTTCAAACGCTGAACCGAGAGTTACTACTGTTCAAATTAAAGGGGTGGTCGAAAAATAAATCCGTATTTTATAACTAATTAAATAATAATGATATCAACATTTTTTTTACAAGCTGCAGGTAGTGGTGGGTTAATGAGTTTCTTACCGATGATTTTGATCGTTGTGGTATTTTATTTCTTTATGATAAGACCACAAATGAAAAAACAGAAAGACCATAAGAAATATATTCAGGAATTGGACGTAAACTCTAAAGTAGTAACTACTGCTGGAATTCATGGACGTATCGTAGAAGTAAGTGAAACTACTTTTTTGGTTGATGTTGGTTCTGGAGTTCGTATTCGTTTTGACAAGTCGGCAATCTCATTGGATGCATCACGTGCAGCTAATGCAGAGGTTAAGAAAGATTAATCTTTTCTCTTAGAAAAAACAGAAGCCATTCAGTATGTTGAATGGCTTTTTTTTTTCGTTAATATAGGGCATTTTATCTAAGTTTGTACATATGAAGCAACGAAGAATTAGTAAAATACAACGTCGTAAGATTTCAATTTTCGTGCGTTGTCTTATTATTTCTTTTATCGCGTGGTTGTTGATCGCTATCTCTAACAAGTATACATTTACGATCAAAGCAGGTATAGAATATGTTAACATACCGGAAAAACGTGCTTTTCACCCATTACAGTCTGATACAGTCAATGTCCGCGTGAAGATGAGTGGTTGGAATGTGTTGTTGTCCCGATTGAATCCAGATACCGCAAATATTCAAGTTGATTTAAGTGGCCTGAGTACGCGAAATTATATAGTTTTCTCTAATCAGATTGGTTTTATAAATAGGCAATTCCCAGTGGATAAACAGGTGATCAGCGTGGGGCCAGATACCTTGTATTTTGATTTTTCAAAGCAGACTCAACGCAAGGTGCCGGTCCGCGTACCTATGCATCTTGGATTTAAGAAGCAATATGGCGTAATTGGGGCTACTCGGACGAGTCCTGAATACGTCACTATAACTGGCCCTTTGGAGGACGTGGCAAATATAGAGTATCTGGAGACCGATAGTATCTTTGGTACCCAAGTTCACACCGATATACGTACTGTTTCAAATATTAATAAGCGCCAACGCACGAATGTGACGATTTATCCTACCTTTGCCGAGGTTGTTATCCCAATAGGGGAGCTTACGGAGAAAGTTATTGAATTACCAATAAAGGTCGAGAATGAAGGTCGGTATACCTCTG
The DNA here is from genome assembly GCF_011007365.1 of Sphingobacterium sp. xlx-96. Lineage (GTDB taxonomy): Bacteria > Bacteroidota > Bacteroidia > Sphingobacteriales > Sphingobacteriaceae > Sphingobacterium > Sphingobacterium luzhongxinii. Next base: position 173,746 of record NZ_WFKM01000005.1, on the reverse strand, counting down.
TCCGTACTATCCCTAGTAAGGTGACGCTTACTACTTTGGTGTCATTAAAGGATTTTAGTAAATGGACAGCACGCGATTTTGAAGCTATTATCGATTTAGATAATTGGGAGGAAAATCGTGTTAAGAGTTTACCTGTTTTATTGACAAAGGTTCCTGATTTTGTTAAAGTCGTAAAAATTGAACCACAGAATGTTGATTTTTTTGTGCGTAAGTAAGAGTTAGGTATGATGATAAATGTTGGTATTACAGGAGGCATAGGGTCCGGAAAGAGTTTTGTGTCTAGTATATTCAGGACAATGGGCATTCCGTTTTATGACGCCGATCGTGAAGCGAAATTTTTAATGAACCACGATCCGGATTTAAGGAAGGGGTTGATCAACAGCTTTGGTGTAGAGGTGTATCAACCCGATGGTTCTTTGGATAGAAAGTGGTTGGCTAAGCAGGTGTTCGGGAATAGCGCTAAATTGAACTTGTTAAATAGTATAGTCCATCCTATAGTAATCCGACATAGCGAGCAATGGGCGGAGAGACAAAGCGCAGCATATAGTCTCAAAGAGGCTGCATTGCTTATAGAAAGTGGTTCTTATAGGTCGTTGGATTGTCTTATTTTGGTACGTGCTCCTGAGGCGTTAAGGATTGAACGTGTCATGCGAAGAGATAATGTTTCCCGTGCGGAAGTCATTGACCGTATAAGCAAACAGATGGGCGAAGAAGAGAAACAAAAATTTGCAGACTTTACTATTCTTAATGATGGGGTAAGTCCTTTACTTCCTCAAATATTATATATACATCAACAGATTTTAGATAGACAATGGTCGAAATAATTGACGACTTTTTAATAGAAACGATACTGGGGTATTACTGCCGTATTGGTGATTTTTATATCGATCCCAAATATCCAGTGCAACAGGCAGTGATATCGCATGCACATGGGGATCATGCGGTACCAGGACATCAGGAGATATATTGTACAGCGGCGACGGCAGCATTTATGCGGTATCGATTTACGAAGCAAGCTTTGTCATCCTATAAACTCCAATCGTTTGACAAATCATTTGTTTTTAATGGCGTTGAGATTACTTTTATACCTGCTGGACATATTCTTGGCTCTGCTCAGATTTTGATGGTGTATAAAGGTGTGCGGTATCTCTACACCGGTGATTACAAGCTACAGGAGGATGCGACATGCGAGCCTATAGCTTATGTCAAAGCTGATGTATTGATTACAGAAACTACGTTTGCATATCCAGATGTTATCCATCCCGATCCCGTAAAGGAAATTCAGAGGTTAGGGCAGCAGTCGGCACATATTATGTTGGGCTGTTATGCCTTGGGAAAGGCTCAGCGTCTCACATATCTCCTTAATACTTATTGTCCACAGAAGGAAGTGTTTGTACATCATAGCATGGCCCCTCTTCATCGCATTTACGATCAGTTGGGCTTTGTGAAGCTCAAATATGAGCTGTACCACAGAAGGGCTTTAAAGGAGGGGAAAGATAAGGTGTATTTAATCCCGCCTATGACCTTCAACCATTATTCAAGAGCTAAAAATGTTATCCGTGTTTTTGCTTCGGGTTGGGAGCGTTTGCAACGGCATAATGATTTGTCTTTGTATATTTCTGATCATATTGACTGGAATGATTTGTTAGCGTATATCGGGCGGGTCGAGCCGCTTGAGATTTGGACGGTTCATGGAGAGGGCGCTCATCTACGTACTGTCTATAGTGATAAAATGAAAGTTAGAAACATTTTGAAAGAAGCCTAAGACGTTTGGATTTTCTTAAACGCAAAAAAAGACTATATTTTCAGATAGTCTTTTTTGTGGTGCCAGCTGGATTCGAACCAGCGACACAAGGATTTTCAGTCCTTTGCTCTACCAACTGAGCTATGGCACCTTTTCAAGTTTTTATTTATAATCTGTTACTTGTCAGATTTTGGGTGGTGCCAGCTGGATTCGAACCAGCGACACAAGGATTTTCAGTCCTTTGCTCTACCAACTGAGCTATGGCACCTTTTTTGCAATCCGTTTTACCGTTCTTGCGATGCAAATATAGCTTCTCTTTTTGGATTCTAAAACATTTATACAAAAAAAAACAGGATATATATACAAATGGTTGATTTAGATAGAGATAAAATTACACGAAATAAACACGGGGATAAATGATTTTAGGGTATCTTTGCATTTTATTAAAATAGTATGAGTAAAAGAGGAAGAGTATTGGTAGCGATGAGTGGCGGTGTGGATAGTTCTGTTGCGGCCGTCATGTTGCACGAGCAAGGTTACGAAGTGATTGGCATAACGATGAAAACCTGGGATTATGCTAGTTCGGGAGGTTCGTCAAAGGAAACGGGCTGTTGCAGCTTAGATAGTATTAATGATGCTCGGTCTCTTGCTGTAAATTATGGATTTCCCCATTTTATTTTAGATATACGCAATGAATTTGGTGATTATGTGATTGACAATTTTGTCGATGAATATATCGCAGGACGTACGCCCAACCCTTGTGTGCTGTGCAATACGCATATCAAATGGGAGGCACTGATTAAAAGAGCGAATAAGCTGGATTGCGAATTTATTGCTACAGGGCATTATGCGAATATCCGTCAACATGACAATGGGCGTTATGTGATCTCTAAAGGACTTGACGAGCATAAAGATCAATCCTATGTCCTTTGGGGGGTAACGCAGGAAAATTTGGCCCGTACACAGTTTCCATTGGGTGGTTTTCATAAATCTGAGATCAAGCAGATGGCTTTGGATATGGGGCAAAAAGAACTTGCTAACAAATCTGAAAGCTATGAAATATGTTTTGTTCCTAATAATGATTATAGAGAGTTTTTAAGACATAAAAAGCCTTCTCTTGACCAAGATATAGGTCCAGGCAATTTTTTGCTCTCAGACGGTACGGTCGTAGGCCAACATATAGGTTACCCTTATTTTACCATTGGTCAACGTAAAGGGTTGGGAATTGCGTTAGGCAAGCCCATGTTTGTAATTGAAATTTTGCCGGAAAGTAATTCCGTTGTCTTAGGCGAAGAGCACGAATTGGAGCGTTCACAGGCATTTGTACGTAATATTAATTTAGTGAAATACGCTTCTTTGGAAGAGCCTATGGAAGCTATTACTAAAATTAGATACAAAGATTCTGGTGCGGTATCTACCTTAACCCAAAAGGGCGAAATTATGCAGGTAGACTTTCCTCATGCGGTGAAAGGCATTGCACCAGGACAATCTGCAGTATTTTATGAAGGGAGCGATCTAATTGGCGGAGGATTTTTAATGAAGTAAGCTTTAGAATTTCTAAAGCTTACTTTCTTTTTTAACCTTTCGTTTTACAACAATTTGACGCAGTTGTTGCTTCGTTTCATATTGGATTTCGAGGTACTTGATAATTTCACCTGCGATATCTTTGTGCGTAGCTTTTTCGATACCTTCCAAACCTGGAGACGAGTTCACTTCTAGAATTAACGGTCCCCGTGTTGATGGTAACATATCCACCCCAGCCACAGTAAGCCCCATTGCGCGGGCGGCTGCTATAGCGGTCTCTCTTTCTTTTCGGGTTAATTTAACGATTTCGGCGGTCCCTCCGCGATGTAGATTCGATCGGAACTCTCCTTCTTTAGCAGTCCTTTTCATAGCGCCTACGACCTTGCCGTCAACTACAAAAGCACGGATGTCGGTACCTTTGGCCTCTTTGATATATTCTTGGATCAAGATATTATTGCCTAAGCCGTAGAAGGCTTCAATAACGGAGGAGGCTGCTTTTTTAGTCTCGGCCAATACCACGCCTATTCCCTGTGTCCCTTCTAGCAATTTGATTACCAGAGGAGCTCCGCCTACCATGTTGATAAGATCGTCTACATCTGATGTTGTCCTGGCAAATCCTGTGATTGGTAAACCTAATCCTGCTCCCGAAAGTATCTGCATACACCGTAGTTTATCACGTGAACGGGTGATCGCCTGACTTGGATTGGCCGATATTACATTCATTACTTCAAATTGACGTACGATCGCCGATCCGTAAAATGTTACGGAAGCACCGATTCGGGGTATTATAGCATCTATATCTGTTATATTCTCCCCTCTGTAATGGATGCTTGGTTTTCCTTGCTGTATTCCTACATAGCATTTGCTGTGATCCATAACAACACACTCGTGGCCTCTAGCGGAGGCAGCTTCGACTAGACGTTGTGTAGAGTATAGATTTTTATTTGTAGATAGTATTGCTATTTTCACGAATGTGTTTATTTAAAGTATAAAACAAATGGGTAGGCTAAAGGTTTGATTAAAAGCTGTTTCTCGAAAGGTTTTTCTTAGAAACGTCTACAAGGAATTTCCCGCTGATAAAGTTCCTGCCTAACAACATAGGATAGGACATGGATGACCGGTCTCTTAAAGATAACTTGATGTCATAGAGACGATCGAACATGCGGATTTTAGTTAAAAAAATGTGTCGGGTCTCTGTTTGACCGAACGAACTCTTAACCACGCGTTCGCGGTGAATAGGAAACGTTAATGTTAATATTTCTTCTTCCTCCAAATGAGGTTTAATATGGCAGGTTATGTATCGATGTCCATGTTTTTCATGAATCTTGAAGTCTTCACAGTGCAACACCGAGGTTTCAGCCCCGGTGTCGATCTTAGATTCTATATTGTACATCCCTAATTCAGGAAGGTCTACAATTTCATATCTACCTATAGTCAGTTTATCTTTCACGGATCTTACTCGTAGATAAATGTGCCGAAAGGCGAAGTTATAGTGACTTGTTTCTTCTCGCTATCTTCTACACGACCGATAATCTGAGCCGGTATTCCAAATGATTCGGAGATTTGAATAATGTCTTGGGCAATAGTTTCAGGTACATATAGCTCCATACGGTGTCCCATATTGAATACTTTGTACATCTCTTGCCAGTCGGTATTGGATTCTTTTTGAATCAATTCAAAGAGAGGAGGAATTGGAAAAAGGTTATCTTTGATGATATGGACATCATCTACAAAATGAAGTACTTTAGTCTGTGCTCCACCTGAACAGTGTACCATTCCGTCGATTAGGCTTCTGTATTTATCTAAAATGACTTTTATCACTGGGGCATAGGTGCGTGTCGGTGACAAGACTAACTTGCCTGCAGTAATTTCCTCTCCAGTTTCGACTTTGATTGAGTCGGTTAATGCTTTACCTCCTGCAAAAACCAGATCGTAAGGTACAGCTGGATCGTAACTTTCAGGATATTTCTCTGCTACGTATTTACTAAATACGTCGTGACGGGCAGATGTTAGCCCGTTTGATCCCATCCCTCCATTGTATTCCTTTTCATAGGTTGCCTGGCCATAGGAAGCTAATCCTACGATGATATTGCCACCTTTTATTTTGTGATTGGAGATGACATTTTCACGCTTCATGCGGCAGGTAACGGTACTGTCTACGATGATGGTACGTACCAGATCACCAACGTCAGCAGTTTCTCCCCCAGTAGAGTATATGCCAATCCCGAGTTCACGTAATTCGGCAAGAATTTCTTCCGTACCGTTGATGATTTCTGCAATTACTTCGCCTGGGATATTGTTTTTGTTACGACCGATAGTCGAGGACAAAATAATGTTATCGATGGCTCCCACGCATAGTAGATCGTCCAGATTCATAATAATCGCATCTTGTGCAATACCTCTCCAGACGGATATATCTCCGGTTTCTTTCCAGTAAATGTAAGCCAGTGAAGACTTCGTCCCTGCACCATCTGCGTGCATAATATTGCACCATTCTGCATCGGCACCCAAAATATCAGGAATGATTTTGCAAAAAGCTTTTGGATATAAACCTTTATCGATATTCTTTATAGCATTGTGTACGTCCTCTTTTCCAGCGGACACACCTCTTTGATTGTATTTTAAGTCTGACATCTTGTACAAAAATAAACATTGCTTATGATTATAGCGAAAGTTTTTCGGTAAGTATTCTTTTTTTTGAAGAACGGAACTCCAGTGGAGGGTTATTATTGATCTTCCATTTCAAAGACGGAGTCTATTTTCCAGTTTGTTTTATCCTTTGATGCGGCTACAGCTAATTGATCACAACGTTCATTTAACGGATGACCAGCATGACCTTTTACCCAGACAAGTTTGATTTCATGTAGTTTGTAAGATTGCATTAGACGGATCCACAGATCCTTGTTTTTTTTGCCCTGAAAACCTTTTTGCATCCAGCCATATACCCATCTTTTGTCTATTGCGTCGATCACATATTTAGAATCGGAATAAATGGTGACTTTCTGCTTTATGTTTTTAAGTGCCTCTAGACCAATTATTACGGCCATTAACTCCATTCGGTTATTGGTTGTCTTACGAAATCCTCCTGAAAACTCTTTTTCGATCAATTTACCCTGAAAAGCTGGGTTGCTACCTGTATAGATGGTTCTTAGTATAGTGCCGTAACCTCCTGGGCCGGGATTTCCGCTTGAAGCACCGTCTGTGTAAAGTTCTATCATTAACACAAAAATACATTATAAATCGTTATTCGTTAGTAAAATTTGCCATTGCTGATGATATATCTTATTTTAGTTTATTGAACTTTAAATTTATGATCAAGCGACTTTTTATTGGATTAGTGTTAGTTTTTTTATTTGCTAAATCGTATGGGCAAAATAGTCTTCCCAAGGATGAGAAGATGGCATGGTTTGATGATGCTAAATTGGGCATTTTTATCCATTGGGGGGTGTATGCCGTCAATGGTGTTTCGGAATCTTGGTCATTCTTCAATAATTATATGAGCCATGATAATTATTTGAAGCAGCTTCAAGGTTTTACCGCAAAAGAATACAAGCCTCAGGACTGGGCCAATCTGATTAAAGAGTCAGGAGCACAATATACGGTGATCACGACCAAACATCATGACGGAATCGCATTGTGGGATAGCAAAACAGATAAAGCATTGACAGTATCTAAACATGCTAACGTGAAGAAAGATGTGTTGACGCCGTTTATAACTGCTGCTAAAAAGGCCGGATTGAAAACGGGACTTTATTACTCTCTGCCCGATTGGAGTCACCCCTATTATGATGTGGTTACGCGTTCCCGTAAACGTTATGTCCTAAAAGATGAGCCTAAGCGTTGGGCACAGTTTGTTGACTACTATCAAGGGCAGTTGGCCGAGTTGTCAACGCAGTATCATCCTGATCTATTGTGGTTTGATGGTGACTGGGAGCATAGTGCTGAAGAGTGGAAAGCTGAGCAGACATTAAGTTTATTACGCCGGTACAATCCAAATATCATTGTTAACTCCAGATTAAATCATCATGGAGACTATGCTACCCCCGAACAAGGAGTACCGGTGAAGCGACCAGCGGATCGATATTGGGAACTGTGTTATACGATGAATGATTCTTGGGGATACCAACATTTTGATACCAATTATAAAACACCAAATATGATTGTACGGACATTTATCGATTGTATTGCAATGGGAGGTAATCTATTATTGGATATCGGACCTAAAGCGGATGGTACCATTCCAGAAGAACAAGTGAAGATCCTAAAAGAATTGGGACGTTGGACGAGTAAATATAAGGAAGCGATTTATGGCACTAGGGCAGGAGTATCACCTGCTTTCATAGCTGAAAAAAATAGTCTCTCTAAAGACGGCAAGACTGTGTATATATATTTAGATGAGATGAAAAATTATCTTCAGATAAATGGTTTGCAATCGAAGCCTGTTCACGTCCGTTTTATCGGTAGTTCTGAAAAAGTAGACTATAAATATGATGGTTATACTTTAAGCTTGAATATGACAACAAATGATTTTGATCCTACAGCTTCAGTAATTGCGATAGAGTTTGGTGATCGTCCCCATTTTGAGTTTGATCATGCTGAGGTTATACCCGTTCTTGCCGATGTACTAAGTGCTAAAAATAGCCCGAGTGCTATACGTGATATTGTAGCTTTTACTTCGGCAGGAGCTAATTTGTTTTCGGGACACATGAATGATGACGGCAGTGTGTTGTCAAAAGATCTAAAATTTTCAGATCAAAAAACTAAGGATTGGGTGTTGAAACATGCCGAGGTCCTGCACGATGCCCATAAAGGGATAGCCGAAGGACATTATATCGGAAATACGGCTTTATCCCGAGATCGGCAGACACTGTATCTATTTATTGAAGGTCAACCTACTGGGCCTATCGCTATCAAAGGGTTGAAAAATACTATTGCCCGAGTACGTATAGTAGGTGAGGGTTCGATGATAAGTCACAAGGTTTATAACAAATTATATTGGAGTGCTATCCCTGGGATTGTTTATATAGACGTTCCAAAAGATAGGTTAGACAGCTATCATACGGTTGTTGCTGTACTATTGGATAAGCCTATAGAATTGTATGCAGAAGAGGTAAAAGCCATAGAAAGCAATCTTTAGTCTATATTACTTTTATGTTCTGGTAGCTGGTCGATCTCCAATAGACATGAACCGAACCCGATCTTATGGGTAGTGGGAAAAATCTTGAAGGAAATTAATGCAACGGAAAGTTAAAATGAATCAATAATAGGCCCCCTTTCAGAAAAAAGGTCTGTATCAGAAATAATGATACAGACCTTTTTATTTATTTGCTACGGATCGTTACTTTTCCCTCTTTACCGGGGGATCCAGAATAAATCTGTCCTTGTGGTAGTCCGCGAAGGCCAGATGGAGAGGTTGCTATTCTAGAATAGATATTCGTTATTTCAGAGCTTGGTGTTACGTGGAGTCCCCCTGGTGTGATATCAACAAAGAGATAATTTTTTTGTTTTTTATTCTCCGTTTGTGGTGTGGTACCAGTAGGATCATAGACCAGGTTTACAATACCAGCATCCCCATTCGGATCCGTACGCATACCGTTGTTTGCATCCTGCCCCCTAGCTATGACGTACAATGAACCTAATTTCTTGAAATTAATATCAATGTCAAAATTAGATGCATTGTTCTGTCCAGCTTGTCCAGAAATGAATGCCCTATCTCCAATTTCTGCGTGTTTTACGACTAGTTTCACTTCTTTTTTTCCGTAGAATTGTAATGACGACCTATCTTTCATAATCAAGGTGTCAATGTGGACTACAGCAGATGAATCCCGATCGTTAAACACCTTTTTTTCTTTTTTATTCAATTCCAATTTGCTGATATGTATATCAGCTGTTTGTCCGATAGTTAGGGAATAGATCGCTATCAGAAAAGTCATTAATCCTAGTTTTTTGTTAATTTTCATTTTCTTTTGCTTTTTAATGTTATACCATCAAACTCCCGATCACCTACCTTATATATAGGAGCTTTTATTCTTTGACTTCGTTTAGGTAGTAAAGGATTAATTTGGCTGTTTTTTCTGAAGCCCCAGGTGCACCAAGTTTGCCGGCCAAGATTTCATAGTTTTCCATAATACTGTCCCTATGTTCCTTTTCAGAGAGGATTTTTCCAATTTCATCACGAATTTGTTGTGGATTACATTCTTGTTGTATAAGTTCGATGACCGAAAGGTAGTTGTTGATCAGATTTACCAACGAAATAAATTTTACCTTTATTAATTTTCGTGCTAACCATACGGAAATCGGATTGGCTTTGTACACAACAACCTGTGGTACTTTTAATATACCTGTCTCCAGCGTAGCAGTACCACTTGTCACGACCGCAGCATCTGCATGTTTTAGCAAGTCATATGTTTGATCAAAGATGATAGGTATTTCCAGATCTCCCACATATTTTTGATAGTAGGATGCTTCAAAGTTGGGAGCACCAGCAATAATAAGTTGATGCTTTGGAAATGCAAAGTAAAGATCAATCATATCCGGCAATATCTGCTCTATTTCCATTTTTCGACTGCCCGGAAGTAGAGCGATGATCGGAGCTTCTGATAAATGGTTTTTTTTCAAAAAACCAGGATTGAATGAATAGTTAGATATAGCGTCGAGTAGTGGATTGCCCACGTAGTCCACCTTCATGCCGAATCTTTTGTAGAAATCTACTTCAAAAGGCAGGATACAAAACATGTGATCGACTATCTTTTTAATCTTATGTACGCGACCTTGGTTCCACGCCCATATTTTTGGTGAAATATAATAAGAGGTTTTTATCTCATGTGCTTTTGCGAAGGAGGCAATTTTTAAGTTAAAACCGGGGAAATCAATAAGGATGACTGTGTCCGGATTAAAATCAAGAATATCCTTTTTTACCTTTTTAAGATTCTTGCTTATTGTCCCTAAGTTTTTTATTACTTCTACGAAACCCATAAAAGCCATTTCAGACGTGTGAACTAATGCTGTCTGATCGGCTTCTTGTTGCATACGGTCTCCACCTACAACTTTGAATACGGCATCGGGATCTTCAATTTTTAATGCTTTTATCAGATTCGCGCCATGTAGATCTCCTGATGTTTCTCCTGCAATAATATAGTATTTCATTAAATTCTCTCTAAATCAAAATATATGTGCTTGTCGCTCCTTTATTAATAAGTAACAATAAGCCTTGTAAATCTTTTTATTTAACTGTTAAAGATAAGTATTCACCTCTAGTTTTGTGAAATAGGAATATTTCTTTTTTTGAAGGATGTAAGAAGATCGTTGATCCCATATTTTTGAGTAAAAAAAATGCCAGACTTTGTCTGGCGATCTTCTGATAACGTATCAATGTATTAAATTCCAAGTTCCACCTGAAACATGGCCCCTAATATGTTTTTACTATGCGAGTTCTTATAGTTTCCCTCTTTTACGGTATAGTTAGCATTTAACTGGAATTTGAGACGATGTGCTTTCATATACTTTGTCAAGCCAATTTCGATTACTTCGGTTTGAGTCTCAAATTTAGATATTTGCTGATGCGGTTTTAAGTAGGTATACCGACCTGCGATCTCATAACCGTGATTTAATAAATAGGAAGTTTGTTGGTTTAATCCCCACCCCTTATAAGCATAGGTTTCTTCAGGTTTATCACCCGTTGTGTTGTTTATTGGATTGTCTACATCTCTGCGCATATACTCTGCTTGATATGCAAATCCTTGATATTTAAAGATTGCATCAGCGAAAGCTGTTTTTAAAGTGAAAGGGTTCTGTACATATTTACCTGTCTGCCCTCCCTCACGTGTAGTTCTGTCGTTGTAGCTGTAACCACCGCCAATAGAAAGCTTTGGCGTCACTTCTCTTTCAATATCACCTTCCGAGTAGTCACCACCGTTCACAAACTCTCCTAAAGGTAAAAACTCCACACGACCAGTGTATGCCAGTCCATCATCGGTAGAGTTTGCGGGACGCCCCTCTCCAGTAGATATCGCAGCCTTTGCATTAATTGGCATGGAACCAAGCTTTTTACTTAAGTTGAAGCTTATCCCAAAATCCCGGTCTACCGTAAAATTACTGTTGACCAAGGAGCGGTCGGCAAACTGTAATTGTCCCGAAGAGTTTACACGTTGTCTGTTTCCAGGCAATTTGTTCTGTCCAAAAGAAATGTAAAAATCATCTGAAAAGTTATAGAACATCACCGCATCACGTACAATATTTGGTATTCCCGTATCATCAAAATCCTGATCTGAACGGGTAAAGGCGAGCTGAACAGAATAGGATATCTTTGGGGTGTATATATAGCCATCCATACGCATACGCAATCTACGTATTCTAGCGTCAAATTTTTCATTATCTTCTCCATCCAAGACATTACTGTATCCCAATCTGTTCTGCATCCTAAATCTAAAGTTGGTGTAGAACAAGGAATCTTTAGATGTATATTGGATACCTTTAAAATTTAAAATGGTAGCCCGGTCATCTCTTTCCTGAGCTTTCAAGTTGCTGATGCCCAGAAGTATGAGTAGAGGAGCTGTTATTAAGGCTTTTTGACGAAAAAAAAACGTTTTAAAATTGTGGTACTGCATTGTTATTCTTTAAATTTAAAATCTAATTTTGGTGTATGGTATTAAGTCTTTGTGGCTTAACATTAATTTTACGCAAATATAGGGTTAATGAGGTGATTGCAAAATACTAAAGCCTAAGGTAATCATTTCATAATATTTATTTAACATAATTTTAATATTAACAAGGTATAAAGGGAGAGAATGAGAAAAATCATCCATGTTGATATGGATTCGTTTTATGCTTCTGTTGAGCAGCGTGATTTTCCAGAGCTCCGTGGAAAGCCAATAGCAGTAGGCGGATCTCCTGATGGACGAGGGGTGGTGGCAACTTCAAGTTATGAAGCACGGCGCTTCGGTGTCAAATCTGCTATGCCCTCCCGACAGGCACTACAACTGTGTCCAGATATTATATTTGTATATCCTAGATTTGACGTATACAAAGAGGTATCTGTACATATCCGCGAGATTTTTAGACGTTATACCGACTTGATTGAACCCCTTTCCCTGGACGAAGCTTATTTAGATGTGACAGCGGATAAGAAAGGGATAGGATCTGCCATAGAAATCGCGAAAGAGATTAAAGAAGCCATTAAGAGCGAACTTAATCTGACGGCCTCAGCAGGAGTCTCTGTAAATAAGTTTATTGCAAAGATCGCATCCGACTACAATAAACCAGACGGGTTGACATTTATAGGCCCCTCTAAAATTGTTAAGTTTTTGGAGTCTTTACCGATTGAGCGCTTCTTTGGAGTAGGAAAGGTGACAGCTGAAAAAATGAAAAGGAAGGGGATTCATCTAGGAAGTGATTTGAAATGTTTTTCCGAAGCACAGTTGATCCGTGACTTTGGAAAGTCAGGAAGTTTTTTTTACCATATGGTACGTGGTAATGATGATCGGCCGGTACGTTCTAATCGAGTAGCAAAATCTATTGGCGTAGAGGATACCTTTACACGGGATATTTTAGAGCTTGATGACATGAAAATCGAGCTGGATCATCTTTGCTATAAATTGAGTAAGCGACTCGATATTAAGTCGGTTTCAGGTAGAACCCTGACGCTAAAAGTAAAGTTTGCAGACTTCTCCTTATTAACAAGAAGCTATACAGGCTCTCATTTTTTATCAAGTTATCAGCAATTGAAAGATGAGGCTGAGACGCTTTTGGATAAAGTGAACTTTGAAGATCGGAAAGTCAGGCTTTTAGGGATTACCGTATCCAATTTTTTTGAACACGAATTTGATGCGCCCAGAAACGGACAGTTGAGTTTGTTTTAATATATTACTTTAGGGATTCAACAAACCCTAAAGTAATATCCATTTTTTAATTTTCGGCTTTTTCTGAGAAACTACAACCACAACCTTTGCCACAGCCTCCACTTTTTCTTTTAGAAGGCATGAATTTCTTTACCATAAATAGTATTGCAACGATAAAAACAATTGCGATAATAGCATATTGAATGTACATCATAGCTTGAATAATTATTTTAATAGTTGATACGCGATCAACGCTGCAATATAAGCAAGCCCGGTCATGAAACCGGCTTGAATCAAAGTCCATTTCCACGAACCGGTCTCTCTTTTTACAACGCCAATAGTGGCCATACATTGCATAGCAAATGCATAAAATAACAGGAGTGACACTCCTGAAGCTAAATTATAAGTAGGTTGACCTGTATTGCGATTGATTTCCGATTTCATCCTAGTGAATAATGTCTGTTTTTGATCGTTATCTTCAATATCCAGATCTTCTCCTAAGGAATATACTACAGCTACAGTACCAACGAACACCTCTCTGGCTGCAAAGGATGCTAGTAAGCCTATTCCAATCTTCCAATCGTAGCCCAACGGCTCAATTACAGGCTCAATGCCGCGACCTAAATAGCCCAAATAAGAATATTCCGTCTTATAAGCAGTCACCTCGTCAGCTATTTGTTCTTGCGAAAAGTGAGGGTTCTCTTGTGTAATGTATTTCTCTGGTTCAGAGAATTTGTCATTTGGGCCAAAATTGCCCAACACCCAAAGTATAACAGAAATTGCTAAAATTATTTTACCCGCTCCAAATAAGAAACCAGAAGATTTTTCCCATACTGTGTTCAGTACATTTTTCCAATCGGGCATTTTGTATGTAGGCAATTCAAAGATCAAATACGATTTCCGAACCGATTTTATTACTTTATTCAGGATTAATGACGAAAACAAAGCTGCTACGATGCCGATTATGTACATTGCAAATAAAACAATCCCCTGTATATTGAAACCTAGAAAAACGCTGTCTGGAATGACCAAGCCTATAATGACCACATAAATAGGAAGTCGAGCAGAACAGGTCATGAATGGAGTTACCAACATAGTTAATAGCCGTTCTTTGGGGTTCTCAATATTACGGGCCGACATGACGGCAGGGATAGCACAGGCTACACCAGACATCAATGGTATTACAGACTTTCCGTTTAGGCCAAATGGTTTGAGCCATCGGTCCATTAAGAAGACTACACGACTCATATAGCCGGTCTCTTCCATCAATGAGATGAATAGAAATAGAATGATAATTTGAGGAAGGAATATTACAATACCTCCGATACCCGCTATTACGCCATTGACCAGAAGATTCGCTAGGGGACCTTCGGGCATCAGCGCAGAGGTAGCTTCACCTAAGCTTGCAAACAATTCATCAACACCATCCATCAATGGTCCTGACCAGTTATATATGGCTTGAAATATTAAAAATAGTATGCCGAAGAATATCAAGTATCCATATATAGGATGGATAAGAATATTATCAATTCTCTCCGTTAAACTTAGTTTTTTATTTTCTTTTTTAAATAATATTTGCTGAAGGTCATTGTTTATTTTTTCCTGACGCAACATGGCTTCTGCCTTTTGAAGTTGCTGTATGCTGACACCATATTTGCTCCGTATAGCGGAGAGCTGATTGTTCTCTTCTGCAGATAAGATCTTGATGTTATCTTGAGCCAAATATTGCCATGTGCGGTATTCTGTGGAGAGCGGAAATAGCTTCTTGGCCTCGTTCAAGGGGGCTTGATATTCCTCAGGAAGCATCAAGCTATTAAAATACGGCGCTGGCTGTGCGTCCAGATTTCGTGTTAATTCATCTATTCCTTCTCCTGTACGGGCGTTAGTTCTGAAAACTTTAGTCTTGAGATAGTTTTCAAGAGAAGGTATATCAATTTCTACGCCTTTGGCCTCAATCTCATCCATCATATTGAGAACAAATACTGCCGAAAGACCAGCTTCACGTACCTGTTGATATAACACTATACCGCGATTGATTGTACTGGGTTCAGAAACTACTACGACCAAATCAGGAACTGTATTTTTATTCGCCAATGTATTGAAGACCACTTCTTCATCTAAAGAATTCGGAAACAAAGTGTAAGTCCCAGGCAGATCAATGATCTTATAGTTTTTATCGCCTACTTTTATAGCTCCTTCCCTTTTCTCGACAGTGATACCTGGGTAGTTCCCTACTTTTTGGTTTAATTTGGTAATACGATTAAATAGAGAGGTTTTCCCAACGTTTGGGTTTCCTAATAATGCTATTGTTCTGTTCTTCATTATATTTTGTTGGCCAGAATTAATGAGGCTTCTGACTTTCTGATTGCTACTAAGGTGTTATCTTGAATAATATTGACACAGATTGGACCGTGCAGTGGAGCTACGTGCTTAATTTGTATAGTAGTACCGGGGGTAAAACCCAATTCATAAAACTTGGCGGGAAGATCATCTTTATCAAAAGAATGAATGACTGCTTTTTCTCCTTTTTTTAGTTTATCAAGTGAGATTTTATTTTGCATTATTTTTGTAACTTTAGATAGTTTCTAATACCTCGAAATTCTCCAAATATAGCTAAAAGGAATGAGTTTAGGGATGTTGGTTATGTCACAGAATTGTTTTAATTAGATTCATTATAAATATGGGTATTGAGGATCGAATCAAAACCAGTCGGTTTCAGGATGATTGGCACAAGGCTACTATTAATATTCTTTATACCAATAATTGGTTGAGTAACTTGTTGGAATCTAGAGCTAGTAAGAAAAAAATAACGCTTCAACAGTTTAATGTTTTACGAATATTACGAGGGCAATTTCCCAATCCCGCTTCTAACGCGATGATTAAGGAACGAATGATAAACAGTACACCTGATATCTCCAGATTGGTAGAGCGCATTGTGACCAAGGGATTAGTTACACGGACGAAAAATAAATCTGACAAACGTGCTGTAGATCTACTTATCACGGAAAAAGGCCTCCAACTCTTAGACGAATTGGAGGCTGATATGAACCTTTCCGCTATGCTGTCAGAGAATCTTTCCGAGCAGGAAGCTGTGGTTTTAAATGGCTTGCTCGATAAATTACGGGGCGAAGCCTAAAAAAGTGTTAGTGTGTGTGACCTTCGTGGTCTTCATGCTTGTGCTCATTATCTGTATTGCCCTTTTCGGTGCTATGGCTTTCATTGCTATGATCATGATGGACTTTTCCTTTGTCGTCGTGACTGTGCTCACCATGGTCGTGATGTTCGTGATGTTCGTGTCCATGACCCTCATGGCTATGATCATGGGGTAATAAGAATGTGGTTAATGATATGGCTAGTCCTAAAAAGACTGCGGCCATTTTCTTTTTGTTAAATTTATGGTGATCAGCAGATCCAGACTCAAATAATATAGTAGTGGAGATATGTAAAAATATACCAATTACTACGGCCATGATTTTATCAAAATGCTGTGATATATTACCTACTTCGCCTTTACTCAATACGGAACTGGTCATGAACCCTAGTGGTGTCATTGCTGCAAAAATAAATAGCATGATTATAATAGCTCTTTTGCTCAAGGAAGAACTTAATAAAAGACTGCCTAAAGCAAATGCTGCTGGGATATGATGTATCGCAATACCAAATACCAGTTTGGACTGTTGACCTGAAATCAATGGCATCCCTTCTAAAAATGCATGTAGACATAGGCTGATCATGATTCCTAACGGAAACCCTGCATTTTCATTGTGGTGGATATGGCCATGTTCTATACCCTGTGAAAACTGTTCCAACAAGAGTTGAAAAATGAAGCCTCCTAATATATACAGTCCAATGACTTCTGGACTGGTCGTATTAGCGTGGTAAACATGTGGGATTAAATGTAGCACTGTAATAGCAAACAGATAGGCCCCACTAAAAGAGAGAATCAATTTGAGGTAGTTCGTGTTGTCTCTTTTGACAAAAAAAACGGCCAATCCGCTGATGAATGCGGATAGAAATAAAATAGCTACGATTAAAGTAAAGCTCATATAGTATTATGTGTTGAAATATTTTCTGTAAAGAAAGAGGGGACGAACCGTTTAAATAGGTTTCCATTTAAGATGCCGATCAAGCTACCGAGTAGAGCCCCACAGAGTACATCAAATGGGTAATGTACGCCTACATAAATTTGCGAAAAAGAAATTAATGCAGCCCATAAGACGCACAGCCATAGGGTGTGTTTCCACTTACGACGAAATAACACAATCCAGAAAAAAGCCATGGCAAAGTGATTTGTTGCGTGCGAGCTTGTGAAACTAAATCCAGAACCACATCTCACCCGGAGATTAATATCATGCTTGAATTCAATATCGTTGCATGGACGGATGCGCTTTACATTTTTCTTGATCAGATGGGATGATATACCATCGGACATACCGAAATTAATCAATGTGCATAAAACAACCAATATGCCTAGTTTGCCATAATGTTTGATGAAAAAGATAATGACAAATAGATACAAGGGAGCCCACGTGAATGGATTGCGTAAAATAGGTAATAGCCAGTCAAATACAGGGTTGCTTAACCCTTGGTTTATCAGTAAGAAAATTTCTTTATCTAGATCAATTATTTGTTGCCACATAAGATTCGTTGTTTTGTGTATGAAAAGCTAAAAGTACATTAATTGAAACTAAATGGGAAATGGAATTTTAATATTAAAATACACAAAGTTGCAACAAATATATGTTTTTTAAATTTTATATCCAATCAAGATGTTGTATTTATTTTGGAATAACCTATTTTTACGGTTCACTATAATTGATCAAGTTTATGACTTTAATAAAATCTATTTCAGGTATTCGTGGTACTATTGGTGGTCGTGCAGGAGAAGGATTGACGCCAATCGATATCGTTAAGTTTACTGCGGCATTTGGTAAGATATTGATGAGACAGTCCGATAGCAAGAAGATTGTGGTGGGGCGGGACGCACGCGAATCCGGGGAAATGGTTAGTAGCTTGGTAATCGGTACACTTCAAAGTATTGGTGCCGAAGTTGTGGATTTGGGCCTTTCTACCACACCTACAGTAGAGATCGCTGTACCTTTAGAAGGGGCAGCAGGGGGGATCATACTGACAGCTTCGCATAATCCTGGACAATGGAATGCTTTGAAGCTATTGAATGATAAGGGAGAGTTTATATCCGATATTGAAGGGAAAGAAGTTCTAGAATTGGGCGAAAGTCTTGATTTTGATTTTGCAGAGGTGCAGGATCTAGGAAAGGTCACCGTGGACGGCAGTTACCTGCAAAAGCATATCGACGCAGTTTTGGCTTTGGAATATGTTGATGTAGCTGCTATCCGTGCAGCTGGATTCAAGATTGCTGTAGATGCTGTGAATAGTACGGGCGGTATTTTTATCCCTGCTTTATTGGAAGCCTTGGGTGTGGAGACAATATTTAAGATACATTGTGAGCCTAACGGTAAGTTTCCTCATAATCCCGAACCACTTAAAGAACACTTAATAGATTTATCGGAAGCCGTATTGGCTAAGGGGGCCGATTTGGGTATTGCTGTGGATCCTGATGTCGATCGCTTAGTCTTTATGATGGAAGATGGAGAGCTTTTTGGAGAGGAATATACGTTAGTGGCCGTTGCAGATTATATTTTGTCTCAATCTAAGGGTGGTAATACGGTATCCAATTTGTCGTCTACTCGCGCGTTACGCGATATCACTGTTAAGCATGGTGGTATATATTTTGCAGCTGCGGTAGGAGAAGTGAATGTGGTGACAAAGATGAAAGAAGTGGATGCAGTGATCGGAGGAGAAGGTAATGGAGGGGTTATCTATCCAGCGTCGCATTATGGTCGTGATGCATTAGTCGGTGTTGCTATCTTCTTGTCTCATTTAGCAAAGATGGGAAATAAGGCTTCTACTTACAGAGCTGAATTACCGCAATATTTTATGTCTAAAAATAAGATCACATTGACCCCTGGTTTAGATATCGATGGATTACTGGCAAAGATGCAGACGAAATATGCGCATGAGAATCATTCCACCGTAGACGGGTTGAAAATCGATTTTGAAAATGAATGGGTACATCTACGGAAGTCTAATACAGAGCCGATTATCCGTATTTATTCGGAAGGTCCAACACCAGATGCCGCCGATGCTATTGCGCAGAAGATAATCAGAGAGATAGAAGAGATTATCTCGTAATGAATAAATGAAAAAGCCTTCCACACATTGCGAAGGCTTTTTCTTTATCTCCTATTTAGATTCTCTATGCGCTGCTTGGTTTTTGCATCCAGCCTAGAAGCTACTGCCCATATAGCGGCGGGTAGCCAACCTATCAAAGTTATTTGTAAAATTAAACATAAAATCCCCGAAAATATCTTGCCTCGTAAGAAGAAGGAAAGCCACGGGAATAATACGGCGATCAATATCATTATATTTATTAATTAAAACTAAACGACCGGATTGTCTTCTTTTTCTGTTTCTGGATTATTTTCTTTAGGCTCTGTATCTTTCCGCTCCACGATAATTTTACACTCCGCGACAATAGCGGCCAGTGCACCTACTGCTGCAAAAATAGGAGCTAAGATTAATCCTACGATTCCTATGGTAACAGGAAAGCTAATTATTTCTTTTTCATGTTTATCTGCGATAGTGATTTTTGTTACATTGCCATCCGCAATTAACTCTTTAATTTTTCGTAATAAATTCTCGCCAGAGATATTGTAAGTTTCTTTGAATGCCATGATTTTCTTTTTTTAAAGTTTATGCTTCTTGTTTGTATGCATCAAAGATAGAACGTAATACATAGACTAAGCACACAAATTAGGTAAACCTAGTCGAATCCTCGGTGAAAAATATATTTTTGTCGGTATATCGTATGAAGAATTGTGATTACGCTTCTTTCCCGATTAGTTCCCGAATTGCTACTGAAGCTATAGCTCCTCCAAATGCGGCTGGGAGATAAGACATCGTACCGTATGCCGATTTTTTAAAGTTACTCCCATCTGTGTAGATCAAGGAAGCTTTGTTCGGTAATTCCGTGGAAAAAGCAACTTTTACGCCTTCCCGGATATCATGTTTGCGTAGTTTTTTACGAATATGCAACGCCAGCTTACAGTTGTAGGATTTACTGATATCTGCTATTTGTATTTTCGTTGGATCTACTTTTCCTCCGGCACCCATAGAACTTACAAAGGGAATCTTTGCAGCGTAGGCACGTCGGATTAAAAATAGCTTGGGCGTTATGCTGTCTATCGCCTCGACTATATAGTCGGGCTTTGTTTCCAGCAAGGTTTCTAATCGCTCGGGGATAATAAATTCTTCCAAAACCGTAAGGTCCAATTCTGGATTTATGTCGATTAGGCGTTGTTTCATGATTTGCGCCTTAGGTACGCCGTGATTGCTGGATAGTGCAGGTAGCTGTCGGTTCCGGTTCGTGGGATCCACCGTATCTCCGTCAATGATCGTCATTTTTCCTACCCCGGCACGACAGATAAATTCCGCCGCATATGAGCCCACGCCACCTAGTCCAAGGACCATGACATGTGATGTGCTAAGTTTTTTTACGGCGTCACGGCCTATCAATGCTTCTGTTCTAGATAGCCAAGATAAATCTTTCATTCTTCAATCCTGTAATTAAATACATGCTCCATATTTTCTGCCATTTGTTGTTTTAAGACAGCAAGCGGGATTTTTCGAGCGGCACAAAAGTAAGAAAAAATATCTACTATATTAGTCGTTTTATTGTCTGTTTCGAGAAACATCCTGTGGAGTGGGATAGAGGTGATTAAAGCACTTTGCCTACCCAATAGTATCTCAGCTCCTAAGCTCAGATAATAGCCTTTTTTTAAGAGTTCCTGAGCTAGTTCGTTTTTTTTATTAAAGCCATGAAAGATGACAGGAGTCTGTACGCGCTGTAACGTTAGTTGCTGTACGATTTCTTGATAAGCTCGTACGCTATGGATGATAATAGGTTTGTTTGTCGTATTGGCTAGTTCTACCTGTTGCCGGAAGACTTCAATCTGTAAGTCCCAATCCGTAGTACATTGTTTATCTAATCCACATTCGCCGATGCCAAGGACCTCTTTTTTTGCTGCTATACACTCCAGTTGTTTCAATTGGAGATATGGAGATTGATCGATGTACCAGGGGTGTATGCCAGCTGTGTATAGGTAGTTGCTTGCCATTTCATCTTGTCCTACAATATGATTTCGAACCTGCAAAATACCCGGAATACTCCGGGTATCATGTGTATGTATATCAATGAAGGGAGGAGCCAAGTATTCCATCAGGCCGTAGAATTTGAATCTTCATCGTTTTTAGCTTCGGTATAAGGCATCTCCTCACTTTCGTGTATTTCCTTGTAAGCCATCTGGGAGCTGTTTTTCGGAGATTTAGCCTCCGTAGTGATGTTAATGTCTACTTCTATTTTGTCCTTAATTTTTGGGGTACGAACTATTCCCCATTTCATAAGAAGTTCTTGGGTGGAATTTCGTTTGAGATGTTGTTTTTCAGGTTCGCCGATTAGGAACCCAAAGGCCTCCATGTTAGGGATGGCGTCAAAAAGAACCTTCAACGTAGCAATAAAGGGGAGTGCCAATATTAAGCCGGCTAACCCAAATAACATACCACCTAAGAGGATACCAATGATCGCCATTAAGGGGTTTATACTGACTTTACTGCCTACAATGTTTGGAGTGATGATATTCCCCTCTAAAAATTGGACTATCTGGAACCAGGCTACGACTCCGAGTGCATACCAGGCCGACTCCTTTGTCGCCAACGCAAAAAGAGCTGGAAGGATAGAGCCGATAGCTATCCCGATATAGGGCAATAGCATAAGCAGGGAGGCTAAAGTTCCAAAGAACCAAGCGTACTCAATATCCATCGCCATTAAACCTACTGTGTTAAGAACTGCGATGATTCCCATTACGGTAACGAGTCCTGTTAGATAGCTTTGTACCACTGTATATATCTTGTTCAGTACCTCATTTACTTTTCGTTGTGGTGTGGATTTGAAAGCCTTAAAGAAAAATTCCCGGAAAAAATCTCGATAGTATAGCATAAAAAAACTATACAATGGTACAAGAATGGCGCTGGCTAACATATTTCCTATTGAGCCAAACGTCGTCGTTATTACCCCCCCAATGTTTTCTAAGGATTTGTTCCCTTGTTCTTTTAGTTTTTCGATTACCTGATTTTTCCCAATTCCAAATTGATCGTGTAGCCAGGATTGACCATTTTCTAGTACGGATAGCACCTTGTCGGTAATCGCTGTGGCGTCCTTTCCAATGATAATACTTTGATGAACTATAAACCATAGTACCGTTGCTATGATAGCAATCGCTACGATAACAGCTAGCATAGCCGCAAAAGCCCGGCCTAATCTTAGGCGCTCAAAAAATTTAGCTAAAGGGAATAACGATATTGAGATCAGGGTAGCAAATAAAATGGGGAGTAATACCCCTTGTGCAACATACAATAGAGCTAGTATCAGTACTAAAGCAAATAAGCTGGCGGATAGGTTTATTGCGTACGGTTTTTTCGAAGGACTTTCCATATTAGTTATAACAAGCAATAGTTAGTTTATGTTTTTGTTCTATTCCAATATATGACATAAAAAAAAGCAGTAAATATAACCGCCGCATTTCCATACATAATATATGGGATGCGGTAGATAAAATCCTGGTATATATAACCAGCCAAAAGTGCGCCTCCGCCGATACCTATCTCTAGGGCAATATACATCGTGGCCATGGCTTTACCTCTATATTGAGGAAGAGAGAGGTCTATTGTCCATGCGTTCAGTGCAGGAGAAAGAATCCCTGTTCCAATTCCGTATACACATGCTCCGATAATAAGCCCCGAAATGCTATCGCCATTCCCTAATAACATTAGCGAGATAAGGATAATCACTAGACCTACCAGCATGACTTTAATTCTCCCAAATCGATCTGAGACCTTACCCGACATAAACCGTATTCCAATAGATGCTAAGGTGTACGCCGTAAAAAAAAGTCCCTTATTTGTAATCCCTAAGTGTTCGCTCCAGTCTGGGATCAACGTGAGGATCACCCCATAAGCAGAGTAGGAGAGCAAGGTTACTATTCCTGCAGGTATCGCTCTTTTTTCTAAGATATCAAAGCGAGAGATCCGCAGCATCTGCCGCTTGAATTGCTGTTTTGGTTGAAGCGTTTCTTTCATGTTCATCACAATCACAATTGATAAAAAAGCAAATAATGATGAAGAGAAGAACATCGTATTGAGACCCAAGTTTTGGGCCACCAGACTTCCTACAGCAGGCCCCACTGCACCGCCTATACTAAAGCAGAGTCCGTGCATTCCCAATGCTTCTCCCCATCTGTCCTGGGGTATAATATCAGCAATATAGGCAGAGGTAGCGGTCGGTTTGAAGCCGGTGGAAAACCCATGTACTAGCCTAAGCATAAAGAAACCGGATAGTGTTGTCAATATAGGGTACAAAAAACCACAGATGACGCATACGATGGATCCTATAGCCATTACAGGTACACGCCCCCATTGATCCGTTAATTTACCACTAAAAGGACGTGATATGCCCGCGGTAAGTGTGAATAAGGCAATAATAAGTCCCTTGTGTTCAGCTCCACCAAGGCTTGATAGATAATTGGGGAGTTCGGGGATGATCATGTTAAAGCTGGCTGAGAATAAAAGCGAACTTAAACACAGCAATGCAAATTGTAGCGTATATATCGAAGTTTTTGTTTCTTGCATTATATATGTTATCTCCCTTTTTTCATACGGTGTCTAGCGATTTCAGAGCAGAATATGGTAGTAGCTACAGCAACGTTCAGCGATTCTGCTAGCCCTATTCTAGGGATTGTTACAGCCTTTTTTATGGAGGAGATTAGATCGGTATGTATGCCATTACCTTCATTTCCCATGATGATTAATCCTTCTGTCCCAAAGTCGGTTTCGTAAATCGATTCTCCTTCTAGTAAGGCCCCAAATGTAGCAATTTCTTTTTTCAGGATCAGGTCTTTAATGTTGGTGTAGTATAGATGTATCCTAGATAGAGAGCCCATGGTCGCTTGTACGACCTTTGGGTTGTAGGCGTCTACAGTTTCTGTAGAACATATAATGTGTTGTATACCAAACCACTCAGCGGTTCGGATGATCGTACCTAAATTACCTGGATCTTGTATGCCGTCTAACACTAAGCTGTGTGTTCCTTTTATGTCGTTCAGATCTAATGTTCGAGACTCCGGGATCTCTACGAGAGCAAGGGCGCCCTGTGGGTTTTTCAGGGCTGATATTTTACTGAAATCACTTTCAGAAAGTGTAATAGGTTTTATACTTTGCGGTATTTTAACCAATTTTGCGGAGGCCTGATCGGTGGCAAATATTTTTTGTACCTTGTATGACGAATGAACAAACTCCATTATGGATTTGGTTCCCTCTACGATAAAGAGACCATGTTTGGTGCGAAACTTTTTGTGCTGGAGAGAAGTTATCAGACTGATTTGCGCTTTTGACAACATTGGATTAATGACTATAAAAAGAAGACTTTTATTTTTTGCAAGTATAACACTTTTACTTTTAAGTTTTGCTTCCTGTCGTTCGGCAAAATATTTAGAAGAAGATCAGGCTTTGGTGACAGATGTGGATATGAGTGGTGTACCGCAAGATCTCAAAGAATCTGCAAACAGCTATGTGTCCAATGAGATTAGGCCCAATTCGGTGCTTAACTTAACTATATATAATTTATTCAATACCAAGAAAGGCCGTTATAAAACCCAAAAAATACGACAGGTAGGAGAGGCTCCGCACTTATTGGATTCTTCGTTGGTAGAGCTTTCTGCGACTCAGATTCAACGCTTTCTGCATACCAAAGGTTTTTTTAGAGCGCAGGTGGTGCCGCATATTCAAACGCAAAAGAAGAAAGCTAAGATTGATTTTGTTGCGGATATGGGAGATCCATTCCATGTACGAAAAATAGTTTACGATTTTGATGATCCTATTCTTTCAGCTATTTATCAGGAAAGTGTTGTTCCATCGAGCAAACTTAAGGAGGGGATGCGGTATGATGCAGCAAAATTGGGAGAAGAGCGGGAGAAGCTTTTTCGTGCCGTGAAAAATAAAGGTTATTATGATTTTCTTCGTCAATATATGCGTATCGGTGTGGATACGACTATGCCTGGTAATGATGCTGATCTTGTTATAAAATTAGCCGGACCAGAGGGGGAGGAGCACCAGCGTTACTATATTCGACAGGTATCGCTTCAGATTGTGCCCAATAGCGGCAAGAAGGAGGAATTTCCGGGTTCTAAAGATCCGCTCACCGGGATTGTTTTTCAGGACCATACGGATCGATATCGACTGAAGCCGATCGCACGCTACATGTATTTCAGACCCGGACAGATTTACAACTTGGACAATGAAAATCTGTCCTACGATAGACTTTACGAGATGAATGGTTTTCGTAGTGTGAAGATCAACTATGAAAAAGTCGATACTAATCAGTTGGATGTTTCTTATGAGCTTATCCCTAGGCCATTGATGGCCAATCAGGTGGAAGGTGAGTATACATTTAGTTCTGGGATGAGTGGTTTTAATGTAGGCAATACATTTTCGCATCGTAATGTGTTTGGAGGGGCCGAACTTTTGGAGGTCAAGTTGCGGTATGGCGTATTGTTTGATCCACGGTTACCAGGGAATTTAGCTCAAAAGATATTCAATAATGATTTTCAGGTCGGTGTCAATCTGGTTGTTCCGCGTCTACTTCTTCCTTTTGGAGTACGAAGTACGGGACGATATGGTCTTCCCCGTACGATGTTTTCTTCCAGCTTGCAGCTTTTTAATCAGGATGGGACTTATTCTAATCGCTATTTTATAAATACCTTGAATTATTCGTGGTGGCAGTCGAGCAATCTACAACATAGCTATACGCCATTAGTGTTAGAATACAGAGATGGTCGATTTGATCCGGATTTCAAGACGCGTTTATTGCAGGAGGGCTACCAATTGTACGTCGAATCTAATGATCGTCAATATTTTGGTTTAGGGTCGCAGTATGCGATTACCTGGAATGCACCAAAACTTCAAAAATTGGAAAATTTTTCTTTTATGCGTGGAGCTGTTGATGTCAGTGGCAATACCTTAGGAGCGTTGAGCTCATTATTCAATTTTAAGGAAAATAGTGCCGGCATGAAGACGCTGTTTGGAGTTACTTATCTACAGTTTATAAAAGGAGAAGTAGATTATAGATGGTATCGCTACTTGGGGGGTAATAGGCAGTTTGTATTTCGCTTTAACGGGGGACTTATTGTTCCGTATGGTAATAATTCAGAGTTGTTGATTTTTGAAAAGAGTTTTTTTTCGGGAGGAATGAATGGTATTCGGGCATGGCAGGCGAGAACTTTAGGGCCGGGGAACTATAACCGTAGTAGTATCAAATCTGAAGAACTGCGTTTGAATTTGCGTAATCTTGATCAGCTTGGAGAGGTGAAATTGGAAACCAACTTTGAATACAGGTTTCGTCTATTGGATAATTTTTTGGGAACTAAAATGAACGGTGCGACATTCGTTGATATGGGCAATATTTGGCGTTTACGTCCAAATCCGCTTAATCAGGAAGGAGAATTTAAAATCGATAAATTCTTGTCTCAGGTAGCTGTAGGGACTGGGTTTGGGTTACGTTTTGATATGGATTATTTTACGATGCGATTGGATGCGGGACTTAAGGTTAAGGATCCCCAGTTTAAAGGGGGAGATCAATGGGTGATCAAGCACTTGTTTGATGCCAAGGACTTTAAAGATAACTACCGTCAGACAAATAGTCCAGATCGTTATGGTTTTTTTCAGTATAATTTTGGTGTTGGTCTACCTTTCTAGAAAAAGCTTTTTAAAACTTCGAACGCACTTTCCATAATCTGACTTATGGACAACCCTTTACTGAAAGAAAAATATCCATACACAAGGGCTAGCACGACAAAAGTCGTGAGTAATCTTTTGAAAGCATAAGCAATCAAAAGTGCTACAGCCGGGATGATTAGAAGGAGTAGACCATTAATTTTTATGGGTGTGATATTGTTCTCCTTTTTGTACAAAAAGTAGAGTTTTCCGGAGCTACCATTTTGATTTTTATGCTTAAAGTAGGCAAAGGTAGAGCCGTCTATTGGATGAGAGGGGACACCCACTCCCTGATGGAAGGGGAGATTTTGTTCAAAACCATTTATGCTGAATTTGAAAGTGCCATTAATAGCTTCGTTGGCGATGTCGTTAGAGTCCACCGCTACAATGGCTACTTTGCCATTAGCAGTCAGGTTTTCTTTGACAATAAAGTTGTCTATATATTGAGGTGTAGTCTGTGCATATGCATGCACAGAGCTGTATATTAGCGTAAAAAAAAATAGTAATGTTCTCATGTGTTATTCTTCCTTGCAATATTACTAAATAATTCCGCTAAAGAATTGTGTGTTTGTTTTTAAACGTGAAAATATTTTTAAAATGTAGATATACTTTGTACCTTTGGCCAAAGAAAAAATAGCATACAATATTATGGAAAATACAGCAGCACAGAGACAGCCTAAAAAAACTGATAACAATGCAAATCAAACGCATTATTACGTTACATTGACTATCGCCATTATTATTGGTTTGTTTGGCGTTTTTGTAAGGTTCGTTCCTGATGTAATTTCGGCATTAGATCAGTATACATTTATGTTTTCTCTAATTGCTAATGTTTCCGTGATCATCGCTTCTATAATCGCTTTCAAAGTGGTGTTTGGAATTTTGGGATTCGGCAACAAGAGATAATCCGATAAGAAAGTAGTAATATCCTATATTTAGAAAAAGCAATGTCTTACAAGACATTGCTTTTTTTTGTATTGTTTATTTTGAATAGTATGATGTTTTTATTGTTATTTTGCTATTCAAAACTTGTGTTTGATGATAAGTTTTTAATAAAACTAAAAATTTGTTGAATTTTTGATTTAAATTGTTTTATTTTGTTGTCTAATTAGTATTAGTGATAACTTAATAGAGTTAAAATATGTGTGGTATTGTAGGAGCATTTGATTTGGTAGAGTCTGAGCAACAAGTTAGACCTCGGGTATTAGAAATGGCTAGACGTATTCGTCATCGTGGTCCCGATTGGTCGGGTATATTCAGTAGCAATAGAGCGATCTTGGCGCATGAGCGTTTGGCGATTGTAGATCCTTTATCGGGAAGTCAACCCTTATACAGCCCGGATGGGCAGGTGGTACTGGCTGTCAATGGCGAGATCTATAATCACCATGAGTTGCGCCAAGCTCTACCAGACTATAATTTTAGTACCCAGTCGGATTCCGAGGTCATACTTGCTTTATATCTTGAAAAAGGAGTGTCCTTTATTGAAGAATTAAATGGAATATTCGGTTTCGTGCTTTATGATTCGCGCGATGATTCTTATCTGATTGCTCGGGATCATATGGGGATTATTCCTTTATATTACGGGCGTGATGATTTAGGGCAGCTTTATGTAGCCTCAGAGCTAAAGGCTTTGGAAGGATACTGTACAACTATTGATCAGTTTCCTCCAGGATTTTGGATGTCTAGTGCCGAACAAGGAGGCGAGCCGCAGTGTTGGTATACCCGAGATTGGGAAGAGTTTGGTGCGGTGCATACTAATGAAACTGATCTGTCTGTACTACGTCAGGGATTAGAAGATGCTGTGTATAGGCAGCTGATGTCGGATGTTCCTTATGGTGTTTTGTTGTCAGGTGGGCTTGACTCTTCGGTTATTGCTGCTATCACCAAGAAATTTGCTGCTAGGCGAATCGAATCTAATGACGCGGAGGAGGCCTGGTATCCACAGTTACATTCTTTTGCTGTAGGACTTAAGGGTGCTCCTGATCTTCTGGCTGCTCAGCGTGCAGCGGATCATATAGGTACGATTCATCATGAAGTCAATTTTACTATTCAAGAAGGTCTAGATGCGATTCGCGACGTGGTTTATCATTTGGAAACTTATGACGTCACTACTATCCGGGCGTCGACACCGATGTATCTATTGGCTCGGGTCATTAAATCCATGGGGATTAAGATGGTGCTCTCTGGGGAAGGCTCGGATGAACTATTTGGAGGGTATCTTTATTTTCATAAAGCACCGAATGCGCAGGAGTTTCACGAAGAAACAGTGCGGAAGCTAAAAAAGCTTTATCTGTATGACTGCTTACGCGCCAATAAATCATTGGCAGCTTGGGGAGTAGAAGGTAGAGTCCCTTTTCTGGACAAAGAGTTTATGGACATCGCCATGCGTATCAATCCGAAAGACAAGATGATCGGTAAAGGTAAAATGGAGAAATGGGTAGTTCGTAAGGCTTTTGAAGATTATCTCCCAGAAAGTATAGCGTGGCGTCAGAAAGAACAGTTTTCAGATGGTGTGGGGTATAGTTGGATTGATACCCTCAAAGCACAGGCAGAAGAATTGATAAGCGATGCAATGTTCGAATTAGCAGAAGTACAGTTCCCTATTAATACACCAAAGAGTAAAGAAGAATATTATTATAGGACGTTGTTTGAGTTGCATTTTCCGTCTTCTGCGTCGGCGAGCACAGTGCCTTCTGTTAAATCTGTCGCCTGTAGCACGCCAGAAGCATTACTTTGGGATGCCTCTTTTCAACATTTAAATGATCCATCAGGGCGAGCTGTTGCAAATGTGCACCACGATGGTTACGTAGAAGAGTCTGTTAAATCTGTTTAAAATCAGATGGTTGTATTTATTGTCTTTCGGGATATAGTGAGTGGGGTAAAAAGCTGTTAGAAAAAAGAAAAAATATTTTGGAACCTTGAATTGTAAAACGTATCTTTGTATCACTTTAGAAGGAAGTACTTCTAGATATGATCCTGAATAGCTCAGTTGGTTAGAGCATCTGACTGTTAATCAGAGGGTCGCTGGTTCGAGCCCAGCTTCAGGAGCATAAAAAACCGGCCATTACAGCCGGTTTTTTTGTTTTCATCTATTTAATACGGGTAATGAGTTTAGTTATTGTAGGGACTGTAGCGTTCGATGCTATTGAAACTCCTTTCGGGAAAACGGATAAAATTGTGGGTGGAGCGGCTACGTTTGCAGGTCTAGCAGCGTCATTTTTATGCAACGATGTTAAATTGATTAGTGTGGTCGGTGAGGATTTTGGGGATAATATCGATCTGCTTAAGGATAAAAAAATTGATACTTCGGGGATAGAGGTTATAGCAGGAGGGAAGTCTTTCTTTTGGTCCGGTAGGTATCATAACGATATGAATAGCCGCGATACCTTAGTCACCGAGCTCAATGTGTTAGCTGATTTTGATCCGAAAGTTCCTGAGTCGTATCAGGACTGCACTTACTTACTGTTGGGTAATCTGACCCCTCAAATACAGATCAATGCTTTAGAACGTTTGAACACGAAACCGAAACTTGTGGTCCTGGATACTATGAATTTTTGGATGAATGTTGCTTTAGACGATTTAATGCGTGTGTTAAAGAAGGTCGATGTTTTGACGATCAACGACGCGGAGGCTAGGCAATTGTCAGGCGAATACTCTTTGGTGAAGGCTGCTAAGAAGATTTTGGCTATGGGCCCGTCGTATCTGATCATAAAAAAGGGAGAGCACGGAGCGTTATTATTTGGCGAAAATCAGGTTTTTTCTGCGCCAGCGTTACCATTAGCTGATGTTTTTGATCCTACAGGAGCAGGGGACGCTTTTGCTGGTGGTTTTATTGGCTACTTAGCTCGAGTTAATACCGTTAGTTTTTCGAACATGAAAAACGCGATTATTTATGGTTCAGCCTTAGCTTCTTTCTGTGTAGAGAAATTTGGAACAGCCCGTCTTGAGGATTTGACACAAGCAGAAATAACCGATAGAATACAGGAATTCATTGCTTTAGCAAAATTTGAGATAAGCGAATACTAATCCGCTTATCTCCTTATATGTTTTTGAATAATTTGCCTACTTTCTGGAATTTTTCAAAGACACTTTCGCTATGTGGTGCATCATTAAGCTCCTCCGTGAGATCCTGTCCCGCCCAATGTTCATAGTGCATGCCTTTCTTCCATAATCTACTACTAGTGACATCGTATATCATGCCTTGGTAGGCTATCCATATGTCGGGCTTATCCTGTCCATTTCTCAAAGCTAGTTGCGTCTTTGTATAGATAGGGAGGTTGTCATCCGCTATTTTCATAGACGCAAAACTACAGATCTTAATTGAATTTGTAGGCACATAATGATTTTTTCATCACCTTCCGAGCTACATGTATTCGAGTCTTGACAGTTCCAATGGGGATCTGTAAGTACTCGGCTATTTCATTGTACTTGTATCCTTCAAAATACATGGTGAAAGGTGTGTAATATTCATCGCTCAGTGTAGCCAGTGCTTTGTTGATATCTTCCATGATAAACTTGTTTTCGCCGGTATTGAGGTGAGCCGAAACGAGTAAGTTGGAAGGAGAGATGTCTTCTTCTTGTGTGATAAAGGTATTTGTTTTGGTGAGTCTGCGGTAGTTGTTTATAAAGGTGTTTTTCATGATGGTGTAGAGCCATCCTTTTAAATTGGTGCCATCTCTAAAGTTTTTGAAATAGGTGATGGCTTTTACGACGGTGTCCTGTACTAAGTCATTGGCATCCTCTTGATCTTTTGTAAAGTTTCGTGCATACGACTTTAACGAAATCGAATGCTGAATAACTAAATTGTTAAATTCCATTCTCTTCATAGCGTTGGTTTTATTTGTTCTACATTACTTTGCTTTTAAATAAACTACGGCCCTCTCTAGGTACAGAAAATATACCGATCTCTAATTAGTTTATACCTCACTTGTTTTTCAAGTAATAATGAACAAAGACTGTGCTAGTTTTTATCGATAAAGATTAAATTTTTGTTATGAGTAGATAAATTTAATAGCAAAACCAGTCTGGCGACAGGTTTAACAAAGATTAACGTTTTTAGTCTCCAGGAAGTTTTTAAGAAATGTGGAAAACTTTCTATAAAATATTTACTTCTCTTTCGAGTTTTATGCCAAATTTTTGATAGACAGTATTAATAATCTGTGAAGAGACTTCAAGTATTTCAATTCCTGTAGCTCGCCCTTTGTTGGTAATGACCAAGGCTTGATTCTTCCAGATGGCTACTTCACCGATCTCTTTTCCTTTCCATCCTGTTTGTTCAATAAGCCATCCTGCAGCTATTTTGGACTCCTCGTTATCAAGGGAATAGTATACGATATCTGGATGATTCTTTTTCAATTCGGCCAGTTGAGTATTGGAGATGATCGGGTTTTTAAAAAAACTTCCTGCATTTCCCACGGTAGATGGATCAGGTAGTTTTTCAACACGAATATGGGAGACAACTTCCGCAACATCCTTTATGTTAGGATTTGAGATCCCTCTTTTCGCTAGTTCAGATTCTATTGCGCCATAACTGGTGTTTATGTTGGCATGAAGGTGCAGTTTGTACGTGACCGATAGTATAATGTATCGGCCTTTATGTTTGCTTTTGAATATACTATCTCGGTACGTAAAAGAACACTCTTTATTGGAAAATGTTCTAAACTCTCCAGTGCGTGTATCAAAAGCTCTGCAACTGTAGAATATATGCATGAGCTCTGCGCCGTAAGCTCCTATATTCTGAATTGGGGATGCTCCTACTGTACCTGGAATGAGCGCCATGTTTTCCAAGCCAGCAAAGCCATGGTCGATGCAGTACCAAACCAGTGTGTTCCATATTTCTCCCCCTGCTGCTGTGACAAATATGTGTGACCCTTCTATGAAATGCTGAATGCCTTTGTTCGATATTTTGATAATGGTTCCTTCAAAATCTTGGGTAAACAAGACATTACTACCTCCTCCCAGGACAAAGAACTTTCGTTGAAAATATCCTTTACGATATAAGTCTACAAGGACCTTCTCATCCTGTACCTCTACGAGTTGTCTGGCTAAAGCTGGTACACCAAAAGTGTTTAGATTTTTTAAAGAGATATTGCTTAATACGTCCACTTAGTATCGATTTGACCTTTGCTTTTAAAAATTCAAATTAAAGTATTACCTTTAAATTGTTTTGTTGCGTAAAGATAGCAATAAAGCGAATTATTAAACAATCTTATTTTATTTCAATATGCCGAAAAATGCTGATGAAAAGCGATTAAAGATTTTAGAGACCGCCAAACGAAGATTTGCCCATTATGGTATGGGGAAGACCACAATGGCAGAAATAGCTAAGGATCTATCCTTTTCAAAGGCCCTTCTATATTACTATTTTCCGGATAAAAATAGTCTGTACGCTGCTGTTCTTGAGCATGTAGTAGAAGAACTGGAAGAGGATATTGCAGCATCTATCAAAAATATAAACTCTGTTTCTGAAGCCATTGTTATCGTACTGGAGAAACGGATGGAATTTGTCAAAAAATATTATTACATCCTCGAATATACGGTTTTGATGCGTAAAGATCTTTCTTCAGAACTGGATCAGCTGCTTGTCGATTCTTTCGAAAACCAAAGAGAAGTCATTCAGAATGTATTCCGTAAAGGGGTAGAGCGTGGAGAGTTGATGGATGTCGATCTGGCAGAGATCTCTAAAATATTCTTGTTTTCCTCTATGGGGATGCGTTTGGTAGTTGTCAAGGATTTGAAAAGCAGTTTTATCCCTAATAAAGAAGAGTTTGATGCCATCCTTGTCATGCAGAAAAAGATGGCAGCTATTTTTATAAGGGGGCTTAAAGCGTAGCTTTTGAAATAATCGCCTTAATTATCTGATCGGCATGTATTCTCGAGTTTTCGATAAACCAGAGATGGGTATTCAATCCGCCACAAACCACCCCTGCAAGATAGATTCCGTTGATATTGGTTTCCATCGTGTCTAGATTGTGATTTGGGATCATGGGTGATTCTGTGGAGATCTCTATATTCAATGATCTTAAAAAGTCAAAATTTGGACGGTACCCGGTAAGGGCTATTACAAAATCATTGTCGATAATTTCCTCTCCATTTTTGGTGGCTATATGCACACTGTCGGGTTCAATTTTAGTTAGTACACTATTGTAGTAGGCCTTGATCTCTCCTGCTGCTATACGATTTTCAATGTCTGGCTTGACCCAATATTTTACCCTTGGACTGATTTCATTGCCACGTATCACCAGAGTTACGTTTGCTCC
The DNA here is from genome assembly GCF_011007365.1 of Sphingobacterium sp. xlx-96. Classification (GTDB taxonomy): domain Bacteria; phylum Bacteroidota; class Bacteroidia; order Sphingobacteriales; family Sphingobacteriaceae; genus Sphingobacterium; species Sphingobacterium luzhongxinii. The sequence goes on along the minus strand of NZ_WFKM01000005.1, from coordinate 139,481 downwards.
TTTTCTATACACTTCCAGAGCGGCATCGATAGCGGAGTTGCTGGCACCCACAACAATAATATTTTGATCGGCATAGTAGTGCGGATCATTATAATAATGGCTTACTTTGGACAGTTCTTCACCAGGGATGTTCAAGTACATTGGAATATCATAGAAGCCTGTAGCTACAATAATATGTTTCGTTATATAGAATCCTTTTTCAGACTCTACTTTGAATAAATCTCCCTCTTTGCTATAGCCTATCACCTCCTCAAAAAGCCGGGTATTTAATTGGAAGTGGGTATTTGCCCTTCTATAATATTCGAGTGCCTCTGCCCGCTTTGGCTTAGGATTTATAGAAACAAACGGGATATTGCCTATTTCAAGCTTTTCTGCTGTCGAAAAGAATGTCATATTTACGGGGTAATGGTAAAGCGAGTTGACCAGACACCCTTTTTCAAGTATTATATAATCGAGGTGGTTTGTTTTAGCTGCGATACCACAGGCAATACCTATAGGGCCAGCCCCGATTATCAGGACATCATAGACGCTCTCCATTTATCTTTAGTTTAGTTTTTTCGATAATTTCGCTTTTCCCCGTAAAGTCGGTCGTTATTTTTTGTATATCAGCCGATATTTTGATCAAAAATTGCAGTTGTTCCGTGATTAACCGACCATCATCACTTTCCGTTTCATCCGTATCCAGTTTTTCTACACCCTGCACGGGTTCGAATGCTGTATCATCCTGTTCGCTGACATAATTAATAGTCTTCTCCAGATGTCCCAAGGCTTTATACAGCTGTCTCAAGTGTGCATTATTAAAATGATGGTCTTCAGCATCATGAAGTTGCGTCAAGAGGGTTGCTGTGTAGGAGGAAAATACGTGGTTGAGGATGACAAATCGGTTGACCTCTTTGGTTAGATTCTGCCTCCATTTGGGTTCAGTGAGTAAGCGCTGGAAGGTTGAACCCATATTAGCGGAAGCGATATACACTTCTTTACGCGCCAATTTATAGGAGGTTACATCTTCCGTGTTCCCAGATAATACCTTTATAGCCTGTGCTAGATAATGGTAGTTGGCAATGAGCAAGCTCCTTATATTAGCCCTTATCTGAAAACTCTCCCAGTTTGGAAAAACGATATAACTCGACAAAAAAGCAAGCGATCCACCTATAAAGGTGTCTAATATACGTTCTTTAGCCATCTCGATAGTGTTGACACCTGTAAAGCTGAGCATGATCAGTACGTAAGGTGTCATAAAAATAACCGCCATAATGTAATTGACACGGAACAAACTGTAGGCGATCAAGAAGAAGAAGATCAGTATCACAAAACGAGCTGTCAGGTCAGGAACTGTGGCGAGGATAATACCGCCTATAATTCCGCCGATGACTGTACCGATGAGACGTTGTACATTTCTTTCCTTGGTGAGCCCGAAACCTGGCTTCAATATCACCAATATTGTAAGTAATATCCAATAGGTTCCAAATCCAGGGTAATTCAGTAAGTTGAGGGTCAGGTAGGTCCCTGCAAGCATAATGGACATCCTTAATGCATGCCTGAAAATACTGGAGTTTATACTGAGGTTGTCTCTGAATTTTTCCCAATTAAGGGCTTCGTTACGGAGAAATTTACGGCTATGCTGTATTTCTTCTTTCTCTACATTGACAGACTTAAATTGTCCATAGTTGTATATATCCCGGATATGTTTGGTAATCGTCCTGATGTTTATCAGGACTTTCTTTAACGGAATTACACTTTGTTCAGAGGTTTTATCGTATCTATCTACCGCTATACGTAATTTATCGATTTCGGCTTCCAGGTCATGTATCGGCTTGGGAATTTTGTTGGCATTGATTTTATAGGCAATATTGTCTAATTCATGTGTCGCTTTAACGATTACATCTTTTATTTTTTCCAAGATCCCGGAGGGGCCATAGTTTATCCTTACCTTATCATAGTCATAATGGGTGGTCATACTCTGCTCGAAGAGGTCGTTAATATCATTAAATATTAGTGACAAAAAGCGGCCTTCTTTTGTGGTATCTTTGATAGATCGTTTACTACGGAAGAGGATGTCCCGTACGTTTTCCTGATGGGCATTAACGGCGATCTGACTTTCGATTAGCTTGATATAGTTGTCATCTACGTCGATACTGGTATCATAAAAATTAGCTTTTAGGCGTAAATATTCTGCCACCTGCAAGATCGTTTCAGAGAGCTCCTGCTGCGCCAATCGATATGGACGCACCTGCATGATTGAAAAGCTGATGATCATGTACCATACAGCGCCGATCAAAAAATACAAAAGATAGGTGAATTCTTGTTTGAGCGTGTACACATCATCAATGTTGATCAACATGACCAACAGGCACATCGTACCTATCGTAGCGGCTCTCGCATTAAATACGGCAAGCATAGAAAATAAGAACGCAAATATTGCGATGGTGATCGTCATCAATGGTAAAGAGCTGTTGAAGAGAGCCGTGATAAAGATCGTTATTATTCCGAGCAAGGTACAGTAGACCATCCCAAATCTACGGTGTCTTGGCGCACCGGGCGTGTCTGATAATCCGACTATCAGTGCACCTAAAGAAATAAGCGTGCCCGTCTTGAATTCGCCAAAGAACGCACATATCACGACAGGTATTATGGTGCCAATAGTAATCCTTAAGCCTTCCGCAAAGTATTGGCTATAAAAAAAACTGGTTATCTCTTCTGTTTTTCTCATGTTGCTTGCTACAGCTGATCCAAGTATTTTCTGTCTATGTTTTTCTGATTTCTGAATGTAGTGGCCGATACGCCAGCTATCTCTTTAAACTGTTTGCTCAAGTGCGCTACACTACTATAGTTAAGTACGTAGGCGATTTCTTTTAACGATAGCTCATTGTACGATAGTAGTTCTTTCGCCTTCTCAATTTTTAACTGAATATGGTATTTCTCGATGGTGGTACCCTCTTGTTGAGAGAATATCGAACTGATTGTATGGTAGTTTATGCCCAGCTTTTCACTGAGATAGACCGATAGTTTAATCGCTTCTGCATCTTCAGCGTTTACGAGTTCAATTAGCAAGGTCTTCACTTCCTTGGTTAGATTGTCTTTCGGATCATCGATCAGCTCAAAACCAATTTTTTCCAGTTCCGCTCCGATCTGTTTTACCTTACCCACCGCTATAGGGTCTGCCAATTGTATCGTGCCCAGTTGTACACTCGAAAAAGGTACCTCCAATCGATTGAGGATGTCCTCTACTGCCGATACACACCGTTTGCAGACCATATTCTTGACCGCTAATTCCATTTGCGCTAATTCTTTTTGTTTCGTTTGTTTTTCGCGTATAAACTTAACGATAATTGCCTTTAAATGCAATATTGTAAGATGCATTTAAAGGCAATTATAATGTAGCACCTGTTGTGCTTTGAGTAAGGTTTGACTAATTTTTCACAACTTCTACATGAACGATAATTTCTACGGTTGGAGCCACGGCGTCTACACCAGTAGGTAGTTTATCGTTGTATTTTATATTGTAGTCAAATCGGTTGATAGCTGTTGTTGCCGTAAATCCTGCACGGGTTTTTCCCCAAGGATCTGTAATGATGCCCCCATTTTGTGTTACCTTAAAAACAACCGATTTGGTGACATCACGGATGGTTAGGTCTCCAGTCAGTATAAAACTGTTGTTTTTGGCTTTTTTTAAGGTAGCGTTGGTCAGTTTCATGCTAGGGTATTTTTCTGCATTGAAAAAATCATCACTTTTTAGATGATTATCACGCATTTCCACACGGGTGTCAATGCTGTTGACATCGATAGTAAAATTTACCTTTGCTTTGTTAAAATCTGTTGCGTTAGCAGTCTCTACAGAGCCTTCCAGTTTGGTGAATGCGCCATCTACAATCGCGATACCTAAGTGCTTGACCTCAAATCTAGCGTTTGTGTGTGCAGGATCTATCGTCCAGCCTACCTGAGCAAAGCCCATGTTCGTAAAAAGGACAAATGCAATAAATACGTTTAATAGAGTTTTCATGTCTTATTTCTTTTTCTGTTTATGTACTACAAAGTTCGTAGAAGTTTTTTTGATAGAACTTAATGTAGATTAATAAAATAAAAAATATGTTTGCTAGTCTAGTGCCTGCCACCAAGCGGAGGATGGGGCAAACTGATCTAAATATACAACCTGGCCTATTTTTGGCGTGATGATATCGATGTTTTGCTCTTTGGCGGCCTTGCTGACGCGTATCAGTGGTTCATCCCAGGCATGGTTGGCGAGGGGAAACTTTGCCGAATGCACCGGAATCAAATATTTTGATTGTAGATCTTTTGTCGCATCGACCACTTCTTCAGGCATCATATGGATATATTTCCACATTGCGTTGTACTGACCATTTTCGAGTATCGCAAAATCAAAAGGGCCATGAATTGAGCCTATTTCTTTGAAGTGTTTGCCATATCCGCTATCGCCACCGATAAATATTTTTTTTGAGCCAGTAAGGACGAATGAAGACCATAGCGTTGTATTTCGTTTGAAAGTACGTCCCGAAAAGTGTCGTGCCGTTGTTGAATTAACCTGAAAACCATCGACCTGTGTGCTATCTCCCCAGTATAGTTCGGTGATCTGGCCGGCAGGGTAGCCCCATTGTTCTAGATGAGCCCCGACACCAAGTCCAGTTACGATATGTTTGACTTTCCCTTTGAGCTTCATGAAGGTGTTATAGTCTAGGTGGTCCCAGTGGTCATGCGTGATGAATAAGAGGTCGATATCCGGCATATCCTCCACCTGATAATCGTATTCGCTGTCAAAAGCACGTACAGAAACCCTTACCGGTGTGGCATACTTGCTAAATACCGGGTCTACCAATATCCTTTTGCCATCCAATTGTATGTAGTACGAGGAGTGTCCAAACCACACATAGAGATTGCTGTCGATCGGAAGTTTATAGAGATCGTGTTTTTCGACCGGTATTAATGCCTTAGGTATATTTCTTACCTTTTTTGCGAAGAAAAACTCAGAAAGCATCTTCGAGTAACTGGTGCCTTCGGCTAATGCTGGCGTATGTTCCAGGTTGTCAAAAGCTCCTTCTTTGTAGTTGGGCTTGCTTTGCATAAGAGCTAGGCGCGCGCCGCTGGCTTTTGCACCAAATCTGTCGTGTTGCATGTAGAGCAGCGTCACCAAGACGAGCACTATCAGGAGGGCTAATATAACCTGCATACTTCGTTTTAAAAACTTTATCATATAGTGTATCTCTAAGTTATGCGAAATATTCTAATCTAAAAGTCATAAATTGCCCCTTATTATCAGACGTCACATGATCAAGATCACATCATTAGCTTTTATAAAAACCATTTTGGTTTGCTTTTTCGCCTTATTACTATATAGGAGCGGGGTAGCACAGGTGTTGCGGCCGGGATTTGATAAAGCCGAATTTGCGGAGATATTGTCTATCAATGCGCGGTTTTCTGAAAGTCCCCAGATAGCAAAATTTGTCCCTGTCCCAACGCGTTCGCACCTCGTTTATAAAAGTGAAGAGATCGGACTGGTCAACCATTGGCAGCTATGGTTGATGGATAAAAAAGTGGCTGTGATCTGTACCAGAGGCTCTACCCGTGAAGGGGAGAGCTGGTTGGCCAATTTATTTGCGGCCCAGATTCCTGCTAAAGGTGTATTGAAGATCGAGAAGGATTTTGAATTTAGCTATACGTTGGCTGAGCATCCGGAGGCCGCTGTACATGCAGGTTATGTTTTCAGCTCGGCTTTCCTGTTGCGCGATATATTGCCTAAGATTGACTCCTGTTATCAAGCTGGTATCCGGGATTATGTTCTTTCTGGTCATAGCCAAGGCGGTGGCATCACCTACATTATGAGTGCATACCTGCTACAGTTGCAAAAGACGGGTAGGTTGCCCGCGGATATGCGCATCAAGGTCTATACCAGCGCTAGTCCCAAACCTGGGAACCTTTATTTTGCTTATGATTACGAACATGCCTTTGGCGATGGCTGGTCGCAACATGTGGTCAATACCGAAGATTGGGTACCCCAGTCTCCTTTCACGGTGCAGACGATAGCCGATCTGCCCGATGTCAATCCCGTTCCAGCCCTGCAGGCAACACTAAAAAAGCAAAGCTTCTTCAAACGGTTGTTTTTCAATTCGCTGTATAAAAAAATTACCCGGCCATCTCAGAAAGCAGTAGATCGCTATCAGAAATATTTAGGACAGTTTACAGGCAAGCAGATTAAAAAATATTATCCCGATTTTGTTATTCCCGAATTTGCCCATAGCAATGAATACGTCCGTACTGGTAGACAGGTTGTCCTATATCCGGATAGTGGCTATTTTGAGAGGTTTGATTATAGTAAGGACAAAACACAGATTATGCTGCATCATTCTACTGTAGCGTATTATAACCTGTTGAAATCTGTGCCAGGAGTAAACGTTAAATAACTCCGAGAACCGATTGTGGGTTTGTATTAACTAAATATAAGGATGAATCTAGAAGAAGTATTGAATTATCGCCGTTCTGTTAGGGTCTACGATCCCGAGAAAGCGATGGATAGCGAGCGTGTCAAGCACTGTGTCCAGATGGCTACATTGGCTCCCAACAGTTCTAATATGCAGCTTTGGGAGTTTTATCACGTGTGCAGTCCCGAGCTGTTGCAGCAGCTTACCCATGCTAGTCTAGGACAGTCTGCTGTAGGTACAGCTTCCGAACTAGTGGTATTTGTGACACGGCAGGATTTGCACCGTCGGCGGGCAAAAGCTGTATTAGCATTTGAAAAGGGGAATATTGAGCGGAATAGTCCTTTGGATAGGCAGGAAAGCCGTATCCGTGACCGGGAGCTGTATTATGGCTGGTTGATGCCAATCCTTTACACGCGTTTTTTTGGAATTATCGGGCTGTTTCGAAAGATACTGGTCAGTACTGTCGGACTTTTTCGGCCTATGGTGCGACAGACCTCCGAGTGTGATGTGCGCACAGTGGTACACAAGACCTGTGCATTGGCTGCGCAGACGTTTATGATAGCCATGGCCAATGAAGGTTACGATACCTGTCCCTTAGAAGGTTTTGACCATCGGCGGGTAAAGAAGATACTGAAATTGCCCCATGGTGCAGAAGTAAATATGATTATCTCTTGCGGTATCCGTAAAGGAAATGAGGGAATCTGGGGTGAACGCTTTCGCGTTCCGTTTAATGAGGTATACCATAAAGTATGAAACTCAACGTAGGGGATAAAAGAAGTAAAGAAATAGTCTGACTTGGAACTCGCGAACCATAGAATTGATTTTTTTATACTTTTAATCTTATAATCTGTTGTAGCGAGCAAGGCAAAACAAATTAAGGCGTTAAAATGTCCACATTGGGGGAGTGTAAAGAAACAAACTATAAAAGAATAACATTACCTCTGTAATCATTGTGGGGCCGAATATTTTTTGGATAATGACGATATCAATGTCAATATAAATCATCAATATGGAGATATTATATCTGTGCGGATAAGAGTAATAAAGTATATAAAATAGATCCTGCCAAGAATGAAGTAGTCGATATGACCGCGGCCTTTTTGCTGATGTGCCTGAGTTTTCTTCCGGTATCTCCACCTTAAAATTTACCCAGGACATAGAAGGTGATGGTTTTAATATCATGACCAATGATGGCAAAGAATATTACTATTATCCGCTTGTCCGCAAGATCTATAAAGATCATTCCGAAAGACGTGAGGCTGGTACCGGGCTATCCAGTTTATTACCGGGTGCAGGCTTATCGGTATACTATGCCTTGTCCGAAAAAAGTAGAGATTACCCCGAAGAGAAAATTCAACTGATCAAATATTGGTATAAGAACAATCCCGGTTATCCGATAATGCTTCCCTGCAGTTATCAGGTGTCGTGGGAGAAAGTATATCAGTATCCGAAAAAGTCAGGAATCTACTACGGTTCATTCCCATTTAAGAAGCAGTTGTTCAAAGAACCAGGGATTACCAAATTTATTGATCTTACACCCGTTCGCCTTTATTTTGAGGCTAAGGTAGCTTATCAAGATAGTACTAACCTGTATATTGCAGGCCTTCCGAATACCAATCCAGCAAAGGCCATCCGTATATTCAAAAGATCGATACTGATAGATGTAAAGTATTGATAGTTATATTGATAAATAAGTTTTTTTTCGGAGCGATTGGATGTTTTGTACTGCTGTTTTGATTTTATTTCACTTTTTTACTAAGGTTTTTCATTTTGCTTCGTATTGGTAGTATTAAGGGGAAAGAATATGTACAATACTTCAAAAATTGCCAAGTTAATCAAGAAGAAAATAGAAGGTACCATTACGGGCGATGAGTTGATCAAGCTTAATGAATTGGTCCAAAATAACCCGTCTATTAGCCGTTTGTTGGTGATTTTAGAGGATGATCATACGCTATTGGAAGATACAGCGACGTATCTAGGACTTGCCATGGACAAAGAAAAGGAAGATAGACAGCACCGATTGCTGGAAAATACCCTCTCCAAAATTCATAGCAGACCTAAAGTAATTTTGTTTCGTAGACTTCTTCCTTATGTAGCCGCAATTTTTGTCGTGTCGTTAAGTGCTTTACTGTACTATAAGGGAATGTTTAATAATTCGCAGATAGCTATAATTGAGGATTTGGCACCAGGTAGTAATAGGGCTTCTATCACACTCTCTGATGGACGTATTATCGAGTTGAGTCAAGACCAGCATGGCGTAGTAATGGGAGATCAATTGCAGTATGAGGACGGTACGTTGATTCAAGCAATGGATAACGCGGAGGTCGTGTACGCGACAATCGCTACTCCAAAAGGAGGGCAGTATCAGATAACACTGTCTGATGGTACGAAGGTGTGGTTGAATGCCGATTCAAAGTTAATATACCCATCCCGCTTTAAGGGAGATAGCAGGCTCGTAGAGCTGGAGGGAGAGGCATATTTTGATGTCTCTACGGTTACTGAAAAGGGAAAGAAAACTCCCTTTATGGTCAAAACCGCTCAACAGCAAGTAGAAGTGCTCGGCACACAATTTAACCTGAAGGCGTATGCCGATGATCAAGGAGATACCCGTACTACCTTGGTAGAAGGTGCGGTGTCCCTACACGTAGCCGATAAAATTTTGTCATTGATCCCGGGAGAGCAGGGCGTGAGCAGTAAGAAGGGCTTGAGCAAAAGAAAAGTTGATGTAGGCCCTTACATCGCTTGGAAGGACAATCAGTTTGTTTTTGAGGAAATAGAACTACACGAGGCGCTTAAAATACTGAGCCGCTGGTATGATTTTGATTTCAGTGTCGATAACGCAGTAAAACCTATACATCTATACGCAAGTATCAACCGTGGTAAAAGTCTAAGAGAGGTTCTTAATATTCTAGAAAGTAGCGGTATTAAATTTAGACTCGAACGTACCGGAGAAAGAAATAAATTATTAATCTTCAACTAAAAACCAATAACACTACTATGGAATAAAACGAAAGGAAAAAGAAAGGTGGACCAAAAAAGCGGACAGTGCGCTAACACTGCCCGTAATGTTATAGCTGTCTATCGTAATTATTATCTCTAGGCAAAGAGAAGATTTCTCATTTTAATAAATTACAATATGATCTAAACAGTACAAATGTATGATTTTTAAAACAAAACCTGAAGGGCTACATAGGCCTTCTGTTAACAGTGTGCTCTTAATTATGAAATTGATAGTTGTACTTATTTTGCTAAATATTACAGCAGTATGGGCCGATGGGTTTGCACAGAATATCACCCTGAAGGCGAAGGGGATGTCATTGGTGCAGGCCATGAAAAGTATCCAACAGCAGACTGGATATGAGTTTTTTATAAAAAGTAGAGACCTCGCGCAGATAAAGGTTAATCCCGATATCGAAGGTCTTCAAATCGAAAGGGCGATGCAGAGACTGTTGCAGGACAAGCCTGCAGCGTGGGTCTTGGAGGGGAATACCATCGTGATAAAACCACAGGCACCTAAAGCCTCCTTAAGTAAAACCGTCCCCAACCCGACACAAGGTATAGTTAGAGAATTGCCCGTTATACAAGAGCAGCGTATTACAGGTAAAGTGACTGATGCTATAGATGACTCCCCAATATCGGGAGCGAGCGTATTGATAAAAGGCAAAACAATAGGCACCAATACGGCTGTCGATGGGGTATACGAATTGATGGTTAATGAAGGGGATTCATTGATATTTTCGATGGTCGGCTATATCCAACAGCGGGTGAAGGTTGGTGCTTCCAAGTTGATCAACATCCGATTGGCTAAGGATAATAAAGAATTGGAGGAGACCGTTGTCGTGGCCTTTGGTAGACAGGCCAAAGAGAGCGTGGTATCTTCCATAACCACCGTCAATGTCAAAGATCTAAGATCTCCATCCAGCAACCTGACAACCGCTCTGGCTGGTCGCATGGCAGGTTTAGTGGCTTATCAGTCTACAGGCGCTCCAGGTGAGGAGGATGCGCAATTTTTTGTGCGCAGTGTGACTTCTTTTGGAAGCGGATTGACATCACCACTTATTCTTATTGATAATGTGGAGATGACGGCAAAAGATCTGTCCCGCTTAAATCCCGATGATATTGCAAGTTTTTCAATTTTGAAGGATGCCTCAGCTACAGCTCTTTACGGGGCGCGTGGAGCTAATGGAGTAGTGTTGGTGACCACTAAAGAAGGGGAGAAAGGAAGTGTTAAAGTCTCGTTTAGACATGAAACATCCATGTCTACACCCACTACTAAGGTAGATGTGGCTGATCCTGTCACTTATATGGAGTATGCTAATATAGCTAGTATGACCCGTCACGGCGAACTAACTTATTCGCAGAGCAAAATAGATTTTACCAAAGACCCAAATAGAAATCCAAATGTATATCCCGCTGTAGATTGGAAGGACATGCTGACTAAAAATCATTCCTTGAACCACCGCACTAACATCAACCTTACTGGTGGCGGAAATGCGGCAACCTATTACCTAGCAGGCTCCTTCTCGCAAGATAATGGAATATTAAAAGTGGATAATAAAAACCCTTTCAACTCTAATATCAACCTTAAAAAATACTCCGTTCGTTCTAATGTAAATTTAAATCTCAACAAATCATTAGAGGCTAAGGTACGCGTGAGTGCGAATTTTGATGATTATACGGGGCCTATCGGTGAATCTGGAAGTGGGGGCGCAAATACCTATGGTAAATCATTGATGGCCAATCCGGTGCTGTTTCCTGCTTATTATGAACCAGATTACAATACCCAATATCTTAATAGGATTTTATTTGGGAATTATTCGGGGGATGATTATGGTAATGGTGGGCCTGATTATATCAATCCTTATGCGGATGTGATGCGTGGCTACGAGGATGTGCGTAATAATACGTTATTGACGCAATTGGAATTGCATCAGGATCTTGCCTCGGTTACCACTGGTCTAAAAGCCCGTTTTATTGGTAGTCTGACACGCTACTCTGGATTCAATATTCAACGGAGCTATAAGCCATTCTATTACCAATACATCAGAGGAACTTATGACCCTACAAATCCTTATCCATATCAATTGGCTAACCTCAATATTGAAGGTGGTTCCGATAATATTGACTATACCGCAGGTAATAAGTTTGTAGAAGCAACAGGATATGCTGAAGGAGCGCTACTTTATAATCGTAGATTCAGCAAGCATGATCTAGGTGGTTTATTGGTAGGGTCGATAAAGGACAGGATGGATGGAAGCCCAAAAAATTTAGATTCGTCACTTCCATCCCGAAATGTGGCTCTAGCGGGACGTTTTACCTATGGCTATTCCAACAAATATTTTGCAGAACTTAATTTTGGATTAAATGGATCCGAGCGTTTCGATCCTAAATACCGTTGGGGATTTTTTCCATCTATCGGTCTAGGTTGGCAGGTGTCAGACGAGCCTTTCTTTGAGGGACTGAAGCCCGTGTTTTCTAAACTAAAATTGCGTGGTACCTATGGTTTGGTGGGGAATGATGTGATTGTTGAGGATACAGATCGCTTCTTTTTTACCTCCAATATTAACCTTAATGGGCCTAATGCTGGCTATTTCGGGAATAATCCCAATTCTACCTTCACCCGACCGACTATAGATATACTTCGCTATGCCAATCCTTTGATCACCTGGGAAGTTTCTTATAAAACAAATTTAGCAGTAGAGCTGGGCTTTCTGAATGACGAACTCTCGCTGATCGCTGAAGTGTACCATGAAAACCGAACTAATATCGTACAGGTGCGTAAAGATATACCTTCTATTGTAGGTCTGGCTTCAGAGATTAAAACTAATTATGGTGCTGCGGTAGGAAAAGGGCTTGATCTGACTTTGAATTATAATAAGTCATTTTTCAACGGTATGTGGTATATCTTGCGAGGGAACTTTACCTACGGCTCATCTAAAATTACCGAATACGATGAATTGAATTATTCGGGTTTCGCACCATGGAGATCTGTCATAGGCCGTAAAGTCGGTCAATCGCAAGGTTATGTAGCAGAGCGCTTATTTATTGACGAAAACGAGGTGTTGAATTCACCCGTGCAGATGGTTGCTGGCTCAGGTACGAAGTATCAAGCAGGAGATATCAAATATAGAGATATCAATGGCGATGGGATGATCAACGAATATGATATTGTCCCTATTGGTTATCCAGGAACTCCAGAGATACAGTACGGTATAGGTGGTTCATTTGGATTTAAGAATTTTGATATTTCTGCCTTTTTTCAAGGTTCATCACGCTATTCTTTTTTTATGGATGCCAATGCTATGGCTCCTTTTGTTAACGTCACATCGGGAGGAAGAAGAGGGAATAGAGCGATGTTGAACTTTATAAAGGAGAGTTTATGGACTGAAACGGATCGAGATGAATACGCAAACTGGCCACGATTGTCTCCCGATGTTGGTAACACGGGGATAGGTAACAGTAATAATTTTGTACGTAGCAACTACTGGATGCGTTCAGCAAGTTTTATACGCCTAAAATCAGTAGAAATGGGATATAAGTTTAAAGACTTTAGGGGGGTAAGCCCACGCGTATATGCGAGTGGGACCAATTTATTTACCATATCGGATTTCAAATTGTGGGACCCTGAAATGCGTGGTAACGGGCTCGCTTATCCATTGCAAAAGGTGTTCAATCTAGGTGTTCAAGTTAATTTTTAACAGAAATTGAGATAAAATGAAACAGTTTATGCTGATGAAAAAAATAATGTATGGAACGGTAGCTGTCCTTTTGATGTTACTCGTTTCCTGCGATAAGTACTTAGATATCCTGCCCGATGACAAGCCTGTCCTGGAAGATGCTTTCAAGGATCGCTACAATGCAGAGAAGTACCTATTTACCTGTTACGCCAGTCTTCCGAATTTTGCTAACCCTGATAATACTTTGGGGCTTACTGGGGGTGGGGATGTGGTGTATGACGAAAAAAATATGCCGGGAGGTAATACGGCTCATATGCCCAATACCATCTTGATGCTGTTCAATGGAAATAATGCAGTAAGTCCTTATATGAATTTTTGGGATGGCAATAAAGGGGCTAGTGAAAATATCTGGCAGGGAATACGGCACTGTAATGTGTTTTTAGAGCATATCAATCTAGAGGATGGTGGTCCACGTGATATGGACGAAATGGAGCGCGCCAAGTGGATTGCCGAAGTAAAGACGATAAAAGCATACCTTAACTTTTATCTATTTCAACTGTACGGGCCTATTCCGATTGTGGATAAAGCTTTTCCAATTTCTTCCAAAGGAGAAGAATTGGCTTTATATCGTGAGCCTGTAGATAAGGTAGCAGACTATATCGTGGGGCTTTTGGACGAAGCTATGGAGAGTCTACCCACGCCGAGTGAGCAAGATCCATCCACCGAATTTGGTCGATTCACAAAAACCATAGCAAGATCAATTAAAGCGAAGACGCTAGTGCTTCTTGCAAGTCCCTTATTCAATAACAATAATTATTATGCTGGATTTAAAGATAATCGAGGAGTAGAATTATTCCCTATTGGAGATAGTAGGCAAAGATGGGAACGAGCACTACAGGCTACGGATGAGGCGGTACGGTCGGCAGAAGATGATGGAAATATTATTTTAGTGACTACGGATGCCGGAGCTGGAGCTATTCCAGACGTTAATTCTAACAACATTAGTTCTCAGACTAAAGCGATGCTCAGCCTACGGCAGGCAGTTACTTTACCCTGGAACGCAGAGATTATCTGGGGGACAAATGAAAATACGAGGTTATTGCAAAAGTTTGCCAGCATGTTGAGTAACTCAGAGTGGGAGAATATAGCTGGTTCTGGCGCTCCTGATATCGGTCAGCGCCATGCTCCGACATTGAATATGGTCGAACAATTTTACTCTTCACATGGAGTGCCTATCGAAGAGGACGAAGAATGGGATACAAAGGGTTGGTACCAGAATAGGTATGTGACCCAGGTACCAGACGCCACCCATACCAAATATTTTATTAAATCAGGGCAAGAGACTGCAATATTGCATTTCAACCGTTCCCTACGGTTTTATGCCTCAGTGGGATTTGACGGTGGCATTTGGGAAGGACGCGGTAAAAGTTTAGCGGATCCCTCTTTCCCTAATTTTATGCGCCACATGGGGAGCGGGTTTAAATACGCGGAAACTTATGGGTTTTATTCCTACACGGGATATTTGGCTAAAAAGCTGACCCATTTAAAGACAACTTATAGAGACACCCGGGTTGAATTGGTTTATGAACCGTATTCATTCCCTATTATTCGTTTGGCCGACATGTATCTCTTATTGGCAGAGTGTCTGAATGAAGTCAATGGACCAAGTAAGACAGATTCAAAGGGGAATAATGCATACTATTACTTAGATGTGATCCGCGCACGATCGGGTATGGAAGGTGTTGTAGAGAGTTGGGCTAAATATGCCTCGGCGATGTATAAGTCCAAGCCAAATGATCAGATCGGTTTAAGAAAGATCATTCAGCAAGAACGTGTCAATGAGCTTGCTTTTGAAGGGCAATATTACTATGATGTACGGAGATGGATGACAGCAGAAGAAATCTATAATCGTCCGATATTGGGCTGGACTAAAGAAGGGGAAAAGAAAAAAGATTTCTATACCGTAAAAGTGCTACTACAACCTCGATTTTCGATGAAAGATTATCTAATGCCAATCGCAACGAATACATTGCTTCAAAATAGAAATCTGATACAAAATCCGGGCTGGTAAAATCATTCGATAGAATTTAAAAAGTATAATCATGCAAAGACATATAACATATCTATTCATTGTACTAGTAAGTAGTCTGATACTACTATCATGTATGGATTCGTATCTGGGACTGGAAAAGCTGGATATAAGTTCGGATAAGCCAGGTACATTGACTGTAGAAGAAGTTGTACCCAAGTCTGGGGGCTTGGAAATTCACTTTACGCTACCCAAGGGAAGCCCCAATAATGTTCAGGTCGTGGCGACCTATAAAAATAAAGCCGGTAAAATTGTAGAGTTTAAGGTGTCGCGGTATAGCAATGAGATCTTGGTAGAAGGGCTTACAGGTACGGATGAAGTGACAATAGAACTGGTAAGTGTGGATGAAAGTGGAAATAGGTCGGATGTTGTTACAGTGAAAGATAGACCTTTAATCTCTCCCGTAGAAATTGCTAGAGCTAGTTTGTCTGCGATTCCGGCTTTCGGTGGTGTAAAATTACTTTGGGAAAATAAAGGTTCTAATCCATTTGCTATCCATGTATTGACTGAACAGGAACTGCAAAAAGGCGTGATCGCACTGATGGAAGATCCCTCTAAAACGGTATACAGTTCCAGCGCCTCAAATACGGCGGTGTATTTGAGGCAATACGATAGCTTCGAACAAAAATTTGGTTTTGTAATATCTGATAAATGGGGGAATAGAACCGATACATTGGTACAGATGATTATACCTTATAAGGAAGAAGTCATAGATTACAAAATGGTAAAAGCAGTCAGTTATTTTAATCCATCTTATGGTACTACCGGCAAGGATTATAACCTGTCTGGGATTGACCCTAATACGGGTATCCCGAATGACGGAGTGGCGCACTCGGCTACTTTTCAGCCCCAGACCATTTTTAACGGGGTTACTGCCGCAAATGACTATTTAGCTTATAAGTATTTTGTTCAACCCGTAGGGCAGTCCCAAAAGACTTATGTGCAAGACTTATATGCTACATTCGACCTGAATCAGGACTTACGACTTAGCCGTGTACAAATATACCCCCGTCCTTCCAGTAGTTATCTTTATGCTAGGTCGAGTGTAAAACGGTTTAAGATATGGGGGACAAATGATGCAAATACAGAGCGTTGGTCAAAATTTCCACAGGGATGGACATTAATTGGTGAATATGTTGGTAAGATGCCTGAGTTTATGGCTGCCATTACGCAAGAAGAGACGGATTACTTCTATAATAAGCAGGAGTATGCAATAGTAGACGATAATATCAATTCTGAAGCTAAGCCTGCTGAATCTTTCCGCTATATGAGAATTCAGATGATGGAGTCGTATACAGCAACAGAAACTTTTTATACCATCAATGAATTTAAATTATTTGGTGAAGTGCTCAAGAAGTATTAATAGGTGTCTTATTAAAATAGTTATTTGAAGATGAAAAAGATAGTATATTTAATGGTCGCCACTTTGTCCTTATTTTCGGTCGGCTGTGATAATGCAGATGATTTATTGAATCAATATATTAAAGATGGTCCTATTGTATATGCAGGCCGTATTACCGATCTGAATATTAAATCTGGATATAAACGTTTGGGGGTGAGTGTATTTCCTGCTGAGGATGTCAATAGAGCTTATTGTATGTTGCGGTGGAATACTGGGTCAGGGAATAGAGACTCTATTAAAGTAAACTACACTGCGGATAATTATGATAGTACATTGCAGAGTTACTTTGCTATCATCGATATGCCCTCCATTGAGGGAAATGTATTAATCGAAGCTTGGAATGTGGATGCTTTTGGAAATAAATCGTTATTGACCAGTAAAGGCGGATTTGTGTATGGTGAAAACTATATTAAAACCCTGCTACCAGCATTGGCGAAATTCTCTACAGGAAATAAGACCGTAGAATTTGATAATAAAATAGGAGTAGTCGATAACCTAGTGAGTTATCAACAAACGGGGGGACAGTTTACAGACGAAGTTAAAGTGGAGAAGAGTCTTTCATTAGTTAATCCACTAAAAGGAGGGAAAGTACGTAGTAAATCCCGCTATTTAATTAACTCTAATGATCTAGATACATTAGTTACAGCAAATTATTTAGAAACAGTAATCCCTTAGTTTAAAATGAAAATAAATTTGATAGAGCGATGTCTAGCTAGCGATAGTCGGACATCGTTTCTCTCGATTTAGAATATAGTAATATGAGAAAGATACTTTTACCTATTTTGATGTTGGCAACAACATTTTTTGCTACAGCGCAAAAGCGCTCTTTTGAAAAAGACCAGAAAGGCTACGTTAATATTGGGGTAGAGACTATCCAGAAGTTAAATAAAACCAGTCCACTTGTATTAAGTGAAGAACGCTTATCTCTGCTGAAAACGATAGAGACTTATTCTGATCCATATTCGGATGTTCCATTTAAAGAATACCTGAAGAAGTCTGACGAAGAGGCCGAACTATTAGAGCACAAAGAACCTATTCTCTATGCTTATAGACTAGCTTTTGAGAAGGTACTGAAAGAGGTGAAAAGTACAAAGGTCAAAAAGGGGACGGCGTCGATCTGGATGTTGTACAATATGGGCTTTGTAATCAAGACCCCTTCGGGATGCTTTGGCATAGACGTCGACCATCGCTTGGCGGAACAATTGGCCCCTTATCTAGACTTTTTATATATCACGCATAATCACGGTGATCATGCTAATGTGAAGTTGATGGCAGCTATGAAACAGTTGGGGAAGCCTGTGATCACCAACTTTGATGTCGGCAATGCCCCGTATTTCTCGACGACTCCGTCTAGCTATAAGATTGGTAACTTTATGTTACGAACGGATATATCAGACCATCTGCGAAGTCCCGATTTGCCAAATTTTGTAGCTGTAGTTCGTATTGACTGTGGGGAGGATGCAGGTAATTTCTCGATGCTCCATTGTGGAGATTCTGGATTCGATCCACAACGATTCAAAGAAGTACAAGGGCCGGTAGACCTCGTGGTATTGCGGTGGGGAGCAGCCAGAGAGAATGATATCTTAGGCACGGGAGAAGGGCAGATTCAAACCAATTATGCACTCTTATCGCACTTGATTGAAATGAGACATAAGCCTTATCCGAAAGGCCAGGCCTCTATTACACAAACCCTAAAGCATCTTCCTAATGTAACCTGTGAAAATACTATTTTGCCTTTTTGGGGAGAAAGGTTAGTCTGGCAAAAAGGAATGTTGAAATAAACGCTGTTGCCAGACCGGATATAACATGCTCCTTGTGTTAGGAGCATGTTATATAATGGTTATGTAATTGGTTGGCACGGTCATTTCCGACTGGTTTTACTTATTTTTGCACCGAACTATTAATTCGCTGCTGTAGGTTCTTTTTTGAAGTTTATTTGATGCGGCGTTTAATTTAAATTGCTTAACTTAGTTATGCTATCAAAATTATTTAAACCTCTAGAGCGTGAAAGACGACCTAAAATATGTTGAAATTTTATGCCTTGGGCATGAATTAGGCTTACGGTATTTTATTGCTCGACTTGGAGACCCTTTACATTTTTTTGCCTACAAGATCACGAAGAATAAGGAAGTTTCTGAAGAGATCGTCTCGGAATCTTTTTGTAAACTCTGGCAGCGAAGAGAGAAGATGACAAGTTATGAATGCATAAAGTCCTTCTTGTTTTTAGTAACTCGTAATGCCTGCTACGATCATATGGGCTCCGCATATCAGAAGAAGGTATCTCTATCACACACAGACTGGACCAGTATCCAAGGAAAGGGTGGTGATATGTTGGGACAGATTATCTATGTAGAATTGATCATGCAGATTGCTGAAGAACTAGAGAAATTGCCCAAACAGCAGGCCGATGTTTTTCGGATGTCCTACCTAGAAGGAATGGATACGAAAGAAATTTGTGACTTATTGGGCACCACAGCCAGCACCGTATATTTCGCAAGATCGAAAGCTTTATCTACACTTCGTATGATATTCAAGGAAAAAGATATCAATCTATATATGACATTTCTGTTGATAAGTTGTTTTGGTGAAGGTTTTTAATCTATTTGATACCTTGGAATAAGAGTAGATGGTATAGACCTTGTTTTTGAAATTTCTCATAGTCAGCCTAATTTCGTTACCAATGCGGAGTAGTGTTCATGTCGGAATTGGCATCATATGGCAATGTGCACTTACGCTCATAGCCATGTATATAGTCGTAAAAGAGGGGGGGGGCTTTGTTAACAAGTATATTGGTCTTGGTTATAATGTCGTTAATCTTAAAGAAGAACTGGTATGAAAACCTTTGTCGCTACGAAAAGGAATACAATGCCTTCATACAGAAGAACAATCTGTGATATTGATCAAAGGAAAAGGGCTATTCCAATACGAAATAGCCCTTTCCCTTCGTTGGTTCAGATTAGATTTTGATTAAATGCTATTGATAAGTTCTTTCAATAATACCACCGGCTTGGTGTTTTTAACGACCATTTGAAGGTTCTTCTGCTCTTTCATGTCATAATATATTGATCTAGTTGCAGATACCGTACTGATCAGGTTACCACATTGATCTACAATGGGAGCGCCACTAGATCCTGCAGCATAGTCCGCAGTAATATCGGTTTGAGGTAGTTTGTCCGTTTTTGATATTGGATTCAAATAGTTACGTGCTACCTTACCAGTACTGAAATAGTTAATCATCGGAGCAGGATTGCTCATTACAAATACATTGTCTCCAACTTGGGCAGTGTTGCCTAAAGGAATTGGGGTCAGTTTTTTTCCTTTGGTGTCGATCTTTACAATCGCTAAGTCAGCGTCTTTGAAAGCGGATACAATCTCATTAACAAGGAACACATCCCCATCATTTGTTTGAATAGACATGGCTAGGTTTTTACCGCTACCGCTTTTGTTTTCGATATATCCCCGTATAACGTGGTGATTGGTCACGATTAAGCCATCTTCGCTGATGATGTATCCAGAAGCTGTGCTAAGATGTGTACGATGACATTTACCACAGTCAAAGGCACTTGCAAAAGCGACAAAAGAAGGTTTTATTAGGGTGGCGATTTCAGATGCTTCCAGTAATTTTTTACGAGGTTTTGCTAAGTTCGCTTCTATTTTTTTTCCTTCTACAGCGGCCAAATCGATGGCAGCTTGTTCAGAAGTTATAAAATTACTGCTTTTTAGAAGTTCTGCAGTTTTTAGCTCGAAGTTATTGTTAAACCGTTCTTGGTCACTAAAACCTTCCCATTTTTTTTGGGTCTGTGCGTATGACGCTATAGGCCCTAGATACAAGCCTATTGCAAATAGACCTAAAACTAACTTGCTTTTTTTCATGATTCTGTTTTTTTATATGTGTGATTTATTTTGGTTACTTTATTCAGTAAAGTTAGGGCTTTATGTGGATGCCTGTATCGCGTAACAATAATTTTAGAAAAGTATACCACGGAGATAGGTGAAATTGAATAACAGTTTGGTAAAATTATTTATAAAAGACCGAAAGTAGGTGATAAACTGGGAATCCTATTGGGGCGGTATCGTTATTGTCGTATTGCCCTCTTTTTATTTTTTTTATTAAAGCTACTTATTTCACTCGTGCTCAGCCTGATGAAAATGTGTTTTGTGAGGTATTCATGTGGTTCTTTTTCTATATAGGATATTAGGGTAAAAGTCATACGAATCTTTATTGATCTACAAATTCCAATTTCAATTGTTTTTATTAACTTCACCGTGTAAACAAACTACATCTACGCTAATTATATTATTACATGAAAAACTACCCAGTTCCGTCGGAAGAATTGGAACGTATCCATCGGTTACAGTCGTATGGGCTTTTAGGACTTGGTAAGGAACCCGAATTAGATGTGTTTGCGCAGGCAGCGTGTCTTATCGCGGACTGCCCTTCGGCGCTTATCGCCATGATGGAAGAAGAAGCCCAGCAGATCCAGAGTTGTGTCGGTATGGAACTCGATTCTGTAGAGAGACGTAATACGGTATGTCAATATACGATCATGAGTAAAGATGTGCTCGTCATAGAAGATACTTTTGAAGACCTTCGATCATCTACGAACCCGCTAATAAGAGAAGGAAATATCCGCTTTTATGCGGGAGTACCATTATTGGATGATGAAGGTTACGTTTTGGGAACCATATGCGTCATAGACTTCTCCCCGAAATCATTGTCAGAAAAACAGATTGAATCGCTAGAGAAGCTAGGGCAGGCCGTATCTAAAATTCTACTAAGTAAAAAGCGCAAAGTGCAGGCCGGTTACTTTGAAGAAATATTTCGGGTGACAAATAATATGATCTGTGTGCTTAATGATAAAAATGAGGTCAAAGAAGTCAATCCAATGCTGGCTCGAGCCTTGGGGATCCAAGTCAATGATTGTATAGGTCTACCTTTTGATAAATTACTGAACACGGATCGTCAACCTCTTTATCAGGAGATAAAGCGGGCTATATTAGAACAGGAAGGCGAACGTTTTACTTCGGTCACGCTAGGGGCAGGGGGAACGAAGATAGTCATAGAGTGGTATTTTAAGTATGATAAGGTAAATAGCGAGATTCTGGCATTCGGCAGGAATGTGACCCATGAAATAGAAGAGAAAGCCAAACTAGAAAATTCGGAACGTCGTTTTCGTAGTTTTTTCGAAAATGCTATCGGATTGATGAGCATGCACGATATGGACGGGAACATTATGGCTGTTAATGAAAGAGGCCGTAAACTATTGAAGTACAAGCTGGATGAGGTAATAGGTCTGAATTTAAAAAAGCTAGTCCCAGAAAACTTACAGGGAGCTTTTGAAGAATATCTAAAAAGGATAACAACCAACAAAGAGGACTCAGGTATGATGGTGCTCCGTACGAAGGAGGGAGAAAAAACGTACTGGTTGTACAGCAATACAGTAGAGGTTAGTCGAGAAGGGGAGCCTTATGTGGTGAGTACGGCGCTCAATATGACCGAACGTATTCAATTGGAACGTGATTTATTACGTACCAAACAAATTTTAGAACAGACCAATATGGTAGCTCAAGTAGGCGGTTGGGAAGTTGATTTTGAAGAGAAGAAGGTGTATTGGTCAGATTCTACCAAACTGATACATGGCGTAGATAAAGGTTATACCCCTGACCTGGAAAATGCTGTCGGTTTTTTTGATGAAGAAAGTCGCCCCTTATTACGTGCTGCATTTGAACGTGCTGTACAGAATGGAGTACCCTATGACATGGAGTTGCGGCTCCAGAAAAATGATGGACAACGAATTTGGGTTAGGGTCAAGGGGATTCCTGAATTAGAGAATGGCATATGTAAAAGAGTATTTGGTATCATCCAGGATATCGACCATAGTAAGACGTTGTATTTAGAACTGGAACGCAAGGAAGCTATGTTGCAGGCCTTTGTGAACTATGTTCCAGCTTCTGTAGCTATGTTTGACAGGGATTTTAATTATGTGGCGGTCAGTAACCAGTGGTTGGAGGATTTTCACCGTAGAAATAATAATCCATTGCAGGAGAATCTATTTAACCTATTTGCTGATATTCCGGAAAGACGAAGTAAGATATATCAAGATGCCTTAGAAGGTAAATCATATAAAAATACAAATGAAGTAATAGAAGCTGTTGGGATAGCAGAGCCTTTACATTATAACTGGGAGGTTCGACCTTGGCACCTAGCCGATGGCAATATAGGTGGGATTACCATTTTTATCCAAAATATAACCGAATCTGTCAAGATTAATGAAGAGTTGAAAATGGCAAAGGAGCGTGCAGATTTGGCCAGTCAGGCCAAATCTGAGTTCTTGGCAAACATGAGTCACGAGATACGTACACCATTGAACGGGGTTATAGGATTCTCCGACTTGTTAATGAAAACGCCGCTAAATGATATTCAGTTACAATATTTAAATTATATCAACGAATCCGGTAATAATCTACTTAATATTATCAATGATATTCTAGACTTTTCAAAGATCGAGTCTGGTAAGTTGGAGTTATTTATAGATCGATTCAATGTGTATGAGCTTGCCAGTCAAGTAATAAATGTTATCATTTATCAGGCGCAACGCAAAGATATCGAGCTACTTTTGAATATTGAACAGGGGCTGCCTGAATATATCTGGGTAGATGAGGCTCGTGTCAAACAGGTGTTGATTAACCTGTTAGGGAATGCTGTGAAGTTTACAAATTATGGCGAAATCGAACTGAAAATTGAAAAATTAAAGCTCAAAGATGACAGGCTTACTTTAAGGTTCTCCGTTCGAGATACAGGGATTGGTATTCCGATCGAGAAGCAACAACGCATTTTTGATGCCTTTACGCAGGAGGATAGCTCGGTTAGTAAGCGATATGGGGGTACAGGTCTAGGACTTACGATTTCTAATAATCTGTTGAAATACATGGGTAGTAAACTTTGCTTGGATAGTGAATTGGGTAAAGGATCGGAGTTCTTTTTTGATATAGAAGTACCTTACGAGTATGCCAGTGAAGAAGATATGGAAGATTTTGCTATTAACAGGATACTCATAGTAGATGATAATGCGAACAATCGAGGTATACTGCAGCACATGCTTGCGTATAAAAAGATAGATTCCATAACAGCAGAGAATGGGATGGAAGCTTTGCAACTGCTGATGCGGGGCGAACGTTTTGATGTTATTCTGATGGATTATCACATGCCCATTTTGTCTGGCGTAGAGACTATTGATAAGATAAAAGAACTTTTTCAAAAGCAGGGAGAGGCTGTGCCTTTGGTCGTCCTACACACATCTTCGGAAGAACATGAGGTGATATCTTCATTCAGACAAGAAGATCGATCTTTTTGTTTGTTGAAACCTATTAAGTCCAATGAACTTTATGAGATGCTGCGCAGGGCTATGCAACAAAATAAGACGGATAACAAGCAGATGGCAAAAGTGAGTCCTAAAGCAATAACAGAAATTTATGAACAATCTGCCAATATATTACTAGCCGATGATAATTCTGTAAATATGGCCTTGAATTTGCGAATTATGGCTTCATTGATGCCTAATGCTTCTTTAGTAGAAGTGTCTGATGGTGCACAAGCTATAGCTGCCTGTGTGGATCACGTTTTTGATATTATTCTTATGGATGTACAGATGCCTCAGGTCGACGGCATCGAGGCTACCAAACAGATTCGACAACTTCTAGGATATACTGATATACCTATCATAGGTATCACGGCAGGTAATGTCGTTGGTGAGAAGGAAAAATGCATAGAAGCAGGAATGTCTGATTTTCTAGCCAAGCCTATACGACAGAAGGATCTACAAACTGTATTGCAAAAGTATATACGGGTTGAAAGTAATGAACTTGGGGCTCGGACTGTCTTGGAAGAGCATTTGGACATGCGGGCACTAAGAGAACAGGTGGGAGACGACGAGGATTTTAGATCTTTTTTCTTAAATCTAGTGATCACGGAGATCCGTCAATCGGCTTTGAACTTAGAACAGGCTAGTAAAAACTACGACTTGCAAGCTATAGGAATGGTCTTGCATAAATTACGAGGAACAGCCGCTACAGCTGGCTTATTCAGACTAGATGGATTGGCTACTCAGTTGGAAAATGATCTTACTGTTACGAAAGACTTAGCAAACCGCATCCATGCCATCAGGGAAGAGATCGAAATAGGAATACATTTAATTACTAATTTAAAAGAGATATAATATGTTGATTTTAATAGCAGAAGATGATGAACTGATATTACGTACTATCGAGCATAAACTAGTGAAGGAGGGGCATGAGGTCTTATTGACTCGAAATGGTAAAGAAGCCATCGATACAATACGGGAAAAAGATGTTGATCTCGTAATAACAGATATAATGATGCCTTTTGCATCCGGGATTGAAATTCTTTCTTCTATACGCACATTTGGAAAAAAAGTGCCCGTTATTGTACTTTCTAG
The DNA here is from genome assembly GCF_011007365.1 of Sphingobacterium sp. xlx-96. Taxonomy (GTDB): domain Bacteria; phylum Bacteroidota; class Bacteroidia; order Sphingobacteriales; family Sphingobacteriaceae; genus Sphingobacterium; species Sphingobacterium luzhongxinii. The sequence continues at coordinate 114,426 of NZ_WFKM01000005.1, read as the reverse complement.
TATGGGGCAAGAAGAGGTCGTGGTGGATGCTTTCGATCTGGGAGCATCGGATTTTATGGTCAAACCCTTTAGCCCGAATGAACTGGTTTTGAGAATCAAGAGGTTAATAAATTAAAGGTGTTTTAATTAAGAGTTATGTCACAATTGATCACCATTCATGAACTGGTTGTAGTAATTATTGTTGTATTGCTAATCGTTTTGATCTTGATTATATCTGTTTTGATCTTTAGCTTTTACAGATACAGGTCGCTACAGCATCGGTTTGCGTGGTCAACAATTATCCAACAAAAAATAACGGAAGCTATTGTGGAAGGGGCAGAGAAGATGTCGGGAGATAATTCGTTTTCACTCCATCTCAAGGAGCCTTCTTTTCGTCGTTTTTTCTTGTCCACCTTAGTTTCGTCTGAACAGAAATTTATGGGTAAAGCAAGGGATGAGATAAATAACCTTTTTAGGGTTTATGATCTAGAACAAGAAGCTTGGAGGAAAATCCGTTCCAAACGGGACTATCTCATAGCCGGAGGGATACAGGAGCTCACCGTGATGAAGGTCGAGTCGGCGGTACCACAGATAGCCCTTTTTTTAAACCATCCTCGTCGACAGGTCTATCAAGAAGCACAGTATGCTATTGTGAGTTTTAAAGGGTTTGATGGTTTGTTTTTTCTGGATAAACTTGTAACACCGCTGTCCGATTGGCAACAATTACGGTTGCTACGTTCTATAGATACAGTACCCGACGGACAGATGCAGCACATTGTAAGTTGGTTGGGTAATAAAAATGAATCGGTGGCTGTGTTCGCATTGCGGCTTATAGGGCAGTTTCAGCTTCTTTCCTATTATCCAAAAGTGTTATCTATGTTAGACCACGAATCAATAACGGTACGTAAACATACTGTTCGGATATTACAGAAACTAGAGAATAGTTACACCGTAAGCCAATTGATTTCCTCTTTTGGTCAACAGCAATATGAAGTGCAGTTGGAGATATTAAAGGCTTTGAAAGTCGCAAAAAGTAAGCAGGCAGAACCGTTTCTTCAAGAACAGTTATGGCAACATCCTAATGTAGGGATTAAGGTGGCGGCAGCAGAGGTATTAATGATCTTGGAAGGTAAGTCTTATTTAAAGGATATCGCGGAGTCGCAGGATACGCCAATTCAGATTGTACATATTGTTAAACATGCTTTACAACAACAGATATGTTAGAATTTGCTCATATTCTATATGAAGTAGTAATATGGTTGTTTATTTTATATGCTATAGCCATATTCTTGATTTACAGCTGGGTGGGCTTATATGCCTATGGGGCGGTATTACGGTATAAGCATGAAAATACTTTCACAGATTACAATCTGATTGCAGTCAATCCGAATGCCCCTCGGTTTAGTATTATTGCTCCCGCTTTTAATGAGGGAAAGACTATAGTTGACAATGTACGGTCGCTTCTTTCCATCTATTATCATAAACTGGAAATTATTATCGTTAACGATGGCAGTCGGGATGACTCTATGGAGCAGCTGATCCGTGCTTATGATCTGGAGATGGTTTCGTTCTTTATTCAGGGCAATATATGTACGAAGGAAGTAAAGGGAGTATACAAGAGTAAAAACCCAGCTTTCAAAAAACTCCTTGTCGTGGACAAAGAGAATGGAGGTAAGGCGGATGCACTCAATGTCGGGGTGAATATATCTTCTGGAGAATATATCGTGTGTATAGACGTCGATTGTATTTTGGAACAAGACGCTATTTTAAAACTAGCTAAGCCCTTTTTAGAACAGACCAATAAACGGGTGATTGCCTGTGGAGGAGTAATCCGTCTAGCTAATAACTGTAAAATTGAAAATGGTAAAGTAATTGAGGTCAACCTACCCCAGACCTGGTTGGGACGTACGCAGGCTTTGGAATATATTCGGGCATTTGTCTTGGGACGCATGGCTTGGTCCAGGGCATCGGGTTTGATCTTGATCTCTGGTGCATTTGGTGCGTTTGATAAGGAGATTGTATTGGCTTGTGGGGGCTATGATAGCGATACGGTGGGGGAAGATATGGAACTCGTGGTACGCATGCGCCGTTACATGGAAGAGGAAAAGAGACCTTATGAAGTGGTGAACATACCGGATCCGTTGTGTTGGACCGAGGTGCCAGAATCAAGGGATGTGTTGAAAAAGCAACGCAACAGATGGATGCGAGGTACAATAGAAACCCTGTGGAAGCATCGTAAATTAATGCTTAATCCGAAATATGGAAGGCTCGGGATGGTCAGTATTCCATATTGGTTTTTCTTTGAACTCTTGGGGCCTATTGTTGAGTTTACGGGGTATTTTATCTTTTTAATATTTTGGATCTTAGGAATCATCAATTGGCCATTCTTCTTCGCACTATTGGCATTAGTAGTTTCATCAGGTATATTATATTCTATTTATGCAGTTTTGATCGATCTAGTGGGGCATCAGGTATATACAAAACGAAAAGATCTATCTAAACTCATAACGACAGCAATATTAGAGCCTATTTACTTCCATCCTATAGTGGTAAAAGCGGGAGTAGAAGGAGCAATCGATTATTTTCGAAAAAAACAGGGATGGGGAGAGATGACCCGACAAGGATTTCAGCAAGGAGTAAAGGGACTGCCATGGTGGCAACAGTTTGGAGAATACCTGCGGATGGTAGTGAAGAACTATACACCTATAGCTGCTGTTTTTTTGCTGTTCTTTCTTTTGACGGTTGGTGTAGAGCGTTGGTGGTACGCTCGGCAATTTGAACAACTGGAAGGTGCTGCTATAGGATGGCCGCTTTTTACAGATAATTTTTGTGTAGGCTTACAGTTTGCGCTTGCGGGGGGGCTTTTCTACCTCTTAATAGGTGCCATCAGTAGTTCCTTAGCAAGAACCTTTGCCATCGTTTCATTTTCGCTGATCATTATCACACAGTTTGTGTTGTTTTTATACTTTTCCGAATCCCGGAATCTACTCGGTGCAGATATATTTTACTATACGACAGAGGAGTTGAGTCAGATTTTGGAGGCAAGTGGTATGCTGAGTTGGACCAATATCGGATTGTTCGCTACGCTACTGCTACTGGTGGGCACACCTTTTTGGATTGTTAGCAAATGGCAGATGAAGACCGTTTTGGTTGGCTGTGTTTTCTTTGTGATCGGACTTCTCGTTTGTTTTGTCCCTATAGACCGGATTAACAATTCGCTTAGTGGAGATGAGTTTGTACAGAATGCCGAACGCAGTAAATGGCGGTATTTCTTGGCTTCGAATGCGACTAATTACATTCAGGAGCATCCATCGATTGCCGGTATATTAGGAGACGATGAAGTCGATGCCATGGGAAAAGATGATGAGTTTCCATTTCTACGTGTAGAAGATACTAAAGATCTGTTAGGACCTTATTTCAATTTAGCAGGCAGTCCTCCAAATCTCGTTGTTGTTATTGTAGAAGGATTGGGGCATGCTTATAGTTCGCCATCCGGATATATCGGTAATTTTACACCGTTCATTGATTCGTTAACTCGACGAGCATTGTATTGGCCGAACAACCTAAGTACATCAGGTCGGACATTCTCCGTGTTGCCTAGCCTATTAGGGTCCTTGCCTTTTGGGACTCATGGTTTCTTGGAGCAAGAGATCCTGCCCAAACATTTTAATCTTTTTAATGTGTTGAAGAAAAATGGGTTCCACACGGGATTCTATTATGGAGGAAATGCTGATTTCGATTTTATGAAGAAATTTGTTCGCTATAGTGAAGTGGACACGCTTATCGATCAATGGGCATACGAACCCCCTTATAGAAAGCTGCCTGCAAATGGTGGTGGCGAGAGCTGGGGGTACGAAGATCAAGCAGTATTTGGTAAAGTGTTAGAAACACAACGACTGCAATCGCAACCGTACCTTAATGTGCTGCTCACCCTATCAACGCATAATCCATTTTTGATCAATAATGTGGAACATTATGAAAAGATCTTTGATAAGCGTTTGAAAGGGGCCGATTTGTCTGCCGCAAACCAAAAATGGGCATTGGAAAATCGTAAACAGTTGGTGTCTGTATTGAATCTGGATGAGGCCCTCCAGCAATTTTTTAAAAGCTATGAGAAACGTCCAGATTTTAAAAATACCCTGTTCGTTATTACAGGAGATCACGCTATGCCTGAAATACCGTTACAGAGTAAGATTGATCGCTATCACGTTCCTTTAATTATATATTCACCCTTGTTAAAGTCTGCTCACACCTTTCGCCATATCGTAAGTCATCTCGATGTTACACCTTCGTTATTGGCTTTTTATAGAGAAAACTATAAGCTACAGACACCTGATCAAGTAACCTGGATAGGCCGTGGGCTTTCTGAAGGGCCTTCTAGTCGTAGCGCTGGTGCTGCGATGATGCAAAGTAAAAATCAGTTGATCGATTTCGTATGGGGCAATTATCATATCTCGGATAATAAACTCTTTAAGCTAGATGCCAAACTAAATGAAGAGCCTATATCGGACGACGCTATGAATGAAGCGCTAATACGTCGCTTTGAAGCTTTTAAGAAGGCTAATAAGAGGTCTTTTACGCAGAAGCAATTGATTCCTGATAGCCTTTATACCCGATATTTTCAGGGAGTTACATCAAGACATTAAAATGTTTTGATGTAACTCCCTGTAAAGTCAAACTGATTACCTTTTTCCTTTGGTCTGAACTCCTGATTGTAGTATGTGGATGATATCGAAAAAAGATTGGTACGTTTGATGGAGAAGTTGTATTCTGCTCCTACTTTAAATGTCTTTAGCTTGTATATGTTGTTGTCTAGTAGGTTGTTGCGGTTTTCTTCAGGACTTAATCCTGTCCCTATGATAAATCCAAGATAGTCATTAGCTCCCTTTGTATAGTAGCGCACTGTTCCAGCGTAAGACTGCGAGATGTTTTTGTTGTCCGGTGTGAGGTAGGTCTTTAAATTGAACCAGAAATTTTGATAATATTTACCCACTGAGGCTGTGTACATCCAAATATTGTCACTGAAATAGAGCTGGCGGTAGCCTATTTCCCCTTCAAAGCTATGAGGTAGGTTTGCATACAAAGATACGCCTGTCCTATATTTTGGGAAAATACCGACATTGTCCGAATAACCTGCGCCTACATATAGATAAAACATTTTTGAAAGTCTGGGGTAAGCTTCCAGTTCGAACTGCACACCATTGTCTGCAAACTTGTTGGCATAATTGGTACGGAATATCACAGATCCAATAGGAGTTGCTCTTTTATAACTCAGCCCTACAATATGCCAGTTGTCTGCAAATTGCTTGTCAAAATGAGCAAAATTGTATGTGAGACCTATTGCATTTTTGGCGGTGTACTCTTTGATACTTATGGATAGAGCCCGAGCCTCAGTATGTTTAGGGTTAATTGCTAAAAGCTGATTTATCGTTTTCTCTGCGAGCTGGTAGTTGCTACTGCTGTTATTTATTTTTGCTTTTAGTAGGAGTAGGTTTTCTGATGATGGGTGAACATAAAGACCCCTGTCAATTAGTGTATTTGCTTTGTTATATTGATCGTTCCAGTATTCCAAGGATCCATAGGCTAAAAAGAAATCTTCATCTTCTACTTTTTGATTATCCAATTGTTCGAATACATATCGCGCAGAATCGATTTTATCGGACCAGGTGTAGAGTCTACCTAAAAAAATACGGATATCCGTGTAGTTTGGTGCCTTTTTTAAGGCTTGCTTACTGAGGTCAATTGCTGCAGGGTAGTCTTTTCGATCAAAGGCACTACTACGTGCGCGTAGAAACAATTCATCGGCAGTGAGATTGCTCTCTTGCCCGGTACTATACACAGGCACAATGAAAAGGATAAGCAGAAGAGAACGCCATTTTTTCCAGATGAAAAATTGTGTTGACATAGGATGATGATGATTACTTGTTAAGTAGGTTAAAGATAACAAAAAAGTGTTTGTACAACGGTGATTTTTTTTGTTACAACTCGATCATTTTTGATAAAGTCGTAGAAAGGTTTATTTTCATTACAACGGTAAAGATATTTTGTTGCTTTTTGCCCCTAGCCATTATGCCGATAGAAATACGTTGTTCCGTATAGAGCCGTACGAACTTAATCGTTTGATAAGTTGGTCCATTAATAAAGTCACCCTTTTTGAAACCTTTAGATTACCATTTGCTAACTTTTAGGTCGTTCACCGCTGATAAACCAATATTTCTAAGCGCCTTTGTAATTGTTTGGTGATAGGGCCTGCGCCAGATTCAAAATCTTTATATCCCAGCACAGAAGTGATAGGAGTTATGTTTTTGGTTGTTGAACTAATAAAAGCTTCTCGTGCCCATTGCAGATCCACTATACTTATGTCTCGGACCTCGACTTCAGTTACTTCCCTTGCTACTTCAATGATTTTTTTACGCGTTACCCCTTGCAATACATCATCGGCTGCTGTTAATAGATTCCCTTCTGAACTCACCAAAAAGAAATTGGCACGTGGACATTCCGAGATGAGCCCATTTTGCACATAGACTACGTCGTCTGCCCCATGCGATTTGGCTACTTTTAATGCCTGTATCCCCATGACATAATCTATCGATTTGACTTGGCTGAAAGGTCGGTGATAGTCAAAGGGGAAAAGTCGTATTCCTTGTTCTTCTTGACCAATATTCCGTGTGATAGAATGTTGACTGATAATCAGGTTGGGCTCAGCGATACTATACCCATCGCTGCTGTATCCGCCGGTTAATAGTATCTTGATGCCCGATTGGGGGATGTTATTTACTTGCATTAATACCTCTATAAAATTCTTGAGTTCGTCTCTAGAATATTTCACGGGGAGATCCATCAATTCTGCAGATCGATAAAAGCGGTCCAGATTGTCTTCTAGAAAGATTGCTGTATTGTTTACTGTTTTGAAATAGTCGAATATACCATAACCACGGGCGATTGCAAGATCATTTGTAGCTAATTTTGCTTCTTTTTCTGGAATCAGAACTCCGTTGAAGTTTACATAGGTTGCGTGCATTTTTGTTTTTTAGTTAGAACTGAATAAATCCGTACGGCTTCCTATTCCTAAAATAGTATAAATCGTTTTCAGATGATATTTTACCGTATTTTCTGAAATAAAGAGCTCATTTCCGATTTCCTTATTTGTTTTACCTTCTTTTAATAGTTCAATGATTTGTTTTTGTCTTGGTGTAAGTGAAAATTGCTCTAGATCTAGGCTATTCTCACCTTGATCATTTATTGCCATGGTCACTCGTTCCAACTCTTTCCGCATCAGTAAATTTTCGTGTTCCAAGAGGAGATTACGTTGTTTACTTACCTTAAATAGGCGTAATAAGACAGTAATTAATACAAGCAAGAGAATAGAAAGTATAGTGAAAAAAAAACGTGTTTTTCCAGCATATTGAATTTCTACATTCTTTCGTGTTGCGAGAAGCTCCTTTTCTAGAACGGTAAGTTTGCCATTCTCAAAAGGTGCATTATACGTACTGGATATCGCTACACCTTGTTTTTCATGCATTGATGCATTTTTATAGTCCTCAATTACGGTATAGAAGTGACTCATGGCATAGTGTAATATGATTTTGTAAAGATCCATATTATACTTTTCTGCGTAATGCATACCTTGGTCAAATGCCTGCTTTGCCTTTTCCTGGTCTTCGAGGTGCTCACTAAGCCCTATTAACTTGGAATAGATAATGGGTAGGTGTTTCGGACTTTGTATCTCTAAGATCGTAATCCCCCTGTTTAATATGGACTCTGCTTGTTTAAATTCCTTATTTCTTATAGCGAGTACAGCTAGCACATTCATATAGAAGGCATGACTTTCCGCATTTAGTAAGTTTAAGTTCTTGAAGTCAATCTCTAATTGTAATTTTGTCAGTTCTTCATAGTTCTGACTATCAAATGTAATTAGCGCTTTTTCAACAAGTACTCGAATTTCCGCTTCTTCCTTTTTGTCTGTTTTTATCCCATATTCGAGTGCTTTATCCAGATTGTTAATCGCCTCTGGATAGTTGAATACCCTTTTATAGGTTAGTGCTTTTTGGAGGTAGGCATTGTATCTGTCATAATTTGAGGCATTGTCGGTATGGATGATATTATCTAGTTTTAATAGGGAAGCCTCATAACCTTTTTTATCATTGAGTTCAGAAATTTCTTGATGCAGTTTGACTGGATCAATAGGGCTGTGCGGGGTACAAGAAAATGTAAAAAGTAGTACAGCAAATAATACGGATAATCTCATTTTTAACGAATCGTAACAAAATATTGGAATTTAATCCATCGCCTTATTTTTCAAATGTAAATAATTACTTCATAATCCGCCAGCTGACGGGGCCAAAGTGTTTTCTGCACGTTTTTGTTTCGAAATGGTGTACATGCTGCTTCGCGCTCATTTCTGTTTGTGCAGTTCCATTACATGGATATTTTATACTTACTAAGATTACAAAAATAGAAAGTTAATATTGCTTTCTGTAGAAATCTCTTGATTTGTTTTTGTTTTTTTGGTCAGTAGGAGCGCGGAAGAATTATTGGTTCTGCAATAGGTTAGTACTAGTGTTATTGAGTATTAGTATTGTTTATCTATTAGGATGACATGTGACTATGTTCAACTTGTTTTAACCTGTGTTTTTTTGTTATAAATGTAATTTTAAATTTCTTTTTTGTTTTTTTCTGCTTTTTCTGTACCGCTATACGGTCTTCTTATGTTTTTTTATAATTCATTTGTTTATAGTTTTTTAGGTTTATTAAGTCCAATTGCGTGGTTTTATTTTTTTTAAAAACTACCCATAGAATAATAGTGTCTACTTAAATCTGATTACAATATTTCTTTTTCTTCCAAACTTCACATTGTTTTTCACAGTGAAAGGCCCAACCAAGAAGTGTGCAGATCAGCGGATTTGGCCTAGAGCTATGAATGAATGTTTGACAATTGTTAAATATTGATGTTATGAAAAGCTATTTAATTGAATGGGACGACTTAATCTTTTCTAAAAAAAGGTTAATTAAATCAATTAATCGTGTGTTTTTTCAGGTTATTAATATGTGTTTGGGACATTGTCCTTAACTTTGTTTTTAGAAAAACAGGTGTTTCACTCTTCTTTCTTGTAATGTTTGCACATGAAGTTAAGTCGCAATGTACATATAACATTGATGCAGGATCTACAGTTGTAAATCTTGTCGGGGTATCTACAAATGGACCTATGGAAGCAGCATTTGTATGGACGTTTAATAATACAGTATATGTCGCTATAAATTCTACCCACGACTTGGCCGATATGTACATTAACTCGCCTACCGTTACCACAACGAATAAGGAAGCGTGTGGAGTTGGGGTTAATTTGATCGTTAATAGCAATTCTCCAGGGACAGATCCAAAAACAGGACTAAAAGGTAATCTGAATGATGCTAAATGGACATTTAGGTTTGACAGAATTACATTGCTCCCATACTTGAATGATGGAATAAATTACATTACGATTCATGGAATTGGTGGAGGTCATGATGTAAATGAGGCACAATACACATTTGTAGTTCCAAAAGTTGACGTGACTGTTTATAAAAACTGGATAGGTGGATCGAATTATCCGAGTATCAATGTAACGCTATATGGTATGGAGGCGAACAGTACAACTGGAAAGATGCAGCAGTAGTATTGGATCAACTGGTACGTACATTGAGAGGCAATCCAACGTTTAAGATTGAGTTATTCAGTCATACAGATAGCAGGGGTAGTCATCGCTCTAATGATCAACTTTCTTAACGTCGTGCAGAGAGCGCTGTAGATTATATTATTTCTAGGAGAATCGAATGGGGCCGGATTGTCGCCAAAGGATACGGAGAGCGTCGCTTGTTAATCATTGTGCCGACGGGGTTAAATGTACAGCAGCAGAATATCAGGCTAATAGTAGGACCGAAGTCGAGGTGCTGAAGTATTAGTTATTAAGTTTCATATTTTACATGGTAACCGATCCCCTCGGTGCCAGATTTGTTTGGACAGCCCTCGCTATTGCGAGGATTTATTTGGTGTTATAATGCTTTTTTTTCCGAGTAATCTTACGTGTCGTGTGGTTCGTAGTTGTTTTCACGCAGATGATTGACCAAAAGCTAGAGGTCTTTTTCAAAAATCTGGTAGTGAGGTGTTATTCAGCTTATCATGCGTGCACTTATGTCTCTTTCTAATGCGAAATGTAGAATGAGTAGTTGATCGCTTCGGTGTTGATTATTGGTGTGCTATGGGATTTTAGGATATCTAGGTTTTCTAAACTATTTGAACCTAATTTCAGCTGATATGTTACGATTTGAAGCTTTGATCCAAATGAGACCGTTATATCCAATACACCTTCTATCGATAGAATTCTTCCGATGAAAGTATCGACGTAGATACCTTCGATATCCGAATTGATGGAGATCATGACTACACCCAGAATATCGGTTAGTGACTGCGATACAATGTATAGCTGATGAGTTGTTTTGGTGAGGATAAGTTTCAAAGTATGCTAGCTGTACTGAAATTCCATTATTGCAGACCTACAGTCAGGCGCGAGCTTTAACAGTCAAGCACAAAAACGCCTGAAGCGGGGAACTTCAGGCGTTTTAAACTAACCAATTATTAACCTAAATTATGAATACTAATATAATATCCAAATCTGTGCCAATTTAATATAATGTCATTTTTGTTTAACCAAAATTAACGTTTTTAGCGTGTATATACTTGTTGTTTTTCGTAACCGGGGTTTTGAGATAAACTTGGGTTTGCTTCTATGGCGCTGATCGGAATAGGAAGCAGTACTTTATATGCTGCGGATACAAAATCTTTCTCTTCTCGGGCGTCAAGGTATTTACCGAAGCGGATTAAATCAGTACGACGATTACCTTCCCAGTATAATTCATAACCTCTTTCCTTTAATATTTTATCCAGATCTACCGTGGTATAGGCAGGCATGCCCCGTTTTTTGTTACGTAGATAGTTGATGTCTTCAAGGGCTCCTGTAGCATCACCAGATCGGAATTTTGCTTCTGCACGCATGAGGTACGTATCGGAAAGCCTATACAGCGGGAAATCGTTTCCTGCATTGCTCGTGTTGGTCGTGGATGGATTTGGAGCAAACTTAACAATTCGTACACCAGCCTCTTCTTTGGAGTTTTTGATACTAAACTCTTTAGTGAAGATCAATGGTGCTCCAGTGCGTGTCTTTAGTGCTACACCTGTAGGCGAGTACTGCTGCCCGATGAGTAGACCTTGGTTAAATCCTAGTTGTCCAATAAGGCGTTTGTCTTTATAGCGTTTGTCGGATGTATCCCAGGTGTCGACAAAGGAAGGAGTAGTACAGCAGCCATTCCATAGACTGGTAAAGTTGCCAAACTTTTGGTTGTAATGCAGTGTTATGGGGATCCATACCGATCCGGTTAGCCCTACGGTCTCATCGTATATAATTGATAAGATCGACTCTGTGCTGTGTAGGTATTTGGCATTGTCATACTGAAATAAACCCCAATAGTCATCTGCAATGTTATATTGCCCCGAACTGATAATGTTATTACACTGCTGTATGGTTTCGTCCCATTTAGGTGTACCTAGAAAAACCTGATGGTTAAGATAGATGTTTGCCAAAAGCATTTGAGCAGCGGCTTTGGATACACGTCCATAAGGGACATCGGTTTTGGATTTCAATGCTGGAATAATTTCATTGAGATCTGAGATCATGCGGTGTACTGCCGCGCTACGGTCTAGAATTACCGGTTTTTTTGAATAATCAGTTTCAGTATGTTCTCGGAACGGAAATTGGCCAAAATTATCTGTTAATTTAAACATACATAACGTCCGGATGAATTTTACCTCGGCTATGTACTGATCTATCTCAGGTGATTTTGGAAAAGCAGATAAATACTGCAGAGCGACGTTGCAACGGGTAATTCCCAGCATAAAGCTGTTCCAGGTATTCCGTATATAGATGTTGGTAGGCGTGTATTCATGTGTGGATAGTGTCTGAAGATCCGGAGTCACCCAGTCCGAACCGCGTGCAGGCCAGGCCAGCTCATCTGTAGTCGCGAGTAGCGTTCCCCATACACCCGATCGGTTTTGCAGATCGCGCATGTAGGCATAGGCCGGAGCAACGATCATTTCCACATTTGCGGGATTGTTGACTAATTTATTGCCATTGACCTCATCAAGTATCTGTTCTTCTATTTTACAGGAGTGAAACAGCAAAAATGTAAGACAAAGTAATAGAAATGTGGGTTTCATATGTGCTGCATTAAGATTTTTCATAATTAGAATTCTACGTTTACGCCAAAAAGTATTGTCCGTGCTTTAGGATAAGTCGTCCAGTCTATCCCGATAGATGGTACTCCCCCAGATGAGTGGTCCGCATTCACCTCAGGGTCATATCCTGAATATTTTGTTATCGTGAATAGGTTATTGGCCGAGAGATTAAAACGTACTGAATTGATCCAATCTACATCCCTTAGCTTGAGATTGTATCCCAAAGTAGCATTTGAAAGACGCAAGTACGAACCGTTTTCAATAAATCGACTACTATAGGTCAATGTTCCATTTGGATTTTCATCGGTCTCTATGGCTGAGTTGCTTGCGTTCCATTCCTTCGCGATGAGTGTATTCTGATTGATGATATTTGCGACATTATTGTATACTTTGTTGCCATATACACCATTGAAAGCTACGTTTAGATCGAAGCTTTTGTATGCTAGAGAGGTGTTGATGCCGTATGAAAAACGGGGTAGAGCCGATCCCAAAGTCTGTTGAAGTTCAATGCCGTTTTCATCCTTTTCAAATAGGCTATTACCCTGTTCATCAAAACCTAAGAATTTTCTGCCCCAGAAGGTGCCTATAGCATAACCGTTTTTGATAATCTGTGAGGAATGGCCTGTGATACCTGGCCCACTAGGCGATCCAGTTGTGATCTGGCTAATAGGCAATCCCGATACCCGATTTTTTATAGTCGTGAAGTTGAATCCCAAATCCCACGTGAGATCTTTCTTTTCTAAGATAACACCGTTTAGAGAGATTTCTATTCCTTTGTTATTGATTCGCATATCCTCAACATTGGTCCACACTCTGGTGGTTGGAGCAGGAGAGACTGAAAAGACCTCTAAAAGCACGTCTTTTGTAGTTTTGTCAAATAAATCTATTGTACCATTCAGACGACCTTGTAGAAAGCCGAAATCTAAACCTAGGTTTAGCTGATCGGTTTTCTCCCATTTAATATCTGGATTTGGGGTGCGTGTCAAGGTCACACCCTGAATAACATTTTTGCTTGATCCGTCTAAGATAGCACCACCCGATGAGCCTAGGAGCATTTGTGAGATTTTATTGGGTATTTCTTGATTTCCTGTAATACCCCAGCCTGCTCTTAGCTTCAAGTTGCTAAATAGATCGATGTCTTTAATGAATTGTTCTTCATTCATACGCCAGGCTGCAGATGCCGAAGGAAAGTAGCCGTACTTATTGTTGCTACCGAACTTTGTCGAACCGTCTGCCCGCATAGTTGCTGTCAATAAATATTTGTCGGAAAGGTTGTAGTTGGCACGACCGAAGAATGATTGCAGTGCATTTTTTAATATGCTTGAACTGACCGCCGCTTGTTTTGAATTACCTAAACTGAGATCGTTGACATAGTCAAAGTCATCAATAGTAAATCCTTCTTCAGTAAGCTTATAGGATTGCGCTTTAAACTGTTGATAGGAGTGCCCCGCCAAAAGATTGAATCGGTGTTTGTTATCAACGTTGAAGTCATAGGTCAGGAAGTTTTCAGCCAAACTACTATTCTGCTCCACATTACTGATATCGACTGTGCCCTTATTGGTCAAATAGATGAGGCTGTGGTGTTGTGTCACTTTTCGTGAAGCATTGGAACGATCCGAAGCCAGATTGATTTTGTATTTTAAGCCCTTAATAATATCCAATGACGCTGTTATATTCCCCAAGATACGGTCATTCTGGTTGTTATCGTTGGTCAGGTTGATCATCGCCAAAGGATTTCTAACATCCTTGCTTAGTTGATAATAACTTCCATCCGGGTGGTAAATAGGTAGTGTAGGGTTGTTTTTTAAAGCCGAAAGAATGACATCTCCCTCAAAACCTCCGGTTTCGCCTATAGGTACACGTCGGTCTTTTGTACGTGCCGCCGTAATATTGGCCTCGATTTTCAGCCTATTGTTGATTAGGTTTTGACTGATGTTGAATCTTGCGGTTAGTTTTTCTAATCCGGTTTTACGGATGATACCTTCTTGATCCATGAAGCCAAGAGATCCCCGATAGTTGCCATTTTCATTTCCTCCTCCATACGAGAGATTGTGGTTTTGGGAATAGGCTGGCCTGTATATTTGATCTTGCCAGTTGGTGCTTGCTCCATAGTCTCCACCCGAGATCCCCTTGGAGGTACGGTAGGATTTGAATGTTTCGGCACTCATGACATCCAGTTGTTTCGGCAGCGTAGATATGGAGGCATTGGAACTTATGTTGAGAATACCTTTGCCACTTTTTCCTTTTTTTGTGGTGATGATAATAACTCCGTTGGCTCCCCTGGATCCATAGATAGCAGTCGCCGAAGCGTCTTTCAAGATATCCATGGAAGCAATGTCATCGGGATTTAGAAAGTTTAGCGGATTTTTAGTGGCATTGCTTCCAGCACCCGATATTGTTGCACCAGAGGGTTGGATATCGGTAATGTCGAGTGGAACCCCATCGACCACGTAAAGTGGGTCTTGCCCCGAACGTACCGAGTTGGATCCCCGTACACGAACCATTGCACCAGCGCCAGGTTCCCCTCCATTGGTGATAATATTGATCCCAGGAGCTCGCCCCTGCATTAACTCAACAGGGTTGGTCACCAGTCCTTTGTTAAAGTCTTTGTCTTTGAGTGATGATATCGATCCTGTTAAATCTTTTTTATTCACAGCACCATAACCTACCGATACGACAACTTCGCTCAGTCCGACAGCGGAATTGCCTAGCGTAACATCGATGTTGGATCTCCTCGCGGTAGATACTGTCTTATTTTCCATACCTAAGTATGAAAAAATTAAAGAAGCATTGCCTGTTCCAACAGTGATTTCATAGCGACCGTTATTATCGGTACTAACTCCACTCGAGGCGCCTTCGCTTTTGACAGATACACCGCGGAGAGGAGTTCCCATTTCATCTGTGACAAGGCCTGTTACTTTTCGTTGTTGCGCACTTTCTTTGGATCTCGTAGCTTTCGTTTTCGGTTTTAAGACGATTAGGCCATCAGGCTTAATCTCGTAGCTGATCGATTCGTTTGGAAACAACTTGTCGAGCACTTGCTGTATAGAATTGTTTTTTACATGGATACTCACCTTTTTAGGGATATCTAGTTGTTCTCTTTGGTAGAAGAAACGATAGGTTGTTTGTCTCTCTATTGCTTTGAGAATGTCGATAATACTTGTTTGATCATAATCAAGATCAAGGGACTGATTTTGTTGTGCAAAGCCGGTATTTAAGCAGAGCATAAATAAAAACAAGTGAGTCCCGTACCAACATCTTTGAAGAAGACGTTGTTTTTTAGGTGTTTTTTGCATAGTTTTAAGTAAAGATTAGTTTTTAAATCCTTTATTAATTGGTCTTTGGTGCCGAAGGAGTTTTCGAAGGGTCTTTCGGCATTTTTTAATGCTTCTTCATTTTACATAAGCCTAGGTATTAAGGTTTGTTTTATTTTATTTTTTGATTTCTACTGTATTATTTTCTCCCATGCGGTACTGAAAAGGAAGTGTCAGTCTGAGAATGTCTAGTACAGAAGCTAATGTTTCGTTGCGAATCGTACCATCATAATGGTAGTCAAATAATTCGGGGTCTTTAACGATAAAATGTACATGGTATCTACCTTCTAGAATTTTAAGTAAATCCTTGAAGTTTTTGTTCTCGAATTTAATCTCGCTTTCTTTCCAAAGTGACGCAAATCTGCTGTCGACTTTTGATAGATGCGATTCATTGTTTTTAGGGTCAAAATAGTATTGTTGACCAGGTTTCAGTATGACTGCTTTAGGACTTTTATTATTCTCAACCAACGGCAGTATTTCTATGGATCCATGTTCCAGTGTGGTGACTACCGGGCTGTTATCAGGAAATGAGCGGACATTGAACGCAGTACCGTGGACCAATACTTTATAAGAATTTGTGCTTACGATAAATGGGGTTTTGGCGTCTTTAATGACGTCAAACCAAGCTTCACCTTCTAAGGATACTATGCGCTGATGATCCCTGTTGTCTTTATGATAACTGATTTTTGAGTTAGCATTTAGCATGATTTTGCTCCCATCTGGTAGAATAGCCTGTGTGATAGCGTTGGTTGGTGCTATAATCGTAATCGGAGTTTCTTGCTCAGCAGAATTAGGGTAATTGTACCAGATCAGCATACTACTTAGTAATCCGAGGACAAAGATCGCGGCACGGGATGTTATTGCTCTAAAGAGCTTCGTACGGGCGATGCGTTTATTTTTAAGCACCTCTTGCTCTATTCTTACTTGTACGCGACGATAGACGTGATTTAGATCATGGTCTGATTCATAGTTTTCAGCTCCAGAGTCTAGCAAATCATATAATTCTTTTTTTGCCTCAGATTCCAATTGAGGTTCAAAAAAGGAACGATCTATCTTCTTTTGAAATTCTTCGTTGTGCATATATAACTATATACGGACAAATCCAATAAGGTACTCACTCCGAGCGAAAATATTTTAATAAAAATAGTAGAATACGAGATAGAGCATATATTTACTGTCGATATGCTGTTTCAAAAAGGACAGTGCCCTATAAATTTGGTTTTCCACTGTGCGGATGGATAGACTTAACTTTTGAGCAATCTCTTCATGCGTTAACCCTTCGACTCGACTCATAGTGAATATAATTTTTCGCTGATCAGGTAATTGTGCGATTAACGTATCGATTTGCTGCTGTAGTTCATTATACTGCAATGTATTCCAGGTGCCGTAATCCAGTTCTGTAGCTGTCATGGCGTTCAATTCCAGTGCAAGCTTATCCAATTTACGTTTTCTTAGTTGATCATAGATGAGATTAATTGCGATTTTGAAAATATATGCTTTTATGTTTCTGTCTTCGTCGAGTTGATTTTGATGCTGCCACAATTTGAAAAAGACGTCTTGAACAAGTTCCTCGGTATCTTCTACAGATTTCAGGTAGGAAAACCCAAAATTGTAAATCCGTGGTGCGTACTGTTCAAAAAGCGTTTTAAAAGCTGGACTATTTCCATCTTCAATAATACTATTATTAGAAAATAGTTTCATCGCTATACTGTGATTAATCTTAATTCGGTTTTTTTTGCGCCGAAAGATACGCAAGTAGTCGAAAAATGCAAAATTAATCTTGTTCCTTCCTTCTTTTGTTTATTGGTAGACCTATGTTCCGGAGAGTCTCTTGTGCGGGCTGATAAACACGGGAGGGATTCTGTGGTTTTCAAAAATCATAAAGAGAACGGCCTGTCTAGCGAATGAATGTGAAATTAGCCTCTTTAGTATCGTGCGAATTGGTGCCTATATATACTTTAAAGTCTCCAGGTTCAGCAACGTAAGCCAAATCTGCATTATAGAATTTTAGATCTTCTTCCGAAAGTATGAATTCCACCGTCCGGCTTTCCCCTTTCTTTAAGAATATTTTCTGAAAGCCTTTTAATTCCTTGACAGGCCGGGTTACACGACCGACCAGATCTTGTATATACAGCTGTACGACTTCCTCGCCATCATAGTCACCGCTGTTTTTTATGCTTACGGATGCTTTTATTTTTACTTCAGGAGTGAGGGTGTGATGATCTAATACGATCTCACTATATTCAAAATCCGTATAGCTAAGTCCATAACCAAAAGGGTATAAAGGAGCATTGTCTACATCGAGGTAATTGGATTTGAATTTTTGAAACCATGGGCTATTTCCCAGCGGTCTACCTGTGTTTTTATGGGCATAGTAAAGTGGAATCTGTCCTACATTTTTAGGAAAAGTAGCTGTGATTTTTCCAGAGGGGTTGACATCGCCGAAGAGGACATCTGCGACAGCTTTACCTGTTTCTGTACCTCCGAACCATACATTGAGTATGGCTGGCACATGCTGGTGCTCCCATGTTAATGTCAATGGTCTTCCCGTAAACAATACCAGGACCACAGGTTTTCCTGTAGTCAGCAAAGCCTTTAACAGATTTTGTTGTGTATGCGGAATATTTAGATCGGTACGGCTTGAGCTTTCTCCCGACATTTCAGAAGATTCTCCCAGGGCCGCTACGATAACGTCTGCCTGTCTAGCTATGGTCAATGCTTCTTTGATAATGTCTTGCTCTGGCCTCTTGTCGCGAGGTATCGTCCGTCCAAACATGGTTGCTCGCTCTTGGTATAAAGAATCCGTCAGCAGATTGCTGCCGAGGTGTGTCAGGATTTCGACTTGATTTCCTAAGGCTTCTTTCATACCCTCTACCAGTGAAGCCGTACGGGCATGGTCAGCACTGACACTCCAGGTACCGGGCATATTAGTCCCTGTATTGGCCAATGGGCCGATTACGGCTACAGTTCCTTGCTTCTGTAAGGGGAGTGTCTTATTCTCATTTTTGAGTAGGACAAATGTTTTTGTTGCAGCTTCACGCGCTTTCTCCCTATGCGTTGCAGTGAATATATCCTTTTTTGCTCTTGTCTCGTTGCAGTAACGAAATGGATCTTCAAATAGTCCAAGCTTATATTTCAATACCAAAACATTCCGGCAGGCATCATCAATCCGTTGTGCTGTGACTTTTCCTTCTAACAAAGATTTCTTAAGTGTAGTTAGAAAACCTTCACCCACCATGTCCATATCTAGTCCTGCCTGCAAGGACAGTGCGGATACTGTCTGTAGGTCGCCCAATCCGTGGTCCATTAGTTCATTGACTGAAGTATAGTCAGACACGATCATACCCTTGAATCCCCATTGCCCGCGCAAGACATCGGTTAATAACCATTTATTAGCTGTTGCAGGGACACCGTTTATATCGTTGAACGAAGTCATAATGCTTGCCACACCCGCATCCACAGCTGCTTTGTAGGGTGGGAGGTACTCGTTGTACATTCTGTGTAGGCTCATGTCGGTGCTGCCATAATCGCGACCAGCCTCAGATGCACCATAAAGTGCAAAGTGTTTGACACAAGCAGCCATCGTATTGGGGGCTTTAAGATCATGGCCTTGTAAGCCCTGGATCATAGCCACTGCTATTTGTGCGCCTAGATAAGTATCTTCACCTGAACCTTCGGAGATACGTCCCCATCTGGGGTCACGAGATATATCTACCATAGGCGAAAAGGCCCAGGAAATACCGTCTGCCGTTGCCTCGGTAGCCGCAATGCGCGCGGTCTCTTCAATGAGAGGCAGATCCCAACTCGCGGCTAGCGCAAGTGGAATCGGAAAAGCTGTGCGATACCCGTGTATAACATCCATGCCAAATATAATCGGTATTTTTAGTCGTGAATGTTTGACTGCCAATTCTTGTGTCTTGCGTATTTTTTCGGGTCCGCTCATGCTGAATATTCCGCCGATCTGGCCCTTCTTGATCTTGGACTCGACATCTGTCGATACCGCCGATCCCGTTATCGCTTCACCGGCTGTAACAAGATTAAGCTGTCCTATCTTTTCATCCAGGGTCATCTTTTTCATCAACTCATCGATAAAACGATTCATTTCCTGTTCTTGTGCACATAGCAGTGTCGGTATCGATAGGATAACCGTTAATAACCAGGTAATATGTAGGTATATCCTGTTCATTATTTCAGATAAGGGCTTTTAAATTCTAGTTTTTTTAATCCATTTTGGATTTCTGGGGCCTGCATAAAAAGATCCCAGATCAAACCCGATCGATAGTTTTCGATCATCACCACGATAGGGCCTTGATCAATAGCCAAGTACCTTTTGGGGAACCAATCCACCGTCTCACTGTAAGCATCATAGAAGCCATAATCTCCCCATACCTTGTCTTTTAGATGACGCATGAGGTAGTTGGCGAAGGCGATACTCTCTGTCGGTGTATAAGGCATCGACGATAGCGCTGCAGTAGGAGAGATTACGCCACTGTCGTTGTCCGGATGGTGGGCATCATATCCTTTGAGGGAGTAGCTCGCCGTCCAGCCCCAGCCTTTGTCTGCACCATAGCCTTTGTAGTGGGCGGGATTCAGATCCGCATAGGCGATATTGATTTTGGTGTGATTGACCACCAGATCCCAATAGTTCGCATAGCGATCTGTCAGATCTTTTGGGTTAAGTCCAAGAAAGCTGTAGTGCGACCAAAATAATGGCCCTACTTGACCTACTTTTGCATTATGTTTTAGCACGGTCGGAATATCGTATTTGGATATGGATTGCTTAATAACGCCTGATCTTGCCCAACCTTCATGATATACTTTCGGATCGATACTGTGTAGGGGGGAGGAGGCTGCGAGTAGATATGCAATAAGGCATTCGTCAAACCCTTGGATAGCATGGTTCATTCCAAAAGCATGATCTGGACTCCAGTGCCAGTATAGAACGTTCTTGTTATTGGTGTAAAAATCCCATTCTATACCTCGCCATAAGCTATCCGCTTTGGCAGCGATAGATTTTTGTTTGGGGTCGCCATCCTTAAAATATTCCCTAACTGTGATTAATCCTTGCGCGAGAAATGCCGTTTCTACAATGTCTCCCCCATTATCCTTATCCGAAAAGGCTTTAACTGTTGCCTGGTCTCCATTGTACCAGTGTGCCCATGCACCGTGAAATCGAGGTACTGCCCCTAGAAAGTCGATCGCTTTGCTCAATTGCGCTTTACCTTGCTCTTTTGTGATAAAGCCTCGCTCTATAGCTACAACTGTGGCCATTAATCCAAAACCGCTTCCTCCGATAGTGACAACATCTTGGTCATCTAGCGGATAATCCCCGTCGATATGTATGCGTTCACGTGCTAGGCCTGAAAGGGGCTCTGCGCCTTCATAAAAGTAATTAAAAGTCTTTTTTTGGATTTCCGTTAGTAGCGAATCTGTCGACGATTCCATGTGAGAATTGTTCCCATTATGGGTTTTGTTCTCTGCACAGCTAGAGAAAAAAGTTACGGCAATTAGTATAAATAAATTGATGCGCATAGTTAGAAGAAAGCTTAGTTTTAATAGTTAGTTGTTTGAGCTTAGTCGGGCTGCTGTGATATAATAAAATCCTGAACCATTGGTGTTATTTTCACCTGAGGTGATCGTGACTTTTATCTTTCCTTCGGAATCCGGCTTGATTTGATTTGCCGAAACCGTTTTATCGGTATTGCTGGATGTATTTAATCGTACGATGACCTCGTTTGCTCCCTTACAGATATATTTTGTCTCACGGTTGTCGCTCACTCCTCCGCGTGCACCGAAGAATCTAAGGTTGTACGTTAGGTTTTGATCCAGTCCTTTTATTTCTAACGCACTTTGCACAACTGTCATATTGTTGAAGGCCGCTTTGGAGTTGCCAAAGTAGGAAGTTTTAGAAACAGCCGTTGGCATATTTAAGGTGGTGTTGGTCGTTGATGGGCCATCGCCATTAACACCGTTGAAACGTTCTGTGATGGTCAACTTTATACCTACATAGGACCCCATACTGTCTTTTAAATTGATCGAAGTACCCGTTAGGAAGTTGTTGATCTGATTCCAGTGATTTGATGCTGCGGTATTTCCAAAGTCCAGTAATACGGCACTAGATAATGGTCCACCGGTACCTCCTTGAAACTCGGTCATTTCCGTGATGTTGTCCGGATTGGTTATGGCCAAATGCGCCGCATTTTGGGCTATGCTGACTTCAAATGCGGATAATCCTTCAGGTTTATAGGTATTGCCTACGGCAGATTTTCCAAAGATGGCCTCAAACCATGTACACGCGGCGGTATATCGGCCTATAGGAATAGCTAAGTGGTAACCATCTCTTGTAAAATTGTCTTCAACTACCGATGTCCTTCCGTTCTGTATGGCTGTTCCCGATGGAATGATCATATCGATAGGCACCAGGGATTTGGCTTTGTTGACGGCATCTACGATGGCATGGTACATGGTCAGCTGATTTTTATTGTAATTGGCAAAGCCACTATGCGTTGAATTTTGAGCATAGGCCCATGTTTGATGGAGGATGAATTTTACGTCAGGATGCTTGGCTCTGGGGGTTACGTAGTCATATACTTTTTTTAATGATGCAGCCCAGGTGTCATACATGCCTGAGTTAGAGCTTACCTGTTGAAAACTAATGTGGGTCCACTTCTCGTCGGCTAAGGTATTGGCGATCGTTTGGTTGGCGGTGGTGGTCTTTTTGCCGTCTTTGTCCGTTTTCCGATAGCTGTATACCGCGGCATTTTTAGATATGTTTTCGGCATGTTGAGCGAGCGAAGCATCGCCGATGTAAAGGTTTCCGATGATCACTTGTTTGCCCTCTGCTTTCGCAAGATCATATAGGTAGTTTTCTACGGCATCTTCGGAAAATGAATTTCCGATTGTCAGGATCCGGATGGTACCATCATCTGGAGGATCCTGTACATAGCTCATCTCCGGACGCTCCATTTTTTGACAAGAAGCAAAGCTGATGCCTACAATCAAAATGCTCAACAACATTTTGATAAGTATATTTTTGTTTTTTATAGCTGTTTTCATATGTGTCTAGTTTGTTTCTCATCAGTTATATGGAATACTCATGAGTCCTTGTGCTTTGCTAAACATGAGTATTTCATAATGGTGAGTTAATAATTAGGATTCTGGATTAAAACACCGCCCGATTTATCGATCTCAGGTTGTGGGATAGGAAAGAAGCGGTTTTTTATTTGATAGCTTACATGACCTGCAGCATGTAAGGTCTCTACGTCTATTCCCCACCGCACTAGATCATAAAATCTTTCATTCTCCATACCCATTTCGACTTGCCTTTCGTGACGTATAGCTTGTCGGAGCTCCTCTTGATTGCGCGTCGTGACAGGAGGTAATATAGTATTGCTGTTACCTCTTGCACGTGCTCTTACCCGTTCGAGGTGCGCTAATGCAATGTCGGTATTGTTGTCACCGCCAAGCTCATTTGCGGCTTCAGCAGCAAGTAGTACGACATCGGCGTAGCGGATGATACGGACGTTGAACCAATTTCCGGCCTGACTACCATATTGCGCACGCAAGGCAGGGTTGGTATAGACCTTTTTGTTCCAGTACGCTCGAGGTAGATTACTTGGTAAGGTCTCACCGTATGGGGTATTGGTCTGTCCGCTAAACAGTACGGTTGTTTCTTTTCTAGGATCCCCAGGCTCAAAAGCGTCAACTAAGATTTGATGTGGGATATTCCAGCCCCATCCTAGATTAAATTGTCCTGAACCGCGTATCCCTTGTCTGCTGGCATAGGTGACGCCAAAGTTCTGAACCCCATCGGCTAACGCCTGAATCTCAAAAATGGACTCCTTGCTATTCTCACTCTCTTCTCTGAAAATCATATTGTAGGGTACACTAAGGTCGTAGATACCAGAGTTTATTACCTGTGTCGCAGCGGCGAGTGCTTCGGCATAGCGTTGACGAGCCATGAATGTTTTGGTCTGTAAAGCCAGCGCAGCACCTCTTGTGATTCTACCGGGATGTTTGGGCCAGGTCTCCGGTAGCGCCGTCGTTGCATACTTAAGATCTTGGTCGATCAATTGATAAATAGCAGAAATGGGTGACTTTGGTTTATTGGCAGAAGCCTGGTCGGTAATCCGGAAATCAATTAAAGGTACCTCACCAAAGGTACGTACCAGATTGAAATAGGCCCAGGCTCTTAAAAATTTCACTTCACCAATATTTGCCATAGTCTCTGCTTTAGGATTATCCAAAGAATCAGCGATAGCGATTACATTGTTGGACTGATTGATCAGTTCATAGTGTCCTGTCCAGTAACTGTTAGTGAGCCAATGGGAGAGGGGGTATTTAAAATCATCATATATAGGTCCTGCAGCAGCGTAGTCACCATCATTACTACCTAAATGCGCATCGTCGGCCCGTATATTGTGTACGGCTACATAAGGTAGTCCACTCGTAGCCTCACTACGCAGCCCGGCATAAGCCGCAAATACCTGTCCTTCCAACGATCCAACAGGTAGATCTTCTTCTGTAAATCGGCCTTTAGGCTTGATATCCAGCCAATCTGTTCCACAACTACTCAGAATAGCAACAGTAAGTATTCCTAATCCTAATACTTTATATATAGTCTGTTTTATTTTCATCTTGTCGATCCGTTAAAGGTTAAAAATTAAGATTTACACCGAGTGTATAGATAGCTGGAACAGGGTAGGTACCTCTATCGACACCGAATGATGTAGCGCTCCCTCCAATTTCTGGCGTGAATCCCGTATTGTTGGAGAATGTAAAGGCATTCTGCGCATTGGCAAATAAGCGCAGGTTTTTCAAACGTAGTTTACCAAGTGTTTCTTGTGGAAAGGTATATGCTAGGGTCACGTCACGCAATCTAAAGAAACTACCGTCCTCGATAAAGTAGCTAGAATATACCCGGTTATTAGCTCGTCCTTCGTGTATAATGGGTTCCCAATTGCTTGTGCCTTCGCCATTCCAGCGATCCATACGGTCCGTTAGGAAATTGTAGGTGGCAAATTGGTTTTGATTCCAGGTACGCATGATTTCATTACCATATATTCCCTGAAATTCGACATTAAGGTCAAATCTTTTGTATGAAGTCGAAAGAGATAGACCGTAGAAGAAGTCTGGCGTAGGATTCCCGATTCGCGTACGGTCTTTGGTCGTGATGGTACCATCACCATCTATATCCTTATATCGGATATCTCCAGGTTTGAAATCACCTCCACCGAGGCCATTTTTTGCACTCTGGTTGACGTCTGTCTGTGTCTGGAAAATACCATCGTGTACATATCCCCAGAAATAGCCAATGGGATTACCTTCCGTGGTACGCGAGGGGCCATCAATGATATCGTATCCCTTGCTGGATAGACTGACGACATTATTGTCTATTGTCGTGATATTTCCACCTATTGAAAATTTCCAGTCTTCGGAGAGTGTTTGGTTCCATCTAGCTGAAGCCTCTATCCCTTTATTACGGATATTTCCTAAATTGCTTAATCCAGGTAGACTGCCCAGTATACCTGGGACTCGAACCAATACACCGTCCGTGTTTTTGCTGTAGTATACAGCCTCAATATTCAGTCTATTGTTTAATGTGCTGAGTTCAAATCCGGCCTCCCAAGCTTTGACAACTTCCCAGTGTAGATTGGTGTCAGGGATATATTCCGGTCCATAAGCCGGTACGACTTGATTACCAAATACAGCGGTATTCCCGGCCACCATCTGCGCCTGCATCGGGTATTTATTACTGCCTACGCTCTGGTTTCCTAGATTGGCGACCGATCCTTTTATTTTTAAGTTATTGATCACAGTCTGGTTCTGCATAAAATTCTCTTGGCTCAGGACCCAAGCCACACCTAGGGCGTAAAAATCCTGCCAAGGCTTACCGAATCGAGCAAAAGCCGAGCTTCCATCTTTACGGAAAGAGGTGTTGATTAAGTATTTGCCATCGTAATTGTAGAGTACGCGGGCCAGATAAGACAATGTCCGGGTTTCCCAGCCTGTGTTTTAGGATCTCCAATGCCTACATACCAATAATAGCTGTCATTTGGTATTTCATAGCCGTCTCCTTGTGTACGGCGAGCCGTTGTATTTTCAAAACCACTCATGTAGGTGGTATAACCGACCATAGCCTGTATATTGTGTTTGTCGAACGAATTGTTGTAGTTTAATAACCAGTCGGTTTGTATCTTATAGTATTTGTTTTGATCTTGATTGACTGCTGTAAGCAGGTTGCCGATACGCTCTGCTTTATTGTCACCCTCGATTTCTGGATTATAGACAGAGACAAGCCCATCGTAACTCCTTGTTTGGTTGAATCCATAATCCGCGGATAGATTTGTCCGGAAAGAAAAATTCTTTAAGAATTTGACCTCAGCGTAATAATTTCCTACGATACGGTAATTATTACCGATGAACGTGTTTTTTCGCTCCTCTATAGTTGTCAACGGATTGCCTACCTGTGCCCGTTGAAAACTAGGCATCGTATGGTAAAGACCATACTCCTCGTTGAATACAGGAGCAATAGGAGCTGCCAATATAGTTCCGAACACATCACGGTTTTGAGGTAGCTGTGCACGGTAACCATTTAATACGATACCGGTCTTAAAATTGTCCGTGACTCGAACTTCGTTGCTGAGGTTGAGGGTGATTTGACTGTGTTTCTCATAATTGATAATCCCTTGATCTAAAGAATAGCCCAAGCCCATCCGAAATGAATTCTTGTCCGTTGCGCTAGCTACACTTAGGTTATTATAGTTGAGTATACCATTGCGGAATATCTCGTCCTGCCAGTCCGTATTCGCATTCCAGAAGGAATAGTCATACGGAGCGTCCCCCTGGTTGAATCGTTGTTCTTCATATAATTCCTTAAATTGGGTAGCATCCGTCAATTTCATCCGATGAGAGACATCTTTGAAACCTATTCTAGAGCTAAAATCGAAATTCAATTGCCCGGCTTTGGCGCGCTTTGTCGTAATAGCGATGACACCGTTTGCACCTGCAACACCAAATATAGCGAGTGAAGAAGGATCTTTTAGTACTTCAATACTTTCTACATCATCAGGATTTAGAAAGTTGATATTATCGTTCAATAGACCATCAACAACATATATGGGCTTAGCCCCGTTTATGGAGTTGGTACCACGGATACGGATATCTGGTTCTTGTCCAGGACGTCCTGAATTGGTTACTTGTAATCCGGATACTTTTCCCTGTAGACTCGCTACCGGATTGGTGCCGGGGCGATCCACAATATCGCTCCCCTTCACTTGTACGATAGAACCCGTAAGGTCTCTTTTCTTTGCTGTTCCGTAGCCGATGACCACCACTTCATCGAGGCTTTCATTTTCGCCTTCCAAAAATACATTCAGCTGTGTTCGATTAGCGATCGGTACCGTCTGGGATGCGTAGCCTAAAAAGACAAACTGTAGACTATCCGTGGGAGAGGCAGTGATAGTGAATTGTCCTTTGGCGTCAGTCTGTGTTGCTGTTGGCTTTCCTTTAATACTGACAGTGACCCCCGAGATAGACAGCATAGACTTATTGTCTTTGACTACTCCGTTGACAGTCGTTTGCCCTACTGTGATAAGGGACATGAGCAACAAGGAAATAAGAATAGATAAACTCCTCATATAACTTGGTTTAATTAGATTTATAAAAATAGACACTGGTTGTTGTCTATTGTATTTCAAATTTGCTGATGTATTGTGATGTATCCAATTTTTTGAAATTCACATTACTACTACAAGGGGATATGGTGTTTCTAAAATATAGGTGGTGAGAAATGTAATCTGTTGTTAGTTATTGTTTTATGGTTTGTTTTTGATGCACATAAATTTTTACTAAGTGTTTTTTTTACACTTTAAGGTATGAGAGGTAATGATGTAGTGTTTTGCGCTCCTTAGCGCTCCAATAAGAACTCACTTAGGTTCTTATCAGATGGTATATTTAGCTTTTTTCGTAATCGATAGCGACGTATTTCTACTCCTCGGGTTGTAATATTTAAGAGTGATGCTATTTCTTTACTCGACATATTAAGCCTCAGGTAAGCACAGAGTTTGAGGTCATTTGGGACCAATGCAGGAAAGTCTACTTTTAGTTTTTTAAAAAAATTACCGTGTGCTTCGTTAAAGCTTTTTTCAAAGATGTCCCAATCTCGGTCATCGTTGTGTGCCTCGTCAATAAGCTTGTTTATTTTGTGCAATTCTTCGTCACTAAGTTGATTTCCTTCCGCATCTTTCAATTGTTTGAGTTGCTCGTGTAGATTGTTGAGCATTTCATTTTTGTAGACAATATTAGTTGCTGCATTGGCTAGCTCTCTGTTCTTAATCGCTAGTTCACTTTCGAGTTGTTGATTTTTGAGTTTGATGAGTTTTTGCTCATTAAGTTCAGCATCTCGGGCTATGGCCACTTTCTGTTGTTCGAGTAACCTACGCTTAATTTGAAATTGACGCTTTTGCTCTTTTTTAAGCTGTTGGGATCGGAGGAAAATAAATAATAGAAAACCAATCAAGGCATATATTATCAAGGCGTACCATGAGAGGTACCAAGGACTATTTATCTGAAAAGTTAATGTGGTGACAGGGGATATATGGCCATCTGCCGATTTTGCTCTCAGGTGAAAAATGTATTTTCCCGAGGAGAGATTCGTAAAATCTTTATAGGTCATCTGATCCCAACTGGACCAAGTCTCCGAGTATCCTTCTAAAAGGTATTGATAGTGCAGTGGCGAAAGACTATAAAATGGAGTCGAAAATGCAATGCGTAGATTATTGTCTGTATAGTTCAGGATTATTTTTTCGTCATCGATAAGTAATGGCTCTTTCGATATGTTCCATACATTTGAAATGATGGGGTATGGAAGCATCATCTTTTGCTGTTTGGGTTGATCTCTATAGACTGCAAATCCATTATCTAGACCTATCAGAAAATGGGCTTGGTCAATGGGAAATATATTTTCATAATAGTCCATCAGTCGATTTTGCAAGCCATTCAGTGAGTTAGAGTCTATCTCGATTAGACCATTAGGTCCAAAGGATGCCTGTGCAATGTGCGAATGTCTGATAAACCAATATCGGCCTTTTTGAATTGGAATGATCTTGTTGGTATACTGAAAAGAGCCTAATTGTTGGTTTAATTCTTTGTGTAATTTAAATTTTTTAACGATATCATCATAAATAAACAATCCTGAATCCGAGGTGAATACAATGTTGTTTTCAAGGTTGAATACCCCGGTAAAGCCTATCCCGCTTATAGATTTATCGTCTTTGGTTCTGACGATTGTTTTTAAGTTTTTAAAATCAGAACTCAGTTCAATGAGATTAATAGTATTGCGGTTTCCTACCCAATAGTGATGTTGGTCTTTTGCAGCAAAAAAGCGCGTTGGCTCCCGAAGTTCAGGGTATTGTTGGAGAAAAGATAGATTTTCTCGGTTCTGAAATAGTGCTATACCCGTATAGTTACCTTGTAAGATATAATCAGAATTTGGGATCCGTTCAAAAAACCATCCGCCAGTCAACTGCGAAATCTTTTTGAGTTGCATGTTTTCTACCTCAAAAGTCCCATCATTATGGCCGCAGAGCAGCTTGTTGCCTATCATGTCGAGTGACCATACCTGGCCACTTGAAGTTGGAATTTGCCTAAAATCCAGCGATTGAAAAGTGTGTATTCCTTTCCAGGGACTTACGAATAGCCCTTGATTAGTGCCTAGATAGATGTGATCTTTAAAGATGGCTGTAGCATATACAGTTCCTATTTTTCCTAAGAAGTCCGTATGAAAGTATAGCGAACTGTTTATTTCGATCCGGTCTATTCCATTATCAAGACCTACCCAGAGATTTTGCTGTTTGTCTTTTGCGATACTTAGTACGGTATTGTTTTGTAAACCATTGTTTTTGTTGATGTGCTGTATTAAAGCTCCATTCTTATTTATTATGTATACCCCGTTTTGTATCGTCCCGAATGCATATTGATTGTTACTAAGGGGGATTCCGTTATTTATCTGCGCTTTGGCAAGTAATCTACTAGCTTCCGTGTCCCAGCTTTCAATGGACCCATTTTTATTTAAAAAAAATAACCCATGGTGTGCTGTTCCCAATAGATATCTTTCGGTATCATAAGGTAGGATACAAAGTATATTTTTGTTTTTTAGAAAATCCTTATCCTCGACTGGAACCAATTTTTGTTTCTCCCATAAATGCAAACCTGATGGTATCTGTTCAAAATAAAGCCGATCTTCTACCTGATGAGGAAAGAGAAAAGGTTCTCCATTCGCAGTTATAGTTGTTATTGCATTATTTCTGTATATATAGGTTTTTGAAAAGGCGTGAAAGTATATCGTTTCATCTTGGATGATGATTTTCCAGATTTCATCATTGGTCAACAAACTTTTATCTTGAAGTAGATTGGAGATACTTGTGTAGGTCATACGCCCATGTGACTGGCGTTGCCAATATCCAAATTCAGCTTGTCCTCCGACATAGATTTTTCCACTTTTGTCTGCTTTTACGGATCGTACAGCAGATTTGTTTTTCAGTGGATAAAGTTTCCAGTACTGTCCGTCAAATATAAGCAGTCCATCTGTGTTTCCACAGTATATAATGCCATCCTCACCGACGGACATGCTCCAGTTCTGGTTGCCTGCTTTGTACGCAGTTTTGTTGAATTGTTGGACAGACGGGCTTCCTACACGGATGATGTTTTGAGCCTGAACTAAAGCAGAGACTGCACTATATAGTATGGCTAAAATAAAGCTTAAGCGAAAGATCCATCCGGTTAGGTACCTATGAAGCGACGTTGCACTATTTTTAATATAAGATGTCGTACTCAAATTTTGTGATTTATTGTAATGGCGTTTACTAATATAATAATCTTCGTTTTAAGTGCAAAATAGAAGTAGCCATGGTTGTTCGAAACCTTAGCTATACTCAATTTTATCATTCTAGCTTAATGATTGATAAAAATATCGAAATACTTAAGAATGCTGAAGACCTCATCAGTTCTTCCCTTATGTGGCTTTTCATTTTGTGATCGACTTGCTGTAAGAATATCAATCACATCTTTCATTGTGTTTTGTGCTAAAAACCAGTAGAATATGATGATTCTTTTAAAACATGTGTAATAGTTCTATTTTTATAAGATGTTCAAAACAATAATCCTTTTCCATGTTTTAGTTCTGTCTGCGCTATAAATACGAGCTCAGGAATCCGGCTTATTAGGACAGCGGTAGATTCTCGTTTATAGCATCGTTGACTTGTTCCGATTGGTCGCGATGGGATACTCATGGGGGGACTTCGCTAAACATGAGTATTTCATGTTGCTAAAGGTCTTTTTGATAAATAAACTTCTAATAACCTGGGGCTTATTTGCAATTTGGGTTCTTTGTAATCTCTGCAGGTTGAATCGTTTGTTGGTCATTACAGCTGTCATAGTTAAAGACATAGTCAGCTCCTGCCCCTTTTTATTCCATATACCTAGCATCTAAAAAATATGACACCATTTGAGGACAGTGGCGCCAAGGATATAAACATGGGATGCTTTCGGTACATTTCTTTACTATCTTTAAAAATTTAGCTTATAAATATGTTTTTTACAAAAATATGGTTATTTTCAATGATCATAGGTAATATCCATCATTTAAAAAGCGGATGTTTTAATCATTGATATTACACGTAACAACAGTTGAGAGTTTATTAATCTTTATAGTTTATTTTTCGTTTAAGGTAATGCGTTGCGGTCTAGATCTAATATTGGTGAACTTAAAAGAAGAAGAATCATATTTCATTAACACTTATGAAAAAGAAAATATTCCTTTGTTTATCGTTTGCTTTTTTTGTGTGTGTTTCTTTTGCACAGCGAGATACAGCACAAGGCTCAAATGACACACTTAGTAATCAATTAAGTACTAGTTTTAACAAAGTAAGTCAACTTTCTGCCGAAAGATACGCTGATTCGTTAAAGCGAAATGCATTGCAGCAGGAAGTAAATGACTTAGGTGAAAATGATTTAATAAAGCGGAAGGAACTGCTGGACGAACTGAATGCATTAAAAAGGAGAGATTCTCTACACGAGGTTAGACAGCGCAAACAAGTAGATTCACTCCGAAGTTTTGTCAAAGGAAACCCCGTAGTTCTCGCGAATGATACCTTATTTTATATCTATACAAGACAAGGCAGTTTTTCCGCAAGTGATAGGGCTGAGGCGGTAAGTAAACGAATATTGCGACTTACGGAAGATCCTTTGTTTATAATTGATTCTATAAAGATCATTGCAGCCGAACAGACCACCGATTTGATATATAACACAAGCTTGCTTATTTCGATATCACAAGAAGATGCGCTTTGGGAAGAGAGTACCAAGGAAAAATTAGCAGCAAAGATCAAACTGCAAATTGGAAATTCCATTGCTGCTTATCAGAAGGCTAATAGCTGGCAGGTCTTATTGAAGGAAATCTTACTTACATTTTTAGTTATAGGTGTGGTGATACTCTTGATTAAAGGAGTGAACCGTCTTTTTCGCTCGATCGGACTGAAATTGCAGACTTATCAAGGAAAGGTTAATAAGGGGATCAAAATTCAGAATTATGAACTCCTCACCGCACAGCGAAAGCTACGTTTTTTTGAAACATTAAATAACTTTTTGAGGTGGGTTGTCATTGTACTAGTGATTTATTTGGCTTTACCTGTGCTGTTTGGTATATTTCCTTTTACCAAGGATCTTTCTGAAAACTTATTGAGTTATATAGTCTCCCCTTTAAAGAAGATTAGTTTGGCTGTTTGGGACTATATTCCTAATATGATTACCATTTTGGTGCTTATCGTTGTTTTTCATTATTTATTACGTTTTCTACGGTTTATTAAAACTGAAATCGAGCGGGGTAAATTGAATATTTCTGGATTTTACAAAGATTGGGCGAACCCGACATATCAAATTGTTAGAGTTTTGTTGCTCGCCTTCATGTTAGTGGTTATATTTCCTTATTTGCCCGGTCATGACTCTGATATATTTAAAGGAGTGTCGGTTTTTATGGGGGTTTTGTTTACTTTCGGTTCTGCAGGTGCACTTAGTAATGTGGTGGCTGGTTTGGTTCTTACCTACATGCGGGCATTTAAGATTGGCGATCGGGTGAGAATTGGCGAGGTTACCGGTGATGTTATGGAGAAGACACTATTAGTAACCCGGGTACGGACGATTCAGAATGAGATCATTTCCATCCCAAATTCATCGGTGATGGGCAACCACACGACCAACTACAGTGAGGAAGCGAGTAGCAATGGACTTATTATTAATACGACAGTGACTATTGGATATGATGTTCCCTGGAGACAGGTTCATGAGCTTTTGATAGCGGCGGCATTAGATTCAGAATATATAGAACAAGAGCCGAAACCCTATGTTTATCAAACTAGTTTAGACGATTATTACGTTAGTTATAGAATCAATGCCTTTACTAAACAGGCTAATCGACAGGCTTTAATTTACTCTTCGCTACATGCTAATATTCAGGATCATTTCAATAGCGCAGGTGTTGAGATTATGTCTCCACATTATAAAGCCTTGCGTGATGGAAATGCTACGACAACCCCCGTTGAATATTTGCCGCATGATTACAAAGCACCGCCGTTCAAAACTTCTTCGGATGACAATAGCTAAATTGGAACATCAGGCTGAGAGGTGTGATACGAAAAAGGTGACATAAACAACATACTGAAAATAGCACATTTGTACGATTCATGGTTCATATATCGAAAGCATGGGTAAGCATTTGTGGAACGCGACGTCTAGGAAAGCAATTGTTCTTATCTGTTTTTGATAATATTCATGATTTGTTGTAGGTACTTCCTTGTGCAGATAGATGTGATTATGCCTCGTTCAAAGCAGGCTCTTTACTGATCGAACATCCTGCCATCAAGACGATTTCTGTCAAGCAACTGGGAGATGATAGTTAATTTGTTTCAGGAGGGATAACACTCCTAAAGGCTACAGAAAGAGATAAATTACCTAAAACAGCGTATTCGATAGCCATTCGACCTACAGGTATTACGCTTAAAGCTTGGAATCGAGAGCAGATTATTTCTGCTGTCTACACTTTGATTCAGTTGGGCTATCTCCCTTTGGAAAAGGTATATAGTTATGATCCGGTGCCAGCGGCCATCGCTGGAATAAAAAGCATCATATCTTAGGAGCACAGGCTAATATTTGGACCGAATATGTGCCCACGAAGGAGCATATAGAGTATATGGTATTTCCGAGAGCATTAGCACTGACTGAGGTCAATTGGATCGCCGAACAAGATAAGAATTGGACAGATTTTCATATCCGGATGCAAAAACATTATAAATTGCTGCAAGATCTGCATGTTAATTATTATCGCCCATGATACCATGTTACTTATACCAATGTTTTTGATTTTGAACGCAGAGAAAAAGCCCTTAGTCTGGCTACGGAGCAGATCGATTCACAAAATATTCGCTATACGCTGGATGGCAGTGTGCCACAGGTAAATTCTCCATATTATACAGGCCCATTTGTGTTAAATAGGAGCACACGTATAGCAGCTCAATATTTTCTAGATTCGATTGCTATAGGTCCTTCATTGATTGTTGATACGGATATCCACAAGGCTATAGGCAAGCCCGTCAAATATAATAGCTAATGGGATGGCTATGATGCACAAAAGGAACTTACAATGACAAATGGCCTACAAGGGGGGACTTACTTATCATGACGGGCAATGTCAGGGCTTTACCAGGCCAATAGATCTGATTGTAGACCTACATGAGTCGCAGTCGGTTAGTCTAGTAGCTATGAATTTTATGCAGATGATAGGTCCGGGGGGGGGGATATGCCGGGCGAACTTGAAGTACTACTTTCTGAAGATGGAAAGTATTTTAAGTCCGCAGGTAAAGTCTTTAATGATATTTCGGATCAAGAGGCTAAACTGACATTCAAACGATTTGAGTTGAAATTGGATAGCACACATCACGCACGTTATATTTAGGTAAAAGCAAGTAACCCGAAGCGCGGCTATCTATTTAACGATGAGATCATAGTATATTAAAACTTGTTTTTATTCAAGGAATAGGAATAATTGTACCCAACAAAGCTATCACAGAACAAAATAAGAAGTCACACTAAATATTGGATTATGTTTTGTCTGTAGATATCGATCCGAAGAATATCGATGTTTTTTCGACTTTTTGGGTGTTAATTCCTCTAGGTCCTTTAAGTGGGCAATAGTATAGATCGCTTATCTATAGAGACAGTAGCAAAACTCTAGTTTTGTACTGTCTCTTATTTGTCAAAAGGCACCTCTCCTGCTACTTTATTCAACTGCTTTTTTTAATGATGTGCACGACCGCATTTACAAATAGGATTATTGCTGTTACTATCGCAGCTAGATAAACAGTGTGGTTGCTTGGTTTATTGGCCATCGCAATGGCAATCAATGCCCAAACTGACACCAAGCCGAACGCTACCATATTTCGTTTCCAGATCATGAATAGATGGATAAGTGCGGCTATTGAAAACATGACAATTGTCCATAATGTCTCTGATACTCCAAATCCTGCCCACTGTACTTTTTTCAAATAGGCAGCTACATTGGCAATTAAAGCTACAGAAATCCAACCTGAATAAATATAGAAAGGCAATCGAAAAAAAATACTTGTTTTCCAATCCTCTATCTTTAATTCCCGTCGCGTATTTGTTATAATTTTTAATAACGCAACAAATAGCAAAACCATGATCGGAATTGTGAGTAAGGTATATTCATACAGCCAAGTTATTACCCATAAACAATTGGCTACACAAGAGATGGTAAACCACCATCCAACATTTGAAAGGATTTTTTCCTTGGCTTTGGTTTGTCTAGTAAATGGACCATAATAAAACACAAATCCGCAAAGTCCTATGAAAATCAATCCCCAAATAGAAAAAGCGTAGCCGGCCGGAGTAAACAGATTATGGTATTTCCCTGAAATCGTAGCCATTGTTTCCCCGTTAAAAAGTCCATTATTGGAGAGGTAGTTGATTCCTATTGTTGCTACCAAAGCGACGATATTCAATATTTGAAGGGACTTATTCATGATTTTTCTTTCGAAAGTATTTTTTAGATATTATTTATCAATAGCGTCAATCATTTTTTGATCTAGTGGGGCTACACTTGATTTAAAATAGTGAAGTAGCTGTCCATCTTCACTAATCAGATATTTGCTGAAATTCCATTCTGGTTCTTGGTCATTCCATCCATTTAATTGTTTGTCGGATAGCCATTTGAATACCTCTTGTTGTTCCGCATTTTTAATGACTCCCGCTTTCTTAGCTATCGGAAATGTTACACCGTAATTTGATTTGCAGAATTGCGCAATTTCTTCATCACTGCCATTCTCCTGGTTTGCAAAGTCATTTGCTGGGAAAGCGATTATCATTAATTTATCTTTGTACGCTTTGGATAGTTTTTCTAAGTCTTCATACTGTTTCGTGTAACCACACTTTGAAGCTGTATTGACCAAAAGCACTTTTTTACCTTTTAAACTTGAAAAATTAAGCTTTTCACCGTTGTTCAGTGTTACGGAAAGATTGTAGAATGAAGTATTCATTGTTGGAATAGTTTTAGTTTCCGTGGATTTTGTTTGTTGACCATTGCAGGAGAAGCCACTCAGTAGTGTGGCTACTATAAATACATGACTGATAATTGATTTCATGGATGTCATTTTGATGTTTATAAAAATTCAAAAATTAGCTTTCTGTTAAATACAGTACAATTATACTAAATAAAAGTTTTTTTGTGTATTATTTTACTTTTGTTTCTTGGTTATGGGTTATAAATACACTAAACTATCTGGTCGACGTGCCTAAAAGATTGCTGCTTTAATTCCTTAGATGTTGATGATAAGTTAGCAGAGTGTAGTACGCGAGATAGAAAAATAAAATTTTACTTGACGTGAATATCTCCAGTAGTTAAATTTGGACTCGAAAACCTAATAGGTACAACTTTTATTCAAGACATTTTCTAAAAGCTATTAATATAAAATTGTTAGTTATTACATTATGTTTAAAGGATTCATTTTTACCGAACGTTTAAAGTCGAGAATTTTTCTATTAACCCTAACTCTCGCATTAAGTAATCTATTAGCTCCCTCAGAGTTGTTGGGGCAAGAAAGAGACAAACCGGAACAATCCAGTTTTAAAGTTCGTCTAATTAATCTGGAAGTACCTTCAACCGATGTTTTTAGGTACAATGGTACGCTCACTAATACCAGCCGTCAAGAGAAAATATACGAGTTACAATCTAATCTGCCCCCGGGATGGACTATTGCTTATAAAACGGAGGGAATGCAGGTGACATCAGTCAACCTAGATCCTCAATCCAGTAAAGAATTGAGCATAGAAGTCACACCGTCCTATACTGCAGATAATAAAAAACACGTCATTCCGATCAAAGCTATTGCAAATGGCGATACGACTACCATTAACTTGCAGGCCGTTATAAAAGGAAGCTATAAAATGGAAGTCAGTACTCAAAATCAAATTTTGAGTGGCAGTACCACAACAGGAAGCAGCAAGGAAATATTCATTACCGTGAAAAACACCGGTACGCTGCCTTTAGAAAATATCGAACTGAAAGCACAATTGCCAAACAAATGGGAGTCAAGCTTTGATATCGATAAAATAGAAAAGCTTGAACCAGGCAAAGCCAAGGAAATCAAAGCACATATCAAGGTTCCAGACAAAACCATTGCCGGTGATTACATGATCAATGTATCGGCCAAGAATGGCAATTTAGAGTCCACTTTAGCCTATCGTGTTGAAGTTAAAACTTCTTTGCTGACGGCTTGGTTTGGGATACTTTTAATTCTATTGGCAGTAGCGTTTATATATGTGTTGATTCGTAGATACGGACGACGCTAGATAGTAACCGTATAAAAGATTTTTGTACGCAATTATTCAACCATCATACGATATGAGTAATCCTATTATACAACTAAAAGGGTTATCCAAGCATTATAAAGACAAAATTGCTGTAGACAACCTTTCCCTTGATATACATAAGGGTGAAATATTTGGACTTTTGGGACCTAATGGGGCGGGAAAGACGACCACTATCCTCATGTTATTGGGCTTAGTCGAACCGACTTCGGGTGAAGCATATGTATGTGGTCAGCATACAACGCGGCATCCCATACGGGTCAAGCAGCGAGTCGGATATCTTCCTGATAATCTAGGTTTTTACGATAATATGTCCGCTCTGGAAAACCTTACTTTTGTAGGAAGGCTTAATGGACTAACGGAAATGGAATCCGAGAACAAGGCGATGAAGCTACTTGATGTGGTGGGTTTGAAAAGTAATGCTTTATGGAAGACCGGAACTTTTTCACGAGGTATGAAACAGCGGCTTGGTCTTGCTGATGTATTGATAAAGTCTCCGGAGGTTATTATTCTTGACGAACCGACCTTAGGTATAGATCCTAGTGGAGTCCGGGAATTTTTGGATCTTATAAAACAGCTTAACAAGGAACAAAACTTAACGGTACTTTTGTCGTCGCATCACCTCCATCATGTGCAGCAGGTCTGCGACCGGGTAGGCATTTTTGTCGACGGCAGATTGTTGGCGCAAGGAAATATAACAAGTCTTTCTAAACAACTATTTAATAAAAATGGCCATGTAACCTTACTGGAAATGCAAAAAAATGAAGCTGGGTTTGAAAAGCTAAGACAGGAGATTGCAAAACTGCCTCATATACAAAATTTGAGCATAATTGATAACAAAATTGAAGTAATGTCTACTGTAGAGCAGACCGCTGACATCGTACGTTATGTCGTCCAAAGGGGATACGATCTAATGGGGGTGCAGCAAAAGACTTATGGCTTGGATGAGATTTATCTCGAGTATTTTAAGAACGAAAAAAATCAAGATGTAAACCATGAAAAATCTAAAGGGATATTTAAGAAAAAAAGTTTTAGAAAATAAAAGATATCATGGTGCCAGCTCACCCATGCATGTACTGTTGCGTAAGGAGATTGCAGAGCATATCCGAAGTTGGAGGTTTATCATTCTCGTGATATTGATCATTCTTACTTTTGTAGTGTCAATATATTCGTCTTTAAGTAATATTAAATCAGTATTTGAAGCAACAGATAGTAGTAAGGAATCTTTTTTCTATTTAAAGCTATTGACCTCAACAGATGAATCCGTGCCTCCATTTCATGTATTTCTCAGCTTTCTTGCTCCGATACTAGGCATTAGCTTAGGGTTTGATGCTATCAATTCAGAAAATAACAATGGTTCGCTAGTACGCTTAATGGCCCAACCGCTATTTAGAGATAATTTGATACTCGCTAAATTTTTCGCGCCTTTGTTGATTGTTGCCTGCTTATTTTTCTCGCTCACTTTTCTGATTGTCGGCTACGCCATGTGCTTGAGTGGTATTGCTATCGAGTGGCAAGAGGTGGTACGTATTTTGGCTTTCAATATCAATACCATTTTGTATGTAGGCTTCTGGCTTAGTATAGCTATTTTTTTATCCATCAGGTTTAAGCAACCTGCAACTTCTGCATTGACCGCAATAGGGATCTGGTTATTCTTTACAGTCTTTTATCAGGTCCTAGTCAATATCGCTATAAAAGCGCTCATACCCAATCCTGCTTACCTTTCTCCAGAACAAATATCCTTTTATAATGAACGCATTCTTGACGTTTTGCGGATCTCTCCGAGCCAACTTTATGTAGATGCTTCCACTACATTACTGATGCCTACGGTGAGAAGCTTAGGCCCAGTATCCATGGAACAGATGGTAAGGGCTATACCCAACGGCATAGGACTGAGGGATAGTTTAATGTTGGTGTGGCCACAATTAAGTGGATTAATAGCGTTTACACTATTGTTATTTGCTATATCGTATTATTACTTTATGCGTAGAGAAATAAGATCATGATATTAAAACCAAAAGGGTTCAGCGTAGCTGAACCCTTTCTTGATTTTTCTTTCTTTTCTCCCAATTTTGGAATACCCCCTAGTAACAAACAATTTGTTATTCGTTTTCGATAAGCATTAAGGGTACTATACCAAAACACATGAATCCCAAAGTAAGTGTGTGGTTCCTATTCCAATAAAAAAAGTTTCTTAATTATACTTAAGTTTAGGGTAAATTTTTTGCGAAACAAATGTATTTTAAGGAGGAGGAATAAATTAATAAATTTTTAAAAAATGAGAAGTAAATTATCTGCCAAAGTTTTGTTAGGACTGATATCGGCTGTGACAATATTTCATCTATGTGTTATAACCCAAATAATCCCTTACACTATCGTGTGGGGCGGTTTATTAAAGAATGAAAGAGAGATGTACATTTTCGAATTCTTTTCTATACTGTTCAATTTATTTTTTGGTTTTATCGTACTTATGAAGGGCGGTTTCATCAAACATTATTTCAGAAAAAATGTTATTGATATTGTGCTTTGGCTTTTCATTTGCTTATTTATACTCAATACAATTGGAAATTTGTGTGCGACTACTGCTTTAGAGAAGATGTTTTCAGTTTTAACTTTAATCCTTGCCTTTCTCACATGGACGCTAATTAGGACTGAAAAGTAAAAAAGCGAAAAATCTAGGTAAAAAGAAGGAGGTATGAAAATATTATTAACCGGTGTAACAGGCTATATCGCGAAAAGACTACTTCCAGTGCTTATCGATAAAGGGTACCATGTGGTATGCTGTGTCAGAGATCAAAACCGATTTTCTTACAATCCGGAATTTAGTGACCGTTTATCCATAATTGAAGTAGATTTTTTAAAAACAGATACACTTGCGAAAATCCCTTCAGATATTGATGTAGCTTTCTATTTGATTCATTCTATGTCTACCAAGCAGGGCGATTTTTCGAGAATGGAAGAAATCTGTGCCCATAATTTTAAAGACAGGCTATCGAAGACAGCAACGATGCAGGTGATCTATTTAGGAGGGATAAATAATGGACAGAATCTTTCCAAACATTTAAAATCACGGAAAAATGTAGAATCCATTCTTTCAGAAGGGAATTATGCGCTCACTGTATTAAAGGCCGGAATTATTGTAGGATCCGGGAGCGGTTCTTTTGAAATCATTAGAGATTTGGTCGAAAAACTTCCCGTGATGGTTGCACCTAAGTGGTTAAAAACAAAATGTCAACCCATTGCTATTAGAAATGTTATTGAATTTCTGGTGGGCGTAATTAACAAGCCTGAGACTTATGACAAAAGTTTTGATATTGCAGGCCCGGATATTTTGAGTTACAAGGAGATGTTACTGCGGTATGCCCAAATCAGAGGTTTGCAGCGCAGGATTTTTATCATCCCGGTGATGACTCCGAAACTATCGTCCTACTGGCTCTATTTTGTCACTTCGACATCATATCCTTTAGCCCGAAATCTAGTAGATAGCATGAAGGTCGAGGTGATTGCACAGCCGAATGATTTAATACACATGCTTCACATAGAGGTTATTGATTATAATACTTCTATCAAACTTGCTTTTGAAAAAATTGAACAAAATAATGTGCTTTCGAGTTGGAAAGATGCGCAAAGTAGCACTATTTTAAATCATGGTATAGTTCGTTTATTAAAGGTTCCTGAGTACGGTTGTTTCAAAGATGTGCGTAAAGTACAACTTAGTGCGGCCGAAGGTCCTCTTGCTAGAATATGGTCTATTGGGGGGCATGTAGGCTGGTACTATGGAAATTGGCTTTGGGAGATCCGAGGTTTTATCGATCAACTCGTAGGCGGGGTAGGTATGAGACGTGGTAGAAAGAGTGATTTGGATTTATACCCTGGTGACGCGTTAGATTTTTGGAGGGTGCTGATAGCCGACAAAAGTGAAAGAAGATTACTGTTATATGCAGAAATGAAACTTCCGGGAGAAGCTTGGTTAGAATTTAAAATCGATCAAGACAATGTGCTCACACAGACAGCTACCTTTCGCCCGTTGGGGATTTCGGGGAGATTATATTGGTACGCCGTTTTACCTTTTCATGGGTTTATTTTCAGAGGAATGATTAACCGCATAGCTGCTAGAGATAGAATTTCCACATGAAAATAGTAGAAGAGAATGCCCTATCTGTCGCATCGATTTAACATGAGTCAGTTTTTTCGAAGTTTTTTTGTGTGGTAATAAACGGTTGTTGCTAAACCCGTAGAGGCTTTTTGTGTTTTGTCCTAATACCTGAGCTTTATAAGTATTTCAGTTGATATGGAAAAAGGAGGGGGAAAGCCGCCTGCAATTGGACCGTTCCGATGAACATCGACTTGCTTTTGGGGGGGCTGGAGGGGTAACCCAGTACGGTCTTGATGAGAATAAGCTAACCTCTGTCGATAAAGGAGACTTTGTCCTACCCGCTCATATGTTCACGACATGGCGGCCAGATATCCGTTTGAGGGTGTATTATAGCAATCCAAAATGGTACGCTGGGG
Organism: Sphingobacterium sp. xlx-96; assembly: GCF_011007365.1. Classification (GTDB taxonomy): domain Bacteria; phylum Bacteroidota; class Bacteroidia; order Sphingobacteriales; family Sphingobacteriaceae; genus Sphingobacterium; species Sphingobacterium luzhongxinii. Next base: position 72,417 of record NZ_WFKM01000005.1, on the reverse strand, counting down.
TATCCGTTCAAGATCTTTTTGCGAATAGCGATAGTGGCGAAGATTTTCAGTTCAATCAGAACTCGCTCGAAGGTCACTATCGAAAAGTACATGGTTATTTCATCGCAGGGGATTTATTCGAATTGGATCCAGGATTGCTTCTTAGACCTAGCTTGTTGATCAAAGATGATTTTAAGGGGCCTACCTCGCTAGATCTTAATGCGATGTTTATTTTTAACGGCAAATTTTGGATTGGAGCCGGATATCGGGCGCGTGCCCAGATTTTTAACCGGGTGTACAATACAGCCTCTGTCAATAAACTTAGCTTGCTGAATTCGCTTTGTGGTATTGCACAATTTTATGTAAGTTCAGAGTTCCGAATAGGGTATTCCTCAGATCATATGTTGAACCGCATGAATGGTTTACAGAATGGTACGCATGAACTTACTTTAGGCATCACCTTCGGGCCTTGATACAATCAGATACTGAGTCCAAGATATTTTTAGATATAATTTGTACTGTTCTAAATGGATTATTCACATGAGAAATAGATCTTATTTAAATAAAAGAAGCGGTCTGCTGTGGCTCGCTTTGGTTACGGCTATGGCACAAGGGCAAGAACAGCCGAGTATGTGTAGCCGCGCCAATATGTTGTATAAGTAGATGCAGCATGCAAAGGCTGCATCTGCATACGAAAAACTCGTTGATGTAAAAGAGCCGGCTATAAAATCAATGGAGCGCTTAGCGCATATTTATTATTATATTAAACAATATGATCTCGCTGAAAATTGATATGCAAGCGTTATCGATCAACAAGGCGCTTCAAAAGAGGCTCGCTATAATTATGCTGAGGTATTAAAGCAGCAGGGGCAAATATGCTGAGGCCAAAGTGCAGTACAAGAAGATTATCGCTGATAACGGTCAGCAGCCGGAATAGCTAGCTGCAATACGTGGAACAGACTCTGCCCAAGTAGGGATGCGTAAACCTACGCCCCATACATTGAGAAATGAACAGTTCTTGAATACCTCATTGGCCGAGTTTGGTGCAGTACCCTATTCCAAAGGAATCTGGTATGAAGCAGAATCCAATTGCCTATTGAAGACTAAAAGTGGAAGGACTGGGCATGCCTTTTTAAAAGTATAAAAGGCAGATCGTCAAACGGATAGTACACTGGCTTATCCGGATCAATTGAGATCATCCATCAACGATTCTGTCTACCATATTGGCCCTGTATCCACGAATGCTAGCGGGAATGTATTGTATGTAACTGCTGCACAATGCTATGGTGAGCGACGGCTTGTTGAATCAATGTGCACATGGGGTAAGGTGTAGTGTTGCAGAACATCAAGCCAATAGACGAACAGAAGTCGAAGTTTTAGAACGTTAATGTATAAGTAATTTTACATTTTGTTTTAATAGTTGCAAGCTGCCTCAGATTTGCTGAGGCAGCTTTTTTATTATAAACCGGTTTTGTCTTTTATCAATTGTATTGATCTCTATAGTTTTTTTATTATTTTTGATTCGATGAGACTGTTAATGAGCCTTATGTCGGTTTACATGTTGTTCCTCACTACAATTCTCTGTAGCGATAGTCTCGCTCGTATACTGTGCGACCACGATAATACGTTTACGCTCCACATGGAAGAGATCGAACAGAATGTACATTCAGAAAGCGAACAAGATGCCTGTTCCCCATTCTGCGCCTGCGATTGTTGTGGTATTAAATTATCCTCTTATTCGTTGTTTTTAAGCGAGTGGAAATTGTTAGCACTATTTTATGATAATTACCGTCCTCCGTTTAAAAACATTGGACATGACAGTTGGTCGTCAATCCCGGTATGGCAACCTCCGCAAATGGATATTTAAATCCTCACCCCATTTTTTGTAGGGTTACTTTTCAGGAATAGCAACAATTGCTATTTCCCAACCTATTGTCCATTTTAAACATTAAGAAATGACTGTTTTCATTTTAACGAGAGCACAGTATGCGTTTTTATTGCTCTTTACCATACTATTTTTTAGAACTACCATAAGCCAAGCGCAGTCGGTTTCCGACTTATCGGATAGCACCATGATGCATCATCAATCAGACAGAACGTCAATCTATAAAAGATGGGTTGTCCCGAGTGTATTGGTGTCATATGGAGTCGTTAGTTTTGCTGTACCTCAGCTAAAACAGATCGATGTATCGATCCGCGATGAAGTGTTGCATGAACAGTTTAGGCGTACTTGGATTGATGACTATACCCAATACGCCCCCGCGGCTGTTGCTTTGACTTTGAACCTTTGCGGTTACAGTGGGCGTAATACTTTTAAAGAGGCTTTTTTTATTTACGGTACATCCCAATTGTTGGCTGCTGCAGTAGTGGTCCCTAGTAAGTATTTAATCGGAGAGCAGAGACCGGACGGATCGAACAACCTTTCATTTCCCTCTGGGCACGCGGCTACAGCCTTTTCATCAGCACACTTTATGTATAAGGAATACCGTGACCGAAATTTTTGGTTGAGTGTATCGGGGTATCCTTTTGCTGCATTTACAGGGATTTATAGGGTCATAAATAATAAGCATTGGGCTAGCGATGTAGTCGCGGGTGCTGGTATCGGTATTATTTCGACTGAACTCGCATACCTGCTCTATCCAAGATTTTCGTCTCTATTTGATGGGAAAGACAAGAAGAATTCCGTTACAGTCATGCCTTTTTATCAACAAAACAAAGCTGGTGTTTCACTGCTTAGGGTATTTTAATAAACCGGGGTGTGCTATCGTTAAAAAAAAGCGCAAGCCCCAATTTATTTGTATGTTTAAGGATATGAGGCTCGTTGTATTTTGGTGATCAACTTTGCTGAAAATCTGTTCACAATATGCTGACGGGTATCCCCTTGTTTGCAAAGAATGTTCGCTCGTTTCCATCGAGTGATAACTGAAACCCGACGATCATTCACATTTTTGGGGTTGTTCTGTTACTTACTGTCTGAGTTTGAACGGTTGTATGTCCGTATAATGCGTTATTGAATAGTTCTATTTTACGCTTGACGCAAGATAACATTATGGAATGTTGTGAAATAACAAAATGTAAAACGCGGATACGCCACCAACGTCAATTTTGGATTAGCATCCACCAATATAGGCTAAGCCTATAAAATCATTCTTTGATAGTTTTGGATTAGCCTACATGTTACTATGTACGGTTTACGATAATAATAATTTTTATGAACCTATTAAAGCATTTATTGTTGGCAGCAACGCTGCTTTTTTCGTTCGGTTTTATGGCTAAGGCACAACAAGTTGATCAGCAAGCGCTGCGTGCCTTTATGGAGAAGCGGTTTGGTCTTTTTATTCATTGGGGGCCTGTGTCGTTACGTGGTACAGAGATCGGTTGGTCCCGCGGACATCAGGTGCCGAGTGCCGATTATGACCAGCTGTACAAGGAGTTTAATCCCATGTTGTTCAATGCAGAAAAGATTGTCGCCATGGCCAAAAGTGCAGGTATGCGTTACCTGACCATTACAGCCAAGCATCACGATGGATTTTGTCTGTGGCCATCAGCATTTACCGACTACGATATAGCGAGCACACCTTACAAAAAGGATGTCATAAAGGCGCTAGCTAAAGCGTGCAAAAAAGTGGATATAGCGTTCTGCATTTATTATTCGGTTTGTGACTGGTATCACCCCGATTATCCGATCCATCGATCTGGAGATAAGCAGTTGGATCCAAAATCCAATATGGCCAACTATGTACAGTATATGAAGAATCAGCTCCAAGAGCTGGTCACCAAGTATGATCCGGAGATGCTCTGGTTTGACGGTGCTTGGGAATCCCCTTGGACAGAATCTATGGGCAGGGAGGTATATTCGTTTCTCAAAGAATTGAAACCTGCACTGATTGTCAATAATCGCCTCGGCAAAGAGATCGCGGCTGTAAATAACAAGAAGATCGATGTTAGTAAGATGATTGGCGACTTTGACACACCTGAGCAGGTCGTAGGACACTACAACCTCGAGCTGCCTTGGGAAAGCTGTTTTACGCTTTGTAAACAGTGGTCATGGAAAGCAAACGATGAGATGAAACCCCTAAAGCATTGTCTGGATATAATCTCGAAGACCGCTGGTGGAAGTGGTAATTTGCTGTTGAACATCGGGCCTATGCCCGATGGGCGTGTAGAAGCAAGACAGCAGCAACGTCTTTTGGAAATAGGGAAGTGGATGAAGACCTATGGTGTAGCCTTATATGGAACTACGGCGGGACCGTATGCTCCTACGGAAGATTATACGACTACCAGAGGTGAAAAAACCTTGTATATCCATATCCTCAATACGGCGAAGACGGAGGTTCAGCTACCGGCATTTACCTTAGGTAAGGTCGCCAAGGCACAGGTGATCGATGGGGAGTCTGTCGATGTTCAGGTCAAAGGGGACAGTCTTTTATTGAACTTGCCGCATCAGCGCAAGGATACGCAGAATTATGTGGTTGCGCTTTCATTGATGTAGTATAGATTTTTCTGTAAAGCAAATAATACCTAAACAATACGATTATATAACATGATAAAAGGATTTAAGATCCAGGACAGACGATTTCCCCTACAGGTAGGGGCGGGGAGTGATGCGATACATAAAGACCCCATTTACTCTTATGCGGTCACGACATTGGTCGATGCGTTGACCAAGTCCATGGCAATTGATTATGCTAAAGATGGCATCCGCGTCAATACGGTACTGTCTGCGGCTGTCATGACACCTACCTTAAAGCAATGGATCAGTGAACAGGAGAATTCCCGTAATATGAATCAGTTTTTAGAAGATATTCATCTTTTGGGCTATTGTCCAGAGGGGGGTGTTATAGCAGATGCCTGCGTGTTTTTGATTTCTGATAAAGCACATTTTATCACAGGGGTAAGCCTGCCTGTGTCGGGAGGTGCCGAACTGGGGTATAGACGTAATGTCTAAAGGATTACCGTTTTATTGATGTAGATTGCTAATAATGTCCTGTTTGTATTGACTCGGTGTTTTTTGTTTTAGAGATTTGAAAATCTTATTGAAATTGGATAAGCTGTTGAAGCCACAGGAGTAGGCGATGTTGTTAATCTGATCATTATTTTCTTGTATCATTTCGCAGGCATGCATAATGCGCACTTCATTGACGAATTGGATAAATGTTTTCTGTGTTCGACTCTTGAAGTAGCGGCAAAAGGCATGTTTGCTTAAACTCATTAGCGAAGCCACTTTTTCAAGACTTATCGCTGTTCCATAATTTTCAAGCACATATTGAAAGACCTTATCAATACGTTGCATATCTTTTGGTATATAATTATTGGTATAACTGGTTCCAGATAGGAATGTAATTTCTCTTGTCTCCGTTAACTCATTTATAAGATGGAATAATAGGACTGTTTTTTGCATGCCTGTTGCTTCTACCATCTGTTGAAGAATGGTTTTAATTTTTTCCTTGCTCGCTCCGTGAAAAATAATACCTCTTCGCGCTTGAGTTAAGAATTGTGTGAGTTTGGTCGTATCGAAGAAAACACTAAGATGTTGTACCAATCGTTGTGGATCAAAGAATAGTGCGATAGAATAAGCCTGATGTTCATTTTCTTCCGTTAGGTCTGTCGTATCATTATGCCATACATGAGGAAGGTCGGATCCTAAAAAAGTCAACTCATCGTTGTCAAAGTTAGCGATATTATCTCCTATCATCCGCTTACCTTTACTTTTTACGATATAGGTCATCTGACACTCTTTATGAAAGTGAAATTCCGTGGAAAAAGTCTTCCTTTCGGTAATCCGTACGGCAAATATTTCTTGCCCGACGGTCTCAACTACTTTAGCGAAAATAGGTTTCATCCGAATTTAGTGTTTAATGTGCTCGTACGATGTCTGTACCGATGCTAATGCTAAAAATAGATATACTTAGCGTAAGTATAAAATTAAGGGCAATATAGTGTCATCCTATTGAGAAACCGATCTCTTTGTTGCAATACTTTGTTTCATTTGCTTTTTTAAAGAGCTTTCTTTTTGTACTCTTTCGTTTATTGATTGTTTTTTGAGGTAGATGTTAACCTTAATTTAACGCAAGGTTAAAGATAATATAACGCCTTTATTGAGGGTTTGTGCAAGGGTATTGGCTAGTTTTGCATCGTCAAAAAGACAAACCGTCAACCGGTATTAACTTGTATTGTATGTTTCTGGTGATTTCGAATTTTGTTGAAATGTTTTTGTTTTGTTTCTTTTTGAAGCTGGTGACTCTTCGAAATGAAGTTTACTCCTCAACCCGTGAGCATAATTAACCCATATATGTTATGAAACAACGTAATCTATTAACACTTCCTTTGTTATTGTTGCTGTTTTTCTCTTCTTGCAAAGAGGATTCTGCATCAACACAGAGTGAGCATGATCCCAACAAACCAATCGTGCTGACCTCATTTTACCCTGCAGAAGGTGGGGCAAAAGACAAAATCCTATTGAACGGTGAGAATTTTGGTTCTAACCCTAAGAAAATCAAAGTTTATTTTAACAATGCCAAAGCAGCTGTAGTTTCAGCTAGTGGAGGTCGTGTTTACGCTATCGTTCCACGTTTGCCAGGAGAAAATCCAAAGATATCGGTAGTAATCGGTAACGATTCTGTTGTATACGATAATACATTCGCCTATCATGTACAGGCACAGGTGACTACAGTTACAGGAACTGGATCTCGAGAATTTATCGCGGGTACGCTGGATCAGGCGCGCGTTTGCGCCAAATACCTGGAGCTGGATGCCGAAGGAAATCTCTTTATGACCTGGCGGGATGGTAAAGATAATGCGAAATATGGCGTAGGTAGAGTCAGTGAGAAGGAAAACTTGGTTACGGCTATGTATCAGGTAAAAGAAAGCCCTTATCCTTATGCGAATGGAGTTACAGTGGACAGAAAGACTGGAGTAATGACGGTCTCGCATGAGTCTGTTGTTGAAACATTTTTCTCGTTCGATCCTATTGAAGGTTGGTATCCGCGCCAGCGTAATGCCAAATTTGCTCAGGCCCACGGTATACCCAATGGGGATCAATATATGAACTTTATTACTTTCAGTCCTTATGATGGTTATCTCTACAGCCGCTCACGTGATGGAAGTGTGATCAAAATACATCCAGATACGTATGAAGCGACACTGGTCCATAAAGGATCAAAAGCAGCAGGTTCTACATGGCCTTATGGATCACAGTACGGACAAGGAATCAATCCGGCAAAACCATGGGAGCTGTGGATGACACTCCACTCGAATGCCAGTCCGATAGAATACCGTCAGGGACTTATGGTGCTGGATCTAAGGCCAGAGCATATCGGTAAAGGGTTTCGTCGAGTGAATGGTACAGGGGGAAGCGATCATCGCGATGGCCCATTAGAAGATGCTATATTTAACTATCCAAAGGATATTAAGTTTGATAATGCTGGTAATATGTTTATAGCAGATTCGGGCAATCAATGTATCCGTATGGTATCAGCCGATGGAATCGTTACGACTGTAGCAGGTCAGCCTAAGGTAAAAGGCTATAGAGATGGTGGTCCGTTGGAGTCTATGTTCAATGAGCCGTGGGGAGTAGCAGTCAATGAACAGGGCGAAATCTATATTGCTGACTATGGAAACTCACGAATTCGCAAACTAGTTATTGAATAATTAACCTAATTCTATATCATGAGGATTATTTACATTCTGTGTATGCTACCGCTATGCCTATGGTTTACGGGGGTATTTGCACAACAAACAGAAGAATTGATAATTACAGGTACTGTTGTCAATGAAAAAAATGTACCTGTACAAAGTGTTTCTATATACATAAAGGATAGACCTGCAGGAGCAGCATCTACCGATCAGAACGGAAAATTCAGCATTAAAGGGATATATGGCGATATGTTGGTATTCAGTTATGTAGGTTACGAATCGATAGAGCATCTCGTTACAAAGTCGGAAGCTAATTTGAGTATTAAGCTTACGGACAAAAGTCTTGATGTGGAAGAGGTGGTAGTTGTCGGTCTGGGGGCTAAGCAACGGAAAATCAGTTCGGTAGGAGCCATTACCACGGTAGATGTCAAGCAATTGCAGAGTCCAGCTCCATCGATGTCCAATCTTTTGGGTGGACGCGCTGCGGGAGTGATCTCGATGCAGGCATCCGGAGAGCCAGGTGCTAATATTGCCGATTTCTGGATACGTGGTATTGGTACATTTGGAGCAAATGCCAAAGCACTAGTACTTATCGACGGGTTGGAAGGTGACCTGAATACAATTGATCCGGCAGACGTCGAAAGTTTCTCTATTTTGAAGGATGCATCGGCAACGGCGGTATATGGTGTGCGTGGTGCGAATGGGGTGGTTTTAATAACGACCAAAAGAGGTACGGTAGACCGTATACAGATTACTGCGCGAGCTAACTCTACACTCTCTACGCTTAATAGGTTGCCTAAATATCTAGGTGCTTATGACTATGCAAAGCTAGCTAATGAAGCAGCTTTCTCGCGTGGAGAATCACCGATATATAACCCTACTGAATTGGGGATTATTGAGAATGGGCTAGACCCAGATATGTACCCCGATGTCGATTGGCAGAAGGAGATTTTGAACAATAGCTTCTGGCGCCAGAGTTATTATGCCTCAGGGCGTGGTGGATCCGAAATCACACGTTACTTCTTGAGTCTCGGTGGTAAGAGTGAAACGGCTGCCTATAAAGTAGATAAAAATAGCCCTTATAGTTCCAATGTAGGATTCAATACCTATAATTATCGTGTAAACTTGGATTTGAACCTAACTAAAACGACCAAAGTATATCTGGGATCGGACGGATATTTATCCAGACTATTACAGCCGGGTATCTCAAATACGGATTATATATGGAGAGCACAATCTAGTCTGACCCCACTGTCAGTTCCTACAAAATATTCTAATGGTTTGTTTCCTGCGGCAGGAGGAGGGGAGCTTTCATCGCCTTATGTATTGATCAATCGTACAGGCCGCGCTTCGGAGGAGTGGTATAAAGGCAAGACTACGCTAGCTATAGATCAAGATCTGACCAGCATATTAGATGGTCTTAAGTTACGTATGCAAGGAGCCTATGATATTCATGCTAATTTTAACGAGCGCCGTTGGGTACAACCGGCTCTTTATCAGGCGATGGGTCGTAATTATGACGGGTCGCTTATTATGAAAGAGACGGTACAGGAGAGATCGGCTCAATATCTTAGCGGACAGAGGCAGTTTCGTAAATACCACTTCGAAACTACACTTAACTATGACCAGAAATTTGGAGAAGATCACCGTACGTCAGCATTGCTGTATTATTATATGAGTGACTCTAAAGATACAAGGAAGGCAACAAATAATCTTACGGCTATTCCGGAACGCTATCAAGGGGTGTCTAGTCGATTGACTTATGGATTTAGAGATACATATTTATTGGATGTCAACTTTGGATATACGGGATCGGAAAACTTTCAGCCTGGACGTCAATATGGTTTCTTCCCTTCTGTAGCTTTGGGTTGGGTGCCGACAGGTTATAAGTATGTACAGGAGAAAGCTCCTTGGTTGGATTATTTTAAGATCAGAGCTTCTTACGGTACGGTAGGTAATGACCGTATCACAGATGACATACGTTTCCCTTATCTGACTAAAGCGGATCAGTATATCAGTAATGTATGGGGAATAGGAGGTGTAGAAACAATTGCTGAAACCCGTATCGGGGCTGATAACCTAGCCTGGGAAAGAGCTGTAAAAGCTAATCTTGGAATCGAGGGTAAACTCTTCAATAACAAAATTGACTTTGTGGTAGACTTCTTTAAAGATCAACGTAACGGTATATTCCAGCCCCGTGTGCAGGTTCCTGAATATGTAGGGGTTATTTCCAACCCTTGGGCTAATGTGGGACGGATGTGGAGCGCAGGAGCAGATGGTAATATTAGTTACAATATGCAGATAAATCAAGATATGGGATTTACGGTGCGGGGTAATTTTACCTACTCTAAGAACATGGTGCAGAACTGGGAGCAGCCTTATATGGAGTATTCATACCTAGAGTACAACGGATTCCCTTATGGTTCTATCCGTGGTTATCAGTCTCTCGGTTTGTTTAAGGATGAAGAAGATGTCAAGTATAGTCCCAAACAAACTTTTGGAACAGTATTGCCCGGTGACATCAAGTATAAAGATGTAAACGGAGATGGAGTAATCAATACCTTAGATAAAGTACCATTGACGCACAATGACTATCCCTTAACAATGTTCGGATTTGGTGGTGAATTTCGCTACAAGAACCTATCGGTTGGGGTCTTGTTTAAGGGAACAGGTAGTACACCTTTCTACTATGTGGGAATGCCTAAAAAGTATAAAGATGTCACAGAGATCAATGGAAAGGGCTATATGCCATTCTATAATGGTAGTGAAGGGAATGTAATTACTATGGCTAATGATCCTGCCAACCGTTGGATACCCCGCGAATATGCTTTGCAGGAGGGAATGGATCTGTCCTTAGCAGAAAATCCGGATGCCCGTTTTCCTCGTTTGCAATACGGTAATAATGAAAACAACACCCAGTTGTCTACATTCTGGAAGGATGATGCACGCTATATAAGACTACAGGAACTAACGGTTAATTATCGGGTCAACCCTAATTTTCTTAAGCGCGTAGGGGTTAAATCTATGGATCTACAGTTTGTAGGAAATAACCTGTACATCTGGGATAATGTCAAAATATTTGATCCTGAACAGGCTGCCTGGAATGGACGTAAATATCCAATACCGTCCACTTATTCAGTGCAGGTATATGTTAATTTTTAATACGATTAGATATAGATCAACGATATGAAGACGTCAATAATCATAAAGAGAATAGCGAAAGCGGCCTTTATTATTCAACTGTTTTTTCTGGTGACATCCTGTAAGGACTACCTGAATATCGATAATTATTTCGATGATGAATTTAATATAGACTCCGCTTTTAGTAATGCGCGGAATATGGAAGCTTATATGTGGGGAGCCGCAGCTATGTTTCCAGACGAATCCAGAACGATAAGAGGAAATTATACGCCGGGACCGATGGCTACAGATGAAGGTTTTAACGGTTTGACGGGGGCGGGAACTACCAATATCTATTATGGGATGGATTTTGCAACAGGGAATATCACTCCAGATAAATTTGGTGGGCTTAATCAGTGGGGCAATTATTATAAAATAATCCGTAAGTGTAATCTAATCTTGCAGAATCTGCAAAAGCCAAAGGATATTACTTCGACAGATAGGCTTCGTATAGAGGGGTATACCCGTTTTATCAGAGCTTATGCTTATTACAACATCTTAGTGGATTATGGCCCTCCTATTTTATTGGGCGATGAGGTTGTAAATACCAATGAAAGTATGGAATACTATGACCGTCCGAGATCTACCTACGATGAGGCCATGGAGTATACCTGCGCTGAATTTGAGAAAGCGGGTACACTAATGCCTCCTGATGTCGGTCTTTTAAATTTTGGACGACCTACTCGAGGTGCTGCTTTTGCTATGATCGCTCGTCTACGTTTGATACATGCTAGTCCTTTGTATAATGGAGGTAATGCAGCGCGCTCTTACTTCGGAAGCTGGACGCGTAAGACTGATGGTGTGCATTATGTATCACAGCAGTACGATGAGAGTAGATGGGCCGTGGCAGCGGCAGCTGCGAAACGTGTTATGGATATGGGGAAATACCAGTTATATACTGTTCCTGCAGACAACCTGACCGCTCAACTACCTTCGGGGGTAACTTCGGATCCAAATTTCTATGGATCATATCCTAATGGTGCTTTGGGTATAGATGCCTTCAAATCCTATTCGGATATATTTACCGGTGAGTCTGTTGCGGCGATTAATCCGGAGTTTATCTGGGGAGTTAGTGCGCCCTATATCAACTCGGACATCAATCAGGGGGCTTTCCCGCCTACACTGGGTGGATGGGGGCGTTTCTGTGTGACGCAGAAAGTAGTGGATGCTTATCTGATGGAAGACGGACGTAGCATACAGGAAGCTCGTGGTGATACCTATTTTGAAAGCGTAGCCGATCTACCTGCAGGCGGAACTTTTAATGACCTCTTTACGGAGCAGTCTAAAACTTTCTCTGGATACCCACTCAATGCTGGTGTGTATAAAATGTACGCAAATCGTGAAATGCGATTTTATGCCTCTGTTGGTTTTAACGAAGCCGTATGGCAGGCATTGTCAACGTCTGATGCTGCATTACAGAATCATACTGCGAAGTATTATTTTCAGGACCTTGATGGCCGTGGTGGTGTATCTGCGAGCTCACCTAACTATCCGATTACTGGATATATTATTAAAAAATGGGTTCACTCGTATGATGCAAAAACTGGTACAGGAGCTCGCACACTTCCGAAATTCTACCCTATTATCCGGTATGCGGAGATCTTATTGTCTTACGCTGAGGCATTGAACAATCTGAACGGTAGTCATACGGTCAAGATGGGAGAGAGAGATTATACGATGTCAAGAGATGTGGAAGAGATTAAGAAAGCATTTAACCAGGTGCGCTACCGTGCAGGTCTACCAGGATTGTCTCCAAATCAATTAACTTCGGCGGCGACTGTTCAAAAAGAGCTTGTACGTGAACGTATGGTGGAGTTTTTGTGGGAAAATAGACGTTTTTACGATGTACGTCGTTGGGGAATGTATGAGGAAACCGAGCGTGAACCTATTATGGGAATGAATCCGGATGGTGCGACTAAGGAAGCGTATTATAGACGTGTGATCCCTGGGACGTCATCTTTCTTGACAAGAGAAGTGAACAAGAGATTGAATTGGGTACCTATCCCGCGTGCCGAAATGAGAAGATTGCCTTCTGCGGATCAAAACCCAGGATATAATTAAAAAAGTAGTACCTGAAAACTAAAGAAATAACAGATGAAACGAAGATATATAACAGTTCTTGCACTCCTGTTGGGATTGGCTTCATGCAAGGATAATGAAGTGTTTGAGAAAGAAATGTATAAAAATGAGGTTTCCCTGATTAGTAGCGAAAATCACAATGTCTTTCAAGAGGTGGTGCATATGACAGGTGAAGAAATCATTGGCTTTGTAGCTGCTTCTGCTGGTGGTACATTGGCTCCAGCAAAGGATCTAGTCGTAGGATTGGAAGAGGATGCCGAGCCGCTAAAGGAATATAACTGGGCTAATTTTGATGCTGCTGAGGAGCTCTATGCTAGGCTGTTGCCTCAGGATAAGTACGAGATCATGGATGATAAAGTGGTGATCAAGGCTGGTGAGCGTACGGGAAGGACGATGATTAAATTGAGACCAGAGGGGCTATCACCAGACTCGACTTATTTTATCGGATTGAAGGTTGTTGATCAGTCAGGTGTCGAGATCAATCCGAAGAAAAGTACGATGCTATACCAGGTGTCTTTTCAGAATGATTATGCCTCGCAAGTGAATAGTTCGATGTATATGATGACGGGGGTGAAGGATGATGTCATACCGGTTGCGGCCAATAAAAAGATTTTTCCATTGACTCATAATAGTGTAAGATTGACTGCAGGTAATGAATTGTTCGAACCAAAGCTTGCGAACATTGATAAAAACTCAATGATATTGGAAATTGATGATTCTAATCGGGTGACTATCAGGCCGTATAAGACTATACATGTTGTGCAATTGGATAACGATCCTAAATATCCGAATATATTTCAGGTAGAAGAGTCTTTTGGTAAGAAAACGAATGTATTCTTGCTCTCTTATCAGTATTCGGTTGATGGGGGGAAAACTTACAGTAAGATGAAAGAACGCGTGGAGATGCAGGTTAAATAATAAATGAAGGAATCCATGAAAACGACTAATTATCATAAAATTAAGGCGATGGCAAGAGTGGTTTTTTCTTTTGTCCTATCCCTGACAATGTTATTGACGTCCTGTAAAGATGAAAATGAGGTGAAGGGCCGGTTTATGTTAAAGGACAATCCATCGAAGATGGAGGTGTCTTCGCGGGGCTCTTCGGAGACCTATACCGTGCAATCTAGTGGTCACTGGAAGGTGGAACCACAGCGTAAAGAGAAGTGGCTAAAGATCGATCCAATGGAAGGTAATGGCGACGGTACATTTACAGTGACGGTGAATAAGAATATGGCTCAGGAAGCCCGTAATGTAACGCTCTTTTTTACAGTAGATGGTCAGCTTCATAATAGCGTGCTTAAGATAGAACAGGCAGCTGGGACAGGAGAAGGAGAAAATGAGGAACCTTATATTTACCTTGATGGAAAGCCGACTAAACTGGAATCAGAGGAAGCTGGTGCTGTGACAAATTATGTCTTGCGTGCTAATGGAAAATGGCGCTTGGAGTTGGAAGATCAACCAGACTGGGTTAATGTGGAGCCAAAGGAAGGTCAAGGGGATACGCCGGTAAAAGTGACCATTGATAAAAATACGGATCTAGAACGTACAGCAAACCTGTTGTTCTTTTTGGATGGTATACAGCAGGAAAATGTGTTGAGTATCCATCAAAAAGGTCAGAAGCTACAGGTTTCAGGAGATTTAGTCTTGAAAGAGGACTTTAGTTGGTTGAACTATGGGAGCGAAATATTTAACGCGACTACAGGCGAGACAAGAATTGGCTCTTGGAAAGCAGAAGAGCTGGCTAAAGGTTGGACAAGTACTATTAATACAACAACAGGAGCTAGCGATTATGCCTCTATCTACGCACGTCCAGGGTTTGTGAAATTAGGACGTACCAATTATGGTGGAGATCTGATATCGCCTAAGTTGGAAAAAGTACAGCGTACGAAGGACCTGTTAGTGACTTTTAAAGCGGTACGATATGCAACAGGGGATCATTACCTGCTTACAGTGGGAGTTAATGGACCAGGAGCAGTCAGTGTAAAAGAGTTTGACGTTATGAATGTGGCTAGTCCGAATTCGAACCTAGAAGCATGCCGAGCGGCATGGCAAGCTCCAGAAGCGACATATTCTTTTGTCGTGACAGGTGCGACTGCCGAAACGCAAGTGTGGTTTTTGGGAGGAGCTTTTGATCAACGTGCCGGCAATTGGCCTAAAACGACAAATCGTATTTTTATAGATGATGTAGTCGTCACTGTTAAATAATTTATCACCTATAATTAACCCAGATCAAAGTCCGTGTAGAGTATTCCGCACGGGCTTTTTAATAACATTCAACGATGAGAAAGAAATTTCACTATAGCAGACGTTCGTTTATTCAAGCTTCTTTAGTGACGGGGTTAGGTTTGTCTTTAAATCTATACGGCTGTACAAAATCTGTAGCCGAACCAACAAAAGAACCTACTACCCCAGATTCTGGAGGAGGGGATGATGGTAAGTTCAGCATTACGGGGGTGCTTATTGCTGCATATATAGATGCGACCAAAGGTTCAGAATATAGTATTAGTGGAAAAGGATTTGCAGTCGGTGATCAGCTCTACTTTGAATCGCGGGCTAATATGACAGCAACAGGAAAACACACCATAACGAGTAAAACTGTCACAGCAGATCAGATTAGTTTTGTTTTCCCAATGGATATTCCTTCGGATAGCTATAGGATATCTGTAAAACGGGGATCACAGTCGTTGCTGTTGGGGACGACTATCCTTAATCTATACTTTAACGCTAATATACCAGATAGGGCGGGGATGACTATAAAAGGTGTGGTGTACGCTGCAGGTGCAGGATTGGCAAATGTGGTTGTATCAGATGGATTTGAGGTGACCACAACGGACGAAAACGGAGTCTACTATCTGCCCTCAACAAAAAAGGGGAAGTATGTTTTCGTTTCCATTCCGGGGAACTATGAGGTGGCAACAACAATGAATGCACCGCAGTTTTTTCAACGACTCAACCAACCGATAGATGTTGTTGAAACCAAAGATTTTGAACTTAAAGCGGTCAATAACGAGAAACATACGGTCATGATATTGGGCGATATGCACCTGGCACGACGTACGGATGATCTTAATCAGTTTCAAAAAGGTTTTTTACCTGATGTCAATAAATCTATTCAGGCCTATAAGAACGCCGGTAATAAGGTGTACGCGCTGACGCTCGGTGATATGACATGGGAAAGTTATTGGTATTCAAATAATTATGCTCTACCACAGTACCTGACCGAGATGAATAAAATAGAGGCTATGGTATTCAATACGATGGGCAACCATGATAATGACCCTAAGGCGGTTGGCGATTGGGAGTCTGAAAATACCTATAGATCGATTATTGGACCTACTTATTATTCCTTCAATCTGGGTAAGATCCATTATATCGTATTGGACAATATCGAGTACCTGAATGTAAATGATGCGAGAAATTACAATACGAAAATCGTGGAAAACCAGATCGAATGGTTGAAAAAGGATCTTGCTACATTAACCGACAAAAGTACACCTGTAGTAGTCGCGATGCATGCACATTTGCATAGTAATCCTTCATTAAATAGTAGTGGTAGTGAGACATCAGGCTATAGGATTATTAATGCGGATGATTTTGTCAATGCGTTAAAAGCTTTCACGACGGTGCATGTGATTACGGGACATACACATATCAATTATAATGTAGAAACGGCGGCGGCACCTAATATCATGGAGCATAATACTGGAGCGGTGTGTGCGACCTGGTGGTGGACAGGCAATGTAGGCTACGCTGGAAATCATATCTGTAAAGATGGTGCGCCAGGTGGCTATGCTATATGGGAGATGCAGGGTAGAGATTTGAAATGGAAGTACAAAGCGATTGGTGAGAACGAAGATTACCAGTTTAGAGCATATGACCTTAATAAGGTACACTTGACCAGGGAAAAATATGCGCCTGCATACAACGGCGCAGAATGGAACAACTACGCCGCTGAATATGCGAATGCAAGTACAGCCAATGAGGTGCTGATCAATGTGTGGAATTATGATAAAAACTGGAAGGTAGAGGTAATAGAAAATGGACAGCCTTTGAAGGTAACCCGTGTGCGTATGCGGGATCCATTACATATTATTTCGTACTCTGCGCAAAGATTGAATCGGAATGCGGTACCTACGGAAGATTTTGTAACGTCTTTGACGGCCCATATGTTTAAGGTGAAAGCTTCATCGCCAACTAGCACGTTACAGATCAGGGTTACAGATCGCTTTGGTAAGGTTTATCAGGAAAGTATGGTGCGGCCTAAAGCCTTAGGGTATTTAATGAAGTAGTCGAGTACGTCATGTCGCAGCGTCACGATTGTCGTCGACGAGCTTCCAGTATCGATTTATCGGGGACCTTGTGGAGACATCTATGGGCTATCTAGACGGTGAATATAATATTTATTGGTGTTAAAGTTTTTTAGAAATGAAATTCATATTAATATCTATTATTGGGATTTTTACGATTGTTTCCGCCGCACAGGCACAAACTGAATTTGGTCTCAAGGCAGGAGCTAGTTTTTCGTCTTATAAATGCGCTGATTCGGAAGTGCTTGGAGAGACCAAACCTCTTACCAGTTTTTATTTAGCAGGATACCTCGATACCCGTATTGCTTCAGGACTTTATTTTCAACCTGAAGTATCATTGCAAGGAAAGGGGAGCAAGCTGGTAGAGTCGCAGGTAAGAGGGGCATGGCAGACTGAACAGAAAACCAAATGGTTGGATTTTGCTTTTAACTTTTTGGGTAAAGTGCCTGTTGGGCAAATAGGTAAGGTATTTGTTGGTGCTGGGCCCTATGTTGGATTTGCGATGGACGGGACTAATGAATATACCGAAAAAGGTACTACCACAGCCGTGATTATATATGATGATAATGCCATGAGAAGCTTTGATTATGGCGTCAATTTTTTAACAGGGATTAAATTTGCCAAGCGATTTTCTGTGACAGCCAACTATCGGGTGGGGATGGCTAATATTGCAGAGAGTGGCTTCAAATGGTCAGATAATGTTAAAAACCGAGTGTTTTCTGTAGGTTTTGGGGTTGCTTTATGAGTGTATTTGGCGATAAACAAGTGTCTTTTTGCAATGCTAGTCGCTTGATTTATAGAATAGAAGAGGATGAAATTCAAATTGTCAAGTGTCGCTATCACTATGATTAAACAAAAAAGGAGCTTTTAAAGCTCCTTTTTTGTTTCTATTGATATCCTAGAAGTTTCATAACCTGCTTGGAGTTTTGCTCCTCGCCGAATACTTCGTAGTTGAATGTCTCGTCTCTATTACGTCGGATGATCACGTGTTTTGGAGATGGTAATAAACAGTGGTGTATACCGCCATAGCCGCTTAATACATCTTGGTAAGCACCTGTATGGAAGAATCCAAGGTATTGTACCTTACGTGTCTTAGGCATAAACACGGAGTTCATATGTGCTTCCTGATTGTAATAATCCTGTCCGTCGCAAGTAATACCACCTAGATTGACACGCTCGTACTCCGAATCCCAGTTGTTGATCGGTAATAGAATGTATTTTTGGTTCAACGCCCATACGTCCGGTAGGTTGGTAATGAATGAACCATCGATCATAAACCATTTCTCACGGTCATTCTGTAGCTTACGTCCTAATACTTTGTAAAGTATACCTGATGCCTCAGCCACCGTATACTTACCAAATTCGGTAATAATATCCGGTTCCATGACCTCGTGGTGCGCACAAATCTGCTTGATACGGTTTACGATCTCATTGACCATGTATTCGTAATCGAAATCATGAACCAAAGAATCTTTAAACGGCATACCGCCACCGATATCCAAGGTATCTAGATCAGGGTTTACTTTTTTGAATTTACAGTATAACGTAACGTATTTCTCTAACTCATTCCAGTAGTACGGGGTATCCGAAATACCGGAGTTGATAAAGAAGTGTAACAACTTTACTTTGAAGTTGGGGTTGTCCGCGATCTTATTATTGTAAAACTCGATAACTTCTTCAATACGGATACCTAGACGCGAAGTATAGAACTGCGAATCAGGCTGCTCTTCGGAAGCGATACGGATACCTAAAGCACAAGGTTGATCCAATTCGATCTCATCGTCATATAGGTTAAACTCTTCCTTGTTGTCTAATACAGGAATGATGTTGGTATATCCATCGTGAATCATGTCGATGATATACTGCTTGTATTGATAGGTCTTAAAACCATTACAGATTACTGTAATGTCTTTGTTGACCGTACCCGCGCGTTCTAGAGAGTCGATCATAGGCATGTCAAATGCCGATGAAGTCTCCAGGTGGATGTCGTTTTTAAGGGCCTCCTCTACGATATGTTTAAAGTGGGAAGATTTGGTACAGTAACAGTACTTGTACGACCCCCTATAATCATGTTTAAGGATAGCGGTTTGAAAAAGAATCTTCGCCTGTTGAATTTTTTTGCTAATTATAGGTAGATAGGTAAACCGCAATGGAGTTCCATATGTCTCTATCATTTCCATTAAATTCAAATCATGGAAGTACAATTCGTCGTCGATTATTTCGAATCCGTCTTGCGGAAAACCAACACTTAAGTCAAGAAATTCCTGATAGCTCTGCATTTTTTATTATTTTTGGCAAAGATATGCTTTCGTAATGAATACCTAAACACTTTGGGTGTTATTTTTATCGTTCATTATCAATGGGATATGAATATTACATAATATTTACATGACTAATTCTATACAATTTACGCTCGTCCAAGAAACTGTAGCGGCGGTAAAGTCGCTTTATGGCGCTGATATTCCAGAAACTCAGATCACTTTGCAGGAAACCCGCAAGGAATTTGAGGGTCAAATAACCATTGTCACGTTTCCGGTAACTCGATTTTCGAAAAAGTCGCCTGAGCAGACGGGAATGGAAATTGGCGAATATTTGCAACAGCATATTGACTCGATTTCGGGCTATAACGTCATCAAAGGGTTCTTGAATATCAGCTTGTCCGATGCATATTGGATCTCCATGCTCAATGACAGGATCTCTAAACCGGATTTTGGTCAGTTTGCAAAAAATGGGAAGAAACTGATGGTGGAATATTCTTCGCCAAATACCAACAAACCACTGCATCTCGGCCATATCCGCAACAACTTATTAGGCTATTCGGTCGCAGAGATATTGAAGGCGTATGGTTATGATGTTGTCAAAGCTAATCTGGTAAATGACAGGGGGATTCATATCTGTAAGTCGATGCTGGCTTGGCAACGATTCGGTAATGGAGAGACCCCAGAATCTGCCGGGATGAAAGGTGACCACCTTGTGGGCAAGTACTATGTTGTATTTGATAAAGAATATAAGAAGGAAATAGAGACCCTGAAAGCGGAAGGACAGTCCGAAGAGGAAGCTAAGAAAAATGCGCCTCTGATCAAAGCAGCTCAAACTATGTTGCAACAATGGGAGGCTGGAGATGAGGAGGTCATTTCTTTGTGGAAGACGATGAACGGCTGGGTATACGCAGGTTTTGAAGCGACATACAAACAGTTGGGCGTTGACTTTGATAAATATTACTACGAATCGAATACGTACCTATTGGGTAAAGATATCATTCAGGAAGGATTGGAAAAAGGGGTTTTCTTTAAGAAAGAAGATAACTCGGTCTGGATCGATCTGACAGCCGAAGGCCTGGATGAAAAGCTGGTACTCCGTGGTGACGGTACTTCGGTATATATCACACAGGATCTGGGTACAGCACAGCTAAAATACGACGAGTTCCACATGGATGAGTCGATTTATGTGGTGGGCAATGAGCAGGACTACCACTTTAAGGTGTTATTTGCGATATTGAAAAAACTGGGTAAATCCTGGGCAGAGGGATTATTCCATCTTTCGTATGGAATGGTCGACTTGCCTTCGGGTAAGATGAAATCCCGTGAGGGAACGGTTGTTGATGCCGATGATCTGATGCGTGAAATGGTCGATACCGCAAAGGAACGTACCGAAGAATTGGGAAAAACGGAGGGGTTTGACGAGGAAGAAAAAGCACAGCTTTACGATATGATCGGTATGGGGGCGCTGAAGTATTTCTTATTAAAAGTAGATCCGAAGAAGAGGTTGCTTTTTGATCCAAAGGAGTCGGTCGATTTTCAAGGACACACAGGGCCATTTATTCAGTATACACACGCTCGTATCAAGTCGGTATTACGTAGGGCATCTTTTGACAGTGCTGCTGCTACTGTGGTGCCTTCTTCTTTTTCGCCTTACGAACGGGATCTTATCTTGGCGCTATCCAACTACCCGATGGTAATTGAATCTGCAGCAAAGGAGTTCAGTCCGGCACAACTGGCAAATTATGTTTATGAAGTGGCCAAGCTGTACAATAAATTCTATCACGAAGAAAGTATTCTTAAGGCAGAGCAGGAGGATGTGAAGACTTTCCGTCTGCATCTATCTGCAGCATCGGTCCGTATCATCGCTGAGAGTATGCGCATGCTGGGGATTGATTCGCCAGAGAGGATGTAAGTGAAAAGAGAAGTTATCTGGTTAACAAGTTAACAGGATAATCCCGATTAGATCGGGACAGGCAAGATCACAGAATAACAACATAATAGGTGTTCACTTTAAAGAGTTAGAAAAATGAAAAAGTTTAAAGTTGGGTTAATAGGATTTTCGATAGGAGGTTATGTATTTCATGCGCCTTTTATCGCTAGTAATCCAAATCTTGAATTATACAAAGTAACTGCTCGAAAAGAAGAGCAACAGAAGATGTTGGCCGAACGCTATCCTAATACTATAGGCGTATTGTCTGCGGAAGATATTATCCAAGATCCGGAGGTGGATATTGTGGTTATCGCTACTTCAAACGATGTTCATTTTAGCTTGGCCAAAGCGGCTTTAGAAGCGGGTAAAAATGTGATTGTAGAGAAGCCGTTTACCAATACGACGGAAGAGGCAGATATCTTAATAGCATTGGCCAAGGAAAAAGGTGTATTGCTATCGGTGCACCATAATGCACGGTTTCATTCGGACTATAAAACAGTGCAGAAGGTACTAGCCTCAGGAAGGCTGGGACGTGTAGTGCATTACGAAGCTCGGTTTGATCGGTTTCGTAACTTCTTGCGCGAGGGTGCTTGGCGCGAAGCTGCGCTTCCAGGATCGGGTATTCATTACGATTTAGGAGCTCATCTTATTGATCAGGCATTACAGTTGTTTGGTTATCCTGATGCAGTGTTTGCAGACTTGAGAGCACAGCGCGATGGGGCCAAAGCAGTGGATGATTTTGAGTTTATTTTATCCTACCCGAGTTTAAAAGTTTCGTTAAAGGGACAGATGCTCGCTAAAGAACCTACGCCAAGATTTGCAATATACGGTATGAATGGCTGTTTTGTAAAACGTGGTGTAGACCCTCAGGAAAACATGTTGCGTGCTGGTGTACGTCCTGAAAATGACCCTAAATGGGGGGTGGAACCAGCCGAGATACAGGGGAAACTCTCTTTGTTGGAAAATGGTGAAGATGTAGAGGAATATGTGCTTAGCGAAATCGGAACGGGACAGGATTTTTATAAAAACATTGTCGCGGCGTTGTCGGGAGAGGAAGAATTGTTCGTCAAACCGGAACAGGCTAGGGATGTAATCCGTATTTTGGAACTGGCAGAACAATCCTGGGCGGAACAAAGAACGGTGAAAACTGAAGGACAGTTGATTTCTTAATGAAAAATAAGTGATCAAGTGATCGGGTTATCAAGTTATCAAGTGAACAGGATAACTCGATAACTCGATAACATCATAACTTTTATAACTTGAATAACTACGACGCTATTATAATAGGGGCTGGGGCTTGTGGGTTAATGTGTGCGGTACAGGCTGGATTGTTGGGTAAGAAAACGCTTGTCCTGGAACGTAACGATAAACCAGGGGCCAAAATATTGATCTCTGGTGGTGGACGTTGTAATTATACAAATCTATATACCTCTACCGATAATTTCGTATCGGAGAATCCAAAATTTCTGAATGCAGTCTTTGCACAGTGGTCTGTGGATGATACGATAGCGTTTTTTGAGAATTTCGGACAGATTACGGGGCAAGAGAAGACACTAGGTCAGCTTTTTCCCGTATCGAATAAAGCTAAAGATATCGTAACCACATTTACCCAATTGATGTACGATACAGGGCAAGATATCTGGTTAAATACCTTGGTTAAGGAGGTGACTCCAAATGGAGAAGGGTATCGCGTCACTATAGAGCGGAATGGGAAAATGGAGGACCTACAGACTTCCAAGGTTGTCTTTGCTTCGGGAGGACTCCCTGTGGCGAAGCTGGGGGCTACTGATTTTGCCCTGCGTACCGCTCGTCGATTGGGATTAGAAATCGTACCGACAGCACCTGCTTTGGTACCACTTACTATTACGGGGAAAGATGCTGAATGGTATGCTTCGCTTTCTGGAAATTCGGTTTATGCCCGGGTGTATAGCGATAAAATATCTTTTGAAGAGAATATACTGTTTACCCATTGGGGGCTAAGCGGTCCCGCTATCCTGCAAATATCTTCGTACTGGCAGCCGGGTGAATCTTTTACCATGGATCTTTTACCAAGATTTAAGCTACAGGATCTAATTGCTGAAGAGCGTAATTTTGGCGGCAAACGTACTGTTGGACAGATGCTGCAAAGCCATTTTACCAAAAAGATGGTGGATGCCTTAGCTCGTTTTTTACCGGTGGATATCAAGATAGCTTCGCTTAGTAAAGCGGATGCAAAACTGGTAGTAGAGACTATTCATAAGTTTAAAGTCAAAGCTGCTGGTGATAAAGGCTACGACAAAGCTGAGGTGATGCGTGGCGGTGTGTCTACGACGGAGTTAAAAGCTAAAACATTGGAATCTAAAAAATATCCAGGGTTGTATTTTGGAGGCGAAGCAGTGGATGTAACAGGTTGGCTGGGTGGATATAACTTTCAATGGGCCTGGGCCGCAGGCTATGCGATAGCGCAAGATATATAGAAGGAGGTGATGGAGTTAACAAGTTATCCGGTGAACAAGTTAACTAGATAATCCCGCTTATATCGGGATAGGCAAGATAACAGGTTAACAAGATAACTCGATAACAAGATTACTTTCTATTCTTATAAATACTATCTACAATAACCGCGATAGCACCGTCTCCGGTGACATTACAGGCTGTCCCGAAGCTATCCATGGCAATGTACAAGGATATCATTAAAGCTTGATTCTGCGCATCAAAACCTAACATGGAAGCGATAACACCAATAGCAGCCATGATAGCGCCGCCGGGTACGCCGGGTGCAGCAATCATAGTAACTCCCAACATG
This sequence comes from Sphingobacterium sp. xlx-96, assembly GCF_011007365.1. GTDB lineage: Bacteria > Bacteroidota > Bacteroidia > Sphingobacteriales > Sphingobacteriaceae > Sphingobacterium > Sphingobacterium luzhongxinii. Next base: position 48,261 of record NZ_WFKM01000005.1, on the reverse strand, counting down.
CATACAAAACCTATCATCTGAATAGGGTCTATTGGCATACCTTGCATAAGCATCAGGGCTACAACACAGGCTACAATCTTTAACATACTGCCCGCAAGATGTATGGTGGCGCACAAAGGAACGGTGAAGTTGGCGATGTCTTCACTGACACCAGCTTTCTTTGCCTGCGCCAAAGTGACCGGAATGGTGGCTGCAGAAGATTGGGTGCCCAATGCCGTGAAATAGGCCGGCAGCATCGTGGACAGAAGACGAATCGGATTCTTTTTGCCGATAATGCCGGCTATAACAAATTGTGTCAGGAGCAAGAGGACATGCATGATGAAAATCACGCCGATGATCTTGATGAATACATACAATATCATTCCGACTTTGCCTGAATAGGTCATATCCAAAAAGATCCCGAAAATGAACAAGGGAAGGATAGGAATGATCAGCTTTTCAATTATAAACGATATTATTTTTTCAAAATCTATTGCTGCTTTTTCCAAGGTGGAATCTTCTAAACGTGCTAAACCTATGCCCACCAGAAATGCAAACACCAACGCGGTCATCACGTCAAATAGTGGCGGAAAGCTTAATGTAAAATAAGGTGTGAGGGCTTTGGTAGACTCTGCGATGTCGGTAGCTACCTGTCCTTGGATAAGAGAAGGAAAGATAGCCATACTACCGAAGTAGGAAGAGAAACCAGCAAATAAGGTCGATCCGTAGGCTATAGCGACGGTCATTAACAGGAGTTTGCCGGCGGTCTTGCCTAGCTTGGAAATAGCAGGAATAATCAAACCTACAATGATCAACGGGATCAAAAACTTGAGCAGTTGATCAAATAGGGAATTGAAAGTGGCAAAAATACGACCTATCGGCTCGGGAATAATATAGCCTATACCTATGCCTAGCGCTATGGCTAGGACAACGCGGAACAGAAGATTGTCTATCAGTTTTCTCATGTTCTTACTTTAATAAGCCTGCTCTTTTTAATAGGGGTTCTACCTGTGGTTCCTGCCCTCTAAACCGTAGATACAGCGTCATAGGGTGTTCGGTACCTCCTTTGGAAAGGATGTTGTCTTTGAATTTTGTTGCGATTTCTTTGTTGAAAATGCCATTTTCCTTGAAGTAGTCAAAGGCGTCTGCATCCAGTACTTCGGCCCACTTGTAGCTGTAATAACCGGAAGAATAACCCCCATTGAAAATATGGGAAAAGCTGGGACTCATCGCATTGTCTGCGACATCGGGGTACAGTTGTGTGGAAGCAAACTGCTCGGTTTCAAAAGCCTTTAGGCTCTTTATGAGGTTTGGATCGCCACCATGCCAACCAATGTCCAATAAACCAAAGCTGATCTGTCTTACGGTAGCCATTCCTTCTTGAAAAGAAGCAGATTCTTTTATTTTCTCGACCAATTCCATCGGTATGTTCTCTCCGGTCTCATAATGCTTGGCAAATAGTGCTAGCGCTTCTTTTTCGTAGCACCAGTTCTCCATAATTTGGCTCGGCAGCTCTACAAAATCCCAGTATACCGAAGTGCCGGAAAGGCTGGGGTAAGTGGTGTCGGCCAACATGCCGTGTAGCGCATGTCCAAATTCATGAAATAAAGTGGTAACCTCTTGAAATGTCAATAGGGAAGGTTTGGACGGTGTTGGTCGCGTAAAGTTACAAACGATAGATACATGTGGACGTTCTTGTATGCCTTGATACTGGTACTGCGGCTTGAAAGAGGTCATCCAGGCACCGTTGCGTTTACCCTTGCGGGGGAAGAAATCGGTGTAAAATATAGATACGAGTTCTCCGGCATCATTGGTCACTTCAAAGGTTTGAACCTCTTCGTGGTACTTGTCGATTGTAGTTATCTCTTTGAAATGTAACCCGTACAAAAGCCTTGCTGTTTCGTAAGCGCCCTCCAGTACTTTTTCAAGCTGAAAATAGGGTTTTAACTTTTCGTCATCGAGATTGAACCGCTCTTGCTTTAACTTCTCGGCATAGTATGCACCATCCCATTTTTGCAACTGGCTGATTCCATCTGTTTTCTTTGCGAAATCCTTAAGTTCCTGAAACTCGCGCTCTGCTGCCGGTTTTGCTTTTTCTAATAAATCTTGTAGAAACTCCTTTACTTTGTCGGGAGACTGCGCCATACGTTCTTCTAGAACGAAGTGAGCGTGTGTCGCATAGCCCAAAAGCTGTGCCCGTCGAAAACGTAATTGCGCTATTTTAAGGACATTACTTTCATTGTTGTATTCATTGTTCTGAAATGCTTTGCGTCCTGCTGCAAGGGCTAATTCCTGACGTAGCGCTCTGTTGTCGGCATAGGTCATAAATGGAATATAACTCGGGTAATCTAGCGTAAATAACCACCCCTCTTTTTCTTGGCTTTCTGCCTGGGCTTTGGCGGCTTCAATGACGCCTTCTGGTAGACCGGATAAATCGGCTTCCTCTTCGATTAGGAGCTGGTAAGCATTGGTCTCCGCAAGAATATTTTCGCCGAATTTTAATTTTGTAACGGCGAGTTCTGCATCGATCTGGCGTAATTCTTCTTTATCTCCATCTTGAAGTAAAGCCCCGTTACGGACAAAATCTTTGTATGATTTCTCCAATAGGGTATGTTGTTCTGCTGTGAGACGGAGATCGTCCCGCTGCTCATATACTTGTTGGATGCGTCTGAATAGATCAAAATTTAAGGTGATATCATTGCCCAATGCAGAAAGCTTAGGTGCTATTTCCTGGGCTATTTTTTCCAGCTCGTCGTTGGTCTCGGCAGAATGTAGATTGAAAAATATATTGGAAAGGCGATCTAGGGTCATTCCTGAAAAAGCCATGGCTTCTAAGGTGTTTAAGAAACTAGCAGGCTCGGGATTATTGACGATGGCATCGATCTCATCCTTTGTCTTTTGTATAGCCTCTTCAAAGGCTGGGATATAATCTTCTATGTTGATTTTTGAAAAGGGCGCTGTATCGTACAGCGTATCAAATTTGCGTGTTAGTATTGACATGGGTGTAAAGTTAACAAATATTTGTGCGGATTCTATCCGCACAAATAATGTGAAAAGTTATTACATCTCACGCTCTACGTCTTTGTCTCCTCTTCCGGATACGTTGACGATAGCTAAAGCATTTTTGTCTTTTAATAATTTAATAGCCAACGCTACCGCATGGGCACTCTCGATGGCTGTTGTAATACCTTCTAAGCGTGATAATAATTTATAGGCATCGATGGCTTCTTGATCGGTCACCGGATAATACTGCGCACGGTTGGTATCTTTGAGATAAGCATGCTGTGGCGATATTCCTGGATAATCTAATCCGGCAGCGATGGATTTGGAAGCGATCGGTTGGCCGTTGTCGTCGACCAAACAATAAGAACGTGTACCTTGAAATACGGTAGGCTTGCCGAAAGAAAGTGTAGCGGCAGTATTGGGGTAAGTCCCATCTCCACCTCCTTCTGCGCCGTGGATTGCTACCTTATTGTCTTCCAAAAAACCTGAAAAAAGACCTATGGCATTGGATCCTCCTCCTACTGAAGCGAATATGCTATCGGGAAGGCGGCCTTCAAAAGTTAGTATTTGCTGTTTCGCTTCTTGGCCGATAACGGACTGAAAATAACCTACCATTTTAGGGTAGGGGTGCGGCCCTACATGCGAACCTAAGAGGTAGTAAGCCGTTGGATTTTCGATGTAATAACCCAATGCGGCATCAACAGCATCTTTTAAAGTCTTACTGCCCAGTTCGGTGGCGATAACCTCCGCCCCTAATAAGCGCATACGACGGACATTGAGTGCCTGTCGCTCGACATCTACAGCGCCCATAAATACCTTGCAAGGGATATTTAACAAAGCTGCTGCTGTGGCAGTAGCTACACCGTGCTGACCGGCGCCTGTCTCGGCGATGATCTCTTTGGCTCCCATTTTCTTTGCCAACAGTATCTGACCGATCGCATTATTGATCTTGTGGGATCCGGTGTGATTGAGGTCTTCACGTTTTAGATATATCGTAGAACCTACGTAGGCACTTAGATTTTTAGCATGAAATAGTGCTGATGGTCTTCCTACGTAATTTTTCAAGAGCTGGATAAACTCTTCATTGAATTCGGTTTTTTTAGCTTCGTTGTCAAAAAAAACTGCAAGTTCCTGCAGTTGTTTTTCGAGTACAGGAGGGATATAAGATCCTCCATATTCTCCATAGTTTCCCTGATAAGCGAGCATGGATGGGTTTGGTTTGACTTCGATCATGGTTGTATGCTGTTGTTAAATTGTATGCTAAACTTAGAAAAATTACGGTGAATAAACAATAAGATAGAATCCGCATAATGGAGATGTATGGGACTTATTCAGATGGTAGCTATGCGTATCATTAGTAAAGGGCCTCTACTGGGCAATCTTGATGATTTCTGTAGAAGGCCCTATTATAGTTAGTGATTGGTTAAAAACTTGTTAATTTAATTGCAGGGAGGCTGGGCCGAACTCTTCAAAATGTATCGCATCATGCGATACTCCATTGGCTATCAGGTAATCGTAATGTTTACGGATAAAGGGTGCCGGACCACAAATATAATAGTCTGCTTTAGATCCCAGAATTTCATTTTTCAATACATCTAATTCGACACGGCCTGGATATCTATTTCCCACTGGAGCAGTTATATCCTCGTAGAAAATATGTTGATTGATCTGTTGGTAAACACTACTAATCTCGGTAAGTCTGTCCTTAAATGCGTGTATCTGCTCGCTACGGCAACCATGAATCCAGGTTACGGGGGCATGGTCTATCTGTGGCCGCGAAACAATATCTTCTAACATTGAAAGTAGGGGAGTCTGACCTACTCCTCCACTGATGAAGACCTTATGGGCATGGCTCTCTTTGTTCAGAACGAATGAACCAGCCGGGGCGCTTAGATCGACAGCGTCGCCTTCTTGTACATGGTCGTGTAGGCGGTTACTGATCATACCATCGGGATGTTGGCTACCCACTTCGCGTTTTACAGAAATACGATAATATGCGCCATTGGGCGAGCTGGATACGCTGTACTGACGGGGTTGTAACAAGTTGAGCTCCGGTAGAAACAAACGTAGACTGATGTATTGCCCTGGAAGATGATCCGCTACCTGTCCTTTGTCTGATGGGTAGAGATAGAAAGAGGTGATCTCTGAAGACTCTCGTACTTTTTGCTTGACAATGAATGGACGCCAGCCCGTCCAACCTCCTTGTTTGGAACTCTGTGTATCATATATTTTTTGTTCATGACCACTCATGATGCTAGCGAGTTGCTGATAGGCTAGTGTCCATGCTTCTAATAATGCTGGACTTGCGGATTCACCCAATACCTCAGAAATGGAGGCTATCAAATGTTTTCCTACAATGGCATAATGTTCTGGACGGATATCTAGGCTGGTATGTTTTTGACCGATATGATCGACTGTAGGCATTAAGGCGGCAGGGTTTTCAATATGTTCGGCATAAGCGAGCACGGCTAACGCTAAAGCAGTCTGCTGTTTGCTGTTTTGTTGGTTTCCCATATTAAATACATGTTTTAGCTCTGGATTGTACGCAAACATACGTTTGTAAAAATGGCTAGTCAATAGGACACCCTGCTGACGTAGTATAGGGGCAGTGCTTTTTACCAGTTGTATTTGTTCTTTTGTCATCGTGTATTAAATTATTAAAGGATATTTTTGTCTTTTATTGAGAGGCTTGTTTATTGTATAGTGGATATTTTTGTCTTCTATTTGTTAAAAAAAACTATTTGTTCAGTGTGAGTGCTCCAGACAATAGATCTTGGTTAAACTCGCCTATACTTGTATTATAAAGCATGTGAGTCAACTGATTTCTTACTTTTTTAAATTCGTTGTGAAGGGGGCAAGGGTTGCTTTCGGAGCAATAGCTTAATCCCATGCCACAGCCAGTGAATATTTCATCCCCCTCTAAACAGGTGATAATATCGGCCAGTGGTCTATTCATTCCATTCGATTCAATATAGAACCCGCCATGGGGACCCTTAATGGAGGATATGATTCCTGTTTTAGTGAGTTTTTGCAGTATTTTGGCTAAAAAATGCTCAGGTGAATTGATGTTTTCGGCAATCTCTTTTATACCAGGACGACTGCTACTGGTCGAGTGACTGGCAATATAAAAAACGGCCCGCATCGCATACTCACATGTTTTTGAAAACAACCCCATTTTGTCTAATTACCTTCTACGGCCTGTTGTACGCGTTCTACCCGATCTCCTTTATATAAAGATAACCTGATAATGCTATTTACAGATGCTTTGAGCTCATGGACCACATTACTTTCTAGACTGATAAGAGAGCCTTTGGGCAAGTCGTGGCGTTGGTTGCCTACACCAAAATCTATAAAACCATCCACAACTTCAATGACAATAGGGAATGGCGCTTTATGCGCTTTAATTTCTTGACCCTCGCGAAATACAATGCGTATTTCTTTGCTATAGTCGTTATTGATCAATACTTGCGCCGAAGGGTGGTTCTCCGCGTAGTTGATGTTTGTTAGTAGTGACGTAATTTCCATAACATTAAATTCCCTTTAAAGGGTATTTCATAGATCAAAGGTAGTGATTATTTAATAAAAGATGAAAATATCTTTTATTATTTTGTCCTTAATTTCGTATACTAGCATATATATAGCCAATAGTATGACAATGGAAAAGGTAGGATTTATAGGTTTAGGTAGTATGGGGTACCCCATGGCGAAGAATTTGGAAAGAGCCGGGTTTCCACTCTCCGTATATAATAGAACGGCAGCCAAGGCTACAGCCTTCGTTGCGCAATCGAAGGTGTCGCCAAATGTAGAGACATTGGTATGCAATAACGATGTTATCTTTACAATGTTGACCGACGACGAGGCGGTGGTCACAATATATGATATCATTTTACAGCAGGATATCGAAGGAAAATTGTTTGTAGATATGAGTACAATCTCGCAAAAACGAAGCCTGGGACTTGCAAGGGCCTTGCGTAGCAAGGGGGCTACTTTTGTAGATGCTCCGGTGGCTGGAAGTACGGTGCCCGCAGCCGAGGGGACATTGATCATTATTGCTGGGGGGGAGGTAGCGGATATTGCCCGCGCTAAGCCTTATTTTGACAAGATGGGCAAGTTAACAAAGCATGTGGGGGTAAATGGACAAGGGATAGCTGCGAAGCTCGCTATTAATTATTTTCTATCCACGTTATATCAGGGATTAGCCGAGACGGTTCTTTTTTCGGAAAGCTTGGGGCTAGCCCGGAAAGATATGTTAGAGATTATTAATGAAAGTGCAAGCGGTAGCGGAGCGACTAAAGTAAAGACTCCACTTCTGCTAAATGAAGATTATAAGCCTGCTTTTGCGTTAGATCTGATGTTGAAGGATGTATTGCTGGCACAGGAAGCAGGAGTAGATTACCCATTGACCAACCCGCTGATTGAGACTTACCGTACGGCTCAAAAAGAGGGCTTGGGACAACAGGATGTAATAGCGGTTATCAATTGTTTACGAAAAAAATAACTTGGAAAACAGATGAAAATATATACAGCTCAACAAATGAAGGAGATAGACAAGGTGACCGCAGAACAACAGTGTATCTCTAGTTTTCAATTGATGGAACGTGCTTCCGGGGCGCTTCTGTCAGCTTTGAGCCGTAGATTTGTGTTGTCAAAGCAGCGCTTTGTGATTTTCTGTGGAAAAGGAAATAACGGCGGTGATGGGTTGGTCCTCGCTCAGTATCTTCGCCAGCATCTGGCCAGAGTGACGGTGTATCTGCTGGAGTCTGATTCGTATTCGAAGGATAATATAGAGGCACAGAAGCGTAACCCCATTTCGCTGACTCAGAAGTTTTCACTTGATGAACAACTGGATATACCAACAGATGCTGTAATATTGGATTGCCTGTTTGGATATGGTTTAAAGAGGGAACTGGATGTTACATGGAACCGTCTTGTAGAGGAGATCAATACCTCAGTGTGTAGCGTTATAGCTGTAGACATGCCATCAGGATTACTCTCTGATAGTCCTACTCCAAAGGAGGCCGTGGTGGTATATGCCGATGAAGTCTTGACTTTTCAGAGTCCGAAGCTAGCGCTACTCATGCCGGAAAATCAAAAGTTTTTTGGATCTTTCGAGGTCTTGGATATCGATCTTAGCAAAGATGCTACGGATGCAGTTGATTCGCCCTATTCGTACGTGACAAGGGAGGATGTTAGGATGTTTTATAAGAAGCGTAAGAAATTTGACCATAAAGGGGTATTCGGTCACGCACTTATTATTGGAGGAAGTCATGGTAAGATCGGTGCTGTACAACTGGCTGCGAAAGCGGCGTTACGATCGGGATGTGGTCTACTGTCAACTTATGTCCCGGAATGTGGCTGCCCGATTATTCAAACAGCAGTGCCCGAAGCGATGGTTATTACGGATGTACAAACAAATTTGATTTCTTCTATGCCCCAAGTGATGACATATCAGGCGGTAGGTATTGGGGTAGGAATGGGGACAGATGAAAAGACAAAGGTTGCGTTTTGTGAATTTTTATCGGCATTAGAACATCCTCCTCTGGTGCTCGATGCTGATGCCTTGAATATATTGGCGGAAGAGCCTACTCTGTTGTCGAAAATCCCGTTGCATAGCATCCTTACCCCGCACCCCAAAGAATTGAAAAGAATAATCGGGAACTGGGATAACGACTGGGATAAAATAGAGAAAGTGAAACTCTTGGCTGCAGAATATGAGTTGCATATATTGATCAAAGGTGCTAATAGTGTCATTGTTTTACCGAACGGGATGGTTTATTTCAATAGTACTGGGAATGTGGGCATGGCTACAGGCGGGAGCGGTGATGTGCTGACGGGAATCTTGACGGCACTAATCGGTCAAGGATATACTGCAGCTGATGCTTTGAGAATGGGGGTATACCTGCACGGTAGGGCCGCAGATATTGCTGTGCAGCAATATGGAACTTATGGTTTATTGCCTTCGGATATTATCAGTTCTTTGCCGCAGGCTTTTTTGGAACTGGAAAAGGGGGAGTAAACTTATTCCATAAACTCTTTTGGGTAGACCACTACACCTGACTTATTCTTAAGAGCATCCTCGGTCAGACCTATAACCATACAATTTTCTTTGGGTACTTCAAAAGGAAGAAAAATTCCATAATCTTTGGCCTTTTCATATCCAAATTTAGGATAGTATTTTTCGTGGCCTAACACTACAATAGTGTCAAAACCTAATGCTTGAGCCTTGCTGTGCGCATGTCGAATCAGACTACTGCCGATACCTTGATTTTGATAATGGGGATGGACCGCCACAGGTGCTAAGGCGAGGGCGTCCATTGTCGACGAATCGCTGACAATTTGAATCTTGGACAAAAGGAGATAACCGATAAGCTGTCCATCAATTTCTGCAACAAAGGAGAGTTCTGAAATGAAGTCTTTCGATTTGCGAAGTCGATCTACTAAATGCTGTTCCTGATGGTCGCTGTGTGTCTCCGATTCGAAAGCGGTGCGTATCAAATCAAATACTGCTGCATAATCTTGTGGGAGCTCCTGCCTGATGTTCATACGTACTAATATAGTGGATAAAATTTGGATATTAACGTAACAGATAAATAATCAAAATTAATTGTAGATATTGTTAATATATGTAAACCATTTTAGTTAAGTTTGGAATATCGTAATCTCAACCTAATCAAAACGATAAGCCATTAATGAAGTATTATTGCTCTTTTTTCTGCTGTCTTTTATTCTCTTCGCTATGTTGGGCGCAGGATGAAAGAAAGGAAGTTGTTTCTTTTGAAGATGCCTATAAACGCATATACAATATTACAAAACTTTCGGAGGAGCGTCCGCGTATCGATGGTAAGCTCGATGAAAATATATGGCAGGAACAAGGCGAATGGTCTGAGAAATTCTCACAGGTTATCCCTTTTGAACGTGCCTATACAGCATCTTGGACCCGAGTGAAGCTTTTTTATGACGACGTCAACATTTATATAGGGGTCTATTGCAAGGATGTGCGTCCAGAGACGATGAATGCTTTCATCGGAAATAGAGATGATAATAGTAACGGGGATCTGGTTAGTATTGCTTTTGATACCTATTATGACTATAGGGTGGCCTCGGAGTTTAATATTAATCTGGGTGGAAATAAGACAGATCTGACTGTTACAGATAAGCTGTCTGTAAATTTGAGCTGGAATGCGGTGTGGGAAGGACAGACGCATATCAATAAAACAGATTCTTGCTGGACTGCTGAATTACGTATTCCTTTTAGCCAGTTGCGGTATAACCAGAAAAATGGGGATGGAAAATGGGGACTGCATGTGCGCCGTATCATTCGTAGGAATAATGAAGTGCAGAATTGGAGTTTGATCCCGATTAAGAATAATGGTCATGTCTTTTCTTTTGGAGAGATGCATGGTATGAGCGAGCTACCTAAACCGAAGGGAATTGAATTTTTACCATATGCAATGGCTAAATTTACGAAAGAGCCTAAAATCCTGAACAGTCCTTTTCAGAAGGGAAATCGGTGGGGACGAAATATAGGACTGGATACGAAGGTGGCATTGAATGACTTTACGATGGATCTTACGATCAACCCGGATTATGGTCAGGTAGAGTTGGATCCTTCGGTGATGAATCTGTCTGCTTACGAAATATTCTATGATGAAAAGAGACCGTTTTTTTTGGAAGGTAAGCATATTTTAGAGTTTGATAATAATGAGGGGGGAATGATGTTCTATTCGCGAAGAATAGGAGCAATGCCTTCTTATCAACCTAAAGGAATAGATAATGTCAGCAATTACGCGAGTATGGCGAATCCTATACCGATACTCGGTGCCCTGAAACTGACAGGAACCAATAAAAGTGGAGTGACAGTAGGACTTTTGGAAAGTATAACTGCAAAAACTACATCCCGGGTGATGCGTGAGGGAGTCTATGATCGCGAAATAACGGAACCACTGACTAACTATACGGTAGCACGGGTACAAAAAAACTGGGAAGGTAATACCTTGTTGGGAGGAATGGTGACAGCGGTAAATCGGAATCTCAAAGCGGGTCATCTGAAGGAGGCGTTGATCGAAAATGCATTTGCTGCAGGAATTGATTTTACCCAGTATTTTGCAAATCGCTTGTATTACGTCGATGCGAAGGGAATGTTCAGTACGCTAAATGGTTCGTCGACGGCAATTTTGAATACCAAGCGAAATGCAGCTCATTATTTTCAACGGGAGTCGGGTGCTTCTTATTTGGATCTAAGGCCCGACCAGACGTCGATGCAGGGCAGTAGTGGCTATGTGAAAGTAGGTAAAAAGGGAAATGCGGTGTGGAACTTTTCGCAGACCTTCAGTTGGGCATCTCCAGGGTTTGATCTGAATGATGTGGGGTATATGAAACAGTCTGACTATAAGTTAAATGAGTCGGAGGTGGTGTTCAGGAGGACGGATCCATGGGGACCTTTTCGTTTTGCAGGAATTAACCTGACGCAAAAGAATATTTGGAACTATGGAGGGAAAGCTGTCAATAATGATATTGCGGTCCGATGGCGTAGCTTGAGTATCAAGCGGAGAATTGAGATGGATATCAAGGAGACTTTTAGCTGGAATACTATCGACAGCCGGAGGTTGCGAGGAGGACCGGATATGCGCTATAATTCGAATTTTGAAACAAATGCAATGGTTAGTACCGATCGGGCGAAACCTATGATGGTTAAGATGGAATATAATGGACGGCATTATTTGGATGAAAAAACGGGATACAATGCGCTACATCCGAGCATGGTCTTTCGTGTAGGTAATCATGTACGGGTGGCGGGACAATTTAACTATTCCTGGAATAAAGATAACCTGCAATATGTAGGCACGGTAAAACCTTCTGATAATCCTGAGAATTCAAATGCGTATATTTTGGGCCGTATGGATCAGAAGACCTATGGTGTCACGTTAAATCTACAGATGAATGTGACACCGGATATTTCCATCCAATATTATGGTTCGCCTTTTACTTCAACAGCGACCTATGATAAGTTTAAGCTGGCACAAAATATGGATGCCAAACGCTATGAGAATAGATTTGTTGATTTTGAGGATCAAGCTCTCACAGCGGGGGATGGTGGCTATATTGGTACATCGGGTAATCATACCTATACGTTTAAGAATCCTAATTTTAGTTTTAATGAATTTCGTTCCAATCTGGTGGCACGCTGGGAGTATCTACCAGGGTCTACGGTTTATGTGGTCTGGGAACATAATCAATCGCGAAATGAGATGGTGTATCAACCAGGCTGGGGAAATAATCTGGACAGGATGTTTGGATTGCCAGCCAGCAATACTTTTATGATTAAAATCAATTATTGGTTCTCATTGTAAAAGCAAAGTTATAAGGGGGGAGGCCCCCCTTATAACCTAGTGTTGGGATAATTTTTCGATAAATTGTTTTAAAACATCGATCTGTACGTGATCCATAACCACTATTTTGTACCATTGTGAGGCATCGCCGTGTGAATCTGGTACCAAACCAAATTCGGTAACTAATGCGATAGGGATATCTGCGGCACGTATGGTAATGATATTCATCTGTGGATTTCTATAATAACGTATACCTAGCTCGTCCAGATCTCCACAGCATACGGTGGTTCTGTACAATAAGGTGTTCAACTTTTCTAGCCATCCGTGTGGACCGTAGGTTTGTAATATCATCCATACTGCTATGGCATTGGCACCGGATCTGCTACCACTCAGGGTGATGTCCATGCCGTTAACGTATTTGGCCTCGGCAGTGAGCACATAGTTGATCAGTCCTTTTCTAGATAAAAAGATGCCGGTTCCGTAAGGTGCCTGAAGCATTTTGTGGGCATCTAAGGTGACGGAAGATACATGCGGATTATTGAATCCTATGTTATTCTCCGATTGTACTATGGGGTATATAAAACCTCCAAAAGCTGCATCCATGTGAATTTTGAAGTGCAGTTCGTATTTGGCAAGGACTGTTGCATAACTATCTGGATTGTCTACACTACCGAACATGGTTGTGCCCACATTGGAAATTACGATAGCGTATTTCTTTCCAGACCGTTGAGCTTGTGCTACCAAGCAGTCTAGTTCGGATTCAATAAGTTCTCGGGTATCCATTTGAACAGGGATGGAGAGAAAGTCGATCTGAAGCAGATTAGAGGCTTTATGGACGGAATAATGAGTGTCTTCGGAAGCGATCAATAGGATCTCGTCGAGACGGGCTCCGTACTCTTGCATGAAAAAATTTCTATACATCCAACAGGCCTGAATATTAGCTTCGGTGCCACCTGTTGCGATGTAGCCATCACAACTGTCTTCTGTGGCTTTTAATATGTCCTCACTCAATATTTTTATGACTTCCCGTTCGATTTCCTGAGTTCCTGCAAAATAAGGTTCCGATTCGCCAAGGGTGTGACAACCGATATGATTGGGGTTTTGCACGATTGACTGTAGGAAAGGAGCTTCTTTGAGAAAGGAGGCTTGGTCGTAAAACACCTGACTGTCTAATTTGGAACCAGGTACGCCTAGGGTTATAATCTTTTGATAGTCTATGTTTTTTGAAAGCGCATCTGCGATATGTTGGCGCTGTTCGTCAAAATTTATTTTTTTCCAGTATTTCATCTTGCTGTTTAGTTCTATTAGTTACGGACTGTATGTAAAAATACACCATCGAGCACCTTAAGGGGTGTTGAAAAATCCTTAGCCTAACAAAAGTAAAGTATCTTGAGCGATTTGTGTTCGATCACCATATACTTCCGAATATTTTGTAGAATTCTAGTGCCTTTTGGGGATTGTTCTGATATTATTTCGGTACATCTATTCTTTGTCTTACGTTTTTTAGTACATCTTACTTTTTTTGAAAATAAGGTGTTTGTTAATTTAAGTGAAAGTGATGTTGTAGATAAGTGCTTTACTTTATAGTAGTGACATGTTATTAAAGTTTTGTTATAAAATAGTCTTATGAGGATCCTGTACAAAGATTTTTGTACTTTTGGGTAGATAGGGATAAAATGTTGGATTATTAATTAAAAACAGTCAGGTGAAAATACTACGCGCGTATACGGATTCCTTTAAGGGCTTATCTCAAGAGGCTTGGATGCTTTCGATTGTGATGTTGATCAATCGTACCGGTTCTATGGTTATTCCTTTTTTGGGGGTGTATATGGCAGATCACCTGAAGTTTGACATTACGCACACAGGTATTGTACTTAGCTTTTACGGTATAGGTTCGGTAATCGGATCTTGGTTAGGTGGTTTTTTTACGGATCGATTTGGCGAGTATAGGGTGCAAAGCTTAAGCTTATTCCTCAGTGCACCTTTATTTGTGCTAATTCCATTTTTTCCTACTGTAGAGGGGATGGCTTGTATTATATTGGTGCAGAGTATTATCAGCGAAACATTCCGACCCGCCAATTCTGTAGCTATAACAAAGTATGCCAAACCCCAAAATCTGACGCGGGCATTTTCATTGAATCGAATGGCTGTGAATCTTGGTTATTCCATTGGACCCGCTTTAGGAGGGATTCTTTCTGCTATTTCTTATGAGTTTTTGTTTTCTATAAATACGGCCGGAGCTTTGATCGCGGGGATTGTCTATGTCAAGTTTTTTAGGAAAAGGCATAAACAGTATCAGGCAAAGGTCCAAGAACGTGAAAAACATAGAAAGGAGCTAAATATGCAATCTACGGTGAAAAGTAAATCACCTTACCGTGATATACCGTTTGTTGTATTTTGTTTTTTCTGTACAATATTTTCCATCTGTTTTTTTCAGTTTTTCAATACCATTCCTATCTTCTATAAGGAGGTTGCCCAAATGGATCAGGCTACGATAGGCTATGTGTTGGGATATAGTGGCTTTATAATCGTTTTGTTAGAGATGTTGGTGGTTAATTTTGCTGATAAATACCTGACGATTGCTAAAACTATTCTTTACGGAGCCTTGTTGTGTGCGATTGCCTATGCTATTTTAGCATTCAATCATCATATTTCTATATTGTTACTGTCTATAACGTTGTTGAGTGTTAGTGAGATATTGGTGCTACCGTTTATGTCAACAATTACAGCGTTGCGATCTGGAAAACAGAGCCAAGGTGCTTATATGGGGTTGAATGGGATGAGTTTTTCGTTCTCTTTTATTATTACGCCCTTATTGGGGACACAAATCGTACATCAATTGGGATTTGATACATTGTGGTTGGGAACTGGAAGTATATTGGCATTGTCGGCAGTAGCCCTGTATTTTGTAATACGATGGATGCTGCCGAAGGATAAGTATACACAGGCCGAAGGCCTAGGGGACCATTAGGTTATCTGCAAATACTATTCGCAAAAAAAGGTTGCTCCTGATAATTGAGCAACCTTTATGATGTATCGATGAACTATAAACAAAATTACATCAGTTCTATTTCAGAAATCTGATTGCCTTGTTTGGTTCTTGTGTATTTGTACTTTACTTTTTGATTTAGCGTCAATACCATCCCCGCTAGTTTGTCGTTAAAGTATACTGTCTCGCGGCTCTCGTTGTCCCTGATGAAACCATAATTTCCAGTTTCGTTGTAATAGGAAACTTTACCGTAAAGGAATTCGTCTTCATTATCAACAGGGCGTTGCAAATCTTCTTCCTTAAACTTATAAACCTGTGTAGGAGGTGTATCCGAGATGTTTCCGAATTCGTCAACGTAAGCAAACATTTCTTCCAATGATTTTCCTTTGTTATTATTGGATTTGTTTACCTCACGTCTTTCTTGCTTTTCTTTTTTCTTCTGTTGTTGTTTCTTCGCGCGTTCTTTTTTGTTGAATGTAAGTTGACTTTTAGCCATTAAATAGAATTAAAGATTATTATATAAATAAAAATGAAAGGTGTATGTCTTAAATTAGCGGACTTGGCTCAAGGATAAGAAATAGGGGCCTTTGTGATATTGGAACAAAGATACAAACTTTATTTGATAAAAACTAACAGACAGACGTCTAACCGTCAAAGTTAACTACTGGTAATAAGGCGTCTAATTGTAGATAAGGGATTTTTTTTTTAGGTTTAAGGAACAAATTAAATCAAGATTGCGATGAATTTTAAAATAGTATTTTTCTTTAGTCTATTTTTCTGGACGATATGGGGATTAAAGGCGCAAACGTCTTTGGACTATTGTAACGACCGGATTCGGACGGGGGCTGAGCGGACAGAAAGCTATGTTCCTTATCTGAAAGGCAAGCGTGTCGCTATTTTGGGAAACCCTTCTACAGTTATTAAAAAAGAGCATCTGGTTGATAGTCTATTGAAGTTGGGGGTAAAGATTGTAAAGATATTCGGACCTGAGCATGGTTTTAGAGGTAATGCGAGTAATGGTACAGAGGTGAGTGATGAGGTGGATGTAAAGACGGGAATACCGATCATTTCTTTGTATGGCAGTAAAAGGAAGCCTTCTGCTGCAGATCTTGCCGATATCGATGTTTTTATTTTTGATGTTCAGGATATGGGTGTACGTTTTTATACGAATATCAATACGCTACGCGATATTATGGAAGCCTGTGCGGAGCAGGGTAAAGAATTGTTGATCCTTGATCGGCCTAACCCGAACGCGTATCTTATCGATGGACCTATCCTGGATATGAAGCACAGGTCAGGTATAGGTCAATTTCCGGTGCCGATAGCCCACGGTATGACGATAGCGGAATTTGCACAGATGATAAATGGAGAGGGCTGGATGTCAACTGCGAAGAAGTGCAAATTAAAGATTATTCCTGTAGAAGGATATGCGCACCATATGTTGTATAAATTGCTCGTGAGCCCTTCGCCTAATCTAAATACAGAACAAAGTATTCTTTTATACCCGAGTACCTGTCTGTTTGAAGGCGTTAAAGTGAATCATGGCAGAGGTACTGATTATCCATTTACAGTTATTGGGAGCCCTGCCTACAAAGGTATCTATAGCTTTTCTTTTACGCCGGTGAGTAAGAAGGGCATGAGTGAGAAACCGTTGTTTATGAATGAAAAGTGTTATGGACTGGATTTACGCGGATATGATCTGCATAGCTTGGTAAAGCGTAAAAAGCTTAATTTAGCATGGATTATGGAATTGTATGAAAAATCGCCTGAAAAGGATAAATTCTTTGACCAAAGTTTTTCAGATCAGATCGGTCGTTTTGAAAACTTGTCGGGTGTAGATGATTTACGTCTACAGATTGAGAGAGGTACTAGTGAGAAAGAGATACGCGCCAGCTGGGCAGATGGGTTGGCCAAGTATAAGCTGATGCGTAAAAAGTATACAATTTATGAAGATTAAGGAGTTAACAGACAAAGATAATATGGGTATTAAATCTAAGGAGTGAATGCAGGAGAAAGTGAATTTATTTTGGTTTCGTAGAGACCTGAGGTTGGAGGATAACCATGGTTTATTTAGGGCCTTGAATGAGGGGGGAGAGGTGATCCCAATCTTTATTTTTGATCCTGATATATTATCTAAACTACCGACTGTCGAGGACCGGAGGGTGGATTATATTCATCAAGCCTTATGCTCGCTACAGGAACAGTTAAGGATATTAGGTACGGATATCTATGTATATGTCGGAAAGCCCCTTGCTGTTTTTAAGGAGTTGACACAGGTGTTTAACATTGATAAGGTGTACAGCAATAAAGATTATGAACCCGATGCGGTTGGAAGAGATATTGAAGTTGGAGCTTGGTTGAAAAATGAGGGGATAGGATTTAAGTCCTATAAAGATCAGGTGATCTTTGAGGAATTTGATGTCTTAAAAAAGGATGGAACCCCCTATACGGTGTATACTCCTTATAGTCGTATATGGAAATCTAAATTGTCTGCGAAAGATTTGGTTCCCTTTGAAATCATTGATGCTGGCTTCAAAAAACTTCCTTTTAAAGAGATACCTACACTGGCAGATATTGGTTTTCAAAAGACGGACATTCATTATGTGAAGCCTAAATTGGAAGGGCAAGATATCAAAGACTACGATAAAAACAGGGATTTCCCGGGATTGGATGCTACTAGCAGAATTGGAATAGCCTTACGGTTTGGGACTATTTCTATTCGTAAATGTGTGTCAATGGCCCAACGGTGGAATGAAGTGTGGCTGAATGAACTGATCTGGCGCGAGTTTTTTATGCAGATTATCTTTCATTATCCGCAGTCGCAACGTGAATGTTTTAAATCTGCATATGAGTCGATACCATGGCGCAATGATGAGTCGGCATTCGAACGGTGGTGCAAAGGAGAGACGGGGTATGCGCTGGTTGATGCGGGTATGATCGAGCTGAATGAGACAGGATTTATGCATAATAGGGTGCGGATGGTGGTCGCTAGCTTTTTGACCAAGCATCTTTTGATTGATTGGCGTTGGGGCGAAGCTTATTTTGCAGGAAAGCTATTGGATTACGATTGTAGTGCAAATGTAGGAAATTGGCAATGGGCGGCGGGATGTGGTTGTGATGCGGCTCCGTATTTTCGGGTATTCAATCCGGATGAACAGCTTAGAAAGTTTGATAAGGACTTAAGTTATGTAAGACGTTGGAATCCTGATTTTGAATCTAAGTCAATGAATCGTATTGTCGAACATGTTTTTGCGAGAGAACGCGCATTGCGTACCTATAAAGAAGCTTTACAAAATAGGGGGTAAACCGTGAAAATAGGGGCATAAAAAAAGGTTTTCAAACGGGGAGAATGAAAACCTTTATAACCAATTATAAACCTAAATTATGATGCCACAAAGATAGTGTATCTTTTACACAAATGCAAATTTATTTTTATATATGTGTTAAGCGAGCTCTTGTAACCATGTGATGTTACCAGAATAACGTATATAAAGCTGCTGTAATACCTAATACCAATAATGCACCGACAGCAAACGAATGGTCGAGTTTGAACATCTTTACATCTATCTCAAGCCCCTTTGGTATCACTCCTTTTTTGTTTTCATATATACTTATTAGATACATTCCTATTAAACAGGTAATAAATACCATAGCAACTCTATCTATAAACGGTATTTCATAGATTCCGTTGACCGGAACAGCAAATCCGGCGGACGCTAAGAAGGACAGGTCTACCATTTTGGGTAAAAATTTCAGAAGCAAAGAAAATAGAAAACCTCCGATCGTCGCAAACAAAGCCGCGTTGGAGGTAGTCCGCTTCCAGAAGAAACCCAATAAGAACATAGCGAAAATCCCGGGAGACACAAATCCGGTGTATTCTTGTATATATTGAAAGCCTCCCTTTTTGTCTATTCCTAAGTGTGGGGCTATTATTACGGCTAATAGCATAGAGACTACAATTGTTATCTTACCAATATTGACCAGTTTTTTTTCTGAAGCCTCTTTGTGAAAGAGGTTTTTGTAGATGTCTAGTGTGAATATAGTGGCAATACTATTTGCTTTTCCTGCTAAAGAAGCGACGACGGCGGCAGTCAATGCTGCAAAGGATAAGCCTTTTAGTCCTGTAGGGAGAAGATTCAGGAGGACAGGATAGGCCCGATCTGGATTAAGCTCTCCACCGCTGGTCATTTCTTGTTGAAAGAGTCCTTCTTTATAGAGTACGTAAGCAGCAATGCCTGGCAAAACAACGATAATAGGCATTAAAAGTTTTAAAAAGGCCGCAAATAGGAGTCCATTCCGTGCAGTCGAAAGGTCTGCTCCTAAGGCCCGTTGGGTAATATATTGATTACAGCCCCAATAGCTTAAATTGATCACCCACATACCTCCGATTAGGACACTTAGTCCGGGCAGGTCTATGTAATTGGGATTATCGGGGTGTAATATCATATGGAAATGTTCTGAGGCATGGGTCGTGACATGCTGGTAACCGTCCAAAATGCCAGTGCCGCCGAAGTGGCTGGATACTAAATCTAAGGCCAAATAGGTGGTGGCCAGTCCACCAAAGATTAGAAAGAATACTTGTATAACATCGGTATACCCGATTACTTTCATACCGCCCAGGGTGATAAATATCGCAAATATGGCGAGCCCATACGTGCATAGATTAAAGTCTAATTCTGAAATACTGGATACCGCAAGAGCGCCAAGAAAAAGTATAGAGGTGAGATTGACAACGATATAGAGTAATAACCAAAAGACCGCCATAATTAAAGCAACGGTCCCATTGTAACGTTGATGGAGAAATTGTGGCATGGTGAAAATCTTATTTTTTAGATAGACTGGAAGAAAAAATACCGCTACAACTAGTAGGGTAACAGCGGCCATCCACTCGTAGGTGGCTATAGCTAACCCTATTTTGAAACCAGAGCCACTCATACCTATAAACTGTTCGGCGGAGATATTAGAAGCGATCAGGGAGGCACCGATAGCCCACCACGTTAAAGAACCTTCTGCTAAAAAATAGTCTTTGGAACCTTCGATAGCAGATTTTTTCTTGAAGTAGATATATATTCCATAACCTGCCACGATAATGAAATACACTAAAAAAACGATATAATCTTGAATAGCCATATTGGGTTTATATAAAGGTTGTTTGGTTAAATTGTTCTCAATGGAAATACACGGATTACTTTTTGACTTTAATATTCTAATAGTGAGGTCCCGTTGCTTAGTTTTACTTGTATTGGCGAAATAGACTTTCCAAATCGATCGAAGTAAGCGGTGGCTATTTTATCAATCAGTGCGGTTGAACCGCCTTTTTTGATAATGTTGATGGTACAGCCTCCAAAACCACCGCCCATCATACGGGCGCCTGCTACTGTGGGAAGTCCTTGTACAAAGTGTACCAAAAAGTCTAACTCTGCACAACTGACTTCATAATCCTTACTCAAGTCCCAGTGTGCTTCATAAAGAAGCCGGCCAAACTGCGTGATGTCTTTACGTTGAATAGCGTCACTGGCTTGCTGTACTCGCATATTCTCTTGGACAACGAACCTGCATTTTCTAAATATATCCTCGGATAGAGGACGAACTATGTCGTCCAACTGCTGTAGATTGATATCGCGCAGGGTGTTTAATTCAGGATACTTTTCTTTTACCCATGCGACACCTTGCTCACAGGCTTCTCTACGTTTGTTGTATGCTGAGGAGGCGAGATTGTGCTTCACATTGCTATTGAGAAGGAGAATTTCATATTCTGGCCATTGTAATTCAAAATAACGGTATGATAGGTCTTTACAGTCTAGGACAAAAGCTTGGTTTTCTTTGCCCATAATAGAGGCAAATTGATCCATAATGCCACAATTGACCCCGATGTATCTGTGCTCGGTCTGCTGTCCTATTTGTGCTATTTCTAAACGCGATAATCCCAGTTGAAAAAGTGTATTGATTCCAAAACCTGTGGCACAGGTTAGCGCGGCCGACGAGGATAGGCCTGCCCCAAGAGGAATATCTCCGTCTAGAAAGAGGTTGATACCCGATTTTATACTTTTTTTGTCGTTTATTAGTTGTACGACCCCCAATATATACCTGGCCCATTCGGGAGCTGATTCCGAGGCCTGTTGATGTAGTGTAGTTTTAAAGTAGGTATTGTAGGCGGCAGAGAAGATATGGATTTCATTGTCTTCTCTGATAGATAGCGCTACATATATGTATCTGTCTATTGCAGCGGGAAAAACAAAGCCTTCATTGTAATCGGTATGTTCGCCGATAAGATTTATACGTCCCGGTGATCTGGCTATACAGCTAGGGACGACTTGAAAGTGTTGAATAAATTGTTGATTAAGGTATGTTTTGGTGTACATGATATATTATCGGGTGCTTTTGTAGTGTATGGTTGACTGATTGCGTAATATCTCGGCGGCGGATTCTGGCGTAATATCTCGTTGAGGATTGGCGAGCATTTCATAACCTACCATGAATTTTTTGATGTTTGCAGATCGCAACAATGGTGGATAAAAGTGCATATGCCAATGCCAACCTGTGTATGCTCCGCTATTGACTGGAGACTGGTGCATACCTGCAGAATAAGGAAATGAGGTCTGAAAAAGATTATCGTAACGTATGGTAAGCTTTTGAAGGATGTTGGCTAGGTCATTTTTTTCGTCTATTTTAAATTGACCTATGTGCTGTATATGCCTCTTGCTGATGATCAATGTCTCATAAGGCCAGGATGCCCAAAATGGAACTACTACTGCAAAATGACGGCTTTCGGTGACTATTCGTGTTTGTTCTCTTAACTCGAGTTCAAGATAATCTGAAAGAAGAGATGTTTTATATTGTTGGTAGTGTTTTTCAAGATGGTATGTCTCTTTCTCAATCTCTGTCGGTATCGACTGCTGTGCCCATATCTGGCCATGCGGGTGTGGATTGCTACATCCCATGATAGTCCCTTTATTCTCAAATATCTGTATGTATTTGATCCATTCTATCTGTTGTAGATTTATAAATTCGCTCTGCCAAAGATCAACCACAGACGTTATTTTGTCAAGTTCCATTTCGGGTAATGTTAGATCATGCCGAGGACTAAAAACAATAACCTTGCAAATACCTCTTTCATGAGTGGCTTGTAATAAGTGCTTTGTGTCTGCTGGTTCTACAATGGGCTCATTAATAGTATTATCTAACAGTGCTGAAAAGTCATTGATAAATACATAGGGGTCTTTATAATCTGGATTGTTGGCTCCTCCTGCTCTCGAGTTATTGGGGCATAAGTAACATTTAGGGTCGTGTGGGGGCATGGCGTCGACAATAATGTCTTCCATTTGTCCCTGCCAAGGGCGTTTATTTCTTTGAGGAGATACCAATACTCTTTCACCTGTTAATATATTGGTGCGTAAATGTGGGCTATCGAAGTTTAAGTTCATTTTACTACAACATGGCTAATGAATCGGAAGATTCCTTTTTTGGAATACAAAATACGAATATGTGTGCTGAAAACATAATGCTTTTGTAATATCTGGCTGCCTTTGTTGTTTTTTAGAATATACATATATTCGTCTACAATTCTATAATATGGTGGGATTGATTAATTAGTGATTTATGAATAAAATTTATGATTTTTTTAATTTACACCAAGGGGAGGACGCTAAAGATAAAGTCCTGGAGAATGTGTTGTCTAACATATCCTTTCGTGGGGCTAACCTGTGGATTCTTGCCTGTGCTATTGTAGTTGCATCGGTCGGACTTAACGTGAACTCGACAGCTGTTATCATTGGAGCGATGCTAATATCACCATTGATGGGGCCTATTGTAGGAGCTGGATTTGCACTAGGTACGTACGATTTTGAGTTGTTGAAAAAGTCCTTAAAAAATCTGGCCATCGCTACATTGGTGAGTCTTTTGGTATCTTTTTTATATTTTGTATTGAGCCCGTTTAAAGATGCTCAATCTGAACTTTTGGCCCGTACCTCGCCGAATATTTATGACGTATTGATTGCCTTTTTTGGTGGCTTGGTAGGCGTTATTGCTATTACGAGGGTGGAGAAAGGAAACCCCATTCCGGGGGTTGCAATTGCGACAGCGTTGATGCCACCATTATGTACAGCAGGTTATGGGTTGGCAATAGGTAATATCAGTTACTTTGCAGGTGCCCTATACTTATACACGATAAATTGTTTTTTTATCTGTATTTCAACATTCCTGATTGTAAAGCTATTGAAGTATCCTAAAGTGAAATTTGTTGATGAGGAACGGGAAAAGCGGATAACAAGAATCATATCTTTATTAATACTGGTTATGTTGGTGCCAAGTTCTTATTTGGCTTATGCGCTGTTGCAAGAAAAAAAATACGCTCAAAATGCAGATCGGTTTATCAAAAGTGAATTGATCGACAAAGGATATACGTTGATTTATGAAAAGATAAGTTTTAACAGCCGTCCGAAGAAAATTGAATTGGCCTTTTTGGATAAACGCTTTACAAACCAGGAATTGACCATGCTGAACGATAGGCTGGAAGCCTATCAGATAGGAGATACAGAGTTGCGTATCAGACAGGATAGTACCGATCTGAAACAGGATATCCTCAAGGAAATAAATAGGCAGTCGTATAATGTTTCTGAAAAAGACCTCACTATTCAGAATTTAAGGAAGCAATTGGCTAGTTATACCTTTGACGATAAGCAGTTGATTCAAGAGATCAATATCTTGTTCCCGGATCTAGCCCCGTTTTCTATCGGAAAGCAGTTGGTCGTGGTGAATGTAGATAGCAGCTATCATGAAGATGTACTGCTGTATGGTGCTAAGAAAGATTTGGGAGCAGAGTCCGTAAAAACTTTGGAGAACTGGTTGCGGACGAAACTCAATTCGGATAAGGTACGGGTGAGTAAAGCTGAAATGTAAGTTTGATTTATGATACAGCGCGATCTGTAGAATTACGTCGTCGATAGATCGCGCTGTATTTAATTTATTTAAGACTTTTATTTTGAAGAGACTTTGCCCGAAAGCAAGGTCAGATAACCGATAATCCCGGCCAATAAAGACGTTATTAAAATGGAAAGCTTAGCTTCAGAAACATGTAATGGGTCACCAAAAGAAAGGATGGCTATAAATATGGACATGGTGAAACCAATACCGGCTAAGAGACCTACCCCCAAAATATGACGCCAGGTACTACCTTCCGGTAGACTACTTAATTTTAGTTTTGTACATAGGTAAGAAGTTAACAGGATACCTACTGGTTTGCCCAATAATAGTCCCAAGGAGATACCTAATCCCAGTGAAGATGTTAGTCCAGCCAGCATTTCGCTTTCAAGTGTGATGTTTGTATTGGCAAAGGCGAACAGTGGGATGATGAGGAAGTTGACCGGCTTGGTCAACGCATGCTCAAGACGTTCTAACGGGGACTCTATATCTGTATCGTTGGTAGGAATAGTCATGGCTACCAATACACCAGCAATCGTAGCGTGTATGCCCGAATGGTGGACAAAATACCAAATAAATATTCCTGGTATAAGATATAGATAAGGATTGAGTACGTTCATTCTATTCATGATAATCAGAACTACGAGGCCAATAGCTGCATACAATAGGTAGGTTGTCTCGATACCTGAGGAATAGAAAAATGCAATGACGAGGATGGCTATTAAATCGTCCACAATAGCCAGAGCGGCTAGAAATATCTTTAGACTGCTTGGTATACGGTTGCCCAATAGATTGATCACAGCTAATGCAAAAGCGATATCTGTCGCCATTGGAATTCCCCAGCCTGATGCGGTCTCTTGTCCAGCATTGAGACCCAGGTATATGATGGCTGGTACTACGGCTCCGCCTATAGCACATAAAATAGGTAAAGATGCTTTTTGAGGAGATGACAATTCTCCTTCTACAATCTCCCGTTTGATCTCTAAGCCAACTAGAAGGAAGAAAATAGCCATTAAACCGTCGTTAATCCAGAGAAGGATAGGGTAGCGGAGATGAACACTTTCGTTCTCAAATCCGATAGGATGATCAAGTATATTTTGCAAGGGGACGGCAAAATCGGTGTTTGCTAAAATCATGGAGATAATAACACAGATAAATAGAATAATCCCGCCTGCATTACTTGATTGAAAAAAGTCTTTAAAGACATTTAAATTGATAAGTTTTGTCATCGCTTACGATAAAGTTAAAATATGAACCCTTTGGAGGCTTTTAAATTATGTTTGGCAATGGCGTATTTTTATTCACGTATCTGATCTACACTTTTTAAAATAGCCGTTGAAAGCTTAGCAGGAGATTGTACTTTTCCTTTCTAAGCCTTGCTAAAATAGGAAAAACAGAAGGTGCTGCCTTGAATTATTGCATAGATTATATCTATTGCAATCACAATTAGTTATTCGATTTTTTGTATTTTGCGGGTTTAAAAAGGTTAACAGCTGCTTTTGATCAGACGCTGTGCCGAATCGGATGCTACCACTAGACCAGCTGCGAGCATGATGATATCTTTCAGTACCAATCTACCTGCACCCGATAGGTAGGGAAATCCGTAGTGGGGAGTAGCGAAGTCGCCCCCGAGATTAGGAACGTATACCTCAGGCGTAGTAACAAGAAAGGATAAGGTGACTAAGGACATACCAAATGTCAGTATTCCTCCAATCAACCCCAACTTCGCAGACCATATCCCCGCTAAGGTGAGAAGACCGATAATAACAATGACCGAACCGAGTGCATACGAAAATGCATAGGTACCGTTTGATAGATGCCAATCTATGTTCTTCTGTACGGTTTTGCCTTCTGGGTTTTTATAATTTTGATATTCAGGGGCTGATTTTTGATAGAAAAAGCTCATAAATGGACTGTTGGCGACAAAGGGGACAATGCCGTCGGCTTCATATTGAAAAGCCTTTAACCCACCTATCCATGCCATTACAATAAAGATACTGATTCGCATTAAATGTATGAAGTTCGATTGTGAGTTTGCTAGAAACTGTAAGATGTACTGCATATCTGTGACTTTCTTTGGTATACACAAAAATATGTTATACTTGATGATCACGGAATGGACAAATTCGACTATACCATAGATTATTTTGCTACGATGGATATGCCTACCTTCTCTCGGTATTGAGACGGGGAGATGCCAACATTTTTCTTAAAGTATCGACTAAAATAATATTCGTCATTGAAGTTTAAGGTTTCTGCAATCTCTTTAATAGGTAAATGGGTGAGGTGGAGTAGTTTTTTTGCTTCTAAAACAGTGCGTTCCTGAATAAGTAAGGATGGGGATTTGCCGAGTTGTTGTCTGATTTTTTTGCTGAAACTGTCCAAATTTATATTTGCTTGATCAGCATAATATTTTACCGATTTTTGGGTGCGGAATAGTTGTTCTAACTGTTTCTGAAAGGTGTTACCTATAGTGTGGTTAATCTGGTCTAATGGCGTGAATCCTTCCATTATTAACTTCTTCTCTTTACTACAAAGTGCCAATAATAGCTGTAGGTAGGCTTTTATGATAGAGTCTGAATTGTCAGGAGATAAGGAGATTTCGTCTGCTATTTTTTGGTATATCCGTTCCATTTCGTTGAATAAGGATGTTCCAACTGTTACATAGGGTTGTATATAAATATTATTGAATAGTATGCCGTTGCAGGCTACCTCTTTTTTATGGTATTCGATGCAATAATAATCTCCATGAAAGGTGAGCTGTCTGTAACATAAATGAGGAGCGCCGTGGATTTGTAAGTGTTGATAAGGACTGAGAAAAAGAATCGAATGCGCAGGAATAGTGTATGCTGTGAAATCGACTTGTGTAATAGTAACTTTGTCTACTAGTAAAATCTGGTATAGGGGAATTTGATAATCATCCGCTAATAGGATGGAGTCTAGTTGGTTAATTCTTATTAGTTCCTGTTGACGATCCACTTGCTCCATGATTGTAATACTTAAGTTATCGGTGAAGACTAAAAATAGTAATATTCTGTGGTATTTGGGTCGGATAAGGGAGGAATAGGTACGAAGAAATCTTTAATAGAGAATGTTGTTGGAATAGCTGGAATTTTAATAGCTTCGTATTCAAATGAACATGAAGTGAATAAGGTACTAATTATTGATGACGAAGATAAATTAAGGCAGTTAATGGCCAAGATTATCGGTCTGGAGGGGTTTGAAGTCTTTCAGGCAGCTGATATTAAAGCGGGATTGAAAAGGTTGGAGTCTACGGATATCGATGTGGTGATCTGCGATGTGAAGCTTCCCGATGGAAGTGGTGTGGATACCGTAAAGTATATCAAGGAAAAATATCCTTGCGTGGAGGTTATCTTATTGACAGCTTACGGCAATATACCCGACGGTGTACAGGCGATTAAGAATGGTGCCTTTGATTATATTACGAAGGGAGACGATAATAATAAGATAATCCCACTTTTATATAAGGCGAATGATAAAGCTTCTTTGGCGAAGAAGGTGAATCAGTTGGAAAATAGATTGGTAAAAAAATATTCTTTTGATAAAATAGTGGGTAAATCTAAAATTTTACAACAAACCATAGATTTAGCAAAAAGAGTAGCTGCTACCGATACCACGGTATTGCTTACAGGAGAGACAGGAACCGGAAAGGAAGTCTTTGCACAGTCAATACATCAAGAAAGCACCCGCTCCAAGTCAAACTTCGTCGCTATAAATTGTTCGGCATTCAGTCGTGAGCTTTTGGAAAATGAACTTTTCGGACATCGCGCAGGCGCTTTCACTGGCGCAAACAAAGACCAAAAGGGATTATTTGAAGAAGCGCATCGAGGTACTATATTTCTGGATGAGATAGGCGAGATGGCAGTTGAGCTTCAAGCTAAAATATTACGGGTACTGGAAACAGGAGAGTTTTTAAGGGTAGGAGATTCTAAACCTACGAAAGTGGATGTGCGTATCATTGCGGCAACTAATCGGAATCTCGAAGAAGAGATTGCTAAAGATACTTTTCGTAGTGATCTGTTTTACAGACTTTCTGTTTTTGTAATTCACCTTCCGGCTCTGCGTGATAGGAAGGAGGACTTAAAGGGCCTTGCGCTACACTATATTCAGGAATTTTCACTTAAGGCGGGTAAAAAGCCCTTGTCCCTGAGTCCAGAGTATCTAGAGCTACTGGAGAAAAACGAATGGAAAGGTAATATCAGGGAACTAAAGAATGTTATCGAACGAAGTGTAATCTTAGCAGATAATGATAGTGTAGATGTAGGAACATTGCCTTTAGAAATGCAGTACGACGGTTTAAAAACCAGTAGCTCATCTTCTATGGCGTTGACTGAAATAGAACGTATCCATATTCATAAAGTACTACAGCACACTGGTGGTAATAAAGCGGAGGCTGCACGCCTTTTACAGATTGGCATAGCTACCCTGTATCGGAAGATAGACGAATATAAATTGTAAATCATATTAAAATAAAACGCACTCATTTTGAGAAAGAGCCTATCATTTTGATAGGCTTTTTTTGTTGATGAATAAGTACTTCTGTTTGTTTTTGGTTGATAGATAGTTGTTTGTGTTTTTTTGGATTGACTTGGAATAAACTTTGGCATTAAGGAGTAAACAAAGAAAAATATGTTGTCAATTATTTTATTAACTGTGGGGCTTATCTGTTTTTGGTTATTGTTCAGATCAGTCTCTTTTTTCGAGAATATCTAGATGATAAAGACAGTAAAAATGGAAACCAAAATTAAAAGTACGCTAACGCAATGGATTCCGGGAATCCAGCAAGCCTGCGATGAGGAGTCAGATTATCAGATGTTGCGACGTCTGGCCTGTTCCTGTATGAATAGAATCCGTACAGGAACAGATGAAGACTTACAATGGGTGGAAGATATAGGCAAGGTGGTGAATCTTCTATATCAAAGTGGTAATAGGTACACCAAAAACGCCATAGAAAATGAATTTCTGTGCGAACTGATACAGGAAGAATGTCCAGCCAGTCTAAAGCAGCACATGGCTCTGCTGCCCAAAGAGCTGCGAAAGGAATATTTGAAAGTTATCTTAGAGAACTAATTAATATGAAAAGGGTAAATGAAGAAAACATGGCTACCTATCTAGCACATGATTGTAAAGAGATCGAAGAAGAGATAGATCTGCTTTCAAAGAAGCGCAACATCGCTGGAGTGCTACAGGCAGTGGTCAATTTTTTGAGGACGTTATTACTGACAAATCGCTTAAAGGATGCCTGTATGCATATACGGTTCTTAGGACAGGTATACCAAAAGGGGGATAAGTACGTGCGCTATCTAATTGAAAATATGGTAGTACGTGCGTTTGAGAGCTTTAGACGACAGTGTGACCAACAGCAATGGGAACAGTTTTATAGACGTATTCCATATCAGCTACAGGGGGTGTATCAACAACAGGTAATCGAGAATCAAACTCAAAAATCAAGACTATGAGTATCCTATTTATAATCGCAGTTGCAGTATTTATATATATCGCTTATGTGCTGCTCAACCCGGAGAAGTTTTAAATTTTAGAAGACGGATATTTTAAAAAATATACATATATGAACACAGAAATATTAAGTATTGTAATTCTTTTCCTACTGACCATAGTTCTGGCTATTCCATTGGGGAGATACATAGCTCGGGTTTATAGTGGTGATAAAACCTTGTTTGATGGTGTTTTGGGACCTCTTGAAAGATTCGTTTTTAAGATCAGTGGTATTAATCCATCGCAGGAGATGAGCTGGAAGCAACAGATGGTCGCGATGTTGACCATCAATATGCTATGGTTTATTATAGGTATGCTACTCTTGATGACGCAGGGTAGTCTGCCGTTGAATCCAGATAACAATGCTAGTATGTCTGCTGATTTGGCCTTTAATACAACGATCTCTTTTGTGGTGAACTGTAATTTACAGCATTATTCGGGCGAGACAGGGGTCAGCTATTTAGCCCAATTGTGGCTGATGTTTTTACAGTTCGTCAGTGCAGGTACTGGGATGGCGGCAGCGGTAGTGGTATTTAGGGCGTTTCGGGATAAGACGGCAGATAAATTGGGGAATTTTTATAATTATCTCATGTTATCTTGTACACGAATTTTATTGCCTATTTCACTTTTTGTTGCGATAGTTTTGATTTTTCAAGGTACGCCGATGACATTCGAGGGTAAGGGGACGATGCAAACATTGGAAGGGGATACGGTAGAGGTTTCTCGTGGGCCGGTAGCCGGTTTTGTCGCGATAAAACATGTTGGTACAAATGGAGGTGGATTCTTTGGTACGAATGGGTCTCACCCTCTTGAAAACCCCACTTACCTGACAAACATGTTGGAGATGATGGCGCAGATGATTATTCCGTTG
Source organism: Sphingobacterium sp. xlx-96 (assembly GCF_011007365.1). GTDB lineage: Bacteria > Bacteroidota > Bacteroidia > Sphingobacteriales > Sphingobacteriaceae > Sphingobacterium > Sphingobacterium luzhongxinii. The sequence goes on along the minus strand of NZ_WFKM01000005.1, from coordinate 17,654 downwards.
GCTATGTTGTTTGCTTTCGGATATTTTACGAAGCGTCTTCGTTTTTCATGGATGATGTTTTCAGTCATGACCTTTGGTTTTTTACTGTTGGTGATACCCAATGTATATATGGAGATGCAAGGAAATCCTGCAATAGGGAACATGGGGATCGATAATAGACTAGGGGCTATGGAAGGGAAGGAATTGCGTATTGGGGCCGCAGCTTCGGGCTTTTGGAGTATTGCTACTACCGTTATTTCCACGGGTTCGGTGAATAGTATGCACGACAGTACAATGCCGCTATCTGGGATGAATGAACTGTTGGCTATGATGATTAATAGTTTTTACGGTGGTGTGGGGGTAGGTATACTGAACTTTTTTGTCTTTGTGATACTTGCTGTTTTTATCAGCGGCCTTATGGTGGGACGTACTCCAGAGCTTTTTGGTAAAAAAGTAGAAGCGCGGGAGATGAAGATCGCTATGATTGTGGCACTGATTCATCCATTTCTTATTCTTGTCGGCACGGGTATTTCTACAGCATTTCCTCAGTTGACGGCAGGAACATTAAATAATCCGGGATTTCACGGTTTTAGTGAGATATTATATGAGTATACTTCTGCATCTGCCAATAATGGTAGCGGATTTGAAGGCTTGGGAGATAATACGCTTTGGTGGAATATCAGTACGGGGATTGTGTTGATCTTAAGTCGTTTTCTGCCCATTATAGGTCCTGTGGCGATTGCGGGATTGATGGCGCAAAAGAAATTTATACCTGAAGGGGAAGGAACCTTAAAAACAGATACGACTACTTTTGGTATGATGATTTTTACAGTTATCATTATTGTTGCCGCATTAGCCTTTTTTCCAGCCCTGACTTTAGGCCCTTTGGCAGAATACTTTTCTGCACGTTAATTTAGAGATAGAAGACTTTTAGAGGGAAATACACTATTAATACTATACTAATGGAAAATACTAAATCCTTGTTTCAAGGAAATATGATAAATGATGCCTTGAAGCAATCTTTTGTAAAGCTGCATCCAAGACATATGTACCGCAATCCTATAATGTTTACCGTAGAATTGGGTACCGTGATTATGCTGTTTGTCTGTGGATGGATTGCCTTTGGCGAACAAGAACAAGGTAGCTTACTATACAATTTTGTGGTCTTTCTCGTATTGCTGTTGACATTGCTTTTTGCAAATTTTGCAGAAGCTATAGCGGAGGCTCGTGGTAAAGCACAGGCCGATAGCCTTCGGAAGACCCGTGAAGATACGCCTGCAAAGTTATCGGACGGTAGGATAGTTTCCTCAGCGACACTTCGTAAAGGTGACGTGTTTTATTGTGAAGCTGGTGATATTATTCCCTCGGACGGGGAGATTATCGAAGGATTGGCTACTATAGACGAGAGTGCTATCACAGGAGAGTCTGCTCCGGTCATTCGGGAATCGGGAGGAGATAAGAGTTCGGTCACTGGAGGTACGAAAGTGCTTTCTGATCGTATTGTGGTGCAGGTAACTGCTCAGCCAGGAGAGAGCTTTTTGGATAAAATGATTGCCCTTGTGGAAGGAGCGAGTCGCCAAAAAACTCCAAATGAAGTCGCTTTGACCATTTTGTTGTCAGGATTTACGTTGGTGTTTGTTTTAGTCACCATCACCTTGAAGCCTTTTGCTGATTATGCTAATGTACACATCACTATAGCTTCATTTATCGCATTATTTGTTTGTCTTATTCCGACTACAATCGGTGGACTGTTGTCTGCGATTGGTATTGCTGGTATGGATAGGGCGTTGAAGGCGAATGTTATCACGAAGAGTGGTAAAGCTGTAGAGACAGCAGGAGATATCGACGTATTATTGCTGGATAAAACCGGTACGATCACTATAGGAAATAGGAAGGCTACTCACTTTTATCCGACAGAGGGGCATGGTAGTAAGGCATTAATTGAGGCTGCATTACTGAGTTCTGTAGCGGACGAAACTCCGGAAGGAAAATCTATTGTGGAGTTGGCGAGTGTAACTGATAATGCTAGGCTTATCACAGATAAGGAGAGTATCTCTTATATAAAAGATGGGGTGGTGTCATTCGACCATAAACTATCGGAATTGAGTTTTATTCGTTTTACAGCAGAGACTCGTAGTTCTGGTGTGAATATAGGGGATAGGTCTATTCGAAAGGGTGCTACAGATGCCATGCGTGTACAGGTGGAGCAAGCTGGAAATGTATTTCCGAAGGACACTTTAGAACATGTGAAAACAATTTCGGAAAATGGGGGTACACCACTGGTTGTAACGGAGAATAATCAGGTGTTGGGTGTGATTGAGTTGCAAGATGTGATTAAAACAGGTATTCAGGAGCGATTTGAACGCCTTCGGAAGATGGGAATTAAGACGGTTATGGTAACGGGGGATAACCCATTGACCGCGCGGTATATCGCTGAAAAAGCAGGAGTAGATGATTTTATCGCCGAAGCAAAGCCGGAAGATAAGATGAACTATATCAAGAAGGAGCAACAGGAAGGTCGCTTGGTAGCAATGATGGGAGACGGTACAAATGATGCTCCTGCCCTGGCACAAGCTGATGTTGGTGTCGCTATGAATAGCGGAACACAAGCTGCCAAAGAAGCCGGTAATATGGTAGATCTGGACAATGATCCTACCAAGCTGATTGAGGTCGTTGAAATCGGTAAGCAATTGCTCATGACCAGAGGTACTTTGACGACTTTTAGTATAGCTAATGACGTAGCTAAGTATTTTGCTATTATTCCGGCATTGTTTGTTGCGGCGATACCAGCGCTGCAGGGGCTTAATATTATGCGTCTACACAGTCCGGAAACAGCTATACTTTCGGCTGTAATTTTTAATGCTATTGTCATCCCCATATTGATCCCGCTGGCATTGAAGGGTGTGGCCTACAAACCAATAGGTGCAAGTGCGTTATTGCGACGTAACCTATTGGTATATGGTCTAGGGGGTGTGCTAGTGCCATTTGTCGGTATTAAACTGATCGACATACTGGTGGCTTTATTCTTTTAGTATTTTAAATAGTTATACATATGAAAACAAATATATTACCAGCTATAAAGCTGACATTTATCTTAATTCTTTTATTTGTTGTGTTATACCCATGCGTATTATGGGGTGTAGGACAATTGTCAAAAGACAATGGAAGGGGAATCTTGGTCACACAGGATGGGAAAGCGTATTATAAAAACATAGGTCAATCGTTTAAAGAATCAAAGTATTTCTGGTCACGTCCTTCTGCTGTTGATTATAATGCAGCTGGTTCGGGCGCTAGTAATAAAGGACCTAATAATGAGGAATACCTTCTGCTTGTCAAGCAGCGGATAGATGAGTTTGTGCTGCAGAATCCTACGGTAAAAGTCTCTGATATTCCGGTTGATCTTGTCACCGCTAGTGGCAGTGGATTAGATCCTCATATTTCTGTTGCCGCGGCACGCATCCAGGTGGATCGAATCGCACAGCAACGTCAATTGGATACTGCACGTATTCACGTGTTGATTGATAGCTGTATTGAGCATCCCCTCTTAGGTTTGTTTGGTCCCGAGAAAATCAATGTTCTGGAATTGAACCTCGCTTTGGATCAGTTGGGTAAATAATTAAAAGATGATAATAAGTAATATACATATGGAAAGATATATAGCTGCATGGGTAGGTGCTATCCTATTAGGAGGAGTTTTTTTAAAAGCAGGTGCACAAGATAATAAGGGACTGCAGGTTAGTGGCAACGCTGAAGTTTATTACCAACATGATTTTGGCTCTCATAAATCAAATCAAAGACCTAACTTTATATATAGTCACAATCGCAACAACGAGATAAGCTTGAATTTAGGGGTTATAAAAGCTTCCTATGAGGCAGAGCGAATGCGGACTAATTTAGCAATGGGGATAGGGTCGTATATGAGCGCCAACTATGCTGCGGAGCCTGATGTCTTAAAAAACATTTATGAAGCCAATGTTGGTGTGCGGCTTTCTTCTACTAAAGACTTGTGGTTGGATGTTGGTATATTACCTTCTCATATTGGTGCGGAGAGCGCAATAGGTATGGATTGTCCGACTTTGACACGCAGTTTGATGGCTGAGAATTCGCCTTATTTTGAAACAGGAGCAAAGCTGTCATATCAGACGGTTAATAAAAAATGGCAATTGGCGTTATTGGTGCTCAATGGGTGGCAGCGCATACAACGGGTCGACGGAAATACAACACCTGCTTTCGGGCATCAATTGACATATCGCCCCGCAGAGCGATTAACATTTAATAGCAGTTCTTTTGTAGGTAGTGATAAACCGGATAGTACAAGGCAGATGCGTTATTTTCACAATTTGTATGGACAGTTTCACTGGACCGAGAACCTGAGTATTACTGCGGTATTTGATATAGGTGCAGAGCAACGGGAGAAGGGAAGTGACAACTATAATATATGGTATTCGCCAGCACTAATATTGAGCTATAAAGTTGGTACGGCATGGCGTTTTGCTGGACGTGCCGAGTATTATAAAGATCGCAAAGGTGTTATTGTTTCCGTTCCAGCTGTAGAAGGGATGCGTAGCTTTGGAGCATCGGTGAATGCAGATTATCATATTTTACCAAATCTGCTGTGGCGGATAGAAGTCAAAGACCTGATGCAGGACAAAAGGCAGCATTGGACCGCGACAACTGCGTTGGCTGTTAAGTTTTGACAGCCTGATAAATAAAAAGGTATGGAAGAAAATAAACGTGCGGAGCATTTTCTTGAACTGATCAAAAAGTCAAGAAAAGGAAAATTTAAACTCTACATTGGGATGAGCGCAGGGGTGGGGAAGACCTATCGTATGCTACAGGAGGCGCATTCGATGCTAAAGAATGGAGTTGATGTAAAGATTGGCTTTATAGAAACACATTATAGAAAAGAGACGCATTCGCTCCTAGAGGGACTTCCGATCATTCAGCGGAAACGCATGTTTTATAAAGGCAAGGAACTGGAGGAAATGGACCTCCAGGCCATCTTGTCTGTACGGCCAGAAGTGGTAATCGTTGACGAACTGGCTCATACCAATATGGAAGGCAGTGCCAATGCAAAGAGGTGGCAGGATGTGATGGATATTCTGGCAGCTGGAATTAATGTGGTTAGCGCGGTGAATATACAGCATATCGAAAGTTTGAATGATGAGATTCGTGCCATCACAGGTGTGGAGGTCCGTGAACGTATCCCCGATAGCGTCGTAGCATTGGCCGATGAAGTGGTGAACATAGACTTAAGTGCAGAAGAACTAATCGATCGCTTGAAAGAGGGAAAGATTTATGACAAAAATAAAGTCGATGCCGCATTGGCTAATTTCTTCAAAAGTGATCATATTCTTCAGTTGCGTGAACTGGCATTGAAAGAGGTTGCTTCGCAGGTACAGCGGAAGGTCGAATCGGAGATAGCTCCCTTGCGCTCTGTTAAAAAGGAACGTCTTTTAGCTTGTATCAGTTCAAATGAAAAGACTGCGCGAACCATCATCCGTAAGACGGCTAGATTGGCCAATTACTATAACGCGATCTGGTACGTGCTTTATGTGCAGACCAATAAAGAGCGACTGGACAAGATTGCGCTGGATAAACAGCGGCATCTCATTAATAACTTTAAGTTGGCTACGGATTTAGGCGCAGAAATCATCAAAATAAAAAGCAATCGTATTACCCAAACTATTCTATCACAATGCGAAGACCGAAGAATAACAACGGTATGTATCGGTAAACCGCATTTGACGTTGTTAAGGATAATTTTGGCTACCGATACTTTTAATACTTTATTAAATAAATTATCAAAAGAAAATATAGATTTGGTGATTCTAAGCTGATAGTTATAGTCCCAATTAAAGAACAAATGGTATGAACATAAAGGCAAAAATTACGTTTGGTGTAGGGATGCTCTTCCTGCTGATAGTCTTGTTGGCATCTGTAAGCGGTTGGTATGTAAATCAACTGAAAAGAGATACGAATAATATACTGGTGGCCAACTATAATACGTTGCAGTATAGCAATAATATGCTATTGGCTTTGGAAGATTTGGAAAGGGATCCTGTGTCGGTAAAACGTTTTCGGGAAAATCTGGATAAGCAACAACTAAATGTGACGGAGCTTGGCGAGCAGGAGGCTACAACGCTTATTGTCGAACATTTGGATGCATTGATGAAGAATCCGAAAGATCAGAACTTAACGTCGGCAATTCGTCAGGATGTCGCTGAATTAATGCGCTTGAATATGGAAGCTATCGAACGAAAGAGTGTCATTGCCGATGAGACCGCCGAGCGAGCAATTATCATAATATCTATAACAGGAGCTTTATGCTTTTTGATTGCTTTCGTTCTATTAGTAAATCTACCCTCTTCGATTGCGAATCCCATAACGGAGTTGACGGAGAGTATTAAACAGATTGCGAATCAAAACTATAAGAAACGTGTATTTTTCTCCGGGCATAAGGAGTTTGTGGAGTTAGCAGACTCTTTTAATACGATGGCTGAAAAGCTTGAAGAGTATGCGGAGAGTAAATTAGATAAACTATTGAAAAGTAAGAAACGCATCGAGACGTTGATAGACCGAATGCATGATCCGGTAATCGGTACAGATGAAGATGAGATCGTTCTGTTTGCTAATGAGCAAGCCTGTAAAGTGACCGGAATGAGAAGGGAAGAATTGGTCGGTTATTCTATCCGGGATTTGGCATTGCGAAATGATTTGATCCGTGATGTGTATAGAGACTGGAATAGGGATGGGAATGTTTTTTTAGGAAACGGTACGCTTAAAATATATGCTGACGATAAGGAGAGCTACTTTGAGAAGGAACTTATTGACATAGGGATAGTTCCTACGGGCGAACGTGGAGAACAGTTTATCGGGCGTGTGGTCTTATTAAAGAATGTTACGACGTTTAAGGAGATGGACTTAGCAAAGACTAATTTCATAGGTACGGTTTCGCATGAGTTTAAGACACCGATCGCTTCTATTAAATTAGGAATACAACTGTTGGAGAATAAGCAAATAGGGGTATTAAACGAAGAGCAGTCGAATTTGGTTACAGGGATCAAAGACGATTTGCAACGCTTGTTGCAGATTACTGGGGAGTTGTTGAATATGGCTCAGGTGGAAAGTGGCGCTATTCAGATGAATATAACGGCGACCGAAGTGAAGCCTATTGTTAACTACGCTGTAGAGGCCAATCGCGCACTGATGGAGCAACGTCATATTCAGATTGCTGTGGATATCGAGGAGCCTATGGTCAAAGTTCAGGCAGATTCAGAAAAGACAGCTTGGGTGTTGACGAATTTGATTTCTAATGCATTGCGGTATTCGCATGACGATTCTCATGTGTATGTACGGGTATATGTTAAGGAAGATAAAGTTTGGTTTTCGGTGGGTGATACAGGTCAAGGTATTTTGCCCGAGTACATGGACAAGATCTTTCATCGTTACTTTCGGGTACCCGGCGTAAAAAAAGAAGGAACGGGACTGGGACTCAGCATTAGTAAGGATTTTATTGAAGCGCAAGGTGGAATGATCACTGTTGACAGTGAGTATGGGGTAGGTAGTGTTTTTTCTTTTTTCCTGCGGGCTGAAAAACGCTTGTAGTCAACTCAAAATCGTGCTCACTTTTAGATAGGTCAATCTAATTTTTCCAATATTTTAAACGAACCTCAGCGAAAAGTCTGAGGTTTTTTGTTGTTGTTCAATTGTGGTTGAACGTTGTGTGGACAACCATTAATATATACGCGAGTGTTTTGTAGCTAAAAGTTTACAAAATGAAATTAAAAAGTTCTCTAGAGTTAAAACTATAACACGCGTCACTAAAAAAAGTGATATATATCACTTTTTTTAGTGACGCGTGTTAACTCTGTGGTGAAAGTATTTAATGACTTTATTTTTTTTGAATCGTTTTAGGAAAATATAGCTGTGTTTATAATGATTATTGTTTAAGCATGTTTATTTTTTTTGTTGTTTTATGTTGTTTTGGTTAATAAATATTCTGAAAATAAATTTTAAATTTTCGTTTGAATAATTTTTTTTAATAAAAAGTAACATATAGATTTGTAGTGTAATCATCATGCTAGACATGGTGATTACTACCTATTAGAAATTGTAATGTTGTATTTGAGGTCATGAATTTTGTGATCTGAAAAGACCATACCAAGTTGTTGATTATATGAAAAACGCAAATCAAGCCCCTGGATTGTTGCGAAGCCGTTCGTTTAGCTTCGTGTTTATGCTCGTTACTTATTGTATATTATTGCTGATGCCTGGCTGGGCTAGAGGGCAGACGAAGCAGTATGCTACGGTTAGGCCGAGTTCAGCTAATTTAGGGCATTATATTACTTTAGGAATTCCAACTATTGCTGAAAATTCTAATGCAGCAGAGGTAAGTGGAGCTACCAATGTAATGGATGATAGTAACAATAGTGCTTTTTTAAAAGCTTATTATACTAATATTTTGGGCCTTATTAAGGCGGAAGGTGAGGCGTGGATTCAGGTTAAGTTTCCTGATGACAATTTTGTGGCTGGCACACCGGCTTATATTCGAATAGATGAACCTGTCTTAAAAGGAGTATCACTTGATTTGTTAGGACTGATAGGTGATTTGACTGGCCTTTTTTCTAAAGAGCTTGTCGTTTTAGAGGCTTATAGTGGTGCTAGTGCTGATTCGGATGGGAATAAGGTAGGTAATGTTGTAGGTGATATTGTTGCTGATGAAGAAGGAAATCTATATATTAAAGCAACGCCGAATGAAGCATATAATTCTATTCGTGTAAAACTGAGATATCGTGGAGGATTATTGGGATTGGCACTAGGTGCTTCAATAGAAATGAATGTTAATAGTGCGTTTGTATTGAATGGTGCAAACGCATGTGATGAAGTTGCTTTTACGGATCAAGGTAAGTCAACGGGAATCTCTGTTAATCTAGAAGATGTGGTTAAAAATCCATCAAACGCTATTGATGCTAACACATCAAATTATTCTGAGATTTCGACAGGTACGTTAAATATTTTAGGATCTGCTTCTCAAAACATTTATTTTCCGACACTTTCCGAGGCAAATTCCACGTTAAAGGTTCGCTTACAGGTGAGTTCTTCGACCGTAAATGCAAATTTATTGGGTGCTTATCATATTCGGGCATATAATGGCAATACATTGGTTCAAAATGTGAGTTTGGGTGGCGGATTAATCAGCGGTCTGGATTTATTGGGACTATTAAGTAGTGGGGGAATTGCGACTATTCCGGTTGAGGTGGCCAGTCCGTTTGACCGTGTAGAGATAGGATTGTACAGTACGGTAGGTTTAAATTTAGCAGCTTCCGATTTACGCATTTACGGTGTAACACGTTCAAGTGTGTCTTGTCCGGCGCCGACACCGACACCAAATCCGTTATTTAGCCCAGAATGTGCGAATACCACCATTGTTTCGTCATCAAATGCTGATGATCCTCAATTTGCGGTAGATGGCAACTTTGATAGCTACGCTACGATACGCTCCGATGCAGGAATTCTAGTAGGCCTTGCTAGTAGAGCTGGATATTTGGAAGCAAAGTTTGATGCTCCAGTTCCTATTGGTAAAACTACTTATATCCGTATAGACTACGATCAAGATGTCTTGAAGTCTCTATTGGCTGGAAGTATAGGGGACTTAGTCGGAGGACTGGTAAATGGTCTCGTATTGGGGAATCATTTCTTCGAAGTACAGCTCAAGAATGGTAATTTAGAAACATTGAATACATCGAGTGCTAACCTTTTTGCTTCTTCAGCAGGTCAGGTTAAAATTGTACAGGATAAGGCCGGTCGTTATTATATTGCGATTAAGGCAAATGAGTCTTTTACGAATATTAGGTTAACAGATAAAACCACCTCTGCTGTAGGGCTTTTATCTTCTGATAAATATTTAAATGTTTATAATATATGCTACGATGCTAGTAACGCAATTTGTGATCCTGCTTTTTCTACCTCTTACGAGGGGAGTGGTATTTCATTAGATTTACTGCAGCTTGGCAAGACAGGCGTCATCAATGCTCAAAATGCGATTGATGACAGTGATGTAACATTTTCTGAAATTAACCTTGGTGTATTGAGTGTGGCAGGCTATATGTCGCAATTCATAAATTATAACTCACTAAGTGATTCAAAATCTGTATTTAAAATAAAACTAGCTTTAGCTGCTAGCAAAACATTAAATGTTGACTTGTTAGGAGCATATGAAGTACTGGCTTATAATGGCAATACGGAAGTATATCGTCGTACATTAAGTTCAGGTTTATTAAACGGCACCGATCTTCTCGGCTTGTTAGGAGGACAAGAGTCAACAATTACTTTTGCACCTGGAAAGGCTTTTGATCGTATTGAGATCCGAGTAAATGGCTTGTTAGGAGTTAGCGCTTTTGAGTCAGCCGTAAAAGTATATAATGTGAAACGTTTTGGGCCTGACGGTTCAGCTTGTCCTGATCCAGATTTTGTGTTGCCTGCAGCCACTCCAACGCCATTCGAAGTCCCAGCCTGTGATGCCAAAGTTATAGATTCACAACACGCGGATTACCCTTGGCTAGCTGGAGATGGTAATAACGAGTCCTATGCAACCTTAAGGGCTGGCAGTGGATCCTTATTGGGAATTGGTGCGTACTCAGGATTCTTAGAATATGAAATAGCTAATGGAGTTGCAGCTAATAAAACTACCTATGTACGTATAGACATGGAAGATAATATCTTGGATCGTCTGCTAAGTGGTACATTAGGTAATTTAGTAGGGGCAGTTGGGGGGCTAGTTCTAGGTGATCACTATTTTACAGTGGAGGCTAAAACGGAAACTGGAGGAACTACGGTACTAACAGGCTCAAGTGCAAATGCTTTTTTGGGAACCAGTGGTGGAGACTTACGCATTGTTCAGGACAATATTGGACGTTACTACATAGCTATTACACCTAATCAGGCGTATAAAAATATTAAAATCACAGAGCACTTCCCTGCATTAGTTGGAACTACGAAAGATGGTGCGACAATGAAGATCTTTGAGGCTTGTAGAGAAATTGGAACAGACAACTGTCTGCCAGCTCAGTTTACGTCTTTTGATCAATCGGGACTTTCGTTAGGAGTTTTAAATGGTGCTGGTGTAAAAGATGCAGATCATGCAATCAGTGATAACTCTTCCGATTATTCGGAGATTAGCACGGGAACTGTAGCGGTGGCGGCAGAAGTTGCACAACGCATCTATTTCAATAAGCTTTCTGCTGCTGGAGATACTTTAAAAGTACGTCTACAGATGGACCCAGCTAGTTTAGTAGCAGTAGATTTGGCTGGACGTTACAAAATCGTTACTTACAATGGAAGTGCGGTAGCCGAAACATTCACCTTACAGCAAGGACTGATTAATAACCTTAATTTGTTGGATTTGTTCAGTTCTGGAGGAGTACAGACCTTGACCTTCAAGACTAATACATCTTATGATCGTGTAGATGTAGTTGCTGGGTCACTGCTAAATGCAGCTCTAACCCCTGCAATTCGTCTTTACGAAGTGAAACGTATAGGTGCAGGATGTCGGTTAACAACGACTCCTTCTCCATTCGAAAATCCAGTATGTGTGACTACAATTAGAGCATCCTCAAATGCCGATAATATTTCGAATCTATTCGATAACGATTTTGATTCGTATGCAACCCTAAGATCTGGATCTAACTCTTTATTAGGACAGTTATTAGGAGGTCAACCGAATCAATATACTGGATTTGTTGAGCTAGGATTTGATGCACCAGTGGATGCAAATAGAACAGCCTACGTACGCATTGATTTTGAACCAACATTATTAAGTAAGTTGTTAGCAGGAAGTGTTGGTGGTGCTTTAGCAGGATTGGTCGACAATCTGTTGCTTGGAAATCATTACTTCAGTATTCAAGCGAAAAATGGAAACGCTATTGTACTGGAAGGTGCTACTAATAATAATTTTGGAAATAATAATGATGGTATCCGTATTGTTCAGGATGCATTAGGACGTTACTACATAGCTATTACGCCAACGCAACAATTTGATGCCATTCGTATTACTGACCATACCAATACAGCTTTTGCATTGACTTCAAATGGAAATTCAATGAATGTATATGGTGCTTGTGTAGATAATCCGTTGACAGACTGTCAGCCAGTATTTACTACATCATATGATGCTAAAGGGCTTTCTTTGGACGCGGCTGGTTTGGCTGGAGGTAGTGGCGTTACAAATGCAAATCATGCTATTGATGCGAATACCACTAACTACTCGGAGATTAGTCTAGGTGTAGTAGGAGTGGGCACGTCAGTAAAACAGATATTTGACTTCCGTAAAGTAGCATTAGCTAGTGAAGTTGTTAATATTAAATTGCAGTATGGTTCAGGCGCTTTAGATGCCAACCTCATAGGTGGTTTGGAAATCGTCGCTTATAAAGGCGCCATTCCAGTTAAAACCTTGGATGTACAAAGTAGATTGATTAACGGACTGAATGTCTTAGATATATTGAACAATGGAGCAACTGGAATTATTCCGTTTGCACCGGGTGTTGAGTTCGATCGTATCAGTGTAGGATTGAGTGGTGCTGTTGCCGTAGGCGTACTTCCGGCTTTACGTGTATATGCAATCGAGAAAGATTGTAATACGCCGATGTTTAAATCTTGGAAATCATTTGTCGTCGGTACTGACGCTAATGTCAAAACTGTAAAAGGTGGCGAAGAGGTAACGTATACGATTCATGTTCGTAATACAGGTACTGTAGCATTGAATGATTTCATCATTACGGATGCTGTTCCTGCCAATACAACTTTTGCATCTGCCGCTAACGGTGGAAGTGAGGTTGGAGGTATTGTGACATTTAATGGTGTTGATATTGCAGCCGGAGCTACAGCAAAGGTGAGCTTTAAAGTGGATGTGGATGCGGACTTAACAGGTGTTACTGAAATACGTAATGTAGCATTGGTTAAGAAAGACGCTACGGATTCTGGTACGGAGACATTGCCACCATCACCTACGGATCCTAACGAGCCGGATGAGACAGGTGGCACGGGAACTATTATACCAGTGACACCAGTATCTACTATCGCTACTTGGAAAGCAGCAGACAAAACGGCTGTACAAGGAGGCGAAGATATTACTTATACAATTTATATTAAAAATACAGGTAATCAGGCCTTGACCGGATTGTCGGTCAAAGATCCGATTCCGACTGGTACCACATACAAATCTGGAGGTACGTCAAATACGGCAACAGAAGTTACTTTTACGGGTATTGATGTTCCTGTAGGAGCAATTGTTCCAGTAACGTTCATTGTTACGGTGAAGAATGATCTTACAGGCTTAACAAATATCAGCAACGTAGCTACTGTCACAGCTGGAGGTACACCAGTGCCGACGACTCCGGCAGACCCTACAAATCCTAAGCTTGGGCCTGATGTGACGAAAAATCCAGGAGACCCTACGTTGGTGCTAGTTACAGATAACTTTGCGTTAGTTTCTTGGAAGAATGCGGTTGTCAATAATGACCCTGCTGTTACTACAGTAAAAGGAGGGGAAGTAATCGAATATAGTATTTATGTACGCAATACAGGTAATAAGGATTTGACCAATGTGGTTATCAACGATCCTTTGCCTGCAGGTACGACTTTGGTTTCCGGTAGTTTGCCATTCACCATTACGACATTGAAGGTGGGGGCCACATCTATAGGTTATACCTTTAAAGTCAAGGTTAATCAAAATCTTACAAATGTTAGCGAAATTAAAAATATTGCAAAAGTAACTAGTACGGAGATTACGACTGAGCAGGAAAGTTATCCTTCTGATTTAGGTAATCCGAACGAACCGGATGTGACTAAACCAGCGGGTACTGTGACTTCGGTAACTCCGGTAAATAGTATTGATTTAACATTAGCAGGTGTTAGTAACGGAGCTGTTTCTAGCATGGCAGCTAGTGACGATCAAATAACTTATACAGTTACCGTAACAAATACAGGCAACCAGGATTTAGTGGCTCTTGATTTGGCAACCACTATTCCTACAAATACAACTTCTGTAAATGATGGTGTTTTTACTGCCAATGGAACAGATTTGACTTTTACCATACCGACTTTGAAGGTTGGTCAGACAGCGACTTATAGTTTTGTTGTCAAAGTGGGCACGATAGATAACGTTACAGTACCTTCTATCGATAATAGTGTTAAAGCTAGTAATACGGTTGTGTCTGATACGAAACCGCATACAATGTTGACGAATTGTACACCGGTTGTGGCTGGCAATTTGACATTGACATCTTCTGTCTCAAGTGTATGCATTGGCGGATCCATTACCTTAGAAGGTGCTGTTAGTGGTGTTGCAGGAGTAGATCCAAGTATGATCAAATGGTACCGTGCTTATAATGAAACTACAGAGGCCGTAAGTGGTTCTTTAGGAGCTGGGGCATCTGTGGTGGTAACTCCTACTGGAGTTGGCACTATTACATATTATGCTGTTGTTGAAGGAGCTGGGGTCTGTTTCGACAATCCACCTGCAAAGATATCGATTATCGTGAATGCTTTACCAGCTACGCCAACGATTACACCGAGTTCAGCTACTGTTTGTGAAGGTGAACAAGTTACATTGACAGCTACAGGTGGTGTGACTTATGTCTGGTCGAAAGTTGGAGAGGCAACTCCTCTTGCAGAGACAACCGGTACATTGACTCTTCTTGGAGCATTATCTGATGCAGGAAAATATACAGTTAGGGCTGTAAATGAAGATGGCTGTACAAGCGACGCTTCGACAGCTGTGGAAGTTGTAGTCAACCAGAAACCTGTTGCATTAATAAGCCCATCTTCTTCGTCAATTTGTGCGGGAGAAAATATTATTCTGACCTCTAATAGTGCTACTAATAACAAGTGGTATAGAGATGGAGTACTGTTGTTGGATGAGGCCGGTAATACTTTGACAGCAGAGACAATTACGGTTAATAAATCTGGAAGCTATACCTTGGTGATAGTTGATGCAGTAACAGGTTGCGAAAGTTTACCTTCTGTACCTACAGTCATCACAGTTAACCCACTTCCGGTAATTACGTTGATTGGAGAGACTCAAATGACAGTAGCTTTGGGTAGCTCTGTTGCATTGCCTACAATTTCGAATCCTGATGCCGATGTCACCTATACTTGGTATGATGAAAAAGGAAAGGTGATTGATCCACTTTTGCCGGTTACCTTAAACTCGGCAGGTGTGTATACGTATACAATCGTCGCCAATAATAATGTGAGCGGATGTATGGCGTCAACAACGGTAATTATTACAGTTTTTGACAGTAATGGCTGTCCTCCAATCTATAAAAGACATTATGCTTCTTCACAGAAATGGGTGAGCACACTACCTGGATTGAATGGAGTGACTGATGCTGGCAATGCAGTTGATGGCAATCCGAGAACGTATTCGAAATTATATGTGACAGCTGTTGCCTTAGGACTTGGTACGACATATCAAGATTTGAAATTTAATGATAAAATTGATAAAGGTACTCCTGTAACCATAAAGGTTGGCCCAGGTGGCGGATTATTAGGATTGGGAGATGGGCTATCCATTGTTGGTAGACGAAATGGAAGTGACATTAGTACCATTCAGCCTGTGGATGGTAAGCTATTGAGTTTGATCGATGGTGAAAGTTCTTACGAGTATACATTTGTACCAGCAAACTCCAATGGGCCTCAGGATTATGATGAGGTACGTATTATTTATGGTGCGTTATTGTCCGCTGCAAAAACCTTCAATATTTATGGTGCCTATATTAATGAACCAGTTTCTCAGTTAGATTGTAACCAACCGGAGATTATAGACGTTCTATCTGGGACACAGGATTTAGGTTTAGCGGCACTTACTGCTACAATAGGTGTAAGGGATGCTTGGAATGTGGTAGATTCAGATTCTACTAATTATGCCCAATTATATAGTGGAGTAGGTGTTTTAGCTGCTGCTCAATTGACTGCAACCTTTAAATCTGTCAGTCTTCCAGGAGATAAGCTGGAAATTAAAGTTTCTAATCCAAATCAGATACTACAGTTGAGTTTGTTGAGCGGGATGGAGGTGCAACGTTATCACGGTACTACACCTGTGGGTTCAGCATTGAGTTCTGATGGAAACTTGCTGAAATTGGTGTTACTTTCTGGAAACAATGATGGAAGGATTATAGTAGATCCTCAAGATGATTTACCATACGATCGAGTGAAAATTTCGTTAGGCGGTACAGTGAATGTGCTTGATTTCTTGAATGTATATTACATTAAGCGGACACCGAAGATTGAAATTACTAATCCTGTGGTAGATGGTAAAATTGAGTTATGTCCTAGTGAGTCGTTGAACTTGACTATACCGCAATCCTGCGTTACTTACGAGGTGTCTTACAATGGCCAGCTTTTGGATCCTATCCAAGGAACCCCAGGAGGATTTAAATTACCTAGCGGGTTGACAGCAGGTGAGTATACTTTGTTGGTACAACAAAAACGCTACGGTTGTAACTTTGGCGAACCCCAAGAAGTCTTATTGACTTTGTTACCATCACCAGTTTCGACTGTCAAGCTCAATGATGTGGAACAAACAGCAATTACGTTGGCGCCATACGAGGAATTAAATGTAGAGGTTACAACAGATGCGACTACAACTATAGCAAAATGGGAAATTAATGAAAATGGTACGTGGGATGATTACACTATAGCTAGTACAGCGAAAACATTTACATACGATGTGCCATTAAAACCGGCTGGTTCTCAAGTCAAATTCAGAGCTTTATTAACTTCTGATAAAGGATGTGATGCGTATACAGGTGAAATTGTATTAAATATCAAAGCTCAAGAGGTTGATTATGATAATTCGAGACTTGTAGTTAAAAAAGGTACAGCCGTTGCAAATGGTTCGGATATGAATGCGATCGAAGCACAGATACGCGATAAGTTTGATATGCCTATTGCGGGTATCACGGTAGCGTATACCGTTTCAGGCTTGCCAGAGGCTCAGCCATCCGCGTTGACGGGTACTTCGGATGCAAATGGTCAGTTCGAATTGACATTGACCAGTGAGAAGATCGGTACAGCTAGTATCACAGCTACTGCTGGTGGTACAGCGATCACGGTAGGAAGCCCGGCATTGGTTACGTTTGTTGCCGGTGCTATTGATTTCCGTAAATCAAACATCGAGGTTGTAGATAACAATGCTACAGCGGATGGTATATCTAAGAACAAAGTTGTCGTCAACTTAATGGATGCGTTCAGTAATCCGGTTGCTAATGCTTCAGTAGCATATACTGTTGCAGGTTTGCCAGAGGCTCAGCCATCCGCGTTGACGGGTACATCGGATGCAAATGGTCAGTTCGAATTGACATTGACCAGTGAGAAGATCGGTACGGCAAGTATCACAGCTACTGCTGGTGGTACAGCGATCACGGTAGGAAGCCCGGCATTGGTTACGTTTGTTGCCGGTGCTATTGATTTCAACCTATCTAATATTGAGGTTATTGATAATAACGCAACTGCAGATGGTGTTGAAGAGAATAAAGTACGAGTCAATTTAGTGGATGCTTTCAATAATCCGGTTGCTAATGCTTCTGTGGAGTACACCGTTTCAGGTTTGACAGGCGTTCAGACATCTACATTAATTGGTACTTCAGATGCTAATGGCCAGTTTGAACTAACGT
>NZ_WFKM01000004.1 GCF_011007365.1 Sphingobacterium sp. xlx-96 | reverse complement strand
ACGAGTCAATTTAGTGGATGCTTTCAATAATCCGGTTGCTAATGCTTCTGTGGAGTACACCGTTTCAGGTTTGACAGGCGTTCAGACATCTACATTAATTGGTACTTCAGATGCTAATGGCCAGTTTGAACTAACGTTGACCAGTGAGAAGATCGGTACAGCTAGTATCACAGCTACTGCTGGTGGTACTGCGATTACATTGGGAAGCCCGGCATTGGTTACGTTTGTTGCCGGTGCTATTGATTTCAACCTATCTAATATTGAGGTTATTGATAATAACGCAACTGCAGATGGTGTTGAAGAGAATAAAGTACGAGTCAACTTAGTGGATGCTTTCAATAATCCGGTTGCTAATGCTTCTGTGGAGTACACCGTTTCAGGTTTGACAGGCGTTCAGACATCTACATTAATTGGTACTTCAGATGCTAATGGCCAGTTTGAACTAACGTTGACTAGTGAGAAGATCGGTACAGCAAGCATCACAGCTACTGCTGGTGGTACTGCGATTACATTGGGAAGCCCGGCATTGGTTACGTTTGTTGCCGGTGCTATTGATTTCCGTAAATCAAACATCGAGGTTGTAGATAACAATGCTACAGCGGATGGTATATCTAAGAACAAAGTTGTCGTCAACTTAATGGATGCGTTCAGTAATCCGGTTGCTAATGCTTCAGTAGCATATACTGTTGCAGGTTTGCCAGAGGCTCAGCCATCCGCGTTGACGGGTACATCGGATGCAAATGGTCAGTTCGAATTGACATTGACCAGTGAGAAGATCGGTACGGCAAGTATCACAGCTACTGCTGGTGGTACTGCGATTACATTGGGAAGCCCGGCATTAGTTACGTTCGTGGCAGGAGCTATCGACTTCCGTAAATCAAACATCGAGGTTGTAGATAACAATGCTACAGCGGATGGTATATCTAAGAACAAAGTTGTCGTCAACTTAATGGATGCGTTCAGTAATCCGGTTGCTAATGCTTCAGTAGCATATACTGTTGCAGGCCTGCCAGAGGCTCAGCCATCGGCATTGACGGGTACATCGGATGCAAATGGTCAGTTCGAATTGACATTGACTAGTGAGAAGATCGGTACGGCAAGTATCACGGCTACGGCAAATGGTACTGCGATCACGGTAGGTAGCCCAGCGTTGGTTACGTTTGTCGTAGGAGCAGTCGATTACGACAAATCGAATCTGAAGGTCACAAAAGATGGCGCTATCGCCGACGGTGTTGATTATAACGAGTTTACTGCGACTATCCTTGATAAGTTTGAGAATCCAATTGCCAATAAGGATGTTGAGTTCGGTATTACAAATCCTGACGGGAGTAAGACTAGCAAAACAATTACTACGGATGCGAACGGTAAAGCTGTTATCCCGACGACTTCTACAAAACCTGGAATAGTTACTGTAGACGCACAGGTAGATGCAAAGTCTATTAACGGTAGCCCAGCAACGGCAAGATTTGTTATCGCTAATAACTTAGAAGTAACCAAAGTAGCTGATCAAAACCGCGTAAAAGCTGGTACAAATACAACGTTCACTGTGACGATTAAGAACGACGGGCCAGCCAACATTGCAGCGGGTAAGGTCATCACTCTCGGTGAAATGCCAAGCACAGGTCTGACGATTACAGGCTACGAAGTGACTTCAGCAAATGGTACAGCTGTTGGAACGGGTAACTCTGCTACGATAACTACAAGTAGTGCAATTGCAGTAGGAGGTACGATCACTGTAAAGGTAACAGCGGCGGTAGGAGCAGATGGACCATCTACCATTACAAATGGTATTAAAGTTTGGGGACCAGATAAAGATCCTGGTACTGATCCTGAGGATGATAAAGATGAAACGCCACCAGTTCCGGTAGATCGCGAATCGAATTTGAGTATTGTTAAAAAGTCAGATCAGACTCGCGTAAAAGCGGGAGAAAATACTACCTTTACATTGACTATTACAAACGATGGTCCATCTACTATCGATATTGGCAAAAAAATCCAGTTGACAGAACGTCCTGGTGCTGGCGTAACTATCGATAAATATGAAATAATAGGTACGAATGCAACGGTCAATGGAACGGCTAATAATGCAATAGTAACTACAACAGCCAAGATAGCTCAAGGACAAACGATTGTAGTAAAAGTTACAGCTAAAGTCGATGCAGATGCACCAACGACTATTACCAACGGTATTACAGTATGGGGGCCTGATAAAGATCCAGGAAAGGATCCAGAAGACGATGAGGACGATACACCTCCAATTCCTGTAGACCGTGATTACAACTTGACAATAGAAAAAGTAGCGGATGAGACACGTGTTAAAGCCGGTGAGACTACAACATTTACAGTGACGATCACCAATAATGGTCCTTCTGTGATGGAGATAGGCAAAGAGATCAAGCTAACTGAGCGTCCAAGTGCTGGAGTGACTATAGAGAAATATGAGGTAGTCGGTGATAATGCGACAATAGCAGCTTCAGGTAATAAAGTTACCGTAACAACTACGGCTAAATTGGCTTTAAATGGTACTATTACGGTGAAGATTACCGCTAAGATAGATGATGAAGCTCCAGAGAAGATTACCAACGGAATCTCTGTTTGGAGACCAGGTAAGCCTGATACGGAAGATCCGGACGATGAAGATGATACTCCGGAGATACCAGTAGTCTATCCATTGATTCAAGCGGTAGATGATATTGCTGAAACAAAGACAGCAATACCGGTGATAGTGGATGTCTTGGCTAATGATGTCGTTACAAAATGGGATATTAACCCAACGAGTCTAGAGGTAGTTACATCGTCTTCGGGCGCTCAGGTTAATGTCGAGATAGATGGTAAGGTGACATATACCTCATCGCGTGATATGATCGGTGAAGATACCTTTACTTATCGCGTGAAGGATGTAAAAGGCAGATGGAGTAATATAGCAACAGTGCGTATAGCAGTGGTTAGCAACGACTTGGGTATTCCGAACATCATAACGCCGAATGGTGACGGTAAAAACGATGTGTTCCGTGTCAAAGGGCTTGAGCTGTATGATAGAGTCGCACTTACAATTGTTAACCGTTGGGGGAATGAAGTGTACAAGAGTAATACATACAATAATGATTGGGGTGGATTGGGATTGAGTGAAGGCACTTACTTCTATGTGCTAGAGTTGATGAAAGGTGGAAAAGTAGAGGTACATAAAGGATGGGTGACAATCAAATCAAATTAATTGAAGTAATTAAGTAATACGCGTTATGAAACGATACGGAATAAAATGCGCACTAACGTTGACCATGGCTCTTCTAGTATGGAAGGGCTACGGCCAACAAAACATTCAGTTTACGCAGTACATATTTAACTCGATAAGTATTAATCCAGGCTATACGGGCTATAAGGAGGAATGGTTTGGACAGATGGGGCTCCGTAGCCAGTGGGCAGGATGGGATGGGGCTCCAAAAACAGGAACTATCTCGGTAGACGGAGTGCTCGATCAAGATAAGCGACATGGGGTAGGGCTTCAGGTTACCGCAGATCAATTGGGAGCGCAAGCAGCAACCAGTGTCTATGCGAATTATGCTTTGCGTTTACAATTGGATCGTAGAGATGAACACCGGTTGGCGTTAGGTATTGCGGCAGGAGTGACACAGTACAGTCTTGATGGTAATAAACTAAAATATCACGATCAGGGGGATGTGGTAGTTCCGGATGGAAAGATCTCTACTTGGAGACCGGATGTTCGTTTGGGGGTGTATTACAGCAATCCGAAGTGGTACGCAGGTGTTTCTGTTCAGGATTTGTTTAGCAATAGTAATAGCGGTGAGGATTTTCAGTTCAATCAAAATTCACTTGAAAGTCTGTACCGTAAAGTCCATGGTTATTTTATTGCAGGGATGCTCGTAGAACTGGATCGAGGTTTAATGTTGAGGCCAAGTATTCTTATAAAGGATGATTTCAAAGGACCGACTTCTATGGATGTCAACGCCATGTTCATCTTTAATGACAAGTTTTGGATAGGTGCAGGATACAGAACGAGAGCAAAGATTTTTAATCGGGAGTATGTATCAAATTCTGCAAGTAAACTAAGTTCATTGAATTCTATTAGTGGTGTTGCTCAATTTTATGTTTCGCCAAAATTCCGAATAGGATACTCTTATGATCATATGCTCAACCGTATGAGTGGTATGCAGAATGGAACGCACGAGGTGACTTTAGGTGTTACTTTTGGAAGAACAGGAAGACAGGTCTTAAGCCCGAGGTATTTCTAAGATCATTAAGGATGACAAAAACTAGTTAGATAACTACAAATTGTGAAACATATGAACAGAAGATATTATAAGGGAATAGGAGCTTTAGTTTTACTATTGGCTCTAAATATACAGTCTATCCTGGCGCAAGAGCAACCGGGACGGAAAGCTCGTGCTGAGCAGCAGTTCTTACGAATGGAATACGCTAATGCAGCACAGTCGTACGAAGAACTAGTGTTGGATAAAAAGAATCCGAAGACACTGGACATGGAGCGGTTGGCTGAGAGCTATTACTATATAAAGCGTTATGATCTGGCGGAGAATTGGTTCTCCAGAATAGTCATGTTAAGTGATGCCAGCAAGGAAGCGCATTTGAAATATGCTGAGGTATTAAAGCAACAGGGAAAATACCCAGAGGCGAAAGAACAATATGGAAAGTATATCAATAAGTATGGAGCTAGTCAAGAAATAGATCGCGCTATTATCGGTGCTGATTCTGCGGCTTACTGGATGCAACACCCTACTAAACATCAGATAAAGAATGAGCAGACAGTAAATACCGCACTGGCCGAATTTGGACTTACCCCAACGGCAAACGGCGCTTTATATGCGGCCGAACCCAATAGCTTGTTAAAGGAGAAGAGTGGAATGACTGGTCAGGCCTATCTGAAAGTATATTCGGCCGAGCGTCGGATGGATGGGAGTCTTAATTATCCTAACTTGATGACAGAAGCATTTAATAATTCTACCTATCATGTAGGGCCTGTCGCTGTAAACCTAGCAAATGATATGTTGTTTTTAACACGTACCTATGCCGGTAAAGATGCGCAAAAGTACAAAGAAAACGCGCAACGTTGGAAAAAGCAGAACTTGGAGCTAAGCATTTACAAGAAAAATGGAGATGCTTGGGTGGAGGGGAACTTTCCTTTCAATAATGTAAAAGAGTATTCACTGGGACATGCTGTATTAAATAAAGATGAAACGGTTCTTTATTATGCTTCAGATATGCCGGGTGGACAGGGAGGTGTCGATATTTGGTATTCCGAATTGCAGAGCGACGGCACCTGGGGGGATCCCCAGAATGCAGGTAGCCAGATCAATACGACAGGCGATGAAATGTTCCCTGCGATAGAGGGAGATAATCTCTATTTTTCCAGTACAGGCCATATAGGGATGGGCGGATTGGATATTTTTAGAGCCAAAGGTGCGAAATCTAATTTTTCAAAACCTATCAACATGGGATATCCGGTAAACTCAGCTTCTGATGACTTTGCTTTTGTAAACAGTATGGATGATGACAATCATACGATGGGGTATCTATCTTCCAATCGTTTAGGAGGAGTTGGGTCTGATGATATATATTCCTTTACGTTGACAAAACCTCGGTTAAATATTGAGCTGATTACGATCGTGAAAGATAAGAAAACGGGCGAAATATTGGAACAGTCGATAGTCATGTTATATGATCAAAAGAATGTCGTCGCCAGAGGTAGTACAGATATCAATGGAACTATAAATTTTGATCTGGATAAAGGATTGGCGTATAAAGTTTACGGCGAGAAACCAGGGTACATGGCCGATAGTATACTGGTTAATGCTGTTTTTCCAAAGCAAGATACCACGATTAGAGTTACATTAAATTTACAACCGGTAAATAAAGTGGGTGAGAAGTTTGTTCTAGAAAATATTTATTACGACTTCGATAAACATAATATTAGACCAGATGCTGCTTTGATCTTAGATAAGTTGGTCGCTACTATGCGCAACAATCCAACATTGAAAATCGAATTATCAAGTCATACTGATAGTCGAGGATCTGATAGTTATAATATGAAGTTATCACAAAAGCGTGCCCAATCTGCTGTCGATTATATCGTCAGTAAAGGAATTGAAAGAGATCGGATGGTCGTCAAAGGATACGGAGAAACTAGATTGGTAAATAAATGTTCGAATGGAGTGAAGTGTACGCCGGAAGAACACCAGGCAAACAGGCGGACAGAAGTCGAAGTGATTGCTTATTAACTAGCTCAGTTTTTTTATCATACGATTCAGTATGATTTTATAATGGTAGATGCGGAATGCGGTATTTTCTCCCCGATTTTACCGCTTCCTTTTTTCTGAAAGTGTCCGTATAATTGATTCGTTTTAACTCTTTATCCTATCAATGAGCTTACTTCGTACGGTTTTAATGGACATCAAGAACTTTCATATCTGTAAAGTCTATACTATTAACAATTATACCTATTCCTTGAAGAGAATGTACAATATCATTTTTACTAATCTCACAGGAGCTACTGGCTTCTATAGAAATCATAACTGAATTCGCTGTCTTACCATTGGTGAGGTCTTGATAAAGATTTTCGTAGATCTGTAACATAGGTCTCTTTATAAATTGTTTGTCTGGCAATTACATAGAGTAGGTGAGAACGCTAAAAGTTACAACTTTTAAAAATATGGACTATGAAAAAAATGAGAAACTGGAGGAAGAATGAACTATCAATATTGTTCATCTTTGTAGATAGCACACAAACTTTAAAAGTTTGTACCTTTGTCGTAGAATAGTCCGTATAGTAGAATGAATATAGCTGATTTATTGATAACAAGAAAGGAAGCAGTTTCTTTAGATGACATCATCCTAACTCAAGATAGTAAAGTACAATTAGATCGTTTACTGAAAGAGCATAAGTATCTGGATATATTGCAGGGATATGAACTCCCTGTAAATAATAAAATACTGTTGTATGGGGCTTCTGGTTGTGGTAAGACGACAACAGCCAAAGCTTTGGCCAATGCGTTAAACAAACCTATCTATATTCTTAATCTCAGTAACGTAATCAGTGCCAAGATCGGAGAGACATCTCAGCATTTGAAACAGGTCTTTGATAAAGCCGGCCGTGATCAAGCTGTCCTTTTTCTAGATGAATTTGATCAGATTGGGAAATCCCGTATGAGCGAAGATAAAGATGTTGGGGAGATACGTCGTCTTGTCAATACATTGATACAGTTGATCGATTACTATCCTGAAAAGGCATTGTTAATCTGTGCTACCAATCATATTGAAGTTATCGATAAGGCCATCGTTCGACGTTTTCAGATACAGATCGAATACACACTGCCCGCATCAAATGTACTGGATGAATATTATGATACACTGTTGCGAAAACTTCCTGAGCAGGTTGTAGATGATGTTGAACGTAAGTACAGCATATCTTTTGCGGAGGCTAAAGACTATGCATTTACTCAGGCTAAGTACAATTTGATTCAACAGTTAGAGCGTAGCGAAACGCTATTACAAGATGAAGCCTTAGAAGCGTAGCTTTTATCTATAGGTAGGTATCTTCATGCAGACTCCATAGACCCTTGCTTAAAGTGCAACGGGCCAATAGTTTTGAAACTATTGGCCCGTTTTGTAATTGTTCAGACTAATTATACAACTGGTTGAACAGAAGCTTGAATGTGGCATGACTTTGTGCGCGATTCGTAATTTCAGGACCAAAAGCAATAAGCTTTCCGTCGCCTATTTTGGCAGTTAGGCCTATGCTTACGCCTTCTAGGTAATGCTGACCGTGTGCCCATCCACTCAAAAGCGATTTTTTGTTGTTGATACTGCCTAAGGAGTACAACATATCTGTATTTTCGATTTTAAAGACCGGACTATTGTTAAAGACGATATTTACCTTACTATTCATGCCAAAATTTTCTGCTCGTGAAAGATCTAGCTCCGCTTGCAAAATACTTGTCGGTATATAATAATCAGAACTGCTTAGTCCCACAGCTTTGTTTTGTTTATCAGTTGTCAAGAGCGGGTCTACTACAGGTAACTTAAAATGGTATACCAGATCTGAAGAACTACCGATGGTCAATATTTTTCCACCTTGCTCGATGTATTGTTCTAATATTGGGATAGACTTACTTTTCGTAACCTGTCCAAGTAAATGAGTGAATTGAGTAGGAACCAGACGGTCTTCAGGTAGCCTGAATTTAGTTGTTTCCTCTCGTCGGGTGGGAATGCCTTGACCTACAAAAAGCAAGATGTCATATTTTTTAATATCATTATTGTCTATATTTTTCGGATAGAATAGCTCATAGTTAAAGCCGTATTGTTCGAGAATCCAACGCGTCCAACCAGAAGACATAGAACCACCATAATGATCGAATAACCCGATCTTCAGTGGTTTTATAGAGATTAGGTGTTTAGGTTTCTTGTCTATGGCTTGGATATTAAGACTTAGATCATGAATAGTGTTCTGAAGGAGGTTCTGCTGTTTTCCGTCGATGTAAAAGTCTTTTGAATGAAGGTCCCGTTGGGGTTTTAGACCCGCAGCAATTAATTTGTTAACGACCAAAAACGCATCATTTGCTTTTGCGTTGATAAGGTATCCTCCTCGGCTGGTCAGCAGTTTGTCGGTAGGCGGAGTAAGAGCTATTCCATACGGTTTCCGTTCAAAAGGACCTGCAATGTCCTCGTAAAGACGGTCATATTGTACCCCCATTTGGAGGCCTAGTGTCCAACCTGCAGCATCATAAGGTCGGATGGGTGGGCCACCTTCGTATTCGGTATCATGCGGATGATCCTGTGGCTCGAACATATCAATGATTTGTGGACGAAAGGCCTGATTTGTTTTTACAATAATGGAATTTTTTGGATAAGATTTACCAGCAATAGAAAAGTCCTCATGAGCCTGATATACATATATTCCTGATTTTATTAGCGCATTGACAAATTTTAAGGCTGTGCCAAAGTCTGCCTGGTCTGCTGGAATGATATAGCTACGAGGATCTCTGTTTTCGGAGTTACGATATAGACTGTCTACATAAGAAGTTGGGATACCTTTTGATCGAGAAGCGGAGGTCCCGTCGTAGGACATTTTTTTTGATTTAATATCATTTTCGTAGGCTGTTTTTAGCGCGTTAATATATCGTGGATACGCCGTCCAGTGGTCTGTATTACCTCTTTCAATGGAGTTCTTGCCCATTTTGTAGAAGTTGTACAGCAGTTTATCCCCATTTCGGGAGGCATAGTCTAATATGGCCATGTTCATTGATACAGAGTAATCTATGGATTGTTGAAAATGCCACTTTTGGGGAGATACGGGATTAGGTAGACCATTTCTTGGCATCTGTCGCTCAGCTATGAAAGGGATTTCCGCCGGGGTAGGACTACCTGTTGTCTCCGTCAGTATACCGATCATATTATGAAAGTAAGGTGCTGTACGCAACCCTCCATTCCACCAAGTGGAAAATGTGGACTGATCCATACGCACATAGCCAGGCTTGCCCTCTTCATTTAGTCTGTTTATCATGGCAAATCCCACACCATCGATTCCGCTTACGACTAAGGGGTCGTAAACCTGGTTAAAAGGGTCTCGGTAAGGAGGGCCTGCAACAACTGTCCCTTCGGGTGACGTTTGATGATGATTGTACACAATTTGCGGCAACCAGTCTACATACATGACTTTTGCCAGATTGCTCGCTTCTTTCATGTTGTACATAAAGAAATCCCGGTTATTATCATGTCCGACATACTTTTGGTATAACGTAGGAATAGACATGTTTCGATCCTTAGGATTTTCATATTGCATATACCAATCCGCAAGTAAATCCTGTCCATCAGGATTGACATGCCACATCAATACGACGACCTTATCGAGGTAGGTTAGTATCTCCTGATCGTTGCGTGAGGTAAGTTGATAAAGTGTCTCGACCAGTTGGTGCGATCCTACGGTTTCATTTGAGTGCATTCCTCCATCAATCCATACAATAGGTTTACCCGTCTTGGCTAGTTGCATCGCATCTTGCTCACTTATACCTTCGGCACGGCCTAAGGACTGCGATATTTTTCGATACTCTTCTATATTAGCAAGGTTTTCAGGAGATGAAATAATTAAAAGATATTGTTGCCGACCTTCCTCCGTCAGGCCTGCTTTTTGTATCTGTACGCGGTTGGATGATGAG
Organism: Sphingobacterium sp. xlx-96; assembly: GCF_011007365.1. Classification (GTDB taxonomy): domain Bacteria; phylum Bacteroidota; class Bacteroidia; order Sphingobacteriales; family Sphingobacteriaceae; genus Sphingobacterium; species Sphingobacterium luzhongxinii. The sequence goes on along the minus strand of NZ_WFKM01000004.1, from coordinate 228,104 downwards.
GCTACTTTTAGAAAATAGCTTTCCATCGCTTTGTAATTTGCGATTTTATAATCGTCGCCGATGTTAAATCCAAAATGAGATTTGGGACTGCTGACTTCTTGAGCCTGTGTTTGTGCAAGTCCCAGTGTAAGGGAAAATAGATAGGTGAGTAATTTATTTACTTTCATCATTATTTATCGGAAGTTACGGCCTAAATAGCTTCTAGGGTTTACGAATTATTTCGGTTAATATAATGATAAAGATACTTTTTCTTTTTGGAATCTCTAGCTATATAAGAATCCCTTTAGATCTCCTTCTGATCGGTAAGAATAAAAAAAGCGATTCGTATTACGAATCGCTTTTGTACCCAGCGCCGGAGTCGAACCGGCACATCCGAAGATATTGGTGTTTGAGACCAACGCGTCTACCAATTCCGCCAGCTGGGCATGCTGTTGTTTCATTGTTGACGATGCAAATATAGGTCTAATCCTTAAAAAAGCAAAGAAAAAAAATGTATTTTCTCAAAGTGTCTGATTATGAAATAGAAAGTTTTTTTGACAAGGTTCAAGCCCATAGAAAAGCTATTGAGAGATGGGCTGTATTCTAAAACAATAAAGGCCAGTTTTATGTACTGGCCTTTGCGAGGTATAAAATTAAGTGGACATTAACTAGTGTGCACTCAGTTGCTTTTTCTTTTCTTCATCAAAACCAGCTTCTAGTTCAGCCAATTTTTTCTTGCCATAAGCCATTCTTGTAATAACAACGAATAGCACGGGTACTATAAAGATGGCTAAGAATGTAGCTGCCGTCATACCTCCGAATACAGTCCAACCAATTGTCTGACGAGATACAGCTCCTGCTCCAGTAGAAAGCATCAAAGGAATAATACCTAAGATAAATGCGAGCGACGTCATGATAATCGGACGGAGACGAAGTTTAACAGCATCTAGTGTCGCTTCAATAAGATTCATACCGATGTCTACCCGTTCTTTTGCAAATTCTACGATCAAAATTGCATTTTTGGCAGCCAAACCAATGATAGTAACGAGACCAATCTGTGCAAAGATGTTATTGTCGAGCTGCGGAATAAACATTAACGTTAATATCGCTCCGAATATACCTAAAGGAACGGATAGTAAGATTGAAAATGGTACCGACCAACTCTCATAAAGAGAAGCTAACAATAAGAAAACAAATAGGATACACAGCGCAAAAATCTGTAATGTCTTAGAGCCCGATTGTTTCTCCTGTAATGTCAGTCCGGAGAACTGATAATCGTATCCAGCAGGAAGAGTCTGTGCCGCGACTTCCTCTAGTGCCTTGATCACATCTCCCGAGCTGTAGCCAGGGGCAGCACCACCAGAAATATCTATAGCACGGAATATGTTATAGTGATTGATCAAAGACGGCATAGTGATCAGTTCATAGCTGACCAAAGTTCCTAAAGGAACAGGATTGCCTTGAACATTATTCACATACAGTTTGTTGATATCGTCGATCCCCATTCTATAACCAACATCTGCTTGTGTTACAACACGGAAGTTACGGCCATATTTGGTGAAATCGTTGACATAGCTGCTACCTAGGTATGATGAAATAGTAGCATAGATACTTGAAATTGGCACTCCCATGCGTTTCGCTTGCTCGCGGTTTACTTCCAACTTATAGTTTGGCGAGTTGGAGTTAAATAGGGTATAAGCCATTCCTATTTCAGGACGCTGATTGGCTGCCATTAAGAATTTACCCACGGTAGCCTCGAACTGTTTGATATCTACGGTCTGTAGATCTTGAATCTGTAGCGAGAAACCTCCGGAAGCACCTAGACCCGGAATAGCAGGAGGTGTAACGGCTAATACCCTTGCTTTACTATATTGTGCATATTTCTTCATGATGGTACCTGTGATTTCATTCACAGTACGTTTCCGCTCTTTCCATGGCTTTAGCGATACGAATAGTGTAGCACCATTGGGTTTAAATGCTCTATTTAAGATATTGATACCCGAGATGGATGTCACATATTTTATTTCCGGGAATTCTTTTAAGAATTCTTTTTCCAGTTCTTCCAATACAGCATCTGTCCGTGCTGAAGAAGAACCTTCTGGCAGGGTAACACCGGCAAAAAACATTCCGCCATCCTCTGAAGGTATAAAACCTGTAGGCTTGACTTGGAACATCCACCCCGTGCCAATAAATATACATAGTAATACGATCAGTACTAATGGAGTCGCTTTGATCGCTTTTTTTACACCTTTAGAATAGGAATATGTTACTTTTTCAAACCACAAGTTAAATTTGTAGAAGAATTTGTTTAGGCCTCTGGATTCTTTCGTGACAGAAGTCGGCTTAAGCATTATAGAACAGAGGGCAGGTGTCAATGTTAAGGCTATAAAGGCAGAAAGCATTACCGAAACGGCAATCGTAATCGCAAATTGTTGGTACAATTTACCTACCATTCCTGGGATAAAACCTACAGGCACAAATACCGCTGATAGGATTAACGCAATAGCGATTACTGGAGCTGTGATGTCTTTCATGGCTCGCATAGTAGCTTCTTTTGCGCTCATCTTATAGTTATCTATATAGTGCTGTACGGCCTCCACAACAACGATAGCATCATCCACAACTATACCGATGGCCAATACAAAGGCGAGCATCGTCAGGTTGTTGATCGAGAATCCAAATGCGAGGAAGAAGATAAAGGTACCTACAATAGATACAGGAATAGCAAGTACTGGAATTAGCGTAGCTCTCCAGCTCTGTAGGAAGAAGAAAACTACCAACGTTACCAACAATAGGGCTTCTATCAAGGTCTGGATCACCGACTCGATGGATGCATTTACTACAGAAACCGTTTCGTAACCGATGACATAATCAACATCTTCGGGGAAGGATTTTTTTAGTTTTTCGAGTGATGAAAAGATACCTTCAGCAGTTTCTACGGCATTACCTCCCGGAGTCTGACTGATCATCATACCGGTTGATACCATACCATTTACTTTTGTCGAGGTACCGTAACTGAACTGTCCCAGCTCCACGCGAGCAACATCTTTTAGCAATACAATTGATCCGTCTTGATTGGTTTTAACGACTATCTCTTCGAAATCTTCAACTTCGGAAAGATCAGAATCTGTGATTACAGGATATTCAAACACTGTTGACGACTCTTGTGGTTTACCACCAACACTTCCTCCTGGGATACGTATGTTTTGTTCCGCTATGGCTGAAGAAACATCCGAAGGAGTCATTTTTAAGTTGGCAAGTTTGTTTGCATCTAACCACACCCGCATAGAAAACGGTTGACCAAATGCAGTAACATCACCCACTCCCTTAACACGCATTATCGCATCTTTGATATAAAGGTTGGCGTAGTTGGACAAGAATTTATCATCTCGCGTTCCTTTCGGCGAAACGAGGGATACCAACATCAGGATATCCGTGTTGGCCTTACGTGTAGTAACACCGAGACGACGGACAGCCTCTGGTAAAGATGGCTCGGCGATACCTACTCTGTTCTGAACGTCCAAAGTAGCAATATCGATGTCCGTACCAACCTCAAATGTTACTGTTATTTGTGATTGACCATTTGAAGTACTGTTGGAAGACATATAGATCATTCCAGGAGTACCATTGATTTGGCTCTCTATTGGTGTAGTTACTGTTTGTTCTACGGTCTGCGCATCTGCTCCAGTATAGTTGGCCGTTACGGTAACTGTAGGTGGGGCGATGGAGGGGTATTGACTGATAGGCAATGTCGAAACGGCAATCACACCAACGATGGTGATCAGGATGGATATAACCATCGCCGTTATTGGCCTTTTAATAAATACTTCTGATATCATTATTATTTATTTAGCGTCTAGCAATTATTTTTGTTTGTTTTCTACATTGTTCTCGGCAACTTTAGCTCCTGGCTTTAAGGATGCTGCTCCATCAACCACAATTTTTTGACCTGCTTCAAGCCCTGAGCTTACAACAATTTTGTCGTTTATTTTGTGACCAAGTACAATCTGTTTCAATTCAACTTTGCTACTGTCGTTGATAGTATACACATTGAATGTTCCTAATTGCTCGAATACCGCTTTGTAAGGAATTACTAGTTCTTCTTGTGTCGATGTACTCTCTACATTTAATGTGGTGTTCATTCCTGCCCTAAGTGCATTTGTTCCATTGGAGAAAGATGCCCTGACTTTCAAGGTTCCTGTTTGACTGTCTACGGCTCTATCTATTGTTACTATTCTTCCTGCATCTTCATAGCGGCTGCCGTCAGGCATAGATACATAGATTTGCGTTGACGAGTTTCCTCCCTGAAGTTTTGTGAACTCCGGGATGTCTTTTTCATTAATTTGAAACTCGACAGCAATAGGGTTGGTAGAGGATACCGTATTTAAAAGTGTAGTACCAGCATTAACCAATGCACCATTACGAACTTGCGATATACCGATATTACCCGAAAACGGCGCTACGATTACAGAGCGTTGTAAATTGGTGCGAGCGGTAGTTAGTGCTGCTTCAGCAGCTTGCACTTGCGCTTTTTGATTGTTTACATCTGTCATCGCATAGTCTAGTGTCTGTTTGGCGATAGCGTCTTTCTCTGCTAATGTTTGATAGCGTTGTAAATCTTTCTGTACGCGATCTAGGTTAGCTTTAGCAATTTCTAGGTTGGCTTTTGCTTGGTCGACCGCCGCCTGGTAGCGTATCCTATCGATTTCATAAAGACGTTGTCCTTTGCTTACAAAAGCACCATCCGCGACAAAAATATTGGTTATATATCCTGTTACCTCAGCTCTAATTTCTGTTTCCTGTAATGGAACCACATTTGCCGGGTAGCTCTTCAATCCTGATACAATTTCTTTACCTACGACAGCAGAAGAAACCGGCGTTGCCATCTCTGCTTGTTGTCCCGGAGCTCCTTTGGTTTTATTATCTTTAGAACCACAAGATTGCCATAACAATCCAGAACCGATAAGTAAGGCCGAAAGTAATTGATTTTTATTCATGACGTTATATTTTCTTTGTTAGTGAGGTTGTATTATTTGTTAATTTCTACTGTGCCTAAGGCTTTCTGTATGTCCAGTTTGCTCGACAAGACAGCATAAAGCGAGTTCAGATAGTTCAATTGCGAGGTTTTCAAATCAGTCTCCGCAGTCATTAATTCCAAGTACGTCTTTACACCGGCATCGTACTGCAGTTTAATGGTATTATATACTTCTTCTGAAAGCTCCATATTATCTTTCCCATTGCGCCATTCATTCATATTGGCTCTGTAGTTTGCCATAGCAGCAGAGTACTCTGTACTGATCTGGTTCTCTAGATTTTGGAGATCTAATGCAATCCGTTCTTCCTGTAGCTCCGATTTTTTTATCTCTTGGATTCTCTTTGTTCCTGTAAAAATAGGGACAGATAGGGTTAAACCAACATTTGATCCTGGAAAGTTATCTTTGTATAGATTTGAAAAGCTATCATTTCTATAATTCATTGCGTAGTTGGCATAGGCACTCACTTTAGGCAAGAAATTCCATTTTTGATATTGGGTATTTAATTGCTGGATTGCTTTTATGTTTTCGATTTGCTTATACTCAACCCGGTTTGCTATTTGTAATAATTCTGTTGTATCTAACAGAATATTGCTTTCCAAGCTCTGATTTGCAAAGGACAAAGAGATAGGTTGTGCTGTAGGAATTGCAAGTAATAATTTCATATAATCGTACTTGTATTTTCTATTTTCCGAAGCAGTCTTTAAATCTGCCTTAGCATTATTTAAGGAAATCTGAGCCCTTTTGAAGTCTGTTTTGTCAACAAGTCCTACCTCATAACGTGCATTAGCTTCTGTAAATTGACGTTCTAATCGTAAGATATTCTCGTTAATTATCTTGATCTGCTCTTCACTAGTTAGTATGTCGTAGTACGCTTTACTAACATCTACGACGGTATTTATCTTTGTAGATTCTTCATTAAGGTTGTTCTGTTGGCGCACATACTTGGATGCTTTCGATGCCTGAAACAATTGAGGACTGATCAATGCTTGGTCTGCCTGAAAAGTCAATGCACTATTGTTGCGTTGTCCCAGTGTGATGTTTGAACCGTTAAAGTTCGTTGTGGGCAACTGCATAGCATGACTTATACTTCCATTTGCACTTATTTGCGGAAACCAACCTGATAAAGCTGAAGCAATTTCTCGCTCCCCGATTTCCTTATCAATTTGTGCCTGTTTAATTTCAATTTTATTACGCAGCGCGTAATTAATTAAATCGTCTAATGTTGCATTACCACTAAGTGTTGACTGTTGTGCAAGAGAGGCACTACACCCAAAAATAGTAAGAAAAGTAAGGGATATTATTTTTCTAAAATTATAATTCATATTCATTGTTTTGTTTTACACCGTTCCAAATAATTTCTATTAATTCATCTAAATGTTGTTGATTAAATTGAAGTTTTCCATAAATTACTGACTTTGAGAATGTGACAGCGGCCCCTATATAAGCTGCTGCTATGATATGTACATCTATTTTCCTTATTTGATTGATCTCCATACCTTTCAACAGAAAATCCATAACATTGTTTTCTTCATAGGGACCTGTTGCTTGCTTATTATGTGCAAGTTCATTGAAAGGGGAGTTGTAAAACTGCTCTAGGAAACTGAAAATATCGGTGTTTTCAATCTGAAAAGCACAGAATCGTTGCAATACAAAGGCAAATTGCTCTCGGTAAGAACTTTCTTGATTTATATCTTTAAATATAAATGTGTTAATTTTCGTTTTGCAATAGAAAAAGAGCTCGACAATCAGATTTTCCTTAGAAGGAAAGTAGTGGTAGATCGTACCGATAGCTACGTCTGAGTGTTTGGCAATCATACTCATAGGTGTTCCGTGGAACCCGTTTTCTTTGATGAGTGCTAGTGTATGTCTAAAGATACACTCTATTTTATCTGTAAATTGAACGTTCATTCGGTTGCAAATGTAATGATTGAGAACCAATAAAAAAGTCAAAATTTTGTTATAAAATGGGCCTTCTTAAGAGTGTAAGCTATTCTGGGAAATGTTGATTGAACGTCTATGTGTTAAGAAATTGTTAAGTATCAAGAAAGGTGTTGACAAGTGTTAGATATACACTTATCTTTGTAGTATCATAATTTAGGTTTATAATTGGTTAGTAAAGGTTTTCATTCTCCCCGTTTGAAAACCTTTTTTTTGTATTACGGCATAATCCGGTATAGATAAAATCAAAGGGATTCAAACCTGCATTCGAAAGAAATCTTTATTTACAATTTTTTAAGGCACGTTGTACCTCTTCGTGAGAATAAATGGAATCTTGTTTAGCGAAAGTGGTCGTGATATAGGTTAGAATATAAGCGATGTCCAATTCTGTCAAATGGGGGTTAGCCGGCATCTTTTCGTTGAATTTTTCACCATTTACTGTAATTTCTCCTTGCATACCATTACGGATAATGCAGCTCAATTGCTCTCGGTTTTTCTCGAAAAAAGAGGCATCGGTCAATGGTGGATATAATTTACCAAGCCCCTCACCATTTGCGCCGTGACAGTTTTGACAATTTGCTATATACAGTTTTTGTCCATTGACGGCATATTGAGCAGTTTTTATGTTAAGATTAGAATGGCATGACGCTAGGTAAGCCAAGCTCACTACCGTCATACCTATGATAACGAATATTTTAAATATGCGCATATTACTTGTACTCTTGAAGGAGTATGTCCATGTCGGTTAATAACTTTTGAACTTCTTCTTCGTTCGTACCATCATAAGCACCACGAATTCTTTTGTCGTGATCGATAAGTACTAAGTAGCCTGAATGATCGTATCCTCCAGGCACAGATGCATCTTCTTTGGTGTATACCAGATACTTATCTGAAAGACCGTAAATATCCGCTTTCGATCCTGTAACAAATTGCCATTGATCATTGTCTACACCTAGTTTTGTGGCATAAGATTTCAGCACATAAGGTTGATCATATTTAAAATCGATGCTATGAGAAAGGAAGGCTACTCTATCATCTTTTTTATACTTTTGATAAGCCTTTAAAAGATTTCTTTGCATTGTCGGGCAAATGCTGGGACAATGTGTGAAAAAGAAATTAGCAACGTAGATTTTGTTGTCAAAGAATTTATCAGACAACATTACGCTATCCTGATTCAAAAATTGAAAACTCGGAATCGTAGGGTAGATAGTGTCTCCCTGAACTACTTCGCGTTCGCCTATAATAGGGAGGGGTTTTGATGTAGATTGACATGCTCCAAGCGTCAATACACAGGTTGTCGCGAAAAATAAAGTTCTAATCATATTTCAAATTAAAGTTTACCCAATTTTTTGTTGCTTTCTAGAGAGACATCTTCAAATTGTTTTTTCATGGCTCTTATTTTTTCAATTTCGGCTTGTTGATAAGCTACATCCGTACTATCTGGCATGTACTCTTTCATCCATGTCATCATATTGTCTGTAGCAGCTTCTAAATTGCTTTTCAATGTGATGAGATCTGTCTTAATAAGTGCTGTATCGGCCTTTGCATCCTTTTTCAGAATTTGCCCTAAATTTCCTAAAATAGAATCTATTTTAACGGTAGTTTTGTCAAAGTGTGCAATTTGCGGCATGATTTCATCGTGGATTGTTATTGCTTCTTCCGAAAGCTGTTGATGTTTTACAGCTTCTTTTGTGGCTTGTTGTTGGCAAGCTCCGATTAAAATTACACTTGCTGATAATAGATAGAAAGTTTTTTTCATACGATTCGTTTTTTATAAGTCTTTTTCAAGAGATGCAGTTACAGACTTTCTTTCAAAAGTAAAGTCCAGATTCCTAATGTAAATTTCGTTATGGCATATAGCACATTTTACACCATTTTTATCAAATACGGCTGTAGAGAATGTTTTTATCACTTTGCCTCGTCTTTTAATCTCATCAAAAGCCTCAGCTATATCTTCCTCTTCTAGGTATAGTGAGTAACTTAGGTCCGTTCGTCCTGGTTTGAGATATTCTATGCGGGCAGATTTTAACCAAGCAACAGTTCTTTTTAATCCATTTGCTTGAAAGATTTGATCCAAAAGGATCGAGTGTACTGGGTCCAGTGCAGAGAAAATGGTTCCACCAAATACGGTTTTGTTGGAGTTAATATTCAAAGAGCTTTTGTAGATTTTGACATCAATTCCCTTAAAGCCCTTGTGGACTTGTTTTATCCATATCCTTTGAAAAAAGAAAGGTGGATAAAAACGGAGCAACCATTTAAGTGAAGAAGGATTTAACTTCATATTAACAAAAGTACAATTTATAAGGCTTTAAAAAGCTAAATAGTAGCAATATGTTGTATAAAATGATTTTCTGTAGTAAATTACATGAAATTTAACCGTTTTGTGACTTAAAAACAGTTTTCCTTATTTTTAGATTAACCCCTTATGGATCCTATTCGTACCAAGAATACGTGGTTGTTGATTATGGTGGCCTCATTAGGCTATTTTGTAGACATCTATGATTTGATTATTTTTTCTATTGTACGTGTACGTTCCTTTCAGGATATTGGTATTCCAGAAGAATTGATGCGGGTGAAAGGTGAGTTTGTGTTGAATATGCAAATGGGAGGTTTGTTGTTGGGGGGATTGATATGGGGAGTAATAGCAGATAAGTATGGTCGGATTAAGGTATTGTTTGGATCTATTTTACTGTATTCTCTCGCTAATATATACAATGGTTTTGTCCAAGACGTGACCACCTATGGAGTTGTTCGGTTTATTGCAGGAGTAGGGTTAGCGGGTGAGTTAGGAGCGGGCATTACATTGGTAAGCGAATCAATGCATCGCAGTAAAAGAGGGTACGGCACGATGCTCGTGGCGGGTGTAGGGGTATTGGGAGCTATTCTTGCGTATTTCGTTTCTGAATGGTTTGACTGGCGTACGGCCTATTTTGTAGGAGGCGGAATGGGAATATTATTATTGTTGATGCGTGTGGGAACATTTGAGTCGGGGCTTTTTGTACAATCTGCCGAAAGCAATCATGTGAGAAAAGGAAGTATTCGATTGTTGTTTTCTAGTTCCGATCGAATCAAGCGCTACCTATACTGCCTGTGTATCGGCCTACCTATTTGGTTTGTGGTTGGGGTCTTAGTCACGCAGGCTCCTGAGATAGGAGCTGCATTGGGAGCCCCTAATACATTGAGTGCGGGAAAAGGCGTGATGTTTACTTATCTAGGTATCTCATGTGGAGACTTTATGGCTGGATTGTTGTCGCAGTGGTTTAAATCCAGAAAGAAGGTAGTTTTTTTATGCCAAATATTGATTTTGGTTTCGTCTCTTTGGTATTTGAACAGCGAAGGGATCGAGGAGAAGCAATTTATGTTCCTTGCATTTTTTATGGGTATCGGGGTAGGGTATTGGGCTACGTTTATAACTATTGCGGCAGAACAGTTTGGGACAAACCTGAGAGCTACAGTCGCTACCACTGCTCCAAATTTTGTGAGGGGGGCTCTCATACCTTCAACTTTATTATATGGCTATCTTGTCGGCATGTGGGGGATAATAGTGGCAGCAATAATTACTTTGGTATTACTGACAGCAATTGCCATTTATGCCTTAACGCAACTTGAAGAAAGCTTTGATAAAGATTTAAATTACTACGAAGAGTAATACTAGCGGTCAGGACATTTTTTACAACGCTTTCCTCTTTTATACTTTTTACAACACTTTTTCAGTATACAACATGAAAAATCGCCAAAGGGATTTAAGCCTTTTGGCGATTGTTGAATTTCAAACTCTTGTTGCTCTTGAAATACCATACTTTGCTTATCCATGATGCAAAGATAGTTATTTAGACTTATTTTAAATTAAGCTAATTGTAATTTTTCTTTAAGATCTTCGGAAATAACGTTTGTAGCCTGATTGATCAATTCAGGATCGTCCGAATTATTTACGATGACTCTGTCACAGCTCTCTCTATAAGGGAGCAGATAGATGTTGTATGAAGGGACGACATGATTAATCCATTTATACATGACATCATCATGATCATAACCACGTTCCAGAAGATCCCGTTTCAATCGGCGTTTTAAGGCCACATCTTCGTCGGCGTCTAGAAATATACGATAGTTCAATAAATCATTGATCTCTTCATAATGAAAAATAAATAACCCTTCTACAATTAAGATCGGAGCAGGTTTTATTTCCAACATTTTCGGAGCTATGTTCGGATTATTGAATGTATACTCTTCTTTGTGTATTACTTTGCCTTCAAAGAGATCCTTAATATCTTTGAAAAATGCTTCTCTATCAATTGATGTAGGGACATCAAAATTGTAAAGTCTATTTTCTTCTTGTGTTTTGGTATTCGCAGGAATATAATAGTCATCCTGCGAAATCAATGTAATTTGGTCTAGCTGGAAATGATCCAAAAAACTTTTTAAAAAGAAAGTTTTTCCCGAACCGCTACTTCCAGCAATACCTATCACGTAAGGTTTGTCCATTTATATTTTAAAGTTATGGAAGTTATATTAAGTGATGTGAGTTATGAAGGTGCCTTCTATAACTACATAACCTTTGTCACCATTATAACTTTATTCTAAATATTACTCTTGTTCCAAAGGAATACCATATGTAATTTCGACTTGAAATTTACGGTCTAGCACGCCGATTGAAGTGGCAACAGATTTGGATAAAACTACGATTGCGTCTTGTGTATCTTCGTTATCACCAAATTTGCCCACAACTTTTGCAAAGGTAACACTTCGATTCATAGGATTTGTAATTTTTAATATAGTTCCTATCGGAGCGCTTTTGTGTAAGGCCAAGCTAGTCTGTCCGTCACCTTGCAGACTATCCATCCATACTGCTACACCACGTTCTTTTTTTTCCCGGATACCGTACTTGTTGGGCTTAAACTGGGACTCGTCGATCGGTTGATGTTCCTGTATATCTTGAGGTAGTTCTTGTACAACAGGAACTACGATTTTTGGTTCGGGTTTGGGCAGGCTGTGATTCGGCACTTTTAACAACTGACCTTCACGAAGATTCTCCGATTTTAAGCCATTTACCTTTTTGATGTCATCTACCGAAATACCAAAACGTCTTGAAATAGCGTAAAGTGTTTCACTTTTACTGACTTTATATTCTGTCATATCCCGGGGATCGATCAGAACATTGTCTTTTTCTTGTGGAACGTTTTCATTCTTTATCGCCTGTGTTTCATTTACCGCTTTACCTCTTGGTATTTTTACAGTATCACCATTACGCAGGTTTTTCTTGTTGTTGGCATTCATGATGTCGTTTACAGATACACCATAAGTCCTACTTAGTTGATAATATGTCTCTTGAGGAGTTAATTTATGGACAACATAGCGTTGACCATTTACGATTTCGTTTCCAATAGAATCAGGAGCAACGGTAGACGGTATAGTCAACCTATTTTTGGCTTGAACGGGTGCCAACGTGCTTAATCCTAGTCCTAGAGCTAATAAAAACGATATTTTATGATACGATTTAATAGTTTTATTATGCTTCATAGTTTGCAATTATACTAAATACGCTGCAATTTCTTGTTTAGTATTTGATAAAAAGAAAATATATCCTTTGACTTGAAAATAGGGCTGAGGGATTAATTTGTCTAGACCACTTAACACTATTTTACGATCGAGTATCTCATTTTTAGTCGATAGGCAGAGATGTAAGTCGAAGTATTGTCCCTTCTTTTTGTGATACGACCATATGAAAAAATCCTTATAGGGCTGCAGCCATATTTGATCTTCAAAGTAAAGATCCTTAATGAAATAAGGGAGATTGCCCTGATAGGGGATTGGGTAAGCAATGTTTTTATCAGGGAATGTGAATTTTTGTTCTAGGATATTTGAGACAATCCCTGTGGCTATTTCTACGAAAAATTCAAGACCTGAGGGAATAGATCGATGTACGACCCTAAGTCTATCTTTATAAACATCTTTTAACACGTATTCGTGATGTGTAAAAATAACAGATTGACTAGGGATATGTAACACTTGTATTCCAGCTTGTAGGGGAGAAGAAGAACCGAAACGTTTAAAAATTAAAAACTCATCCTGTATAGCTTCCAGTGTCCATTCTTTTTCTGTAGAGGTGTAATGTTCGAGAAGTGTTTCTCCTTCAAAGCTAATTACGGCAAATGTAGGGAGTGTATCCGTTGGATTCCTGTATTCAATTGCTAGACAATTATTCGAGCAGTCCACTTCTATTTTCCATATTGGAAAAGGGAAGTGTTTTTGAAATGCTTTAATTATTGTATATTTATTCATACTTTAAAAAGATAGAATTATGCTATACAAATTTACAAAATCCATTCTGTTGTTGCTATTTTTTGTGTTTGCAATCAGTACTGTGACAAATGGACAAGATGTATTCAAGACTGATCTTAAAGAAGATGTCGGGGCGAATGCTTGGCGCATAATAAAGAAATCTTATCAACAGGCGCTGGCTGAGCAGGCTGATTACTTTTTGATTGAGATGAATACATTTGGGGGAGCTGTAAATTATGCGGACTCTATCCGTAGTTTATTGCTTAATTCTGACATAAAGACAATTGTATATGTAAATAATAATGCGGCGTCCGCAGGCACGTTGATAGCGCTCGCATCCGACTATATTTTTATGCATTCCGGAGCATCGTTGGGCGCGGCGAGCGTGGTCAATCAGAGTGGTGAGATTATGCCCGAAAAATACCAATCTTATATGCGAGGACTTATGCGGGCTACAGCAGAAGCCAAAGGACGTGATCCAAGAATGGCTGAAGCTTTCGTTGATCCTACGATTTCTATCCCAACTCTTAAAGAAGACGGAAAGATATTGACGTTTACCGCTTCGGAGGCTGTAAAGGCCAAACTGGCGAACGCAGAAGTGAAACGGATTGAAGAGATTTACAGCAATTTAGATATCCAGGCACCGAGTGTTAAAGCTTATGAAAAAACGTGGGTTGACATTATTATTGCTTTTTTAGTTCATCCCATGGTTAGCGGTTTATTAATAATGGGTATTATTGGGGGGATTTACTTCGAACTACAGACTCCGGGTATTGGTTTTGCTTTAGTTTTAGCATTAATTTCAGCAACTTTGTTCTTTGCCCCTTTGTATTTGCAGGGATTGGCTGACCATTGGGAGATAGCTATTTTTGTATTGGGGGTTCTGCTTTTGGCATTGGAGGTATTTGTGATCCCTGGATTTGGTGTAGCAGGTGTTGTAGGGATTATTTTTGTGTTATGTGGGTTGGCTTTTTCGATGTTAGCTAATGATTATTTTGATTTTAAAGTTTCTCAACCCGGTTTATTGATGAATTCTTTTTTGATTGTTATTGGAGCGATGGTTTTCTCCATAATTTTAATGGTGATATTTGGGAAAAATCTTCTCAATTCATCGGCATTTAAGCGTTTAGTGTTGGAGGACGAGCAGCGTGCAGATAGTGGTTATACCTCTTCTGTACCTAAGATTAACTTGCTAAATAAAGAAGGAGTAGCACGAACTGTACTCCGTCCTGCAGGAAAAATAGAAGTAGATGGGGTATGGTATGATGCTGTTGCGCTGGATGGATTTATTGATGCAGGCGAACAGGTCTATGTTGAAAAACATGAAAACTATAATCTATTTGTACGAAAAACAGCCGATAAGCCTGTTTAAGTTTTATGGACTAAAAGAGACGTAATTGCTGTCCATAATTTAGATTGTCGACTCTCTGAGCAAAGGAAAATTTAGTGGTGTTTAGTTGGTTCTTTCTACAGTGCAATTGGAAGGCGGCTTTTATTATTTCGGCGACCTCGCCAGTACCTTTCATGCGCAGTCCAAAGTTGCTATTGTTGACATTGCCTTGATGACAGCTTTGAATAGCATGCCAAATTTTATTGTATCTTTCTGGATAATTCGCTGTTAACCAATCGTGAAATATGTTACCTATCTGTCCGTTAAGACGTACGATAATGTAGTTGGCCCAAAGGGCGCCACTTTGGGCCGAACGCTTTAAAATGGCTGGAATCTCGTGATCTGTTAGTCCGGGGATTATCGGCGCTATGTTGACACCGGTTGCAATCCCTAGTCTACTTAATTCTTCGACTATTTTTAGTCTTTGATTGGCTGTGACCGTTCTAGGTTCCAATTTCTTTCTGATTTCTTCCGATAGCGATGTGATCGATACGTATACTTTCAATAAGTTTTCTTTGGCCAGTTCCTGTAAGATATCAACATCTCTTAATATTAAGCTGTTTTTAGTGATAATACTTATCGGTTGTCCATGGTCTCGCGCGATTTGGAGGATCTGTCTAGTTAGTTTTTGTATACGTTCTATAGGTTGATAACAATCTGTATTGCCCGAAAGGTGTATCGGTTGGAAATCCCATCCTTTTTTACTTATGAATTCTTTAAAAAGTATAGGTGCGTTTTCTTTTATGATGATTTTCTTTTCAAAGTCAAGTCCTGCACTCATATCCCAATATTGATGCGAATTACGTGCGTAGCAATAGATACAACCGTGCTCGCAACCTTGGTAGGGGTTTGCTGAATAGCTCATGCCTACATCCGGACTATCGACTTTATGTACGAGTGTTTTCGCTTGAGAAGGAATGAAAGAGGTGCGGTTGTTTTCCTCTTCGTACATGTCTATCCCTTCGCTAAAGTATTGGTCATATTGTTGCGTCCTATACTTGTTGTGCGGATTGATTTGAGCACCCCTTCCTTTTATTGTTTTTTTACCTTCCATTAGAAAGTAAAATTACTAAAAATAATAGTAATCTAGTGCATTGTTTTAGCTATTAGATATTTGTATAATTCTATTTGAGACCGAAACTCGGCTTTATTATCCCTGACGTAGGCATTGTCCAGGTTATTGTTTAGTAGACGAGCTTTTACATTGCCTTTAAGCTGAATTTTCAACATGTCCAAAATCTCTGTTTTTATCTTTTTATCATTGATTCTAACCGCGGCTTCAAGACGATGGTCCAAATTCCGAGTCATCCAATCGGCCGAAGAAATATAGGTGTACTCCTTACCTCCGTGATAAAAATAGAAAGCACGTGCATGTTCAAGGTATTCATCTACAATGCTTATCGCGCGAATAGGTTGCTTAAAAGAGTCTTGATTGACAGCACAATAGATGCTTCGTACTATCATTTCAATTTTTACGCCAGCCTCGGCGGCTTCGTATATTTTTTTTATGAGCAATTTGTCGCTGAGTGAGTTAATTTTCACGATGACGTGTGCTTTTCTACCCGCCTTAGCTTCTAAAATTTCGTTATCAAAATAATGCATCAAGGTATTACGCATATCTGTGGGACATACTAATAAACCTTTGCCCATTTTTAAAGTCTGTGCAAGATCTTGTTTTGGACGCCGCAAGGCGTTAAAAATTTTATTGATATCCGCCATGATCGCTCGATTGCTTGTCAGGAGGCAATAATCACCATACAGTTTGGCTGTTTTTTCATTTATATTGCCGGTACTCACAAAACCACATTGAATCGTTTTTCCATGGACTCTTTTTTTGATGATACATACTTTAGCATGTATTTTTTTATTCGGAATTCCAAGTAAGACTTTTACGCCCTCCATTTCAAAACGTTCCTTCCATTCCAAATTGTGTTCTTCATCAAATCGTGCACGCAGTTCGAGCATGACCGTGACAACTTTTCCGTTACGCACGGCGTTAACTAGTGCATTGGCGACTTTAGAGTTAGATGCTAACCGATAAGCTGTGATTTGGATGGATAGTACGTCGGGATCCATAGCAGCCTCTCGTAATAGGTCTATGATATGTTCAAACGTATGATAAGGAAAAGAAAGTAATACATCTTTCTTCGTAATCACATCGGTGATACGAGTTTGATCTACTAGGTCTGGATGTAAAAAGGACGATCTTTCTTTAGGCTCATGATCTTTTCTGAAGATAGCTGGAAAGTTCATAAAATCCTTGAAATTATGGATTTTTTGACCAGGAATGATACTGTCCTTTTTCGATATATTTAATTTTTTGATTAGAAATTCTACAAGATTGCTATCCATTTCTTGATCAAATACAAATCGTGTAGGTTTTCCTTTTCTTCGGCTTTTTACAGCTTTGGCAATTTTGTCGGCAAAGCTAGTATTAATATCGTTGTCCAGATCAAATTCAGCATCTCTGGTTATTTTAAAGGCATTTGCCGTAAATCCGTCGAAACCAAAAAAAGAGAATATATGCGGTAAGTTGTGTTTAATAACATCTTCCAATAAAATAACGTGCACTTCTTTGTCAGGACAGGGTAGTAATACAAAGCGATCATGCTGAGCTGTTGGGATTTCTATGAGCGCAAATTTTGTTTCATATTGCCAGTCTGCTTTTTTCATGGCTATGCCTAAGTAGAGAGATTTGTCTCTTAGATAAGGCATAGGCCTATGGTCGTCCAATAATAGGGGAATGACGCTTGATTCTATTTCATCAATATAATATTGTTTAACAAATTTTTGCTGTGCCTCTGTAAGATTCGAACTTGTCTTGATATAGACGCGTTGTTTTTCCATTTCTTTTTGAACCTCTTGCCAGGTGCTATCAAATTTTTTCTGTTGTTTTATAACAAGGGCATTTAGTTCATTAAGAATGAGTTGAGGTTTTTCAAAAAATATATTCTTAGCTTCTTTCTCGTCTACTGCCAGCGCTCGTTTTAGACCAGCTACCCGTACGCGAAAAAACTCATCGAGATTGTTAGAAAAGATGCCGAGAAATTTAATCCTTGAAATAAGAGGTACTGTTTTGTCGGCTGCCTCTTGCAAAACCCGTCCATTAAAACTCAACCAACTAATATCCCTTGGAATAAATTTGCGTGCCATATATTAATTATCGATTTAGAATCAAAGCTATGTTTTAGCTGTTATTTTAATGTTAACTAAATATTAAATAGTCTCAAATCTTACTTTGAGCCGTACCGTTTTACAATGTTGATCGCGTTAAATCTGGACGTATCATAATAGGGGGCATCTACCTGTAGTTCGGTGGGGTAAGGTGCTTGCTTGTCAAAGAAAAAAATACGAGTTACGCTATTATAATCATTGGTTGGAAATAAGTCTGCGCAAGCATCGTAATTTGCATTTGGTATGTCGCCCACCGTAACCGCATAAATGCGTACTATGCCACCTTTATTTTGCTCGTTACGAACGAAGGCTACCTCTTCAAAATTACCAGGGATATCTTTGATAGACGTTTGACTGAAAGAGTCCCAGATTAAATAACCTAAAATAAGAATAATAGGTATGGCAATAAACCATACCCTTTTGTTTTTTTTCATATGTAAATAATTCTTTCATGATCCGCCAGCTAACGGATCCAAAATATATTATGCACGCTTTTATAACGAAAGAGTGTGCATGTTGCTTCGCGGTCATTCGTGTTTGTGCAGAACTGCGACATGGATATTTGATATATAATAATTAATTCTTTTGTGCTCCATCAGTTGACGGCTCGGTTCGTTTCTATCTGTCCGATAGAGCCTATGAGGACTATAAATTAATTGTGATACCCAATAGTTTGTAGAAATCACGTAAGATTGCTTGATGACCGGGCCATGCCGGCGAGGTCACTAGATTACCGTCTATTACGGATTGATCTGCTGGGATGTTTTTCCAATTACCCCCTGCCAATTCGATGTCGGGACCTACAGCAACATAAGCGGTTAGCGTACGGTCCTTCAATACCTTAGCTGTCGTCAAAACCTGTATACCGTGACATATTGCAGCTACAGGTTTATTTTTTTCAAAAAAGTGCTGTACGATCTCAATGACACGCTTGTTTAACCGGATATATTCTGCAGAGCGACCGCCGGCAATATATAGACCATCATATTCGTCGGGATTGACTTGGTCAAAATTTTTGTTGATCGTAAAATTGTGTCCTCTCAGCTCTTTGTAAGTCTGATCTCCGGTAAAATCGTGTACAGCCGTAGGTACTGTATCTCCTTTTTTTCGGTCAGGAGCGATCGCATCAACTTCGATACCTATGGCACCCATCGCTTGATACGGAACCATTGCTTCATAATCTTCAACGTAATCTCCTACTAATAATAATACTTTTTTTGCCATATCATTTAGAATTTTTAATGTGTTTTATTACTATCTAAAAACAATTAAGATGAGGTAAGGTTTTTATTGTTATTTGGATAGTCTTTCGAGCATCATTCGTTTGGTTTTCCTCACCTTAGCTTCCAACTGACTGCGTAGCAGTGCAGTTATAACACCTTTATCTTCTTCAAAATTTACGTTGAATTCGGGTAAGGAAAATGTTTCCAGGACTTCCGCACCATCAAACGGCATTCTTGCTGTCGCGATATCAAGAACAGATTTTCCGCCACGTGTCCCTTGGCTGGTGGCTAAGAGAAAAACAGGCTTGCCATTATATATCTTTCGTCCTTTGATTCGGGAAGTCCAGTCTATAAGGTTCTTGTAACCTACATTATAATTGCCATTATTTTCAGCTAGTGAGATAATCAATAGATCAGCTTGATCTATCTTATCTGCAAACCGTGTTGCAGCCTCAGGAAGACCAATCTCTTTTTCTTTGTCTTTTGAAAAAAGCGGCATTTCAAAATCATTTAAATCAATTATTTCAACAATGTCTTCTTTTTCTTTGTAGTATTTGCTTACTGATGTGGCAAATTTCTTATTGATGGAATCCGAACTATTGCTCCCCCCAAAAACTAGTATGTTCATTTAAAAATAGTTTATTTGCATGGATAGATCCACGTAAGTTTAATGACTACAATTTAAGAATAATTTTATACAAAGACGGCGAAAGATGGATATGATCATAAAAAAAGAGAACTACCAGATCAGGCAGCTCTCTTTTTGTTTTTTTTCTATTGTCTATATATTATACGTTAAAACGGAAGTGCATGATATCACCATCTTCTACAATATAGGTCTTTCCTTCGACGGATAATTTTCCGGCTTCTTTTACAGCAGCTTCTGATCCGTAATGAATAAAGTCCTCGTACTTCGTTACCTCTGCGCGAATGAATCCTTTTTCAAAATCGGTATGGATAACGCCAGCAGCTTGAGGGGCAGTGTAGCCTTTTTCAATGGTCCATGCTCTCACTTCTTGAACACCGGCTGTAAAATAAGTCGCTAAATTCAGTAGTGAATACGCTGCGCGGATCAACTTGTTGACACCCGATTCCTCAAGACCTAGATCATCTAAAAACAATTGTCTTTCTTCATAACTCTCTAGTTGTGCTATTTCTGATTCGATCTGTGCAGAGATTACCAGTACTTCGGCTTTTTCTTCTTTCACAGCATCTCTAACACGTTCTACATAAGCGTTACCTGTATTTACAGACGCTTCGTCTACATTACATACATACAGGACAGGCTTCACTGTAAGCAAAGTAAGATCTGCTATATACTCGAAATCCTCTTCACTGATAGCAGCGGTACGTGCAGATTTACCAGCCTCTAAATGCTCTTTTACAATAGATAAAATCTCAAAAGTTTTTTTGGCATCTTTATCACCTCCGGTTTTAGCCATCTTTTCGACTTTTTGTATGCGTTTAACAACGGTGTCGAGATCTTTTAACTGAAGTTCTGTATCGATGATTTCTTTATCACGGATAGGATCTACAGAACCATCCACGTGGATTACATTGCCATCATCAAAACAACGTAATACATGTATGATCGCATTAGTCGTGCGAATGTTTCCTAAGAACTGATTTCCTAATCCTTCACCTTTTGAAGCGCCTTTTACTAAACCTGCGATATCAACAATTTCAATCGTATTTGGTACAATCTTTTGTGGATTTACAAGTTCTGCCAATTTTGTAAGGCGGGCATCTGGTACCGTAATGACACCTACATTGGGTTCGATTGTACAAAAAGGGAAGTTTGCCGCTTGTGCTTTCGCATTGGACAAACAATTGAATAATGTTGATTTACCTACGTTCGGTAGGCCTACTATACCACATTGTAAAGCCATGAGTCTTGCTGAAATAATTAAAATTTGCACAAAGATAGAAAAATTAGTGTAAGAAAATATGTATTACAATTTGCTTTCTTTGCTTATTTTTGGAACACAAATTATTACTTCGTATGAGATTTTTTTTAATTCTACTCGGGCTTTCATTAAGCCTTGCAGTCTCTGCACAAAAGAGACTAGATCACAAATTCAGTTTTGGGATGAATTATGTTATTGGCGACTCAGAGCAAAGGAGTTCCAATGATTGGTTCGACGCCTTTGAAGACGATTACTTAAGCCTAAAATTTGATTATGTCGCGAGTTTCAAGCTTAATCAATTTATCTCGGTAGGACCTGGGGTAGGCGTACGCCACCTGGTCGCTTTGGATGAGACTTCAAGCGATCATGATATAAATACAAACGTATTAGGTTATACCTCAAATACGATTTCGAATTATTTCGCAATCCCCCTTTTTGTAAACTTCAACGCGCGTTTCATCGATAAAAAAGTGAGCCCCTTTGTTTCCGTTTCAACAGGCTACTCTTTTGCCGTAAACAGCAGCGATATTGAGTTATATGATAGTGATTCTGGTCAACGGGATAATTATACTTCCAAAATGAAATCTGGTTTTATTGCCAATGGGCAGCTTGGTGCCAATATTCGTTTTCGTAATGGTATGAATATTTCTGCTGGGCCTTACTTTGAGTTTCAGCCTACTACAATTGTTAGAACCAATGTTATCAATAGTGGATCGTTCCGTTCAGAGACGAAACGAGATCTTTACCATATCGGACTACAAGTGGGGTTTGCTTTTTAAAGGGTATTAATTTTACATCTTTTAACAGTTCGTCCGTTAATCCTTTTGTCCTACCTGTGCGTCCTAGTTACAAGTAAAAAAAGAAGAACAAGGAGGATGTTATGAAAAGATATTTTTACCTATCGTTATTATTTGTTGGATTGAGTTTTTTTCAGACCAGCAATGCACAGGTAAGTGTAAGTATTAACATTGGCAGTCAGCCATTGTGGGGGCCGGTAGGATACGACTACGTTCGTTATTATTATTTGCCCGAAATGGATGTTTATTATGATGTAAGTAATCGAAGATATACGTATTATCATGGTAACCGGTGGGTTACGAAATCGAAGTTGCCAACTAGGTATAGACATTATGACGTGTACCGGACCTACAAAGTAGTATTGAATGAATCTTCACCGTGGCGTTATCACAGTCGTCATCGTAGCAGCTACGGACGATACGCACATAACCACTCACAGGTGATATTGAGAGACTCACATCGGGATCATTATCATGATCGATATGGTGGTCGTAGAGATGATAAATATTACAAAAAATCACACAGGAAATACGATAAGGATTCTAGGAAGCACGGACGAAAAAAACATGATGATTAACATCTTGGTGCTGGAAATAGTTTAATTGTAGTTAAGTGTTATTAAAGCCTCTAAATCAAAGTATTTAGAGGCTTTTTTTCTTTTTTTTAAAACATCCATTAAAAACAAAAAATTATACTTTGTATTAAGATATTTGTTCTAATTTTGTGGAATATTTAGGGTAATCGTTAATTGCTATATTCATGAGGAAGATAGGTAGAGGGTTTGCTTTTCTGGTTGGAGCTGCTCTCCTAAGTGTTTGGATCATTTCTTGTCAAAATTTATCATCAGCTGCTTTAGGATCTGTAAATAGGGACTCGATAGAAACCATCGAGCAGGAGGAAATTATCTCCGTTAAAAAACCTTTACTTTTAGATAAATGGGATTCGCTACAGAAAAATCAGATTCGGTTTGTAGTGGATACGCTAAAGCCTATCGATATCAAAACGCAAAAAAGAATGCTTAAAGATTCATTGCGACGTGAATTTGATAAGATGCCTAAGCACGTGTTTTTAACTTTTGATGACGGACCTTTGGTAGGAAGTGCGGCTATTGATTCTCTTGCTACAGCGAAGAATGTTAAGGTTAACGCTTTTTTGGTCGGTAGACACGCTAATATGAGCAAAGGTCGTAAACGTGATTTAGCAAAATACGAGAATAATCCTTTGGTTTCTTGTTATAACCATAGTTATACCCATGCCTACAACAGATTCAGTCATTTTTATAGCACACCTCAGACTGCTTTTGAAGATTTTGTCAAAAATGAGAATGATCTGAATTTAAAACATAAAGTAGTTCGTCTTCCAGGGCGCAACATCTGGATATATGATGATGTTCGTAAGATTGATTTGCAGAGTGGCGCTAGTACTGCGGATATGTTGTTTGCGAATGGGTATAAGATTTATGGTTGGGATGTTGAGTGGCGGATCAACAGCCTGACTGGTGTACCGGTACAGGCATTGGAAACGGTTTATGGAAGGATACGTAATTTTATGAACAATAAAAGTTCAATGACACCCAATAATGTCGTGTTATTAATGCACGACGACATGTTTCAGACTAAGAAGGGGCAATATTTATTAGCTGAATTGATTGATCGTCTTAAAAAAGAGAACTACAAGTTTGAGTTTATAGCGGATTACCCTATCAAGTACTAGTAATATTTTTCCCAAAATAAATCAGGGAATGCAACTTTTTTTCTAAAATTACGTTATATATAGTATACCAATTTTAGAAAGGAGGTCATTATGAACCTAATTCACCGAATAGAGCATTGGGGAGATCGTCATCATCCACAATGGTTAGACTATTTCAGAATCGCATTAGGGATTATTATTCTTGCCAAAGGAATAAGTTTTGTAAACGATCAGGAAGCTGTAAGACGATTGATCGAACAAACTAATTTTCAGCTATCCATTTGGGGAGCGGTGCACTATGTTGTGTTCACTCATTTGGTCGGAGGATTATTCGTTATCTTTGGGTTTCAAACCCGATTAGCCACTTTATTGATAATTCCGGTAGTGATCGGGGCGGTGTTTTTTGTCAATATCACTCGTGGTTTCAGTTTTCTGAATTCAGAGTTATGGTTGTCTATCCTTGTAATGATTCTATTAGCTGTTTTTTTGGTGGCTGGATCAGGGAAGTTTTCGCTCGATCATATGATGGATAAACCGGGGTATCGTCGGTCTATATAAAATGGAAAAAGCTCTCCTTTTTGGGAGAGCTTTTTCCATTTGAAATTATTTTTTATTGGTTTCGCACCAATTTTTAGCGTTTACGAAAGCCTCCAACCAAGGTGTGACTTCGTCTTGACGTCCGTTTGGATAATTAGCCCAGTTCCATTGGAATGTCGAACGTTCGATATGTGGCATGGTCACTAGATGACGACCTGTGGTGTCACATAACATCGCTGTATTATAGTCTGATCCATTTGGATTATGCGGGTATTGTTCGTATGCATATTTAGCAACGATCTGGTAAGCAGACTCCTCATTAGGTAGATTGAATTTACCTTCTCCGTGCGAGATCCAAACACCTAATGTAGATCCGGCAAGGGTTTTTAGCATGATGGAGTTGTTCTCTTGCACCTTAACCGAGACAAAGTTTGATTCGTGTTTTCCAGATGTATTGTGGAGCATTTTGCCATGTACTTCATGTTCAGGGTTGATTAACTCCAGTTCCATAAACAATTGACATCCGTTACATATCCCGACAGACATGGTGTCAGGACGAGCGAAGAAGTTATCCAATGCTTTTTTTGCTTTCTCGTTGTACAAGAAAGCTCCAGCCCAACCTTTGGCCGAGCCTAATACATCTGAGTTAGAGAATCCACCAACAGCTCCTATGAATTGAATGTCTTCCAATGTCTCACGTCCAGTTATTAAATCTGTCATGTGCACGTCTTTAACATCAAATCCAGCAAGATACATAGCGTTAGCCATTTCTCTTTCTGAGTTAGATCCTTTTTCACGAAGGATGGCAGCCTTAGGACGTGATCCAGAAGTGGTGAAAGCTGGTTTTTTACCATCGAAATGTGTCGGGAAGACAAAATTTAACGGTTGTTTTTTGTAATTATTGTAACGCTCTTGCGCCATGCCGTTTTTCGACTGTTTTTGATCTAACAGGAAAGATGTCTTGTACCAAGTGTCGCGTGTTTCGGCTACATCGAATGTAAATACATCCGTGTTGTTTTTTAAACTGACAGTATTGCCTTCGATGACCTCACCGATTTTCACAACTTGAATGCCTGCCGTACTGAAAGCTGTTTCTAGCGTAGTATTATCTTTTGCTTGCAAAACCACTGCAATATTTTCGCTGAACAAAGTTTTCACCGTATCAGCTTCGTCTAAGTCGGATAGATCATAGTTAGCTGCTAGATTTACATCCGCGAATGTCATTTCAAGCAATGTAGTCACTAAACCACCAGAACCAATATCATGACCAGCCTCAACCTGACCTGCATTGATCAATTGTTGTATCGTATTGAATGCCGTTTTGAAATAAGCAGCATCTTGGATCGTAGGGGCTTCTGTTCCTACTTTATTCAGAATCTGTGCAAAAGAAGAACCGCCGAGTTTGAATGCATCTTTTGATAGATTAATATAGTAGATAGAACCGCTGTTCTTTTTCAAAACAGGTTCAACTACCTTGTTGATATCTGTACAGTTTCCAGCAGCGGAGATAATCACAGTTCCAGGGGCGATTACATTATCACCGTTAGGATACTTTTGCTTCATTGATAGCGAATCCTTACCCGTAGGGATGTTAATACCTAATTCAATTGCAAAATCAGAACATGCCTTGACAGCTTTGTAAAGTCTAGCATCTTCTCCTTCATTATTACAAGCCCACATCCAGTTCGCCGACAGCGAAATACCCTCAATACCATTGATGATCGGAGCGAATACAATGTTGGAAAGAGCTTCGCCGATAGCTGTTTTACTGGCTGCAGCTGGGTCGATAAGCGCTGCTACTGGAGAGTGTCCTACCGTGGTCGCAATACCTTCTTTACCTTTATAATCCAATGCCATTACGCCCACGTTGTTTAATGGCAGTTGTAGAGGACCTGTACATTGTTGTTTAGCGACACGACCACCTACACAACGATCTACTTTGTTAGTCAACCAGTCTTTGGAAGCGACAGATTCCAATTGTAATACTTGGTTCACGTATTTAGGTATATCTTGTGTTGTATAGGAAAGATCGGTATATGTGCGCGTAATGGTATTATCCCGCATGATCGTTTTAGGAGATGATCCGAAGAAATCTTCTAAGGCATAATCCATCGGTTTAGCACCTGTCGTCTTTGATTCGAATGTAAAGCGGTTGTCACCAGTGACATCTCCTACAGCATACATTGGAGACCGCTCACGATCAGCAACACGCTTTAAGATGTCGATATCTTTTTCAGCAATGACTAAGCCCATACGTTCTTGCGATTCATTACCGATTATTTCTTTAGCAGAAAGGGTAGGGTCACCTACTGGAAGTTTATCCAGATCAATCAAGCCTCCAGTCTCTTCAACCAGTTCTGATAGACAGTTTAAGTGACCACCTGCACCGTGATCGTGGATAGAGACGATCGGGTTGTTGTCGGACTCGACCATGCCGCGTACCGCATTGGCCGCCCTTTTTTGCATTTCTGGGTTTGAGCGTTGTATGGCATTCAATTCTATGCCTGAACCAAAAGCACCTGTGTCTGCTGAAGAGACAGCAGCTCCGCCCATTCCGATACGGTAATTTTCGCCTCCTAGGATAACGATTTTATCCCCAGTTTGAGGTATATGTTTCTTTGCTTGGTTTAATTTTCCATAACCCACACCACCAGCTTGCATAATGACTTTGTCATAGCCTAGTTTACGGCCTTCTTCTTCATGCTCGAAGGTTAATACCGATCCGGTGATTAGTGGCTGTCCAAATTTATTACCGAAATCTGAAGCACCGTTGGATGCTTTGATCAGGATATCCATCGGTGTTTGGTACAACCACGGCCGCTCCTGCATCCCATTTTCCCAAGGACGGTTGTTGTTTTGGTCCTTTGACGGTTCTGTGATGGTGCCAGACTGAAGGTTGAGCTTATTTTGTTCTAATCTGGAATAAGCAGTCATATATATAGCTGTACCCGCTAAAGGGATGGCACCTTGACCACCAGCCAGTCTATCACGGATCTCTCCACCAGAACCTGTAGCAGCGCCTGAAAACGGTTCAACAGTTGTTGGGAAATTGTGTGTTTCAGCTTTGACCGATAGTACTGAGTCGAACTCTTTCTCCTCGTAAAAATCAGGTTTGTCTGCCGATTTAGGTGCAAACTGCGTTACTCTAGGTCCTTTAACAAAGGCTACGTTGTCTTTGTACGCCGATACTATCTGATTTGGATTTGTTTCGGATGTCTTCTTGATTAACTTAAATAATGAGGTAGGTTGTTCTTCACCATCAATAATGAAAGTCCCGTTGAAAATTTTGTGACGACAATGCTCTGAGTTCGCCTGTGAAAAAGCAAAAACTTCAGAGTCTGTCAGCTTGCGGCCTAATTTGTCGGATAGTTTATTTAAATACGTTACTTCTTCTTGATTTAGAGCAAGACCTTCTGTCTTATTATAGGCATCAATATCGTCTATGTCTATAATAGGCTCTGGATTGATATGTATGGTATACATATCTTGTGTCAAGGCTTCAAACTTTTGAGAGATCATCGGGTCGAAGTCATTGAAGTCAGCCGGTACAGGTTGAAATTCCTCGATACGGATAATTCCTTCAATGCCCATATTCTGTGTGATCTCTACGGCATTGGTACTCCATGGAGTGACCATAGCTGCGCGCGGGCCAACAAAGTAGCGGCTTAAGGTTTGTTCTTCTAGCTTTTTAGCATCGCCGAATAGCCAGTTTAGTTTAGTAATGTCTTCTTGTGATAAAGAGTTTACGCTTTGAACACTATAGATAGTATTCGATGGGTTCTCAAAGAAATGAATCATTATATAATGTGTGGGTTTTGAACGTTCTTCAACTTAAGTTACAAAGTTACGGAATATTTTAAATAAGCAACTAGCAAAAAGTGCTTTATTTTCTGCTCAAAAGCCTATCTTTGTATCTCTTAAAAACTATTTAATAATGAATATTTCTTACAATTGGCTTAAGAATTACCTCGATATAGAAAAGACTCCGAATGAATTGTCCTTGATTCTGACCGACATAGGTCTAGAAGTAGAGGCTGTTGAAAAAGTACAGTCTATTCCTGGTGGATTAGAAGGATTAGTGGTAGGAGAGGTGATTTCGGCCGAGCAACATCCCAATGCAGATAAATTACGTGTTACGAAGGTGGATGTTGGTACAGGTACACCATTGGATATTGTATGTGGTGCGCCAAACTGTCGCGCTGGTCTCAAAGTGATCGTCGCGACGGTGGGAACGACTTGTCACCCAACTGTTGGGGAGCCGTTTAAGATTACAAAGTCCAAAATCCGCGGAGAAGTTTCCGAGGGAATGTTGTGCGGTGAGGACGAAATAGGACTAGGTAGCTCACATGCAGGAATCGTAGAGTTGCCTGCTGATGCAAAAGTGGGTTCGCTGGTCAAAGAGTTTTACCAAATGGAAGATGATTTCTGTTTCGAGATCGGATTGACACCGAATCGTGCAGATGCAGCATCTCACTTGGGGGTAGCACGCGATTTGGCCGCTTATTTTCGCAGTACGTACATATTACCGAATGTCGAAGGGTTCGCTGAACCTACAGGAGCGAGCGCTGCGGCAGTAGAGGTGAAAAGCACCGAAGCTTGCCCAAGATATTCCGGAGTACACATTTCTGGCGTTAAGGTAGGGGACTCTCCCGATTGGTTGAAAGAGAAGTTAAATACAATAGGTATCCGCTCAATTAATAATATAGTCGATATCACAAATTATGTCTTGCATGACTTAGGACAGCCTTTGCATGCCTTTGATGCAGCTAAGATAGCAGGGGATAAAGTCGTCGTACGTCTAGCCAACGAGGGTGAGCTTTTTAAAACACTGGAAGGCGTTGAACGTAAATTGTCTTCAGAAGATTTAGTTATAGCCGATGATACCAAGCCTATGTGTATCGCAGGAGTTTTTGGTGGAGAATATTCAGGTGTTTCTGAAAGTACGACGGATATCTTTCTAGAGTCCGCATATTTTAATTCCGTTTATGTTCGTAAGACTGCTAAGCGTCATGGTTTAAAAACAGATTCCTCATTCCGTTTTGAGCGGGGGACAGATCCTAATATTACTGTTTTTGCATTAAAAAGAGCTGCACTTTTGATCCAAGAGATCGCAGGGGGAACTATTTCTTCTGCTGTTACAGATCATTATCCGAATCCGGTTTCTCCATTTACGTTTGATGTAGACTGTAAAAGTGTACAACGTTTGATTGGTAAAGAGATTCCGGTTCAAGAGATCAAGGAAATTATCCTTGCTTTAGGGATTGCGATTACTTCCGAAAAAGATGCTGTCTTTTCGGTTGAAGTTCCCGCTTATAAGGTGGATGTAACGCGTGAAGTAGATGTTACCGAGGAGGTTTTACGTATTTATGGTTACAATAATATCGAGTTAAAGAGTCAGATTCTAGCTTCACTTAATACACAGGAGAAGCCAGATAAGGAAGTCGTATTAAACCAAGTAGCTGATTTATTGATCGGTAACGGTTATAGAGAGATCCTTTCAAATTCGTTAACGAAATTAGCTTACGTAGATGATGAGTCTACAGCTGTTCGTTTGTTAAATCCCTTGAGTTCGGATTTAGATACGATGCGTCAAAATCTGGTTTACTCCATGTTGACAGCTATGTCTTATAATCAAAAACGTAAGTCTAGCGATCTTAAATTTTTTGAATACGGTAAGACATACCACCTGTTGGAAGAAGGCTATAGCGAACGTCAGCGCCTTGTACTTGGTGTGGTAGGAAATAAATCAAAAGAGCAGTGGAATGCATCGAATGGCACAGTAAACTTCTATAACCTTAAAGCTGCTGTCGATATGATTGTGAAGCGTTTGAAAGTTGAAGGTCTCCAAGTTGTGGAAACTGCAAACGCAGATCTGGCCTATGGTCTAGATTATATGAAGGGACAAAAAGTGTTGGTTTCTTTTGGTGCTGTTGCTGCTGAAGCGTTAAAAAAGGCGGATGTTGATGGACAGGTATATTACGCTGATTTTGATTGGGATTTGGTCATTCGATCGATTCGGAAGAATGAAATCAAGTTTAAAGAGGTTTCTAAATACCCTGCTGTACGTCGTGATTTAGCATTATTGTTGGATGATTCGATCACATTTGAGCAGTTAAAAAACATCGCATTGAAGTCTGAACGTAAGCTTTTAAAAGGCGTTAGCATTTTTGATGTGTATAAAGGAGATAAATTGCCGGAAGGTAAAAAGTCTTATGCTTTGAGTTTTACGATTCAGGACGAAGAAAAAACGCTAAATGATAAACAAATTGATAGCATTATTCAAAAATTAATTATTAACTTTGAGAAAGAGACTGGTGCTGTAGTGCGCTAGTTTATTTAATTTAATTGCGAATTATTATATGGCATCATTATCGACACAAATGAATCTTATCGTTGAGAAAACGAAGAATTTAGTTCAATTGTGTGAAGCTTTACAAGAAGAAAATGATCTTTTAAAACTGGAGTTGCAGTCGGTACAGGTTGCATTTGAGACCAGTTCAGGAAAGGTAAATCAGCTTGAAGAAAAGATCAAGGCAATGGCTGTAGCCAAATCCTTAGAAGAGGCGGATATAGATAAAAGTGCTATAAATGAAAAAATACTTGACACAAAACAAAAAATTAACGATTTTGTGCGAGAAATAGACAGATGTATAAACCTGTTGAAATAACTAAATAAGGGTGAAGTCAATTTGGTTTAATACATTATAAAGCTCATAAAAATGGGAGAGATTTCCATAAAAATAAATATCGGTGATCGTGTGTATCCTTTACGTGTTGGGATAGAAGAGGAAGAGGTGATACGTCACGCAGCGAAATTGATAAATGAAAAAATGAAGGAATTGCAGGAAAACTATTCCGTTCGTGATAAACAGGACTTGTTGTCTATGTGTGTATTACAATACGCTACTGGAATGATCAAAGCCGAGCGTAGCGCACAGCATCAAGATCTTGGACTGGAGCAGTCCGTTCATGAATTGGATACGATTTTGACAGATTTCTTTAAAAAATAAGTTTTCGTTCTTATATATAGAGCTTTAACAACGAATTTGCCGCAATTAAATTCGGGTTGTCACTATTTTAAACTTAACGCTTCAATATCACGAGCACTAAAAAGATGTAGGCCATTTTGCATATTTGCCATCTAGGTCATGATCATACGCTCAAATCATGTGTAATCGAAGTTTAATAATACATGATACCTGTTAATTTAATTGCGGTTTTTTTTTAAAAAAAAACTAAATAATATATACTAAATAAAATGGAGTTATCTATAACAATTTCAATTATAATATCGCTCTTAATTGGTGTTGCAATAGGGAGGTTTTTATTGCAATTGCTGTTTAAGAAGCAAGAGAAGGATGCTAGTGAAAAGGCGGAAAGTATTTTGAAGGAAGCGGAAAAGCAAGCAGAGCATACCAAAAAGCAACGACAATTGGAGGCTAAAGAGAAGTTTCTTCAACTGAAAGCAGAGCATGAAAAAGAGGTCAATCAACGTAATAACACGATAAGCCAAAAGGAAAATTCTATCCGTCAAAAGGAACAATCTCTTAACCAAAAGTTGGAGAGCATCAATCGTGAAAAACAAGAACTTGATAATAAGAGCAAGAAGTTGGATCAGTTGACCGAATTGAACGAAAAGAAACGTGAAGAGGTTGAAGCGTTGAAAAACCAACATATCCAACAATTAGAGACTATAGCAGGACTTACTGCCGAAGAGGCGCGTGAGCAATTGGTATCTTCTCTGAAAGAAGAGGCCCGTTCACAAGCGATGATTCAAATCAAGGATATCGTTGATGAGGCTAAATTGACAGCTTCAAAGGAGGCTAAGAAAGTGGTTATCCAAACTATCCAACGTACAGCTACGGAGTCTGCTATAGAAAATACGGTTTCTATCTTCAATATTGAAAACGATGAGGTAAAAGGACGTATTATCGGACGTGAAGGGCGTAATATCCGGGCTTTGGAAGCGGCGACTGGCGTAGAAATTATTGTAGACGACACACCAGAAGCTATTATCTTATCTGGGTTTGATCCTGTGCGTCGTGAGATAGCTCGTTTAGCGTTACATCGTTTGGTGACAGATGGTCGTATCCACCCTGCTCGTATCGAAGAGGTTGTTGCAAAAACACGTACACAGATCGAAGATGAGATTGTAGAGATCGGTGAGCGTACAGCAATCGACCTGGGTATCCATGGTCTACATCCAGAATTGATCCGTATGGTAGGTCGTATGCGTTACCGTTCGTCCTATGGACAGAATTTATTACAGCACTCCCGTGAAGTAGCCAATTTCGCAGCTACTATGGCTTCTGAATTAGGCTTAAACGTGAAACATGCAAAACGTGCCGGATTATTACATGATATCGGTAAGGTACCAGATGACAATCCTGAATTGCCACACGCGATTTTAGGTATGCAATTGGCCGAAAAATACAAAGAGCATCCGGATGTATGTAATGCGATTGGCGCTCACCACGACGAAATCGAAATGACAGCGATGATCTCACCTATCGTTCAGGCTTGTGATGCGATATCTGGAGCTCGTCCAGGTGCTCGTCGTGAAGTAGTTGAAAGTTACATCAAGCGTTTGAAAGAATTGGAAGCATTGGCATTATCTTACCCAGGGGTAGAGAAGACATTTGCGATTCAGGCGGGACGTGAGCTTCGTGTTGTCGTAGAGAGTGAAAAAATATCTGATGCACAGTCAGAGATATTAGCCGCAGATATATCGAACCGTATTCAGACAGAGATGACTTATCCAGGTCAGATCAAAGTCACTGTAATCCGGGAGACACGTTCTGTTTCGTACGCGAAGTAATCGCTTAAGACATAAGCATAAAAAAGCCTCAAAGTGAAAATTTTGAGGCTTTTTTATGCTTGATTGTAAGATCGTAGGTGCGTACCATTGAATATTTAGATGTTTTCAAGTTCTTCTTTCGTATAACCTCCCGTACAATCCATACAGGAATTTGCATATTGGTTGTACTCATCATAAGCAGCCCCTATTTTCCCAAATAGTGTTATGATACGGTCTATTCTTATCCGATAATCGTTATCCATGATTATGAAGACGCCTTTGTTTTTTTCTTCGGTCATTTGGAGTACGGTTCCCTGCGCTTCACCGACTGTGTTATCATCCTCAAAATAGAATATTTTACCCCTGTTTTTTTTGAGGATCTGCTCTTCAATAATTTCACGATATTCCCATGCTACCGGGAGATATTCGTTTCCTTTCGTCGCGATTTTGGTCTTCATTTTTATTAAATTCAGACTTTAGAAGTCAAGTTCAGTTATTTGGATTTTTTATAAATGAAAAATACGTAATTTCTCACAGACATCACAACTGCTCCTATAGCATTACATCCCTAGTCAGCTTGGTGTTAATAGAAAATCGCTGAGGAAGACTGGATCTTGGTGTCTGCGTATTTCCAGGCTTCATTGAATGCGATCATAATTTTTTTTGCGTCGCTGATTTTTTTTTGCTTTAGTAATGCCTCATGTAGTCCCAATAATGCCCAGCCATTTTTCTTCCATTTTTTTAAGTCTTCTACATATATATGTGCTGCTTTTTCGTAGTTTTTAGATCGTAGTAGTACTGCTCCTAAATGATGCCTTACAGAGAAAAACCAATCCGGTGGTTCGTTATATTTTAGTTTATCCTCTATAGTAACAGCTTCTTGAAGTAGTTGTATCGATTTATCGAGATCGTTATTTTTAACATTTATTGCAGCAGCAAGTACTTTATTTGCTATCTGTACCAAATCAGCCATTGTATTTATATTCCAGACCGTGAGTTGGGAGAGGCTGCTGTCTCTGGATAATTCTTCCAGTTTTTCGGCTTCTTTTTGAGCGTTGTTAATCTCTTTTTTCCCAATGTAAGCCAGCCCTTTAGCATAATGCCAGATTGCGTTCGGATAAGGCATGTTTCTTGGCGGAGCAGGAAAAGATAGAATTTTATCCCACATACCGAATTTAACAGCTATGTAGTAAGGTATCGTGTAATAATGCTGTAGGGTGCTCCATTCGGGCTGTTCCATCAGATCGCGTGCCAGATGTTGTTGTAGCCTTTCAGCAGCATAGAATGATAGCGATGAATTGCCCTCTAGGGCAGCTGTGGCAGCAAGGAAATGGTAGTTGTGTGGATAATAAGCTAAAGGGTATATTCCATGCGCATAGCATGCTATTGTATAAGCACTGTCAACAGCTATGGCACGCAGGTTTGATTGTGTCGCGAGATGGTAGTCACCCGTGTTAATGTAAATATGGGAGGGCATATGTAGTAGATGGCCTGCTCCCGGCACTAAAGTATCTAAGAGCTTTGCACTATTGAGGGCGCGTTGGGGAGCAGATGATGCTTCCACCGCATGTATGTAGAAATGATGCGCGCCAGGGTGCTTTGGATTGGATTTCATAAGCTGTTCTAAAACGCCAACCAATTCGGGAGTCCATTCTTTAGACTGTTTTGTTGTATTGTCGTAAAGATCCCAAGGGTGTAAGTTCATTAAAGCATCAGCGTATAAAGCACCGATATCCGGATGTGCAGGAAATTTCTCATACACTTTTTTCATTGCGTTGGCGTAAGCAATATTTAATGGTGATCGGTCGGCTGGTGGACTAGATTGATACCGATAGCTTAGTGCTTTGATAAGTTCTATTTCTAGTGGGGTACCACCCATGGAAAGAGATTTAGCTTTTATGACAGCATCGTTAGCTAGTTGATAGTTGTCGTTTTCCATTCCTGCATTGTAGTTAGGCCCTAGTGCATAAGCAAAGCCCCAATGGGCCATAGCGCAAGTTGAATCTAGTCGCATGGCTTCAAAAAAAGACCTTGCTGCTTCCGCATGATTAAAACCATAGCATAACATCATTCCTTGGTTGAAATATTGTTGTGCTTCTTCGTTTGTGGTTGATATTTTGAAATCAATACCCGCTAAGCCTTTAAATAGAGGAGCTTTTTTTCCTGAATAATACCATTCTCTATCGGAAGTTGTAGTACTAGCACAGGTGGATACATCCGAAGTTTTTCTCTTCTTTGGTTGTTTTCCCTTGCAGCTGATAAGAAACAGTGCCGTTAATAGTAGAAAAGCAAATCTAAACATAACAGTATAGTTGAAATAGAAACTTTGGCTATCGTCAGGAGGCTGAACGAAGTGCTATACTATAGGGCAGTAATTATTTGGCGTTGCAAGTTTACTTCGTTTATAACATGAAGATAATGAATGCTATCGATACTATCTTATAACATTTGAAAATTGTATACATCCTTGCTCAGTTGTGCAATATTGAAGATAGCTCGGCTGTATATCTGATACAATTCATTATACTGCACGATATAGTCGTCCATGGTATTGTAAACTTCTGTCACGGTCTGTAAGAACTCTTGCAGATCCTTATCCAAAGAAACGATATCGACATCCATATCTTCATGATGGAGGAATATAGCGTCCAGAACGGTGAAGTTTAATGGATCTATCGGCTTGTCTCCCCTGTAAAAGGTATCGGTAATAGCATTGTATGCCGTGGTACAGCTACGTACCTCATCATAAAACCGTAGGATAGCTTGATGTAGCTCTTTTACCTGCAAGTAGAAGTCGCGTAGTTCTACCTGTAGTTTATAGTCTAAGTTGTATAGCGGGGCTGATGGCGACAATTGGCTGGTCTCTTTGTAGAAGTTATACATGTCCAGCAGTTCCAGATATTCTCTATCTAGGAGGTCGATCTCTATGATGGCTAATAGAACTTTTCCTCTTTCTTTCTCGAAGAGCAGTTTCATTTTCCAGACCTCATCGTGTGCTTTGCGGTAATTGTCCAAACTTTGAACTTCATGAGATAGGGGAGTCCCTATTTCATTCGTTGTATAAATAAGATCTCGAAGAGGATGTTTGATGCAGATAGTCTTCATAATTGGTAATCAAAGTAGTCTAAAGATAATAAAACTTTCACGATGTACCAATATTGATGCATCGTGAAAGTTTCGTTTAACTATACGACATAGCAGCGTACGATGTCACTGTAATTGGGCGTAGGGTTTGTACCTAGATAGGTCACTCTAAATTCGTATTGTTGCAAATGCTCCAGATTGCCGATTATTGTCTTGGACTTGCTTGTCAACACACGCGTCCACTCATTTTCGCTACCTACCTTTCGGTATTCAAATTGGTAAAATCGTGCTGGTTTCCATGCTTTGACACGCACACCGACCTGCTGTAATCCCGCTTGCGTAATTTCTACCCTAAAATCGGTTGGTTTAGGGGAGGATTCTCCACTGGCGACCTTTTTTTTGCTTGGGGCGAATCCGGCTGCCATAATGGTTGCTGGATTACCCTGTGCCACAGTCTCCACGTAGAGCGAGAAGTCATACAGCAATGCCTTTAGTTGAGCCGCCTGCTGGTTCTTTAATTCCACCTGTCGCATATCCCTAAAAGAAGCCTCTGTGAGACCACTACGATAGGCCTGTAGAGCGGATTCTATATCCGCTAAGGTAGGCACAGGATCAGGAAATAGGCTTGCATTTTCTGTTACTTTTGCAAGGATGTTTTCAGCGTACTGCAGCAACTTTGCTGCGGTTTCTGTTTTGGATGAAAGTACTGGTTTTGCCATGACTTAAAATTTATATTTGTTAATAGATAAAAGTTTATGCCCCAAAGGTACTACGGGCACTATTTGAAACAGGGGGGTAAATCGGGTCAATCTTTTTAGAGGGTGTCTGTTTTTTGTGACCCGATTTGACACCATCGGTTCTAAAATAGTTTTAAATAGGGTGAAAGGTTATTTAGAGCATGTTTTTGAGGGTAAGTCCGTACTCACCGTTTTGATCCACTTTTGCGCCAAAAGTGGATCGGTTTTAAGAAAAAGTAGATCTGTTTTTGGCAAAAGTGGATCCGATTGCTGTGATCTTGATGTACTTTGTTGCAAAAGTCAAAGGGATTGTCTCGATCTTGATTCCAGTCGAGTGTAAAGTGAATCGGTATTTGCCAAAGCCAAATCCGATTGTTGCGATCTTGATGTGTTTTGCAGGAAAAGTCATAGGGATTGTCTCGATCTTGATTCCAGTCGAGTGTAAAGTGAATCGGTATTTACCAAAGCCAAACCCGATTGTGAAAATCTTGGATCTGATTATCGCTAATTAATTCACCAAAGATCTTTTTCGTATCATTTTTTCTCTCCATTCGGTAGGGGTATATCCGAATCGTTTTTTAAATAGTTTTGAAAAGCTCTTTTGACAGACAAAATGTAATGAAAATGCAATAGAAACTATGGTATTATCCGAAGCCATGATCCGGTCCCGAGCTTCCACCAGCCGTAATTCCTGAAGATACGCACTTACGCTGTGCGGTCGATTCGCGAAGCTCCGTGTCAATGTACTTACACTGACATTCATCGCCTGGGCGATACTGTTTAAAGAAAGTCCTTCTTCGCAGAAGTGCTGTCGCAAATAGGCCAAGGTGCCGTAATATAATTTTACATCGTGACTCTGCTCATTCGTGTCAGATACTTTGCTCTCATTAAAAATTATGTCAAATATACGTAGGTTCCATGCCATCAATAGATAATATGTGCCAAAAGGCCGGAAGGTGATACGTTTGAGCGCATCTAGCACACCGTACAATTTGCTATTAGTGGTCATCTTGCCAAGTATTTCATTTATCTCTTGCAGATTTTGGACAGTATGTAGTTGTCGAAGGAGGGGGTACTCAGCGACGATATCGGCAAAATGCTTAGGTGTGATACCAATCATGAGTAACCAGTTCTTGCCGTTCTCCAGTCGTACCTGATAGGGATTTAGCGATGTCCAATAGCACAGGATCTCCCCGCTCGACAAAGACTGTGGTTTCGATAACAGGACAAGACTTTGTCCCAATAGATCGATGTAGATCCATAAGCAATCTTCTTGTGTTTCAATTTCTAGTTTTGCCGTAGCGTTGGTGACGCTGTCCTTCATTTCCAACCAAAAGAAATCTTGGTTAGCAAGATAGCGATGTGCTAAGGTATTATCCGGATTATCGCCGTAGACATCAGGGATGAAGGAAAGATAGCCATTGTAGTTAGCCTTGCCTCTAGGGACAGTTGTTTCGTTTAAAAATCGAAAAAAAAGAGGGTTGGACATTTTCTTCAATTGGTTTTCTATTGCTAAGATAGTTAAAATCTGTTATTAAAATTAGAAATCAATTAGAACTTGAAAATGTAGTTTGTTTCGGTTAGTACAGTTTTTTGATATATAATTGTTCTACCTTCTCTAGTGCCGAAGGTATTTTTCTTAAGAAGGTCAGGGAAGACTTGATGCTTGGATTTTCATTAAAACAACGTATTGGTATGATACGGCCCAATTCTTTCCATTCACAATACTCGACCAGTGCCTCTAGAATGAAGTCTTATCTTTTGCCATGTAGCGGATTGATTTTTTGTTCTTGCATAATGGACAAAGATAACGACTTGTTCTTTCGATCTAAGGGTTACATGTGAAAGTAATTTAGCTATAGCCAATATCCCCGAATTCAGTTATATCAAATCTGCGCAAGGCGATGAACCGGAGTATTATATAGATATATGCGAGAAAGGAATATAAAGAATAGCTTGGCCTTCGCAATGTTTTGAAGCCCGATCTTTATTACACGGCTTAAATTTTGAGAACTAAAATTAGAAATCCATGTAAAGCTGTTTCTTGTCATAGCTGTTGTTTATAAAAGATGTTATGCGCCTTTTGCTACTGTTTCTGAGGGCAAAAGGAATAATGTAAAGTTAGGTAGTAGATATCTCGAAAAACTAGCAATAATGGAGGGAAACTAACGAATTGGTAGTGCTATTCTCAGGAATTGATAGTTTAAACAAGGTCTTCGTAAAGTATAAAATAGAACAGTTCTGAATTTGTCAAATTCAGAACTGTCTATATAATCTTATTGAATGCTATCTAGGATCTGTCTATAGGACTCTTTTAAGACAGAGTCAAAATTGGTGATATTATTTTCTTTAATGGATTTATTCATATTGATTACGTCCTTTTGTACTAAATCATAATACTGAATAGGCATCCCTTTTTCTACAAACTCTTTCTCACTTAATTCAAAATATACCTCATTATTTTTTACTGATAAATTTTCATATATTATTTTCGTAAGCTTGAGTAAAAAAGCCTTTTGTTCTGGAGTTCTAAGGCTGTCTGGGGTTAACTGAACATAATCCACACCGGGTTTTAAATATGGTTCCTTCGATGTGTTTTGACAGGAACACAATAATGCAATCCAAAAAAGAGATAAAGGTATAAGAGTTTTCATAGATCAAAGGTAATGAATTATTATTCAGTGGTTTCGTGTGGCGATTTAATTTAAAGAAAAGAAGGATGTTTGTCTATACAAACACCCCTTTGAGTTTTTTATTATGGAAT
This sequence comes from Sphingobacterium sp. xlx-96, assembly GCF_011007365.1. Classification (GTDB taxonomy): domain Bacteria; phylum Bacteroidota; class Bacteroidia; order Sphingobacteriales; family Sphingobacteriaceae; genus Sphingobacterium; species Sphingobacterium luzhongxinii. The sequence continues at coordinate 188,769 of NZ_WFKM01000004.1, read as the reverse complement.
ACCTTGCCAAGCCGCTGATCCTCCATTAGAGTCCGATGTTCTGAAGCCTACAGCTACATTATCATTAGAGACATAGAGGTTGACGATGACCTCTGTAACGGTTAATAGGCTGCCTGTGGCGGTTTTTGATTGCCAAGCACCTGAAGAATATGTCCTACACACGTAAATAGGTGTAAGGGCTGCATTAGTTCTGCATCTAAACCTTACCTTTCCCATGGCATGTGGTGCGAAAAATCCATTCGTACCCTCACTTTGGTCAGATGTGGTGATGACTCCGGATGGAAGTGTCTGAAACATTTCCGCAGTTAGTGTTTTTGGGTCAAATAACTCTATTTCGTTGTTAGGTTCTTTCTCAGCGATAGCAATTAACTCGTTTGTCGTTTTCAGTTCATTGATTATAAACTGATATTGATTTAGGGGAATCCCCAATCCTTTAGCTTGTTCTTTTGTAAGATCAATCGAATACCTATTGTTTTCTAGTCGCAATAAATGATAGATTTTCTCCGATACTTCTCTCAATGTTAGTTCTTTGTGTTTCATGTCTTTGTTTATAAAAGATGTTATGCGCCATTTGCCACTGTTCCTGAGGGCAAAAGGAATAATGTAAAGTTAGGTAGTAGATATCTAGAAAAACTAGCAATAATGGAGGGAAACTAACGAATTGGTAGTGCTATTCTCAGGAATTGATAGTATTTAAAGGGAATAACTATCTTTTATTCCTTTGCCGATAGGATTTTGGGCTGATCCCGTTTTCCTTTTTAAAGGTTCGGACAAAGTGCTCCGTACCAGAAAATCCGAGTTGTAAAGCTAAATCTTTAATAAGGATGGAAGAACACTTTAAATGATCCCTTGCCGCAGTCATTTTTAGTTTGAGGATGTATTTAAAAACGGTACAACCTAGGGTCTTCTGGGCTATGGTTCGTAATGTCCATGCTGACCAGCTGAGTTCGCGAAGGATGTGATCTGAAAGGCAGGCACTATCATCTCGAAAATGCTTGTTTAAATAGTCCTTTAAGATCTTGCCCTTGTGAAGGGTGTCCCACTCTTTGTAATCGTCCGAGCCTATAAGCATAGAGTGGTATTTTGATAAACAGTCTGAGATCAATTTGAGGATTTGAACGTTGTCTTCAAAACTATCTACGAGTAATAACCGAATCTTGATCAATATATCTTCAATCGCTTTTGTGATTGGTACCCGTCCAAGAACGACAAAATTACCACTTCTTGACTGCCACATTTCGGTCAGTGGGGCAAAGGCAGGGAAGTATTCGTTGTTGACAATGGGCCAATCCCGGTCTAACGTGATGGCTAGAAAGCTGAGGCTCCCTCTGGTAAGCTCCATCTGAACCTCGCAAACAGGGTTATAATTTAAGTAGAAGCAGGGGCCTTCTGCTTCTGATAATTGTTTGTTTTCGAGGTTGTAAAAGCGCACATAACCATGAAAGAGGAAAAACAGGATTTTCTTGGGCCTATGGATTGTAAAGTAAATCGAAGACTCTTTTTGGATGTCTAATTCAAATAATTGAAGGTGCGCACCGACCATATTGCGCTGCTGTCTGGAAAGGGTGTAATCTGTAAAGTGGAGTAGTTCCCACGGAACACCAATCACCGGATAGCGACAATGGTCTGGCTTGGTGCGGACTACCGTACTACGGACCAAAGGAGGGCATTTTGATAAATTGATGGATATAGCGCTTTCAATTGTTGTCTTTATTTTCGATCGATCATTTTTCTATGTTCACTTTTTAGTGTTTTCGGATTTTTACCGTTGACTTTCTCAAACAGTATTAATTTTTCTCTGAAATTCAGCGTTACTTCATTTGGGTTGTCACACCACCATTTGTAAAATTCAACAGGTTTGTCGGTATAAGGCAATAGGGCTTTTACCGGTGTACTATATTTGGGGAAAGTGATGTGCATTTGTAAGCGCAGGGTATCACGGTAATAATCGAAATGATGGGTTCTTAATTTAGAATTTAATATTTGATAGGTCCTTCCTTCTAGCTTGAACTCCATTTTAATTCTTTCTTTATCAAGGGCTACGGGGTCATACATCAACCATTCAGAAACGCGCATTGTCCGGACCTCATCGCCGGTTTGAATGGTGAGCAATTTACGCTGCTCGAGTACGGAATCTTTGGTCGCGGTAAAGATATGTAGGTTGCTGTCCGTGACTTCGGTGGTAGATACGGGGGCGCTTTCTACCGTAGTACAGTCTTCGATTATGCTCTTTTCGCTATGTGCAATTTTTTCCAGCCTACTTTTTAGATCAGCTTTGTTGGCGCCTGTCGGCGGATAGGGGATTAATAAGCTATCTATGGACTCTCCTAAAAAGTAATTTTCGATAAATTCCCAGCGCTTTTGGTTGGTCCAGTCGTTTTGAAAAAAGTGATTAAATAGGGCGTAGCTGGTTTCTTGTCGCTCTGTCGAGTCGGCAAGTAATTGATTGCTGTACTCAACGTTGTTGCTATCCACTTCAAGGTACTTAGGCGCGTTGATGCGGATATGTACCATAGTTTTATCGCCTCCTTTGATTTCGAAGGTGGCTAGCCCCAATGTTTCAAGAAAGTTGCCCAATTTTACATAGCTGTCTGAGTTGATGTTTTTTTGTGTGCAAAAGCGACTCGATCGACGGTTGCTGTTGTTTTCAAATAGATTATGGAATCGGGTCATCAGCCTGGCGAATGTGGTCTTACTCGCTATGGGGTCATTCAGGTATTTTAGTTCATCACCAAAAGTTCTCTTTTTCAAAAAACCGTTTGAAACATGATGACGGTTTCCATAAGAACTGTTGATATAGGCTGTAAAAAGCAGGTTGCTGATTTTGGGAACCATCCATCGGTCGGTAATAAGTTCTTTCAATTTGAATTCAAACTGATTGGTCGTAAAGAAACCTTCAAAGGATTGGAGGGTTTGTTGTATGGCATGGAAGACTGCTTGCAGTTTGCGGGATTGATCCTCGAAGGATCCTCTGGCGCGTTCAAACATTATCTTTAGCTGCGGTTCTAGGCTGATCTTATCTTCTTCGAAAATCGTATTATTGTAAAATGCTAATTTTAAGTTTTCGAAATTTTGTTTCTGCCCGTAGTGTTTCCAGAATTTTTCGATGTCAAATTCAATGATGTGCTCGCCGTTTTTTCGGGTGCTGATCAGTTCATAGGTATTTGGGTAAAGATGTGATAGTTTTACGAGATGCGCATCAGCAACTTTGGCATACCCTGTTATAAAACGTTTTTTTGGTCTTGCTGAGAATACTGGGAACCCTTGCTCAAGAAGGTAGTTTTTCTCCAGAAACATCAATGAAGTAAGCATCTTCTGTTGGGCATCTTGACCTTTGTCAAATATATACTCGAAGTCCTCTGCCGATAGGAGCAGGTTATTCTGCTTGGCACTGCAGTGATAGGCGAGTAGTATTTTTCGTAGTACGAGTTGTATTTGATAGGAGGTAATCGTAGATATCTTATGCAGTGTTTTTGCATACAGCAGGTCATCAGGGTGATAATTGATAGCAGCAAATCCCTTAAGGTCTTGATTTCGTGCCGCTCTGCCCACTTCCTGGATATAATCTGAGAATAATCCAGATGGCGCATGGTGATAGACCATATCTACATCGGGAATATCAACACCCATTCCGAATGCTTTGGTACAAAACATTATTTTTCTTTTGTTCGTTTTGAATTGCTCTAAAGCGAAGTTTTTATTCTCACTGGTCATACTACCATGATATCCTGTAGCGATAGTACTAAATCCTTGGTTCAGGGCTTCTATAATGCTGGAAATCTGTTTGGCATAGGGGGTGTAGACGAGTGTTTTGAGTTGTAGTTCGTGAATCTGCTTGCTGAAGGAAATGGTTTGTTCGAGCTTGTTGGCTTCGAGTTTTTTTTCAAAAGCAGGGTAGTTCTGAAATACAAAGGTGATATCTTCTCGTTTTACTTGACCGATATAGAGGTATGGGTTGTTCAAATGAAGACTATTGATGCTATCAAAAACCATATCATTAGCACCACCGAATACAGCTGTAGCTGTCACGGCAACAACGATGAAATGCTGCAGGTTTACTTCACGAAGTTTGCGCAGATGCTCGCCGAGAAACCAGTAGTCTACTCTGAAATCTCTGCCCCAGGTTGTGATGAGGTGTGCTTCATCTATAGCCAATAGACCGATTTTTCGGTTTCCTATAAAGTAGGTGATATCGTAGGACAGGAATAGCTCTGGCGACATATATAGGATATCGATTAATCCGGATTGACATTGCTGAATAATGCGTTCTCTTTCTAAAAAAGAGAGCTCACCATTGATGTAGGCTATTTTTTCAAAATTTCGCTCCGTGACTATGGCCTCGACCTGATCTTTCATTAAGGCGATCAGGGGACAAATAACAATAGTGATATCGCCCTGATTTGAGATATGAAAGGCCGGAAGTTGAAAAATAAGTGATTTGCCTGCGCCGGTAGGTGCCGTCAAGAATACATCCCTGTTTGCCTGCTCTACTTTGCTGTTTTCATAGGCCGCGATTATCGTATCGACGATATTGCCCTGCGAGATAGGTATGACTTCGTTCGTGTGGTCCGGGTTCTTGTAGATAAAAAGCGTTCTGAAGGTCGCTTCCGCCCCCCAATGTTGTTTCAATAACTGGGTCGTTACTTCTCGTATGGGACTGTCCTCTTCAATTTGCGCGATAGCACTATACTGTAGTTTTCCAGAAAATTGACTTAATACTGCGTTCCATTTCTTAAGGTCGCCCAATAAGCGGTTGTTCTGAAATTGTTTTTCATAATAGGTGATCGTCGTGGTCGTACCAAAAATAGGTTGATTGATGTGCTCATTAATGAGTAGGTCTAAGGCGAAATTGTCAAAGGACAGGTTGTACGCATCCGGATCTTTATGGCTGTTTTTTTTAACTTCTATTTCTTCTTGGAAAAGGGGGATAACTTTAAAATTGTTTGTCGGTCGGCGCGTTGAATAATAATATTTTTGGTTCAGTACGCATTGTTCGATGTGGTGTAACGGTAGGTCCGCCGGTCTGCTATCTATATTATCTTGGCCGCTGGTCTGTATGTAATCTTCTTCATAGAGGGGGAATAGTTGGCGTAGATTGTCTTCAATAACTACCATGCGGTCCACAAAGGGCAGCGGAATGTCGCCAGCATAGGCCTGTAAGTAGCAAAGCTGTGCATAAGATATCAGGTGATAGTCTTTCACTAGGGCTAATGTGTTTTGCATCTGCACATACCAGTCCTTGCTATAGGAATGGTGCTTATTTTCATTTATTAAATGGCTGCTATCGGCAATATTGGTGCAGGGTAATAGCGAGTGCCACAGGGATGTTTGCCCTAATAAAACAAAGATCAGGTTTTGGCGTTCAGCACTTTCGGATTCGATAATAGCACTTATCCTTTCTACGTAATAGTTGTTAAATGACTTGGTCATAATCAGTATAATTAGCTTTTGTAGTTAATTACCAGTTATTTAAGGTAGTTGTTTTTTCTGATAAATAAAAACTTACGATGACAACCTTTTTATAAAAACACTGTTATTGATTTCTTTAAAATTAGAAATTGTGAATGTGGTATGTTATGGTTTAAAATACTTTCAAATGAGGGTAAGAATCTAGATAATTGCTTACTTTTGTTGGATGAACAAGAAGAATAGGAAGCAGGACCAACAGGAAACGCCGATTAGGCCGGTAGATAAGTACTTTAAGGAATTGGATAATACATTTTCGCTGGGAAATAAAGGACTCTACGCCCTGTTTTTAGCACTTGCTTTTTTTGGATTTATGGGATTGATATGGATGATTCCATTTCCGCAGTTTGATTTTCTTATTCGTATGAATGCCCATACGTTTCTGAATTGGGGATCTATATTTATTGCTGTGGTAATCTATAGTTACCTGAAATTAGCACCGACATTGTCGTATGCAGTCTTGTTTTGTATCGCTGTTATGAGTTTTTTTATTGTGCAACTCGAATATATAGAGCGGGATGGCGGACCTTCGGTAGTGTTGGTATGTTCGAGCATAGCTCTCGTATCGTCACTCGTTTTATTCGTGTTGATGAGAAAAGAGGAAGGTTTGGGACTAAAGCACTTTTTTTGTCTAATGGGATTGGGGCCGATCTGGTTATGGTCTAAGGTGTTTGATAAATTTAAATGGAAATATTAATATGAGTACGTTTAACTATCCCCTGCATTTTCAATTCAAGATCGGAACGCTTTCCAATGACTTTATTGCTAAGGATGCATCAGGTGAGACCATTTGTTATGTACGTGAGAAAATATTTGCATGGCGAGATCAGATTAAAATCTATAGTGATGAATCCAAAACTAATCTCCTTTATGAATTGGTGTCTGATAAGTTGATTGATTTTCAACAGACGTTTACGATCAGCGACCATTCAGGTAGGGTAGTCGGTAAGGTGCGGAGAAAATCGCTTCGATCACTATGGAGATCGACCTTCCGATTGATGGATAGTACGGATACACACGATCATACCATCCAAGAGAAAAATCCTTGGACAAAATTTATGGATGGGCTTTTTGGAGAGATACCATTGATAGGTATACTATCGGGTTATTTCTTTAATCCTGCTTATTTATTGTCCAATAGTGATGGCCAGGTATTATTCGAAATCAAAAAGGAACCTTCTTTTTTCGGGCGTAAATTTACGGTACATAAGCTGACGTCGGATGCAGTGGATGAAGAACGTTTTGTCTTGAGTCTAATGTTAATGGTATTGATAGAAAGAAGCAATGGTTAACCATTGCTTCTTTTATTCTATTTTATAATCCTTTTTATCTTATTGGACTTCTTTATCAGTTTGTGAAGTCCTTCGTAATCTTCATCTTCTAGTTTACGATGTAGTTTTTGCAACTGCTTGATATGTTCTTCCAAAACTTCCAATACATTAGTTCTATTCTGTTTAAATATAGGTGTCCACATATCGGGCGATGATTTGGCAAGACGTACGGTAGACTCAAAGCCCGAACCCGCTAGTTCAAAAATCCGACCCTGTGACTTTTCTTTTTCCAATACCGTCAATGCTAGCGCAAATGAAGTCAAGTGGGATATATGCGAAACATATGCCGTATGCATATCATGCTCTTCGGCATTCATAAATACTGATTTCATCTCCAACTGTTCGGTGATAGCATCAGCTATATCAAAGGCATCTTCGTCCGTACGGAAGGCATCGACATATACCATGTTTTTGTCTTTAAACAAATTTGGTATCGCCGCCTCGGGTCCCGAATACTCTGTCCCTGCCATGGGATGGGCTGCGATGTAACGCCCTCGTTTGGGATGATCGGCGATGAGTTGCAATATATTTATTTTGGTCGATCCCATATCGATGACGACCTGTGTGTCAATCTGATCAAGAATAGCAGGAGCCAACTGCATAATTGCATCAACGGGTACTGTTAATACAATTACTTTGGCTTGCTTTATGGCGTCTTCCAAAGACATAATCTCATCTACCAGGCCTAACTGTAGGGCTTTTTTTTGATTGGATTCGTTTTTGTCTACCCCAATTATTTTGTCGAAAGATTTTGTTTCTTTCAATCGGATGGCTGTAGATCCACCAATTAATCCGATCCCGACAATAGCTATGTTCATTTTATAGTATTTAAATGTGAGATATTAGATAGGAGATTTCATAGCCTTATCAACCATACAACTCCGTAACAATATAACTCGATAACCTTATTTAACCATTATTCCGATTCGTGCCAGTGCCTTATCTAGAACCTCCGTTTTTGCGCATAGACTAATACGGATATATCGATCTCCCGCATTACCAAATATGCCGCCCGGAGTTATAAAAACTTTAGCGTCATATAACACTTTATCACTTAGTGCATAGCCGTCCGTATATTGCTCAGGAACTTTGGCCCATACGAAGAGTCCAACCTGATTGATATCGTATTGACAGCCTAATAGATCCATAATTTCAAAGACCTTTTTGCGACGCTGTGTATAGGCTTCGTTCAACTGGGTATACCATGATTTGTCCAAAGATAGTGCTTTTGAGGCTGCAAGTTGTAATGGTAAGAACATGCCTGAGTCCATATTACTTTTGAACCGTAAAATCTCATTAATTCGGTTTTCGTTAGCAACGAGCATACCAATACGCCAACCGGCCATATTGGACGATTTACTTAAAGAGTTTAGTTCTATAGCAACTTCCGCAGCCCCATCAACAGCCATGATACTTTCCGGATAATCATTCAGTATAAAGCTGTATGGATTGTCATGACAGATTAAAATGTTGTGTTTTTTACCAAAAGCAATTAGCTTTTCAAAGAAGCTTTTGTTGGCCAATGCTCCTGTTGGCATATGTGGATAGTTAACCCACATCATTTTTACTTTGCTTAAATCTGTTTTTTCTAAGGCGTCAAAATCCACCAACCAATGGTTTTCTTGACATAGATCGTAAGGCACTATAGTCGCGCCAGAGATCTTTGCCGCTGATGTATAGGCTGGGTATCCTGGATTAGGTATTAATACTTCATCACCTTCTTGAAGGTAAGTCATACATATATGTACTATACCTTCCTTGGATCCTATTAATGGAAGAATTTCTGTTGCTGGATTTAAAGTAACGTGATAATATCGCGAATACCAATCTGCCATCGCTTGACGTAACACAGGAGATCCTTTATAGTTTTGATAACCATGTGTATTGTCTTGAGCGGCTTGCTCGGTCAGCACTTGGATGACTTCAGGGTGCGGTGGTAGGTCAGGGCTTCCTATACCTAGATTGATTACCTGTGCTCCGGCCTTGTTCATCTCGTCAATTTCTCTCAACTTCTTCGAGAAGTAATATTCCTCGGTCTGTTGTAGCCTTTTCGCAACTTCAATATTCATATGTAAATTATTTCATAACAGTGTCTAAAAAGGAAGCGATAGGCGTCATTGCCAACCTGAGGAACAGCCCGTCCCGAGAATCGGGAATGGTGTGCCATCTAATTTGCTTAAATACAGATTGTCTCGTCATACTTCCTACCCATGATAGATTTGTAAACTATGCCGTCATCCCGACCGAAGTGGAGGGATCTAGAAGTTATATATTAATCCTATACAGTTCATAGACCTCTCCATAAGGTCGAGGTGACATTTACTTTTACTGTCATCAAATCTCCTTTTTTAAATTTGGTGCTAAATTTATAAAAACAAAATCGCTTTGTTGAATTATTTGGCGACAAAATAGCTAAAGGCTGTAAAATATGTAAATTAGGTGTGCCTAATAGGACAAGCTTGATTGGATAGCTGATATGCCGCCGATAAACGGCCGATGGTACATCTGGTTCAAGAATAGGATTGATGAAGGTTTTTTTCTATTTTTGTGGTTCTTAATTTTTTAAATGAAGACATACTTTAGACTATTATCTTTTGCTAAACCGATAAGCAAATTTGCCATACCTTATGTTATCTGTACAATAATTACTGTTGTATTTGGAACATTAAATCTAGCATTGCTGATGCCATTGCTATCGGTATTATTCAAGGGGAGTGCAGAAGTGGCCGAAGCTGTCGCACCTGTATTGCAGAAACCTGAACATTTTTACCAAATAAAGGAATGGTTTAATTATTTGTCCAATAGCTTATACTATGAGCTAGGACCTTATGGTGCGTTAAAGTATATTTGTGTTATTATTGTCATATCTGTCTTTATTTCCAATCTATTCCGTTATTTCTGTCAACGGATTATGGAAAATTTTAGAATACATACTTTATTAAGGTTGCGTAAGGCCGTTTTTGATAATGTAATGAATTTGCATTTGGGTTTCTTTACCAACCAACGGAAGGGAGATGTTATATCAAAAATAGCTTCGGATGTCGGTACCGTACAGTATTCAGTAACGGGGACGCTTCAGGTGGTTTTTAAAGAACCACTTCAATTGATCGCTTATTTGGTCACTTTATTCCTCATTTCACCTCAGTTGACTTTGTTTTCCATGACGGTAATTCCGGTATCTGCATTTTTGATCGCACGTATTGTAAAAGGTCTTAAAAAGGAGGCACGTGCTGGACAAGAATCTTTTGCGAATATGATTACTTATCTCGATGAAGCTTTGTCGGGTGTAAAGATCATCAAGTCCTTTAACGCGACACGATTTGTGAAGGATCGTTTTCATGATGAGAATGAACATTTTGCCTCTATTATGCGTAGAATGGCCGCACGTCAACAGATGAGTTCGCCTGTGTCCGAGTTATTGGGAGTAGTGATGGTGGCTATTATTCTGTTGTATGGCGGTAGTCTAGTATTATCGGGGGAAGGAAGTTTAGATGCTGAAGCATTCATCACCTATATCGGTATCTTTTCTCAGGTAATGCGCCCCGCGAAAGCGTTGACTGACTCTTTTAGTGGTATTCATAATGGACTGGCAGCAGGAGAGCGTGTACTGGAACTGATTGATGAAAAAAATCTGGTCAAGGACAAAGAAGATGCTGTGGTCGTGAACACTTTTGAAGATTCTATTCAGTTTGATAGTGTGGATTTCAGCTATGGTGATCGTAATGTGCTTAACGGTATTAATCTTAATATTGAGAAAGGGCAGACGGTGGCTTTAGTCGGCCCTTCAGGGGGAGGTAAGTCTACGCTAGTCGATTTGATTCCTCGGTTTATGGACGTGACCTCCGGAGCTGTCAGGTTTGATGGTAAAGACTTACGCGATTTGAATCAGGATTCACTGCGAGCTTTAATAGGTACGGTGAATCAAGACTCTATATTGTTTAATGATTCTATCTTTAATAATATTGCCTTTGGAAGTCCATTTGCGACAATGGAGGAAGTAGAGCATGCTGCGCGTATAGCGAATGCCCATGATTTCATACTGCAGACGAGTGACGGTTATGATACCAATATTGGGGATCGTGGGACTAAGTTGTCCGGTGGACAGCGGCAACGGATCTGTATAGCGCGGGCAGTACTCAAAAACCCTCCTATTATGCTGTTGGATGAGGCTACATCGGCATTGGATACCGAATCAGAAAGACTGGTACAGGATTCTTTGTATAAGTTAATGGAAAATAGGACTACCGTGGTGATCGCCCATCGATTGAGTACGATACAAAACGCTGATAAAATTGTGGTATTAGAAGGAGGAAGGATTGTGGAGGTGGGTGCACATACGGAACTGTTGACAAAGAATGGATTGTATCGAAGATTAATAGATATGCAGCAATTTGCGGAGACCTAGTAGATTTTTTTCTGATAACTTTCTTGCCTATTGGCGAACCAAAGGAATCATGAAATTTTTGTTCTGTGGATTGGGTGTAAAAAGGTACTACGAGACGCATATTTTGCGTTAGGTATTGGCGAATACGAGGCATTTTAGCTAAGTTTGTATTAGAAGGAGAGACACATGAATGCTAATAAGGCACTTGATTTTTTAATCAAAAGTGAGACAGACCCAGATTTAAAAAGAATAGCAGAAAAAGTCGTTGCTGAAGAACGAATTACAGTCGAAGAGGGTATAATCCTTTACCAAAAAGGTGAACTGAACTATTTAGGTGTTTTAGCGAATTTCATCAGAGAGCGTAAGCACAGGGATCGTACCTATTTCAATAGAAATTTTCATATCGAACCGACCAACGTATGTGTTTATGATTGTAAATTCTGTTCGTACTCACGGATGATCAAACAGCGTGAAGAAGGATGGGAGATGGATGTAGCGGGTATGATGGATGTCGTTCGCCGCTACGATGATGAAGCAGTGACCGAAGTACATATCACAGGCGGCGTTGTACCTAAACAAAACCTAGAATTCTATGCTGATTTTTTTAAAAAATGTAAAGCGCATAGACCTGAATTGCATATCAAGGCATTAACTCCAGTAGAATATTACTATATTTTCAAGAAAGCGAAATTAAGCCATTACGATGGGATGAAATATCTTAAAGAATGTGGCTTGGATTCGATGCCTGGTGGAGGGGCTGAAATTTTTCATCCCGAAGTCCGGGAGAAAATAGCACATGATAAATGTACCGCTGAGCAATGGTTGGATATTCATGAACAGGCACACAAATTGGGGATGAATACCAATGCAACAATGCTTTACGGTCATATTGAAGCGTACTGGCATCGGGTCGATCACATGGAGCGTTTACGCCAATTGCAGGACAAGACCGGAGGTTTTCAGACTTTTATCCCCTTGAAGTTTAGAAATAAAGACAATCAAATGTCGAATATTCCTGAGGTATCTGTGATTGAAGATTTAAGGAATTATGCTATCGCACGGATCTATTTAGATAATTTTGATCATATAAAGGCCTATTGGGCAATGATATCAAGAGAAACGGCACAATTATCGCTAGCTTATGGTGTTAATGATATAGATGGTACCCTGGACGATACCACAAAAATCTATAGTATGGCTGGTGCGGAAGAGCAAACTCCGGCGATGAGTACACAGCAATTGGTCGAATTGATAAAGAATGTAGGGAGGCACCCAATCGAACGGGACACTTTGTATAACGTGATAACAGACTATAAAGATGTTGTTTTTGAAGAGGATAAATCAAAGCGTTACTATGCTTTGCCCGTTGTAAATTAAAACAAAGCATTGAAGAAAAGTTTCTATTTTATAAGACACGGACAAACGGATCTAAACCTAAAAGGGATCGTGCAGGGACGGGGAGTAGATTCTCCTTTGAATGAGAATGGCCTCAAACAGGCTGAAGCGTTTTTTGAGGCTTATAAAGATGTACCTTTTGATAAGATCTATACATCGACCCTTTTGCGCACGCATCAGACGGTTGAACCTTTTTTGACCAAGAACATTTCGGTTGAACAATTGGAGGGATTGGACGAGATTAGTTGGGGGATTTATGAGGGACAGGAGCAAGATGAAACTATTTTGAAAGGGTTTCAGGCACTTATCGAGTCTTGGCGAAATAATGAACTGGACGTCCACGTGGAAAATGGGGAATCACCTAATGAGTTGGTTGAACGTCAAAAGCGGGCAATAGCCTATATGTTGACAAAGGAAGAAGAAGAGAATATTTTGGTCTGTATGCACGGCCGTGCACTACGGATTATGTTGTGCCATCTTACGAATGTACCTGTCAGTCAAATGGATGATTTTCCGCACACAAATACTGCTTTATATATCTTAGACTACGATCAGGGGACATTCTCGATATCAGATTATTACAATACAGAACATTTGAAAGAATTATTATAATGAGTAAAGTAAGGGTTTCAGCGGTGAGCTACACCAATACATTGCCATTTCTGCAAGGACTTAAGTCTTCGCCTGTAATGGATATGGTGGATTTAAGTGTAGATTACCCTGCAGAATGTGCTCGGAAAGTAATAGCAAATGAAGCAGATTTGGGGATTATACCTGTGGCTGCATTATTAAAGATAGCTAATCCTGTTATTATTACAGACTATTGTATAGGTTCGGATGGTGCGGTCGATTCTGTTTTTATCTTTTCGGATAAACCTATTTCTGAAGTAAAAACACTTCGTCTAGATCCTCAATCCCGAACATCAAATGGATTGGCCCGTATTCTATTAAAGTACTACTGGAAAAAATATGTAGATATCGTATGGGAAGGTGATGCGGATGCCTATGTCCTCATCGGAGATCGGACTTTTGGCAAGAAGGAAGAAGTCGCTTATGTATATGACCTTGGTCATTTCTGGAAGGAACTAACCGGTTTGCCCTTTGCTTACGCCGTTTGGGTCGCGAATAAGGAATTGTCGGCAGAGTTTGTGGATTTATTCAATAAAGCATTGGCCGATGGTGTGTCGCATCCTAAAGATGTCATACCTGGGTTGCCGGTATATCCAAACTTTGATTATGAGGTCTATTTAACAGAAAGCCTAGATTTTAAATTGAATGTCGGAAAGAGACAAGCTATAGCAAAATACCTCGAGTTGTATAAAACACTAGAAGAAATAGAAATAGCTCCTATAACTTAGGAGCTATTTTTTAATTGTAATTTATTTGGCTGCCTTTTTCTAAGTCTTTAATTACCGATATAGAGCGTGGCATACGCTCTTTCAGTTCATCCACATGTGAGATAATACCGACAACCCTATTCTCATGGTGTAGGTATTGAAGCGTATCAAATACCGTATTAATGCTTTCTGCATCTTGGGTTCCGAAGCCTTCATCAATAAAGAAGAAATTTCGATCGGCTTTATTTAACGACTGGATATTTTCGGCTAGTGCCAAGGCAAGGCATAGCGAGGCTTGAAAGCTCTGCCCGCCAGAGAGCGTCTTCACTGATCGTTGGTAACCATCATGAAGGTAATCAATCACCTCAAATTCATTGTTTTCATTGAGGCACAAGCTGAGCTGATTCTTGGTGAGTCTATGGAAACGCTGGTTGGCTATCTCGCAGAGTCGTGCCAGATGTATACTCGATACATAATTGATAAAACCATTGCCTTTGAACATATTGTCTAGTAATCTTAAATTTTCCTTACGATTATTAAGCTGTTCGTAGTCAATTAATAAGTTTTTTTTCTTGTCCAATTCAATGGTCAGACGGGTTAACTCTTTTTCTAGTGCGCCGGTTAGTGCGAATTGCAACTCAAGTTCTTCTTTTTTTAATTGGTAGATTTCTTCCGTGTCTTCGAATAGCTTCTGAGAGAATGAGCTGTCTTTAGTCAGTTCTTTTAGTTCAACGATTCTTGTGCTTAGTGTATTGTGTTGTACATAGAATAACTGTATCTTTTCACGTAGGGTCACGACATCCAGATTTTTGTCTAGAATAGCCTTCACGACGGTGATATCTCCAAATTGAAATTCTTTCAGGAGACTATTGATTGTTCCTTGTAGCGCTTGGAGCTGTCCATTCAGGGCAACGTATTGTTCATGAGCTTCTGCATATTGACCAGCAGTCTCTGCAAATTGCGTCTTGGCCCGTATGAGTATATCATTCCAATCTGTAACCTGTTGCTCGACACGATTTATTTTCTCTTCCAGTTCGCGGAGCTGGTCGATCAATACTGATTTTTCTATTCCTTTATAGGTAGATACTTCGATTACTTTTAACTGTTGTGTATGTTGGGCCATTTTTGCCTCAACTATCTTGATCTGATTTTTTAAATCATCTAAGGATTTTTCATATTTAACCCGATTCTCCTGGGTTTCCTGTAGCTCCTTACGAATATCTTTGATGTCATTTTCTTGTTGAAGAATCTTGGATTCTAATTGCTGAACTTCGTTTTTTTTCACTTCAAAAGCTTCACGGTTTCCCTGTTCAAAACTTTGCCAGATAAAACCATTATTATGTATTGAAATTAAGCCGGAGATTTCCTGTGCATTTTGTTTAAGGGATTCCAACCCTTTGAGTTTATCCGTAATCAATACAGTAATCGCCGATACCTTGGTATAGCGATCCCTCAGCTCCTGTTCATTGGTTGTTAACTGTACTCTTTCACCATTTAATCGGTCGATCTCTAGCGTCCAGTTTTCTTCATGCATGGGATTCGGATGATCTAAAGAACCACATAACGGACATGGCTCGCCCTGATGTAGTCTTAGTACATATTGAGATAGTTCCTGCTTGACTAAGATCGAGTTTTCCTGTTCTTTTAATAAATTACTTTGTGCCGAAATATCGGTTATTTTTCCTTGGAGTACCTCTCGCCAATTTGTTTCAGAAAGATTTTGCTTTTCCAGATCAGAACGATAGCCTGCTATTTCTACTTCTTGCTGCTGCAATTTGTCTTGAATATCGGAGAGTTGTCCCTGTAACTGATCGTATCGTTGGTACCAGTTTTCGATAGCCATTAATTCCTGTGTCGGCGTACGTGAGTTTTTAGCAAGCTCTAGTCGATGCTCCTCTTCTTGAAGACGAATAATCAGGTTTTGTTCTTTCTGCTGGGTTTGAAGTACAATAGGGGAGCCTCTATTTACCCGATTTTCTAACTCGATCTTGCTTTGTTCTAATTCGGCATTGGCAATTAATAATTGATAATCGTCCGTCTTCTTTTTATAGGAGGGAAGCTGTTCGTAATCATCTTTTAAGCTTTCCAATTGCTGCTCGGTCTCTGTTATCCTGTGATTGAGTAATTGTTTGTTGTCTTTAAGCTTTTCAATTTTGATTAATAGTTGCTCTTTATTATAGGTAATGTGATGGAGACTATTGATTGGTTCTCTAAAATGTAGGGAGACAGACTCAAATTCCTGAATCTCCTTTTCATACAGCTTTACTTTAGGACGTTGTTGTTCTAAGGTTTCTAGTTCAAGTTGTTTGTTGTCAAGATCAGTCTTGTTTTCCTTCTCTATACGTAGTTTATATAGTTGTTTTTCAACTTTTTCAAATTCTAGCTTTACCTTCTCTAAGAAGAGCTTCGCGTCTTCTAACGCTTGCTTATTCTCGATAATTATTTCGTTCGAGACTTCTTCAAATCCCGTAAGAGCACCTTTTATATGTTCAAGCTTTTTATTGTTATTACTTTGTAATAGACTTACTTTGGGACCAAGGTCATACTGGTTTAAAAAGAAAATCTCTTTCATCATATCTGAACGATCCTTTCCCTTTAGTTCCAAAAACTCCATGAACTGTCCCTGAGGGATGATAATTGTACGTCTGAAATTTGGATAGGAGAGGTTGGTAACTTTGGCTCCATCTGCTGACTCTAGAGGGATCCAATTGTTATCTTTCCATACATAGGCGTAGCGTTCGATGCTAGTTGTCTCTTCAAATTTTTTTTTACGTCTCCACTGCGCCACAAATCTAAATTTCTTGCCTTCGAAGTTGAGAAATTGAAAATCGATTATAGCAGTGTCGGATTTGAGGTTAAGCATGTTGTATGCTCGTTTCTCTTGCTTGTTAAGACGTTCTGTTTCGCCGTATAAGGCAAAGCTTATAGCTTCTAGGATGGAGGATTTTCCGGAGCCAACTGCTCCAAATATACCGAACAAACCTCCCTCGGTCAGTTGTGTGAAGTCGACTTCCTGTTTCTTTTGATAAGAATATAATCCTTCTAGACTTAAATATATCGGTAGCATATTATCCTTCTATATCTTTGTTTTGTGTCATTACTTCCTTAAATAAGGCATTAATCTCTTCGTTTGGATCCTGTCCGTATTTGCTTCTGAAATAGTCGGCAAAAAGGGAGTGGATATCTTGATCCAATTTGACAGTAGTTTTGGACTCTGCATGCTCATTTACACCGGTCAATACTGGAATCACGTGAATGATTCCGTCGTGAGCCTCATGTAGTCTTTTTAATTCTAGCGAAGAGAGGTAAGTGTCGGTTTCCATGGTGAGCTCGACCAATGTATCTGGGTGTTCATGAAGCCAACTTACGGCATCATCAATAGATTGAAATTTCTTACGGTGTAGTCTACGTCCTTTGGTTAGACCTATGGGCGTAATTTGAGGAACTTTAGCTGGTTCTATTTCAATTAGGACTACTTTTTTGCCTTGCCCAGCTTCTGCAAATGAATAGGCTAGAGGGGCACTGGAATATACTACTGGAGAACGGTGTCCTGCAATGTGTTGATAGCGATGTAGATGGCCCAATGCTGTGTACTGTATAGCTGTCGGAATCCCGTCGGTATAAGTGATGTCGGCATTTCCTATTTTGATTGGCTTTTCACCTTCGGGTTCTTCCAGTAGCTCTCCGCCGCGTTCCATCATGTATAGATGTGCCGTCAGTATGTTTACTCCCTTGTCGTCACAGTAGTTTTCTGCTAGTTTTGCCCAGTGGGTACTGAGCCATTGATTAAGCTCTTCGGACTTATCTTCTATCCCCATGAATTGCTTAAGCCGTATTTCATTGGCATAAGGTGTCGTTAATAAACGTATCGGGAAAGGGATGTGTGCTAATTTAATTTCTAAGAAGCCTTGATCACTGTTCGTTATCTTAAAATGATCGTCGACAGCAAACGGATGTATTTTGAAATTGGGATAACCTATAAAAATAATTCCACAGGCCTTGGCCAAAGGATCTACAGAATCTACACGATCTGGAGAATCGTGATTTCCAGCTATGGCTATGACAGGACGTTTTCCATTTGCTGTAAGACGTTTCAACGTTTGATATAATAGCTCAGTAGCTTCTACAGGAGGGTTGAATGTGTCAAAAAGGTCTCCTGCTACTAGGATTAGATCGACCTCTTGTTGTTCAGCTATTTGACATATTTCATCTAAAACATCCTTCTGTTCTTCCAGTCTCAATACGAAGTCAAGACGCTTTCCTAAATGCCAATCAGCGGTGTGGAGTATTTTCATGATACAAATCTGTAGTAAATTTTCCTCTGTCGTGTCGACAGCTTTTTTTGACAGAGGAAAAATACAGATTTTTGCCCAAAAGAACAGTTAATAAAGTATAAAAGTTTAAGGTTGTATAGCTACAGTTTTCGGCTCTTTGTTTCCGTTATGACATGTTTCACAAGTAATGTTTTGAATTACACCAGCATGTTCGTGCTTGAAATATTTCTTGTTTATTTTATTTGTCATTTTCATCATCTCTCGCGCAGTGTTTTTATGCGGATTTTCGTCGCTGGCAAAGTCTAATCCTTTTTCACCATTAGATTTTGGCGCATGACAAAAGTTACACTTAACGCCGAGAGCAGCATTAAATCCCTTCATGACCTTCTCCAACTCTTCATGTGATACATTTTTAGGAAGGACTTTTAGGTTTTTAGGACCTTCTGTCTGTATGGTGGCAGGCGCTTGAGTGAATGCACTGATTGTAACGACAACAGCGGCAATACCCGATAAAATAAGGAGTTTTGAACGATTTATCATGGTTATAACTTTTTACTTAGCGCAATATAGTTATATGATTTGAATTGTCATAGTACAGTCATGTGAATTTATGGTTAAATTTTTGATTAAGCTCATTTTCTTTGAAAGCTCGGTGTGGTTTTATAGATTTGCCCTCGACTAAACTAGGATATAAATTTATGTGGATAAGAATAATTGTAATGCTATTGATATTGGGCCCTTTTTTTCGTGTTTGTGCAGACGATGTGAAACCAATCAAAAATAAAACCTCTTATGATTTTCTATTACGATTGCCTAATAGCTATTCCGAAGAAGGAGAGAAGCAACCTATTTTGGTGTTTTTGCACGGTAAGAGCTTATCGGGGTCTAATCTAGAACGGGTGAAGCGTTATGGCGTATTGTATGCCATGGAAAAAGGTCTGGAAATACCAGGTATAATAGTAGCTCCTCAGACGATTAATGGCTGGAATCCAGATCAGGTAATGGAAGTCATAGATTATATTCTCGCTAATTATAACGCGGATGCTTCGCGGGTATATGTTTGTGGGATGAGTATGGGAGCCTATGGAACTATGGATGTAGCTGGAAAGTATCCGGATAGAATTGCGGCTGCAGTCGCAATTTGTGGCGGAGGTACAGCTAACTATGCTTGTAATCTAACACAGGTCCCTTTATGGATACAACACGGTAACCGGGATCGCGCAGTGCCATTGTCCGAATCAAAGAAGATGTTTAATGCAATAAAGAAGTGTGATGATGATGCCGACGTTACATTAACAGTGGTACCAGGAGGAACACACGGCAGTGTCGAACGTTTGTTTCATAAGGATGAGATCTATGATTGGTTGTTTTCTTATAAAAAGCTTAAATAAAAAAGAGATGCATTCAGCATCTCTTTTTTATTTAAGCTTTTGTATTTCTACAGAGCGTCAATTTTTTCTTGAATCGCTTTACTTTTCTCTTCCAACTGTAGGAAATCGTAAAGACCTTTCAATCCTTTTAAAGCGCTCTCGTTTTTAGGATCATTTTCAAGAACCTTTAAGAAATGTGCTTCAGCGGGTTTTATTTTTTCTTTCAATTCACCGACTTTAGTGGTGTATTGGTTATTGGATAACGTCTTGTCGTCGTTAACTTTTTGTAATTGCTCGCGAATAGAATTCATCAATACCACACCTGCATTTAAGTTCGCATCGTTATAGTTTGGATCGATTGCAATCGCTTTACTATAGGCTTCGTATGCTTTGTCAGCGTTGTTATTTGCGCTTTGAGCTATACCTAGATAATAATAAAGATTTTTGTTCTTGCCATCTTTTGAAATTTGATTTTCAATTTCGCTGATGATTTTTGACTCGTTACCAACAATAAGATTCAATTCGATATTCTGTACGACCGCATCATTTTCATTCGGGTATTCCTTTGCTGCTAATGCTGCATACTCCAAAGCGCTGGTTGTATCTTTAAGTGATAGGTAAAGCTTTGGTAAATCTACCAATACAGCTTTATGCTGCGAATAATTCTTTTTGTCAATCAGTTGTTTGTATTTATCAATACCATTTTGATAATCGTTGTTTTGTATTGCTGCAAGACCAGCGTAATAGGTCAACGTCGTATCCCCTGGCATGTAATTAAGTGCTTTATTGAATGCATCGTAAGCGGCCTTGTATTCTTTCTTGTCCCAATATCCTACTCCGTTATTGAAGTTAAAAGAATATAGGTTTTGTTCTGCTACGCTGATATTCGTTTTGTTCTTTTGGTCTTTGTCCAGCTCTTTAGCTTTAGCGATACCTTCGGCAGCTTTCGTAGCCTTTTCTTCACTTTTTTCGTCTACTGCCATATTCGCGTACACTAAAGAATAATAAGTCCATGTTTCCGCTAAATCTTTAGTCTTCTCATGAACAGAAGCTGCGTCGATCGCTTCTTTAGCTGTCTGTAGGAACGATACGCCTAATTGAGCGGACCCTGTGCTTCTTAATTCTTCGTATTTTTGAATGTTGGAAGCTGCTTTTTTCAGATTACTAGATTGGGCAAATACCGTAGTACCTGCTGTAACCATCGCTGATAAAATTATTGCTTTTTTTAAATCCATATCTAATTCTTATTACTATTTCTAATTATTTGAAAGCTGGTTGAGTAACACATTGACTCGATCTAGTTGATCGGGATCTTCTGCCGCTTCATAATACAATGCTAACCCTTTTAACGCATTAATTGCATAAGGTTGTATACCATTCGCCTTTAAAAGATAATCCTGCGCACCGTATTGGGCCTCTAAATTGCTCTTATCTTTTAAAAACTGGTTTAAGAAGATTAGTCCTAATGCTAAATTTGCATCGTAATTGTCCTCATCTAATTCTATTACTTTATGGTAATATTTTTTTGCGAGTTCGGTATGCCCTCCATTTTCGTTGGCAAAACCGGCCAAATAATGTAATTCTATGTTTTCTGGCTCGTACTTGATCGCTTCATCTATGATGGGAACTATCGCAGCGTAGGATTTGGACGCTGCATAGTTTTGAATCAACAGAAAAAGAATTTTTTTGTTGTTCATAAACTTATTTCGAGCGGCCTGTAGTGTGTTTAAATAGAGCTGTTTTTCATTCTTGGAGTTATACAGGTCGGCTAATGCCAAGTATTTGCCTGCATCAGCATCCGTTTCTTTTATGATTTGACTATAGTAGTCTATAGCTTCGTCAGTCTTTCCTGCTTGAGCAGCTAATAATGCAAGATTGTTAAGGACATCTTCTGATTTGGAACCCAATTTGTTTACCTGCAGAAAACTATTATAAGCTTTTTCATACTCTTTGTTTTCTATAGCTTTGTTTGCTTTATAAATATAAGCTGCAGTAAGGTTTTGATTAACATACTTAATCTCACTCTCGAAATTGTCTTTGTCTTTTTGCTTTAATTTTGCAACAGCCGCCAACGTAATGTCAATAGGATCTTTAGCTGTCTTTATCTTACGTGTCGAATCGGCATAAGCAAGCGAGCTATAAACAAGAGCACGCAACATGTTATTTTTAGAGAGAGAAGAGTCTCTCTTTGTCGCATAGGATGCGTCGCTGAATTTCTTGGCACTTTCCAGCTGCTTAATATCCCCCGTCTGTATATAACGGGCAAAACTGTTGGAGCCCTCCTTGTAATTGGATTGGGCTACAACAGTTGTACTTAAACTTATCAATAATAAGGAAGCCGATATTGCTTTCATATTTTATTCTTCTGTTGCTTCAGTTACTTGTTCATCTAAGTCGGAGTTCTCGGTAGTATTTTCGGAATTTGTACCGATTTCTTCTTCCTCTTCTTCGCGAGCAACTTTAGTAATTGAGGCTATCTCATCTGTTTCTTTAAGCGTGATAAGACGAACCCCTTGAGTGGCACGCCCCATAACACGGAGCGAATCTACTCCGATACGGATTACGATTCCGGATTTGTTGATAATCATAAGGTCATCATTGTCTGTTACATCTTTAATAGCGACGAGTTCGCCGGTTTTCTCTGTAACATTGATGGTTTTGACCCCTTTACCACCTCTGTTCGTAATGCGGTAATCTTCGATATCTGTTCGTTTACCATAGCCTTTTTCAGAAACGACTAGTACGCTCACATCAGAACTATTCACACTAATCATGCCAACTACTTCATCTGTCTCGCTTGTCAATGTAATTCCGCGTACACCGGTTGCGGTACGTCCCATTGGCCGGACAGTAGATTCATTGAATCGGATCGCTCTACCAGAACGTAAAGCCATCACAATCTCACTACTACCACTCGTTAAACAGGCTTCAATTAGCTGATCACCTTCATTAATATTGATGGCGTTGATACCATTAGCACGTGGACGCGAGTAGGCTTCCAAGGATGTCTTCTTGATCGTTCCTTGTTTGGTACACATGATAATGAAGTTGTTCGCTAAGTATTCTTGATCTTTAAGATTCTTGACTAAGATATATGCTTTTATTTTTTCATCTTTTGGGATATTGATGATGTTTTGTAAAGCTCTACCTCGTGAAGTCCGACTTCCTTCTGGAATTTCAAATGCTCTCAACCAGAAACAGCGACCTGCCTCCGTAAATAATAACATGTAATTATGAGCAGTTGCGGTAATGATATGCTCTGTGAAATCTTCGTCTCGGGTATTGGAGCCGATAGCTCCTTTACCACCCCGACCTTGACGTTTATACTCGGTCAACGGCGTGCGTTTTACATAGCTATTATGTGAGATTGTAATAACAACTTCCTCATCATCTACGAAGTCTTCCATTGTCATGTCCTCTGCTGAATGCACGATGACCGACCTGCGCTCGTCACCGAATTTTTCCTTAATTTCTAAGAGTTCATCTTTAATGATTTGCATTCGGAGACCTTCATCCATTAGAACTTGTTTTAAGTAATCGATGGTCTTCATTAATTCGGCGTACTCCTCCTTAATCTTATCCCGCTCTAGTCCTGTAAGACGACGCAACGTCATATCTAAAATAGCGCGGGCTTGTAGATCGGATAGTCCGAATTTTTCCATTAAGCCAACCCGAGCATCTTCAGGTGTCTCGGAACTACGGATTAACTTGATAACCTCATCTAGATGATCTAATGCAATAAGATAGCCTTCTAATATATGTGCTCGCTTTTCGGCTTCGGCCAATTCGAATTTAGTACGACGAACGATTACCTCATGTCTATGCTCCACGAATTCATGAATCATATCTTTCAGGTTCATCAACATCGGGCGTCCTTTGACTAAGGCAATGTTATTTACGGAAAAGGATGACTGTAGGGAAGTATATTTATAAAGGTTGTTTAAAACAACATTTGCGTTTGCATCACGTTTGATTTCATATATAATACGTACATCTTTTGTAGATTCATCACGTATCTCGGAAATGCCTTCGATTTTCTTTTCGTTGATTAGATCTACGGTACGCTTGATCATATCCGCTTTGTTAATCAAATAAGGTATTTCGGTTACGATGATGATTTCACGGCCGGATTTAGTCGTTTCGATCTCCGCTTTCGCACGCATTACAATTCTTCCACGACCTGTCTCAAATGCTTCGCGGACACCGTGGTGCCCGTATATAAATCCTCCTGTAGGGAAATCTGGAGCTTTAACATACTGCATTAATTCCGAAATTTCGATATCTCTATTGTCTATGTAGGCAATGGTACCATCAATAACTTCGGTCAAATTATGGGGGGCCATGTTTGTGGCCATACCAACGGCGATACCCGAAGCGCCATTGACCAAGAGGTTAGGGATGCGGGTCGGTAATACTGTTGGCTCTGTCTCTGAGTCGTCAAAATTCAACTGAAAGTCAACAGTGTCTTTTCTGATATCGGCCAACATTTCCTCTGCGATCTTGCGTAGACGAGATTCCGTATAACGCATTGCTGCTGGTGGATCTCCGTCTAATGATCCGTAATTTCCCTGACCATCGATCAAAGGGTATCGGAGAGACCAATCTTGAGCCATACGCACCATAGTATCGTATACGGCTGTATCTCCATGCGGGTGGTACTTACCCAATACATCCCCAACAATACGGGCTGATTTTTTATAAGGTTTTCCAGAAGTAACCCCTAACTCGTGCATACCATATAATACACGTCTGTGTACGGGCTTTAAACCATCTCTTGCATCTGGGAGCGCTCTTGACACGATTACAGACATCGAATAGTCGATATATGCCGACTTCATCTGGTCTTCAATGTTGATTTTTACTACCCTGTCATTAGCAGGTACTAGATTGTTTTCATTTTCTGTTTCTTCAGCCATATTTACCTGGTTACTGTAAAACTAATTAAGTGCATGTATAATGCTCGCACTACGCATGCGAAGATACGATTTTTTTTTCTGAAAGTGTAGGTTTTTGGAGCCTGTTCGGAACTTTTCAGACGGTTATCATTGTTAGATCTACAGCCGATGATTCTAGTCAAAAGAGACAGATTTTGGTCGTTGATTGCAATGTTAATTCGGTAAAATGTATCGCTTTGTATCGCAGATTGTATTTTTTATTATTCAGTAATAGTTTAAAATGAAGTGTTTGTGTGTGATTATTTGTTTTTTGTAAAGATATTGTATTAAAAACCTTAATTGTTTATGTTTTTGGTAACAAATAATTGTTTGCGTTAATATTAATATAAAAAATGTTGTTACATTTGTTCAGAATTTCACTTATAACACACAAACAACGAGATGAAACATAATTTTGGTGCTGGTCCTTGTATTTTGCCCCAAGAAGTTTTTAAAGAAGCTTCTCAGGCGGTATTAGATTTTAATAATACGGGATTGTCTATTTTGGAGATTTCCCATCGATCAAAGGAATTTGAGGCGGTAATTGTAGAGGCCGAACGTTTAGTTCGTGAGCTACTGAATGTACCGTTAAATTACTCCATTTTATTTCTTCAAGGGGGCGCAAGTCAACAGTTTGCAATGGTGCCCATGAATTTGTTGCCTGAAGGCGGAAAAGCTGCATATTTAGATACCGGTGTATGGGCTTCGAAGGCAGCTAAGGAAGCAAAGAATATTGGAACGGTAGAAGTTGTAGCTTCATCCAGTGATAAAAATTATAATTATATACCGAAAGGATTCACTATTCCTTTGGATGCATCGTATTTTCACTATACCTCTAACAATACCATTTATGGTACAGAGGTGTTTAAGAAACCAGATACACAGGTTCCTACGGTGGTGGATATGTCTTCTGATATTTTTAGTCTAAGTATTGATGTGCGCGATTTTGATATTATTTATGCAGGTGCGCAAAAGAATATGGGGCCTGCCGGGCTGACTTTAGTTATTGTCAAAGACGAAATCTTAGGAAAAACAGGTCGTACAATACCGACTATTTTTGATTATCAGGCACATATCAAAGCTGCGTCAATGTATAATACGCCTGCTGTATTCTCTATTTATGTATCTATGCTTAATCTTCGTTGGTTGAAAGCGAAAGGCGGTATTTCTGTAATTGAACAAGAGAATATTATTAAAGCACGTACATTGTACGATGAAATAGACCGTAATCCGTTTTTTAAAGGGACAGCTGAAGTGGAGGATCGTTCACGGATGAATGTCACGTTCGTTATGGATACACCGGGGCTGGAAGCAGAGTTTTTGACCTTAGCGAAAGAGCGGGACTTGATCGGGATCAAAGGCCATCGTTCTGTAGGTGGTTTTAGAGCTTCAATCTATAATGCACTGAGTATACGGTCAATCAATGCGCTAGTAGATGCTATGCGAGAATTTGAGGATAAACATAGAAGTTAACAAGTTATGGAGTTATCAAGTTAATAAGTCAGAATGGTTAGATGTGGACCAATGTAGATGTTAACAAGAACGCAGTATAACTCGATCACAAGATCACAAAGAATAATAATGAAAATTTTAGCAAATGATGGGATAGATCCTATCGGTAAAAAAATATTAGAGGATGCAGGTTTTACAGTAGATACTGTGCATATTCCTCAAGATGAACTAGTGAATAAGTTGAATGCTTATGATGCTGTTACAGTACGTAGTGCTACAAAGTTAAGAAAGCCTCTTATTGATGCTTGTCCGAATATCAAAGTAATTGGTCGAGGAGGGGTTGGTATGGATAATATTGATGTGGATTATGCAAGATCTAAGGGGATTACGGTTATCAATACACCTGCTGCTTCATCTCATTCGGTAGCCGAATTGGTCTTTGCACATTTATTGAACGGCGTCCGTTTCTTGTACGATGCTAACCGTAAAATGCCGGTTGAAGGTGCTGTCAATTTTGGTGGTCTTAAGAAGGCGTATGCAGCAGGTACTGAATTGATGGGGAAGAAATTGGGGGTTGTCGGATTTGGTCGTATCGGTAGAGAGACCGCCAAGATGGCTTTAGGGATAGGTATGGATGTATTGTATTACGATCTGTTTGAAGGGCCTACTTCATTGCAGCTTGATTTATCTGGGGGACTGAAAGTTGATGTTCCTGTGCGCCAAGTAGAACTTCCGGAGTTGTTTAGCGAGTCTGACTTTATCTCCTTACACGTTCCTTTTTTGGATAAGCCTGTTATTGGGAAAGAAGAATTTGCATTATTGAAGGATGGTGTCGGACTGGTCAACGCATCACGTGGTGGCGTAATTGATGAATTAGAATTGTTGGAGGCTTTGGATTCAGGCAAAGTAGCTTTTGCTGGCCTTGATGTTTTTGAAGATGAACCAACACCGCGTGCAGCACTTCTGAGTCATCCAAAGCTGTCTTTGACTCCGCATATTGGAGCTGCGACAAACGAAGCTCAGGAACGCATTGGGGAAGAACTTGCGCAGTTGTTGATAGCGAGTCTGAAGAAATAATACTTCCGTATTATTAAGAAATGCGGCACAGACCTGAACGGGGTTGGTGTCGCATTTTTTTAATTCTCTATTGCCGACTTTGCATTACGCTAAATGAAGAGGTATTTGTAGGTGTAATTATGATTTTTCTATTTTTTTAATGGTAAAAATGAAAAATCCGCATAATTATCGGTTCAATTGGGTATATTCACGCTCTAAAATAGTTTTTTGCTGTTTTTGAAAATGCATTTGGTTCTGTCGATAGAGCCTTTTGAAATATAATATAAAGTTAAAAATATAATTACTTCATGAAAATTCTAAAATTCGGTGGTACTTCCGTAGGAAGTGCAGCTCGTATCAAAGGGTTACTCGAAATCGTAGACCCTAACGAGCGTCAAATTGTGGTATTATCTGCAGTGTCGGGGACAACAAACGCTTTAGTAGAGATCGGTCAGGCTTACTTGAACGGAGATAAGCAGCTTGCCAAGCAATTGATCACAGCACACAAGGATAAGTACGAGGCGCTTATTAAGGAGCTTTTTGCCACCGAAGAAGGACTTAAGAAGGGGAAGGAACTTATCGATCACCATTTTCATGTAATTGAATCTTTAGCAAACAACGATATATTCACGCCTACAGAGGAGAAAATAATTTTAGCTCAGGGTGAATTGATGTCTACCACCCTTTGGCATTTTCATTTGGAAGAAATAGGTGTTGCATCTGTGTTGCTTCCTGCTTTGGAGTTTATGAAGATCGACGAAGACAATGAACCTATGATAGACCATATTAGGCAAAAGTTGTCCCCATTGTTAAGTGATAATCCAGAAAATAAGCTATTTATTACGCAGGGATTTATCTGTAGAAATTCTTTTGGCGAAATTGACAACTTGCGTAGGGGAGGATCCGACTATACGGCTTCTTTGATTGGAGCTGCAATAGCTGCAGATGAGGTTCAGATTTGGACAGATATTGATGGTATGCACAATAATGATCCCCGTATTGTGGCCAACACCTCCCCGATAGCCCATCTGAGTTTTGATGAGGCTGCTGAGTTGGCTTATTTTGGAGCTAAGATTTTGCACCCGCAGAGTGTATTCCCTGCGCAGCGCTATAATGTGCCAGTGCGTTTGTTGAATACGATGGATCCAGGTGCCCATGGAACGTTGATATCAAAAGCGGGCTCTGAAAAAGGCGTCATTCGGGCAATTGCTGCAAAAGATGGAATTACTGCTATCCACATACATTCGTCTAGAATGCTGTTAGCTTATGGCTTTTTACGTAAAGTGTTCGAGATATTTGAGCGTTATAAGACACCTATAGACATGATTACGACTTCGGAAGTAGCTGTATCTCTTTCAATCGACGATACAAGTAATCTTTTGGAGATCATCAAAGAGGTAGAGTTGTTTGGTAAAGTAGGTGTCGATGAGGGCCAGACTATTGTATGTGTCGTAGGGGATTTCGGAGCTAATACGCATGGTTATGCAGCACGTGTACTGGACGCAGTCAAACATTTACCTATCCGAATGATATCCTATGGAGGGTCGGATTATAATGTGTCTATACTTTTAGATACCAAATATAAAGTAGAGGCATTACGCTCGTTACATAATAGGTTGTTTTAATATTCAGAGCAAGGATATGTTTAAAAATAAGGAATTGTTGAGCCAGTTTTCTAATCAGGAGACACCGTTTTATTACTATGATTTAAATCTGCTAAAGCAAACACTCCAATCTGCGAAAAAAGCAGCAGATAAACGTGGGTTTCATGTACATTATGCTTTGAAAGCTAACTTTAATGATAGATTGCTTGCTGTTATTCAATCCATGGGATTTGGAGCAGATTGTGTCAGTGGTAATGAGGTGCAGAAATCTATTGATACAGGGTTTCCTGCGGATCAGATAACGTTTGCGGGAGTAGGAAAATCGGATAAAGAGATTTTGACCGCTTTAAAGCATGGAATTTTTGCTTTTAATGTGGAGTCTATTCAAGAGTTAGAGGTGATAAATGAGTTGGCGGGACAGCATGGCGAACGTGCTAACGTTTCTTTAAGGATCAACCCTAATGTGGATGCTAATACCCACCATTATATAACAACCGGACTTGATGAGAATAAATTTGGTGTACCAAATTCAGAGTTAGAGAAGGCTGCTGCTGTCATTAAAGGATGTGAACACATAGATCTTATTGGATTGCATTTTCATGTTGGTTCTCAGATAACAGATATGGGGGTCTTTAGGAGTCTGTGTGTCAAAGTTAATGAATGGAAGAACTGGTTTGAGGATAGGGGAACTTATATTAAAGTGATCAATGTAGGCGGAGGGCTCGGTGTAGATTATAGGGATCCAGATGGTAATCCTATAGCCGATTTTGAAGCTTATTTTGATGTGTTTGATAAGTTCTTGGAACGTAACGCGCAGCAGGAGGTTCATTTTGAATTGGGACGGGCACTGGTGGCACAATGTGGGACGTTGGTGAGCCGTGTGCTTTATACGAAAAGCGGTTCAAAAAAGAACTTCTTAATCCTAGATGCAGGAATGACCGAATTGATGCGTCCCGCTTTGTATCAAGCTTATCATAAAATAGAAAAGATAGGAGAAGGTACTAATGAGAAAGAGCTGAATTATGATGTTGTAGGGCCGATCTGTGAAAGTTCAGATAGCTTTGGAAAAGAGGTTTTACTTCCAGTGAGCAAACGGGGGGATCTAATTGCTATAAGGACGGCGGGAGCTTATGGAGAGGTAATGGCCTCGAATTATAATTTAAGGAACGAGATACGTTATCTGTATTCGGAATAACAGTTAATTTAATCCTTCCTGTGAAAGCCTCATTAGAATTTTCTAATGAGGCTTTTTTTATTTAGGTCCATCAAATGTAAAAGCAAACTCGCTGTATACAAGTGTCTTGTTTGATTTTGTTTGTTGTTTTTAGAATTATGTTCTGTTTATTTGTGTTTTTGTTGTTCTTAAATTTATTTTTATTTAATTGTATCGAATTTAATTCTTTTTACGTTATGTTTTGGAATCCGATAATTTTTCGGAGGATTTTTATTTTAAATATATAAGAATATGAACAAATTATTTTCAGTATTAATTTTGGCTACAGCAATTTTCTCGAGTTGCTCAAGCACATCTAAGATAAAGGAAATGAAAAAAGAAACCTTATCAGTTGAATTCGTTGGTAACGGGACTATTAAGAAAGCCGAAGGAAAAGTGAGTCTTTTCGCTGTATCGGAGAATATCGCTGATGTACCGGCAACATTGATTTTGGAGCAAAAGCTAACATCATCTAAATTGCCATTTAAAGTAACAGTTGAACTGCCTGAAAACCATAAGAAAATGATTAAACCGGCTGTTAGAGAGGGAGAAGTAATTAAATACTATGTGAATATCGATTGGGATTCAAATAATGATGGAGTCGCCGGAGCAGGTGATATCGTTATTGACTATGATAAAAAATTTCCGACCGTAGTCATTGGTGAAACTACCCAGGTTTTTGTCCACGAGTTAAAGTAAATTTTCAACATATAATATTGGGGAGACATGTGCAGGATTTTACTCCTGTATGTGTCTTTTTTTTTGTGCTTAATCTAGCAGGTGTCGTATGAGATAGAACGTATAAGTTGTGTAACTTTGAGGAATATTTAGAGGGATAATTTAATATGAAGACGAGAGAACTCAAGGTGTCTATTAAGGTGACAGTTCCTAAGGCAGTAATAGATAATACGGATGAGCCTTATTTTTATAAAATAGGATTTGAAAAAGAAGACGAGGTGTTAAAAAATGAAGTGGAAAATGGAATAGAAGCTTGGTTTGATGGTTTTGAATTGGTGAGTAACCGTGTTGGAGAGGATATCGAAATAACAGATACTGCTGAAGAAATGATAACGGCAAAGCTGCACTATACTGTCTTCGTAGAGAAGATCTATTAAAGAAATCGGGAAACTGGACTAGGGGTTATTTGTAAAACTGTAGGAGTCTTAGGATCTGGATTCCGTTTACTTTTGTTATGCAATAAGACATAATGTAAATGAGCAATATTGTTAGTAATTTAAATATCATTCTCAAAAGAATCGAAAGGGCGTGTTTAGATAGTATGCGTGATCCAGCAGAAGTTAAGTTGCTGTTAGCAACTAAAACAGTGCCCTCCGAACGTATTAAAGAAGCACTTCAAGAAGGACAAACTTTGATCGCAGAGAACAAGGTTCAGGAAATAAAAGAAAAATACGAGGATTTGAGAAGTATACCACATACGAGTCATTTTATAGGGCATCTGCAATCCAATAAAATTAAAGATATCTTAAAATATGACATCAGTTGTATACAATCTCTCGATCGATTAGAAATTGCCGAAAAACTACAGCAGCGATTGGCGTATGAGGATAGAAAAATTGATGTTTTGATTCAAATAAATACTTCTGGAGAACAAAGTAAGTTTGGTATACATCCCGACGAGGCGATTGAGCTCGTGAAAAGTGTTTCTGAGTTCGATAATATAAAGATTAAGGGGTTAATGACCATAGGGTTGTTTAGTGCCGAGGCAGAGAAAGTGAGACCCTGTTTTCGGCTACTCAAACAGATCCAACAGGAAATTATTGCTGAACAGATTCATAATGTAAATATGCATGAGCTTTCTATGGGGATGAGCGGGGACTTAGAAACTGCAATTGAAGAGGGATCTACGATAGTTCGTGTGGGGACAGCTATCTTTGGTCCGCGTATTTACGCAAATAGCTACTACTGGAATGAAAGCAGGCTCGGATAAACCTTAGCTGTTTAGACTATTTATTGAAGCTTTTGTTTACTGGCTGACGTCGCTTTATGTACGCCGATACTGCAAGAAATAATAAGACGGTGGCTGTAGTCGCGATAGAACTTACCATCAAAATAGCGTAGATGTCTACTTCAGGATTTAGTAGGTATAATGATGAAAAAGCAGCTATAAAATAAAGTATACCAAAAATTAGAGTCTTCATATTTTAATGCATTTATCCATATTTAGTATTTCTCATTGGAAACTATGTGTCGAGTTGCTATAGTGAATACGGTGTCCGATTCATCTTAAATATAATAATTAAACGTTACTTGTGCCTGAATTGCTACAACATTACGTAATAATATGGAGAGTATTTACGGGTTTCCGTAGTTGGGGAAACCGTATATTAAAATAGGCTACCTCGCAAGAGGTAACCTAAGAAAGAACAGACGTGTATTCTGCGTTTCTGTTAAACAAGTGTTTCTTTTTCTAAGTTTTCTTCCAAATATTTTTCTAAACTGTCATCCATTTCATCCATCCAAGCTGTATGATGAGGGGTGGCTTGCGTACCATCCATGACCGATTTATAAACTTGATCGCGGTAGCTAAGAATGTTGGTTTCTTTATCTTGTAGCCAGCTTTTGAACATTGCAGACACTTTGTCTACATTGAAGTCGGGATAATCTGTAAAAGACATCAGCTCTTTGATATAATCTGTTTGAAAGTCGACATGTTCAATACCTGTTTTTGTACTTTCTTCGTAGTCCATCCATTTTTTTATATCTAAAATGCGCTCTTCTTTTAAGGGGATATTGATCCTGCCAAGCATGTAGTCTCTTGCAAACCAGGCTTGCGTATCAAACATGTTGAATGTGTAATATTGATCCTGCATACCTAGATAGAGTAATTGCTCATTATGATTAAAAACTACGCCTTTATAAAGGTCGTCCGGATATAAGCGGTTTTTAGTCTTTAGTCTTAGGTCATCCGGTAGAAATGGGAATTTGTGCTGATACCCCGTACAGAGTATCACAGCATCAAATTCTTCAGAGGTACCATCTTTGAAGTAAGCAGTAGCACCTTCAAAATGGGTTACACAGGATTTTTCTTTTATTCCTTCGGGCCAGTTACAGCCTATTGGGTTACTTCGGTAAGCTATAGTTACGGATGCACTACCATGTTTATAGCACTGGACACCAATGTCCTCAGCCGAATAGCTACTGCCTATAAGAAGTAAACGTTGATCCTTGAATTGATCGGCTCCTCTGAAATCATGGGCATGCATTACGGCTCCAGGAAAATTTTCAATACCTTCGAAATAAGGAAAGTTAGGTGTTGAGAAATGTCCTGTGCCAACAATTAAGTAATCAAAATACTCTTCAAAGGTTTTATTGTCCTTTAAGTTGTCAAAAATGACGCGAAATTGTTTTTGATCCTCGATATAGTCCACCCATCGGGCGACCGTATTGAATTGGATATAATCGCGAGCGTTACTTTGATTGATCCTACCCTGGATATAGTCAAATAATACTTCGCGTGGAGGATAAGAGGAAATAGGTTGCCCAAAATGTTCTGAAAAAGTATAGTCAGCAAATTCAAGACATTCCTTGGGGCCATTCGACCATAAGTATTTGTACATACTTCCATGGAGAGGTTCACCGTATTTTCCTACCCCAGTTCGCCAGGTGTAATTCCACATACCGCCCCAATTATCTTGTTTTTCATAACATTTAATTTCTGGGATGGGATTACCTTTTTTCTGTTCCGATTCAAATGCTCGTAGCATAGCCAATCCGCTCGGACCAGCACCAATAATACCAACTTTAAAATTTGTCATATAATACTATTAATAAAATGTTAAGCTATCCTAAAGGGATAACTGTGATTAATTTATTTAGAAAGTGAATCATTAGATTCAAGACCATCCCGAATAAATTCGGAATGCAATGGAAGAGACTTTTTAAATCTCTAATTAGATGGCATAGCCAAAAAGAAAGGAAAAATTAGGTTTTACCAAAAAGGTAAACATGTTGAATATTATTATACAGAGCCGTAGCTATACGGATGTTTTTTCCTTCAAAAAACTCAATATACGGAAAATTAAATCATTAAGCAAACTATTACACCTTTCATTATATCTGTATTTTTTATCTATTTGACGATAGAGATCGTTCTTGATGTACTTCCAGAGTTCGTTCAGAGCGATTTAGCCTTTGATAGTGTTATAGTTGGAGGAGTTGTCGGCTTACAGTTTCTTTCAATATTATTGACAAGAAGTTATTTATAATGCCTATTATATTTTCTGCAAGACCTTTACAATAGTATTGATGTTGCGGGAGGTAAGCGTGTTTTTGAGTTTTTTCTGCCCTAAGACTTTA
This sequence comes from Sphingobacterium sp. xlx-96, assembly GCF_011007365.1. Lineage (GTDB taxonomy): Bacteria > Bacteroidota > Bacteroidia > Sphingobacteriales > Sphingobacteriaceae > Sphingobacterium > Sphingobacterium luzhongxinii. The sequence goes on along the minus strand of NZ_WFKM01000004.1, from coordinate 154,636 downwards.
CTGAATTCAGAATCTAAGGAGCTTCCTTTTGGAACTTTCCAATAAAAGGCTGAGCCGAACATAGCGCCTTCTTCACCTGGTGCTTTTTTTGACTGTTCGAATTCTTTTTTTAGCAAATTTTCAATACCATCTATTCCAAGGAATACATAAGTGTGGAAATTTGTATTGGGTTCAAAAGGATTACTATTTATGATGCTTTCAAGTTCCTTTTTGTTTTTTAGGAAAAGAAATGCATCATAGTCAAAGTGTGAAGAGAGGGCTTTTTCCAGAATTTCTTTTAATTCCGTCCTTGGTTTACCGGAGGAGAATAAGATATTGCCAGAAGCTAGTACCGCATTAACTTTAGCCATCCCGTTGTTTTCAAATAATGTACACACCTCTTTCATCTTCATCGTTGTCCCTTGTACGTTGACACCCCTCAAAAAAGCACAATATAGATAGTTCGATTGATCGGATTGTTTACTCATAGTTCAAGCATTTGTCGTATGTAAAAATAGGAATTATTATAGGTGACATCAATGAGGCTGAATAATTTGTGGAATATATCGAGGTAGCCCATTAGTGTTGATAAAAATTCTTGTCTGTTTACAGAATGCAGTTTTTTTTATCGAAAAGTTCAGTATGTTTTGAGTTTCTAGTGGCAGTTTTGGATATTTGTCAAATAATCTCTTTTTGGACTATACTCGATAGGTAGTCATACAAAACTAAAATTATGCAGACATCGATGGAAATAATAAAGAATAGATCAGATATTGGAGCTGGTACTAGAGGAGCGGATTTAGGGATAGATGCTATGGAGATAGCGGCGATTAATAAGGGTAGTGATTTTTTTCATCGTTATCCTTTTGTGGATGTACCGACACGTAATGACTCTGTGTACGAAAATGATCAACATCCTTATGCTAAATATATACCATATGTTTACGAGCAATGCGAGGAAGTTGCTACTGTGGTCGGTAATTGTCTTTCAAGGAATCAGTTTCCTCTAGTTTTCTCAGGAGATCATTCGTCTGCGATGGGTACAATTAGCGGTATTAAATCTGCATTTCCAGAAAAGACACTTGGCGTTGTTTGGATAGATGCACATGCCGATATACATTCCCCGTACACGACGCCATCTGGTAATATGCATGGCATGCCATTAGGTGCTATGCTAAACGAAGATAACCTGGAGTGTGCGATTAATAAACTGGATGAAGAAACCCACACATACTGGGATAAACTGAAAAACTTAAAGCTTTCTGGCCCAAAGATTAAGGCTGAACATCTTGTTTATTTTGGTGTGAGGGATACTGAACAGCCCGAAGATTCGTTAATCCAGAGCTTGGGAATACGCAACTTTATGGTGGCAGAAGTCAGAGAGCGTGGAATAGATGTTTGTATTCAGGAAGCACTTCTAAGACTTAAGGAATGTGATATACTGTACCTTTCTTTTGATGTAGACAGTATGGATAGTGATTTGATTTCGGACGGTACGGGCACGCCTGTGCCAAGAGGTTTCTTTCCTCATGAGATTTCAACCTTATTAAAAGGGGTGTCAGATTCAGGTAAAGTATGTTGTTTAGAGATTGTAGAAGTAAATCCATTATTGGATAGTCAAGGTAATAAAATGGCAGAAGTGACCTTTGATATTTTGGAAAAGCATTTTCAAGATAAGGGCGAATAGGAGTGAGCTTTGTCCTCAAAAAAGTGCAATACATTTTCAATGTATTGCACTTTTTTATTTCATTTGTTTTATGTATTTCGTTTTTTCAATAAAATATTATTAATAAAAGCTGTTTTTTGTTGATAATATTTTATTGAAATATGTATTTTTGAATGTAAATACTAATCTAATTTAATCTATTCAAATGAAAAAGACGATTCCGTTTATTGTGTTAATTGCTTTGGGTATTATAGGTCTGTTTGGATCTCCTACAGAAATGGCAAACCTGTCCAACGTCAAGCTGGATTCAGGAGATACAGCATGGTTGTTGACTTCCTCCGCATTGGTGCTGATTATGACTCCGGGTTTAGCATTTTTCTATGGAGGTATGGTTAGTAAAAAGAATGTTATTTCGACAATGTTGCAGAGCTTTATTTGTATGTGCCTAATATCGATTGTATGGGTTGTTTTTGGTTTCAGTTTGGCATTTGGCGAAGATATTGGAGGAATTATAGGTGATCCTCGAACTTTTTATATGATGAAAGGAATGCTGGGCAATGTAGCTTGGGAGGGGTTACCAACCGTTCCCCTGATTCTTTTTGCGATGTTTCAGTTAAAATTCGCTATTATAGCACCTGCTCTTATCACCGGAGCCTTTGCCGAGCGAGTTCGCTTTAATTCTTACATGGTATTTATTCTACTTTTTAGTATATTCATTTATATGCCCTTGGCTCACGCAACCTGGCATCCCGAAGGTATTCTAGCGAGGTATGGCGTATTAGATTTTGCAGGGGGTACAGTCGTACACATGTCTGCGGGTTGGGCTGCGTTGGCTTCGGCGCTTTACTTAAAAGGAAGAAGGACTCCGACACATTCACCAGCTCGGATCAGTTATGTTATTTTAGGTACGGCATTGTTGTGGTTTGGTTGGTTTGGTTTTAATGCTGGGTCGGCAGGAGGGGCGAACAGTTTGGCTGCGCATGCATTTGCAACAACCACGATAGCTTCTGCTGTAGCAGCTATGTCTTGGATTTTTGTCGATATTATTCGAGGTAAGAAGCCATCGGCAATGGGTGCATGTATCGGTGCTGTCGTTGGACTTGTCGCGATCACTCCCGCTGCAGGATTTGTAAGTATATCGCATTCTATTGTTATTGGATTAATTGCTGCTTTAGTAAGTAATTTGCTAGTATTTCTACGTAGTAAAACCCGTATCGATGACACGTTGGATGTGTTTCCTTGTCATGGAGTAGGAGGTATGGTCGGGATGGTATTGACTGCCGTATTCGCACATAACTCAATAAACCCAGTCTTGAAAGAGAACGGTTTATACTTTGGTGAGACAAATTTGTTTACAGCACATGTGATTGCACTCGTTGCTGTTTCTATTTTTGCTTTCTTTGGAGCGCTATTACTCCTTAAGCTTACTGATCTGATTGCTCCGTTGCGTGTGCACGAGAAAGATGAAGAATTGGGGTTAGATAGAACACAGCACGACGAAGAATTATAAAAAAAACGCCTGAAGCGGGGAGCTACAGGCGTTCTTAACTAACCAATTATTAACCTAAATTATGAATACCCAAAGTTAACCGTATAAATCAATTTAAAATGTTAAATACTTGTTAATATTGATATAGTCATAGTATTGTGACATTTTATTTTTTTATGAGAATAAACTCTGCCGATAAGAGATGGGGGATATACCTTTTGTGTTTTAAATATCTTCGAAAAATAGCTGGGTGATGGATAATGCATCGCATATGAAATCTCCGCAATATCTAGTGTTAAATTCTCCTTTTTACCCGGATTAATTATGTCGTACTATATCCTATCTCTTGTCGAGAATTTATAATTTTACTACCTTGCCCTTATATATACCTAATTACCATAAAACTAATAAAAAATGTTTTTTTTTCGATTTTCTGTTTTTTTTATTGCCTCTCTGTGGGGATTGACATTGAGTGGACAACATAAGAAACCCAATGTGGTAATTATTATTTCGGATGATCACTCCTATCAGACTATCAGTGCCTATGGTTCGAAATTAGGTCGGACGACTAATATAGACAGAATCGCCCAAGAAGGTGCTACTTTTAATCGGACTTATGTAAATAATTCGATATGTGGCCCAGCTAGAGCGACCCTTTTAACAGGGAAATATAGCCACAAAAATGGATTCAAAGATAATGAAACCTCTACTTTTAATTTTTCGCAGAATACCTTTATTAAAGAGTTGCAACAAGTGGGGTATAAGACAGCTTGGGTCGGTAAAATTCATTTAGGTGAGGAGCTTCAAGGATTTGATTATTACGATATATTGGTAGGACAGGGGCATTATTTCAATCCGGATTTTATTTCACAGGATGGAAAAAAGAGAAGTGAGGGCTACGTGTCGGATATCGTTACTGAAAAGGCATTGGCTTGGTTAGATTCAACGGCAGATAATTATCCATTTTGTTTGGTCATCGGCCATAAAGCTACCCATAGAACCTGGATGCCTGACCCCAAGGACTTTGGGGAATTTGATCAGGATAGTATCCCTCTTCCTCCTAGTTTCTTCGATGATTATTCAGGGAGGTCTGCAGCAGCAGTACAGGAAATGTCTATTAATAAAGACATGAAGATGGGGTACGATTTAAAAATGTTTGAATCCTGGGAGAAAATGATGGTGGATGGAAATTTTAAAAGGATGAACCCGGAACAGAAAAAGCAATATGCAGCATATTATAAGCCAATTTATGAAAAGTTGGAAGCAGCTAATCTTTCTGGAGATGATCTTGCTAAATGGAAATATCAACGCTATATGATAGATTATCTAAATACGGCGCGTTCTATGGACAGGAATATAGGTAAAGTGTTGGATTATCTAAAAGCGCGTAATCTTGATGATAATACGGTGGTGATTTATCTTTCTGATCAAGGATTCTATATGGGTGAACATGGATGGTTTGATAAACGTTTTATGTACGAAGAATCGTTTCGTACCCCAATGTTGATGAAGTATCCAGGGACCATCCCCGTAGGGGCACATATCGATGCCAATATTGTCAATGCAGATATTGCTCCTACAGTATTAGAATTGGCCGGGGTAGATATTCCTAAAGATATGCAAGGGCAATCTTTCGCTAAAGTTCTGAAATCTCCTTCTAAACCCCATCGTAAAGCATTGTATTACCACTATTTTGAAAATGGCGAGCACGCGGTGTCTCCACATTTCGGCGTAAAGGACGATCGCTATAAATTAATTCGTTTCTATAAACGTGTAGATGTATGGGAGCTCTTCGATCTGGAAAAAGATCCACAGGAGTTGAATAATGTTTATAATGACCCTGCCTATAAAAGTGTTGTGGCTAAGATGAAAGCGAAGTTAAAAAGAGAAATTAAGAGTTTTGATGATAAGGAAGCAGAGGAGATCTTTTCAAAATTTTAATATGTTTTGATAAAGCCCTGTTTTCCTATACATAGGTGCTCCTTCTCTTAAGTACATTTTAGTAGTATGAATATATTACAATGCCCCATATAACTTACTTTTGTGAGGTATGATCGAACATTTTTTTTTAAGTTTTGGTATTTTCAGTAAAGAAGAGGTAGCAGGTTTTTTACCCCTATTTGAATATCGGACATTGTCCAAAATGGGTTATTTTGCTCAGGCGGGTCAAGTCTGTAAGGAAGTCGCTTTTATTGAGTCAGGTATATTCCGTTCCTATTATCATACGGAGAAGGGAGATGATGTTACTTATTGTTTCCGTTTTCCTAACGGTATGTTGGGGGCTTATTCTTCTTTTATCTCGGGTGCACCGAGTGTCGAAAACTTGCAAGCCCTTACTGAAGCGAAGATTTGGGTTCTAACTATGAAGAAGGTAGAAGACTTGGAAGCGTCTGACCCGAAATGGACGAAGTTCTTGAAGATCATAGCCGAGCAACAATATATAGAGCTTGAAGAACGGGTGTTTCAATTGCAAAAAGAAAGTGCTTCATCGCGTTACGGTAGTTTGCTCAAAAAACAACCTGATTATATACAATCCATACCTTTACAGTACCTCTCTTCTTATCTGGGGATCACCCAACGACATTTAAGCCGTATTCGTAAATCGCTTTCTTTTTAGACATTTGTCCTGTATAATCGGTTGGTATAGCTGTTAGCTTTGCATACTATATTTTCGCAGACATGAAGAAGATCTTAATTATCAATGGACATCCCAATAAGAAATCTTTTAACAGTGCTTTGGTACAAGCCTATTGGGATGGAGCACTTGGGCAGCAAGCCGAAATAAGGGTTATTCCTATTGGTGAGTTGCAATTTGACCCTAATCTACAGTACGGATATCAACAACGGATGGAGTTAGAGCCCGATTTGATACAGGCTTGGGATAGTATTTTATGGGCCGACCATCTCGTTTGGATTCATCCTGTTTGGTGGGGTGGGCTCCCTGCAGTAACCAAGGGCTTTGTGGATCGACTTTTTTTGCCTGGTATGGCGTACAAGTACCGTCCAAATTCTGTTTGGTGGGACAAGTTGCTGCGTGTTAAGACCGCTCATATTATAACCACTCTGGATCAACCGGGATGGTATTACCGTTTATTTTTTGGAAGGCCTAGTGTCAATCAACTGAAAAAGTCGATTCTGGAATTCTGCGGAATCAAGCCGGTAAAGGTTACGTATGTTGGGGTTATACGTAATTCAACGGATGCTCAGCGTACGAAGTGGTTGGATAACATAAAGGCTTTGGGACGTCAGTTACTTTAACGGAGCTTCCAGCAAGAGTTTCTTTACACTGTTTTTGATGTATCCATTCTCGAAATAGGTGTAGATGTTCTGGCCTGGACAATTGGTATGTCCACAATAGTCGCGATGGGTGGCTATTGTTTCAGGCGATATGTCATACTGTTGACAGAAAGAAGCAGTAAGCTTCACCAGGACATCTAGGAGGTGTTCATTGAGTTGCTGTTCATTGTAGTTTCCCAGAAAAGATATCAAAAGATGGCCTGTAGGATCATAGTCTGTATTGGTCTCGCCCACTGTCAGCACATCTCTACCTTGATAGACAGTGCCATCTGGAGCTATCAGGTAGTGATACGGGATATCTGTCCAATTGCGCTCAGGTCCCATGCACCAAGTCTGTATATTCTTTAGCCTTTGTTTAGCATCTCCATTTTCCAATACTATTTTTCCTCCTTCGTGATGTATGGTAATTCGTACAGGGGTATGCTTTTTATAAGGACGTGCTGTTTGTGCATTCCAACTACTACGTGGTTGTATGATTATTTCTATAGAAGGATCTATAGGATAGAATGACATTAAAGGAAATAGAAGAAGTAAGAACAAAAGCTTCATGTTGATTTTTCTTAGGTTTGCTAATGCAATTTAGGTAATTTTAGCCGTACTTTTTATTATTCCAATATGTGTTTCAATCTGCGCTTTTTTTCTGTCTTTGTTCTTTCTCTCTTTTCTATGGCCTGTTTTGGTCAGGATTTAGAGCGCGAACAGAAAGACCGGGATCTAAAGATATTGGTGATTTCGGATTTGAATGATGCGTATGGTTCGGTCACATACAGTACGGAGGTACATCGTTTGGTGGGGCGGATAAAGGATATCAATCCAGATATTATCTTATGTGGAGGGGATATGGTCGCAGGACAAAAAGCCTCTTTACGTAGATCTCAGCTAGATAGTATGTGGAGCGGATTTCAGGCTTCGGTGTTGGAGCCTATCCAGCAGATGAATATTCCTTTTGGTTTTACGATGGGTAATCATGATGCTTCTCCCAATTATAAAAATGATCGGGAAGCGGCTTCTGCTTTCTGGACAGCGTATAAAGATCAGGCAAAACTTACTTTCGTAGATGATACCCACTTTCCGTATTATTTCTCTTATCTAAAGAATAACATCTTGTTTTTGAGTTGGGATGCTTCAGCATCGGTTATTCCTGATGCGGTAAAGAGCTGGATGGTAACACAATTGTCCTCTGACTATGCGCGGAAAGCAAGGGGGCGAATAGTTTTAGGGCATTTACCTTTATATGCTATGGTAGAGGCGAAAAACAAACCCGGAGAAGTAATAGAGGACGCCGATGCTACCTTAGCTTTCTTTAAGGACCATGCTGTGGATATGTATATTTCCGGGCATCAACATGCTTATTTCCCAGGGTCCAAACAGCAAGTTACACTCCTTCATAGTGGTTGTCTAGGAGGGGGACCTAGACCGTTGATTGGTCATGACGCTCCGGCTTACAAATCGTATGCAATTATTGACATTCCAAAAAAAGGAGGAATGAGCAAGGCGAGTATACTTGGTTTCGTCGCGCCAGATGACCATAAAGTACCGCTTTATGCGTTACCCCGAGAAATAACGGGGTTCAATGGAACTGTAAAGCGTATAGATCGCTCCCTTAACGGAGAAAAATTGAACTTACCCAAGCTACCGAAGAATGCCTTACCTGCAAAGAGTATTGTACAGCAACTTTCTGATTTAGATAACGAACAACGGGAGAAAGCAATAGCGGAGAGTTTTCTTAGGGGTAACTTTCCAAAATTTATGCGGAAATTACAACGGATTGATGTAACTGGGCTGGATGAAAAGGGAAATAGGATAGATGCCTATTATTATGTCATGCCTGATTACCTCATGTTGGGTACGGATGTCGATTTCGTGCGATTGCCGATAAGACCTAGCACGGCTCAGTATATAGCCGATTCGTTGGGATTCGTGTTGAGCAATAGTAAGATCTGTGATGCTGTTTATCAACAGGCAAAGGTGAAGCTCGAGCCTTTACCATTAACAGAAGATAGAGAGCAGTTCAATACCTTTGTGGCGCACAATGTTCGTATTGAACAACAAAGACAAGGGCGAAAAGGCCTTATCGCCGGAATTAAGAAGGATGTGGTGTCGACTGAAAAGCTTCGGGCCACTAAAGGGAAATTGGCACTATACGGTTGGCATAAATTGGATGCTAAACCTATACAGCCCGTATTTACCGGACATGCCGATTATTACGTAGATTATAGCCACGGCATTCGGTTTGTATACCCTTACCTCTTTGTTGGTAAGCAGAAAATAGCATTTGATGACGCGCTAATGAACCCCTCATTGCGTGTTATGCTGACCGATGAGAACGCAAGTTCTTATTATAATTACCCTTGGTAATCCAGCAAAAGAGGAATATCTGGACTATGTCGTATTGTTATTTCTGTATCATTTAACTGTTCCAGCTTAGACCTATGTTTGTACTGTGTTTATTAAACCCCGTACAACTATGGTTAAAGCTATTTTTTTTGATGTAGACGGTACTTTATTACGATTTAATGAAGAGACTATTCCTGATTCGATTCTTGATAGTCTACGCTGTTTAAAAAACACTGGAATAAAGGTGTTTGTCGCGTCTGGGCGTTCCTATGCGCAGATTAAGCGTGTCACCGACTTTCCTTTTGATGGATTTGTTGCTTCGAATGGAGCGGTAGGCATCGATGCGGAAGGAAAAGTTCTTTATAAATCATCTATACCTTATATAGATCTATTTAATCTGGTACAATACCTAGAGTCCAGACCTTCGGCATTTTGTGTTTCTTACATGACCGAGGAAGGTGTTTTTGCCAATGATATTAACGAATTACTGAAGCATCATTATTCACTTATCCATATCCCTCTTCCTGAAAAGCGCCCTCTGTTGGAGTTGTTGCGTTCCAAAGTATTTCAGCTGACTGCCTATATCACTCCTGAGCAGGAAAAGACAATCATCGATAATATTATGGTCAATTGTGTAGCGACGAGGTGGCATGATGATTTTGCAGATATCAACAATCAGCGTTACAACAAAGCGACCGGAGTCGCCTTTTGGTTACGTTATTATGGAATTGGAAAACGTGATACGATGGCTTTTGGAGACGGTGGCAATGATATCGAAATGCTCAAATATGTTAAGTATGGAGTGGCTATGGGGAATGCGCGTCAGGAGGTAAAGGATATCGCTTATCATGTCACGGCCGAAGTCGATGAACAAGGAGTGGTACAGGCGCTAAAGTACTTTAACCTGTTACAGGAAGAAGATGGATTGATTACACTTTAATATAATAGGATCATGAAGAAAGACAGATATGAGAACAGTAGACGGCTTTTTCTGAGGGCAGGATCGCTTATTCCTGGGGGAGTGAATTCTCCTGTTAGGGCATTTAACGGTGTGGGAGGGAATCCTGTTTTTGTGAAAAAAAGGAAAGGCGCTTATCTGTACGATGCGGATGATAATACTTATATAGACTATGTGAATTCTTGGGGAGCCCTCTTGTTTGGGCATGCCTTTTTTTCTGTGGTGGATTCGATTCGGAAGCAATCACTTTTGGGGACTTCGTATGGTATTCCTACAGAAGCGGAGATAGAGCTGGCAAAGTTATTTGTCGATGCTGTACCCCATGTGGAGAAGGTTCGCTTTGTCAATTCAGGTACAGAAGCAACGATGAGCGCTATTCGACTTGCGCGCGGATTTACAGGGAGGAGCAAGATCATCAAATTTATTGGCTGTTACCACGGCCATGCCGATTACTTCTTGGTTGCTGGAGGCAGTGGCTTGTCTACATTGGGGATTGCGGATTCGGCAGGAGTACCACAGGGAGCGGTAGTGGATACTTTATTGGCTGATTTCAACTCGCTAGATAGTGTCGCGCTTTTATTTGAGCAGTTTCCCGAAAGTATTGCAGCAGTAATTGTCGAACCAGTAACAGGTAATATGGGCTGTGTGGGTCCTGTCTCGGGATTTTTGGAGGGTTTACGTAAACTTTGTTCCCAGTATCAGGCTTTATTGATCTTTGATGAAGTAATGACCGGGTTCCGGCTGGCACGGGGGGGAGCACAGGAGTATTTTAAGGTAGAAGCCGATTTGGTGACCTTTGGAAAAATTGTCGGAGGCGGATTGCCAGTTGGCGCATTTGCTGGTAAAAGTCATATTATGGATCAGTTAGCACCCTTGGGGCCTGTTTATCAAGCGGGGACACTTTCCGGGAACCCTTTAGCCATGTCGGCAGGAATACAGATGCTGAAACGGATCAATAAGGATGAAGCGCTGTATCGGAGGATTCAACATAAGACGGCTTATTTGGAAGAGGGATTGAAATCCTTGTTTGAGGAATTGCAGATTCAGGTCTGTATCAACAGTGTAGGTTCTATGATTTCTCTGTATTTCAATAGCGATGTGGTTACGGATTATGTATCAGCCCAAGGTGCAGATGCAGGTGTATTTCGTACGTTTTTCCATGGTATGCTGGAGCAGGGAATTTATCTTCCGCCTTCTCCATTCGAGTCCTGGTTTTTGTCTGATGCGCTTACGCAAGAAGACCTCGATCATACTATTGAAGCAGCCCATTCAGTACTGTCGGGTATGCTAAAAAATAAAATAACAACAGCGTCTGCGCTAAGCTGGACTAGGTGATTTTGCCTGAACTGTCATGGCAAATTTATTACCATATGGCGTATCTTTGGGTAACAAAAGATGATCTACTAAAGTGAAGATCTTAAGGTCAGGTGACTGATTGGAAGGTAAAGGTTTGCAAGACCTTTTATAATGGTTCGAATCCATTCCTGACCTCTTTTTCCAAAGCCATATATCCCCAGCCCGGGTCGATTCTAATCATATTCTTTAAAACGAATAATTATTCTTTATGGCAATGTCAAGATTTTATAGTTTACTTTTTAGTTGTTTACTGTTGTACAGCCCGCAGGTTTCCAAAGCACATGTCATGCTCCCTACCTCTTTTTCATTTCATGATATGGATTGGATAACCTGTCTTGGGGTTGTATTGGTTTTATTTCTGTTTATCGTCTCGACTTTACTCTATAAGTATATCAATCGGTACTGGCAGTTGCTACAAGGACGCCTGCATCGAGATGAAGGTTATGGAAAACGTTTGGATGAGCTGATACGGGATAGCAGTGCAGAGCAGGTCAGTCGATTATGGAGCGTGATCAGTCAATTGGTTAAAAATAAACGAGTTGGTGCCGTTCTTTTCTTTCTGTTGGGAGCTGCATTACAGGCTAGAGCACAGTTTTACGAAAAAGTAGATGATCTGGATTTGCTCAGTCAAGGCGGTGTATTAGTGACGATGGTTCTGGTAGCCATTCCACTTGTTGTCGCCATTATCCTGCTGGTTGTACAGATCAGGAAGCAGGTGCGCAAGTCTGTCAATATGGGAACAAAGAAGGAAGCGGAAGAACTCGCTGACTATGTGCGGAAACAGGATGATGTAGATGCCGCTGTTTTTGAAAAGCGGATGGGGGCACTCCAATATCGGCTTTCGGATCAGGAACTGAGTGGGGCAGCGGCGGTATCTGATGAAAAAGGACTGTTGCAGAGCCGGGATTTGGAGAATCTTCCTTTCGTAGCTAAAAAGCGAAAAGCACTCCCTAGACCTAAAATAGATGCTTCAAGTTCCAGATTGATACAGTGGTTTATCGGTACGGCTACATTCTGGTTGTTATTTGGTACGACTGTAGGTGAATATCTGGGTATCAAATTTATTGCGCCCGATGCCGAAGCAATAAGCTGGCTCAGTTTTGGACGGCTACGTCCGGTACATACCAATGCTGTTTTCTGGGGCTGGTCATCCTTAGGGATGATCGGGTTGGGCTATTATATTGTTGCTAAGGTGAGTAATGTACCGTTGCAGAAAGTCAATTGGGGGTGGTACTCTTTGATATTGATCAATGCCTGCGTATTATTTGGCAGTATCAGTCTGATGGCCGGGATAAACAATGGCGGCGGCGAGTATCGCGAGTATATTTGGCCCATCATGCTGCTGTTTGCTTTGGGATTGACTTTTACCTTAGGGAGCTACCTCAAAACAATAGCAAAAAGAGAAACCAAAGAGATTTATATATCCAACTGGTATATTGTATCGGCTGTATTGTTCATTTCTATTGTTGCTGTAGTGGGCTATCTTCCTTCTTATCAAGATGGATTGGGGGAGACTATTATTCAGGGATATTATATGCATCAGGCGGTAGGGATGTGGTTTATGCTGTTTACCTTAGGAATTGTCTATTATTTTCTGCCCCAACAGCTCAATCGCCCTATTTACTCCTATAGTCTGGGTATACTGGCGTTCTGGACACAGATTCTGTTCTATACGCTTATTGGTACACACCACTTTGTTTTTAGTGCTATTCCCTGGTGGCTACAAACTGTTGCTATTGTGGCCAGTGCAGGCATGGTGATCCCTGTGGCGGCAGGTACGACCAATTTTATCATGACTTTCCGTGGTGCCTGGCACAAAGTGAGAGATAGTTATTCTCTTCCTTTTTTTGTCGTAGGTATTGTTTTTTACTTTACGGGATCGATGCAGGGAACAGCTGAAGCCTTCCGGTACACGAATCTACTTTGGCATTTTACTGACTTTACGGTAGCGCATTCCCATATGACGATGTATGGTATTATTGCCTTTCTACTGTGGGGCGGGATCTATGCCCTGCTTCCGCGTCTTACGGGAAAGGAATCCGGACAGGCAGCCATAGGTGCTCATTTTTGGCTAGCATTAATCGGTCTGATGATTTATTCGGTCTCCCTGATGTATGGAGGGACATTGCGTGGTTTAGCATGGATGGAAAATGTGCCATTTATCGATAGCGTGCCTTTGATGATGCCTTATTGGCTGTGGCGCGCAATAGGCGGTACTTTAATGTGGATATCGCATATCGTATTTGCGTATAATGTGTTCCAGATGATGGCTGTAAGTAAAGAGGATAAGTCACTTGTGGATCAGGTTATCACTTATCTGGAAGAGGAAAATGTCGAAAACAACTAAAGGAGGAAGCTAAAAATGGAAATTTTTAATAATCATAAAAAGCTATTTACAACGGCTACGGTTTTATTTCTGTTACTGACTGTTGTTATTGCTATTGTGCCAGCATTTGATAATCAGATGAATAACGGTCCTCTGCCGGATGCGCAGCCCCTGAGTGAAAATGCAAGAAAAGGTAGGGATCTCTATATATCCAATGGTTGTGTGGCATGCCATAGTCAACAGGTACGTAATGTGCATATGGATAAAGTGTGGGGCAATAGACCATCCATAGCTGCTGATTATGCATTGAGCAAGCGTGTGGATACCTGGCGAAATACAGCAACATTGATGGGGACTGAACGGACAGGACCTGACCTGACGGATGTAGGAAATAGGCAACCTAGTCTGGATTGGCATCTCCTCCATTTATATAACCCACGTCTGGTTGTTAAGGAGTCTATTATGCCGGCTTATCCTTGGCTGTTTACACATAAAGAGGTTTTGGAGGAAGGAGATATCGCAGTAAGTGTGCCTATAGCTATGCGGAAAGGGAATAAGAGGGCGGTGGCTACCCAAGAGGCACTATATCTTGTCGCTTACCTGCAGGAGCTGAAGCAGGCTCCGCTTCCTGAAGCTACAACTACGCCATCTTTTCTTTATAAGCCGGAAGAGAAAGTTGGGGGAACCGTATCAAAAATGGATGATGGACTATTGGATGGACAGACATTGTATGCCGCCAATTGCCAATCCTGTCACCAGGCTTCTGGCGAAGGATTGGCAGGAGCGTTTCCTCCTTTGAAAAATAGTAAAATCGTGCTTAGCAATGACCTCAAGCTATATGTAGATATTATCATGAACGGTTATGATTCCAGACCTGAATATAGTGCGATGCCTGCGGTGGGGCATAATATGGGCTGGACCGAGAAAGAAGTAACTGCGATTATAAACTATGAACGTAACAGTTGGGGCAATAAAGCTCCCAAAGTGAGCGAAGAGGAAGTTAAAGAAGTTATGGAGTATTTAAAAACACAAATGAAGTGATGAACAAGTTAAGAAGTATACTCGTTATTGCGTTCTGCGTAATACAACAAACGGTGTGGGCATGCCCGGTCTGTGATAGGCACCAGTCCAAGATATTAAGGGGTGTGGTGCATGGGTCAGGACCCGATAGCCAGTTTGACTATTGGATTATAGGGGCTGTAGCCTTGATTGTGCTGGCTACACTTTTTTTCTCCATTAAATGGCTGATTCGTCCCATGGAGAAGGAGCATACGCATATCAAGCGGATGATAATCAATGAAGTGGATGTTTAAAGTGCTTAGAGATGGAAGCTAAAAGCAAAATATACATATTTATGGATGAGGAGGTGAACCCTCTAGCGATAGTGACTACACCTATTCATATCGATATCGATACCCGCAAACTAGTTGATGGCAAGCATAGTTTGAAATTGGTCAGTAAAGATCCCTCTGGTAAGGAAGGAATACGGATCATTCCTTTTGAGGTACGTAATGGTCCCGCGATAGCGGTGGAGGGTATTCAGGAGAATGCTGTTGTCGATGGTGTAGTGCCTATTATGATTAATGCCTATGGTAAAGGATATCAGAAGTCTTTTCTGATATCCGGTAGTGAGACTCCGCAGACCATCCCGTTTTGGGTGTGGATTTTACTTATTGGCTTTATTGCTTGGTCGTTGTACTATTTGGTTCGTTATATGAATCTCCCGGTTGTGGAGGTGCTGTGAGTATCTGGATCAGTAGCTATTGCACATTCTGTACTAGCAATACCATCCATCTGAAGCTTACTTTTGCGGAAAATAATAACAGAACTTCGTATTTAACTTAAAACTTTTACGCATGATGGAATTAGACAACTTTATTTTTGATCTTATCGCACAAGAGCAGGACAGACAGATGAAAGATCTGGAACTCATCGCTTCAGAGAACTATGTAAGCCCGCAGGTGATGCAGGTCACAGGTTCTGTATTAACCAATAAGTACGCCGAAGGATATCCTGGCAGGAGGTATTATGCCGGTTGTGAGGTTGTGGATCAGGTAGAACAGGCCGCTATAGACCGTATAAAGAAGGTATTTAATGCCAGCTACGCCAATGTGCAACCACATTCCGGTTCGCAGGCCAATGCTGCAGTGCTGTCGGCCTGTCTTAAGCCAGGTGATAAGATACTTGGATTTGATCTGGTGCAAGGTGGGCACCTCACGCATGGAGCCTCGGTCAATTTTTCAGGCAAGTTATACAAAACCAGTTTCTACGGCGTCGATAAAGAAACTGGTTTTTTAAATTATGACCGGATCCAAGAGATTGCCCTCCGGGAACGGCCCAATCTGATCATAGCAGGAGCTACGGCTTATTCCCGTGATATCGACTATCAGCGATTTAGAGCGATAGCGGATAGCGTAGGAGCGTTGTTATCGGCAGATATTGCACATCCTGCGGGGCTTATTGCTAAGGGATTGCTGTTTGACCCAATCCCGCATTGTCATGTGGTGACAAGTACAACTCATAAAACTTTACGTGGGCCGCGTGGAGGAATAATATTGATGGGGGCTGATTTTGAGAATCCCTTTGGGCTCCAAGATAATAAAGGGAATATACGGATGATGTCTTCGCTTTTAGATGCTTCGGTTTTTCCTGGAAATCAAGGTGGTCCATTGATGCATATCATAGCCGCTAAAGCGGTTGCTTTTGGTGAAATACTTACAGCAGAATATGATAGCTATATTAAGCAGGTACAGAAGAATGCCAAAGCCTTTGAAAACGCCCTTCGTTCCCGCAATTTTGATATGGTGTCCGGTGGTACAGATAACCATTTGCTGTTAATCGATCTTTCTAGTTGGTCTATATCTGGACGGGAGGCCGAATTAGTTCTGAATAACGCGGGTATTACTTTGAATAAGAATATGATTCCATTTGATACGAAATCGGCGTTGCAGACTTCTGGTATCCGGGTTGGAACACCAGCGATTACGACACGTGGATTGCTTGAAAAGGATATGGAGACCATTGTCGATTTGATGGAGGAAGCATTGCGCAACAAAGATGATGCAAATAAGTTGAAGGGTATCAAAGAGAAGGTTAATAACTGGATGATGGATTATCCTTTGTATTAGATGTTGGATAAAGTCTGTAAAAGGTACTGTTTACCTTAGAAGCAGCGGCGTGGGGGGTAATTGAAGTCCTGTTTATGATGTTTTCTCTGTCCTCCATGCCGGACAGGCGTGACACTTGGTATCGGCCAAGTGTCCAAGCCTAGTCGCTTGAACATTCTGACCGAACGTTTGTGCTTCTCAGTACTGATGTCAGAATCTTCACAGGCGACATTAATCTAGCTTGTAAGGGGAGCGTTAATTAATGCAAAGTCCTCGCATTAATTCCTTTATCGCCTAGAAAAATTTTGACTATTGCACGAGGATGCAGGAACGTTGTGTCAAAAGTTTTGAGCGATGAGTTTTTGCGTACTTTTTGCGGAAAAAAGTACGAGCCATTCGCGGGCTTGGGCGAGAAAATTGATTGTAGAATAAAAGCTTTTAATCTAATCTTGCCTTTGCCAATATATCAGCAAGTGCTATAATTCCCTCTTTTATCTGTTCTTCGGATACAGAACCGTAGCCTAGCCGAAGTCCTTCATAACCTGTATGTTCGTAGTAGTTAGAAGGATGTAAGATGGATATTGATTTTTCTGTTAATCTGTCAAATACCATAGTCCAGTTGACGGGGTATTTAGGACATATCCAAAAAGCAAGTCCGCCTTGGGGTATATGGTAGGTAACCTGTGTAGCGAGATGTTCGCCCAACATTTTTACCATAAAGTTCTGTTTGGACTGATAATGAAGAGTCGCTTTTCGTATATGACGTTTTATGGTTCCGTCTTTTATGAGCTCGAGGACAGCTTGCTCCATGATGCTATCGCCTTGAATATCTATGATACGACGGAGATCAATAATGTTATCCAGCAGTTTTTGGTTTTTAGTAGCGAGATAACCTATTCGAAGCGCTGGTGCGACTACCTTACTTAATGTACCTATATAAACTACATTTTCCAATTCGGAGAATGCCGAAATGGGTTGTAGCGGACGATAACCAAAATGAAATTCATAGTCATAATCATCCTCGATAATGGTAAATTGATATTGATTGGAGAGACTGACCAGTTCTAACCTGCGTTGTAAACTCAGCGTGACTGTAGTCGGGTATTGCCGATGTGGAGTAAGGTATATTGCTTTTATTTTGGGGTTTGAAGCGAGATGCGGTAGGATATCTTCAACGACTATTCCATCCGAATCGACAGGAATATAAATCAGATTCGCTTCCGCTTTTTCAAATGTTTTCCAGGCTGAACTATAGCCAGGTGATTCGACGATTACATAATCTCCGGGGCGTAAAAGACACTGTGATACCAGGTACATGGCCATCTGGCTTCCTCGTGTGATGCAGAGCTGATTTTCATGCAATTGCATGTTCCGCTCTTGGTTTAACATGCTTGCGATGGCTTTTCTAAAGTCCAGGTTACCGTTAGTTTCTGAATATCCCATCATCTTCCAACGGGCGTTTCGTTTGAAAATCTGTCGATAGGCCCGTCCAAGTTGATCTACAGGCGCGATTTTGCTGTCCGGATGGCCATCATCAAAAGGAATGTGCACAGGGAGCTGTGGTTCAGGTGCAATGTCGCTTTCCGCTTGCAGGGATTTTGATTTTGAAGAAATTGGGAGATTGTGCGAGACAAAGGTTCCCCTTCTTTCTTGACTGGTCAGCCATTCTTCATTGAGCAATACCTGAATAGCTTCAATAACGGTGTTTCTGTTGACTTGTAGGCTGTTAGCCAGTGTTCGGCTTCCCGGAAGGGCGGTGCCTTTAGGGAGGCGACCTGATTTGATACTTTCGATTATAATATCTGCTATCTGCAAATAGATCGGTTTTGTAGCGGATTTGTCTATTTCTATATCAAGTGTCCAGGGTCTTAACATGTCGTGTCAGATTTAAATTGTTTGGTGGTCCAAAGATACGATTGTTTACAGATGTTTTCTATACCAGATGGTCCGATGTTGGTTTGCTTGTTTTTGTAATGTACTTGTAAATAGTTGTTTATTGTTTTTAAGTTGTTTTTGGTCTGTGGCTTTAAAGCAAAACTGGACTAGCTGGATTATCGGATTTAGACGGAATTTCGTCTTTCCAAAAGATGATCGTCAGATCTCTAGTTATGTTGTTTTAAATTTTAGCATTGTATGAACCCATTTGCCGTATTTCAGAAGTCCAATATTCATATTGTAAGAGCTCAAGGTAGCTATGTGTATGATGAAGAAGGACGAGCTTATTTGGATATGTATGGTGGACATGCCGTTATTTCTATTGGTCACGGTCATCCACACTATGTCAACGCCATGCGACAGCAATTGGATCGTATCGCTTTCTATTCCAATGCTGTCGAGAATAAATTACAGGACCAGTTGGCGCTGGAGTTAGGAGAGCAGTCCGGCTACCCGGAGTACAGCGTGTTCTTTTCCAATTCTGGAGCTGAGGCCAATGAAAATGCCATTAAGCTGGCTTCTTTTCATACTGGGCGCAGTAAGGTACTGGCGATGTCCAATGCCTTTCATGGACGTACATCTGCGACAGTTGCAGCGACTGATATTGGCTCCATGCGTGCTCCGATCAATGAAAATTTCAACTTTGTTTTTACGCCCTTCAATGATATTTCGAGTCTTAGAAAGCAATTGGAGACGGAGGTTTTTTGTGCTGTTATTATCGAAGGAATACAGGGAGTAGGTGGTATACATGTGGCAGATAATCTATTTTTAAATCAAGTACGGTCAGCTTGCGATAACACGGGGACGCTACTTATATTGGATGAAATACAGTCTGGATATGGGCGTTCAGGGCGTTTTTTTAGCCATCAATATGCGGGTATAAAACCTGATTTGATTACGGTTGCAAAAGGAATTGCGAATGGATTTCCTATGGCGGCAACCTTGATATCTCCTTCTTTTAAACCCGTTATGGGGAAATTGGGGACGACTTTTGGTGGTAATCATCTGGCTTGTGCAGCAGCTATGGCCGTATTGGAGGTCATGAAAGACGAGGAGTTGCTCCATAATACGGCTGTCGTAGGGGATTTTCTGCAGGAGGCGCTGAAAAAAATACCTGGAGTGGAGGATGTCCGCGGTCGGGGATTGATGATTGGGGTAGAGTTTGATAAAGATATAACCGCATTAAAAGATCATCTTTTGTATCAAGAGGGCGTGTTTACGGGATATGCTGGAAATTATACGTTGCGGTTGTTGCCAGCATTGACTTTTAGCTTGGAACAGGCGCAGGTATTTTTAGAAAAACTAAAAAGAGCATTAAGAAATGAAGGATAAAGACGCTAAAATAGTGAGTGTACAGAGCCTGGTTTCTACGGGGTATGTGGGAAATAATATGGCTATGTTTGCTGCACAATTGCACGCGTCGGATGTCTGTATGCTTCCTACCGTCCTGTTGTCCTCGGCTACCGATAACCCCGATTACAGGGGTGATGTGATCTCAGCTGAACTCTTTTCGGAGCTCGTAATAGGGGTGGATTTGGGGTTGGATAAGACCATATCCCATTATTTTATGACCGGTTATATCTCTGCTGTAGCCCTTATTGATACTACTGCCGCATGGATTTCTTCCTGCAAGGATAACGGGTGTG
The DNA here is from genome assembly GCF_011007365.1 of Sphingobacterium sp. xlx-96. Taxonomy (GTDB): domain Bacteria; phylum Bacteroidota; class Bacteroidia; order Sphingobacteriales; family Sphingobacteriaceae; genus Sphingobacterium; species Sphingobacterium luzhongxinii. The sequence continues at coordinate 134,540 of NZ_WFKM01000004.1, read as the reverse complement.
TAGCCTATTATATCTATGATCCGGTCTTTGGTGATTTCCGTACTTCAGGGCTGTACCTGTCCGAAGATGCGGTTGCTCACTCCCTAAAAATACTGCTCCCTCTATGCGATATTATGACCCCAAACCACTTCGAAATGGAGTATATATTGGGAAGTAAATTTGAAACTCAAGAAGAGTTAAGCGAATTATTGACGGGTTTTCCGCAGTTAAAAGGAAAGAAAATCATTGTTACAGGGGCCCATTTGCACGATACACCGGAGGGATATTTGGAGAATTTGCTCGTTATCGAGGGGCATGTCGAGCGGTTTATGGCAGCCCGTATACCTATAGAAGCGGTAGGAACAGGAGACCTTTTTACCGCATTGGTGACTGTAGAATTGAAAAATGGACGGTCAATATCGGAGTCTATAAACTATACGACGGAGTTTATTTCGGCAGTTTTGAGTCGGGTAAATGCGCGTGATTCGACCGAAATAAGAGCGGAAGATCTGCTGTATGCAAAGGAGAAAATGAATGTTTTACAAATTTATAAAGGAGGAAAAATAGATGAAAATTCATAAGGAAGGAAGCGCTTCGATAGGGATAGCGATAGGTATTTATGTGCTGTTAAATCTACTGTCATTTTATTTTTTCTATGGGATTTCACCTCTTATCAGTTGGTCGATTTTGCTGTTGATCACCGTTCCACTAGGGCTCGTTATTTACTTTTTTAGGATCCCTTTTCGGGACCACACAGCTAGTGATGAATGGGTAATTGCACCTTGCGATGGCAAGGTAGTAGCCATCGAAGAGGTGGAGTGTGATGAGTATTTTGAAGGTAGGAGAGTTCAGGTTTCTATCTTTATGAGTGTGCTGAATGTGCATGTCAACCGGTACCCCATAGGAGGGAAAGTGATCTATAGAAAGTATCATCCAGGTAAATATCTCTTCGCTTGGCACCCCAAATCGTCTACCGAAAATGAACGCTATTCGACGGTTCTACAACATAAAAATGGGCAGCTTATTTTGGCAAAACAGATTGCAGGAGCTTTGGCAAAGCGCATCGTGAATTACAGCGAAGAGGAGATGGAAGTAAGGCAAAATGAAGAGCTGGGATTTATCAAGTTTGGGTCTCGAATGGATGTGTTGTTACCATTGGGTACAGAGGTGTTGGTGAAGCTGGGAGATAAACCTAAGGGAGGAGTGACACCTATCGCTAGGTGGTAAAAACTATATTTATTTTTTTGTTTATATAGTTTGCTATATACATTTGATTATAATGTTTTTAAATTTAATATTATTGTTTTATTGACAAATTTTCAATGCATTTGGAGCGTTTTAAGCCATTTACGCTGTTTTTTTCTGTGTTGATTTTGTTTTATATGTAAAGTTTTACTTCTTTTGTTTTTATTTAAAGTGTTATATACTAAAGGTTAGTGTTTTTCAATTATGAAATTCGTAATTGTGTTTGGGCTTATTTTGAGATGCGGTTTTACGAAAAACACTCCAGGTAAGTGCTTACTCTCTTTTTGACTTTATGAACTGTGTTTCGACAAGAAATGCAGTTCTTGGATGGTTAGAAATCGAGTGTAATTTTAATGCTTTTTTTTGACTTTTTCCGAAGAGATTATTGAGGTGTCAGTTTTAGAAAAACGGGAAGTTGTCAAGCTTTGTTTTTTTTAAAATGAAGATCGGAAAGTTGAGGGTGAAAGTACAAGGTTGAGTCGGATATGGGGAAAAGAAAAAAGGTTTTCAAACGGGGAGAATGAAAACCTTTTGTAACCAATTATAAACCTAAATTATGATACCACAAAGATAGTGTATGTATTACACATTTGCAAGTCTTTTTTAATTTTTTTTAATAATATGTTTTTACGGATCACTTAAAATCTCTTGATGGGAATAGCTCTCCTTGGATTCCACTTGTGCTGATTTTATCCGTAGCTTTTTTTTCGTTGGTCGAAGTTGATTTCTGGATGGAGCCTATGTCGCGGCTTCGGGTTTTTATCGCTAAGAGATGATTCATGTTGTGACAGGATTCTACGACGACATGGATGACCTCGCCTTCGATCTGAAGTTTGCCGGTGACGAGTAGCAGTTGGGATTGTAAGATGACTTTGCGATAGGTCTCAAAAGTCTTTGCCCATACCACGAGGTTTGAAAAACCGGTCTCGTCCTCGATCGTTATGAAGAGGACGCCTTTGGAGGTACCCGGTCGCTGGCGTACCGTAATCAGTCCGCAGACTTTTATCCACATGCCATCGCGCATGTCGCTGAGTTTGGCAGAAGGGGAGACATGGAGGGCGTCCAGATTTTTTCGGGCAAAGCTGACCGGGTGTGCCTTGAGCGAAAGTGTGGTGCTCGCATAGTCGGCCATGACATGTTCGATCGGTGACAGGGTTGGTAGCGTTACTTCGGTTTCGAAAGTGCTGTTCGAGGGTTGTCCGGTAAACGCACCCGTCGGATGGTCTGCCAAAGCTGCGACTTCCCAAAGTGCCTGCCTTCGGTCTAGACCTATGGAACGAAAAGCATCGGCATCGCTGAGTTTTTCCAGCGCACTTAAAGGGACGCCAGCTTCGAATACCGAATTGACCGATTTATAAGCCTTCTGACGGCCTTTTGTTAAAAGATGAGCGCCTACCTCGTCTAAGCCTTTTACTTGTCTTAGACCGAGTCTTAATGCGTGATACGGCCCCGTTAGCTCTTCCAGTGTGTTGTCCCATTCGGAATGGTTGATATCTACAGGTCTGACCTGCACCCCATGCTTACGTGCATCGATGATGATTTGTGCCGGAGAATAGAAGCCCATGGGTTGGCTGTTGAGCAAAGAGGCAGCGAACACATCAGGGTAGTGATATTTGATGTAGGAGGAAACGTATACGAGCAACGCAAAACTGGCGGCATGGCTTTCAGGGAAGCCATAACTTCCAAAGCCTTCCAACTGGCGGAAGACGCGTCTGGCAAATTCTTCTTTATAGTCGTTGTTGACCATTCCCTCCACGAGCATGCGTTCGTACTCGGCGACCTTGCCTTTGGATTTGAAGGTGGCCATGCTGCGACGGAGCCCGTCGGCCTGGGCAGGTGTGAAGCCTGCGGCGACGATGGCGATCTCCATAGCCTGCTCTTGGAACAGGGGGACGCCTAAGGTTCGTTTCAGAATAGCTTCTAGTTCGGGCGAAGGATAGTCTTCTGCTTCTTCTTTATTTCTTCTTCTCAGGTAGGGGTGTACCATGTCACCTTGGATCGGTCCCGGGCGTACAATGGCGACTTCGATAACCAGATCATAGAATTCCTTTGGTTTCAGTCGGGGCAACATGGACATCTGCGCACGGCTTTCAATTTGGAAGACTCCCAATGTGTCGGCGTGGCTAATCATTTCATACACGTCTTTATCTCCCTGAGGTATGTTGGCTAAGGTCATCTCTCGCCCGTAATGCTGTCTGACCAGATCAAATCCTTTACGGATGCAGGTGAGCATGCCCAAGGCGAGTACGTCTACTTTGAGGAACCCCAGGGCTTCGATGTCGTCCTTGTTCCACTCGATGTTGGTTCGGTCTTCCATCCGGGCATTCAGGATAGGGCAGAGTTCGGCCAGGTTGTTTTGGGTGATGACAAAACCGCCTGTGTGCTGCCCGAGCTGCCGGGGGAATCCGATGTAGGTTTCGGTGAGTTCGAGCACCTTTCGCAGGAATGGATCCTTTGCGCTGAATCCTTGTGAGGTCAGTTCCTGTCCGTTGAGCCATTCTTCCGTCAGTTCGTACTTGGACTTGGCCAGATGGTCTACAGCATCCACCGAGAGTCCCATGGCCTTACCGATATCCCGGATGGCCCCCTTCCAATGCACTTGGGTTACCGTGGCTACGATACCCGAGCGGTGGCGTCCGTATTTGTTGTAGACGTATTGCATGACTTCTTCCCGACGTTCGTGTTCAAAATCGACATCAATATCAGGTGGTTCGTCCCGTGCGTCCGACATAAATCGGGCAAATAAGAGATTTATGTTTTTGGGATTCACCGAAGTGATGCCCAGGCAGTAACATACGGTCGAGTTGGCTGCGGATCCGCGTCCTTGGCATAGGATCTCCCGTTCGCGTGCAAAACGTACCAGATCGTATACGGTCAGGAAGTACGAGGCGTAATTCTTTCGGGCTATGAACTCGAGTTCCATCTCTATCGTTGCTTTGATCTTTTCGGGTATATCCCCGTCGAATTGTCGGTCAGCACCTTTCCAGGTTTGATACACCAGTTCTTCCTGTGGTGTTCTTCCTTCGGTGGTAATCTCTTGCGGATAGACGTATTTCAGTTCGTCCAATGAAAATCGGCATGCTTGTACAATTTTTAGCGTATTGTGGATGGCCTGTGGGTAGTTGCGAAACAGGCGGTGCATTTCGTCTATCGGTTTGAGGTAGCGTTCGGCATGCGCGTGTAGACGGTAGCCTGCTGTGTGGATGGTGCATTTTTCCCTCACGCAGGTCAGTACGTCCTGAAGTTCACGACGCTCGGAATTGTGGTAGTGTACGTCATTGAGGGCGACGATGGGGATGTTCAGTTCTTCCGATAGCTGGTTTAACCGAAATAGTTTTTTGTGGTCGTCTCCATTGTAAAGAAAAGACGCGCCTAGGTAAATCATGCCACGCAGGTGCTCTTGGTACTGCTTTAGCATCAGGCTGAATTCAGGTTCAAAGTCAAAGGCCTCGTTTAGCGTTTTTGGTGGTAGGATGATGAATTGTATACCTGCAGCATAGCGGAACACATCTGCGCTATAGAGGTGACACTCTCCTTTTTCAGCACGAAGATTACCTGTTGTGAGTAGAGTGGAAAGATTACTGTAGGCTTTTATGTTGGTGGGATAGGCTAGTAAACTGGGACCGTCGAGTAGATCGAGCCTGCAGGCCGGGATAAAATGGATATCCTTTTCCCGTGCTGCACGATGGGCACGTACGATTCCGGCAAGGGTATTGCGATCGGTTATGGCAATCGCTTTGTAACCGAGCTGTACCGCTTGTTCGACCAACTCTTCGGGATGTGAACCTCCCCGTAAAAAAGAAAAGTTGCTGGTGGTTTGTAGTTCTGCGTATTCCATTGTGTTTATGTAAAATAACCATGAAGGAACCATTTTGGATCCCCTTGCCCGTAATATCCGCAGCGGAATAGCCAGTATCTAGCTCCTTTTTCATCTTCCACACGGTAGTAATCCCTTGGTTGTTCGTCGCTGATCCACCATTCCTGCTCGATGCGCTCGGGCCCATCCGCTTTGACAAGCTTATATATCTTTTTACGGTGCCTAAAGAGCGCCGGTGGGTAATCGGGAAGGGGAACCATGACCTCGATAGGTTCGGGATGTGCCAGTAGGTGTAAGGGGCGTAATGCATGGCTGGGCCAGTCCGATTGGGGCTGTGTGTCTAAGGATGAGGTGGGCTCGATTGTCCGTTCAGGCCAGTGGTGAGCGGAAGGTAGAAAGCGATGGATAGATCCAGAACCTATCTTGGCTGCAATATTGTCCAGCAATTCGGCAATTTCCGGTTGCCCGCCTTTCGTTTGCCAAAGACCTTCCTGTGGAAGGATGCTGTTTTCTACCAAGGTGGCTTCCAAAACAAACAGCTCTATACCCAAAGCTGGTTCTATGTTGGGAACTTTGAGGTCAAACAATTTGAAAAGGTGGGTGGGGTTGGAGGAAGCTCTTCCTGTACCTATGTGGATTGTTTGTAGGTTGCCATCGATCCGGTATCCCCTGAATATCGCTTGACGAAGTCCCTTTTCTTCTTTCCTCAGTCTGTCGCACAAGGTGGTTAAGAGCTGTTCTAAGGCTATTTGGATACCTGTGCTGGTCGATATAGGTTCTAAGCAGGATAATCGCTCCTGATAGCTCGGTATGGGTTCTATAGGGTTGATGTGTTCCTGTTCTGTTCCTAATGCTTGTCCTAATCGGCAGATAAGTACGTCTCCAAAACGCCGTCTTAATGTGCTTTTGGGGATGTGCATAAACTCTTCGATATAACGAAAGCCTAATTTATGGAGGCGTTGCTGTATCTGTAGGGAGATCCGGAGTGCAGCTGGAGGCAGTCCGGATAGGGCCTGTGCCTGTTGTGTCTTAGGGATTATACTAAGCCGGGTGGTATGCCGGGCTACCGCCCAGGCAGCACCTATGGTATCGGCAATTGCTGCCTGAGCCTGATAACCTCCTTGAGCGATCCTGTCGATAATGTGATTGCCGTATTTTTCTTCTCCTCCCCAGAGATGTGTACAGCCCGATATATCGAGTACAATGCCATCGGGAGCTTGTAGTTCTACTATGGGGGCAAAACGGATGCACCATTCCCCAAGAGCCTGTAGTGTTTGGTTGAGGCTGTTGGTGTCGTAGATTGCAGATTCCAGCTGGGGCAATATGGCTTGGGCATCGGCCAGTACCATGCCGCAGGATATTCCTTCCTGTAGTGCAGGCCTATTGGCTGCTTGTATTTTTACACGGCCATTTTGGGAAAGGGTGAGTACAAACGGGGCTTTCCTTCGTTCAGGCTGTTCTTTCTCTGCTCGATCGGTTCCGAAGAACGGAAGCCAGATACACATATAACGTCTAGGCATATTGTTCGTGGTTTGGTCGTGCTGTCGTTGGAATTGTCTCTTTTGATAGATGTATCAGTCGATTGTTTTGCCAGCTTACCTGCCATTTTCCAGGTCGGCCGTTGCGGACTTTCTCTAGAGAGACCTCCCAGGTGGGGTAACCTACCCCAGGTAAGTCATCTGGAAGACGGCTGGCGATGGAGCGTATTTTCCATCGGGATACGCAAGCCAAGGTGTTTTCATGACGAGGGCGTCTTCGGTGTAAGAAGCCTGTAACATTGCTTTTCTCTACGGCAAGCTGTAATCGTTGGGATTCGGAAAAGCTTACTTCTTCCATTTCTGCGACTACGGCTGCTAATGCGTTACATTTGAGGGCTTGCTCCATTACCCATAAGGCGTCTTTGTCCTGTGCGATATCTACAAAGATGACTTGATGTGGGGCTATTCCGAAATGGGTTAAGCCAATAGGAGACAGGCTGCGTTTGGTGCTGATCCAGAGACAGAAATTGCCCGCGTGCATTAGCTTGGCAACTATATTGGCAATAAAGCCATTGGTTGCGGTGGCATGAATTGCAGTAAGACTGATGAACTCGTGTACTGCGGCTGTAGGGAATGTTCCGAATGGAAAGGCGTATTCTATGTCGGCCAAACCAAAGTCAATACGGTTTAATATCCCCGTATGGGGTTTAAAACCTTCTAATTTTAGAATCTTTTCTTGAAGCTGTCTTATTACCTCTTGTTTTGCTGTCCCTTCCATATGCTACCCCCTTCGTATTTAATTCATTTTTGTATCTATCGCATTGTTTATTTATTTTTGTTATTAATAATAACAAAATAGTGTTATCTATAATAACAAATGAAGTCGGTAAATCAAAAAATATTTTTTGCGTCTAATATTAAATTCCTTCGGACACGACAGGGATTGAGTCAGGAAGCAGCAGCAGAGAAATTGGGATTGACAAGAGCCAAGTTAGCTTCTATTGAGGCGGGGAATACCAAGGCGCCTCAGCCGGAGGATTATCTGAATTTCTCTAATTTTTTTGCTGTAAGTATAGATACCTTGCTCAAGGTTAACCTTCCGCTATTGGGCGAATTAAAACTGAGAGAGTTGGAGTCGGGCAATGATGTTTTTATAAAAGGGGGGAATCTTCGGGTATTGGCTATTAGTGTAGATAAAAGTAATAATGAGCATGTGGAATATGTACCGGTCAAGGCTAAGGCAGGGTATGCAGCTAGTTATGCAGATCCTGAGTTTATAGCCGGTTTGCCTAAATATTCGTTGCCCCATCTACAAGGGGGGACCTATCGTATTTTTCCTATTGTAGGTGATTCGATGTTGCCGATTCCAGATGGAAGTGATATTACAGGGAGCTATGTGGAGGATTGGACGGCTCTTCCTGCGGGTACGCCTTGTATTGTGATTTTAAAAGGGCAGCAGGATTTTGTATTCAAGTTGGTGAGCTGGCTTCCTGAGGGGCAGTTTTTGCTGTCGTCGCTTAATCCTGCATATCGTCCCTATACGGTAGCTATGGAGGAGGTATTGGAGGTATGGAAATTTCATGCTTATAGTACGCGTGTTTTTCCGGATGGACAATCGGACTTATCGATGGTCATGGCCGCAATAAAAGATCTGGAAAGGCATGTTAGGTCTTGTACACAACCTCGATCTTTGGATTGATGTCTTGAATGGTACCGATAAAGCCGACTTTTTCCTTTGGCGATATCAGGACAGAATCAAAGCTGTTGTAGAAAATTTCCAATCGATCAAGGGATGCAGCTGGTGAACTGACCATATTGTTGGTCTCTACGATTTTTCGGACGCTGTCTATTGGGATATTTTTTTTATAAAGTAGACCGCTCCTGATTTTTAATATATTTTCTTCAATGGTATAGTGCGTGTTGAGCAGGGTAGGAAGACATATTATGGAAGTTAGTACTAAAAGTATTGCAGCCTCCCATAGGTGTGTACGGTGATATAGCATAATACCCGGTGCGATCAGGATAGCGACCACAACCAACAGAAGTAATCCTTTGCTTATTTTCGACTTAAATACCATTTTTTGTTGTTTGGGCTATATGGGTAACTGTTCTGCTAATATACGGTATGTTTTGTGTTCTTAATCCTGTCGAAAAAAATAAACCTCTCCCCAAAACAAATACAGTGCTTAACTGTTTTTTTATTGAAATTTAAAAAACAACATGATTATGAGTTTAAGAAAAGTATTATCCATGTTCCTGGTGGCTGGGGTAGTTGCCTTAGGGACAATCTCTTGTAAATCCAAGATATCGGATGCGGATTTAAAAGCAAAGGTAGAAACGGCAGTTAGTGCAAGTCCGGGGGTTATGGTTGATGTCAAGGATGGTGTAGTTACCCTGACAGGTACAGTAGGCTCAGAAGATGAGCGAATGGCATTAGAAAACTCGGCTAAGGCGGCGGATGCTAAGGGAGTTAAATCTGTAGTCAATAATATTACGGTACAGGCTCCTATAGAAATCAATACCAATGATGCAGACCTGACCGCTAAGATTGTGGACGCAACAAAAGATTTTCCAACGGTAAAAGCTACAGTAGCAGGTGGTGTGATTACGGTTACAGGTACATTGGAGCAGGCGCGGGTTATGGTTTTGAAGCAATCGTTGGATGCCTTGAATCCTAAAAAAGTGGATATGTCGGCGTTAGTTGTTAAATAGTGATTTTAAAACAAAAGAAAATATGTCTTTACTAAATAAATATAAAGTTTTGATTGATACCGCTAATGCATCAGGTATCAGTGATTTGCAGATGGCAGAACAGGATGGCGTTTTACAAATAAGAGGTACAGCTCCGAATGCCGATGTCAAAAATAAACTATGGGATATCTATAATCAGATAGATCCTAATTTTTTATCTGGTGATGTGGTTATGAATGTGGATGTGTCTTCAGCGGTAGCGGGTACACAAGCTCGAGTCATTACTGAAAGCTCAAATCTCAATGTACGTAAAGGACCAGGAACAGACCAGCCTATTGTAGGGAAAGCTGCAAAGGATGAGATTATTACCTTGATCAGCAGAGCGAATAGCCAATGGTGGTTAGTACGTACGAAAGATGGGGAAGAGGGATACTGTTATGCGCAATATCTGGAGCCTATCGGATAGGTTATAAGTTTAAAGATTTACCGTTTTTAATTTTGCAAAGGCCCTATACTAGACAATAGTATGGGGCTTCGCTGTTTTATTTATATAATGAAGATATACAATTTGCGGATGAATGAACATGGGGTAGTTTTCCTCTTAATAAGGGGCTGGAAGGTAAGATCCTTGTATGTAGATAGGTTATAGATAGTATTAAGAGCCTATTAAGTATTAAGAAGGTAACGGTGTGCGAATTCCTTTCAAGATAATAGCAACCTGACTCTAAGATATGCATGGATTCAACTCGGACTCAACACGGATTCAGGTGTTTTTGGATAACTGTAGTTACTACCTTGTCTTAGGCTACTTATCGAATATAAGTAATATTTACCAGCTGTTGTTTTAAAAAGTAATAGCTGGTAAATATTATGCTAAAAGGCTATAAAATTAGCCTGAAGATATTGCCTTTTGATCCCGTTAAGTATATGGTTTTACTGTCAGGGCTTTTACTAATGGTGTTAAAGCTATCCTGGGATATGTTTTTCCAGTTCATGCCCCCATCGTAGGAAATGTCTGTGCCAGATGTTCCAGTGGCCAGTACGATTTTTTCGGTGATATAGCATACATCGGAACGGTAGCCCTGTACAGGGGTGTTTGGTCTGACCCAGTTTTTGCCTGCATCGTTTGTCAAAAGTATACTATTGCTATTGTCCTGATCGGATAGGTAATCGCCACCTACTGCAATTCCAGTGTTGGGATTGATGAAATCAATTGCAAAAATTCCCGCGGAAGCTTTGCCCGATAGGATCGGACAATCGTATTTGTCTACGCGGAGGGCTTTGGGATTAAGGTCAAAAAAGCTAGCATATCTTCCTCCTGTTCCGATATAGAGTCTTTCCTTCCATTGTTTCATAGAGGTACCGGAAGCTGCAAATGCGGCTTCTCCTGAATCGGCAAAGAGTATGAACTCGTTGCTTACATCCTTCCATGAGTTTCCCTTGTCTGTGGTTTTTAAAAGCTGGAAGGCTCCGTTGATAGGGTCACCTAAGATATAGCCTGTTTTTCCATCTAAGGTCAGGTCGTCCAGGAAAATCTCGGGCCTGCTATCTTCATAGACTTTGGTCCATGTTTTTCCCGCATCTTTGGTTTTTAGTACAATGGCAGGGGAGCCGACTCCCATGATCAGGGCTTCCTTTCTGTTGATTACAGCAATATCTCTGAAATCAATATTTTCATATCCTCTGGGGTTTACCCATTGCCAATTTTTACCTTTATCAGTGGAGTAGCCTACAGTTCCTTTGCTTCCTGAAACCCATACGGTCTCTTTTCCATAGGTTGCTAACCCTCTGAAACTAGAAGGTTTGTTTTCTACTAGTGGTACAAAAGTTTGGGCAAAGCTTATGGTTAGCATGCCAAATACTCCGGCAATCAGAGAAATTGTTCTTTTCATTCTTGATTTTAGCTTAGTTCTGCCATAAGCTTATTGAATTCTTCGCGTAAGGTTGCTAGTTCTGTTTCTAATGTTGTTACCCGTTCTTCTAAAGCTTGTACCTGAGCGCTTGACCCTGTGGAGACTGTTGTTGCACTTGTTTCGTAGTCTTCTTCGTCGAATTCACCAAAAAGATGGATGTATCGGGCTTCCTTCTGTCCGGGACGTTTGGCCAATAACTTGACATAGGGTGTTTCGTCTTCTGCGAGTTTATTTAATAATTCCTGTACTTCATCTAATGTTTCGAATTCGTAAAGACGTCCTGAGTTGGAGTTGATCTCTCCAGCCGTAAGGGGGCCTCTTAAGAATAATAGACATAGGGCTGCTAATTCGGCAGGTACTAGAGGGTATTGAATGGCAATATTGTGTTTGTATTTGGTGACGCGTGAACCTCCGCCTACTACAGTAGAGACTAACCCGCGGCGCTTTAAACCATCTAAGGTGCTGATGATGGTGCTTTCATCATAATTTACCACGGGTTTGCGTGATGTTTTTTGGTTACAGGCTGCTTGTAGACTGTTGATGGTCATGGGGTAATATTCAGGTGTGGTTTTCGACTTTTCCAACAGGCATCCTAAGACGCGAATCTCTTCTTGGCTTAATTGAGGTAACGTTTTTATTTCTTCCATTGTTGTCTGTAAAGTATAATTGTTTTCTAAGATAAGAAATATTCGTGTTTGGCAAAGTGCAGGGGCTGTGTTTGTTGTTATTTCGATATTATTAGGATTGGACGGTTGTGCTTTTGGATAAATTAGTTTGCTATGCATCTGCCTTCGGCGGTCGTCGTTCCTGTTTGGGAAGTCGAAGCAAGTTCTTGTAATGGTGATAGCTGGTTGCTATGTTCGGATTGTAAGAAGATATAATTGCTCGAATTATTTACTTCTTCGTATTTTCGTGGGTTGAAAATATAACGAATTGCTGAAAATCGCTTATCATACCAAATATGTTCACCCTGTGCGTGAGGGGCATCGCTTCCCGATGTTGAAGTATGAACTGATTCCTGAGCAGCTCTGCTACGAGGGGCTGGTCTCTGCTGTTAATTTTTTTGAACCGAAGATGGTTGATTTTGAAACGGCGGCGCTGGCTCATGATACGTATTATTTACGTCGGCTGTTTGATTTGACGTTGGATGCAAAGATGGTGCGGCGTATAGGATTTCCGTTGACACAGGAATTGGTCGATCGAGAACGTTATTTGGTGGACGGTACTATAAAATCTGCTTTATTTGCGTTGGACTATGGTATATCTTTTAATGTGGCCGGTGGTACACATCATGCAGGACGTGATTTTGGAGAGGGTTTCTGTTTGATGAACGATCAGGCGATAGCGGCGGCTTATTTGTTGGAACAAGGGTTGGCAACACGTGTTTTGATTATCGATTTGGATGTGCATCAAGGTAATGGTACGGCACATATCTTTGAGAAAGTCTCTTCGGTGTATACTTTTTCGATGCATGGTGACAAGAATTTTCCTTTTATCAAGGAGCGTTCTGATAGGGATATCGCTTTGGAGGATGGGATCCTGGATGAGCAGTATTTACAGTTACTAGGGGAGAATCTTGCCTTTGTTTTTGAAACTGTTAATCCTGATTTTGTTTTTTATCAAGCAGGAGTCGATATCTTAAGTTCGGACAAGCTTGGTAAACTGAAGGTGTCTGCTGCTGGGTGCCGAGAGCGGGATAGGATGGTGTTGGAAAGCTGTAATGTACGAAAAGTTCCTGTACAGGTCAGTATGGGAGGTGGGTATTCGACGCAGATTCGTGATATTGTCAATGCACATGTCGAAACTTATCGAGCAGCAATTGCTATTTTTGATTTCTAATTTTTAACTTCTGACTTTTAATTTTATACTATGTTTTTTTATCAAGATGCCTCTTTTGAAAATTTATCCATACACCATGTTGGTAATAAAGCCAATGATGAGTTCTATATCTTATCCGAGGCGCCTGTGGATTTAGTGGGGGATGAGGTATTGCCGGATTTACTGATGCAGTACTTTATGAAACCTTTCGTTAAGGCCAATGAGGTGTATCGTTTTTTTCATCCGAATGAGGAATTGCAACTCAACGAAGTCTATCACTTCAGTAAGAAGTTTTTTGATCGGGAGATTGATTTTCATGAGTTTTCGCAGCAGGTTACTAAGCATCTGTATGAGGTGTCCGAACATCCTAAGATTAAGCCAGGGGAGGTGTATGTGGTATCGCTAAAGAATGTGCAGATGGAAGGAGAGGATTGGAGTGCTGTGGGGATTTTTAAGTCAGAGAATAAAGAAGCTTATCTGAAAGTATATCCGGAACAAGGGGGGTTTCAGTTGAACTATGAGCAAGATGCTATCAATATTAATAAACTCGATAAGGGCGTAGTTATTGTCAATACGGAAGTTGAGGAAGGGTTTAAGGTGCTTGTTGTGGATCAGACCAATCAATCGGAAGCGGTGTATTGGAAGGATAATTTTCTGCAGCTTAAATCCCGAAATGATAATTATCAACAGACGGGAAATCTGATGAAGGTGTATAAAAATTTTGTCAATGAGAAGTTGGATGAGGTCTTTGAGTTAGAGACTGCAGACAAAATAGATTTGTTAAATCGGTCTATGAATTATTTTAAGACGAAAGAGACATTTGATAGTGCTGAGTTTGAAGAGGAGGTTATCGGTAACCCTCAGGCTGCGGGCTTGTTTAATGAGTATAAACAGAATTTTGAGGATGAATTTGATTTGCCTTTTCAGGCTAGCTTTGAGATTGCAACACCAGCGGTGAAGAAAATGCAGTCTTCCTATAAGTCGGTTATTAAGCTGGATAAGAATTTCCATGTTTATGTACATGGGAAACGGGAATATTTGGAACATGGGTATGATGAGGAGAAGGGGATGAACTATTATAAGTTGTATTATGAAAATGAGAGCGAGGGGTAACACAGAGAAGAAGATACTTTGTTATGTACTAATTGGCATTTGTCTTTTTCTTCATTTTTGTATGTTCTTCGCTAAGGATAGACCAGACTGGATAGAACGCTATTATTCGCAAACTTTTTATCCTGTATTTTCCTATCTATCGATTTTGCTTTTTTCTTGGGTGCCGTTTAGTGTAGGGGATTTGCTATATTTAGGCGTAGTGATCATCATGCTGTTGCTGTTGGTACGTATCACTATGTCGCTATGGAAACGGATTTGGCAGGATGGACTAAAATATGGTTTGCAATTGGTGACCCTATTATGTGTGCTGTATACTTTTTTTTACATTAACTGGGGTCTTAACTATTTCCGATTACCTGTGAGCGAGTATTTACATTTAGATATACAGGGAACCCATGTCGATGATTATACGGAGGTCTTGGCCAAGTATATTGTTATGGCTAATAGACTTAGAGAGCAGTTAGATCTGGAGCACCAACCTCGTTTGGGTGTAAAGATGGATCTAGAAAAGTATATCCGAAAAGATACTGTATTTGTTTCTTTCCTTTCCCAGGCACAGGTGCATGCCAAGGTTCCTCTATCCAGTAAATTGATTTCCTATTTTACGGTTTCCGGTTACTTTAATCCTTTTACTATGGAGGCTCATATTAATCAAGAGATTCCTAACAGTTTATACCCCTTCGTATATGTACACGAGCTAGCGCATCAGATGGGAGTTGGATTTGAAGATGAGTGTAATTTTATTGCTTTTCGCATGTTGGTGGATCATGAAAATCGCTGGTATAGATATACTGCTTATTATGCGGCCATCAAGAGTCTCTTGAAACCTTTTTCTAAAGATAAAGTGCAGATGGAACGATTGCGCAATATGTTGTCTGAAAAAGTACGTGCAGATTTTAAGGAAGAGTATGCTTTTTGGAAATCCAAGCAAGGTTGGATTGAGCATCTTACCAGTCTGTTTTATAATCAATATTTGCAGCATAACAATCAACCCGAGGGATTGGCGCGTTATGATATGATGGCAAAACTTATAGTTGCCTGGGAAAAGCAACAAAGACATAAAATGTCAAAGGAAGAAAAAGAGAAGTTGTATGCTCCTCCCACTAGATGAAGGAGGAGGGCATAAACCTCTTTTTTACTGTTTTTTTTGTTTTTTCTTTTTAATAGTATTTAATATTTCACTTATTAGGGGGTAGGTGTTACGTTCCACCTTGTCTAATTCTTTTGCATTCAGCCAGATTGCTTCGGTAATATCCTCTTCTGTTTGTGGGATTAATTTCGGAACCTTATTGACACCCATTTCATACCATTTTGTTTGTTTTAGGACAAATTTTCCACGCATATAATACGTATGATAAGTGGTCGCTATTTTAGGGCCTAGATAATTTACTTTAATCCCACATTCTTCTTCTACCTCGCGTAGGGCTGCGTCTTTCATTTTTTCAGATTCCTCTACTTTGCCTTTGGGTAAATCCCATTTATCGAGTCTATAAATGAAAAGATAGTCGCCATCTCCATTTTTTACCAATCCTCCTGCTGCGTGAATGATCTTTACCTTTGTCAATATGGTTTTTAATACCTGATTAATATTAGGGTGCACATATAAGTAAGTTAAGTCATTGTTTTTCGTGATGCTGTTAAAAAGTTTTTCGAGATCAATATCTTGTAAACCAATTGTTTGTACGGTTCCCTTGATCAAGGGGGCAAAATCTGCTAAAATTAGCAGGCTTTGGTTCATATAAATTTTATAAATTTGTGCCATGAATAATTTTAATGAGGTTGAACAAAAAGTTGCTGAATCCTTATTGCAAATTAAAGCAATAAAATTACAACCTAAAAGTCCTTTTACATGGGCTTCGGGCTGGAAGTCTCCAATTTACTGTGATAATCGTGTCGCATTATCACATCCTGCTATTCGTACATACATACGTCAAAAGCTTTCTCAATTAATCCAAGAGGAGTTTGGATCGGTAGATATGATATCGGGTGTGGCAACTGCAGGGATACCTCAGGGTGTACTGGTAGCACAAGATTTAGGATTGCCTTTTACTTATGTACGGAGTAGTGCCAAAGAGCATGGCCGCCAAAATTTGATCGAGGGTGAGGCTATTTCGGGACAACGTGTTGTTGTAATTGAAGATTTGGTTTCTACTGGAAAAAGTTCTCTACAAGCTGTAAAAGCTTTGCGTGACGCGGGCTGTAATGTAGTTGGCTTGGTGTCGATTTTTACCTACGGCTTGGATATTGCTACAACTAATTTTGCGGAAGCAAAATGTCCGTTGTTTAGCTTATGTGATTACAATGCGCTTATTCATGTTGCGGTAGATAAAAGTTATGTTCTTGAGGCTGATGTAGCGGTTTTAGAGCAGTGGCGTTTAGATCCAGCAAATTGGACTCCTGAAGTTTAAAATGATACATAGCTAACATCATTTCTATAAAGTTAAAATATAAATCTTAGTGATATGACTGTAATCCAAAATAATGTGATTATAAATAAACCTGTAGGTGATGTTTATGCTTTCTTGGCCGATTTGAATAACCATGAGCAGTTAATGCCCGAGAATATATACAATTGGACCTCAACTGTCGATGAAGCACGTTTTACGATTAAGAATATGGCAAAATTGGCATTGAAGATAAGCCAAAGAGTCGAGAATAAAGAGATTGTTTGTGTACCTTCAGAAGAGGCTCCGTTCGAAATTCGATTAGCTTGGAGATTGGAGGAGCACGGGGAAGAGACAAAAGCAATATTTGTAATCGAAGCACAGCTTAATATGATGATGAAGATGATGGCTTCCGGGCCACTACAGAAGTTAGTGGATCACCAGGTTCAACGGTTGAAGGGAATATTGGGATAAAAAAATAAAAAAAGGGGGAAATGCAATGCCCCTTTTTTATTTAGATAGCGTCTTGTTCTCCATGCTTTCCCGAGTGTATCATTTTGAACAAATGGAGAATATGTGGAAATAGAGCGTCCATAGATTCCTTTGCTCCGTTGGTAGAACCAGGCAATGCAATAACTAAGGTGTTGCCAATTAATCCACCAATACTTCGGGACAAAATAGAGTAAGGCATTCTGTTTTGCCCATATTGTCTCAAGTGTTCGCCAATTCCCGGGATTTCCCTGTCCAGCAAAGATTTTACCGCTTCTGAGGTGAAGTCTCTTTTGGAGAGACCTGTTCCACCGGTAATTAAAATTAATTCTACTTGATTGTCCAGATATTCCTGTACCTGATTTTGAATGGATTCCACACCGTCCGGAATAATGTCGTAATGTAAAATCTGTGTCGGATAGGCTTGCAATTTTTCTACAATAGCCTTGCCCGATTTGTCCTCTTTCTCACCTTTGGAAATACTGTCGGAACATACCAAAACAGCCGTTTTGATAGGGGTTTCAAAGGAATCTTTCTTGTCTGATTTTCCTCCTTTTTTATGGATCAGCTTTATATTTTGAATTTCAATTTCTTTGTCGATCGGCTTCAGCATATCGTACATGGTAAGAGCCACCACGGAGGCGGAATGCATGGCTTCAACTTCCACACCTGTTTTGTAGATGGTTTTTATTTCTACTTGGATGTAGATGTGCAGATGCTGAATATTGTAAGATATTTTGGCATATTCAATAGGTAGCGGATGGCAATCGGGAATCATGTCTGCAGTACGTTTGGCTGCAAATAAACCCGCCGTTTTTGCCATTTCGAAAACATCACCTTTAGGTACTTTTTTGCCAATGATGGCATCTATGGTTTCTTGCTTGCTTACGGAAACAACCGCTTGAGCGACAGCAATCCTAAGGGTATTATTTTTGTGTGTAATATCTACCATGTTCTAATTATTTTCTTTCCATTGATAAGTTTGATCCTCAAAGATTTCTTTTCCCCAAATGGGAACTTCCGCCTTGATGCGTTCCACCAACTCGTCACAGGCTTTTTGTGCAGGTTTCCGATGTCTAGATGAGGTGAAAACAAAAAGACAGAGTTCTCCGGCATTGATGACTCCTAAGCTGTGATAAATATGCATGCAAGTAAGTTCATATTTGGCGAAAATATCTTCCCGTATTTCTGCAATCTTCTTTTCCGCCAATTCGGGATAAGCGCTAAACTCGATGGCTTTTACGATTTTCCCGTCTATTTGGTCGGCTCTTACCTGTCCTAAAAATATTGCGTGACCGCCAATATTGGTTTTATGCTGATGATGGGCAATGCCGGCAGCTATTTTTTCGGGAGGAATAGCTCCTTGGATAAAACTGTTTTTAAGTTTGATTTCTTTCATGATTCAAAAATTTGAAAGCCGTTTTCTACTTGATATATTTTTGTTGTGTTGGAGCGGTTTTCATTTAAAATCTGAATCGCTTTTCTGCTTCTTACGCCACTTTGGCAAATGAAAATCCAATGTTCAAAGTTGTTGAGTTCAGATAAATTTTGCTTTAAACCACCCAAGGGAATTTCCAGACATGGAAAAGCGGTAACCTTGGGAAGTTCTTCGAATTCTCGCACATCAATAAGGCAAGATTTTTCTAAATTCATAATTCGCTCTAGCTCTTTTATGTTGTGTATGGAAAAAAAGGATTCACAAGAAAAATCATAGTTTCTATCCAAAATATCTTGTTTGGATGTAGGTAAAAATGCCTGCTTATTTTTTGTAAGCCCTATTTGGATGTTGGAATTGTCTTTAGCATTGAACAGCTGTAACTTCCCCGATATCACATCGCCTATTCCGGTAATTATTTTGAGAACTTCATTGGCCTGAAAGCATCCTGCAATACCTGCCAAAACGCCCACTACGCCAGCTTCGTTGCAGTCGGGGACAGAGGTTTTATCTGGAATGTCCGAAAAAATATCCCTTAAATTAAATGGATTTTCTCCGTAATGAAACACCGACAACTGCGCTTCATACTGAAAAATTGATGTGAATACCAAATACTTATTCAGCCAATAGCAAACATCATTCACCAAATATCGGGTAGCGAAATTATCTGTACAGTCAACAATGATATCATATTTTTCAACAAGTTCGAAAACATGATCCTGATCCAGAAAAAAGTTGAAAACATTAAATTTAATTTCGGAGTTGAATTTTTTTAATTTTTCTACGGCTACCACGGCTTTGTTTTTTCCAATTTCGGTTTCATCGTACAAGACTTGCCTCTGCAGATTGGTAAGCTCTAAAATATCTCCATCCATCACACCTATCTCTCCAACTCCTGCCGCAGAAAGATATTGTAATACGGGAACTCCCAAGCCACCTGCACCTATTACCAATACTTTGGATTGCAATAGCTTTTGCTGAACAGTGTCACCAAATTCGGGTAAAATTATTTGTCTGGAATATCGTTGCATATCTTCTTAATTTTATCCTCCCGAAAACGGGGGCAAAAGAGCTATGGTTTTGGGCTGTTCTATAAGGGTTTCTACATCGTTAGCCAACTCGCCATCTATTGCAATCGTATAGCTTATGGTGGAGAGTGTCAGAAAATTTTCTTCCAATATTTTCTTCAATTCGGATAATGTGAGCGGAAATGGAATTTCAATATTCCTGTCGATAATTTCCGTAATTTTACCAAAGGTTTGAATTTTCATTTTGTAACAGTTGTTCTGCCGAAAACAAATCTTCCGGGGTGTTGAGGTTTAGTCTTTCTAATGGATTCATTTCTATAGATAAAGCTTGTAAAGCTACAGTTTCCAAAAAATCAAATAACTTAAGTTGGTTGTCTTTTATCCGCTTTTCTATTCTCTCTTTCAAACCTATTGAATATACGGCGCACAAAGGAAAGTTTTTTCCATTATTCTCCAAAAAAAGAACTTCCCGTTTATTTTGATCTTTCAGAAGTTTCATCAGGTTTTCTTGGGAGATAAACGGCGTGTCAACACTGATGATCATTGCGTCTTCTTTTGTATGGGAAAGAGCGGTGAAAATTCCACCCAAAGGACCTTTGTCTTTATAAACATCTTCGATAATGGGGACGCCAAAGTCTTCATAACCTTTATTATGGGCGATGATAACAATATCTAATGAAGGAATTTTTCGCAAAGTCAGCAGAAGATATTCTATTAGACGGATCTGATTAATCATTTTTAGGCCTTTGTCTTTCCCCATTCTGGAACTTTTTCCTCCAGCCAAAATATAGATCTTGGTAATCATGTCGTAAACAGTTTGAAGCAAGCGATTAACAATACCACGGCCAAAATATTTTTAATCCACTGCACCCGGAATTTTTTGGAGCCTAAATAGCTTCCTATAAGTCCTCCTATAATCGTAAATATTAGGATGGGAAGTATGTTGCCCGAAAGATGCAGACCATCCGTACTTTTCCCCAATAATCCTGATAAGGAATTAACGAAAATAAATATGGCACTTACTGCACTGGTTTGCTTCACGCCACACCATCCGAGCAAAATTAAGATTGGACTTAGAATAATGCCTCCGCCAATTCCCAATAATCCGGAAAGTAACCCTATGGTAATTCCTAAAACTACGGTTAAAGGAATATTTTGTTTTACATTAAAATTATAGTTGGGGATAAGTCCTAGAAATTTTGCGACAGGAATTAACAGGATAATTCCTAAAATAACTTTGTAAACTTTATCATTAAGCGTCCACATGCCTCCTAAAAACGCCATGGGGATAGAACATGCAACGAGCGTAAAAAACAATTTATAAGGAAAATATTTTTTTTTGTAGTACTGGGAAAATGCGATAAGCGAAACGAAGAGGTTCAAAAATAAAGCATTGGTTTTGATTTCGCTTTGTGGAAAGGCAAACAGAGCCATCAGCGCAATATAGCCACTTGCGCCACCATGTCCTACCGAGGCGTACAATGCGGCCACCGTGGCAAAAAGAAGGTATAGTACAATAGGTTCCATCTTAGATTAAAGTTTTATGATTTCAATATTTTCACCGATTTGAAAATAATCCTGTTCTTCTCTGAGCACCGCAAGGGCATTTGCTTTGGAAAAAGAATCCATTTGATAGGACGATTGATTTTGCAGGATTTCCACCTTATTGTTTTCTGCAAAAGCTTTTACAAAATGGGTAAGTCCAGCTTTTTTCCGATACTCGTTTAGCAGGATGGCTTGTTCCTTTTTGGTCTTTGCAACGCCCATCATTAGTGAAAGATAGGGCTTTACGTAGATATGAAAGCATGTTGCCACCGCAGCAGGATTTCCGGGAAGAGCAAAAACAGTGGTTTTATCCAAGAACCCGAAGTAAAAGGGCTTTCCGGGTTTTTGCTTGATTTTATAAAAATACTCCCTGACCCCTAATTGTTCCAAAACTGGCTTTATAAAATCATAATCGCCTACGGAAATACCACCGGTAAAGAGCAATACATCTACATTTTTGGCGTGTTCTGCTACCATCATTTTTAAGGAAACTGCTTCATCATCTGCCCAGAAGGAAAATGAGGTTTCTATATCTAGGGTTTGTAATGCTGCCCGCAGAAACACGGAATTACTTTCATAAATCTGGTAAGATTTCAATTCTTTTCCCAGCGGAACCAATTCCTTGCCAGTAACGATTATGCCTACCTTGGGCTTGGAAAATACAGGCAGCTCGTGAATTCCCAGCGTGGCAAGAAAGCCAATGATCTCTGCCGTTATTTTTGTATGTTTTTTTAAAGCCAAATTTCCTTTTTTGGTCTGTGTTCCTTTTTTGCGAATGTTGGCTCCTTGCTGGATTTCTTTTTTCAGGAATAAAAATCCATCTCGGAGGGTTACATCCTCTTGGGGGACCACGGTATCTGCGTTTTTCGGAATCGGAGCACCCGTTAAAATCCGAATGGCGGTGCCTTCTTCTAGTTCGGGTAACGAGGCGACGCCCGCCTGAACTTCATCTTTTACTTTAAGTTTCTGAAATTTTTCCAAGTTTTGTATCCGAAATGCGTAGCCGTCCATCGCCGAGTTATCGAAACTCGGGACTTCTATGGGCGAACGAATATCTTCCGAGGCAACCCGGTTCAGGCTTTCGTAAAGGGAAACTATTTCTTCGGGACAGGGGAAAATGTTCTTATCTAGAATTTCGAATGCTGTATGTATCGATATCATTTTTTTTAAATTTTATTTTACCCGATATACTTCTATGGATTTCAACCAGCTTACATGTCTGGGACCAGTTTTAAGGTCGTTTTTGGAAATGAGGATCATGGCACCCTCATCCTGTATGGGTTTTTCGTTTTCTTCGTACATCACGTATGTTTTCTCACCATTGACATTGTTGAATAATTCCGCCCAGGAAAAGGTGGCCATATAATCGTCACTGGCTCGGGCTACGATGTAGAAGTTTCGATCCCTATGATGATGCTGAATGATTTTTGCCTTACTTAGAATATCTTTCAGAAGCACCCCTTTATATGATTTGCGTACACTTGTCTTAGCACCGTTTTCGCAGATGATGTCCACGTTGTTCAGGTTATTTTGGTTCATTTTCTTCAAATCATCGACGGTAAGTACCAGCTTGTTTTCTACTTCGCCTGTCACCTCAATACTCTTGGAGAAATATTTGGCTTTTTCATCCCAATTTTTGCATGCAACACGTTCTTTTTTTTCGATATGCTGATGGGGTACCGTTTTGTGGTTGATGTTATCTTTCGTCTTGTTTTCACTGCATCCGCTTAGTAGAAGAGCTAGGGCCAGCACATAGAAACATTGCAAGGAGGATAAATACAGTATGCTCTGTAAGGAATACTGAGGGGCAAATTTTTTAAAGTTTAAAATGAATTTCATCTATATTTAGTTTCGATTTTATGAGGTTTTCCAGCAGTAAAACTGCTGGACGGCTGCTTCTCCTTCATTTGTAAGCTCTGCGCCGCTACATTTGCTGCCTCCGATTATTTTATGCACTAGGGGTTTTACAGATCTTTCTTTTAATACATTTACCAGCTCCCAGGCTTTTCTGTAAGACATGCCCATTTCTTTGGCGGCATTTGTTATAGAACCAATCTTCTGAATGTTTTCCAATAATTTCACCTTGCCATAGCCCAAGAATGGCTCATTATCTTCTTCAATCCAGATCCTTACTTTTATGGTATAATTTTTTTGTTGCGCCATTGTTTACAGTTAGCCTCCTATTTTTATCATGCTTCGGTTTGTCATCGTATTGGGATTCAAATGCTGATAATCCTCAAACTGACCACCCAGTTTTGCGTGCTTTTTTAGAATTGCTTGCTGTACAATGGGAACAATATCGTTCCCTTTACGAAGATTTTCTAAAATATCGAACTCATCTTTCCCAAAAAGGCAATTTTTAATTTTGCCATCCGCAGTAATCCGGATCCGATTACAGTTTCCGCAAAAAGAATCGGACAGCGTAGAGATGAAGCTGATAGTTCCGCTGTGTCCAAAGATTCCAAATTTCTTGTCGGTATCGTGATTTCCATCCTGAAGCTTGAAAAGTTCAAAATGATTTTGTATTTTTTCCAAAATCAGGTGATTGCTCACTACCTTCTCTTTGTCCCAATTATTATTTTCAAAAGGCATAAACTCTATGAATCTCACATGCAGCGGCAAGTCTTTGGTAAGATGTACGAAGTCTAAAACCTCATTTTTATTAAATTTATTGATGACGACTACATTTAGCTTTACATGCAGGCCTCTTTTTTCGCAAAGCAGAATATTATTCCAAACTCTCCCCATAGAATCTCGTTGGGTAATGGTTTTGAATTTTTCTTTTTGAAGAGAGTCAATGCTTATGTTCACGACGTTCATCCCTGCCTGAATGAAGTCTTCTATGTATTGATTGATCAAAAGGCCGTTGGTTGTAATGCCAAGCTGAACGGGGAGTAGGGATAATTTTGAAATAATTTCTGCAAAATCCTTTCGTATCAAAGGTTCGCCTCCCGTAAGCCGTATTTTTTTTACCCCCAGATCCACGAAGGTTTTCGAGATGTCGAAAATTTCGTCGGGCGTCATTAGGAATTTCTGGCGCAGAAAAGAGATGTTTTCATTAGGTATGCAATAGGTACAGCGAAAGTTGCAGTTATCGGTAAGGGATATCCGCAGGTAATCGTGTGGTCTATCAAAGCGATCTTTTAGCATTTATTTTACCTTTTTAGGAAGAAAATATAACCATAAGACACCGGCAATAAATAGCAGCGTAGAAGCAATGAAGGTACTGTATGCTACCTCTGGGTGTCCATCAAGTGCGTTATTTAATGCGGTGTATAACAGCCATATCTGTATCAGTAAATTGGCTAGCAACACAACTATAAGTGTTGACATAATCATACTTTTTTTCTGAGGATTGGATTGCTCTTGTCCGCTTCTAAAATTGCTCATATATCTTCGGATTGCGGGTATTGTACATAAATATCTTCTCCTTGAAGGACAACGTCTAATTTTTTCAAAGCTCTTGGAGGAGGTCCTTGTAATACGTCTCCTGTCTTAACATCAAACCATCCATTGTGACATGGACATTCAATTTTCATCGTACCCGGTTTGTAATAGACCGCACAGGAAAGATGAGTACATTTCTGTTCATAAGCATAAAACTTACCTTCTTCTGTATGAATCAATATATAGGGAATTGTACTGTTTTGCATAACGAAAGACTTAGTCCCTCCAATCGGGATGTTGTTGACAGTACATATCTTTTGTTTTTTTATTGGTTTTTCATTATCTGATAATAATGCATTACCTGCAATCACAGCGTTGCCAAGTACCATACCTCCTGATACGACGGTCAATAATTTCGCGAAATCACGACGGCTAACCTGATTGGCCTCGGATCTGTTGATCGGGAAATCTTTTTTCCAATGTTTATCTTCGGTGCTCATTTTGATCTTTCTTTTCTGTTTTAATTTATAGGACCTTTAACTCTTCTTTTCCTTTAGGCATCATAATGTTGACTTTTGTATTGACGATTTCTTTACCAAAGATAAAGCGATTGACAGGTGATGAATTAGGGCGCATTGCAGCCATCTCTTCTTTGGTCCCGTAAAAAAGTGCTCCACTAGGGCAGACCGTAGCACACATTGGTTTTTTTCCCACGCTGGTCCTATCGTAACACATATTGCACTTCATCATCAGGTCGTATTGCTCCATTTTTTTTGGTACACCAAAAGGACATGCTATGACACAATTGGAACAGCCGATACAACGTGAGGTATTGGCTGTATGTACAATTCCAAATTCATCTTTGCTGATAGCATCTGCGGGGCAAACGTTGGCACATACTGGATCCTCGCAATGCATGCAGACCTGTACTGTGGTTTGGATTGTATGGCTTCGATCTACATAGTTGACATGTATCATAGGCTCTTCACCATTGGTCTCGCACTCTGCACAGGCCGCCTCGCAGGATTTGCATCCTATACAGCGTTGCATATCAACGAAAAACTCTTCTTGTAATTTGTAATATGTAATCATATTTTATTGAGCTAGCTACTTTTATAGTCTAAAGACTCCTTCTCTACCGTGATTAACTTGCCAGTAGGTATGAGATTGCACGCACTGACTTTGAATTCCGGTATTTTGGAAATAGGGTCTAAATGTCCACTCGTAAGCTGGTTAGCTGACTTCTTTCCTGGCCAGTGGTAGGGAATAAAAACAGTGTCTGCACGTATGGTTTCGACAATATTGGCAGGGAAGTATGCTTCTCCTCGCTTTGTAATAACTTTTACCTCTTCATGCTGGCTGATACCGAATTTGGCTGCTAGGATGGGGTGAATCTCCAATAGCGGTTGTGCAAACTGTTGTACCAGTTTACCTATCCTCCGGGTTTGTGTGCCACTCAAATATTGGGATACTACCCGGCCTGTAGTTAATATGATCGGGTATTGATCATCTACGGGATCTTTGCTGGGGTGATACTGTACCGGGTTAAAATGTGCCTTTCCGTCGGCCGTTTTAAACTTGCGGTCTTCCCAGAGCCGTGGGGTGCCCGGATGATCCAGATCAGGACAAGGCCAAAAGATCCCCATATTTTTCTCGATCTTGTCGTATGTAATTCCGAAATAATCTGCCGTACCACCTTTGGAAGCTATTCTTAACTCGTTAAAAACGGCTTCGCTATCGGCATAGTCAAACTTATCACCATGTCCTAGACGACGAGCCAATTCTTTGAGAATGTCTGAATCGGTTCTTGCGTTTTGCGGTGGGTCAATGGCCTTTCTAACACGTACCACACGACCTTCGGCGGTGGTGACTGTACCGTCTTCTTCTTCATGTAACGAACCTGGAAGTACAATATTGCAGTGCCGCATAGTCTCACTCATAAAGAAATCTATTCCTACATAAAATTCAAGCTTTTCTAGTGCTTCTCTTACATAATTATTATTTGGTAAGGATACCAAGGGGTTAAAGCAGATGGATATTAATCCGCGAATTTCGCCTCGGTGGATTGCTTCAATGATCTCATAGGCTGATAGTCCCTTGCCGGGTAGATCCTTTTCTTCAATACCCCATATATTGGATATGTACTGGCGATGTTCCGGATTTTCGATATCCCTGTTGCCCGGGAGTTGGTCACACTTATGGCCATGCTCACGTCCTCCCTGTCCGTTACCTTGTCCCGTGATGGTGCCATAACCACAGTAGGGCTTGCCGATTCTACCAGAGGCTAATACAATATTGATACAGCTTAGTACATTTTCGACTCCCTTGGTATGGTGTTCAATTCCTCTAGCGTGTAGAAGAAATGATGTTGATGCTTTACCCCAGAGTTTGGCAGCAGCTTCAATTTTTTCCTTTTTCGCACCTGTAATTTCTTCTGCCCATTCCAATGTGTAGTCTTTTACAGCTTCAATGGTATCTGCAAAACCAGAAGTATAATTGTCAATAAAATCGTGATCCAACATGTCGTGTTGTACCATATAGTTGAGAATAGTACTAAATAGCGCCGAATCTGTCCCTGGTCGTATATCTAAATGTATATCAGCCGTCCGCGCTAAGGGAATCATCCGGGGATCTACTACGATGATCTTAGCTCCATTGTCCCGTGCCTGCCATAACCAATAAGTTAATGTAGGGAATGTTTCTGATACATTAGCTCCTGTTACAATGATGACTTCGGCATGTGCCAAATCCGAGTAGTTATTGGATGTCCGGTCTAGACCAAATGCTTTTTTATTGCCTGCCCCTGCAGATACCATGCATAAACGTCCGTTATAGTCTAGATTTTTGGTCTTTAATGCTGTTCGTGCAAACTTGCCGACCATATAGGATTTTTCATTGGTTAATGATACTCCAGATAGCATAGCAAAGGCGTCATTTCCATATTGGGATTGTATACGCTTGATCTCTGATACGGTCTTATCCATCGCTTGATCCCATGAGATAGGTATATACCCTATATCAGACTTATTCAGGAGAGGAGTGAGAAGACGATCTGGATGATTATTTTGCATATACCTTAGTACACCCTTAGGGCATAACCTCCCTTGATTGAAAGGGAACTCCATCCACGGCTCAAAACCAACGATCTTATTGTTTTTGGCAAGAAGCTTAATACCACACTGCATACCACAAAAGCAACAATGGGTCTCAACGATTTTGTCGGGCTCATCTCTACCAGGAATACCTTCTGGATTTGGGAAATTAAGTGTAGGGCCAAATTTCTCGATAATATCTTCTACAGAAATAGGTATTTTTGCCATGGTTCTTATGTTTGTCTTTTAAGTTGGAGTGTTAACTGAAAAATTTGCCAGACTCTTCTCGAGCTTTCAGATGGGCCAAAGCCAGTAAGTCCCGCTTTCCTTCGGGACTGTAATTTAAGATTGAATTACCGTCTTCCGTGTTGAGATTAAAACCTACTTCTTTGACTATTTTCTTTAAGTCAGCGACGTGCAGTCTGCTTGTATATTCCTTTCCTGTAAATTTGCATAACTGCATTCCTTTTTTTTCCCCAACCTCCTTGTAGATATGTGCTCCTATTTGGGCCGGCCGTTGTATGATATGGAAAAACTTGCCAAAGGGCATCCACACCAAAAATACTATCACAAAAAAGGCGTGTGTGACTGCCATAAACTCATAGGCCTTGCCGTGCATAAATTCATAATCTAGTGTAAGCCCCAATCCTGTAATGGAGACCAATATCAATAGTAAAAGAGGTAGGATATCACCGTCAAAGGTTTGTGTGGCTATAAAACCTGGGGTTTTCAATCGTTTCTGTAGAAAATATGTGGCACCGGCAATGACCGACAGAGAGCACCAATTGAGTGCGCCAAAAGTAAAAAAGCCTATGACGGATTTGACGGGAAACTGCATAATCTCAAAGCCGAAAAAATTAGCAGAATAGACGGTCTCAGCCATGGGGTCTAAGCCTGTGTCGGGAACTAATGTAAAATGGATCCATCCAAAGGTAAGGGGTATTGTAATAGCAAAGGCTATCGTACAACCAATAGCCATCAATAAGTGTGCTGCCCCACGTTTTGCGCTACGTCGGAAAATGAAGCGCTGTAAGAAGATATTCTTGATAAAATCCCGGACAGAAAAAATAAAAAACTGCAAGAAATCTTTTGAGAATAGAATTTTCAAACTGCGCCAAAAATAAACGCGTGTGGGTGGGCGCTGGATCCACACTGAATAACGATATACGATTCCAAAGATTGCAAATAATGTCCCGAATAAATAGGCTACTAAAGCTGCGTCAAAATTTTGTAGACTCCTAGATCCGACTAAAATAAGAATCAAGGTTATTATCATGGTTAGGAAAGCTATTCCAAAGGCTCTGATATTTACTAGTTTTAACATATTGTAAGGAGTGAATCTTTAATCAAAGGTAGAAAAAAAAAACTAATTCGGACATCAGTGTCCGAATTTAAATATATTTGCAGAGAGAAATATTTAACCTCCAATTCGGATGTTTTTTGTTGGAGAAATATAAATAACTTACTATATGCATTACGGTCTCTCTTCTGCGCATAAAATCCTTTTCTTGAACACGCTGGCTTTTACAGTTTGCTTTGCCTGTTGGACATTAAATGGGGTATTAGTTACTTATCTGGTAGATCACAATATTTTTAACTGGAATGTGGTCGAGACAGGTTGGCTTTTGGGTATACCTATATTGACAGGTTCTGTAATGAGGCTTCCTTTAGGTATATTGACTGACCGGTATGGTGGTAAACCTGTATTTATCATGTTGCTACTACTGTGCAGTATACCTTTGTTTCTGCTTTATTTTGTGCAATCATTCTGGTCCTATTTTATATTGAGCGCTCTTTTTGGAATGGTAGGAACCAGTTTTGCTGTGGGGATTACTTTCACTTCGGTGTGGTACCCACAGGAATGGCAGGGTCGGGCACTGGGTATTTTCGGGATGGGTAATGCCGGAGCCGCTTTGACAGCTTTCTTTTCACCAGGGTTGTTAAATCAGTTTTCGCAAAGCGACGCCGAAAATGGTTGGCGCTTACTTCCTGTTATTTATGGTGCAGGGCTGACCGTTATCGGTTTATTGTATATTTTCCTGGTAAAGAACAAAAAGATCGAAAGTCGTGACCGAACAATAAGGCAACTTCTCGGGCCCTTGAAGAAAATCCGTGTTTGGCGGTTTGGACTGTATTACTTTTTAGTGTTCGGTCTATTTGTAGCCTTTTCTCAATGGTTGCTTCCTTATTATGTAAATGTTTATAAGACATCCTTAGTATTAGGGGGGATTCTGACATCTGCCTTCAGTCTTCCCAGCGGTCTTATACGGGCTTTGGGAGGGTATTTGTCGGATAAGCTTGGTGCCCGTAAAGTAATGTATTGGGTTATGTATTCTTCGTTAATACTGAGTGGGTTATTGATGTTGCCTAAAATGGAGATTTTAACACCCGGTAAAGGGATTCCTGCAAAAAAAGGGGGAGTCATCACTGAAGTAGGGCGTGAAAAGATATTCTTGAATGAAGAAGCCATAGCGATAATGCCAAAGCCAGAGATACCAACAGAGACCACCATTTTTCCGAAGTCATTTTCTTGGCAGGAGGTGCTTGTTCAGCAAAATGAGCGGGTCGTAAAGAAGCAATTGTTAGCCCGTGGTCATACACTAATAAAATTTGAGGCGCATATAGGTGTCTTCACGCTATTGGTCATCCTAATCGGGTGCATGTGGGGAATTGGAAAAGCAGCGGTATACAAACATATTCCGGAATATTTTCCAAATGAAGTCGGGCTAGTGGGTGGTATGGTGGGGCTTATCGGTGGGTTAGGCGGATTTGTGGGGCCTATACTGTTTGGGTATTTGTTGGACTATTCGGGCTTGTGGACAAGCTCTTGGATATTTGTGTGCTTTGTCTCTGCAGGTTGTTTGTATTGGATGAACAGGGTGATCAAAAAAATAACACTTAACGCGGCTCCGCAGATTAAAAATAAAATAGAGCATCAATAATCATTTAAGAAATTAAAATAAGAAAGAAATGGATAATAAACAATGGTATAAGAATTACGATCCTACGAATGAAGTCTTTTGGCAAGAGAAAGGAAAGAAAATAGCTTGGAAAACGTTGGTTATTACGACTATTGCGTTGACCATGTCATTTGCGACTTGGTTTCTTTTTAGTGTAGTTGTAATCAAGCTACCACAAATAGGGTTTGAGTTTACAGACTCACAGCTATTCTGGCTGGCAGCAATGCCTGGGCTGGCAGGAGGTCTTCTGCGTATGTTGAATACCTTTTTGATACCTTTGTTTGGAACAAAAAAGGTGATCACCTTGACAACCTTACTCAAAATCATCCCACTTGTGATGTTAGGGTTTGCGGTGATGAGTCTAGACACCTCATTTGCGTATTTTATGCTTATCGCATTTTTATTGGGAATTGGTGGTGGAGATTTTTCATCTTATATGCCTTCGACTTCATTGTTTTTTCCTAAAAGAGAATTAGGGACTGCATTGGGAATACAAGCTGGAATAGGAAACTTCGGCATAAGTCTGGTTCAATTGCTTTCTCCTCTAATCATCGGTTTATCTATGTTTTCTTTCTTAGGTGGCGGAGAAATTATTGCGGAAACAGGAAAAAAGATCTATTTGGAGAATATAGCGTTTATCTACATTGTTCCCTTGTTGGTTATTGGGATATGGTCTTGGGTATCTTTAAAAAGTATTCCAGTAAAAGCTTCGTTTAAAGAACAGTTGGATATATTCGGCGATAAACATACGTGGTATTGTACAATCACTTATATCATGACCTTTGGAACCTTCGCGGGTATGTCAGCAGCTTTTCCAATGATTATAAATAATATTTACACGCCATTGGACCCGCTTATTGATCCGCTTCAGTTTGCTTTTTATGGTCCTCTAATAGGCTCATTGACGCGTGTGGTGTTTGGGAAAGTAGCTGATAAAATGGGAGGAGCAATTTTGACACATATTACGGGGATAGCGCTTATCGTATTGTTTTCGATACTTATTTTGGGAGGCTACTTAACTCCTTCGTCGGCAGACAAATTTTCGGCTTTTGCTGGTATCGTAATGCTGATATTCTTCTTTACAGGTGTGGGAAATGCGGCTACTTTCAAACAGTATCCTGTTATTTTTGCAGAATCTCCAAGGAAGGCTGCAGGCGTCATCGGTTGGACTGCCGCCATAGCGGCTTTTGGCCCATTTGTCTTCAATGTACTAATATCTCAATCCAAATCAATTACTGGAGATACTCGCCTTTTCTTTTGGTATATGGTGGTATCTTGTATAATAGCGACTTATATCAATTGGTACTTCTATACCCGAAAGGGATGTGAACGACCTTGTTAGAGTTTGCTTTGGCTTCTTAAATTTAAATATGCTAAACGATTGAATATGAAATTAAAAATAGGTATGGTAGTCGTGTTCGCTTTTGTTGCTTGCGACCAATTAAATGCACAGGTTGATAGTTTGAAAATGAGCCTAGATTTTAGGACACGAGGAGAATTGGATAATGGGGTCAAAACACTGATTAACAAAGATAAAAATGCCGAGGCCACCATTTTTTCCCGAGCTCGCTTTGGATTGGATTATTATTATCAAAATCTAGAGATTTTCTTTTCAGCTCAGGATGTTAGGATTTGGGGAGAATTGAGCTCTTCGGCCACTAAAAATCAGAACTTTATACTCCATGAGGCCTGGGTAAAGTATCTTTTTACAAAGAATGTCGCATTGAAAATAGGTCGACAAGCGCTCGTCTACGACAACGAGAGGTTGCTGGGGGGGGTGGATTGGACCATGCAGGGGAGGAGTTTTGATGCGGTGAAAGGGATATTTAATCTTAGTCCTAGTTCTAAAATGGAAGCTGTAGTTACCTACAATAACGATGATAATGATGCTAATGATACGGAATCCAGAGAGATTTATACTATTAGCGAAGCTGGCGAAACCACTAAGTCCATGCAGGTATTGCATTATGAATACAAAGGGGTAGGTAAATCGAGATTTTCAGCAATTGTACTGAATAATGTGTTGCAAAGCCAATCGGGCCTTCATTACGATATGTTCACTGTTGGTATCAATACTTCGAAGTATTTTCGCCGTTTTGGTATTTTTGGTTCTATCTATTATCAGGGAGGTAAAAATACACAGGCCCAACGCAAGTCAGCCTATCAAATTTCGGTAAACAATCATTTTATTTTTAATCCTTCATTTGATATGATCGTGGGTACAGAGTGGCTTTCGGGTGCAAGCTTTGACACCCCGATAGATCAAAATAGATCCTTTAGTCCGCTTTATGGTACCAATCATGCTTTTAATGGATTTATGGACTATTTTTATGCAGGAACCTATTTTAATAGTTTTGGTCTCAATGATTATTATTTAAAAATGATGACCAAATTATCTTCCCGTGTAGCTTTGGCTACAAATGTACATTCGTTTACGTCAAATGGAAAACTTGCTGCGCGTGAAAACGGAAAGCAGCCGTCTTCTTATTTGGGAACAGAGTTGGATCTTGTTCTAAATAAAAGATTCGGTAAGCTGTTTACGCTAACTGTAGGTCATTCTTTTATGTTTGCAGGTCGTTCGATGCGATACATAAAAAATGTATCAGAGCCTAAAGAGATGCAGAGTTGGTCTTGGATAGGGCTCAAATTCAATCCTTCCTTTGATCTGCTTTAAATGTGGGATAGATGCTGTTAAACTGTAGATATTATTTTTTACTTTTGTTACTTGTTTATTCGAATATGATTTTTACACAATCTTGTCAGTATGCGATAAAATCGTGTATTTATATGGCGAAACGAAACGAAAGGGTAGATGTTGTTGAAATAGCTGAGTTTATTGGATCGCCTATATCTTTTACGTCTAAGATTTTGCAAAAACTGGTCAAAGGAAAATTTATATCCTCTTCTAAAGGTAGAAATGGTGGTTTTTACCTGAGCGAAAAACAACTTGAGAGCCTGACGATTTCTGATATTTTTTTTGCTATCGAAGAGAAGGAGGGATTGACAAGTTGTGCTTTGGGGCTCGCTGAGTGTGGGAGTCTAAATGCATGTCCCATACATTACTTGGTGTTAGATCTTCGGAATGATATAAAGAAAATTCTGGATTTAAAGGTTGCTGAGATAAAGGATTATGGAATTATTAAAGGACTTTCTTTTTGAGGGGCGTCGAATAAAAGGTTTTAATTGTTGTCGAGCGATTTAGCTATTAATTGAATATTGGTATTGTAACGATTTGGATTCAGTGTTTTTGTATGTACAGATTAAGAATTATCTTTAGCCCATGGAATTAAATTTGAGAAGACCGTTAGCCTTTTTTGACTTAGAAACTACAGGTGTAAATATCGCTACGGATAAGGTTGTTGAGATTGCTATTGTAAAAATATTGACTGATGGGACTGAGGAGGTGTATACTAAAAAAGTTAATCCTGGAATTCCGATTCCCCCGGATTCGTCTTTATTCCATGGTATTTATGATGAGGATGTAAAAGATCTCCCAACTTTTAAAGAGTTGGCGCAAGAAATCACGGAATTTATAGGGGATGCGGATTTAGCGGGGTATAATTCCAATAAGTTTGATGTTCCGATGTTGATGGAAGAGTTTTTAGCTGCTGGGGTTGATTTTTCGTTGGAAGGACGCGCTTTTATAGACGTTCAGAATATTTTTCACCAGATGGAACAACGTACATTGAAGGCAGCCTATCGTTTCTATTGCGATAAAAATCTGGATAATGCGCATCAAGCTGAAGCGGATGTCCGTGCAACATATGAGGTGTTGAAGGCTCAATTGGATAAGTATAATGGTATTGCTTTTGCGGACAAACATGGTGCTGTGTCTTATCCTGTAATCAATGATGTAGAAGCGTTACATACATTTACTAATCTTTCTAAGCCCGTTGATTTTGCGGGGCGTCTAGTTTATGATGAAGATGGAGAGGTTGCCATCAATTTTGGAAAGCATAAAGGTAAAAAAGTAACGGATGTTTTTGACGTTGAACCGAGTTATTATGCCTGGATGCAAAATGGAGATTTTCCACGTTATACAAAAAAGGTGTTAGAAAATATCTGGAATTCGTATAAAACACAAAAGAAGGAGAGTAAAGGTAAAGAGGTTGCTGTAGGAAATGAAAATGTGAAGCGGGAGTTTAAGAAAAGGGAAGATGAACCAAGCAAACCTATAACGACGGATATGCTAAAGAGCTTGCAGGATAGATTTGGGAAGTAATATAGAATAATATATAAATGAATACACAACAAGAGGTTGAACACGTAAAGTGTCTGATCATTGGCTCAGGTCCAGCGGGATATACTGCAGCCATTTATGCGGCGCGTGCCGATTTAAAACCTGTAGTATATACAGGTATAGTGCCTGGAGGTCAGCTAACGCAGACTACTGAAGTAGATAACTTCCCGGGGTATCCAAATGGAATTACCGGTCCGGTAATGATGGAAGATTTACGTGCACAAGCGGAGCGTTTTGGTACACAAGTACGTTTTGGTTATGCTACTAAAGTAGACTTCTCTAAGGATGGCGGTGTACATAAAGTAGAAATCGATAATATCAAAACGATTACTGCTGATACAGTTATTATCGCTACAGGTGCAACAGCTAAGTATTTAGGGTTGCCTTCTGAAGAAAAATATAATGGTTTTGGTGTTTCTGCGTGCGCTGTGTGTGATGGTTTCTTTTTTAAGGGACAGGATGTAGCTATTGTTGGAGCTGGCGATACAGCTGCTGAAGAAGCAACTTACTTGGCTAAGCTGTGTAACAAAGTACATATGTTGGTGCGCCGTGACGAGTTCCGCGCTTCAAAAGCGATGGTACACCGTGTGATGAATACAAAAAACATCGAGATACATTATAATACGGAGACTGATGAGATTTTGGGGGATGGACAGGTTGTGACAGGAGTTCGTGTAGTAAACAATCAGACTAAAGAAACAAAAGACTTAGATGTTACGGGGTTCTTCGTAGCTATCGGACATCAGCCAAATACAGAATTATTTAAAGGTGTTCTGGATATGGAAGAAAATGGTTATTTGATTACTAAGCCCAATGTTACGGCTACTAATGTTCCAGGTGTTTTTGCTTGTGGGGACGTACAGGATCACGTTTATCGCCAGGCTATTACAGCTGCGGGGACGGGATGTATGGCAGCCTTAGAAGCGGAACGTTATTTGGCTGCTAAGGAAGACGGCGAGTAAAAAATGTTGTTGAGGACAAAAAGGGGGGAAAGGACATTCCCCTCTTTTTTTGTTTATTAATTCGTTGGTTGAAGCGTATTTTTTTTACTAATGTCCAAAACGGGTACAAGGCCTTCTGATGGCATATAGATAATTTGGGGGAGATCTCCTTTGTCTGCCAGTTTTTCTAATGTTCGTATAAATAGATACTGGTTATAGGTACTGTTAAGGGTTCCATTTTCTAATTTCATGGCTTCGGCCATCCCTTTTGCCCGTTCGATTTCGGCCTGGGCATTCAGTTTTTCTGCTTCTAACCTAGCTTTGGCTTCTTCAATGAGTATTTTTCTGTTTTGTTCTGCTTTAGCCATTTCGGCCTTACCAGCCATTTCTTGTTGCCATACATTGTAACGCGGCAGGCCGAACATTAAAATTATGACAATTACTGCTACAGCTCCGAGGATTATACCGATTGGTTTTGATGTGTTCATATGTTTGTTTGATTAATAATGTTACCGTATTAATGTAGTCCACCAAAGATTTCGAGTGCTTCTTCTCTTTTACTGACAAAATTTATATGTTTTGTGCGGTTGCTCTCTCTTATAAAATCTTTTAAGCTTTTGCTGTTGTAAAGGGAAAAGTCTCCGACTATGGCCAAACGGACTTGATAGGTAGAGAATTTTTGTAGGATGTCACCTGCAAGCTTAGTTCTTAGGTTGAAAAAATCGGAGGTAATGTTGGTTTGGTGTAAGATCAATTTATCTGCACCACCGTATAAAGAGTTCATCATTAAGTTCAGGGCGTCATCTTGATTCCGAATAAAAACACTGTCTCCGGTTATCTCTGCGATCTGTCCTTGTCTGCTGGGGATGTACTTGATTTGCATAGTTTTATTATGTGTTTCTATCGTAAATATAGCAAATTGGTCTGCTATACTACTAAAAACAGATCCTCTTTATCTTAAAAAGGACCTGTTTTTAATGGAAGTTGCGTTATTTTTAGGATGGATTTCCTGTATTCTTATTGATGAATACGAATTTTCCATCAAAAACATCCAATTGAATAATGGAGTCGCTCATTACATTACCTGCGAGAATTTCTTTGGATAGCTCATTTAGTATCCGTTTTTGAATGACGCGTTTTAACGGGCGGGCACCGTAAATCGGATCATAACCCAACTGTGCTAACCAGTCTAAAGCATCTTCGGAGGCTGACAAAAATATATTTTGCTCTGCGAGCTGTTTTTGTACACGATCAAACTGCATGCGTACAATGCTGCCGATTTCGTTACGGCTCAATGGTGTGAACATAATGATCTCGTCAATACGATTGAGAAACTCTGGTCGTATTGATTTTTGGAGAAGTTCAAATACTTCGTCTTTTGTTTTAGCGATGACTTCATCCCGGTTATTATCTGTCAATTCGGCAAAGTTTTCTTGTATCAAATGCGATCCTGTATTTGATGTCATGATAATGATGGTGTTTTTGAAATTCACTACCCTTCCTTTATTATCGGTAAGGTGACCATCGTCTAATACCTGTAACAATATATTGAATACATCTGGATGAGCTTTTTCTATTTCATCAAGAAGAACCACCGAGTATGGGCGACGTCTTACGGCCTCAGTGAGTTGTCCACCTTCATCATAACCAACATATCCAGGAGGCGCACCGATCAATCGAGATACAGCGTGTCGCTCTTGATATTCGGACATATCTATTCTTACCAATGCGTGTTCGTCGTCAAATAGAAACTCTGCAAGTGCCTTTGCGAGCTCTGTCTTACCGACACCTGTAGTTCCTAAGAATATGAATGATCCTATCGGTTTTTTTGCATCACTCAATCCGGCGCGGGAGCGACGTATGGCGTCAGATATAGCTTCAATGGCCTCTTCTTGTCCAGCTACCCGTTTGTGCAATTCCTCCTCTAGATTCAGTAGTTTTTGACGCTCTGACTGAACCATTTTATTTACCGGTATGCCTGTCCATCTCGATACAACATCAGCAATATCTTCTGATGTGACCTCTTCTTTCAGCATGCGGCTGCTCTGTTGTTTCTCATTGAGTTCGGCCTTTAGCTTTTCGACATTATCCTGCGCTTCTTTGATTTTTCCGTAACGCAGTTCGGCTACCTTTCCATAATCACCTGCCCGTTCGGCCTGGTCGGCTTCGAGTTTGTAGTCTTCAATATTCTGAACCTCCTGATTGACGCGATCTACTAATGTTTTTTCCGATTGCCATGCTGCCTTTAAAGAATCTCGTTCACTTGATAAATTAGCTATAGTTTCTGATAGCTCTGCGACTTTTTTGTCATCGTGTTCTCTTTTGATAGCTTCGCGTTCGATCTCCAGCTGCATAATTCGACGTTCTAATTCATCTACGGCTTCCGGTACAGAGTCCATTTCCAGTCGCAGTTTGGAGGCTGCTTCGTCAATTAAGTCAATTGCTTTGTCTGGGAGGAAGCGGTCGGTAATATAACGTTGAGAAAGTTCCACAGCGGCGATGATCGATTCATCGAGTATCCGTACTTTGTGGTGTGTTTCATAACGTTCTTTGAGCCCTCTTAAGATGGATATGGCATCTTGAGTGTCGGGTTCTTCGACCATTACTTTTTGGAAACGACGCTCTAAAGCCTTATCCTTCTCGAAGTATTTTTGGTACTCGTTGAGTGTGGTGGCTCCTATAGCGCGCAGTTCACCTCGCGCTAATGCTGGTTTTAATATATTTGCAGCATCCATGGCACCTTCTCCGCCGCCGGCACCGACAAGTGTATGTATTTCGTCAATAAATAGGATGATCTCACCATCGCTATCCGAGACTTCTTTGACAACAGCTTTTAGACGTTCTTCGAATTCTCCTTTGTACTTTGCACCAGCTATTAGTGCTCCCATGTCGAGCGAAAATACGGTTTTGTTTTTCAGATTTTCAGGAGCATCGCCTTTGATGATCCGGTGAGCAATACCTTCGGCTATAGCGGTCTTACCGACACCTGGTTCTCCTACTAAGATAGGATTGTTTTTGGTCCGACGGGATAGAATCTGCATAACACGTCTTATTTCTTCGTCTCTACCTATGACAGGATCTAATTTTCCAGATTCAGCATACTCATTCAGGTTGCGCGCGTATTTTCCAAGAGCGTTGTATGTCGCTTCGGCATTTTGATCAGTTACTCTATTGTTGCCACGTAATTCTTTTATGGCAAGTTTTAGATCTTTTTCGTTGACCCCTTGGTCTTTAAGTAGGGTAGAAGTTTTGTCATTGGCGGACAGTAAGCCTAAAAGAAGATGCTCAACGGAGATGTACTCGTCGTTAAACTCTTTGAGGTAGCTTTGTGCTTTCTGTAAAACCGTTGATGCTGGATTGGATAAGTACACATTTGTGCCGCTTACCTTTGGTAAAGACTCGATGAGTTTGTCTACTTCGGACGTTACATATCCTATATTTGCGTTTAGTTTTTTTAAAAGATGACTTATAACATTTTCATCTACTGTTAGAAGTGCCTTTAGTAGGTGAGCCGGTTCTATAGCCTGTTGCTGATTGCCTACCGCAATTTCGGAAGCTTTCTGTATCGCTTCTTGTGCTTTGATTGTATAGTTATTGAAATTCATTTTACAAATTTTTAAGTCAAACGTTTCAAAATCAGAAACCATTGAGGTCAGTTGTTTCCGACTTGTGTTAATGACTAAACAAATTAAATGCCTTAGGGTTTTTGAAGGTGAAAAAACGGAAATTTTGTCTTGTTTGATAGGTTTGCGCTGTCAAAATTTCCGATTTTCAATAAAATGAAAATTTTTATATTGAATTTCAAAGTATTATGTGTATTAGCGGCGTTAAGTGTATTTAGGTATTGCAAAATAAGGGAAAACTTCCCATATTTGCATTGTTGAACCCGAAAGGGAGTTACGCCTCCTTAGCTCAGCTGGTAGAGCAACTGACTTGTAATCAGTAGGTCATTGGTTCGATTCCGATAGGAGGCTCAACAAAACTCAAGTGCGATTGCTCTTGAGTTTTTTAGTTTTATTAGGTCTCCTATTTGTTGTAGCCAATTATTGTTATTGTGTTGTTCTCGTTTTAAAGCAATCAGTTTTATAGAAAATATTTTGAAAATAACTCTTATTTTCTTGCAAAAGGTAAGTAAAATGAGTATTTTCATTCAACTTAAACCAAGTTATAATTGCTTAACCGGTATTTTAAAGAAAGCACATGATAGAAATTAAAGATCTTCAAAAATCATATCAGATGGGAAAAAACTCCCTGCATGTTCTTAAGGGGATTGATTTCTCAGTTAAAGAGGGGGAATTTGTTTCTATTATGGGGAGTTCGGGATCAGGTAAATCTACGCTTTTGAATATTATCGGAATTCTTGATGAGGCAGATAGTGGATCTTACCTTTTGGATGATGTGGCTATTAAGAACCTTAACGAGACTATTGCTTCTCGGTATAGAAATAAGTTTTTGGGTTTTGTATTTCAATCTTTCAACCTTATAAATTATAAAACTGCATTAGATAACGTAGCATTGCCCTTATATTATCAAGGTCTAGGTAGGAAGGAGCGTATGGAGCGCTCCATGTATTATCTTGAAAAAGTAGGATTGGCAAACTGGGCGAAACACTTGCCTAATGAAATGAGTGGTGGACAAAAGCAGCGTGTAGCTATAGCAAGAGCTTTGGCTTCTGATCCTAAAGTGTTATTGGCTGATGAACCTACAGGTGCATTGGATACAAAAACATCGTATGAAGTAATGGAGCTGATACAGCAAATTAACGATGAAGGAAAAACGGTACTTGTCGTCACACACGAGCCCGATATTGCAGAGATGACAAAGCGAATTGTATATCTCAAAGATGGACAGATAGAATCGGATAAAGTCGTTAATCAAGTAAGAGCCTCCTCATATGTTTAGTATCGAAAGTTGGCAGGAAATATTCGAAGGATTGTTCAAAAACAAACTTCGAACAGTATTAACTGGGGTTTCTGTGGCTTCAGGTATCTTTATTTTGGTGATACTTTTGGGGGCAGGTAATGGTATTCAGAACGGGATTCAAAAACAGTTTGAACGCGATGCTGTAAATCAGATTTCAGTCTGGCCCGGTATTACGCAAAAAGAATACAAAGGACTGGGGATTGGTCGCGAAATTCAACTTAATAATGCCGATTATTTGATGTCAGTCGAAATGTTGGCTGATTATATTGAATATAAATCTGCGGTTTATTCTGTTTGGAGTGGAAATATGGTATTTAAGAAGGAAACGGGGAATTATAGGGTGGAGGGGGTGCATCCTGATTATCAGTTTATCGAAAATACTTCTGTTGTGAAAGGGAGGTTCCTTAATCCAGCAGATATCAGCAATTACGAAAAGCATGTGGTCATCGGTAAGAAAGTTGCAGATGATCTCTTCAAGAATGAAGATGAGTTGTTGGGGCAGGAATTGAATATTTCGGGTACAATTTATAAAGTAATCGGTGTTTTTACCGATCCGGGTGGTGAGCGGGAGGAAAGTAGGGTATATATTCCTATTTCTACGGCTCAACGTGCATATAGCGCGGGGGATAAGCTCCGTAGTATCGCCTTCACTCTTAAGAAGAATGTTGATTTTGATAATGCGGTAGCTGAATCGCATGAATTTACACAAAAGTTGGAAACCTTTCTTAGGGCAAGACATACTATTGCGCCCGATGACCAAGGTGCTTTGCATATCAATAATTCATTAGATCAAGCAAAGAACATTTACGTTATAACCGGGGGGGTCAAGGCATTCTTTTGGTTTGTAGGGATATGTACCATCATAGCTGGAGTCGTGGGGGTTGGAAATATCATGCTAATTATTGTAAAAGAAAGAACAAAGGAAATCGGGATAAGAAAGGCTTTGGGGGCTTCTCCTTTCTCGATAATCACCATGATATTGCAGGAAGCTGTTTTTATTACCGTAGTCGCCGGATTTTCGGGACTCATTTTTGGTTTACTCGTGTGGGAGCTTGTAGGTCCTTCGATTGAATCGGACTTTTTTACGCGCCCTGAGGTTGATTTCGACGTCGCTATTACTACATTGGTTATTTTGGTAGTAGCGGGTGCTTTTGCGGGATTTGTTCCTGCCTATAGGGCTGCTAAAATTAGACCAATTATTGCATTAAGGGGAGATTGATATGTTCAATAGAGATAACTGGAATGAAATAATCGAAGCACTTTCTGCTAACCCATTCAGGACATTGATAACTGCTTTCGGTGTGTTTTGGGGAATTTTTATTTTGATCATACTGCTATCCGCAAGTCAAGGGTTGCAGAATGGCATTAAAAGACAGATGGGAGGGCTGTCTA
This sequence comes from Sphingobacterium sp. xlx-96, assembly GCF_011007365.1. GTDB lineage: Bacteria > Bacteroidota > Bacteroidia > Sphingobacteriales > Sphingobacteriaceae > Sphingobacterium > Sphingobacterium luzhongxinii. The sequence continues at coordinate 92,670 of NZ_WFKM01000004.1, read as the reverse complement.
CCAATACGATGTTTATGTGGGCTAATTCGACTTCTAAGCCTTATAATGGGCTTCCTCAGGGAAGAAGTTTTAATTATAAAAATGGGGATGTAGCGACTATAAAGGAGCGGATAGATGATTTGTTGTATGTTTCACCAAGAAATCAGTTGGGTGGATTTGGTGGGAATAACAATGTGGTACGAGGAACTAAAACCGGTGCATATAATGTGTATGGTGACTATCCTGAATTTATTTTGCAACAGCCGATGGATATTTTAAGTGGGCGCTTCATTAATTACGGTGATATTGATAGTAGGCGGAAAGTTGCTGTTATTGGTGAGGGAGTAATTAGGGAGTTATATATGCCAGGGGAAGAGGTTTTAGGGTCGTATATAAAAGTCCAGGGTGTGAATTTTATGGTTGTAGGTATTTATAAAAGTATTTCGAATATGGGTGGGAATGCAGAGGAAAGTCAGAAGCAGCTTTTTATACCTTTTACCACATTTCAGCAGGCATTTAATTATGGAGATGTCGTGGGATGGATGGCAATAACCGCGGATGATGATATACCCATTACGGATATAAAACCACGTATTTTCGAGTTACTAAAACAGCGGCACGGTATCAGTCCTGATGACGATCGGGCAATTGGACATTTTGATTTATACCAGGAATTTAAAAAGATAAATGGTTTGTTTTCGATCCTAACAGCGGTTTCGTATATCGTTGGGATTTTTATCTTAGGTTCTGGTATTATTGGAATTGTAAATATCATGCTGATCATCGTTAAAGAACGTACACAGGAGATAGGAATACGAAGAGCTTTAGGGGCAACTCCTTGGACGATAATTAAGCAGATTCTAACCGAATCGGTCGTGCTATCGCTTATCTCAGGGATGGCGGGGATTATTTTTGCTTCGTTTGTGCTGAGTGTCATTAACTTGGGGCTTGAAAATGCGCCCAATGCAGATAGTATCCCAATTGTAAATCCAAGCGTAAATTTGGGTGTGGTCCTTATTGCTTTACTGATATTGGTTTTAGCGGGGCTTTTGGCGGGATTAATTCCAGCTATTACAGCGGTGAAAGTAAGGCCAATCGATGCCTTAAGGGAGGAATAAGTATATTAATGAATAATAAAGAGATAGAATTTTAATAATAGAAAATATAAGATGAAAAAAGGCTGTACGATTTCAATTTTAGTTTTTTTAGCAATTGCTTTTGTAGGTGCTTTGGCTTGGTTATATCTGAAGAATAAGCAGCCAGATGTCATTTTCGAGACTGCACAAGCTGAAATCCGTTCTATTTCCAAAAGTACGGTCGCTACCGGAAATATCAATCCAAAAGAAGAGGTTTTGATCAAACCCAATATTTCTGGAATCATAGACGAGGTTTATGTGGAGGCTGGTGATTATATCAAATCTGGTGATTTGATTGCTAATATCAAAGTGGTGCCTAATGTCTCTAGTTTAAATCAGGCTAACAATCAAATTCAAACTGCGAAGATAGATTTGGAAAACCAAAAGCGGGTCTTTGAACGTCAAAAGGTACTTTTCGATAAAGGTGTGATTTCTGCAAACGATTTTGATGCTGCGCAGACTGCATTCAAGCAGGCGCAGCAAACTTACAATTCACTGCTGCAGAGCGCGGAAATTATTAGAACAGGTACAACATCTGGGCTAGCGAATATTGCGCAGACCCGAATTCGGTCTACAGTATCGGGCATGGTGCTAGATGTTCCTGTAAAAAAAGGAAATCAGGTAATCGAAGCAAATAATTTTAACGAAGGCACTACGATTGCAAGTCTAGCGGATGTCAGTAATATGATTTTTGAAGGAAAATTGGATGAGGCTGAAGTTGGGAAAATTAGGCTGGGACTTCCTTTGGAAATAACTGTCGGCGCAATTGAGAACAAAAAGTTCAATGCTGTTTTAGATTATATTGCACCTAAAGGTGTGAATGAGAACGGGGCAATGCAGTTTCCGATAAAAGGAAACCTTATCAATAAGGATACGACATTTATTCGTTCGGGACTAAGTGCTAACGCTTCTATTATTTTAGAAAGTGTGGATAATGTGCTTGCGCTTAAGGAAGGCCTAGTACAGTATGATGAAAAAACTAAAAAGTCCTTTGTCGAAGTGGAAGTAGCCCCGCAAAAATTTGAACGAAAGGATGTACAATTGGGCGTAAGTGATGGTATTTATGTTGAAATTAAGAATGGGATTTCTAAAGCTGACAAGATCAAAGTTTGGAATCAGGTTAAGAAATAAATAGCCTCGGCTAATAAGAAGATAACCGTAACTAGAATAGGTTGAAGAACAAGATATGAAGATTGTATCAAAAATAATTGCTATTGTTTGTCTTTTTTTTGGACACAATACAATCGCCCAAAAGAAATGGACATTGGAAGAATGTGTATCATATGCTATCGAAAATAACGTTTCCATTGGACAGATAGAACTGGATAATAAGCTTGCAGAGATTGATAAGAAAGATGCTTTCGGAAGTTTTTTGCCGAATGTGAATGCGAATGCTTCACATTCTTGGAATAGGGGGCTAAACACCAATATCACCACGGGAATACTAGAAAACCAAACGACACAGTTTACTTCGATGGGTGCTTCTTTGGGGGTCGATATTTATAAAGGAATGCAGAATCAAAACCGTTTTAGAAGGTCTAAGCTGGCACTCATTTCTTCCCAATACCAGCATCTTAAAATGGAAGAGGACGTATCCCTGAATGTTGTGAATGCTTATCTGCAGGTTCTGTTCAACAAAGAAGCTATAAAGGTTCAGAAGCAGCAGTTTAATGCGGATAGCTTGCAATTGTTGCGTTCGGAAGCTTTAGTGGATGCCGGCATGATTCCGCGTGGAGATTTGTTTGATATGAAAGCCACTGTGGCTACGGACAGACAGCGGATTATAGAGGCCGAATATGCACTGCTTATTTCGAAAATGAGTTTAGCTCAATTGCTTCAGATGAAAGATTTTAAGGATTTTGACATTGCTGATGTGGAATATGAATTTCAGATTAGCGCTATTTTATTGGAGGGGCCTGAATCTATTTATGGGAAAGCCAAGAATGAGCGAACCGAATTAAAAATTGCGGAAAACAACGTTAAAATAGCTGAAAAAGATATCGATATTGCTAAAGGAGCCTATTTGCCATCACTTACAGGTTTTTACGGTTTCAGTTCGCGTGTTTCTTACGCTAAGGTTCCGGATGGGCAAGGTGGTGTCAAGAATCCACCTTCATTTTTTGAACAGTTTGACTTGTACAAAGGGCATAATTTTGGACTGCAGCTAAGTATTCCCATTTTTAATGGTTTTTTGATCCGTAACAATGTAACCAGATCTAAAGTGAATTTAGATAAAAGTAAATTAGCGCTGGCACAGACCGAACTTGATTTGGAGCGTAATATATATACGGCGTACGCAGATGCTAAAGGAGCCTTGGAAACCTATCAGGCAACCAAAGAGATGTTGAAAGCCCGAGAAGAGGCTTTTCGTTATACTAAAGAACGCTATGAAAATGGAATGGCGACAGGTTTTGATTACAACCAATCACAGACGCTATTAGTAAATACCCAGTCAGATTTGCTGAGAACAAAATATGATTATTTGTTTCGTACACGGATACTGGAATTTTATTTCGGCATTCCGATTATTAAGAGAGAGAGCATAAAGGCCAATTAATTCCTTCATGTTTATCCAGTAGGAAGGATAAACATGAAGGATAATCTTAGTTTTCTAGTTCGATTATTTCTTCAGCTACCTTTTCCCATTCTGTCTGCAGTTGTTCTAACTCTGCTTTTGCTGAATTGTAATTACGCGTGGATTCTCGCAATTTTATTTCATCAGCGTATACTTCTTCATTAGCCAATTCTAGTTCGAGCGATTTAACTTGAACTTCTTTGTCTGCTACTTTTTGTTCTAAGACAGCAAGCTCTTTGTTTTTTTTGCTTATTAATTTGAATTTGTCGTCAGAAGGAATCGAAGTTTTTGTTTTCTTTGGTTCTTCTTCAATCTTTTTTACGACTGATTTCTCTGCGGGTTTGATTACTCGTTTCGCATTCCAATCTTCATATTCTTGGTAAGTGCCAGGGTATTCTTTTATTTGCTTATCTTCAATATACCATATCTTATTGGCGACATGGTCTAAAAAATATCGATCGTGTGATACGACAATTAAAGTGCCTTCGAATTGCTGAAGCGCTTGAATTAGAATATTGACCGATTGCATGTCCAAATGATTCGTTGGCTCATCCAAGGCCAAGAAGTTGGCATCAGCAGTTAAAGCCTTTGCTAATGCTACACGTGATTTTTCTCCACCGGATAGTACTTTTATCTTTTTGAAGGCATCATCACCTGTAAAGAGAAAACAACCAAGTATGGAGCGTAATTCTGTTTCTGTATGTTTAGGTGCGAAAGCTTGCATTTCGGCAATAATGCTGTTTTCTAGATGTAATGCTTCGAGCTGATGTTGGGCGAAAAATGTTTGTGAGACATTATGTCCGTGTTCGGATTTTCCCTCAAAATCGTTATCTGCACCGGCGACGATGCGAAGCAAGGTTGATTTTCCTTTTCCATTGGCACCGATGAGCGCAATCTTATCGCCCTTTTCAATAATACCATCTGTGTTGCGGAGTATTTCTAAATTGGGGTAAGATTTTGATACATTCTGCAAGGTGACCACGTGGCGACCAGAGGGTTTTGAAAATTTAAATTTGAAATTGACCGTAGGATTATCATCATCAACATCTTCTACGCGTTCCATGCGGTCCAAAGCTTTAATCCGAGACTGTGCCATCTTCGCTTTAGAAGCTTTGGCTCTAAAGCGTTCAATTAGGCGTTCTTCCTGTTTAATCTTTGCTTGCTGATTTTTAAACTGGCCGGCCTGTATTTCGCTGCGTAGCGCTTTCTCCTCCAGGTAAAAGGAGTAGTTGCCAGCATAGAGGGTCAACTTACCTTTTCTTGATTCTACGGTTTTTTTGATAATACGATCTAGAAAATACCTGTCATGCGAAACAATAACAATCGCCCCTTCAAAAGCCTGTAGGTACCCTTCGAGCCATTTAATAGAGGGTAAGTCCATATGGTTTGTAGGTTCGTCTAACAACAGAATATCAGGAGTTTGTAATAAAATACGAGCGAGCATGACGCGCATACGCCAGCCTCCTGAAAAGGTCGCTAATGGGCGTTTTTGTTCTTCTTCGGAGAAGCCAAGACCGGCAAGGATTTCGTGTGCACGAAACTCAATGCTGTAGCCGTCTAATGCTTCAAATTCCATTTGTTTATCACTCAGCTTGTTTAAGATGTCATCTGAATAATCAGTTTCTAGCTTATGAAGTAGCTTTTCAATTTCTGTATGCAACTGATTTTGACGCTCGAATGCCTCCATCGCTACATGTAAGATGCTTTTGTCCGAATGATATGATAGTAAATCTTGATTTAAGTAGCCTATCTTTAGATCTTTAGCCATAGAAATGCTTCCTGATGTTGGGGTATATTGCCCGACAATCAATCGCAATAAAGTAGACTTTCCGGCGCCGTTTGCCCCGATTAAGCCCACTTTGTCTCCTGGTTTAATATGCCAGTTGGCCTCGTCGTATAACGCTCGAGAGCCTATTTCAAATGTTAAATTGTTTATTGATATCATTTCGTATGTGTACTATTTGACTTTTAAAAGTCACACGGAATATCTAAATTTTAGTTCTTTCGTATTGTATAACGCGAGCTTTGGATATTTCGATAGCAAAAGTAGTGATTATTTCTGCTTCTTTTCTACCTTTGTAGAGATATGCCAAATGCGGTTTTAGTTCTCTATTTGGTGAATTATCTTCAACGACTTTTATAAAATATCATGTATAAATTTGTAAAGCCAATTTTCTTTTCGATGAATCCTGAAAAGGCGCACTACACAGTGACTGGAGGACTTAAGACTTTTTCAAAGATTTGGGGAGCCAAAGCTTTGCTTAAATCTATTTATAGTGTGTCTGATCCTCGTTTAGAGCGTGAGGTTTTTGGACTTAAATTTAAAAACCCTGTAGGATTGGCTGCTGGCTTCGATAAGAATGCTGAATATATTGAGGATATGGCCAGGTTTGGTTTTGGCTTTATTGAGATCGGGACGGTAACTCCGAAACCTCAGCCAGGCAATGATAAACCCCGGATGTTTAGATTAGTTAACGATGAGGCGCTAATAAATAGGATGGGATTCAATAATCAGGGAGCTGATGTGGCTGCTGGTCGATTGAAACATTTAAAAGATAGGGAGGGAGTCATAATCGGTGGTAATATTGGGAAAAATAAAGTCACGCCGAATGAAGAGGCCGTGAACGATTATATTTATTGTTTCCATGCATTGTATGATTATGTGGACTATTTTGTTGTAAATGTTAGTTCTCCGAATACGCCTGGGCTACGTGATCTACAGGAAAAGGAGCCATTAATGCGAATTTTGGATACGCTACAACAGCTTAACTTGGGAAAACCTAAACCTAAACCGATTCTATTAAAGATAGCGCCAGATTTGACGGATAGCCAATTGGATGATATCGTAGAGATTGTTAATGAAACGAAAATTGCGGGGGTTATTGCGACTAATACTACGATTTCTCGTGCCGGCCTGAAGAGTGATCCTAAATTACTGAATGAAGCTGGTGGTGTGAGTGGAAAGCCTTTGACTAATCGGTCTACTGAAGTTATTCGTTACTTGTCACAGAAGTCGAATCAAGCCTTTCCTATTATAGGTGTAGGGGGGATACACTCTGGCGCAGATGCGCTCGAAAAACTTAATGCTGGAGCTTCTTTGATTCAAATTTATACTGGTTTTATCTATGAAGGCCCGGCCTTGGTGGGCGATATTTGTAAACATATCCTTCAAGGGGGAAAATAGGATAATCTATTTTTTTACTATTTGTAACAAAGCTAAGGCACTTTATTTGCTATCTTGTATTTAATAAATTTATAGAAATATGATGTATAAGAAACGCATTTTGCCAATTACGATATTATTGGGTGGGATTGTAATGAGTAGCTGTGTAAGTAATAAAAAATATTTGGCCTTAGAAACCCAGCATAAAGATCTCGCAGAACTGTATCAAAAAGGACAAATGGATCTTACTGAAAGTCGTGCTAAGATCAAGAGTTTGGAAGATCAGTTGGAGTATGAACGTAAGAATAATGCTTCTCTCAAAGAAGCATATGCTAAGTTGCAAGCTACATTGGATAACAGTATTGCTCAAAACTCTCAAGGAAATGTTAACATTTCTAAGCTGGTGGATGAGATTAACGCATCCAATAAGTACATACAGCATCTAGTTAATACGAAAAACAAAAGTGATTCGCTTAATATGGTTCTGACAAACAATCTGACACGGTCTTTAAGTCGAGAAGAACTTAAGGATGTTGACGTACAGGTATTGAAAGGTGTAGTTTATATTTCCTTGTCAGACAATATGCTTTACAAATCAGGTAGCTATGAGGTGTCGGATAAAGCAGGAGAAACATTGAGTAAGATTGCAAAGATTATTCAAGATTACAAAGATTACGATGTATTGATTGAAGGTAATACGGATACAGATCCTATTTCTAAACCAAATATCCGTAATAATTGGGATTTGAGTACATTACGAGCTTCTTCTGTTGTACAGGCTTTGCAAAATTCCTATGGAGTAGATCCGAAGCGTTTGACTGCAGGAGGTCGTGGAGAGTATAATCCAATTGCAGATAATACGACAGCGAATGGTAAAGCTAGAAATAGACGTACGCAAATAATTATCACCCCAAAATTAGATCAGTTTATGGAACTGATTGATAAAGCGCCAGAAACGGAGGAAGTTCCTTCTAATTAAGCTCGTAATATAGAGATAAAAAAGTCCTTGAAAAATGTTTCAAGGACTTTTTTATGCTTTATAAGAGCAGTGTTTTGTAAAAATTGGCATGATTGTTTAGGTAGTGCAGGTTATGTTCAAGATTCATCGTGTAGTACCTGTTCTGATTCTGCTTGTTACTTTAATCTTCGTTGGGTGTAGTTCCATTTATATGCCCAACGTACCTGCAACTCCTATGTTTAGAGGACAGGGTGAGGGATATTTGTCCGCCCATGCCAATCTGAAGGGGAATATTTCTGGAACGGCGGGAGTAGCTCTCAGTGATCATGTTGCCGCAATCGGAAATGCGTCGACAGTTAATAATGGTTCAAATTCAAATACCCACTTTAGGCAATGGTTGGCTGAAGGTGCAGTGGGATATTTTACGCAAATCGGAAAATCTAAAAGGCAGGTTTTAGAAATTTATGGTGGATATGGTTTAGGGAATTCTAGAGAAACGGATAAGCGCGCATCTATTCACGGATATGATGTTGTGGAGTCACGAAAGATGGATTTTGACAAAGTATTTCTTCAGGTAAATTATTCATCTACGACAAAGAGAAAGATGAATTTATTTGGTGCTAAGAGAGAGTTGAATTATGGGACAGCTATCCGGGCCAGTCGGATAGGTATGACAGATTTTTGGATCAATGGAGTTGAAAGCATGAAAGAAGATAATATTTTTATTGAACCTGTGTTTTTTACACGTATGGAGTTGGTAGATGGGTTACAACTTCAGTACACCACGGGCTTTAATGTTGGGTTTGTAAATAATTCTTATCTAAAAGCAGGAAATTCTATTTTTACATTGGGAATAGTGTATAACTTTGGGAAATTAAAAAGTAAAAAATGAATAAATTTAAAATAGTGTTTTTGTCGCTATCCGTATTAATCTTGTCGAGCTGCGCCATAAACCAAAAGGCTCAAGTGGAGGCGTTGAGTAAATTTAATTATAGTGTAGAGTCGGTTGACCAGATACGGTTGGCTGGACGGGATATTAATTCTTATCAGGCAGGTGGAGGAGCTTCTTTGGCAAGTCTTCCAGGGATTGCGATGGCACTGTTACGTCAAGATCTTCCCTTGGAGGCTAGGGTGAATCTGAAAATTAGTAACCCGACCACTACGGTAACTAAGATCAATGAATTTAAGTATATTATTGAGATGGGCGGAAAGCCTTTGTTTGAAGGTTCTGTAAATGAAAATATAAACCTGTCTAATGGTCAGAGTATGGTAGTTCCTTTGAGTTTTTCGGCCAATATCTTTGGTGTAGCGAAGGAACAGGGCTTTGACAAGGTACTGAATGATATTTTTACTAGAAAAAGTAATGGCTTCTTTGCACTTAAAATAAAGCCTTCTATCAGGATCGGCAATACAAATGTCTTTTATCCGGGTTATATCACTGTTGATAAAGATTTTGGTAAAAGTATAAGTAAGGCTGTTGAAAAAGGCCTTGATAAGCTATAATTGAGTATGGGCTAGGTTATACATTATCTATTAAATGTATAACCTAGTGTCCACTCTATAAAATCAGCTTTGCCTTTGTGGGCTTTGATGGATATTCCCGCATTAATATTCTTGTAAACGTAGTAACGGAATCCTGCTCTTAGGAATATTCGATTTATTTCACCGTTGAAAGATTGATTATGAATGTAGTAGCCTACATTTCCATTAAGTACCAAGTCGTTATTTAAAACGTGCACTAAATAGAAGGCGGGCCCTCCTGATAGTTTTGCACTAAGTTTCCCGGTCTTGTCCTCAGCGATCTCCTCGTTGTTTCCGGAACCCGAATAGAAAATATCTACACCACCTCCAATTCTCCATTTGTAACTTACGTGTTTACTCGCATACATGCTGAGTGTGGATTTAAAAAACTTTTGATCCATATTCCGGGCAACTTGTTTTAGGCCCGCTCCGATATTTATGTGGTAGAGTATTTTCTTTGGGTAAGGCTCCAAGCTACTGGTGTCTTTTTTATAGGATTTTCCGTCGGGTTGGTATGTGATGGAGGCCGTTAATGGAAACAGATTCACCCCTTTGTTGGGTAGCTTTAACGCTCCGTTGGAAAAGTGGTGGAAGGATAAACCTACCCCGGCTTTAAATTTTTGGGACAATTTGTATTGACTACGAATTCCAAAGTCTATATAAACATTGTTTTTGGTTGCAATAGCTAGATTTAAAGGGTTTTTTTCTGGGTGGTAAGGTTTGAAATTGCCTGACAGTCCTAAACCAATGCGGTAATCAAAAGACCATTTTTCATTATTAATATTACCAAAGGGTGTTTGGACAAAACCATATACCGCATATGGGCTTCCTACGATATCATTATTGAATGTACTGCTGTAAAAACCTATTCCATATATTGGATTGTTATACAGTTTGAAATACTGGTCACTTTTGGCAATCATTTTCCATCCGACTTTAAGATTGAAGCCATTGTAATAAGCGTCTTTAAAAGTTGTGTTTTTTAAGTCTCCCGTCGCCAAGATTCCTCCGTTTTCAATTTCGGCTTCTATTATCAATGAATTCTTGATGGGGGTAGTTGTCAATGTATCTGTTAGAGCCCATAAAAAGTTTGCTTGTAGAAATAGCGCTAAGAGGATGACGAGGAATTTAGTTTTCAAGATGATGGATAATTAAATATCAAGTTATAAATTTGGGCAAATTTATCAAATTATAACTAATCCCGAACTGAATGGTTAACTTTTTCATTATAGTTATTTGTCTTTTTGTAGGTTTTCTGTTTCGTCGCTTTAAATTAGCCTCGAGAGATAGTTACAAGATTGTTAATAACTGGATTATCTATGTTGGATTGCCCGCTATTGCACTTTTGTATATTCCGAAGATTGATTGGAATTTAGGCTATCTTTTTACGGCTTTATTGCCGTTTTTTATTTTTGGACTCTCGTATTTGTTTTTCCAGATCCTCCAGTACAGAATCGGTTTTTCATCCAGAACACTCACCACTCTTATTATTGTATCGGGATTGAGTAACACCTCTTTTGTGGGTTTTCCGCTTATCATCAGTTTTTTTGGTAGCGAGCAATTGAAGGTCGGTGTGGTTAGTGACCAAGCTACTTTTTTCGTGCTTTCTTCTTTTGCTGTGCTTTTGGCGACAAACACGAGAACCCTGAGGCTTAATTCGAATCAGAAATGGCAGCTTATTTTGAGACGGATAATAACATTTCCTCCATTTCTAGCTGCGGTGATTGCATTAGTGTTCCAAGAGGTATTACAGCAGATGTATTTTGAAGTTTTTTTTTCTAGTCTAGCAGCCACCGTAAGTCCTTTAGCCTTGTTTTCAATAGGCTTGCAGCTACATTTTCAGCGTGTACATAAAGAAATGAAAGCAATAAGTCTCTCGTTATTTTATAAATTACTATTTGCTCCGGCGGTAGCACTTTTGATTGCTTTTGTGATGGGGTGGAAAGGCGTGTTTTTTCAGGTTTCGGTTTTCGAAATGGCTATGCCAAGTTTGGTCGCCTCAGGTATTGTTATTCAGAATTTTGGTCTTAATTCCAAACTAGCGAATACAATTATTGGTGTGAGTATTTTACTAGGGCTAATTCTTTCATTTTTATGGCATAGTGTAATTATTACACTTCTGTAACATAAATGTTATAGAGAATTGGGTTTATAATTTGATTTTACTTTTACCTTTATTAAAAGATTAAAGACAATTAGCTTATAAACCCCTTGTGATACATATGAAGATACTTTTTTCTGCATTTCTTATTTTCAGCGGTACCATCGTTGTAGCTCAAAATAAGGACCACAAAAACTACACTCAAGAAATAAAAGGCACCTCGCTTTCGTTTTCGATGCAAGCCATACCTGGCGGAACTTTCGATATGGGAAGTAATAATTCCGCTCATCCGGAAGAACAACCTGTGCATCAGGTTAAGATAGCTCCATTTTGGATGAGTACTTATGAGGTTACATGGGATATCTACGAACCTTTTCTTTACAAGGATTACGAACAGTCGAAGCAGACTGAAGGGATTGTTCCGACGGATGTCGATGCGGTGACTCGGCCTACCAAACCTTATTTAGATATGACATTCGGTATGGGCAAAGAAGGTCATCCCGCTTTGGCAATGACACATTACAATGCGATTCAGTTTTGTAAATGGCTTTATAAACGTACCGGTATTTTTTATAGATTACCTACAGAGGCGGAGTGGGAATATGCATGTCGGGCAGGATCAAAAGAAGATTATTTCTTTGGTCAGGAGTCTTCCAAAATCGGAGATTATGCTTGGTATGGACAGAATAGTGGTGAGCATACGCATAAAGTTGGTGAGAAAAAGCCGAATGCATTTGGACTGTTTGATATGTTAGGTAATGTTTCAGAATGGACCTACGATCAATATCTAGCGGATACGTATAAGACGCGTTCTGGCAAAGTGTCCGACAATCCTGTAGTGGTGCCGACTGAATTGTATCCACATGCGGTACGAGGCGGTTCGTTTAATAGTGAAGTAAAGGATTTACGTTCTTCTGCGAGATCGGCTTCTGATCCGCTATGGAAGCAGTTGGATCCTCAGATGCCTAAGTCGAACTGGTGGTTTCCAGAAGCGCCTTTTGTAGGTATGCGTCTGGTGCGTCCTGTAAAAGTACCTTCTCACGAAGAGATTATGAGCTATTATGATAAAGCTCCGATAGAAGATTTTTAGTAATTTTATTTACCAGTTATAAATAGTTAAAACTATGAATAGTTTCAATAGGAGAGATTTTATAAAGTCTACTTCAATTATTGCAGGAGGGGCTGCTATGAGTGCTGCTCCCGTTAGCTCTATATTTGCGGCAGGGACTGATGTTATCAAAGTAGCGTTAATTGGTTGTGGTGGTCGAGGGACCGGTGCTACTGTCGATGCTTTGGAGTCAGGCCAGAATATCAAAATCGTAGCTATGGCGGATGCGTTTAAGGATAATCTGGATTCTGCCTATACCAATTTACAGAAGAAATATGCAGCTAAAATGGATGTGCCTGACAGTCGTAAATACGTTGGATTTGACGCTTATAAGTTAGCTATCAAAGATGCAGATGTGGTAATTTTGACCACTCCTCCAGGATTTCGTCCGATGCATTTTGAAGAGGCAATAAAGGCTGGTAAGCACGTGTTTATGGAGAAACCTGTGGCTGTAGACATCCCTGGTATCCGTAAGGTCCTCGAAGTAGCTGCCGAAGCAAAGCGTAAAAAGTTAAATGTAGTAGTAGGTCTTCAACGTCGCTATCAGACAAATTATCGTGAAGCTATAAAGCGTATTCAAGACGGTGCTATCGGCGATGTAGTGGCTGGTCAGGTTTATTGGAATAGTGGTGGTGTATGGGTTCGTCCGCGTAAACCAACACAGACTGAAATGGAATATCAGATGCGTAACTGGTATTATTTTAACTGGTTGTGTGGTGATCATATCGTAGAGCAGCACGTACATAATATTGATATTGCAAATTGGGTGAAGGGTAAGTATCCGGTATCTATTGAAGGGACGGGATCACAAGCACATCGTACAGGTAAAGACTATGGTGAGATTTATGATAACTTTGCTATTGAAATGACATACGATGATGGTTCTGTCGTGTATAGCCAATGTCGCCACTATGAAGGTACACATAACCGTGTCGATGAAACTTTCCAAGGAACGAAAGGTCGAGTGTATTTGTCAGCAGGTAATCAAGCTGTTTTATGGGATGCTAAAGGAAATGAAATATACCGTCACGATGCTAAAGGGAATCCTAATCCCTACCGTCAGGAGCATGTTGAGTTATTTGCAGCTATTGCTAATGGCGAGTACAAATTTGATAATGCGGAATATGGGGCATACAGTACGTTGACAGGTATTATTGGACGTTTAGCATGCTATACAGGAAAAGTGATTAAATGGGATCAGGCTATTCAATCTAATATCAATATTATGCCAGATCGCTATGCTTGGGATGCTCTTCCGAAGCCTCTTCCAGACGAAAATGGTTTATATCCAGTTGCTGTACCTGGAATTAATACACAGATCTATATATAGACTATTGTAAATGGCTTTTTTAAATATCCACAGACTGCTATTGTGTTTTTCAAGGTATGTTTATATCTGTGGATATTTTTTTTCTATAATTTTTTTTTCGTGGGGGTGTTGTGTATATGCGCAGCATCCCTATGTATTATCTGGTAAGGCACAGGGAACTACCTATCAAATTAAATATTATGCAGATAAGGAAGTCCCTAAAAGTGAAATCGATAATATTCTGCGTATAATCGATCATTCTATGTCTTTGTATGATATGTCTTCTACGATTTGTCAGTTTAACAAGCCGGGTACATCGCAGGTTGTTATGGACAGGCATATGAAAAAGGTTATAGATGCCAGTATGAAAACCTATAAAGAAACTTCCGGTTATTTTGATGTTACGGTCTATCCATTGGTTCAGCTTTGGGGATTCGGCGCGGATGGGCCTAGGGCGGCTCCAAACCTAAGGGAGATCGATAGTGTACGACAGATTATCGGCATGAATAAATTGCGGGTTAAAGGTAATCGTTTGATGAAACTCGAGCCGAATGTGTCAATAGATTTGAATGGTATTGCGCAGGGGTACTCTGTTGATGTTGTTGCTGAATATTTGAAAAGCAGGGGGGTAAAAAACTTTTTGGTTGAGTTGGGAGGTGAGATTAGGTCTCTGGGGGCTAAACCTAATGGCGCATTTCTAGTGGAGATATACAGGCCTGATGGGATCAGCGACGGACAGATCCTTAAGGTAAGATTAAATAATAATGCAATTACCAGTTCGGGCACTTACGAGCGTCAGCGTAATATTGGAGGAAAGATGATATCACATCATATGAATCCACTTACAGGGCAGCCCTTAGAAAGTACTGTTGTGAGTGCGACTGTGATTGCTAAGACGGCTATGGAGGCCGATGCATTGGACAATTATTTCATGAGCATGTCTCCACATGAAGCTATTGAATTTGCTAATAAGCGTAAGGGTATAGAGGTGTATATAGTTTATTTTGATGGGAATACTTTTAAAGAGTTGCAAAGCTCGGGATTTAATAACTATATTTATTAATTAATCAACGAATAAACCTTGTAATTAAATAATGAAAAGATCTGATTTTTTGAGAAATTCTGGATTGATAGCTGGCAGTAGCCTGTTTGCTCCTTTTGTTTCGAATGCTTCGACAGAGGATGTGAAAAATGGCGTGATAACCACTTTCAAACTTGACTATGCGCCACATCAGGGGATGTTTACTTCAAGCGTAGGAAAGAACTTTCTTGATGAAATAAAGTATATGCATGATCTTGGATTCCGTAGTATTGAGGATAACGGGATGGTCGGAAGGACTCCTGATGAACAGGTGAAAATTGGAACGCTTCTAGCGAAGCTGGGTATGCGTATGGGCGTTTTTGTTGTGCCTAAAGGTGGTAATGGGGCGAATACTCTTGCAGCAGGTAAGCAAGAACATGTAGATATCTTTTTAAAAGGTTGCCGCGAGTCTATTGAAGTCGCCAAGCGGGTTAATGCAAAATGGATTACTGTAGTGCCGGGTGATTATGAACGTCGTCTTCCTCTCGGCGTGCAGACTGCGAATGTAATAGAGGGACTGAAACGAGGAGCTGAACTATTGGAACCACACGGTATCACCATGGTTTTGGAGCCCCTAAGTGATACTCCTGATTTATTTTTACGCTTTACAGATCAGGCCTATGAAATATGTAAAGCTGTTAATAGCCCATCCTGTAAGATTTTGTATGATGCTTATCACCAGCAAAAAAATGAAGGTAATTTGATTAACCTGATGGATCAATGTTGGCGTGAGATTGCTTATATACAGGTAGGCGATAATCCTGGTCGTAGGGAACCAACGACGGGAGAAATCAATTATAAAAATGTGTTTAAATGGCTCTATAATAAGGGGTACAAAGGCATCGTGGGAATGGAGCATGGTATGTCCAAAGGAGGGAAAGAAGGTGAGGATGCTTTAGTTAAGGCTTATAGGGAGGTCGATAATTTCTAATTACTTAAATCTATGAAATATCCGTACAGTACAGGCTACACAAACAGCGATGAGTTTAGTTTGGATATTCCATATGACAGCTAAAAATCAAACCGAGCTTGCGAGCTCATGAAATAATTATAAACTTATGAATTCAACTACGAAAGTTAAACTATCGTTTATGATGTTTCTCGAATTTTTTATTTGGGGAGCATGGTTTGTTACATTAGGGACATTTCTAATCAAAAACTTGAACGCAAGCCAATTTGAGATAGCGAATGTCTTTTCTACACAATCGCTCGGAGCTATTATTGCTCCCTTTATTATTGGGATGATTGCGGATAGATACTTCAATGCGGAGAGAATACTGGGGATATTACATGTAATAGGTGCAGTCTTGATGTATCAGATGTATCAATCTTCCGATGTGACTGTTTTTTATCCTTACGTATTGTCGTATATGATTTTGTATATGCCGACACTATCTTTGGTTAATTCGGTTTCGTTTAGACAGTTGTCTAATCCTGAGAAAGAGTTTTCAGCTATTCGTATCTGGGGTACTATAGGTTGGATCGTTGCTGGGTTGTCTATCAGCTATTTGTTTAAATGGGATAGTGCTGATGCTTCAGGCCAAGGGGCGTTGAAAAACACATTTCTAATGGCGGGAGTTGCTTCTCTTGTACTTGGGCTGTTTTCGTTTTTTTTACCCAAAACACCTCCGGTTAAAGTGTCGGCTGGTGAAAAGCCTTCTTTTGCCTCAATCATTGGATTGGATGCAATCAAATTATTAAAAGATAAGAATTTTTTGATTTTCTTTATTGCTTCTATATTGATATGCATTCCTTTAGCTTTCTATTATCAAAATGCTAATCCGTTTTTAGATCAAATCGGATTAGAGAATCCTACAGGAAAGATGACCATTGGCCAAATTTCGGAAGTAGGCTTTTTGTTGCTTTTGCCTTTATTCTTTACAAGGTTTGGATTTAAGAAGACAATTCTTGTGGGGATGTTGGCTTGGGCATTGCGTTATCTGTTATTTGCTTACGGAAATGCAGATGAGCTGTCCTACATGTTAATTTTAGGAATTGCTTTGCATGGTATCTGTTATGATTTCTTTTTTGTGTCTGGACAGATTTATACGGATAGTAAGGCAGGAGCGAAGTATAAAAGTGCTGCACAAGGCCTGATAACGTTGGCTACTTATGGTATAGGGCAGCTTATTGGATTTTGGGTGGCTGGTTATGTCGGGGAGATGTACAAAGGATTACAAAATACTGATGTTATGGCTTTTTGGCAGCAGACCTGGATTATTCCTGCAGGTATTGCTTTTGTTGTAATGATCATTTTTATGTTGTTCTTTAAAGACGAGAAAGTAGGGACAACGCGTGAAGTTTAGTTAGTAAAAGAGAGCGAATTTGTTAATAAAATATTGAAATGTCATGGTAGAAAATAATACATATGATGCGATAGTAATAGGTTCAGGTATAAGTGGTGGATGGGCAGCGAAGGAGTTGACTGAAAAAGGGCTTAAAACTATTATGTTGGAGCGTGGACGCAATATCGAACACGTTAAAGATTATGTGGCTGCAAACAAACACCCATGGGAGTTTGCTCATGCTGGTGGAAGAACCCAAGAGATGATTGCAGATCATCCGGTGTTAAAGCGTGACTATCCATTAAACGAAAAAAATCTCGATTATTGGGTAAACGAAAAAGAGAGCCCTTATACGGAGATTAAGCGATTTGACTGGTATAGAGGTTATCATGTCGGAGGTCGTTCATTGATGTGGGGAAGACAATCTTATCGTTTGGGAGATCTGGATTTCGAAGCAAACTTAAAAGATGGACATGGTGTAGATTGGCCCATCCGTTATAAAGATATTGCGCCTTGGTATAGCTATGCGGAAAAATTTGCGGGTATTTCAGGTAGTCGGGATGGTGTTCCTTCATTGCCAGATGGAGATTATATGCCGGCTATGCCGATGAACATTGTTGAGAAAGATCTAGCGGCTCGCTTAAAGCAGCAATATGGTGGCAAGCGTCATTTCATCATGGGACGTACCGCTAATATTACAGTTCCTCATGAGGGGCGTGTCAATTGTCAGTTTCAAAATCAATGTTGGTTAGGATGTAACTTTGGGGCTTATTTTAGTACGCAATCGGCTACGCTTCCTGCGGCTGTGAAGACTGGAAACCTTACATTAAGACCTTTTTCTATTGTTACTAAAATCATTTACGATAAAGATACGAAGAAAGCGAAAGGGGTTGAAATCTTAGATGCGGAGACAAATCAAACGTATGAATACTATGCGAAAATTGTTTTTGTATGTGCTTCCGCAATGAATTCTACCTGGGTGTTGATGAATTCGGCTACAGATGTTTGGGAAGGTGGATTAGGTAGCAGTAGTGGCGAGTTGGGACACAACTTGATGGATCATCATTTCCGTTGTGGTGCAGGAGGTACTGTGGAAGGTTATGAAGACAAATATATTTTTGGACGACGTCCTACAGGCTTATATGTGCCTCGTTTCGTGAATGTGGAAGGCGACACAAAACAGCGTGAATACGTGCGCGGTTTTGGTTATCAAGGTGCTGCCGGAAGAGGTCGTTTCTCTGGTTCTGTAGAAGAAGAGGCTGTAGGCGGAACATGGAAGGATGCTATATGTGAACCTGGTTCTTGGAGTGTAGGTTTTGGTGCTTTTGGTGAGATGCTTCCTTACCACGAAAATCATATTAAACTAGATAAGGATAATAAGGATAAGTGGGGATTACCTACATTAGCTATCGATGCGGAAATCAAAGATAATGAGATCAAGATGCGTGGAGATATGCAGAATGAGATGAAAGAGATGCTGGAAAGTATCGGAGTGAAGGATGTGAATACGTATGATAATGTGTATGGATTAGGTCAGGGGATCCATGAGATGGGAACTGCCCGTATGGGTAGAGATCCGAAAACATCGGTATTAAACGGCAACAACCAAGTGTGGGATGCATTAAACGTGTTCGTTACTGACGGGGCGGCTATGACGTCTGCAGGCTGTGTCAATCCATCATTGACCTATATGGCATTGACAGCTCGTGCGGTGGATTTTGCTGTTGCTGAGCTTAAGAAAGGAAACTTATAGTATACTGATAAAAAATATATTATGAACAACGAGAGTAGAAGAGATTTTATAAAAAAGGCAGCTGTTGCTGCTGCCGGAATCACTATAGTTCCACGACATGTGCTAGGTGGTAGCGGATTTCGCGCGCCTAGCGATATGTTGCAGGTTGCATCAATTGGTGTTGGTGGTATGGGGGGAGCTGATGTAAATAATATCTTTAAAAGTAATAAAGCTAATATTGCCTACTTATGTGACGTAGACAAAGCGCGCGCTAAAGGTTCTGTTGAGAAGTTTCCTAAGGCTAAGTTTTATACGGATTTTAGAGAGATGTTAGATAAAGAGCAACAACATATCGATGCTGTTTCGGTGTCTACACCCGATCACAACCATGCTATCCAAGCTTTGTCAGCGATGCAACTGGGCAAGCATGTTTATGTTCAGAAACCATTGGCCCATGACGTGTGGGAAGCAAGGGCTTTGACTCATGCGGCGAAGAAATATAAGGTCGTTACACAGATGGGCAACCAAGGAGCGTCAGGAGACGGAGTCCGTCAGATGCGGGAATGGATCGACGCGGGACTTATTGGTGACTTGGTTGAAATTTATGCTTGGACAGACAGACCTGTATGGCCCCAAGGTATAGCATGGCCCACTCAGAAGGCTTCTGTGCCTTCCACTTTAGACTGGGAGAAATGGCTGGGAACTGCTCCATATACCGACTATTTCGATAAATTGGTGCCTTTCAATTGGAGAGGTTGGTGGCCCTATGGTACGGGAGCATTGGGAGATATGGGATGTCATAACCTAGAGGCCCCATTCAGCATTTATGGTCTTCAGTACGTTAAAGATGTTCAGGCCAGTGTAGGCTCTGTATATGTAGATGAGTTCAAACGGGGCTATTTTCCTGAGTCTTGTCCTCCATCGAGTGCAGTGACGATGACTTTTCCGAAGACCGCTAAAACCAAGGGAGATGTGAAAGTACATTGGATGGATGGTGGGATACAACCTCCTCGTCCAGATGAATTAGGTGCAAATGAGAAGTTTGGCGATGGTGGTAATGGTATCCTGATCATTGGTAAAAAAGGAAAAGTATTGGCAGATACGTATGCTGCTAATCCTCGCTTATTACCGACAACGAAACAACATAAAAAAGTTACTGAGAAATATCAACGGGTACCTAATGGTGCTAATGGGCATTGGGCGCAATGGGTAGAAGGCTGTATTGCAGGTTATGGTAATATGGAGATGTCGTCACCTTTTGAGATTGCGGGACCTTTAACGGAAGCATTATTGATGGCGAACCTTGCTATTCGCGGTGCTGATTTAAAAATAGATAATAAATATCCTGGTCGAAGTTTGAAATTGCTTTGGGACAATGACAATATGCGCGTAACAAACTTTGATGAAGCGAATCAGTTTGTAAAACGTACATATAGATCAGGTTGGGAAGTAAATTACACCTTTTAAATACAAAGAGATGAATAGAAGAGAAGCATTACAGCGTGTAGCCATGATTTTAGGAGGCTCAGTAATTGGAGCTAATCTGTTTTTAGAGGGCTGTACACGGCCTGCGTCAAAAGATGTAGCAGGTCTTTTTGAAAAAGATATTATTGAACGACTTGGTGATTTGGCTGATGCTATTTTACCGCCAACGTCTACTCCAGGGGCAAAAGAAGCCGGAGTAGGTAGTTTTATTCCAGTTATGGTAAGAGACTGCTATACGGAGAAGCAACAAAAGGCATTTATGGAAGGATTTACTTCGTTGGATAGTAAAGCTAAAGAAGTTAAAGGGAAACCTTTTGCAGAGTTATCTATTGGAGATCGTACAGCATTAGCCGCCGTACTTGATAAAGAGGCTGGTGAGTTTAATAAAAAGCAGTCGGAAGATCAAAAGGCGATCCGTGAGAAAAACAAGGTCAAACAAAATGAGCTTTATCACTCGGAAGAGAATGATCCACCACATTGGTTTACTATGTTCAAACAATTAACACTTACAGGTTTTTTTAATTCGGAAATTGGATGTACAAAGGCCCTGCGTTACGTTAAGATACCTGGTAAATACGACGGCGAATTTCCGTACAAAAAAGGAGATAAAGCCTTCGCTTAATGTTAAGCGAGTTGCTAAAAATAGGGTGCAGTTTAATAGACTGCGCCCTATTTTTTTGTGTTAAATTATTATCTTTAGCTAGTGAAATCGAAAGTATTCATCAATTTTATATTTAATAGGGGATCGGGAATGAACAGTCGTAAAGAACTTGATGCTATTATTGAGAGAAATAATGATAATGTGCGTAGACTCCATGAGATAGTCAAAGAGACTATGATGGAGGAGGCTTTGATTGTGGATCGATTGGTCCATCCTCCGAAAGAGGTTCTAAGCCGTGGGCAACGTATATCAGATAAAGTCGCACAATTTGGTGGAAGTTGGCGCTTTATTATCCTTTTTGTCTTTATTCTCGTGGTTTGGATTGCTTACAATACATTAGCGCTGAAAGACGATCAATTTGATCCTTACCCTTATATTTTGATGAACCTTGTTCTTTCTTGTATTGCAGCGTTACAAGCTCCGATTATTATGATGAGCCAGAATAGGCAAGAGGAGAAAGATCGAATGCGGGGGGAAAACGACTACTTGGTAAATCTAAAAGCAGAATTAGAAATACGAAGTCTTCACCAAAAAATAGATGTTCTGCTTGAGGAACAGATTAAAGGATTATATGAGTCTCAGAAAGAGCAATATAAGCTTATAAAGGAGTTGTGTAATAAAGTAGAGAAGTTAGAACGTAAGTTGCGTAGTTAACATCTATGATGAACAATAGATTCAAGGATTTTAATACGCTGTTTTCTTTGCTATGGTTGGTTATTGCTACAGTAATCTGGGCGGTAAGTGATTATCGTCAACATGATCTATTTTCGAAAGCTATTTCTGTGATGGTTCCTCTTGGCGCTTTTATCTTATCCACGTATCTTCTTTGTAATCTGTTATTACCTCAAACCCTTTATAAAAACAGGGGATACAGGACTGTCTTTGTTTTTGTGGAGTTGAGTACATTCGACTATACTGTGTTTTGTTTGCAATCCAGTGATATCTAAAGCATATAGTGCTAGCATTGGTATATTCGATGAAATCGTCAATGTGTATGTCGAGGAAATTTTCTGTCGGCATATTTCTTGATTTTTATCCAATTGATGCAGCGCTGGAATAGCCTGTCGGGCTACACCATAACCAATCAATCCTCCAGCTATTAAAAAAGGTTTATAGCGAGTTGGAGATACTACTTTTAGTTGAATAGGATTTACAGAATTTGTGGTGCTATCGGCTTTTAATTGAAATGTAAATAGGCAAAATAGTAGAATATAGGATAGGATAAGTTGAATGAGTTTGTACAGTATCTTTACATTTTTCGTAAAGATGTTTGTTAAGGGAAGAGAGATTAAAAAAAGTTTGACCACTGTATCAAATGTGTTGATAAGTGGTCAAATATATGGGATAAGTGGAAATAGGGTTAGCGCTCTATGTCCTTTAGGCTATTCATTTTTTTGTATTCCAAGAAACCTTTGATGTCTTCGAAATGTTCTCTGACGCGTTTATTCCCAAATTCAAAAACTTTAGTTGCCAGTCCATCCAAAAAATCTCTGTCGTGAGATACTAAGATAAGCGTTCCATCAAAATCTTGAAGCGCATCTTTTATTATATCTTTGGTTTTCATGTCCAAATGGTTGGTTGGCTCATCGAGAATTAAGACATTGACAGGCTCCAACAAGAGCTTGATCATCGCAAGTCTGGTTTTTTCGCCTCCAGAAAGCACCTTAACTTTTTTTGTTGTGTCGTCACCGCTGAACATAAATGCACCGAGCATGTCTTTTATTTTGACGCGAACATCGCCTATTGCAATCTGGTCTATGGTTTCAAATACCGTTAATTCTTCGTCGAGTAAAGCTGCTTGATTTTGGGCGAAGTAGCCTATTTTAGCATTATGTCCTACCTTCAAGGATCCTTCAAAATCAATCTCACCCATGATAGCTTTGATCATAGTTGATTTTCCTTCTCCATTTTTACCCACAAAGGCGACCTTTTCACCACGTTCGATAACCATCGCTGCCTTTTCAAATACGACATGGTCACCGTATTTTTTAGTTAGGTCTTCAACCATCACAGGGTATTGTCCCGAACGGGGCGAGGGAGGAAATTTTAAACGTAGAGCCGAGGTGTCTAACTCGTCTATCTCGATTATTTCCAGTTTTTCCAACATTTTAACACGGGACTGTACCTGGAGCGTTTTGGAATAGGTTCCTCTAAAGCGGTCAATAAACTCTTGGTTGTCCGCTATAAAGCGTTGCTGCTCTTCGTATGCTTTTAGCTGATGTAAGCGTCTGTCTTTACGGAGTTCGAGATAATGGCTATATTTAGCTTTGTAGTCGTAGATACGTCCCATCGTAACTTCAATGGTACGGTTGGTAATATTGTCTACAAATGCTCTATCGTGGGAGATGACAATAACTGCTTTGGCTGAATTGATCAAGAATTCCTCCAACCATTGAATACTCTCGATATCCATATGGTTGGTCGGCTCATCGAGAAGGATTAAGTCTGGTTTTTTTAACAAAATTTTAGCTAACTCGATGCGCATGCGCCATCCTCCAGAGAATTCGGAGGTCTGACGCGTAAAATCTGTACGTTCGAAACCTAATCCTTTGAGAACTTTTTCAACTTCGGCATCGTAGTTTGTCTCTTCTATAGAGTAGAATTTTTCACTTAGTTCGGACACCCGTTCGATTAGCTTCATGTAATCGTCAGTTTCATAATCGGTGCGTACGTTCAGCTGTTCATTGAGCATTTCTAATTCGTCACGCATCTGGTATACTTCTTCGAAGGCTTTTGAGGTCTCTTCGAAGACAGTCATATTATCTTGGGTGAGTAGGTGTTGCGGTAAGTACGCGATAACGGCATCCTTAGGTCCTGATATATTACCAGACGTAGGTTTACCAGCCCCGGCAATAATTTTTAAAAGGGTGGATTTACCTGCACCATTTTTGCCCATGAGTGCGATTTTATCATTTTCATTGATTGAAAATGATACGTCACTAAAAAGAGTTGTGCCTCCAAATGATACAGAGACATTATTTACATTGATCACTATAAACCGATATTAAAATAAGTTGCAAAGATAGCATTTAGATGTTAGATGTAAATCATCAGATTGGAGATAGTTGATAGAGATTCATACATGTTTTCGAAGCTGTATTTTAAGAGTTGGTTTTATCGTCAATAGGTTGTAAGTACAACCCGATGGTTTGTGATAAAGACAAGGATCTTGATTGATATTGTTACGATATTTTCTCTTATATATTACTCCTGCGGTAGATAGTGTCATTTTTGGGAGGTTTTATAACTTGGTTATTTTTGGTGTATTTAATATGTTTGAGTGTCAATTTTTGTTATGCGTGATTCTTTAAATTCTTTAAGGACTGTTTTTACAGCTTAGCTTTTAATGTTTGTTTGCTCTTCTAAAGCACAGACGAAAATTCCTTATTTGATGATATCAGCTATGCAAGTTGATGAGGCTTTTGAGCATCTCCAGTCGTTTTTATTGGAACAGGATTACTTTATAAAGACAATGGACAGTAGACAGAGATTTCTCCAATTTAACATAGTCGCTAAAGAAAAGGGATCATTTAAAGCGGATAGAAGATATATTTTAGACCTTTTTGTGGTGGAAAATGGAGATTCTGAAAGTAAAATACGTTTAGAGATTAATTCTGAGAAACTCGAGTGGAATGGTGAGGTGGGTAATGCTGTATACTATTATAAGGACGCAGGTATACTTAAGAATCACGATCTCTTTATGATGAAGTAATAGCCACATTAAGCAATTTTACGAAGCTATCTAATACATAATTTTACTGGAGTGGCATTTCGACCTTTTTTGTCAGCGTATTCCCTTTTTCCAATCTTGAAAAGTACTACTGGACCTTTCTCATCTAGAACTTTGACAACTTGTATAGATCATCTAGATAAAAATACAAATGTATGTAAAAGACCTAGTAATTTAAATATTGTTTCTGTTGTAATTTGGATAGCTGGTGACTTAGTTTTTAAAGGAGAGTCGATTATAGGTACCCGGGGAGGCATGATCCCCTTCCTGGAAATCAAAAGTCACATATTTTATTCCCGTTTGTTCTGTCAAAGTGAAAGTGGCTAATGCCAAATATGCACGGGCACCGGCGGATCCCATCTGTTCTGTTAAAAACTGTGATTGTTCTATTTTAACGATTAGGGTATCTGTATTTTGTCCAACAAACTTTAAATTGACTTTACCTTCATAGCTTTTATTAATTATGCTTATTGCTTTGTCAATAGAATGAAGAATATTTTGATTAGAATCGATACGGATAAGTGTATCTGCTTGATAATCATACTCCCATAAGGGGGCATCTGTATTGCTACTATCGCTGTAAGGAGATTGTTGTGTAGGAACTGTACGTGATTTAGTGTCGGTTTGATTATTACAGGACGCTAATAATAGGTATAGCAAAACAGAAGCCGTTTTAAAGAATATATTCTGAGGTGTTTTCATGCTCTATTCATTGATTATTAATAGATTAATATTTTTTAAATATAAGCGAAAAAGATATTTAAATATTATTATAAATTAAATAAAAAAAGGCGGTTGTTACAAAATGAACAAGTAAAGCTGTATTTTGTTTTTCTAAGTCTTTGGAGATGCAGCTTTATAGCAGGGAAATTTCTTGCGTAGCCTTTGACTATGGCCTGATAGAGATATTTTAGTATTCTTAGCACGACTTAACTTAATTTTTATTTATACTATTGGAGATGATATCCCATAAAAAGTCAATGAGATAAGACTGTCTTTTATTCTATGATTACAGTATCGAGATTGTGTAGTGTGACCCAATGAAATCGTGATATTAAATTTAATTCATTTAATGTTTTTTTTACATTTTTTTAACACAAAGTAAGCTGCTTAACACTGACTTAACATGTTATTAAAATTTTCTTTATATTAAAGTGTCACTTTTGTGATGATGAAAAGAATCAGACATACCATTTTTGGCGCTTGGGGAATTCTGGTATTGACTATCGTTAATAGTTGTTCTCCTAAAGACCATTCGATAAAAATGAAAGGGTCGGACACAGAGGTGAATTTAGCGGTTAATCTCGCTGAGAAATTTACGGAAATTGACCCTAGTTTTAGTATTGCTATATCGGGAGGGGGATCTGGATTGGGTATTACCTCATTGTTAAATGGGCAGGCAGATATAGCGAACTCTTCGCGTCCATTATCTGAAGAAGAAATCCAACAGTTCAAGGATAAGAATATACCGATTAAGACAGTGGTCTTTGCGGAAGATGCTACGGCTTTTATTGTTCATAAAGACCTGCCGTTGGAAGAGTTGGATCTAGAAACTTTAGGAAAGATTCTGGATGGGACAATTAAAAACTGGAAAGAATTGACGCCTCTAGATTTGCCGATTAATATCTATGGAAGGCAAAGTAGTTCGGGCACCTATTCTTTTGTGAAGAAGAAGCTCAAAATTGAATTTTCACCTGCTGCTAAGGAAATGACAGGCAATGCCCAGATTATCGAAGGTGTTAAGGTGGATAAGTCAGGAGTGGGGTATATTGGTGCAGGTTACTTGTCTGAGGATCCAGCGGGTAAGCAAGGGATACGACTTGTCAAGATAAAAGAGAGTCCGACAGCTATTGCCTATTCGCCGAATGACCTTGAGGCCATTAATAATAATAAGTATTTTTTTCAACGTCCTTTATATCAGTTTGTAATAGAGCGTTCTTGGGATAAGGTGCGGCCTTTCATTGAATTTGAACAAAGTGATAAAGGCAAGAAAATGATTAAGGAACATGGTTATTATATTAAAGACAAGTAGTCTTTGTATCTAAAAGACATAATATATTCTAATGAAGTATAAAACACGATTATCCCTGGATGTAGCATTCAAGTATATTTTCAAAATTACAGGGCTGCTTGTACTGGCAGCATTGGGTGGAATATTGGCCATGCTTGTGTACAATTCATTTTCGTTCTTTTTGGATGTGAAGCCTTTAGATTTTATTACTGGAATGGAATGGAATCCAACAGGCAAGACTCCGAAATACGGCATGCTACCTTTGATATTAAGTACGACGTTAGTGACCTTCGGAGCAATGTTGATTGCGATCCCGTTGGGTATAGGTACTGCAGCTTTTATAGCGGAGTATGCCAGTCCCCGATTAAAAAACATTTTAAAGCCTGTTATCGAGATGTTAGCAGCGGTTCCGTCTGTAGTTATCGGTTTCTTGGGTATTGTCCTAGTGGGGCCAGGTATAGCCGATCTTGCTAGTCTACCTAATGGTTTGAATGCATTGAACGGGGCAATTCTTCTAGCTGTTATGGCCTTGCCAACAATTATTACAGTAGCTGAAGATGCTATTCATGCTGTTCCGAAGACTTATAAAGAAGCTAGCTACGGCGTAGGAGCCACCAAGTGGCAGACATTGTGCCGAGTGATCATTCCTGCTGCAGCTCCAGGAATTATCGCTGCTGTGATGCTGGGTGTGGGACGTGCTATAGGCGAAACAATGACCGTACTTATGGCCACAGGAAATGCTTCTTTACTACCCGAAGGAATGTTTGACTCGGTGAAGACGATGACAGCAACTATCGCTATTGAAATGGGGGAAGTGCCTTATCGTACAACACATTATTTTGCGTTGTATGCGATTGCTACCGTTCTCTTTTTTATGACATTGATAGCCAATTTGGTTGGCGAATTTTTTATTAACCGTTTTAGAAAATATCATGCAGCTTAGAAAGTTTAATTTTACATCGATAGTTGAATGGGGTACATTGCTATTGTGTACAGGGCTTGTTTGTTTTTTTCTGATTGTTATCCTTTGGGAAATTATAGCAAAAGGAACGGGCACGTTATCTTGGGAGTTTATTGTTGACGTACCGCGAGAAGGGATGACTAAAGGAGGGATTCTGACCCCTATTTTGGGAACGGTATTGCTTACGTTGTTGACGGCATTGTTCTCCATTCCTTTCGGTGTATGTTGTGCCATTTATTTAAATGAGTATGCTGAAGACAATTGGTTGAATCGTATAATACGTGCAGCCATACGTAATTTATCTGGAGTTCCGTCAATAATCTATGGTTTGTTTGGATTAGCTTTGTTCGTTCAGGCTCTGCAATTTGGAACCTCGATGTTAGCGGCAGGACTTACCTTAGGTTTATTATCATTGCCTTATATCATTACTACGACAGAAGAAGCACTGATGCGTATTCCGGCAAGTACGCGTGAAGCAGCTTTGGCAGTGGGGGCTACCAAGTTTGAAACAATAAAAGATGTTGTACTTCCATCGGCGATGTCTGGCATTTTAACGGGCGTAGTACTCACATTATCAAGAGCGGCAGGAGAGACTGCCCCCATTTTATTTACGGGCGCTGCATTTTACATTAATGGATTAGGGGGAGCTGTTAACAATGAGTTTATGGCATTGCCTTATCATTTATACATGTTATCTACTCAACATCAATCGATAGAGGAGGTGCGGCCTATTGCTTATGGTACAGCGTTGGTATTAATTATTGTTGTCTTTTTATTAAACTTGACAGCTTTCTATATACGTTACAAATACAGGAAAAATGAAAACTAAGTTATCTGCAGAAAATCTAGAGATAAGTTTTGGAGCTAAGGAAGTCTTGAAAAAGATCAATGTTTCATTCCAAGAAAATGAAATTACAGCCCTAATAGGACCGTCTGGATGCGGCAAGAGCACATTGTTACGGAGCTTTAACCGTATGCATGATCTTTCTCCTGATGCTAAGATTACAGGAACGCTCAAATTAGAAAATCTAGACCTTTATGACAGAACTATTCCTGTTACAGAGATTAGAAAGCGAATAGGTATGGTTTTTCAAAAAGCTAATCCGTTTCCAAAGAGTATATTTGAGAATATCGCATATGGCTTAAAAATTAATAATCTCCCGCACGGAAAGGACGTTATAGAGAAAGCACTTAGAGAAGCGTTTTTGTGGGATGAAGTTAAGAATGATTTAAAAATGCCGGCAACACGACTTTCGGGAGGGCAACAGCAACGACTTTGCATTGCTCGAGCAGTAGCTTTACGTCCTGAAGTCATTTTAATGGATGAACCTTGCTCTGCATTGGATCCTGTTAGTACTTTAAAGATTGAAGAACTGATATCGCACTTAAAAGAGAAATATACGATTGTAATTGTCACGCATAACATGCAACAGGCGCAGCGGATTGCAGATAAAACAGTTTTTATGTATTTGGGAGAAGTTAAGGAAGAAGGGCCAACGAGTCAGATATTCAATGCACCAAAAAATGAAATGACATTAAATTACATTAATGGTAATTTTGGCTAGCGGGTAGGGGTACGTTAGAATCCGACTTTGAGATCTACTTTTGGATCATGCTGAAGCGTGTACTCTGATTAATATGACAGATTACACGCTTTATATTTCAGCGACAAATACTTTTTGAAGCCAAAAGATAATCTATTCTGTCTGAAAGGATTTTTAACATACGTTATTCGATATATCCGGTCTTTTTACATGATCTTGTTAGTGGTTTTACCTTGAAAGTCTACTAATAATTCCAACCCTATTACAGGACTGGCTGTTAGTAAATAGTTGTTTGTTATTAGGATAACATTTGCAATGATAGCTTAGCCGTATTCTTCTGTAGGATGAATCCTTTTGAAATCTTTGCCTCTTGTTGGCGTTTATCACTATAAAAGGTATAATTCGGCTGTATGTTTGGGCTTCAGAATCTTTGTCAAATAGCAACGATTGTCCGTTGGTGAGTGGAGGCGTAGTGTTGATCGAAAATTTACTTTTCATCTATTTTCAGATCACTTTGTATAGATAGCTAGTTATATCCAAACAATTGTAGCCTATAATTGTTGTTGAGTTAATGTAATCGCAACCCATTAGATTATGAGAAATTTCTTATGTATAATATCAAACGTATTACTTTTAACCACGATCGGTTGTAACTCGATCCCCAAAGAGGGGGATACAATTTATTTTGGTGGACCTATTTTAACAATGGAAGATTCGCGTCCAGAGGTGGAAGCTCTCGTTGTGAAAGATGGGAAGATTGTTTTTGTCGGCGAAAAAGCTGAAGCACTCAAATGGTCAGGAAAAGGTACATTAGAAGTTGACTTAAAAGGTGAAACTATGTTGCCTGGTCTTATCGATGTTCACAGTCATATAACTTCCCGGGTGGGAATGTCCCAAGCTGTGGATTTGTCTCCTAGTCCCTACGGAGCGGTAGATGACATACCTCTTTTACAAGAAGCTATCAAGAACTATATTTTAGAAAAGAAGTTACCCAGACAAGCTCCAATATTAGGTAATGGTTATGATGATGCTATTATGAGCGAGCACCGACATCCTACAAGGAGCGAATTGGATGCCATTAGTCAGACCCATCCTATTATTATCGTTCACGCTTCGGGACATGCCAGCGTAGCGAATACAGCGATGTTCGAGTTGTTAGGGATTAATGAAGATGTTAAAGATCCGCAAGGAGGACATTATGGTAGGGATTCAAAAACTCAACTGCTGAACGGTAAAATGGAGGAAAATGCTAGTTTTCAGGCGTTGATGAAGTTGACTAGGTTGCTGCCTAAACCGACAAAGACGGATAGCTTGTCAGATGAGTTAAAGAATTTTATTGCTGCTCAAGATGAATGGCTAAGTTATGGTCAAACAACAATTTGCGATGGGCGTACAATGGGAGTCGGGCTAGATTTATTAAAAGAGGCTGCAGTAAAAAAGATATTAAAGGCAGATATCGTTTACTTTCCGGATTTTGAAGCAAATAAAAAGGATTGGGAGGTCTTGGCAAAAGAATACATGCGTTACGAAAATAGGTTGAAGTTGGGCGGCTTTAAATTTTCGGATGACGGTTCTCCTCAAGGTAAGACCGCATGGCTTACTCAGCCTTATTTGATCCCACCAGAGGGCCAGACCAAAGACTATAAAGGATTTCCTATTTTTACAGACGAATCATTATACGCTGATCTGAAGACTATTTTTTCAAAAGGAATTACGGCTCAACTCCACGTCAATGGTGATGCGGCGATAGACCAGGCCATTCGGGTAATCGGAAAGCTTAAAGAGGAAGGTGTTTATAAACCAGAGATGCGGGCTACTTTAATACATGTACAGAATAGTCGCCCCGATCATTTAGCGAAAATAAAGAAATTGGGAGTTATTCCCTCTTATTTTTCATCGCACGTGTATTTATGGGGAGATTGGCATTACCAAAGCGTATTTGGACCAGAGCGTGCCGCTTTTATAAGTCCTGTTGGGGCTGCGAAAAGAGAAGGTGTGCTTTTCACTATGCACCATGATGCTCCTGTCACTCCGCCGGATTTATGGATGGACATCTTCGCCTCTGTCAATAGGACAACACGCTCGGGAATGATTCTTGGGGCAGATCAAAGGATAAGCGTATGGGATGCGCTAAAAGCAGTTACGATAAATGCTGCTTACCAATATCAGGAAGAGGATAAGAAAGGATCACTGCAGTCGGGTAAGTTGGCCGATCTCATTATAGTGGATCAGAATCCTTTAACCATTGATCCCAAAGCACTAAGGTCTATACGTGTTATGGAAACCATAAAAGAAGGTAATACCGTATTCAAACGCGAAAGACTATGAGAGCATTAATATTACTAGCCGCAGCCTTGATAATTCTTAAGAGCACTTATGGGCAAGGACATTATAATGGATCTTCCTTTAATCCCAATGACTACTTTGCACCTCATGCTGGTATTATTATTCCAGTTTGGTATGGATTTGCTAATATGGATTATTACAATAAGGTGGGTGAAAAGTCTGACCAACTTATTAATCCCGTACCGGGAAACCCCACTACGTTAAATATCAAGCAAAATGTCAAAACACATTCATTTATCCTAATGGCCATTTATGGTGGGAAAGGTAAAATTTTAGGGGCGGATTGGGGGATGATGATCATACCTACGCTTAATAGTCCTACTGCTAGCATTGCATTGGACTATTATACCCAACAAACTGGATCAGGCAATTATACATTTACCAATAAAAGCCTTGGTATCGGCGATATGTATATTCAGCCGGTATGGCTTTCCTGGAAGCAGAATAAAATGCAATATGCTTTAAATTATGGGGTATGGGCACCTACAGGAAAATACGAACCTAATAGTCTAGATAACGGGGGACATGGTTACTGGTCTCAGAATATTCGGGGAGCTGCAAAATATAAACCTATTGGAAAAGTCGGTATCACGTTAGCAGCAACTTTGGAGATAAATCATTGGCAAAAAGATACCGATTTCAAAGAGGGAAGTCATCTTACTGTTGATGGTGGCGGCACGTATCTTTTGAGTTCACGTGGTGACGAAGTTGGTGTTTTTGGTCATTATACGCAACAGATATCTGATGATAAAGGCAATACGGGAAGTTTTTTATCTGATAAGATAGCTGGGATCGGTGGCTTTGTTTCGTATTGGATTGTTCCAAAAAAAGTTGGTGCCATGGCTCGTGTGACCCAGAACTTTTCTACGGAGAGCAGATTTGGTGGTATTGCTTTTCAAACAGGGTTCAATATATTGATATCTACATCTCCCCATTAAGTTTTATCGTTTATTTTTTAAGTGTTTAATATTATGGTCTTTTAGTAGACTTTGCACAGCAGGAGGAAAAGGGTTCCAAACAGAACTCTGTGACAAAAAAATCTTTCTCAAGGAGAAAGCAAATTGCAAGAGATTCGTCGTCAGCAAAGCTAGGATTCGATTCGGAGGAGACTTACCTGGAAAGTCAGATACTTTCCTCTAGACTCACTAATACTCACGAAACAACAAAAGCTCGTCGAAGAGTTAAACTTCCTTAGGAGTAAAGATCCTTTGTTGATTGCTAAAAAGTGGCTTAAGGTCGATTACTTAAGAAATATTAATAAAGTCGTACCGGTTGCTCCTTTTGCAGATATCCTATTTACTTATTTTTAACGCGATAGTTAGCTGCTCTGCAAAGGAGCGTGCTGCAGTTACTGCACAGAATGTATCCAGCAATTGGAAGTCAATTTTGAATTTAAGACAGCTTCTTTGATCATTTAACAAACAGGGGGGAATTGGTTGTTGCTGTGGCGAGATCAGATTATTCTTAGTGTTAATGAGCAAGATGCCATATGGGCAAATAAAGAAGCGAGCGAATTGATTGAAACCTATCGATCGCGTATAGCTGATGCTATAAACCAATATCGGGATGAACATAGCCTTAGCCGATTGTTAACCTCAATAGGGTTTGCCCAGCAGCTAGAAAGTCGTTCATTGGTGATTAACAGTTTTCATCCGGAATTTGGCTATGCCTAGTTACCATATCTTAAGGGTGTTGCTTCTAGCTTTTTTTGTGTTCATATTTGCCCGGCTCAGAGTTGTTTATATTTCAGGGGACTTTAGTCTTTATCGGTGTGTTATTCGCCTTAAGTTCAGCAGGAGCTCTCGGGTAAAATAGTAGCGGGGCTAATGTTGACTTACATGCGCTCTTTCTTAATTCAAGTCAATGCTTATACGAAGCATCTCCATAAGCAGGCTATTATCTATTTTGAGCTACATAAACACATTATGTATGTATTTCATGAAGCGGGTATTGAGATGGTCTTTCCAAAGTATTATGCAATTAGAGATCGTACTGTAAAAGACATACTGAAAAAAATATAGGAGTGCACCAAAGAGTCCTTTTAGAGTGCGGTTCACAACGGAGGAAGATATGAATAAACGAAATGTTTAGATTATGAGCTTTTACAGTGAAGGGTATTTCGGTAATCTATTCCCCACTTGGCGATTTCGTCGATGATCGGGCCCAGGGTGCGACCGTATTCTGTTATTTCGTATTCTACGGTAATAGGTTTCGTATTCAAGACAGTTCTTTTGATCAATTGGTTCAACTCGAGATCCTGAAGTTCTTTGGATAACATCTTAGCTCCAATACCGTTAACTTCCCGTAGCAATTCCATAAAACGGAGTTTGTCGACTATCATTAAGGTGCCTAGAATGTGAAATTTCCATTTTCCAGCCAATATTTCCATGGTATCTCTGATAGCTAATGTCCTTACTTTACAAATTTCAGAAGAGTATCTTGTGGTATCTTTTTTCATTACAAATAAGTCTTTATTTATGCAAAATTAGTAAAGCAAAAGATAGTTTCCAATAGGATACTACTTTCCAATCGGAAAGTAATATCAATTGTATAGTTTGTTGGTGCTACATTTGCAGGATGAAAGGCAGATTTCTTTTTTAAGTTATAGGACATTCTGTTTTGATGAATTTTTTAAAAAAACAACATAGAAAAATGAAAAAAATTACAATTTTAAGCGTTGCTTCAACCATTTTATTCTTTTCTTGCCAAGGACCATCAGGAGACAAAGCTGCGACAGCAGAAACACAAGAGATTGCGGAACAAAAGGGGGATACTTATACACTCGATGCTGCTAATAGTACGTTGAAATGGACAGGATTTCATAAGGGAGGACTTAATCCTAGATTTGGTATCCTAAAGAGTGAAGGTATCCTTACTGCAGAAAGAAACGAAGTAACAGGAGGAACATTTACAATAGACATACATTCTCTTCTTACGGATAGTACTTCGGTAGATCCAGCTATTTCAGGAGGAAAGACTTCGAATGATCTAGATGCACATTTGAAAAATGAAGACTTTTTTGATGTTGGTAAGTATCCTACTGCCAAATTCGAAATAACAAAGGTTGTTGCGTTCGATCGAACAACTACGAGCGTTGTCGAAGGAGCAAATAACACTATAAGTGGAAACTTAACGATTAAAGATAAGACAGTAAATGTCACCTTCCCAGCAAAAATTACTGTTGATGCCAATGGTATAAACATCTTTTCCAAATTTACTATTAACAGGCAGAACTGGGGATTGACTTACGGTACAGAAGGTGATGCTAAAGACTGGATGATTGCTCAAAATGTAGATATTGAGCTTTCTGCCGACGCAAAAAAGAAGTAAGAAGAGATTTCTAGGATATTAAAGGAAAGCGCCGATGATGCTACTTTTGAACATCATCGGCGCTTTCCTTTAACTATATTCGGGGCTGTATCAATACATTCTTGGTACGCACATCCACAGGGTTGTTGGCATTGACTATCGGAGTGCTATACTGTTAGAAACTTCTGTACTTTATCGTGTCAAGTTTGGATTTCATTTCTTTATCCTATTTATAGGAACTGCAATACTAGAATTAGCTGCTTATTAATAGCCGAATTTTCCTTTTTTAGATTACTTTTGCGCTATTGATACAAGTGCTTTCCGTGATGTGATGATTTCGTTATTAGAAGTAAAGATGATAATTTTTGGTATTCTGGGGTGAGATAAAAGGTTTAATTAAAATATATAAATAGGTATTGTGTGATGGAAAAACACAGAATTTACACTTTTCTCGAAGAGATTCGAGTAAATATTGCTAAAGATGTAAATCCTTTGGCCGTCAAAGAGGCTTACGAAATGGTTGATGCTGTTATTAAAGAGCAGGATTTTTACCATCACACGCCTTATTTTCTTTCTGAGTGGATCGTACTCAAAGGACAGGTCTTACGAAATGATTCCGAATCACTAGGTTATTTCGATCGCTTTTTGGATAATATTATGTATGATAGCGCCACCGGAGTTTACGAAGCTTTTGTTTTTCAAAAAGCAAAAGTTTAAAATATTATGATTTATAGGTGTAGGCAATCTAAAGGCGACTAATCCCCAGCACCTCTTAATTTGTGTTAAATTGAACTCATTTACTGAATTAAGAGGTTCACAAATAGGTTGATGAATACGTTGTTTATAAGGTCTACAAAAAATGCTCCTACCATAGGAACGATTAAGAAAGCTTTGTGCGATGGACCATATCTATCCGTAATAGCTTGCATGTTGGCTATTGCAGTAGGTGTAGCTCCCAATCCGAATCCACAGTGCCCCGCAGCGAGTACAATAGCATCATAATCTTTTCCCATCACCCGATATGTTACAAATATTGCAAAGAAAATCATCATCAATGTTTGCAAGAGTAATATAATTAGTACCTGTGTCGCTAAGCCTGAAAGTTGCCAGAGTTGCAGCGACATCAACGCTATGGTCAAAAACAAATATAAACCTGTATTACCTAAGACATCGACAGCATGATCGTTGACGATATATGTTGTTGTACGGGATAGAATATTGCGGATAATAACACCAATTAATAGGCTCCATACAAAGTTTGGAAGTTCAAAAGAAGTTCCCTTCATAATAGTATACAATATTTGACCTATTGTTACGCAGGTAGCAAGCATAGTCAACGTTTCAATTACGTTCCGTACATTCATGCGACGTTTCGATTCGGGGTATTCAAAGGCTTCTTTTGGTGGAGCAATATTTGACTTGATCTGAGCAGAAGGAAATATGTTACTCTTTCGAAGTAAAAACTTAGCAACTGGACCACCAATTATTCCTCCCATCACTAATCCGTAAGTTGCGCAAGCTAGAGCTAATTCCATTGCTCCTTCTGTTCCAAAGGTGCTGGTTAGGTTTTCTGCCCACGCAGCGCCTGTACCATGCCCACCTGTAAGTGTGATCGATCCGGCGATAAGGCCATAGCTAGGGTCTAATCCCACTAATTTGGCGACGGATATGCCAAAGGCATTTTGAAGAAAAATAAAGGTGCCCGTGATACCTATAAATACTAGTAAGGGTTTTCCACCTTTTTTTAGCTTCGCAAAGTCAGCGCTTAAACCAATAGACGAAAAGAAAATCAACATCATTGAGGTCTGTAATGATCCATCAAATTGAAAGCTTATTCCATAAAAGTGATACGCTAAATAAAGCAAGATAGCAACTAAAAAGCCACCGACGACAGGCTCAGGTATATTATAATTTTGAAAGAACTTTACTTTTTTTACGACATAAAAACCCAAAAGAAGTACTAAACAAGCAGAAGTGAGTGTCTCAAATAATCCGAAAACCATATAATTTTTTTTACTTGCGTTGAAAAATAAGTGGAATGTAAAAGTACTAATTAATTGTCACTTCATCCTTTTGTCTTAAATTTGAATTTTATTATACGTTGTTTTATAATTATATATGCCGAATATTAGTAAGGAAGGTCAGAGGATGTGGGAGACAAAGGGGGACCATTGGGCTATTTGTCCTGGATGTCAGGGACGTGGTAAGAAAAGTAGACGTCTCACAAAAAAGGCCAAGCTCCGCTATCAATCAGAATTGGCTCAATACGAAAAGATGAAAGGCGGGCGAGTAGAACCTTTGCGCCCCAAAGGGCATCTATATACATGTCCAGATTGTAGTGGTTCTGGATTGATACCTTCCATTCATCCAAGTTTAGCTTATGAAGAAAAATATCCGCATGTGGCAATTATAGGTGGTGGTATAGGCGGTGTTGCGCTTGCGGTAGCTTGTCTGCACAGGGGAATTCCCTTTACTTTATATGAACGTGACAATAATTTTGATGCACGTTCGCAGGGATATGGATTGACGTTGCAGCAAGCTAGCAAGGTGATTGATGGATTTGGGATCTCGTATTTGGATAAAGGAGTCGTATCAACAAGGCATGTTGTTCATACGACAACTGGAAAAGTGATTGGTGAATGGGGGGTCCGAAAGTGGAAGAGCTCAGCCTCAGGATATTCTCCGAAGCGCAGTAATGTGCACATTGCACGTCAATCTTTGCGGTTGGCGCTCCTAAAGCAATTAGGAGGACCTGAATCGGTAAAATGGGGGCATCAGTTAATTGATTTTAAACAAACAGAAAATAAGGAAATAGAATTACACTTTCTTGTGAATGGAAGTAAAAAGCAGGCAACTGCGGACATGTTAGTTGGCGCTGATGGCATCCGTAGTATAGTAAGGAGGTTGTTGATCGGAGATAAAATCAAACCACTGCGTTATCTTGGGTGTATTGTGATATTGGGGATATGTCCCTTGTCTGCTATCGAATCAGTAGAAAGTCCGCTTTTGGATTCAGCAACAGTATTCCAGACGGCCAATGGCAATGAACGTATTTATATGATGCCATATACATCCGATTCGGTTATGTGGCAACTTAGTTTTCCTATGTTAGAAAGCGATGCAAAGGAACTAAGTGGGCGGGGTCCAAAAGCTCTCAAAGAAGAAGCCTGTCGTAGGACACCATGGCACGATCCTGTTCCTCAGATTATAAATAATACTCCCGAAGAACAGATTTCAGGTTATCCTGTTTAT
This sequence comes from Sphingobacterium sp. xlx-96, assembly GCF_011007365.1. Lineage (GTDB taxonomy): Bacteria > Bacteroidota > Bacteroidia > Sphingobacteriales > Sphingobacteriaceae > Sphingobacterium > Sphingobacterium luzhongxinii. Next base: position 54,423 of record NZ_WFKM01000004.1, on the reverse strand, counting down.
GACCGGGAGTTATTAGATCTAGGCTCATTACAAAACTCGGGCATAGCGACGCTGATTGGGGATGCAGCTCATCCGATGAGTCCATTCAAAGGCCAGGGCGCCAATCAGGCTTTATTAGATGCGCTCGCATTGGCTAGGGCAATCTACAGCGGATGTCAATATCTATCTTGGAAAAATATAGATGTCAGGGCTCATATTTTAGCCGAATTCGAAGAAAAAATGCTTGAGCGCAGTGCTCCTAAGGTTAAAGATTCGGCAGATGCAGCCCAATTTCTTCATTCCGAGTTGGTATTGCAGGAAGGAGATCGGCCCAGAGGAACATGTTTTAAGAATGCCTGTCATACCCTGGAACAGCATGGCTAAAAAGTATAGATCCGATAGAAATAACATCGGTTAGATTTTCCCAATGTTCAGATTAAGGCATCATCTTTTTAGATTTCATTTTGTTGAATATATGGGAGCGTTAAGGGGATTTGTTGTGGTAAGCAATCTTTTTCGTTAATTTGCGCTTATGTCAGCGCAAACAAACCCTTATAGAATATTTTCCAAAGAGATTTTAGCTGTCTGGAAGCTTCAAGAGGTATCTTATGTCAAAGTTGAAGAGTTGTCATCCGTAGATGGGGTTACTTTTTATGAGTTGATTCCAGACTCCGAACTTTTAGATGCCGGAGCAAACGAGACGCTTTATCCGATAGATTCGGAAGATGTGGATGATATGTTACTATCTAGTGCCCCTATTAGATTTGTCGTACATCAAGTTTATTTGGAGGAGTAATAGATGTCCGATTTCTAGTCCACTTTATTTAAAAATAAGTACAGCTATTTGGTTTCGCAAATTTGAGGGAATTACTTGTTTAGGACAGGAGAAGAGGCTTCATTTATTGGGTTTTACGGTGATCTCGAGCCTCGGTATAGGAATTGTTGTGCAGGTCATCGAACGGTGCTGGTAAACCGGGGTAACCACGGAGGTCACAACAGATGAAAATAATATCATTCCAAGCATCCAATACTAATGCCGAATATTTTAGGTTAGGATTTAAAGTGTCGTTTTCCGAAAATTTCCATGCCATAGTTATTACCTATCGTGATGGCGAGCATGAACTTATTACCACTTTAGTTACATTAGATAAGAGTGGATATATTATTGATCAGCTAGATATTGCCAATAATGAAGTTGCTGAATCCGGTTCTTTGTTTGCTTTTTATTAACAGATCCATGAATGTCGATTACCACAAGAACGCTGCGATAGCATTTACGGCTACCGGTAATTATTTTGAATTAGCGATTGCAGTAGCAATAGCCGTTTTTGGGGTGCATTCTCCACAAGCATTTTTTTGGGTAATAGGACCGCTGATTGAAGTACCAGTCTTAATTCTTTTAGTAAGAACCAGCCTTTGGTTCCGACGTAGGTACCATGGCTAACAAGAGTTTTCTCAAAAGTATGGATTAGCCATACCACAGGTCGATAAATATCTGGTAAGTCAGCAATTCATTAATTTTTTTGGTGATATTTCGGATCAATCGATTTTAATCCTATTATTTTTCTAAAAAAAAATTATGTAGTTTGGTAACTTTAGTTACAAAAGAGAGGTTCTAGTATACTTATGTTTGTTTAAACATGTTATGAAGTTATGGAAGAATTACTAATAAAGACATATGGAGACATATTTGAGGAAAATCTTATAGAAGAGATTCTTCAGGTGTCTAAGGCAATGGAGTTCAAAGAAGGAGATGTGTTGATAGATTACAATCAGTATATTAAAACTATGCCCTTGCTGTTGTCTGGCGCGATAAAAGTAATGCGTGAAGACTATGATAGCGGCGAATTGTTACTTTATTACTTAGAACGTGGTGATACATGTGCGATGACAATGACTTGTTGTTTGGGAGGAAAGAAAAGTGAAATACGTGCAATAGGTGAAGTGCCAGGTGTTATTTTGATGATTCCTGTCCAAAAGATATCGGAATGGATCGGTAAATACAAAAGTTGGATGGCTTTTGTATTTGAAAGCTATAATAATCGCTTCAACGAACTACTTAATGCAATAGATACCATTGCTTTTATGGATATGAATGATCGACTTTTAAATTACCTATTCGAAAAGAGCAAAATAGAAAATAGTACGATAGTATATAAGACACATCAAGATATTGCCAAAGAATTGAATACTTCGCGGGTAGTTGTATCTAGGCTATTGAAAGTCCTGGAAAAAGAAGGCCGGATAAAGCTTAACCGGAATAGTATCGAGATTCTTCTCAAATAATTTTAAAGCCTTATAAATTTGTAAGGCTTTAATCATAAGTGTATAGTTATTTCATGATCCACAAGCTCTCGGATCCAAACTATATTATGCATATTTTTGATCTTAAATGGCGCACATGCTGCTTTGTGATCAATCGTGTTTATGCAGCCTGTGGAGCATGGATATTTCTTATGTAACAAAAGTAACTGATAGTATAAAAAAAGTTCAAGACCTTTGTCTAAAATTAATTGATGATGGAAATAATTTTGTCACCCTGGCCTTGGTATGTAAGTGGGCCCCTTATAGCGATCACGATGTTTATATTGCTGTATCTAGGAAAGAGCTTTGGTATGTCGTCAAACCTGCGTACTATTTGTACGATGTGTGGAGCGGATAAGACGGCGTCATTTTTTAAGTTTGATTGGCGAAGCCAAAAGTGGAATCTATTGGTTGTATTAGGGGCCGTTGTTGGTGGGTTTATCGCTTCAAATTATTTGGGAGCAGGTCAATCACCAGAGCTCAACCCTAAAACAATCACACAGCTGGAGGCCATGGGGATTCAAAGTGCTGGAAAAGATTATGTGCCTACCGAGATTTTTGGCGATGAAGCTTTTAGTGATCCAAAAATACTGGCATTACTGATTATCGGTGGCCTTTTAGTAGGTTTTGGTGCTCGTTATGCAGGAGGATGTACATCTGGTCATTCTATTTCAGGGATTAGTAATTTACAGTTACCCTCATTGATTGCAACAATCGGTTTCTTCGTTGGTGGTATCATTATGATTCACCTTATTTTTCCACTTTTATTCTAATTTTTAACATGAGAAATATATTATTTTTACTTGTTGGGGTATTCTTCGGGATATTAATGTTCAAATCTGAAGCCGCATCATGGTTTAGAATCTATGAAATGTTTAATTTTCAATCTTTTCATATGTTTGGACTGATGGGGACTGCCTTAGCAACAGGTATGGTATTGGTACAAATTATAAAGAGAAAGAAAGTAAAAGATATAGATAATAAAGTTATTGTAATAGCGGATAAAGAAAAGTCGATTACTCGCTATTGGGTAGGAGGTACGATTTTTGGGTTAGGTTGGGCATTAGCTGGTGCATGTCCAGGTCCAATATTTGTCTTAACAGGAGCTGGTTATTCACCTATATTAGTCGTATTGGCAAGCGCTTTATTAGGGACATGGATTTATGGATTATTAAAAGATAAATTGCCTCATTAAGACTTTATTCACGGCAGTTTTAATATAATCAGAAGGCGGACTAATCAATTTAGTTCGCCTTTTTGTTATAATATTAACGTCTTGGGATGTGAAAACAGGGTAGATTTGAATAATGTGTGGTTATATTTATATTATTTTAGTGCATCCGAAGTTCATCCAGTATATTTGAACTTAATCTAAACCACCGTGAAAAAAGCACATTTTATATTTGCCTTTCTATTCAGTTTTATGTATGCTTCCGCTCAAGACATTAGCTTGTCCGGAACAATTAAAGAGTCCGCTTCAAAGGCGCGTATCGCAGACGCCAGTATTTCATTATTTGATGAAAATAAAAAATTAATTGTTGGGGCGATGAGTAATGATGCGGGTGAATTTGATCTTAAAAAATTAAAATCCGGTTCCTATGTATTAAGCATTAAATTTATTGGGTATACTCAAAAGGACACAACAGTACAACTATTAAAAAACAGAAAGCACGATTTAGGCGATATATTTCTCATTTCTGGACATCAACAGATTAATGAAGTGAATGTCATAGCTTCAAATAGTGGTCAACAGCATCAAAGTGATAAACAGGTTTATCAAGCAAATCAGTACAAATCTGCGGTAGGAGGTACTGCTTTAGATATTATTAAAAACTTGCCATCCATAACCTTAGATGGTAACGGTGAATTATTGGTAAGAGGTAATAAAGGTTTAATAGTCCTTATTAATGGTACACCGACGCTGTTAGATGCACAGACTATCTTGAACCAGGTATCGGCAAATGATGTAAAGGAAGTCGAATTTATCAGCAGTCCCCGTGCTCAATACGACCCCGATGGAAAGGGAGGAATGATTAACATCAAAACAAATAAGCCATCAAGTGATGGTTTCGCCTGGTTGATGAATCTTCAATATGGCTTACCAAGTATAGACGATTACGACAATTTAGAAAGGCAGAAGCGATTTGGTTCGGATATATCGTTCCAGTACAAAAGGAATAAACTAGATATTCAGGGCTCGTTAAATTATTTGCGAAATGACAATGCCGGTTTTCGTGATGGGTATGTGTATACTATTATTGGAGACAAAAAGACAATGTTTCCTTCACAAGGAGAACGAAGTTTTGATAAATATAACTATGGCGCACGGCTAAATACGACTTATCAGTTTGCCGACAATCAAAAAATCCAACTTGGTTTTTTAGCGTCGAAGAAATTTCAAGATAGAGTAGCTGATATTTACTATAATAATCAATCTATATCTACAATCGATGGATCTACCATTCATCGGCTACGATACTTCAATCCAAACTTACAGAACAAACAGGGAAAATTTTATCTAGTGGATTTGAATTATCAATTGTCTCTAAATAAAAAGCACAGTCTTGATATTGGTTTGGTATATGAACACGCAGACATATATGGCTCCACCAATAATGGAAATATTGAGAATGGAAATGATACTATCCAATGGACTCGAAATACATACACCAATCCACTGAACGGTGTAAGAGCCTCAGCACAGCATCAGGTTAAATTAAGTGACAATTCCGAGCTGATCTCCGGCTACCAAATTCGTAGAGATGGTCAGCGAGGGGATTTCAGATATCTCGGCAGGGAATACGGACAGCGAGATTTTGAACTTATCCCGGAGTTTTCCGGTAAGATGAATGCAGAAAATATCGTTCATGCTTTATTCTCTCAGTTTAATCGTTCATACACTAATACCAATATTGCCTTGGGGCTTCGTTATGAATTCTACAAGCGTGACGTATTATTGGTAGATGCTAAAGAAGAATACCCTTATCAGACGCATCAACTTTATCCTAGTTTTGATATCAAACACAAGCTAGATAAAGGTTGGGAGTTGAAAATGTCTGCGTCAAGAAGGGTGCAGCGAAATAATAATTTCGAGTTAAATCCCATTCCGGAACGAGAGCATTCAGAGACATTGGAACGTGGCGATGCCGAGTTACTGCCTGAGTTTGTTACTAATTTTGAAACTGGAGTTATTAAAAAGTTTATGCAGGGTCTTCTATTCTCTAATGTGTACTATCAACATAGTAAAAACCCTATCCAACGTATTAATTCGGTGTATGCGGATACCATTCTTCATCGTGTATTTACCAATGCTGATTATGCAAGACGTTATGGGTTAGAAGTGGGTGGAGAGTGGAAACCTACTTCATCACTTAAACTACTATTGGGTGCAAATACCTATAATTATAAGATAGAAGGAGCGGTGTTGGACTATGTAAACGCCTACAAAAATTCGGATTGGGTTTACGCTATTAATGCTTCGGGTATGCTAAACTTACCTCGTCAATGGACTGCTGCAGTTGATGTCAATTATTTGAGTGATCGGCCTACTTTACAGGGCATAGACAGTCGATTTATAACCCCCAATTTTAGCTTGTCAAAATCTTTTTATCAAGGAGCCGTAACAGCGCAAGTCCAATGGAAGAATATAGAGTTGGGAAATTGGGGTGTTAATGAACAACGCATTACAACCTATGCAAATGATTTTTTCACCACTACAAACTATGTGTACGAAAAGAATATCATTTTGCTCAATCTGAATTTCAACATCAAGAAACTAAATAATATACTCCGATTGCCGAAAAGTGAATTCGGTGAAAAAGAGTTTTAATTGCTTTATCCAAAGATCCTATGTCACATCCCCTGTCGGATAGGTTTTTTTGTGTCAAACCGATCCGCCAACTGGCGGATCATGAAATTACTTTTCGACCGAAATAGTGATTTTTTGACTGCACAATATCTTGCTATGTAACAAATGTGACTGTAGTCCCGCTCACTCTTCCTGACCTTTGTATCAGCAAATTAAAATAGTCATGGAAATTGTTGGATATATAGCATCCATTTTGATCGGAGTTTTATTGGGATTGATCGGTGGTGGAGGTAGCATTCTTACCGTACCCGTTTTGGTCTATCTTTTTAGTATTTTACCCGTTACCGCTACTGCCTATTCCTTATTTATCGTGGGTACGACCAGTATTGTGGGCTCCGTTACCTACTTCAAGAAAGGTTTAGTGAATATAAAGACTGCAGTAGTTTTTGGAATACCTTCCATAGTTGCGGTCTTTTTGACGCGAAAATACATCTTAACCACGATTCCTGACAGTTTATTTACGCTCGCTGGATTCGAAGTCACCAAGGATATTTTCCTGATGGTTCTTTTTGCTGTATTAATGGTCGTGGCGGCCTATACGATGCTGAAAGAGAAGAAGTCCGAGGTCAAGAAGTCTATAGAGCCACAAAAATTTAATTACCCTATGATTCTGTTGGAAGGATCATTTGTAGGCGTATTGACCGGGCTTGTAGGTGCCGGAGGAGGATTTTTGATTATTCCAGCTTTGGTTTTATTTTCCAAGTTACCGATGAAAGAAGCTGTTGGAACGTCTCTAGTAATCATAGCCGCCAAATCACTAATAGGATTTACAGGAGAATTGGGGCACACGCAATTAAACTGGACATTTCTTTTACTACTGACATCATTGTCTATCGTTGGGATTTTTATCGGTTCGTACCTTACAAAATTCATCAATAGCGATAAGTTAAAGCCCGCTTTTGGTGTGTTCGTCTTGATTATGGGGATATATATTCTTGTTAAAGAAATCTGGTTTTAACACCTATTCCCTTGTGTAACAAAAGTAGCTGATAGGTCATCACCCAATTCCGAAATTTGTATCAATAAATAATAGAATAGTAAACCATTAAAATTTAAATAGTATGTTTTTTCAACACGTATACGACAAGACATTAGCACAAGCAAGTTATATTATCGGATGTCAGGCGAAAGGAGAGGCTATCGTAATCGATCCTAAACGCGATATAGATACTTACTTAGAAATTGCTGCTCAAAATGATTTAAAAATCACCAAAGTAACTGAAACGCATATTCATGCAGATTTCTTGAGTGGATCTCGCGAATTGGTAGCCTTGACAGGCGCTGAGTTATTGCTTTCTGATGAAGGTGGTGCTGATTGGCAATATGAGTTTGCGCACACCGGCCTAAAACATGGTGACGTGATTACCTTAGGAAATCTGACGTTAGAAGTCTTACATACACCAGGTCATACTCCTGAAAGTATCAGCTTCTTGCTGACGGATCATCCGGCAACTTCTGAGCCTATCATGTTGTTCACAGGAGACTTTGTTTTTGTGGGTGATGTAGGTAGACCTGATTTGCTAGAGAAAGCCGCAGGTATGATCGGAACACAAGAGAAAGGAGCAAAGCAATTGTTTGATTCGATCAAATACTTTATGAGTTTACCGGACCATGTACAAGTATGGCCAGGTCACGGTGCAGGTTCTGCTTGTGGTAAGGCATTGGGTGCTGTGCCTAGTTCCACTGTAGGTTATGAAAAAATAAGGAACTGGGCTTTGCAATACAGCGACAACGAAGCGTCATTTACAAAAGATCTGTTGGATGGTCAGCCAGAGGCACCTAAATACTTTGCGATGATGAAAAAGTTGAATAAAGTGGATAGACCCTTGTTGACCAGCGTACCTCAGCATAAGAAGTTGTCAAGAGAAGAGTTCTTGAAAGTTTATCAAGAAGGCATGTTGATTATTGACACACGGAATAAAGTAGCGTTTGCTAAAGGCTATTTACCGAATACATTGAATATCCAAGGAAACAATTCATTTGCCAACTGGATGGGGTGGATAGTAAGTTATGATGTTCCTTTTGTGCTTATTGCCGAAGCGTCAGCAATGGAAGATCTCACGCGCAAACTGATGCGCATTGGATTGGACAACATCTATGGCTTTATAGATGTCGGTGAAAATTTAGGAATCGATCTACAAACTGTGGATGTCATCGATATGGATCAATTTGAGTCGGCGATCCGAGAAGACAATGTACTGGTCGTGGATGTGCGTAATGAGAAAGAATTTGAGGCTGGACATATTGAGGGCGCTATGCATGCATTTGTCGGGAATTTAGTTTCTAACTTGGATAAAATAGATCAATCTAAGGATATAGTTGTCCACTGTCAGGCAGGAGACCGCTCTACAATAGCCTATTCATTGTTGAAAAAATATGGTTTCAAATCGGTAAGAAATTATGCAGGAGGTATGAAAGAGTGGACAACTAACGGAAAATCTATAGTAAAGCACTAGGTGCGAAATGATATATAGATTGAGATTTATCCAGGTGCTTTAGCGAGGCTAGAGCACCTACAGGTCATTAAATTTTAGATACAAATAGTAGTTTCATTTTAAGAGTAATAGTTATGTTATCCATATTCAAATCAATATTTTCAAATGATGATACAGTATTAAAAGAGGTTTTATTGCATGATCATCCACGATTAATAGATGTACGCACACCATCGGAGTTTGCAGGAGGAACAGTACAAGGAGCGAAGAACATTCCGCTTAATGAGTTAGAAAGTAAATTGGGGTCGTTGGACAGATCGAAAGCCATTGTGGTGTTCTGTCAAAGCGGAAATAGAAGCAGCCAGGCGATGCGCATACTTCAACGCAATGGTTTTGAAAAGGTACATAATGGTGGCGGCTGGCGTACATTGAAATCACTGGTCGAGTGTGTATAATTAGCATGATGTCTGTAGAAAGCCATCATTTTGCCCCAGACAATCGACATGTAGTACGCGTACACAATTGTATAGACCTAAAATCAAAAATTACAGAAAGGTATACTTTAGCACTTTCAGAAGAACTCTTAGTTAATCCAATCGGAAAAGTCGGCAAGAGCATCGTTGGTCATAATCGGGCGCAATTGATGAATGAAATAAAGATTTCGTCACATCTAAAATCTGAAATTGGTTATATCTGGATAGAGCGTTATCAAGCTAAGAAAGATTTGTTTAACACAGAGCATGTTGCTGTTGTCAATCTTTATTATCAGCTTAATTAGTGTAACTTTTGTTACTGACTCAGGCAGAACACTTTCTTATTTTAGCATATATAAGTAAATATAAAATGGAATTATTTATCAAACAGTATGGCATAACCATTATCGGTGTTTTATTAGGCGCTTTAGGTGGCTTCCTATATTACAAGTATGTAGGTTGTGTAAATGGGACATGTGCTATTACCGCAAACCCCTATATCAGTACTATTTATGGTGCTGTAGTAGGAGGGCTATTATTTTCAAACTTTAAATAAACATATTATGAGTAAATCGTTTAAAGATATTATCAATCAAGATAAACCCGTGTTAGTAGATTTCTTTGCTACTTGGTGTGGCCCATGTCAGATGCAAGGCCCCATTTTAGGAAAAGTTAAGGATATTGTTGGCGAATCAGCTGATATCATCAAAATTGATATTGATAAAAACAATGCTTTAGGTGTTCAATACGCTATTCGCTCGGTACCTACGCTTGTACTTTTTAAGAATGGTAAAGTCCTTTGGCGTAAATCGGGAGTTGGTCAACAAGAAGAGTTAACAGCTCTTATCAATCAACACATTTAATAATATATTAGGTATGCAAGGCAAATTAAATAATATCAAGCGTTATATTTGGTGTATTTTCGTTAATATTTCTTTTTGCATCAGGATTGGTTTCTCAGTATTCTTGAGAGATAATTCCAGAAATAACAGTTTTCAATAAAACAGCCCCTGTAACCTACAAAACCTGTATTTTGCTTATAGACTTCTGTACTCTTACCCATGAATTCTCAAAATGCCTTATGGATAATTCGACAATATTACTACACGTAGAACTCAATAGCTGTGTATTTTAAATATATAAAAGAAGAGATTTTTTAAAATGCTAGACTTCAGAGGCTCACGATAAAATAGGCTGAACCGATGTCATTGCGATAGATTTGTTACAGCTCTACTTGCAAAGCAGGTTTAACAGTAGCTTTTTTCATTTATGTTTTTAAAATTAATTCTTAACTTCTACTAAGTCGCTTGTTTATCTTGGCTATTTGTCTCCAATGATAAATAACTAAAAGCATTCCCAATAGTCCCGCTATTTGTCCAACAATATTTGGTATAAATGATAAAATTTGCGCAATACTCCATCCTATGCCCGAAACCATTCCGAAGTCTGAAATACCTTTTATTTTACTGTTTTCTTTCTTTTCCGCCTCAATAGAATTTGCCAGGTTGATTACTATAAAAAAGTCTTCCACAAAGTTAAATGGTATAGCGAACATATACCAAACTGATTTTGGTTTCGCTCTTCTGTTTTCAGGTTTTATTAGAGTCAGACAATGTTGCAATGTACGGCAATAAAAAGCAACCATAATAAAGAATCCACCGATTATTAGAATACTAGGTACTATACCAACTTTAAATATCTCGCCCAGTACACTTTCATTTGTCGAACCGTCAATGTAAGGTAGAACTGCCCAAGCAACTAAAAGTGTCGTCAATATAAGCCGGATGGCAAAATTTATTGTCTTTGTCATTTTTAATCTGTTATATATTTATTTTTTGGTGTGTTGGTTTTAACCTGCCCCCTACATTTCGGACTTTGCTATAGTGAGTTTTTTTCGCGAAACATCAATCGATGCATTTATCTCAAAGATAAGACAAAAATTTTAATTGATACGTTTTTTTCCTATGTAAATACCTTGTTATAAGTTATTTTAGTCCTTCTGGATTGATTTTTATCTCTTGTTGGGCATCATGTCCAAGAATTTTACCTATGCGTTTTTGTCGGATTTCATGTCGTTTAGCACGGACAAGAGCAGCCATTAATAATGAAAATGGCGATAACTATTGGCTCATGAAAAGTAGTCAATAGGTGAATGTTAAACAGACGTTTTAGGATACTAGTGGTTGAAATGTCTCCTCTCTAATTTATTCCCAACAATTTTTCAGAACCTTAGCGATTCCTTTGTTTATGTTATTTGGTGATCAAACTATTTGAATCAACGATGTTTGGAAAACTAAAACAAATGAATCAGATAAGGCAATTCATCAGATAGCACCGTAGTGTCCAGGGAATAAGAACGATTGTGCCTATTTATGTACATTATTTATGGTGTAAATGCTAAGTGAAAATAAAAAATAACAATAATAATATAATAACTTCATAAAGGCTTCATAATTAAGTTCTACCTTGACCAGAAAGATGATACATATGTCCTTTTGTCAACGTATGTCGAGCATATTGCTTATTGGTCTGGTTGTTGTGCTGACCATAACCAGCTGTAATAAAGACCATCTGGCCCCCAAATATCCAGCAGGTACCCATGAGAATATCAACACATGGATACTCGACAGTCTGAAGCGGTATTATTACTGGAGTGACCACCTGCCCTCCAGACCCGATATTTCTGTTGATCCTCAGACCTTCTTCATCACTCTTAAGAACAGCAATGACCGATTTTCCTATATGGTACTTCCCAATGATCCCAGCACTCATACTTCTAGCAGTAGAGGAAAGTACGGATTCGATTATGCCGTCATTTCCGAACAGGAAACCGGACTTGTGTTCGGGGTAGTGCGTTTTGTCCTCATCGATTCACCCGCTTCCCGAAACGGGCTGAAACGGGGCGATTACATCAGCAAGATCAATGGTCAAGAGATAACATCCGCCAATGCAGAGACATTGCAAGAGGAGTTAGTCAGGGCAAGCAGGTGCAGTGTCACCATTGCACAGAGACAAGGCAATATATTGACTGAGAAACGAACAATAGAAATAACTACAGGATTTGTCTTTCAACAGCCTGCCGTGGGCAAGATATTCCAAAAGGGATCTAAAAAGATCGGCTATGTCTATATCTATGATTTCAACGGAGGAACGGCCCGATCACTTCTTGACGATTTTGACTTGTTCAAAACACAGGGTATTACAGACCTTATTCTCGATCTGCGCTACAATCCTGGGGGGCAGGTTTCCGAAGCTGCCGGACTTTGTGGTCTCGTAAGCGGTCTGGCCTATGAGACTCCTTTCATTACCTATAAGGGCAATAAAAACGGCGGTACCAATATTGAGAGTATCGGTCGCACGACGACATTTGACGGTACGGTACAGTATAAAACAATATTACGGAACAGTTTGTACCTATCAAAAGTGTATGTGCTGTCCACTGCTTCCACAGCATCCGCATCTGAGGTTATCATCAACAATCTAAAGCCCTATATGGAAGTCGTGTTGATCGGGGAGAAGACGCGGGGAAAAGACGAGGCTTCCTTTGTCATCAATGACAGGCGCAGTCCTCGACAAGTCGAATGGGAAATGCACCCCATCATTTATAAGCTAGCGGATGCAAGGGGGAATGGGGGGTATAATGCTGGGATAGTCCCGGATTACATAGTCAACGAACTGTCCTTTCTCCCAATGCCGGAGATTGGCGACGAAAGCGACCCATTGATTGACCAGGCACTCCATATCATTTCGGGTAAAGCCACCAGTCCACAGCTTTTGGGAAGAACATCCCAAAACAGGAACATTCTTACACGAAAGGTAATTATCGATAGTCGGCGCAGGGATGCCGATAACAGCACCATCTTTACTAAGCCAAGATAATCACTCATTTAACTTAAATATTTTTTGCAATTAACTTTTCATTAACAATCGAGATATAACTTAGCCAAAGTTATCTTATACACAATATGTTATGGAGAGCCAGAATAATCAAACATTATTAGAATTACTACGTTCGGGAGACTGTAACGCTTTTGAAGAACTCTACCGTAGGGAACGTAATAAGGTAATGGGCTTTTCGTATAAGCTGTTGCGTTCACAGGAGGAAGCCAAGGAACTGACGCAGGAAGTGTTCGTTCAGCTTTGGGAGAAAAGAGAAAAGATCGATCCATCCAAGAATATTGATACCCTACTCTTTGTTATGGCTAAACATACTTTTTATGATATAAAGAAAAGAAATAAACATTTTCTTAAATTTAGAGAGCAGAAGGGAACAGAGGAACCACAGACTGATTCAACAGGGAATTATATAGACATGCAAAACTGTTTGGATATTTTGTACGGCGCAGTGGAAACCCTACCTCCAAAGACCAGACTGGTATATCGCCTGAGCCGTGAACAGGGCTATTCCCATAGAGAGATTTCTATAAACCTTGCTATTTCTCCCCATACGGTGAACAACCATATCACGATGTCGCTTAAACATATACGCCGTCATTTTAACTGGCTATCTCCCGATACGGTACTTTCGATCATAATGATATTGAACGTATTCTTTTTATAATCATTTCTTTTATTTGCGACCCTGCAGATAGCTATAAGCGGAATTATCTTTCCACTGACTATCAAATATTGTTTTTACACTTCAAAAAAACACCAGTATTATGTTCTCTTTCGATTTTTCTATATAGTAGACACGGTGATAGTAAGCGTGTAGTGCGGGAAAAATATCAGTAGATAAAATAGTTACGGTTATTTTAGAGAATAGCGCAGAGTATATCTGTGTTTTTTTTATTGTTGATAATCAGTTTTTTATAAATAAAAATAAACTTTGACTAGTTATATTGTCCGTTTCAATCTTTCTACATATAGAACACAGGAAATAACCCTGGTCATTAGATAAATATTAAGTGAAATATAAGAACGACGTAAGGAAAATTTTTGAACGTTACCTGGAAGGAAAGATAACAGTCGCCGAAGAACAACAACTGTTTCAATACATCCGTGATACAGATGCAGAAAACAGCGAATTGAACGAAATGATCGAGCAAGTCTGGAACTATCAGAAGTCGTCGCGCAATCAGACCGGTGAATCCGATACTGAGTTCGCGGCGATCATGGACAGGATTTCCGTCGACGTGAACAAGCCTAAAGCTCCTAAATCTGTAGGGATTCTAAAATATGCTGCATCTCTGGCTGTTATCTGTTCGGCGGTATGGATGCTGTTGCAATATAAGCACAAGTTGAACAATCAGCAGGAGATCGCGGTTGTTGAGATGGAAGGTAAGAGTACCGTTGAGGGCCAAAAAGTTAAGATTATACTGAAAGATAGTACGGTAGTGTATCTGGCCGGAGGAAGTAATCTACGGTGGCCTAAGACGTTTAGGAAAGGAAGTACGAGGGATGTATATCTGGAAGGTGAAGCATATTTTGAGGTAAAGAAAGATAGCCTGAGTCCGTTCGTGGTGCATAGCGGCAAATTACGCACACAAGTACTGGGCACATCTTTCAATATCTATGCTTATCCAAATGATAAGCAATCTACGGTATCTGTCCGCACTGGAAAGGTTCAGGTATCCGAAGTTGGCAATGAGCAGGCTTCAAGACAGCTATCTATGCTGACCGCAGGAATGAAAATTGTATATAGCACCGACGACGGAAAATATGCCATCATTCTGGACAATCCCACTGAAGATACTAATGCGTGGGTGGTCGACCGCTTTGTATTTGCAGATGCCAATCTAAGAGAGGTGATAGAAAAACTTGAGCGGTACTATAATGTGAAATTCAACTATAAATCCAATTGCCTGGATACAGAACATCTGTTCAATGCCACCTTTGAAAACATGAATATCAAAAAGGTATTGGAGCAGCTGAAGTTGATGAGCGGAGGAAATATTAATTATAAAATGGAAAATAACAAATCAATTACCTTATGGAGGAAGGACTGCAAATGATGTAATTCTACAACGACATGATACTAATGTATCTCCGGAACTATGAAAGAAATTATGTTTAAATAAGTATTAGGAAATAAAAAGCCAGCCTGTTGGAGCAGGATGGCCTGTTAAAAAAGAACTTTAATCCGTGAAAATTAAAAAACCTTTACAACCTATAAACATAGGAAATTATATCTATCTACAAGAATTTTTTTCAATATCTTGCAAAAGTAAGCTTTATGTGCTGTCCCTACTATTGGTACTTCTGTCCCAATCATTGTGTGCGAATGAAGCTATCTCTCAGATTTTGGATCGGCGTGTGTCTGTCCATATCCGTACATCCAATTTAACAGAGGGGCTGGCGGCATTGGGTAAACATGCCCAGTGCCAGATCAATTATGACCGTTCCATTTTTGCATCAAATGCTAAGATCAGTCTGGATGCCGACAACATCACTTTAGCAGATGCACTGCGGAGGATTCTTAATGGCAACCGCGTAGGTTTTAAAGAATCCGGTAATAATACGGTTATCTTATATCGTCTTCCAGCCCCAGAGAAACCAGGCCGTATTACAGGAAAGGTCGTAGACGATAAAGGAGAGCCTCTCGCTGGAGCTTCGATCCGAATCATTGGAACCGACCAAGCCATGCGGTCTGGTACGGACGGAGGGTACGGCTTATCGGTCAGACCAGGTACTTATGCTGTGGAGATTAGCTATATGTCTTTCCAGACCCAACGTATCACTGGGGTTGTAGTCAAAGAAAACGGTACTACACCGCTGACCATTGCCCTGAAGCCGGAAGCGAATACATTACAACAGGTAGTAGTGACTTCAAGCTATAAAAAAGCCAGTGTTTCTGGATTATTGGCCCAACAGAAAAATGCGGCTGGATTGACCAATGGTATTTCTGCTGAACAGATCGGTGCGACTCCAGACAAGAATATCGGCGAAAGCTTAAAGCGGATCTCCGGAGTATCTTCTATCGACAATAAGTTCGTATTGGTACGTGGTATCGGTGAACGATACAATGCTGCGACATTGGATGGAACCTTGTTGCCAAGCACAGAGGCACAGAACCGCTCTTTCTCGTTCGATATGATCCCGTCTAATCTGGTGGAAAGTGTGGTTGTCAACAAAACTGTCACCCCGGATATGAATGCTAGCTTTGGAGGCGGTCTGATTCAGATAAATACCAAGGACATCCCCAATGAAAATTTTACCAGCTTTACGGCAGGTATGTCTTATAACGACCAGAGTACAGGAAAAAATTTCATGAGCCATAAGCCGGGAAAATACGATTATCTTGGCTTTGATGATGGGCGTCGTGACTTTCCCAAAGATCTTTTCTCTGTATCAGGCATGGACATTACTGAACAAATTGATAAGGTTACTGAACAGAGTAAACGTTTTACCAATGACAATTTTACCGTTTACAAAAGGCCTGCGGATCCCTCACAGAACTATCAGTTTACAATTGGTCGCATCTTCACATTGGATACCACTTCTACGAGCGCTGACAAGTTCGGTTTTACAGGTTCTATAAGCTATCGCAACAATCAGATTATTAACTATATAGATGAGACCCGTAGAGGGAGCTGGGATGATTTTTCGAACAATACAGCTAGGGCATATGGTTTTAACACGACATGGGGCGGGCTATTGAACATGGGATTACAACTGGGCAAACATCGGTTTAGCTTTAGAAATACCTATACCCATATCTTTGATAATACACTCGTTCGAGGAATAGGCTACAACGATAACATGCCCAATATGCCTGCTCAAACTGGCATGCAAAAGCCTAATTTGATAGAAGAAGCAGACGATCCGACGTTTACCACCTTATTACAGAATAAACTGGCCGCACAGCACCAACTGGACAAAGTAAAACTGGAATGGGAATTCGCACGTACAGCGGTGGACAGAAAGGAGAAAGATATAGGCATAGCCCAACAAATATTACGGAAGCTCGGTTCAGAATACGAATATTTTTATAATTATGCAGGCATCAGCGAACCCCGTATCAAACCGACCTCCCGACAGGATTATGCTAACAGTGAAAAGCACTATTCCTGGAACATTGCCGGAACACTTCCATTCGATCTCGGCTCCGTTCGCAATACGGTCAAGCTTGGCTATTTCGGACTAAGAAAGAACGCCAAATTCGATTGGCGAATTGTATCGCTAGCAGCCGCTCCATTGGGGTCCATCAAGGATAGCCTTTTTTATTTACCTATCGGAGAAGCCATCAGACCAGAAAATATGGGTCCCGAAGGATTTCAGTTCCTGCCTTGGTATCTTGATTATTATGAAGGTAAAAGCCAGAATCATGCCGCTTATGTGATGTTGGATAACCGCTTGACCGAACAGTTGCGCCTAGTCTGGGGAATACGGGCAGAATACTATCACTATAAAGAGATAAACAATGCGACGAATGGTAAGAATGGCGAATTCGGGAGTCTGTTTGCTATTAAGCCGGATAAAACATGGCAATGGATGCCATCAGCAAGTTTGACCTATAGTCCCTTTTCATCGCTCAACCTTCGTGCGGCTTATTCCAGCAGTATGGTCCGTCCGGAGATGATGGACAATAGTCAATTCTTCCGCTACAGTGCCTATTATGGAGGGATGTATGGTAGCGATGGTCTTTACAGTACCCGTATTGACAGTTGGGATGTTAAAGCCGAATGGTTTCCGGCAATGGGGGAGATTATTTCCGTTGGAGGTTTTTACAAGAACTTTGATAAACCTGCTGAACTTAGCTATAGATTTTCCGTATCGGGCGATTATAATTATATCTTAAAAAGCTCAGACTGGGCCAAGGTATATGGTCTTGAATTCGAATTACGGAAATCGTTCGGGTTTATTTATGACACGGATATCATGAACAATCTCGTTGCCTACGGCAATCTGACCCTACAGAAATCAGAAGTCAAGGCTACATATTTGGTCGCCGATGAAAACAACCCCGAGGGAGGATTGGTTGAGGCTTCAATGAAACAAAACCGTTCCATGTATGGACAAATGCCAGTTATGACGAATGTAGGCATACAGTACACAGGACAACATTTTGGGATGAATGTAGTATATAATAAAACAGGGCTACGTACATTCATGGTCAGTGATTCACCTGATGCTATAGAATATGAACAACCCCGAGAGCAATTGGACGCACAGATAAGTTACCGTTTTTTTGGAAAACGATTAGAAGTAAAACTGAATGCCGGAAATATCTTAAATTCTGCGTCTACAATTTACCGCAATTTTGCGAGCTATGAGAGAAATCCAGACTATCAATTCAATGGTGATATCAGTGAGGCACAAAGACTGAAAGAAGGCTTTACGGATAAATATGAAGACGGAGATATGATTATGTTCAAACAACATTTTGGCAGGACCTTCAGCACCTCATTTACCTATACATTTTAAAAAATAGAAAACAAAGGGAAAAATAGTGCCATGATATACAAACAGGAATGTAAAACTATTAAATAGGAAGGAGGAGCTGCCGGGACATGCTTTCCGATTGCCAAGAAAAAAAAACGAAGGGCAGTTTTTCAAGTCAACCCCTCGTTTTATGTGATACCAGTTACGGCAGCCGGGCTAAACCCGAATAAGATAAAGTGATCTCAAAAAGAATTGCTCCACTTGTCGAGGATCAAGAGCAAAGTTAAGAAAAAAGGATTTATAATCCGTTGACCATTAAGTAGAAAATCATCAACACAGCATAAAACCTGTGAAAAATTAAATCTCAGCATAAAAGCTGCCAAATAACTATCAAAATGATAAAGAGAATATTTAATAATGTGATTTCATTCGGAAAGAAAGTAGCTAAGAACATACCCGTACTATTTATAGTTGGAGGAGTTGCAATGACATTTTCATTAGCTTCTTGTGATAAAAATGACGGTTCAGTCGATTCATTTGTCAATCGTAGTACAATCGCGGCCGATTATCCACAATCTTCGTTGCCTGTTGTAACGGTATCGGGAGATATTACGACAAATACAACATGGACTGCTGGCAATGTCTACGAGATTAGTGGTGTAGTGACCGTTCGTAACAATGCTACGTTAACTATTAGTCCAGGTACATTTATCAAAGCCTCTATAAATACTCCTGGTGCGCAAAACGGCGTTTTGGTTATTGCAAAAGACGGTAAAATCAATGCTGTAGGTGAAGAGTGTAACCCTATCGTATTTACAAGCCGTTATCTATTGGATGCGAATAATAATACCGTTGGCAAGTCGGGCGATTTTGGTGGCGTTATCATCTTAGGGAACGCTACAATCAATACGGCTTCAGGCACGGCTAATATCGAAGGTTTGCCATCTACTGATCCTCGTTATTCATTCGGTGGTTCAAACGATGCTGATGATAGAGGGGCATTCGAGTATGTACGTATTGAGTACGCAGGTTACCAGTTGGCTACCGATATTGAAGTAAACGGATTGACTATAGGAGGTGTAGGTAGTGAGACCGATATCAATAATGTTGAAGTTGCCTGGGGCTTGGATGACGGTTTTGAGTGGTTTGGTGGTACAGTAAGCTGTGCGAATCTATTATCTTATGCTAATGACGACGATCAGTTTGACTATGATTTGGGATACAGGGGTACATTATCAAATTCTGTAGCCATCGCTAATGACGCCTCTACCCATAGTGGTGGTGTAAACCCAGATTCCAATGGTGCAGAAATTGATAACAGTTCTATGAATCCGTGTGGAGCGACTCCACGAACTGAGGTTATATTTGACAATGTAAGGATCTGGGGTACTACATCAGGTAGTAATGCAAATCTGTATAAATATGGAGTTCGTATTCGCAGAGGAGCATCTTTGATAGCAACAGGATCGACAGTGACTGGATATAATACAGGTCTCTTTACAGATTCTCCCGCTCCGGTAGGATGTGATGAAGCGCTTGTTGATAACAGCAGAATTCATGGTTATGTATCCATTGGTAACTTTACGGATGATGGAGGTAATACAATGAGCACTTCGTCTCCAGCTCCTTGGTTTCCAGGTTCATTTGCCGCTTGTTGGGCAAAATTTGATTATTAATCACTTATTGTGCTGATTGTCAGATTTTATTAAAATTCCGGGGTACAGGTCGCAAGCTGTGTACCTCGGTTTTAAAGTTTTAACAAGATATTTAGATGAAAATATATACAAACTCTTTTTCTTTCTGCCTGCTGGCATTTTTCCTATTGGTATTCGGTTCCTGTAAAAAGGTAGAATTGCTTAACGTCGAAGAACCTCAGGTAATCAACCTTACAATTGAAGGAAGTACCACCAGTGATCTGGAATTTGTTTTCAAGGATAGCGTAGTGGCCAGTGTTAATGGAGATAATAATTCTAATTTTGAAAAGTATGTCTTACTCAATACAGCAGGCCTAGATAATCCAGCGATCTATATACGAGAGCCGGGTTCCAAAGACGTAATAGTTTCACGGCCTATCGGACTCCAAAATTTTAATCAGAGACTTTCAATTTATTATGACTCTGGAAAAATTTATAGTGGAAAAGTCAGTTATACGATAAAAGGGTATGTGATGTCTGGTGAACTCGAATTTGTTTTGGATGGACAATCTCTTTTTACAAGCAACTCTACTATCAACGAGACTATTTCTATTTTAGTTAATGAAAATGAACCCCGGAAATTAGAAGTTAGGAAGAAAGGGGAACAAACAGCCATTATCACGAATGAAATAGTTTCAGATATTGCTGAGCAGTCTTTAGGATTCTTTTTTGATGGGACAGAAATTGTAGACGGCATAGAAGTGGCACCGCCTACAAATGCTAAAAATATGGCAGTAACGGCACAATTTAAAACAAAGTACACAGACCCTAATTCAAACACCCTGTATTTTACGGGCGGGAATGTCGTAGATATTGTATTCTACACGAGAAAGAAAGGAACCGAAAACACGAATCGACTTACACCTGAAGATAAGGTTAATCCTGAAATACGGGTATCTATACCCACAGATGGTAGCTTTGTCAGCTTTGAATTGCCTAACTTGACTGATGAGAATCTGGAGTATTCCTTTGATTTTGTTGAAAAAGGAACGGATAACATGCCTTATGTTAGAGGAACAACGGCTTCTAATAGCTATCCGGAACTTCGGGCTAATCAGGGGAGGTATGGTAAAGGTATTGTACCTGAAGCCGGTAAATCCAAGTTGCTTTTAATTTCTGATGGTTTTAAGAGTGTTACATCCCCTACGCCGCGACATCGAATCCCTATACCGGCGATCACAGATCTGTCCGAATACTTCCAATAGGGAATACAAAAAGAAGCGATTTGAGAGGGAGCGTCTGGATTATATTGTTTTCGAATTCATTCGAATTCGTTCGACCGCTTCTGTTCGCTTCCAGAGCAGTAAAAAATCAAAAAAGGCACAAAGATATTTGTGCCTTTTTGTAAACCCACGATCCCCAATTCTTACTCCACTTCAAAAATAGCCTGAATTTCGACTACCGAGTTGACAGGCAATGAATATGCCCCGAATGTTCCTCTGGCATGTTTACCTTTTTCGCCAAACACTTCTACAGCAAGGTCAGAAGCAGCGTTCATCAACCTTGCGTGATTTACATAATTACGTTCTGTATTAAAAATTCCAGTAAGTTGTACGCAGCGTTTCACACGGTTTAAATCGCCCCCCACAGCTTCTTTCAAAACAGATAGGACGTTGAGCATCGCCTGTGCGGTTGCTTCTTCTGCCTGTTGATCGGTAATATCTGTTCCCACCTTACCGGCATGGAGGATTTTACCTTCTTTCAAGGCTACCTGATTAATGAAAACAAGATTACCTGAACGTACATAAGGCAAATAGTTTCCTACTGGAGCAGGTGCATCTGGCAGGATTATTTTTTTTTCTATAAGTGTTAAATTTACGTCTTGTTTTTTTTCGATCACCGCTATTTCATTTTTCGAGAATGTGCCTTTAAGAGCCAGCGCTACTTGTACAAAGTTCTTACCTTGTAATTCTGCAAGATAACGTTCGCTGTCGCTGGGTCTTTCTATGGTTTTGTGTGATGCAAGGCTTGTGGTTCCCAAAACAGTATTTCCCTGTGGAGCGGTTTTATCTATATTTTCATAGCCACGAATACCATTGGGTACCAAGATCATTCCGTGTACTGCCAAGCTATTGAGAAACGATTGCATCGCCAGTTCTTTTCCTGCTCCGCTCCCTGCCGACATAAATACCATTGCCGGCATTCCTTCTAATGCGTGGTTCGTCCATAAATCAACAGTCTTTGCCAAAAAGTCACTCATTCCTGTACTTATATTTCCAAAGTAAACAGGAGATCCCCAAGCTATACCGTCGTAGGTCGGCAATTCTTCTACCGTTGCAACGGGAATATCTTTCAGTTTGGGATTATCTGATTGTCTTACCTGCTTTATTATCGCCTGCGCACCAGCTCCGCTTTCTATTCCTTTTTTTACTTCTTTGGCCAATTCATAAGTACCACCATTGTCCGAATGTAGGAGTATCAATATTTTTGTTCTATTTAGCTGCGCCGTAGCTGTAAATGTTGCCACCGATAAAATGATAGCTGTTATAATTCCGCTTACCTGTTTCATGTATCTTATATAAATTTTCAGACAACAAAATTAACCGTATCGTTTTTATTAACTTTGCCAAAAACAACATGCAGAACGACATGCGAAAATGTGGTCTTATCGAGAAGGACATCGGACAGTATATTGATACCACCTCCGCTGAGGCGTATGTTTGGTATGAAGAGAACTGGAAACACGACGACTATGGTCATACGCACCAAAGGTTTCAATTAACGTATGTAGCAGAGGGCTATCAGTATTTCCACATCGAACAAAAAATATATCTTGTTCCGCAAAACCATGCTATATGGATACCGGCCGGCATCGAACACCGGACCAGTTCGGAAGCGAAGACGGTCAATCTGATGCTCGTGCTGTTTCAATCTGTCCCAAAACAGGAGTTTTATTGGCACGTGCATATTTTTCCCGTTCCTACGGTATTAAAGGAAATGCTTTTATACGCTTCGAAGTGGAACAAGGTGGTAACAGAAGAAGAAGAGCGATATGTCTTTTTAAACGCTATCCTCTATGGTCTGCCTAGTTTCTGCAGAGAAAATATCGGATTGCAGATACCCATTCCTGTGGATAGCCGTTTAATCCCAATATGCAACTACATAAATGAAAATTACCGATATAGTTTTGATATCGATATGCTTGCCTCCGATGCGGGAATGTCAGTGCGTACCCTGCAACGGCTATTTAAACGCGAAACAGGCATAACTGTACAGAAATATACGCAGCTAATACGTATATTGAAAAGTATCGAGCTCATTGACACCAAACGATACACCCTTAGCGAAATTTCCTTTAAAGTCGGTTATCAAAGCCTTTCAGCATTCAGTTCCTCCTATTTTTCGATAATGAAAGAAAGACCCAAAGTAAATAAATAATTTATTATCTTTCTGCCAATCCACTTTTCATCCTTTTTCGTCATTTTCTTTATGCGTGTTTCTCGAATCGAATGGAAACTCTCTACTATTGAACAATAGAGTTTCCATAGCCTCTCTTTCCAAAGATGGGCTAAAAATAATTATAGTTTGGGTGATGGATGATAACCTAGCTCGGCCATCTAGTAGGTGGTTGCATGTAGTCATATATTTATGTAAGTTTGTATCGTATTAGATAATTTCGAGCACTATATTTTCGCTTTCCTATGTTTTGGCTCCTTGGATAGGCTTTTACAACTTTATTTTTAAATAAGACAGATCTATAAAGTCGATAAATTAGAGCTGACTGTCCGCCAACGAGCAGGAGGTAGCGTATGCCGTAGATAACTTTATTTGGATGGAAAACACAACCCTACTTAACTTTACTGAACTACCTACAACTACCATTTACCAACAAACATTTGATTTTATTAAAAGTCTAGGACTTACCGAGTCCGTCACACATATCGTGGCTTCCGTTGCGCTGCTTGTCATAGCCTTTCTCCTATTGGGCATTGTAGACTATATTACCCGATATGCCTTCAATAATCTGGTGACCCGGTTGGTCAAAAAGACCAGTTCCCACTGGGACGACCTGCTTATGTACAATAGAGTACATGTTTTTCTGAGTCGGCTTATTCTCGTTATCCTTGCACAGCAGATTTTCCCTTTTATATTTGTCAGTTTTCCCGTATTTACTTCACTGCTTGTCAAGTTTCTAGGAGTACTTTTGGTCGCGTCCGTCTATATGCTCCTGAATAGTCTGTTAAAGACCTGTAGAGATATTCTGAGAGAAGTCACAGCTTTTAAGGACAAGCCGGTAGACAGTTACCTACAGGTCACACAGATATTTCTTCTTTTCGTAGCTGGCACGCTCATCGTGTCCTTGTTGACAGGCAGTTCGCCCTGGTCGTTTTTGGTATCGTTAGGAGCAGCTTCAGCCATATTGATGCTGGTCTTTAAAGACACCATTTTAGGGTTTGTCGCAAGTATACAAGTATCGGCCAATGACTCTGTCCGTGTAGGCGATTGGATTGAAATGTCTAAATATGGTGTAGATGGTGACGTGTTGCAGATCAATCTGAATAATGTACGGATACAGAATTGGGATAAGACCATTGTAACTATACCGACGCACACCCTACTCAGTGATTCGTTCAAAAATTATCGGGGCATGCAGGAAACTGGGGGCAGACGTATTAAAAGACCCATACCTATCAAGATTTCCTCGATCCGTTACCTTACAGAAGAAGAAATAACGCAATTGAAAAAGATCGCATTATTAAAGCCCTTTATCGAGAGCCGGGAGCAGGAGATTGCGGTCTTCAATGCTCAGGCCGATATCGATAGCTCCATGTTGGTCAATGGTAGGCGGATGACCAATATTGGATTGTTTCGCGCCTATGTGATAGCCTATGCTCGCAATAATCCCAATATACACCAAGATATGACTCTTTTAGTCAGGCAGCTGTCTCCAACCGAGCATGGTCTACCGCTAGAGCTTTACATGTTTACAAAAGGTACACAATGGGATTTTTTTGAGAATACCATGGCAGACATCTTCGATCATCTGTTTGCAGCCATCAAATACTTTGACTTGGAGGTTTTCGAACTACCCGCTTCAGACGACCTTCGGAAGGTTATTGATAGCGTTTCCATGGGCAGAGGTGTTTCTGTTGAAGAGATCGAAAAGCTTTAGATGAAACCTATGATATGTAAAAGATCTACTTAGCTGCTATTTCTTCTCCCCGAATTATAATTGCATTCCTGCTATCAATGTTCTTTTTAGATGTTGTCAATAGGGTTATTAACCCTATCTCGACATTATCTTTATTGGTGGTCAGTTTGTCAACGATTATGGTCAAAAGGTCATTTTCATCTATAAAATAACTTTCTTGATCCGAATTTATAATATCTGTGTTAAGCATGAATACTACAGGTGTCTCTTTAAAACTTGTGTATTTATATTTCAGTTCCGATAAGGAAATCAATTTAGGTGAATAACCCGCTTTCGTCTTTATATGAATTTGACCGTTGTATGTTTGATTTCCAATTAGGATATCTCCTTTGGTTATATCTATACTTTCTATGTGTTCTGACTTAATATGGCCGAGAAGCCTTACAAACTGACCATTTATAAAGTAAACAGGTTGCTGTCTTTGTTTCTCCTTGTCAACTATAATCACTTTTAAAGAAGTGTCTCTACTTGGCGTGATTTTAACAGAGGTACACCTGGCTTGACTCCTGTCTTTCACAGTCTGAGCAAACAAATTTGTAGAAGTAAACACGAGTACAATCAGAATGAGGTTTTTCATAATTATTATAATATTGATATACCTAATATAAGGATAATTATAAGTTTTTACAAGACTTAATTCGCTGTTTTCTTAAGGATTACCGTTTTTATTTCCGCACCGGCATAATATTAAGTTGTAGTTTTGCATCTTAAACCACCTCAACTTTAAAAAAGACGCATCGAAAATACAGTACCTACAAAACTTCCTTATAGGTACAGTCTATAATAATAGTTTTGGGTCCATCAGATGTCAATATTTTTAGAGAGGTAATGAACGATAATCCATTCTCAGGTTGGATAAGTATCAGATTTGGAAAATTTAAAGTAGTGTTGTGGTTTCCCAGCCTATTAGTAGCAAGGAAAACATCACCTTTTATCTTAACTATATAGGGGTTTTCTACTGGATAATATATAACCTTTGTACCTTTAGTATAGTTAGATGGTATACTCCCTATTCCTCCCTTGTCAAATTCTGGTTCTTGCCAAATAATATTCATTCGTTCTTTCTTCCCATCTAAAAATAGGACGCTATTTTTTAAGGAAGGGATCTCATCTATACTAAAAAAATTGAATTTGTTTTGCTTACGGTATTGTAAACTATTAAAATTAGGTCTCCAAAGTTTACAATCGTATCCCCCAATAAGTTGTAGATTAGTGTTGTTTGATTTTTATTATATTGACTGTAAGTTTTTCTATATCAGTCTTCCAAAATCTAGTCCTATTTGCAGAAGCTATCTACATTGATTGTCAGCTAGATCCCAAATTTCATCACAAATTTAGTTGTAACATTTTCTTTTACATCCTCGATATAATAACAAGATAACATACGATGGATGATTGGTTTTGTCTTCTGAAAGCGTCTGGTTTCAGCGTTTTCATCATGAAATATCCGCGTAGCATAACTGTGCAAACACCTATGACCGCGAAACAGCATGCCGGCCATTTGAAATAAAGAGTAAGTCTACAATAACCGAGCCTGAGAACTCATTTTTTTTTGTATCCTGTTGGATTATAGTTGTATAAATATTATATTTAACTATTCATATTTAATATTTCCGCACCCAGCGGTTCACAATTGGTTAGATATAGCCCTTGCAGTCTGCGAGGGCTATTATGTGTATCGCGTCTTTTCTTTCATTATTTATAACCGCTGCTATTTTCCCACTTTTTTAATTCCATTAAAGGCGAAGACAATTATTTTATCCCTTGTATTGATGTTGACTTTATCCACATTGATTCTTATTCCTAAATTAATTAACTGGGCGTAAGAGTAGGGCCGACTGAAACACGAACGAGATAGAAAAGATTCACGTGGGCTGTGTATGTTAGACCCATCTTTACTTACGGAGGCAATCCGTTCGTCGACCGAAGACCAATCAAACAACGAGAGGCTGAGGGCCTCTCCATACTGTAATAGCTGCAACTGTCTGTCTACTAATTAATATCGGATTCCCTTTTTTTATGTACTTGATAGTGGCTGTAGTTTCTAGTTAAAAATAGCGAATTTTATAGACAGTCAAATTATCACCTACACCAACTATTTTTTCCTATCTTCAATATTTGTATATTCCCTTTGAGAGGTCAGTATTGATGTTTACTAAAAAAGGAGTTATCGCAAAGGTATAAGGGGCACTCTTAGCCTTTATTTTATAACTTAGGATCATTAAAATAATAAAATGAAAATCAAAAAGACAGCCACTTTGGCACTATGTATTTTATTGAGCGGATGTATAGGAGGTCAAAAAGAAAGTCAAATAGATACACCGGTAAAAGAATCTTCTATTGAACCATCTTTTAAGATCGATACCAGAGGAGTAAAGCAAAAGTATTCCCCTGGAGAAGAGATAAATCTGCAGATTACAACAGGAATGGACCTCTCCATTGATTCCGTACGCTATTGGATCAATGATCTGGAAATTAAAAAGTCAATAGGTAATACCTTGGTGACGCATAAATTTACATCTGAACCATTTGGTTTGCAGTCTTTTAAAGCTTGTGTGTACAATGAGGATGGTGTCGCTGAAACCACTTTATCGGTAAATTTATTACCAAAGAATCCGCCAAAAAACCTGAAATATCAAATTGTAAGTACGTATCCGCACGATATTAGAGCCTACACCCAGGGATTAGAGTTTATTGGTGATCAGCTCATGGAAAGTACTGGAAACGGTCTTGGAGAAAGCGGTAAGAAAGGTCGGTCCAGTATTAGGATTGTAAACCCCAAGACCGGAATACCCACCAATATTGTCGAGTTGAATGATGAAATCTTTGGAGAAGGAGCTACCATCCTTAATGGTAACATTTACCAGTTGACCTATAAACACAATTTAGCTTATGTTTATGATGCAAAGACGTTGAAGCAAATTAAAACACTTCCTTACTTCCAACCGATGGAAGGCTGGGGCTTGACAAATGATGGAAAGTATCTTTATATGTCTGATGGTTCGGAAAAGATTTACTTACTCGAGCCCAGTACTTTTTCTAAAGTCAACTATATCAACGTAGCTAGTGATCAGGAACTGGTCTCAGGAACCAATGAAATGGAGTGGGTAAAAGGAAAGATATATGCAAATTTCTATATGGAAAATGTAGTGGGAGTTATTAATCCTCAAGATGGTACTCTAGAGTCCATACTCGATCTGTCAGATCTTAGAGGCCGAGTGTCTCCCCATATCGATTTAGATGTGCTAAATGGAATAGCCTTTGACAGTAGAAACGGTACTTTCTTTGTAACAGGCAAAAATTGGGACAAAATGTTTGAGATAAAAATCGTTGAAGATTAACTTCTCCAGTTAAAAAATTCCAACACTATTTTTGCATGTTGCCCTCTTCAAAATATGCGATCGTTTCTTGTATAGTTCTTTCCGTTTGGATTATATCCATAAGGATTAATTTAGCTGTGGCCTTTACATTTTTATCCGTTGTATTGAAATTTGAATACATGAAATTCATCAAAAAATCACTTTTGTTATTCAAAGTCTCTTTCAATTCTTCGATATTAGAAAGTAGCGTTATTTTTCTGTAATCGATCAGATCTATTTTTGTATTAGCGATAGACTTCCAGGCATTTATTCTAATCTGAGGAATATGTACCCCATCTGATTTTATTATAATATCCTGAAAGCTGATATTTTCATTGTCGGCATACCGATTCAGCGAGTCAATTAAGGCCTGCTGTTTAGGTATCTTGTTCGCAACTTCCTCCTTAGATTCCTTAAGCTCGCTATCTATCGTTGAAAACACTTGTTGAATATAAGCTTTATCCTTTCGTTGAGAATTCCAGTTGTCAATAAAAAGTGCTATAAGAATTCCCGCAATAACTGGGATGATCTCCTTGATGAATTGAATAGCATAACTTTTAATTTTTGGTTTCATTTTACTTCAATCTTTTATAATGTTGCGATTGGTTCGGGTAATATTACTTTGTATTATATACATTGCAAATATATGTATATTCCTCATTCGACAAGCAACAGCTTTTGACTTCTTAGATCTATTCAACATATTTCCATACCTTTAAAGCGTATTGTGAGCTAGTAAATACGAATCAACTGAATATGAAGACCTATCTTTTGTCTATTTTTTATGCGGTGTTAATTGCTATTGGTTTTGGTGAGCGAGTATATGCTCAAAAAGCTTGGGTTGGACGGACGACTGGCGATTTGCCCTATATTGAGTATAGCGATGGTATGGTAAGGTTGGGAGCCGATAAAATGACTTTTATAGATATAGGCGTACGTGTAGTGGTACTCGATTCGGTGGAGAATAGATATAAGATCAAGTTATCAAAAAACTGGGAGGCCTATATTCCTAAGCGTTTTGTAACTCGTGGACATCAATTGTCAGACAGCCTTATTTCTGCTGATGTCTTGAGCGGCTCTTGGCATTTGTCGGCAAAAGATAACTACGATATATTGACCATAAGTTTACCTGATCGACTACCGTACCGAAGTTTTCAGTTTGAAGAACCCAATAAGATTATCGTTGATGTATTTGGAGCGACTTCAAATACGACATGGATCACTCAGTTGAGAAAAGCCCGCATAGTAAAAAATGTATACCCCGAGCAACTGGAGAAAGATGTTTACCGTATACATATCGACCTCGAAGGAAAGCAAAATTGGGGCTATTCCATAAATTATGACAATAAGTCTTTGCGCATATCGGTAAAGCATGCTCCAGCAAAAAAAGGAATCAAAAACCTCTTTATAGCTATTGATCCAGGGCATGGTGGGAATGCAAAGGGGGCAGTCAGCCTAAATGGTACAGAAGAGAAGATCTACACGCTGAAATTTGCTAAGGAGCTACAAACACTCTTACGCAAAAAGGGTGTGAAAAATGTTTATTTGACGCGTACCGAAGATATTGATGTAGCGACTACAGATCGTGTACTGAAGCTTAGAGCAGTAAAACCAGATTTGCTAATTAGCCTGCATCTGAATGCCTCATCCCGAACAGCGGTAAAGGGCGTCAGTACTTACTACCATCATAACGGCAGTAGGCAGGTCTCGAAATATATATTGGATGAAATGCTGGATTTGGGATTGAATGAATATGGTCTGATCGGCAATTTCAACTTCCTATTAAACTCGCCTACGGAATATCCCAACAGTTTGGTAGAAATTGCTTTTTTAAGTAATCCGGAGGATGAGCAAAGGATACTGAACGAAAAGTTTCATAAACAAACGGCAGGTAAGATTTATAAAGGAATAGTAAGGTGGTTAAAAAAAGTGCAATAGTTTTACCTTACTTTCTTGATTAATGTTGCCATCAACATCGCGCAGAGCAGCTCTGCGGGAGATAATCAAAATACCCAAATAGTAAATAATAGTCTGATAGTAAATTGATGTAGAGGTGCAAATAGCTATGTTTAGACGTACTACTTAACTTTTTTTTAAAAAAGCTTACTTCGTATAGAGATGTCCATAAATTTGACAATTGCCAAAAGATAGTTGAATTTTACATAATTGCAGCTGGAAAAGCAGTGATGAAAATCATTGAAAAGTATGGGGGAAATCATCATATTTAAATTTTTATAGATTTAACTTTAATGTACCGGCTTGTAAATAAGTTTTTTAGCGGTAGCATAAGGCTTTTATTTTAAAGGCCGTTTTCACTTTAAATCGAAAACGAATAGTACACAATGGCCTCGATTAAAGCAATTTGAAAAGAAAAAATATCGATTGGAACAACGTACTTTGAAAACAAATCTAGTTCATAACCACCAATGATACATCTCGGAGTTTGATTGACATATCAAATAAATATCGATACCCCAGATGCATAGCAGCTTAATAAGAAAATGGAAACTATTTTTATAAAATCTCTGGGTGGCGCTGGTACAGTTACCGGCTCCAAGCATCTATTGAAAACCTCAGAATTAACTATATTAGTTGATTGTGGCTTATTTCAAGGGGTTAAAACCTTACGCGAGCAAAACTGGCAATCAATAGGTATCCTTATGGAAGAAAAAATCGATCTGGTGATTCTTACCCATGCTCACCTTGATCATTGTGGTTATATCCCTCTACTTGTGAAGAAAGGATTTAAAGGTAAGATTTATATGACAGGCCCTACAAAAGAATTGACAGAATTAATCTTACTTGATAGTGCGAAATTACAGGAAGAAGATGCCAGAAAGGCAAATCACCATCATTATACCAAACATAATCCTGCTAAGCCACTGTATACGATAAATGACGCCGAACGATCGTTTAAACAGTTTTTTACTGTTCGCGAAAATACTAATATAAAATTAAGCGATCATATTCAATGTCGGTTTAAATCTTGCGGTCATATCATTGGCGCTTGTTCAGTAGAAATTACGTGCTTTGACAAAACTATTGTCTTTTCAGGAGATATCGGACGGAATCACAGTGCAATTCTCCCACCTCCCGATTTTTTCACCAAAGCGGATATTCTGGTTATGGAGTCTACATATGGAGATAGGTTACATGACAACACCAACTTGTACGATAATTTGCAACATTGGATCAATCTTACCGTTAAAAAGCATGGAAATATAATTATTCCTAGCTTTGCTGTTGGAAGAGCTCAAGAACTGATATATATTCTCCACCAGCTAAAGGAGCAAGGCAAAATTCCGCAAGATATTCCAATAATCATAGATAGCCCAATGGCTGCTTCTGCGACAGATATTATGTTAAAATATGCCGATTATACTACTGTCGACAAAAGAAAATGGTTAGAGATTATCGAGAATATCGATATCAACAGAGATTATGTAAATACCCAACAAATTGTTCATGATAAAAAAAGTAAGATCATAATTGCAGGAAGTGGTATGTTAAGTGGCGGGCGTGTGCTTGAATATCTAAAACACGATATAGGGGATAACCGCAATACGGTGTTGATTGTCGGATTTCAAGCAGAAGGTACACGTGGAAGAGCTTTGTTAAATAAGTCTCATGAGTTAAAAATCCATGGGGCTTATTATCCTGTAAAAGCCAATGTTGTAGAATTGACTGGATTGTCTGCACACGCTGACCAGTCAGAGCTAATAGAATGGATAAGAAAATATAAAAATCCACCTCAGCAAGTAATGCTTGTACATGGAGAGCCATCTGCATTAGAAGCACTCCGCGTAAAGATCCAGACAGATCTGAAAATACCAGTTAAAATTCTAATAAAAGATGAGCAAGTTTCTTGCGGATAATTAGAACTTATGCATCACAATATCTTCACCATTACGTTAAATCCTGCTGTGGATAAGAGCAGCACAGTGAGTCAAATACAGCCTGAAAAGAAACTAAGATGTTCGTCTCCGAACTACGATCCCGGGGGTGGTGGTATCAATGTTGCTCGAGGGCTTGTACGTTTGGGACTGCAGTCGACAGCTTTTTTCCCCTCTGGAGGAAGGACGGGTGCACACCTCGAATCATTGCTGCTAAAAGAAGGGGTTGACATCATGCCTTTCAGCATCGTGAACGATACCCGGGAAAACTTTGTGGTGCTTGACACCTCCAACAACCAACAGTTTCGCTTTGGTATGCCAGGTGCGATATTGGCTTCTGACGAACTAACACAGATTTCAGACAGCATTAATTCACTATCTCCTTTCCCCAAACTGGTGGTAATTAGTGGTAGCCTACCGCCTGAAGTAAATCCCGGCTTTTTGCGACATCTTGTGAAAACCATAAAGTCGAAATCTGCACGGGTGATTGTTGACACTTCCGGAGCCGCTCTTAGGGAGGTGGTGTCAGAGGGGGTCTTTCTCTTGAAGCCCAACCTTGGTGAATTAAGTACACTTACAGGTGTTGAAGCTCTCGATAATAAATCCACTGAAGAAGCCGCTAAACAACTCATCATTGCTGGCAAAGCAGAAGTAATCGTGGTTTCGATGGGCCCTCAAGGCGCCATTTTGGTTACATGCGACAACAGTCTACATATCCACGCACCGACCGTAAAAAAGCTCAGTACTGTAGGAGCAGGAGATAGTATGGTGGCAGGCATGGTCTCTATACTCGCTAAAGGAGGGTCGTTGGAGAATATGGTTCGGATGGGAGTTGCCTGCGGTACAGCCGCCACTATGAAATCCGGTACCACGTTGTTTAATAAGCAAGACGCCGACCGGTTGTACGAGTGGTTGAGGGAAGCTGTTTCTTCCTGAAAACGTATACAAGAGAAAACCTGGGAATGGACGAAAATCTTCTAAGTTTATGATTTTTGTTATGAAGATGCAATGTTGAAGATTGTATCTTAACCAATAAAAAATAATATTATGAGTTTATCATTAAGAAAAAAGAACAATTTGCCATCATTGATGTCAGATTGGCTGAATCCGGTTCC
Source organism: Sphingobacterium sp. xlx-96 (assembly GCF_011007365.1). Lineage (GTDB taxonomy): Bacteria > Bacteroidota > Bacteroidia > Sphingobacteriales > Sphingobacteriaceae > Sphingobacterium > Sphingobacterium luzhongxinii. The sequence continues at coordinate 20,827 of NZ_WFKM01000004.1, read as the reverse complement.
ATCAATTTTTGATCGTGATTTCTTTGACGTAGATTTCGGCTTTTTCAATAAGCGGATTGGCTTAAATGTTCCATCCGTGAATATTTCCGAAAACCAGAAAGATTACGTATTCGAAGTAGCCGCACCGGGGCTAAGTCGGGAAGATTTTAAACTACAAGTGGAGAATCACATCCTTTGCATCAGTGCAGAAAAGACGGAGGAAGCGTCTGAAGAAAAAAATGGTTACACCCGGCAGGAGTACTCTTTTAACACCTTCCAACGTACGTTTTCGTTGCCGGAGCATGTAAAAGAAAATGAAATTAACGCGAGATACGAAGATGGCATATTAAAAATTACGGTTCCAAAATCCGAAGAAACAACTGTAAAGCCTTCACATACGATCCCCGTTTTATGACATCCCAAAAATTTCGGTACGGGATCCGTTGACTCAGCAATGGATCCCGTACCGAAATTTTTGTGCCCATCAACACAAGGTCAAAATATGCTTTTCTTCCATGTAAGGGAATAGAGCGCCGGCGATAAAAGCTGCGTCGTAGGTACGACTATTGCCACTCACTATTGGCTATGCTTTTTGACCTTTTCCAAATTCAGTATTTTTATTCCATTTTCGGTCAATAGGATCAGCGATTCGTCTCTAAAATCGCCCAAGGTTCGGTTCAGCGACTCGACCGCTGTTCCTACCATTCCTGCGATATCCTTTCTGGCCACCGTGATCAGCGGCAGATGCATTTCGGCAACCCTTTGGTGTTCGTAAAGATAGACTAGGGCGGAAGCTACCCGTTGACGCACAGATTGGTAAGCAAGTTCGAGCAGCCTTTTTTCCGTATCAAATACATTATTTGAGAGGATCTTGATAAAACGAGCCGCCACTTCACGGTTCATATGGGTCAAACTCAGGAAGTCCTCCTTCCATATAGTACCTGTCACTGTGTCCTGTAAGGCCACAGCGCTTTCCGTGTATGCTGTACCTTTCAATAAGGGCACATAACCAAAAAACTGCCCTTCACGGTGTATTCCCGTAACCAACTCTTTGCCGTCGTAGTTTAAGCGGCTCGTTTTCACTTCACCTCGGATGATATAATAAAGTTCTGTTGGAAACTGTCCCTCCACGAAGATGTGGTCTTTTTTCTTATAAGATTTTCTCGGTCTGTTACTGGCCAGTGTCTGAAATTCATTAAGATCACTGGTTTTATCCAGGAAATCATCAATATCGTTCAATTTATTGGCGAAGGTCATTTTCAATTGTTCACTTTTTTTCAGCCTCAACTCTACAGTTGTCAGCAGTTCTATCCCGTCAAATGGTTTAGTTAGATAATCGTCAGCACCCATGTTCATTCCCTTCCTAACGTCCGATAGCTCAGCCTTGGCCGTGAGGAAGACAAACGGTGTACCAGTCGTATCGGGATGTTTGCTCAGAATATGGAGCACCCCATATCCATCCAATTCCGGCATGATGATGTCGCACAATATCAAGTTGGGCTTATGCTTACTAGCCAACTCCACGCCATCTTTTCCATTGTGGGCAGCAATTACTTCATAATTTCCTAGTCGAAGAATATTGACAATACTTTCACAGATTTCCTCATTGTCTTCAATCACTAAAATGAGTGCTCTCATAGCATTATGGTTTGATTCATTTTTATTGACCTGAAGGTCTGCTTATAAATCCGGGCGAAGTCTCTGCATCGTAAAAGTATCCACGTATTTCTTGACCATATTTAAGCCCCGGTTGATTGCGTTAATATGTTTATTTCCCCCCCACAATACGCCATATCGTTATATGATAATGATAGTTAGGCCCAATACATACTCGCTTTTATGGAAAACGCACGATTCTCCGATATATCAAATAATTATCTTTTTCATCTTATATCTCCTAACAAATGTAATGAAATATAGTTCTAAATATCTGTATATTAGTTTTTTTTAGTCTATCTTATCCGTATAGACACCTAAATGGCGCGGGGAGTATCTATAAAACTCGCCTCGCCGCAACATAAAAAAGGAAGAGCGCTAAAAATGTCGTAAAATAACACCAATATATATCATTTTTTTGAATGATTAAGATCATGATATTGCGTATTGATAATTTCTACCTTGTAAACATTAAAAAAACACATCATGATACGTACAGCACAGCAGTGGACCAAATTTTACGAAAACTTAGGTTTTCTCTTCTATAGTTTGACATGTTGTGACCGAAGGGTTACGCCAAGTGAAAAAGCAATTATTAAAGATTTGGTAAACAGGACCTGGATCAATCTAGAGCCCTCTCTAGATGAATATGGATATGATGCGGCCTATCAGATCGAGGCCGTTACGGACTGGCTTTTCGAAGAAAAACCGTCTGCTCGTATAGCATTCAAGCGATTTGTTGATTTTGTAGAGGGGCACCCGGGGTTTATAGATCATAGAATGGCGAATATCATATTTTCTTCTGCAAATTCCATTACCGCTGCATCTGCTAGAAAGAACAAGTCTGAACTTGGGTATCTGTACCTGTTGCACGGTATTCTCAAAAAAGCAACTAAATCCGATATAAGTGATCTACCTTCCTAATCGACCCCAGAATATTAGGGTTTAGCATTATCTGGTTATTATTGTATTACAACGTTTTAAAATAATATCTAGTTTTAAGCGTTATGTTCTATATCGGTATTTATTATTATAGGTAGTAAAAGGTATTCTATATCGACTTTTGCTATAAAAAACTACATTTTATCGTTCCTCCATATTATTTAGTGAGTTGTTTTACAGTTTATTGTGTTATGAAAATTATTATTCACAATATGGTCAGCAGTCGTTGCAAGATGCTCGTAAAATCCGAGCTTGATAAATTGGACATCTCTTATAAGTCGATAGAATTGGGGGAAGTAAAATTGTTCCGGACCATTACAGAAAGCCAAAGAAAAAAGTTAAGTGAATTGTTACATGAATCAGGTCTGGAACTATTAGAAGACAGCACTGCCAGATTGGTAGAAAAGATCTGTAATCTGGTAATAGAGACCGTACATTATTCAAAAGAAATACCTCATGTTAATTTTTCGACACTACTCAGCGAAAAATTAAAAAAAAACTATCATTACCTTGCCGAGATATTTTCTAAGGCTAAAGGGATTACTCTAGAACATTTTATTATCCAACATAAGGTAGAAAAAATCAAGGAATTGATTATGTACGGAGAATTAAACCTAACCCAAATATCTTATCGGTTAAACTATTCAAGTGTTTCTCATCTCTCCAAACAATTCAAAAAGGTTACAGGTATTACACCTACTTTTTTTAAGAATCTTCCCACAAGAATTCGGAAGAATTTAGAAGATATTTAGAGAGAGATCTGTATACCAACCAATTATATCACATTTTTTTCTAATTGTATAAATTATTCCTGTTTATAAACTTGACCTTTGTTTTGAAGCAATAATTTATTTATTTTTTTATTTCAAAAAGATGAAGACAAACGCAGAATTACAGAAAGACGTTCAAAATGCTATCAAATGGGAGCCATTGTTGAACGCAGCAGAGATCGGTGTTACGGCTAAGGAAGGTGTGGTCAGTTTAACCGGAATCGTAGATAGCTACGCAAAAAAAATGGAAGCTGAAAATGCAGCAAAGAAAGTAATTGGAGTAAAAGCTCTGGTGGAGAATATTGAAGTAAAGTTTCCAAGTTCATGGTCCAAAACCGATGGCGAAGTTGCAGACGAAGTCCTCACAGCATTGAAAAACAGTTGGTCCATTCCTAGGGATAAAGTAAATGTGAAGGTAGAAAACGGTTGGGTTACCCTAGAGGGTGAGTTAGCTTGGGATTACCAACGAGAAGCAGCGAAAAGTGTTGTACATTCTCTCAGCGGCGTCAAGGGAGTCACCAACATGATCAAGATTAAATCTGAATCAAATGAAGCTATTGAAAAGAGAGATATTGAAGATGCTCTCAGAAGAAGTACCATTGATGATAGCAATATTGATGTTTCAGTATCAGGTACGACAGTTACACTAAGTGGAACAGCACAATCTTGGTATGAGAAAGAAGAGGCCGGTCGTATCGCGTGGAAAACTCCGGGTATTTGGCATGTTAAAAATGATCTAGTTGTAGATTATGTTTTAGTTTTAGAGGATTAGTCAGTTTTAACGATTCATACAAATTATAAAGTTTTTTAAAATGAAAAGTGAAACCAAAAAAGCAAAAAAAGGATCTCGAGGTAGTTCAAAATCTGAACGCAAAGAGATAATTAAAAATCATAAAGAAGCAGCCTTTCATTTCAAAGCGGCAGCAAAAAGCCATCTCAAGGCCGCAAAGCATCAAAAAAATGGCAGTCTTGATAAAGCCCTAAAAAGTGCTTTGGAAGCGAAAGGTCATTCCAGTATTGGAAAAGAAGTGCAGAAAAATGCAGCACTTCACATGCATAGAGCTTAGATTTTTGATGTTCAATACTTAAAAGCGCTATAGTATAAGTGCTTTTAAGTATAGATTTTGAATATTGGTCCGGCGATAAAAATCGCACAAATTAAATCTAAATGAAAAAGTTAGCGAACAAAGTAGCTGTAATAACAGGAGGTTCTGGCAGCATAGGTAAAATTACCGCCCAGCTCTTTTTAAATGAAGGCGCAAAAGTAATGCTGATAGATCTCTCCGAATCCGCGTTAAAGGCAGTTGTCAATGACTTTGATAGTGAGAATGTCAAGTACTGTGTGGCAGATGTGTCGAATGCTGTGGACGTTAAAGTATATACCCAGGAGACGGTAAAGCAATTCGGTAAGATCGATGTGTTTTTTAACAATGCCGGCATTGAAGGCCTGGTAAAGCCGCTCATTGAATACCCCGAGGACGTTTTCGATAAAATAGTGGCTGTAAATATAAAAGGGGCATGGCTGGGCAATAAATATGTATTGCCCCAGATGAATGATGGAGGGAGTATTATCATGAGCTCCTCTGTAGCAGGACTATTAGGATTTCCTGGTCTTAGTGCATACGTAGCGAGTAAGCATGCTGTTGTTGGAATTATGCGTACCACCGCTCTTGAAGCTGCATCGCGAAAAATCAGGGTAAACTCCGTACATCCCTCCCCGGTCAACAACCGGATGATGCGTTCTATCGAAGAGGGGACATCGGCCGGACATGTCGAAGAGGTAAGGCATCAATTTGAAGCAGCCATTCCCCTGGGACGCTATGCCGAGCCCGTTGAAATAGCAAAATTGGTTTTATTTCTCGCCAGTGATGACAGTCAATTTATTACAGGAACAACTCAAGTCATCGATGGAGGTATGTGTACACAGTAATGAGTAAGCCACTAAAATAATAACTTACTTCAGATATTTGAGTTAAAATTTTTGCGGTCAGCTTGTTGGTAAAGGAAAGAAGTCTTCGTCGCAATTTAAGAAAAGGAGTAACAGCACCCCAAAGGATAATTATTATGAATACGATTTTAGTCCCCACTGATTTTTCAGAAAATTCCAAAGGAGGAATACGTTTTGCCATCAACATGGCATCTCTAGCGGCGATGAAGCTGTTGTTTATCCATGTTGCACCTATCGTGTATAGTCTAGATACTAGTATCGCACATCAATATATGGGATTCGATACTGATGAGCAGACTTTGCGAATGCGGGAATTTATTGACAGCTGTTATGCAGAGATCAATATTAAATCCAAACCGTACGACGTTGTTATTTTAGAAGGCATAAGAGCGGATATGATGATTTTAGAGTTCTGCCAAACGCGCCACGATATCGCTTATATTTCAATAAGCACCAGAGGAGCAAGTGGACTCGACAAGATTTTAGGTACCAATACGGGCAATCTTGTCACAAAATCCGCTATACCGGTTTTAGTCATTCCATATGATTATTTACCCAGTCCTATTCACTTATTGCTCTATGCTTCTGATTTTGAAGATGCTTTCGAAGAAATGGACCGCGTCAGCACATTTGCTAGACTTTTCCATGCCCGTGTTGAAATGCTCTACATTGACAATACAACAGAGGATCCCGAGCGATTAACTTTTAATGAAATTTTCAATTACCCTGTACATTTCCGCTCTGTTAAAAAAGATATATTTAAGCCTTTCATTGAGCAACTCTTGGAGGAGGTTAATATTGTGCGACCGGATATACTGATTTTATTCACAGATCATCATCGTTCCTTTCTTGAAAAGCTATTTAATCCTATTTTGGCCGAGGAGCTAGCTTTTAGGCCACTTGTGCCTACATTAATATTTGGAAAGGGCAGGAGGGACTGATATTTTATTCATATGTGCATCCCTTATTATAATCTTGTCATATCAACCTGTAAAATCATATCCGCCGATATTAAGAAGAGTTCTTTTACACGCTATATTGCCTCCAATGTTGGTGTTGCACAGGCTACGCTAAGCCGTTGTTGTCGCAAGTTTTGCGACAGTTTAATTTTCTTCCAATTCCCCTTCATTGAAAATAGTATTGATCTGTTTACCGATAGTCTTGACATCCCGGTCAAACAATCAAGCCATCTCATGACGATTTAAGCAGACTGTATCGCCTTGAAGTGTTAGCTTAATCTCCACTTTTACTTTACAGTCAAAGACGGGTCCCCGCCCTTCTTCTATAATATTGATTACAACTGTAATTATTGGCTCCATAATCGAAAATTTAATCGGTTAGAATTTCAAGTAATATCTGCTTTAACAGTACTAAGTTCTAGTTGTGTCTGTTCGAACGCTATCAGGGAGTCTCCCGCAACGGGCTCATCTGCCTTTCCGAATCCAGTAGTTTTGCCGACCGCGATTTCGGAGCTAATTATACGATCAAGGAATATACGCGTAAAAAGACCGTGACCGACGAGAGGCGGCAACATCAAGAGATCAACCTTCAGCCCAAGTCTAGCGATACGATTTACAGACCTATTGTATTGCGAGACGACGAAACGATAGACCTTCAGGTCATCGGAGTGTTCAAAGCATTGTGGTAGTCTCTTTTTACGAGAGAGCTATACATTAATTTCGAATCAACTAGTTTGTGTTATTTTGAGATTTCACACGAACAGAATCGCCAGCATACTTGGTTAATATGTGTTCGGTAGCCGCCTTCAGCGAGCGAGTTGGATGCTCGGGATGGAACCCGCTTGAGGTGAAAAATTCCACATCATGATCTATTTTTGAGTACCATACTCTGTTTACGTGTTTCACCGACAGTGTATCTGGGCGTGTTATTTTTTTAAAACTGTTCAGCTTTTCATAGTTCAAGGGAATCTTCTTTGGACCTAATGGATTTGTTTGTGCAGCACAGTCCACTACCACGTAGTGATCATCTTCCCAGCACATACACTGATTCGGTTTCATATATATCCACCCTATAAAAAGCAACACAATGCCTGCTGCTGTAACAGTCAAATAAAGACGTTTTTTTGAATGCCAGTTTCCTTTACCCGGTGGAGCTGGAGACATTATACCCACTGGTATAAGACCACTACTTTTGGTAGCCTCATCCGTAAATCCTCCCTTAATATTGTTAGCCTCCAGATCCTCCTCTCTTCCATCCCCGTATGCCGATGGTTTACCCTTCTCTGGCTTTTTTCCACTAATTAAATCATCATCTTCAACAACATCATCACTTTCAACAACAAGATCCTGCTTTTCCCTTTCTTCTTTAGGCCTCCATTCTTCCCAGACGAAAGGCCTTGGTTGATAATCAACCAATACTGCAAGGAGTTTTACAAGCAGTTCGTCCGGGTTTTTAGTTTTTTCAGTGATGAAGTTTTGCAGTGATTTTAGTTTTCCTGTATCAACCTTCCTGATTGCCTTTTCAAGCGTTTCATATTCCTTAGTGTCATTATAGAATTCCTCCATTATTTGTTTATCGTCGGCGGATAAATTACGTCCCAATACCACAAGACTATAATCCCTCAGATTAGCAGGAGAGGGTTCGCATAATTTACTAGACAATTCATTTCGCTTTCTCTTCTCGTGATAGAGCGAAAGAACCTCATTTCTAAATAGGTTGAAGTTTGACATAACACAAAATTACACAAATTATCCATCAGAAATTATGGAAAACCATAAGTAATCTCCACCGGAAAAACCGGGAATTCATAAGAAAAACCGGAATTATATCAGAACAGTTAGAAATATCGGAAACGTCTGATATTAAGCTTTTTGTCTGATATACTTTTGCTAAAGAAATCGAACCAGAGGTCAATAATTAAAACGACAAAAGACATCAGCCGATTTCAAAAAACGAGAAGAACTCGCGGTAGTCAATAGCCGGTTTGGGAAGCAGCTTTTGCCTCCCGCGATGGACACTCACACTTCCCAAAAAAATCAGAAGGCCTTCTGAAAATTTTTGTAGCAACCCTGTGCACGGTGTGCAGGGCCTACTCAGACTATGACTTTTAATTTTTTGAGAAATGTTTTATTTAGCATTAGCCCTATTGTGTGGCCAAACCGTATCTGACACTGCAAATGTAGATTTTATAGCACAAAAATATCCAATACAAGTAGTTGATCAAGGGCATGCCTCCACGATTAATACACATACCAATCGACCATCACATTTGCCTATTCCCCCTATTGTATATTGTTCCTTACTCGTTGATCAGGAGCAAGGCACAGGCGGCGATCGTGGCAATACGCCTCCACCGGTGAAGCCCCTTAAAAAGACTTTAGGTTTAACCCTCGTTGATCAGGAGCAAGGCACAGGCGGCGATCGTGGCAATACGCCTCCACCGGTGAAGCCCCTTAAAAAGACTTTAGGTTTAACCCTCGTTGATCAGGAGCAAGGCACAGGCGGCGATCGTGGCAATACGCCTCCACCGGTGAAGCCCCTTAAAAAGACTTTAGGTTTGTCACTCGTTGATCAGGAGCAAGGCACAGGCGGCGATCGTGGCAATACGCCTCCACCGGTGAAGCCCCTTAAAAAGACTTTAGGTTTAGCCCTCGTTGATCAGGAGCAAGGCACAGGCGGCGATCGCGGCAATACGCCTCCACCAGTGAAGCCACTTAAGAAGACTTTAGGTTTGGCCCTCGTTGATCAGGAGCAAGGGACAGGTGGCGATCGCGGCAATACGCCTCCACCGGTGAAGCGAAGACCTGCCCATCACTGGAGTTAAGTTCATTACAGCAATAGTAAAAAGGTAGCAAACGCTACCTTTTTACTATTTAGTGTTTTTTTTGTAATTTCAGGACATTAATCGACTGAATTGAAAAAACATTACCTCATTATACTGTTCATTGTATTCCTATCCTGCCGGAATGATCGCGTCCAACAGCCCGTTCAAAGTGCTGATATATATTATAAGAAAGGCATATCCTACGCAGAAAGCGGCAAAGCCGACAGTGCTTATCTCGCTTTTGAAAAGGCCAAAGAAGCATATATTCAAGTAGGTGATAGTCTAGGAGTAGCCTCATGTCTTATTCGAAGTTCCTTTCTTCTTAGTGAACAGGGCGACCACTTTGGAGCACAAGAGACTTCATTGCAAGCATTCCCTTATTTAGATGCCAATAATTCAGACCATTGGCCCCATTTAGCATTTAATTATAATACCTTGGCCAATGCAACCTCGCTACTGAAAGACTTCGAAAAAGCCATCCATTTTTCTGACCGAGCTCTACAATTTTCAACCGACAGTGTTACATTGTTACGTTGTCTAAATAATAAAGCCGCAACACTTTTCGACTCGCGTCAGTTCAAAGCAGCGCTAGATATATTTCAAAAGATTACCTCTCAGACCCAAGAAGGCACTGTGGACTATGCACGCGCACTTACCAATCTTGCAAAGACCAAGTGGCGTACCGATTCATCTTATGATGCAGCTACAGATCTTAAAAAGGCACTACAGATCCGGCAAGCACATGATGACCGTTGGGGGCAAAATTCGAGTTACGCACATCTTACAGAGTACTATGAGCCACGCGACAGCGCTAAAGCGCTGCTATATGCGCAGAAAAGATACGCTATGGCTTTACAATTGTATAGTGCGGACGACCAGATCAATGGACTGCGCAAATTAATTAAGCTCAGCCCGTCTAATCAAGTACAAGTCTACTTCGAGAGGTATCAGACTTTGCAGGATAGTGTCCAACAGGCGCGCGCAGCAGCCAAGAATCAGTTTGCTGTGATCCGCTATGAGGTCGATAAGAACAAGGCCGAGAATCTTATGCTTCAGAAGGACAATGCCGTCCAGGCAAAAAATCTCGTTCTACAGCGCTCCGCTATCGTAGCTGCGGTAGCTTTGATCATCGGCGGTGTTTTCTACTATAAGAAGTACAAGCAACGGCTTGAGTTCGAAGCCCAGGATAAGATCAAAGCGTCCAAACTCAAGACATCGCGCCAGGTGCACGATGTGGTAGCCAATGGTATTTATCTGGTTATGGCCGAGATTGAAAATAAGACTGAGGTCGATCGGGAGGGTATTTTGGACAGGCTAGAAGTCATGTATAACAAATCCCGTAATATATCCTACGAGGCAGAAGAAGATTATGAGGCCTTGACCAAACCTTATTATGAAGAACTATCCGAGTCCATCCGTTCCTATGCTACCGATACCCGTCGGGTCATCACTGTTGGAAATGATGCAGAGACATGGCAAGATGTGGGACCCAGGATCAAAGAAGAAATACGGCATGTTTTGCTGGAATGCATGGTCAATATGAAGAAGCACAGCAGGGCCGACAACGTCGTTGTCAGATTCAAGCGCTCGTCCCGACATCTTGTCATCACCTATCGAGATAATGGAGTTGGTATCAACGATGCAACTATATTAGGCAACGGTATGCAAAGTATGGTTTCCCGTATAAATAGTTTAGGTGGACACATTATCTTTGACTCCATAAAAGAAAAAGGATTAGAAATCAAGATCGATATTCCAATAGTGTAACTTAAAAAAACAAAAGCATGTTTAAAAAAGTACTTATCGCTGAGGACCAAGAGATGGCAAATGTTTCTATACAGAAAACACTTAAGGACTTGGCCATCAAAGATGTTCACTACGTCTATTATTGCGACGATGCACTGGCGCGGATCAATAAAGCGATCAAGGAAGACGATCCTTTTGATCTATTGATCACCGACCTAGTATTCGAAGACGATATGACACCCCAGAAGCTTTCCGGAGGAGAAGATTTGGTTGCCGCCGCCATAGCAGCTCAGCCCGACCTTAAGATCATCGTATTATCTTCCGAAGGCCGCTCACGTTTTATTGACAATTTATTTAAGAGCGAATCCATACACGCTTATGTGCGCAAAGCAAGACGAGATGCGCAATATATAAAAGAAGCCTTAGAAGCAGTATATCAGCACAAGACCTATCAATCGCCCGAAGTGAAAGAGATCATGCAAGAAAAAAACAGTCACGATTTCACTACTTTTGATATACATATCATCAACCTGCTTGCCGATGGAGTATCCCAAAAAGAAATCCCCGATTACCTTGCCGTAAGAGGCATAAGACCATCGAGTCTCAGCAGCGTCGAAAAGCGTCTTAACCATATACGTTCGGTACTCGGTTTTACAAAAAATGAACAGTTGCTTCTCTATTGCAACGAGCAGGGCATTATCTAAGTCGCTCGATATTTATGAGCGTGTGGCACGCTCAATAATCATAATTAACATCTAAGGGAGGTATTTATCTCCCTTATTTTATATGTCTATAATACAGATGTTTATTTTTCTTAAAATAAATTTCAAATTACGGCATGCCGTAAAAAATGATGCTAACGCTTCTTTACATTTGTGATGTCCGCTAAGGACAAATACCAAACAATCGACAGCATGGCATGGAGTTTTAGAAAACGTGTTAAGATCATCCCCGGTGTACACCTCAATATTGGAAAGCGGGGTATATCCACCTCGATGGGTATACCCGGAGCTAGAGTGGCCATAGGTACATCGGGCAGCTATTTCAGTACCGGCATTCCCGGTTTGGGGACATCCAGTAGGACGAATTTATCTAGTAGCCACAGTCCGTCTAGAGACGTTCTACCTCCCGATTCCCTTTCTTATCACAGTCCTGATATTATGTCTCCCGGTAGTATTTATAGTGCCGATCTACACGAGATCACCAGCCAGAATATGCAGGGTATCAAAGAGGCGATACTTCTCGCTCGAGCACAGCGCACCAGCCTTCATGATGACCTAAAGAAGATCGGTCAAGCTATCAAGTCTACCAAACTTAAGTTGCTGTTAAGCCATATATTTCTTTACGGCTATTTAAAGCCTTCTATTCCCGCGGGTTTGACGGTAGATTTACGGACTCAAGAAGTAGCTTTACAAGAAGCTCAAGAACAACTTCAAAAATCCTTTGTAGATTTAGATGCCGATTTCGAACCAGAGCATAAGGTCAAGTACGATGCTATGGTTGCAGCGTTCGAAGACCTAAGTCGTTGTCACCAGATATGGGACATTACGCGTGCACATTTCGAAGATAGGGTGATTACCAGATCCTCTGCGAGTGCGTTCGTCAGCAGGCGTAGCGTCCGTTTTGCGTTGCGTACTATACCCGAATTCCGCTCAGTGCTACAAGCCCTCTATTTTCAGAATGCCAATGGTGCCGATCTATACATCTACCCCAACTTTGTCGTACTGTATGCCAATAGCTCCGATTTTGCAGTTATCGGTCTCGATGACATAGACTTTCAGTACGGACATGTACGATTTACCGCAACCCATGTCGTACCGGCAGACTCAACAATCGTTGGGCAGACCTGGGCCAAAGTCAATAAGAATGGCACTCCCGATCGGCGCTTTAAAGGCAATTATCAGATTCCGGTGGTGCAGTACGGAGAGATCCGGCTAAAGACATCTACCGGATTACGAGAAGAATACCAATTCAGTAATTATGCGCATACTGCCACATTTGGGAGGGCATTTCAGGACTACCAAAGGTCACTCAACGAAAGCGACTTACAACTATGACTCGGCTTATCCTACTTTACCTATTTCTTTTGATAGGACGTTCTTGTGGGGTATCCACAGGACAGGATATCGTCAATAACGATCTTCGTCATATGGCATTTGTCGCCGAGGTAGACCGCATAATAGATGGTGATACGATGGTCGTCCTCTACCAAGGAAGATTGGTACGTATCCGTTTGACACATATCGATGCCCCCGAAAACCGGCGCTCCAATCCAATTTCTAAGATGTCGACACAAGCTTTAACAACGCTATGTGCGGACTCCAAAGTGACGGTCCAAAGCCAAGGTTATGACAGATACGAACGTCTATTGGCCGAGGTTATCAATCATAAAGGTGTTGTAGTCAATAAAGAAATGGTCAGATTAGGTATGGCAGTACATTACAAGCGGTATTCCGATAATAGCACTTATGCGGAGTTAGAGGAGCAGGCCAGAAAACAGAAAATTGGGCTTTGGATGGAAAATGATTCTATAACAACTGGAGATAGAGAGAAAGTAATAAAAAAATAAGTTAGATAATAATAGGTTTTAGTCGTTATGAAGGCCATTTTGGAATTACTGAAAAAAAATAACCATGGAACTTATGGTGCGTCATTATTAGATATTAGATGGAAGAAAGAGATGGAGAGTGAGTCACAGACCACAGCCCTGACTACAGAACCAGAGCCACTGATTGTCACTACTCAGGACGAGATCGACGGCTTTCTGATTATCAAATCTATTCTCCGCAAGGATATCGAAGTAGGACGGGTATTTATGCGGGATAGTCAGTCTTATTGTGGTATTTTGCTCGATGACAATAACCGCAAGCCTATATGTAGATTTTATTTCACACCAAACCGGCTCCGCATTGGACTGTTCGATAAGGATAAGAAAGAGCTCAAGCATGAGCTGGAGAGACTGGACGATATCTATAAATTTTCAGAACATATATTGGAGACGGTCTTCAACTACCCTTAATAAGCAATTAAATGTTTTTATGAATGGCAAGTGATCAGAAAAATAAATACATGAACAAGTCTACAGTGGATATTGCTCCTAAAGATATTCCGCCGACCGATAAAACTAACGCTGAGGATGTTGATCGGAAACTATCCCTACAAGAAGTTATCGCTGGTATAGAAAGCGGTCGGTTATCTTTATATATCTACAACGAAGGCTCCCAAAAGTTGAGGATAATCGTTTCAGAAAATGCCCATGGAAATAAATACCTAAAAATTGAAAATGACAGCGGGTCACGTTCTGATGGTTGCTGAATAAAGAGGGACAAGCAGATGGCTGGTCGCAAATAAACTTAATCTATATAAAAATGACGTATATTCCCTTATTTGTGTTGGCATAAAATGATGAAAGGTTAATATGTTTACTCTTGTGTTACTTATGTGACAAACTATCTCTTTTTATAAGCTGAATTTTGCGACAATAATAAATAATGACAATATAGATATATAGAATGGATTTTAGAACCCTGGCCTTGGTAAGTTAGCGGACCATTGATTACATTGCCGATGTTTATCTTGCTCTACGCGGGTGAAAATTTTGGGATGTCGTCCCATTTAAGAACACCATGCACAATGTGCGGTACCGACAAAACCTGTGATTTTTTCTGTTTTGATAGGAAAGCACAACGCTGGAATTTATTGGTAATGCCTGTAGCCATCATCGGTGGTTTTGTAGCCTCAAATTATCTGTCTGATAATCAGGTGCCGGATTTAAATCCGGCAACGGTTGGGCATTGGCAGGCGCATCTCCCGGACCGATGTTTGTATTGAACGGAGCAGGATACTTCCCGATTTTAGTTGTAATTTTAGGAGCAGTATTAGGTACTTGGTTCTATAGTCAGCTAAAAAACAAGTTACCTCATTAAATCAAAATGAAGGAAAAATAAAGCTTAATGGTAATAACATGGAATTGTTAAACTAACGCTATCGTAGAAACCAAAAGCGGACAAATAACATCATTCAAAAAAGGTCTGATACTTCGGTAAGAATTACCTATCCAACGTACATACTTGCCGATCAATCTACTTTTTAAGCCATAAGAAAATCAAACAAAGTAAAATTCATGTAGGCAATTATGAGTTGAAATATGAAGAAAAAGAATGATTAAAAGAAAGGAAAAGATACGCTTAGGATTGAAAGAAAACTGGCAACAGTTTTCTCTTCTAGTATTGGTCAATATGATGGTTGGTGGTATGGTCGGTTTGGAAAGAACGGTCGTCCCTCTGATTGGTACAGAAGAATTTCATATCCAATCGGATATTGTTGTGTTTTCATTCATCATTGCATTTGGTGTGGTCAAGGCTTTTACCAACCTGATTTCTGGTGTTTTGGCAGACAAATATACCCGTAAGAAAGTTTTAATTTGGGGGTGGTTAATTGGTCTACCAGTTCCATTTCTTTTAGCTTTTGCACCATCTTGGAATTGGATTTTATTTGCCAATGTATTGCTTGGAGTAAGTCAGGGATTAGCTTGGTCTATGACTGTCAATATGAAAATTGACTTAGTGGGTAAGAAAAGTAGAGGTTTAGCAATGGGACTGAACGAAGCCGCAGGTTATGGAGCGGTCGGGCTGACCGCATTGCTGACAGGTTATTTAGCATCGCATTACGGACTAAGACCACAGCCTTTTTATATCGGAATCGCTTATACCGTTGTTGGATTATTGCTTTCCATTTTTGTGGTTCGGGATACCCGAAAGTTTGCCCAATTAGAAGGCATACAAATAGCATCAGATAGACTGGCTCACAAGCCAAACTTATGGTGGGTGTTCAAAGAGACTTCATTCAAAAACAAAAACCTGTTTTCTATTTCGCAAGCAGGACTGATAAACAATCTGAATGACGGAATGTCTTGGGGTGTATTTCCGTTACTTTTTATGTCAATGGGAGTAGGTTTGGAAGGCGTCGGTTGGATTAAAGCTGTTTATCCCGTAGTTTGGGGCGTTGGACAAATTGTTACCGGGCCATTAGCCGACAAAATAGGCAGAAAGCCTTTGATTGTTTGGGGAATGTTCGTGCAGGTTTTGGGACACGTTGTTATCGGCTTTGAATGGTTTGAACCTTTAATTTCAGGTTTGATTGGTTCGGTACTTTTGGGTATTGGTACAGCTATGGTTTATCCTGCTTTGCTGGCCGCAGTAAGCGACACCGCCCACCCAACATGGCGGGCTTCTTCCTTAGGGGTTTATCGTTTTTGGCGAGATATGGGCTATGCTATCGGTGCATTGATGGCAGGAATAGTCGGGAGCTTCTTCGGATTGGAATGGGCTGTTCACATCGCTGGAATAATTACGTTTATTTCCGGTCTTATCGTCTGGATAAGGATGAAAGAAACAATAGCTCCATAAAATCAAAAAAAGGTTATCGTGTATTATCAAAGTATGTTTGCAAAATACATCACATTTCCACGAACTGCCTACATACCTCAGGGACTACTATTTTGTCTTAACTATTCAAAAGAAACTCAAAGGTGTACTTCGGAATATAGCCAAAAGCATTTCTAGCCTTATCACATCTATATACTCTGTCTATAGAATTTGGAAATGTCCAGCCTTTACTTTTATAAATTCCCCTAGCCTCAGGATAATATTTTAAAATTACCTCCAATGGATGAAATTTTAATTCATGAAGATCTTCTGCATTAAAGGGCGATCCGCTTGAAATATTAAATATCTCAAACTCCTTAAAGTTGTGGATTAAAGCTAATTGAATAGCATGTGCCCCGTCTCTTTCGTCAAGCCCACGGTATAATCTATGATTTATAGTGAGGTTTTCATCTTCAGGTAAAAAACGGGCTACTCTCAGTACAGCGGTCTCCAATTTTTCTTTGTAAAAAAAGTCTTTGCACAACTGCTCACAACACTGTTTAGTGATATCATAAATATCTCTCGGTTGTTCTCTTAACGTCTCGTCTACCCAGACAGCCTGTGTATCGTCGTTCATCGCCGAGCCATAGATCGAAGTTGTGCTGGTGTATATAAATTTCTTTACACCATTTTTCACGGCAGCATTCAATAGATTGAGGGTCCCTTTTATATTGACATCGATAAAAACGCTCCGAGGATAATTTAAATCATAATGTTTGCCATGAATTGCAGCAGTATGTACGATCGCATCTACACCTTTTGTAATATTTTCTACGGCCTCAATGTCTAAAATATCAATCAGTTCATCTGTTGCTGGATGAGCGATTATATCTATACCTATAACTTTATGCCCGAGACTTCTTAAATGATCTACTACAACCGAAGCTAAACGTCCGGACGAACCTGTGACTAAAATTTTCATGATTTTCCAAAGTTAAAACTTATTTGACGATCAATTTATAAGCTATACCAACTATTTTCCCCCGATGAAGTCAAATGTGGCATTTGGTTCTAACTTTAAATTATACAGGTCGATAAGAACATTTACGGCGGGTTGTCCGCTTTTCATGTAGTCAATTCTAATCCAATCTTACGATTAATGATTTAGATGTTTTTAATCCTTTTATCTTTCGCCTCTATACACTACACCCCGTTCGCGCAATATATTCACAAAACACTTCAATATATAATTGTAGAACACCAGGTCGATAAAAAAGTCTGATGTCTCATTGCATTATTGATATATTTAAGTCGCTGATTTACTGAGTGGCACACGCGAAACGCGTGCGCCATCTCAGAGGACGTTCACATTGTACAACGGAAGATGTTCTTATCCGTTTCGGTTAGAATTATCGATATTCCGTACTGTATCGGCTAGCGTATGATTCGTATGCTTTTGCAATATTGGGCATATAAGCCTCTAAAGAAGGATATCTGTGGCGGTTGTTCGAATAGTTGTGTAGATCTTGCACAAGACCTTCAATCCATAGAAATCCCTTATCGATCTGGGTGTTGATCTCGGCCTGTATTTTTTCTTTAGCAAAGTGATGGTCCTGCATATATTTTATTACCGCAGCTCGTACCATCGCTTCGTTCAACATTGCTTCCCAATTCGTATAAGCTTGCTTTTTCATCTTATCTCCGACAATACTATAAAGTGCTCCACCACTTTTTCGAAAAGGTTCAGGATTATTTTCGAGTAGGTAATTGACAAACGGATGGTTCAGCTCATGTACCAGTATCGGAAAGTAATCATTCATTTGGAAGGAGACCATCCCTGTATCATCCGTTTCCCAGGCCCCCATAATAGCATAAGTAGTTTTTCCTTCTGCCGTCTGGGCTGTCGCGGCATAGTTAGCACCCCCATTTCCTAGAGCGTTTACTACGACAAATTTCTCTTCTATAGCTTTACCATAAAACGTATTGAACCATTCAAAATCAAGCTTTTTCAAGATAGGTGAGAATCTGTCCCGGGCTGACGCGTAAAGCTGCTGTTGCTTGTCAAAGAAGCTTTCAAAATCAGAATCCATGTAGAATGACTTCAAGAGGCGAACAAACTCATTCGCATCTTTTTCTCCCCATCTATAGCTCGGGACGCTGTCTGAAAAATCTGTGATAGGATCCAGTGAATTATCCAGGTGTATTGCCATAGCCATTGTCGCATCATAACCGATCCCTTTTGTTTTTCTGATATCTTTCACAAAGCTGATGAGTTCATGATTTTTATAAGGGCCGAAGTGATTCTGAATTTCGTCGGTGTATTGTTTAAATCGTTCTAGACTATATTCTCTGCATTCTGCCAAGCGGAATACAATACTTACTAATTCTATCCGCCGGTCTACAAGAGATCCTTCGATTCCGGTATTATGTTGTGCTTGAGCTGACAGACTGAATATGGAAAGGATCAGAATACCGGTTGCTTTTAATTTAATGTTTATTTTAAATAGCATATATGTTGTTTTGGAGTAATATCGTAGAAGTATTTAATGTACCAAAGAGACTATCGGTGAGGAGCCACCTTTTGTCGGTAAAGCAGGTTCAGTTGAACCATCGTTGGTGGGCTGTGATCCGGAATATCTCATTATATGGCACTTCCCATTAGAAAGTTTATACCTCGCTGTGTTATGCGGTACTTTTGGTTTGGGTTATTAGCCTCTTCCAGTGTGTATTCTATGGGGCCGCTATCCCGCAGTGGTTTTACATAAACCTCTCTAAAGCGAGGTTTACTTTTATAGCCTAAAATATCAGTAACATCATCCACCGTACCTGGAGCAATAGCTAGTAGGAGAGTAGTTCTAAGAGTTTTTTTTGCCAACTCCACACCAAAGCTATCGCCAATTCGTCCCACCAATCATCACCATAAATTTTCCAGAATTATTTTCCAATCTATTAATATCAATGATTAAATCAAAGGCCTCTGGGTCACTTTTACTATCATCTGTTAGATTATCAGCAAAACATAGGTTCAGATTCATTTTTTTTACTGAAAATAGTAATGAGCGGGTTGATATGTTGCTGGTTTACAGTGATTAATCTGATTTTGACTAGAAAATAATTGCATTATGATGAAAGGGATATTTTTTTACTGATACTACCTAGCGTAGCATTCTCTCAAAAATCAGGACATATAGGGCACTTGACAGATTTCCTTAAGCGAATTTATCCCGTAGATAGTACAGACAGGAGTCTTTATATCCTTTTTGATGCCTTTTTCAATAAAAAGACAGTTTTTCTCATTGCCATCGCGCCCCTTATCAAATAGTACAAATGTAGGGCGGCAACCGTGCGATGCGAACCGTGCAGAGCTTCTTTGCAGTCCATTTGATGCCACATTCGGCCAGCTGATGTTTTATAAAAGAGTAATCAAAGTTCACATTCTGCGCCACAAAGATCCGACCTTCCATCATTTCAAACAAAGGATTCCATCACTTCCTTACCGTTGTGTATGCGGATCGCGATTACCGTCATACGGTTACCATGGGCATTCCCGTCCGTGGTTTCAATATCTACAATTGCGTATTCCAAATTCATCGTTGTTAAACACTCCTCGGATCAGCTTTCAGCGGCATCTTGCCACATCGGGTTACCTCGATGGCAGGGCATCCAAATTCGACCACCACCTTACCCTCGATCAGGTATAGGCCATTGCCCCGCAAGGGGTATTGGGCCAGCGAAGGGGGGAAGTGTACTGTATCAAAGAAATCCCCGTCCGCATCTAGGAAAGTGCCAAATTTCATCAGCTTCTCGCTTTTCGTACGTACATACTTTTCGACCACAAAATCCCCCACCATACGGATCATTTTTCCCTCGTACTTCATCAGGTCCGCAGCCCTGGCATCCCCTTTATAATCACTGCGTGCCAGATCGAACAGCGAACCCGACACCCCAAAGCCGATCAGCTCTATTTCATCATAATAGTCCTCCAGTACCGAGCTTTGCAGCTTCGGCAATACCGGTTTACGGCTCGCCAATTCAAAGAGTAGCGGTACCGTTTCAGCCCGCTTATCCTTAGACAGCAATAGATGCGCTTCCCATAGCAGTTCCTTCTTGCCCAATCCCATAAAGCGGAAAGCGCCCGTCCGGATAAGGATAATCAGCTGTTCCAGTTTAGCCCCCGTACGCCGTACAAAGTTTTCCAGACTCGTATATTCCCCATTGGCCATTCGTTCGGCTGGGATACGTAGCGCCAGTTTATCATTCAGATTCAGGAGCGTGTCAAAGCCCAGAAAAATATCATCTCCATATATCGTTGCCCCAAATACCGACCTGTTCACACAGGGCAGGTTCACGCTGGCACCCGCACGTTTAGCTTCATTGACATACACCTTGCGGTTATAAAAGCCCCCATAGTTGTTCAGCACCGCCACCATAAACTCTTTCGGGTAGTACGTCTTCAGAAACAGACTCTGATAGCTTTCGACCGCAAAGGAAGCCGAGTGTGCCTTGTTAAAAGAGTACCCTGCAAAGCTCTCCATCTGCCGCCATATCTCCCTGCTCGCACTTTCGGGGTAGCCCTGCTTGCGGCAATGTTCGAAAAATTTACTTTCGATTTCCAGCAGATGCTCCTTGCTGCGGT
>NZ_WFKM01000003.1 GCF_011007365.1 Sphingobacterium sp. xlx-96 | reverse complement strand
TTTCAAACCTCCAAAATAAATGTGAAAATTTATTTCAGCGTCTTTTCTTGTATTCCCGCGTTTAAATAACTTTAAACCCTTCTTTTTTCATGGTCCCGTCCTAAGATCCGACCGTTCCTCCCTTGCGGAGTGGTGCAAAGATAGGACAATTAAACCCATAGTTCCAAAGGATATCCCCATCTATTTTTGCAATAAAACCCTAAAACGCTGGAAATGCGGAGAATAAAATTGAAATGGGATAACCGTAGCTAGGAAAATGGGGCAAACGCAACTTGCCGTCTATAATATAATAGCTATAAGAAACCGTGAGCTAAGAAGGTGACGGACTATCTGCCCAGCGATTACCCCTCTATTAAACCACTTAAAACTATGATAGGTACACGCTCTTTCTTTAGCAAAAAAGATCATAGTAGTGTTAAAACCTATAGGTGTAATTAAGTATCAAATCAAGAATGTCTAATTCTAAATATTTTCTGTATCATTGTTTATCAGTATTTAGATTATGAACATCATATATGGTATAGATCTGCTCGGCACCATGGTTTTTGCCATATCGGGCGCAATGGCGGCCAATAGACGAGGTATCGATGTCTTCGGAGCGACCTTTATGGGGTTCGTAACAGCCATCGGAGGTGGATCTCTACGGGATGTGTTTTTAAACATAAGACCTGTCTGGGTCGAAGACGGAAACTACCTTATCGCGATTTTTATCGGGGTTTTTATCTCTATCGTAGCCAATAGACACCTTTACAACTGGGCAAAAACACTGACATTGTTCGATGCTATCGGAATTGGTTTTTTTACGGTAGTAGGCACACAGAAATCATTGGATTATGGTAGCAGCAATATTGCAGCAATGATGTTTGGTATGTTTTCTGCAGCGATGGGAGGCGTAATACGTGATACTTTAATGAATGAGACTCCACTAATTCTCCGAAAGGAAATATATGCATCGGCATGTCTATCCGGTGCACTCTTATTTGTAATCTTAGAGTATTTTGGATTAGATAGGGGCTGGAATGCATTTATCTCCGCTTCATTCGTAGTAGCTATCCGATTGATATCTGTAAAGTATAATTTATCGCTACCTGCGGTGTCTGACGTAGACGACAAAAAAGACTAAAGAACCTCCAACAATCGCTCGAATGACATTCCACGAGACGCCTTAAGTAAAACAAAGCTGTCGGAAAGATCTTGAATAGCCTTCCGAGCATCTGTAGTACTTTCATAAAACTCGGCCTCGGCGCTGCGATGTTTAAAAAACTCTTCGCCAACAAAAATCAAGCGGTCCAACTTCAATTCCTTAGCCTTTTGGATAACAATGGCATGCTCTGGATAGGAATCGTCGCCTAATTCAAACATATCGCCTAGAATCACAACTTTATGCACTGCTGTCAATACCTTCATATTTTCTAACGCTGCTGCCATACTGCTGGCATTAGCGTTATAAAAGTCTGCAACAACGGTATTACGATCGGTTCTGGTAATCTGAGACCTATTATTGGTCGGTACATACCCCGCTATACCTTGATTGATTAACGTCGCAGGAACTTCAAAATGTAGTCCCACCGCAATAGCAGCTAAAAAATTCTCCGTATTATAGGATCCTGTGAGATTAGTTGATACTTCGTAAATAGCAGACTTGTTCCGTTCTTTCCAACTGATAGCAAGATAAGGATTTGCGATCAGCAATTTGCCAATCACATCATTGTCTGCACCAAAGCCATAACGGATGATTTTATTGATATTTCTAAACGAAACCATATCAATCAGGTGGGTATTATCTCCTTGCAGAAATAATGTCCCATTATGATCCTGCAAATAATCATACAACTCACCTTTGGTTTTCTTTACGCCTTCAAAAGAACCAAATCCTTCTAAGTGCGCTTTGCCAACATTGGTAATCAGCCCATGCGTAGGGCGGGCAATATCGGAGAGAAAGGCAATCTCACCTAAATGATTGGCCCCCATTTCGATGATAGCGATCTCTATAGCGGCATCGATGGAAAGGATGGATAAAGGCACACCAATATGATTGTTTAGATTGCCACGGGTAGCAAATGCATTGTATCGCTGCGATAGCACGGCATGCAATAGTTCTTTGGACGTTGTCTTACCGTTCGTGCCTGTAATCCCAATAATAGGAATCTGCAACTGGGCACGGTGGTACCTGGCCAAATCCTGAAGACTGGTCAGTACATCTTCAACCAATATATATCTTTCGTCCTTTTGATATGCCGCATCATCAATCACAGCGTAGCGAGCCCCGCTCTCCAAAGCTTGGTCCGCAAAGGCATTGCCGTTAAAATTCGCTCCCTTAAGGGCAAAAAATATACTATCAGCTATGATATTACGGGTATCCGTAGATATCTTCGGATACTGCTTATAGATGCTGTACAACGCTTCAATCTGCATGGTCTGTCTCTTTAATAAGACAAAAGTAATTAAAAATCTATTTCAACTGATAGGCGATCACGCTATTATTGTTAAAAGTGGGAATATATAATATTCGCTCTTTAGCATTGAAACCCAAGTCTGCCGTATTCATTTTACCCTGTACGTCCTGTAGTTTTTCGATGCTGCCATCGGCTTTGACATAATAAATCAAACCTGGCCAACAGGTCACGAGAAAATCACCATTTCCGACGGGCTCTAGTCCGTCTCCTCCTTTTTCAAAACCTTTGGCGATGACCTGTACTTTTTTATTCGTATCGATTTTCCAAAGCTCTGCTCCGGCTAATGCATACAGCGAACCATTCAGGTATTTCAACCCATTGACACTCGGTACATTTTCCATATATAAAGAAGCGTTGCCATTGCGAATCTGGTAAATCTTATTATCCCTGGTGTCGGACACATACACCACTCCATTATCATCTACAGTAACATCATTCAGAAAAGTGGAACCTTTAATCTCAACTTCGTCAATGATATTATTTGTAACAACGTCGGCCACTATAACCGAATTAATATCGGCAATATGTAAGAGACCTCTGTACAAAGCCAACCCCTTGGGTGCATTAAGACCTGTAATCCAGTTGGCATTTTTTAGGGAGCCATCAGGATTTAAAAGTGCCACCCCTCCCTTTCCATCTTTTTCGGTGCCAGAGCCATCGATTAGAGACACGTATAATAGTCCCTTTGCGGCATCGTACAATACGGATTCTGGAACAGGCAAGCCTTGATCTGCTTCCCATAGTTTCTCCAATTTATGGGTTTGGGCCTGTGCTGTAAAAATGAAGCCTGCTAACCCCAAGGCTAAAAATATCTTCTTCATAACTTTCCTTTCTATCAGGCTGCCACATCTCTTACAAGTGGCGCCATAGCAACAAAATGTATATTTTATCCTTTCAATATACGAAACATAATTTTATTAATCATAGTCAGGTTTCAATACCGAAACTAGGAGTTAGACTAAACTCTCCCACAAAGTTTAAATCGAAGAGCATTAAAGCATAAAAAAACCGCAGGCACTTTAGGCCTACGGTACAACTAAAACTAAACACAGTCTTTTAAATCATAATATATTTATTGAGCTCTATCTTTTTCGTCACTCGCATTATCACGACGACGAATAGACTGCTTAAGATTCCCGAACTTAAAATTAAATGTGACCCGGACAGATTGTGTATCATTATACTGCCGAATCTCCGAATCATACTCCTGAAACTTGGTGGATAAATTATTGTGATTACTATGAAATACATCGGTAACCGCTAGCTTGAGTGAGCTACGCTGATCCTTAAAATTATAAGTCATCCCAATATCGGTATTGAACCGTCCTTCGATTTTATAGACATTGTACAAGAAAGGTGAATTGTAACGCATAGCGAGCTCGGCAGAAATGGACTTGTTGATTTTGAAATTACTGGTTGAATTCCCTTGAAAAAATACAGATCCTTGATTGACATAATAACCCGCTATCGGCCCGCGGAAATGCATATATATACCAGTTAGATTATTGTACATCGTCCAGAACTTGCCGATACGGACTGGAATAGTAAGATTGAGATATGTAGTACTCTGCATTCCCAGATTTTCGCGTATTACCCATGTTGTCTTAGCAACAGTATCCTGTCCCATGCTCTCTACCATAGCATCGTTGGTAAAGTCGTGTCCTACTGCTATATTAAACATTTTGAAGAGGCTGTAGTTAAGTGAAAAACCATCGGTATACTGTGCATTGAGATAAGGATTACCCCGCAAGAAAGTACGCTTATCGATATAGTATTCAAAAGGATTGAGATGCCGGTAACTGGGTCTCGATATTTTCCGCGCATAATTCAAAGCGAACACATGGTTTTCGCTGTAATTATAGCTTAACGATGCCGAGGGAAATAGATCAAAATAATCTCGCTTTACTTGCTTGTTTTCAGTCTCTGAAATCCCGTCGGATAAGGTATATTCCCCACGAAGCCCCGCTTTGATGCCCCATTTTTTGATCTGGGTGCTGTAATCAAAATACCCGGCAACGATCTGCTCTACATAGTTGAACGTATTGGAACGTCCCGTATTATTTTGCCATTGATCAGCGATCTTTTGATCGAACACAATTCTATTGTCTGATTCCACATTACTGTACTTCAAACCGGTTTCTATATTCCCTTTCCAGAGCTTCTGGGTGTAATCCAACTTTGCAGCAAAAATCTTAATGTCGGTCAGTGCGTCACTCCGTTCATACTCGGGGGGATAGATATAACTCATATCCGGAAAATAAGTTCTATACTCATAATTCAAGACGTTATTGGTCTTGAATAAACTATAATCAAGATCAGCTGTCAGTTTTTTGCCCGATGTATCTATCTTAAACTCGTTGTTCGCATTGAATGAATACTTATTAAACGTCTCCTTGCCCAGCGTGAAAGCCTCCATGATAGAGTCTATCACACCAACTTGACTTCCTATATTTGTTATTCCAGGATTATCTCGGTTTTCTAAATTATTATTTCCACTAAACTGAAACATAAACGTATTCCTACTAGAAGTTTTTTGTTCTATACCCAGTTTATAACTATGAGTTCGGTCTCTTTCCTTCAGATCCGTAGCTTGGTCAAAATAGGTCTTTCCAATACTATCCGGAATGACACGCATAATATCCAACGTTTCTTTAGTTCGATTGTCGGTATAGGAATAATTGCTAAAAAACGTGGTATTGTTCTTTTTATAATTCAAGTTTATGGAAGAGTTTCCACGAAACTTTAGTCCCAAACCTGCGCTTGCGACAAGGGATCCGTTGAATCCCTCTAATTTATTCTTTTTTAATGTAATATTGATCACACCTGCGGCGCCCTCAGCATCATCTTTGGCCGATCGTGTAGTGGACAATTCGATGCTTTTTATCTGACTACCATCTGTGCTTTTTAGAAATGTAGCCAGCTGCTCTCCTGTCATATAGGTGGGCCTACCGTCAATAGTCACATTGACCCCCTGTTGCCCCATTAGACTGATATTATCATCTTTATCTACACTTACTCCCGGAGCTCTTTGCAATACCTCAAAAGCATTATTGCCTGCACTAACGGAAGAATTCTCCACATTCATAACCAGTTTACCATTTGTACTCTGTATCAAAGGTAACTCTCTACGAACTGTAACAGTCTCAATTTCTTTTGTCTGAGGTCCGAGTTTAATTGCGGGTAGACTTAGCCCTGAATCATCAACGCTAAATGTCAGGGTCTCTCCCTTACCAAATCCTATCGCTGTAGCTTCTACGATAAATGTTCCACGGGGATAGTCCAATATCGTATAGACACCATCTACACTCGTTACGGCGGTCTTTAAAATCGCCCGCGCTGTAGTCGTAATCAGGTAAACGGAAGCACCATTGATAGGCTCGTTATCCTGATTGACGACTTTACCTCGTATTGCTGGTTGCTGAGTAGCTATAGCCGATACCGAAAACAAAAACAGACCTAGTATTAAAAATAAAACGCTTTTCATATAGGGTTATAAATCAACTCCATCATTTAATTAGACGGCTCTTCTTCCGATTTAGTTGCATCCTATTCTTTCTTTTTAGGCTTTTCTACATGCGAGGGCGCACACTGTAATCCCGAACGCTTCATAACCCACTCTGTATGTTTTTCCTTTTCTTCGTCGGCATATTCATTCATACAGTCTGAATAAGGGAGATACCACATTTTGTTGTGAATAGACTCATCAATAGTAACTTTGGAGCCAACAGGTAGAAATACGATTACAGATACCGATTGATCACGATAAGGCTCATCTGTCGCTAACGCAAAGTGGCTATCAAATATGATCTTACCTTTATCTTCATGCCCTAGATAGTTAATCCGTGAAGCTCGTTCAGAGGCACTTTGATAGGTACGACCCTTGGCAAAATAGTTGTATTGGATATACGGTGTCTCTAGAGAGTCTAGGTATTCGAAACGGATATTGATATCTCGTCTCAAATATTTAGACAACTCTTCCCGCTTCATTTTAAGTGTATATTTTTTATCTCCATTCTCTAGTGTAGCCCCATCAATTACTCGAATGTCCTTTTCAACAAAATGATACACACTCCTTTTTTCCAAAGATTTTTCTACTTTGATCGTACTGGACTCTTTGTATTCCTGAATTCCTACGAAGACATAAAACAACACCAAAATAATAGATACGATCCAACCTGCCCACAGACTTAAGGAGAGGTAGTTATTCATCGGACTCGTATTCAATAGCATACGAAGGAATATATGTAATAATGCAATAAAAGGAATGGTGATAGCCATCACACCAGCTAATAATGCAATTAATGCTTGTCCCGTAGACAATAACTCCAGTCCTGGAAAAACCATTTCATTTTGATATCCCAGAATACCTGTCGCGAAGCCAACAAGGGTCACCAACATCCCTATAATCACCATACCACAGAAAAACAGCATTAAAAAAGCGAGCCCTTTTCCCAAAAACCGAAAGAAACTCGAAACGCCACTCCCAACAGCTTGAGCGCCTTTACTAAATTGTCCTTTGACTGTTGAAAATTCATCTCTATATCCTCCTAGCTCTTCCTCAAAATTCTTCTTAAAGTTCTGAAGGTTGGGTTCCTCTCCTCGCATAGACATTCGGTCTGCCCTAGTAACAGCCGTAGGCATCACAATCCAAAGGACGACATACAACAGCACTCCCGACCCTCCGAATAAAAAAAGTAATATAAAAAGAATACGAATCCATTTGGCTTGCAACCCAAAATAATAGCCCAAACCACTACACACACCACCGATTACAGTATCATCGGGATTACGCATTAATTTTTTCTCAGAAACAACGCGTCTGTATTCCTCTTTAAAATTCGATTCATAGGATTCTTCCGTCTCTTCATCCGCTTGTTCGAAGTCGCTGACACGCCCCATCTGCGCAATCACTTCATTCACGTCCACCATCGAAATTACTTCTTTACGACCCGCCTGAATCCGTTCGGTAAACATCTCCGCGATTCTATTTTCAATATCCTGTAATATCTCTCCGCTATCATTCGATTGGCTAAAATGCCTTTTTATCTCGATCATATAGCTTCTAAGAACTTCGTAAGCATCTTCTTCGATATGAAAAACAATGCTGTTTATGTTGATGATTATTGTCTTGTTCATGATAATATATTCTAATGGTTAGTTCTTGGTTTCTTTACTTACGTCCGGTCAAAGAGGTTTCGACAGCATACACAAGCTCTTTCCAGGTTACATCCAATCTATAGAGCACCTCTGATCCCTCTGCTGTAATCTGATAATATTTCCGAGGGGGGCCTGAAGTAGACTCTTGCCAACTATAACTCAGCAAACCATTGTTTTTGAGTCTCGTTAATAGTGGATACAAGGTACCTTCTACGATCAGGAGCTCAGCTTTCTTTAGTTCTGCAATTATATCTGATGCGTATATCTCTCCTTTGGAGATAATCGAAAGGATACAGTATTCTAATATCCCTTTTCGCATCTGGGTTTGTGTATTCTCTGCTATCATAACAATACAAAGTTATATCCTTTAGATGGTACTTTGCAATACATAGTACTATATTTTTTTAAAAAATTATCACAACCTACTGAAATACAGTCAAATAATTTTTGATAAACATTTTTTAAGAAAACTTAATTCAACAAAATTCTACTTATTTCATTCCTAAATACGAGATTTGGAGCGATGAAATATCTAAGAAATTATATTTGGGCAATTGTATGGGCTATGTTAATGTTAACAATCCTTCTTCTTCCATCAAGAAGCTTCGAAGTTGATAACGTAACATTCTATGAGGGCTTTGATAAAATGGTACATTGCGGAATATTCTTCATTTTATGTATCCTTTTGTACTGGGAATCGATTCTCAAATCAAAAAGGTCTGTAAGTAAATGGTTAAGCATTACCAAAGTTGTTGTTAGTACTGTTATATTTGCCTTTGGAACAGAAGCTGCTCAACAATATTTATCCCCTACCCGAACAGCTGATATTTGGGATATATTTGCAGATATTACAGGCATAGGAATGGCAACGTTTGCCTTTATATTTTTTTATAAAAGAGAGAAATGAAAAAAAAGAGATATTTAACCTGGTTCTTAAGCCTATTGACCATAGGCCTAACTCTACAGTCTTGCGGTATTTTTAATAAAGACTGTGGATGCCCAAAGCCACTCTCTGGAAAAAGGAGGTAAAAACTAGGCTCTGGCAATTGTCAGTATACTGACCTTTGCTCCGGCTGTACAGAGCACCGATCCTGCTTCACAAATTGTCGCTCCAGTAGTCAAAATATCATCAACCAACAGGATGTGCTTATCCTTTAATGAAGGGCTGTTTTTACTAACAACAAATACCCCTTTTACATTATCATACCTTTCCGAACGACTCTTTTTAGTCTGACTTACAGAATGGACTTTTCTTTCTAAAATGTTCTCGTATGCTGGTATGTGGAGTGACTCAGACAAGCCTTTTACAAATTGGTATGCTTGATTATAACCTCTCTGACGAAGCTTCTTCCTGTGAATAGGGACTGGAATAATCATATCAAACGACTGTTGAAAGGCTATATCCTTCAATGTTAAGCCATACATTCGTCCTAAAAAAATCCCTATCTGTGGTTTATTGCCATATTTTAACTGGTGGAGCAAACGCTCCGCCCTAGAGCTTTTAGAAAAATAAAGCATGGACATAGCGATCTGGAAATCTAATTTTCCCAATAGCTGTCTAGCGGTTTCGTTCTCTGCGTCTAAGTGAAAATCGGTCAAAGGCAAATGGTACCTACACATGGTACAGAGAATATCTTCCTGAGCCAGCAAAACGTCGTCACAGGCCATACACAGTTCGGGCAACAGGGTATGTAATAGATCCTTTAAAAAAGCTTTTAAGTTCAAAACTGTTTACTATTGATATACAGTAAACTTAGCTAAATATGATGAAAAACCGAATTAGTCTGCCTTTTCCTTTATTGCCAATTGCCCACAAGCAGCGTCAATATCCTTGCCCCGGCTTCTTCGGACATTAGTTATCACTCCTTGACTACGCAAATAACTGGCAAAAGTCTCAATTTTATCCGCTTCGGCATTTACAAAATCGGCTAGGGATATCGGGTTATACTCAATGATATTGACTTTGCAAGGTACATGCTTACAAAATCTCGCTAACTCTTT
This sequence comes from Sphingobacterium sp. xlx-96, assembly GCF_011007365.1. Classification (GTDB taxonomy): domain Bacteria; phylum Bacteroidota; class Bacteroidia; order Sphingobacteriales; family Sphingobacteriaceae; genus Sphingobacterium; species Sphingobacterium luzhongxinii. The sequence continues at coordinate 567,898 of NZ_WFKM01000003.1, read as the reverse complement.
CGCATCCTGCAATTCATCGTTAAAATTATGAAATACAATATATTCAAAAGTAACGGGATTCTTCGTCTTCGAATAGTAATACCTTAATGCTTCGGCAAGCGCTGCCAACGAGTTTTGTTCGTTGATGGGCATAATCTCATTTCGCTTGTTATCATTAGCAGCATGTAATGAGAGTGCTAGATTAAACCGAACCTCATCATCACCTAGTTTTTTGATCATTTTGGCAATACCTGCGGTAGATACGGTAATACGCTTAGCAGCCATGTTTAAACCATCTGGCGCAGTAATACGTTCGACAGACTTCATCATGTTAGCATAGTTCAACAGTGGCTCACCCATACCCATATAGACAATATTACTGAGTGGTATTCCGTAATTATCCTCCGCCTGCTTACTGATCAGTACCACTTGATCGTATATTTCATCGGCATTGAGATTCCGTTTACGGTCCATATAACCGGTAGCACAAAATTTACAGGTCAAACTACAACCGACTTGAGAACTGACACAGGCAGTCATTCGATCGGGTGTAGGAATAAGAACCCCCTCAATAATATTACCGTCGTAAAGGCTAAAACTACTCTTGATCGTCTTGTCACTACTAACCTGAGATTCCTTGACTTTTACGAAATTTATTGTAAAACCAGCTTTAAGCTTCTCCCGCAGTTCCTTGCTCAAATTACTCATCTGATCAAAATCAACAGCAGACTTCTGCCATATCCATTCGTAAATTTGCTTCGCTCGGAACCCTTGCTCGCCCATCTCCACCAGCTTGTCTTTCAATTGTTCTAACGAAAGACTTCGTATATCTATCAATTTTGTAGTACTCAACACGATACAAAGATACGTCAATTTTCCTTTTTTCCACTAGTATTTGTTTCGGCATCAAAGCTATTACGCCAAATTTTGGCTAGTATTGCTATATTGCAGTGAAATCAACTAATAATAATGAAACAGTCTTTATTTATACCCCTCATTGTCGGCGTAGCACTGATTGCCTCGTGTAGCTCCAATAAATATGCTGCAACAGAAAAAGTATACAAAAAAAAAGCCAAAGAATTTGCTATTCAATATAAAGAAGCTCCCTTACGAAGTCAGCTCGAAAAAATCGAAAGCATAGACAAAGAGTGGATTGGGTCCATCAATTTTGGTGTCCGCAAACCAAATTACGTAATGATCCATCATACGGCTCAGGATTCGCTGGCACAAACCGTAAAAACATTCCACAGTGCCAAAGCAGGAGTAAGTTCGCACTATGTCATCGGTAGAAATGGAAAAATAGTACAAATGGTAAATGATTTGTACCGCGGACATCACGCTGGGGCAGGTCGCTGGGGAAATGATACGGACCTAAACTCTTCTTCGATTGGCATTGAGCTTGACAACAATGGCACTACAGACCCTTGGACAGACAAACAGATTCAAGCTCTTATACAACTCTTGACTTACCTTAAGAAAACATATAACATTCCCCAAGCAAATTTCATCGGACATATGGACTACGCTCCTACACGCAAGAACGATCCCTCTAGATTTCCCTGGAAAATCCTTGCAGATAATGGTTTTGGATACTGGTATGATGAATATTTGGAAAACGTTCCAGCGAACTTCGACCCTCGACTCGCTTTACGCGTGATCGGATATGATGTGAAAAATCTTGATGCCTCCATTAAAGCATTTAAACAGCATTACATACAACGCGATACAAACACTGCCCAACTGACGGAAAATGACCTAAAGGTACTCTACTCCATCTTTAAAAAGTTCTTATAAGCAACAAGGGGCATGTTACATGCCCCTTGCTATTTTATTTAACGACTGATCCATAAAGATCGAAATCTTCGGCCCGATCGACAGTGACATTTACAAAATCACCTATCCTAAGATAGTTATCTTTTGCACTTAATATCACTTCGTTATCCACTTCTGGTGAATCGTACTCGGTACGCCCAATATAGTAATCTCCATCTACCCGGTCGATCAATACCTTATAGGTATTTCCTACTTTGGTCTGATTGATATCATAAGATATTCCCTGCTGTACCTCCATAATGGCATCTACGCGCTCTTGTTTGACGTCTTCCGACACATTATCTTCTAGGTTATAAGCATGGGTTTTCTCTTCGTGTGAATAGGTAAAACAGCCCAGACGATCAAAACGAGTCTCTTCTACCCAAGAAAGCATTTCTTCAAAATCTTGCTCCGTCTCCCCAGGATACCCGCAGATTAATGTCGTCCTTAATGCAATATCAGGTACCTTATCCCTTATTTTATTTACTAAGTCTATCTGCTTCTGCTTGGTCGTACCACGACGCATCGAAGTCAACATATTGTCGGTAATATGCTGCAATGGCATATCAAGATAATTACAGATATTACTGCGCTCATTCATCGCATCTAAGATATCCATTGGGAATCCGGATGGATAAGCGTACTGCAATCGTATCCAATCTATACCTTCCACATCAGAAAGATGTCGCAACAGGTCAGAAAGATTTCTTTTGCCATATATATCCAGTCCATAATAAGTCAGGTCCTGAGCAATAAGAATAAGTTCCTTCGTGCCATTTGAAGCAAGAAATTTGGCTTCTTTGACCAGATCTTCTATGGATTTGGACACATGCTTGCCCCGCATTAGTGGAATAGCGCAGAAAGAACAGGGCCTATTGCAACCTTCTGCTATCTTAAAATAAGAAAAATGAGAAGGTGTCGTCAACAAACGCTCGCCCAGTAGTTCATGTCTATAATCTGCACCTATAGAGGACAACAAATCCGGCAAATCATTCGTCCCGAAATAAGCGTCTACGTTCGGTATCTCTGTCTGAAGTTCGGGTTTATAGCGCTCGGAAAGACAGCCTGTAACGATTACTTTATTCACCTTCCCTTGATCCTTCAGCTCGGAAAACTGTAATATTGTATCTATAGACTCTTGCTTCGCATTGTCAATAAATCCACACGTGTTAATAACGACAATGTCATTGGCTTGAATATTATTGGACTCGTGAACGACATCAATCTGATTACCTTTCAATTGTCCCATCAAAACCTCACTATCGTGAATATTTTTTGAACAGCCCAAAGTAACCACGTTAACTCGTGGTCTCGCTGTCGAAATTGCAGCTTTTGTTTGCTTTGTTTTCATTTAATTATTATCTCTTATGGCTGGTCAGAGCCCGCTCGAAATCCAAAGTGTCCTCACTTTATAGTATTGAGCATTGATCACAGACCGATTAAGCCCCCTACAGGCTGCCATCGTATATATATTTCTTGGAGAAATCGATGCCAAGCTTACAACCGGCATCCCGGAAGCTTACTTAAAGAGTGACTCTACAAATTCCTTCTTATTAAACAACTGTAAATCATCAATCTTTTCACCCACACCAATATACTTGACAGGAATTTTGAACTGATCTGATATTCCGATCACAACTCCACCTTTTGCTGTTCCATCCAATTTGGTTAATGCCAAGGCATTAACATCCGTAGCTTGGGTAAATTGAGTACACTGCTCGATCGCATTTTGCCCGGTGGAAGCATCCAAAACCAATAGGATCTCATGAGGCGCACCAGGAATGACTTTTTGCATCACATTCTTAATCTTCCCTAACTCATTCATTAATCCGACTTTGTTATGGAGACGTCCAGCTGTATCTATAATAGCGACATCATCACCATTAGATACCGCAGACTTTATCGTATCAAAAGCAACTGAAGCAGGATCAGAGCCCATCGCTTGCGCTACCACACGCACACCGACACGCTCTCCCCATAATTTTATTTGATCCACTGCTGCAGCTCTAAATGTATCGGCCGCACCTAAAACCACACTGTTTCCAGCGGCCTTCAACTGATGAGCTAACTTCCCTATTGTAGTTGTCTTTCCAACACCATTCACGCCGACAACCATAATAACATAAGGCTTGTGATTGCCATACTCGAAATTCTGGAAATCATCGCTATTGTTTTCTGCTAATAATTCTTGGATCTCTTCTTTTAAAAGTCGGTTTAATTCTTCCGTTCCAACATATTTGTCCCTTGCAACCCGCTGCTGAATACGCTCTACAATCTTTAAAGTAGTAGTCACACCAACATCTGAAGTTACCAATACTTCCTCCAAATTGTCCAAGACATCATCGTCTATCGTAGCTTTACCAACGACAGCCTTCGTGATCTTCGAGAAAAAACCTTCCTTAGTCTTTTCTAACCCTTTGTCCAGGGCCTCTTGTGCCTCAGGTGTAGGTGTCTCTTGCTTCTTCTTAAAAAAATCGAATAACCCCATGTTTACAAATTATCTAAAGATGAGCTCAACTTAAGCTCGGTTAAAGAATTAAAAAGTCAGAAGTAACGTACTTTATAGCATTTTGAGCTTTCAACATTCCGTTTTCTTCATGCTTCGAAAGCAAATATACTAAAAAAGCCCTTTCGGCTTATGCACCAAAACGGCTCTTAAATTTTCTAAAGAAAAACTTTAAAAAAGGAATATCTTCTGCTTATTTATTTGCTGCAGCCACGACATCTTTTACGTTGTCATTGTGCACCATGCTTTCTTTGAAAGTATAAGCCCCTGTTTTAGCAGACTTAGTTGTGATGATTACTTTAGTATACTCTTTACCACCACCTTTTTGTAACGATGCTACCGCTTTCTTTGCCATAGTATGATATTTTTAATATGAGCAAGTATAACACTTGTTCAAATATGAATTATTTAATTTCTTTGTGAACAGTTACTTTTCTCAATACTGGATTGAATTTTTTCAATTCCAAACGCTCAGTAGTGTTCTTTTTGTTCTTCGTAGTGATGTAACGTGACATACCTGGAAGACCACTTTCTTTGTGCTCAGTACATTCTAAGATTACCTGTACTCTATTTCCTTTTTTAGCCATTGTTTTACTTTATTTTAATCCGTCAACGACGGATCGATTTCATGAATATCTTTAATTAACAGGCAGTTATCTACTAAACGTATCCTTTTTTGATAAATTTACTGATAACCGAAGTAATTCCGTTTTTGTTAATTGTCTTAATTGCAGACGTAGATACTTTTAACGTAATCCAACGATCTTCTTCAGGAATGTAGAAACGCTTGGTTTGTAAATTAGGATAAAACTTACGCTTGGTCTTAACGTTCGAGTGAGATACGTTATTTCCTTTTAATGCCGTTTTGCCTGTTAAATCACAAATTCTTGACATGATATTTATTTTTAATGTTGTCTATTTACACAAATCACCTTTGCACTCTCTGCAAAGAGTTTGCAAATATCTAAATTTCTTTTTGGATTTACAACAATTCAGACTAGAATTATTTTTCAAAATAATAGAAAACAGGCTTTACCCACAAAGGTATGTGTTTTGAAATACTATTTTCCTTTTGGATCTACAAAATAGTTTTCAACAATTCACATTTAAAGAAATGTGAAAATAGGAGGGGAGTCGCCAAAAGTTTGACAAGAAGACTAATTTAATTAAGTTTGTTGGCATAATATATCTCGACAAATTTAATGTTACAAAAGACCAAAGGTATCGCACTCAAAGTAACTAATTACTCAGAGAGCAGTATTGTCACCCAAATATTTACAGAAAACCTTGGTTTGCAATCCTATTTAATTAACGGCGCACGAAAGCCTAAGGCAAAAATACATGTCAATATGCTACAACCGCTCCACCTTCTGGATATGGTGGTGTATGTAAAAGAAGACAATTCCTTACAGCGCATCAAAGAAGCTCATCCAGCTCCCGCCTTAATACAGATTCCATTAAATATCAGAAAAAGTGCTGTAGCTTTGTTCTTAAACGAAATTTTGTATAAAGTACTTCGACACCAACAACCCGACCCCCAGTTGTTTCATTTCGTGTTTCAGTCTATCCTTTGGTTAGATCAAACCGACCTGCCCATTCATAATTTTCATTTATGCTTTTTGATGAAACTAAGTCGGTTCCTCGGCTATCTGCCCAGTACAACGGCACAATCAAAACCTTATTTTGATCTTATGGAAGGACGTTTTATCGATAATCTACCTGCACACAGCTTTGTACTACAAGAGCCACATACAAGCTTATTTCGTGCCATCCTCAATAGCAGCTACGAACAGAGTCATATGTTAATAATAAAACACGCAGATCGTATATATATACTCGAACAAATCATCAATTTCTACAGGCTACACTCGGACAACTTTGGAGCAGTAAACTCATTAGAGATTCTAGAAGAAATTTTCCATTAAATTTCCAGTTCTAAAAAATTACTCTATTTTTGAGTAACAATATTTTTGTTACAAAACTTTACTACTAATAAATTATAACAACTATGGAATGGTATTTAAAAGTCGTTAGAGACAATTATGCAAATTTTAATGGACGTGCCAGAAGAAAAGAATACTGGATGTTTACCTTACTCAATTTTATTATCGGTAGTGTCATATTGAGGTCCCTCGATATGATCTTTGGCTTGACATTCGGACCTACAGAAGGTGTGCCTTGGTATAGCCAAAACGGAACATTGAGTTCTATCTATTCACTTGCTGTTTTAATTCCAAGTATAGCCGTATCGATAAGAAGATTACACGACGTTGGCAAATCCGGATGGAATCTACTATGGATATTTACCTGTATAGGTATTTTTTATGTTTTGTATCTACACATCCAAGAAGGCGACCAAGGTCAAAATGAATATGGAGCAGATCCAAAAGGTGGTGAAAACGAAGATCCTTTTGCAGGACAACGCGATGTAAATAACCCATTCTCGGGGCAAAACAATCCGTTCTCTAATCAGAACAATCCGTTCAGAAACGACAATCCATAATCGTTAATTTAAGCGCAAAAAAAGGCCGAAACTTTAAGCGTTTCGGCCTTTTTCACAATAAATATATAATAGAATCTACTAGATAACTTTTACATTTACCGCGTTAAGACCTTTGCGGCCTTGCTCAACTTCGTAAGTGACATCATCACCTTCACGAACTTTGTCAACCAATCCTGAAACGTGAACAAAAATTTCGCTCTCGCCTGATGCAGGGACAATGAAACCGAAACCTTTGGTCTCATTAAAGAACTTTACTTTACCTTCTTGCATTACTTTAATTTATTAATTTCTCTAAAGATAATGGATAAAAAACAAAAACTTACCATTTATTTTAAAACTATATTAAACATTTTGTCATTTTCTTTGTCTATCGATGTATTAAACTTTTAGAAATATAGTCTCATGAAACAAATAATCGCTTTATTCTTTTTAATCAGTTCTGTCGTTATGGTAAACGCGCAAAGTACAAATATAGAAAGTAGCAGAAAAGTAGCTACTAAAGGATATGCCGAAAAAGAGGTCACTCCAGACATTATTTATCTTTCTGTTAGCCTCAAAGAGTTTTATATGGATGGTAATATGAAGAAAAAAGTAACGATAGAAACCATAGAAAAACAACTTTTTGATGCAGCTATGGCAGCAGGTGTAAAAAAAGAAGATTTTACTATTCAAAACATCTATAGCTACAATTACGAAAACAAGAAAAAAAACAATGAGTTAATGCAGTCCCGCCAATACCGTATCAAGGTTACAAATCTAAATGGCCTAAATAGTATGCTAGAAAAAATTGACCCTCAGGGATTGCAAAGCACATCAATTAATGGCTACGATCACTCTCAAAAAAGAGAAATTGAACGTGAGTTAAAAACTCTCGCAGTGAAAGATGCAAGACAAAACGCAGAAATACTTGCGGCGGCCGACGGGCAGTCCGTTGGCAAAGCTCTGGTTATCAACGATAATAGCAGCATCAATTTCAACGATTTGATACCTATGCCACGAGCAATGTATGCTAAATCAGCGAATATGGATATGGCTGGGGGAATGGAGTCCAGTGATTTAAACATTGATATCCGTCCTATTAAATTGACTTGTTATATTGACGGTGTTTTTGAATTAAAATAACGTGAGCACAACACGCAAACCAGATCGTATTCAAAAACTCAAAAAGGACTTTCTTTGGGTTGAGCGTGTATCTTTAATTTTAGATAACAAATTTAATATTGGGGGATTCAGATTTGGTCTGGATCCCTTATTAAACTTAATCCCTTATGCCGGTCAATTTATTGCCTTTGCGACTTCAATTTTACTAGTTCTCGTGATGCTCCGCAATGGAGTCGGTTCCAAAGCGGCAGTAAAGATGTTACTAAATGTCATTTATGACGCATTCTGGGGTTCCATTCCTTTATTTGGTCAGATTTTTGATTTTTTTAATAAAGCCAATCAGAAAAACATTGTTATACTACGTGAGCATTATTTTGAAAATAAACACCAAGGAAGCGCGAAAGGATTATTGATTAGTATCTTCATTGTATTACTACTCGTTTGTATAGTCCTATTCTACTTTATGTGGACAATCACCGCCTGGTTCATCAATTATATCCATAATCTATTCTAGATTATAGTAAAGATCTAGAGCTATTTACCGCCATTTTTCAAACAACAATTCGTGAAAGCAAAGCTTTTTATTTAGGTTTGTATATGTCTAAAACGAGAATTTTTGCACTGGTCATGCTTGCCCTGATTTTGGGTGCTATATTGACAAATCCTCCTAGAGAACAATTTGAAAAGGTTATAAAAACCAAAGCAACAGAGATTCTCAAAAAACAACTAAAATACAAAGACCAAGATGCAGTCCGTCTAGGCATGACATTATTTGGCGATAAAATCACGCAAGATTTTATGGATCGGACTATCTCTATAAAAAACTATTATTTATTCTCTATCGTAAGGCTCAAATGGCAAGACAAAGAGACTCCAATAGGGGTAGGAGCCTTCAAAACTGTATGGTTAAGCTCTAAAATCGATGAAAAGGCAGATGAGATAATTGGCATATTAAAAGATTTATAATGCTGGAGATTCTCTATAAAGATGATTTTTTGGTTGCTGTAAACAAGCCCCATGGTCTACTCGTGCATCGGTCTTCAATAGCCAACGACACCAGTGAATTTGCCCTTCAAAAACTACGAGATCAAATAGGTATGCCGGTTTATCCAGCACATCGTTTGGATAGAAAAACGGGGGGAGTTTTATTATTTTCACTGGACAAAGAAACTGATAGACTGACACAATCTCTCTTTGCAGAAAAAAAAATAGACAAACGTTATCTAGCTATATTACGAGGCTTCTGTCCGGATAGCGGAGTCATTGACTACCCTTTACTTAAAGAAAATGGTAGTTCGCAAAATGCTGTAACCCACTTCCGTCGACTAGTGCAGGCTGAGATAGAAGTTCCACATGGAAAGTTCTCTACATCTAGGTATTCATTGGTAGAAGCTAACCCCGAAACGGGAAGAATGCATCAGTTACGTCGGCATTTTGCACACATACTTTACCCAATAATAGGGGATAGGCCTCACGGCTGTAACAAGCAGAATAAACTGTGGAAAGATCGTTTTGAGATGGACACCATGTTACTCCATGCGACAAGTCTATCTTTTCAACATCCTCATTCTGGACAAATCATTGAAATAAAAGCAGATTTGCAACCTGAATTCCTACGCGTACTTGACATCCTAAATATAAATCTGTAACATGAAAGATCTTATCCTCGAAGTATTATGCTCCATCATGGGCCTGAGTGCAGCTTCAGGGATTTATTACCAAGAAAACACGCTATACATCGTCTGTGATGATAGTAACTATCTTTACACCTACAGTATCCCACAAAACCTAATAGACAAACATCTTTTAATTGATAGGTCAAATCAAAATGAAAGGGTACACAAAAAAAATAAGCTAGATTTTGAATCAATTTTCATGTACAATGATTCGTTACATCTGCTTGGCTCTATGTCCACATCCAGCAGAACAACAAATTTTCAAGTCCCGCTCGCATCACTCAACTTAGCCAAACCTTTCTCGACCGATACATTGTCTGAAAATATACACGCGCAATTGGGTATCAGTAGTGAAAACCTCAATATTGAAGGCTCGTTTTTACATGGAGACACGCTCTATCTCTTTAACAGGGGTAATGGCCCTGAAAAAAAGAACGGTATCATATTAGCAAAGAAAGACTTCTCAACACCTATACGGTATATAGACATACCACTACCTGAACAAGAAGCCGGAAGTCCTGCATTTACAGATGCTATTTTGCTCGAAGAAAAAATATACTTTATTGCGGCCATTGAACAGACAAACTCAACATATGAAGACGGGCAAGTAGGAGGATCCTTCTTTGGAACTATAGACTTTAACACAATGACTTTAACCTCGTTTATCCCAATCTCTGGGATTCATAAATTTGAAGGACTTTCTTGCTATCAAGAAAACATAACAACGTTGACATTTCTACTTTGTGAAGATTCAGACCAGCAAGCCACGTCAACCACGATCTATAAACTCTCGGTTGCAAAATAAACCGACCTATTTTTATCAATATTGCAAAATATAAGGCCATAATCTCAACTTTATAAGTATTTTTGTAATAATACATTTTATATAGCTAAAAAATGAAACTTTCATGGTGTAAATTGTGCAAAATAAGAAAATGCACACCCCATTCATGATAGCTTCATGTCGTTAAAAAACAATTAATTTCTGATGAAAAACACAGCTTTGACAGATTTGCATGTATCATTAGGTGCAAAGATGGTCCCTTTTGCGGGTTTTAATATGCCTGTACAATATTCTGGCATAAATGATGAGCACGAAACAGTACGTAATGCTGTAGGCGTTTTTGACGTGAGTCATATGGGAGAGTTTATCTTGAAAGGAGAAAAAGCTCTGGATTTAATCCAAAAAGTATCTTCTAACGATGCATCTAAGCTATACGACGGTAAAGTACAGTATGCTTACTTGCCAAACGAAAACGGCGGAATCGTTGATGATTTCCTGACTTACAAATTGGATGATCAAACCTATCTTTTGGTTGTTAACGCCTCGAATATTGAGAAAGATTGGAACTGGATAAGCAAGTTCAATACTTTTGGGGTTGATATGAAAAATATCTCCGACAAAACATCTTTATTAGCGATCCAAGGTCCTAAAGCTGCGGAAGCACTACAATCGCTTACCGACATAGAGCTTGCTTCCATGGAATACTATACTTTCCAAAAAGGAACGTTTGCCGGTGTTGAAAATGTTATCGTATCTGCGACAGGCTATACCGGTGCTGGCGGATTCGAGATCTACGTCTCCAATGACGATGTGAGAACTGTATGGGATGCAATTTTCAAAGCAGGAGCGCCGTTCGGCATCAAACCCATCGGACTAGGAGCTCGCGACACCCTTCGTCTAGAAATGGGATTCTGTCTATACGGAAATGACATCGACGATACCACCTCGCCTCTAGAAGCCGGTCTTGGTTGGGTAACAAAATTTACAAAGGAGTTTGTAAATTCTGAAAATTTAAAAGCAGAGAAAGAGGCTGGTACCCCGAAAAAGCTAGTTGGTTTTGAAATGATAGAAAGAGGTATTCCTCGTCATGATTATGAAATCGTAGATATAGAAGGCAATGTAATCGGACGCGTAACCTCAGGAACACAATCTCCTACACTGAAAAAATCTGTAGGTTTGGGCTATGTCAATAATGCCTTTACAAAAGAAGGAACAGATATCTATATCAATATAAGAAATCAGAAAATCAAGGCTATAGTCAAAAAACCTCCCTTTGTAAAATAGGGAATTAAAATATTGTCATATAAAAAACGAAGAAGGGTTAATATTTAGATATTAACCCTTCTTCGTTTTACTACCTTTAGCGGTCTTTTCTTGCTGTCGCTTCACCAAATCTGTCTTCACATATTTAAGAAGAACTACCTTTAAATAGATTAAAACCACCGATATGGCTATAGCAGCTCCTAAGATCAACATATTACCGCTTTGGTAAGCTGCGACACCACTCATAATCAGAAAGATTATACCTAAATTCAGTAGTAAGTTTAAAATAAAATGTTTCTTCATTTTTTTATATTTTCTTTACCAATTACCCGCTCTCTGACGAATGCAAAATACACAACGCCTCCTAAAATATTTGTCAAAATAACAAAAAGTATCAACAGGATACGTTCTACATTGGTCACCCCAGTAGACAGCATTACCTCCCGCAGCACCAACATGACCCATATCATAGATATTAGCAACGACACACTAAGCAACACCAAAGAAAAGGGTGCCTTAAGCATCATCATCGCTACCGTCAATAAATAAAAAGCCAGACTAAAATAGAATGCCTGTTTAGTCTGGTGAAATAAATTTTTCATTCTTCGAAAATACGAAAATTTTTTTGATCAGGGTTTATGGAAAGATCCCCAGCTCTTCATAAGCAACTCCTATTTTATTAATAGCGCAGATAAATGCCGCCGTCCTCAAATCTTCAACGCCAGGCGTATTCATCCACACATCCCGAATCTCCTGGTAGGATCCCATCATCGTATCTTCCAATCCAGAATGAACCAAATCAATTTCATCTGGTCCCTTCAAAATCAGCTTACGTTCCTTCTCTGATATCTTCTTATTCGTGAGATCCTCTACAGAGTTCATAATTTCTGCATAACGATTTTCACTAAATCTCTTCTCTAGACGACCATAACGAACATGACTTAAGTTCTTCAACCATTCGAAATAAGATACTGTAACTCCTCCTGCATTAAGATACATATCGGGGATTACCAATACCCCCTTTTTGTTAAGAATTTCATCTGCCTCTGGTGTCAATGGTCCATTTGCAGCTTCACCAATTATCTTTGCTTGAATACGTTCTGCATTTCCGGCATGGACTACAGCCTCCAAAGCAGCGGGGATCAAAATGTCACAAACTTGCTCTAGCCCCTCTTCTGCGTTTTCGATATTTTTTGCTCCCGGAAAATTTAAAAGCGATCCATTTTTAGATCGATAAGCTTGCGCAGCATCAACATCTATACCTTCTTCATTATAGATTGCCCCATTATATTCTATCAATCCAACAATAATAGCCCCTGCATTTTGACAAAACTTGGCAGCATGATAGCCAACATTTCCCAAACCTTGTACTATAACCCTTTTACCTTTTATTCCCGGAGTCAGCCCAAACTTCTTCATGTCCTCCTCAATAGAACATGCCTCCCGTATACCGAAAAACACACCTAAACCTGTCGCTTCAACCCGACCTCTAACACCTCCTTGAGAGATCGGTTTGCCCGTAACACAAGCCATGGCATTAACGTCATTGGGATTTAGAGAGGAGTAGGTATCAACGATCCAACTCATTTCTCTTCCACTCGTCCCATAGTCTGGAGCGGGAACATCTATTCCCGGTCCAATAAAGTTCTTTTTACACAACTCCGAAGTATATCGCCGTGTTATCCGTTCTAAATCAGAGACACTATACTTAGATGAGTCAATCTTAATACCTCCTTTACCGCCACCAAACGGTACGTTCACTATCGCACACTTGTAGGTCATCAGGGCAGCAAGCGCCATCACTTCATCCTGATTCACCTCCATACTAAAACGGATACCTCCTTTACATGGCAATTTGTGGTGAGAATGTTGAACTCTATAAGCTTCAATAACCTCTATTTGATCGCCGATGCGAACTGGGAACTTTACGCGGAGGATAGAATTACAAGCTTTAATTTGTTCTAAGATCCCTTTGGAAAACCGAGTAAACCTAGCGGCTTTATCAAAGCTTCGCTCTACTCCTTCGAAAAAACTATATGTATTTGTTGCTGACATAAGCGTCTATAATTTGTTATATAAAATTAACAAAAACAGAAACGAATACACTGGCTTTCAGCTTTTTTAATAAAAAATCAACAAAAGACACTCAAAGCTATTAATTCATCATTCTGTGTTCCCAAAGCTTATAATTTTCATTATAAAAAACATATAACCTCAACTAATACTACGGCAAACTTCAATAATACAACAAAAGAGGTACTCATGAGAATACCCCTTACACACTTAACAAAATAATCTCTAATTGATTATTTTAGTATACATCCATCTCGGGATCAATCTCTTCCTTCCAAGCCAATATTCCGCCTTTGAGGTTAGACAGGTTATCAAAGCCCTGTTGCTCTAATAACATAACAGCTTGCGCGCTACGCTTTCCTGAACGACATTGAATAATAACTGGAATATCTTTAGATACCTTTTCCGACTCTATCAAGATTCCCGCTAAGGGTATATTCAAACCATTCAAATTAGAAACGTCATACTCAAATGATTCCCGAACATCAATCAACTGAAATTCTTCATTGTGATCCATCATTGATTTTAATTCTTGAACTGTAATTTCTTTCATATGTATAAAATTTGTCTTTAATAATTAATATTAACACACCTTTTTAATCAGTTACCATTACGCAACATATAAACCATTTATATAGTTCTTTGTTTTAATTTTGATCTGATCAAACTTAGATAAAATGCTTGGAATTCCCGAATACATAACTAAAAATATATCAAGCATATTTACTAAATTGTACCATTGCTACTAAAAATATAAAAGATGAAACACATCCTTTTCGTATCCTTGATGTCCACATTATTACTTGGCGGATCTGCTTTTTGCCAGTTGCCGGCCCAAGCCATTGTAGACAGATCCTATATCGACCGAATTTTAAATACGCTAGCCTCGGACGAAATGAAAGGTCGTCATGCCTTAACCGAGGATGCAGACCGAGCCGCAGATTTTATCGCAAAGGAATTCCAAGAGATTGGTCTTACCCCATATGCTGAAAATAATTATAGGCAAACATTTTACATGCAACAAGTGCGTAAAAAAAACAGCTCCATTATCTGGGAAGGTCATGTTTTAGAGGAAAATAGCTTTTTGATACTTGGAGACGAAGCACAGACTCACTGGAATTCCTCTTCAAATATTCCCGTACATACAATAACTAAAAAGGACGATTTTGCGAGCTCCTTTAGAATGTTTGCCCAATCGTCAGAGAATGCGATTATCCTGGTAGACCCTTCATTCAGTTCGTTTATAGCCCGTTTTAATAAAATCTATAACAGAGAAAATATTGTTTCTACGACGGGAACCTCTGCAACGAAAGTTTTTGTTGTCGCGGATAAAATCACCAAAGATTTCGAAATTATAAACAACAATAATATTAAACCTATTTCTCTTTCAAATGTAGCCGGAGTTATTCCGGGCAAGTCAAAGCCTAATGAATATGTTATATTCTCCGCTCATTATGATCATATTGGTATAATTAAATCCGAAGGAACAGACTCTATCGCTAATGGAGCCGATGACGATGCCTCCGGTACAACAGCAATGATCAGTTTGGCAAAATATTATAAAAACCTTAACAATAATGAACGAACATTAATTTTTGTCGCTTTTACCGCTGAAGAAATTGGGATGTTTGGTTCCAAATATTTTTCAAACAATATCAATGCGGACAGTGTCGTAGCCATGATAAACATCGAAATGATAGGAAAGGACGCTAAGTTTGGTCCAAATTCTCTTTATATAACCGGTTATGACAGGTCCAATCTAGGAAGTCTCATGCAGCAGAATTTAGCGGGATCTTCATTCAAATTTTATCCAGACCCTTACCCACAACAAAACCTCTTCTATCGCAGTGACAATGCTGTTTTAGCGGCTTTAGGTGTACCTGCACATACCTTCTCCACTTCCCAAATTGACAAAGATAAATTTTATCATACGGTCAAAGACGATGTCACTACATTAGATATTGATAATATAAAGGCAAGTATTGAAGCGATAGCTATAGGGGCTACAGGTATCATTAATGGCTCTCAAACCCCCAGTCGTGTAGAAAAACTTAAAGATTAGATATCTTCACCCAGGCAAATGAAGTCTGAGGAAATAAAATCCAATCGGAAGAAGCCGCTATGCGCCGTTTCAAAAATACCATGATCAACTCGGTTCAATCCTTGTGAAGATTTAACGGTCTTATCATTCACATAAACTTTTTCTCCTTGTGGCTTCCACTTTTCATAATGTCCTTTTACAAAAACATGCCTTCTATTGTCACAGAAAGCGACAATATTAATTGCGGTAGTACATTTATCCGCCAAACCATCCAGACTCGAACAAAGGATATTCGCTGCGGAATAAGAATTAGAAATTAAATAATCGAACGCACTATCCAAAAAGGAATTCCCAAGAGGAAACACCTTCGTCTGCTCCTGAATTAAGATAGAGGTATTTCTAGAAAAAATAACATCTATTTTTATTTCGTCTGCAAGTAGAAAATCTACGGCACATTCATCAACAATAATAGTGGGAGACCACTCTAAAAGTTGATCCAACATTTCCCTATCCAAAGCTTTAAAGTCTTGGATTAGAAGCGCAGGCTCCTGATTCTCCCGTACGATATGGTGTGAAGACATTTCTTAAGAAGTTAGCACATAAATTAGGAGGGCTCCAAAGACTAAGAATTCAGTTCCCCAATCGTGATATAAGCCATCAAACCGATGCTCAATTCCAAAGCATCTTCGTCAATGTCAAATGTAGATGTGTGGACCGCCGAATTAATTCCTTTGCCCACATTTCCTGTACCTAGTCGATAAAAACAAGCAGGAATCTCTTGTGAATAATATGCAAAATCCTCACCTGCGGGCCAAAGCTCCAAATCAACAACATTCTCTTTTCCTAAATACTCTTCGGCAAGGGTCCTTGATTTCTTTGTCAACGTCGGATCATTAGTCAAAAAAGGATAACCCTTGCGTACCTCAAAGTCGCAAGTAGCTCCCATAGCTTCCGCTATCCCAGTGGCGATGTTCGTCATTCGCTGATGTGCCCCTTCGCGCCATTTCTCATCATAGGTACGAAAAGTTCCCTCCAAATAAACCTCATTTGGAATAATATTCGTTGCTCCATTAGCCACGATCTTTCCCCAAGACAATACCGTTGGGATTCTCGGATCTGCATATCTACTTACCACCTGTTGTAAAGCGGTTATAATTTGAGCTGTAATAGCAATAGGATCTATATTTTGATGTGGGTGAGCTCCATGACCTCCTTTACCTTTGACTGTCATATAAAGTTCGTCCGTAGAAGCCATGTACTGCCCGGATTTAAATCCAACCTTACCAACTTCAATAAAAGGCATCACGTGTTGACCAATAATAGACGCAGCATCAGGATTCTGTAATACCCCTTCCTTAATCATCAAAGAAGCTCCGCCCGGAAGCTTTTCTTCTCCGGGTTGAAATATTAACTTCACCGTACCACCAAAATAAGGCCGCAACTCTTGTAAGATTCTCGCAACCCCTAATAGCGAAGAGGTGTGTACATCATGTCCACAAGCATGCATAATACCCGGTCGTTGTGAACCATAAGACCGGCCCTCTACTTCTGTGATAGGAAGAGCATCCAGATCTGCGCGCAAAGCGATAACTTTATCAGAAGGCAATTCTCCCTTAATAAGCCCCACAACCCCAGTATTGGCCATAGGTTGATAGCTAATGCCAAGATCTGATAAAGTCTTCTTTATAAATGAAGCGGTTTCAAATTCCTCAAACGAAAGCTCTGGATTACGATGAAGATGACGGCGTATATCAACAGTTTCTGGAAAAAAAGCTTTTGCCAACTGTTGAATATCATGCTTGAGATTACTCATAACTGGACAGATTTATTCCCAAACCCAAATGTCTTCTTGAAAAACAAAAACATTACTATATTGGTTCCTTAAGACACGCATAAAATTATTCGCTTCGGATCGACTTGTAAAATCACCTACTTTTACTCTATAGTTAGGTTCATCGTAGTTGATGTAACTGTCCATATCTGCATATTGGTTCTTAAACCGACCTTGGACAGCATAGGCTTCATTTCTATTTGAGCCGGAGTATATCTGTACACGAAATCCCCTTTTCTTGACACGAGTTGCTTTACTTTTATCGACAACCTTTGGTCCTAAACTAATACTGCGTGTTGTTGTTGGGTTGATTTCATGTTCTGCTCTGAAACTCTGCAAAATGGATATCAGCGTATCCTTAGACACTTCCACGACACCAGTTTGTTGTGCTTTAGCAGACAATACCATTGTCCCTAGAACGAAACCCAAAATCAACCCTTTATTCAACATTATTTTATTGTTTTTACCCGTTTTTACCGTGACAGTTTTTATACTTTAAGCCAGATCCACAAGGACACTCATCATTTCGCCCTATAACTTGATCTTTCTTAATAGGTTGGGTAACCTGCCCCGATTTATTATCAATATCTTCTTCAGAAACACCTGTAGGAGAACTTAAATCTTCTTTTGTCGCTATAACCTTTGGCTGAACAACCGGCTTTGCTTCCTGTACCTGCTGTGGAGCCTGTCCCGGAATCTCACCTTTGAAAAGAAAACTTACAATCTCCTTGTTCATACTAGACAACATTCCTTTAAATAGGTTAAAGGCTTCCATTTTATAGATAATGATTGGATCCTTCTGCTCATAAACCGCATTTTGAACGGACTGTTTCAAATCATCCATCTCACGCAAATGTTCCTTCCAAGCTTCGTCTATCAAAGCTAGAACGACGCCTTTTTCAAAAGAACGGAATACTTCTTTACCTTCCGTCTCAATCGCCTTTTTAAGATTCGTCGCAACTTGTATGCCACGAATACCATCTGTGAAAGGGACAACGATATTTTCAATCATATCTCCTCGTTCAGCCATTACATTTGTTAGCACCGGTAAGGTCTGCGCAGCTATATGTTTTGCCTTTTGCTCATAATGACTTATGATCTGATCAAAAAGTTTGTCTGTTAATACTGGAATACTACTAGAAGTAAATTCTTCACTAGTCACTGCCGGATCAACAGCAAATAAACGAATCACCTCAATTTGGAACTCTTCATATGAACCTCCTTCTTTGGATTCTGTAACAACATCTTCTACCACATCATAGATAGCATTGTTCAAGTCAACATCCAAGCGTTCTCCAAATAAAGCATTCTTACGCTTCGTGTAAATTACGGTACGCTGTGAATTCATCACATCATCATACTCCAACAGACGCTTACGAATACCAAAGTTATTTTCCTCCACTTTACGTTGAGCACGCTCAATGGATTTGGTCAACATACTGTGTTGCATAACCTCGCCTTCTTCGACGCCCATCTTCACCATAATATTTGAAATTCGCTCTGATGCAAATAAACGCATTAATGGATCCTCCAATGAAACGAAAAACTGTGAAGAGCCAGGATCACCTTGACGTCCTGCACGACCTCTCAACTGTCTATCGACACGACGGGATTCGTGGCGTTCTGTACCGACAATAGCCAACCCACCAGCATTGATAACCTCTTCTGTCAGTTTAATATCCGTACCCCGACCAGCCATATTCGTAGCGATTGTTACTTGTCCTGGATGTCCTGCTTCGGCCACAATTTCTGCCTCTCGCTGGTGCAACTTAGCATTTAATACATTATGCTTAATTCCTCTAAGTTTTAACATCCGGCTCAATAACTCTGAAATTTCGACAGAAGTCGTACCAACAAGCACAGGTCTACCTTGTTCTGTTAAATTTTGTATTTCTTGAGCTACTGCATTATACTTTTCTCGCGCTGTACGATAGATAAAATCCTCTCTATCATGACGTTGAATCCCTCTATTTGTTGGGATTTCAACAACATCTAATTTATATATTTCCCAAAGCTCGCCAGCCTCTGTGGATGCTGTACCCGTCATACCAGACAATTTATGGTACATACGGAAATAATTTTGTAATGTTACCGTAGCATAGGTTTGAGTCGCATCCTCTACTTTTACATTTTCTTTCGCTTCTATCGCTTGATGCAAACCATCGGAATAACGACGACCATCCATTATACGACCAGTCTGCTCATCTACGATCTTGACCTTACCTTCATCCACGATATACTGATCATCGCGCTCAAATAGGGTATATGCCTTCAATAATTGATTTATAGAATGGATACGCTCTGCTTTTATCGAGTAATCGCGTAACAACTCTTCTTTGCGCGCAGCTTTTTCTTCCAGTGAAGCTGTTGATTTCTCAATATCTGCAATTTCAGAACCGACATCCGGAAGAATAAAGAAACTAGGGTCCTCACCAGAAGCGGTGATAAGCTCAATACCTTTTTCAGTAAGCTCCACCTGGTTATTCTTCTCATCGATAACAAAGAAAAGCTCTTTGTCTGCCTTAGGCATATGACGATTTTGCTCTTGCATATAGTAATTTTCCACCTTTTGCAAAATCTGACGATGATTCCCTTCACTTAAGAACTTGATTAACGCCTTATTTTTAGGTAAGCCCCTGAAAGAGCGGAATAAAGCCAGTCCTCCAGCTTCAGGATCTGTATCACCTGCAGCAATTGCTTTCTTTGCTTCGTTAAATACGGTATTAATATATGCTTTTTGTGCGTTTACTAAGCGCTCGATTCTCGGCTTCAACTGATAGAATTCGTGTTGATCGCCCATAGGGATAGGTCCAGAGATAATCAATGGCGTACGTGCATCATCAATTAACACAGAGTCGACCTCATCGATCATCGCAAAATGCAATTTGCGTTGTACCATGGCGTCTGGTGTTTGCGTCATATTGTCACGCAAATAATCAAAACCAAATTCGTTGTTAGTACCGTATACGATATCACACTTGTATGCATCGCGACGTTGTGGAGAGTTTGGTTGGTGTTTGTCAATACAATCTACGCTCAAGCCATGGAATTCGAAAAGCGGACCATTCCACTCCGAGTCACGCTTAGCTAGGTAATCATTGACGGTTACGATATGCACACCCTGACCTGATAAGGCATTTAAATAAGTCGGTAGCGTACCTACTAACGTCTTACCTTCACCCGTAGACATCTCTGCAATCTTACCTTGATGCAAAACAATACCACCGATCAACTGTACATCATAATGTACCATGTTCCATTTCACTTCATTTCCGGCAGCAATCCAAGAATTGCTCCATAAGGCCTTATCGCCCTGAATAGTAACATTTGCCTTACGAGCAGCCAGTTCTCTATCAAAATCTGAAGCAGTCACCTCCAGCACCGAGTTTTCGGTAAGACGGCGTGCTGTGTCTTTGACCACTGCAAATGCCTCTGGCAATATCTCTAATAATATTTCCTCTAGTTTTTTATCTCGGTCTTTTGTTAGCTTGTCAATCTTCTCATAAACTTCCGTTTTGGCAGACATGTCTGTATTGGTATCGTCGGACTTGTTCTTTAATTCGGCAATCTCTGCATCGATTTCCTTTAAATATTCCTGAATACGTGCTTTAAATTCAATTGTTTTGGCACGAAGCTCGTCATGTGATAGATTGGTTAGCTTGCTATATTCATCTTTAATCTTATTTACATAAGGTTGAATAGCTTTGATATCACGCTCGGACTTGCTACCAAATAGTTTACTTAAGAATTTTAACATAATTTTTTTTTATCTCTTTCCACATGCACAAAATTGAATCCAAACAAATAATTAGGACATTTTGGCACTAACCGGGCAAATTTACTTATTCGAAATGAGAACTTTCACTCTTATAATGTTTTTTTTTATAGTCCTATTACTTTATTATCGTCTTTCTGTCAAAAAGATGTTTTTATCCGTTTCAGGAATCAATTTTAGCACCTTAGCTTGTTCAAACATTTTTTCTATTGCAGCTCTTCCGGTGCGGCCTAAATCGGACGAATACATATTCACATACAGTTCGATGTGCTTATACATTACTGCTTCATCCATCTCCTGAGCATGACTACGAATATAGTCAATTCCAGATTTTGGATGTGCAAATGCGTACTCTACGCTTTCATGTATCAGACGATTTACTTTTTCCTTAATTTCTTTTGGCAGGCCTCTACGCACCACAATACCTCCCAACGGTATAGGGCTACCCGTTGTCTTTTCCCAAAAATCACCTAAGTCGACCACCTTATGTAGTCCCTTGTCCTGATAAGTAAATCTATTTTCGTGAATAATCAAACCTAAATCAACTTCATGCTCAGCTACAGCTCGCTCCACATCAGAAAAAACAACCTCTTTCCTATGCTGCAAATCAGGGAAAGCTAAACCCAATAGAAAGTTTGCGGTGGTATACTTTCCAGGAATCGCTACAGTCAAGTTTTTTAATCGTTCTGGCAATTCCCCACCGGCGTATTCTCTTAACTCTTCTGCCAACTCTCTATTGTGAGTAATTAACAAAGGCCCTACACCAAATCCCAACGCACTTCCTGCATCCAATAGTTCATAATCTTCAATGGCATAAGCAAAAGCATGGTAACTCAGTTTGGTAATGGCCAATTCGCCCTGAAAAGCCTTGTGATTTAAGGTCTCTACATCATGGTACTCCACTTCAAACTCCAAGTCTCCACTATCGATCTTGTGGTGAATTAATGCATCAAAAATATAGGTATCGTTTGGACAGGGGGAAAAACCTAAACTTAATTTCATGTACTAATATTCTTTTATATTTTCAATTTTGCAGTGACGACCAAAATAAGCATCGCTATAAACGTTACAAAAATAATCCCTTTAGCAAAAGTTTCCTTTCCTCCTCTATAGGTAAAACGGACCGTTATTAGATTAATCAATGCTGCAATCACATATATTGCTATTGGCTTATCTACAAAAAAACTTGTCTGTAGGCTTGTGTAATTTGAGAGTATATAAGCCAGCGCCGGCGCTGCAACACCGACTAATCCCCCCAACCAAAAAGAATCCTTCATGTTAATTTTTAAAATTAAAGCTCCAAGAGTTCAGCTCTTGAATAGCATGATGCGCTGTCATATCAAACTGGGTGGGCACGACAGATACATAACCATTCTTCAATGCAAAAACATCTGTATCCTCACCTCGATCGCTCCATTCAAACTGCCCCGTCAGCCAAAAATACTCTCTGTTATAAGGATCCAATCGGTGTTCAAACTCTTCAATCCAATGACCATTAGCCTGTCTACAAATCTTTATTCCTTTAATTTCTTTGTCAATATGAGGAAAATTAACATTAAGTAAAGTTCCTTTGGGCAAACCATTAGTTAACACCTGCTCAGCGATAGCCCCTATATAAGGTCTACAATGTGAAAAATCAGCTGTATGCGAAAAGTCATCCAGAGAAAAACCGATAGAAGGAATCGCTTCTATGGCGCCTTCCACCGCTGCAGACATCGTACCTGAATATAGGACATTGATTGAATAATTTAACCCATGATTGATCCCAGAAACACATAAATCCGGCTTATTGCCCTTAAAAATACGGTTTACCGCAAGCTTTACACAGTCTACTGGAGTACCTGAACATTTATACATTTCTACTCCTTCGTAAAGATCTATCTTATCAAGCCTTAGTGGCTTACCAATTGTTATTGCATGCCCCATACCAGACTGAGGGCCATCAGGGGCTACCACGATAACCCGACCGAGCTTTTTCATCTCCTCAAGCAGCACCTTTATTCCCGGAGCCGTTATCCCATCGTCATTTATTACAAGTATTGTTGGTTGCTTCTTTGTCATAGAGCTAAGGTAATAAATAATATAATCCCACACTACTATATATTGACTCCCTTTCATTTGCTGACACAGGAGAAACTATTTTCAACCTCTTTACGCAAACGATCCCGTGAATTTACTAACCCCAGATTGCTGTTTACAAACTATCTTGGCTATATTTAAGCTTCGTACGATTTCAAACAATATAAATAATCATGTCAATAACATTTGAATCCAGGTATGCAATTGGACCCAACGAAACCAAATCATTGGATACAAACGGGCTCCGTCAAAACTTTTTAATCGATAAACTATTCTTTGAAGACAAGATTCATTTTGTCTATAGCCATTATGACCGATACATGGCCGGAGGAGCCTTTCCTATAAGTCATAAAATCAAACTTGACACCATAGAACCGTTATTGAAAGAGCCCTATTTTCTTGCACGTAGAGAGTTGGGCATTATCAATGTCGGGGGAGCTGGCGTTGTCGAAGTAGACGGACAGACCTACAATCTAGACACCAAAGAAGCCCTATACATTGGAAAGGGCGCTAAAGAGGTCTACTTCAGTAGTAATAACAGTAATAGTCCGGCTAAATTTTATTTAAATTCTACGCCTGCGCATCAAAGCTTTCCGACCAAGCGCATCACCAAAGCTGAAGCAAACAAAATTGAGTTGGGAAGTATGGAAACGGCTAATCACCGCACGATTAACCAGATGCTACTACACACTGTAATACAAACCTGTCAGTTACAGATGGGAATGACTGAATTAAAATCCGGATCGGTATGGAACACGATGCCCTCCCATACACATGACCGTCGTATGGAAGTCTATTTCTACTTCGAAGTACCAGAAGGACAAGCCGTATCCCACTTTATGGGACCTATAGACGAAACGAGACACATCTGGATGCAAAATGAACAGGCTGTCATATCGCCTCCTTGGTCTATACACTCTGGTGCAGGCACAAGCAATTATACATTTATATGGGGAATGGCTGGAGAAAACATGGATTATGACGATATGGATAAAAGTCCAATAACAGATTTAAGGTAAAACCTCCAAGTAGTTAAATATGAAGGCTATTCTTTTTACACTGGCGATAGGCTGCCTAAGCTATTCTTTGGCCCAAGCACAAAAAGTTATCGAGATTACAAACACTTCCGACAAAGGCAGATTGGAAATCATCTCTATACCCTATAAGCAATTTAGTCGCCATTTTACGGTAGACAGTATTTTCAATGTGGTGGAAAAAAATTCGGAAACCGTGTATCCCTATCAACTCGAAAAACTAGGGGGCACAGAAATCAAAAATGTACTGATCCAAGTAGATATAACAGCCAAAGGCACGCTCCAACTGGTCATAAAAAAAGAAAATCCCACTTTTATTCAACCTAAAACCTATGCCCGATACGTTCCAGAGCGCTTCGATGATTTCGCTTGGGAAAATGATGTCGTTGCGTTTAGATTGTATGGCAAAGCCCTGGAAGGTAGGGGAGATGACGCGCAAGGTATGGATTATTGGTCCAAAAGAACCAAAGACCTAATCATCGATAAATGGTACAAAAGTGAAGACTATCATAAGGATCATGGAGATGGTTTAGACTACTATTCTGTCGGACAAACACTTGGAGCAGGAGATATGGCTCTTTTTTTCGGAGATCAGGTCCATTACACGAAACATTATAGGAAGTTTCAGATATTGGACAATGGCCCCTTACGTACGACATTTAAACTTAGTTTTGAAACAGAGGATTTCGATGGTCAACATATTTCTCTTTCTAAAACGATAAGTCTAGATGCTGGCAAGAACTTCAACAAGATCACTATAGATCTTACGAACAATGCTGCTAAAAACACACCTATCGTACTGGGATTAGCAAAACGTAATGAAACTAATCCTAAATACGAATTCGATCAGGAAAATAATACGTTAGCCTACTGGGAACCTGAAATCAAAAACTTCGGACAAACAGGAACGGCTCTTATCATCCCAAAGAGAAAAGTCACATTTTTACCAAATGAAAACAAGCAATTTCTCTTGAAAACAATTGTAAAAAACCATACCCCGCTTACCTATTACAATGGGGCCGCCTGGAACAAGGCTGGAAAAATAAGCTCTTTTGCGGATTGGGAAGATTTTGTTGAAGATTACTCGGAATCACTTCAGATCCCTCTTAAAGTTAAATTGAAATAATATAATACTATGTCTATTCTAACATCTTTTGACCTATCTGGAAAAGTAGCTTTAGTCACCGGCTGTAAACGGGGAATTGGAAAAGCACTCGCAGAAGCATTAGCAGAAGCCGGTGCCGACATTATTGGCGTATCCGCCAGCTTAGAATTAAGCAATTCTGCCGTAGAAAAATCTATAAAATCCTTAGGTCGTAAATTCTATGCCTACCAATGCGATTTTTCCGACCGAAAAAGCTTATATAACTTTATTGAGCTTGTCAAAAAAGAACACCCTGTAATTGACATCCTGTTCAATAATGCTGGGAATATTTTACGCAAACCTGCGGCCGAGCATCCGGATGAATATTGGGATCAAATTATAGAAATCAATCAGAACGCACAATTTATATTAACGCGGGAAATAGGAAAAGAAATGATTGCTCGAGGTTCCGGAAAAATTGTATTTACAGCCTCGTTACTCACTTTTCAAGGTGGTATTAATGTTCCTGGATATGCAGCATCCAAGGGTGCTATCGGGTCTCTAACCAAAGCTTTTGCAAACGAATGGGCTTCTAAAGGAGTCAATGTAAACGCCATCGCTCCAGGATATATTGCCACAGACAATACTGAAGCTTTGCGAGAGGATGCCGACCGTTCGGCGTCGATCCTTAGTCGTATTCCTGCAGGAAGATGGGGTGAGGTAGATGATTTTAAAGGACCTGCTGTATTCTTAGCTTCTGCTGCTTCCGACTATGTACACGGCACCATTTTAACCGTAGACGGGGGCTGGATGGGTAGATAGTGATTAAAGGTATAATCCTTTTTTATCAATAAATTCTAACACGCGATCAGGGACGAGAAATTTTATATCTTTTTTATCCTTGATCGCCCCTCTAATAAAAGTAGACGACAGCTCCATGTGTGGTGTATCTGTCAATGTGACAGAGGGGTGTTTACGCCATTCACCGGCGTCATATCCGGGTCTTGGATATACTAAAATGCGGTAGTCTCTTAATAATACATCCGCATTTTTCCACTTGTGCAACCCAATAAGGTTATCTTCCCCCATAATGAGCATGAACTCCTTATGGGGAAATCTTTCTGTCAAATAAGTTAAGGTATCAATCGTATAGGAAGGTTGCGGAAGACTGAATTCGATATCAGACGCACGCAGTTTGTCTGCGCCCTCTATAGCCAGATTGACCATTTCAAGGCGGTCATACATATTTCCTAGACTTTTTTTGTCCTTAAACGGGTTCTGGGGAGAAATAACAAACCATACCTCATCAAGGTCCGTATATTGAGTCATATAATTAGCAATAATTAAATGACCTACATGGATCGGATTAAAAGAACCAAAAAAAAGTCCAACCTTTCTTTTCTCCATTACTTATTTAGAAAATCCAACACAAGCTTTTCTGCCTCTTTGCACGCTGTATCCAGATCAAAGTTGTTTAAGATCACATCAAACTTATTTGCATAGCTCAATTCCAACTCTGCTTTAGCAAATCGCTCCTTCAACTTTTCCTCAGAATCAGTACCTCGCCCGGATAAACGGTCTTTAAGAACCTCAAGTGATGGCGGATTTACAAAAATTGCCAAAGCTTCTTCTGGAAATTTAGATTTCAACCGCAGACCACCCACTACATCGATGTCAAAAATAACACTTTTACCCGCAGACCATATGCGATCCAGCTCCGAACGCAATGTCCCATAGTAGGTACCCGAATACACTTCTTCGAATTCGATAAACTCTTGCTTTGCTACTTTATGCAAAAAATCATCTTTTGAAATAAAGTAGTAATCTTTTCCGTTCTCTTCCGTTCCACGAGGATCTCTTGTACTTGCAGATATGGAAAACTCAAGTTTATCACTGTATTTACTTAACAGATATCTAACTATGGTAGTTTTACCTGCACCCGATGGGGCAGAAAATATTATTAACTTTTTACGCATCGGATTAGAGGACATTTAATAATTGTTCTTTAATTTTTTCTAACTCTTCTTTCATTCGAACAACGATTTGCTGTATACCAGCATTATTAGCCTTACTACCCAACGTATTAATCTCCCGCCCCATCTCTTGAGAAATAAATCCTAACTTCTTACCATTAGAATCCACTGCATTCAGTGCTTCTAAGAAATAACCACAATGGCTTCTTAAACGAACTTTCTCTTCCGTGATATCCAGCTTATCGATATAAAAAATCAGCTCTTGCTCAAAGCGATTTTTATCTATATTCTCCTTCCCAACAACTTCATCCATATATTGACTAATCCGCTCCCTAATAAGGGGTATCCTATTTCCTTCTACCGATTCAACCTCTGCCAGATAGTCTAGTATCAACTGTACTCTTTTCTCCAAATCAGCCTTTAAAACCTTTCCTTCATCTACCCTGAATACATTGAATTTTTCTATCGCTTGATAAAATGCATCTAACAACACTTTTCCTTCTTCCTCATCTACTTCATCCTCATTATTCGTAACGACTTCGGGCATAGTCAATGCAAGACTAAATAAATTCGGTTGAGCTTCCCCTAACTGCAATGCAATATCCTTAAGTTGGTCATAATATTTCTTTAAAAGCTCTCCATTGATAGAAGAGGCCTTTGCAGTCTGATCTGTATATTCCGATGAAATCAAAATATTCACCTTACCTCTTTCAATAAGTTTACCACACTCTCCACGAAGCGTTAGTTCTTTATCCGAAACGGCTTTAGGCAAACGTATACCTAACTCTAAAAATTTGGAATTTAAGGACTTTATTTCTACGGTATATTTAACCTTCGCATTCTCACGCGAGCCAACACCGTATCCTGTCATTGATTTTATCATATGCAAAGGTAGGAAAACTAACGTTTATTTCTAATACCCATTTACCAATCGTGTTTTGCTATTATAACACATAAATAGGTTTTATACGTCGAGCCTGTCGGTGCATGAACAAAACCGATACCTATATCCATAAGCGAACCATTCCATTCATCCATTCCCAATACATGTTTACGATGCATAAATCCAGGAGATTCCTTACCTACAATAAATGCTCTGATGCCATCTGTTGCCGTAGCGTGATTGGCAGCTATAGACTCAAAGTTATTTGCAGACTTCTTTTTTATCCAATCGGGATTTAAGCTATAGCCGGCCTTAGCGATGTAATAATTAGGGCCT
Organism: Sphingobacterium sp. xlx-96; assembly: GCF_011007365.1. Classification (GTDB taxonomy): domain Bacteria; phylum Bacteroidota; class Bacteroidia; order Sphingobacteriales; family Sphingobacteriaceae; genus Sphingobacterium; species Sphingobacterium luzhongxinii. The sequence continues at coordinate 539,165 of NZ_WFKM01000003.1, read as the reverse complement.
AAACCTTCGGGTGTCACATGATCAAAATAATTTCGCTGAGCCATATCATATGCTCTAAATTCAGCCGCCTTAGCCAAAGTTTCGTTCCACACCAATTTAGTTTTCTTGACTTTTCCAACCGGGGATATACCCAATTGCTTCGCATACTTCTCTGGATGCATCCGAATTTCGTTCAATAGGAGATAAGCTTCTTTAGCTTGTTGTTTATCTGTAGTAATAGTCCTATTCTGCGCTATTGATGAGGTAGAGATTAAAAGTAAAAATAATATAATACGCATCCTGTTATTGTTTTTATTATTGACTCTTTTTTCACTTCAATGTTTAATATAGGGTACATATAACTATACTATTGTGCCAGTACAGATTGTAGACTGTACTTCATTCAAAGCTAATTAAGTCCATAAATCAATCGCTTATTATTCGGACTTCATTCGCTCCAGTCCGAATGAAGTCCGAATAAAGTCCCTGTTATCTCCGAATGAAATTCGTTTAACTTATAGATCAGATATAAACTTGTACTGAACAAAAAAAGAGGCTATCCATTATGGATGCCTCTTCCTATTTGTAAATTGCGGCTTCTTATGCTGCTTTATTTCTATTTAATTTTTCTTTCACCACTTCAAATACTATCGGAAGTACAGAAAGGAAAATAATAATCAAAACGACTTTTGAGAAATTGTCTCGAATAATTGGAATATTACCAAGGAAATAACCAGCTAATGTGATACCAACGACCCAAAGTATCGCTCCAACAACATTATAAGTGATAAATGTACTGTACTTCATTCTACCGATGCCTCCTACAAAAGGAGCTAAAGTCCTCACAATAGGTACAAAACGAGCTATTACAATAGTTTTGCTACCATACTTCTCGTAAAATGAATGTGTTTTTGTAATATGCTCATCTGTAACCATTTGCTTACCAAAAAGCTTAAACTTAGTGATACGCATTCCAAAATTCTTTCCAATAGAATAATTTAAAGAGTCCCCTGTAATAGCAGCTATAAGCAAGAGAACAATCATAATCCCAATATTAAGATCATTAGGTTGTGCAGCCAGCATACCTGCAGCAAAAAGCAATGAATCGCCTGGCAAGAACGGCATTACTACGACTCCCGTTTCGACAAATATGATTAGGAACAATATCAAATAAGTCCACGTTTGATAATTGTTTACAATTTCTACTAGATGGTCATCTATATGAAGAATGAAATCTATCAGTGAATATATTAATTCCAAAGGAGCTTAGATTAATTAAAACTATTCAACATTACTGGCATCACTAACATCAAGATATCTTCGTTATCTTGCTTAATAGCTGGCAGTAATAAGCCTGCGCGATTCGGTGTGCTCATTTCTAGTACAACCTCCTCACAATTCAAATTATTCAACATCTCTACTAAAAATTTAGCATTAAATCCGATCTCCATATCCTCTCCTTCAAACTGACAGTTCAAACGCTCATGAGCCTCATTCGAGAAGTCAAGATCTTCTGCCGAAATATGTAACTCACTCCCGTTAATCTTCAAGCGTACCTGATGTGTCGTTTTATTCGCAAAAATAACGACACGACGCAAGGTGTTCAAAAACAACGCACGATCTACTGTAAGTTTATTGGGATTAACCTGAGGAATTACAGCATCATAATCTGGATAACGTTCATCGACCAATCTACAAATCAAGTGGATACTTCCAAATTGAAAAAAAGCATTTGTCGTATTGTACTCAATGGATACCGATGTTTCATCGGATGGTACAGAAGACTTCAACAATGTTAATGCCTTTTTCGGTAAAATAATAGATGTTGGCTTTTCAGCACCGACATCCGTACGACGATATCTTACCAATCGATGTGCATCTGTCGCCACAAAAGTAATATTTTGCTCGCCCAATTGAACTAATACACCCGACATTGCTGGCCGCAACTCGTCGCTACTTACGGCAAATATCGTTTTGTTGATCGCTTCTGAGAGTATAGATGCTGAAAGTTTTACTGTCGAAACATTATCTACTACTGGGATTTTAGGAAAATCGTCCGCATTCTCTCCACTAAGTTTATACTTTCCGTCACCAGCACTGATTTCAATAGCCAAGGTCTTTGTATCCACGGAAAAAGCAACCGGTTGATCAGGAAGAGTCTTTAGTGTATCAATCAAAATTTTTGATGGCATTGCTACGCGTCCCTCTTCTTTAGCTTCAATCGATAAAGAAGTCACCATACTTGTCTGTAAATCCGTCGCAGAAATTGTTAACGTATTATCCTTTATTTCAAAAAGAAAATTCTCCAAAATAGGAAGAACAGTACTGCTACTGGATGCCCCGCTTATGGATTGCAATTGTTTCAATAATACGGATGTGGATACTATAAATCTCATGTCTAGCTTCGATATTTTTTTATATGCAATAATACTGAAAAGATTTAAATTTTTACAATCAAACTCATTCTTAATGTTCTCCTACAGCATGAATATAGCTGTACTTTTTCTACTTGGTATTCGTGAATACAGTGCATTTTATCTAAGTTTGTATAGACTAATAATATGCAGTTTAAGGAAATAGTAGGACATAAGAGTATTAAAAGCCATTTAATCAACTCGGTAAAAAACAACCGAGTCAGTCATGCGCAGCTTTTTTTAGGTCCTGAAGGATCTGGAAGTCTTGCATTGGCTTTAGCCTATGCACAGTATATCAATTGTGAAAATAAAAATGAAGATGACAGCTGTGGTCTTTGTTCGTCTTGCAGGAAATATGAAAAATTAATTCATCCTGATTTACACTTTTCGTACCCGTTCTTTGCAAAAGGCAAAGAAGAAACAGCGACAACTTATATGGATGAATGGCGCAAGGCTTTTCTTACCAATCCCTATTTAGGTTTAAGCTTTTGGAGAGAACAACTCGATTCAGGAAATAAGCAGGCAAATATCAACATCGCTGAGGCTCATGATATTATTAAAAAATTAAGTCTGAAGTCCTTTGAATCTGAATATAAAGTCTTAATCATGTGGCTACCCGAATATCTGGATACACAAGGCAACGCTTTATTAAAATTAATTGAAGAACCTCCAGCAAAGACGTTGTTTCTATTAGTTGCTGAAAATCAAGATAAAATAATTAATACCATTATTTCGCGAACCCAATTAATCAAAATAAACAAACTTCATCACGATGAAATGAAAAATTATTTGATTGAAGATCGGGGAATAGATACCAATAAGGCAAAAGAAATAGCTTTCATCGCTGATGGAAATGTTCAAGAAGCATTAAATTTGATTCATCAACATGGTGAAAACGAAACTTTTTCTATCCTGGTACAATGGCTTCGCTTTATTGTAACAGACAATGGAAAGGAAATAATTAGCCTGACCGAGGACAAACTTTCAAAATTAGGTAGAGAAAATCAAAAAAGTTTCTTACTTTATGCCATTAATATGATGAGGCAAATCATATTAATGCAACAGGGATTGAGAAATCTAGTCTTCTTACAAGAAGAAGAGTTTACTTTTGTAGAGAAATTTAGTGGATTATTCCAATTTGAACAACTAGAAGAGGCCATCAATATCCTAGAAAAATCACATTATGGAATTGAGCGTAACGGCAATGCGAAAATATTATTTTTAGACTTATCTTTGCAATTAGTTTTATTGTTCAAATATCAAACGTTCCCTAGAGGGACTCAATATATATAGAAAGAAATATGGGATGTGGCAGTTGCTCATCCGGGGGCTGTGGTACTGGAAGCAAATTAGGTACAGTACCGGCAGGATGCAATAACAATGGTTCTTGCATGACCAGCGGATGTAATAAATTAGATGTATATGACTGGCTATCCGACATGGATTTGCCTTCAAATTATAAACCTTTTGATATCGTTGAAGTTCGATTCAAGGGATCGCGTAAGGACTACTATGTAAACTCGGATAATATATACCTAGAAATGGGTGAAATGATTGCCGTGGAACCATCGACAGGCGGGTATGATATCGGTCATGTCTCTCTTACAGGAGAGCTTGTAAGACTTCAGTTGAAGAAAAACAATATTTCTCCAGATTCTGTTGTTAAAAAGATATACCGTAAAGCCAATGAGGCAGACGTTAACAAATTTAATGTAGCAAAAGAACTTGAATGGGAGACCATGCACCGGGCAAGGAAACTAGCCCTTGATCTTGGTTTATCCATGAAGATCTCTGATGTAGATTATCAAGGCGATAAAACTAAAGCTACTTTTTATTATACCGCAGAGGGACGTGTAGATTTTCGCGAGCTGATAAAACGTATGGCAGAATCTTTCCGGATCAGAATAGAAATGCGACAGATCGGCATGCGTCAGGAAGCAAGTCGTCTAGGAGGCATAGGGTCTTGTGGTAGAGAGCTTTGCTGTTCCACATGGCTTACCGATTTTAAGACAGTATCTACTTCCGCTGCCAGATACCAAAACCTATCGTTGAATACCTTAAAATTAGCTGGTCAATGTGGCAAACTAAAATGTTGTTTGAATTTTGAGCTTGACAGTTATATGGATGCTCTTAAAGATATTCCGAATGATGTCGATCGCATAGAAACAACTAGCGGAATGGCATATCTCCAAAAAACAGATATATTTAAGAAAACTATGTGGTTTTCTTATCCCGGTGCAGAAAATTGGATACCGCTATCAATAAGTAAGGTTAAAGAACTTGCAGATATGAATAAAGGTGGTATCAAGCCCGATGCGCTAGATTATACACCACAAACTGTTGAAACAAAAAAGCCAGTCATCCTAGACTACGAAAATGTTGTTGGGCAAGATAGTCTTACACGTCTAGATGATAAAAACAAAAGACGGAAAAAAAGAAAAAACAAGCCTAAACAGGCCACAAGTCAAAAGAGTGAAACAAATGGGCCTCCTAATGAATCGCCTGCGGCAAAGCATGATGGTACTCTAGCTCAAAAGAAAGAAAACAATGTCAATTCTGGTTCTAGACCAAATAGACAACCTTCTCAAAATAGAAATTCAGGTCAGGCAAAATCAAAGGAGATGACTGAAGGAGGAGACAAGCCTGAACAAAAAAAGAAGAAAAGATTTAATAATCGGAATAGAAATAAGAATAACGATAAACCCAATAATAGTGGCGAGTAATTTCTCGTCACTAATTTTTCAAAAATATGGTAAAGTATCTCCTATATTCTTGCGTTACGCTTATCTTTTTGGTTTCTTGTACCAATGATGCTGTTTATGAAAAAAATCAGCCTATATCAAATAGATCTTGGTCATACGAAGAAAAACCTCATTTTGAGGTACATATAGAAGATAATAAATCAAAATATAATCTATATATCAATCTTCGCCATTCCAATGACTACGACTTTTCCAATATTTTCGTTCTTCTTCATGAAAAAGGTAATAAACTAATAGATACCGCATACCGAAAAGAAATCCCCTTGGCTCAACTTGATGGACGTTGGCTTGGCAACTCTGCGGGATCCCTTTATGAAGTACAATACCTAGCAAAAGAAAACTTTGTTTTCCCAGATACAGGCGTATATACATTTGCTATCGAACAGAATATGCGTGAGACACCACTAAAAGATGTCGTAGATGTCGGTATTAAAGTCGTGAAGCAATGATTGCCGTACTACGGTGGTTACTACTCCCCATTACATTAATTTATTCCCTAATTGTTTGGATACGCAATCTTCTATACGATAGAGGAGTTTTGAAGAGCACTACTTTCTCCATACCAACAATTGTCATTGGAAACCTCGCAATAGGTGGCACCGGAAAAAGCCCGATGACAGAGTACATTGTTCGTCTATTAAAAGAAAATTATAAGATAGCGACCTTAAGCAGGGGATATGGGCGCAAAACTAAAGGATATCGACTTGTAAACAAAGATTCTTTTGCCACAGAAGTTGGAGACGAACCTCTACAATTCAAGAACAAATTTCCTGATATTACCGTTGCTGTATCCGAAGACCGCTGCTTTGGTATAGAACAACTACAATACAAAAATGATCTGATTATTTTAGATGATGCTTACCAACATCGTAAATTGAAAGCGGGTTTTTCAATCTTACTCTTCGATTTTAACTCGTTATTCGAGCCTATATTCCTTCTGCCAACAGGAAATTTCAGAGACAATTTTTCGGCAACCAAAAGGGCAGATCTTATACTGATAACAAAATGTCCTAAAACTCTTAATGAGACACATAAGAAACATATAGAACATTTGATAAGAAAACATTCGCTTTCTCCTATTTTTTATACTGGAATTGCTTATGATCATCCCAAAACCAGAGATGAAAAAACTTTTCATAATGAATTAAGAAATTTTGATATTATTCTATTTTGTGGGATAGCAAATCCAAACCCCTTAGTTTCATATCTAAGAGATCTGGGAAACACTATTCATCTATTACAGTTTCAGGATCACCATAATTATACAGAAAAAGACTTTCGTAAAATAGAAAAACTCTACCATTCGGTAGCTATCGATCAAAAAATTCTTTTAACAACGGAAAAAGACATCCAAAGAATCTGTCCTGAAATGTTTTCTAATATTCCTTTATATTACATCCCTATTCAATTAAAATCGATGGATCAACAAAAAGAAACCTTTGATCACTTCATTTTTAATTATTTAAACACTCATCTTAACGTTAATTAGCATTAACAAAGGTTAATATTCGCTAAATATGATAGTGTAACCAACTAATAATCAATTAATTTATTGAAATTTACACCATTCATAATTAATTGATATATCATGAAAACAGTAATCACACTCCTAATTGCGACAATACTTACAGTAAGTATGTGCGTTGCACAAGAAAAAGAATCTCGGCAGAACCGTCCGCCTGAAGAACGAGCAAAAATGCAAGTTGAACGCCTTACAAAAGAACTAGAGTTAAATAAATCCCAGCAAGATTCAATTTACATCTATATCCTTCAGTCTATGAAGGCCTCTACTTTACACAGAAAGGAAAATGATCAAGCACAAATTAAGAAATCATTAGAGGCTCGTAATTTAAAAATCAAATCTTTCCTTACAGCCAAACAGATCACTCAATACGAAGAACTTCAAAACAGAAGGAAAAATAGAAGATCAAATTAAATAAAATACTGATAATAAGATATAAAAAAGGAGGTGATATATAATTACCTCCTTTTTACATTTTGTTAAATGATGTTAAAATGTAACAAACAAGATACAATAAAACAATAAAGAAGTACAATTTGGAGTTATTATATCAGAAACGAACAAATAATATATTTCAAAACTTCAAATTTAAATGCTATGAAAAAATTAATTTTAACAGGTTTAAGCTTCCTTTTCGCGATAACGATGCTTTTTGCACAAGAGATTAATCCAGAAACCAAAGCAAAAGAAACCGTTACGGAATTAACTGAGAAACTAACTCTAAATGATGACCAGCAAACTGCGATATACGAAATCGTTCTTGAAAAAGTAAAGGCAAAGGTTGCTATTAAATCGGATACAACGTTAACGACAGAAGCAATAAAACAACAAACAGATGCGTTAACAACGACAGCAAATACAAAAATAAATGAACTGTTAACAGAGGAACAAAAACCTCTATTTGTTAAATATCTAGAGGAACAAGCTGCAAAAAAGGAGGAAAGTACAGAATCTGTATAATCACAGAGTTTATAATTTCATAATTACCTAGCCGAATCGGGACAGTCAATCTAGACTGTTCCGATCTTTTTATAATCTTACCTGCATAAAAGAAGCAGCGTATCGAAAAGATGCGCTGCTTCCCACTTTCTCTTTTTTATTCGATTAAGAAGTCTTTAGCTTCTTTTGAATATCCTGTACGTAAGTTTTAAATTTTTTATCTGTCTCAATCAAATCCTCGACGGTCTGACAAGCATAGATTACAGTTGAGTGATCTCTTCCTCCAAAAAAACTACCAATAGATTTCAGAGAAGATTTAGTATGATTTTTGGCAAGATACATTGATATCTGACGAGCCTGTACGATCTCTCGCTTACGAACTTTAGATTTCACCATTTCTACGGGTACTTCAAAATACTCGCATACTAATTTCTGTATATATTCCATCGATATCTCTTTGTGTGTATTTTTCACAAAGTTTTTAAGCATCGATTTAGCTAAGTTCAGGTCGATTTCCTTTTTATTTAATGTAGATTGTGCTAACAAAGATACCATAGCTCCCTCTAGCTCACGCACGCTATTATCTATTTGAGTAGCGACATACTCCACTACATTCTCAGGTAACTCGATGCCATCCGAATACATTTTCTTTTTAAGGATAGCCATTCTTGTTTCTAGATCTGGAGCTTGAATATCAGCAGACAATCCCCATTTAAAACGGCTTAACAGACGTTCCTCCAACCCAGAAAGATCTTTAGGAGCCTTATCTGATGTCAAAATAATTTGCTTTCCTGACTGGTGTAAATGATTAAATACGTGGAAGAAAATATCTTGTGTTTTCTCCTTACCAGCGAAGTTATGTACATCATCCATAATGATGACATCCATTGCCTGATAAAAGTTTACGAAGTCATTGATTGTATTATTCTTTAACGAATCTACAAATTGTTGACAGAACTTTTCACACGACACATATATTACTAACTTATCTGATAAATTCTTTTTTATCTCGTTTCCAATAGCTTGTGCCAAATGTGTTTTACCCAATCCCACATCTCCATATAGCATCAATGGGTTGAATGATGTTCCTCCAGGCTTATTCGCTACGGCATATCCAGCAGATCTCGCCAACCGATTACACTCTCCCTCGACAAAATTCTCAAAAGTATAATTCTGGTTCAATTGTGGATCCACCTGCAATTTCTTCAAACCAGGGATTACAAACGGATTCTTTATATTTTTATTCAGTGCGACAGGGACAGGAATAGATTGTCTCTTTGCTTCTGCACCATTACCATTCGAAGGTATATTGGTTGTATAAGGTATATTAGCAGATGATTTCTCAACCACAATATTATACTCTAATCTTCCTTGCTCTCCTAAAAACTTTTTGACAGTCTTACGAAGAATTCCTACATAATGTTCTTCCAACCACTCGTAGAAAAATAAACTCGGTACTTGAATAGTCAAAACGTTTCCTTCCAACCTAATTGCCTTCACAGGCTCGAACCATGTCTTGAAACTTTGCGCTGGAATGTTATCTTTTATTACCTGAAGACAATTATTCCAAACACCCGTATACGTTTTTTCCATTCCTAAATTGTTAATAACTTGATAACCAATTAATGATAAAAAATTGTTTATAACTTTCTCTCTCAACGAAGATGACAAAAATTTCTGAGCTAAAAAAATCAAAATCTAAAAAAAACTCAACAAACTAAAATACAAGTATTTACATAGATTTTAAAGGTGTTTAAGCAATTATTTAAGTGTCAAATTTTACTTTTCCACACACCTGATAGATAGCAATAATATATTGTTGTTTTTAGTAAAATTTAGATTATAAATCGAAAACTGTGGAAAACTTTCATACCCATACATTAATCAATTTTCAGAAAATATAAAGCAAAAAATAAGCCACAATTCCTTGTGGCTTAATCATTTTATAAATTCAATTTTTTTAAAATTGGTTTACTAACCAACCATCGTCTTCGTAGGTTGCGATTGCATCAATTTTCGACATTCCACCACAACTGCATTCGCATCATAATTACACAGTCTCCAAAGCTCAGGTTGCTCCCCATGCTCCACTATTTCATCTGGAATACCTAATCGCACCAAGTTTGCTGTATACTTATGATCGGCCATAAATTCAACCACAGCAGAACCAAATCCACCAGGTAGTACACCGTCTTCAATAGTAATTATTTTTTTAAACTTATTAAAGACATCATGTAACAATCCTTCATCCAACGGTTTGACAAATCGTATATCATAATGGGCAGGATAGATTCCCTCTGCATTCAACACATGGAATGCTTTTGACACCTCATTACCTACATGTCCAAAACTTAAAACAGCAACTTCTTCACCGTCTACAAGTTTACGCCCTTTCCCAACTTCCAAAGCTCTGAATGGACGCTTCCAATCCGCCATAACACCTGACCCTCGGGGGTAACGGATTACAAATGGTCCCATATTCTCCAACTGAGCTGTATACATCAGATTACGGAGCTCTTCTTCGTTCATTGGTGCTGCTATAGTCATATTTGGAACACATCGCATAAATGCAATATCATAAGCTCCATGGTGTGTTGGTCCATCGGCACCGACCAATCCCGCTCTATCCAAACAAAACACCACATTTAAGTTTTGTAATGCCACGTCATGAATCACCTGGTCATATGCCCGCTGCATAAAAGAAGAATATATATTACAGAACGGTACTAACCCTTGTGTAGCTAATCCCGCGCTAAAAGTGACAGCGTGTTGCTCCGCAATACCCACATCAAATGCTCTATTCGGCATAGCGTTCATCATAATATTCATAGATGATCCGCTCGGCATAGCAGGGGTAATTCCCATTATCCGACTATTACTTTCCGCCAATTCGACCAATGTATGTCCAAAAACATCCTGATACTTAGGTGGCTGTGGTTTGTCGTGATTAGATTTCTTAATTTCTCCGGTTATCTTATCAAAGAGACCCGGAGCATGCCATTTTGTTTGATCCTGCTCTGCCAAAGCATATCCTTTACCTTTTACTGTTACCACGTGCAACAATTTAGGGCCATTAATATGCTTCAAATCCTCCAACGTCTTTACCAACTTATTGACATCATGTCCATCCACAGGTCCAAAGTACCTAAAATTAAGCGACTCAAATAAATTAGAGTTTTTCAAAAGAGTCCCTTTGATACTCAGTTCCAGTTTTTTCGCCCAACCGTAGGCATCAGGGCCATTTTTAGAAATCTTCGCTAATACCGCTACAAGATCATCCCTGAATCTATTGTAGCTTTTAGAAGTCGTAATACTCGTAAGATATTCCTTCATAGCACCTACATTAGGATCTATTGACATACAATTATCATTCAATATCACCAGTAGGTTAGATTTCTCTATTCCGGCATGATTTAAAGCTTCAAAAGCCATTCCTCCGGTCAACGCCCCATCACCAATTATGGCCACGTGCTGTCTGTCTGTCTCTCCTTTATAAGCAGAAGCTACCGCCATACCCAGCGCAGCAGAGATAGACGTCGATGAATGCCCCACACCAAATGCATCATATTCGCTTTCATCCCGTTTAGGAAAACCAGAAATACCTCCTAAAATTCGATTTGTATGAAATAAATCCCGACGCCCGGTCAAAATTTTGTGGCCATAGGCCTGGTGGCCCACATCGAAAATAATCTGATCATAAGGTGTATTCAATACGTAATGTAATGCTACCGTGAGTTCAACAACTCCTAAACTGGCAGCAAAATGTCCCCCGTTAACAGAAACAACATCAATTATATACTGTCTAAGTTCTTTACAAACTTCCTCTAATTCAGCATCTTTCAAGTTACGTAAATCAGACGGAAATTGAATTCCTTTCAAAAGTGCTCCTGCTTCTACCTGCATACCTTAAAAAGTTTCAAAATAAGATACAAAGTAACAATTAATTCCATAAACAATAGAATATATAGACAAAAACTTTTAACTCAGCGATCACGTCAATTAAAACAAATAATCCCGTTATCTTTTTCTTATCCATATTACTTACGATAAAATATTCCTCATATGTTGTTCGAAAACATAAATATTACCTTACAATTACCTATTTTTGAATTTGGTTATGGATGCGACAAACTACGAAATAAAACTTGAACAATTTGAAGGTCCTTTTGATCTTTTATTGTTCTTTATCGAACGAGATGAATTAAACATCCATGATATACCTATTTCACGGATTACAGATGATTTTTTGGATTATATTCAGAAAATGCAATCACTAAACATTGAATTAGCATCCGAATTTATCTTTGTCGCCTCTACGCTAATGCGTATTAAAGCCAAAATGTTACTTCCTAGGCCCGATTTGGATGGCAATGAGAATGAAATAGATCTCAAAGAACAACTTGTTCAAAAACTTATTTTATATAAACAGTTCAAAGATATTTGCGAAGAACTAAGAGTCTTTGAAGCTGATCGCGAAAAACTACATCATAGGGCTAACATCAACTATGATTTGAAACACACAAAGCGACAAATTACGGAAGAAGAACTTGCTTCTTTTGATCTTTATAAACTGATGATGGTTTATGAAAAAATGATGTATCACTTTACGCACCGTGTGTTGCCAATAACACATACTGTAGTAAAGTTCCCATACTCCATAGAACAGCAAAAGAAAGCTATTTCTGAGCTTATAGAATTAAACAAAAGATTGGATTTCCAGCATATCCTAAAAAACTCTGAAAATCGAGTACAGTTTGTCTTCAACTTCTTAGCTATTTTGGAGATGCTACAGCAAAAATTGCTAGAAATTGAAATAGGAGCAGGATATAATAGCTTTTCTATCGAAAAAAGAGATCCTTCTGTGGTTGAGCAGACTGCAGAAGAAGAATAAAATTACCTACTCTGCTTCAATTCGTCCAAAACATTTTTTAGAAATGAAAACCGCTCTTCTGGAACGATAGTATTCAATCTTCGCATAGCATAAATCCCTGTCTTAAGGGCTATTGTATCTTTCTCCGCAAAAGAATTTATTAGTTCCTCTACTTTTCTTTTTTCTAAGAAACCATCAATAATGCCCAGATACAATGCTCTTTCCGCATCGAAATACCGAGTATCCATACATAACTGTAAAACCTGCTTTTCAGACATTACTTTCAATAAACTAGCCATTACCTGAAACGGGAATATCCCTAATTCCAGTTCCGGTAATCTGAATTTAATTTCTCTACTTGCAAAAGCATAAGTACAGCCGAGAATAATCAAAAAACCGCCAGCAATCACATTTCCTTCTAAAATAGCCACCGAAGGCTTTAACAAGCTATCAAATACTTCACCGAGTGATACATTCCTATTAACTATATGTGGATTAGGTGTATCGAGTGTTGGATCTTCAAAAGTCTTTAAATCCATTCCTGCACAAAAAACTGGTCCTTCAGCCCGAATTACTACAATTTTTATCGCATCATCATCATTTGCGTGCCGAAAGGCATGATCGATTTCATTAATCATCGTAGGTGTAAAAGCATTCCGCTTTTCTGATCGCGTTAGCGTTACAGTACACTTAAATCCTTCTTTTTCTACCTTGATATATCTATACATCGTTGTTTCCTATCATTTCTTGAAATGCGTCCATCAGTTGCATAATCTGTTGCGGGTTTCCTTTTCCAAATCTATCCAAAAGCAATTCCATAGGGATATTACCTACTAAATCATCCTTAGCAAATGGGCATCCGCCAAATCCTAAAAACGCTCCCTCAAAACGTCTGCATCCTACTTCATAAGCTGCATTAACTTTTAAAAGTGCTTCCTCAATACGCGCGTGTAAATGCAAGCTAAGTTCTATACTTGAAAATTGATTAGCCACAAGCCTATACAATGTAGAAATAGCCTCTACAGAAGCCTCTGACGTTGTATCCGCAATAGAGAATCTTTTTATTCCCAAATCTGAAAGCCGCTCGATCCACCCTAATACTAAATCTTCATGCCACAAATCACCGTAAGGATTTCCAAAAGCCATAGATATATATACAACGAGGTCTTGTTTTCCAAATTGTAAAAGATCGCAAATACGCTTTACACGCTCTAAAGATTCTTCTACCGTTGAATTAGCATTACGTTTCTGAAATGTTTCAGAGATAGAAAAGGGGTATCCCAGGTAATCTATTTGCCCGAGCTTTGAAGCAGCTTCTGCTCCTCTTTCATTAGCTACTATTGCCAACAACTTGGTCTTTCCTTTTTCTAAACCATCTAGCACCTCGACCGTATCGACCAACTGAGGCACTGCTTTTGGCGAAACAAAGCTCCCGAAATCAATATACTCAAATAATTCTGACGCCAATAATCCATTTATATAGGTGATTTTCTTCTGTGTAGGAATAAAATCACCTATACCTTGTATAGCGTCTCTGGGACATTCTACCAGTCTTATTTCTGAACTATTTAACATTTTTTTGTATTTCACGTGCGATTACCATCTTTTGAATAGCACTTGTTCCTTCACCTATAGTACATAATTTCGCATCACGAAAGAACTTTTCTGCCGGAAAATCCTTGGTAAAACCATAGCCACCATGAATCTGTACAGACTCATTCCCCACTTCAACAGCGACTTCCGAAGCGTACAATTTGGCCATTGCACCCTCTTTAGTTACTTTCTGATGGGTATCTTTTAAATAACCAGCCTTTCTGATTAATAATTCGGAAGCTTCTATTTTTGTGGCCATATCTGCCAACTTGAAAGAAACATCCTGAAAATCAAATATTTTTTGATTAAATTGTTCTCTTTCGTTAGCATATTGCAATGCACATTCATAAGCCCCCCGAGCGATTCCAAGCGATAAAGCCGCGATAGAAATTCGACCTCCATCTAAGAGCTTCAATGCTTGTACAAAACCATTGCCGACTTGTCCAATTACTTGATCTTTATGCACCCTACAATTATCAAAAAACAAACTTGCTGTTTCCGAGGCTCGCATGCCTAATTTATCAATTTTCTTACCTGCTGTAAATCCTGGAGTACCTTTTTCAATAATAAAAGCAGTCATACCGTGCTTATCTCCTTTTTCACCCGTACGTACTATTACTACAGCAACATCGGCACTAATGGCATGGGTAATAAATATCTTAGATCCATTAATCACCCAATAATCGCCGTCTTGAACAGCTACCGTTGTCATTCCACCTGCATCAGATCCTGATCCTGTTTCGGTCAATCCCCAAGCGCCTATCCACTCTGCTGTAGCTAATTTAGGTAAATATTTTTCCCTTTGTGCTTCATTTGCAAAAGAAAGAATATGATTTGTACACAGCGAATTATGAGCTGCTACAGATAGACCAATAGAACCACATACTTTAGATATTTCATCCAAAATGGTAATATACTCTTGATAACTAAGTCCTGCACCATGGTATTTCTCCGGTACTAATATGCCCATAAATCCATACTCGCCCATTTTTTTAAAAAGATCCACTGGAAAAAATTGCTTCTCATCCCACTCCATAACAAAGGGTTTGATGTGCGTTTTTGCAAATTCACGTGCGCTCTCACGTATCATTACCATTTGCTCGGTATCCTTCGCATTGTACATAATGAAATTTTACTTATGTTTATATTCAGTTTATAATTATTATTACAAATATCAAAAAAAACAAATTATATTTTACGATATTTATAAAAATAATTTAAACAACCTTTTGTAAATATTAAATTAATAATCCATAGAATATGGAACACCTTCTGGAAATATTAAAACAAAAAACTGAAAAACTCTACTTAGGAGGCGGTTTAGACAAAATTCAAAAACACAAAGAAAAAGGGAAGCTTACCGCTTGGGAGCGTATCAAATATTTGTTAGATCCGGACAGTTATTATACCGAGATAGGTGCATTTGCAGGAGACAATATGTATCTCAATGATGGTGGATGCCCTAATGGTGGTGTAGTCGTTGTCTTGGGCTATGTCAAGAAGAGATTATGCGTTATCGTGTCAAATGATGCCACTGTAAAGGCTGGAGCTTGGTTCCCTATCACCGGTAAAAAGAACCTGAGAGCGCAAGAGATAGCGATGGAAAATCATCTTCCCATTATCTACCTGGTAGATTCAGCTGGTGTATATCTACCCATGCAAGATGAAATATTCCCTGATAAAGAGCATTTTGGAAGAATTTTTCGAAACAATGCAAAAATTTCGGCAATGGGCATTCCACAAATTTCTGCTATTATGGGATCATGCGTTGCTGGCGGAGCTTATTTACCCATCATGTCGGATTATGCACTCATTGTAGAAGGTACAGGCTCTGTTTTCCTAGCAGGTTCCTATCTCGTAAAGTCTTCCATCGGGGAGCTCATTGATAACGAAAGTCTAGGTGGAGCTACGACCCATTCTGAAATATCTGGCGTAACAGATAACAAGTATCCAAATGACGAAAGCTGCTTAGATGCAATTAGAAATATTATTGACAAGTTTGGTGATACACCAAAGGCCGGTTTTTCAAGAATCAGATCCAAATTACCTCTACTAGCTGAAGAAGAAATTTATAGAAATCTTCCAGAAGATAGACTTAAACCTTATAATATGCTACAATTATTGAATTCAATTGTAGACGAGGGTTCACTTGAAGAGTATAAAAAAGATTACGGTAAGACCATAGTCTGTGCCTTAGCTCGAATAGATGGCTGGGCAGTAGGTATAGTTGCCAATCAAAGAGAAGTCGTCAAAGCAAAGAAACCCGGAGGTACGCAAGAAATGCAAATGGGAGGTGTTATATATTCAGACTCTGCCGATAAGGCTGCAAGATTTATAATGAATTGCAATCAACAAAAGATACCATTGGTATTCTTCCAAGATGTAACTGGATTTATGGTCGGTTCGCGATCGGAGCACGGAGGTATTATTAAAGATGGTGCAAAGATGGTAAACGCTATGGCCAATTCTGTGGTCCCTAAGTTTACTTTCATTGTAGGAAATAGTTATGGAGCTGGAAACTATGCGATGTGTGGAAAAGCCTATGATCCACGCCTAATATATGCCTGGCCGACAGCTCAAATGGCTGTAATGAGTGGAGCATCAGCAGGCAAGACACTATTACAAATCCAAGAAGCAACCCTAAAAGGTAGGGGAGTAGAACTCTCAGAAAATGAAAAAAATAATTTACTTTCTGAAATAGAAAAGAAATATAATGAACAACTAAGTCCCTATTACGCTGCTGCTCGACTCTGGGTGGATGGTGTAATAAATCCTAAGGAAACCAGAAAAATCATCAGTATGGGAATTGAGGCTGCAAACCACAATCCTGACATTCCTAAATACAATGTAGGTGTTATACAAACCTAGTATTTACAAAAGTATTTAGGGCTGTGTTACAGCCCTAAATACTTTTGTAAATATCGACATAATTCTTTAACGATTCAGGATTGCGCATAATATCCTTCGAAACGACCTTACTAACGTCGGATCCCGAAAAAATTTTCTTGATAGGAAGCTCTAGCTTTTTCCCACTTAAGGTATAAGGAATATCAGAAACACTATAAATCGAATCAGGGACATGTCTTGGACTATATTGACTTCTTAAAGTTCGCTTTATATTATCTTTTAAATCTTCTGTAAAGCTAAAATCATCCTCCAACTGCACAAATAATAGCATAGATGATGCTCCGCTTTCATAATCGATACATATAACCAGACTATCCTTAATATCGGGTAAACTATTCACTGCATTATATATTTCTGCCGTTCCGATACGTACGCCACCACGGTTTAACGTCGCGTCCGACCTACCATAAATCACAATACCCTCCTCATTTATCTTTATCCAGTCTCCATGACTCCACACTGCTGGAAAACGGTCAAAATAGCTTTCATGATATTTTACATTATCCACATCGTTCCAAAAACATAGGGGCATAGATGGCATGGGTTTGCGGATTACTAACTCGCCGACCTCATCATATACTGAGGTCCCCTCATCGTTATAAGCTACTATATCAGATCCCAATGTCCTACACTGAAGCATTCCAGCGTAAACAGGTAGGATAGGACATCCTGATAAAAAAGCCGAACAAACATCTGTCCCTCCACTCAAGGACACGATATGAACCTCTGGAAACTTACGTTGTAAATCTTCAAAAGTAGCCACAGGTAATGGAGAACCTGTAGATCCTATTACTTTTGGACTATAATCCTTTACTTCCAATCCCTCTAAAGAACTAAAGTAGACGGCACCTGCACCTAAATGATCTACCTTGGCACGCTTCAAAAAAGTCCAAAAAGTAAGGTGCTTATTATGATTGATAATGCCATCAAATAGACACAGCGTAGCGCCGCACAATAAAGAAGATAATGCATAGTTCCACATCATCCATCCTGTCGTTGTATACCAGAGAAAATTTTCGCCAACCTGTACATTTTGATGCAAAACCAGAGCTTTAAAATGCTCTAACAAATTTCCACCTGTACTATGGGTAATAGCCTTAGGCTTTCCTGTCGTTCCAGAGGAATACAATATCCATATGGGATGTGAAAACGGAACACGTGTAAAGGTTAACTTCTTAGGGACATATCCAAATATAATTTTCTTCCAATCTTCTTCATACACTTGGACAATTGCAGAAAGATCCACCAGATCAGTCTTTAACCTTTCAAGTGTGTCTAATTTAGAAAATATCCTTTCGTTGTATTGATAGGACGTCTCTATAAAGAGTACTTTAGGCTTTATTTGTGTAAATCGTTCGGAAATGCTAACATCTCCAAAATCAGGAGAACAACAAGACCATATAGCTCCTAATGAGTTGACTGCTAAAAATATAGCAATTGTTTCAATGGTATTATTTAAAACGGCTGCAACACGATCTCCTCTTTTTACATCCTTTTCAACGAGAAATTGTTGAATGCGACTTACCATCTCTGTCAATTCCAGCCAGGATATTTCTTCATATCCTATCGACTCGCTGGCGAATTTC
This sequence comes from Sphingobacterium sp. xlx-96, assembly GCF_011007365.1. Lineage (GTDB taxonomy): Bacteria > Bacteroidota > Bacteroidia > Sphingobacteriales > Sphingobacteriaceae > Sphingobacterium > Sphingobacterium luzhongxinii. Next base: position 520,593 of record NZ_WFKM01000003.1, on the reverse strand, counting down.
AATGCTGGCCGTTCTGTAGTCGTCTGTTTGAAAATATGCTCCGAATAACTTAGTTCTATTCCCTCAAACCACTGTGTATCAATAAAATCATCTGATTTAGAATCCCAAGATATGCTTTGATTATACGTTCCAGAATAAGATATCTCAAAATAGGAGAGTACACTGGTCCAAAATTCATCAAGATTATCAATAGACCATTGGTGTAAATCATGATAAGAAGAAAATTTCCTTCCCTTTTTAGATTCTAAAAATTGTTGATAATTAAAAAGTCCAGACTTTTGTATATACTCGGACGGCGGTGTCCATAAAGCTTTGCTCATAATGTTTATTTTCGGCTATTACAATTGCAAAATTAGCAATTTAAGCCACAAAATTAGCAAGAATTATATATATATCGTAATCTGGACTTTCAATTTACTTATTTCATAAGGCTTGCCTATTTATTAAAAGCATTCCATCCTTGTGCTTTAATTTCGTGCTCATGTCCCGACTTAGATATCATCGCACATCCTGCAGAAACCTCTGTTATATAGCCGATTACAGAAATATCCAATTGTCCTTTTATTTTATCATAATCAGATTGTGGTACCGTAAATAAAAGTTCATAATCTTCTCCTCCGCTTAGTGCACATACAGTAGGATCCAATCCAAATTCCCGAGCAGTCTCATAAGTCATTGGATCAATAGGTATTTTATCTTCATAAAGCCTACAACCTACATTTGAAGCTTTGCAAACATGAAGAATTTCAGAAGCTAACCCATCGGAAACATCAATCATTGCATGAGGTTTCACGTGCAACGCATCCAATAGCTGAACAACATCTTTTCGCGCCTCAGGTTTCAACTGCCGCTCGACAATATAGTCCTTTCCTTCTAAATCGGGTTGAATATTAGGGTTCTCCAAATAAATTTTCTTTTCGCGCTCCAATAACTGTAATCCTACATAGGCCCCGCCGAGATCCCCAGAGACACATAGCAAATCTCCCTCTTTTGCACCGGATCGGTACGCGATGTCTCCCTCATCGACATAACCAATACTGGTTACAGAAATAACCAATCCTTGTGCCGAAGCAGAAGTATCACCGCCGATTAAATCAACATTAAACTTTTTACAGGCAATTAAGGCTCCCTCGTAGATTTCTTCAACAGCTTCTAATGGAAATTTGGATGAAAGACCAATTGAAAAAGTAATTTGCGAGGCCATCCCGTTCATTGCATAAATATCGCTTAAATTGACCTGTACAGCTTTATAGCCCAGATGTTTTAAAGGAACATAACGCAAATCAAAGTGAACACCCTCCAACAAAAGATCTGTAGAAATCAAAGTCTTCTTATTAGCAAAGTCCAGTACTGCAGCATCGTCTCCGATCCCCTTAACCGTTGAAGTTTCGGTTAATTCGACAGCTTGAGTAAGATGTTCTATTAAACCAAACTCTCCTAATTCACTTATATTTGTCTTGTCTATATTATCAAACATATTTTTGACGCAATTTTCTTAATTTATTTATTACAAACCCAATTTTGCTGAGATTTCCAACATACGTTCAATAGGCTTCTGAGCTCTAAAAATCACATCTTCAGGAAGGATAATCTCAGGTTGCTCATAATAGAGGCAATTGTACAACTTCTCCAATGTATTTAGTTTCATATGTGGGCAATCATTGCAGGCGCAGGCATTGTTTGGCGGAGCAGGGATAAACTTTTTATTAGGACTGGCCTTCTGCATCTGGTGCAAAATACCCGATTCCGTCGCTACAATAAAGGTTTGGCTAGCATCTTCTATGGTAAACTTTAACATTCCGGATGTAGATCCGATATAATCAGCTTCACGCAAGATATGCTCTTCACATTCGGGATGTGCAATAAATTTAGCATCTGGATATTCACCACGTAAACGTTCTATTTTCTCTTGGGAAAAGATTTCATGCACCATGCATGCACCATTCCACAATACCAGATCCCTTCCAGTCTTCTTCTTTACGTAGTCACCTAAGTTTTTATCCGGGCCAAAAATAATCTTTTGATCGATAGGCAAACTTTCAACAATCTGTACTGCATTACTCGAAGTACATACAATATCCGAAAGTGCTTTTAATTCCGCTGTACAGTTCACATAGGTAATCACCAGATGATCTGGATATTGCTCTTTAAATTTTGCAAACAAATGTGGTGGACAACTGTCGGACAGTGAGCATCCCGCTTTTAGGTCTGGCAACAATACTTTTTTACTCGGGGACAATATTTTAGCTGTCTCTGCCATAAAATGAACTCCTGCAAATACGATTACATCGGCATCTGTCTTTGCAGCCTGCTGCGATAAACCTAAACTATCACCAATATAATCTGCCAAATCTTGTATTTCAGACTCTTGATAATAATGCGCAAGAATAACAGCATTCTTTTCTTTTTTCAGTCTTTTTATTTCATCGACCAAATCAATACTCGGATCAATAGGTACATCGACAAAGCCTTTGGCTTCTAAGTCTCTCTCAAAAGTAATATTCATCTCTCTTCTTTAATATGTCAATCAATGGGACTAAATCAACATCACAAAAGTAAACAAAGAAATTCAAACGAAATCCACATTCCTTTTTTTCAATAATTAATAATCTATTTTATATAAATCGAACTTATTGTTTATTAGTCTGTGGAAAATGGGGATAAGTGACATATATTTTATTTTATTTTTGAGATAATCCTATTTTATCAACAAGTTATCAACAGATTTGTAGGTGATATACATTGATTTTCAATACTGTAATTTTTCTACTTTTATTTTTTCCATATTAAGTTGTGAGTTGATTTATGTTTACAATTTGTTAATATCCTCTTCATATTTGTCTAATTATACCTGTTGATATGTGTGTATTTTATGTGGATTGTGGAGTAAAAAATAGTTTTCAAATTTAATTCACTAATTATTTACACGTTTTCCACATATTTTGTTAATTTGTTAACGTATATAGGTTATAAGTTTAAGTTTTTTATGTCGGAGAGAAAGGTTGACTTTTTAATAGTAGGCTCGGGAATTGCAGGGTTGAGTTTTGCATTGAAAGCAGCCAAGTTAGGTAAGGTACTGATAGTCACTAAGTCTAATGAGGATGAGTCCAATACAAAATACGCACAAGGCGGTGTGGCTGTGGTGACAGATAATAGTGATAGTTTTGAAAAGCATATCCAGGATACGTTAATTGCTGGTGATGGTCTTTGTGATTCACATGTTGTGGAAAACGTGATAAAGGAAGGTCCGGCACGTATCGACGAATTAATAGCTTACGGAACTTCCTTTGATAGAGAGGATTCTGGTAGTTATGATTTAGCCAAAGAAGGAGGGCATTCTGAACACAGAATCCTTCATTATAAGGATATTACGGGGTATGAGATCGAACGAGCTTTGTTGGAAAAGGTTCACCAAGAACCCAATATTGAGATATTAACACATTATTTTGCAGTAGATCTTATTACGCAACATCATTTGGGTCAACATGTGGATAAGCGGTCTAACAATATTGTATGTTATGGTATTTATGCTTTTAACACTTATACCAACAATGTGGAAAAGTTTCTCGCGAAAGTAACATTGATGGCAACGGGGGGTGCTGGGCATGTATATTCCAGTACGACAAATCCAATAATAGCTACCGGAGATGGAATTGCTATGGTTTATCGAGCAAAAGGCAAGGTTCGTAATATGGAGTTTATCCAATTTCATCCCACTTCGTTATATAACCCGAGCGAGTATCCGGCATTTCTTATATCTGAGGCTGTAAGAGGTTTTGGTGGGGTTTTGAGAAGACAGAATGGTGATTCCTTTATGGAGGAGTATGATGATCGAGGTTCTTTGGCTCCACGTGATATAGTCGCTAGAGCGATCGATACCGAAATGAAATTGTCAGGTTTGGACTACGTCTACCTCGACATTACTCATAAAAATAAAGCCGATTTGTTATCACATTTCCCAAATATTTATGAGAAGTGTTTATCCATCGGATTGGATATGACAAATGATTTTATTCCTGTTACACCTGCTGCTCATTACCTTTGTGGAGGTATAATGGTCGATGAGTTTGGTGCTAGTTCTATAGGTAATTTGTATGCTTGCGGCGAGTGTTCATCAACAGGTCTTCATGGTGCTAATAGGTTGGCTTCCAATTCTTTATTGGAAGCGGCAGTATATGCGCATCGGATTTTTCTAAATGCTCAATTGAAATTTGAATCTATTTCCTTTATGGAGGGGATTCCAGATTGGGACGATTCTAATACAAAGTTGTTAAACGAAGATATTTTAGTGACACATAATTTACGTGAGACACAGAAATTTATGAGCGACTACGTAGGCATTGTACGATCAGATTTTCGATTGGAGCGGGCCATGCGACGTCTTGGACTATTACATGAGGAGACAGAGTCCTTTTATAAAGGTACCAAATTGTCTGTTAAACTTTGTGAGTTGAGAAATGTTATACAAGTGGCGTACTTGGTTGTTAAATCGGCAATGACCCGAAAGGAAAGTAGGGGATTGCATTATACGACAGATTATCCTGAACATGCTAATGAATTAGCAGATACAATTTTATAGATATATGGCTATTATTCTTCCAGTCAAAGAAAGTTTTCCTTTTATAGGTGATCATACGTATTTAGCTCCTAATAGTACGATTGTAGGCGATGTAACAATCGGGCAAAACTGTTCCGTATGGTTTAATGCAGTGATACGCGGTGATGTTAATTATATTAAAATAGGAGATTTCTCAAATATCCAGGACAATGTAACCATACACGGTACTTATGAGCGTAATGGAACAGATATTGGATCCCATGTCAATATAGGGCACAATGCAATTGTGCATGGGTGCATCATAGACAGTCATGTATTAGTCGGCATGGGAGCGATTGTCATGGACGGAGCACATATTCAGCAAGATGTTATTATTGCTGCTGGCTCCGTGGTATTGGAGAATACAGTATGCGAATCCGGTTTTCTATATGCAGGCGTACCTGCTAAGAAAATAAAACCACTGACGGAAGAGCAACTTAATTTATTGCAGAAATTGCCGCAGAATTATGTAAAGTACGCTTCTTGGTTTCTGTAATTAGAATTAACGACTAATCGTCAAATTTAAGTACTATATTTTCGCTTTGCTCCCAATTTGCACGGATTGTAAAAGCTTTATCCAAGTACCATATCGGTTCGGCTTGCTGTTTCTTGTATACATCAGCGCCATCCCATCTTTTGTTTTTGTTTAGATCTTTTATGATCCGTAGGCTATATTTTCCCCCTTGAAATTTATTGTATGCTATTTCTTCCATATTGATCAAGATACGCGAATCATAAACTTTTTCCTTTTTCTCATCTATAAGCTGTACAATGTATTGTACGTCTTTTTCCACGCCAGCTATCTTGAATTTAATGTCACCATAATTCTCTGATTGATCCAGCGTAAACTTAATTTTGAATTCTTTATTGAAGTCTTCAAATGGACTTAAGATAGCCTTTTCTTCCAAAATAAGTTCATAGTTCTTGTTCGGTTTCCAATTGAAACGTATATGATATTGGTTTTTGAGTATACTATCCTGTTGCAGTTGGAAGTTGCGTCTAGAAGTACTATCCTCGTTTAGTATTATTTTATTTTTATCTACAGTTGCAATTGGATAGATACTTGTTAACGTGATATGTTTTATTTTGTCTACTTTATTACTGATGTTTAATAGGGGTTCTATAAATCTTTCGTATTTTTCGTTTTTGGATCGTCGGATTAACACCGTGTCTAATACAAGATTACTATCCGCAATTTGGAACTTAATAGAATCAAAATCCAGTTTATTTATAAATGCGAAAGCTGAATCTTTGTCATTTGAATAGCTAATGGAATGTGCGCTAGATTGAATTGCTGGATCTATTATAGTGATATTTGGATTATCAATAGGTTGATTGAACGTTAACAGCACTCTACCATTTTTTTCGATCTTTTTTTCAATTGTTCTGAATTTTTCTGGCTTTCCTTTCGAATATGCTATTTTTATACCTGATACGTTGCTATTCAGTACAATACTGTCTTTTATAAAGCCTATCGATTCTTCTGGATTGTTATATATTCGGTCGTTATTTTGTTCTTGTAAGGCATATATACGATAGGTATCTTCTTTAAGGTTCCGGAATGTAAAGTTTCCTGAAGAATCCACTAACGTAAAGATATTTGCTTTACGTTTTCCAAATATGCTGTCTTGACTGGTTGGAATAAGTAAGACTTTTACGTCTTTATCGATTTTTTCATCAAATACCTTTGTGAAAGCGTTAGTGACTGATCCTTTGATTTGTAAAGAGTCGAGTTCTGGCCCGGTGGCAAACACGTAATTATAGTTAAGAATAGGATTTCCTTCGTTGTAATCTACAAGGCCTTTTCCGAAATTTATTGTATAGGTCGTGTTTTTTTCTAATGAATCCGGCAATAAAATGTGCAGTGTTTTTTTTCTTATTTTATATTCTGGCTGTTTGTCGAGATCTGGAGAAATACTAAACTCTTTGAATTGGTTATTAAGCTTGATGTATTCATCAAGTGTAAGTACAATTTCGTTTGCTTTAAAGTTTGTAGAATAGTTTGTCGGCGACTCATTCAATATTTTGGGAGGGAGAGAGTCTTTTGGCCCTCCCGTTGGTCTTTGCATGTTTGCACAGCGAAAAAATGTAAGCGATATAAGAAAAGTGAAACCTAAAATTACTAATTTTTGAAATAAGCTTGTTTTTAAGCCTTTTATTGAATTTTTTTTATTCATGGACTCTTGTGTCATAATTATAGAAATATTCTCTTATATCGCTTTGTTTTAATTCTACTATATTTTGTGTAATGTGTTGATATGTAGTTATTTAGCTCATATGAACCATTAATACACTTATATCAGATGGTGAAACCCCAGATATACGTGAAGCTTGACCCAGCGTTCGTGGTTTTACTTTTAGTAATTTTTCTCTAGCCTCAATAGACAATGATGTTAATGAAGAATAATCAAAATTAGGATTTATTTCTTTATCCTCCATTTTTTTCATTTTATTTACAATTTCAATTTCTTTCTCAAAATAGCTATCATACTTTACTTTTATTTCTGCTTGCTCTACGGATTCTTTATCATATTGATCGAGGATCTGTTTGAATTCCATGTCGGCTTCGGCGAGATGATATATATTTATCTGCGGCCGTGTTAACATATTAAACATTCTAGCTTTTTGTGTAATAGGACTTGAATTTTCGCGTATTAGAATCTCATTTATAGATTCTGGTGCTACGGAGACCTGTTTCATATGTTCTACTAATTTATCCGAGTTGGAAATTTTATCTTTTACTTTTCTCAGACGATCATCAGATATTAATCCCAGTTTGTGTCCGATCGGACTGAGACGTATATCTGCATTATCTTGTCTCAAAAGCAATCGATGTTCAGCTCGTGAGGTAAACATTCTATAAGGCTCTTCAGTTCCTTTAGTTACCAAATCGTCTATCAGAACGCCGATGTAGGATTCAGAGCGTTTCATAATGAGCTCGTGTAAATCGTTTATTTTTTGGTGAGCATTGATGCCAGCAATGAGTCCTTGTGCAGCGGCTTCTTCATAGCCTGTAGTACCATTTATTTGTCCGGCGAAAAAGAGATTTTTAACCTTTAGTGTTTCTAAAGTAAGATCCAATTGCATAGGAGGGAAGTAGTCATATTCTATGGCATATCCCGGACGGTACATTTTTGCATTTTCAAATCCAGGGATAAGACGCAGTGCTTTTTGCTGTACATCCTCCGGAAGAGATGTTGAAAAACCGTTGACATAAATTTCTACTGTCTGGAATCCCTCAGGTTCTACAAATATTTGGTGACGTTCTCGTTCTGCAAATCTATTTATTTTGTCTTCTATAGAAGGACAGTATCTCGGGCCTAATCCTTTTATTCTACCGGTAAACATAGGTGATTTTTCGAAACCCGTTTTTAGTATTTCGTGAACTTTATCGTTTGTATAGGTAATCCAGCAACAACGTTGTTCTGTAGGTAACGGTACATCTGTATAGGAGAATCGCCCTTTTTCTTCGTCACCCCATTGTTCTTCCATGAGCGAATAGTTTAGACTACGACCATCTATACGTGGGGGAGTTCCTGTTTTCATTCGACCGGACTCGAAACCTAAAGATACTAATTGTTCTGTAAGTCCAGTTGCTGATTTTTCTCCGGTTCTGCCTCCACCAAATTTTTTCTCACCTATATGAATTATACCGTTTAGGAAGGTTCCGTTTGTCAAAATTACTGCATCAGCTTCTATACGAATTCCAAGCGATGTGATCACACCTTTTGCTGTTCCGTTTTCTACGATGACTTCTTTGACGGTATCCTGCCACATATCGAGATTGGGGATGGATTCGAGCTGAAGTCTCCATTCTTCTGCAAAGCGCATGCGATCATTTTGCGTTCGAGGACTCCACATAGCAGGTCCTTTGGATTTATTGAGCATCCTGAATTGAATGGTGGATTTGTCGGCTATAATTCCTGTGTATCCACCTATGGCATCTATTTCTCTTACTATTTGTCCTTTTGCTACGCCACCGATAGCGGGGTTACAACTCATTTGAGCTATGACCCCCATGTTCATAGTTATTAGTAGGGTAGAAGACCCTAGGTTTGCGGCAGCCGCTGCAGCTTCACAACCAGCATGTCCGGCACCAACTACGATTACGTTATATTTATTAAACATATATGTTAATGATGTTCCACGTGAAACAGGGTTTGTTTTTACTGATGTTTCACGTGGAACAGGTTAAATGTATTCTGATAACTCAATCCAACGGTCTGATTTTTTATCAAGCTGTTGTTGTAGGTTTTCGATTTCTTTTGATATTTCCGATAGAACTTCGTGTTTTGTCGTATTGTTTAATAGCTCTGTTTTTTCCGATATGTTTTTCTCTAATAGCTCTATTTCTTTTTCTATACTATTATATTCGAGTTGTTCTTTATAACTCAGTTTTTTCTTTTCAGTGTTGTTAGAGGTTGAGGTAGGGGTTTCTTTTATTGTTTTTTCAATAAGCTTTTCTTCTTTTAGTTTTGATTCCTGCTCTATTTTGTAATCTGCATAGTTTCCGTTGTATATGGTTACATTACCTGCGCCATCGAAAATGAAAAGTTGTTCCGTTAATTTGTCTATTAAATACCTGTCATGTGATACAAGTATGAGTATACCTGAGTAGTTGGTAAGAAAGTCTTCGAGTACGTTTAAGGTGTCTATATCAAGATCGTTGGATGGTTCGTCCAGTATCAAGAAATTAGGATTAGCCATAAGTACACGCATGAGTTGAAGACGTTTCTTTTCTCCGCCACTTAATTTACTTACCAAGCCAAACTGCTTATCGGGAGGGAAGAGAAAGAGCGTTAGTAACTGAGAGGCCGTTAACGTATCTCCATTCGCCATTTTAATATATTCGGCTATGTTTTTTACAATATCAAGAACGCGATCTCCATCATTGAAGTTTAATCCACCTTGTTTATAGTAACCAAATTTTGTAGTCTCCCCGATATCGAGGACACCGCTGTCAGGAAGGATTGATCCTGTTAGCAAGTTTAGGAATGTACTTTTGCCCGTTCCATTCTTTCCTGCAAGTCCTATTCGATCTCCTTTTTTAAATACGTAAGAGAAGTTTTTAATTAGTGTGCTGTTGTGAAAAGATTTGGATACGTTAGTCAGTTCGAGTATTTTAGAACCCTGGCGAGATACCTTAACACTAAGTTCTACCTTATCATGAGCACGCGGCCCTTTGGATTTCTCTTCCAAAGCATAATATGCATCTATCCTTGATTTAGATTTAGTTCCTCGAGCTTGAGGCTGTCTGCGCATCCACTCTAGTTCCCTCTTTAATAGATTGCGCGCTTTTTCAGCTTGGATCACATCGTTGTATTCACGTTCTGCTTTCTTTTCTAGAAAGTAGGCGTAGTTTCCTTTGTAAAGATGTACTTTGGCCTTGTCTAGTTCGCGTATTTCTGTACAAATATTGTCTAAGAAGTATCTATCGTGTGATACTGTCAATACTGTTTTTTGACCCGTTGTTAATAATTTTTCCAACCATTCGATAGTCTCTATGTCCAAATGGTTGGTAGGTTCATCTAGAATGTATACATCGGGTTCATCAATTAATAACTTAGCTAGAGAAAGTCTTTTTTTCTGTCCACCAGATAGACTATCAATATTTTGATCAAAATTTGATATCTGTAGCCTATTTAAAATTGTTTTAATATTGTATTCGTATTCCCAGGCATTAAGGGCAGTTAACTGGTCTGTTATTAAGGCCAGCTTCTTCTCGTCTACCGTAGGGGAGTCAATAAGGTCTTCATATTCTTTAATCAATTGTTGTTGTTCATTATCAGCGCTGTATATAAAGTCATTTATCGTATTTAAACCTGTGAAATTAGGTTCCTGGGGAAGGTAACCTATACGTATACCTTTTTCCTTAACTATCTTGCCTTCTTCCGGAGGGAATACTTCAGCCAGTAATTTCAATAACGTGGATTTTCCTGTTCCATTTATTCCAACTAATGCTACACGATCACCTTTTTGAAGTGCGAAATGCAACTCTTTAAAAAGCCATCTGTCGTTAAAAGAATGGCCAACTTGTTCTGTGCTAAGTATACTCACGTTTTTTATATTATATCGTTGTCTCTCTTGTCTTGAAGACTTATTCTTTTATTCTCAGCTCTTTTATATCTTAATTTAAGAGATGAGAGTACCGTTGTTTTTATAATCGCTATTTTTATTGAATAACAATAAAAATAGCCGTATAGATAATTGTATTTTTACTGTCTTAATACGAATCTGTAGAGACACAATTATCCAATTACAAAAATAAGCAAATTATTGTTTTTTACTCAGAAAAAGAGTATAGATGGGGACTTATTAACGTATGCTGTTAATTTAAACGGAATGGAGCAATAAGATTGAAGCGGGGAATATCGACTTTGAATTGCTGTCCATCAATCTCACGCACCATAATATAATGTCCTTCCATATAGCCAAGTTCACTTTTTAGATTACAGCCCGACACGTATTGATGAGATGTTCCAGGAAGTAAAATAGGCTGTTCACCAACGACTCCTTCTCCGTGTACTTGCTTGTGCTCTCCTATTGAATCAAATATTTCCCAATGTCTGCTTACTAGCTGTGCGGTGTAATCCGAACTGTTTTCTATAGTTATACGATAAGCAAACATAAAATGCATATTGTCAGGATTGGAATATTCCGATTGATAGATGCATTCTACAGATACGTTAATTCCTGCAGTTGACTGTGTAATCATATTTTCAAAATTAGGAACTATGTTTTAAAAATCATAATTCTATTAGGAGTTGATAATAAATAGTTTAAACTTATTAGATTGTTTTGACGATTGTACTTTAGGGTATAATTTTTGAGTATGTTATTGATCTATATACGTAATGATTGAAAATATGAACCGAACAAAAATTATTTTAACAGCTTTGTTGGGAATAGGCATTTTGTACTCATGTGGCAATAGTGATAAACAACGGGAAGCGGTTGATGACAAAGGAGCATTGGAACAGGTTTCAGAATCTGCGGGAGCTTTAAAGAACCTTAATAAACTCGAAGATTACAGTAAAGAACTCGAATCGCAGATGAATACCTTGAAAGCGGAAACACCTGTTTCTAACGATGTGCTAAAGAGTGTACTACCGGAGACATTTCATGGATTAAAGCGAACTTCGTTAAAGGTGGGGGAAATGAGTGTATTGAATTTTGCTAGTGCCAAAGCGGAATATAAAAATGAAGATGGGTCTAAACGGATTAACGTTGATATTATGGATGGAGCAGGTGAGGGGGCATCGAGTATTGTATCTTTGGTATTCATGGGATTACATGCGGATAAAGAGGAAATAACCGAAACTGGTTTTGAAAAGACAATGGATATCGATGGTATGCGTGTAGCTGTAAAGGAAGACACATATGAGGGGATAAAAGATTCTGAAATAAAGTGGGTTTATAACAAGCGGTTTGTCGTGGAATTGGAAGGTGATGGTTATTCACTGGATGAGCTTATTGCTATTTTCAAAAAAATGGATCTTTCCACACTTAAATAATAGAAAAAGGGGAACTATTTGAGGTTCCCCTTTTTCTATTACTGTTTAGCCTTCCTGTTTTTTCTAAATCGACGCCAGGTAAATATTCCGCCTGTTATTAGAAGGAGGATAGGCCATATGCCTACCAAACCGAAAATTATATGCTCAATTAATTCCCACCCGAAATCCAAGGCTTCTTTTACTTTCATCCAAAAACCACTATCGCTGTGTGGCATAAGAGTGTCAGAGTTATATATGTTTACTTGGATAGTACTATAACTTATCTGATCTTTTACTGCACGTAACGTACTTTCTGTACTTTCAATTTCTTCTTGTAGCTGTCGTATCTGCTCTTCTATTTCAAGAAGATCTTTCACACTTTTTGCGGTCGCCACCATCTTTTGATACCGTTCCAGATATGTCCTTTTGCTTTTTAAGCGAGATTCTAGATCATAGTATTGCAGTGATACGTCTTGTGCCTGGATTGATTTTTCAGTTATTTTGTCTTTCCCTTTTTCGATTTCTTCTAGGAAATTATCAAATTGAAGAGAAGGAATTCGTATTGTCAAGTTATAGTTGGTGTAGGTAGACCCAGAAGACGTGGTTTCTTGCTCATAATAGCCTCCAGCCTTCTTTACTAGGACATCAAAGTTAGTTTTGCTTTTCTTTAAGTCTTTAGATTCTACCGAGATATTTCCTGTACGGATAATTTTCTTTTCTAATGCTGTTTTTTCGGGTTCAGTTTTGTTTGATTGAAGATCGCTCTCGCTTTGCAGAGCTGCTGACGCGTCGTTGGCCATTTCCGCTGTCTTGGCGTCAAGGGGAGCTGAGATTTCTTTGTTACCTTGTCCACAACTCCAAAAAAGAGTGAGACCTAAGAGCAAGCTGCTAAATAATGTTATATTCATTTTTCAAAACATTTAGAATTTTTTTATAAAAGTAAAACCCTTTTTAATTACTGCTTACAAACAGCAAGTCCTATCTTGTTTTTTGAAGATGTAATAACAAGTATTATTCCATAAAAAAAGCGCTTATTAAAGCGCTTTTTTTATTTTGTTGCCTCTCTTACTTTTGGAGCAATCTTGGTTCCGAATATTTCGATTGCCTTCATCATATCTTTATGATCAGGACTTCCTAGATCCATATGGGCAGAAAAGCGTGTGAGACCAAAAGTTTCCCAAACGGCTAATATTTTTTCGATAGATTCATTTGCATCTCCTACAATAAGATGGCCATGATTAGACCTACCAAAGTCATATTGAGTTCTTTGGTACGATGGCCAACCTCTAGTAGCTCCGATACGGTTCATTTGAGCAGCATATATCGGAAAATATTTTTCTGCCACATCTTTACTGCTATCTCCAAAGAAAGCATGCATATGTACGCCAACCTGAAATTTAGACATATCATGCCCATTATCTTCATACGCCTGTTTATACATTTCAAATAGAGGGTTGAATTGTTCCCATGCACCGCCGATAATAGCAAACATGACTGGCAGTCCTAATTTACCGGCTCGGATTACTGACGAAGTAGTGCCTCCAACGGCTATCCATATCGGGAGTCCATCCTTGGTTGCTCTAGGGTGTATTTCTTGATTGATTAATGATTTTCTGAATTTTCCAGTCCAGTTTATCGTATCATTTTTCTTAAGCTTTAACAATAACTCTAGTTTTTCTTCAAAAAGAGCGCTGTAGTCTTTCAAATCGTAACCAAATAACGGAAAAGACTCAATGAAAGATCCTCGACCTGCCATGATTTCAGCGCGGCCGCCCGAGATCAAGTCTACCGTAGCGAAGTCTTGATACAATTTTACGGGGTCTGCCGAGCTCAATACAGAGACTGCCGAACCGAGCTTTATCTTTTTTGTAACTGTTGCTGCTGCGGCTAGAATGATTTCCGGTGAAGCCACGGCATAATCTGAACGGTGATGTTCGCCCATTCCAAAGAAATCAAGCCCTACTTCGTCCATTAATTTTATCTCTTCTATGATTTCTTGAAGACGTTGTTGTGTAGACTGTATTTGTCCAGTTTGAGGATCGATCTGTAGATCACCAAACATTCCTATTCCTAATTCTAACATACTTTGTTGATGTATAACGTAAAACTAAAAGTCAAGATTATCAATCTAATCCAGATACCCCGACCATATTAATTATACAAAGATAGGGAGCGTGTGGATTGTAAAAATTAAGGTAGTTTAAGAAAACTAGCCATGTATATATTCTTTGGTACCATATGATTGTATCAGTTCCCCTTCAAAGTCTAACCATTCCTTCCAGCGCTTTTCGACATCGACATCTTTTGTATACTTGCGAGCGAAATTTAGAAATGTTGTATAATGATTGGCTTCAGAAACCATAAGGTCGTGATAAAATTTGGCTAACTCTTGGTCTGCAATGTTTTGAGAAAGTACACGAAAGCGTTCGCAGCTACGGGCTTCTATCATCGCCGCAAAAAGCAATCGATCGATAAAAGCTTGGTTTCTGGAGCCATCTTTTTTAGAAAACTTCATTAATTGGCCAACATAGTCGTCTTTTCGTTCTCTTCCTAATGTATAGCCACGGGCTTTAATAATCTCGATTACCATTTTGAAATGCTCCATTTCCTCAAGAGCGATGTCTGTTAATTCGTGAACGAGATCTTCAAATTCTGGGTTTTGGGTAATCAGCATGATAGCGTTGGAAGCGGCCTTTTGCTCGCACCAAGCATGGTCCGTCAAAATTTCCTCTAAATTGGATTCCGCCACATTGGCCCAGCGCGGATCCGTTAATAGTTTTAATCCTAACATTGTTATTCTAGATTTGTTTACTTACAAACTTAGATAATTTATACTAGATGACCTCTTACTTTCACTCTTATGCAGTATTAAATCCATGTGCTTTTAATACATCTTCCGGTACTCCCGTCCACACACCAGGTCTATTACCCTGATATCCTAAATCCGCTATTCCTTCTTTGGTCGTGTAAAAACCTGAAGCTGTAAGGTTTCGCATTCTCGAAAAAAAACTGACCCCTTGAGCGACGTCGGGTTTAGCTTTGGAAGGGTAAGCTATTTCATCAATAATAGCAATCTGTTGGTTGTCTTCGCAATGTATAAATACCTTTTTATACTTTTTCTGCGCACGGATATCCAGCCATTTGAGACCTCCTCGCATTGGAATTTTGTGTTCAGGAATATCTTTGACAATAAATTCAATAAATGCAGGAACGCCTACCTCCGAAGCGGAAGGGGATATTTCATCTTTAGGAATGATAATATCTACTAGGCATGTGATCGTAGCCATCTCATGCTCGTTGAAGAAAGTTTCTTCCTCAAGTCTTTTCGTTCTATCGTATTCAAAATCCTGTACACCGGGTAATTTATCGGTCTGATCTGTTGCTGTGTTCGCCGATTTTTCCTTAGAGTTGCAGGAGTTCTGGGTGAGAACGGCCGTTCCGGCAGCCAAAATTCCGAGGGCTTTTAATGAATCTCTTCTATTCATCTTTTCTTAGGTATTTAGTTTATTTCGTTCTTCCAATATATATTCTGCGGTACGCATAGACAGTGCTAATATTGTCCACGTCAGGTTTTTGTCGCCTTGTTGTACAAATGGTCCTGCGTCTACCACATAAAGGTTTTTACACTCGTGGGCTTGTCCCCATTTATTTAAGACGGATGTTTTGGGGTCGTTGCCCATACGTGTGGTACCACCTTCGTGAATGATTCTTCCAGGTGTTTCTAGTCCATAAAGTGTATCAGCACCAGGTATAGGAGACGTTATTACAGCTCCCATTTCATGCATGATAGACTGAAACGTTTCCATCATGTGTTTTGCTTGCTTGACTTCCTCGTTTGACCAGGTATAGTTAAATTTCAATACAGGAATACCGTATTTATCCACTTTGGTATTATCTATTTCGCAGTAGTTTTCTTTTCGGGCGATCGCTGTACCTCTTCCGGCCATACCGACACTAGATCCGTAAAAGCGTCTATAATCCTGTTTTAGAGCAGTTCCATATCCACCACTTTCCTGCGGCAATCCGTCTTTTCGTGGGACGAGATGATTCATATTTGGGATGCCATGCATACTGCCATAAGAAGGCATTCCCATTCCTCCCCAGTATTCGATATGATATCCCCGGGCAAAATCTAACTTTTTATCACCAAGCCACCAAGGAGAGTAAATATGTACGGAACCTACACCATCTTCATTATATCTTTTTCTATCCAGGAGCTGAGGGAGAAAGCCACCGAGACTGGCTCCGGTAGAGTCGTGAAGATATTTCCCGAGCAGCCCAGAACTATTACTGATTCCGGCTGGATGTGCGGCAGATTTCGAGTTTAACATTAGACGGGCACTTTCACAGGCTGATGCGCCGAGTACAATCGTTTTAGCTTTTACAGTATATTCCTGTAAATCTTTGGTGTTGACATAGGATACGCCTATTGCCACGCCTTCCTCATTGGTAAGTACTTCTCTGACCATGGCGTTGTCTATTACCTTAAGATTACCGGTTTTAATAGCAGGAATTACGAGACATGATGAGGAGGAAAAATCACCATATACCTTGCAGGATCTGCCACATTGTCCACAATAAAAGCAAGTTCCCCGGTCTTTGTTTCCAGGCAGTGCTTCCGTCAATACAGAACCTCTGCCAGGAATTACGGTGACTCCAGCTTTTTTTGCACCTTTGCTGATATACAGTTCATTTAACCGGGGTTTAGGTGGTTTTAGGAATATGCCATCCGGTTCATTGGGTAGATTCTCGACAGTGCCATATATACCAATAAGACGGTCGACCCGATCGTAAAAAGGTTTGACTTCTTCATAGGTTATGGGCCATTGCTCCGTCACACCATCTTTTGGTTTGAAATCATCAGGCCCCATGCGTAATGAAATCCGTCCCCAGTGATTTGTCCTCCCCCCGAGCATACGGGCTCTAAACCAATCGAATTCAGTGCCTTTTTCTGTGCTGTAAGGCTCTCCATCCAACTGCCAGCCACCGTATGCGGCATCAAAATCTCCAAAAGGCCGGGTTGTACCTGCTCCTCGCCGCGGAGACTCCCAGGGCCACCTTAGCTGTAGGGCATCTTTGGCAGGATCAAAAAATGGCCCGGCCTCAAGCATTAGGACCTTGAGGCCTGCATGGGCTAGGATGTAGCCGGCCATTCCCCCTCCAGCACCGGATCCCACAACAATTGCATCATAGGTAGTAGTATCTTCAATGATCTGAAAAGATGTCATCTATTAATAGGTTTATTTAATTGTTCTATTTTTATATTTAAGTTTGCTTAAAGATAATTAAAAAACAAAAGCATAGATTATATAAATGCTAAAAATACTTTTTGTCGGTTTGGTTTGGCCAGAACCGACATCTTCGGCTGCCGGTTGGCGGATTTTGCATTTGATACGCTTGTTCTCAAGGCACTATGAAGTTCATTTTGCTTCCGCAGCAGGCAAGAGCGAATACTCTTTTGACTTGAAAAACATAGGAGTAAACGAACATGCCATTCAATTGAATGACTCGTCGTTTGATGATTTTATTCGACAGCTATCTCCGACTATAGTTATTTTTGATCGGTTTATGGTTGAAGAGCAGTATGGGTGGCGGGTTGCTGAGCATTGTCCTGATGCACTAAGGATATTAGATACGGAAGATCTTCATTTCGTTCGCCTAGCGAGACAGGAGGCCTTCAAAAAGGGTGCTCCCCTAAACTTTGATACAGATGTGGCTAAGCGAGAGATCGCAGCAATCTTACGATCAGATTTATCGCTGATTATTTCAAAGACAGAAATGGGGCTCTTGGTCGATAGCTTTGCCGTTTCTCCAGAAAGGTTGTTCTATTTACCCTTTCAGGAGGAAAAATTACAAGATATCCACCCGGGTATTTTACCTACTTTCGAACAGCGTAAAGATTTTGTTTTCATTGGTAATTTTGTACACGAACCCAATTGGAGAACCGTAGAGATATTAAAGCATAAAATCTGGCCAGAAATAAGAAAGAAAGAGCCTCATGCTGAGCTCCATATCTTTGGGGCCTATGCATCGGAGAAGGTTTTTCAACTTCATAAACCTAAAGAAGGCTTTTTTATTAAAGGGAGGGCAGAGGATGCCCGCCAGACCATAGCGAATTACAAAGTCTTATTGGCTCCGATTCCTTTTGGCGCGGGAACCAAGGGTAAGCTCGTTGATGCGATGTATGCGGGAACACCCTCTGTAAGCAGCAACATTGGAGTAGAATCTATGTATGACAATCAGGATTGGGCGGGTTTTGTAGAAGACGATGTATTGCCTTTTGTTCAAAAAAGCGTTGATTTATATAGGAATGCCGAGGTTTGGAAGGAAAAACAAGAGATCGGTTTTCAGCTATTTAATCATATATATGCAGATACTTCTTCTAGCGAAATATTACTTGGCTTAATCCAGGAAATATTGGAGGATATCGTCATGTTTAGGAAAAGCAACTTCATCGGTAAGATATTGATGCATCAATATCTTCAATCCACAAAGTACATGTCTTTGTGGATTGAAGCTAAAAATAAGAATCTGTCCTAAATGATTATTAATTGAAGGCCATCTTCAATTAAATGGCCTACCGCCGGCTTGGAAAGCTTTAGGCTGTTTAAGAACTGTTTTGATTTTTCAAAAAGGATGCTATCCCCCTCTTTATATGCTATTTCGCAGATTTCCATTGTAAGTAACCAATCATCGGGATAGGACGTATTTACCGTCTGCAATATAGAATTTAAGTCCGCTTTATGATCTAGAGCCCGGTGTTCACGAACACTTAAGTATAGTTTTTCTAAGTCTAATTTCTGCTTCGTTTTGGGTTGCTTTATAGTTTTTGTTTCCGAGACATGTGCGTGTAGATCAAAACTTCTGGCATCCGCAGGTCCTGAAAAACAGGATATCACTTTTTTTCCAATAGCCATATCATATGTACCCCAGTCTGGTTGGAAGAGTACTTCTTCGTGATGGCGCACGGTACAATTTTCAAGCGTTATCAGAATTATTTTTCCTTTGATGTTGCGACGTCCCGTCACGATACGTCCTTCTACTGTCACCCCGCCTTCAAATTCTAAACGAACGTCTTTTCCTTCTTCGATATCGTAGGCTTGCAGATCTTTAGGACTCATGTCTTCTATTGAGAGATTGATGCCCTTTAACTTGCCTATTGGCGAACCAAATCCATGACTATGATAGTCTATACCATGGTTTATCAGCTCTTTGTCATGATAAGCGAGCGCGGTTGGAGATCCCGTTTGAATATAGATAGGCCTTCCTTCATGTTCAATGACACGGCAGAAAATACCGGATATCTGGATTCCGGTAGACAGCTCCAAGGTACCCAGAGCCTGTGATTCTATCAATTTTTTTACACCATTGACCCCACCGGTTCTCAAAGCCATTGTATTGGCAAAGTCTTCCAAAACAAGACTTAAAAAGGCAAAATCCGGCGTTACATACAGTTGTGGTTGTGGTTTTGTGATATCAAATCCTTGATAAGCAGCAGTTATATCATATGGAATTTTCTTTACCTCATCGCGCATACACCAAGTCGATTCACCGATGGAAGAAAGTAGACCTGCACCATATATTTTCGGGTCATCTAGGGTTCCGATTAGGCCATATTCTACAGTCCACCAGTGTAGATTACGAATCAAAGCCATCTCCGATGGTTCAATTTTTTTATTCTGTAGGTCATTGACCAGGTTTTCAACCCGTTCTATTTCGGCTATCGGAGTTCCTTCGGCTTCTTTAAGTATCGACAGCTCGCGTATGGCTTCATAAATTTGGTAGTCATGCGCCGATGATATTGCTTTACTTCCGATTTCTCCAAAACGCCTTAAATACTCTGCGTATTCTTTATTCGCGATGATAGGTGCGTGACCAGCACCCTCATGGATGATATCCGGAGCAGGAGTGTATTCTATATTCTCCAGTTGACGGATATCGGATGCGATAACCAGGACGTGATAGGCCTGAAATTCCATGAACGCATTTGGAGGGATGAAGCCATCCACAGCTACAGCGGCCCATCCTATTTCTTTCAAAATACGGTTCATTCCGTACATATCAGGAATATTGTCAATTTCCAATCCTGTTTTGTTTAAGCCCTCTAGGTAAGAATTATGTGCCACTTTAGAAAGATAGTCTACATTTTTCCGCATGACATAACGCCATACAGCTTGGTTTATAGGTGTATAATCCTCGTAATTCTGGGGTTTAATAAACTGCCTTAAGTGTTGGGGTAGGCGGTCTAAAATAGGATTTGACTCATAATTTGTGTGCATAACTTGCTTAATTAATTATCAAACTTAATAAAATCTCGCATAAATTCTAAGAAATAGATGAATCATGAAATAATATTTTACAAACCTTTTTGTTCCTAATCGGTAAATTTTGCCACTTTAAAATCTTATCTTTATTGTTTGTAAATCGTAGTTTCTTTTGCTGAAATAGATAAAAATCAAACCGATCCGTCAACTGACGAATCATGAAATAAATGCGAAGCATTCATGAGTTCCATCGAGAAAACAATTAAATGCACGAATAATTATACACATACGAATGAAAACAATTAAAGGTCCTGGTATTTTTTTGGCGCAGTTTATTGCTGAAGAAGAACCATTCAATTCTATCGATAATATCGCTCAATGGGCAAAATCCTTAGGTTTTAAGGGGCTACAAATTCCTACGGGAGATGCAAAATACTTTGATCTCCAAAAGGCAGCAGAGAGCAAGACTTATGCTGACGAGTATAAAGGTAAACTGCACGAAGCCGGCTTAGAAATCACTGAATTGTCTACCCACTTGCAGGGGCAATTGGTGGCTGTTCATCCAGCCTACGACAAGCTTTTTGATGCATTTGCTCCAGAGAAGGTCAGAAACAATCCTAAGGCACGTACCGAATGGGCTATTCAACAACTCAAATATGCGGCTAAAGCTTCCCAAAATCTGGGAATCACTGCACATGCGACATTTAGTGGTTCATTGTTGTGGCAATATTTTCACCCTTGGCCACAACGCCCTGACGGTTTGGTAGACGAAGCATTTACCGAACTTGCTAAGCGTTGGACCCCAATTCTTGATACGTTTGAAGACTGCGGTGTCGATGTCTGTTACGAAATCCATCCGGGAGAAGATCTATTTGATGGGATTACTTACGAGATGTTTTTGGAGAAGGTGAATAATCATCCTAGAGCTTGCCTGTTGTATGATCCATCACATTTTGTATTACAGCAGCTCGATTACATACAGTACATCGACTTTTATCATGAACGTATTAAGGCATTCCACGTAAAAGATTCGGAGTTTAATCCTACGGGCAAGCAAGGTACTTTTGGTGGGTACCAGAGTTGGTTAAATCGGGCGGGTAGATACCGCTCACCTGGTGACGGGCAAGTGGACTTCAAAACAATTTTTAGTAAGTTGACTCAATATGGTTTCGATGGATGGGCTGTCATGGAGTGGGAATGCTGTATCAAGAATCAAATTGATGGGGCGACGGAGGGAGCGAAGTTTATAGCCGATCATATTATCCGTGTTACGGACAAGGCTTTTGATGATTTTGCCTCTACAGGAGCCGATGCTGCATTCAATAAAGAAATTTTAGGGCTAAGCTAAAAAGATAAATGGGGACGAAATGTTTCGTCCCCATTTGCTTTATCTTCCTTTCTTTTGAAGGGGAAATTTCATTTTATACCCCACACGTATTTGACCTTTAGAAATTTGGTCTAACTTGCCTTTTAACATGGTCTTTTTCAATGGACCGAGTTTGTCTACAAACAGTTTGCCTTCGATATGATCATACTCATGCTGTACGATGCGTGCGGCTAAACCAGACAGCTCTTCTTCGTGTTCCTCAAAGTTTTCATCCAGATAGTTAATAAGGACGTTCGAAGGGCGCAAAACCTCTTCATTAATATCCGGAATAGAAAGACATCCCTCATTAAAAGCCCATTTTTCTCCGTGTTCTTTTACAATAATGGGATTAATAAAAACTTTCTTAAAATCCTTCAGATTAGGGTCACCTTCACCATCCTCATCTTCCGCGAAAGGAGAGCCATCAATTACAAACATGCGCAAAGCAAGGCCAACCTGAGGTGCTGCCAGACCAACCCCATGGGCTCCATACATGGTTTCAAACATATTATCAATCAACTCTTTAAGTTGAGGATAATCTTCTTCTATTTCTTCGGCTTTTTTCCTCAATATCGGATCACCGTATGCTACTATTGGTAATTTCATTTGTTTAATTCTATTGCAAAGGTACGGATTTTAATATTTATTTGATTTCCTAACCCACTCATTTTTGCGTTATAGCGCTGTATATTGGTTTGTTTCAGTTGCTGTTGGTTCATTCTAAATCAGAAAATGGCACCATCCAAAAAAATGTGATAGGTTTCCTGCTTTCAGTGATCATTTTGTAGCAGAATGTGAATGTTTATCCGCAACAAGTACCTCACCGAGAATACCTTGTGGCTACTTTTTTTACAAAATGTGAATGCAAAAAACTACGAGTGAATGCTTTTTAGCAAAGCGTGATTACTGTTTACCCCCAAAGGATCACTTGTACATAAAAAGAGAGCGTCATCTAATAATAAGTAATCGCTTTTTTCAGCAAAGTGTTCACCGGATATAGGAAATCAATCATATTTTTTGTCCCATTGCTCTGTCGAATTGCTTTAAAACGGTTTAAGCCGTACTTTTATGGCTGTGCAGCAAGAGAAAAAAAACATAACAGAATTTATCCGACGATTGACGAAGCAGATTCCTATTACAGCTATCGAAGAGCACGAGGTTTACTATTTGCTGCAAACAGAAAAAGCAGTTATCATACTATATTTGCCGGGTACATTTCGTATGGAGACTGACCAAGCTGTGCTGCACATACATATTGATTACGATCAGTTGATGTCTGCTGGCGTAAAGATAATAAATCGACTACGTGGATTGCAGGGTTTTGGTCAGCGGATTTATGGGCGGACCACTGTTGTAGCACGTATTGACAAGGGTGTATCCATGGCTTTTCAAGAAGAACACCATCTTCAGGGAGCGCTACCGGGCAAATATCGATATGGACTTTTTCATCAGGGCGAATTGGTGTCTGTTGCTGTATTCAGCGGAGGACGTATTATTCATGCTTTAGGAACGAATTATAGATCATTTGAGTTGATCCGCTTTTGCCATAAAGGTGACACCTTAGTTGTGGGGGGGCTTTCTAAATTGGTAAAAGCATTTGTTGGTAATTTTAATCCACAGGACATTATGACCTATGCTGATAAAGATTGGGCTCAAGAAGATTCCTCATTAGCGACTATTGGTTTTAAGGTTGTCGCAGATCTTCCTCCCCAGCGGTTTGCTATCATCCGAGGAAGACGTTTTATAACTATTCCAGAAGGAGAAACCGCAGACTATTTTGTTGAAAATAAAGGAAGTTTAAAATTAAAGCTGATTCTTTGATAAGTATTTGTTATTTTTAGACAACCTTCAATAGTAAAACTTAAACTACTTAATGGCATATTAAGGGAATAATTATTTATCACATATGACCATTAAAAGTCAAATTAAACACATATGAAACGTAGATTACGCATGGGTATGGTAGGTGGTGGTAATGACGCCTTTATTGGCGCGGTACACCGCATAGCAGCCTTTATGGATGGGAAAATTGAACTGGTTTGTGGAGCGTTCAGTGTTAATCCCGAAATTTCAAAGCAGTCAGGAGAAGATCTTTTTGTCGCGGCAGACCGGGTCTATCCAGACTATAAAACCATGATTGAAAAAGAAGCCCAGTTGCCCGCAGACGAGCGTATGGATTTCCTAACCATAGTGACACCAAATTTTCTACATTTTGAGCCTGCAAAGTTGGCGATGGAAGCTGGCTTTGATGTGGTGGTAGAAAAACCAATAACAGTTTCCCTAGAAGAGGCTCAAGAGCTACAGACTATCGTAGAACGTACTGGCCGTACCTTATGTCTTACACATACCTATTCCGGCTATCCGATGGTTAAGCAGGCAAAGGCGATGGTTAGAGAAGGGCATTTTGGCAAGATCCGCAAGATCGTGGTAGAGTATCCGCAAGGTTGGTTGAGCCGTCTATCCGAGCGTGAAGGCAATGCAGGCGCAGCATGGCGAGCCGATCCTAAACGTTCGGGCAAGTCGTTAGTAATGGGAGATATAGGTACACATGCTGCTCATTTGGCAGAGTATGTTTCTGGTCAGCGTATAACAGAACTTTGTGCCGACTTAACAACCTTCGTAGAAGGCCGGTTACTAGATGACGATGGTTCGGTATTGTTGCGCTTTGATAACGGAGCAAAGGGAGTCCTAATGGCATCACAGATTTCAGCAGGAGAGGAGAATGCCGTACGCATTCGGATCTATGGCGAAAAAGGGGGGTTAGAGTGGGCTAATGAAGATCCTAATAATCTGATCATTAAAATGTTGGATCAGCCTCGCCAATTGTACCGTACAGGCAATGCTTATGCAGCACCTTATACCCTAAGTTCTTTCGCTACGCATAACACACGTGTGCCAGCTGGGCATCCAGAAGGACTGTTAGAATCCTTTGCGAACATATACCGCAATTTTGCAGCGACTGTATCTGCAAAGAAAGCAGGGTTAACACCCAGCGCAGAGACATTGGACTTCCCTACTGTAGCAGACGGTGTGCGTGGTATGGCATTTATTGATACCGTAGTAAAGAGTAACGAGAGTAACGAAAAATGGACTAAATTTGTACTGTGATAAACAGTATAAATGTCTTAATGTATCTTGAGCGTCAAACAAATTTTCGCGCTCAAGATATTTTAATCCTTTTAGGGCCCACTGCCTCGGGCAAAACGAAATTAGCCGTACAGCTAGCTCGATCCCTTAATGCCGAGATTATCAGTGCAGATTCCCGTCAGGTGTATCGGGGTATGGACATCGGTACAGGTAAGGATATTCAGGAATACGAAGATGTCCCTTACCATCTTATCGATATCGTCAATCCGGGAGAACAGTATAATGTATCCCGTTTTTTGGCCGATTTTGAACAAGCCTATGGTCAGATTAAAGCGAAAGGAAAGCAGGTTATCGTATGCGGAGGAACAGGGTTTTATATCCAAGCACTTTTGACTAGTCAGCCCTATAACCAGATACCGACAGATATAATCTGGCGGCAGCAGCTCGAACGTAAAACCAAAGCAGAAATCGAAGCATATTTAAGTGATTATACGGTGCCTGAGGGGTATCTAATAGATTACTCCTCCAAGAAGCGTATGGTACGCGCCCTCGAAGTCTTACGATGGCTTTCAGATCCAATACACGTATTGCCTGCATCTCAACCCATTTATACAGCGACTATCTTAGGCCTCGATCCAGCTGTTGAGATCCGACGGCAGCGAATTAGCCGACGTCTTCACCAACGTTTGGAGCAGGGAATGGTTGAAGAAGTCGAAAAGCTCTTGGATCAAGGAATAACCTACGAACAGTTAGCGTATTATGGACTGGAGTACAAATACATTAGTTACTACCTACAGGACAAGTTAACTTACGAGGCCTTCGTTACGAAACTTGAAACGGAAATCCATAGATATGCTAAGCGGCAGATGACTTATCTTCGAAAAATGGAGAAAGATGGAGTTGATATCCAGTGGATTGTTTGATTTATATAAAATAAACCACTAAATCAATCGTCTTTATTTATGTTTGTTGCTGATTCTAAGATCTATAATTTTGTCGTGAAGTAAGTTTCATATTCGTTTGTATTATAAATTTGTTAGCTTTAGTCGCGAATAGTCATGAAGGAGAGTGAATTAACAGATTTTCGTTCGCTTTTGGAGCGTATTGTAAAAGGAGACGAAAAGGCCTTCTCGCTACTTTATGACCTCTTTTCTACTGACCTAACTAGGCATATCTTATCTAAGGTTGCTGATCCTCAGGTTGCGGAAGACATACTACACGACCTTTTTCTATCCCTTTGGCGAAATCGCCATAATATGCTTGAGATAACCTCTTTACCAGCCTATCTTTATTCCTCCTGCCGGTATCTTATTTTAGCACATTATCGGGATGCTTTGAAGCGCGCTAATCCTTTGGATCTTGAAGAGTTGGATCTCTTGGATGATACTGTACCCTTGGAAGATCGTTTGCATTACCGCTATGTTATCGATATTGTCACCAATGAAATCGAAAATCTTCCCGATAAATGTAGAGCCGTTTTTAAATTGAGTCGCAACGAATATCTTACTAATAAGGAAATAGCAGCACGGATGGATATTTCGGAGTCTACTGTTGAGAAGCATATCAATAAGGCTATCAGTAAGTTGCGTGATGTTTCGAAAAATTTTTTACTTTTTTTCTAAATAGAGTAGAAGCTCCCCCTCTTTTTATACACTTATCTAATAACTGACCTTATATTTTGGCCATTTTGTTATGATGTATATAAAGCAATTATATCAGCAGCTAACTAATTTTTTGAATGCAAGGGGGAGCGATCGACGTGAGGTGACTTCGTGGTACGACGATTTAAACACAAACGCTGCGACGGACGATACACAGATCGGGCATATTCAGCAAAGAGCCAAAGAGCGGGTTCTATTTTCTATTAAGAACGAGGCTAAGCCGTTTAATCTAAAGCGTATCTACCGTTGGTCAGCAGCGGCTTCTGTGCTTCTTGTTGGGGGCTACTTCATCTGGAACTCGATGTCCCTTCAAGAGATAGCTACTGTAGAACAACTGGCGCAGGTGGAGCCAGCAAAAGAACGGGCGATCATTGTATTGGAGGGGGGAGAGGAAATTGATTTGGATCAACTCGCGCTCAATCAAAGCTTGCGCGTGGGAGAGAACATTATTACCAAAGATGCCGAAGGTAAGGTTCGCTATCATAATGCTGCAGACGGAAAGGAAAGGATTCAATTCAACAGTTTACGTGTCCCTAAAGCAGCGACCTATCAATTGACGCTTGTCGATGGTACGCGTGTCACACTCAATTCGGATTCTAAACTAACCTATCCTTCCTCTTTTGGGACAGGAGACCGTATTGTACAGCTGGAGGGAGAGGGGTATTTTGAGGTCACCAAAACAAGTAACAAGAGCCATTTTATCGTAGAGGCGAGGGATCAGAAAATACAAGTTCTCGGAACCAAATTTAATGTCAAATCTTATCCGCAGGAGGATAAAGAACAAACGACATTAGCCGAAGGCTCCGTACAAGTTTTCTTGGACGCTAATACGACTATACTAAAGCCCAATCAGCAGGCGAGTTCTATCGCCCAACGTTTAGAGACCAAGACTGTCAATATTGATGATGTTTTGAGTTGGACTAGGGGGCAGTTCAATTTTGATGGCACGAATACAGCCGAGGTTTTACAAGAGATAGCACGCTGGTATGACATTGACATCGATTACGAACGCAAAAGTAACGTTGCACAGTATATCGGCAAGATTCCACGCAATTTACCGTTGGACAGACTGATTGAGTTGTTAAACTACGCCGAGCTGCAGACTAAGGCCGTATTGGGCAAAGACAAGCGAATTAACTTAACTATTATGTAATCTAAAAAACATGAAGACAAACAAAATGAAGTACAGTAATTCAGGATCGCCTTGGGGTAGCCAACATAATCGGATTCTGTTGGCGCATAACCCGATGAGTAGTTGAAGGCCATAGATCAATAAGTGAACTAATTGTGTTAGCAAACAGAAAAGACCTCAATTTAAGGATAACTATTCTACCACGTACGTATGATGCGTATTGGGGTACTGAAAATGCTACAGGGGTGAAGTATAGGAAAAAAATCAGTATTAAGGTTGTTAATGAAATCAACGAGGGGTGAATAATGATGAATGAAGTAAATGTCTCTGCTCGGATTGACGTAATTTCATTGGCGAATGAAGGAAGCTTTGATTTAGTGTTGGATTTGTTCGAAACTATGGGTTCTGAGTTGAAGCTTGAGGGAAAGCCTGTAATGATTTGTAGTTATGCTGCTGGACTTTTAATTGGCCCTGATAAAATAAGTTATGGCTTATACTTTGGAACAGATAAGGGTACTAAAAAGTAGATCCTTTAATTGGAAAGGGTAATACTTATTTCTATAGTCGTCAGCTTTAAGTAGAGGTCTGGACTTGGCGTATATGCGTTGGGCGCCCTATAGTGGTAGCGTAATTTTCTCTGGGTTTAAGCCTTTGAATTCGAACAAGAAATACTTGGCTAGGTTTAACTCAGCTAATAATGTACAGTCTTATTACAACGAAATATTAGGTATAAGATATTGATAAAGCGGAATACTACGCAATCAATCCTGAGTTTGGTTATATATTTTATGCGGTTGGCGGAAAAGTTTATCAATATGACATGACCTATAAAACGTCCAAATTCATGAAAGATTATAGAACACATAAAATTTCATATCATAATTTTTATGAATTTAAAAACTTTGCGAAGTATAAAGGAGGTAACAAATTGATGGTAGGAACGTATGATCCAGCCAAAGTGATGGGACTGAAGGTCAATTAGACATTTATACTGTCCCCGGCGCTTAATGCAGATATTATAATTGGACGAGAGCTATTCTGGTTTTGGTCGAATAAAGAGTCTAACATATAAAGAAAGATATTAATGAAAAAAACATTTTTAACCGTAACAGCAGCGCTTTCAAGCGCTGCGTTATTTGCACAGTCCCCAGTTCAAGTGAAAGGGACATTAGAAAAGGAATCGGTAAGTGTGGTGAAACTATTTAAAGTAGTCAATGGAGATATGGAAGAAATCGCTTCCGCTATACCACAAGCAGACAAAAAATTCGGCTTTACTTTTTATCCCGATTACGAAGGGTTTTATGCATTAGGAACAGGCGAATTGAATAGCCCGACAGATAATCTTACTTTTTATTTCAAATCGGGTGATGAATTGGAACTGACTATTAAAGAAATGAGCTACGATTTAATAGGTACAGGAAATAGTCCTGAAAATAAAATCTTATCGAATTGGCATAAGTTAGTTAACCCTATCGAGGATAAGGCCTTTAGTTGGAGACAAATACGCAGTACGTTTTTAGACTTCTATCCGCAGCTGGACTCGGTTAATCAGGAAACAAAAAGATTTGTAAAGACTAATAAATCGGGTAATCCTAGGTTTGACAATAGATTCGAGACCTATATCAAATGGGACATAGCCGCTATTGCTGTGAATTTCATGATGACACCAAGATCGGTTCACCCTACGATAGAAGAGTATTCCGATTATTACAAGACGCTCTCATTAGCTGACTTTTCAAAGGATGCGTTTGTTGTTTACAATCTTCCTTGGGGAAACCGTACACTATCTAGCGTATCCTCGATTTTTCGTCGTATTAACAATACGCCCCCAGGAAAGGGTATAAGCGGTTTGCAGAAAGATACAGAGCTATTGAGCAATGATACGTTGAAAGGCGATGTGGTGTTGAAATATTTAGCACAGCAAAAAGATTATAAATTATATAAGGAAGCTGCTGATAAGTACAAGGGATTTTTATTAACGGATGCTCAGAAAACAAAGGCGTCTTCTATTATGAATAATATTGCTCCCTTGAAAGTTGGTGAACAAGGATTAGATTTTTCTTTTCCAGATAAAAATGGCAAGGTCGTTCGTTTTAGTGATTTGAGAGGTAAAGTGGTGCTTATTGATGTTTGGGCAACATGGTGTGGACCTTGTAAAGCAGAGATTCCGCACCTTAAGAAATTAGAAGAAGAGATGAATGGAACAGATTTGGAGATAGTAAGTATATCTGTTGATGAAGATAAAGACAAAGAGAAATGGCTTAAAATGATAAAGGATGAAAAATTAGGTGGTATACAGCTATTTGCCTCTGGTTGGGGAGGTATTGCCGAATATTACAAAATAAACGGAATTCCTCGCTTTATGGTGTTCGATAGAAGTGGAAATATTGTGACTATTGATTCTCCACGTCCCTCCAAACCCGCGCTGAAGGAATTATTAGAAAGAGTTTTATCAGAAAAAAAGTAAACTTATGAAGACAATTTGGATATTTATTTTAGCAAGTCTTTTATTATCTCCTGTGCTTGTTTTAGCACAGAGAGATAGTCTATTGATTAGTGGAAGATTGAAGTCTACAGATGGTCAGGATTTTGAAAAGTTCAGAATTACCTATATAGATCACTTTGGTAAAAGGCAATCCTATGTCGGGAATGCTCATTCTGGAAATTTCGAAATTCGTTTGCCTAAGCAAGAACTTGTAATTGATGCCGTATTACAGACCGTTGGCGCAGAACGAAAAGCCGGTACCATGCAAAGTCCATTAAATCTTTTTATTCATGAAGAAGATATTAAGATAGATGGACTCGTTAATGAACTAGAATTAGCTCGTGTGTCTGGAGGTAAAGAAAATGATGAATACAATACTTTGCGACAGTCAATAGCAGGTATTAATCGGCAGGTGTCTACGCTATATGCTCCGTTATTAAAAGGAGAAGTAAATAGCGAATCTGAGAGTGGAGCTGTTGTAATGCAGGAGATAAGACGATTGAACCGATTGGGGTACGATGCACAGAAGAACTTTATAATAGCACATCCAAAATCTTATGTTAGTCTGTTTTTACTGTATAGACTTAAGAATATCTACACTTCAGATGACTATGCAAATACCTTTGCTTCTATAGATAATCAATATCATAATACAAGAATCGGCAAAGAGATACGAAATAATATTCAGCACGAAATCGTAACTGCCAAAGGTACTTTGGCCCCATCTTTTGCACGTACTACCGACAAAGGAGAAGCTTTCCAGCTAGAAGATCTTAGAGGTAAAGTGTTTCTAATTGACTTTTGGGGCAGTTGGTGCGCGCCATGTCGAGCTAGCATGCCACATCTATTGGAGTTATACCATAAGTACAAGGATAAGGGTTTTGAGGTCGTGGGGTTGGCACAAGAACACGGCAAGACCATGGAACAAGCAACGTTAAGCTGGAAAAAAGCAATTGATGAATTAGGAATACACTGGATCAACGTCCTCAATAATGAGAACAAAGAGGAATTTGATATCGTAAAGTCTTACAATATTACGGGGTTTCCGACTAAAATACTAGTCGATGCTCAAGGGAAGATTCTTTTGAGAATTACTGCTTCAGCAACTGATGATATTGACGTTGCTCTGCAGAATATTTACGGCTACTAAGACACAATTCCATGCAGATAGTAAAAACAAAGTATGGTACAATAACTATGGTAACAATCCTAATGCGGGAAATATAGTTCTGGCTTAGTTAAAGGAAAAATCTTTATTCGAAATTCCGATGAATAAATCCTTACAGAGCAAATATAGCCAGGTTCCTTCTGATATCTAGCTAAAGAGTTTGCAGTTTCTTGAGGGAAGTAGTCAGTCCTGCTTGTGATTAATTAATTTTTTTAGAATAGAAACCTTAAAAATGGAAAATAAGGGTTAATTAGTTTTCTAATTGCCCCTATTTAATAAACTTACCGATTATTTGTGTTCTTTTTTAAGATAAGGCCATGATAAAGGGTTTTATATCATGAACAACGAGAATCCGTACTTGGCTAATGGCAAACAGGAACTACGCAAATACTTGACACTGCAGCATACCTTTTTTTACAGTCAGGTCAAGTGGTTGGATAAAGCAAGACCATTTGTGCTAAATGCAACTATAGAAAAGAGAGGCTTCAAGCAGAAAAATGGAATTGTTAGTTTAATGGTGATGGATGTACGATACCAGCAAAGGGCGAAGCGACGATGGCTCTTTTGTTAAGTAGAGTACGAGTTATACCACCTTCTTCCAAAAATTCAACAACCCATTGCATGCTGAGCCGTTCAGCTCAAAGCTGCGGGGTATTTCGTTCCAGCCGCCCCAATAGGTTGCTATTCGGGTGCCGATGGGCAGTTTGTCTAATTCATTTTTGAGGTATCTGTTATACATACGGAATAGTTTTCTATCCGGTTGTATCTCCTTATCGATGGGGCACGAAGTATCTATGTTTTCATAGAAAGAGTTGTAGAAGTAAAAAGCATCGTAGTCCGAAAATGTAATCTGATTGATGTTGGCGTGAATAAATTCTACATTATGAATATGGTGTTTTACGGCAATTTCTTTCGAAAGCTGCGTGAGTGATTCGCGCTGTTCGACCCCATAAAACCGAGCCTCAGTACAGGCTGCAGCCACCAAACAGAACTTGCCAGCGCCTGCACCTATGTCCAGCACTTTCGTGTTAGGGCCGTCGGCTAGATATTGCGCCGCGATCTTAGCTACAGCGACCGGAGTCCAGTGACGTTCAGATAGTTCTTGGATATGCGGTGGATATACCTTATTGAATATACTATCCGCGACATCGGTGTTGGAACGAAGTGCCTTAAAGATCATTTGTTTGTTATACGTTATTTAGGTCTATAATAAATATAAGCCCCAATATAACTAGAATTTGCCAGTTTCGTACCCTTAAAAACAATATCGCAGATACTTTAGCGTAGTAAAGGACATTTGTGCATGTGTTTAAATCCCCTATTGGGATACTATGAAATAGCTTCCGTACATAATGTATCAGTATGATTACAGTGATTTTGGTAGAAAGAGGTCAAAAAAGTGCTACCTTTATTCCTTGATATAATGGCTAAGAAGATTTACATATTACTATTCGTTGTTATAGCCCTTCTCATGGGGCCACAATCGGCTATGGCATTACGTGTCGAAGCCACGAAGGTATGTTGTAAGAAGATGTCATCCGAAAGGTCCTGCTGCAAGGAAACGAAAAAAGAAGCCAGCAAAATACACAAATGCAAGGCAGGCTGTGAAAGCTGTTCCTGTGTATCTTACGCTGTAGATGTAAAACCCCCTTTGATTGCCAGTGTGATAGATAGTGGTGCCCTTTTCGAATTTTTAGAAAAAAAGCAAAAATATTTTTACGTAGAAATATTTCACTCCAATGATGCGCGTGCCATCTGGCTTCCTCCTAAAATAAGCTAAAATTCCTTCCTGACAGCCCATGGACTGTCTTTTCTAAACACCTTTTCAGGTCAATATTCACTTTATAAGATCCTTTTGTAAAGAATACCGTCAATAGACAGGCTGAATTCTTATACAATAGGGTATAATAATATCAAACTATTATTTGCCCACGCTCTTATGATCAATTGATAATTACATGAAGCGAATAAACATAGTAGGGATAATCATGATCCTTTTATTGGCTGTTACGAATTCGTATGCACAGCTAAAAATTGGGGATACACTTCCTGATATCACATTACAAAACGATAAAAATACCGAAATAGCACTTCATTCTTTTCAAGGAAAGACTGTTTTGGTAGATTTTTGGGCTTCTTGGTGCTTGCCCTGCAGAAAAGCGAATAAGCATCTTGTAAAACTGTATGACAAGTACAAAAAACAGAATTTTGAAATTGTGGGGATCTCTATAGATACAGAAAGCAGCAAATGGCTTAAAGCCATTCAGCAGGATCGACTAAAGCATCAGCAACTTATCGACCCAAAAGGATTTGATGCACAGTCTGCTATTCTTTTTGGTGTCGAGGCTTTACCGGCAGCTTATCTGTTTGACAGCTCCGGCAAACTCATTGCAATCAACCCTTCAGAAGAACAAATTATTTCACAAATTAAAAAAT
Source organism: Sphingobacterium sp. xlx-96 (assembly GCF_011007365.1). GTDB lineage: Bacteria > Bacteroidota > Bacteroidia > Sphingobacteriales > Sphingobacteriaceae > Sphingobacterium > Sphingobacterium luzhongxinii. Next base: position 486,904 of record NZ_WFKM01000003.1, on the reverse strand, counting down.
AAGATAAAGATGAACACTTTCACAATAAAATCATTTATAGCAGCTTTGGGCCTATTATTAACCAGCGTTGCAGGCTATTCGCAAATATCAAAAGTAGATATCATGGCTACAGGACTTACCTGTTCGATGTGCTCCAATGCGATCAATAAGCAATTAAAATCTCTGTCACAGATATCTAATGTTGCTACAGATTTGAATACCAATACGTTTACGATTTCTTTCAATGATAATCAAACTGTAAGCCCTAAAGTGTTAAAGGATGCTGTTGAAAAAGCCGGCTTCTTTGTTGGCTCTATGGTTTTGACACTGTCGCCAGAAGCAATTGCTGCGCAGCAAGTTACTGTAGGAGACGATTCTTTGGTGTTTATTGATGACAAGAAAGCTGGCTCAAACCAGTACAAAGTCGTAGATAAAGGTTTCGTAACACAGAAGGAGTATAAGAAGCTGTCAAAAACCTATGCAAAGCACGGGAGCTATTCTGTAGAGAACGATCAGGTATTTCATATAGTAGCATTATAATATGAAGTATATAGTAACGTTTTTGTGCTTATTCAGCTCATTTGGTCTATATGCTCAGGAACTATTTGTCGTGACAGAACCCGCCAGCAATGTGCCGGCAGGTTCTCTCAGTGTGCGTGTAGGGCAGTCTTTGATGAAAAATGATCTAGATGATGATTATATGTATTCCCTTGCCCCGGAAGTAACCTGGGGTATCAATAAGAATTTGATGGTTCGGGGTTCTACCTATTTTGATAATTCCGCAAATCGACTCAATCTAGCCGGAGCCAGTGCATATGCCAAATACCGTTTTTATTCCGTTGATGATCTACAGAGTCATTTCCGGATGGCCGCTTTTGGAAGGTATAGTTGGAATAAGACACCCGTTAGGCAGGAAGCAATAGATCTTATGGGCAAAAACTCCGGTTTTGAAGTCGGTTTGGTCGCCACACAGCTCATCAAGAAAGTCGCTCTCAGTTCCAATGTGAGTTATGGACGAGCTTGGAACAACGATGGTAACGATTTTCCAGAATTACAGGGAAAAGATGCTATTAATTATACGTTTTCCGTGGGAAGGTTGATGTACCCGAATCGGTATACGAGTTATAAACAGACCAATATAAATGCCATGCTTGAGTTGGTAGGGCAGACGATCACCAAAAACGGACGTTCGTATATGGACATTGTTCCAGCAGTACAGTTTATCATAAATAGCCAGGCACGTATTGATGTTGCGTATCAAAAAGAGCTATACGGGTCGGTTCATCGTCCGGTAAAAGACGGTGTGTTTCTAAAGCTGGAGTACACATTTTTTAACGTAACGAATTAAGTTGTTTTCCTGATATGTTTATACTTTGGGTGGTTGATAAAACCACTCAAAGTTTTTTTAGTATTGGGGTATTATTTTCGTTTTATATCCGCCGTTTTAATAGCGTTATTTACAAGTTATCTTATATACGGTAAAGTCTTATCACTATGCGTATTCATAAAGTGACTCGGTGTCATACCGTAGTGTTTATGAAAATCTCTTGAAAAGTTTGATTGTACAGAATATCCTACCATTGTCGCGATTTGAGCGATAGAGTGTTTTTTAAGGGGCAGGAGCTCCGCCGCTTCGCGGAGTCTTGATATATTTATTAATTCGTTTGGACTAAGATCCGAAAGTCCTTTTATTTTGAGGCACAACGTTGGGCGGCTCATATTCATGAATTTGGCGAGGACTTCCACATTGAGATCTACCGAGTCGATATGTTCACGGATGATCTTGTATAGATGGTGTATAAAGTCCTTGTCTCGTACCGATACATGCATGTCCAATCGGTTTGAAGTAGATGGTGCCGTAAAGTAGTCTTTCACGATTGGTAAGCAAATTACTGATATTTACCAGCAGGTACTCCAGCGAAAAAGGTTTCTCAATATAGGCATCTGCTCCTATATTTAAGCCTTCTATCTTAGCATCAAGGCTATTCTTTGCCGTCAGGAAGATTAATGGAATATGACTGTATAGAATATCAGATTTAATTCTTCTACATAGGGTGATGCCGTCCATTATGGGCATCAAGATGTCTGTTAGGACCAGTTGTACGTCATTGGCGTCTAGGATATCCAGGGCTTCAGCGCCATTACCAGCCCGTAGAATTGTATAGTGTCCTTTTAGTTCCTTGTTGAGGTATGCCAATATCTCCTTATTATCTTCTACTATTAGTATGACGGGGTTTACCTTTTCTGGGTTATCCACATAAGAAGAAATGCGCTGCTGCTGTTTATCCCTATCGTCGGCAAATGACTGAATATCGAAAGCCTGGTCCTGAAGTATAGGATAAGCAAATAAAAATAGGTTTCGTTCCCCCTTTGTATGGATTAAGGATAATGCACCATAGTGTAATTCGGCTAACGAACGTGAAAGAGGGGGGGGCTATACCTGTTCCCGTATTTTTATCGACATCATGTAGCCTGTAGAAAGGTTCAAATATTTTATCCTTTTTATCGAAAGGTATGATCGGACCATCGTTGCCAAACTCAATGTTAAACATGATATCATCACTGTTGAATGGCAACAGTTTTATATGTACTATTCTATAGGCATATTTGATGGCGTTGTGGATCAGATTGGTGAATATTTTCCAGATTGCCTCACTGTCTACATCTGCTGTCAGAGTGATACGTGGCAGAGATAGTTCATACTTTAGGTTTCTTTCCTTAGCGAGGGTTTGCAGATCTTTAAAGACCTCGTTGAGCAGGGCGTTAGTGTCTGTTTGTGTAAAAATAAGGCTCATATTATTGTTTTCTGCTTTTCTAAAATCTAATAGGTGATTTGTTAGGAGGATCAACTTCTGGTCGTATCTGGGTCAATCTGGATGGAGAGGTTGTAAACAAAGGGGTAGAGATCGCCCTTACAGGTACTGTTATCAAAAACAGTGATTGGTCCTGGGATATGACTGGTAATGTGACTTTCCTTAAGAATAGTATAAGTGGTCTCTTGGGCTATTAGGAGACCGGAGCATTACGGGGCCCGGGTTTTTCTGGTGTATTGGGGCAGCGTAATAATGACTGGGTGGTATATCGCTATTCCGATGTATTGTTGAAGAAAGCCGAAGCCATACTTAGAGGTGGCAACGGCCCCGTTGGAGATGCGTTGGTACTGATCAATGCTATAAGTACGGAGCGTGGGGCAAGCTTATTTACGTCGTTGACTTTGGACGGTTTGTTGGACGAACGTGCACGTTAGCTTTATTGGGAGGGGTGGCGTCGGAAGGATTTGATCCGTTTTGGTAAGTTCTTATTGGGATGGCTGGAAAAACCAGCCAATCTCGATGCTAAGACGTTGGTGTATCCGGATCCCAAACCCTCAAAAATCTGTCAATCCTAACCTAGAGCAAAATCCCGGTTATTGATTGTAAAATGAAAAGTCATTTGGAATATGACCAGATGGCTTTTCATTATAGGTTGTTTTGTTCAGGTAATGTATTCAGGACTATATGTCGATCACAATAATGATTTGTTACAGCCTCGGTTCTGAAAATCAAGAAGTCATAGTATGTTGATGAGTTCTACGGTCAAAAAAGAGAAGGCGACCAGAGAGGTCGCCTTCTCTTTTTTGAAGTAAATGATTTGCTTACTGTTCAGCTAGTGCTTTATTTATAACTTCTACAGTATGCGGTTGACTAGGTCTGGGCGCATAGTTGTTATACATGACCCCGTTTTTATCAATAATCATGTATCGTGGTATTCCCGATATGTTATAGCGTTTTGCAAATTCTCCGCCATGTCCATCAGGAGATATCACATGTACCCCATCTATACGATCTTCTTCTATAGCCTTGATCCAATTACTTTTGTTGTTGTCCATACTTACGAATAAGAAGACTACGTCACTATTTTCAAACTGATGGTGCAATGACGCGGCATGATTTTTCATTTCATACCGGCATGGTCCGCACCATGAGGCCCAAAAATCCAAGTAGATGACTTTACCCTTGAAATCACTTAGTTTATACGTTTTACCGTCTACTCCTTCCAGTTCAAAGTCAGGAGCAGCCTTTCCGACTTTCAACGTTTGATAGGTTTCATAGTGTTTATTCAGCGGGTTGCGGTAGTCAGGGTTTTGAGCTAGTGTTAGATAGCGAGTCATTAGTTTTCCCATCTTGTCTGCGTCTTTTTCCCAGACCAGTGCTAGTCGTATGACGTCCGCTACCGCAAACTCCCTGATCGGTCCGTCAAATATACGGTCAGCCGTATTCATATTACTGATTGAGGTTATTGGTTTATCCTTGTTTTGAGCATGCTTCACTATCAAATTGATAAGTCGCCAAGTGCCCATACTGCTCAAATGTGTTTCTTGGATAACAGGCAGTCTATCCATGAAGGCCAAATAGCGGTGATCAATAGCCTTGTTAGACTGTTGATTATTGTTGCGCGTGCTCGCATAAGTATATTTTTGAGCTGCCTGTAGGGCAATAATATTGATTCTCCTATTTTCGTAATAGGATTTAGTAATTCTATCCTCCTTGCCCTTCCAGTACGCAATTTCTGCTTCAGCAACACTATCCACAATGTTGAAGAAGCGTTCTATACCGACGGTAGTATCCTTTTTTAGGTCCTTCCAAAAATCTGGTTTGGCAAACACACTGTTGAACAGTCTTCCGGTTTCATTGTTACTCGCAGCCTCTTTGTCACCACCGAACACGACAGTCTTAAGATTATTAGCATCTATTTCGATAGATAAAGCTTGTCCGGGTTCTATAAACAGATCTTTTATGGTTGTCTTTGGCCCTCCGAATAATGAAAACTGCATAGCAACATTTTTCATGGGTACTTCGAGCTCGAAGTACCCATTTTCGTCCAATATGATATTTGTACGAGTGTTTCCAAAAAAATAGGCAGGGCTTTCAATACTTAGGACCAATGTGTCAGATAGTCTGTTCTTGACTTGACCGCTTAGTCTAGTCGATTGTTGGCCTATAGCCAACACATACGTCACTAAGAGGAATATGGTCGACAATAATGTTATCTTGTACATATTTAATAATTTGAAAATTTGAAAACTTTTTTAGTCCCATTCGGGGTTTTGCTCAAAACTAGGGATAACCGATCTATACTTGTCTATCTCTCCCTGAGGTATAGGGAATATATCCATTTTAGTCTCGTATACCCTATTTTCGATTAATACGGGAGTATATATTTTTCCGCCGTCTTTCACCTTGATGGAAATCCCCCATAGCTCTTTAGATTTTTCTTTCGCTATCCCCCAACGCCTTACATCCCAAAAACGGTGTTGTTCAAATGCTAACTCTACGCGACGTTCATTTACATAACGTTCCCAGGTTAATTGCCCTAGAGGTATTGGCGGCATTTTTACGCTTTTGCGATCCCTTATCATATTGATATATTTTAGCGCCTCGTTATGCTCTCCTAATTTGATTAGTGCTTCGGCATAATTTAGTAGTACTTCGGCGTAGCGTATTTCAATGACTGGAGAAAATGACCTTGCATCCCCGGTTCGTTGAAATTTAGGGAAGAAGTCAAAATCCATGAATTTGCGCAGATAATATCCCGTTTTAGTCGCATTTTCAGGCCTCATTGTGCGGTCTATTCCGTTGTCTTTGAGATCCAGACTTCGTTTTCCTCCTTTTCCATCAGACCATTCTGCTTCATCATATAGTACAGAAGCATAGAATCTGGGATCTCTATTTTGGTAAGGAGCAGATGCGTGTTCAGGGTTTGACCAATTAAAGGAAGTCGCCGTCTTTATTCCAGACTCCATTGTGACTACTTCATAGGCATCTACAGCTTGCTGTGATGGGGCCGAACTACCTCTCCCTCCTGTGGTTGGCGGTTGTATGTTGAAATCTAGCAGACTATAGTTTCCGGGTCCGTTTGTGTATAGTTTGTAAAAAATTAGCTCGTTGTTTTTTTCCAGAAAGAGCTTCTCGTAGTTATCGTTTAGTGTATAGTAATCTTTCTCAATAAGCACTTTTGCGGCATCCGCTACTCGCTGCCATTTCTGTCTATCATTAGTAGGGTTGTTCATAGGGCTAGCTGCATACATTAATACCCTTACTTTGAGTGCCATTGCTGCCCCTTTGGAGGCTCTAGCGGCAGCTGTTTTATTTGGTATGGGTAGCAGATCTGTAGCCTCGTCTAGGTCTTTTACGATCATTTCTACAGTCTGCTCGTAGGAAGCCCGGTCTACATATATATCCTCATTGATATTCTGTGGGTGTAGTATTAGTGGTATTCCGAGACCTTTACCACCATATTGCTTTAACAAGGTTTGGTAGTAAAATGCCCGCATGAACAACACTTCGCCCTTTAGTCTATCACGTTCGTCTCCGGCGGGGAGCTGTTCATAATTTTTTAAGAACAAGTTGGCATTACGTATTGCCTGATAACTACCGTTCCAGGTACTCAGGGTATTCGTCGTAGCGTCATAGTTGCCTTGCGTGATATAATTAGCTCTTGCTATTGGATTTGTCGTCTTGGCTTCGTCAGATGCAGCGTTTAGATTTAGGGGGTAGTTTGCCACATCTAGCGGTATGCTAAGGTATAGCGAATTAACAAAAGCTTCGGACAGGGCAATGTCCGAGAATAGATTATCTTCGGAATAAGACGCTGGTTTCAGGTCTAGAAAGTCACTTTTACATCCCGTAAAGGCCAGGGTGCTTGCCAGTGCTATATATATTATTTTTTTCATTTTTATTTCATTATTTGCAAATCACGGTCTTTTTAGTTTTAGCAATGATTGCCTCACAATAGTTCACTATAATTTTTTAAGCGAATCGTTTCAAGACTAGAAATTAATGTTAACACCTATATTAAACGTTTTTTGTAAGGGGTAGAATCCACCACTACTAAATACCCCCCTAAGTTCAGGGTCAAATGTTTTTAGTTTGTCCCAAGTGACTAGGTTTGTGCCGCTCACAAATACCCTGAAATAACTCATTTTTATTCTTTCCGTAATCTCTTTTGGCAGTGTGTATCCAACAGTCAGATTTTTGAGTCTTAGATAGCTGGCATCTCTGTACCAGTAGCTCGATCCCCTTTTATTATTATTACTACTGTAGAATAAGCGCGGATAGCTTCCATCGGTATTTTCTGGAGTCCAACGGTCTAGATGATGTTCATAGGCACTTCCTAGGGTCAATAGGCCGCTGGCAAAGGCCCACCCTGGATCTCCAGAAAGGTTTAATGAAGTTTTCTCTGCCCCTTGAAATAGAAAGCTCATGTCGAATGCTTTATAAGCTATATCTCCTGATATTCCGTACGTGATTTTGGGTTCGCTTGGATTACCTATGCGTGATAGGTCAAATGCATCTATTTTGTTGTCGGGTACACCATCCGGACCACTGATGTCTGCATATTTGATATCTCCAGGTTGCACCCGTCCAAAGGTCTGTTTAGGACTATTGGCTATTTCCTCATACGATTGAAATAAGCCTATGCTCTGGTAGCCAAATGCGAGGTAGTCTTGTGTTCGTCCTGATTTTACAAGGTTTGGATTAGCCTGATTTTCGGGCATATATTCAATCTTGCTTTTTGAGAAGCCAATATTTGGTCTAATACTATAGGAGAAATCTCCGCGCTTTAGTCTATGGCTCAACACAATTTCAAAACCTTCATTTCGTACAGTCGAATTATTCATCATCGGCAGTGATGCGCCAAATGTCGCAGGAAATGCCAAAGTGGGTTGTGCTAAGATATCTGTTGTCCGCTTTTTAAAATAATCAAATTCCAAACCCAACAATCCGTTCCATAATAAGGCTTCTACCCCTGCATTCGAGGTCGTCGCTTTTTCCCAGGTAATATCCGGATTTGACATCGCACTAGGTGTCAAGATAGACATAGCTTTATCTCCAAGATATATCTTGCTATAGCTCGTGTTGAATTGATCGAGGTAGGCAAATGAAGCATATATTCTGTCGTTTCCGAGCTGTCCCCATGAGGCTCTGACTTTCAATAGATCGACAAATGACCAAGCCGTATTGTTTTTGATGAAATTTTCTTCCGATATATTCCAGCCTGCGGCGAAAGAAGGGAAAAGCCCCCAGCGGCTATCCTTAGGAAAGTTGGATGAAGCATCATATCTAAAGTTTGCTTCCACAAGGTACTTTTTGTTGTAGCTATAGTTAAATCGTCCTACAAAACCTTGGCGTGCGGACTCTTCAAATCCGTTATTAATCTCCTGTCCTTCAGCTTCACCAGCAGACAGTTCTTCTACTGCGGTCGACAAGAAATTTCTTCTCGAAGCGTTCAGGCTTCTTGTATAGTCTTTCGATTGCGTAAATAGAAGGAGACCTTTTATATCGTGAGCACCGAAGAATCTTGCATAGTTTAGATGTAACTCACTCGTCACACTTTGGAATCTACTATTACCTTCATTTAGGTATGCGCTTCCGAATGTATTTTCTTTATAATACATTCCATCATCTGTGAAGAGTCTATAATTCTTTGACCAAGTCTTTTGATCGCCGTATGTTTTGTTAAAAGAGAACAAACCTTTGAGTGATAATCCGGGGACAAAGCTCAGTTGTTGTACTGCACTCAACGTACTGAACAGCGACATCTTATTACTCTGGTCATATCCTCTTTGGGTCGATAGATAAGGGTTATAACGGTCATTGGCCCCAGACACTACACCATACTTGCTAGGGTCACTTTGGTATCGGTTGGGGTACACTGGAGAAGCTTTGAGCATATCTCCGAATATAGTGTATGAGTATCCTGGAGGGCTATCCGTTTGTGTATATGTACCAGCCATATCTACAGATACCTTTAGTGTATTATTGACGTTAGCATCGATATTAGATCTTAAGTTATATCGCTTGAAGTTATAATTGTCGATATATCCTCCCTGATCGGTATGGCCTAGCGAAACAAAATAGTTGATATTCTTGCTGCCCCCGCGCAGCGACAGGTTGTGTTGTTGCTGTTGCGCCGTTGGTTTTAATATTTCTTTCAGCCAGTTCGTGTTCGCATAAATATCTGGATCGGATCCATCTCTGAATTTTTGGATATCCTCGTCCGAGTATATGGGTTTAAAACTGGCAGGTATATTCCCATTTTCATCTCGTGCATCATTTCTAAGAGCTTCGTTATACAGTGTTGCCCAGTCCCAGGAATTAAGAGGTTTAGGCATTCGGGTTGGCTTGTCAACGCCGTACAAAAAGTTATAGCTTAATGTTGGCTTTTCTTCCTTTCCCCTTTTTGTGGTTATCAAAATAACACCATTCGCCGCTCGGGCACCATATACTGCGGCCGCGGCTGCGTCCTTAAGTACCGATATGCTCTCAATGTCATTTGGATCTATTGAGGCAAATACATCTGTTTCTGTACGTCCCGAAGAGAAGTTCCGTTGCATTCCATCGATGATTATTAGCGGCGTATTTGTATGATATCCATCATTTATGGTATTCATCCCCCGCACATTAAAAGAAGCGCTGCTACCCGGTGTATTTCCATTTGGCCGTACGACATTTAGTCCAGAGTGACGACCTATTAGTGCGTCCGTGATGTTTGGAGTTCCGTTTTTTACGATATCCTTAGACTCTACCGTAGATACACTTCCGGTATAAGTCAACTTGTTGGCTGTACCGTAGCCGATCACTACCGTTTCGTCCAGCTCGGTAGTGACGTCCATCAGCGTGATTACGGGGATATCGTCAAGATCTTTAAGAGTCCATTCTTTTCCTTTATATCCCATGTGGGTTATTAGTAGGATATCACCAATATTAACCTCTTGCAGCTCGAACTCTCCATTCTCATTTGTCGAAGTTCCATTTTTAGTTGTCTTTACAATAACAGATGCCCCGGATACAGCCTTTCCAGATTGGTCTACCACCTTTCCTTTTATTGTTTTTGACACAGCGCTTTCGGTGTTTTTTCTGGGTACCACGATTACGGTTCTATTTTGGAGCACATAGTCAAACGGTTGGTCAGCTAAACACATATCCAGTACATCTTTAAGTGCGATGTTCCTAACGTCGATATGGATAGGTTTCGCACTTTTTATCAGGTTATTGGTGTAGACAAAGTCGTATCCACTTTGTTTTTTCACTTCTCTAAAAAGAGAGGTAATAGATATGCTTTCAGCTTGGATCGAAATTTTTTGTCCGTGCGCTGAATATCCTGCTTGCAAGAATGCAAACAATATCAATAGGCCGGTGATTTTGATTCGCATCATCCATTTATTTAAATTGGAATAGTCTCCAGGAGAGAGCTTTCCCTTGGTTAGTATTTTTTTGTACATTTGGTTAGGGTTTTATATCACTACAGCCATCGTTCTACCATATGCGATGGAGGCTTTTAGTGATATCATTTCGTTAAATACATTTTTCGAACATAATTTTTATTATGGAGCCCATTTTTTGGGCGGGAGTGTTCGCGCACTTCCTCCCAGCTTTAGTTCTCCAGTCTAGTTTCATGGCATTACATGTATCCTCCTTCCTTCGATTTTAAATTTAATTCCTTGTGTTTTTTCTAGTGCTTTTAATACCTCATCAATGCTTTTGGAGCGTTTTATGGTGCCTCCAAAACCTGGATCCGAAACATGGGGCGCATAGCTTATCTCTACATCGTACCAGCGGCTTATTTGCATCATAATCTCGTGAAGTGTTAAATTGTCAAAACTAAACTCCCCATTTTTCCACGCTACCATCTGTTGGGGTGACGGTAACGTCTTTATCTGCAGTTTCCCATTGTCGGATAACGCTTGTTGTCCAGGTTTTAGCAGTACCGATTTGTTAGCAGAGTGCACTCTTACTTTTCCCTCCAATAGCGTTGTCGCAATTTGCGCTTTATCTTCATAAGCAGTGATATTAAAGTGTGTACCCAATACCTCTACGTTCTGATTATTAGTTTCTACCACGAATGGGTGTTTTTTGTCCTTTGTTACTTCAAAATATGCTTCTCCCTTTAGTCTGACCGTTCGTTGACCATCGCGAAGGAGATTTGATGAAAAAGATAGGTTAGAAGCAGCATTCAGCCATACCTGAGATCCATCAGGTAGCTGTATACGATAAGTTTCCCCATTGTCTGTAGACAACGTGTTTATTCCTTCTGACCTATTGTTAAGGTCTACATCTCCTTCGACAATATAGGTTAGTTGCCCGTTATTACCTTTCTTTATCGATACACCTTTTTGTGTCGACAATTCGCCATTTTCCGATTCTGTAAGGTTTATTCGTGTCCCATCCGCCAACGTCAGTGTTGCGCCTGTCTTTCCTGGTGTGATCAGGCTATTTATAACCTTATCGTCAGATAATTTAGGCTCTTGTTCTTGGTGGTGCATCCATACCATTGTGGTCGATATGATTACAGCTAGGCAGGCTACTGCTGCAATACGGACTATTTTAAACACCTTCATCCTTACACTTATTGGTTGGTCATGAGCGATAATATACTCGAATAGTGCCTGTTGGTCTTTTTGATCAAGAATGGGAGCCAAAAGACTTTCTCGACTCCAGTCACCATCGATCATTCGAGACAGGACGTATTCATATTTTTCATCTATAACCACATTGTACCAATCATCTTGCTCTTCTATGCTCAATATACCTAGTAGATACTTTTGATATAAGTAGGCTATATATTTTTCTTCCATGTGTAGGTTTTGTATTTACTGTTTATTCAGAAAATTATTAACAGTTTTTAGGGAGTAGTCGTTTATAAGGGCGGGAGAGGGGCAATGTAAAAATGAAATATATTATAAGATGTTGTTTGTGAGTGTTTTATTTTTTTTTACAAACCCATTAAGATTAATAATACCGGGATGTCCATGCGTTTTTTCAAAAAAGCCCTGAGAAATTGTAGCGCCAGTTTCATGTGCCGATGTACTGTCCCGGGCGATATATTGAGTTGCAGTGCTACTTCTTCATACTTTAGTTCTTGCTGTTTGCAGAGTTGGTATACCAGTTTTTGTTGAGGAGGGAGTAGATCTATACCCTCTTCGATTATTCGTTTAGTTTCCTTCAGAATGACAGACTCTTCGGTTTCGTTATGTATTTCATTCGAATCATGTACAGCTATATTAGCTGCTTTTCGTCCTGTTTCTATTCGCCTCAGTTGGTCTATAGCTCTTCTTTTAGCTAACGTTTTTAGGTACGCATCAAGGTTTTGTATGGTTGTACTTTTTTCGCCCATTAGCCATATTGATAGCATTATTTCCTGAGCTACTTCTTGTGCTATAGCCTTAGATTTCAGGATGTGGTAGGCAAATGTGTATAATTTAGGAAAATAAGAGACGTATATTTTTTCAAATGCCTGTTGATCACCTTTAGCTATTCTTGCTAACAGCAAGCATTCATTATTTATAATAGTTGGTGCCATTTTGTGCTTAAATATCTCAAAGGAAGAATTCCGAAAATTAGCTAGCCTTCCATAAAACAGATTATACTTTTATAATATAGGGGATAAAAATATACAAAATTTTAGAGAATAGCGTGTTTTAGTGCCGTTTGAATATTGAAGTTTAGCTATCTACCTCTTTCTCCAATCCCACATTTAATAGTTTCTCGCGCTAGACTTATTGAGGCAAATGGTGCGCTAAAAATAAATTTAAGCGTGCATAATTCTTTATTCGAGTTCAGTTCGTTATAAGTATATACAGTACAGCTCGAGCCTTATTGGATGTGACATAATCAACGAAACCCACTTGATTTACTCCCTCTGTGTATCCGTCTAATGTAGCGATAAGATTTTTGTCGCTTGGAAATCATACTTTGAGAGTTCTTTCAACGACGGTATCATCTGCGGTGGGGCGAGTGGTCTACACCAACTATCACATCTATGGGGATGGTACCAACAAATTGATCATTCAGGCCATCTGATGTATCGTTTGTATCAGTTGGTGTATCGGCCGGGATGTCTGCCTAGTGTCTATTGTTTGTTTATCCTACTTGACCCTATTCGTGCTAAGTAGTTTTTCAAGTCTGCTTTATATTGTTCGTTCTCCTGTTGTAGGCTACGTAATTATGTTTTGAAAGGAGTGGTAACGTAATTGATACGTGTATTAATAGCAGACGAATTTGAAAATATCTAATTTAGCTTCTGGTTACCATGTAATCAATTACTAAATTTTAAGATGAACAGAACATTTTTAACAATGATGCTAGCCTTACCACTGTCGGTGTTAGCACAGCAAGGGAGCTTTAAAATCGAAGCTCAGGTAAAGAAATCAAATGACAATGCGAAAGCGTATTTATCTTACCGTACAGGTAATGGTATGACACAGGATAGCGTTGTTGTAAAAGGGGGCAAATTTTCTTTTGCAGGAACAGTAGAAGGTCCTACGCCGATGACGATTACTTACGTGCCAACCGGCAAGTTGGATCGTCGCGCACAAAATGCGGATTCGTACAGCTTATACATCGATAAAGGCACTGCAAAATTATTGGCTACTGATTCGATAAAGAATGCAACCGTTTCAGGATCACCACTTAGTGTTGAATACGCACAATATGCAAAATCATTAGAGCGCTCTACCCAAGGTTTGGCCGCTCTGGATAGAGAGTGGTATGGCGCTACAGATGAACAACGTAAAGACGGTAAATTGGCCGAAAAATTGAGAGGTATGGCTGCTCCATTGATGGAAGAGAAGAAGCGTGCGCAGAAAGATTATTTAACTAAAAACCCGACCTCTTATTTTGCATTGTTGGCATTACAGGATCTATCTGGTTCGCAGCTTGATGTCAATTTTGCTGAACCCGCTTTTAATAAATTGAGTGCTGAGGTGAAGAGTACCCCTGCAGGAGAGGCATTTAGTAAACGTATTATTGCCGCAAAAACCACTGCAGTAGGTGCCATTGCTCCTGATTTTACACAAAATGATGTAAACGACAAGCCAGTGAAATTATCAGACTTCAGGGGGAAATATGTGTTGCTTGATTTTTGGGCATCATGGTGTGGCCCTTGCCGTCACGAAAATCCAAATGTAGTAGAGGCATACCATAAGTTTAAAGACAAAAACTTTACGGTATTGGGAGTTTCTTTGGATAATCCGGGTAAAAAAGATAATTGGTTGAAAGCTATCGCTGATGATAAATTGGAGTGGACAAATGTAAGTGATTTACAAGGATGGAAAAATGCGGCTTCAACTTTGTACGGTGTTCGTGGAATTCCGCAGAACTATTTGATCGGTCCTGATGGTAAAATTGTAGCAAGCAACTTGAGAGGCGAAGAGCTTCACAAGAAATTAGCGGAGTTGTTAAAATAAGGAACTTGATTCCGATAATCGAAAGAATAGGCTGGTCATATGATCAGCCTATTTTTTTTGGCACCTAAGTATGTCTAGAAATGTTCTTTAAGAAAGGGTGACTGCCTTATAGCGGTCAGATTTTCTAAAAGTATAGGTTTGACAAGAAAATCGATAACCATCGGGTAGCTTTCTGCTCTTTTTCTGTCTTTAGGATCTATGGAGGAGGTGATAATGACAACGAAGGTGTTTTTCGCACCTTGTTCGTGTAATTTTTCTAGCACCTTCCAGCCATCTACTAACGGCATATTGAGGTCTAGAAAGACGAGCGAAGCCTCGGATGCGCTTTGTCTGTCTTGCCACCATTCTAAAAATTGAGGTCCTCCATGAAGACCTATTGGAGCGTTGGAAATTGCTGCTTCTTTGAGCAGTATCTCCATTAGGAAATGAAATATTTTATCATCATCAACTATAGCGGTGGTTAGTTTCATGGCTTTTAATTACTTATTATCTTAACATTTCTTCGGGGGCGGTCTTCTTGATAATATCATGAATCACCAAATCCAGTTCTTTAGCGGAGTGGTTAAGTGCATCAAGTAGAGTGGTCTCGGAAGGTCCTTCATTATATTCTTGTTTCAAATATTGTACAAGAGCAAGTATCCGTGCTAAGGGAGCACGGACGAGATGGGATTGCGCAAAAGCAATATCTCTCAAGTTGTTGTGCTGGTTTTCAATCTGGTCAATGTAGGCAAGTTTTTCAGTGATGTCTTTTGCGACGCCCCGCATGCCTACGCAGATATCTTCAACAATAATTGGTTTCCCAATCAATAAAAGCCATCGCTCATTACCGTTTGCTGTGATAATGGACAGGACAGTCTTAAACATCGTTTTGTTTTCGATCGCCTCGTCGACAGATTTGTAAAAACTTGCTTCTTCCTCTTCACAATGATAAAATTGTCTAGCGGACTCGATGCTGGGCTGAAAATCATGAGATATCTCCAGGATATCCTTAAATCCCGTAGACCATTCCATTGTATTTTGTTCACTATTCAACCACCAATTGCCGTATTGTGCTGAGGCCTGAGACTCGTTGTAAAGTTCTTCTTGGATGACTTGTTGTGTTACATCAGTAAGTGAGCGTACAATATACTCGATATTGCCCTCGGTGTCGAATATGGGCAGGTGATGTATTTCATAATGCCTAATATTTAAGAAGGTGGTATGGGTATTGAGCGGGGCTACGAGTTTTCGAACGCCTAGATTTATGGCTTTTTGTTCCTTCAATACCGATTCGAAGCTGTCTGACCATATTTCGGGATAGATATAAGGACTGATCGGGAAAAGTTCAAAGAACTCTTTTCCGATAATATCTTTTATATTTAATGTGCAAAGTCTTGAGTACGCATCATTCGCATCAACGATTTCGAAGCCATTGTTATTGACCTTTAGGATAACAGACGGACACGGAATTGATTTAAAGAATTGAACGTAATTAAAATTGCTCTCCATTCTAATTTCCAGTTAAAAAAAATACATCCCTTCTGCGTATGGATCAATTGATAATCACTACAGGGGATACATAAATAAAGCCGATAAAGTAATCTTTGATCAGCCTAATGTTTTTCATAGTTGGTCCATCATTATGAACCGGTGGGGTACCCACAAAGAGAAGTGAAAATTGACCTCTCTATAAAATGCAGTTAAATATAGGTGATTAATGTGAAAATTAGCGACTCTTTTTGTGTTCTAAGTGAAAAAAAGTGACAATCAAAGCGATAGATCGGTATGGAAATATACATCATATTGCCATTAAAAACAATAGCCCCTGCCGGTTGAAAAGAGGCTATTGTCGTATGGAACTGGTGCTAAGCAGCTACGCTGCTGTCTTTTTTCTGAAGTAGAAACTTATAGATGATACCTGCTACAACGGCGCCCAATATCGGTGCCACCCAGAACAGCCACAACTGGGATAAAGCTTCACCGCCAACAAAAAGAGCCTGTGACGTACTACGGGCTGGGTTGACCGATGTATTGGTGATCGGAATGGAGATCAAATGAATCAAGGTTAAAGCAAGACCGATGGCTATACCTGCAAATTTACCGTTTGCCCATTTGTCCGTTGCGCCAAGAATGATGATCAAAAAGAATGCGGTAAGCAAAAACTCGGCTAAGAATGCGGCTACCATGCTGTAGCTCCTACCGTAATAGCCGGGCATGTCGTAAAAATTGGTGGCGAAAGCGCCAGGGCCATCTGTAGAAAATGCGCCTGCACCATTTAGAATGGTATAAAGACATGCTGCGGCTGCTACAGCGCCCAATAGCTGAGCGATGATATAAGGAACTAGTTCACTGGCTGAAAATCGACCGCCTATCCATAATCCAACGGAGACAGCAGGATTAAAGTGTCCTCCCGAAATGTGTCCGACTGCATAGGCCATGGTAAGGACGGTGAGGCCGAAGGCGAGAGAAACACCGAGCAAGCCTATCCCAATATCCGGAACTCCAGCTGCGAAAACGGCGCTGCCACAGCCGCCGAAGACTAACCAAAATGTGCCGAAAAATTCGGCGAATAGTTTTTTTGTCATGATTTTAAGTTTTATAATTTTTGATTCATTAGTAGCTGTTTTTTTGCCAAATTTCTCTTAGTGTTATTTGAGAGGGTATTTTGGAAAAAAAACCTAAACTAAAGTTATAAAAAAAATAACTAGATATACTGTAGGATTGCCGCTACAAAAATCGAAGTGGTTTTGTGAAAGTGATTTCTACGTGGTTCCAATGTTCTTTTTATACGATCAGGAAAGGAATTTGCCTTTGATTAGGAATTTATTTTTTTACGATCGATTTATCGTTTGTCACAAAAACGGCTGTTTTTTTTGTTGATACACAGGTGTTTCTATAGGTGTCGACCATCAGGTCGACACCTGCTTTAGTCTTCGTCCTTTTTCAATTCGTCTAGAACAGTTTTTATCTGTTTAGTATAAGGCGTATAGAAGTATTTGGTCCAGGCTAATACACCTAACGTAACTAGAATTGTGGTAATGAATGCTATAAGTAGAAAGGCTTTTTTTACAGACTCTGGCATATTAGAGAGGTCTTGTCCTTCTGCTAAAAGACGACTGTACGTATACACAGAGGCCCATACAAGCACGAAAGGAATCAATAGAAATCCGAAGGAATGATAGCGCTCAATATTTAGCTTGAATTCGTAATAGATCTCGTTGAGATTATCTTTGGTATCTGCCGTATAATGGCTGATTCGTTTGTAAAATAAACGAAAAATGTTCAAATAATATATGGAAACGATCAATACGACAGTGTAGGCCGTATAGTATATAAGGTAAGTGCTTGGGTGTATCTCAAATAACTGCGGGGCAAAGGCCATAAATATAATGGCTGCGATCTGCATATACCATTCATTTCTCATGTTGCGCTTTAGTTTATCCAAAGGATGTTGGGCTTGGCGTAGCTGTTTGATGTGTGTGGGTATATTTACATCTTGGGGGCTCTCTGCGTTCCAAGCCGATTTTAGTTCATCAAGATTCATAATTAAATTTCTTTATTATATGTTGTAGTTTTTCTTTCGTTCGGTTGAGTTTCACGCGTACATTACCCTCACTAATTCCTAGCTGGGTACCGGTTTCTCGGTGGGAGAGCCCTTCCATGAAATAGAAGATTAAAGCTTTTTCTATCGGATTTAATTGCTGTACTGCTGTATAGAAGATCTCAAGCTGTTTATCTTTTTTACTGTCGTACGATTCATTTTCGGGTTCTTCGGCTTGCGCGTAGTTATACCTATCCCTACGGCGTTTGTCTTTCTTGAAGTAAGTGATGGCGGTATTAATAGCTACACGATACATCCAGGTAGAGAAGGCTGCATCTCCTTTGAAATTGGAATAGGATTTCCACAGTTGTGCAATGATTTCCTGATGGAGATCTTCACGATCCTCTTTGTTGTCCATATACATACGGGCTACTTTGTGAAGGATACTCTTGTGCTCTTCCAGGCGGTTTAAGAATAGTTTTTCGTTTAATTGGTTCACAGTCTGACGATAGTTATAGTGTGCGGTATGTTACCTGGTTTATGTTATGACAGCGCATGCCTTGCCGTGGGCAAGATACCTTGCATGTGCAGAAGTTTATTTGCATAGAAGAAATTATTATTTGTTTTATCATTATGCTGTTAAGATTAATCTGTGATCTGTACAGTAAGTCTGTTGTACTCACAATTTGTTACAAAAAAATAATTTTTTAGTAAAGGTGAATTAATAATTTGTTGATTACGAAAAAATCGTATATTTACTTTTAAACCGTAATTATATGAGAAGAATTCTGTTTTTTAGCTTCATGGTGCTGTGGGCTACACTATCTAAAGCACAAGAGAAGCCTTTGGCAAAAGTGCATTATATCTTTAAACATGTGAACGACACGACCCAGCGAGATAAACATGTCAGGGACGAAGTAGTGACTTACCTGGGCGAAAAGGATTCCTATTATACCAGCTACTCGGCCACACGTATGCAAGAGGATGTCAAGACGCAGATAGAAGATCCCGTTTTTGATGGACAGCTTGTCATTATAAATAGAACAACAGCTATTAAAGAATCTTATATTATCAAACCAACAGAACAACAGTTGATCGAGATAGCGAGGGTGGCTTCGGATGAATTTATCCTGTCAGGAGTGTATCCAGAGCAAGAATGGGAGATATTTGAAGAATCTCAAGAAGTAGGAGGGTACAACTGCCAGAAGGCAACCACGAAATTTAAGGGCCGTAATTATACGGCTTGGTTTACCACGGACATTCCTTTTTCCGCAGGCCCCTGGAAGCTGCATGGTTTACCTGGCTTAATACTATCTGCTAAAGATGATAAAGGAGAAGTCGAGTTTACCTATGCCGGTTTTGATAAACTGGAAGCGGAAACTACTATTCGGATAGCGCCTTCTGCAAAGGCAATTCCATCTACAGCCGTGGAGGTAGAAAAGTTGGAAAAGGCGTTCCGAGCGAATCCAAGTGCTTACATGGATTCTAGAAGTGGTCGTAGCAATATGATCTCGGTAGGTTCAAATGGTGTTGCAGTAGGACGTGCCGCTAAAGGGGGATCAAACCCGGCGATGGATGTCTCAAAGATTAAGTCGATGTCAGTTAAGAATGATGATAGTTATAAACCTTCGAAAACAACAAATAACCCGATTGAACTGACTCCTTAAGTATGTTGATAAGACTAGCCGTTTTCTTCCTTTTTATATGCACAGCTTTTGAAACTTTGGCGCAGCAATCTACTATCCAAGGGGTATTGGTCGATAAGAACTCGCAGGAACCACTGAAAGCCATTACCGTATTACTTAAATCCTCGGAGCATAAGATAATTGCTTTTAAAGCATCGGATAAAGAGGGTAATTTCGTGCTGACCACGAGCAGAGATATAGCAGAAGCTTATCTGGAAATCAATCATCTTGGCTACAAAAAGAAGTCTGTCCCCTTGGGCCCTGTGCAGAAGTTGCGGATAGAGCTGGAACAGGCTTCTATACGTTTGGAAGACGTGGATGTAAAGAGCAGACCTCGTGTACATCGTATCGGTGATACGTTGGCTTATAATGTGTCGTCTTTTGCGAAGGAGGAAGATCGATCCATAGGGGATGTATTAAAACGAATGCCCGGCGTAGAGGTCTCGGAATCGGGACAAATAAAATACCAAGGCAAGTCGATCTCTAATTTTTATATCGATGGAGACGATCTTCTGGATGACCGCTATGCGATAGGTTCAAAAACAATACCGCATAAAATGGTGCAGGATGTACAGGTGCTCAATAACCATGAGCATAAAAAGGTGCTTAAAAACAAACGATATACGGATGAGGTAGCGCTTAACCTCGTGATTAAAGATGATGCAAAGCTTAAGCTGACCGGTCAGGTCAAATTGGGTGGAGGATTACCAAAGCAATACGACGGGGAGGTTAATGCAATCTTATTCAATAAGAAGCATAAACTTCTGAATGTATTGCAGGGTAATAATATCGGAAACGACCTAAGTGGGGGATTCTCTGGTTTTAACAAACAGACTGTTCTATCTAGTATGGGGACTTCTGCCGTGAATAACCTTCTATCTTTAGGAACAGTGGGGGCGCCTCCCTTGGCGAAATCGAATTATTTTATGAACAATTCGGTCGCGCTGGATGCAAATAATTTAGTGAACTTGAAAAAGGACTGGCAGTTAAAATCGAACATTCAGCTGTTGCGGGACAGGAATACACTGGAATATGCTGGAAATACATCCTACAATACCGGAGAGAACGTTTATTCCTTTGATGAAAGACAGGCTACTTCCATTAAGGAATGGCTGGGGGCGTTAAGACTGAATATGAATAAGAATGCTTCTAATGCTTATATCAGTAATGCATTGTCGCTAGAGTACGAACAAGAGGATGGATCGGCCGATATCTATAGTAACAATGGGTTGATAAATGTAAGACGGGAACACGAGATTAAAGGATTTTCGAATCAGTTGGAATATGTTCCTGTACTTAAGAATGGGGATATCATTCAGGTCAATTGGTATTTTAGCTATGCGAATAAACCACAGATACTGTCATTGAATCCAGGTGTTTTTCCAGACATTTTTAATGCGGGAGTACCGTATAATGAAACACTGCAACGGTTAAAGGTACCTACTCTTTTTACACAGGCTACTGTGGGATATAGACTCCCAAAAGGAAGGATAGGACAGTATTATAGCGCTGGGTTGTCTATTGAAGATCAAAAGCTGAGCTCTGTGATAGCCGTATCTACGGCCGGGAAGGTGGTTGATGTGGATATAGACTCTTCGCAAAATGATATGCATTGGCTCCGATCGTCGCTTTTCGTTCGTGCAGAATACGAATGGCGTATGAATCGATTTTCCTCCCGATTGTCGCTTCCATTGTCTTTGCAGCGGACGGGTTATAGTGACCCATATTTTGGCCTGGACCAGACCCAAAACAAGCTTCTTTTTAATCCTGCATTTGACGCAAAGTATATCGTCAGGCGGGAGGATGAGCTGAGTTTTTCGTACCAAAGAGGGAATAGTTTTGGCAATATAGAAAATGTGTACCGTGGATTGATTCTAAGAAATTATAGAACGTTGGCAAGTAATAGTGGTGGGATTAATGAAAATAGAAGTAATAATCTGGGATTGAACTATAAGCTTTCTAAGACAGTGAAGTTGTTGTTTGTAAATTTCGGGATAAACTACAGCAACTCTTTATCCACTACGATGCTATCCAATGAGATTAATGATGATATTACACAGACAGAATTGATTGCTCAGGAAAACAAAGTTAACTCCTATAATGCGAGTCTTGGTGTAGATAAATATATATTTCCATTGGCGAGTACGGTTAAACTTGGTTTCAGTTGGAGCTTGACAGATTATAATCAACTTTTTAACAAGGAGCTGCTTCCTTTTCAAAATATAGCCTACAACCTGACTCCATCTATGGAAGCCCGGTTATGGAAGTCGGTTAATTTATCCTACAGAAGTCAGCTATCATGGAATACGACCCGACAGCTGGAAGGAGCTGATGGACTGGACCGGAATACGTTTAGTCTATCGCAGAATATGGGGTTCCCTATTACAATGTATCGCGTATTTCATTTCAATGTGAGTGCCCGTCATCTATATACCCGTCAACCTGGATTGAAGAATATCAGCTATGTGTTTTTTGATACTTTTGTCCGATATAGGCATAAAAAGTGGAACACAGATTTTGAATTGAACCTTTCTAATATCGGGAATATTAAAAAGTTTGAAACCTATACCATCTCGGCAAATATGCAAGCACAGAACAGTTACGACTTGCGGGGAAGAATGGCTGTGCTGAGGGCCGTGTTTAATTTTAAATAGCTTTATCCGTTATATTGTTGCCTATTCGTTAATATTTGTTGCATATGCCGATTGGCCCAGTTGCTGATCGTATCGATTAATGGAAGTAATTCTTGTCCCAAGGGAGTCAGGTTATACTCTACTCTAGGAGGAATGACTGGATAAACTTCACGCGAAATAAGACCATCGGCTTCCAGTTTACGCAGTGATACCGTCAACATTTTTTCGGAGATGTCGCCAATCTGCTTGTGAATCTCATTGAATCTCATGGTGCCTGTCTCACCGAGAACCAAAATAACCAATATGGTCCATTTGTCGGAAAGTCGATCGAGGACATTGCGTACAGGACAGGAGCTCGCATCTGAAAAATTATTCATACTTATCAAAAATTATTGTGCTGATAATCAGTAATGCTAACCTCTAGGTAAGTGAATTACGAAGAGCTAAGTTCTTGTATATCTATAGCTTACTTTTTACCTTTGACTTACCAAAAGTAAGTATAAAAAATTAAAATATAACAACTATGTATTTAATAACAGGGGTAACAGGGCATTTGGGAAATGCTGCGGCAGAAGCTTTTTTGCAACAGGAAGGAGCAAGCAAACTAACGGTATTAAGTAGGAATCATGAAAAAGCAAAATCATGGGCCGAAAGAGGAGTGGAGGTAAAAATTGGAGATTATAATGACTATAAATCCTTGGTTAATGCTTTTAAAGGCGTTGAAAAGCTTCTTTTTGTTTCTTCTAGTGATTTGGAGAATAGAGCGTCACATCATCAAAATGTGATCGCGGCAGCCAAGGCGGCCAAAGTAAATCATGTGATTTTTACAAGTTTTCAATACCAATCTACAGCTGGAGATTCGCCCAATGGGTTGATGCCTGTTTATAAGACTACGGAGGATCTGTTGATCGCGAGTGGCTTGACCTACACTATTCTACGCAATGGTATATATATGGATATGTTGCCTGATATTATCGGTCCTGCTATCCGGGAAGGAAAAGTCCTCTTTGCCCCAGCGGGTGATACCCCCGTGGCCTTTACATCCCGTAACGACTTAGCGCAAGCGGCGGCAAACGTATTAGTAAATGATGGATTTGAGAATAGAATAATAGATCTGGTGAATGGTCAACGTGTTTGCTTTCAGGAGATCGCTGATCAATTGGGCGATGTTCTCAAATTGAAGATAATGTATTTGAATGTCTCGGATACAGAATACCAGCAGGCATTGCTCGATGCTGGTTTGCCGCCGATCGTTGTAGGTCTCTTTGTTGGAATATTAAAAAGTATAAAGGCAGGAGAGTTTGATAAGACGGGAATGGATCTCGAAGCTATTTTAGGTAGAACTCCTTTACAGGTTAAAAACTTCCTTGAGGCGTATTATGCGTAGCTATTAAAAAAGTCATCCCGCTATAGCGGGATGACTTTTTTAATAGCTAAATCTTGTCTAGCTCCTCGCGAATGAATTGTAATTCATCCTGTGATAGATTAACCTGGAAAGCTTTTGCATTTTCAATAGCTTGTGTTGCATTACGTGCTCCTGCTAAAACTACTGTAATAGCAGGCTGTAGGCTAGTCCATCGTAATACAAGTTGGGATAACGATGCTTGCTTCTCTTTGGCCAATGGTGCGATTTGATCGAGGAAGGACTTGACTTTTGCCAGATCAAAGTTTTTGAAATATTGGTTGCGATGATCTCCCTCTTGTAGGGTGAGCTTATTAAAGTATTTACCGGTGAGTAGACCTCTTTCCATAGGGCTATATGCAATGATACTTAGATTATTTTCCTGAGCATAAGGTACTAGTTCTTGTTCTATGCCTCTGTTAAGCATGCTGTAAGGTACTTGATTGCTTACAATGTCTAAGGTGTGACGCGCCTCTTTGACTTGGTCTGTCGTATAGTTGCTCACACCGGCTGCACGGATCTTGCCTTGTTGAATTAGTGTTTCTAAGGCTTCCATCGTTTCGTCTATTGGTGTGGTGACATCGGGCCAGTGAATTTGCATCAGATCGATATAATCTGTACCTAGCCTTTTCAAGCTGGCTTCGGTTTCTTTGATGACGCTCTCTTTGCCGGCATATTTGTAAATATCTATGGGAAGCCCTTCATTATTTTTGCTGTGCATTGCCAATATACCCTTGGGTTGCTCAAGGTCCCATCGCATACCGAATTTGGTAAGTAATTGTACTTTGTCACGGGGTATGCCTTTAATGGCTTCGCCAACGATCTCCTCGCTAACTCCCTGACCATATATCGGAGCCGTGTCAATGGAGGTAACACCTTCGTGGTAGGATGCTTTAATGGCTTCGATGGCTTCTTTACGATCTGTACTGCCCCACATCCAGCCGCCGGCGGCCCAAGCCCCGAAAGTAATTACGGATACGTCTATATCTGAGTTGCCTAATTTTCTGAATTCCATGTTTTTCTAGTGATTTGAGGTGTTGTGTGCATTATTATACCTATAAAGATAAACAAAATGGGAAGTATCTTATTCTGTTTGTTTGATAAAGAGTACCTTTGCCGAAAATTTTCTGATAATGCAGTTACGAAAGAACCTTATTTTAATAATAGCCTCTGTGGCCACTTTTGTGGAAGCGTTGGATATTGCGATTATAAATTTGACTATTCCATCTATCCAGGAGCAGTTTCACATTGGGGTAGAACAGGCCCAATGGCTACAGACTTTGTATGTCCTTCTTTTTGGAGGATTCTTGATCATCGGAGGAAGGATGTCGGATCAGAAGGGACGTAAGAAGGTCTTTCTTTGGGGAGGTTTGGTATTTATGCTAACCTCGCTGGGAGCAGGGCTGTCGACTTCTTTTGAATCATTGGCTATTTTTCGCGCTTTGCAGGGCTTGGGTGCCGCATTTATTATGCCTGCATCTTCGTCCATTATAACAAACACCTTTAGGGAGACGCAGGAGCGTAATCGAGCGATCGGAGTTTTCAGCTCTTTCGCTGCAATAGGATCGGGAAGTGGACTGTCCATAGGAGGGTTATTAAGTACATACCTGAGTTGGCACTGGGTATTTTTGATCAATGTCCCTATTTTGGCCGTTACGCTTTTGCTGGCTTACTTTTACATACCGAAGGATGAAGCTTCTGCAGATTCACAGCGTACGGATACCTTGTCCGGAATTTTGCTGGTGCTGGGGTTGCTAAGCCTTGCTTACGGTTCGCATCAATTGCCAGATTTCAAAGAGACCCCAACAATCGTTATCGGTTCTATTTTGATAGGGCTCCTTTTATTGGGGATCGTTATTTATAGGTTAAAGACCGTGTCAGAACCCTTGATAAAGCTCAGTTTATTTAACCACCCTTCTGTGGTGATCTCCAATTTGGTGTTCTTTATTCAAGGAGCTTTCTTTATTGGCTTTTTATTCTTGATTTCTTTGATGTTACAAAGTGATATGGGACATACAGCTGCCTCGGCAGGTCTGATGTTGGTGCCGTTTAGCGTGCTTTCGGCACTTATTGCCAAATTCGTACTTCCGTCGGTCTCTAAGCGTGTTAATTCTGCTCAGATGGGCGTATTGGGTTGGTCTTTCTTGCTTGTAGGTGCGATTGTGTTGTGGGGAGCTCTTTATTTGGGGCATCCATTGTCCA
This sequence comes from Sphingobacterium sp. xlx-96, assembly GCF_011007365.1. GTDB lineage: Bacteria > Bacteroidota > Bacteroidia > Sphingobacteriales > Sphingobacteriaceae > Sphingobacterium > Sphingobacterium luzhongxinii. Next base: position 461,256 of record NZ_WFKM01000003.1, on the reverse strand, counting down.
TGGTATTGATCGGTGCAGCCTGTATTTCGGGTGTTGGAATTACTTTTTGTTTTACAAGCATGGCTGTATTGAGTATACGTGATGTAGATCCTTCCAATTACGGCGTAGTTTCCAGCTTGACGAGTACCAGTTATTTTTTGGGTGGAGGTATCGGACTGTCGTTTATGACAGTACTGAATGAGTTGCTTCCCTCAGAATGGGCCGTAGGGAATCTGAGTTTGGGACTCTTATTTTTGTACGCGCTTGCAAGTGTAGTTATATTAGTGTATATATCGCGATCGGAGCAAAAGACAGCCATTGCTGCTTAAGTAACTATCATAAAAGCCGGTCTAGACCGGCTTTTATGATAATTGAACTAGGCTTTTCGTCTAATGTTTGGCAAGAATCCGGTAACTATTCCGATCAGTGGTAGAAACGCACAGATGGAGAATACGTATTCAATACTTGTGTGGTCGGCAAGCCAGCCTAAGACGGCCGAACCTATGCCTCCCATTCCAAAAGCAAAACCGAAGAAAAGTCCGGCAATCATACCTACTTTGCCGGGGATAAGATCTGTGGCATAAACAAGGATCGCAGAAAAAGCGGAAGAAATGATCAAACCGATAATACCAGCTAATACAACAGTCGGTAACAGGCCTACATGGGGGAGTAATAATGTGAAAGGAGCAGCACCCAATATAGATATCCAGATAATCAATTTACGTCCGTATTTGTCACCTAATGGACCACCCAAGATCGTTCCTGCTGCGACAGACGCTAAAAATACAAATAGGTAGATCTGTGAATGTTGAACACTGACATCAAATTTTTCGATGAGATAGAACGTAAAGTAGCTCGTCATGGACGCCATGTAGAAGTATTTTGAAAAGATGAGTACTAACAGAATGATAATGGAGATGATAACAGTGCGCTTTGGTAATGCCTGTTGTGGAGCTGTGTTTATAATTCCACTTGTAGTTGCTGTCTTGACAATAACATTCTGTTGATACCAATTGCCCACGATAGTCAATATAAACATACCTAATACAGCGAGGGTGCCGAACCAGCCGATATAGGTTTGCCCCATCGGTATTACAATTAAGGCTGCAAGTAATGGGCCTATGGCACTGCCTGTATTTCCACCCACCTGAAAGATGGACTGAGCCAGTCCTTTGCGGCCGCCCGAGGCTAGGTGTGCTACACGTGAAGCCTCCGGATGAAATACGGATGATCCGATACCTAAAAGACTTACTGAGGTAAGAATAAGGTAGAAATTGGACGCGTAGGCAAGGCATATTAATCCAGACAATGAAAAAATCATACCGATGGCTAATGATCTTGGATTTGGTTTCTTATCTGTATATGCTCCGACAAAGGGTTGAAGCACGGATGCGGTCAATTGAAAGATTAACGTAATAATTCCGATTTGCGTAAATGATAGTGCGTAGTTGTCCTTGAGCAACGGGTATACGGAAGGGACGACCGATTGCATTAGGTCATTGAGTAGATGCGAAAAGCTGATGGCAAATAGTATAGGATATACGGTTTTGTTTGCGGATAAAGTGGACATAAGATAGTATAAGAAAACATCAGGTCATCTGATGAATTAGGGTAAAAAGATTAAATTCTTCCAATTATTTTAATAGCGATTTTTGTTGCCTTGATAGCGTCTTTATTGCTGATTGCTTGCAATAGGTCTTCGTGAATCTTTTGTGACTCGACAAATGTAGCGGTATCATTATAGAGGGTCAGGAAGAATTTGCTGACGTGTACGGACATTGTTTTGTAGAGCTCATGTAGAATGGTATTGCCACAACTTTCTGCAACAGTGATATGAAAGTCTACGTCTGCATGGATACAATGCAGCATATCTCCATTTTCGGCATACTGTTTTCGCTCTTCCAGCTTTCTTTTCATTTTCTGTAAATGTGCTTCCGTTCTGTTTGTGGCGGCTTTCTCTACGATTTTTAATTCCAACAGTTGTCGAACCTCAAATATCTCTGTAAAGTTAGCGCGTTCAATTTTCTCGTCTAGAACATTATTGCTACTATGACTGACAACAAAGGTGCCGAGTCCCTGCTGCACGTTGACAAAACCTAGTTGAGATAGGAATTTGATAGCCTCACGGATAGTAGAGCGGCCCACACCAAATTTTTGCATAAGCTCCGGTTCTGTAGGAAGCTTTTCGTTAATAGCAAATGCCCCGCTTTCAATGCTATGTTTAAGGCTGTCTGAGACTTCTTGTGCTAGAGATTTTTTTTGTATCATCATATCATCTGATGAATACAAAGATATAAAAATGAATCTTAAAACAAAGCCGAATTGCCGAAAGCTTTTTCTAAATCGACTATTTAGTTTTTGTTTTCATAATTATTGCTCGAGTGCTCATTGGAGTCTTCATGCGGGAAGAGTTTGTGATGGTCTTTTAATCCAAAGCTAAGTGTGCTCCAGCTCTGTCGGTATAATATCTGTAGGAAGGCAAAAATCATGGCCGTAGACCAACCGATCAACATAATTCCATTTACAGCTTCTAAGCCCGCCAAAATACGCCATTCCGAATTGATTGTTATATCACCATAGCCAATTGTCGTAAATGTGATTAGCGAAAAATAGATGGCTTGTTCAAAGCTGCTAAGATCGGAGATATAAGGATTGAAATAATAGGCTGCGGCCCAAAGGGTGCATTGGGAGGCGTGTAGGAGCGTAAGATAGGACACAAGGTAGACCAACATCCAAAGCGTGGGGTATATGGTCTTGGTGCGTTCCATTTGCCGCAGGTATTGTGGAATAAAAATACGGAAGAAGTAAATTGTCGAGAATGCCTGTACAATGACATTTATAGTGATAATTACTAGTCCCGTAAAGATTACTGTTAGCATAATATTATATGACTAAAATTTCAAGAGAGACAAAACTGATCTCGATTTATTTTGCCGAGACAAATATTACAAATATAGTAACTAGGAAGGAAATAGGTTGTATTGCTTTTTTTTGGGGACAATAAAAAAAGCGACTTTATTAAAAGTCGCTTTTTAGTAGCCCGTAGGGGAATCGAACCCCTGTTTCCAGAATGAAAATCTGGCGTCCTAACCCCTAGACGAACGGGCCCTTTTGCTTTGGTGATGCAAATATAGACGCTTTTATCTATTATCCAAAATATTTTTTATCCAAATATTGTAATGCATTGAAAGCTAAAATATTATTTTTAAATAAGGTCAAAGCCAATATCAGTACGAAAGTATTTTCCTTGATAAAAGATCCGGCCAGCATCAGCTGTCGCTTGTTGAAGTGCGGTGAATAAGTCATCTTGTAATGTGGTGACTGCAATAACACGGCCCCCAGAGGTTACGACTTCTCCGTTGACAAGCTTTGTTCCAGCATGAAAGATAATAGATTCTTTTACATTTTCGATATTGCTGATTACCTTGCCGTTTTCATAATCACTGGGATATCCGCCAGAAACTAACATGACTGTTACCGCCGTTTTAGGACTCAACGTGTAAGAGCGGTTTGCCAAATTGCCCTGAGCAACACCTTCTAATAGATCAACTAGATCGGACTCAATACGTGGGAGAACGGATTCAGTCTCCGGGTCGCCCATACGTACGTTATATTCTATAACATAAGGATCGCCACCTACATTCATCAAACCTATAAAAATGAACCCTTTATACGGTATGTTATCAATCTTTAGTCCCTCAACTGTCGGTTTTATAATTCGTTCTTCGACTTTCGTCAGAAACGCCTCGTCGGCAAAAGGTACTGGAGAGATGGATCCCATGCCTCCTGTATTAAGGCCTGTGTCTCCTTCACCGATACGCTTGTAATCTTTTGCAGAAGGTAATACCTTGTAAGAGTCTCCGTCTGTCAATACGAATACAGAAAGCTCTATCCCTTTTAAGAACTCTTCAATTACAACAACAGAGCTGGCCTGTCCAAATTTGGCGTCAGCAAGCATAGCTGTTAGCTCTGTTTTAGCGTCTTCCAGTGTCTCACAGATCAAAACGCCCTTGCCTGCAGCAAGTCCATCTGCTTTTAAAACGATCGGAAGTTTTTGTGTCTCTAAGTAGGCCAACCCCTCTTCCAGATTGGATAATTCGAACGATTTGTAAGCCGCAGTAGGGATATTGTGTCTAAACATAAATTCTTTTGAAAAATCTTTAGATCCTTCAAGCTGAGCACCCAATTTTTGAGGGCCTATGACAGCAATATGTTGTAAGTCTTCTCTTTCTAAAAAGAAATCGTGGATACCTTTTACCAATGGCTCTTCTGGTCCCACAAGTATGAGGTTGATGTCGTTGGCTAGTGCAAATGTTGCTATTCCGTCGAAATCGGTGACTTTAAGATCAATGTTTTGACCGTATTGTCCAGTTCCAGCATTGCCGGGGGCAATATAAAGATTGGTAAGTTTAGGGCTTTGTGCTATTTTATAGGCAAAGGCGGATTCGCGACCGCCAGATCCAACGATTAAGATATTCATGCCACAAACTTAGAGAAATATGCTTTAATTTTTGTTATCTTTCCTTAACAATTTAAAAATCAATTGAGACGACTATGAGATTTCTTCTTATTCCTTTTTTACTGCTGTTCAGTAGTGGCGCTTTATTTTCTCAGGATATTCAAAAGGTTTTAGACGATATGGCTGTGTATAGTGGAAATAATCCGCAAGAAAAGTTATATCTACATCTTGATAAATATGCTTATACCGCTGGAGAGACTGTTTGGTTTAAAGCGTATGCGACAATAGGGCTACAGAATTTGTTTTCTAACCACAGTGGTCTTGCGTATGTGGAATTGATCGATGGGGCAAAAAAGGTGGTCAATTCCATGACGATACCTATTGTTATGGGGCTTGGTATGGGGGATTTTAAGCTAACAGACACTATAACGGAAGGGTCCTATCGTTTACGGGCTTATACAAATTGGATGCGCAATGCTGATGAAAAGTATTTCTATGACCGTACGATTCAAGTGGCCAATGGTCGATCTGATAATATCATAACTACGACCTCTGTCCGAAGTGGGGAGAAAGATAATACCTACCAGATTCAGTTAAGAAGTCTGACGGGAGTTCCTTTGGCTAAAACCCAGGTGCGCTATGAAGTGATATCAGATGGTAAATCTGTGGAACGAAAACGAAGCAATACGGATGAAAATGGTAACTTGACTGTGGAGTTAAGTAAGAAATATACCAATGCTCATATTAAATTGCGCTTTGATAACTTTGAGAAAATACCTGTAAATAAGTTGTTAAAGATGCTGCCTCCGGAGGTGAAGAATGATGTGCAGTTATTTCCAGAAGGAGGAAAGTTGCTGGAAAATAAAATTAACAACATAGCCGTTAAAGCGGTGAATCCGAAAGGACTTGGGATTAAAACTAAAGTGATTTTCAAAGTAGGGGCAGATACGGCTGGTGTTGCGGAGACAAATGATCTTGGAATGGGGGTGACTTATCTTTTTGTTCAGCCCAATAGTGTATTCGATGTGCAAGCAGAATTTGAAGATGGGGCTAAGATGAGTGTACAGATGCCCGAGATTTATAAGACAGGGTATTCGATAGCGGTCAACGTTCAGCATGAAAATAAGGTTTTTGCGCAACTTAATCTTTCTGAAGATCTCGTGAATCAGAAGGATGCCTATTTTGTCGTGCATCATTTGGGAGAGGTCATTTTTGTATCTAAGCAGAAGCTGAGCAAAGACGAACTTGTTTTTTCGGTAGATAAAAAGGTATTGCCTTCGGGCGTATTGACGATTAGTATATTGAATGATCAATTCTTGCCCATTGTAGAACGACCATTTTTTAATTATAATGTTAAAGATGCTTTGCCGGTTGTCGTGAATCTGAATAAGACGAGTTTTACTACCCGAGATAAGGTACAGGTGGATATGATGATCGGCGAGGCGGAGGATTCTGTTCGTTTTGGGGCTTTTTCGGCAGCTGTAGTCGATCTGGCAAAAATTAAGGATAACCCGACATTGGCACCCAATATATTATCTTCGATGTTGTTGAGTGCGGATCTAAAGGGATACATCGAAAACCCGGGATACTATTTTGATGGGGGGAATGAGAGGATGCGAGAAATCGATATGTTGATGTTAACCCAAGGTTGGCGGAATATTGATTGGAGCACATTAGGGAAAGAAATTAAGCCGAAATTTGAAGTTGAAAAATCACAGCGGATAAGCGGATATACTAAAAAACTAGGACGTACCAAGCCGGAAGCTCATGCAAAAGTGCAATTGATATCTACGAAAAATTACATGGATTTTGTGGATACAACATCCAATGAGGACGGGTATTTTGTTTTTGATAATCTTTTGTTTCCTGATAGTATCAAGTTTCTGATCTCGGCAAGAGACCAGAATAAGGGAAAGAACAATATCGATATTGTAATAAATACCCCCGAAAGACCTGCTGTCGGAGATAATCGAAATTGGGCAGATGAGCGTTGGGATGTGAATGCATCGTATGTGGATCAAATTAATTTCTCAAAGCAGTTTTTTGCGGAATTGGAAAGTCGTGGTTTAATGGAAAAAGCGATAGCGATCGAGGAAGTTGTGGTACGCGCTACGAAGAAAAAGAAAGTAGCAGAAAATTCCAGTAATCTCAACGGGCCTGGAAATGCTGATCAGATCATTACGAGTGAGGAGCTCGAAACCTGTCCTACATTGGATATGTGTCTGTCTGGGCGCTTAATGGGGGTGATTTTTAACGGGGGAATTCCTTATAATACTAGGGGTAATGTGCCGATGCAGGTTGTTTTGGATGGAATGTATATCGAAGCGGATCAATTGTCTATGATTAATGTGAGTGATGTGGAGAGTGTGGAGGTGCTTCGGAACGCTAATTATACGTCGATATATGGAGTGAATGGAGGTAATGGGTTGATTATCATTACGTCAAAAACGGGTTTGTCAGCAATGCGTAGCTATGTTCCTAAGGGTATTTTGACGGTGCAGCCTCAGGGATTACATGTTAATAGGACATTTTATAAACCGGTCTATGATGTTGTGGATGGGATGCTGTTGAGTCGGGATCTTCGCACAACTATACATTGGGAGCCCAGTCTTGTCGCGGATAAAGAAGGAAAGGCATCTTTTAACTTTTTTACCTCGGATGGTAAGGGGAAATATCTCATGGTAATCGAAGGGCTTGATCTTACGGGAAGGATTTTGCGTAAGGTTGTGGAACTGGAAGTGAAATAAATATTTTATCTTGTAATATCATTTTAAGCGAGTAACTATGGATTATATACGTACGAAAAAGGAGGATCATATCTTACATGTTTTACTGGACCGTGGTAAATCAAATGCAATGGATCTGAAATTGGTCAATGAGTTGATTGATACGCTGGAGGAGGCTGGACAGGATCCTGCTGTAGAAGGTGTTGTATTGTCCGGTAAGGAAGGATTCTTTTCTTCTGGGCTGGACTTGATCACTCTTTTTGCTTATAACGAGGAGGAGATGCGTGAGTTTTGGAGTAGGTTTATGACTCTTCTTCAACGGTTTGCCTCTTTTTCTAAACCAACTGTGGCAGCAATTACAGGGCACAGTCCTGCTGGCGGATGCGTGATGGCATTGTGTTGTGATTATCGGTTGATGGCGCAGGGTGATTATATTGTTGGACTGAATGAGGTGCCAGTAGGCCTAGTTGTGCCTGAGTCCATATTTACCCTTTATAGTTTTTGGTTGGGTAAAGGTGCGGCTTATCGCAACTTGTTGGAGGGGAAGTTGTTCAAGCCAGAGGAAGCTCTTTCTGTGGGGTTGGTGGATGAAGTTGTGCCCTTTGACCGGATACAGAATGCTGCAATCAGACAGCTAAAGGCGGTAATGCAGTTTGAGAAAAATGCATGGCGTACTACCAAACTAAATTTGAGAGCTGAGCTTATCCGGGCTATGGAGCAGGATCAGAATGCGGCGGTGGAGCAGGTGTTGGAGCAATGGTGGAAGCCGAGTACACGCGAGATTCTGAAAACAATTATTTACAACTTGACACAGAAACGGTCGTAAGAGGGCATGTAACTAAACAAACATATTATGGTACAAGGAGCGTTAAAAGAAGATGCCTTAAGGGGAAAGACCATTTTGGTGACTGGAGGTGGGACTGGCCTTGGTAAGGCTATGGCGACTTACTTTTCCGAATTAGGGGCGGATGTGATTATCTCAAGTCGGAAAATTGAGGTACTGGAGGCTACTGCGCTTGAGATTAACAGTAAAACTGGAAATCCTGTCGTAGCATTGGCCTGTGACATTCGGAATAGTGATGAGGTGGAGCAGCTTATGCAAGAGAGTATAGGTCGATTTGGCAAGGTGGACGTGTTGGTTAATAATGCCGCTGGTAATTTTATATCACCCACAGAGCGACTCTCTGCTAACGCTTTTTCTACGATTATTGATATTGTATTAAAGGGAACAGCAAACTGTACGCTAACCTTTGGGAAGCATTGGATAAAAACTAAGCAGGCTGCGACAGTATTGAATATTGTGACTACCTATGCCTATACGGGATCGGGGTATGTGGTGCCTTCGGCTGTTGCAAAAGGTGGAGTGTTGACAATGACCCGCTCTTTGGCAGTTGAGTGGGGGAAGTATGGTATCCGCCATAATGCCATAGCGCCGGGGCCTTTTCCAACGAAAGGTGCTTGGGATAGGTTGCTACCGGGGGATCTGGCCGCCAAATTTGATTTTAAAAATAGAGTTCCACTAAAAAGAGTGGGAGATCACCAAGAATTAGCTAATTTGGCCGCATTTTTGGTGTCGGACTTTGCTAACTTTATAAATGGGGAAGTGGTTACTATAGATGGAGGAGAATGGTTGCAGGGGGCTGGACAGATGAATGGAATGGAAGCCATCCCTGAAGAGATGTGGGATGTGATCGAAAGTACAATAAAGAAAAACAATAAGTAATATAATGTATAGATTTTTAGGTATTGTGATTTTGCTGTTGGCATTACTGACATCATGTGGACAGCGTCATTCAGAAGAGCGCACAACAAAGGATAGTGTTGAAGTCGTAGCACCTGTTACAGTCGAAGAGAAAAATGATCTTACAGAGGTCGTAACTAGGTTTGTGAGAGCGTATGTAAGCAAGGATAACAATAAGGTTAACAGACTTGTTCATCCTGATCTAGGGATTACAATAATTTATCGTCCTGGAGCGTCCGATACTTTTGTCAAGTTGGACAGTATTGATTTTGCGAAGCCTATGCCGGATTATTTTCCTTACCCAGACTTTAGTAATGATTATACGCTGACTTTTGAGAAATTACCAGAATTTGACTGTGGTACTGAAAAATGGAATAAACTTGGTTTTTTCTGCGATACGACATCGCATCCCAATCAATTGTCTAATATTGTAGCTTTTGAGAAGGAGTTTGATGAGACGATGTTTTCAGAAGAACAGTTGGAAGCAATAGAAGTGGCCGAAGCTGAGAGTTTTCGGGTGATCGTGACGACCGCTACCCCTTTGGTGTTTCACGTTCGGCGCTATAAAGGGATATGGTACGTGACGACGTTGGATCGGGCATATGCAGGTTGTGATGCCTAAGTCTGTGTTTTGGAGCCAGTAGATAGAATAGAAATTTAGAAAATAGAGTATAATGAATTTTGATAAAGAAACGCAAGGACGTATTAATGCTTGGACTTCATCGGAGTATGATCAAGAAACCATAGGGAAGGTCCAGAAATTGATTGACAATAATGAAGAAACAGAGTTGGTCGATTCGTTTTATAAAGAGTTGGAGTTTGGTACGGGAGGATTGCGCGGTATAATGGGTGTGGGCTCAAACCGGATAAATAAATATACTATAGGTAAGGCAACCCAGGGGTTGGCAAATTATCTTAAGCAGCAGTTTCCGAATCAGCAGATTAAGGTGGCTGTGTCTTACGATAGTAGGAATAACTCCCAGTCTTTGGGGCACTTGGTTGCTGATGTTTTTTCAGCTAACGACATTCATGTCTTCCTATTTGACGAATTGCGACCGACACCGATGCTGTCCTATGCTGTGCGTCATTATGCCTGTCAAGGTGGCGTGATGTTGACGGCCTCGCACAATCCGAAAGAATATAATGGTTATAAAGCGTACTGGAATGATGGAGGGCAGCTCGTAGCGCCTCATGATAAGAATGTGATCGCTGAGGTGAACGCTATACAGTCGGTTTCTGAGATCAAGTTTGACCGAAATAGTGCGAACGTAACGCTGGTGACATCGGATTTTGATACGCTTTATATTGCTGCAAATACCCGTCTAAGTATACACCCAGAAGCTGTTCGTAACAATACGGACTTAAAAATCGTGTACTCTCCGATTCACGGTACGGGTATCACTGTTGTGCCAGCGATGTTAAATGCTTGGGGGTTCGAAAATGTGTCTGTGGTAGAGGAGCAAAAGGATCCCGATGGCAATTTCCCAACGGTGGTCTATCCTAATCCGGAGGAAGAGGATGCAATGTCTATGGCGATGCGAAAAGGGCAAGAATTAGATGCGGATGTCGTTATGGCGACAGATCCTGATGCGGATCGCGTAGGGGTCGCAGTTAAAAATACGGAAGGACAGTTTCAGCTGTTGAATGGCAATCAAATCGGAAGCCTTTTGGCGTATTATGTGTTGTCATCGAAAAAGGATAAGAAGGAACTTCAAGCGAATGATTATGTGGTCAAGACTATCGTGACTACAAATCTGATAAGTGATATCAGTGCTAGCTTCGGTGTTAAATGTTATGAAACATTGACTGGATTTAAGTTTATTGGGGAAAAGATGACCCAACTTTTAGGAAAAGAGAACTATCTCGTGGGTGGTGAAGAGAGTTATGGTTTTCTGGTCGGCGATCTGGTACGGGATAAGGATGCGGTCAACTCCTGTGCCTTTATTGCTGAGATGACAGCTTATTTCAAAGAGCAGGGTAAGACTTTGTTTGAGGTTTTATTGGATCTTTATGTAGAATATGGTTTTTATCAAGAGAAGCTTATTTCGTTGACCAAGAAAGGTAAAGCTGGTGCCGAAGAGATTCAAAACATGATGGTGAGCCTTCGGCGTAACGCGCCGAAATCTTTAGGCGGAGTGGCAGTAAAAGAGATACGGGATTACGAACGCCTGCAGGCGGAAGATATTTCTACAGGTCGTATGGATAAAATTGATTTGCCGAAATCTGATGTACTGCAGTTTATTACGGTGGATGGAGATGTTATATCCGCTAGGCCTTCTGGTACAGAACCTAAGATTAAGTTTTATTGTTCGGTTAAAGAGCGTCTGTTGGATAAGTCTTCTTTTAAGATCGTCGCAGAACGTCTTGAGGAGAAAGTAGCGCGTATTATGGCGGATATTGTAAAGGGGTAGTATGGAGAATTGGAAGTTATTGGATTCTCGGTATATTATTCAGCGACCCTGGGCAACTCTTCGCGTCGATAAGTTGGAGTTGCCCAATGGCACAATAAAGGACGAATATTATGTGCTGGAATATCCTACCTGGGTGAATGTGGTTGGTCTGACAGCGCATGGAACACTGCTGTTTGTCAAGCAATACAGGCATGGAGCACAGGAAATAATGGTTGAATTGCCAGCGGGTGTAGTGGAGGATGGTGAAGATCCTGTAGACGCGGCAAGAAGGGAGATGTTGGAAGAAACGGGGTATGCCTTTGATAGTATCGAATATGTGTGCGAACTGTATGCTAATCCGGCTACGAGCGGCAACCTGACCTATACTTATCTCTTACAGGGAGGGAGGAAGATTCAGGACCAAGAATTAGATGCTTCGGAAGATATTGAAGTCGTTGAGCTATCTATTGAAGAAGCTAAGGAGTTTCTCTTTGCGAATAAAGTGGGGCAGGCGTTGCACAGCGCTGCCTTATTCTATGCCTTAAGGAGATTAAACTTGCTTTAAGGAGGTGTTTTTCTGTTCGGTATGATTTGGTCAACGGTTTTTATGCGGACGGAAGAACTGTTTTCCGAATAATTTGTTGTATTTTCTTAACTTTGCCAAATGGCAAGAGAGATATTCGAAACAAAGCGAAAGGCGTTAAAAATAAATCTAGATGCGGCAATCTACGGTACGTTTGCCGAGATTGGCGCGGGGCAGGAGGTAGCTCGTAATTTTTTCGAGGCGGGAGCAGCTTCCGGTACAATAGCAAAAACCATGTCTGCTTATGATATGGCTTTTAGTGATGCGATTTATGGTGTGGAGGAGTCGGGAAGGTATGTGAGTCGTGCCCGCCTTACGAAGATGTTGTCGCATGAGTTCAATCTGTTGACCGAACGTCTGCATATGGAAAAATACGACAATAAGCGTTTCTTTGCTTTTGCTGATACGGTCACAACACTGAATTTTACAAAGACAAATGATCCACATGGTTGGTTGGGAATCCGGTTTCAAAGTGAAGTAGACGGGCCTACCAATGATATTATCATTCATGTTCGTTTGTTAGATAGCGATAACCGGCTGCAATCGAAAGTGCTAGGTATATTGGGTGTCAATCTTGTATTTGCTGCATACTACTATTCACAGGATCCACAGGTCATGATCGAGTCGCTGGTCGACAATCTTTCGGTTGGTTCGGTAGAGATAGATTTGGTCAAGGTGAGTGGTCCAGTTTTCGAGAATGCGAACGAGCGTCTCTTGAACTTGTATCTTATTGCTAAGGGTTTTGCCAACGCGGCGATCTTTAGACCGGATGGTAGGGCAGCCCAAATCAAAGATTTCCTATACAAAAAAGATATTATTGTCTTGCGGACAAAGTACAGACAAAAGTCTTTACCTAACTTTGATCTGTTTAATCTTGCTGTCGAACAATTTAAAAAGAATACGTTGGCAGACCCTGAAAATACGGTGGTGTTGATCGAGGTGTTGATGGGGAATGTGCTGGACGAAGATCTCGACCTGACGGGAGAAGACCTGCAGTATTTTGCGCAACGTGCTGAAGAACTCTGTTCCACAGGAAACAACATTATGGTCTCGAATTTCAGACGGAACAATCACCTTGCAGAGTTTGTAAAGACATTTAAACCTCGTAATGTAGGTATCGCTACTAACGTTTCAAATTTGCGTAATATCTTTAACTCGGATAATTATAACAAAGAAAACTATACAAACGAGCTGCTCTCGTATATTTCTGGGATGTTCAGTAAGAATGTAAAGCTGTATGCCTATCCTTACCTTAATAAAAAGGAGAATAAGATTATAACGACAAAAAATCTTAAGGTGTCTGACGAAGCAAAGCCGCTATATGATTTTCTGATCCAAAATCACTATATCATCGATATTGAAAATTACGATGAGAAGTACGTGAAAACTGTGTAATTGTCAAATATTCGCTATAATTCTGGTTTGGCATTTGCCTTTTTGTAAAAAGGTGTAACTTGTGTGTTCGAAAGATAACATTTTCTAGTAAATGAAGGCAACCTATATCGAATACAAAGACACGAACAGCTTTTCGAAGACACTGCTGGCGTATTTAGCAGGCGAAGACAATCTGGATTCATTTTACGGCAATAAGCCCACAATGGACGGATTTGCGGCGCAGATTCGTTTAAAGGAATCCTTTGCTCATAGAGCAGTCTTGGTGGAGTCACTTCGGTCTTCATATGTTGGGTTGTTGGAAGATGCCATCGAGGTGGAGCAGAATATTAAGCTGCTTGCCGACAAGAATACCTATACGGTCACGACAGGGCATCAATTGAATATCTTTACAGGACCGCTTTATTTTATTTTTAAGATCGCTACAGCAATCCGTCTAGCGAAAGATTTAAAGGAAAAATTTCCGGGAAATAATTTTGTGCCTGTTTACTGGATGGCGACAGAGGACCATGATTTTGACGAGATCAATAATACACGGGTATACGGCAAAAAGATTGTATGGGATGTTCCAAAGGTGTCCGGTACAGGGCGTATGGATACGGGTTCGATGGGCGAAGTGGTGCGGCAGTACTGTGGGATGTTGGGGCTCTCGGAAAACTCAACGCAGTTGACCGCTATTGTCGAAGAAGCTTATTTGAGAGGGAGAAGCCTTGCTGATGCGACGCGTGTATTGGTACATGAGCTTTTTAAGTCTTACGGACTTGTTATTGTTGATGCCGATAGGCGGGAGTTGAAAAAGCTGTACGCACCAGTTATTGAAGAAGATGTTCTGCACGAAAGGAGCTTTGCCGCAATTTCCAAAACCTCTGCCCAACTTGAAGAAAAGGGATATACTGCACAGGTATATGCTAGACCCTGTAATTTTTTCTACCTGACAGATGAGTTTAGAGAGCGGATAGAGAAGAATGCTGATGGTAATTATGAAGTGTTACATCAGGGACTGCTCTTCACTCCGGAAGAGTTGAGCCGTGAAATCGAACAATATCCGGAACGCTTCAGTCCTAATGTGGTGATGAGACCTCTGTATCAAGAGGTAATATTGCCCAATCTCGCTTATATCGGTGGTGGGGCAGAGATTGTGTACTGGCTCCAGCTTAAAGCAAATTTTGACCAGTATCATGTTCCTTTTCCTGTCCTAATACCTCGTAACTCGGCATTGATAACCGAAGATAATATCGTAGGCAAAATATATCGATTGGACCTGACCTTCAAATCTGTCTTTAAGTCTACCTTGGCTTTGCAAAACGAATACGTGAGACGGCATACGACACATCGACTACACCTCAAAGATGAGTGGATGGAGCTGAATGCTATTTTTGGAAAGATAAAACTACGTACGCATAAGATAGACCCGAGTTTGGGACCTAGTACCGATGCTGTGAAAGCACGTCTTAAAAAGGCAATTAACAATCTGGAGAAGAAGTTGCTTAAGGCGGACAAACGTAACCATCAGGATGCCGTATTACAGATCGAACGGATCAAGGAGAAATTGTTTCCGGGCGGAGGATTGCAGGAACGTACGGAAAATTTTGCCGTACTCTATGTCAAATACGGTGATGACCTTATCGCAGAACTGGTAAAACATTTTGATCCCTTAGCCTTCAAGTTTACGATTTTATATTAGTCATAAAGTTCATAGATCGAAGATGTAGTGTACGGTGTGAAACTTTGGCTTTATGAACGGTTTTGCTAGTTTGCATGTTTTATTTGTATGAAAACTCCCTTTTATTTGTTTTTTGCATAATATATTGTGCAATCGATTGATGTTATTATAAAAGTTTCTGCTGATAGGTCCCCTCCAAAAAAGTCTTATAAATTGCGTATCTTTGCACATCGAAAAACAAACCGTTTATGATGAATAAATAAATTGTTTGTCAAAGAGTTAATTACATATAGTCCTTGCAATTGTAAAGCAAATGAGTAACGTATATTACCAAGAAAAATTCCAGGACCGTCATAATGGTCCTCGTGCCGCACAAGTAGAAGAAATGTTGGGTTTCTTAGGTGTAGGTTCGCTAGATGAGTTGATTGAACAAACCGTTCCGGCTCAAATCCGTGCAAAAAAAGCATTAAATCTTCCAGACGCTTTAGGTGAGGTGGCCTACTTGGAGAAAGTAGCGCAAATTGCTGAAAAGAACAAGGTGTTCAAATCGTACATTGGTCAAGGATACTTTGACGTTATCCTTCCAGGTGTGATCCAACGTAATGTTTTCGAAAATCCAGGATGGTATACACAGTATACGCCTTATCAGGCAGAGATTGCGCAAGGACGTTTACAGGCTCTTCTTAATTTCCAGACTGTTGTCTGCGACTTTACAGGGCTAGAGATTGCGAATGCTTCTTTATTGGATGAGGCTACGGCTGCTGCGGAAGGTATGTTCATGTTGTACAGTGCACGTAAGAACAAAGATGCCAATGCATTTTTGGTGTCACCAAATGTATACCCTCAGACGTTGGATGTATTGCGTACGCGTGCGGTACCATTTGGTGTTGAAATCCGCGTTGCTGATATCAATGAAGCAAATCTTGCGGATGATGTGTTTGCTGCATTTATCCAATATCCTGCGGCAGATGGGACAGTAGCAGATTATAAAAACTTCACAGCAGCAGCACATGCTAAGAATATTACAGTCTGTGTTGCAGCAGATCTGATGTCTTTGGCGTTATTGACGCCTCCGGGCGAATGGGGTGCTGATGTTGTTGTAGGTAACTCGCAGCGTTTTGGTGTGCCTATGGGCTTCGGTGGCCCGCATGCTGCTTTCTTCGCGACGAAAGATGCGTATAAGCGGAATATCCCTGGCCGTATTATTGGTGTTACCTCAGATTCAAACGGTGGGTATGCGCTTCGTATGGCTTTACAGACGCGTGAGCAACATATACGTCGTGATAAAGCATCTTCTAACATCTGTACTGCACAGGCATTATTGGCTATTATGGCCTCTTTCTATGCGGTGTATCATGGACCAGAAGGAATCAAAAACATTGCGTCTCGTATCAATGATCTGACAAAATTGGCCGACAAAGCTATTCAATCATTGGGGTATGAGCAGTTGAATAAGACCTATTTTGATACCTTACGTTTCAACGTGGGTAAAGAAGTTGACGGCTTGAAGTCTGAAGCTTTAAACCACGAGCTGAACTTCTATTACAATGAAGGTATTGTGGGTATCTCCATCGATGAGACAACTACATTTGCTGATATACAAACATTAGTTAAGGTCTTTGCCAAAGTTAAAGGAAAGCACCAAAGTGATGTAGATTTAGAAAGTCTGGTAAATAACTTGACGAGTTCTATCCCCTCTGAATTAGAGCGTGTTTCTAGCTATCTGACACATCCTATCTTCAACAGTTACCGTTCGGAGCACGAGATGCTACGTTATATCAAATCGTTGGAAGCAAAAGATCTGTCTCTTTGTCACTCTATGATTCCATTGGGATCGTGTACGATGAAGTTGAATGCGACTACAGAGATGGTTCCGGTTACTTGGGCACGTTTCGGAGGATTGCATCCATTTGCACCAGCAGATCAGACTTCAGGCTATATGCAGTTGATCAACGAGTTAAACGACTGGTTGAGCGAGATCACAGGATTTGCTAAGATGTCTTTCCAACCGAATTCCGGAGCTCAGGGTGAGTATGCAGGGCTAATGGTGATCGATGCTTATCAAAAAAGTAGAGGTGAAGGACACCGTAACATCTGTTTGATCCCTGCTTCTGCACACGGAACAAATCCAGCTTCGGCTTCGATGGCAGGATTGAAAGTTGTCGTGGTAAAAACGGATGAGCGAGGAAATATTGATGTGGCTGATTTGAGAGCGAAAGCCGAAGAGCATGCTGCTAATTTAAATTCTTTGATGGTTACTTATCCATCTACACATGGTGTATTTGAAGAAACTATTATCGAAATCTGTAACATTATTCATGAGAATGGTGGTCAGGTATATATGGATGGAGCAAACATGAATGCTCAGGTCGGTCTTACGAGTCCAGGCTTGATCGGTGCCGATGTTTGTCACCTAAATCTACATAAAACTTTCTGTATTCCTCACGGTGGTGGTGGTCCAGGTATGGGACCTATCGGTGTGGCAGCGCACTTGGTGCCATTCTTGCCAAATCATGAAGTTGTTGAAGTATCTGGCGAGCAAGGTATATCTGCTGTTTCGGCAGCGCCTTTTGGTTCTGCTTCTATTCTTTTGATCTCCCATGGCTACATTGCGATGATGGGTAGCGAAGGGTTGACTACAGCTACCAAAACTGCCATCTTAAATGCAAACTATATTAAGGCGCGCTTAGAAGGACATTATCCTGTGTTATACGCAGGTGCCAATGGGCGCTGTGCACATGAGATGATCTTGGATTGTCGTGGATTCAAAAATGTAGGTATTGAAGTAGCAGATATTGCAAAACGTCTAATGGATTATGGTTTCCACGCACCTACAGTATCGTTCCCGGTAGCGGGTACATTGATGGTCGAGCCTACGGAGTCGGAGTCTAAGCCTGAGTTAGATCGTTTCTGTGATGCCTTGATTACTATCCGTCAAGAGATTGCAGCAGTAGAGGCCGGAGAAGTTGATCAAACGGATAATGTGTTGAAGAATGCACCGCATACTGCAGCTGTTGTTATCGATGACGAATGGAATAGATCTTATTCTCGTCAGGTGGCGGCTTATCCACTTCCTTATCTAAAAGTAAATAAATTCTGGCCTTCTGTAGGCCGAGTAAATGATTCGCAGGGTGATAGAACGCTTATCTGTTCTTGTCCTTCGATCGAAGAATACGCAGAAGCATAGTAACGGATTCTGTAGATATTTTAAAGGCTGCACCATTTTGGTGCAGCCTTTTTTTTGGTCGTCCTCCAGTTTTTTACTGTATATAGTTAGTTAGATAACTAGAGTTTTGTTGGATATTTTTTCTTTTCTGTGGCTATAGTTCTACAGGAAAATAGGGTGTTTAATAAGGGAGATATGTGTTTCGGAGACAAGTAGTCTTTCGTCTACAAAACAAAAGGTTTTCCCGTTTGAATGATGGTAACTATCTGTTATCTAGAGGTACTTTTGCCTGCGAGATAAATAGTTCGCTATAGATTGAACTAGACTCTCCATACAAACTTCTAGATTAAGGAATTTATGAATATTAAAAACTTTGCATTAACCGGGCTTTTATTGTCATCAGTTGTTATTGCTAATGCACAACAGAAACTTTCTGATGGTACAGGTGATAATGGGTTGACCGTTAACCAAAATGCTATCTTAGAACTTGCTAGTAAAAATAAGGGATTGCTTCATACGAGAGTGACTTTGGAGGCTACGACCAAAGCCTATCCAATGAGTGCACACGTTGCCGGCCTTATGGTATATAATACAGAGACGCGCAATGATGTGATACCGGGTATTTATTACAACGATGGTACTAAGTGGGTTTTGGCCTCAGGTGGTAAAGCGACGAGTATTTCATACAATCCTACGACTTACGAAATTTCTTTTGTGGATGTGAACGGTAATCCTGTAACGATCGATTTTAAGCAGGTCGTTAAGGTTAACGAGACGGTGACGATGCTGACACCTTTAGGCCAAGGAAAATATGAGTATATATCAGAAAATGGTACAAAAACAACAATTAATGTACCTTCTGATGTTATTCAGAACTTTGAGACTATTGTTAAAGAAGAGAATGTTAACAATGCAATCACGAACTTGATCAAGAATGTTGGCGGCAACGTATATTATGATGGTGCGAAGTTTACTTATGTGACTAATACAGGGGAGACGAAAGAGATCACGATCAAGGAAATCATTAAAGGAAATGAGACGATAACTACTTTGGTTGATAACAAAGATGGAACGATAACCTATAATAATGAGGAAGGTGAACCAGTAACTATTGATCTGAAAACTGGTCCTGCGGGCTTGAATGGCAAATCAGCTTACGAAGTTGCTTTGGAGAATGGCTTTGTAGGTACAGAAGCAGAGTGGTTATTGAGTTTAGTTGGTGCTACAGGTGCTGATGGTAAATCCGCATTAGAGGTTTGGCAATCATTACCGGGAAATGATGGTAAAGACGGAGCAGATTTTATAGCCGCTATTACAGGTAAAGACGGTATCGATGGAGTTACTCCGGAGATCGGAAGCAATGGTAATTGGTTTGTCGGAACTAAAGATACGGGTATTGCAGCTCAGGGCCCCAAAGGAGATACTGGTAAATCCGCATTAGAGGTTTGGCAAGGTTTACCGGGAAATGACGGTAAAGACGGTGCTGATTTCATTGCAGCTATTACAGGACAAGACGGGACAAACGGAGTTGATGGCAAATCAGCTTACGAAGTTGCTTTGGAGAATGGCTTTGTAGGTACAAAAGTAGAGTGGTTATTGAGTTTAGTTGGCGCTACAGGTGCTGATGGTAAATCAGCTTACGAAGTTTGGAAAGGGGAGCCAGGTAACGACGGTAAAACAATCGTTGAATACTTAGAGTCCCTTAAAGGATCGAAAGGCGAAAAGGGAGATCAAGGTATCCAAGGTCCACATGGCGTAGTTGATGCAAAAAATTTAACAGCAGCAGACGGAGATAACGCAACTATTGAGGTTTTGTCTGGAACAGGTGCTACATTGGTTGATGCAAGTTTACGTGTAAAAAATGAATCGATTACCTCTGCTAAGATTAAAGATGGAGAAGTAAAAACAACAGATCTAGCAGAGAAGGCTGTTACTGTTGGAAAAATAAACCCAGGTAGCGATAAACAGATTTTAATCACTACAGGTACGGGAGCGACAGCTACGACACAATGGGTAGACCAATCGACGCTAGCCGATAATACAACTGCCGATAATGGCTTGACCAAAACGAATAATAATATCCAGTTGGGAGGTGATTTGATTATAGATACTGAAATTACTCAAGATGGTAAAAAATTGGAGATTGTAACTGGTGGGAGTCCATTTGTCGTATCTGGTTTAGACAAGAAAAAAGTACAAGCTACAGATGCTACGAATGGTATTACGCAACATTTATTGGCTGTAGGAAGTGATAATGTAGTTAAAGCTTTAAAAGCTGCTATGCCTAAGTTCTTCTATATGCCGTCTATTATAATCCCTACACATAGTTCTCAAGTACAAGATCCGGCAAAATTTGGAACAATCGACTTGTATGCTCTTTATGAAAAGCAGTTTGGTACTCCGATGCGCTCCTCTAAAAGCGGCGGAAAACTGCCCGTATTACCCAAAGATCAGTTAGACTATTACATCGCTTGGTTTGATGAGGCTGTGTTTAATACTGTTGATGTTACTGCGGAAGGAGTAATGAACTACACGATAAAGTCTGGAGCAGACGTGAGTATAGGTTCCTTTATGAATATTGTGTTCGCAGTAAAAGAAGATCCAGCTAACTAGTAATTTAGAAATGAATATATTTCAATATACCAATAGTTTCGTCAAAGGTGCTATCCTATTCTTGATAAGTTTTTTTTCGATACTTTTTAATACAGCGCAAGCGCAGTTTACCATCACGGAAAATTTTAAAGGGCAAGTAGGGGCAGATATAATTATTGGAGGAGATGCGGCTCTTACTTCTGGAGTCGGCGATCCAATAGGAGCAGGTTGGTTGCGCTTGACACCTGGTGGGGTAGCTAATCAGCGAGGATATGCTTATATCAATAGGACATTTCCTTCTACCCTCGGAGTTGTTATTGATTTTGAGTATAAGCTATGGAGGAAAGTAAATAATAACGAATTTACTGCTGGTGATGGTTTTTCAATTTTTCTTTTTGACGGCCAGTATGGACCTTCTAATTTTAAACCAGGAGGTTACGGAGGGGCATTAAACTATGCGCCACTAGTTGGAGGAAGCCCATGGGATATTCCGGGATTAACTGGGGGGTATATTGGTTTAGGGTTTGACTCTTTTGGAAACTATGGGAATGAAGTAGAGGGACGATTCGGAAGTATAGAACCTGATGAAGCTAATGGTTCCGCCTCCTCCTATAGACCAAACTCAATAATTTTGAGAGGTCCTACTACAAGTAATAGAACATCTGAGATTATCAATGGGATTCAACCTACAAATAGATATTTAAGCGGAAAGAAATTAGGTTCAAGATCTTCTAATGCGAATACTACTAGAGATCAGTCTGAGGTTCACTATTTCCCTTTAATTCAACAACGTCCTACTGATAAGGAGTTTTATAGAAGGGTGCAGATTGAGATAAATCCAATAGTAATAGGTCAGAGCTATCGGATTACTGCGCGTTGGGCAAAGTCTCCAACAGGACCGTTTGAGCCATTGTTTGAGAGTGTGACAAACGATATACCTCCAGCTTTACTCAAGTTGGGTTTTGGAGCGGCAACAGGCGGTGCTAGACAGTATCATGAAATAAGAAATTTAGTCGTTACTACGCCGGGAAATTTACGTGTTACTAAAATGGCTAATAAAGATATTTTAAGAGCTAATAATGGGGCTGAAAGCGATATTGCCTATACTATCGAAGTCAATAACGATACCGATGCGGCGCTTACGAATGTAGTTTTTAAGGACCGTATTACAGATGGGGCTGGTAACTTGGTTACGCCAGAAATGTTTACTATTACGAGTATTTCGCACCCAGGAATAAAGCCTAGTCCAGATAATCCAAATGAACTTATAGGCTCTTTAAATATTGCGGCTAAGTCTGTTGAACGGATTACAGTGAAGGGAAAGCTTTTAAAGGTTCCTGTAGGAAATATTTTGGTTAATACTGCAACCGCACTACCTACAGATATAAGGGATGACGACTTAGAAAATAATACAAGTACGGTATCTACGCCTGTTATTGCAGAGGGGGTTGACTTGATCGTCTCGAACAAAGTGACAGAAGCTTGTTTGAGTCCTGCAGGTAATACATTTACGGTTACCATAGCGAATATGGGAAGTAGTGGCATTAATTATGGGGGGGCATTTGTGCCAAGAAGTAATGACAATAACCCAAGATCTTATACAACGAATCGTTTAGAGCTTTCGGAGATTGTTCCACCAGGAGCAACGATTATGTCGTCTACAGTTCCAGACGGATGGGAATTGGTAGATACCAAAACTAATACACCAAAGGTGGGTTATACCACTTACATTTATCAAACGAAGTTTACTCATCCTACTTCTGGAAGTACAACTCCCAGTTCTAATACGCTTGCATCAGGAAGTACTTTACCTGCCTTTACTTTCAAGTTAAAAGGTAATACTTCTTATACAAATGAGGTGCAGGTTAGGTTGGTTCAGGAAAATGGTACTTTGACTTATAATAGGCAGGATCGTACATGGACTATTAAGAAAAATAATAATGAAACCTCTACTCTAGAACCTGAGGAAAACAGAGGGAATAATTCCGCTAGTGCGTCTGTCTTAATTACTCCTCCTGTACCAACGTTGACACAAAATACTTTCTACTACTGTCAGGGCGAGGAAGCAATGCCGTTGCAAATATTGCCTACGAATCCAAACTACAAAGTCGTATGGTACTCCAGCGTAGGTGGTGTGCCGTTGAACAATGTGCCGACACCGATAACAACTAGGGTAGGAACAACATCATATTTTGTTTCACAAACGAACAGTTCTTGTGAGAGTGCAGCGGTAGAGATCCAGATCGTGGTTTTACCTCCGCCTACAGCAGGAACAATATCTGGAGATAGAGAAATTTGTATCGGCACAGCAGCAAGTACGATAAGCTCAACAGAGGATGCTACAGCACCGAACTGGCCAGATAAAACAACAATCACTTACCGTTGGGAAAAACTCGCTCCTACAGCTGGATCGAGCTGGACAACAATCCAAGGAGCTACAGCGGCAAATTATACCCCAGCAGCTGAAACTACTGTAGGTGTATGGAAATACCGCCGTGTGGCTATACCGGTATTTGCAGGAAAGGAAAGTGCTTGTCGACCAGAAGCGATATCCAAAGAAGTGTCAATCACCGTAAAGAACTGTCTAATAATAAGTAATCCAATGCTCCGCAGTAAAGCAAAAAAATAAAAGCTACCATGAAGAAATTATTTTTTCTATATATATGTTTATTGCTTTCGTGGGGAGAGCTATACGCCCAACAACAAGGGGAGGGAAGCTTCCTGTCCGACAATGGACGCAATATATTGACCGAAAACCAATTTGATGCTATCTATGCCGAGTCGTTATTCATTGGTCCGCAGGCAGAATGGATTATCGATGGACAGATCGACCTCTATGTAAAGAATATCTGGATAGCGCCTACAGCGAAGATTTCGGGATCGGGAGTGATCAATATACACAATCCGCGCAAAAATCCTTTCTACGATAATTGGAAAGATCAACCAACCTATATCGATGCCAACAACGGAAACTATATCGATGTGCGTATCGTGTTGATGAATGATAACGGGTTACATCTAAAGGATATATCCGGTAGGGACTACCAAGACAATTCTTATCCGGCCGAAGAAAAGGCAGCAGCCCTTAAGCTATCTAAAGCGATAGACCTTCGTGTCAACGGGGCAAATGTGTTTCTAAACGGGAATGATTTTGAACTGGACGTAAATGCACAAATTTTAAATTATAGCACGCAACGTTTGGTCGTTACGGGTAACTCGGTATCGGGGCACTTGATCAAAAATTTCAGTGACCGTAATTCTTCCTTCGTATTCCCTGTGGGTAAAGAAGAACTGGATTATACTCCTGCACGGTTAACGCCTTCGGTGAATAAAAGTAAAGTCTATGTTTCGGTGACGGATTACCTGGCTTCAGGAATGCAGTTTAAAAATGAGACAATTGGTATGGATCGTGTGTGGAGTATCTACGCGGATAAGGGAATGAAAATGGATTATACATTAATCCATAATGTTTCCTCTAATGGAGTGGCGTATGTCGATCCTGAGGCCCAGATCGTCCAAGATGCGGATGGCGGTAATTGGATCGGTAACGTGACTATATTCAACGAGGAATCTGGGCCAGGTGGCGTTGCGCAGTCGATGCATACGCGTAAAGATATTGAAACCCGTACTGCAAAAACGCTATCGGGAACTTGGTTTACAAAATTTGCAAATGCACCTCCCAAAGCAGTGGATGATTATGTGACACTCGAATTTGGTAAGGAGAAAGAAATCAATGTATTGGAAAATGATTTGCCTGGTTCTGCTGCTATCGTGACAAATAGCGTAACTGTGGTGCTGCCTCCTGCAAATGGAACGGTAAGAGTCATCAATGGAGTGATCATCTATACGCCGAATCCTGGTTTTATAGGCACGGATGAGTTTGAATATGAGATAACCGATGAAAATGGATTAACAGCGAAGGCTCGTGTATTTGTTACGGTAGCACCACGAGAACTGTTCATTCCAAATGTCTTTACACCAAATGGAGATGATAAAAACGAAACGTTTGAGATTGTTGGTATCGAAGCATACGATCGAATCGAGCTTATTGTCGTAAATAGATGGGGTAATGAAGTCTACAAAAACTCAAACTACAAGAATGAGTGGAATGGACAAGGATTAAATGAAGGCACTTACTTCTACATCATAACAGCTGCTAAAAGCAATGATGTGCGGGTGTTTAAGGGAAATGTTTTGATTAAGAAATAATGAAAAAGATACTTTCACTTTTAGGGTTTAACCTGGTATTTGCTTTACAAACATTTGCGCAGCAGAATATACAGTTTACCCAGTATATATTCAACTCACTGTCCGTCAACCCGGCTTATGCGGGGTATAAAGAGGAGTGGTTTGGGCAGGTGGGCTTAAGGAGCCAATGGTCGGGATGGACCGGGGCTCCAAAGACTGGAACGATCTCTATCGATGGTGTCATGGATCCCGAGAGTCGCCGCCATGGAGTCGGGCTTCAGGTAACGGGCGATCAGCTTGGAGCGCAAGGAGCGACAAGTATATATGCTAACTATGCCTTACGTCTGCAATTGGATAGGGCTGATGAGCATCGCTTGAGCTTGGGAGTAGCTGGAGGTGTTACACAGTACAGTCTGGATGGTAATAAGCTCGAGTATGTGGATGATGGAGACGGATTTATTCCTCCTGGTAAAATAACCACCTGGAAGCCAGATGTCCGATTAGGAGTTTATTACAACAATAGTAAGTGGTACGCTGGGGTTGCTGTTCAGGATTTATTTGCAGGGAGTAATAGTGGTGTGGATTTTCAATTTAATCAAAACTCGCTGGAGAGCCTTTATCGTAAGGTACACGGGTATTTTATTGCGGGGGCATTGTTTGAGTTAGATCCTGGGCTTTTGCTACGTCCAAGTGTGTTGATTAAGGAAGATTTTAAAGGACCAACGTCTTTGGATGTGAATGCCATGTTTATCTTTAACGATAAGTTTTGGATTGGTGGTGGCTATCGTACGCGGGCTCGGATCTTTGATCGGAAATACAATCAGGTATCCGTGAATAAATTGAGTTCTACGAATTCGCTGAGTGGAGTAGCCCAATTCTATGTAAGTCCAAAACTACGGATAGGTTATTCCTATGACCATATGCTTAACCGTATGAGTGGACTGCAGAATGGTACACACGAGCTTACTTTTGGAATCACGTTTGGTGGACAGTTACGGAAACAGATTTTAAGTCCTCGTTATTTTTAATCACAATCAATTCAAATTATGAAGTTTCTTATAAATAGATATTTTGTACAGTGTAGCATTCTGTGCTTGTTGTTTTCAATGATCTCAGTGGTTTCAAAAGGACAGGAGCGTCCCAGCCGTCGATCATCGGCCGAGCAGTTGTATAACAGCATGGAGTATGCAAGAGCGGCTAGCACATTGGAAAGACTTGTTGACGTTAAGAGGCCGCGAACGATAGATATGGAGCGACTGGCCAATAGCTATTTTTATATCAATCAATATGAAATGGCCGAAAATTGGTATGCACGTGTGGTAGCGCAAAAGGACGCATCTAAAGAGGCCCGGTTGCGCTATGCGGATGTGCTAAAGCAGCAAGGTAAGTACGCAGAAGCCAAAGAACAGTATCTGCGATATATAGCATCATATGGTGATCAGGATATATTACATCGTGCTGTATTGGGCGCCGACTCTGCTATAGCTTGGATGAAAACACCTACAAAACACCAGTTGTATAACGAGAAGAATATCAATACAGCTCTTGCAGAATTTGCTTTGATCCCGACGAGTGGGGGAGTGCTTTATGCCGGTGAGCCAAATAGTCTTTTGGATGCAAAAAGTGGTATGACAGGACAGGCATATCTGAGGATCTATTCTGCAGAACAACAAAAAGATGGTAGCCTAAACTATCCAAATATCCTGTCTGGTGCTTTTAATCATTCGCAATATCATGTTGGGCCTGTATCTACTAATGCAGCCGAAGATGTGCTGTACGTTACGAGAACATACACGGGTAAAGATACTGAAAGGTTTAAGGCGGTAGGTTCTAAATGGAAAAAGCATAATTTGGAATTAAAGATCTTCAAGAAGTCGGGTGATCAATGGTTAGAAGAAGATTTCCCTTACAATAATGTGCAACAGTATTCTTTAGGGCACGCGGTACTAAGTGCAGATGAAAAGAAGCTGTACTATGCCTCGGATATGCCTGGAGGATTAGGTGGTGTCGATATTTGGTTTAGTGAGCTACAGGTAGATGGTCGCTGGGGAAGTCCAAAGAATGCGGGAAGTGATATTAATACGAAAGGTGACGAAATGTTTCCGTCCGTGTTTGGGAACACCTTATATTTTTCAAGTAATGGCCTTGTGGGGATGGGAGGACTTGATATTTTTAAAGTAAAGATAAAGAATGGTCAATTTTCTACTCCTATCAATTTAGGATATCCAATCAATTCGTCTTCAGATGATTTTGCATTTGTTGAAGCGTTTGCAGATCTACAGGGTTCGAGAGGCTACCTTTCTTCTAATCGATCTGGAGGTATAGGGTCAGATGATATTTATTCTTATACCTATGTAACGCCAAAAATAACCATCATCTTGGAGGGGATAACTAAGGATAAATCCACAGGAGCTATTCTTACAGGTACGACAGTGAGTCTTCGGGAAGAAGGAGGACGTATTGTGTCCAAAGATATCACGAATGGAGAAGGGCTTGTGCGTTTTGAGGTAGCAGCAAATACCAAGTTTAGAATGTTAGGAGAGAAATCAGGCTATTTGTCAGATTCATTAGCTATCACAGGAATTCAAGCGACAAGAGACACCGTAGTTAGATATACACTATTGCTGCAGCCGGTGTTTACAAAGGGAACAAAATTTGTCCTTGAAAACATCTACTACGATTTTGATAAGCATAATATTAGACCAGATGCTGCCAAAATATTGGATAAGTTGGTAGCTACACTTAGAGATAATCCGACATTACGCATTGAATTATCGAGTCATACGGATAGCCGTGGGGCAGATTCTTACAATATGAAGTTGTCGCAGCGTCGGGCGCAGTCAGCGGTGGATTATATTGTAAGTAGAGGTATTGCGCGGGATAGACTGGTGGCCAAAGGATACGGTGAAACACGTTTGGTAAATAGATGCAGTAATGGTGTGCAGTGTAGTTCGGCTGAGCATCAGGCAAACCGAAGAACGGAGATTGAGGTCTTAGATTACTAAGATAATGTTGTGTTAAGTTTGTGGATTTGATATTTACAATAAGTTATCAATAGAGGTGTCAAAATACAGTAAGAATATTAAAGAGGGGGCAGTTCGCGATATTTTGGAAGGGCGACTGTTACTTGATGAAGCGATGATCAAATATGGAATATTGTCTCCTGTAACAATAAAGAAGTGGCTACGTGAAGCTCTGGGAAAAGCCGAGAAGGTAGCGGCGGAATAGCGCTATTCTTAAAAATTATCTTTTGGTTAAAAAGCGTATCATTTGTATGATACGCTTTTTTTTGAATTATACGTTTTTCTACCTTAGCTATCGTGTAATCATCATTACATCTACCGTGACTGTTTATGCAGTCAACTATGAAAAAGTCCATTTTTGAAGACGTACCATACCTATGGCGTCTTGAATGTTCTATTTTCTTATTTAACAATTTGATAACGAAGTAACTCTAATTAATGGAGCATCTGTGCTATTGGTGTTTTTAGTCGATTGATGGGGTTGTGTTGTTGTATTGTTGATTTTCTGGTGCATGTTATGTATTGGTTTGCCAAACTGCTTTATTTCTAGGATTAGGAGATTATGAATATTAAAAACTTTACATTAACCGGTGTTTTTGTTTCACTAGTAACGATCGCCGCTGCCCAAGAGCGGCTTTCCGATGGAACTGACAAGAGTGGTCTGACAATAAATCAAAATGCAATTTTAGAGCTAGCTAGTAGAAACAAGGGGCTTTTGCATACTAGGATAGCGTTGGAAATGACGACAAAGGCGGCTCCGATGCAAGACCATGTTGCGGGACTTATGGTATTTAATACAGAGATGCGTAATGATGTTGTTCCTGGGATTTATTACAATGACGGAACGAAATGGGTGCTCGCATCTAGTGGTAAAGCAACAAGTATTTCATATGATCCAAGCACTTACGAAATTTCTTTTATCGATATAAATGGTAATCCCGTTACGCTGAATTTTAAAAATATAGTAAAGGGCAATGAAACGGTAACAAGCCTGATTGATAACGGGGACGGAACTTATGTTTATACTTCTGAAGCTGGATTGCAGACTACAATCAATGTGACAGGAGATGTCTCTAATAAGTTTGAACAGATCATCAAAAATGAGAATGTCAAAAATGAAATCGTTTCGTTGATTAAGAGTGTAGGCGGGAATATTTATTACGATGGTAATAACTTTACTTATCTTACTAAAGAAGGTGATACGAAGACGATTTCTATTAAGGAAATCGTGAGCGCCCACGAAACGTTGACTGTACTGGGTTACGATAAGCCCACGAATCAGCTGACGTATAAAGATGAGAAAGGTGTAGCGAATACTGTTGATCTGGGTACGGGATCGCTTACCTATGATGCGGCAGAGAATAGGTTGACCTATACCGATGCGACGGGCACGCCCAAAGAATTGATCCTGAATACGACGAACCTTCGTTACGATACGGAGCGTAATGCTTTGCATTACACAAATACGAAGGGCTTGACGGAGAGTATCGGTTTGTCCGCGCTGGTAACGAGCAATGAAACGTTGACTGTACTGGGTTACGATAAGCCCACGAATCAGCTGACGTATAAAGATGAGAAAGGTGTAGCGAATACTGTTGATCTGGGTACGGGATCGCTTACCTATGATGCGGCAGAGAATAGGTTGACCTATACCGATGCGACGGGCACGCCCAAAGAATTGATCCTGAATACGACGAACCTTCGTTACGATACGGAGCGTAATGCTTTGCATTACACAAATACGAAGGGCTTGACGGAGAGTATCGGTTTGTCCGCGCTGGTAACGAGCAATGAAACGTTGACTGTACTGGGTTACGATAAGCCCACGAATCAGCTGACGTATAAAGATGAGAAAGGTGTAGCGAATACTGTTGATCTGGGTACGGGATCGCTTACCTATGATGCGGCAGAGAATAGGTTGACCTATACCGATGCGACGGGCACTCCCAAAGAATTGATCCTGAATACGACGAACCTTCGTTACGATACGGAGCGTAATGCTTTGCATTACACAAATACGAAGGGCTTGACAGAGAGTATCGGTTTGTCCGCGCTGGTAACGAGCAATGAAACGTTGACATCATTGGATCAAGATGCAACAGGATTGCAATATAAGGATGAGAAAGGAGTGGTTCATAAAGCGAAGATCGTCAGCGCAAATACAGCGAATATCATTAAAGTTGATGGTGACTTTGGAGCATTGCTGATTGCAGAAGATATTCATGCAAATCAAGAAAAGACAACAGTATCTGGAGGAAAAGGCACGGTAGTTACATTGGAAGAAAACAATAATACTAAGAACTACAAGGTTGAGGTTACGGATGATCTGATCAAAATATTGAAATCGGCAATGCCTAAGTTTTTTTATATGCCATCCATGGTGATGCCGACTTCCAAAGATCAGATTTCAGATCCGACGATTATGGAAGAGAACGCGGGAGTATTTACAATAAAGCTATACAACAGTTACACCAAGCAATTTAATCTTACAGATGCCTCATCAAGCGCAGTCAATGCGGGCAGGGCAACTAAACTTCCGGTTTTGCCAGCAAACCAGCTCGATTATTATGTGACTTTCTACGATAAGACCGTCTTCGAGGGGGTCAGCATATCGAACGAGGGAGATCTGAGCTATAGGATTAAGCAGGATGCAGATATTACCATCGGTTCATTTATGAATATTGTGTTCGCAGTGAGACCTTAATGAGGATGAAAATGACGAATAGAAGTTTCTTGTTGTGTATGATTCTTATCTTTTCTTCTTCCGCAGAGGTGGTAAGAGCTCAATGTTACGAAAACTCCACTGTTAAAGCGGCGTTTGCAACTGGTGGCACGAGTCCCAATAAAGAAAAGGTGCTTTGGCTGAATTGGGGGGGGCAAGGAGATGCCAATTCCCCCTATGGAAAAACAGACGAAGCATTGGCAATAGGAGCCGTCTCAAGAGCTTCCATCGACCTGGGAGAAGGTAAATATCTTTGTATAGAGGCAAAGATTATATCTATTGAAAATGTTTCAGGAAATGATGCCGACGAAAGAGCAATCCAGTCCTATATTCCAGGAACATATACGGGGGATGGTGTTACCTCTGGAGACTTTTTAGATATTCTCTATAATATAGGTGGCGGACGAACCGGAGATAATGAGAGCCAGAATAAAATGGTTTCTGGTATCAGGAATACAAAATCTGGTGGTGGTGCGAAAATAACAATCAGCTGTAAAGCCAAGATTGGTGATATACCGATTCGTTTGCCTGGGATGGTGGTGGCAGATGCTGAGTCACTAGCGGGCTATATGAATAGCAACGGAGACCCAAATAGGGAATATATCTATGCTGAAGCATACGGATCTTGGCATGTGGTAGAGGTGCAAAAGAATTCCAAAGAGGCTGCATATAATATCCGAAAGGAGATTAACTCCAATGGAACACAAACCATTAAATTTTTAGGAGGTAACGATAAGAAAACGGGGGCAGTTGCTTTCTTGGCTTTTAGCGAACAGGCTTATAATAAGTCTGGAACAATTCCGGATCTAGGGGTATCCTTCACGGCTACGTTAAAAGGAGGCGGTTTGACTGCATTGGCCTTAGGATTGCTTAATCCTGCTGCTGACTTGGGAGATGCACCGGCATCTTATGGAAGTCCCATACATTTGTTGCAGAACCTAACTTTCTCGGAAGATAATATTAGTCCAGTACTAGCAGGAGCAGAAAACAAAGAAAAGGTTAAAGCGACAGTAAATATCAACACTGATGAATATCGCGCAGGTGAGCTTAAGCTAACAAAAGGGAGCTATTTGGGGACAGCTCCTCCAGATGAAGATAGTGGGGCCATGTTTTCTAAAGATGCCCTTGGAGACGATAATAGTCCTACGACAAGTCTTTTGTTGAATGAGGAGGACGCATGGCCCGAAGAGTACAAGCGGTTTTCCTACAAACAATATTACATGCCAGGAAATAAGATTAGCGCAAGAATACCTTATAAGGGAGCTAAGGCGGGAAGTAGGATCGCCGGTTGGATTGATTTTGATCTGAACGGGAAATTTGATGATAGTGAGCGAGCAATGGCAGACATTGGTAATGATGGAGACGGTGTGGCAGAGCTAAATTGGGTTGTGCCCGCACTCCGCAGACCTTATAGTACTTATGTCCGTTTACGTTATTTTGATGTTTCTGAACAAGAGACTACGAGTCCTGTTGACAATGTAAACTTTGGAGAAGTAGAGGATCATCGCATTTATATTCTAGGTCCATCTGTCGTCAATCCTACCATTCCTAGCAAAATAAAAAGATAGATATGAAGAAGTTAGTTTTTCTCTGTTCCAGCCTTTTATTTGTGCTTAATTTATATGGCCAACAAGGTGCGGGGAGTTCGCTTTATAGTAATGGGAATACTATTTTAACATCAAATCAATTCAAGGCTATATATACAGAATCGTTATTTATCGGAGAAAATGCGGAGTGGCGAATCGATGGTCAAATTGATCTATATGTAAAGAATATTTGGATTGCACCAACAGCTAAGGTATCGGGACAAGGCGTTATTAATATACACAGTCCGGAGAAAAACCCATTCTACAATAATTGGGGAGCACAGCCCACGCGTATCGATGCAAATGGGGGAAACGCTGTCGATATTGACTTGGTCGTATTAAATAATAAAGGATTACAACTAGCAAATATTGCGGAATCACCTGAAATACGAAAACCTGTTACAGTGACCGAACAACGCGCTGGTCTAAGATTGAGTAGAGGGATAGATCTGGCCGTTGACGGAGCACATATTTTTCTTGATGGTAACGATTTGGAACTCGGAGAAGAAGCCTCGATACGTAATTATAACCATAAGCGATTTGTCGTCACCAATAATCCGCTTGCAGGGCACTTGATTAAAGCGTTCGGAAATCGACGTTCTGCTTTCCTGTTTCCTGTAGGTAAGCAAATTGGCGATTATACCCCAGCTAGCTTGACGCCTTCTTTGAAAAGAAATAAAGTTTATGTTGCTGTTACCGATTATCTAGCATCTGGGCTAAAATTTAAAGACAAAGAGATTGGAATGGACCGGGTTTGGAATATTTTTTCTGATAAGCCGATGATCATGGATTATACGTTGATACATCAAGTATCTTCAAACGGAGTAGCTTTTGTAGATCCCGAGGCGCAGATCATGCAGGATGCCGAAGGGGGAAACTGGATAGGCAATGTTACGAACCTTGAGAGTTTAGACAGAAACGCGACTCATACAAGAAAAGATGTAGAGACTAAATCATCGAAAACACTCTCCGGTACTTGGTTTACAAAAATCGCAACCGCACCTCCTCAGGCTAAGCTGGATCATGCGATAATTGTTTTTGGACAATCCAGAGTTGTTCAAGTGTTGGATAACGACAAACCGGGTTCATCACCGATCTTGGCGAATAGTATCGAGATTATAGAGCCACCTCAACATGCCAGGGCATATGTAGAAAATGGTGCTATAGTCTGTGTGGGCAATGATGATTATTTGGGTAATGACGTATTGGAGTATAAAATTACAGATAAAAATGGCCTTACGGCTACAGCAAAGGTATATATGAAAATCATACCTAGGGATCTATATATACCAAATGTGTTTACGCCCAATAGTGATGGCAAGAACGATAATTATGTGATTTTGGGACTAGAGGCTTACGATCGTGTCGAATTAATTATTGTAGACAGATTTGGGAAGGAGTTATTTAGAGCGGATAGCTATACAAATGAATGGACTGGAGAGGGATTAAAAGAGGGGACTTATTTCTACAATGTGACAGCATTTAAGGGAGGTGACTCACGGTTGTACAAAGGAAGTGTATTGCTAAAAAGGGAGTAGGGAAAAGTGTCTATTTTTCTAAAGTAAACAGGCGCTTTTGGATAAAACTTTCATGGTTCCTTTGGATCACCAACATACATGAAAGTTCTTGATGTTCATTGAATACGGACACTTTCAGAAAAAAATAGCTAGGTTTGCAGTATGGAAAAGGGCAAGCTTTATTTAATACCAGTTCCTTTGGCTGAAGGTGCCGAAAGATCATCATATACGCTATTGCATCAAGATGTGATCGCAAAAGTGCACGAATATGTGGTCGAAAATGAAAAGACTGCCCGGAAGTTTTTAAAGACGGCAGGATTGACTATTCCCCAAAGTGAACTCATAATCCATGATTTTGGTAAGCACGCTCGGGAAAAAATTGATTATAACCTCATGTTTGCTAATGTTCTTAAAGGCAAAGATATAGGGTTGATGTCCGAAGCGGGCTGTCCAGGTGTGGCCGATCCAGGTGCAGAAGTGGTGCAGGAAGCACATAAACGTAATATACAGGTCGTTCCGTTGGTAGGTCCCAGTGCTATTCTGTTGGCCTTAATGGCTTCGGGGTTTAATGGGCAGAAGTTTACTTTTCAGGGTTATCTACCTATTGATAAGGGAGAACGGAGTAAAAAAGTAAAAGACTTGGAGGCACAGAGTCTTCGCGAAAAAGTAACCCAGATATTTATTGAAACGCCATTTCGTAACAATCAGCTTTTGGCAGAACTGTTGAAAGTATGCAAACCTAGTACGAGGATTTGTGTTGCGGCAAACTTAACGGGATCAGAGGAAATGATATATAGTATGTCTGTAGCAGATTGGAAACAGCGGTCTATAGAGCTACACAAGATACCCGCTATATTTTTATTATTTGCCTAACTCTTTTTATCTTTAAAAATAAATTAAACACGTTTTGTGCTCGCTTCAGATTGACTGAAGGGGGGTAGGAAGCGGTGAAAAAATAATAAATGGAAGAACTCTTACAAAATCCTGATTTTCAAAAACTCGTTCCTTATTTGGTGGTAGCATTCTTTATCCAGTTGTTTGTCTGGATTCTGTTTGCAAATACGATACGGACGACTTTAAATTTGATTAAAAAAGAAAACAGGTGCCTATTGCCAAGCCAAGCCTGGTTTGTTGCCTTGCCCTTCTTTAATATTTATTGGAATTTTGTGGTTGTTCGCAGACTTACCGACTCCCTCAATAATGAGTTTTATGATCGGCAGGTCGCTGTAGAAGAAGACCCCACACAGAAGCAGGGGTATATGTATGCAGGAGGCTATATGGTTAGTAATATTCCACTACCGGCCTTTGTCGGATTTATGGCTTCCATTATTGCCTTTGTAGGTTTTGTGTTGTATTGGTTTAAAATATATGAGTATAAAAAGCTATTAAAGCAGCCTTTTGAATATCGGGATGATACTAAAACCGATGATGAAGATTTTCAGAAGGAAGAAAATCTATAAATGCGAATCGTATGAAGCTAAAAGAAATAACACAATATCTTGAACAGATAGCTCCTCTCTCTTATCAAGAATCGTATGACAATTCTGGTCTAATTGTCGGGCATCCGGATGACGAGGTTAATAAGGCATTGATAGCACTAGATTGTACAGAGGAAGTTGTCGATGAGGCAATGGCCAAAGGGTGTAACCTGATTATTTCACATCACCCCATTGTTTTTAAAGGACTGAAAAAATTCAATAATAAGAATTATGTAGAGCGAACGGTGATAAAAGCAATAAAAAATAACATTGCACTGTATGCTATACATACAAATCTGGATAATGTAACTGGCGGTGTCAGTTCCAAAATAGCGGACAAATTGGGCTTAATAGACCAAGCTATACTAAGTCCGAAATCGGGGTTGCTGAAAAAACTAGTTGTGTATGTCCCTCGAGTTCATGTCGAACAGGTTCGTCAAGCACTATTTGAAGCAGGTGCCGGTAGCATAGGCGACTACGACCAATGCAGCTATAATACTGCAGGATATGGTACGTTCAGGCCTTTAGATGGAGCGAAACCTGCCATAGGGGAAGTCGGTGTGCAAGAGCGGGTAGAAGAGACTAAGATTGAAGTTGTTTTTCCAGCGCCAGCAGAACGTGGTATCGTGGTCGCCATGTTGGCAGTACACCCTTACGAAGAGGTCGCCTATCACATCGTAGCGTTGGAAAATAATCTACAGCAAGTGGGATCTGGAGTAATTGGTAACTTATCTGAGCCTATAGCAACAGCAGACATTCTGCCCTATTTGAAAGATCGACTAAAACTAAATGTAATTCGCCATACCAAACTGTTGAGCCAGCCGATTGAGCGTATAGCGGTTTGTGGTGGTGCAGGTGGGTTTCTGTTAAATGAGGCTAAGCGATCAGGAGCTGATCTTTTTGTCACTGCAGATTATAAATATCATGAATTTTTTGACGCTGAGGGAGATCTAATAATTGCGGATATCGGGCATTTCGAATCCGAACAATTTACGCAAGAATTATTGTTGGAGATTATTCAGAAAAAATTTGTTAACTTTGCTGTTCTATTGACAGAAATAGATACAAATCCTATAAAATACTACAGTTAATGGAACAAACCGTAGAACAAAAATTACAAGCATTGTGGGCATTGCAATCGATCCACACAAAGATAGATAAGATTCGTCAAGTACGTGGCGAGCTACCTATAGAGGTTGCCGACTTGGAGGATGAATTGGCTGGGTTAGAAACGCGTCTTGAAAAGATCCGTATTGACCTAGACGACTTAGAGGATTCAATTGTAAAACGTAAAAATATGATTAAAGATGCACAGTCTGCAATCAAAAAATACGAAGGTCAATTGAATGAGGTTAAGAACAATCGTGAGTATGATGCGATATCCAAAGAGATTGAGATTCAAGGCCTAGAAATTCAAGTTTGTGAAAAACGTATCAAAGAAGCTGAGTTTGAAATTAAAAATAAAACAGAAGCTTACGAAAAGACAAAAGGGAATTTAGATTACTCTAAAGGAGAACTTGATGTTAAAAAACAAGAATTAGAAACAATCACATCGGAGACGCAGATTGAAGAAGAAGCGTTGGTGAAGAAAGCGGATACCGCTGCTGGTAAGAACGAAGAGCGCCTTTTGAAGGTTTACAATAAACTTCGCAGCTCTTACCGTAACGGATTGGCTGTAGTTTCTATCGAACGTGATAGTTGTTCTGGATGTCATAATAAGATTCCTGCGCAGTTGCAATCAGAGATTCGTCAACGCAAGAAAATTATCATCTGCGAGCACTGTGGACGTATTATCGTTGACGAAGAGATCGCATCTGAAGATTAATCGTGGTCAATTACAAGACAATATTAGAGGCTGTTCATTTTGGACAGCCTTTTTTTTGTTTATTTCATATGTGTATAATTATTTCATGGGGCTGCCTTTTCAACGGCCCCAGTTTGATTTTCATCTGTCATCCGCCAGCTGGGCAGACTCTAGAGAAGTGTTTCTGATAGAGAGGTATTTTACATCTTATTGCAACAACTTGGATATAACTCTTTTTCTTCCTATAAAATCAAATATCTTTGTCGTTCAATAACCTTGAAAATATCTTTATGTTAAAAAAAGTCTCTAATTTACTGAGCGTAGTCCTGGCTGTCGGTAGCCTGTCTGCGGCTCATGCTCAACAGGAAACATTGCTGTTGCGTAATCCCAGCATTAGCAAGACACATGTCACATTTGTCTATGGTGGGGATATTTGGATTGCCGATAAAAGCGGGCAGAATCCACGTCGACTAACCACCAATCCTGGAGTCGAAATGAACCCCATGTTTTCTCCTGATGGTAAGCAAATTGCTTTTACAGGTAATTATGACGGAAATACAGATGTATATACTATTCCTGTAGAAGGTGGTGAGCCAAAGCGTATCACGTTTCACCCGACAGTGGATTTGGTGAGGGGATGGTTGAATAACAATGAAGTGTATTTTCAGGCAACACGTGAGTTTCAGTACTCACTGGGGTCTCGATTATACAAAACAGGAATTGCCGCAGAGAACTCTACGCCGTTGATGATGCCTGAAGCATATCAAGGAACACCGTCTGATGATGGTCGGTACTGGGCATATATCAAAAACGCTGATCCGACAGAGCGGGATCGTGTGGCCTTCAAGCGTTATCGTGGAGGAGGTATGCCGTCTATATGGATCTTCGATACCAAAACTAAAAATACAGAAGTGATCCCAGGTGAAAACTGTAATGATGTAAGGCCGGTATGGTTGGGGTCGAAAATTTACTTCTTATCCGATAGAGATAAGATTGTAAATATCTATAGCTACGACACCAAATCGAAAAAGGTAGAGAAGCTTACAAATTACAATGATTACGATGTTCGTACCTTGCAGGGTGTGGGCAAAGAACTTACATTCGAGTATGCTGGAAGAATCCATATTCTTGATTTAGGATCAAATAAGGTGAATGCGTTGAATATCGCCGTAACAGCAGATCCTATGTTCAAGAGATCAAAGTATGTAGATCTCAGAGATGATATCCGCAACTTTGATATTTCTCCTACAGGACAACGTGCATTGTTTGAGAGCCGAGGTGAAATTGTTTCAGTTCCTAAGGAAAAAGGCGATGCAAGAAATATTTCTAATTCCGTTGGTAGTCATGAACGATTCCCTTCTTGGTCTCCAAATGGAAAATGGGTTTCCTATCTTTCGGACAAAAGCGGTAAGTATCAGCTTGTCCTCCGTGACCAAAAGGCCGTAGATGAACCGACTTATATCAACTTAGGTACTGGTTTATTCTTTTTTGAACCCACATGGTCGCCAGATAGTAAAAAGCTATTCTTCAATGATGCCCATTTAAATCTATATTATGTCGATATCGTTACAAAGAATGTGGTGTTGGTAGATTCTGATAAATTGGCTTCTATTACCGGGCGTACACGTAACCATTTTGAACCATCTTGGTCGTTTGATTCCAATTGGATTTCTTACGTAAAGAGTCTTAACAATGGTGTCCGCGCTGTATTTATGTATAACTTGAAGACCAAACAGACACATCAGATTACAGATGGTATGAGTGCCGCTGCACAACCTACTTTTAGTAAGGATGGGAAATATCTTTTCTTTACCGCAAGTACGAATACAGGGCTGACGAACTCTGGTCTACATATGTCTGCCTACGAGCGCAATCCACAGTATAATGTCTATGCATTTATCTTATCCAAAAAAACACCGTCATTACTTAAAAACGAGAGTGATGAGGAAACAGTAAAAGAAGATAAAGTAGAAGAACCTAAAAAAGAAGAGAAGGTCGCTGATAAGAAAGATAAGAAAAAACCAGAAACTAAAAAAGAGTCAAAGCCGGCCGCAAAACCGGTAGAGAAGAAGTTGGAAGTAGATTTTGGTGATATTAATAATCGTATTGTGGCTTTACCGCTTCCGGCCAACTTCTACAGATTGGATGGCAGTGTCGAAAATACGCTGACCTACCAGAGGGGAGGTACTATTGGGGCTTTCGATCTCTCCAAAATGGAGGATAAAGCCCTTGTAGAGAATGCGCGGGGATTCCGTATCAGTGCAGATGGCAAAAAGATGATGTACACAACCGGCAGGGATTATTTTATCGTTGCAGCGGGGCAAAAGCCAGCGCCAGGTTCAGGAAAGGTTAATATCGATAACTTTAAATTCGAAGTAGATCCTGCTGCCGAATGGAAGCAAGTATTCAATGAGGTGTGGTCGATGCAGAAAGAGTTTTTCTACGTAGAAAATATGCACGGCGCAAATTGGGATGCTGTAAAGGTGAAATACGAGAAATTTTTACCTTACGTCAATCACCGTTCAGATTTAGGATACCTATTGAATGAGATGATGGGCGAGTTGGTCGTGGGGCACGCATATATTTACCCCGGAGATCAGCCATCATCACCATCCGTGAGTACAGGAGCATTAGGTGCCGACTTAGAGCAAGTAGATGGATACTATAAGATCAACAAAATCTTCACCCGTTTAGATTGGAATCCTTCCTTTAAGGCACCATTGGCCGAGCCTGGATTAAATATTAAAGAGGGGAACTATATTGTCGCAGTAGATGGGGTAAAGCTTACGTCGGCTGTAAGTATATACAAGCTATTGGAAAATAGAGTAGGCAAACAAGTTGTTTTGAAAATCAACACGAAGCCTTCTTTTGACGGCGCTAAAGAGGTTATCGTGAGACCTATTTCATTTGCGAATGAGATTGAATTGCGCCGTATGGATTGGGTCGAAACGAATCGTAAAAAAGTAGACCAATTAAGTAATGGGCAGATTGCCTACGTCTACATGCCGAACACGGGCCAAGAGGGGTATACTAATTTTAATAGATATTATTTCTCACAGATGGACAAAAAGGCACTTTTGTTGGACGAGCGTAACAACGGAGGCGGTTCTGTTGCAGATTACGTCATTGATTTATTGTCTAGAGAGCTTATCGCTGGCTGGGGTATACGTGATGGAAGATCATTTACAACACCTGGAAATGGTATTTATGGACCAAAGGCAATGATCATTAATGAAAATGCAGGTTCTGGAGGAGACATGATGCCTTATATGTTCCGTTTCAAAGGATTAGGTAAGCTTGTCGGTCGTACGACAATGGGGATATTGGTTGGTATTTCGGGCTATCCGCCACTATTGGACGGTGGTAGCATTACCTCTCCCAATTTTGGAGTATACGATCTGAAGGGTAACTATATTATCGAAAATGAAGGTGTTGCACCTGATGTTTTTGTCGAACAAATGCCAAAGGATCTATTGGAAGGAAGAGATCCTCAGTTAGAGAGAACAGTTAAGATTCTTCTAGATGAGATCAAGACTTATCCATATCAAGAAGTCAAAAAGCCAGCGGATCCAAACCGTGCTAATTAAAAGTTATAAAAGGGGGCCTAGCCCCCTTTTCTTATTCTAAATAATAAGTAACTTTAGCCCATGAATCAATATGTTGGTAAACCCAATGGACCATGGAGCTCTTTCGTGATTTTATTGGGACTTACACTAGGATGTAGTGTTGTTGTCCAGTTATTAGTGCTTATCCTTGGTGTCTTTTCAAATGGGTGGGGGGGAGAAATATTAGACAGTGGAGGAGATTTATCTTCTTTTGCTGATCGCCCTTTTTTTTTATACGCCCTATTGGTTTCCAGTTCTTTCGGAACCTTTTTATTACCTGCCCTTGTGTTGCAGAGACTTGAACCCTATTTTAATTATTTTCCCACTGAGAATAAAAGGGTCTGGTTGCCATATGTTGTTGCTGCTGCGTTGTTATTTGCTTTTGGTCCTATCATGCAATTAATTGGCGAAGCAAACATGACGATGACATTACCTGAGAGTTGGAATAAAATAGAAGTGTGGATGCGAACGCAGGAAGATAGCATGGCTGTATTGACAGAGCGGATAGTTATGGTCGATAGTTGGGAGTTCCTAGTTGCCAATATCATTGTCATGGCGGCGATGCCTGCTATCGCAGAAGAATATTATTTCCGTGGATCCTTGATGCATATGATCCAGCGATTGACAAAAAACTATCACCTTACCGTATGGGTGTCAGCTCTTGTTTTCAGCGCTATACATGTACAGTTTTTTGGTTTTTTTCCGCGTATGCTCTTAGGTGTATTTTTTGGATATATGTTTGTTTGGACGCAGAATATCTGGATTCCTATATTGGCACATTTTGTTAATAATGCCACTGTTGCTGTAATAGCCTTTGTTTATACACGACAAGGGAAGACATATGCCGATTTGCAAACATACGAGAGCTATACAATATTTGTGTATATTGGCAGCTTGATGCTAACAATATTGTTGGGCGTATGGTTTTATAAAATTTCAAAAAATAAAGAAGTATAATGGAGAAGGGTTGGAAAAAGATTAAGATATACAGTAGTGCTATCGAAGCAGAGATCGTGAAGCAGATGCTGGTGGAAAATGAAATACCGTCTGTCGCGATGAATAAGCAGGATTCTTCTTATTTGTTCGGCAGGATAGAACTGTATGTCCATGAGGACTTGGAGGAGCAAGCATTGAAGTTAATTGAAGCTGGTGAAGGAGCTAATACAGTAGGAGACGATGTTAACTAGAGCAATTACAGGTTTCTTTTTTATAGCAGTATTGATTGGAGCCCATCTATTAGGGCAAGCTGTTTTTGTATGTTTTTTTTCCTTGATCGGACTTTGGTGTCTATTTGAATTTTACGGTATAGTCCGTAGAGAAGAAGTAAAACCGATGGTGGTATTAGGTCTTCTTGCTATGGCAATCTTGGCCGGCCTTGTAGGTTTGCATTGCATAGGGTTGATCCCTTTTATCAAAGTTTGGTTATTTGTTCCTTTTTTCTCGGCATTGTTTATTGCCGCTTTGTTCCAAAAGCGTTTATTTCCATTTAATGATATTGCATATACCTTGTTAGGGATTATTTATGCAGGGATCCCATTTTTGTTTTTTGTGGCATTGGGCTTTGTGAAAGGAACTTTTAACTATTATATTCCTCTTGGTTTCTTGTTGATCCTTTGGTCTAATGATACAGGTGCTTACCTTGCTGGTCGAAGCTTTGGTAAGCGTAAGTTGTTTGAGCGGATATCTCCTAATAAAACCTGGGAAGGTTTTATCGGTGGAGTTGTATTTGCTATGGCTATTGCCTTCAACCTGGAGCAGTATTTTGGCTCCTTAGCTAAATGGGAGTGGGCATTTATGGCGTTGATTATAGGTGTATTCGGCACGTTAGGTGACTTGGTAGAGTCTATGTTAAAGCGTAGTTTGGGGGTAAAGGATTCGGGTAATATTTTGCCGGGACATGGTGGGTTTTTAGATCGTTTCGATGGTCTGTTGATGGCTGCTCCTTTGGTGTTTTTGTTTCTGTTAATGATACAATAGTTATGAAATATCCATGTAGCAGAACTGCACAAAAACGTGCATAATATACTTTGGATATTCCATATGACCATTAAAAGTCAAACCGAGCTTGCGAGCTCGTCTAAGATAATTATCTACATATGAATATTTCAGCAACAACAATCGATTTTCTTTCGGGACTTAAAGCAAATAATTCAAGAGAGTGGTTTCAGGAACATAAAGATCATTACGATGAGGCTTTGCAGAATGTAAAGTTATTCATCGAAGCAATGATTGCCGAGTTGTCAAAGTTCGATCCATTGATCAATACGGATATTAAAGCAGCTAAATGTATGTTTAGGATTTATAGAGATGTACGTTTTTCTAAA
Organism: Sphingobacterium sp. xlx-96; assembly: GCF_011007365.1. Lineage (GTDB taxonomy): Bacteria > Bacteroidota > Bacteroidia > Sphingobacteriales > Sphingobacteriaceae > Sphingobacterium > Sphingobacterium luzhongxinii. Next base: position 418,318 of record NZ_WFKM01000003.1, on the reverse strand, counting down.
GATAAATCTCCTTATAAGTCTTGGCTTGCAGCCGGTATCTCTATAGATGGCAGGAAGCTTGAGGGCCCGGAGTACTACATTCATATTGAACCTCAGAATTCGTTTATAGCTGCTGGATATTGGCGCCCTAAAAAGGAACATCTTGATGCGATCCGACAAGAGATTGATTATAATTATAAAGCGCTGGAGGAGGCGTTGCAAAATGGCCAATGGAAGATTTCTGATCTTTCCCAAGAAGACAAGCTTAGTAGACCTCCCGCAGGATATTCGTCAGAAGATCCGAATATTGAAGTTCTCAAGCTGAAAAGCTTTATCATCCATCAATCACTAGCAAATGAGGATCTCACCCAAGCAGATGCTCTACAGCAGGTTATAGGGTTTTGCAAAAGAATTTATCCCCTTAAGAAATTCATTCAAGAAGCAATCGATGTAGAGCTTTAGTAGGGGAAACTAACTTTACCCATGCATACAGCGGGCGAGTCTTTTAGCCAAGAAACATGATCGGGGCTTCCTGCAACAGTTTCATTTGCCAATATGGCAAACAGACAGGCTTCTTTGGCATCAGGATTCATTTCTATCTCATCCATTGAAGCGACTTTTACAGTCTGCAATTCGGTACGGATATTTTTCATCAAAAGAGGATTATGTATGCCTCCGCCACTTACATATACGGCGATATTATCTAGGCCTGTGGACACCTTCCTAATTCCTTGAACGATAGCTTTGGCAGAGAACATATTGAGTGTAGCCATGATGTCTTCGTGAGACAGCTTGTCTAAATTTGCTTCCTCTATTTTTCTTTGGAGATAGCTGAGGTTGAAGAGTTCTGGACCTGTTGTCTTTGGAAAAGCTAGATCTAAGAAATCTTCTTTTAACAAATGAAGAAGTAGCCTGTCATTGACCTTTCCTGACTGCGCCTTCATCGCGTTTGCATCCATTTCTACACCGAAGTTTTTAAACATATATTGATTCATCATCGTATTTCCAGGACCGAGGTCGCTTGCAAATCCTTGGCTCGATGAACCTTTGTTGGGAAGGAAAGTGAAATTCGAAATGCCTCCGATATTGAGTAATATTCGAGTTTCAGTTGTATCAGTGAATAAAAGGAAATCACCATAGGCTGCTAAAGGAGCTCCTTCTCCTCCTGCCGCAATATGTTTCTGTCGGAAGTCGGATAAGGTAATGATTCCGGTGTGAACAGCTATGTGGTCCCCGTCTCCGATCTGAAGTGTGCTGTTTGGGAGATTATAGTCCTTCGTTAGTATTTGAGGAGCATGATATACAGTTTGTCCATGACTGGCTATCAGATCAACTTCCATTGTATCAATTCCCCACTGGGTTAACGCTTGATTGATAAGTTTCGAGTGCGTAATCGCCACATAAGGGTTGATGCCGCAGAGATCTTGTTGGTTTATTTCAGTCTTTGCAAAGATCTTTCGGATATATGTTCTGAACTGGTCTTCATAAGGTAATGTTTCAAAATGAAGAATATCCAATTCAGTGTCAAAGCCACTCCCTCGAATTTTGCAGAGTGCAATATCGAGACCATCTAAAGAGGTTCCAGACATAAGACCAATGATTAACCGACTTTCCTTTCGGCTTATTTCGTAAAGCTTTGCAATTTGGCTGTTCATATTCTAAAAATACATATAATCGCTTTTGGTAATGTCAATTGTTAATGATATTTTTGAAAAAAAGAACAAAGAATGAATTTTCCAACAGAATTGAAATACACAAAGGATCATGAATGGGTTCGTGTAGAAGGCGATGAAGCCGTAATCGGTATTACAGACTTTGCTCAACGCGAGTTGGGTGATATTGTTTTTGTTGATATTAACACTGTAGGGGAAGAGGTGACTGCGAATGAAGTGTTTGGTACTATCGAAGCAGTAAAGACTGTGTCTGATTTGTTTATGCCCGTAAACTCAACAGTTTTGGCCGTGAATGATGCAATTGATGCCTCTCCTGAATTAGTGAACTCTGATCCATACGGTGAAGGTTGGATCATCCGCGTAAAATTAACGAATCCAGCAGACATAGATGCCTTGTTGACAGCAGATGCTTATAAATCTGAAATTAACGCTTAGTCTATAATGTTGCGTATATAAAATAACAGAAAAGTCCCTCCTAGGAGGGACTTTTCTGTTATTTTATTTCTTTTAGTTCTATGCTGGAAGATATCTTATTTCCTTGTACTTCAATGGTAGTGTTGACAACAGAGTGTTTGGTAAAAAAGGTGTTGGGGTCTAGGATATAGTAACCTGTAGATGTTCCAATACTAGTGCCCGCGTTGTCGGTATAAGTACCTGTCACATTAATCTTATAGCCATCGGCGGTCTTCTCTGCAAAGGTATTTACATTCTTTCCTTTTGCTCCTAATTGTGCCAAGCTGATTTCATTTTCCCAAGAGTCTCCGATAGATAAAGGTTTATCCGGAAAGGCAACGGACATTCCCTGAATGCTAGATCGATCAAAGGCCTCTGCCGGAACATTCGGAAAATCCATTTCCAATACCTTGGCGTTTTTGTCCATTGTGATACTAAGCTTATTCTCCAAGAGAGGTTTCAGCTGTGTAGACATCATTTCCTCCATCTGGTTGGAAGGTTCTTTGGAAGAGTCATAAGAGATAGTAACTATTCCGGCATTGATATCGGTCTTGACCTGGGTATACTTAGCTTCGTACTTCGCCGATGATTCCGTAACTTCTGTTGCTGTCATATTCATGCGCATAGTCATATCCATGATCATGTTTTGCGCACCTTCAATATCCGACTTCATAATCATTTCAATGGGGATGACCTTTCCTTTTTCTGGGTTTAACCTAAAGGTGATCTTCTCTTGTGCCTGTGCGCTTAGCGTGATTGTAGCAGCAATGAATAATGTAGTGAAAAGTCTGTTCATATAGTTCTAATTGTTGATTGTGTATAAGTCTTACTAGGTATAACAAAAATCTGTTGAATACTCGGACTATGATATGTCGTCGAACCAAGCTTTTTGTTACAGCGTTTAGCAATGATTATGTTAAAATAACTCTTTTTATTCAGATTATTGCTCCATATTATAGGGTATAAAAAAAGGAGTCCTAAAGGACTCCTTTGATTTGTATATTTTGTACAAATTATTTTTTACTATAAGTTACCTCTTTTACTGCATTAATCACTTTTGCCACGCTTGGTAAAGTCGCTTCTACCAAAGTAGGTGCATATGCCAAAGGAACGTCTGCAGATGTTACACGCAATACAGGAGCATCTAAGTAATCAAAAGCATTTTTCTGAACATGGAAAGAAATCTCGGAAGAGATAGAGGCCAATGGCCATGCTTCTTCAACAATAACTAATCTATTCGTTTTCTTAACAGAGTCAACTACTGTTTTGTAATCAATAGGACGTACAGAACGTAAATCAATTAATTCTACACTAACACCTTCTTTTTCTAACTCTGCTACCGCAGGGATTACCACTCTTGGTAACATTTTTCCAAAAGAAACAACCGTTACGTCAGTTCCTTCTTGTATGATATTAGCTTTTCCGATAGGAAGATAGTATTCTTCTTCAGGTACCATTCCTTTATCGCCATACATGACTTCAGACTCCATGAAGATAACCGGATCTGGATCGATGATGGATGATTTTAATAAACCTTTTGCATCATAAGGGTTGGAAGGAACTACTACTTTTAATCCTGGTGTGTTCGCATACCAGTTCTCAAAGTTTTGAGAGTGTTGTGCTGCCAACTGTCCTGCATTACCTGTAGGGCCACGAAATACAATCGGACAAGAAAGCTGACCACCGGACATTTGACGGATTTTTGCTGCTGAATTGATGATCTGATCTATTGCAACTAATGAGAAGTTGAATGTCATGAATTCCACAATTGGCTTCAAGCCATGTGTTGCGGCTCCGACAGCGATACCTGCAAAACCTAATTCAGCAATAGGAGTGTCAATAATACGTTTTGGGCCAAATTCGTCTAGCATACCTTGGCTCACTTTGTAAGCACCGTTATACTCTGCAACCTCTTCGCCCATTAAAAATATAGTTTCATCTTTACGCATTTCTTCGTTCATTGCTTCACGAAGCGCTTCTCTGAATTGAATTTCTCTCATTAGTTTTGAAATCGTTTTAATTAACCTTTGATATGCAAAAATACTATTTAATAATGATATTTCATATGCATATAAACTGCCTTTTAGAGGCGATCTGGTAGCTTGCGTATCCAAGCGATATTACGCACGTTTTTTTAGTGTGCGCACTACTTCGTGTTAATCCGTATTTGCGCGGCTTACATTATATGGATATTTCACACGTGCGATAGGTAATGTTGCTGTCCCCATTCGTGTACTTTGCCTGGGTTATTTGTTTTGTATTAGAAAATCTTGCAGCCATTTGTTTATATTTTGGATTGCTAGCGGTATTTCCCAATTATCCCTGTTTCGCTTTTCGACATAATTAGATATAGCACGTATTTGAAGACAAGGTAAGCCTTCTTCGGTAGCGACGAAAAGCACGGCCGCACCTTCCATACTTTCAATTGTTGCTCCGGGAAATCTTTTTTTCAGGACATGAATTGATGGAGTATGTCCATGTACCATATTGACTGTGATCGCTGTTTCTTGTGGGAGGGAGATCGTAATATTTGGAGGGGGTGAAGAACGGAACATACTGTTGCCAAACCCAAGATCTTCCAAAGAGAGAAACTGCTCCGCATCTTCTGCTCCGAGTTCCGAAAAATGGTCTTCTACAATGTTGACTACGCTTCCTAAAGCAATATCCTTAGAGAATGAACCCGCTATTCCAATATTTAAGATGTAATCAGGGCGGGACTGCGTGATCCTCTTTCCCAGCTGGTATGCGGTAGCTGTCATTCCGACCCCCGTAATTAAATAAGGGATCTGTAACTGCGATAGCAAGTCCAAACTCGGGGCAATTTCCCCTTCGGTAGCGGCGACGACTAGAGGTTTCATTTTTCTGTGTTTTAACTTTAATGCAGGTATACTTTGCTTTGTAGTTGCTAAAATAGAGTTTTTTGCGTGATATTATTGTCATAAAAAACACCCAATAATAGGGACTGTGTGTGTAATAAGCTTTATGCTGTACAAATGGGATATATAGGATTGTTTATCAAAGCATTTTTATCTAAGTTTGCGTATATGATATACATTACAAGGCGAGAGCGATTCTGTGCCGCCCATAAGCTGCATCGCGAAGATTGGTCGGAAGAGAAAAACGAAGCCATTTTTGGTTATTGTTCAAACCCCAATTGGCATGGGCACAATTACGAATTGTATGTTACGGTAAAAGGAGAGGTAAATCCAGAAACTGGGTTTTTGATCGACCTGAAGTTGATGAAGCGTATTATAAATACCTACATCATTACTCCAATGGATCATAAGAATATAAATTTAGATGTCGATTTTATGCAGGGTAAAATGGCTTCCACAGAAGTGATCGCTATGGAGATATTTAAAGTATTGAAGCCTCATTTTGAACAAGAGCAGGTTCAGTTACATAGCGTAAAGCTATACGAAACAGAAAATAATTCCGTCGAGTATTTCGGCGATTAATCACATAAAATAATTAGCTAAAATGAGTAATTCTACGGATTTCAATGAAGAATTGGATCGCTATAAAAAAGTAGAACAGTATGATGTAGAGCAGGTAGACCGTATAGCCTCACACTACAACGATATTCTATCTGCCATAGGTGAAGACCCTAATCGGGAAGGTTTGATCAAAACTCCAGAACGGGTGGCTAAGGCTTTACAATACTTAACACATGGCTACGATGTTGATGCTGCAGAAGTATTACGTAGCGCGATGTTTGAAGAAGATTATAGCCAGATGGTAGTTGTTAAAGATATAGAAGTGTATTCGATGTGTGAACACCATATGTTACCCTTTTTTGGGAAAGCACACATCGCTTATATTCCTAACGGACATATCGTAGGATTGAGTAAGATTCCACGTATTGTAGATGCCTTCGCTAGACGTTTACAAGTCCAGGAACGATTGACTAATGAAATTAGGGACTGTATTCAAGAAACATTGAATCCTGCCGGCGTAGCCGTAGTGATGGAGTGTAAGCACATGTGTATGGCTATGCGTGGTGTTCAGAAGCAAAGTTCAGTGACGACAACGTCGGCTTTTACCGGTGAATTTCAAAATGATGTTACAAGATCTGAGTTCTTAAGGTTAATTACAGCCTCATTAGATTAATCAATAATCTGGTTTTAGAATTCAAAAAAAGCTCTGTTTTTCGATAGGAAACAGGGCTTTTTTAGTTATTTATTAAACCTTTTTATCATCCTGATGTCTATGTGGAGGCGTAAAAAAAGTTTTTTTTTTGAATTAGTTCCGTAGATTTGCAGTTATGTTTCAAAATGAAGAACGGGTAAGTGGTTATTTAGAAGGTACTTGTGACGAAGAGAATTCGTTGCTCCGTACGATAAACAGAGAGACGTATCTAAAAGAAACAATGCCGCATATGTTGTCTGGTCATTACCAAGGAAGGGTACTGTCCATGATCAGTAAGATGCTGTCTCCCCGAAAAATTTTAGAGATAGGTACTTTTACAGGTTATGCAACGTTATGTTTAGCAGAAGGGTTAAAAGAAGACGGTATCTTACATACCATAGATATTAATGAAGAGCAGGAAGAGCGAGTCTCTGGTTATTTTCAGCGGTCTGCATACGCTGCTCACATAGAATATCACATTGGGGATGCCTTTGAAGTGATACCTGCCATCGCAGGAGAATTTGATTTAGTTTTTATCGATGCCGATAAAAAAAGGAATTTGGTTTATTACGAGATGTTAATAGATCGTGTTCCTTCAGGGGGAGTGATTTTGATAGACAATGTTTTGTGGAAAGGAAAGGTTTTTGAAGAGAATCCAGATAGCCAGACAAAACAGGTTTTGGAATTAAATGCTACCCTGGCAAAAGACAACCGTGTAGAAAAGTTGATTTTGCCGATTAGAGACGGGCTTTTTGTATTGCGCAAAAAGTAATTGTTGAACTAAAAAGTAGAAAATGCAAAAATGTTTATGCAGCAAAATGTTGCTAATACTAGTATTGTGTTTTGCTTCTGTAACGACACTGTTAGGACAAAAGAAATTTAGTCCTTCAAGTTACATCGAGCAGCACAAGAGCGTTGCACAGCAACTCATGCGCGAAACAGGTGTGCCAGCATCTGTGATCTTAGCAATCGCTATTCATGAAAGTGCCTATGGTAATAGCCGAATTGCAACAAACTTGAACAATCATTTCGGAATTAAGGGAAAAAACAATAGTAAGACCATCAGGTCTGCCTACAAAGGCTATGAATCTGTTTTGGCATCTTACCATGATTTTGTAGATTTACTGCAGCGGAGGAAATCAACGCAGGGATTATTTGATAAGTATTCTCCGTTAGATTACAGCGCTTGGGTCAAAGGAATTGCACGGTCGGGATATTCAGCAACCCGCGACTGGAGTCGCAAGGTTCTGGGGACTATCGATCGTTATGATCTGGATGATCTGGATGTAAAATAATACATTATATACTTTTTGTTTTTTGATGAGATCTGTTTTTTTGCTTTTTGTCCTCTTAGGACTGTTGAGCTCTTGTGCTTCAAAAAGAGGCACAGTGTTGTCCAATCCCAATTCATCCAGTTCTTATGGCTCAAAAAAAACACCTTCCAAAGGAGGGGTCTCTAGTACAGGTCTGTCGTATATTGAACAGTATAAAGGGATCGCTATCCGAGAGATGAATCAATACGGGATTCCCGCGAGTATTAAATTAGCGCAAGCACTTTTAGAATCGGGCAATGGAAACTCTTATTTAGCCCGCGAAGCGAATAATCACTTTGGAATAAAGTGTGGTGGCGTCTGGACCGGAAAAAGTGTAAGAAGGGCTGATGATAACCCGAATGACTGTTTCCGTGTTTACGACAATCCCGAACAGTCGTTTAAGGATCATTCCCAATTTTTATTACGTAAGCGCTATGAGAAGTTGTTTGCGCTTGACAAAGATGATTATAGAGGCTGGGCCAAAGGTCTAAAAGAGGCGGGTTATGCGACTAATCCGCGTTATCCAGATTTACTTATTGACCTGATAGAAAGATATGCTCTATATCAATATGATCGGGCAGAGACCTATGTCGAAAAGGAAAGAAGAGAAGAGCAGGTTGTACATGCTATTGAAACGAAAGTAGAGTCAGAGCCTATTGCTAAACCGGAACAGATAAAATCACCGGTTGCGATGATTATTCACGAAGTAAAACCTCAACAGACATTATACAGTATTAGTCGTCAATACAATGTTACAATTGATCAAATAAGACAATTGAACGGTCTTTCTGGAGATGAGATCGCTATAGGGCAGCTTTTGGTAATTACCAAGTGATATTAAAACTTGTTAAAAATATGGCGTTTTGTTGGTAATAATGTAGCTTTACGGTTGTGAATGCCAATCTAAACATAATATCATTATTGTTTTTTCTTTCTTTTTGTATGCCGACTTATTCGCAGCAAAAGGTGGAAGGCCTGATTTTTGATAAGGATACGAAGCAGCGGATTGGTCGTGTATTGATGATTAATAAGACCAGCGGCGCAAATATCTTTAATAATTCAAGAGGAGAGTTTGCTTTAGATATGTCTCCCGGCGATCAGATTATCGCGCAAAGAGAGCAGTATTTTAGCGATACCTTGACTTATGAAGGTCAAAGCGTGTTGATTTTTAATTTAAAGAAAACTTCTATTTATATAGATCCTGTAACGGTTCTTGGGCGTAAGACACCGGAGCAAATTTTAGCAGAACGTCGAAGGGACTATGATAAAGCCTATAAATTGGCCGATCCAGGGAGTTACCTAAGCGTAGGGCCGACAGGTGCAGGTCTGAGTATTAATGCGATTTATAGCCTCTTCAGTAAAGAAGCGAAAAATGCGAGGCGGTTGACCAGGTATTTTGAAAGGGAATATCAGGAAAATATTGTCGATATGCGTTTTTCTAAAGAGTTAGTCAAGTCGGTTATAGGATTAGAAGGCGAACCGCTAGACAATTTTATGGTAAGGTACAGACCTTCGTATGATTTTGTATCTTTGGCAACACATTATCAACTGGTAAGTTATATAAAGTCGAAGTATGAGTACTTTAAATATGTGCCTTATATTAAGCCTTTACCAGATTTGAATAAAATTGATATTAGTAACAACGATTAGTTATAGTCTATGATGAAACGTTTACCCTTGTTTTTAAGCATTGTGCTGCTGTCCGTCAGCGCGAAGGTGTTTTCTCAAGCAAATCTAAAGGACCTGAGAGAGAAACCTAATACCGAAAAATTGACTGCAGATACAGCAAAAGGCCTTCAGATCAAACAAATTAATGTTCCGATACCTAAGCTCGGATTAGAAGTGGATTATTGGAAGCATTGGACCAAATTTGGTATAAATGCAAATCAAGCATCGTTTAGTGAAAACTGGAATGCGGGAGGGGTAAATTCTGTCGCTATAGGAGGTACGTTTTGGCATAAGTCTGATTATAATAAAGATCGATTCAATTTTGTTACCGAATTTGATTTCAAATATGGGAAAATCTGGAATAAAGATCAGTTGGCTAAGAAAAATTTGGATAGGCTTTTTTGGGATAATAAGCTAGCCTACAAGTTTACGGATACTTGGGCGCTTTATTTTTCATTTACTTTCGAATCTCAATTTGATATAGGTTATAAGTACGATGCAAAGGGAGAAAATATTACCGATACGGTCTCCGCATTTTTGGCGCCGGGATATTTTACAGAGTCATTCGGTTTCGAATATAAACCAGATAAGACATTTTCATTACGATTGGGTACAGGTACTGCTCGGCAGACTATTATTGCAGATAAAAGAATTGCTCCGCCGATAGAAGCAACTAAACCTGTCTACGGTGTTGAGCCGGGGAAAAAATTTAAAAATGACCTCGCTTTTCAGGTGACAGCTAATTTAGATCGTAACCTATCTCAAAATCTTAATCTGAAAGCTCGTTATAACTTATTTGCAGATTATAAAGATATTTCGGATCCGGATCACCGTTTAGATGCAACATTAAGTGCTAAAGTAACGAGTTTGGTTAACGTAGGCCTTACTGGTATTCTTGTTTATAATTCAGATGAATCGTCAAAGGTGCAGTATAGTCAGGCGCTGACATTGGGGGTTATATACGCATTGCCAAGATAGGAATTGATATGCGGTTGAGGGGTGTTGTTATTGGGATATGCTTATTCGGACTTGTGGGCTGCGGTACATCAAAGAAGACCTTGATGTCGCCAAGGACCGTCTCTAGCATAGATCAGGTAAAGCTAGATACGGTAGCGAAAATAATTGAAGCACCCAAATTGGTTATAGACAATGCAATGGACAGCTCACTTGTTCAGGTCCCCCGAGAGTTAACACCCGAGGAACGGATCATTGAACAAAAACGAACTGGTGTGTACAAAGGTGCCGATTGGGCCGCTGCGATACATTACGATCTTCGTAAGCCAAATTTTGTCATTATACACCACACCGCGCAGAATAGTGTCGCTCAGACCGTTCGGACATTTCAGGTTCCACATTCAAAAGTTAGCGCACATTATGTCATCAGTAAGACGGGACAGCTTATCCAGATGCTTAATGATTATGATCGTGCCTGGCACGCCGGTAAATCCAAGTGGGGAAACATTGATGATCTAAATTCAGTATCTATCGGGATCGAATTAGACAACAATGGCAAGGAGCCGTTTCCAGATGTTCAGATCAACGCCTTACTCATCCTTTTGGATACATTGAAGACAAAATATCTTATACCTCAGCTCAATTTTATAGGTCATGCAGATATCGCCCCTATGCGAAAAGACGATCCCAATGTTTTGTTCCCATGGAAGTCATTGGCGCAAAACGGCTTTGGTATCTGGTATAATGAAGATTATTTGATGTCGCCCCCAGCGAATTTTAACCCTATTGACGCGCTGAAGATCATGGGATATGATATGCGTAACCCCGAAGGGGCAATCCGCGCATTTAAGCGCAAGTATATTGTCAAGGAAGTAAATGGAGTGCTGACAGCGCATGATCAAGCTGTACTTTATGATCTGTACCGTAAGTATTATTAGGGATTAGATTTGAGTTAAGAGATGAGAGATTTGAGAATGAATGGTCTCTATTAATAAACCATTAACCATCAATCATTGTTCTTTATTCCTTGCTGTAGTAGATATCCAAATAAAATAACAAGTATACACCCAATAAGGTTGAGCCATAGGAAAGCTACTATATCCGCTTTCCAAATACCAATGATTATAACTTCGGTAATTATAGCAGACCAAAATACGGCTTTCCCTCCGATTTTCTTGAAGTAGAAGGCAACAAGGAATATTCCTAAGATAGTACCGTAAAATAAAGAGCCTAATATATTAACTGCCTCCAAAAGATTACCAAGCTTATTGGCATATAGTGCAATAATTACCGTGAATATGCCCCAGCCCAGCGTAAAGAGACGCGAAGCCTTTAAGTAAGTGCGCTCAGAACCCTGCTTATTGATAAATCGCTTATAGATGTCGATTACGGTCGTCGAAGCGAGCGAGTTTATTGCACTGGCGGTAGCGCCCATCGAGGCAAGCATGATGATCGCTATCAGCAGACCGATAAAGCCCTTTGGAAAGGTGGAGGTCACAAACGATAAAAAGATATAGTTATTGTCATTTACATCGGCGTGTTCATCATTTTTCTTGATGAGTTTGATTACGTCTTCCCTTAGTGATGTTGACGCTGTGTTTAGCGCATTCAATTCTTCGCCTTTACGTTCTATTCCTGCTTTGTCATTATGCGATAGCGCTTTCGTAAGTTCGTGGATTGTTTGCGATTTTTTTTCGCCGAGAGATTCCTGTTGCTGCAACAGATCCATATATTCAGCCTTATAGCTGCTGTTTTCCAGTTTTTTGGTCTCTATCGAGTTGAAAAATAAAGGTGGGGTATGATACTGATAGTACGCAAATACCAATACCCCAATCAATAAAATGCAAAACTGCATGGGTACCTTTAACAATCCATTCATCAGAAGTCCCATTCTGCTATCACGGATAGAAGACCCTGTTAGATACCTCCCGACCTGACTTTGATCCGTCCCAAAGTAAGACAATTGAAGGAAAAAACCTCCGATCAAGCCTGTCCATACGGTATATTGGTTGTTTAAATCCAACGTGAAATCAATAGCATTGGTTTTACCCGATTTACCTGCAATATGTAGCGCCTCACGGAATCCAATATCCTCCGGGAGAAGTCGGATAACCATAAAACCAGCCGCTAGAAGCCCTGCAAATATGATTCCCATTTGCAGTAACTGCGTATAAGATACAGCCTTGGTCCCCCCATATACTGTATAGAGTACCACCACGCTTCCCATGACCAAAGTGGTATAGGTAACATCAATATGCAAAATAGTAGATAGTATTATGGATGGGGCAAAAATAGTAATCCCGGTAGATATGCCACGTTGGATAAGAAATAGGAAAGCCGTTAATGCTCTCGTCTTGATGTCAAATCGCTTTTCAAGGAATTCGTAAGCGGTAAATACCCGAAGCCGATGAAAGATAGGGACAAAAGTAATACAGAGCACAATCATGGCTAAAGGCAGTCCAAAGTAGAATTGGACAAAGCTCATTCCCGAGGTGTAAGCCAAGCCTGGTGCGGATAGGAAAGTGATTGCACTGGCCTGCGTAGCCATTACAGAGAGCCCCACATTGTACCAAGGCAATTCGCGATCGCCTAATAAATAGCCGTCTATGTTACGAATATTCCTGCTTTTGAATATACCGTAGGTGATAATCAAAAGCAGGGTAGAGAAAAGTACTATCCAATCGATAGGACTCATGAGTAATGCACCGTAAATAAATACATAAATACAATACATAACAATAGCCAGATCACCAATATCCAATAGAACTGGCGCCAACTACGTACTAAAGGAGGGAGTCCCTTATCTGTCATGAGGTTTTTGTGGTAAAAGCACTGTATTGAAGAAAACTGCGAAAATAAACCCGCCTACTAGCCCCCCAATAAGACTTAAAAATGATCCGCAAGAAGCAAAAGCCGTTAGTGCGCCCAATACAGATCCGATTAATAAAATTAAACCTTTTACGTTAAGAGGTTGTACATCGTTTACTTGATTTTCCATATATAATGTTAATTTACTTTTTCTTTTGCGAGCAAATTTACAAATAATCTGTAAGCTCCGGGAACTCCGGCCGGTAATTGTCTGAAAAAGGAAAGGGAGGTATATACAAATTTGCCTTTTCCATAATTTGTTATCAAGAGTGAGCCGTTTTTCGATTCTTCATCTTTATCGTTAATCCGTAGTGGAGTACGGTATCTTTTATCGATCTTATCGGCAAAGTAAAGACCTCTTTCTTGTACCCATGCATCAAAATCGAGCGTTGAGATCTTATTCGGGTAGGTTAAGGCGACGTCTTTCGAATCATAGTTGACCTTTGCATGCTCTTCAGTGACCCTATCTCTCGAGATAGCGAACGGATAGGGACCTATCTGGTCGACAAAAAGCTTCGTGTTTACATTATATTGCACGAGCACGACACCTCCTTGATTTACGTAGTCCATAAGTAGCTTCTGTGTAGAGGAAGCCTGTGGATTGATGTTGAAGTAGCGGATACCGACTATGACGGCGTCGTATTGGCTTAATGAAGAGGCCGACAATGGACGGTTATTCAAAGGGGTTACCGCTATACCTATCTCGTTTAGCGATTGCGGGATCATATCTCCTGCACCAGGGAGATAGCCTATAGTTTTCACCGGGTTTGTTAGCGCAAAGCTCTTACAACTCACTGTAGCCAACGGAAACCAGGTGATCCGAGGGATATGGTCATAATCTATTGTTTTTATCGATTTCAGAAGTTCACCATTCCATTGGAAGGATATTGAACCACTAGCACTGTTTGAATTATCCGGTTTTACGGCAATCTGCTTGACAAGGCTATTTTCTTTTCCGAATTCTAGATTGATACGTTTAGGAGAGACTTGCCAACCTTCAGGTTGGGGTATATCTACAACAAAATTGTTTTGGCTTTCGTCGTGACGATAGAAAGTGACCTCCATTGTTTTCTGTTCCATATTTGTACTTAGTAAAAGGGAGGAAGACAATTCTGCCGTTAGCGTCGGTATTATGGTTATAGGGCTGTGTATTTCGCCGCGCACAGGATCCACGACCCGGTATTGTATCTCTTGATTTCTGCTCAGAATCTTGCCATTGATTTCAAATGTAAAGGTGACACTCGGAGGGTTGGGATTGGTAGGGTATCCTACATCAGCGGGGTTGACATCAAATTTACCTAAGGAATGTCCCTTTAAAAGCCAGTAAGGTTGAGTTATTTGGGCAAATTTGTATTGTCTTGATAAGGACCAGTTAACATTTGTTGCTAGGTTTTCCTGAACTTCTCCCAAGCTGGTTTTAAGTAGTTTTACCGCAAGATTGGGACGTCGTGCTATTACCTCCAACAAGACATCAAAATCTTTGTTAAGAGGATACTGGTCCGCTTTTGTCGATACGTCAATCCATATACCGGCGCAAGCAGTAATAATGTCTTCTATCTCTTTTATCTTTTGTGCTTTCCAATAATTATCATTGATGTGTTGTATCCGATCACGGAGCTCAAAAAGACTAGATATACTTCGTTCAGGCTCTGTAGGGATAAAATCAGCAATAATGCGCTTTATCAATGGTTCTATGTCTGCACTACCTTGGATTCTATCCCAGCTGGTCGTGATGCCTTCCATAATGTCTCCTTTTGCTTCATCGCCTGCTACATGCTCAAAATACTCGGTACTGTTGCCGCGTGAAGTTGCCGCTCCAAATCCTTGACTTTTGTGCTGCGACCTGCTGCGTGCAGCTATTTCGCCGTATGATTCGCCTAAAAGAGGACTATATGCACCGATGTTTATTTTAAGCTGATCTTCAGAGGTATTATTCATCCCCCCAAAATTAGCGGTATTCCATAGCAGACGTTTCGCTCTCCAAGGAGCCACAGTTCCGAGCTGTTCTGGAAAATATTTTGGATCAGCTGCCGCAAGATATGCTTCATGGGCCAGTATTGCTGAAGCTTGATGATGACCGTGGCCACCACGTTTATCTGGCGGAAATCTGTTTATAATGACATCCGGTCTAAATTTGCGGATTATCCATACAGCTTCCCGGAGGGCGGTCTCTTTGTCCCAAAAATCAAAAGTCTCTGTGTATGTTTTAGAGAAGCCAAAATCATAGGCCGAACTGAAAAATTGTTCTCCCTTATCGATCGATCGAGCTGCGAGTAGCTCTTGTGTACGGATTAGTCCCAGATCTATTCCTTGTTCCGTCCCAATAAGATTCTGTCCACCGTCGCCTCGGGTTAGCGACAGATATCCTGTTCGGTATTTTCGCTCTTGTGCTAGCCATGCTATCAATCGTGTGTTTTCATCATCGGGATGTGCCGCAAAGTATAATATAGATCCTAATGTGTTAAGTTTTTGAAGCCTGATCATGATTTCATTAGCTGGCATATTACCATGTTGAGACTTCGCCGATATAACGAGAGTGCTGATGAAAAAAAATAAGAAGAGTATTTTTTTATACATGATTAAACATACATAAATCTATTTTTATGTGCAATAGAATTTGTGGGACATTTTGGTTACATTCGGTGCTCTACTAGCGGGATCAAAGGTTGTTATAAAAAAAACTTTCATGATTCCTTTGGTTCACCAATCAAAAATGAAAGTTCTTGATGTCCATTGAGTACAGACACCTTCAGAAAAAAAGAGCTAAATTTTATTTAGCTCTTTTTTTACAACAATTAAAAATCTTTAGTCTTAAAATAGTCTTACGACCCCCAAATTAGGGTGTAACCTTTCAACGCTAGTAAAAGTACTATAAAAGCGTAATATAGTAAACGCTAAGTTGAAAAATAATTTTCCACATCGCAAAAGTTATAAACAATAGCGACATGGAATAATATCTTTTGTGAAATAGTAGGATTTTAATCTCCCCAAGACAGGGCTGCTATTTGTCTATGGAGCCTAGGACACGTTGCATGAAGGTATTTAAAGCTTCCTTTTTAGGCGTTCCTTCTTTTATGAGCTTATCAACTTCAATAGCTCCGTACATATTGGATATTAGCTCGCCAATAACATCAAGCTCTTCGTCTTTTAATGAAGAAACTTCTGTCAAGGCTTCTAGCGTTTCGATAGTTTCTAAGACATAATCTGCATCGTTTTGCTCTATAAAGTCTGTTAGGTGCTTAATTACTGGTAACTTCATTTAATAAATCAATTAGTCCTTCTATTTTATTTGTTTGTACCTGGTTTACCAATTTTCCATCTTTAAACGCGGCAAAGGTTGGTAAATTGTTTACATTGGCCAATTTTCTTGATTCTGGATTTTTTTCTGCGTCTACAACAATGAAAGTCACATCCTCATTCTCCATGGCCAATTTTTTAAATTTAGGCTTCATGATGCGGCAGTTTCCACACCAAGAAGCTGCATATTGTACCATTACAGTTTTGTTGTTATTTACAACTTCCTGTAAGGTGTCGTTTTCTAATTCCTGTAACATAGTCGTTTTGTATTTTAAAGAAGAGAGGCGGAAGAAATCCGCCTCTCGAAGGATTGAAATTTCTTAATTGGCCGATAAGTAGGAAGCAACACCATCGCGTGTAGCATTCATTGCTTCTTTACCTTCTTCCCAGTTTGCAGGACATACTTCGCCATGCTTTTGTACGTGTGTATACGCGTCGATCAGACGGATATATTCTTTTACGTTACGTCCTAAAGGCATATCGTTTACCGACTCGTGGAATACTTTCCCAGTCTCATCGATCAAGTAGGTAGCACGGTAAGACACCGCAGAACCTTCTACAAGTGTACCATATTCAGGGTGTTCCACTTCTTTCATCTCTAAAATTCCTAATACGCTAGAAAGGTTGCGGTTTGTGTCAGCGATGATAGGGTATTCTACACCTTCAATACCACCATTATCTTTTGCTGTGTTTAACCACGCAAAGTGTACTTCGTTTGAGTCGCATGACGCGCCAATCACGATTGTATTACGTTTCTCGAATTCCGGAAGAGCTTCTTGGAAAGCGTGTAATTCTGTAGGACATACAAATGTAAAGTCTTTTGGATACCAGAATAACAATACTTTCTTGTTTTCTTTTTGTGCTTTTTCAAAAATGTTGATTGAAATGTAATCGCCTAAATAGTCAATTGCATCTACTGTAATGCTCGGAAAATTCTTACCTGTAAAACTCATAATGTATCTTTCTTTTTTTGTACTACAAAGGTACGTAATATAACGGCAAAAGTAAATTGAAAATACCTATTGGGTATCATCAAAATCTATGTTTTCTATCTTGATTTCATAGCTAAAAGCTATAGTTTTATGTAAAATAAAAAGAGCACTTGTTTAGAAGCTCGGATAATAATACTTTTGTGTACCTTAACTAGAGTTGGCCCCGTAGTTCAACGGATAGAATAGATGTTTCCTAAACATTTGATAGCAGTTCGATTCTGCTCGGGGCTACAACTAAAGACGGTATAATCCTGATATTCAGTGTTGTGCCGTTTTTTTTGTGTCCTATGTATCGTTTTTGCACTCGTTTTTTTATATATGTAATACCTTTATGTAGTTTAAACTTTTATAACAAGTTAAATCGACAAATGTTCGAAAAGGATTGTCTCGAGTATATAAATGATATTTTGGTAGTTTACAAATTTTAAAAAGTTTCAGTCTATGGGGGGATATAATTACAAGTCATTTCCCCAATTTATGGATGGGCTGTAACAATAGGGTATTATTCCTAGTATATGATTAGATAAGTTTTTTATGTTAGTCTAGGTTATATAGGATTAAATTTAATAAATTTGAATGTTTAAAATATTGTACTGAATTCTTTTTGTTACTCAAATTACGACAAATTAAGAGACACACTAAAGAAGATTATCAGTGCGCCGTATGGCGTAGCTGTATCTTTATGTGTGTGTGGGCGTCGTAACCCCGAGTAGCTAGAGATTACTAGCTACGCTATTTTTTTGCTCAAATTACGATATACTTTTTATTGACCATAATCTCTTAAGATTCTGTTTGTTGACTTGTTGTATAGATTCGCAATTACCGCAAAATTAAAATATTAAGGATGAAAAGAGTTTTATTATTTTCGTTTATCATTTTTTATGTGCTTTCAGACGAAACCAAAGAAATGTTAGATTATTATTATCCGATAACCGAATCGCCAATTGTTATTGTCCTTTTTTTAATTGCTTATGCATTTTTACTTTTAATGTATAAGTTTTTAAGTGTCGGGTTTGTAAAATCTGTATCTGAAGTTTATAATAATGAAAACGGTATTAAGCGTAAAGGCGTTTTTGAAATTGAAATTTCTTCATTATTTAGGAATAAATATATTCTTACTTATCAAATCATACATAATGATAGTATTGATGCTATTTCTGCCAGTGAACTTAAAAAGTTAATGAATTATAATATTTATGCTAGTAATCAAATCTTTCGTACGGTTGAGCGAGTTTTATTTTCTCGGCCTGAGTCATTTGAGGGGGGAGGATATGGTCTAATTTCTGTGAAGTACAACTCAGCTCAGATTGAAAGGATGAAAGTTGATATGTTGTTAAAAGAAATTTCACGTCCAATCGGCGATTTTAATGTTACAAATGCAAATTTTTTTTACTCTGCGAATTCTAGGGTTAATTTACTTCTAGTTGTTGCCTAATAAGATTTATTTAAAAATTATGAATTACTTTATTCTAATGCTAGTCCCAGTAATAGCTAGGATTATTTTTCCCGTATTCTACAATATATTGTTAATGCCTTTTAATATATATTCGAATATAAGATTATCTAAAGGTGGATATGCAAAAGCAAGTTTTGTCTCTTATTTATTAGCATTCATTTTTGTCATTTTATTTATTTATACATACATAGGGGTGTCAAGTATGTACTTTAGTTTTGTCATTACAAATTGGGGTATTGGGGTGATTTATTATTTAGTTGCGATAGTTTTTTTAGTTTTTGTACCTTCTACAATATGGTCAAAAATAGTAAAGTACCAAGAGGTGATGAAAGGAATGAAAGAGGTGGAAACAATGGAAGAGAAGGAGGCGCTTGTGAATCTAATAAAATTAGAGAAACAACAGTATATAGACCTGTCAGTTTTGAATTATTTAGCAATTGTCCTTGGTTTGGTTGTATTGTCGATAATGATAGAACCAAAGATTATAATGTTCATTTGGGGTCACTTTCCTTTAGTTGGATTTTAGATGACTAAAAATTTTTTAAGATGAAATTTTCATCTACATATAATTATTGCTCTAACTTTTAATATTTTTTAATTTAGTTCGCACCACCTCGCACCATATTTTAGTACGAGGCGGTACGACTTATATTATGTTTGTCGTTTGTTTAATCGTTTTCTTACAGCTGATTCGGAAATTTTCAGACGTCTAGCTATCTCAGAGTTGGATAGCGCTTCTTCGTCTTTTAATCTGTAGGTTTCTTCCAGACTTACTATGTGGTCGGTTTTATTGTAGTTTAAATGTTCCGTTTCATTGCCGTATTCTATAAATTGAAACTGTAAAAAGTTATTAACGTGGCCTTTTGATATTGAGCATAGACAAATGTTGTTTTCGTTGTAAATATGTTCGCAATTTCTTTGCTTTATCTGTTTGATATACCTCAAGTTAATATCAGTGTAGCTTTTTCCAATGGCAAATGCACTATCAGCAAAGTTTATAAGCATTTTACTTCCTTGTAAATCGTTATTTGATATAGGGCGAGCAAAATCTCTTTTTGGCGTGTGTGCCAATATCAATATAGATAAATCCAATTCGGTTTTTATTTGCTTTAATTCTTTCATAAAATTTCCTGCAATACTACTTTTTTCAATATCATTTAATAAAAAAGTCATGTTGTCCATAATGATGATTTTTGCACCTTGTTCTTTAATTTCATTAATAAAATCACTAAGCAGTTCACTTTCTTTAATAATACTCTCATTGTTAATTTCAGTCCTAATGAAATTTTCATCAAACTCGTAATGGTTTAAATAATTGTCGGAATATCGGGTTTCGAACTGCTTTTTTGATAACTCAAAATCGAAGTATAAAACCTTTTGTTTCTCGCTTTCTAATTTAAATCCGTTAATTGCTCTTCTACTGCTAATGCTGTCAGCTATCTGTACTGCCAATATTGATTTACCAAGATTAGAGTCAGCGAATAGTATACATAACTCGTTTTCAAACCAAAACTCACTAAATAGCATTTTGGGGATTGGTTGAACTGTGGCTTCTTCTATCCACTGATTTGCTTTTTTACTGATAAAATTCTTCATAATTATCTTCTACTGTGCCAATTGCTTGGGTGTTTAAATTTCTAGCTTGTATTCTGTATCTTAATTCACCTATGCTTAAACAAAGGTCTAAGCTTAGAGCCATTATTTCTTCATCGCTGTACATATGTATGGGTAAGCAATTTTTTAGAAAATTCTTGAGCTCTGTGGATCTCTCTATAAATAGAGTATTGAAGTCGTCAAGCATGGATTTTAATATTTGTGTTGTTTGTTAGCAATAAAAAAAAGGTTGATAAATTAATATTCAACCTTCGACTGATTTTGTAACAATTAGAAATAGATAAATATTTCAAATGTTTTGATGCCTTGAGAAAGCATTTCAATCTTTCTACCTGCTGTTTTTGTTTTGTCATTCTAGTTTACATTAAATGATTTTAAAATTTCTTCATAATCGTAACGGATGATGTTCCCTAGCACCCGTGCTTTTAAAATTCCCTCTCTGGTATATTTGGCCAAAGTTGGTAGGGAAATACTTAAGAGTGTTGCAGTCTCTTTTCTGCTTAGTAATTGTTTTTGCATTTTATTTATTTTAAATTTAATAAGAGACAATAGAGCTTCAAGCCACAATAGCAATGTATTGAACAATTTTAAAAAAAAAACAGTAAATTTATTTTGCAGATAAATTTTTTTTATATACATTTGTAATGTGGATACTTATAGTTTTTTCTAAACTGAGGCAAATTTAACAATTTTTTTCTTGCTTTCCTAATTATTTTTTACTATAGACCGATGGTTTTAGATGTTTTTTGCCAAAAGTCTGACTGTCAAGTTATTTTATTTGAAAAAATCTGCTACAATGTTTGCATGGTTTTTAGGTTCTAATTTAATGTATTTTAAAAAGGAGCTTTCTGTTTTATGTCCAGTGATTTGCATTATACTTATAGTTGGTACTCCTTTAATGTATAAATTTGATGCGAAACTTCTTCTTGCGGTATGGGTGGTAATAAGGTCGTGTTTTGGAGATTGGAATGTTATTTCTTTTCCGCCCTTAATAGTTTTAATGTTTATTAATTCTGATAAGCCAGCTTTTTTGCCGACAGTCTTAATGTAATCATTTAGTTTTTGATTGGAAATAGATTTCGGCAAGCTGTTTTCGGTGAATCCATGGTATTTGTTTAATATCATTTGCAATGGAGGTAATAGAGGAATGACTACGGGTTTTTGTGTTTTTTGCGTAAGAATATGGATAGTATTGTCTTGGAGGTTGAAATTATCCATGGTTAGTTTTGTGAAATCTGAGAATCTTAATCCCGTCCAACATCCAACTAAAAATAGGTCTCTTGCATTTTCTAAACTGGGTTGGGTTGTTAAGTCTAGATTCTGAATTTTGTTTAATTCTTCGATGTTTAGAAAGATGTTATCCACGTCTACTCTGTGGCTTTTAAATCTTCTCTTGGTGTAATCTAGATTCTTGTTTACTCCTTCCTCTGTTGCCGATCTAAGGATGGTTTTAAGGTTTCTAAAATGAGTTCCTATGGTGTTGATGGCAAAGTTTAGATTGTTTTGCATATATTCCGTCAAGCCTTCATAAAACTTTAAGGTTGCATCGGAGAATGTTATGTCTCGCTTTTTAATGTGCGATTTATATTCAACTAGAATCCCTAATGTTCGGTTGTATGATTTGATAATTGCAGGAGTTAAAAGTCTTTTTGTTTTTTCGTTAAATCGGGTTTTAGACTTTTCGATATAAGACTCAGTATAGGCAATAAGGCTTTCTGCTGATTGTTTCTTTTTGCTAGATAATTTGTCGCTGATAATGGCTTTGAAGTTGTCAAAACTAGGATACTCATTGTGAATGTTGAGGTGCTCACGAAATAGCTTTTTAATTTTACCTTCCAGTTCTTCTAATCTTTGGTTAAATGAGCCTGAGTCCCAAGCGGTGGACTTGCCATTGTTTTTTGCTCTCTGCTTTTTTCGGTCAAAATGATTGGGGTTAATTTTAGCCACGCTATGTAGTGTCAGTGTGTTGTTATTCCATCGTATTACACATTTGACAGCTGAGTCCTTTTTTGTGTCGTTTGGTGTTCTCAGGTTGTATGAAACATTGACGTCTTTTAAATTTTTTATTTTATTATTTGCGCTCATTTTTGCACTCGGTTTTGTCTTTATCTATCTTTATCTAATTTTATCAAATTTAACACAAATGGTTGTTTGAATGCAAATTGGGCTGGTAAACTTTATCATTCTTTACCTTCTTATATCAAAGGTTCTATCCTGCTCGGGGCTACTAACTTAAATTATAGGAGAGAGAGATTTTTAAGATAGACAACTTATCCCGACTCTATGCTAAAGAAAACTTGCAATCAACGCTAACGTTTTCGTAACTAATATTGAAGCTTAACTACAAATCTTCGTTATCTTGTGCTTACTTTTAAGCTCTAGATATGATAAAGCAAAATTTCTATTCATTTTATACCAGGTATGTTATGTCCTTCGTTTTAGGGGAATCAGGTTTTGCCATTAACTAATTATTATCAATGCGAGCATTTTTAGACGAAAATTTTTTGTTAAACACAGGTACAGCCGAAGAATTATATCATAATTATTCGAAAAGTTTACCGATTATCGATTATCACAATCACTTACCCCCGGAGCAAATAGCCCAAGATACAAAGTTTGATAATCTTGGACAGCTTTGGTTAGCTTATGACCATTACAAGTGGCGGGCAATGCGTGCTCAAGGAATAAGTGAGGAATACATTACCGGGGAGGCCTCGGATAAAGAGAAGTTCTTAAAATGGGCTGAGGTAGTACCTTATACCTTGCGTAATCCCTTGTATCATTGGACGCACTTGGAGCTACAGCGTTATTTTGGAATTACAGCGCTTCTGTCACCCAAGACTGCAGAATGGATTTATGAAGAGACGGCCGGACAGATCGCTGAGGCTGGTTTTTCTGCAAGAGGGCTGTTAAAGCGAATGAATGTAGATGTGGTATGTACAACAGATGATCCTTTGGATAGTCTAGCGTATCACCAACAAGTAGCAAAGGAAGGTGAAAGTTTTAGACTATTACCCGCATTTAGGCCAGACAAAGCAATGAATGCAGGCAATGTGGAGGGGCTGAACGAGTATGTTAATAAGTTAGAGGGAGTTACTGGGTTATCAATAGATAATTTTAAAAGCTATTTAGATGCGTTAAGAAGCAGGCACGACCATTTTTCATCTTGCGGATGTACGGTGTCGGATCACGGTATCGAACACCTTTATGCGGCAGCATATAGTGATCAGGAGTTAAATGCTATTTTTGAGAAAATACGACGAAGAAAAGAGCTCGGGGCAGATGAAGTAGCGAAGTTTAAATCTGCACTTTTAGTCTCTTTTGCAGAGTGGAATCATGAAAAAAATTGGGTGCAACAGTATCATTTAGGCCCGCTTCGGAACAATAATACGCGAATGCTGCAACGCAAGGGTACTGATACAGGGCATGACTCGATCGGAGATTTTAGTCAGGCGCTGGCGCTCTCTCGATTTTTAGATCGATTAGATAGTCGGGATAAACTCGCAAAAACCGTTTTGTATAATTTGAATCCGGCAGATAATGAGCTCTTTGCGAGTATGGTCGGTAATTTTAACGACGGGTCTGTACGGGGTAAGATTCAATTTGGATCCGCCTGGTGGTTTTTGGATCAAAAGGATGGTATGACCAAGCAGATAAATGCACTGTCTAATATTGGGTTGATTAGCAATTTTGTAGGTATGCTAACTGACTCGCGGAGTTTTTTATCTTTTCCGAGACACGAATATTTTAGAAGATTGATCTGTGATATTTTTGGGGAAGATATGGAGCGAGGAGAAATTCCAAATGATATAGAATGGGTCGGTAAAATTATTGGAGATATTAGTTATTATAATGCTCGGGAATATTTTAGATTTTTCTAACAATGGATGGTAAAATTTTAAGCTTTGGAGAGATCCTGCTACGTATTTGTCCAGATCTTTCCACAGATTGGGTAGGAGGCGGCGCATTGCCTTTTTACGTTGGAGGAGCCGAACTGAATGTTGCCTCTGCTCTGGCTTTGTGGGGATTGCCTTCGGCTTATCTGTCAGCGATGCCGGCGAATGATATTACAGGAGATATTTTAACGTATTTAAAGAAAAAAGGTGTTGAGATAGACAACATGCTATTGCAGGGCGATCGTCTCGGGATATATTATCTCCCTAAGGGTAAAGACCTAAAACATACCGGGGTGATATACGACCGGGCAAACTCATCGTTTGCGAATTTACGACGGTCCGACATGGACTGGGATGTCATCTTCGATGGGGTATCCTGGTTTCATTTTTCAGCAATATGTCCAGCGATCTCTCAGGAGGTAGCGGATATCTGTCTAGAAGCGCTTCAGGAAGCAACCCGTCGTGATATTTTCGTGTCTTTAGACCTAAATTATAGGTCTAAGCTGTGGAAATATGGTAAAGAACCCCTGGCGGTGATGACCGAGCTGGCTGCGTATGCAGACCTTATTATGGGCAATGTATGGGCTGCACAACAGATGTTAGGAGCAGCTTTGTATCCCGAGTTGCGCGAGCAGCAGTCTTCTTACCCGCGAGACTTGCTTATGGAGCAAGCGAGGGCGACAAGCCTTGAGTTGATGTCTAGATTTGAAAAATGCGCATATGTAGCGAATACATTTAGATTTGACTATTTGGAGAATGGGATCCAGTATTTTACCACGCTTTTTGGTGAAGGGCAGCTTTTGCAGTCGGAAGATTATGTGGCGACCACAATCGTTGACAAAGTGGGCAGTGGTGATTGTTTTATGGCCGGACTAATATATGGGCTATACCAACAGATAGGGATGCGTAACACGCTCGATTTTGCTACGGCAGCTGCTTTTGATAAATTGTTTATAGCGAGTGATGCGACCCATAATACCGTCGCTGATATTCAAAAACGGATTAAAAATGGATAAAAAAAATAGCGTATTAGAAGCGATCTTGCGTCAGGGCATGTTGCCTTTATTCTACCATGATGATGCCCTTGAGGCGACAGCTATTGTAAAGACACTGTATCAAGCGGGTATTCGGGTATTCGAATTCACCAATAGAGGCGATAAAGCTGCAGAAGTATTTGCGGCATTGTTGACGGTGCGTGATCAAGATATGCCCGGACTGTTTTTGGGGATCGGCACCGTAAAAACGGTGGACGAAGCAAATGTTTTTGTGAGCTTAGGGGCAGATTTTGTGGTGTCGCCGACGATCAATCCCACTGTTGGTGACGTAGTTCATGCTGCAGGACTACTGTGGATACCAGGTTGTATGACACCTACGGAGATCTATACGGCACAACAACACGGAGCTGCATTGATTAAGCTTTTCCCTGCAAATGTCCTTGGCCCTGGATTTATGTCTGCCATCAAAGAATTGTTCAGAGGACAGTTATTTATTCCAACTGGGGGAGTTGATATAGAAATAAATAATTTAAAGTCTTGGTTTGATGCAGGTGTGTGTGCTGTCGGCATGGGAAGTAAATTAATAAATCCGAAAGATACAAAGGATTTGAAAGAAAAGACGATCTCTGCTCTTGACCTGATCAAACAAGCTAGAAAAAACTTTCATGATCTCTCCGGCTCATCAACAGACATGAAAGTTCTTGATGACCATTAAACCGAACGAAGAGAGCTCATTGATTCCTTAAAATATAATGTCGAATCAATAATACGGACACTTTCAGAAAAAAATAAAGCAACCGATATATAAACTAAAAATTATAAGCCGATGACAACAACCAAAATAGGCAACTATAGATGGGTGATCTGTGCCCTTTTGTTTTTTGCGACAACTGTAAATTATATGGACCGACAAGTGCTGAGTTTGTTAAAACCCACACTGGAAGAAGAGTTTGGGTGGTCTAACAGTGATTATGCGGATATAGCCGCCGTTTTTCAATTTGTTTACGCCATATCCATGCTTTTTGCAGGCCGGTTTGTAGACCGTTTTGGTACGAAATGGGGGTATGCCTGGTCTATTATATTGTGGTCTATAGGTGCTATTATCCATGCCTATGCGATAGCTATTGGTGAAGGTATAGTTGGTACATTAGGGTGGATAGGTATTGCATCGGTACCTGTTTCTATAGTGGGTTTTATGTTTGCCCGCGCTGTTCTTGCTGTCGGTGAAGCCGGCAATTTTCCCGCAGCGATCAAAGCGACTGCAGAGTATTTTCCAAAGAGCGAACGGTCATTTGCTACAGGTATATTCAACTCAGGAGCGAATGTCGGAGCTATTTTAGCACCATTGACGGTACCTTGGATCGCAGGGCATTGGGGCTGGGCTGCCGCATTTGAAATTGTCGGTGGAATTGGTTTTCTATGGCTGATTTTTTGGTTTATCTTTTACGAGAAGCCTAGTCGTCAAAAGAGGATGTCCGATGAAGAGCGGGCGTATATCAGCAAGGATCAGGAAGAAGACAAACGGGTAAATGAATCTGAAGAAGTAACGGATCAGCCTGTATCTTGGGTCAAACTATTGGGCTACAAGCAAACCTGGGCTTTTGCTACCGGTAAGTTTATGACAGATGGGGTTTGGTGGTTTTTTCTTTTTTGGCTGCCAGGTTATCTAAAAGATCAATACGGTGTTGTCAATGAGGATATTATGCTGCCATTGGCTGTTTTGTATAGTATGACAATGATAGGGAGTATAGGCGGAGGTTGGTTTCCCAAGTATTACATCGATCGGGGTTATCCGGCTTATGATGGGCGTATGAAAGCCATGCTTGCTATTGCAGTAATTCCGTTGGTCGTACTATTGGCGCAACCCTTGGGGCACTATAGTTTTTGGATCCCGGTCATCTTAATAGGGATAGGGGCCTCTGCCCATCAAGCTTGGAGCGCCAATATCTTTACGACAGTATCGGATATGTTCCCACGTAAGGCGGTGGCTTCGGTGGTCGGTATCGGCGGTATGGCCGGTGGTATCGGTGGTGCATTGATTACCAAAATAGGCGGTTATCTATTTGATCATTATAAAGCACTGGGGCATATTGAGACAGGTTATACCATTATGTTCAGCTTTTGTGCAATAGCCTATCTGTTGGCTTGGAGTATTATGAAATTGTTGGTGCCTAAAATGAAGGTGATTCGATTCGATTAAAATTAAAAAAGGTCAGGGCTAGAAATCCTGACCTTTTACTTAATTTTCCCTAAACACCTTTAAATAACTTGTCATTCCCAACAGGAGTATCCCGAAAAGAGAGAATACGGCATACGAATACCGCAAGCTAAATAATTCAGCTATATAACCAATCAACGGTGGTCCCATTAAAAATCCGAGGTAGCTGATGCTGGATACCATAGCGAGAGCAACTCCTGAGGGTATTTTAGAATGCTTACCTGCGATAGAGTATACGGTCGGTACATTGCAGGATACACCTAGACCTACCAGCATAAAGCCGATAGTACTAGCGTAAATTGTGGGGAAGACTACAGAAAGTGCCATTCCGACAAACATCAACACCCCAGCGAACTGCAACGTTCGTTGTCTGCCAATCTTTCTAATGATTTTATCTCCGATAAATCTACCTGAAGCCATCATAATCATAAAAGAAGCGTAGCCAAGCATGATTAGGCTTTCAGGGGCCAATACAATATCGTGAAAATAAACCCCACTCCAGTCAAACATAGCGCCCTCGGTAGCCATACTGCAGAAGCCAACGATTCCTAATGAGATAAGAATTTTATCGGGTTTAAAGGATGAAGTCGTGCGCTGTATGTTTTGCTCGATTGGAGGAGCGAGGTGCCGTCTGTTCGTCAAGACATTGATCACGATAAGGAAGAATATAATGATGAAGTGGGGTAAAGTCGACAGATTGAGATTGACTGTCAAGAGGCCTAATAAAGCACCTGTAAATCCGGCCAAGCTCCATACGCCATGAAAGGACGCCATTATCGGCTTATTATATAGTCCTTCTGCGAGAACCCCCTGGGTATTTACCGATATATTACACATATTACCGATCACACCAAATAAAAATAAGCATAGGCCTAGTTGCCAGGCGTTGGCGGCAAAAGCGATACTGCATAAGATGATACCATAGGCGATTGCTGTGATGGGAAGTATACGGTGACTACCATATTTTGAGACCAATCTACCTGAAAGCGCCATCGTCACCAATTGACCGATAGGGAGCATCAGCAAAATAGTGCCTAACTGAGCTTCCGTAAGCTGCAACTGTGCCTTAATGATTGGAATTCTGCTCGCCCAAGAAGCAAAGGCAATACCTTGACAGAAATAAAATAGGGAAACTGCTATTCGTATCCTTTTATTACTGGAGGATAGATTATGGGTTGATCCAGATACAATTATAGACATTTTAATAAGAGTTGGCCTGCAAAATTACAGTAAAGACGTCAAGGTTTTGTCATTTAGATATTAAGATTTTGTAGACACCTCCTCAAGGGCAATTAGCTAGAGATATTAAGGGGAGGACGAATTAATGCGGAAGAAATCAAAAAAAACATTGATATTTTAAAGCACAGCAGTTACATTTGTGTTACTGACTTCGTAGCTCAGTTGGTAGAGCAACAGACTCTTAATCTGTGGGTCCTGAGTTCGAGCCTCAGCGGGGTCACGTTAGAAAGTCCTTTTTCATAAAGAAAAAGGACTTTTTTGTGATTTTATTTCTTCAATGTGTTTTTATAAATCTTGCCATCCTTTATGATAACAACGAAGTTTTTTGTCGGGTTGGTCAGCAATTTAAGATCCTTTAGCGGATCTCCATTGACCAGAAGCATATCTGCCATAGCCCCCTCTTCAATCACACCCAGTTTACCGGGGTAGGGGCTTCTTAGTCCCGATAGTTGTAATAACTCCGCATTATCCTGTGTTATCATTTTTATGATTTCTGCATTTGTAAACCATTTTTGCAGACGTAGAATAAATTCATTTTGTTTGTCGTTAAGTTCAGGTTCGAAAAGAAAGTCCGTACCCCAAGCCAGTTTGACCTTGTGTTTTTTTGCTAGAGGCCATACTTTTTCTTGTCCTTCAATAACCGGTTTACGCTTTTCTCTCCGTTGTGGATCCATGTTGGGCGTATCATCGACTAGATTTTGTAAACTCAGCCAAATGTCGTTTTCGGCAAGCAGTTTTAGCGTTTCTTCATCCAGTAACTATCCATGCTCAACGCATTTTACTCCCGCTTCGATAGCTCTGCGGATAGCTCTTGGGGTGTAGGCATGTACGGTTACGTAGGTCCCCCAGTCTTCTGCTGCTTCGACAGCTGCTTTCATTTCATCAAGCGTGTATTGTGTGACGTCCACCGGATCGTAGGCTGATGATGTTCCCCCTCCCGCCATGAGCTTGATCTGACTAGCGCCAAAGCGTAGGTTTTCTCGTACAGCAGTCAGCACTTCATCCCGCCCATCGGCGATGAATGTTGCCCCATATCGCTCTGCTCGGGAGACTACCCCAAAAAAGCGACGGGATTTTTCATCTGGGGTCCTGAAATCTCCGTGGCCAGCCGTCTGACTGATAGTAGCACCAGAAGGCCATATTCGGGGGCCGGGAAGCTTGCCTGCATCAATGGCTGCTTTGATCGGGAATATAGGGCCCCCTGCGTCTCGTACGCTTGTAAAGCCACGCATCAACATATTGTTAGCCGATTGGCCGATAGTTTTAATTAAAAATTCCTCAGATAGGTCGTTTGTCACCATTTGAGGCATGGTCAATGAACCAAATACCATATGGACATGCACGTCTATAAGGCCAGGCATCAATGTTCTTCCTGTCCCATTGATCTTCACGACCTCCATATCTGTCACCGCAATCGGTGCTGTGCTAATTTTCTGGATGGTGTTGCCGCTGATCAGAACATGACTAGGCGCGGTCAGGGATTGTGTGGCTTGGTCTAGTATTCGGACGTTCTCCAATAAAACATGGTTTTGTTGCGCTTGGGTTGAACAAATAGACGCTGTGCTGAAAAGTAAAGAACAGAAATAGAATAATCGCATGGCAGATGTAGTTTGTTGTTCACTAAGATACAAAGATAAAGTCTGTTTTCGGTTTATGTTAAATGAATTTTGAAACATCAGAAGTTTGGGATAACCGGCTCTGTATAAAGTAAGTCTTCTTGCGTATCATGATTGCTGTTATTGATTATTTCCGTAACTTGCTCCTATATAAAAATCTAATTCAACTGTTAAGTTTTTTTAACCTAATTTATACATATGAAGCACATCCTATACGCCTTGGGTCTTTCTTTAGTTTTTCAGCTTTCTCAAGCTCAGACCGAAGTCGCATTCATGTCACATCCCTGCTTAAGTCCGGATAGCAAGGTCGTGGTGTTTAGCTATGAAGGGGATTTGTGGCGCGTGCCAACAGATGGAGGTGTAGCTTTACGTCTTACAGGTATGACTGGTAGCGAGGTCTCGCCGCGGATCTCTCCCGATGGAAAATGGCTTGCCTTTTCGGCCGATCAGAATGGCAATATGGATGTCTATATTATGCCTTTGGAAGGCGGGGAGATCAAGCAGATGACACATCATGATGGTATGGACGAAGTGGATAGTTGGAGTTGGGATAGTCAAACTATTTATTTTACATCATCACGCTACAATCGTTTCAGTAGCTATAGTGTGTCGATAAATGGGGGGACGGCTAAGCGTCTGTTTGATCATTATTTTAATACCATTCACAATGTGGTGGAGACACCCTCTGGAGAATGGCTATTTAATGATTCGTGGGAGAGTATGACCGCTGCTAATCGTAAGCGTTATAAGGGGGCTTTCAATCCAGACATTCTGTCATACAATCCAAAAGATAAAAAATATAAACAATATACAGATTACGAAGGTAAAGACTTCTGGAGTAGTGTAGACCGTATGGGCAATATTTACTTTGCCTCAGACGAAGCGAATAATGAGTACAATTTGCACACTTTTATTCAAGGCAAGAAAACAGCGCTCACCCATTTTGAAACGTCTATCAAGAGACCGCTCGTATCGGCCAATGGTGAAAAGGTGATCTTTGAAAAGGACTATAAGATTTTTGTATACGATGTAGCCTCTAAGAAAGCGATACAGCCTAAGATCGCGCTGAGCAGAAATGCTGTATTGGACAAAAAGCAGGACTTTGATGTGAAAGATAACATATCAGACATGGATGTTGCTGCCGATGGTAGAAAGCTAGCCTTTGTGTCCAGAGGAGAGCTTTTTGTGGGGGACATCGAAGGCAAATTTCTTCGAAAAATTTCTAGTCAGGGCGAGCGGATTGTCGAGGTCAAATGGATGAAGGATAATAAGACGCTGTTGTATAATCAGACGGTCAACGGTTATCTGAATTGGTTTACTATTTCGGCTGATGGTAAAGGTCTACCGAAACAGATTACCGATGATTTAAGAAATAATCGGGATGTTGCATTAAACAAAGACCGTAGCCAGGCGGTATATCTGAGTGGTAGGGATGAAGTACGTCTTTTAAATCTTGCCGATATGAAAAGCAGATTATTGGTTAAGGACGAGATATGGGCATTTCAGAATTCTACTCCCTCATTCTCTCCGGATAGCGAGTATGTGCTTTTTACGGCGTATCGTAATTTTGAACAAGATATTTTCGTGCACCATGTTAAAACGAATAAAACGACTAATTTAACGAATACAGGTATCTCCGAGGTAGGTCCAGTTTGGTCGCCGGATGGCAAGTACATTTATTTTGCCAGCAACAGAACGAAACCGTCCTATCCGACAGGGATGCTGGATGCAAAAATCTATCGGATGGCTTTGGATAAATTTGATAAAGAATACCGAGCGAATAAGTTTGATGAACTCTTTAAGGACGATAGCAAGCCGAAACCGGACAGCAGCACGGTTGGGAAGAAAGGGGTTGTGGCAGTGACGAAGAAAGATTCGGTACAAAAGCTAGCAATGGTACAGATCAATACAGATGGACTGCTGGATCGTGTTACCCAAATCAGTCCGGGGTTTGGGACGCAGTCGAACCCGGTACTCGTAAAAAAAGGTGAAAAGACCTATGTCTTTTATTACTCCAATCATGCTGAAGGAAAGGGAGCCATATACCGTACAGTACTGGAGCCTTTTACACCGAACAAAACGGAAAAGGTCGTAGATGGTGGTGTCGGTTCGCTGATCGAGGTGGGGGGTAAGTTCTTTGTATTGAGTCGGGGTGCCATACAAAAGTATAATCTCGAAGCCAACAAGTTAGAAAAAGTTGAGGTTTCGTATAAGTTTCAACGTAACCTTTCCCAGGAGTTTAAGCAGATGTTTTATGAGGCGTGGGCTGGCATCGAGGAGAATTTTTACGACGAACAATTTCATGGTGTCGATTGGAAGGCGGTCAAAAAGAGGTACGAAGCTTATTTGCCCTATGTGAATAACCGGGCAGATCTAAGAGTGTTGCTGAACGATATGTTGGGCGAATTAAATGCTTCGCATCTTGGGTTCAACTCTACTGGAGCCGAAGAGCGAAAAGGCTTTGCAGTGGTGAGTAATGAGGTTGGGGTTGAGTTTTCGAAAGAAAATCCGTTCAAAGTTAGTCGTATCATTGCACAAGGAGCAGCAGATCTGAAGGGAATCGATATTCAGTCGGGCGATGAATTGCTCGCGGTGAATGGTGTTTCAATAGATCAGAGCCGGGATCGGGATGCTTATTTCGCTTTTCCTTCTTTGCAAGAAGAGTTGTCATTGCTGTTAAGCCGAGGGGGAAAAGAAATCCTGGTGCAAGTACGACCACAGGGAGCAGCACAGCAGCGAGACCGTTTGTACAATGAATGGATAAAAGATAATAAAAGACAGGTAGATCAGTCCAGCGGCAATCGAATAGCCTACACGCATATGAAGAACATGGGAGGGGATCAGCTACAGCAATTCTTGCTGGATATGGCCGAACAAGAAAATAACAAGGATGCTATCATACTGGACTTGCGGTTCAATACAGGAGGCAATGTCCATGATGAAGTGCTGCGCTTCTTATCGCAGAGACCCTACCTGCAATGGCAATACCGTGGAGGTAAGCGGGCCCCACAAAGTAATTTTGCCCCGGCGGCAAAACCTATTGTTTTGTTGATTAATGAGCAGTCTCTCAGTGATGCCGAAATGACAGCGGCAGGCTTTAAAGCCTTAAATTTAGGCAAGATTATTGGTACAGAAACCTATAGATGGATTATTTTTACCTCTACAAAGGGGTTGGTAGATGGTTCGATGTATCGGGTCCCTGCTTGGGGATGTTATACACTGGACGGGAAGGATCTGGAGATGACAGGGGTAGCTCCTGATATTTATGTGAAGAATACGGTGGAAGACCGAGAAAAAGGAAGAGATCCTCAGCTGGAGCGAGCAATACAAGAGATCCTGAAGGAATTAAAATAATTGATAAGGAGTGTTTATGAAAGAAAATTTTGCGGATAGAGTCATCGAATTCAATAGTGGCTTGCATTACTCAGGAGAGCTTCCGGATGGTTTTCAGGTCATGAATCCTTATCTGGACAATCCAGAGACGATGCTGGTGATGCGTCAGTTCTATCGCAAATACTATGAGGATGCGAGCGACCGTCAATTTATTGTAGGTATCAATCCTAGTCGTAAGGGGGCAGGGGTTACAGGGGTGCCATTTACGGATACAAAGCGGCTGCTTAGTGCCTGCGGTATTGAGATGAAATCTGCCCATACCCATGAAATATCTTCTGTATTCCTATACGATATGATTGATGCCTACGGAGGGGCCAAGGCTTTTTATCAACGATTCTATATAAACTCGCCTTTCCCATTGGCGATCATTCGGCAAATCAAAGCTGGGCAATGGGTTAATGCCAACTATTACGACGATCCGTCGCTATTTGCCGCGGTGAAAGACTTTATGATAGATTCGCTGAGAAAGCATATCAGCATGGGGCTCGACGTGTCCAAGGTGTACGTGTTGGGGAAGAAAAATGCAAAATTTATTCAAAAATTAAATAAGGAAGCCAAGTTGTTCGGTACGATAGAAATTTTAGAACATCCCCGGTATATACAGCAATACAAATCGAAAGAGAAGGATCTCTATATAGCCAAGTACCTGGATGCTTTCGAGTCCGAATGATAGCGTCTTAAAAAATTGGAAAGAGATGATTAAGATAAAACGCATTTATGAAAAGCCAGATCCCCAAGACGGGTACCGTATGTTGGTCGATCGGCTTTGGCCAAGGGGCGTTGGTAAGGATGAAGCCGAATTAGATGAGTGGAACAAAGACATCGCGCCATCGACGACATTAAGAAAATGGTTCGGTCATAAACCTGAACTATTTGAAGAGTTTGTGTCGCGTTATAACGAGGAGTTAAAGAAAAAAGGAGACAATTTGCTCCGTATAAAAGAACTGGGCGCAAAAGGGACGTTGACGTTACTTTATGCAGCTAAAGATGAACGAATGAATCAAGCTGCGGTTTTGTTGCAGCTAATTAATAACCTGAAAAAATAACGAAAATGAGGAGTATATTCTGTTTATTGTTCCTTTTTATAGCGGGTAATGTGAGGCTGAACGCCCAAGAGCAGCAAAGTCATAATAACTGGATTTTTGGTCCATCCATAGGATACCAGTACCAAAAAGCAAGTTTTGTCAAAGCTTCTTTTTGGGCACTTACAGATTTAGGGTATGCGAATTATCTCCGTTTTGATGGGGGGGCAAATATGACATGGAAAGCGGGTAAGACTCATGCTATTCCAGAGTTGGGAGTCACTTATTACCTGAGTGCCAAAGCCGTTTGGCCGTTTGTTAAAATGGAAGTCACCCCCTATACTATCACGCCAAAAGTAGGCGTTGGTATCTTTAATCTTTTTGAAGTGGGAGCCGGTTATGGTGTTGATTTGGGTACTAAGCAGGGGTTGATGCCTATCAAGGGATTTAATATTTCTGTAGGGGTGAGTCTGCCGCTTAACTACCATCTGTATTAGATATGACTACATTTCAACAGTTGCATCAGCCTACAGGAAGAATGATCTATAAGGATGGAGAAGAGTATCTTTTTTTCGGAGGTACTGCTTACTTAGGTTTCTTGGATAATCCGGATTATATTCATTTGTATAAAAAAGGGATTGATATTTATGGCTTGAATAATGGTACATCCCGCTCCAATAACGTACAGCTGGGCATATATGATGAAGCGGAATGCCGGTTGGCCGAAAGGTTTGATTTTGCCCATGCAGCTCTCTTGTCGAGTGGATATCTTGCCGCTCAAGTTGCGGTAAGGGCATTATCGTCGGGGAAGGAGGTTTTATATGCGCCGGATTCGCACCCTGCATTATGGATGGAAGTAGATTGTGAGGAATGTCGCCCATTTGATGAATGGCGCGACGAGACTATTAATTATATTAACCAGTCCGTACAAAAGGAGTTTGTCATTATATCCAATACATTGGATAATTTGAAACCTGGTTTCTATGATTTCTCCCCTTTTGCTAGTTTGTGTGATCCTTCAAAACACCTGCTTTTTATTCTGGATGATTCACACGGGCTGGGTGTCGTAAAAAAAGATGCTATTTCGGTGGACCTGGGTTTTGCAAGTGATTCTGCTAATGTGGACGTTGTTGTTGTTGCTTCTTTGGCCAAAGGGATGGGGACGGATGCGGGAGTTGTATTCGGGCCTGCTGATTATGTCAAAGAGATCAAGATGCATCCTATTTTTAGAGGAGCGTCACCACCAACTCCTGCAGCAGTTTATGCGCTTATAAATGGACGTCATTTGTACCACCAAGCTTTTGATGTATTACATCGGAATATTGATCTTTTTGGCTGCCTGATCAATACCGATGCTAGGTTGCGTCATATAGCTGATTTTCCGGTATTCACATCTGTTGATCCT
This sequence comes from Sphingobacterium sp. xlx-96, assembly GCF_011007365.1. Classification (GTDB taxonomy): domain Bacteria; phylum Bacteroidota; class Bacteroidia; order Sphingobacteriales; family Sphingobacteriaceae; genus Sphingobacterium; species Sphingobacterium luzhongxinii. The sequence continues at coordinate 382,139 of NZ_WFKM01000003.1, read as the reverse complement.
CATTTATATAGACATCTTCTCCACAGGCATATTCTTATTTCTAGTTTTCCGTATCCTTTCCCCGATAGTCCGCTGTTAAATCGTATTGTCATCTCCTGTTTACATAAGAAAGAAGATCTACAGTATCTGGCCGAAGCGTATTTTGGAAAAACTTAATAAATATTTGAAAATCAGCAAAATAATGGTAGATTTGCATCCGATTTGAAGTGCGTTCTGAAAGCTTTTTCAGGGTAATCGTTTGAAAATGAAAAAAATATGTTGGATAAATGATCCGAAATATTTTTAAAGCTCATTTAAAAAAGATAATTTTGCAACCCCAAATGTGGGTTTAGGACGAATAATATAATTACAGAATAATAGATATGACTAAAGCAGAAATTATTGCAGAAATCTCTAACAAGACTGGCTTAGAGAAGGTTGATGTACAAGAAACGGTTGAAGCGTTTTTCAAAGTTGTTAAAAATGCGATGATTGAAGGAGAGAATGTATACGTTAGAGGGTTTGGAAGTTTTGTAGTAAAAAAGAGAGCAGAAAAGACAGCACGTAATATTTCCAAAAACACAGCAATTATTATCCCTGAGCACTTCGTGCCTAGTTTCAAGCCAGCAAAAGTTTTTGTTGAAAAAGTGAAAAATGGTAATAAAGTAAAAAAATAGTTAAATTTGCCCTATGCTTAACACCAAACAAATAATAGTAATTGTATTAGTAGTTGTACTAATGGGGGGCTTATTGGCTCAGCCTATTAAAGGCTTGGTTGATAAGGAGCAGGGCAAAACAGAAGCTAACGCAGAAGAACCATCTTCTATGTATACATTGAAGAGTGTTTCTGAGCTAGCAAAACAAGGTATTAATTCTTCTCTATCCCAAGATATTTCCGCAATCGAAGCTCAGGTGGAGAAAGCAGAAGGAGAACAAAAAGTCGCGCTGTTACAACAGCTAGTGGCCAAATGGGACGATGTGGCAAAACCTATTCCACAGGCATTTATCTATCAGGAGTTGGCACAGCTTTCTCCAAAATTTGACTATTGGTTGAAAGCAGGGGATGCTTTTCGTGCCGGATATACAAATCAGCAGGATACGATGATGGCTTCGGAGCTAAATAGGTTCGCTATTGCAGCTTATGAAAAGGCCGTCGAATTGGATGCCAATAGTCTTTCTGCAAAGACGGGACTAGGTGCAGCACTGGTTACAGGGTCCAATAACCCTATGGCAGGAATTGCTTTGCTGCGGGAAGTTGTTGCGGTAGAACCAAAAAATGTAGAAGCAAATAAAACGTTAGGTTTATTCTCTATACGTTCGCAACAGTTTGATAAAGCAATTGAGCGTTTCAAAACAGTAATTGAAGTAAAGCCAGATGCGGAGTCTTACTTTTATTTAGCTACAAGCTACGAAAAAATCGGTCTTAAGAACGAAGCTATAGCTGCTTATCAAAAAAGCAAGGAAATAGCAGCAGATCCGACCTTATCTCAGTATATAGATCGTCAGATCGAAGCATTGAGTAAATAATAATTAACAAGATTCATTAACATTATTTAAAAACATTAAAGCTATGCCAAGCGGAAAAAAAAGAAAAAGACACAAAATGGCTACTCACAAACGTAAAAAACGTTTAAGAAAAAATAGACACAAGAAAAAATAGTTCTTGTTGATAGTCTAAGGAGATTTATTTCCAAAGGCGCTATACAATCTACGGTAAACTTAGATGTTTTATCGTAGATTGTATTTTTTCATTAAACAAGTTTATGTTTCATTGGGATGATATAAGATAGTGCGCGAGGTACTATTGTCCCCAAATTTAGTAGCTGTTGGTAAAGGAATTAATTATCGATTCGACCCCCGAAAAAGGGGTGACTATTGCTTTACTACAGGACAAGCAACTTGTAGAACTAAATAAGGAACAGGTAGACAATCATTTTTCGGTGGGGGATATTTATCTCGGCCGGATTAAGAAAATCATGCCTGGATTGAATGCAGCATTCGTAGATGTAGGCTACGACAAAGATGCCTTTTTGCATTATCTGGATTTAGGACCGCAAGTACAATCCTTACTTAAGCTTACGCGAGTAGTAAAGAATGGCAGTTATCAAGAGAATCTGCTTAATAGTCTAAAGCTTGAAAAGGATATCGATAAGGCAGGTAAGATTTCGGAAGTATTAAGCCGAAATGTATTATTACCTGTACAGATAGCAAAAGAGCCAATATCAACAAAAGGTCCGCGACTTAGCTCGGATTTATCCATCGCTGGACGTTTTGTCGTACTTGTGCCCTTTTCAAGTTCTGTTTCCATTTCCAAGAAGATCAAAGGAAGTGCCGAACGCTCACGACTCAAAAAGATTGTAGAAAGTATTAAACCTGCAAACTTTGGAGTCATCATACGTACGGTTTCTGAAGGAAAAGGAGTTGAAGAACTTCAAAAAGACCTTCTCGATTTGATTTCGAAGTGGGAGCTTTTTACCAAGCGCCTTAAAAAAGCTGAACCGCCACAGAAAGTCTTAGGCGAAATGGATAGAGCTTCTACCATTCTAAGGGATTTGCTGACTGACGAGTTCACTCATATATATGTTAATGATCCTGTTATCTATGAAGAAACAAAGTCATATGTACAGGAGATTTCGCCGGAGCTGGAGAAGATTGTAAAGCTTTATAAACATAAAGAGCCAATCTTTGATCACTTTGGTGTCGAAAAGCAGATTAAGGCAGCTTTTGGCAAGACGGTTAATTTGCAAGGTGGTGCCTATTTAGTGATAGAACATACGGAGGCATTGCACGTCATTGACGTAAATAGCGGAAACCGGATTGCTAGTAAAGAAAACCAAGAAGATAATGCACTCTTAGTAAACAAAGAAGCTGCAAGAGAAATTGCTAGACAATTGCGATTGCGAGACATGGGAGGTATAGTTGTTATAGACTTTATTGACATGCATAAGCCTCAAAATAGAAAAGAGCTGTATACCTATCTAAAGGAATGTATGAACGTAGATCGAGCTCGTCATACCATACTTCCGCCGAGTAAATTCGGCTTGGTACAAATCACGCGACAGCGCGTGCGTCCAGAAATGAGTGTTGTGACAAATGAGAAGTGTCCTGCTTGTGATGGTACGGGAGAAATTAGGTCAAGTATTGTATTGCTTGATGACATTGAAAATAACTTGAGTTTTATTCTCGAAGAGCAAAACGAAAAAGGAGTGTCTTTATGTGTGCACCCCTATATAGACGCCTACATTAAGTCTGGGTTTATCTCTAAACGAGTCAAGTGGTTTTTCAAATATGGAAAATGGATAAAGGTGAAACCAGTCCAATCCTATTATTTAACAGAATTTCATTTCTTCAATTCGAAGGACGAAGAAATAAAGTTATAAAGAGATTAAAAAAGCTCCTCAAACGAATTTGAGGAGCTTTTCTTTTTACATAACGACAGAATAGTGTCATTATAATATAAACTTAGTCTAAGCTTAGTTCCTTTTCTTTATTAATTAAATGGGCGATACTGGTGTCGTTTAGAATCTGTAGCATTGCATTGCGTACATCTACAAAAGTATCTCGGATGCCACAGGCATGTTCTTCGGTACATTCCTCACAGGATCTATAAAAATTGAGACTTACACAAGGTAATAGAGCGATAGGGCCATCAATGAGACGCATGACCTGAGAGAGAAAAATATCTTCAGGAGCCTTATTTAGACTATAACCTCCACCGGCACCTTTTTTAGAGTACAAAATTCCTGCGTTGCGCATTTCCAACAGGATTTGTTCCAAAAACTTTTTGGGGATACGTTCCTCCTCCGCTATCTTGACAATTTGCATCGGCTCATTGCCATAATTCCGACCCAGCACCATGAGGGCCTTTATCGCATATTTAGTTTTCTTCGAAATCATAATCTGTATTCAGTAGCCTCAAAAATACAAAATAATACAACAACTTACTATTGTCCCAATACCTCAACAATAGTATGCCCGATATTGCCATTAGGTTCCATAACATGAAGCAAGGATGCAAGTGTAGGAGCAATGTCTACAACTTGAACAGGTCGATTGCTCACTCCAGGTTTGATGCCCCATCCCATGAATAATAAGGGGATATGCGAGTCGTAAGCAGACCATACACCATGTGTCGTACCGGTACTGCGTGGAGTACCCGAATACCACTGCGGTTCGGCGATAATCTGGATAGCTCCACTGTTCTTCCGGTTGTACCCATTGATTATTTTCTCACGTATAGGTGCTGGTAAAAACATGTTTTCTCCGTCCTCCATATCCACTACGTAGGCGATGCCATCTTGGCTTTTTAGATTTTTAATGATTGTTCTTTTCACCTGATCTACTTCTAGATTCAGTGAATCTATGAGTTTATAATCGAGGTGAACCTGATAGTTCAATAAGCTTCGGACTAGTTTGTTTGAACCGAATTTATCCTGTAATTCTGCATTCAACTCCCGTTCTATCTGCCTGGTAAAAAGATAGCCTCCATTCCCTTTTTGATCAGTATAATATAGCGGATTATAAGATGCAGCATGATCTGCGGTCAAGAAAAAAGTATAGTTTCCCGCACCAACGGTCTTGTCGAGATAAGCTAGGAAATCTGCAATATCGCGATCCAGACGTAAATAAGTGTCTTCAATCTCTACCGCAGATAAAGAATAACGGTGTCCTACATAATCGGTAGACGATAGGCTGACACAGAGAAAATCGGTGTTATTCGTTGGATTTTTTCCTAGGTTTTCATTCTCAATGGCTGCTTTTGCAAAGTCGAGCGTCAGTGTATTTCCCTGTGGTGTTGTTTTTATTAACTCATACCCGGCATCCTTCATTAATTCTGACGTTTTTCTTGGGAAAGTAGGGGATTTCTCACCTGCCCATTTGCCTTCATAGATATTGTCGTCGGCAATACTATTCGTATAAGTTTTGATGGGATATAGTGTATTCCAGTTTTGCTTTAGATATTTTTCCGGAAGCTTCAGCTTGTTAAATTTACTAACCCATTTTGGAAGATCTTTCATATAGAACGTGCTTGATATCCAGTCTCCGGATTTAGCTTCAAACCAATAAGCTGCATCTGCAAAATGACCTGCCGGAAGGATCCCACCTCTGTCTTTAATGGCAACTCCAATAACCTTAGATTGAAAATTAGTTGCCAATTTTAGTTGATCGGTAATGGTAGATGCTAATAGGTTTCGAGGAGATTGTTTTCCCTCTTTCTCTGTCGTACCCACACCTTGTACATTTTCATCCTGTGTACAATACATAGGTTGACCGGTCGATTGGATGATCCAATCATTGCCTGCGATACCATGGATAGATGGCACAGATCCCGTATAAACGGAGCTATGTCCAATAGCGGTATAGGTCGGAATATAGTTTATTAATGTGTTTTCGCAAGAGAATCCCTCTTTTAGAATCCGTTTAAAACCATCGTTGCCATAGCGATCCGCAAAGCGGTATAGGTAATCCCAGCGCATTTGGTCTACCATTAACCCCACTACTAATTTAGGTCTTTCTACTTGACCGTTTGCATCTTTGATAACCGCCAAAGCAAGTGCTAAAAAGAAGATAATATGTTTTTTCATTGGAATAACTGTTTTAAAGAAAGTTAGGTATTTCTAAAGCTTAGTCTAGAAGATCTGTCCCATCTTTTTAAAGGTTTGTTGAAATACAAATTAAGCCTTTTTAAGGTGATTAGTAAGAAATTGACCGGTAAAACTTTCTTTACAAGAAGTTAGATTCTCTGGAGTGCCTGTAAAGACGACCTGTCCACCTTTTTCACCTCCCCCGGGACCGATGTCGATTACCCAGTCTGCAGACTTGATCATATCCATATTATGCTCTATCACGAGGATACTATTGCCTAATGCAATCAATGCATCAAAAGATTTGAGTAATTTCTGGATATCATTAAAGTGTAATCCTGTTGTCGGTTCATCAAAAATAAATAAGGTCTTCTTGCTGTTATTACCTTTGATTAAGAAAGAAGCCAGTTTTATCCGTTGTGCCTCTCCTCCGGATAGCGTACTCGAAGACTGACCCAATTTGATATAACCCAAACCAACATCCTGTAAAGGCTGTAATTTTGCCAGTACTTTGGGTTGGTCTTTGAAGAAAATCAACGCTTCGTCTACACTCAGCTCAAGGATATCTGAGACCGATTTTTCTTGATACTGTACATCTAGGACGTGTTGTTTAAATCGCTTACCACCACAGGCCTCACATGGGAGTACAATGTCGGCCATAAATTGCATTTCAATCTTTACTTCACCATCTCCCTGACAGATGTCACAGCGGCCTCCCTCGACATTGAATGAAAAGGCTGCTGGTTTTAAACCTCCAGCTTTGGCAGCAGGAAGGTTGGCATAGAGCGCCCGGATTTCATCCCAAGCCTTCACGTAGGTGACCGGGTTAGAGCGGGATGACCGACCTATCGGATTCTGATCAACCATTTCCACTTGTTCGATCTGTTGAATATCGCCTTCTATGCCATCAAACTGTCCGGTTTGTTCACCAGAATAATTTCCCATGGCCTTTTGAAGAGCTGGGTAGAGAATACGTTTTACCAAGGATGTCTTGCCAGAACCGGAGACGCCTGTCACCACGGTGAATATATGAAGCGGAAAGTCTACTGTAACTCCTTTCAAATTATTTTCCCTGGCGCCTTTTATAGTGATTGTATCAACCCATTTTCGTCGCTGCTGGGGTACTGCAATTTCCATTTTGCCACTCAGGTAATGACCGGTAAGCGAATTTTTGTCTTTTAAAATCTGTTCATAATTTCCTGCAAAAACCAATTCGCCTCCATTGACTCCTGCTTCGGGCCCAATGTCGATCAGATAATCTGCGGCTTCCATCATTTCCTGTTCGTGTTCCACAACGATTACCGTGTTACCAATATCGCGTAGAGACTTCAATACCGTGATAAGCTTTTGCGTGTCTTTGGGATGTAGGCCGATACTGGGTTCGTCCAATACATAGATAGACCCTACCAACGAACTGCCTAGCGAAGTCGCTAAATTTATCCGTTGAGATTCTCCTCCCGAGAGGGTATTACTGAGTCGATTTAATGTCAGGTAACTTAAGCCTACGTCACACAGAAACTGAATCCGGTTTATAATCTCCCACAAGAGGCGTTTAGCAATTTTAGCATCATTTTCGGATAGATCCAAACTATTAAAAAATAATAAGGCCTGATCTATAGGCAGTAATACCAGGTCTACGATAGACTTGCCTGCGATTTTGACATAGGTAGCGTCTTTACGTAGACGACTGCCTTTGCATTCGGGGCAGTCCGTTTTACCCCGGTAGCGGGATAGCATGACCCGATATTGGATTTTGTAAGTCTGCTCCTCCAGTTCTTGGAAGAAATCATTCAAACCCCTGAAATATTTATTGCCCGTCCAGAGTAATTCCTGTTGGGCGGTTGTCAGGTCGGCATACGCCCGATGTATAGGAAAATCAAATTTTATAGCTGTAGCGACAAGGGCGTCAAGCCAAGTGCCCATCTTTTCACCACGCCAAGGTGCTAAGGCTCCATCGTATACTGACTTACTTTTGTCGGGGACGACGAGATCTGGGTCGATACCGATTACCTTACCATATCCTTCACAGCGGCGACAAGCCCCAAAAGGATTGTTAAAACTGAAAAAATTAGGTGTAGGTTCTTCGAAGGTGATGCCATCCAATTCAAATTTATCGGAATATGAAAAGCGTTGTCCTTCGATATCTACAGCACATTCACCTTTTCCTTCAAAGTATGCTGTCTGTATGGAATCGGCAAGACGAGTGGTTGTATCTTCTTCACCATCTAGGCGGATCCGGTCTATAACAATTTCTATCTCCCCTTCTTTAAAACCTTTGTTTGAAACTGATTTATCTTCAAGGATGTTCTCTATCTTTTCTACTTTGCCGTTAAAGAAAATCCGTACAAACCCCTTTTGGAGCAGCAAGGATAATTCCTCCTTCAGTTTGCGGCCGTTGGTCGGATGTAAAGGGCTAAATAATGTAACAGTCGAATCAATAGGGTGAGTCAAAATCTTATCCACGATAGACGATACGGAATCTTTAGAGACCACCTCACCTGAAACAGGCGAATAGGTTTTGCCAATACGGGCAAAGAGGAGTTTGAGGTAATCATAAATCTCTGTGGATGTCCCTACGGTGGATCTTGGATTGCTTGTGATCACTTTTTGCTCAATGGCAATAGCTGGGGCGATACCTTTGATATAGTCCACTTCCGGTTTGTGCATTCGGCCCATAAATTGGCGAGCATAAGAGGATAGACTCTCTACATAACGACGCTGTCCCTCGGCATACAAAGTGTCAAAAGCTAACGACGACTTGCCCGAACCCGACATGCCGGTGATGACAACTAGTTTGTTTTTTGGAATGTCAACATCAATGTTTTTCAGGTTGTTGACCCGTGCTCCCTTGATTTGAATATGAGATTTTGGATTGTGCTCCTTCTTATTTTGCATAACTTCCAAAGTTACGCATTTTTCTGCTTTCTAGCGGTGTGCCGTTGGGAGTAGTCTGATGCTTTTAATGGAAATCTGATACCTTGATAATAACAAAATTGACGTATTCTTGTTACTAAAGAAAAGACCGGGTGTAACGATCTCGTAAAATAATTTAAACTTATGGATTTTATAGCAATAGAAACTCAAATTAACGCTCGTGTAGAGACTGTCTGGAATGCTTACAACTCCGCGGAAGATATTATGCAATGGAACCATGCCTCGGACGATTGGCATTGTACCAGTTCGATCAACGATCTACGTGTAGGTGGGAAGTTTAAAAATCGAATGGCGGCTAAAGACGGCAGTTTCGGGTTTGATTTTGAGGGTACGTATACGGAATTGAGTCCCTTTAAAAAGATAGCTTATACCATGTCGGATGGACGAAAAGTCGAAATGGATTTCGAATCAGACAAACAGCAAACCAAGTTGTTTATTCGCTTCGAGCCGGAAGCTGAAAATTCCATTGAAATGCAACGAGGAGGGTGGCAGGCTATATTGGATAACTTTAAAAAGTATGTTGAATCCGTATATGCTGTTTGACAGTCTCTCTTTTTGAGACTGTATCTGTTGGATGAATCAATTTAACTTGTTTATTGTTTTTCCTATTTGGTTTTTTAATTCTTTTGGGATCCTGGTTTTTAGAATTGCTTGGCAATTCATGACGATATTATTCCGTGCGCTTGAATATGTAAAATCTCCCAGTATACCAGTTAGGGCTGCGCGGAGTTCAGTTGGTTTGTTTTTGCCCGCTACGACTGTTAGGTAGGCTGTTAGATACTGGTGGTAATTGCAGTCTTGCAGCAAGGTTACTTGAGCAATTCGTTCGGTGGTCGGATCGGCTTTATCCAATAGTTTTTCTAGGGCCTGCTCTGCAACTGTCATTTGCGAAAAGGACGATATAACGTCTGCTATTTCTGTCTCCATATTGACGCTGACTGGAAAACTAACAAGATTGTCAAATTTTGATTGTCATTTGGGATCGGGGTCGTTGTCGTTCGTCTCTTGGAGTTTGGCCAGTAAGGTGTTGACTTCTTCTTCGGATGCTGTTAGTTTAGATTTGCAAATCTGGATCAATTGAGATGCCCGCTTTATCTTGTCGGCCAGTTCGTCTACATTGACATCACCTGTTTCTATCTCGGAAACAATCTGTTGCAATTCGTTAAAGGCGTCATTATAAGTGTAGTTTGATTCCATTTTTTTGCTAAGTTTTTAAGATTATTTTACTCGATAATATACCGTCGGCATAGCTTGTTTCTATGGTATCACCTTCATTAACTTGCTCCCTTGAGGTTATTGCTTTTCCATTGATCCGGGTTATACTAAAGCCTTTCTTTAAAAGTAGGTTAGGGTCGGCCATATTGACGATTCGGGAGATACCTTTCAGTGTCTCTTGTTGCTCTTTTAAAATATGACGACTAAACAGCTGGATTCGTTGGGATATCATTTGAATCTGATGTTGTTGTGACGCGAATTTCTGCTTGCTATTCCAAGAAATAATCTGCGCAAAATCTGCTAGTTGCTTTCTTTGGTTCAAAAAAGCTTCCTGTGCACGAAGAATCAGGCGTTCTTGTGCTTGATCTACAGGAATGGCGAAGTTGTGGAATTTCTGAATCAAAAAATCAGCGAGTTCGCTGGGGGTTATAGCATTCTTATAGGCCACCATCTCGCTTACGGTCTCGTTGGTAGAGTGACCTATTCCTGTCAATATAGGGATAGGGAAAATCGCAATTGCTTTGGCAAGGTTGTAGTTGTTGTAGCTTGATAAACCGACTTCGCCACCACCTCCCCGGATAATAGCGACAGCATCATATTTTTCCAAATGGTCGGCGATCACGGCAAGTTGACGAATGATAGAAGGAATGGATTTGTCGCCCTGCAATAGTGCAGGGTATAAGGTGGTCTCAATTTTGTAACCCCAAGGATTATGGGCGATTATTTTAAAGAAATCGGAAAGACCTTTACTGGTTTCTACCGAGATGATAGCAAGTCTTTTAGGGACTGTAGGGAAGGGAAGCTTTTTATTTGCATCAAATAGTCCTTCTTTATGAAGCTGCGCTATACTTTCTTTTTTTTCCTTTTCTAGTTCACCCAGTACAAAAGTAGGGTCTATATCTACGATGCGTAGGCTGAGGCCGTATAGAGGGTCATAGGAGACACCTGCCTGGAATAAAATGGTAATCCCGTCCCGAAGGGGCTCCTTCAGTAATTGGATGAACTGTTGATTAATACGCTCGAAGTCCGTCTTCCACAATATGGAGCGTATTTCAGCGACAATTTTACCGTCTTTTTTCTCAACAAGTTCTGGATAACAGTGACCTGAATGCTTATAGTGGTTAAGCTTATTCATCTCTGCTTTGATCCAATAGAGACTTTTGTAACGATCAGCAATGGTCTTTTGAATGCTTTTCGTAACCTCTAAAAGGGAAAAAATAGTTTTGTTTTCAACCACTTCAGGCATGATTCAAAGGTACTGAAAAAGTTGGAAGTTAGGTGTCTATTCTGCGAATCTGAATTGCTAGGGAATAAGTTGGGATCAATTTATGGACATTGTCTTATTTAACTGGATATATAATCGAATAAAACACGGATATCACTCAGATTTCATGCGGAATTATCCGAATGAAGTCCGAATGAAGTCCGTGTAATCTACGTATAATATCCTTGTTAATATATAAACTATTCCTAACATGTAGTAAATTTGATACAAGGATGCTATTCCGACTTTTTAATCAACGGGTAAGTTTGTATAGTTTGATTGCGGTTTTGTGCAGCTTTTGACTATATTTACTTTAGAAACCTTATTATCATGATTCGATTATTGACAGTATTTTGGACACTAATAACATTCTTTCTATTGGATATATCTTCTATCCAAGCACAATACAAGCAAACTATTGCTAATAAAACAAAGTTGATTTATGACAAAGGACATCTTGTTCCGGTAAAGCGTTTGGATAAGGTCAAAATTGCGGTAGTTGTACCGGATTTACGAAGGTACAGCACTTTTGTGGAACAGTTGGGACGTTACGCAGATGTATCGTACTTTGATTTTTCGAAGTACGATGAAGAGACGAAATATTTTAATCTGATCATCGTGGCTGGCACAGCGGCTGATCTAAACCAGCAGATGCTGTACATGCTACGACAGTCTTTGGTAAATCGTAAGGATATAATTCTTTGCCGCTTTGAAGATGGTGTAGGTCAGTTGCGGCAGTTATCACCGATATTGGGAGGCCGTGTTACGGAACTCAGTTATCCGCTATTTTCTGAAGAAGCTCAACGGAATCTGGCAATGAGTATTTTTGGCGGACTTGCAGTTACAGAGGGCAGTACAGGCAATAGAAGGGAACAGACTCGCTTGCAGTATAGTTCAGAGGGCTCGGGCTTAAATACCATGAAAATGGGGCAAAAGATCGATCAGATCGCGGCAGAAGCTATCCGTGAAAAGGCTGCACCTGGTATGGTCGTTATGGCAATCAAAAATGGACAGGTTATCTTTGAAAAGGCATACGGCACGCATACGTACGACAAAACACAAGCTACTAAGATAACGGATATATTTGACCTGGCTTCGGTGAGTAAGATTGCTGGAACCACACCTGTAGTCATGCATCTTCAGGAAAGTGGCATTATAGATCTGGACAGCACGATGGGACATTATTTGTGGCAGGCTCAGCAAAGTAACAAAGCTAATATTACGTTACGAACGGTGTTATTGCATGAAGCGGGGTTTATCCCTTATATCCCTTTCTATCGTAATCTGAAATCCGGTGATATGCAGTCGGTATCTTCCGCTTCTCATCAGGTAAAGGTGGCAGACAATGCTTATTTACGGAATAACTATTATCGGGACGTCATGTGGCCGGAGATGTTGCATTCTGCCGTGAAACCTATTGGCAATTATGTATATTCGGATATCAGTATGTACGTGATGAAGGAGGTTGCAGAGCACGAGACAGCTATTCCTATGGAAGAATATATACAAGAGATTTTGTATCGACCTATTGGAATGAAAACAGCTGGTTATAACCCTCGCGAACGTTTTGAAAAAAGTAGAATTATACCTACAGAAAATGATACTTCTTTTCGGAAAGTACTATTACAAGGCTATGTGCATGATCAAGGAGCTGCAATGGCTGGAGGCGTAGCGGGCCATGCGGGATTGTTTTCAACAGCCAATGATCTGGCGATCTATGGGCAATTGTTGCTCAATAGGGGAGAGTATGGTGGGGTACGTTATTTTAAATCAAGCACGGTTGATCTTTTTACTTCTAAGCAATCTAAGACGAGTCGGAGAGGATTGGGATTTGATCGCGCAGATTCGGACCCTAAGAAAGAATACCCATCCCGATTGACTAATGCATCCGTGTATGGACATACAGGGTATACAGGGACTTGTATTTGGGTAGATCCGAAACATCAGCTGATTTATATCTTTTTATCCAATCGGGTGCATCCACAGGTGTCGACCAAGTTGTATGATTTAAATGTTAGGAGTCGGATACAAGACGCCATCTATGAGACGATAAATGAAGCGAAATGAAGCAGTTAATTAGCTTTTTATGTCTAGTTGGTTTGTGCAGCTCTATAGGGTGGGCACAGGATCATAAGGTGCTGCATAAGAGGATGCTGGTTGTCGATGGACATAACGATGTGATCATCGAGAGTGTTCTTCCTGGAAGAGACATAGGTCAGCGATTGCAAAAGGGACATACGGATATCCCTAGGTTGATAGAAGGAGGTGTTGATGTTCAGGTGTTTGCCGTATGGTCTGACGATAAACAATGGAAGAAAGGGGCTTTTCAACATGCTAATGACCAGATTGATGCTTTAAATGATGTCATTCGTCGTAATCCTGATCGGATAGCATTGGCTCAGAGTAGCCAGGATATCGAACAGATACACCAACAGGGAAAAATAGCTGCGTTAATTGGTATTGAAGGAGGAAATATGATCGAGTCTAGTCTTTCGAACCTTGAGGCACTATACCAGCGAGGGGCGAGATACTTGACGCTTACATGGAACTATAATTTACCTTGGGCTACAGCAGCAGCGATTGAAGATCGTAAAAAGCCATCCAGGCAACGTGGATTGTCAAAGAAGGGGCGTGCGATAATTCGAAAGATGAACGAGTTGGGTATGATGGTGGATCTGTCGCATGGTAGTAAAAGGTTGTTTTATGATGTGTTGGAAGTGAGCACGAGGCCTATTTTAGTGTCACATAGCAATGCCGCAGCATTGACACCTCATTTTCGAAACCTAGACGATCAGCAATTGGTAGCCTTGAAGAAAAATGGTGGCGTTATAGGGGTGAATTTTTATTCAGGATTTCTAGATTCGCTTTATGAGACAAAAGTGAAAGATCTTTATGCGAAACATGTGGGGGGTGCTAGTGGAGGAATGTCTGTTTCAAAGCAGTACGGAGCACTTACAAAGGAGCAACAATATCAAGCAAATGCCCCGTTGTCACTATTGATCGACCATATCGATTATCTGGTACAGCATGTTGGGATAGATCACGTCGCTATCGGCTCGGATTTTGATGGGATAGAAGCCCCTCCTCAAGATTTGGAAGATGTGTCTCAGTTTCCGAATCTGACTAAAGCCCTATTAGCAAGAGGTTATAGCGAACATGCCATAGCAAAGATAATGGGGTTAAATTTTTTGCGTATTTTAAGAGCAAACGAGCCTGATGTTGTTAATTAGCATCTTCTTCTAGACGGGTGAGCTCATCATAGTTTTTATTTAACTTTTTTAAGAGAAAGCCGTATAGTACCCTAAAATAAAGTTTAATTATTTTGATAAATAATAAGGCAAAAAGCGTAAAAATAATAGCTAACGCAAGAGCATAAAAAAGTATTTCACCCCAGCTTTCTCGATTTAGGGATTCTTCTATAATAAGTTGAATTAATGCCAGTCCGAATGCTACATAGGCAGCCAAGAGGTTAAACTGAATGTAGCGATGGGCGTTTTTGCGAACGGCTAGTATGCTTTCCATTAGTTTTTTAGTGCTGTTTGTTGTTTTTATCCGAACAAGTAAGCTGTAGAACTGGAAGATGAAATAAAAGATAATCGCATAGAAGATAACATTGTAGACTACATCAATAATTTGAAAAACTAAAAAGTGTTGTTTTTCTGAGGGAACAATAGAGGAGATGGCTAACCATAAGGCAAACTCCAGGCAACAAATGATAAAAATCCATTTTACAATAGACGAAGAACTTCGATGTAACATAGCTTGAAGCTCATTTCTTTCTATTTTCGGAAAATTATTATCTCCGTTCCAGTGTTGTTTTAATAAATCTAATCCATCCATTAATGACCTCCATTCTGATTTATCATACTTTTCAACTTTGTTTTTATTCGGTTCATTTTTACGCGAGCGTTAACTTCACTAATACCTAGTGTTTCAGAAATCTCTCCGTAATCTTTATCTTCCAGATACATGTACACCAGCGCTTTTTCGATATCATTCAGTTGTCTTACTGCCGTGTATAGCGCTTTTAATTGTTCTTCTTGTTCTGTGTCGTATTCTTCATAACGAATGTTTTGTAGGGAGCTGTTCCAATCTACAGTTGTTATTTTTCGTTTGCTACCACGGTACAAAGAAATCGCTGTATTCAAAGCTACCCGATATGCCCACGTTGTAAATTTGGCGTCGCCTTTGAATGTTGGATAAGATTTCCAAAGTTGAATGACCATTTCCTGAAAAAGATCTTTGTGTGTATCCAAGTCCGCAGCGTATAGCTTACAGATCTTATGAAGGATATTCTGGTGCTGTTCCAGTAAACCCACAAATTCTATTTCCGTGCTTTTGTTCATTTAGTTTGGTTATAGGTCGAATTTAAGAAGATATTGTTACATGTAATGAAGGATTTTATTAATTTAGCCTAATGGCCAAGTCGAAATCAGCATATTTTTGTCAATCCTGTGGGTACGAATCTCCGAAATGGTTGGGACAATGTCCGTCCTGTAAACAATGGAATACTTTTGTAGAAGAAGTTGTCGTGACGGGTTCTTCCCGGGTTCCGGAATGGCGTAGTACGACCGTGGGGTCGGGGGCAGCAAAGCGTACCAATAAAGCTGCTATCATACACGAGATCGTCTATTCAGAAGAGCAGCGAATTTTGACACCGGATAAAGAATTCAATCGTGTACTTGGTGGAGGTATTGTGCCGGGATCATTAGTACTCATCGGTGGAGAGCCTGGTATCGGAAAATCAACATTGATGTTGCAACTGGCCCTTTCCCTTCCGGAAGTAAGGACACTTTATATTTCGGGAGAAGAAAGTGAACAGCAGATAAAAATGAGGGCTGAACGACTTTCTCAGTCATCAAAGGCAAATTGCTATATCCTGACCGAAAGTAGTACACAAAATATATTCAAACAGATAGAAGTAGTCAACCCGAATGTTATCGTCATAGATTCAATTCAAACGTTGCACTCTTCGCAGATCGAATCCGCTCCTGGTTCTGTATCTCAGGTACGTGAATGTACTGCAGAGTTGTTGCGTTTTGCTAAGGAAACGAATACACCTGTGCTGATCGTAGGGCATATTACAAAGGATGGTTCGATCGCTGGTCCCAAAGTGTTGGAACATATGGTAGATACGGTTTTGCAATTTGAAGGAGACAGAAACCATGTATATCGAATATTAAGGTCGGTCAAGAACAGATTCGGCTCGTCCTCAGAATTGGGCATTTATGAAATGCAAGGAGCCGGACTCCGAGAAGTGTCAAATCCCTCAGAAATAATGCTCTCCCAGCGGGAGAGTCCGGTCTCTGGTGTCGCTGTGGCCGCTATGCTTGAAGGCGTTCGTCCGTTAATGATCGAAGTACAGGCACTGGTCAGTAACTCGGCTTTTGGTACTCCACAACGCACAGCGACGGGCTTTGATACGAAGCGGCTGAGTATGTTGCTGGCTGTATTAGAGAAGCGTTTTGGTTTCCGGTTGAGTGCACAGGATGTGTTTTTAAATATTGCAGGAGGTCTTCGGGTGGAAGATCCTGCTATAGATTTGGCTGTCATAGCAGCGCTCATATCTTCACAACAGGATATCCCATTACCTGCCCAGGTTACTTTTGCAGGAGAAGTTGGGTTATCTGGCGAAATCAGAGCCGTTAACCGTGTCGAACAGCGTATAGCCGAAGCAGAAAAGTTGGGTTTTGATGGTATCTTTATTTCTAAGTATAATGTCAAGGGGTTGGATGCAAAGAAATATAATATCGCGATCCGACCTATGGCTACGCTAGAGGATTTATTTAGAGCGCTTTTTGGCTAAGGTAGACAGCAACTTGTGTCGAATATTGAGTTTTTGTCGGATTTAACTTTTGTTGGCATCTGTAGCCGTTATAAAATTTCCTACTTGGTGTTTCTTTTCTCAAAAAAGGATGCGTTACCGCAATCGATTTCGTTAAAAAATTGGCTCTTACAGATCTAATTTTAAATCATCTTACCTCTTTTTCTTTATATTCGGATAGTTTAGTAAACCTAAGAACCATTCTGAAAGTAGTAGTATGTTGACTAGAGATAGTGAAATTGGTGCGTTGTTGAAAATAATCGAGCTTGCAAGCTCATGAAATTTATTAGAGTATATGAAAACAAGTAATACACATATGAAGGGAATGTTTAATTTTAAAATATCCACTGTCCTTATCGGCTTATTGGGTGTTATGAGTGTCGGCAACGTTCAGGCACAATCTTCCGGTTCTGATGGCTGGACAAACCTATTTGATGGAAAGACTTTGACCGGCTGGAAATCCGTAGGGGGCAAAGCGCCCTATACGATAGAAGACGGTGCTATTGTAGGGCGTATGACTAAGGGGACTCCAAACTCGTTTTTGATTACAGAGGCGGAATATGGAAATTTTATACTTGAATTGGATATTAAGCTGGAGGGAGATCAAACCAATTCGGGTGTACAGACGCGTAGTCATATCGATATGGCCGCAAATGGAGGGAGAGGTCGTGTGTACGGGAGACAGGTCGAAATAGATCCAACAAGTAGGGCGTGGACAGGTGGAATTTATGATGAAGCCCGGCGCGGCTGGTTGTATCCTTTGGATATGAATGAGAAAGCAAAATCGGCTTACAAGAAAGAAGAATTTAATCATATACGAATCGAAGCAATAGATGATGAGCTACGTACATGGGTCAACGGTGTGCCGACGGCTTTTGTTATTGATACGATCGATAGCAAGGGGTTTATAGGGCTTCAGGTGCACAGTATCCCGGAAGCATTAGATGGGAAGAAGGTTTATTTTAAGAATATCAGGATTCAAACTCAAAACCTGAAGCCTACGGCTTTTCCAAAGGAGGTCTTTATCGTTAACTTAAAGCCGAATAATCTTTCCTCGTCGGAAAAAAGTGCTGGTTATAGCTTATTGTTTAACGGCAAAGATCATGCTGGATGGAAAAGTGTAAAGGGTGATGCTTTTCCGAAAAGCGGGTGGGAAGTCAAGGATGGAGCGATTAAGGTCTTAAAATCTGATGGTGGTGAATCTACCAATGGTGGAGATATTATTAGCAAAGAGCAGTATGCCGCTTTCGATTTTTCTTTTGAATTCAAGCTTACTCCTGCGGCGAATAGTGGGGTTAAGTATTTTGTAACTTTGAAAGAGAAGTCTGCAGGATCGGCTATAGGGCCAGAGTTTCAGATTTTGGACGATGCCACCCATCCAGATGCTAAGTTAGGTAGAGATGGAAATCGTACTTTAGCATCTCTTTACGACCTTATTACTTCTAATAAAGACAGCAGGGCTAGGAGGCCGATAGGCGAATGGAATCGAGGGCGTATTGTAGTAACTGCGGATAATGAAGTTGTTCATTACCTAAATGGTATCAAGATGTTGTCCTATCAACGAGGTTCAAAGGAATTTAGGGATTTGGTTGCGATTAGTAAATATAAAGATTGGGAGCGCTTCGGAGAAGCATTGCAAGGGCATATCTTATTGCAAGATCATGGGGATGAGGTGTCCTTTCGTAACCTTAAAGTGAAAAAATTGAAGTAATTAAGTAATTCTAAGCATAGATGAATCATTATTTATCACGTAGAAGCTTCCTTCAAAGAACAGTCTTAGCTGGAGGAGCCGCCTTGTTGTCCAATAGTGTATTAGGGGAGGTTAGGTTGGCTAGTGCCAATGAACGTGTAAATCTTGCCTGTGTTGGGGTAGGGAATAGGGCAGGAGATATTATCAAAGATCTTTATAAGACAGGACTATGTAATATTGTGGCGTTGTGTGATGTGGATATGGGAGGAAAACATACACAGGAGGTATTGAAGATGTTTCCGGATACTCCTAGATTTCAGGACTTTAGGGTGATGTTTGATAAGATGGGGGGGCAGATAGATGCCGTGTGTATCGGGACGCCTGATTTTGCGCATTTTGCTATAGCCATGTTGGCGATGGATTTGGGTAAGCACGTATATGTGGAAAAGCCTATGGCACATACTTTTTGGGAAAATGAACTGCTCATTCAGAAGGCTAAGCGGTCATCCAAGGTGGTGACACAGATGGGAAATCAGGGACACTCGGAGGCTAACTATTTTCAGTTCAAGGCTTGGAAAGAGTCCGGGATTATAAAGGATGTGACGCGTATAGATGCACATATGAATATGGCTCGACGTTGGCATGGTTGGGATGTGAATATGAAGGGATTTCCTTATCCGGAACGTATACCAGATACATTGGACTGGGATCTGTGGCAGATGCAGACCAGAGGGCATGACTATAACAAGGATTACGTGAACGGTCAGTGGCGTTGTTGGTTTGATTTTGGAATGGGGGCTCTGGGAGATTGGGGAGCTCATATATTGGATACGGCTCATGAATTTCTAGAGTTGGGTCTTCCCAATCGGGTAGAGGCAGTCGTGTTGGATGGCCATAATTCTTTTTTCTTTCCGATGTCATCGACGCTCAAATTTAATTTCGCAAAGCGGAAGAACATGCCAGCCCTGACTATTAATTGGTATGATGGTTTGGACAATCTACCTCCTATCCCGGAAGGATATGGTGTTTCGGGGTTAGATCCGAATATTCCTCCACCAACCAGTGGAAAGATTGAAGCAGCGAAGCTTAATCCTGGAAAGATTATGTATGCTAAAGATTTGACCTTTAAAGGAGGCTCTCATGCTTCTACGCTGCAAATTATTCCCGAGGATAAAGCAAAGGATCTCGCTAAGCAATTGCCAGATATACCTATTTCGCCTTCAAATCATTTTGCTAATTTTTTGAAGGCTTGTAAGGGCGAGGAACAGACGCGTTCTCCTTTCGAACTCGCTGGGCCGTTAAGTCAGGTTTTCTGTCTGGGAGTGATAGCGCAACGATTGAATAGATCTTTTGATTTTGACCCTATAAAGAAGGAAGTTGTCGATGATCGGTTTGCGAATGCACTTTTGGTGGGGCCTACGCCGGCAAAAGGATGGGAACAATATTATAAAATGTAACTAAAAGAGGTGCTATAGCACCTCTTTTAGTTTTTTCTTCAGATTGTCACCATGTAGGTTACGGCCGATAATTATACCGTTGGGATCTACGAGGACATTTTGAGGAATAGCTTTGATACCGTATGGAATTGCAGCACCGTTATTCCAATATTGAAGATCAGAAATGTGTTTCCATGTTAAGTTATCGTCTTCAATAGCTTTTTTCCAGGAATCAAGGTCTTTGTCGAAGGATACTCCTAAGATCTCGAAATTCTGATCTTTGAATTCGCTGTATGCCGCTACTAAATTAGGGTTTTCTGCGCGACATGGTGGGCACCATGAAGCCCAAAAATCGATAAGGACATATTTACCCTTTAGGTCCTGTAATCCATAGGGATTGCCCTCTAAGTCAAATTGTGTGATTCCGGGTGCTTTTTTACCGATGGTCACATTGGAA
This sequence comes from Sphingobacterium sp. xlx-96, assembly GCF_011007365.1. Lineage (GTDB taxonomy): Bacteria > Bacteroidota > Bacteroidia > Sphingobacteriales > Sphingobacteriaceae > Sphingobacterium > Sphingobacterium luzhongxinii. The sequence goes on along the minus strand of NZ_WFKM01000003.1, from coordinate 361,755 downwards.
AGACTTTTTAGGTAGCGTTGGAAAATTTTTCCCTCATTGGATTTTCTGACTGTTTTGTCAAGTGTCTTGAATAAGGCCTCCATTTCTTTGTAGTTTGGATCATAGCCGCCGACGCGCTGAATAAGCTTAATCGTTTCTATTTGAGTAGGGTTGGCCTTAATCTCCTTTATCAAATCTTCTTTTGATTGTGCAAAGAGAAAATACGGTGCTATGCTTAGCAGTAAAAAAAGGATTTTTTTCATATGTGTTTAATTAATTCGTGATCTGTCACTGGACAAATCGGTTTGTTTTTTTGATGATGAAGTTGTCCTATTTTTTCATCTGTCTATGTAGTTCGAATAACCAGAACGTATTCTTATCTCCAAATTTAACTAAAATGAATAGTATTCGTAAGCGCTGAAGTACAAAATGATTTTTTTTATGACGTGTATCTGATTGATTTACTCCACGCTTCACTAATATCTAGTGATTTTATAGGCTTATGCAATGGTTTGCATGTCAAAATGATTTTAAAATTATTTTTTAATTGCACTTTTATTTACGAAAAGCTCATATTATTATTAAATTTGCTATTCACGATTTATCATATTTATTACCTCATAAATGGCAAGATTAAATTTATTAGAGGAAACACGCTTTGAAAAGGTGCCTGTATCTGTACATGCAAGTCAAAGTGCTGCTTCTATTCATGTTGCAAATCGTATCGCTTCATTAATTAAAGAAAAGCAAGCAAAAGGCGAAAAAGCTGTATTAGGTCTGGCAACAGGAGCAACACCTGTTAAAGTTTATAAAGAACTTGTTCGACTACACAAAGAAGAAGGATTGAGCTTTCAGAATGTGGTTACATTCAATTTGGATGAATACTTTCCAATGCAACCTACAGCAGATCAGAGTTACGTAACCTTCATGAAGAAGAACCTTTTCGATCTGGTTGATATTCCAAAAGAAAACATTAACATTCCAGATGGTACGATAGATATTAGTCAGGTGCAAGCTTATTGTGAGGCTTATGAACAGAAGATCTCGGAATTAGGCGGTTTAGATATTCAGATTTTAGGTATCGGTCGTACTGGTCATATTGGTTTTAATGAGCCCGGTTCAGCACCTAATTCGGGTACACGTTTAGTGACTTTAGATGATTTGACACGACGCGATGCTTCGCGCGACTTTGGTGGTAAAGAATACGTACCTACTAAAGCGATCACTATGGGAGTAGGTACCATTTTTAAGGCTAAGGAGATCATCCTGATGGCTTGGAATGAAAAGAAAGCGGAGATTGTAAAGAAAGCAATCGAGGGAGAGATTTCTCCAGAGATTCCAGCTACTTATTTACAGTTGTCTGATAATGTAGAGTTTATTCTTGATGAGGATGCTGCTTCTTTGTTGACACGTTTTGATACACCATGGTTAGCGCACGATGTGGCTTGGACTGAATCATTAACGAAGAAGGCTGTCGTTTGGTTATCTTTAAAATTAAATAAGGCGATTTTAAAGCTTACAGATGACGATTATAATAATAATGGTATGGCTGAACTGGTAACAGAGCAGGGACCGGCTTATAATATCAATATCAAAATCTTCAATGAGTTGCAGCGTACGATTACGGGATGGCCAGGAGGAAAGCCAAATGTAGACGATAGCAACCGCCCAGAACGCGCAGAACCTGCACGTAAGAATGTGATTTTGTTTTCTCCGCATCCTGATGATGATGTCATTTCTATGGGAGGGACTTTTATTCGTCTTGCTGATCAAGGGCACAATGTGCACGTAGCTTACCAGACATCAGGCAATACTGCGGTATGGGATGACGATGTGCTTCGCTACTTGGAGTTTGTACAGGATTTTGCTGTAGCAATCGACGACGATAAGGGGATAACAAGTAAAATATATGCGGAAGCACGGGAGTTTTTCAAAACGAAGAAACCGAATCAAGTTGATCCAGAAATCATCCGGAATGTCAAAGGTTTAATCCGTAAAGGAGAAGCGATCGCGGGAGCTCGTTTTGTTGGTCTACCAGATGAAAATATTCACTTTCAAAATTTACCGTTCTACGATAGGACTAAGTTTGCTAAAGAAGTGTCTTTCGAGGACGATATTTTGCAGACGATGGAGTTACTTCGCCAAGTGAAACCACATCAGGTTTTCGCGGCAGGTGATTTTGCTGATCCACATGGAACGCACAGAGTTTGTTTTGATATTATTTTGGAAGCATTATTACGCCTTCGTAAGACTGACGAGTGGACTAAAGATTGCTGGCTGTGGTTGTACCGTGGAGCTTGGCATGAATATCCTATCCACGAAATTGAGATGGCAGTACCGCTTTCTCCGCAAGAGGTAAAACGTAAGCGTCTGGCTATCTTTAAACATCAATCACAAAAAGATGTGCCGGTATTCCCTGGAGATGATCCACGCGAATTTTGGGTGCGTGCTGAGGACCGTACCAGCGAGACAGCAGATTTGTACCATCAACTGGGATTGGCGGACTACGAAGCTATCGAGGCTTTTGTGCGTTGGAAATTCAATTAGTTATAGAATACGGATCTTAAATAAGAAGGGTTGATAGGCATATGCGTATCAGCCCTTTTACTTTTAGCGGTTATTGGAGCTGATGAATAGAATCGATCATATAAGAGAGGGAAGAAAATTTCGGATTATTAATTTTTTTGTCCGATTCTTTCTTTTTCAGGCAGTGTGCTAACGTTATTTTTGTGATTAATTTAGAATTAGTATAAATAAATAACGAATGAAGGCAAAACTGTTTTTCGCATTAATGGGTACCATAGGAATCTCTTCGTTGGCTCATGCACAGACCACCGTAAAAGGTAAGGTCGTTGACTCCAAAGGGCAATCTATTTCGGATATCAGTGTATCGGTGGGCAGTAAATCTACCAAGACTGATGTCAATGGAGCGTTTCAGCTGTATATAGATCAAAAAGGGCCTTTCGAAGTCTTGTTAGGAGGAGTCGGTTTTCAAAGAGACCGGATAAAGGTTGCTCCAAAGGGTAATCAGACATTGTTAGAAGAAATTATACTACACAAAGCGGATCACGCTATTGATCAAGTAGATATAACGGGGTATAACTCTGTTAATACTAAAACTGTCGGCGTTGCGAAGTCTGGTATCTTGGATAGGGATTTACCTCAATCTGTTCAGATTATCAATGCACAGGTCATCAAAGACCAACAGATTAATACACTTGCTGATGCATTAAAAAATGCCAACGGTATAGCTTTAGGAGCCAATCGTGGTGGAGTTAATGAAAACTTCTATGCAAGGGGCTACAGTATGGGCGCAAATAACATGTTTAAAAATGGTGCTCGTACAAATAACGAAGGGCAAATTGAGGCTAGTACGTTAGAATCTGTTGAGATTCTTAAAGGTACAGCAGCCCTGTTGTATGGTGGAGTTACAGGTGGGGCTGTAGTCAATATGACAACAAAGAAGCCAAAGTTCGAGTTGGGAGGAGAGGTGTCTATGCGCTATGGTAGCTGGGATACCTATAAACCTACCTTGGATGTGTATGGACCATTATCTAATAAAGTTGCATTTCGTTTTATTGGAACAGGAAGCTCTGCAAATAGTTATCGTGATGTTGTGAAGTCAAATCGAGTGTATGTCAACCCATCAGTGCTTTACAAAATATCTGATCGTACTGAATTGAATATTAATTTTGATTATTTAAAATCAGATTATACACCAGACTTTGGAATAGGATCTATAGAAGGTAAATTGAACAATGCAGTAGGACGAAATACCTTTTTAAATGTAAATGGAGCCTTCAATAATACCAACTCAACAAATGGTCAGGCCGCATTGGATCATAATTTTAATGACAATTGGAAAATATCTGCAATCGCTAGTCTGCAGAATTACAATAGAAACTATTACGGATCCGAACGATTGCAAGCAAATGCTCAAGGACTTGCTCCCCGGTCACTAAGCCGTAGGCAAACAGAAGAGTTTACGATGAATCAGCAACTTAATTTAACTGGAAAGTTTAATACTGGCGGTATTAAACACCAGTTGTTGTTTGGAGCTGATGCCGATCAAGCTTCTACCAAGGCCTACGCCTATGATATTTATGCGGATTTAAAAAATCCATCTAAACTAACTACATTTTATGATAGTATTAATGTATTTGACCCTTACGCTGCAGGCATGCGCATGGATATTCCAAATACGGCAAAGAATGCTTGGACTAAGACAGACGTTTATCGTTATGGTACATTTATTCAAGATTTAATATCACTTACGTCTCAGTTCAAAGTATTGGCAGGTATTCGCTACACCTATCAGCGAACTCCATATGCAGATAAATATATCTATAAAACAGGTGTAAAAGAAGAAGTTAAAAATTTGGATATTAAGGGAAATGAGTTAGGGGAAAAAGAAGATAAGGCCTGGTCGCCTAAATTTGCACTAATTTATCAACCTACAGAACAATTAGGCTTTTATGTAAGCTATGCTAATAGTTTTATCGCAAATACAGGTTATGATATTAATTACAAGCCTATGGGACCAACTTTGGAAGATCACTATGAAGCGGGTATTAAGAACGAATTTTTAAAAGGGCGTTTAACGACGAATCTAACTGCGTATAGAATCATCAATAACAATACTGCCCAACAAGCTCTTTTTGACGCTAATGGTAATGCTAATGGGGATCCGAGTATGAAGGAGTTTACAGGAGAATCCATGTCGGATGGAGTTGAGTTGGATATTACAGGACGTATACTACCAGGGTTGGATATTATGGCAGGGTATGCCTACAATTTCAGACGATTTACAAAGACGCTTGATATCATAAAGTATACGAATGATAAAGGCCAAGTTGTAGAAACTTCTGGCAACGAAGAAGGGGTAAGAATGGTAGGTAGCACAGCAAATACGGGTAATGCTACTGTATTCTATACTGTACAAAATGGTAGCATTAAAGGATTAAAGGTAGGGTTTTCTGCATTTTACACCGGAAAACGTAACGCTGGCTGGAATAACAGTAAAATAAACGTTAGAGATGGGATGAATCGTTTGGTACCTGTAGATCCTTTTACGACGCTAGACTTGTCTCTAGGCTATACAATCGGTCGTTTAAGTTTATTGGCAAAGGTAGCTAACGTTACCAATGAATTAAGTTATTTCATTCATGAGAATTACTCGGTGAATCCGATTCCGCCACGGAATTTCATGACGACTTTGAATTATAAGTTTTAATCAAGGCATAAAAAACTATAAAAGAAAATCCTGCATCACCTGATGCAGGATTTTCTTTTATAATAAGGGCAGTATCCCTTCAAGATCAGCGAGTAACTGAGCGCCTTCATTGGCGATTAGAAAAGTGTATTTTAAAGAGTTAGGGATAAAGCCAAAGTACTTTTTGAATGCAGAAGTAAAGTGGGTTGAATGTTTATATCCAGTCATTCGTGCGACGTCAGACACACGGTAATCTCCAGTTAAGATAAGCTCTTTGGCGTGTTCCATCTTCTTTTCGGTGATATAGTTCATCACAGTTTTGCCAAAGTATTGCTTAAAATGTGTTTTGAGATATTGTTCGTTCGTACCTACATGTTTGGCCAGTTCGGGGATGGTATAATTTTTTGAAAAATCCCGATGAATAATATTCTTGGCCAGTAGTATTTTATCGTAATGATTCTTATTCGGGATGACTTCATGCCGTTCATTTTCTGCATAGAGCCCTTCGATCTGATGCACTAAAATTTCGATTAATAGGGCTTGTACGCGTAAGCGATTCAAATAACTGTCATGGGTCATGTATTCTAAGGCCTGGGTAATAAGCAAGCGGATTCGATTGTCACTACCTGTTAATAGACCATTTTTAAACCGAAGATTATTTTCTTGAAATTTTACCTTAAAATCGTCCAGGACTTCATCTGACACGAAGAGTGCTATCGCGAGGTTATCCTTATAGATGTTTTTCCACTCCAATATTTCGCCCTTTTTTATAGGATGAATTATATTCTCTCCTCCCCGGATTACATAGGATTGCTGTTTTAGGAAATATGGACAGATGCATGTGTTGTCGGTCGCCGGAAAAAGGATATTCAGAAAGCCATCGATCGGACTGCACAAATGTTGCGAACGACTATCAAAAAGCACGGCATAATGCATATTGAGTGACACGGTCGTCAGCGAAAACGGTGCGGATGCGGTAAGATCCTGCTTTTCTATTTCTGAATTTGAAGTTTTTTTTTCTGATTCCGTCATTTTCTTGTTTAGAATAGTTCTAGATTTGTGGCATCAATATTTTATTTAGACTTGTTCTAAAGACAAAATTAAAGTAATAATCTGAGATAATGAAACAAATTTATCTTGCTGTTCTTTTTCTTTCCCTTTCGATCTGTGCATTTGGTCAATCTTCATTTTCAATAAAGGGTAAAGTACACGAAGAAGAAGGAGCCCCAATATCGCATGTTACCATTAGGATTGACGGTACCTCTCTTATGGCTATCAGTAATGAAGCGGGCTATTATTCGTTTCCAAAGGTACCCAAGGGAAAATATGTATTGTCAATATCTTCCGTAGAAATAGAACCAAAGGCATTACGTCTAAATGTCAATAAAAACTATCCCGAATTACATATCCATGTCAGCACGAAGGGAGATGTCTCTCTTGATGAGGTAAAGGTAACCCGTAATACCGTAAAACGTAAGATCGAAACATCGGGATTTGCCGTTGCTATCATAGAGACAAAAGAAGCTTCATTACGAAATCTGACGACGAATGAGTTATTGGATCGTGCGGTAGGCGTACGGGTTCGCCAGAATGGGGGTGTGGGGTCTCAGGTTGAATATAATCTGAATGGGATGTCAGGAAGTGCAATTGGGTTATTTTTAGATGGAATAGAGGTGTCGACGTATGGATCATCTTTTAATCTGAATAATATTCCTCCAGCGATGATTGAGCGTATTGAGGTATACAAAGGCGTATTACCCTCGCATTTGACAGGAGATTATGTTGGGGGCGCCATCAATGTGGTTCTTAAAAAGGATGTTGCACGTAATAACGCGACAGTTGCACTTTCTTACGGATCATTTAATACCTATAACGCTGACGCAAGCATAAGCCTTCGCGACAAGAAAACAGGTTTGTCTTTCCGGGGGTCGGGCTTCTATACCTACACAGACAATAATTATGAAATGTGGGGTAAATTTGCAAAGTATACGGATCGGAACGGGATTTTGACACGGGACTTTAGAGCGAAGCGTTTTAATAATACCTATAAATCTATCGGTGGACGCTTTGAAGCCGGGTTTACGGATGTCCCTTGGGCGGATCAATTTTTTATAGGGTACAATATCTCTGATACATACAATGAAATACCACACGGGACAACGACCGGACAGCCTTTTGTCGGACGATTTGCAGAATACGACGCGCATGTGTTAAGTTTGAATTATATCAAGCGTGATCTTTTTGTGGAGGGGCTGGCATTAAATATCAATGCAGTGCGAAGCAATCGCGGCACCTACGTTCAAGATACAGTTACCACACTTTATAACTGGGATGGCAAACCAGTGATATTGCATACAGATTATATGATTGAGAACGGCCTAGACCCGATAGTCGTGAAGTCGCCGAACGGAGCCCAGCAAGGCCTGCCTTCGATTGTTCAAGTTGACAGAAAGATAGTCAATACGCGATCAAATTTGGCCTATACCTTAGCCCCCGGGCACCGCATATCGGTAAATCATAAACTGGAAAGGACAGATCGCGACGATACGAATCTGTTGAAGCCGACGAATAAGGATATGGTTACGGTTACCCAGGTGATGAAAAACATTGTATCGGCCAATTATGAAGCCCAGACTTTTTCGGACAGACTCCAAACCAATATACTGATTAAATATACTGCAAACCGTACAAAACAGACAGATCCGCAACCCACATACAATGCTGACGGAAGTTATTTCGTCAACCCTATGACAAAGCATTTTTTTAATGACAACATCGGTTATGGTGCAACCGTCTCGTACAATATTATACCAAAGCTCTTTCTTATTACTTCGATGGAAAATGGCTATATCATGCCTACCGAAGAGCAGATGTATGGACGAACAGAAAACAATATATTACCCAATTTGAACCTGACTCCCGAACAGAATATTAATTATAATGTCGGATTCAGGTTCGGTAGCCTGGATTTTAAGAAACATAAGGTGTCCTTTTACAGCAGTGTGTTTTGGCGGAATGGTAAGGATAAAATTACCCGACAGACCGTTGATAGTATAGTTACCGAAACAGATTTGGATCTTCCCGCGGTGGCCTACGTGAACTTGGGGAAGACACAGTCAAGAGGAATTGAGGCTGAGGTTGTATATGTCTGGGCCAATAAGCTAAATGCAGTAATTAATTTCTCGAAGTTTAATGCTTTGTATAAGCGTAAATACGACGATGCCGGTAAACCGGACGATCGATACAATCTACAGGTTCCGAATGAACCTTATTTCACAATAAATGCCAATGTACAGTATAGGCTTGATAATCTGATCCAACGAAAATCGATCATGAATCTGTATTACAGCACCGGCTTTGTCGGCGCATACGATATTGCCTGGCGTCCATCCGAGCAGGGGTATACACCAACTCAATTTTCCCACGACATCGGTGTGAGCTACCGTTTTCCTTCGAGTAAACTGGTCGCTAGCCTTGACGCCAAAAACATATCGAATGAGGCTTTGTACGACAATTTTGGTGTTCAAAAACCCGGAAGAGGGATTTATTTTAAACTGAATTACACAATAGGTAAATTTTAATAAACAACTATATCATGAGAAAACGTCTTTTATTAAGAGTCGCTCTTTTGGGAGCTATGGTAACATCACTTTCTTTAGGAAGCTGTGATAATGATAACGGATCGGAGCCGGTTATTCCAGAAAACCAAGATACTCGATGGATTACACTAACGGCTGCAATGAAGGGAGTGAATGATGGTGATGGAAATGGGGGAACTTTGGCTTATGCCATCACGCATGATCAGGCGATTGACCCCAGTTTTAATCTTGATATCTTCTCAACGAATAAAGGGTGGAAATTCGATTCTCCGCGCACTTCGCGTATACAAGCTTCTGCAGATGGAAAATTCCTCTACGATATTCAGTATACTGGCGCCGATGGCGGTATTTTTCAAAAATTCAAAGTTAATGGTGAAGGCCGTTTAACCAAAGAAGGAAATGAAGTTAATGCGGCTATCATATTGGGAACAGCTCCCCGTTGGGTGAAATCTGCCGAAGGAGTTGGGGTTGGGGTTACCATAACGGCTGATACAGCTGTTTATTCCGGTAAGTTTCCGACTGCAACTTTTGGATCTATAAAGTCGACCGCAAAAGTGGCAATACTAAACTTAGATAATCCAAGCATTATGAATACGGCGGAGTTTGTTGTTCCATTTACAGCTGAACAACTCGCCGCAGGCTACTCAATCACGCGTATCGATATGCCTATCATTAATCAGGCAAAGAACAAGATATATATTGGCTGTAATATATCGAAGGTGAATCCGGAAGGAACACCGACGCTTGAAAAGCCGAGAGGATCTACTGTAGACGTTGTTACTTGGCCAAGTGATGCAGCAAATATTGTAGGAACAGTAACGATTGTGGTCGATTATCCTTCGTTGAAAAACCCTAAATTGATTTGGTCTGCTAAAAGTAAGTATGGAAATAACGGTTATAGAACGATGATGCAGCATATCGGTGATGATGGGCATGTGTATCAAGCGACAGGTGTAAACACAACTGGTTATCCACATATATTGCGTATCGACAAGAATACCAACGAATATGATAATACTTATTTGTTTGATTTGTCGAAGGTTTTGGGCGTTACCGGTAATGCAGGGATTAAAGCATGGCGGTATCTGAAAGACGGAAAGGCTTTCGTTATGTACGATCTGGATAAAAAAGGAGGTTATTTAGCACTTGTAGATCTAAAAGCAATGACTGCAACAAAGATCAAAACCGACTACGAAGATCAATTGAATTTTGATCAGCACCAAAGTATAGCTGTCGTTGGGGATTATGTTTACGTACCTCTTACGCCCGTTAGTGAGTCTGGAAATGTGTATGTTGTAAATTGGAAGACAGGACAAACTACCAAAGGAGCTCAATTGGCAAATGGAACCGGACATCGTTTCATTGGTGCATACTAGTCGTCCACCCGAAAATCAATATAAGCAGAAAGTATATCTTTCTGCTTATATTATTTAGACTAAGAATAAATAATATACATTTGCAAAAAGTAAAACATTATGTCTTCATCCACTTGGCCTAAGATTCGTAAATTCTTTAATGACATTCACCTTTGGGGTGGTTTGATTTCTGGTATTATTGTGCTTGTCGTCTGCGCGACAGGAACTGTTTATACCTATAATACCGAACTCCGTGAAGCGGCTATTCCGCATTATTACAGGATAAAGCCAGAAGGGACAAAACTGAATGTAGACACGCTTCTTGCTCACGCTAAATCAGATATTAAAGGGAAGTTGGTTGGGGTGAAGGTTCCATTCGCCTCGGATAAGACTACCTTTGCTTTGTACGCTAAGCCCAAAAAGGAGGAAGAAGGGAAAGAAAATTCGGGAGAAAAAGAAACTACTGAAGCTAAAAAACAAGATGCTAAAGCTTTAGCGGTCAAAGAAGGGCAAGGAAATAAGTCTGAGGAAGGGAAAAAAGAACTTGGTGCCGATGGCGGAAAAGCGAAACCAGCTCCAACAGGAGGGGGACGTGGCCCCCGTGCCAATCAGATGGCCTTGAACCCTTATACAGGGCAGGTGATTGGCGATCCTTCTGATGAGAAGACAAAGACTGCTGCAGTGATGCAAACAATGTTTGGACTGCACAGGTGGTTACTACTGAACGAAGTGGAGAATCCTATTGTTGAAGGTGTCGAAAATAGAAAACTCGGTTCGTGGATTACAGGGTCAGCTACTATCTTGTTTTTGATCGGCGTTATTTCGGGTATGATTATTTGGTTTCCAGTAAAAATGCGCGGATGGAAAAATGGACTTAAAATTAAATGGTCTGCTAGATGGAAACGTATAAATCACGATTTGCATAATACGCTTGGATTTTATAGTTGTATCATCCTTTTTTTGATGGCAGTGACAGGTCCATTTTGGTCTTTCGAATGGTACCGCGCTGGATGGCAAAAGACCTGGGGTACTTATAAATCCCCAGATGCACCTAAAGAAGAGAAACCAAAGTTAATATCAGCTATTCCTACAGATGGAAGTAAGCCCCTGAGTATTGAAGAGACAATCTTAGTGGTGAATAAACTGTTGCCTTATGATGGAGATATTACCATTTATTTTGCGAAAGATAGTACAGGAACAATCTCCATATCTAAAAATCGGATTGGTTTTTTTGCTCCTTCGGCAGGGGATAAACTGACTTTAGACCAATATACCGGTGAAGCGCTAGAGAAAGATGTCTTTAGGGATAAGCCTTTTAATGAGAGAGCTGCTGCGTCTATAAAGGCATTACATATTGGAGATATTTATGGGCCTTTTAGTAAGTTGTTATACTTTATTTCATGCCTCATCGCAACATCTCTTCCTGTGACCGGTACTATTGTATGGATTAATAAAATGAAGAAAAAGAAGAAATAAGTTAGTGTGTTTTAGTAGATAAAGCCCCATCAGAGTATCTGATGGGGCTTTATTTTATTTGTCCCTATTTTGTCCCCCCTTAAAATTTACGAAGGATAGGGTATTATTGTAGTTTTGACTATACATTTATAAGAAGATAGGATTACCATTCCTATGTTAACCTTAAAGTCCTTGACAATTCCAACAAGGGCTTTTTTAATGGATCAAAATTTACTTCTCTTTGTTAATGACTTTATCCAATAGCATTTCAATTATGGCAACTACGATGGCGAAGAGTGCCGCGTTCCAAAATCCAGCGACGTCAAATTTAGATCCCATGATGGAATCGCTTAACATAATCATCAGGATTGTAATGATGAAAGAAACTAAACCAAACGTAAGCCAGTTGAGTGGAAAAGTAAAGAGACGTAATATTCCGCCTACAATAGCGTTTACAAAGCCAATGACTAAACCTGTGACGATGGCCCACCCAAAGCCAGCAACCTGTACCCCAGGAATAACGTACGCTGCAATGGCAACAACTAATCCTGTCAATAAAAGGGAAATAATGAATCTCATAATAGTACCTGTTTTTTGTAGAATGATGTTCAAAATTGGTGCCAAATGACACAATACTTTTGTGTAATTCGTAAGCCTATGATAATCTGTTAACAAGATATTGTTATGCACGCATATAAAAAATGTATTATCTTTAAGATATATTTTTAAACTTAATTAATATGAGACGTTTATTATTTTCTTTTGCAGCGCTATTGTTTACAATCGTATCTTATGCGCAGGGTAAGGATCCTATTGTTGGAATGTGGTTAAATCCAAGTGGAGAGGGGAAGGTAGAAATCTATGAATCGAATGGGAAGTTTTCTGGTAAGCTGTATCTCGTTAAAGATAAGTCAAAAAAAGATACCAAAAATCCCGATGAAAATAAGAGATCCCGCCCTTTAAACGGTGTTGTGATTCTTAACAACTTCACAAAAAAAGGTACTTCTTATGAGGGCGGAGAAATTTATGATCCCAAAAGTGGTAAGACCTATAGTTGTAAAATGAAGCTTAAGGGTGATAATGCTTTAGATATTCGTGGATTCATAGGTATTAGTATGTTTGGACGGTCTGAAACCTGGACACGGACTAAATAATGTAAATTTGATAATATTCAGACAAACGATTTCGTAATGTGGTGTGGTAAAATTCTGCTATCTTTGGGACTAAAATTAAATGTTCTAAGGCCCTAACGCTTTGGATATTTTAAAATTATAACTTTCAGATTTTTTAATTTTTTCATATGTACAAAACGTTAAAGCCAGCATTGGAAAAAGAGTTGGCTGCTATCAAAGAAGCAGGACTTTATAAAGAGGAGCGTATCATTATAACCCCTCAAGGAGCAGATATTAAAGTAAGTACCGGACAAGAGGTCGTCAACTTTTGTGCAAACAATTATTTGGGACTGTCTTCGCACCCAAAGGTTGTCGAAGCGGCAAAGAACGCTGTAGATAAATACGGTTATGGAATGTCTTCGGTGCGTTTTATTTGCGGGACGCAGGATGTACATAAAGAATTGGAAGAGAAATTATCTAAGTTTTTAGGTACAGAGGATACAATCTTGTATGCGGCTGCATTTGACGCTAATGGAGGTGTTTTTGAACCTTTATTTGGGGCTGAGGACGCCATTATTTCAGATGAATTAAACCATGCGTCGATTATTGATGGCGTACGTTTATGTAAAGCGCAACGTTTCCGTTATAAAAATTGTGATATGGCGGATTTGGAAGCTCAATTGCAGGCTGCATCAGGTGCTCGCCATAAAATAATCGTTACAGACGGCGCCTTTTCGATGGATGGATCGGTAGCACCATTGGATAAGATCTGTGACCTAGCGGATAAGTATGAAGCACTTGTAATGATCGATGAGTCTCACTGTTCTGGTTTTATCGGAAAAACGGGAAGAGGTACGCACGAGCTATTTAATGTGATCGATCGTGTTGATATCATTACAGGCACCCTCGGTAAAGCCTTAGGTGGAGCTTCCGGAGGATTTACATCAGGAAGAAAAGAAATTATCGATATGTTGCGTCAGCGTTCTAGACCGTATCTTTTTTCGAACACACTGGCACCTGCAATTACAGGAGCGTCTGTAGCCGTGTTGGATATGTTGAGTGAGACGACAGAGTTGCGCGATAAGTTGGAAGCGAATACGTTATATTTCCGTGAGCAGATGACCGCGGCAGGATTTGATATCAAACCGGGATTTCACCCAATTGTACCAGTTATGCTTTATGATGCAAAGTTGGCGCAAGAATTTGCATCTAAGATGTTGGATGAAGGTATTTATGTGATTGGTTTCTATTACCCTGTTGTACCGCAAGGTAAAGCACGTATTCGGGTGCAGATATCTGCTGGACATGATAGAGCACATTTGGATAAGGCTATCGCAGCCTTTACTAAGGTAGGGAAAGCATTGGGCGTAATTTCGTAAGAAATCAAATTATTTGTTAGCGCTGAAGTCAGGACAAAGTGCCTACTCGAGCTTGATATCTCCCTTCTTTGCTTTATTGACGAAAATAAGTCTTAAGTGTTTGAATGTGAAATCAGAAGGTTAACAAAATAATAATATAAAATACTAAAATTTGAGGTGTAAAATAATTATCTTTGCACCCTGAATTTAAAACAAATTTACTTGCTGGATGCAAAATATTAGAAATATAGCGATTATCGCTCACGTCGATCACGGGAAAACAACGTTAGTTGACAAAATCTTACACTTCACAAATCTATTTAGAGATAATGATGGTACAGGTGATTTAATTCTAGATAACAATGATTTAGAGCGTGAACGCGGTATCACAATCGTTTCAAAAAACGTATCTGTAAAATACAAAGATATTAAAATCAATGTAATTGATACGCCTGGTCACGCCGACTTTGGTGGTGAAGTAGAGCGTGTCTTGAAAATGGCAGATGGTGTTGTATTATTGGTGGATGCTTTTGAAGGACCAATGCCTCAAACACGTTTTGTTACACAAAAAGCTTTGGCGTTAGGTTTAAAACCTATTGTCGTTGTTAATAAAGTGGATAAGGAAAACTGCCGTCCTGAAGAGGTTTATGAAAATGTTTTTGACCTATTCTTTAGCTTAGATGCTACTGAAGAGCAATTGGCATTTCCTGTATTATACGGATCATCTAAACAAGGATGGATGTCTACAGACTGGCAAAAACCATCTGAAGATTTTAGCCCATTGTTAGATGCTATTATTGAGCATATTCCTGCTGCTCCTCAAAATGAAGGTACTCTACAGATGCAAATCACATCTTTAGATTACTCAACTTTCGTAGGACGTATCGCTATCGGACGTATCGCACGTGGAACAATCAAAGAAAATCAACCCATTTCATTGGTGAAACGTGATGGTAAGATTGTCAAATCCCGCGTTAAAGAACTTCAGATATTTGAAGGCCTAGGTAGACTTAAAGTTTCAGAGGTTAAAGCGGGCGATATCTGTGCTGTAGTAGGTATAGATGGCTTTGATATTGGTGATACCATCGCTGATTTCGAAAATCCAGAGCAATTGGAGGTTATTCAAATCGATGAGCCTACAATGAACATGTTGTTTACGATTAATAACTCCCCTTTCTTTGGTAAAGAAGGTAAATTAGTTACTTCTCGTCACATCCATGACCGTTTACAAAAAGAGTTAGAGAAGAATTTGGCTTTGCGTGTAGTTCCTACCGAGTCTCCTGATGCTTGGTTAGTGTACGGACGTGGTATTCTCCATTTGTCTGTATTGATCGAGACAATGCGTCGTGAAGGTTATGAATTGCAGGTAGGACAGCCTCAGGTTATAGTAAAAGAAATTGATGGTAAGAAGTGTGAGCCGATCGAAGTATTGGTTGTTGACGTGCCGGCCGAAGTTTCGGGAAAAGTAATCGAATTGGTAACACAGCGTAAAGGAGAGTTATTGATTATGGAAGCTAAAGGTGAAATGCAACACTTGGAATTTGAAATTCCTTCGCGTGGTATCATCGGCTTGCGTAACAATATATTGACTGCTACGGCCGGTGAAGCTGTAATGGCACATCGTCTGAAGGGTTATGAGCCTTGGAAAGGAACAATTCCTGGACGTTTACATGGTGTATTGATCTCTTTGGATAAAGGTACTACAACGGCTTACTCTATTGATAAGTTACAAGATCGTGGTAAATTCTTCGTTGATCCAGGAGTGGACATTTATGAAGGACAGATCCTAGGAGAGCATATCCGTGATAATGATTTAACAATCAATATCGTTAAGGCTAAACAATTGACAAACATGCGTGCTTCGGGTACAGATGATAACACTCGTATCGCACCTGCAATCAAGTTTTCTTTGGAGGAGTCAATGGAGTATATTCAAGGTGACGAGTATATCGAGGTAACTCCACAGTCTATCCGCTTACGTAAAATCCACTTAACAGAAGGTGAACGTAAAGTGAATAAAAAATCTTAATAACAAAAAAAGGCCGGTCAATTTGACCGGCCTTTTTTTATATAGATAGTTTTTCTTTCTATTTCTGCTTTACGCGCTCCTCTGCTGCAACGTATACATCTTCTTCTGCTTTATAGATTTTGAACTGCACTTCATATTCCTCTGGGACATAAATTACTATAGGTAACTTACCATTGTAACGTGTCATTTCGGGCTGAGCTGAAACAAAAAGATGACGATTAGGAGCCCCAGGACAAGCCATTTGTGTCGACGCTACCTGACCATTGGTTGTAAATACATAATAATCATAGCCCCAACCCTGTAGGTCTTTTTTCTCAAGTTTTCCTTGTAGAGAGAAGTGATTACAGCCATCTACTTCCATCCATTTTCCGACAGTGAATTCTATTTTTTTACTATCGTCGCTTTTGGAATGAGGGACTTCAATAATCATTTTCTTATATCCTTTTTCAGGAGTAGGAAATATATCTGTGCTTTGTTTTAATACAGATTGTGCCATAGTTATCGTCGTTAAACTTAAGAGTCCAAATAAAAGGGTAAAGATTTTAGATAGTTGTTTGTTCATTTTCTGTTGTTTGTTTTAATTAATATCTCTTGTATCTGTACCAAATATGATTCCAAAAAGGGAAAAAGGTTTAATAAACAACTATTTTGTTTTTATCACTTAAGTCTGTTTTGAATTTTCATAATCTTGCGTGAGCTTATCCAATCGCTTTTGAATGGCAATGTCTGTTCGTTGTGGGACGAGTTTGTTTAGGGCATTTTTTTCTACATCGACGTTAGAGGATGATTCAAAGAAATGTATTGTACGCTGATCATGTATTGCCGTGTCATAGGTGTCTCTAGCACTCATTAACTTGACAAAAACAGGTAAGCATTCAAAGAAGATAAATAGCATTGCTATAAAGATAACGGCATACTTTGTAGAGCTTTCTTCTGTCCCGTCCGGATTTTTATGGAGGTTGGCTAAAGCAGCATTTCTGTCGGCAAAACCTGCTACATTCACAGCGCTATCTAAACTTTTTGCCGATAGTATGGATTGATCAAGTAGTCCTTCTTTCTCTTTTCTCGCTAATAGTTGACTCTCTTTGTTTTGGATTCTATTCCTTAGCGTGTCTAAAAGAATCGCTTCTTTTTTTAGATTTTCTTCTTTCATTTTAGCGTAAGGGCCGTAACCTAAGACACCTGATGTTTCGGTTGTTTTGGTGCCAAAGATCTCGTGATTGAGCTGCTGTCTCGCTATTTTTAGCGTTGATTCTAGAGAATCTGCTTGCGCTTTTAAACTTCGCAATTGCCCATACTCGACAAGATACTTGCTTTCAAAAGTTCGGTTTAGCGTATCTATGCTTGCGTGTTGTTGTTTTAAGAATTCGACACGTAGATGTTCTTTTATTTCTTTATCAAAGACTTTAAGCTCTAAGGGACGGGAAATGACTATCCCGATCAAGATAGCAAGGAGAATACGTGGCAATGCCTGTAATAGTTGTTTGAATGTACTTCCTGATTTATCCAGACTCAATACGATATAACGATCGAGATTAAATATGGCTAATCCCCATATCGCTCCAAATAACAAGGCATAAAGTAAGGCAAACTGGGTGCCACTGAACACAAAGTAAAGGGCATAACCTCCTGCTAAACTTGCAAAAAGCCCCGTAAAGAAAATGGTCGCACCGATACTGACGTATTTGCTATGTTCTTCGGGAAATCGAGATAATGTTTCTTTATGAACCCCTGCGCACCACCAAAAAAAATGTTTTAATGTACTCATTCTGTTAAATTTGAGACGGCTGAACCATCTAAGCGCAAAAGTAAGGAGGAGACCTGAATCTTTTTAGATATTTTCGGTGAACATTGGTAAATAAGCGGTGAAGGAAGAATTTGTCATGAAATTTATCTAAGTTTGCATACGCCCCTCCTAAATTATTGGAACGGAAAAAATTAGATGAAAAATAAATAGATTGAAATGAGTAAAAAAAGCTTCATTCCATTTTTAGTTGTTGCCTCTATGTTTGTAGGATGTAATAACGAAGAAAAAATGACGAATTCTGATAACCCATTATTGGCGGCTTACGATACGCCATTTAATGTTCCCCCTTTTGATAAGATAAAAGATGTACATTTTCGCCCTGCTTTTGAAGAGGCTCTAAAAAAGCACAATTTAGAGATCGATAGCATTGTTAATAATACAGAAGAGCCGAACTTTATAAACACGATAGTTGCCTTGGAGAATGCGGGATCCTTATTAGGGAACGTTTCCACGGTATTTTATAATCTGAATTCTGCAAATACAAATGATACTATACAGGCAATCGCTAAGGATCTTGCCCCACTTATCTCGGCACATAGTGATGAGATACAGCTCAATGCTAAGCTGTTTGCTAAGGTCAAGTCAGTGTATGCAAAGAAAGATGCTTTAGGTCTTGATGCAGAGGATAAAAAATTGTTGGAAGAAACTTATAAAGGTTTTGTTCGTTCAGGAGCCAATCTAAGCGATACAGATAAAGAGAAGTTAAAAAAAATTAACGCAGATCTTTCTGTATTGACTACAGAGTATGGTCAAAACTTATTAGCTGAAACCAACGCTTATGAGTTGGTCGTTGACAAAAAGGAAGATTTAGCAGGATTATCGGATGGTCTGATAGCTGCAGCAGCGGATGTAGCTAAGACGAAAGGTAAAGAGGGGAAATGGGTTTTCACGCTTTCAAACCCTTCTGTAATGCCATTTTTGCAATATGCGGATAACAGAGAATTACGTAAGCAGATTTGGAATGCATACCAATTGCGTGGCAATAATGGTAACGATAATGACAATAAAGAATCTTTGATAAAAATTGCCAATTTACGTTTGGAAAAAGCTAAGCTTTTAGGATATACCTCGCACGCGGCTTATGTTTTAGAAGAATCTATGGCCGCAAACCCAACAAACGTATATAGCTTGTTGAACAAGCTTTGGGGACCTGCTTTAGCGAAAGCTAAGGTCGAAGCTGCTGATATTCAAAAAGAGATTGATGCTGCAAAAGATACTTTCAAAGTTGCGCCTTATGATTGGAGATATTATGCGGAGAAAATCCGTGTAAAACGTTTTGCTCTGAATGAAGAGGAAATCAAGCCTTATTTCAGCTTATCCGCCGTTCGAGAAGGGGCATTTGCTACAGCGACAAAATTATGGGGAATTACATTTGTCGCCTTAAATAATGTGCCTACTTACCATGAGGAAGTTGAAGTCTATGAGGTGAAAGATAAAGATGGTTCACATTTAGGGTTGTTGTATGCAGATTTTTTTCCACGTGATTCAAAACGCGGAGGCGCTTGGATGACTTCATATCGTAGCCAGCAAACGAAAGATTCTAAACGTGTTGCACCTGTGATTTCTATCGTTTGTAATTTTACGAAGCCTGTCGGAGATCAACCGGCATTGCTGACATTTGACGAAGCAACTACTTTATTCCATGAATTTGGACATGCTTTACATGGATTATTCTCTAATGTAAAGTACAAGTCCTTGGCAGGTACATCGGTGTCTCGTGACTTTGTAGAATTGCCTTCACAGATCATGGAAAATTGGGCTGCTGATCCAGAAGTTTTAAAGACCTATGCTAAACATTATAAAACAGGAGAAGCTATACCAGATTCATTGATCGCCAAGATGGACAAGGCCGGCACGTTCGACCAAGGATTTGCTACGACAGAATATGTTTCCGCTTCTTTATTGGATATGAACTACCATGCTACCACATCCCCAATAACGGATAATGCGAACGCTTTTGAGAAAGCGGCAATGGTTAAGATAGGTTTGATAGATGCTATCATCCCTCGTTATAGAAGTACGTATTTTCAGCATATTTTCTCTGGTGGATATTCAGCTGGTTATTATGCCTACATCTGGGCGGAAGTACTAGACTCTGATGCGTATGCCGCTTTTAAAGAGAAAGGGCTTTTTGATCAAGCAACCGCAGAATCTTTCCGTAAAAATATTCTTGAAAGAGGTGGAACGGGAGATCCGGCTGAATTGTATAGAGCCTTTAGAGGAAAAGATCCGGATCCAGTACATTTGATGAAAAAGAGAGGATTGAACTAATTTTAATCCGTCATTAAATAATAGAAAAAGGAGCTGCTTTGACATCAAGCAGCTCCTTTTTCTATTAATATACTACCTTAAGACTTTCGGATCGGTGTAGGAGGATATGATAACGATAAATTATTTTAAAAAAAGTAAAGTATTTGTTGCGAATACAAGATTAAACCTCCTATATTTGCTATTGTTTTTAATGAGTCTAAATAAAAAAATATAGTGGTTAAAAACAAAGAGCGTCATGCTAGAGACGGCAATCTCTGCATGACGCAAAATCTAACATCAGCGGCAACTGATATTAGCTGATCTGTCCTCTGAAAGAGGGAGATCGCCCCCGATACTGTAAAATATGGAAGGAAGTGCAATATAAAAAAAAGCTTGTACTCTTTTCGTAATCGGTTGAATAAAAAAGAAATTAATACTATTCAATATATTATGAAATACTATCCTATCTACCTGTTATTAACGATGTGTTCGTTATTATTTAGTTTATCAGCATCTGCACATGCATTGTGGATCGAATCAGAACCCCTCGCCACGAAGGGAGTTGCACACGAAGTGAAAATTTTTTACGGAGAATATGCTACCCATGAAATTGAATCTCTGGAAAAGTGGTATTCAGACGTTAAAGCCTTCAAGATTATTTTGACGACTCCAAGTCAAAAAAGGATAGAACTAAGCAAGGAAGCTCATACAGATTTTTTTAAATCAACCTTTACTCCCAAAGAAGATGGTGTTTACACATTATCTATTGTACACCCTGCCATGGACTTGGGAGGAACCACTAAATACGAATTTTCTTCTGCAGTTCTCGTTAAGGTAGGACAGCCTAAAGTTCAAACACAGGACTTACCGTTCTATATTCACACAGAGCCTAAAGTATTTGAAGAAGGACAGATTATAGATGCTTTTGTCCTACAAAACGGTAAGCCGTCACCCAATACGGATTTACTGGTCATGAGCCAAGAGGGATGGAGTAAAACGTTGAGAACAGATGATCAGGGTAAAGTAAGTTTTCCTGCGATCTGGAAAGGGAGATATGTACTTGAGGCTTCTCTTAATAAAGATGAATCAGGACAATGGCATAATAAACCCTACAAGCACTCTTGGCAGGGGACAACAGCAAGTTTCCTCGTACAATAATATATAATTTTAAAAAGGATGCTGGGGCGGCAAGCTCAGTATGCTTTGAACACAACGCCACGGCAAAAATTATTATAGGTGGAAAGCCATCTTTAGATACTGTAAAAAAATGCAATTTTTTAAATACATCGTCTTGCTATTATTGATATCTGGATGGATACTCAATGCTGAAGCACAGACACAACAATTTGAACTTAAGGGAAGGGTAAAATCATCCGGTAATGAATCTCTTCAAAATGCGACAATAAAAGTCGATGGCGTGGTAGGAACTACAGATCGCAATGGACATTTTCATATCAAAGGCTTAAAAAAGCAAAGGGTAGTTGTCACTGTATCCGCATTGGGATTTAAACGCTGGACAGACACTATGGATCTGAAAGAGGCTGTAAACCAATTGGATTTCACGTTACAGGTAGGACAGCAGGATATCGAGACGGTGGAGGTATTGGGGCTTACAAAGACACAAGAAGTCAACCGTCAGGCTTATAATGTAATCGCGATCGATGCGACTAAACTGCACAATACAACATTAGACATTGCTGGAGCATTGGATCGAGTTGCAGGTGTTCGAGTGAGAGAAAGCGGAGGTTTGGGATCCAACTTTAACCTTTCTATTAATGGTTTTTCAGGAAGTCATGTTCGTTTTTTTCTGGATGGCGTTCCCATGGATAATTTTGGTTCCTCTTTTCAAATTAACAATATTCCAATCAATCTAGCAGAGCGTGTGGAAGTTTATAAGGGGGTTGTACCAGTTTGGCTGGGGTCAGACGCTTTAGGTGGTGCCGTTAATATTGTTACAGGAAGTAGGTTTCATAATTATATGGATGTTTCGTATTCTTATGGCTCTTTTAACACACACAGAACAACAATAAATACCGCTTTTACGAATAAGACAGGTTTAACATTTCAGTTAAATGCTTTTCAAAATTATTCGGACAATAATTATAAAGTAGATATTAATAAAGAAGATAATAGATTGGGGGGCTATTCTCAACCCACCACCGTAAAGCGGTTCAATGACCAATACCATAACGAGACTATAATTGGGAATATTGGTGTAGTGGATAAGCCTTATGCGGATAGATTGATGCTAGGGATCACTTTAGGCAAAAACTATAAAGAAATTCAGACAGGAGCTCGTATGGCGGCGGTTTTTGGAGCTTTGCACCGGAGAGGTACTATCATCATGCCTACCCTAAAATATAGTAAAAGAGATCTGATTAAAGGTTTGGATGTAGTAGTTAATGGGAATATTAATTTAGGGTCAGAACAAACTATTGACACTGTGGCAAAGCGCTTCGATTGGTTTGGAGATACGAACGCAGATTTACCTGCGACTTCTGGTGAGCGCGGCAGAACATTGTACAAAAGCAAAAACCATGAAGGGATTGTTACGGGAACATTTACTTTTCGCATCTCTCCAAGACAGCAACTGTCTTTAAATAATGTGTTTACAACATTTAACAGAACGGGATCCGATGAGTTAAACCCTACAAACAATGTCTACGAGCGTCCAAGTAAATCCAGTAAGAATATTCTTGGACTTGGCTATCAATATGCTGTCGAAAATCTGTGGAATCTTAGTGTGTTTGGGAAGATGTTAACCCAAAGGAATGTAATGGATATAAATGACCAAGATAGTAAGAGTAATCTTGGGTACGGACTGGCCGGATCATATTATGTTAATCCAAACTTTCAATTAAAGGCATCTTACGAATTGACCAACCGGTTACCAACAGCCTACGAATTGTTTGGCGATTTAGAGAATCAGGAAGCAAATCCCGGTTTAACACCAGAACGTAGCAATAATTTCAATGTTGGAACGATGTACCAATTTAAAGTAAATTCTTATAATAATTTTTCTCTAAATGCTGGTTTAATCTATCGTTATGCGCACGATTTTATCTACAATCGGTTAAATCAAAATCAAGGAAAAACAATAGCTGATAACAGAGAAGGGGTTAGAACCTTTGGTGCCGATGCCGAGTTAAGATATTCTTATAAGAACTGGTTATCTGCTGGTGTAAATGGGACGTTTCAATATCTGCAGAATATGCAAAAGTACGAAGATGGTTTTACCGATGTAAGTGCCGTCTATTTAGATCAAATGCCCAATATTCCGTATTTGTTTTCTAATGCAGATTTAACGATGACGTTTAACAATATGGGCGCGGCAAATAACAAACTCAACATATCTTATAATACCCTTTACGTTCACGATTACTGGTTGTACTGGCCTAGTAGAGGGGGGCGTTCTGCGACGGATGAAAAGCGAGGGCTTCCAACACAGTTTAGCCATGACGTCAATCTGGTTTATAGCGTCGCTAATGGCCGATATAATATTGGCTTAGAAATGCGAAATATTACAGATACAAAATTGGTAGACAATTTTAGCCTACAAAAGCCGGGTAGAGCATTTTACTTGAACCTCAGGTACTTTATAAATAAAAACCATAAATAGTTAGAAACTGAATTTTAAAAAAATAAATAGTATGAAGATTAAAAATACATTTTTAGCGCTAGGCTTATCAATACTAGCATTTACATCGTGTAAGGACAACAATACTGAACCAGCCAATCCGGGAAATTTTATTGTAGCTGTTACCCCCGTTGCCTCTACGGGTGTTGCCGACTATTTGTTGACAGCTAGTAGTTTAGATACTGGTAAGATATCTACAGCAGGTCAAGGTGTTGAGCAGGACGGTACCTACAGGTACTACGTCACGCATAAAAATCGTTTTTACAGTATGTTGTACGGGCAGGGAAATCCAGGTGCAATTACCATATATGATATTCAAAACGGAGCTTTAACTAAGCGAGCAAATTCCGTAACGGAAACTGTGCAAGCTTTTGCCGGCGTAAACGATGATATCTTAATGACGAAGATTTCAAGAAATATCGCTAATCCGACCATTAGCTGGTACGGTTTTAACACCTCAACATTACAGATCGACAAACAAGGCTCGATTAACTCAGCTGAGTTAGCTGCAAATAACGGTGCCCCTGGAGAACTAGCATTCTTTTCGTGGATTAAGCAGGTGGGTAATAAAGTCTATGCACCCTATTTTTCAGTAAAGGGCTGTTGTAGCGCTACGTTTGGAACAGCCTATCCTGACCAAGCTTGGATAGCCGTTTATTCTTATCCGGAAATGAAGCTGGAAAAGGTAATTAAAGATGACCGTATCAGTTTCATCGGAAGATATTTTACAGACGGACTTGAGTTGACGAGTAGCAGCGAGGCATATGCCTTTTCAAGTGCTGTAGCGACATCCGACGGGACAAAAATGAATTCTACGAAACCTTCAGCAGTTGTTAAGATCAACACCGCGACCGGTGAAATTGATAAATCGTATTTCTTCAATTTTGAGGAAGTGTCTGGAGGATTGAATATTACTACATGGTTATATGTAGGGAATAATAACTTCGTTGTTTATTCAAACGAGAAAGCGGAAAAGGGTGCTTATGCGACAGGAAAAACTATCGGTATAATCAATGTGGTTGACAAGACGTATAAAAAAGTAACTGGACTTCCTTCTGCTCTTGAAGTTAGCTCTTTTACAATGCGTAATAATTACTCGTCAAAAGATGGCCGTACAGGATACATCGGTGTTAATTTGACATCTGGTGTGAGTTATATTTATAAAATCGATGCAACTACTGCCACTGCTACCAAAGGATTGAAAGTAGAGGGCGGAACGATTACCGCGATTGAGCATCTAAATTAATTTGAAAGGATGAGCGTATTATTATAGTATTCTTATTTAGAAATATGTGATAACGAGTTATGTTCTAGAAAACATAGCTCGTTATTACACTTATAACCTGTTCTATGTTTTCATTTGTATTATTACTATCGTTTGCAGCTTTTTACTGTTTTTATCTTTCGTCCAGAAAAGTAAAAATTGTAGTTAATGTGCCTATCAGTGTATACTTAAATCAACATCCCTCCACCGCCAAAGCATTGGGTTATATTTTGCTGTTTGTAAGCTGGATTGTATTTGCAAACCTACAAGGATTAGGTGCGGGAACTTTTGCAGCCATTGTTTACTTTATGGCTTTTGGGAGTCTCATAATCCTTCTAACACCTTATGGCTATCTCAATTGGAAGTATATTACGGGTATTGTTCTGCTATGCAGTGTCATTGAATTCTTTGTTTTTTAAAATTAGTTTATGCCTGCAAATAAAAAATATCTGAGTAGTCCATTACAGCGATTTTTAAAGATTTCCGCTGGCTTTATCGGTGGATATACTGTGATGCTATCATTTCATCTGCTATTAACACAGATGTTCGACAAAAAGGATATCATCATTACGGCTGCATTTACAGGCTATATCCTGTGGGCCGTATTGTTACTCCTAGCTTTCTTGTCAAAAAATGGATGGAAGGTCTGGATATATTATATAGTCCTCACGGCTGTATTTGCCTTACCATACCTATTTAAACTCTAATTATGAATATTAGAAATTACAATATATATTTTAATACGCATACCATTAGTGGTATCATTATCTGCGCGCTTCTATATGTGATTTTCTTCGCAGGGTCTTTCTCTTTTTTTAGAGACGAGATTGGAGCTTGGCAAAAAGGAACCTCCTACGTGGGGTATAAAAAGGACTTCAAGAACTACGACAAGTTGATTGATTCTTTGGGACAAGAGATGAATTTGAGAGGTCGGGATCTTACTTTTTACATTAATCAGAGCGGAGCCGGAACATACGTGAATGTCTCTGCGTCGAATGACTCCATCCTGAACAAAGAGAACCTCGCCAAAATAAAGCCCGCAGTCGAGAATAAGAAGGCAAAGAGAGGAGGACGTGGAGCTAATACCGATTCGAAGTATTTTAGTTATGATTTTGTGCAGCAAAAATCTGGAGACTACAGTACTAATTATGATATGTCCGAGTTCCTGTACCGATTGCATTTTTTGGCACAGCTGAATGAGGTACCAATACGAGTAGGTATAGCCCCGTTCGGCTATTTCATAGCTGGTTTAACTTCTTTTTTGTTCCTATTTGCATTAATTACCGGATTGTTGCTGCATTGGGACAAAATTGTAAGCAATTTTTTTGTGTATAGACCATTCAATAAATGGAAGACGGTGTGGACGGATATGCATACAGCATTAGGTGTACTTGGGTTTCCTTTTCAATTTTTATATGCTGTGACGGGTGTTTTTTTGATTATCAATTCCGTTCTAGCTATTCCGTTTGGTAAGCTACTCTACGGTGGTGATCAGGACAAGATGTATCAAGATCTTGGGTACTCCAGAGCGGTAAAGTACGAATATGCTTATAAACCTATGGAAAAGGAAGTACGGGTGGCTCATTACCTCAATTTAGCACAGACGAAGTGGCCTGATGCCCAGATGAATCGTGTCTATATCAAAAATTATGCAGATTCTAATATGCATATATTGGTAGAGTTCGAGCCTCACTATAATAAAAGCTTTGCTGGATCCGGTATTATCGACTATCGCGTTAGTGACGATAAAGTTGTTGAAGAAAAATCGCCTATGCAAGGGGCTACATATGTAGATAAGGTGAGAAGCCTCCTTTATCGTCTGCACTTCGGAGATTTTGGTGGCTATCCCGTCAAGACGATTTATTTTGTCTTAGGGATAATGGGCTGTCTTGTGATTCTCTCCGGGATCTTGATCTGGCTTGTAGCACGCAATAAAAATAATGTCATTCCGCGAAAGAGGAAGTTCAATTTATGGATCGCAAATCTATTTATGGCCATATGTCTTGCTATGTTGCCCGTTACAGCATTTACTTTTATAGCTATAAGATTTAGTCCAAGAGTGGATCAGACATTTATCTATAGTACGTATTTCTATAGTTGGCTTGTGCTTATCATTTATTACACGATTCGCAAACAGATCAACAGGACAAATCGCGAAACACTCTTGTTAGGCAGTATATTGGCATTTTGTGTACCGATAGTAAATGGTTTACAAACTGGAAACTGGTTCTGGAATACCTTAATCACACAACGTACAGATATATTTGTGATTGACTTTTTATGGTTTGTAATAGGTGTGATTGGCCTTGTTGGGTACTTTAAATCAAGGAAATTCTTGCAGGCGATTCAGGGATGAAAATAAAGACAGCGAAAAGGTTTTGTGTTACCAGTCTTTTGTTTAGATTTTTGATCTAAATAAAGATGTTGTTTGTGTGTTAGTCTATAACGCTAGGTTCAAGGGGCAATACCGCAATTAGCCAAAGATATTAAGCCCTAGATGTGTGTTTAGTTTTTATCTATTAATAGACGTCTAGGCACAAATTACAGTTTTATAACTATTTCTCTCTCTTCTTTTTATAGACTGTAAATCCCCCGAGCTAGACTTGGGGGATTTTATTTTTCTGTTAATTAGCCCGGATTTAACCCTTTAAAAATAGCCGCATCATGGACTCCGCGGCTATTTTTAAAGTAGTTTAGTTTTCTCTAAATCTTTTCAATACCAGAAAGATATCGATTTATATCCTTTTGCAACTTTTCGTCACTGTATCCTTCTAACTTTTTGATATCTGCATTAAATCTTGGAAGGTCTTTATAATAAAACTGGAAAACATCTTCTGAGAGGCCAATTTCTTTACCTGATTTTATATCGGTATGAAGCCCCCCGTCCTTTATATATACATTTTTATAAAATCGATAAACAGCAGCTCTAAATGCATTCATTTTCTCTGCGCTATTTTCCTTATTGTTTGCTGTATTTTTTTGAATTTCTAAAAGATCATCGACCGAAAGATCTATCATTTTGTCTGATAGGGCTAATTCTTTTAGTTGCCAATTATTATCCGATGAGATCTCCGTTGTCGAAAGGGGTAAAACATTGGGTTCATGCTGGGTGCTATTTTGACACGATGTTAACCCAATAAAAAGGAGTGTTATGCAGATGTAGTTTTTCATAATTTCTGTTTTTAATGTACGAGGGTTTTATAATTAAAGCTAATAAGTGCAGCTGTTGATGCAGTCGTGGCAGTATATTTATATCCAATAGGTTCGTTGGCAAATGTCCCATCTTGATAAAGTACAGAGTCACCTGGTAGTAAAGCTCCACTATAAAGGGTTATATCTGACGCAAAATCCCTCTTCCAATTTAGAGTTGCTCCTAATACATTGATGTTAGCTGTTTTGCATTTAACTGCTTGTCCACCAGAAAAAACCATGTCTATCGATGGTTTTGGAGGGTTTATAAGGGCAAAAGAAAAACTCTTTTTCTCTCCACCAAAGCACGTTTGCGATCAGACAATTCGTGTAAAAACACACTTGCCGTTATTACAATCGAAATTATAGCCGGTGACACATTCTAACAAATATGAATCTCCATTAACGCAAATATAGAATTTATTGCAGTCCTCCTCGTTCGGTATTACGCCATAACCTGTTGGGGGCATTTTTGACTAAAAGCAAAAATAGCTATTAAGCTTAACGGAATCGCTAAATAAAAAAGTCTTTTTATAAAATTTTCCTTTCTTTAAGTTTATATTCAAATATAGGAATTTTTTTTGAAGAATAAACATGGTGCTTAAAGCTCTTGTCCTGACGACTTGAATTTGCAAGATAACTTTATATCTTTATTTATATCAACCTTTCTTATTTAGGATTTCACGATGGCCAAATAATACATAAAAAATGATTGTAGTTAAGGTGACATATACCGTAAAAGAAGGGTATATAAACACAAACAAAGAATTGATTAGGACCTTTTTGCAGAATTTCGAAATGTTGGACAAGACACTGTTTCAGTACAGTGTTTTTCTGGCAGCGGACGGCGCAACCTTTATTCATATTTCACAATACAAGAACAAAGAAATACAGGAGATACTCTTAAATATACCTAGCTTTCTACGTTTTCAAGAAGAGCGGGATAAAAACCTAGTATCCCAACCGCAAATCGAATTTCTAGATTATGTCGGTGGTTCAAGAGATGTCTATTAAAGGGTTAAATACTTGTTGAGTTAAATTGCAGATCATAAAGCCTTTTATAATATCCACCGATATTCAGGAGTTCTTGATGGGAGCCGATCTCTTTAATTTCACCTTTGTCAAGAACAATAATTTTATCTGCTTTTTGTATTGTCGACAAACGGTGTGCGATGACTATAGCCGTCCTGCCTTCCATTAAATTATCTATCGCTGATTGTATCATTTCTTCCGTCTCGGTATCTATGGAAGACGTTGCTTCATCTAAAACGAGTATTTTGGGATCGTGTACAAGAGCCCTTATGAAGGAGACTAGCTGAGCTTGGCCTGCGGATAGCGTAGCCCCCCGTTCTTGTACTTCGTATTCAAATTGGTTAGGAAGTCTGTTGATGAACTCATATGCACCCACCCTTTTTGCAGCATCCGTGATCTTTTCGATGGAAATCGTTGGATCATTTAACGATATATTATTTTTTACTGTATCTGAAAAGAGAAAGACATCTTGTAGTACTATAGAGATATTGTTTCTTAAAAAACTAAGCTCATAATCTTTGATGTCTATTCCATCTAGTAGAATTTTTCCCCTTTGTATTTCATAAAACCTACTTAGGATGCTGATTATAGATGACTTACCTGCTCCAGTAGCACCGACAAGGGCCAATGTCTCTCCGGGAGAAACACTGAAGCTTACGTCTTTTAATACCCATTTTTCATCATTGTATGCAAACCAGACATTTTTGAATTCGATAGCCCCACGGATTTTTGCTTGTGTAACGGTACCTACATTCGGAGTAAATTCATTGGTATCTAAGACATCAAAGATGCGTTCAGCGGAAACCATCCCCATTTGAAGCGTGTTAAACTTGTCGATCAATTCCCGGATCGGTCGAAATATCATATTGATATACATGATAAATGCAACGACTACGCCCGGAGAAATAATATCTTCAATAATCTGTTTGGATCCGTACCATACTAAAAGTCCGGTCGCGATGGCCACAATGATTTCGAGTACGGGAAAGAAAATTGAAAAATACCAATTTGCACGGATGTGAGCATTCCGGTGTTCTTTATTAATAGCTTTAAATTTGCGCATTTCCTGATCTTCTCGGGAGAAATACTGGATAATGGCCATTCCTGAGATATGTTCTTGTAAGAATGTATTTAAGTTGGCAACCCATAATCTTACGCCTTGAAAAGCTGATTTCATAGCTTCTTTGAATACATAAGTGGCAGCGATCATTAATGGCATAGGAACTAATACGATCAATGTAAGCCTCCAGTCCGTATAAAACATGACGGCAAGGATCACAACCAGCTGTAATAAATCACCTATAATCTGTATCAGGCCTTCGGAGAAAATATTAGCTATGGTTTCCAGGTCAGAAATTGTCCGGGTGATCAGGCGGCCTATAGGTGTATTGTCAAAATACTTTAATCGTAAGTTTGTGATATGATTAAATACTTGAATTCGAATATCCCGGATCACCGATTGGCCGAGCGTATTGGTCATTAGTGTATGAAAGTATCGGATGATAGTCTGTAGGACTAATAGTAACATCATGAATGCCAGCATGGTGTTTAACCCTTCCGATTTACCCTTGAGAATGTAACTGTCCAGTGTGTGTTCTATTAAAAGAGGTAGAGCAGGGGCTACGGCAGCTAACAGAATCGTTAATACCACTGATATCCAAAAGGTGCTACTGTAGGGGCGCATATATTTTGCGAGCCTTTTAAGCAACTTGCTATCATAGGTATTGCCTGTTATTTTCTCTTTCTTCATATGTTTATTACCTGATTTTTAATGATCATCCGGCAGCTAACGGGCCCATCGGGGCCTGTGTGTCGTTAAGCAGGAGTATTTCGAGTCATTAATCTATGT
Organism: Sphingobacterium sp. xlx-96; assembly: GCF_011007365.1. GTDB lineage: Bacteria > Bacteroidota > Bacteroidia > Sphingobacteriales > Sphingobacteriaceae > Sphingobacterium > Sphingobacterium luzhongxinii. The sequence goes on along the minus strand of NZ_WFKM01000003.1, from coordinate 330,628 downwards.
ACGGATAAACCACTTTCGTTAAATATAAACCATGAGCAGGTACAGAGGTTCCTGCCATAGATCTGTTTTTACTATTTAGTACTTCGTCAAGGAATGAAATCGGAGTGTCTTCTTGTCCTATTTTCAGAAGAGTCCCTACTATAGCGCGAACCATATTTCTCAAAAATCGATCTGCTGTTACTTTAAAAAGAATATGATCGTCTCGTTGTATCCATTTAGCTTCTGTAATCGTACAGATATTCGTATGAACCTGTGTGTTCGATTTGCTAAAGCATGAAAAGTCTTTGGTGCCTAAGAGTTTTTCTGCGGCTTCGTTCATTTTGTATATATTGGGTACTTCACGAAGTTGCCAAGACTTATTTATCAAAAACGGATTTTTGTAGATATGCATGTGGTATTCATAGCTTCGGGAAGTCGCATCAAATCGCGCGTGTGCATCCGTATGAACTGGAATAATACGTTTGACAGCGATATCGTAAGGTAGTAGGGCATTTAAGGACTGCTTAGCTTTTTCTGGAGAGGCTAAAAATAACGGATTTTCAGAATCGAAATGTACATAAAGCTGTTTTGCGTGCACGCCCGTGTCAGTTCTACCTGCGCCAATAGTTTCTATATTGGTGCGTAGGAATGTTTTTAAAGCGTTATTTAATTTTTCCTGTACGGATATTGCGTTTGGTTGGACTTGCCAACCATGATAGGCACTGCCGTCATAGGCTATTTCAATAAAAAATCTCTTTTTTCCGTCCACAAAACAAACCTACATAAATTCATTTTCATGTGCAATATGATTAAAGTACATATAAAGTCAATTTAGCTCAATTCTCCTTGAACAATTGACGGCTCATCGATAATGCACATTTAATCCCGGGGCAGGTGTAATGCATGGTATAGCACTGTTTTTTGTTCGGTATTCGAGAATGCAAAGCATTTTATATAAGTTTGCGTTATAATAATAAAAGAAAGTTATGATACAACGTATTCAGTCTATTTGGTTACTATTAGCCGCTATTGTTATTTTGGGTTTGTTTATTTTTCCTTATTTGAATTATACAGATCTGGTGGGTTTGGGTAAAAAGCTTTTGGTGACAGGATCCTATTCTGCTGTAAATAATGAAAGTGTGAAACAGGAAAGTTATGTCTTTCAAACGGTAGCAACTGTTGTGTTAGGGTTTATACCCATTATAACGATTTTTCTATATAAAAATAGAAAGAGGCAGTTAATTCTAATTTTTGTTGAAATTTTGTTGATATGTCTTTTTTCGGTTTGGTTGTTTATCTCTGCTAACAATACGTTAAGTTTAATTTCTCAACCTTTTGGAGCTCATAATATTGGTGTGGGATTCTTCCTGTTACCAATAGCAATTGTCTTTCTCGCGATGGCAATAGGTGGAATTCGTAAAGATGAAAAGTTAATTAAGTCTGCAGATCGCTTAAGATAATGAAAAAGTTAGGGTTACTTATTGTATTGTCTTTTTATTTAGGAACGTTGGTTCTTGGACAAGAACCAACGAGTGAATCGTTGGAGGTTGATGATATACAAATCGATGTGAAGAGCGTGGCTTTATCCAAAAATGCAGATACAGCTACCGTTGAACTCTTTTTGATATCCTACAAAAAAGGTACACGTGAGTTTAAGCTAAACAGTTTTGCTTCAGGTATTGTTGATTCTGGTGGTAAGACGTATTTGTACAACTCGATGCAGATAGGCAAGGTATTGGTACAGGTGACCGATAGACAGAATTATATTCATTATCTCTTGGAGGAAGACGAGCCGGTGAGGCTTATTGTTAAAACAATAGGATGGAAAAAACAGTGGGGAAAGCCTCAGCAATTTAAACTGGCTTTTGAGGATAGTGAAGAAGAAGGTAAATTTTTGGAAGTAATAATCGATCTATAAATAAAAAAAGGCAATCTAATTTAGATTGCCTTTTTTATTATCTTGAATAGCGGAATTGCTGTTTGTCCATCATAGACATCTGATCTTTCATCATTTTAATCTGATCAGCTAACAATTTATTTTTGTCTGCTTTTTTCGCTTCCTGTAGTAGTTTTTCTGCTTCCCGTTTATTGCGTTTTGCCATCATTACACCTGCTAGGCTCAATTTTGCTAAGGCTACATTGTGATCCATATGTAGACCGAGGGAAAGCGCTTTTTTAAAGAACTTTTCCGATTGCATAGGTGCGCGTTGAGATTCAATCAAGCCAAGTAAAAGATGATAGTATCCGTGTTGTGCATTGATTAATTGAGACTCATAATTCTTGATGTTATTTAACCATTTTTCAGCGTTGGGGATATCTTGTTTTCTAAAATACCATTGTGCAATTAGCATATTCTCATTAAAAAATACCGTAACCCAGGCCAGTATCGTGATTAAGATAGCCAGTATTCCCCATCCCCACATACCGAACCAAAAAAGAGCAACAGTGCCTATCAATAGGATGCTGCTTAAAATTATACGTACTAAATTTGACATTTCTCTCTATAACTATTTGAATGTACAAATATCCATTAATTTAAGATGTTATCCAACAAGTTTGCGGTATAAAAATGTATTCTAGTAAGTTTTGGTTATAAAAGAGTTTTTGGGGCATACGAATTTAAGGGATGAGGGTTTGTGTTTTTTATGTTATATTGGGTGAAAAAAGCTGATGGAAATATATCTGAATGTTGTTGTCCGGTGTATTGCGGTTTACCTTTTTATGTTTGTGGCTATCCGTCTTTTTGGTAAAAAGGAGTTGTCGCAACTTAATACTATTGATATCATTTTAATCCTATTGATAAGTAACTCCGTGCAAAATGCCATGGTAGGAAATGATACTAGCCTTGAGGGAGGTTTATTGGCAGCTTTCTCACTATTCTTCATTAATTTTTTTGTTAAGCGGATCGTTTTAAAAAGCGAGTTTATTAAGAAAGCTGTACAACAAAAGCCGCAAATACTGGTTCATAAAGGAAAACCCGATTTTGATATGCTGAGTAAGATCGGTATATCGGCCGATGAATTGTACGAGGCGATGCGTGAACATGGTGTCGAGCATATCAAGGATGTAAAACTAGCTATGTTTGAAGAGGATGGTAATATTTCGATTATCTCAGGTGCTACGGATTTAAAACATTCGATACATAAGCGGAAACGCAATCATAAGAATCTGCAGGGACCTAACTGATATTCGAATGTGTTTTTTGACCGATGTACTATGAATGTGAGGCATTTTATCTAAATTTGGATGTATGGAGAGGTTATTTGATCAAAGTTGGGACAATCTATTAAAGCCGTTGTTTAAACAGGATTATATGCGTCGTTTATCGGTATTTGTTCAAAAAGAACGTAGGGAGCATCTCGTATATCCCCCACAAGACATGGTGTTTAACGCTTTTAGACTTACACCATTGCCTAATGTTAAAGTGGTCATTTTGGGGCAAGATCCCTATCATAATGTGGGACAAGCGCACGGACTTTCTTTTTCGGTGCCTACAGGTGTGGCCCATCCTCCGTCTCTTAAAAATATTCTAGCTGAACTAACAACAGATGTTGAGGGGTTTGTTTACCCCCAATCTGGTGATTTGACAAAATGGGCTGAACAAGGGGTTTTATTGCTCAATGCTACCCTAACTGTGCGGGCGCATCAAGCAGGATCTCATCAGAAACAAGGGTGGGAGATGTTGACAGATCAGATAATAAGTAAGATATCTGAAGAGTTAGATGGTGTGGTGTTCCTTCTGTGGGGATCCTATGCACAAAAGAAATCGGTATTAATAGATCAACAGAAGCATTTAATATTAAAGGCTGTACATCCATCGCCTCTTTCTGTCTATCGAGGGTTTTTCGGGTCAAAGCACTTTTCGAAGGCGAATGACTATCTCTTAGAGAAAAAGAAAGAGGTTATCGATTGGCGGCTTGATTAAGCATATCGTTCTTGAATATGCTCATATGTGTATTCGTTTATCGCTAACTGCTTGAGGTGTTTAATATAAATTTTTACACCTTCTTGAAGGATATGTGTAAAAAGTAGGTGGCTATCGTATGTGATTTCAAAAGATGTTGCTGGGTTAAAATTTTCATCTGCTTCGCCTAGTACAACATATTCTAGCTTGCCTGACGTCGTAAATCTTTTAACGATTACTTGTCTACTTTTTTGAGGAGATACAGTATACCAGGCACCGTCTCCTACTCCTCCGAGGTACATCGCTTCTTTTGGTACTGTGATTGGTTTGGAGCGATAATGTACTGCGCCGATAATTTGGTCTGTAGGTAGTAAATCTGCCTTAGTCTGAAAGACATTGTCCCCAAGCTGTCGTACAAGAAATCCAAACGATTGGAAACGGTTCATTCGAAAACGTGTAAGACCATCTTGAGGGGTGTAAGAATAAATCATTCTATCGCTTACGGTATTTATCAAATTACTAATCGGGCTGCATTTTATAGTTTCAGGCAAATTAATCATATGCCAAAAATGAAACCGTTGCGAGGACTTTATAAGCATTCTCGTTATAAATCGCGAACAGTTGTTATTGTTACGGGCCACAGCGCCATATGGATAGGTGCCCTGTATAACACATTGATCTCCATATTTGCGGGCCATCGAAAAGTTTATTCCATCGACAACGGACAAGAATAGTTTGCCTTCCCCATACATCGCTGGTTTTAAAAGTTCGAAATGCTCGACTATTTCTTGTAGGTTGCTGATTTTGTTCTCGTGAAATTGGGCATTTAACTTTATTTCTAATAGCGGATCCGAGAACTGAGATCGTGCACGACCATAGCCGCGAGGCGCAATATACCTGCCAAAATCGTAAAACAACATCTTGCCACTTTTGCGGTCTACAAGGACTATTCCGGTGTGACCGACTTTGAAGTTAAGGTTTTTTACTATACCTATTTTTTTGAAAAACATCATCCACTTTTCGTCCCCCCTGATGGTGGCATCAGGCCATGTCAGTATTATCGCGAAATCGTTATAAGGTATAGCTTGCTTTGGCATCTTGTTTAGTATTCTAATGGAACGATAGGCTCTTTTTTAGAAGTAGACATGATCATCATTGTCTGAAATGTTTTTACGAAAGGGATTTTAGCAATCTTTTCCATAATAACACCTTCATAAGCTTTGATATCTTTTACATAGACTTTTAAGATAAAGTCACAATTGCCTGTGACATGATGGCATTCTGTAACCTCTGGGATAGCCTTTACTGCTTCTACGAATTCAGGAATAGCATTATGGGTGTGAAAATCTAGAGAAATTTGAATAAAGGATTTGATTCCTAAACCTAATTTCTCCTCGTCAACGAAAGCATGATAACTTTTTATAAATCCCGAGTTTTCTAGTTTTCGCACTCTTTCCAGTGTAGGTGCAGGCGATAAACCAATGTTTGTCGCTAGTTGGAGATTGGTAATTCTTCCATTCTCTTGCAGCAGCCGTAGTATTTTTAAATCTAATTTATCCGGTTGATAAGACATAAGGCTATTTTAGTTCAATTTGTAAACTTAAATAAAATGCTTTGAATTCACGAATGCCCGGGGCAAAAAATATCGGGAATAGCGTTCCTCTTTGATTAAGATACTTTAAATATATAGCATGGAGCGTTGAAAAAAATAGTGTTTTTGATGTTAAGTTTTTTGAGTGATGAGTTATAACTGTTTGCTATTTTTTTGATTAGCAACAATAGTTTTTAGTTATTATGATCATTTTTTTGTCAAAAAAGAAACCTGAAACTGTTCTGAGCACAAAAAAAAGTGATGTTTGTCACAAATTTACGAGATAGCGCTGCTTAATAGACGAAAATATACCGCTTAATTGCTATTTAAGTCGTAGCTTTGTAGTCCTATAATAGAGTGGGGGTTGCCTATTCATAAAAGGGAAAAAGAATACTATGAGTACCAAAGACGACGAATTACTGAAAGAGCTGGAGCAGGAGGAGTACAAATACGGCTTTACAACCGATATTGAGATGGACATTGCTCCCAAGGGATTGAATGAAGACACTATTCGCCTGATATCTTCAAAAAAGAATGAACCTGAATGGTTATTAGAATGGCGGTTGAAAGCTTTCCAACATTTCTTAAAGATGAAGATGCCAACGTGGCAGAATTTTGAAAATCCTGAAGTTGATTTTCAAGATCTTTCTTATTATGCTGCCCCGAAGCCTAAAAAACTTTTGGAGAGTATGGATGAGGTTGATCCTGAATTGTTGGCTACTTTTGCGAAATTAGGAATTCCATTGGATGAACAAAAAGTACTAGCAGGAGTTGTTGCTGTTGATGCGGTTTTTGACTCTGTTTCTGTAAAAACGACTTTTAGAGAAAAGCTGAAGGAAAAAGGAGTTATATTCTGTTCTTTCGGTGAAGCTGTACAAGAATATCCTGAGTTGGTGAAAGAATATTTGGGAACTGTTGTTCCTCAAACGGATAATATCTATGCAGCGTTAAATTCAGCGGTATTTTCCGACGGTTCATTTGTGTATATTCCTAAAGGTGTACACTGTCCTATGGAGCTTTCCACATATTTCCGTATTAACGCGCAGAATACAGGTCAGTTCGAACGGACGTTGATTGTTGCAGATGAAGGCTCCTATGTTTCTTACCTGGAAGGATGTACTGCACCGATGCGTGATGAGAATCAACTTCATGCTGCTGTTGTCGAATTGATAGCGATGAAAGATGCTGAAATTAAATACTCTACCGTACAAAACTGGTACCCAGGGGATAAAGAGGGAAAAGGGGGGATTTTTAACTTTGTGACAAAGCGAGGTATTTGTAAAGGAGATAATTCTAAAATCTCTTGGACGCAGGTAGAAACAGGTTCTGCTATTACGTGGAAGTACCCTGGTGTTATCCTTAAAGGAGACAATTCAGTAGGCGAGTTCTATTCTGTTGCAATGACGAAGAACTTTCAAGTAGCTGATACAGGTACGAAAATGATTCATTTGGGCAAAAATACCAGATCTAAAATTATCTCTAAAGGAATTTCTGCAGGAAGAAGCCATAATAGCTATCGTGGGTTGGTGAAAATCGGTCCGAATGCGGACAATTCGCGGAACTTTACACAATGTGATTCGCTTTTAATCGGAGATCGTTGTGGAGCTCATACATTCCCATACATCGAAAATAAAAGTAAGACGGCTAAATTAGAGCACGAGGCTACGACTTCTAAAATTGGAGAAGATCAAGTATTCTATTTGAATCAACGTGGTATCGATTCTGAAAAGGCAGTAGGTCTAATTGTCAACGGCTATGCCAAAGAGGTGTTAAACCAGTTGCCAATGGAATTTGCGGTAGAGGCTCAAAAGTTGATAGCTATTTCTTTAGAGGGATCGGTAGGATAGTAAAGTAATTATATAGATAAAAAAATTGAGCAAAAAGTTTAACGACTCAATACTCAATACTCAATACAAAAAGTAATGTTAAGCATTAAAAATTTACATGCGTCTATAGAGGACAAACAAATATTAAAAGGATTAAATCTAGAAGTTAAACCAGGAGAGGTTCATGCTATTATGGGACCTAATGGAGCTGGGAAAAGTACCTTGGGCAATGTGTTGGCTGGGCGAGATTCTTATGAAGTGACAGAAGGGGAAGCTATTTTGGACGGCGTAGATTTATTGGATTTGTCGCCTGAAGATAGGGCACGCGAAGGTTTGTTTTTAGCATTTCAATATCCTGTAGAGATTCCTGGCGTTTCTAACATAAACTTCTTGAAAACGGCAGTTAATGATATTCGTGAATATAAAGGTTTGCCTCCTATGGAAGCAAAGGAGTTCTTGAAAACAGTTAAAGAAAAACAACAATTGGTTGAGTTCTCTGCTAATCTGGCGAATCGTTCGTTGAACGAAGGTTTTTCCGGAGGAGAGAAAAAGCGTAATGAAATTTTTCAGTTAGCGATGTTGAATCCAAAATTATCTATTCTGGATGAGACTGATTCGGGACTGGATATAGATGCGTTGCGTATCGTAGCCAACGGAGTGAATCAATTGCGTTCAAAGGATAATGCGTTCGTGGTGATTACGCACTATCAGCGTTTATTGGATTATATCGTTCCTGATTTTGTACACGTATTGTACGATGGACGCATCGTAAAGACCGGAACAAAGGAATTGGCGTTGGAGTTGGAGGAGAAAGGGTACGATTGGCTTAAAGAATTGGATACCCAAGAGGGCTAATCAGGATTTACAACGAAGGCTTTGAATATTCTTTCTAGCCGTTTACAAAAATAGGTCCGCTCAGATGGATTTGGAGATGGGTGGGTTGATAAAAAATAACATGAGTACTATAGTAGCAAATTCTTTATTCGAACAGTTAGCTTCTACTTTTCAAGAGTTGGAGTCGACTAATGAACTTTCATCGTTAAAAGATATACGTAAAGGTGCCTTTGCTCAGTTTGAGCAACAAGGTTTTCCTACGGTGAAAAATGAGGATTGGAAATATACAAATATCCATAGCTTGATCAATAAGACTTACTTATTGAATGAAGATGTGGATGTTTCCGATTTGGATTTGAGCCAAGCAGATATTCCTGGTTTGGATGCACATCGTATTGTGTTGATTAATGGACAATATGTGCTTGCTTTTTCTTCTTTGGAGGATGAAATCGGGCTGACTGTTAGGCCTATCGAAGAGGCGGCATCAGAACCGAACTTTCAAAAGCATTTTGGGCAACATGCGGATAAAACTGGAAGTGCTTTAGTAGCATTAAATACAGCGTTGCATACTTCGGGACTTTATTTGTCTGTCGGAAAAAATAAGGTCGTATCTAAGCCAATTCAGATTGTGCATGTAGCTACCGGGACTAGTGATTTTTTTGCACAGACCAGAAACCTGTACGTTCTAGAGGCAAATGCTGAAGTAGAAATCATTGAATCATTTATAACGTTGGTAGGGTCTGCAAAGAACTTGCAAAATAAGGTAACGGAGATTGTATTGGACGAAAATGCGAAGTTGCAACATTATTATCTGCAGTTAGCTTCGGCATCTGGTTCGTATATTAATCATACCGAGATCTACCAATCAAAGTATAGTCTTTATAACAATTACAATTGCAACTTCCCTGGTGCTTCTTTCGTTCGTAATGATATCAATGTGCGTTTGGACGATGAGAATGTGGAATCTCACCTGTACGGAATTAATTTGCTGGCAGATAAGCAATTGGTGGATAATCATACGGTTGTAGATCACATGAAGCCACATTGTGAATCCTACGAGTGGTATAAAAATATACCGCAAGACGAATCTACGGCAGTGTTTAATGGAAAGATTTTTGTTCGCGAGGATGCGCAAAAGACAAACGCATTTCAGCAGAATAATAATATGTTGATCGGTGATAAATCAACGGTAAATACCAAGCCGCAATTAGAGATTTTTGCGGATGATGTAAAGTGTTCTCACGGTTGTACCATGGGACAGTTTGATGATGAAGCATTGTTTTATTTGAGAGCTAGAGGTATCAGCGAAGAGTCGGCTCGTACCTTATTGGTTCATGCTTTTGCCTTTGATGTGACGTCAAGATTCTCGAACGAGGTGATACGAACTTACGTCGAGAAACTGGTTGCTAAGGGACTAGATAGAAATTAATTAATAGTAGTTTAGTTTATATAAAGCGTCTAGGGATTTTTTCTTAGACGCTTTTGTATGTTCTCTGGTGCGATTTAGTCGTATGGAAGATTGAATTGTACTCGAATGGGTACCGCCGCATTACCCCTGCTCGCCATTTCCCTAACTATGACTGCAATTGCTGCTACACCTGTGTCGTGGCCCATGTCTTCCTCTACTTTTAAATCGGCTATATTACCATCTTTTTCCACGACAAATGCTATTCTTACTGTGCCGGTAGTACCTTGTTTAATAGTAGCGAGGGGATATTTGTAATTGGTTCCAATATATTATCTTAATCTTTCAAGTCCTCAGGGATACTGAGGTTCAATCAAAAAGGTATTACTATTTGTAAGTCTGGCGTAGAGAATCTGTTGTCAGCCCTGAGACGAGTTTACCTTCAGCATACGTCTTGGTAAAGGTGTCTGTCTTCCTCCTATTGCTTGGTTTCACTGTCATCTTTTTTGTGGAATGCCTGAAATGCGAATTGTGCTTTGGCAGGTTGAATTGTTGTTAATAACGTAAAAAAACGTGGATCATATGTTGAAGAGCGTAAGAATCGACAGTATGTAAGTTCAATTTTTTATGCAATAGAATTAAAGGATTTTTCTTTTCATACGCATAGATCGTTTTATTGTTACTCTCGTATCTTTACCGCTGAAATCGGATCAAATGGCTTTGATTGGGAGGATACTGGCTAACAGGTATTGGTCGGTTTACAGGGATGGTAAAATAAGAGATAATTTTTTCGATGAAAGATCAGAAGTGGTTTAAAACCTACGTTTATATTTGGGCAGGACAATTTGTGTCCATGCTTAGTAGTTCGGCAGTCAATTTCGCTGTAATGATATATTTAAGTCTGCATTATAAGTCTGCGGAGGTGCTTGCTTTTTCTGGAATTGCGGGTTTGCTACCGCAGGCACTCATAGGGCCTTTTGCTGGAGTATTTATTGATCGTTGGGATCGTAAGAAGGTAATGATCTATGCCGATGGTTTTATTGCTATCTGTACTTTTTTGATGTCGTTTGCTTTTGTCGAAGGGGAGGCGAATCTAGCGCTCGTTTATTTGCTTTTAGCTTGTCGTTCTGTAGGGTCAGCTTTTCACTCTCCAGCGATGCAGGCTATAGCTCCATTGATTGTTCCTAAAGAGCAACTTTTGCGGGTATCTGGCATTAATCAAATGCTACAATCGGTAAGTAGTATTGCAGGACCTGCTTTGGGAACGCTAGCTATTACCTTTTTTCCGATAGGCAAAGTGTTGTATATGGATGTGATCGGAGCAGTATTGGCAATCACCTCATTGTTGTTTGTAACTATCCCGCACCTTGTTACTGAGACTTCTAAAGCTAGTATTTCAGGAGTTATTGCAGATTTAAATATCGGTCTACAGGCGATATATAGAAATAAAGGGCTTAGCTTGTTGTTTTTATATGCTATGCTGGCCACATTTTGTGTGATGCCGGTAGCGATAATGTTTCCGCTCTTGACTATTGACCACTACGGAGGAGGCAAATGGGAGATGAGTGTTATAGAAGTCATCTGGGGGGTAGGTATGTTGATTGGAGGAGCATTATTGGGGAGCTCAAAGGTTTCCTTTTCTAAAATAATGTTAGTCAATATGATGCATATTGCTTTGGGAGCAACATTTGTGTTTTCGGGTATATTTCCTGCTGGTTGGTTCTATGGATTTGTTCTAATAACCGGAATAGGAGGGATGTCTATGTCTGTGTTTTCGGCAGCGTTTATGACTATTATACAAGAGCAAGTAAAGGCTGAAATGCTAGGACGTGTGTTTTCCTTATATTTTAGCTTAGCTATTTTACCTAGTATAATCGGTTTATTATTTACGGGAATTATAGCTGATAAGATCGGCGTAGCAAATGCTTTTATTATATCTGGTGCGGCTATGGGAATTGTTGGGGTCTTATCGTTTATGACGCCTTCAGTAATGCGTTTAGGAGGAATAAAGAAGGATGAAAATGTTGAAAAGCACAATTCTTTGAAAATGGATCGGTAAAGGCAGTGTTTTTACAGGTTGTAGTATTTGTGTTATATGGATAATTATCAAAAATAAAAAAGGTTTTATCAGATGTCCTGATAAAACCTTTTTTTAGAGCGAAAGACGAGATTCGAACTCGCGACCCCAACCTTGGCAAGGTTGTGCTCTACCAACTGAGCTACTTTCGCTTGTTTTGTGGTACAAAAATAAGCTATTTTACTATTCTTGTCAAGAAGAATAGTAAAATACTTATTGTAATTTGTGTATAGCGTCTACACAGTTGATTCCGTCTATAGCAGCTGAGACTATGCCGCCCGCGTAGCCTGCACCTTCAGCACAAGGGTAAAGACCTTTTATCTCTGTATGTTGTAAGCTAATAGGGTCGCGGGGTATACGGATGGGAGCAGAGGTTCTAGATTCGACTCCTACCAAAATTGCATCGTTAGTATAATACCCTTTCATCTTCTTTCCGAAGATAGGAAGAGCACCTCGAAGTGCTTGGTGGACAAAATCTGGTAGAACTTCGTTGAGGTTGACCGATTTTGTCCCTGGTTTGTACGAATTTAGGGGTAGATCGGTGGAAATTCTATTTTCGACAAAATCGACCATCCGTTGCGCTGGTGCCACTAGATTGCCACCTCCTAATTCGAATGCTTTCTGTTCGACTTGTTTTTGAAAATCTAAAAGTGCAAATGGGTCGGTTACTGTGTTGGTGACATCATTAAGGTTAATTTGAATCACTGTTCCAGAATTTGCTGTAGGATTGTTTCGTTTCGACGGTGACCAACCGTTTACCACGATCTCGTTGAGGTCCGTTGCACAAGGAGCGATAATACCTCCGGGGCACATACAAAATGAAAAGACTCCCCTGCCATTTACTTGTTCTACCAGACTATAGTAAGCCGGCGGAAGGTTCTCGTGACGTGTGCTACAATGGTATTGTGCTTGGTCAATTATACTTTGTGGATGTTCTATCCTTACACCCAAAGCAAATGGTTTTGCTTCTAAGTGCCATTGCTTTTTCCGGAATAATTCGTAGATATCTCTAGCCGAATGTCCTGTTGCCAAGATTACATGTTTAGTGTCAAATCGTTTACCATCGGCAGTTGAAACAGCTGTGACTTCATCAAATTGGGTACATATGTCGTCTACTTTACTGTCGAAGTGTATTTCTCCGCCCATTTCTTGAATACGTTGACGCATATCTTCGATGATATGTGGGAGCTTGTTTGTACCGATATGAGGACGGGCATCAATAAGTATATCTTTATCCGCGCCGTGCTCGACAAAGATGGAGAGTACTTTGTTTACATTACCCCTTTTATCGGAACGGGTGTACAATTTTCCGTCGGAGTAGGTTCCTGCTCCACCTTCGCCAAAACAGTAGTTAGATTCTGGATTAACGAATCCTTCTCGATTGATTTTGGCAAGGTCTCTTCGGCGTTCACGGACGGGTTTGCCACGTTCCAATACGATAGGCTTCAATCCAAGCTCTAAGCAACGATAAGCCGCAAATAATCCAGCAGGCCCTGCACCGATAATAACTACTGGTTTAGCGTCTGTTACTTGCTGAAGATCTGATTTAAAAGACAAGGGTGTTGGTTGTTCATCAATGAAGAATACTACACGTATACGGTAGACTACGGTACGAGCTCGTGCATCTATAGAACGTTTACGAATGTATATACCTTTAATCCGGTTAGGATCAACTTTTAATTTGAGAGCGCCCTGTTTAATGATATATTTTTCATCCTGTATAAAATCGGGGCTTATTGCTAATTCAATCTCTTTCTGCATAAGGTTTTAAGTTGGGTTTTTATCCCACAATAGGTGCAAAAGTAACAATTTGCAAGACATATACCTATATTTAAAAGTTGGCATTAGCTTTGACTGTGTTGTTTGAATTTAAAAAGTAATTTGTATTTTTAAAAAAAACTAGGTTAGAGTTGTTAATAGTTTAAAAGGCTCATTCATTATGAATGAGCAAGTTGATTTCTGATGAAATGCTCATGGTTGCAAAGCGCAAACACGAATAACCGCTAAGCAGTATGTCTGCCATTTAAAACAAAAACTAGGCAACAAATAATCGGAAGATTCCTTATGATACATAAAACACACATTACTTATATATGAAAATCGTACACATGAAAAGATTATTGATTGCAATTATTGGCTTATTCACTGCGCTTTCCTTTAGCTCATGCGGTTATAACACTATGGTCTCTAAAGATGAAAATGTCAAAGGAAAATGGGCCCAGGTAGAAAATGCCTATCAACGGCGTGCAGACCTGATCCCGAATCTCGTATCTACAGTTAAAGGAGCGGCTCAGCATGAGCAGGGTACATTGACAGCTGTAGTAGAAGCAAGAGCAAAAGCAACCTCGGTGACGGTAAATCCGGAAAACCTTTCGGAAGAAGCAATTGCAGAATATCAAAAGACCCAAGATGCGTTATCGCAATCCATTGGTAGGTTGTTGGTTAGTGTGGAGGCTTATCCTGATTTGAAGGCGAATTCAAATTTTCAGGAATTACAAGCACAGTTGGAAGGAACTGAAAACCGTATTTCGGTAGAACGCAGAGCTTATAATGAAGCTGTACAAGATTATAATACGACAGTAAGAAGCTTCCCGAACAATATTATGGCTGGAATATTTGGCTTTAAAGCTAAAGGGACATTCCAAGCTGCCGAGGGGTCTGATAAAGCACCAACCGTTTCTTTTTAGTGTTTAGTCGAATCTCTTTAAAAGATTAACAGTAAGATGGGTATTGCAGGCCAGTATTCATCTTTCTTTTTTTGTTATTAAATCGTGGTGTTATGTCAATATTAAATATGGAAGAGCAGGAGCAGATAGCTCATGCTGTGAGCAAGGCTGAGAATCGAACTTCTGGAGAGATACGTGTCGTAGTGGAGAATATTGTGGGGGATATGACAGCAATAGAGAAAGCGACACAATACTTTGAAGAGTTGGATATGCATAAGACTGTTCTTCGTAATGGGGTATTAATCTACTTAGCTGTTGTGGATCATCAGTTTGCTATTATAGGTGATACCGGGATTCATAGTCGGGTTTCTGATAATTTTTGGGAACTTACTAAAGAGCGTATGTTACCTCATTTTAGGGCAGGTAATTTTTTGCGCGGTATTATTGAGGGCGTAGATGAAGCAGGCGAACAGTTGCATCATTTTTTTCCGAAACAAGAAGACGATATTAATGAGTTACCGAACGAAGTATATTTTGGTAAACATTAACTAAACACCCACATAAACTATTTCAATGAGAAATCAGAGAAAATGCATTTATTCGTTGATATTAAAAACGATCACATTATCCGTTTTCTTCTTTATTGGAGGATTTGACGCTGTAGCACAGAATTTTCCTCCGGTATCCAAGACGCTAGTTACGGACTATACAAACACATTGAGGTCTTCCGAAATTCAAGAGTTGGAGCGTAAACTCGTCGCGTTTGATGATAGTACTTCAACACAGATAGCCGTTGTGTTGATTAATTCTACGGAAGGCTATGATGTAGCTGATTATGCCGTTAGGTTGGCACAGAAATGGGGGGTCGGAAGTAAGAAGTATAACAATGGTATTATGTTGTTGGCAGCTATAGGAGATCGGGCTGTAACGATTCAAACAGGTTATGGTATCGAAGGCGCATTGCCTGATGCTATTGCTTATCGGATTATTGAGAACGATATTAAACCTGCTTTTCGTTCCGGAGACTATTATCGGGGGTTGAATGCAGCAACAAGTTCTATTATTTCTTATACCAAAGGCGAATATAAGGCAGAAGCGAAAGATTCTTCAAAATCAGAAGGAGGTCGCTTGGGTGGGGTTGTGCTCATCATAATTGTCTTTGTTGTAATCGCATTGATTTCTAAAGGTGGCGGCGGTCGTAATAAAGGACGTAGAATAATTGATGGTAAAGGATCATCAGATCTGTTTTGGTGGATGCTGTTGAGCGGCTTGGGGGGAGGCTCACGGGATGATTCAGATAGAGGTGGTGGATTTGGTGGCGGTGGCGGTTTTGGCGGTTTCGGTGGCGGTGGATTTGGTGGCGGCGGAGCCAGTGGGAGATGGTAGTACTAAAATAGGGTAAGATACGTTAGTTAAAATATAGAATATAATGATAATGAAGAAAATGTTGATGTGTAGTGTGGCACTATTGCCAACACTAATTTTTGCTCAGGAAGAATACACGATAAAAGGTAAGGTCGGCACGCTTAACAGCCCGGCTAAAGTATATATGCAGTATAGAGAAAAAGGCCATGAAAAGCTTGATTCGGCCTCTATTACTAATGGCGAGTTTAAATTTATTGGTGTAGTAGACGAGCCTCTACAAGCTTATTTGGTTCTGTCACCAGAGGGTAAGACTCTTCGTCAGCTTCAAGGTCCAGATTTTGGTTCTGTATATCTTTCTAAGGGAGTTATATCTGTTGTCGGAAAAACATTGAAAGAAGCAAAAGTTTCGGGCAATTCAATTAACGACGAATTTGTAAAATATCAATTGGCCGGAAAGGAATTGTCTGCGGCTATGGATGCCTTGAATAAGGAGTTTTATGCAGCAAGCGACGAACAGAAAAACGATGAAAGTTTTATTGCTTCTTTGCAGAATAAAGCGCAAGCAATCTATGAGAAGCAAGAGGTAGTTGATAAGCAATACATTGATGCAAACCCTAATAGTTATGTCACGTTAACATTGTTGGATGAAAAGGTAAGCCCTGAAAATGTTCTTGAATTGGAAGAAAAGTTTAAAGCACTTTCAGCTTCATTGAAGTCAACAGCTAAGGGGAAATCACTAAGTGACAAAATCCAATCCATGCGTAAGCTTGCTGTGGGAATGCCAGCTCCTGATTTTACATTGCCAGATACATCCGGAAAAGATATTTCTCTTTCATCACTTAAAGGGCAGTATGTTTTGGTGGACTTTTGGGCATCTTGGTGTGGACCATGTAGACATGAGAATCCTTATGTTGTAGCTGCATACAATAAATTTAAAGACAAAGGCTTTACGGTCTTTGGTGTATCGTTAGATAATCCAGGCAAAAAGGACGCTTGGGTTAAAGCGATTGAAGAGGATAAATTAGGACAGTGGCAACACGTTTCAGATTTACAAGGGTGGAAATCTATTGTTGTCGAATTGTATGCTATTAAAGGTATCCCGCAAAATTATCTTTTGGATAAGGAAGGGAAAATAGTTGCATCGAATTTGCGTGGTGAGGCTTTAGGGGCTAAGCTTGCCGAGTTGTTAGATTAAAAAAAGTGGGCTTTTTGACATGTCAAAAAGCCCACTTTTTTTATACCATTTTCTTTAAAAGGCTCAGTGCATAATCAATGTTGTTAACGTTACTCAGCGCCAATCTCAATTGGCTTTTAACTTCTTTGAGGTTGCAGATGTTGGGATGGTACTGCACAAAATCTAAGACTTTACCAAATTGAGCGGACTCAAAGTAGGTAGACTTAGGGTTATTAACGAAATAGCCTTTGAGTGTCTGCTTTTTGAATGATATTTTTTCAAATCCTATTTCTTTGCCCAACCATTGAAGTCGAAGCGTATTAAATAGCTCGAACACCTGATCAGGAATAGGGCCAAAGCGGTCTTTAAGTTCTTTTTCGAAGGCTGTCAGCTGTTGTTCATTCTCTAGTCGAGCGATTTCGTTGTATAGATTATAGCGTTCGCTAATGTTGGTGACATATTCATCTGGAATCAGGACTTCAAGGTCGGTGTCGATCTGTGTGAAGGTTACATATTTTCGGTTTTGCTCGTCTGCAAATAGGTCGCTAAACTCATCATCCTTCAATTCTTGTACAGCTTCATCTAAGATCTTGTTGTACATTTCAAAACCTATTTCAGCAATAAAGCCGGATTGTTCTGCCCCTAAAAGGTTTCCTGATCCACGTATATCGAGGTCACGCATCGCGACATTAAATCCCGAGCCTAATTCGGAAAATTCCTCGATAGCCGATAGCCGCTTGTACGCTTCCGGCGTTAGGGTAGAGAGGGGTGGGCTGAGTAAATAACAAAATGCTTTTTTGTTGGACCTACCTACACGACCGCGCATCTGATGAAGATCGCTCAATCCGAACATATGAGCATGGTTGATAATAATGGTGTTGGCATTGGGTATGTCTAAGCCGGCCTCGATAATTGTGGTAGCGACTAATACGTCAAAATCATGGTTAATGAATTTCAACATGACATCTTCTAGGTCGTCTCCTTCCAGTTGCCCGTGAGCTACTCCAACGCGTGCTCCGGGGACAAGCTTTTGAATCATGGCGCCGAGCTGCTTTAGGTCAGCAACCCTGTTGTGTATAAAGAAGACTTGACCGCCTCGATCGATTTCAAATGAGACAGATTCCTGTATTAATGCTTCGTTGAAAACATGAAGTTCTGTTTGTACAGGTTGGCGATTTGGCGGAGGGGTGGATATAATGCTTAGATCTCTCGCACCCATAAGGGAGAAGTGTAGTGTACGAGGTATGGGAGTAGCTGTTAATGTCAATGAGTCGACATTTGCACGCATCACCTTTAACTTTTCTTTCACGGATACGCCAAATTTCTGTTCTTCGTCGATGATCATCAATCCTAAATCTTTGAATTTTACATCTTTACTGACTAAACGGTGTGTTCCGATAATAATATCGATTTTTCCCTCTTCGAGCTTCTTTAATGTTTCTTTAACTTGTTTCGTTGTCTTAAATCGATTAATGTAATCGATGTTTGCCGGTAAGCCTTTGAGTCGTTCAGAGAATGTTCGGAAATGTTGTAAGGCAAGTATAGTCGTAGGTACTAGGACAGCGACCTGCTTGCTATCAGCAACAGCCTTAAATGCAGCCCTAATAGCGACTTCTGTCTTCCCAAATCCAACATCTCCACATACCAAACGATCCATCGGGTGTGGGGATTCCATATCTCGTTTTACATCTGCCGTGGATTTTTCCTGATCAGGGGTATCTTCGTAAATAAAGGATGCCTCCAGTTCTTTTTGTAGGTAGGTGTCCGGGCTAAAGGCATTCCCTGTTTGTGCTTTACGTATAGCATATAGTTTGATGAGATCGCGAGCGATATCTTTAACCTTTTTCTTGGTTGTTTTCTTTAGTTTGTCCCAGGTGTCGGTACCCAGCTTGTTCATCTTAGGTACGGTACCTTCTTTGCCAGAATATTTAGAAATGCGATTTAGCGAATTTATATTGACATATAACAGGTCGTTGTCTGCATAGATCAAACGAATCATTTCCTGAGTTTTTCCGCTAACATCGATTTTTTCGAGACCGGCATATTTGCCGACACCATGATCGATATGTGTGATATAGTCTCCTGGTTTTAGATCTCTTAACTCCTTTAGCGTAATAGCCTGGGAGCGTTCATAGCCTTTTTTTCTTTTGTATTTATAATAACGATCAAATATCTGATGATCGGTATAACAGGCCAATTGAATGGTGTCATCGCGAAACCCTTCTCGTAGGGCTTGGTAGATGGGGGTAAAAGAAACTGTTTTGTCTAGATCCTCTAAAATCGCATAGATACGTTCTATTTGTTTCGTGGAATCCGAAAAAATTAGGTTGCTTATCTTTTTACTTTCGTTTTCTTTAAAGTTGTGGATAAGTAGATTGAAGTCTTTATTAAATGAGGGCTGCGGATGTGTGTCAAATTGAATGATATGATCTGCTTTAAAGAAAAACTGCTTTCCGAACTCAACATTCGGAAACTCAAATAATAACGCCCCAAAATTCTTGTCGTCGGTGAAGGTAAATCTTGGATCTACCCATTCAGGGTTGTTTTTGATGTCGACCTCAGAAAGTGCTTTCCAAAATTGAGAAGCTTTCGTATAGCCATTTGATAGGATATCGAGTGTGAACTGCACATCTTTGATCCATATTACGGCACCTTTATCAATGTATTCTAATAATGAAATATGGTTGTTTGCTAAGAATTTTGCTTGTACATTAGGGACGATAGTTACGGTGTGTATTTTGCTTACAGACAATTGGGTTTCAATGTCAAAGGTCCTAATGCTCTCTATTTCGTCTCCAAAGAACTCGATACGATAGGGTAGGTCGTTTGAAAAAGAGAAAATGTCGACAATACCGCCTCTAATTGCAAATTGTCCAGGTTCATACACAAAATCGACTCGCTCAAAATCATATTCGTACAGGAACTCATTGATAAAATCAATCCCTAACTTTGTATTTTGAGTAATTGGGAGCGTGTTTTTTTCTAGGTCAGATCGATTTATTACTTTTTCTGCTATGGCTTCAGGATAGGTGACTACAATTTTAGGCAGTCCAGTGTCACGATTTAAAGAGCTCAGTGTTTCGGCACGCTGTAAGACATGTGCGCTGTCCAATTGGGTGAATTCAAACGGTTTTCTATAGGAAGCAGGGAAAAATAGGATCTGCTTATCGAATAAACTTTCTAAGTCACTTAAGAAGTAAGAAGCTTCTTCGTGTGTCGGTAGTATGAAGATATAAGGCCTTTCTTCTAAGGCGTATGCAGCAGCAGCAACCATTGCATCTGAAGATCCGATCAATCCTTTAAGATGTACTTTTGGATTTTTTTGTTGGACAGATGTAACGAGTGAAGCCACCTGCTCCGTCTCTGCGTATTGTGATAAAATTTCTTGAATACCCACTTGAATGACAATTTTGGTAAAAATAGTAATTTTTAAAAGGTTTCGTTTCCTCTTCTCTCGAGTGATAACTTTATTTGGGATACGGTATTGATCGCTTCCTGAAGGTCGAATTGAAGGTCCTCATGTAGTCCCGAAATATTGTTGAGGGTAACTTTGATCCGTGCTTCGATATATTTATGTAGCTTTTCAGCAACCTGTAGATGACTTTTTTCGTACAGTTTAGGATATCGATGGTAAGGCTCAGTCAAAATGTATAATCTTGATTCTGTCGCGCTAAACCTATCCTTAGTTACTTTCTCGTGCTCATTGATTAGGCCGCTTGCTTGTCTTAGGATATTGTTGAGTGTTTTGTAATTCGAAAATATTCCTACGTTAGACAGTTTATTGGCGGTATCAAGGAAGAGGTTTTCAAGTTTTGTCTTCAAGAGTTCAATCCTGTTTTCGAGATCATACTCATTTTCTAACAGTTGATAATGCAATTGTTTCAATAACATTTTGTCTTTCCCGATGAGCCGTACGAGGAGCTTGTCTTTTTCTTTTTGTGAAAGATTTAGTACGGCTGATTTTAGTTCTGGATCTTTATGTAGAGACATCCTGTAAAATTAAGTAATGTAATTGAATTTAAGTTGTTGAAAGTTTGCCGTAGGTCTATGAAGGAAGATTTAACTTCAATTTTTTTAGTATGCTATTCGCGAATTTGTAGCTTTTTATCTATGTTTGAGTAATTAATACATCGAGATACCCTATAACAAAATGCTGAAAACGAAGATCGATGCAACGTAAGTCATACTTTTTTTATCTATTTCTTTTTTTTATAATCGCTGTAACACTTTTTTCTTGTGATGGTAAACATAAGAGAAAAGAATTTGTTGATTATAGCGAGTCAATTGTCCGGTCGCTGCTGGCTAAGACCGAGGATCTGGCGATGGATGCCGTAGAGTCGGAAGACTTTTTGAAAGCTCT
Source organism: Sphingobacterium sp. xlx-96 (assembly GCF_011007365.1). Taxonomy (GTDB): domain Bacteria; phylum Bacteroidota; class Bacteroidia; order Sphingobacteriales; family Sphingobacteriaceae; genus Sphingobacterium; species Sphingobacterium luzhongxinii. The sequence goes on along the minus strand of NZ_WFKM01000003.1, from coordinate 309,447 downwards.
GACGGAACGTTTTGGGAAGGATTCTTCCGCATATGTTGCATATTACAGTATTTTAGGAAATATCAGTGCGAAGCAATTTGACCTGTTAAATCCACGTAGTGAATCGTACTACCTAAGGGCGATAAAGCTTGCTGAAAGCGAAGATCTGCCTGTAATGAAGATATGGAGCTTGGTCAATTATGGGTATTATTTTTATACTTTTAGACAGCCAGACGAGGCACTGCCGTTATTTATGGAGGCCGCTTTTTTGATTGATAAATTGGGCGAAGATCACGTAATATTACCGGAAGACACTTTTCGGAAATTAGGATTCTTTTTTGGTACACTAGGAAATCATGAAGACGCTATCTCTTATCTGAAGAAGGGTGATCAATATGCGACTTTAATCACACAGCGGCAACGTGCAATGTTGTTAGATAATTTAGGGCTATATCATTTGTACAGTCATGATACAACAGCGGCGCTTAATTATTTTTTACAGGCAGAATCTTTAGCGACTAGTGCGAAAGACTATGTTAGGTACGGGAAGGTTTTGGGAAATATAGCGCTTGTCCATATGGGGCGAGGTATGTACCCTGAGGCGTTGGCATTGATAAATCGAGATCTTTTTTATTCAATAGCAAATAAAAGCGATCAAAACACGATGTACGCACGTATTCTAAAAGCCAAGATTCTGATGAAGATGGATAGTATATCTAGCGCGGGTGTTATGCTGGACAAGGCTGAGGAATATGCAAGTGCTAAGATTTATTTGAAGAAAGACATTTTAGAAATTGAACGGTTAAAGTTGGAAATAGCTTGTGTAAAGGGTGATGAGCAGGAAGAATTGTTGATTCGTAGAAAGCTAGAAATGTTGGAAGAGGTCGTGGCGGGATTAGACGGAGAGCTCAATCTTTTACGGAATAAATGGCAAGTTGATAAGGAGAAGAATCAAAAGGCACTTATTGAGCTGGAATCTAACTACCAATCGGAGCGATTTAAGTTTTTTATGTTTGCTGCTGTTGTTTTGTTTGTAGGATTAGGTTTATTTGTTTTTCTATCTCATTTGAGACGGCAGTCAAAGGCCCGTGTTTTGGCATATGAGAAAAAGGTTGTCGAATTGCAATTGAAAAAAATAACCTCAGATAAAAATCTATTGGTAGCTAACGAAACATTGGCTTCTTATAAAGAATACTTAACTGAAAAAAATCGACAGATTGACGATTTACAGCAGGCAATCAGAGGTATCGCAGACTCGGAGTCGCATTATTTGGAGAGGGAAAAAAGATTGTTGCAAGAGCTTTTGGATTCCCATCTCTTGACAGAGGAAAGCTGGGCAAGCTTTAGAAGGTCATTTGATGCAAATTATCCCAACTTTTATTTAAATTTGAGACATGATTTTCCGGAACTTACGGAGTCAAATATGAGATACCTAATCTTATCAAAGTTGGGGCTTTCTATTACGGAAATATCTAATTTATTAGGGGTATCGGCAGAGTCCGTCAAAAAGAGTAGACAGCGGTTAAAGAAAAAGATTGGAGATCGGTTCAAAGAGTTTGAGCAGGCTTTGTATAGCTAGTTATTCTTTTAAACGCACTTATCCATAAAAAATACCATTGAATAGATTAAATATACCATTTATAGTGGTATTATTGGTGTATTTTTGTGTATGGTAAAACGGGTTCCTATAATCGAGCAATGTACGGTGTCAAGTGGCGTCAATGTCGATGTTACGGTTGAACGTTTGTCAGATTACCTTGTGCGGAACGAAAATCTTATTTTTCCGCATCGGCACAATTTTTATCACTTTTTGTTGTTTACCGAAGGAAGCGGGCAGCATACCATCGATTTTGAAGTGTTTGATATTGAGGCGTGGCAAATTTACTTTATGTCGCCTGGGCAGATCCATACGTGGGGATTTGAAGGTGATATGCAAGGGTATGTAGTGAATTTTGATAAGGATTTTTTTAAAACGATGTTAATCAATCCCGATTACCTGTCACTTTTTTCTTTTTTTTCCGGTCTTGTTAAGGATGAGGTTTTTGTCATTGAAGAAAGTAAACGAGAGCTAGTCAATAGTGTGCTAGAAAAGATGTTGGGGTATCAAGTGGATAAAGGTCTTGTTTCTACTTCACTACTTTATCTGTTTCATTTATTGGAACAGGGTAAAGAGCGTAGTACAACTTTTGAAGCGAATAAGTATAATCACACGCTGCTGCGTAACTTTTTACAATTGATCGAGTTAAACTATAAAGAGTTAAGGTTGCCAAAGGATTACGCTGCGTTGTTGTATATTACTCCCAATCATTTAAATGCGCTATGTAAGGAGTTGTTGGGGGTGTCGGCAGGAGAGGTCATAAGGAATCGGATTATTCTTGAGGCCAAGAGGCTTTTGGTTATAAGAGATTTTTCCATCGCTGAGATAGCGTATGACTTAAATTTTAATGACAACTCTTATTTTACTAAGTTTTTTAAAAAGATAGAGGGGGTTACACCTGAAGAATTTAGAAAGAAAAATTATAATTATGAAAAATAATAAAGAGATTATGAGAGAATATAACCTTCCAAGTGAATTAAAAAGTGCCGTTGCGGGAAAATGTCCTCGGTGTCGAAAAGGAGATATGTTTAATGCTCCTTTATTCAGTTTTAAATCACGCAAAATGCGTAGTCACTGTCCACATTGTGGATTAAAATTTGAGAAGGAGCCTGGTTATTTTTACGTAGCTATGTATGTAAGTTATGTTTTTGTGGTGGCAGAACTAGTTACAGCTTGTGTCGCGACTTATATTTTTACGAGGGAGTTAGAATCGCCGTGGCTTTACCTTGTTGTTGCGATTCTGACGGCTATTGTTATGGCACCATTCAATTATCGTTATTCTAGAGTTGTATTGATGTACTGGCTGACCCCTCAATTTAAGTTTAGGGAAGAATTTTTTCTGCGCGAAAAGTCAGAATAACTACGTAGATAGGAGGTCGTCTCAAAGTGTAGACTTTGCAGTCTTTTCGACTTTATCGTCATATCGACCCTAGTGGAGATATCTAGAAGCTATATATTAACCCTATACAGTTCATAGACCTCTCCACAAGGTCGAGCTGACGTTTGCTTTGCGGCCTTTAAGACATCCTCTTGTTTTAAATAATAGGATTGTCTTTGAGGTATTTTTCCCATTCCCAAGCTGAAGACATCATTTCGTCAATGCCTAGTTCAGCGGTCCAATTTAGTTCTTTGGTAGATTTGGTGACATCGCCCCAGACTTTAATAATATCCCCTTCTCTCCTTGGGCCGAATTCATAATTCAGTTTTTGTCCTGAAGCTTTTTCAAATGCTGATATAGCTTCTAACACAGAGTACCCATTTCCTGTTCCTACGTTAAACACATCGTATTTGCCATTTGGATTACCTTTCTTTAACAAACCGATCGCTGCGACATGTGCTTTAGCCAAGTCCACTACATGGATATAGTCTCTTATGCACGAACCATCTGCGGTATCATAATCATTGCCAAATACCGTCAACTTTTCACGTTTTCCTATAGCTGTTTGTGTGATAAAAGGCAATAGATTTTGAGGTACACCGTTAGGTAGTTCTCCAATTAAGGCTGAATTATGTGCGCCTACAGGATTAAAATATCTTAATGCAATGATATTATAATTGTTATAGGCCGTAGCAGTTTCTACTAATATTTCTTCAGCGATCTGTTTCGTGTTTCCGTAAGGAGACGTAGCTTTTTTAACAGGTGCACTTTCTGTAACAGGCAAGTTGTCTGGCTCTCCATACACGGTACAGCTGGATGAAAACACGAAGTTGATCGGTTTTTCTTTGTATGCATTTAAGATGTTAATCAATGAGAAGAAATTGTTGTAATAGTATTTCAATGGGTCTGCAACAGACTCACCAACAGCCTTTGATGCGGCAAAATGTATTACACCACGGATATCCGGCTGACTGGTGATGAAATCACGTGTTGCCTTTTCATCGCATAGATCTAGTTGATGGAATTCAGGTTTTATACCGATGATACGTTCAATTTGATCCAATATCTTAATGTTCGAATTGGAAAGATTATCTACTATTATGGGGGTGTATCCAGCATTGAAAAGCTCAACAACGGTGTGTGATCCTATGTATCCAGTACCACCTGTCACTAATATTTTGTCCATATATTTTGATTTTTATTCTCTTCTGAAAGAATATTTTTAAAGTATGTAATTGATTTAACCAGTCCCTCTTTTAGGCTGACCTCTGGTGTCCAACTTAGTATCCTTTTTGCTAAAGAAATATCTGGCTGCCTTCTTTTGGGGTCATCTTCCGGAAGAGATTCAAATACGATAGTAGAGGTGCTCTCTGTTAAGGTGATGATCTCTTTGGCAAGTTCTATTACGGTAAGTTCTTCGGGGGTGCCAATATTTACTGGATAATGGTAGTCAGAAAGCAAGAGTCTGTAGATACCCTCTACCTGATCCGAAATATAGCAAAACGAACGGGTTTGTTCGCCATTGCCAAAGACGGTAATGTTTTCGCCTCGGAGTGCCTGATTGATGAATGTAGGTAGTGCTCGGCCGTCGTTAAGCCTCATGCGGGGACCGTAAGTATTGAAAATGCGGACGATTCTAGTGTCTAAACCGTGAAAATTATGATAAGCCATGGTCATCGCTTCTTGAAATCGCTTTGCCTCGTCATATACGCCGCGTGGCCCGACAGGATTTACGTTGCCCCAGTAGTCTTCTGGTTGAGGAGATACTAAGGGGTCACCGTATACTTCGGAAGTGGATGCGACAAGTATTTTTGCCTTTTTGTCTTTAGCGAGTCCCAAGAGATTATGCGTGCCTAACGACCCTACTTTTAGCGTCTGTATGGGTATACGGAGATAGTCTATTGGGCTTGCTGGTGAGGCGAAATGAAGGATATAATCTAATTGACCTGGTACGTGGACAAATTTAGATACATCATGGTGAAAAAACTCGAAATTCTCTAATCCGAATAAGTGTTCTATGTTCTGAAGACTACCTGTGATTAGATTATCCATCCCGATGACATGAAAATCTTCCTGTATAAAACGGTCACATAGATGCGATCCTAAAAATCCCGCTGCACCTGTAATTAATATTCTTTTTCGGACGTTCACCTGCACGTTGTTTCGAATTAGAAAAGGTTTAATATCTTTGACGAAGATAAGTATTATTTCACAATATGCGAGTGTTATACGATTTAGGAATTGGGGCTTACGGTATGATCTTGCGCCTTGTAGCGCTATTTCATCCCAAGGCTAGGTTATGGGTCGAAGGGCGAAAAGGAGGGCTGGATGTTATAGAACAAACGATTGAAAATGGGCGAAAACATATTTGGTTCCACTTTGCTTCCTTAGGAGAATTCGAGCAAGGACGAGCCGTTTTGGAGCAGATAAAAAAAAGATATCCACAGGAAAAAATTGTAATAACTTTTTTCTCTCCATCCGGATTTGAGATACGAAAGAATACGAATTTGGCAGATTATGTGTTTTATCTTCCTGAAGACACTCGGAGAAATGCCCGACGTTTCGTGTCTATCGTTAAACCTAAGTTTGCGGTATTTACAAAGTATGAATATTGGTATCACTACTTTACCGAGTTAAAGCGTCAGGATGTCCGGTTATTGATGATATCGGCAATATTTCGGGAACAGCAGTTATTTTTCAAACCTTATGGCGGCTTTTATAGGACTATACTTAAAAAAGTCTCTTTTTTCTTCACACAGAATATGGATTCTGTGCATATGTTAAAGTGGATTGGCGTTACAAATTCGGGCCTGGCTGGAGATACACGTTTTGATAGGGTGGTTGAATTGCCTAGACAGCATCAATCCGTAAAATATATGGACGATTTTATAGGAAAGGCTAAGGTTATTGTGGCAGGGAGTACCTGGCCGAAAGATGAAGTTCTTTTACAGCGTTTGATACAAAACATAAACGGCTGGAAAATAGTATTGGCACCACATGAAATCAATAAGTCACATATAGATGAAATCTGTAGTTTGTTTCCTAATAGTATCCGATATTCCGAGTTTGAAACATATAGTACACAACAGGTAAATGAGTCTCCAGTTTTAGTGGTCGATAACATTGGCCTGCTATCTTCGTTATACTATTATGCAGATATAGCTTATGTTGGAGGAGGGTTTGGTGCAGGTATTCATAATACGCTAGAAGCTGTTACCTATGGTAAGCCGGTTGTTTTTGGTCCTAACTATGAGAAATTTCAAGAAGCCGTCGATTTAGTAACATTAATGGTGGGTTTTTCTGTTTCAAACTATGATGAATTGTATCAGGTGTGCCGTATTTTGCAAGATGAAGGAAGGAGAGATGCGATCGGGGATGCCGGGATAGAATATGTCAAGCAGCGAGCAGGGGCGACTCAGATTATTATGAAATATCTAGAGACAGAAGGGCTTTTAGGAAAATAATAAGAGGCTGCCCCGAAAGACAGCCTCGATTTATTAAAAAATTGAAAATTGGACGTTGTTAATAGTAGGTGTATCTTCTTACACCTGCTATATGGCGAGCTAAGCGCATCACTTGATGTGTATAGCCATATTCATTGTCATACCATATGTAAAGGTTGACATGTTTTCCATCTGCTGCGACGATTGTTGCAGGAGCATCTACGACAGAAGATGCTGATGTGCCTATGATATCGGAAGATACCAGCTCTTCGTTGTCAGAATATTTTACTTGTTCAACCAAGCTGCCGTATAGCGCACTTTCTTTCAAAACAGAATTGAGTTCTTCTACCGTTGTTTTTTTGCTGATTTCAAGGTTTAAAATGGCGAGGGAGCCATTTGGAACAGGCACACGTATGGCATTGGATGTTAGTTTCCCGGTAAGTTCGGGTAGGACTTTAGCTACTGCAGATCCTGCCCCAGTTTCTGTTATCACCATGTTTAGAGCAGCTGCCCGACCTCTACGGTTTTTTCGGTGCATGTTGTCTACCAAATTCTGGTCATTGGTATAGGAGTGAATTGTCTCTATATGGCCATGTTTAATGCCGAATCTGTTCTGTATGATTTCTAAAATCGGAGAGATGGCATTGGTTGTACATGAAGCGGCAGAGAAAATAGCAGAATTTTCAACGTCAATCATGTCGTTGTTGACACCATATACGATATTAGGTACTCCTTTTCCAGGAGCTGTTAACAATACCTGAGCTGCTCCAACAGAGGACAAGTGTCTAGCGAGTTCATTGTTGTCTCTAAACGCACCCGTATTGTCTATTATGAGTGCATTATCGATGTCGTACTTGGTATAGTCAATTTCCTCGGGGTTTTTTGCCGAAATTATATATACGGTAGCTCCGTTGATGATTAATGCTCCTTTTGTTTCGTCTACTTCTACGACACCTTCGAAATCGCCATGTATGGAATCATTTTGTAATAATGTAGCTCTCTTTTGAAGGGTCTGGATGTCTACGTTGTCTCTTGTTACAATGGCACGTAGCCTTAGTTGGTGTCCCGCACCAGCCTTGCTGATTAATTCGCGGGCTAGTAATCGGCCAATTCTGCCAAATCCATAGAGTACAACGTCTCTTGGTTCAAACGTTTTGTGCTCTTGGGCAGAAAGCAATTCTTTTTTTATAAAGTAAAGGATGTTTTCCTCGTCGATGTTTTGATTACGGACTTCTAAAGCTAATTTTCCAATGTCTAAACGTGAAGGTGCTAGCTTTAAATGTTGCATCGATTCAGCGATCTGTAAAGTCTCAAAAATGCTTATTGGACTGTCCGAAAGCGCTTTTGATTCTTGATGTAATGTCAGGATGCGGCTTACCCGACGGTCAAAAAGTTGGTTGCGGAAAAAGACCAATTCAATGGAATGATTATACCATAGGTTGCTGACAATCTCTATAAGTTTAACGGCAGCGTTTTGTTTACTTTTATAACTTTTGATCTCGGATTCAAAAGTTGATTTTTGTACCATAATTTTGTTATAATTATTATGCCGCAAAAATAGGAGATAAATAACGTAAAAGTAGAATGTTTTTGAATAATTGATAAAAATTCAAATGCTGTATAGTGTTATTTTTTTGAATTTTTAATATTTAGGCGCTTTTGTTGTCGATTATTTAAAAAAATGTGTTTCGTTAGTAAGGGGGATATTTGTTTTTATTCTATTTGTCAATTAAAAAGAGTTCAGATGCGATCAAATCGGCGAAAAGTTTTCCTTTATTGCTTAGCTTATAGCAACCATCTTGATCCAATTTTATTTTCTCCTGCTCTATAAAAGGTTGTACTTCATGGAGTAAATGTGTTTGATAATCTGTGCCGAACATTTGCTGTACTTTATAGGGATCGACACCCCACATTGTTCGTAGAGAAGTCATGATATATTCATTGTATTGCTCATGAAGTGTGAGTGTTTCAACTTCTTGATTAATTTCTCCTTCTTGGATAGCGGCGATATATTTCGCATTGTTTGCGATATTCCAGCTCCGGGAGTTACCATTGTAAGAGTGGGCTGAAGGGCCTATACCTAAATAATGTTTGCCTTTCCAGTAACTTGTGTTGTGTTTGGCGTAATGGTCTTTTTTAGCAAAATTAGAAATCTCGTAATGCTCATAGTTATTACCTGTTAGCGTGTCGATCAACATGTTCATTTGTTCTTCTGCCTGTTCTTCAAGGATAGCAGGGGTCTTCCCCATTTTGATCTGATGGGCCAATGCTGTTTTGTTTTCGACGGTCATTGCATACGACGAGATGTGTGGAACAGCTAAGCCGACTAATTTGTTCATGTTTGACATCCACTTTTCGTTGGATAGCAAGGGGTATCCATAGATGAGGTCGCAGGTGATGTTTTCAAAACCAGCATCTTGTACTCTCTTGATACAGGCGTCGGCTTCCTGTGCATTGTGTGCTCTATTCATCCAGGTAAGATCTTCTTCAAAGAAGGATTGTATACCTATACTGAATCTATTGATTGAAGACGTTTTTAATGCTTTTGTTTTTTGAGCGGTAAGGTCATCCGGGTTGGCCTCTAGTGTGATTTCCGCTAGCGGGTCTATATCGTAATGTCGAGCTACTTGATCTATTAGTCGTTGGATGTCGGATGCATCGAGAATGGATGGTGTACCCCCACCAAAATAGATGGAGGTTATCTTTTTGCTATCCAGATAGTCCGAACGTAAGCCCAGTTCTTTTTCCAAAGCAAGCAACATTTCCTCTTTGTATTTTAGGGAGGTCGAGAAATGGAAGTCACAATAGTGACAGGCTTGCTTGCAGAATGGAATATGAAAATAGATCATTTTTGAGTCTTGAATAGACAAAGGTAGTTAAAATGTGATTCATTGGGTATTTTATAGGTGAAAGTACAGCACGCTAGATAGTGTATAGATAGTATGATGAAGGCAGTTCTGAGGGAGGTGTGTGTGGATAGTGCGGGGGGGCTCCGACTTAGACTTGTGCTCATCACGGACTCAGTGGCTTTTAAGTTAGGTTTGTTGGTAGATTGCACGTGTATTGTGATCTAATATACCTATTATTTAGCGGTATATAACAGGTTGCTTAGGTAAATAAGGGGTTGATTTTTTTGAGACAACCCCTTATTTATTTACAAAGTTTTACTTTTAGTTATGGTCACAATAATTGTCGCTAGCTTCAATGTCCGCTAAGCGCTGCGTGGGATCTATCCAAATTTTGGACGGCACTTTGTCTACAGGAACTTTGTAGGTCGGTATTGTCCAGTTCCAATCTGTTAATACGGTTCTTTTTACATTATGGTAGATGCTGTAGTCTTCAGCAGGTTTTTCGCCGCGCATCTCTCGTAGCGGGATGTAGAATAGTTCTTTGGAACCATCTTTGTACTCGACTAATACATCTATCGGCATAGCCAGATTGGATTTGTTTTTTAAGGTAATTGTGTTGTCAGTAACCTCTTGAATAGCGTAATCAATCTGGCGCGTGGTGTTTACAAAAAGATTAAAATACCATTTCAAATTAATCCCTGAAATCTCTTCGGCGACGCGCTTGAAGTCATTCGGTGTTGGATGTTTGAATTTCCATACCTCATAGAATTTCAAAAATGTTTTTTCTAAGTTAGATTTTCCGATGATATACCCTAATTGTTCGGCCAATACAGCGCCTTTATTGTATGCTTGATTGCTGTAGGCGTAGTTGGAATTGTAATAGTCTGCTAATAAGCTCATGGGTTCTTCTTTCCCAGATAAGGCTAGTTTGTAATATGCCCGGTAGGCATCGATCATCGGGTTGGTTTCCAAAGCTCCTTTTTTGTAGAATAATTGTTGCATACCCAGTTCTTCTACGTAACTGGTGAATCCCTCGTCGAACCACTCGTCTACGGTCTCATTGATACCGAATAAATGTTGGTACCAAGAATGGGCTGCTTCATGAAAGATAACACCTACTAAGCTTTTTATATTTCTGCCTCCGGTGACCAGCGTTGCTGTGCCGTATTCCATTCCTCCATCTCCTCCTTGTACGATGGTGTAAGTAGGCCATGGATAAGGGCCAAATTTCTTTCCGCTCAAATCTAAGAAATCTGCGGCAAGTTGAAGAGCTTGTTTCCAGTTGCTTTTAATAGAATCATTCGTCGGAATATAAACGGTGTACAGTTTGACACCTGCTTGGCTTTGTATGGAATCAACAATAAATTTGGGGTCGGCAGCCCATACAAAATCATGTATGTTTTCGGCTTTGTAGTGCCAGGTAGCTTTATTGTTTTGTGCGCTTACTTTTGCTTTTTTCTTATAGCCTTTTACCTCGTTTGGGTTTTGCAATACGCCGGAGGCGCCAACGATGTAGTTTTTATTCAATTGAATGGATACATCAAAGTTGCCAAAAGGAGCCACGAATTCGCGTGCCACGTACTCGTCCAAATGCCAGCCGAATTCGTCAAAGTGTGCCATTTTCGGGTACCATTGTGCCATTGATAGCGCTACACCTTCTTTTGAGTTGCGACCACTCCGTCTAATCTGTTCGGGTACCTGAGCTGTCCATGTCAAATCAAATGTTGCGGTAGTGCCGTCTGTAAGAGCGGAGGGAAGTGTTACTTCTAATACTGTTCCGTCGTTTTTGAAATGGGTATTAATACCATTAAAGGTTAGGGTTTTTATCTTTTGATAGCCAATTTGTTCTGGTTTTAGTTTAGCGATACGGCTTTCCCATTTCGGGTTTTCTTTGGTGCCTAGATTTGTGGCCATCCTGCTATCTGGGTCAGAGATATTGGATAGTCTGTAGTCCATCATGCTTTGCGGCTGGAAGGCATTGAAATACAGATGAAAATATACTTTTGAAAGACTTTGGCCAGAGTTGTTGGTATACTTCAGCGTCATTTGTCCATCGTACTGATAGTTTTTTTCATCAACATCGACGTATATTTTATAATCAACTTTTTGCTGCCAATAGCCTTTGCGTTGAGCGAAAGACGAATGGATGCATACGAAAGATATTAGTAGTAAAAGGTATAGTTTTAATTTCATATATATATAATTATTTCATGAGCTCACAAGCTCGGTTTGATTTTCAGTTGCCATTATCTTGTCCCGATTCTTCGGGATGGAATATCCAAACTATATTATGCACACTTTGTTGCAATTGGTGTGCATGCTGCTTCGCGGTCATTGGTGTTTGTGCAGTTCTGCTACATGGATATTTCATAGTTCAAACATACAAAAACAGATGTTAATTATAATGCCTGTGCTTTGAAAATTGAGTAATGATAATAGGGAGTACGACTAAAACTTGAAATACTCAATCTGGCTTTCTAACATTGCCTGATGGAGTAAGAGGTTGTCGTCGTCGTCCTGAAATAGTTTGTTACGCCAATATCTAGTAGGACTCTTCTTTCGTAAATAGATGACATATAAATTGCCTCCGGATCGGGTTAGGCTTCGGATGTGGTCTATGTCTATGATAGGGTATGTTAGCGTTTTGTCTGCGAAGCTCACCGTTAGGCTTTCTTCGTTTAGTGTCCATGTTGATGGATGTTGGCTTATTTTTACGGATACATACAAGATAATAGGAATTGTAAATAGTACAATGACGATCTTATATATTTCTGGAAGAGGGATATAGGAGCTTGCTCCACCGAAAATAAATAGAAGGGCAAAAAAGCAAAACATATATTTGCCTCTGTGCAATGTATTGATACGAAATGTTTGATTCATCAAACAAAGATAAAAACTTTAACGGGGCTGTCAGATCCTTTTTTGACAGCCCCGTAAGAAGATTAAAGTTTAAAGTATTTTTCTGGATTTATTTTTTTGTCGTTTTTCAATATTTCATAATGTAGATGGGGGCCTGTACTTCGACCAGTGCTACCTAATAGACCTATGATTTTACCTGCATCGATAGTTTGTCCTTGTTTTACTTTGGTTCTGGAAAGATGCGCATAACGTGTTTCGTATCCATTCTTATGTTTTACTTTAACGACGTACCCATAATCTCCATCATACCCAGCAAAGGTAACTTTGCCTGTTGCAGTAGCCTTGATCGGATCTCCCGTCTTTCCTTTTAGGTCTACGCCGGAATGCATCTCTCTTCCTCTGTTTGTGAATGGGTTGGATCTATAACCAAATTTGGATGTTACTTTGCCGTTGTGGGGTATGCCAATTGGTATATTAGATAGCTTTTTGTCAAGATCCTTTAATGCCTCTTCATAATATTCACTCAAAAGATCTATGTTTTCTTCGTCAATCTCGATAGGACCGCCTGCATTTTGTAATGCGATGGTTTTTAGTCCTCGGTTTTTCATTTTCTCATTAATACGCTCGAGTGTCGAGTCGATCTTGTTGAATGATTTTTTAGCTTCGATTATATCTTTGTCTGTTTCATCTTTTTTTAATGCCAATTGACGGTTCTTTTTATTTACTTGATCAAGGGTGGCTTCGTACTTGGAGCTTAAGTCTTTTTCTTGCTTGTTTGATAAGTATAATACGGATCCTAAAGAAGCAACGATAAGAACTAGTACAGATAGGGCTATGTTTTTCCAGTGTTTTACGATCAGTGTGGGGACTTGCAGGCTTTTGTCTTTATATCCCTCTATGCAAATCAATACAGATGATTTTTTCTTTAACATGTTTTCAACTTTTATTGTGTCTTACATACGGTGCCTGCAAAAGTACAGATTATGTGCTTAAGTATCAATTTGTTGTTGTTGATTTTCAATATGTTATTGTTAAAGTTTGTTAAAAATGTTCATTTTTGTAGCATGTCATTTGCAAATAAACTGATTGTATGGTACCGGGCTGAAGGTCGGGATTTACCCTGGAGGAAGACCGAAGATCCTTATATTATTTGGTTGTCGGAGGTTATTCTGCAACAAACCAGAGTGGAGCAGGGGCTTCCGTATTTTTACACTTTTGTTGAGCATTTTCCCTCTGTTTTAGAGTTTGCTAAAGCGAGTGAGGACGAACTATTGAGGCTTTGGCAGGGCTTAGGTTATTATTCGCGTGCCCGTAATATGCACAAGGCAGCAAAAATTATTGCTGATAACTTCAATGGTGAATTTCCTCGGCGATATGAGGATTTGTTGCGCTTGCCGGGGATCGGTGAGTATACTGCCGCTGCTATCTCTTCTTTTTCTGCTGGTGAACGGAAGGCCGTGTTGGATGGCAATGTATTTCGCGTGTTGTCCCGGGTATTTGGGATAGCAACTCCCATTAATACCACAGAGGGGAAAAAGCTATTTCAACAACTTGCCCAAGAATTGATTAGTGAAACTGATCCGGGAATCTATAATCATGCGATAATGGATTTTGGAGCTACCGTGTGCAAACCAAAAGCACCTTTATGTCAGGAATGTGTTTTACAGGGTGAGTGTGCGGCTTTTGAAGAAGATCTTATAACGATGTTGCCTGTAAAGATTAAGGGGAAAAAATCTAGAAATCGATATTTTAATTATTTTATAGTCGAAGAGGAGGGAACGGTGTTAATGGCCAAGCGTGGCGGCGAAGATGTATGGGCCAATTTGTATGAATTTCCACTTATCGAATCAAAAGAAGATATAAATCTGGAAGAGCTGATCAATGGAGATGAGTATCGTAAATATTTCGGAAATACAGTGGCAGAGCCAATTGGTGGCATGGTAAAACATGTCCTGAGCCATCAAAATATCTACGCTCGTTTTTACAGAGTTGACGGTTTAGGTGAACTTTTGAAAAAAAAAGATTCCTGGGATTACTTTTTGTTAGAAAATTTGGATAAATTAGCTAAGCATAAACTTATTTTTTCTTTTATTAATAAGTATTTATAAGACTAAATCAAATTCCTAAATTATATGTCTAGTGTTAACAAAGTTATTTTAGTAGGTCATCTGGGTAAAGATCCTGAATTACGTTATTTAGAAGGTAATGTTAGTGTTGCGAGTTTTCCGCTTGCCACTTCTGAAACCTTTAATAAAGATGGTAAAAAAGTAGAGCAAACGGAGTGGCATAATGTGGTCATGTGGAGGGGACTTGCGGATGTAGCGGCAAAATACCTTACCAAAGGTCGTCTGGTATACATTGAAGGAAAGCTTCGAACCCGATCTTATGAGGATAAAGAGGGTGTACGTCGGTATACTACAGAGATTGTGGCAGAAAGTTTTAATATTTTAGGTCGACGTTCTGATTTTGAAGCAACTACTAATACGCAGACTGCTTCTGGTACGACGACAACTGGCCAAACACAGGAACAACAGGTCGATTTTACGGAGAATAATGAAGAAGAAGACGGGTTACCGTTTTAAACTATGAAATAATAGAGAAAGGGGTTCTTGAAATTTTATTTTTTGCCGTATCTTTGGCTTTATGTTGCAAGATAAAATAAAGCAGTATACCGAAGAGATTGAGCAGTTTATTCCAAGCTCGGCAGCCGATGTTGAAGCATTTAGGTTGAAGTTTTTAGTTTCTAAGGGTATAGTAAAGAGTTTATTTGAAGAGTTCAAGACGGTTTCTACTGAAGAGAAACGTGTGCTGGGGAAGGTCTTGAATGAGTTCAAACAATTAGCGGAAGGAAAATTTGAGGAGTCACAAAGTCAATTTCAGCAATCGACCAATGCTTTAAAGCGAGTGGAGGGTGATTTGACCCTGCCGGGCGAAGGTCTGGAACTGGGATCGAGACACCCATTGTCTTTAGTGCGTAAAGAAATTGTTGAGATTTTTAAAAAGCTCGGTTTTGTTGTTTCTGAGGGACCAGAGATCGAAGATGATTGGCATAATTTTTCAGCTTTGAATTTTCCGCCAGAGCATCCTGCCCGTGATATGCAAGATACTTTTTTTATTAAGAAACAGGAAGGAAACGATATTGCGCTACGTACACATACCTCGTCTGTTCAGGTTCGTATGATGGAGGCGGGTAAGCCCCCTTTTCGTGCTATTATGCCAGGACGTGTTTATAGAAATGAAGCTATTTCTGCCCGAGCACATTGCTTTTTTCATCAGGTTGAGGGATTGTATGTCGATGAAAATGTTTCGTTTGCAGATTTGAAACAGACACTTTTTCATTTTGTTCAGGAGCTTTATGGTGAGGGTACAAAAGTACGATTCCGTCCTTCTTACTTCCCGTTTACGGAGCCTTCTGCTGAGATGGATATTTCGTGTACTATATGTAAAGGCGCTGGATGCAACTTGTGTAAAGGCTCAGGCTGGGTTGAAATTTTAGGATGTGGGATGGTCGATCCAAACGTATTGGAAAACTGCGGTATTGATAGTAAAAAATACAGTGGGTTTGCTTTCGGGATGGGCATAGAACGTGTCACTAATTTAAAGTATGAAATTAAGGATTTACGTCTTTTCTCTGAGAATGATAGTCGTTTCTTAGCACAGTTTGAAACGGAAATTATATAATGAAGCGAGTTGGTGTCTATATTGCATTCATTCTGACTTTAACGCTACTTGGAGGGTGTGGAGGTAATGGGTGCAATGTGGTGCCAAATATAACTGTACGGGAAGGTTTTTCGCAAGGATCTCATCCAAACTTGTTTGCCGCTTTTGGATCTGGATATCTCTCTGGAGGAGTTTGTGGCTTAATCGTTTACAATAAAGGGGATGGTTTTGTTGCCTATGATCGATGTAGTACAGTTAATCCCGAGCAACGAAATGCCTTAGAATTGGTTGGAGCCAATATTGTGAGTGATCCGGTGAGTGGAGCTAAATGGGATTTGACCAATGGATTTCCAATGAGCATAGCTGAGTGCCCGTTAAAACCGTATCGAGTCGGAGTTTTTGGTGGTTCATATTTGGTTACAAATTAGCCTATGAATCAAGAAGAACAAGTGTATACCATAAAACGAGCCGCACGGGAGCTTTTTCGTAAGTATGGTTATAACAAGACAAGTGTCAATGAGTTGGCTAAACAGTCGAACATTTCAAAAGTAACCTTCTACAAGTATTTTCCTTCCAAAGAATCTATTCTTCATGAGGTTTTGATGGATTATATCCGCGAGAATGTGGAGGATATTCTGAATTCTGGCGTACGGGAAAAAGATCTTCCTACATTTTTAGCAAATACAATATTAAGGGTGAGCCGTGTGACGTATACTGTCTGTAATGAGTTTGTGGGGTGGGAATTTATACGTGAATCTACAAATGCTCAGGAGTATTTAAAGATTTTATCCGATGATTTGGAGTTTCTTTTGTTGAGTTCGTTTATTAAAAATGAAACGATCGGAAGTACTATTGCAGAAGAAAAGTTGACATTTTTGATAAAGACCAGTAAAAATATTGTCTTTTCTTTTGCTTTTACGGCTGTGACAGAGGCCGATGTTAAGAAGAATTTTATCTCTTTCCAAAAGGAGATTCTTCCTTATTTGGTGCAGGCGACCCTCGCCTAATTGTTTGTATCAAAGGATTCAGGTGTATTTATTAGTTGTTGTCCTGTATTGCAGGATAGTGGTAATTTGCTGTTAAAAATGTATTTTTGCAAGTATATGGGAAGAAGAATACCGCAAGAAAAAAGAAATTTGAGTAATGTCGAAATTTTCGATATTGCAGAGGAGGGAAAAGGTGTGGCTAGGCACGATGATTTAGTGCTGTTTATAGAAAAGGCTATACCTGGGGATGTGGTGAATGTTGAGTTGCAACGCAAGAAAAAGAGTTTTGCGGAGGGGCGTGTTACAGAGATCTTAACATCGTCACCTTATCGTATAGAGCCATTTTGCCCTCACTTTGGAGTTTGCGGCGGTTGTAAATGGCAACATATGGAATATGATGCTCAACTGAAATTTAAACAACAATCGGTACACAATGCCTTGTCTCGTATAGGTAAGGTGGATGCTACTTCAATGGAGCCTATTTTGGGTTCTGCACAAACAATGTATTATCGCAATAAGCTGGAGTTTACTTTTTCAAACAAGCGTTGGTTGACCAATAAGGATGAAGAGGTAGATACGAATGATATGGATGCCTTAGGTTTTCACGTACCAGGGCGTTTTGACAAAATTCTTGATATAGAACATTGTTTTTTACAAGAAGATCCATCGAATCAACTGCGTAACGCTGTCCGAAATTACGCTGTTGAAAAGCAGATTTCGTTTTATGATCTCCGTATGCATGAGGGTGCGCTGCGTAATCTCATTATAAGGACTTCGTCTACGGGGGAAGTTATGGTTATTGTTGTTTTTGCCTATCCAGAGGAAGGGCAGGTTGAGTTGTTGATGGAGTATATCGCTTCTCAATTCCCTGAAATTGTGTCTTTGCTTTATATTATCAATCAGAAAAAGAACGACACGATTTTTGACCAGGATATTCATGTGTTTCGTGGGAGGGACTTTATTTATGAGGAGATGGAGGGCTTGAAGTTTAAGGTCGGGCCAAAATCTTTTTATCAAACTAATTCTCGTCAGGCTTATGAGCTGTATAAGATTACGAGAGAATTTGCCGATCTTAAAGGAACAGAGTTAGTTTATGATTTGTATACTGGGGCAGGCACGATTGCTAATTTTGTTGCGAAAAATGCAAGGGAAGTAGTAGGTGTTGAGTATGTGCCTACGGCAATTGAAGATGCGAAGGTCAACTCGGCAATTAATGATATTCATAATACGAAGTTTTTTGCGGGAGATATGAAGGATGTATTGACCACTGATTTTATTGCTGTGCACGGTAAGCCTGATGTGGTTATTACTGATCCTCCTCGGGCAGGAATGCATGCCGATGTCGTGAAACGTATTTTAGAAATGGAAGCGCCAAAGGTTGTCTATGTTAGTTGTAATGCTGCTACGCAGGCTCGCGACCTAGAGATGCTTAGTGTGAAATATGATGTGACTCGTATCAAGCCGGTGGATATGTTCCCGCAGACACAACATGTAGAGAATGTCGTTTTATTAATGTTAAAATAGTAACGTATGGATTTAAAAGATCTTTTTAAAGGACATCCTGAGCATGAAAATACGCAAAATGCATCTCAGCCAAGTCCATTGCAAAGTTTAAAAGTGGATTTGGATTTCTATAGCGATTCTATAAAAGAGATATCGAACGAAATGATCGCAGAGGGTTATACGCAGTATCCGATATTTGTAGCACATCAACATGAGGTTAATATTGGGGAGGTAATTTTGGATCGTACTGAACTTGACACAAATTGGACAATAAATGCAAGTTCGCTAGAAGAGCTTGTTGATAAAAATGTGATTCAGGAAGAGCGACGGGCTTATTTTGAGAAAAACTTTAAGAAAGCAAGTGAGTTTATGTGTCTGTTTGTAGTGGTACCAGAGGGAGCAAATTTTGTTTTTTACCCATTTAAGTAGTTTTTTACTTTAATACTTTTTAACATTCTCTAGTCTGATATTTGTTTACATTAGTGTCAATGATTAAGTTTTTTATCAAAACCGCAATTTTATTTTCTGTTTTGTTCTTTTTTGTTCAAAAGGGATCTGCGCAGCTTACGGACCTACCGAAGGTGTCTGGTTTGGTCTTGGAAAAGAGCACGGGCCTTCGGTTGGCAGATGTTAACGTGGTTAACTTGAAGTCGAATAAGAAGGTTACTTCCAATAACTTTGGGGTATTTTATATAGAAGCGATGGTTGGTGATAGTCTTTCTATTTCAAAAGTGGGATACGGCTCTTTGAAACTTGTATTGTATACACTGGATGATGTTGTGCTGGAAATGCAGCCGGGAATGCAGATCGAAACAGTAATTGTGGCGAGAAAGACAAGACAGCAAGAAATGGAGGATATACTGAAAGATTATGAGAAGAAAGGTATTTATAATGGAGGAAAAAATAAGGTTGGAACATATTTAAATAGTCCTGCGACAGCATTGTATAATCTTTTTGGGAGGGAGGCGAAGAATATGAAGCGATTTGAAAAGTATATGAATCGTGAAGTAAATGAAATTGCTGTGGATCGGATTTTTACCAAAGATATTGTTAGTGAACATACGGGGTTAGAGGGGGAGTCACTTCAAAATTTTATGGAGATTTATAGACCTTCTTATGAGCTTTCCAAAAACTGGGGACAATATGATTTGTTAAATTACATTGCCAAATCTCTTAAGTCGTGGGACGAACAAGGAAGGCCTGCTCCTGTCAAACTACCAAAACTAGAGATTCCTCCACAAAATTAACTAAAGGACAGCTTAATCAAGTCAGGTTGATGATTAAAAACGACTTTTGGCATTTGCTTTGTTTAGTAGTCAAAAGGATATATAGAAACATTATTTGTAAAGTTATGAAAATGAATAAGAAATTAGCAGTATATGGTCTTTCGTTGGCTACATCTGCAATGTTGTTAGGTAGCTGTTCGACGATTCAAAATGCTAATAATACAACCAAAGGCGGTGCTATCGGCACAGCAGCTGGCGCTGGTTTAGGGGCATTGATCGGTGGTAAAGCAGGTAACACAGCGATTGGAGCTATTGCTGGAGCGGTGATTGGTGGTGCTGCAGGGGCTTTGATCGGTAATAAGATGGACAAACAGGCGAAAGAGATCGAGAATACAGTAGCAGGAGCACAAGTTGAGCAGGTTGGAGAAGCTATTTTAGTGAAATTTGATTCCGGAATTTTGTTTGATTTTAATAAATCGACATTAAAGGGCGATGCAAAGACAAATATTGCCAAGCTTGTAGAGACTTTAAATAAAGAACCTAATACAGAAATTTTAGTTATTGGTCATACGGACAATGTAGGTACTTTGGCTGCAAATGATAAAGTTTCTAATGACCGCGCTAGATCTGTAAAAGAATACGCTGTTTCACAAGGGCTGTCTGCTGCGCGTATCTCTACCGAAGGGAAGAACTATTCTGAGCCAATTGCTTCTAATGATACAGAAGCCGGACGTGCTCAAAATCGCCGCGTGGAAATTGTAATCACTGCAGGAAAAAAAATGCAAGAAGAAGCAAAAAGACAAGCAGGACAGTAATTTGAGCTATTTTTTTGATTAAGATATGAGGCTTTCCGAATAGGGAAGCCTTTTTTTTCGAAAGTGTCCGTATTATTGATTTGTTTTCACTGTTTATGGCATCAATGAGTTTAATTGTGCAGTTCAATAGATATCAAGAACTTTTTTCATAATGTTTTCTTTTGTGTTAGTATTCAGGAATTCTCCCGATAACAGCGGGATTGGTTCATGTCTCTTGGTGATCCTCTAGCTGGCGGATCCATGAAAGTTTTATTATTTGTTAAAATTTGGTAAGCTCTGCCAAACTGTCATTAAAAATGATATTTTATTTTTAACTTTGTAGTCTTTTACAATAAGCTATGTTAGAATTAACGCATACAACAAAGACACACGATGAAAGTCGTCAGGGAGAAGCTTTGGATTTCGCTCCAACCGGTAAGTCGGATGGAAGGAAGCTCTATATTGAGAGCTATGGCTGTCAGATGAATTTTTCGGATAGTGAGATTGTTGCATCTATATTGATTGATAAAGGGTTTGAGACCACCAAAGATTATAAGGATGCGGACGTCGTATTTATTAATACCTGTTCTATTCGGGAAAATGCGGAGCAGCGGGTTCGGAATCGGTTGAAGGAGTTTGAGTCGGCTAAAGCGAAGAATCCAGGAATGATCGTGGGTGTGCTGGGCTGTATGGCAGAGCGACTAAAAGCAAAGTTTCTTGAAGAAGAGAAATTGGTGGATGTGGTTGTGGGTCCAGACGCTTACCGTGATCTACCGAATTTGATTGATAAGGTTGATGATGGAAGTAAAGCGGTAAATGTGCTTCTTTCTAGAGAAGAAACCTATGCTGACATCAGCCCGGTGCGTTTAAATTCTAACGGAGTCTCTGCCTTCATCTCCATCATGCGAGGTTGTGATAACATGTGTTCATTCTGTGTTGTTCCATTCACTCGTGGTAGAGAAAGAAGTCGAGATGTACAGTCAATTTTGAAAGAGGCACAGGAGTTGTTCTCTGCTGGATATCGGGAAGTTACATTGTTGGGTCAAAATGTGGACTCGTACAAATATACGCCTAAAGTAGAAGAAGGTGAGGAGCCTTTACCAACGGTGAATTTTGCAAACTTGCTGGAGCAAGTGGCTTTGATAAGTCCAGAATTGAGAATACGATTTTCGACTTCACATCCAAAAGACATTACCGATGAGGTGTTGTATACAATTGCTAAATATGAAAATATTTGTAAATACATCCATTTGCCTATACAGTCGGGCAATTCGAGGGTGTTGGAGCTGATGAATCGTACATACGATAGGGCGTGGTATATGGAGCGGGTAGAATCGATCCGTCGTATCATCCCAGCGTGTGCGATATCTACGGATGTGATTACGGGTTTTTGTACGGAGACTGAAGAGGAGCATCAAGATACGTTATCGATGATGGATTTCGTGAAGTATGACTTTGCTTATATGTTTGCTTATTCTGAACGGCCGGGTACTTTAGCTGCTAAACGTTTTGAAGACGATATTCCTGAGGATGTGAAAAAAAGACGTTTGACGGAAGTTGTAAATAAACAACAAGAGCATAGTTTGGAGCGTATACAGCAATATGTAGGAAAGGTACATAAAGTCCTGATTGAGGGGTTTTCTAAGCGTTCGGACCAGGATTATTGTGGCCGGAACGATCAAAATACAATGGTAGTATTCCCGGTAGACCCAAGGTATAGTGTTGGGGATTATGTGTATGTGTTGGGTGAAAGCTGTACTTCTGCTACATTGATCGGTAAAATAGTCGATTAGTGTCTCTGTCTGATAGAAACTCAATAACGATCCTTAATACGAATTAAGAATGGATATCCAGGATATAAAAAATAGATTTGGAATCATTGGTAACTCTCCATTACTCAATCGAGCAATAGACGTAGCAAAGCAGGTCGCACCTACGGATATCTCTGTCCTAATACAGGGTGAGAGTGGATCAGGAAAGGAGGTGTTTTCTCATATTATCCACCAGTTAAGTGCGCGAAAACACGGTCCTTTTATTGCTGTCAATTGTGGTGCAATTCCGGAAGGAACTATAGATTCGGAGCTTTTTGGTCACGAAAAAGGATCTTTTACAGGGGCCCACGAAGCACGTAAGGGATATTTTGAGGTGGTGGATGGAGGTACTGTATTTTTGGATGAAGTCGGTGAGTTACCGCTAAATACACAGGCTCGTTTACTTCGGGTATTAGAATCCGGAGAGTATATACGCGTCGGATCATCGAAAGTTCAGAAGACAAATGTCCGTGTCGTTGCTGCTACTAATGTAGACGTATATGAAGCTGTGAAAAAGAGCAAATTCAGGGAAGATCTTTATTACAGGTTAAATACCGTTCCTCTGCGGATACCTTCTTTGCGTGAACGTAAGGAGGATATCTTTTTGCTTTTTCGGAAGTTTGTTGTGGATTTTTCGGATAAATATCGTTCTCCTGGGGTACAGTTGACTCCTGATGCTCAGGAATTGTTGTCGAATTATAATTGGCCGGGAAATGTTCGGCAGTTGAAAAATATTGCGGAACAAATAGCTGTTTTGGAAAAGGAACGCATTGTTGATGCTCGTATTTTAAGCAACTATTTGCCATTAGAAAAAAGTGCAAATAGTCTTCCTGTATTTGTAAAAGATCAGAGTAAAGAAGATTTTTCGGAACGAGATATTCTTTATAAAGTCCTTTTCGATATGAAAAAGGATATGGTGGATCTGAAGAAATTAGTTGTAGAGTTGTTGCAAAATGGAACTACGCCTGCATCTTATGATCAAAATTCGCAGTATATTAATCAATTGTATCAAGAGGTAAAGCCTGGTACGGCACAGCTTTATAATGAAGAGATTAATACGACGCCTACATTGACAATACACAATCCGAGTACTAGCTCTTCAGGCAACAGCTATGTTTCGATTGATGATACACAAGATGTGGAAGAGATCGAGGAATCTCTCTCGTTGGTAGACAAAGAGTCGGATATGATTAAAAAGGCGCTGAAAAAGCACAAAGGTAAACGGAAGTCTGCTGCGCAGGAACTTGGTATTTCCGAACGTACTTTATACAGAAAAATTAAGGATTTAAATTTAGATTAAGTACTTATGTGGAAGTTAATAGCTCAAGTTAGAGTAATCGGAGTTCTTTTATTTACGCTGCTTGTTATTCAAAGCTGTGGTGTGAAGTATAGTTTTACAGGGGGGTCTATTCCTAAAGATATGAAGACATATACTGTTTTGTACTTTGAGAATATTGCACCGCTGGTATACACGACTCTTAGTCAGAATTTTACGGAAGGCCTGAAGGAGCGGATTCGTACACAATCTAGTTTAAGTCAAGTTAATGCAGACGGTGATGCTATTTTTGAGGGGGTGATTACGAATTATACAATTACGCCTGCTTCGGTAGCTGCCGGTGGGCTGGAACGTGCAGAGAATAGTAGGTTGACTATCACCGTTAAAGTAAAGTATACAAACCGGTTGGATCAGTCCGGGGAGAGCAATTTTGAAGAGAGTTTTTCTCAATTCAAAGAATTTTCTGGTTCGGATGTTACTAGATTTGAAGCCCAGTTAAATCAAGATATAATAAAAGCGTTAACCGAGGATATATACAATAAAGCATTTGCGAACTGGTAGTGATAAACCGATAGAGGTAATGACAGATTTAAATAATTCACAACATACACTGTATCGACAGGCACTTATTGATCCTTCCAGGTTGACGGAGGACGATCTTTTGGGACTGATAGTTCGCTACCCTTATTCTCAGCCGCTTATCTTTGCTTACGAACGCAGGAAGAAACTTATTAACGAAGAATCTCCAAATCGTGAGTTAGCGCTGCTATATGCTGCGAATGCAAATTGGCTTTGGAATTTTGTAAATGCGCCTGTAGTAAAAGTCGAGGAGATTATTCCGGAACAGGATGGGTATGTGCCATTCGAGTTATACGAAGATAGTACTGAAGAACTTTGTCTTGATTCCGAGCATGAGGGAGAAGATAAGATCGTAGCTGTGGATGATAGAGAGGGTGCAGAAGGCGAGTTTGATGATAGCTCTATTGTTGAGCAAACGGATGCTCTAGCGTCGAGCGAAGAAGGAATGGAGCTCGATAAGCTTGTTCAAGGTGGGGCGGTGCTTGGTGATTATTTTGTTTTCGAAAAGAAGGAACGTGAGCATGGGACTAATGTTGAAGAGGAGGTTGTACGTGTAACAGTATCTGAAGATCCAGAAAATGTTAGTCTATACAATGATGACCTGATGCCTTATAGCTTCCGGTGGTGGTTGCACAAGACACGGTTAGAGCATGCAGATACATATCAACCTTTTATCAAGCCACATTTACCAAAACCGGAAAAGGGACAGTTTGATTTATCAAAGCTCGAGGAAAACATCCTTGATCAGCAGATTAAAGAAAATATAATACATTTTCAGGAGCCTGAGAGCAAATTGAGTGATGCGGTCAAAAATAGTCCATTAAAGCAAGTAGAGCCCAAAAAGAGTGACCCCGTTATTGATCGATTTATAAAAGAAGAGCCAATGATTCAAGCTCCATCGCCAGAAAATTTAAATAATGAAAATATGGCTAGACAGAGTGCAGAAGATAATTATTCATTGGTTACAGAGACTTTGGCCAATATTTATGTTGATCAAGCACTTTATTTAAAAGCGATCGAGGTGTTCAAAAAATTAATTTTGAAATATCCAGAAAAAAAATCGTATTTTGCGGCCCGAATTCAAGATTTAGAGAAAAACTTATAAATAATATTAACTAAGAAATGACAACATTATTCATTATCCTGATTATTTTGGTAAGTGTGATTTTAGCATTTTTCGTGCTTATTCAAAATCCAAAAGGAGGAGGTTTATCATCAGGTTTTGCTGGTGGAAGTAATCTTATGGGCGTACAACGTACAGGAGACTTTTTAGAGAAAGGTACTTGGACTTTAGTTATTGCGCTTATGGTATTTAGTTTAGCTATTAATATCTTAGGTCCTGGTGCAGGAACGAAATCCGGAGGTCTTTCCGAACAAATTGAAGCTCCAGTACAGGCTCCTTCATTGAACTTAAATGCTCCTGCACAAGGTCAGCAGGCCAATCCTGCACCTGTAGCACAGGATTCATCTAAATAGGATATGACAAGATAAGATAGGCCTCACATATTGATGTGGGGCTTTTTTTGTTTATAAACTGTCATCATGGCATTGTGTGTCCTGCTAATAACTGCCATGCTATAGTGTTTGAAATGAAAAAATGGCAATCTTTTAGACGTATCTGTGTTTGGCACAGTTGGTGATGGAATAGAAGTAAAAGTAAAAATTAATAATAAACGTATAATTGTATAAATTATGGCATTAAGTATTAGACCTATCGGAGACAGAGTGGTCGTAGAGGCTGCTCCAGCAGAAGAGAAAACAGCATCGGGTATTTATATCCCGGATACAGCTAAGGAAAAACCATCTCAGGGCACTATCGTTGCTGTAGGCGCTGGAAAACCAGAAGAACCACTTACAGTTCAAGTTGGTGACAAAGTGTTATATGGTAAATACGCTGGAACTGAGATCACGTACGAAGGAAAAGAATATTTAATCATGCGTGAGTCTGATATTTACGCAGTATTATAAGTTATTAGCAGTATTATAGGTAATTAATCAAGTGAAGTTAGCGAGCGCTGAGATAAAAATGATCTTCAGGTGCTAAGTTCTATACTCAAAACGAAAATAACATGGCAAAACAAGTTAAATATAACGTTGAGGCGCGTGAAGCCCTAAAAAAAGGAGTAGATACATTAGCGAATGCAGTAAAGGTTACATTAGGACCTAAGGGGCGTAACGTAATTATTGAGAAAAAATTTGGATCTCCTGCAATCACTAAAGATGGCGTTTCTGTAGCTAAGGAAATTGAGCTTAAAGATGCGTTGGAAAATATGGGCG
This sequence comes from Sphingobacterium sp. xlx-96, assembly GCF_011007365.1. Classification (GTDB taxonomy): domain Bacteria; phylum Bacteroidota; class Bacteroidia; order Sphingobacteriales; family Sphingobacteriaceae; genus Sphingobacterium; species Sphingobacterium luzhongxinii. Next base: position 283,230 of record NZ_WFKM01000003.1, on the reverse strand, counting down.
CTCAAATGGTAAAAGAAGTAGCGTCTAAAACAGCTGATCAAGCTGGTGATGGTACCACTACTGCAACTGTATTGGCGCAAGCGATTGTTGCTCCTGGTATTAAGTCCGTTGCAGCAGGTGCTAATCCGATGGATTTAAAAAGAGGTATTGATAAAGCAGTAACTGCTGTAGTTGCTAACTTGAAATCCCAGTCGCAAGCTGTAGGTGCGGATAACAACAAGATCAAACAGGTGGCGTCTATCTCTGCTAACAATGATGAAGTTATCGGTTCTTTAATCGCTGAAGCGATGGAGAAAGTTGGTAATGATGGGGTTATTACTGTCGAAGAGGCAAAAGGTACAGAGACAGAAGTGAAAACTGTAGAAGGTATGCAGTTTGACCGTGGTTACTTGTCTCCATATTTTGTGACAAACTCTGACAAGATGGAAGCGGAGTTAGAGAATCCTTATATTTTGATTTACGATAAGAAAATCAGTAATATGAAGGAATTGTTGCCTGTTTTGGAAAAGCAAGTTCAGACGGGTAAACCGTTATTGATTATCGCTGAAGATCTAGATGGTGAGGCATTGGCTACTTTGGTTGTAAACAAAATTCGTGGTTCACTGAAAGTGGCTGCTGTTAAGGCTCCTGGATTTGGTGATCGTCGTAAAGCTATGTTGGAAGACATCGCTATCTTAACTGGTGGTACAGTGATTTCTGAGGAAAGAGGTTACAAGTTAGAAAATGCAGAATTATCTTACTTAGGTCAAGCTGAAAAAGTTGTTATAGATAAGGATAATACAACAGTGATTAATGGTTCAGGTAATGCTGATGATATTAAAGCTCGTGTTGCTCAGATTCGTTCTCAAATAGAGACTACTACATCAGATTATGATCGTGAAAAATTGCAAGAGCGTTTAGCTAAATTGTCTGGTGGTGTTGCTGTTCTTTATGTTGGTGCTACTACTGAGGTGGAGATGAAAGAGAAGAAAGACCGTGTAGATGATGCATTGCACGCAACTCGTGCCGCTGTTGAAGAAGGTATTGTTGCTGGTGGTGGTGTAGCATTCATTCGCGCTGTCGAGGCGTTAGCAGGTCTTAAAGGTGATAATGAGGACGAACAAATCGGTATCGATATCATCAAAAGAGCGATTGAAGAGCCTTTGCGTCAGATCTGTTTCAATGCAGGAATTGAGGGCGCAGTGATTGTACAGAAAGTTAAAGAGGGTACAGCTGATTTTGGTTATAATGCACGTACAGACAAGTTCGAAAACTTAATCGGTGCAGGTGTTATTGACCCTACAAAAGTATCTCGCGTAGCTTTGGAAAATGCTGCTTCAATAGCATCGATGTTGCTGACAACAGAGTGTGTATTGGCTGATGAGCCAGAAGAAGCTGGTGCCGGTGCTGGCGCTCCTCCAATGGGCGGCGGAATGGGTGGAATGATGTAATAAATTATTCTTTCATATATAAAAAATCCCCGATTCTATTTTTGGATCGGGGATTTTTTTATACCTATGTATTTTCATATGTGTATAATTATCTTAGATGAGCTCGCAAGCTCGGTTTGACTTTTAATGGTCATATGGAATATCCAAATTACATTATGCACGACTTTATTACTGTTGGTGTGCATGCTGCTCCGCGGTAATCCGTGTTTGTGCAATCTATACTACATGGATATTTCTAATGATTGTATATATAAGTGTTATTACTCCTAGAATAATAATAGCTTTTTGACTGTATAATACACGACGTAATTTAAACTCAGTCTCGGTCGGTTGTGGGACGAGTTGCAGATAAAACCCCAGCAGAATATAAGGGGTGAGGGCGAATAGTAAAGGATTTTGTCTGAAAGCTAATTGGATCTCTCCGTTAAGTAGGTGGTGGGCTGCCCGTTGCATGCCGCAACCTGGACAATCTAGCCCTGTAATTGTTTTTGTTGGACAGCGGGGAAAAAATACGCTTTCTAAGGGGTTAAAATATTTATAAATTAACCCGATTCCACCAATTATTACGGGGTAAAGGATAAAAAAATGAGATCGTTTGATAGTCATTAAGAAAGAATAGATGCAAAAAGTCCTAAACCAAAAATTCCGATCATAAGTAGCCATATTGATGCACAGGTTATTAAATTAATAAGGATCCATTTTTTTGCATTTTTGGAATCTCTTTCGGCTCCAACAATATCGCCGGCATAGAATTTTTTTTCTACTCTTGAAGCGTATATAATAGCGGGAATCCCAAAGAGCCAGCAGCACAGTATAGTCGTGATAATACTCTCTACTAAGTATGTTTTGGGTGGCCTTGAGTAGTTGGGATTAACTGTGTTTCCGCTGAAGTTAGGTGGTATGGGTTGAGCGGATGTAGATTCAGTTAGTATGGGTCTTTGTAGGGGTGCGTTATCAATGAATAGATCTCTTAGCTCGGGAAGGTCTTGAGCTTTCGTCCAAGTGACTAAATCCTCGGTCCAGATGAGGGTGTTGGCGTTGATGCGCTTCATACGCAGCTCCTCAAGTGTTACAGGCCCAAAGGAATTTTGCCCATCCGAGTAGTGGTAGCTTTTCATTTTATTGATTTCTTAGTATATTACTAATATATAAATAAATGCTAAAAAGTATATGTATAACCCTTATTTAATCACAGGTCTAATCTTTTGTGTTGGTTTTCTCTTGATTTTTTATGTTTTCAGAAAGTTTAGGGCTAAATCTACCCAAGTTTATCTGGAATTGTCTCCTTCTTTTATAGCGGATATTTTGCAGGATAAGGTAAAGTTTTATGCTAAACTGACGGTTGAAGAACAGACTATTTTTAGAAATAGGGTTGTTTATTTTTTGAGGCGGATCAAAATTTCTGTTGAAAAGGGTGCTGATATGACAAATGAAGATCGTGTATTGATTGCAGCGAGCGCTACAATTCCATTAATTCATTTTGAGACTTGGGCGTATGAGAATTTGGACGAAGTAATCGTATATCCTGATTATTTTGATGAACGATTTGATACGTTGTCAGAAAGCAAGAACATTGCAGGGATGGTGGGTTCTGGAGCGATGAATCATAAGATGGTGCTCTCGCTACCGGCGTTGCGATCCGGATTCGAGAAATATAGTCTTGGGAATACTGCAGTACACGAGTTTGTTCACCTTATTGATAAAGCTGATGGAGAGGTGGATGGTATACCTGAGTACCTTATACCAAAGGACTTGATTGATCCCTGGATGAAAGAGATGGATAGAACGATTCGTGCGATACGAAGAGGTGAATCTGATATAAGAGAATATGCTGCTACGAATGATGCAGAGTTTTTGGCGGTGTTATCGGAATATTTTTTTAAGAAACCCAGGTTGTTAAAAGAAGAACATCCTGAACTTTTTAATTTGCTGGATCGGATTTATAACAGAATGGGATAAATAGGTGTGATCTCGTACTGAAATCCCTTGAAATAAAAAAAGCAACTCATTTGAGTTGCTTTGTAGCCCGTAGGGGAATCGAACCCCTGTTTCCAGAATGAAAATCTGGCGTCCTAACCCCTAGACGAACGGGCCTTTATGTGTTTCGGTGTGCAAATATAGAATTTATATTTGTTAATGCAAAAATAAAATTATTTTTTTTTCTCTGATTCTATTGGTATTTTTAAACTTCAATCAGAACTTAAATATGAGAAATTTACTTTTAGTCGGAGCTTTGATCACTTTTTCTGGAGTGCAGGATCTATTTGCCCAGCAAAAGAGCGTGGCAGATCAAGTACAGCTTCATTGGAAACCCAGTGTAACATATAATGGGACAGATAATCTTGAGTTGACATTGGTTATTAAAAATATTTCCAACAGCAGCCTGGATTTGGGGAAATGGGATCTTTGGTTTAATGCAATGTATCCGGTGGTGGATAAAACGACAGATCGCTATTCTTTTTCAAATGAGCGAGGTAACCTGTTTCGACTACAGTTTGCCGAACAATCTCTAAACCCCAATGATTCACTGGTGACAGTTTATACGACGAAGTATGCAATTTCTAATATATCCACCGTGCCGAATGGTTTTTATTTTCAGGATAGGCATAATTATAAAACCTATCATGCTGTAGAGAATGTATTTTATAGTCCCATTGTGCTGTCTGCGGATAAACAAAATGCCTTTAATGCATCCTTGTTTGAAAGAAATGCGAAACTGAATAAGGAAACTTCTGTTCCCTTGATTTTTCCAACACCTCTATCCGTAAAAGTAGGAAAAGGAAACTTTAAGGTGCCGTCGACATTGAATTGTTTCGTTTCTGATGATTTCCGTTCTAGTTTGGGTTTTATGGAGAAAATCCCATTTATTAAGGAGCTTGACCTGGTTTTATCAGAAGAGCAGTCCGCACAGTTTGTGATAAAGAAAGTTGAAGGTTTAAAGAATGAAGCTTACAGACTTGCTGTGACGAAGACGGGGGTGCGTATCGAGTCAAGTTCAGCAGGGGGAGTGGTTTATGCGTTACAGTCGCTGATATCTATGCTGAAGCCTGAGATGTATTTTGCTAAAGCCAATCTGGAGATTCCGTTTGTTCAGGTGGTGGATGAACCAAGGTATAGCTACAGAGGCTTCATGATGGATATTGCCAGAAATTTTAAAGATAAATCTACAATTTTAAAGTATCTGGACCTGATGGCGAGTTATAAGTTGAACGTGTTTCATTTTCATTTTATTGATGATGAAGGATGGCGATTGGAGATAGCTTCTCTTCCAGAGCTGACGGATGTCGGGGCTACTAGATCTCCTTTGTTTAAGGATGGAAGATCATTGCAGCCTGCTTATGGATCAGGGGGTATTCAATCTTCAAAGCAATTTTTGACAAGGGCTGATTTTATAGAAATTTTAAAGTACGCGCACGACCGAAATATTACTGTGGTTCCGGAAATAGAGACACCTGGACATGCTAGGGCAGCTATTAAGGCTATGCATGCCCGATATGAACGATTGATGGCAGCAGGCAAAAAGACGGAAGCTGAGAAATATTTGCTTTACGATCTTGATGATCGCTCTGTGTATAATTCGGTACAACATTTCGGTGATAATGTTATTAATCCGGCTCTGCCCTCTACGTATGTTTTTTTAGAGCAGGTAATAGATGAATTTGTCGCAATGTATAAAGAGGCGAATATACCTTTCAAGAAGATTTCTATCGGTGGAGATGAAGTTCCGAATGGTGTTTGGACGAAATCGCCTAAGATCGATTCGCTCATGAAGAAAGAAGGGATGCAATCTTCACATGAGGTTTGGCCTTATTATATACAACGTGTTAATGAGATCTGTGCGGCCAAGGGCTTAAATATGGCTGGTTGGGAAGAAATCGGTATGGTCAATAAAGGGCAGGGTATGATGGTCAATCCGGACCTTCGAAATAAATCAAATATACAGGTGGACGTGTGGAACAATGTAATCGGAGGAGGGCAGGAAGATCTAGCTTATAGACTGGCCAATGCGGGGTACCAGACTGTATTAATCAGTGCGTCTAATATGTACTTTGATATGATGTGGAATACCAATTTTATGGAGCCGGGGCTTAAATGGGCTACATACGCCGATTTGTTTCATTCCTATTCTTTACTTCCGGAGGACTTTTTTGCCAATATAGATAATTACTATAGTGGTCAGAAGTTAGGAAAGCAAGGGTTTAGCAAAAGGATTCGGCTTTCCGAAAAAGGTAAGTCAAATTTTTTGGGTATCAAAGGGGGCTTATGGGCCGAGACAGTCTTAAAAGAGGAACAAATGGATTATTTGGTCTTTCCGAGATTTTTTGCTTTAGCGGAGAGAGCGTGGTCGTCCAAAAGGGATTATGAGAGTGAATCTAAATTTAAACTCCAGCTTTTAGAAAATGATTATACCGGATTTATCAACAAGATTGGATTACATGAGTTACCTAAGTTAACAGATCGTGTTAAGTTCAGACTGCCTGCTGTCGGTGTAAAGGAAAGTGATGGAAAAATTGTTGTAAACACGGAGTACCCGGGTTTTTCGGTCTACTATACGTTGGATGGAAGTGTGCCTACATTGCAAAGCACAAAATACGATGTGTCTAGGCCTTTGGTATATCAAACCGGGCAGGTTCTAGCTTTTTCGGTGCTGGATGCTGATGGACGTGCAGGACAGGTATCCTATTTTAAGAAATAAATGGAATAACGTCTCGCATTTCGATGTCGGAGTGCGAGGCATTATATAAGCACCTGTCTCCTTGAATAATCAGCAATTGAGGCGATTCATGTTTTACTTCCCACATTTCTGCAATGGTATTGGATATATCTCTATAGGCGATCAAATCCAGATAATATATAATTGTACCTTTTGGAAGAAGATCCTTGTCGTATTCTAGACTTCGTTTCGCCATTGCACTAACAGGACAGCGTGTGCTGTGTTTGAATAGTATAGAGACCTCTTCAGACTTGTATATGTCGTGAAGTTGATCTATAGTATTAAGTGGTTTCCAAGTCATTTTGTTAAAGATTGTTGAATTTCCCTGTTTCTATATCTGTAAATGCGGCCACTGTTTGAAATCTATAACTGAACTGGCTTTCAAATATCGTAGGAAGAATTATCCCACCCCCAATATCTTTACTGCCTGAAGTCATGTACTCAACGTTATCTATTACGATAGATTTGATTTCTCCCTTACTTGTTAATGATATCTTTCCGTCAACTGTATCACTTCCCAATGTCGGTAGGTGGGTAAAGTCGATTACAGTAATCTTGTCCGTATTTATTATCTTTTGCGATAGCTCCCTGATATTTGAAGGGTTGTCGGATAGGAGTGCTGGTAAAAACAGTATCTTCGCATCTGTAAAGAACTGTTGGAGTATACTTTCGATATTCTCTTTGCCTTCTCGTGTATCTATAAAATATTTTCTCAGCTTTTTGGATTTGTAATTAAAGAGGACAACAACGTTTTCTTTACTTTTGTTAAGCCCTTCGAAGCGACAATCTCCAGATGTCTTATCGATTAAAAAGGTTCTTTCTTCACTGAATCCAGATATTATGGACGGACCGGTCACCGTATATAATAAATAACGCGTATTCCCCCATTTATTAACATCACCGATTGCAAGTTGAAGTAGTTTTTTCCCATTTTCTTGTTCTTGGGCATATAGTTGGACAGAACTTATAGACAGAAATAATCCAATGAAAATTACCGTTAATGTAAGATATTTCATGTTAATATGTTTTATATCACTTCGGTATTATCTTGTTCTGTGTTTTTTCTTGGGATAGGTATTATAAGCTGCGCATGTAGAATGTGTCCCACAGGAAGATAAAATAGCCGTACCAATTATTAAAAAACTCAAAAAGATTAATGTCTTTTTCATCTGTATATAATTACTTTGTGATCCGTCAACTGATGGATCGGTTTCTTTTTTAAATTGTAATGGAGCTATCAAGTTTATTCATCGAGAATATGTTTAAGCGGTATTCATGAGCTCACTTCGTTCGGTTATTCATCTCTTATCCGATTTGAATAAACATCGTATTTTCATGATCTGGCGATTATTTTTAATAATCGCCAACTAGAAAGACTTAGATATATGGCTCATCTGAATTGCCGTAATCGCAGCTTCCTCACCTTTATTTCCATGCTTGCCACCGGCTCTATCTAGAGCTTGTTGCATATTGTCTGTTGTTAATACGCCAAATACAACCGGTTTATTGTATTTGAGACCTACATTTGCGATACCATTGGCTACTGCATCGCAAATAAAATCGAAATGGCGGGTCTCGCCTTGTATTACACAACCTAAACAGATAATGGCGTCAAATTGTTTGTTGCGTAATGCGATGTCTGCTCCTGAAATTAACTCATAGCTTCCTGGGACCTCCATCACCTGAATGTCTTCTTCAAGTGCTCCATGATTTAACAAACCATCTACTGCTCCTGATAATAGTGCTCCTGTTATCTCTGCATTCCATTGTGCTACAACAATTGCAAATTTGAGCCCTTTTGCGTTCTTGACTTGCAGGTGTGAGAAATCGGATAGGTTTTTTAGACTACTTGACATGGTAAATTTTTTTTTAATCAAAAAGGCCGCCTATAGAGCAGCCTTTTGTATGTTGTTCATTAATTAATGATTATTGTTTTGCTTGAACTCGAGCTAAAGGACCTTCGATTGTGGATGCCTCTGTACTTTCTGGATACTCTGACTTGATTCTGGAGTAGGCCTCTTCTGCTTGTTTGTTTTCATTTAATTGTTCATATACCAATCCAAGTTTTTTAAGGAATAATGGCGTAGTATAAGAGTTTTTCGACTTGTCAGCCGCTTTTTTGTAATAGTCAGCTGCATTCTTGTAGTCGTGGCTTTCAGAGTATGAATCTCCAATTAATCCAATTACTAAAGGATCTAATATTTCACTTCCTGTCTCTGAATATTTTTTCAGGTATTTAATAGCCTCTTGAAAATTTTGTTGACGTAGGTATAAACTTCCTAGATAAGCATTTGCAATATTTGCTGAAGGTGTATTTGAGTATTCATCAGCAATCTCTTTGAATCCCAAGAATGCTCCATCCCCATCGATAGCCTGTTTTTGTAGCGAATCAATTAATGCGAATTCCTCTGCTTTATACATTGCATCGGCTGCCTTCTCGGCACGTGGTGCGAGATAAAATTTTTGATATCCAATATATAATAAGATTAATACGATGATTCCTCCTAGGATAAAAATCACACTCTTCTGATTATCTTGAAAAAATGAACCTTTTTTCTCGGTTGAATTGATATTCGTTGACATTAGTTTATTTTAAATAATTACACGGAACGCAAAAATACACTTTTATTAAATATTTGCAATACTTTCTTGTTATAAAATACTAATTTATTGCCTCTTAAGAGGTCTGTATTTCCTGTTCTTTGTCTAGCAGCTCATATTCTGAATTTTGACTCTTGAACTCAGGAACAATGACTTTCATTTGTCTTACTATATTGGTATTGTGCTGCGCATTGGTTATCTCGAGTAGTTTCTGAAGTTGGGAAGATACTATCTCGAAATTATTATCGCGCACTTTGGCAATCATTATTTTTTGATGATGCGTGGGAAGTGTATTCTCTAGATCATTTAAAAGTTCTTCGTATAGTTTTTCGCCTGGTCGTAAGCCTGTAAATCGTATTTCGATATCTTGATTTGGTATATACCCTGAAAGCTTGATCATCTTCTGGGCTAGATCTACAATTTTAACAGATTTTCCCATGTCAAAGACAAAAATTTCGCCACCTTGTCCCATACTTCCCGCCTCTATAACGAGCTGACAAGCCTCTGGGATAGTCATGAAATAGCGTGTTATCTCCGGATGAGTGACAGTCACGGGCCCGCCTTTTTCAATCTGTTCTCTAAAACGAGGGATAACAGATCCATTGGAGCCGAGGACATTGCCAAATCTAGTGGTGATAAATTTGGTTCCTGTTTTACTTTCTTTTAAAATCTTACTGTTTAAGGATTGGACATAAATCTCTGCTATCCGCTTTGTTGCGCCCATGACATTCGTGGGATTTACTGCTTTATCTGTTGATACGAAGACAAATTTTTGGACATTGAATTCCACAGAAAGATTTGCCAGATTCATGGTACCAAATATATTGGTACGTACGCCTTCGATAGGATGGTTTTCCATCATCGGTACATGTTTATATGCAGCTGCGTGGTATACAATGTGAGGACGAAAGGTTTCAAAAAGTATTTGCATACGTTCCCTGCTTCTTACATCAGCGATAAACGTGTGGAACAGTTGGTCTTTGAAGTTCTCTTGGAGGTCGAGTTGGAGGTTGTGCAGGGGCGACTCGGCTTGATCACATAGTATAATCATTTGTGGGCTGTATTGCCCCAGTTGTTTTGCGATTTCGCTTCCAATAGATCCTGCTGCTCCTGTTACTAGAATGCGCTTTCCTTTTAGTTGGTCGAGTATGATTTCATTCTCTAGTTTGATGGTAGAGCGTTCTAGGAGGTCTTCTATTCTTACATTTTTGATTTGATTGACCGTAAGATCCCCATTCATAATTTTTTTAATAGGAGGTAGAGTCAACACCGAAACATTATGTTCGAGACAAATTTCGATTACTTCAGCTTTTTTATCAGGAGGAATTGAGGGCGTGGCTATGATAAGCTCATCAACGGCACATTTATAAATTACTTTTGTTAACTCCTCAGAACCGAAAATTTTAACACCGTCTATAGATTTTCCTATTTTAGACGCATTGTCATCGAGATACCCTACTATTATTTTATTTGATGTGAGATCATGGTCAAATGTTCGTTTTACAGCGATACCCAATTCACCGGCTCCAAACACCAATGTGTTCTTCTTTATCTTTCGAGCAGTTTTTGAATATTGAAAGAAGATTTTGATTGAAGTCCTGTAAGTAATCAAGCCCGCAAATAAGAATAAGGAATAGATGATAATAAGTCTGCTGTCTATAAATTTGGGCGTACGTAAGGCTAGTCCAAATAATTTAAGCGCAAAGAGTATTATTATGGTAAATAGTATGGTGGAAAGAATTCGTATAGAATCGGCGGCACTGGTATACCGTACTATTCCAGAGTAGAGTCTAAAGATTGAGAATGATATTGCAGTGGCCCCAATACAGAGTAAAAATTGAGTTGCAAAATCATTGGGAGAAATGGTACTGATTTGGAAATTATGAAAAAGAGCAAATGCAGTTAAAAATGTCACTGATGCAACAAACAGGTCCAAAGAAAAAATTATCCATCTTGGGACAATCTTGACATGATTAATGACTCTGAATAATTTCATTTATAATTTTTGTGGTGATTATTACAAATGTAGGAGAAAAATGTAATAGTTTTAACTTTATTGTTTTTGTGAGGTTAAATGATTGAATGTTACTCTAATATATTTATATTTACTTCTATTAAATAGATTTAGATGGGTAATATGACTAAGATTGCACAAGAGATAATTGGGCAAACTCAAGAAGCTTTTAAACCGATCAAAAGGTCAAAATGTAAGCTTATCATTGGTATTCCTAAGGAGATTGTGTTTCAGGAGAATAGAATCGCTTTGACACCCTTGTCTGTTGCTCTCTTGGTCGAGCATGGGCACGAAGTCCTCATAGAATCTGGTGCAGGTACGGCGTCGAATTTTATGGACCACCATTACAGTGAACAAGGAGCGCAGATTGTTTATGAGAAAGAGCGTATTTTTAAGGCAGACATAATTGTAAAAATAGCTAGCCCTACGATTGAAGAGGTTGGATTTATGAAGAACAAGCAGATCTTGTTTTCCTCTCAACAGCCTTCCTTGATGGATATTCATGTTTTGAAGGCGATGATGAAAAAGCAAGTTACCGCGTTGTCTTACGAGTATCTGCAGGACGAAGGAGGGCATCTTACTGTCGTTCGGGCTATGAGTGAGATTGTGGGAGCGACGTCTATTTTAATTGCTGCAGAGTACCTGTCCAACGTTTTTGAAGGAAAAGGGTTGATGTTGGGAGGGGTAACTGGTGTGCCTCCTACCGAAATTGTAATTATTGGGGCCGGGACAGTTGGTGAGTTTGCTGCAAGGACGGCAATAGCTTTAGGGGCACAAGTAAAGGTTTTTGATAGTTCCGTATTTAGGCTGCGTCGATTACAGAATAACCTAGGTACACGGGTATTTACTTCTGTCGTTCAACCTATAATTTTAAATAAGGCTATTATTTCCTGTGATGTGGTGATAGGTGCATTACGAGCTAAAAATGGACGATCTCCGTGTATTATTTCGGAAGAAACGGTGTCAAAAATGAAACCAAACTCCGTATTGATTGATGTCTCAATTGATCAGGGAGGGTGTTTCGAGACCTCTGAAATCACCTCGCACGATAAGCCTGTCTTTAAGAAATACGATGTTATCCATTATTGTGTACCCAATATTGCATCTAGGGTAGCCCGTACTGCTACTTATGCGATGACGAATATTTTTACGCCGATTTTATTGCAAATCTCCGATTATGGTGGGATCAGTAATTTAATCTGGGGACATGCCGGAATTAGGAACGCTGTGTACTTGTACCAAGGCAGTTTGACCAATAAGGATATGGCAGATAAGTTTAATCTTTCCTATAAAGATTTGAGTTTAATGATCGTCGTAAATCAATAGATATTTTGTCATGTGCTATCGTGTTTGTAAGTTTGTTGCTATATTTTTTTCTGTGCTAATGATTGAGCTTGCGATTGGACAAGAAAGGCTAGACTTTTATCCGAATGGAGTTTTGAATACTAAACAATCGGTAGATGTAGGCGATAACGTCCCGGAATTGTTTTTCTATAAGCCAATTCACAAAGATAAAGATAAGGTTTTTTTAATTATTCCCGGTGGCGGTTATGCTCGGGTAGCGATGGGGCATGAAGGACATGACGTGGCAAAAAGGTTGCGGGATTTAGGTTATGCATCTTATGTGTTGCGTTATCGGTTGCCGGTAGATAGTCAGATGTTGGACAAAAGGATTGCGCCGATACAAGATGCCCAAACTGCCTTGGTGTATATCCGTGAACATGTCGAACGTCAGGGGATAGTAGGGAGCAAAGTTGGGGTATTGGGATTCTCTGCCGGGGGACATTTAGCTTCGACCTTATCGACTCATTTTAATATATCTTACATTGGAGAAGGTATACATCGCAGTCTAAGACCTGATTTTTCAATTTTAGTGTATCCTGTGATTACAATGTCTGAAGGTATGACACATGCAGGTTCTAAAAAGAATTTGATAGGACCCGTTTTTGACGAACATGACATATTAAGATTTTCTAATGAACAACAAGTCGGTTCAGTAACTCCGGCTACTTATCTGGTACATGCCGCCGATGATAAAGTGGTCCCTATCGCAAATAGTTTATTGTACCAAGAGGCATTAGATGCATTTGGCATTTCCAATGCGTTATATAGGTACGAGGAAGGGGGGCATGGATTTGGTTTGACCAATAAAAAGGAATCAGGTGATTGGTTTACAGCTATGTTGATCTGGTTGGAAAGCCAATCATTGGAAACTGAAAACCAGGGGGTTAAAAAGTAATATGTCTTTTAATGCCAAGCCTTACTTGGGTTCCTTTTGGTAGTGGGACTGTGGTATTCACAATCGCGTTTAGGGATAATGAATCGTTACCTATACTATACTCTTTGTAAAAACCTCTAAACCGAATGTTCTTGATCCATAAATTACCCTGAGCATCCGGTATTGTGTCAATCCATTCTTGATGGATAGCGATCTGTTGCGATGTTTGTATATTCAAAAGAGAGGCCTGCTGCATATTAAGAATATTGCTTTTGGCGAGTAAGAGTGCCGTATAGGGATTTCTGGGGTTGTAATATAATGTTTCTGGTGATCCTAGGTCTACGATTTTCCCTTGTTTCATAACAATAAGCATATCAGACATTGCTAATACTTCTGCTGGATCGTGTGATACAAGTATGACCGTAAGTCCAAGGTCGTCGACAATCTGACGTATATCTTGCTGTAAATCATCCCTGAAGGCAGCGTCTACCTGATTGAAGGGCTCATCCATCAATAACACTTCTGGATCATTTATTAATGCACGTGCTATAGCTACCCTTTGGCGTTCCCCTCCGCTTAGGTCGGCAACACGTTGTTGTGCTAGATGATCTATTTTCAACCGTGCCAACATTTCTTCGGTTCTTGATTTTTTGTAATCCAAGTTTGTGTTGGGTAGTTGAGAGGCTATATTGTCCCAAACTTTGGCGTATAAATTTAGATCATCAAATCCTTGTGAGACGAGCTTCATGGCGTCGTGCCCAGGTATAAGTTTGTCTTTGCGGGTGGGCACCAACCAGCCTTTATACCGTATTTCACCGGATTGGGGCTCTAGCAAACCATAAATTAACTTTAATAAGGTGCTTTTTCCACTTCCAGATTCGCCGATAATGGCTGTTATTCTCCCAATATGAATATCAAAATCTACACGATCTACAGCTGTCACAGTTTCTTTGCCTTGGAATATACCACTTACATCTCTTCCATGAATAAGAGCTAGTCCAATTTGTTGTGTATCAGAAGGTATATATTGACAGGAGGATGTAGATTGAGCCATAAAAAAAAGCCGAAATATGATTTCGGCATAAAAGTAATGATTTTTTCTATTATGGCCTAAAAACCTAGTGTAAGTCCGAAAGTGAAATTGTTGAGTCCTTTTTGTGCAGGGCTGTTTTCAAATACATCGTTTACATAATATTTTGCAAATATGCCAAAGTCGTCATATCCCACTCGGAGAAAAGGTCCATATTGGAAGGTCGCCAGGTTGTAGTTATCCCTAAATTTTTGCTTACCATTTTCTCGACTCTTTAATCTTTGTGTACCTTTTAATAGGACTCCGGTCATTGCGCCAAAAGCTACTTTCATACGGTCTCCGTGTCTGTTTTTGTCACTGCGCCATTCAAATGAGACAGGCATTCTTAGGTATGTAGAAGTGAGTACATTCTTTGTGTAATTTACTTCATTGGGGTCTATGACTTTATAAGAGAGTGATTGGGTATTTTCCTCTAAGAGAATATTCTCTTTTAAACGTAGATAGTTCCATTCGAATCCTGCAGATAGATATGTTTTGAAATTATCACTTACACGTACACCAAATTGTAAGACATCGAAACCAAAATTTGAGGCCTTCTTGTAGGCCAAGAAATCGTTTTCTTCGGATAGTGTGAATTTTCCATCATCCATTATTCTGGAAAACCCCCAATCGATACGAGTTAGCGTTACGCCACCAAAAATTCTAGGATACTTTGATGTGTTCGGTTTATCTTTAATTCCGATGGTTATATTTAGATCTTTGTCCTTACGGATTGTGTCTTGTTTTTCTTTTTCACGAACATCTTGTCCTTTTGCTAGTGAGACTGTCAGTGTGGTTAATACTATTCCTAAGAATCCAAATTTAAGGTTATATGTTTTCATCTTTTATTTTTTTTGTTACGGTTTTTAACAAATGAGTTCAGAATATCAATACGTAAGGAGCCTTCTTCGTCCGCGCGAAAACGAATGTCTTTTGTGGTACTTACTTCTATTTTTTCTGAGATAGTGTTTAATATTGAGGTTACTACATTTTTATTTGCTGTTTCATGTGGAGCCTGTGCATACATGCTCTCTGTTTCTTCATCCAGATCGATCAAAGGCTTTATCTCTTCTATTTCGATGACTTGATGAACTGGGATGTTTGACGTATAAACTTCTTGTACTTCCTTTAAATTCAGTAATTTGGGTTTTGACTCTTCTAGATCACCGATTTTAAGGTCTACATTGACCCGGTCATAGCTTTTTTGTTTTTCTACTCTTTGAGGTTGTATGGCAAGTACAATATCTGTGCGATGAATCTTTTCTTCTTTGTTTTTATCGGTTGCGATCTGTACTTGTTCTGTATTTTCTGAATGTTGGATCGTTGTATATTTTTGATTGTTCTCTTGTTTTTTCGCGACTATCGTTTCGCTTCCATCAGGTGATTGTGTATCGCTTTTGTAGCTTAGTTTTAGTAAACCGAAGGTTGCGGCTAAAAGTAAAATCGCAGCTGCGACATATCTTACCCAGATTTGTTTTCTCCAAGGCAGACGTACTGTCTTCTTTTTTGATTCATCCAATTCTCTCTCTATACGTTGCCAAACATTTTGGTTCGGAGTCTCTTCTGCTTCATGAAAAGCTTCACGGAACAATCTATCGATATCTTCTTCTTTCATGATGATTTAGTATGTTAATTTTACTAATCTATTTTGTAACCATTGTCTTGCTCTGGAAAGCTGTGATTTGGAATTCCCCTCGGATATTTCCAATAGCTCCGCAATCTCTTTGTGTGAATACCCCTCTATTGCATAGAGATTGAATATTGTTCTATAGCCGGTTGGTAATTCCTGAACGAGGTCCAGCAGATCCTTGTAAGCCGTTTGATCAGTTCCTATTTGACTCGTTAGCTGAAGTGATTCCTTGTTATCAATAGACTCTGCCAGTTTTCCATTGTTCTTTCGGTGGGTTTCAATGGCTACGTTAATCATAATCCTTTTGACCCAACCTTCTAAAGAACCTGAACCATCAAATAGATGGTGTTTGGTAAAGATCTTAACAAATCCATTTTGTAGGATGTCTTCAGCTTCAAGCGTTGTATTGGCATATCGCATGCATACAGCTAACATCTTTTTGGAAAAGTAGTCATATAACGCAACTTGGGCTTTTCTATCCTCTTTTTTGCATCCAAGCCAAATTGTATTTAGATTATTCTTTTCCAATTAATTGATATTAGTTAATAGGAAGACGCTGTGAAAGAAAGAAAGGTTGCATTTGCTATTGAAAAAAAATTATTTTTTTTCAATAGCTATCGTTCTTGTTTGAAAGTCAATGATATCGATTGTTATTTTTATCGCATTTGTTGGGAGCAAATTGGGGATTTTTTCTGGCCACTCGACAAAGCAATAATTCCCAGAATAAAAATATTCTTCATATCCGAAGTCGAAAGCTTCGGACTCCGACTTCAACCGATAAAAATCGAAATGAAAAATAGGTCCGTTGCTAGAAGCATATTCGTTTACTATTGAAAACGTAGGACTGGAGGTATGGTCCTGTACATGTAGACATTGACATAGTTCGTTTATCAATGTAGTCTTTCCTGCCCCCATTGTCCCATAAAAAAGGAATATACGGTCATTGGGATAACTATTAATAATCCGAGAAGCTGCTTCTTTTAGGTCTTCTAAGCCTTTTACATTGATTTCCATAATTGACAAAAGTACCTATTTTGTTTAATACTAATTTATTACATTTACACTACGTTTAAACGCTTTAAACGCAGTTTTTAATTTTGTTTTTTAAACCCTAGGGGCTCTAATTGGGGCTCTACTTTTTAAGTCAAAATATGTCAATAAATGCAGATAAAAGTATCGGTAAGCCATTTTTAAAGAGTAATAACCCTTTAGAGAAAAAATGGATTATTTGTATTAAATACAAAAACCAACTTAATGAGCCAAAAGAATATAAAAGAACCTATGATTTAAACCAACGCCCCTACGTTGTAAAAGGTGTGGTAATTACAAATACAAATGTAGTAAAGGCAAGGGAAAAAAGAGCACAAGCTTACATCAATGCATTAATTGCTAAGTTAGATACTACAGAGTTTGATGTAAACGCAGGTGATTTTGTGGTGGATAAATTGGATTTACCGTTAAAGGACTATATCAGTGATTGGTTATTATGGAAAAAGAATCAAATCAAAAATACATCCCTTGACCGCTATAAGGAAAAAATAAATGTGTTTAATGATTGGCTATATGATAATAATCTAAGTGATATAAGTTTAAAGAGATTTGACATTAGAACACTAAATAATTTTTTAATTTATATTCAAAACGGTAAAGGAGCTAAAAAAAACACACTGCACAATAAGAGTTACAATTACTATCTAACTGTTTTTAAAAATATATATAAGTGGCTTAACAATACAATAAGGTTAGATGTTGATAATATAACAACTGCTATACCAAAAGTAAAAGAAGAAGATACGGAAAAACATACGCCCTACAATAGTGTAGATAAGGCATTTACAGACTTAACAGATTATAGTTACTATTTAGGTCTAATGGCTAAATGTGTCTATTACACATTGCACCGCCCTGATACTCTTTTACAACTTCAATTTAAAGACTTTGACCTTGCCAATGGTGTTATTAATATTCCATCAAAGAAAATAAAGACAGGTAAAAAGTTGCAAATAAGAATATCTAAGCATCTTATTGAAGAGATTAAAAACTATGTAAATTCATACCAACCGCAACCAAATGACTATTTTTTTGGCAACACAGGAATGATTAAAAATGCAATAAACTTGGATAAAGCTAATGTACAGATGTTTGGACAAAACAAAACTAAGGTTGCATTTTTTAAGTCATCATTCCAATATTTTAAAAATAAAAAAACAACAGATAAAACCCTATTCACGGAATCACATACGCTCTACGGATTTAAACATAGCGGTATAGGTTACTACAAAGATGCAGGACTTACAGAGCATCAAATAATAAAAATAACAGGACATTCAAATGTTAGTATACTTGCTACATATTCACGTCAATATGAAGCAATAATTGATGAGAATTTATTTAATTCGTTACCATAATAAAGGGGCACGCATGTATATGCGCCCCTCCCTAAAATAACCTAGTAATAACCCTACAACCGCAACAAATAACCCCACCATATAGCCCCACTCTAGGGGCTTTTTTTATTAATTCAATTCTCATTAATTACACTGTATCCGCTTATTTAATATAATAACGGGATATAACGGCATACGCTTGTAGTGGGTACACGTTTCAATCACGGTCAAAAATTTTTTAGGATTTTTTTTGAGGCTAAAATGATGACATTTTTATGACAATATTGTAATTACTGAATTCCACATCAAATACTATGTATATGACATTGATATGACAAATAAGGTTAATTAATGCAACACTTACTATGTAAACAACATTGTTAAAAGATACTTATTGATATATACTAGTTAAAAACAGGTTGATGATGTGCAGAGGGATTGAAGCAGGGATAGGCAATTGGTCTATCCTTTTTATAAATAAAATAAAGCTAACTAGTCTTTACTAGATAAGAGAAGATAAGAAAAAAGCACTTGATAATAAATATGACATTAAATATTTTAAACAACATTAATACTATATCAATATACAATGTAGTTAACACAACTGATAAAATAAAGGGTAAAAAAAGATACTTACTAAAGAATGTACGGAGACGGAAATGTAGGAGAAACAATGTAGGTGCTAAACCAAAGTATAAAAATGATGAAGAGAGAAAACAAGCACACAATAAGCAATCATTAACCCATTATCATAATAAGAATTCAGACTACAATAAAGACATTGATAAGTCTATATCTTTTATAAAATTAGATAAAAAGGCTGGAGAAATACTAACAGAGTTCTATGCACAACACTATGATTTCAATTACTTTGAAACATTAACATTAGACAGAGAATATAAGCTGAAAAACAAAGAAAGGGCTTATACTGTAGATGATTACAAAGACTATGTTAAACAAAATTATGTCAGTAAACAAAAGGATTTAACCCTCAATCAATTTCAAAATTTAGTTCAATCTTATCTAAAAAATCTCAAAAGAGATGGTAAACTAATTTATGATTATTACTTTATATCTTATGAGAAAAACCCTTCACAAAATTGGCACGCTCATATATCATTTTACATACCATTACCTTATTCAGATAAAAATGAATATTGGCATAACTGGTTAAATAGAAGTTGGAAATACGGTATTGCTAAGGCGTTGAAAATTAAAAGTAGAAATCATTTAGAGAATAAAAATAAGGTGTTATCCTATATCGGTAAAGACTTAAATAATCTAGAATCTGAAATAATAAGGTGGGATTGCAATATTGATAAGTATAGTAAAAGATTACCTTCTCAAAATGATTTAACAGATAGTTTAGATTATGCTTTAGAAACATTTACACATCCTGAAACACACAAAACACTACGCCAATACGGCATACGCTAAAGCAATTTATCAGTAAATTATATATAGCAAAATATGGCAGTCAGTTAGCCTTTATTTTCAGCCCTCTAAATTAATAGGGGGCTTTTTTTATGGGGGCATTGGTGGAATGGCGAAGCCATGAAACAGCCCCTTTATTATATCCCTGAAAATAACAGGGATAAACAGGCAATTACTATTATTATTTGCCTTACAATAGGGCAAAGTAGGGCATAATTTAATTGCATCCCATTTATTTAATGGCAAATAATGGCAAATTGAATAAATATAATGCAACTATATTGCATATTTTAATTGTTTTTACTACTCATTTTTAATTATTTTCAATCATCAATTAATTACAAAAACACGGTTTAAAGCATATTCTACTGAAAAAATAAATAACAGATAGTAAACGTTTCTGTCTCTTTTTCACATTCTCAATACTTCATTTGAAACATACGGAATATCGGCACGGTATAGCCTACAATCAATTGTTTTTCAATTATAGTATCAATGCTTCAAATCAATACAAAGTAGCTTAAAACGCTTATATTTGCTTATGAGTTTATCACATTCAAACACTACTTTTTATTTAATTAAATTGATATACAACATATCAATTGATAAAAGCAATGTATTATATATCCTCAATCAATATCAAAAGATAAAAGAATTGATGTTAGTTGATTTAGATAAGGGTAAAGATTTTACATTTGAATATGAAGAAATAGTAAGTAGTACAAATGAGAATAAAGATTTTTTTGATGCCTACTTTCAGGAGTATAAAAGTACTGTAGATTACAACCAACTCAATGAATTGTATAATTACATTACTAATCAGATTGAACGGATTACGTACTCCGTTAACCTCTATAAAAGTTATAACAAAAAGATAACACCACATACAAAGTTATATGATGTAATTGATTACATTAATTTGCATCAGCAGGCAAATAATAATCTCTTAGATGCTAAAGAAGTAGCACAGGAGATATATAACAATCTATTAGATGTTAAAAGAATTACGCCTAAACAAACACGTCTAACGCCTAAACAAATAATTGAAAAAGATATACTAAAAAACAGTATTAAAAAGAGATAACTTACCAACCCTTAGGGGCTCTATTTGGAGCTCTAAAATTTTAATTCACTGATTATCAGTGTAGATTACAAAAGTACCTATTTTGGTATATATGTGGCATATGGGATTATCATTTCTTCGAGAGATATGCCTCCATGTTGGAACGTGCCATTGTAGTAATTTACAAATTGATTGTAATTGTTCGGATAGACAAAATACACCTCTTCTTTGGCAAAAATAAAAGTTGAGCTAACGTGAAGCTTTGGTAATTGTGCTTCGTGGGGGTTTCGGATTGTAAACACGTCCTTATCTACGTAATTGAGGTTTTTTCCTTGTTTGTATCTTAAGTTGGTGTTGGTGTTTCTGTATCCTACAACTTTGCTTGGTTTTTTTACCTGGATCGTCCCATGATCTGTTGTGATGATGACTCTGACATTTTTTTGGGACAGCCACTTTAATACTTCTAATAGTGGAGAATGCTCGAACCAGGATACTGTAAGTGATCTATACGCTGCTTCGTCGTTGGCCAGTTCACGTATCATAGCCATGTCGGTACGTGCATGGGATAGCATGTCTACAAAGTTATATACGAGAACGTTGAGGTCATTTTGCATGTAGTTGCTTACATTGTCTAAGACTTCCTTTCCTTGTTCGAGGGTGAGTACCTTTGTATAGCTGTGTTTTATTTCTCTTCTGTAAAGTCGCTTGATCTGATCTGCTAGAAATTTGTCTTCGTGCATGTTTTTTCCTCCTTCGTCTTCATCATTTTGCCATAAATCAGGAAATCTCTTTTCCATTTCTAAGGGTGTAAGACCGCTGAATACGGCATTTCTAGCGTATTGAGTGGCTGTAGGTAGTATACTGTAATAGCTGTCTTCTTCCTCTAGTCGGAAATAATCTGTAATGACATCATTAATTAATTTCCATTGGTCATATCTGAGGTTGTCTATTAAAAAAAAGAAAGTTGGCTTTTCTGGTTGAAGATTTGGAAAAACTTTTTTTCTGAATAACTGATGTGATAGTGTGGGACTTCCTTCTGGGTTGTTGATCCATTTTAGGTAGTTTTTCTCTATAAATTTAGAAAAGGTTGCGTTCGCATCGGCTTTTTGCATCGTTAAAATTTCGTGCATGCTATCATCTTCTAGTTTTTCTAGAGAAAGTTCCCAATAAATAAGTTTTTTATAAGCGTCAGTCCATTCTTCATAGTTGAGATCATTGTTGATGATTGTGCCGAGATTTCTAAACTCCTGCTGGTAAGCCATGGAAGTTTTCTCACTGATAATCCTTTTATTTTCGGTGAACTTTTTGATGGTTAAGAGAATTTGTCTTGGGTTAACAGGCTTTATTAGGTAATCATCAATCTTTGCACCGATAGCATCTTCCATTAAATGTTCCTCTTCATTTTTGGTTATTAAAATTGTCGGGGTAGTAGGGTTGATCGTTTTGAGTATACTTAGAGTTTCTAGGCCGGTCAATCCAGGCATGTTTTCGTCTAAAAAAACAAGATCAAAGGGTTCTTGTTTGAAAGCGTCTACAGCGTCATTTCCGTTGTTTACGGTTCTAACTTTATATCCTCTTTCTTCTAGAAGAAGGATGTGTGGTTTTAAAAATTCAATTTCATCATCCGCCCAAAGTATATGTGTTTTTGTCATGCTCTTGTGTGGTCTTATGTGTTACTACTATTTTTTATGTAATTAATTAAGCGTAGTAGATTTTTGAGTAGAAAAGCCAATATGTATAATATAAGCTTATATTTAAAACTAACCTAATTAGAATCTAGATAAAACGCTATTTTTTAACATAAATTAACTGCATTGTGTGTATCTTTGCGCTTATCTTAGGTGGTGTGTTTGTCGTTTTTATTCGACAAGTATAAAAATACGAAAACTCTTAATACTAAATCAGATTGAATAAGAAAAAAATCATTAATGATCCTGTGTACGGTTTTGTTACAATTCCGTCGGGATTGATTTTTGACTTGATCGAGCACCCTTACATTCAGCGACTACGGTACATTAAGCAGGTCAGTATGACACATATGGTGTACCCAGGTGCATTGCACACTCGTTTTCAGCATGTTATTGGTGCCATGCATTTGATGCAGTTGGCCATCGATACGTTGAGAAGTAAAGATGTCGCGATCAGTGCTGAAGAAGAGGAGGCAGTTTTGATAGCCATCTTGCTCCATGATATAGGACATGGTCCGTTTAGCCATTCTTTGGAGCACTCTTTAATTGAGGGTGTTTCACATGAAATGATATCTGCACTTTTGATGGACAATCTGAATAGAGAGTTCAATGGAAAGTTGTCTTTGGCAATTGTAATTTTTAACGATAGGTACCCTCGTAAATTTCTTCATCAATTAGTTTCTGGACAATTAGATACAGATCGAATGGATTACCTCAACAGAGATAGTTTCTTTACGGGAGTTTCTGAAGGGGTTATATCTTTTGATCGAATTATTAAAATGTTGACGGTAAAAGACGATGAACTAGTTGTTGAAGCTAAAGGGATTTATTCCGTAGAAAAGTTTTTGATTGCCCGTCGTCTTATGTACTGGCAGGTTTATCTCCATAAGACAGTGATTGCAGCAGAGCAAATGCTGATTAAAATCTTAACAAGAGCCAGGGTGCTTTGTGAAAATGGAGAAAAACTTACCGCTTCACCTGCTTTCGCCCATTTTTTGTATGCAAAGATTGATGCGGTCATTTTTGTGAGAGATGCTATTCATTTGGATCTGTTTACAAAATTGGATGATACCGATATCTTGTCCGCGATTAAGGCATGGGAGCTACACGATGATCCAATTTTGAGTATGTTATGTCGACGCCTCCTGCGTCGGGATCTATTTGGCACGGAAATGAGGTCATCTAGTTTCGATTTATCGGAAATAGAGACGATAAGACGTAAAGCAAAGCAGTACTTTCAGTTGAACGATGCAGATGTCGATTACGTAGTTTATTATCAGCAAGTACAAAATTCAGCGTACAGTGCAGAGAAAGAGCCTATAAAGATATTAAATAATCGCGGCGAGCTTTTGGAGATAGCAGAAGCATCGGATCTCTCGAATTTAGAAGCTTTGTCTAGGCGAGTGGTTAAGTATGCATTGACCTACCCGAAAGAATTAAGGTATGTGGAGTAAGTCTTGGGAATAAAAAAGTTGAAAACTAATTGGGAAAAAAAGATACATTTGTAGTTAAATGCAGTTTACAGCCGAACAAATAGCAACGTTATTAAACGGGACAATAGAGGGAAATCCTAATGTTTCTGTTTCTCAATTGGCAAAAATTGAGGAAGGGTCTAACGAAACGTTATCGTTTCTGTCTAATCCAAAGTATGAACACTTCTTGTACACAACTGAGTCAGCGATTGTGATTGTCAACGAGGATCTTGTTTTACAAAAGGCAGTGTCTTGTACGCTAATTCGAGTTAAAGATGCCTATTCTGCCTTTTCAGAGTTATTGAAAATTTATCATTCGTTTCGGAATGAACGTTCGGGTAGGGATGAACAGGTGTATATTCACGATACAGCTCAGATAGGTGAAGGAGGTTATATAGGAGCATTTGCTTATTTGGGGCGTGAAGTTAAAATCGGTAACAATGTTAAAATATATCCTAGAGTTTACATTGGGGACAACGTACGTATTGGCGATAATTGCACCTTGTTTCCGGGGGTAACAATATATTTTGACTGCACAATAGGAGCAAATGTTATAATTCACTCTGGTACTGTTGTGGGGAGTGACGGTTTTGGCTTCGCTCCTCAGGCAAACGGAACATACGATAAAATACCTCAAATCGGCAATGTTATTATTGAAGATAACGTCGAGATAGGGGCTAACACGGTTATAGACCGAGCTACAATGGGATCGACTATAATTCGAAAAGGTGTAAAGCTAGATAATTTGATTCAGATAGCACATAATGTTGAAATCGGTGAAAATACAGTTATTGCGGCGCAAACAGGAGTCTCCGGAAGTACGAAAGTGGGACGCCAAGTGATTCTTGGAGGGCAAGTAGGTTTAGTGGGACACATTAGTATCGCAGATGGAACACAGGTGCAAGCGCAATCGGGGATTAACAGAAGTATTAAGCAAGAGAATATGAAGTGGGGGGGGACACCTTTTGCTCCATATACAGCTCATTTACGCTCACAGGTTGTGTATTCAAAATTGCCTAGCCTTGAGAAGCGAATTTTTGAATTGGAACAAAAACTTAAAGAAATACAATAAAATCAATTGCCATAAGTATGGAGGAAATGAATGCAAAGCAAAGGACTATTAAATCTGAATTTACTATATCCGGAGTTGGGTTACATACAGGAAAATCTGTTACACTAACGATAAAGCCCGCAGCGGAAAATCATTGGTTCAAGTTTAGACGTGTCGATTTAGATGGACAGCCTATCGTATCTGTTGATGCAGATAATGTAACGGATACCTCTCGCGGAACGACTATTGCTGAGAATGGAGCTTCTGTAAGTACAATTGAGCATTTGATGGCTGCATTTATCGGTCTTCAGATTGATAATGTATTAATTGATTTGGATGGGCCTGAGGTTCCTATTTTGGATGGTAGCTCGACTATTTTTCTTCAAAAATTAAAAGAGATTGGTTTTGTAGATCAAGATGCAGATCGTGATTTTTACGAGATAAAGGAAAATATACATTATGTAGATGCGGATCGTAAAGTCGAAATTGTGGGGATGCCTTTAGATGGGTATAGGCTGACATGTATGATCGATTTCAATTCACCGGTATTGGGAAGCCAACACGCTTCTATCAGTCAAATAGATGAGTTTGAGAAAGAGATATCTTCATCCCGAACCTTTTGTTTTCTACATGAATTAGAGGCTCTTGTTAATAATAATTTAATCAAAGGTGGCGATTTGTCAAATGCGATCGTTATAGTCGACAAAGAGGTGAGTACAGAAGAATTGGATAAACTTCAAAATTTATTCAATAAGCGTGTCACGGTAGCTGATGAAGGTATATTAGACAACATTCAGCTGCGTTATCAAAATGAACCCGCACGGCACAAATTATTGGATATGATTGGCGACTTGGCATTGGTGGGACGCCCGTTGAAAGGTCATATTATGGCTGCAAGGCCAGGGCATGCTGCGAATGTTGCATTTGCCAAACGGATAAAAAATCAGATTAAACGTGACAAGGCGAAAAAGAAGATAAATACGTACGATATACACGCTACTCCAGTTTACGATACGGTACAAATTATGAATATTTTGCCGCATCGTCAACCATTTTTGATGATTGATAAGATTTTGGAACTTTCGGATACACACGTTGTGGGATTAAAAAATGTAACCATGAATGAAGATTTGTTTATGGGACATTTTCCAGGAATGCCTATTTTTCCAGGGGTATTACGTATCGAGGGGATGGCACAAACCGGAGGGATATTGGTCCTTAATACAGTGCCAGATCCTGAGAATTGGTTAACATTGTTCCTGAAAATAGAAAGTGCCCGTTTTAAAAATCAGGTTGTGCCAGGTGATACGATCATCTATAGTTGCGAATTGTTGGAGCCAATCCGTAGAGGTATTGCCCGTATGAAAGGGGTGGGTATGGTCGGAGAAAAGATCGTTTGTGAGGCAGAACTAATGGCTCAAATCATTAAAGTTAAGTAAGACAATAAATTAAATAAATGATACAACCGTTGTCATATATACATCCTGATGCTAAAATAGCATCAAATGTAGTCATAGAACCTTTTAGTACCATTCACAAAGATGTGGTAATCGGTGAGGGTACTTGGATTGGTTCGAATGTCACTATTATGGATGGTGCCCGAATCGGTAAGAATTGTAAAATATTTCCTGGAGCGGTTATTTCTGGTGAACCTCAAGATTTGAAGTTTGAGGGGGAGATCACTACAGCAGAGATTGGAGACAATACGACAATCCGTGAATGTGTAACTATAAATAGAGGAACACGTGATAGATATAAAACTGTAATTGGAAAAAATTGCTTAATCCAAGCGTATAGTCATATTGCCCATGATTGTATCATTGGAGATAATTGCATCTTCTCCAATTCGAGTACTTTAGCTGGACATATTACCGTAGGTGATTATGTCGTTTTAGCAGGTTTGGTTGCTGTTCATCAGTTTTGTCAAATCGGTTCGCATGCTTTTGTAACCGGTGGTACCTTGGTACGCAAGGATGTGCCGCCTTTCATTAAAGCAGCTCGTGAACCGATTGCCTATGCAGGGGTGAATTCTGTAGGTTTGAGAAGAAGAGGTTATACCTCGGAACAAATTGCTGAAATACAGAATATCTATCGGGTACTTTTTGTACAAAATAGGAACTTGTCAAAGGCTTTAGATCTCGTAGAGGCAGAGTTTGAAGCTACTGAACTTAGAGATGAGATTCTAACTTTTGTACGTAATTCAAATCGAGGTGTGGTTCGAGGGTTTAATCAGGGGAAAACTAGTGTTTAACTAAAACAGGTAATTATTGAATATAACTTTACATAATTTAGGAAGAAGGTTTAATCAGGAGTGGATTTTTAGACATATTGATTATACCTTCTCTTCCAATAAAAAATATGCCATTTTAGGGCCTAACGGGTCTGGTAAATCAACGCTTATAAAGTCGCTGACAGGACAGCTCACTCCCAGTGAGGGTACTTTAGATTTTTCATTAGATTCGTGTTCTATTCCTGTTGAGGATATTTATCAGCACGTTGCCATAGCGGCTCCCTATATCGAGCTTGTTGAAGAATTTACGTTGAAAGAGCTGCTGGATTTTCATTTTAAATTCAAGAAATACCTGAATGGTTTTGATAACAGGGAGATTATTTCTGTCTTGGGAATGGAAAAGTCTCAGAACAAAGGGCTAAAGTATTTTTCTTCCGGTATGAAGCAGCGTGTTAAATTAGTGCTTGCCTGTTGCAGTGATTCGAAGTTACTCTTTTTAGATGAGCCGACCAGTAATATGGATTTGGAGGGAGAGTCCTGGTATTTAGATCTAGTGGATAAGACTTTTTTTGAAGGTCGAACGCTTGTCATAGGTTCTAATCAAGAAAGAGAGTATCAGTTCTGTGATGCTAGGATTTCAATATTAGATTACAAATAAACTGGGATTATCGAATACCTTGCTCTTGTACATGCAAGGCATTTTATCTAAGTTTGTAAAAGGAATAAAAAAAATTACAATTCAAATGGCTAAAGCTTCAGAAGTAAAATCAGGAAATATTTTGCGTTTTAACGGCGAACTAGTTGCTGTAGAGGAATATATACATCGTACACCAGGCAATTTACGGGCATTTTACCAAGCTAGAATGCGCAATGTAAAGACAGGTAAGTTGGTAGAATATCGTTTTCGGGTTGATGAGGCTGTAGAGATCGCTCGTGTAGAAACTAATGATTATCAGTATTTATACGAAGATGAAGACTTTTTTGTTGTTATGGACAACGAGAGCTATGAACAGTTCAATATTCCAAAGTTTCTCTTCGGTGACTCGGCACGATTTTTGAAGGAAGGTATGAATGTAATTGTGGCTTTTGAGAGCGATGAGCCTATTATGGCACAGACGCCTAAAAGTGTTGAGCTTGAGATTACATATACTGAGCCAGCGGTAAAAGGAGATACCTCAACAAACGCTTTAAAGAAAGCAACAGTAGAAACAGGTGTGGAAATCAATGTTCCCCTTTTTATTAATCAAGGTGATAAAGTAAGAATTGATACACAAAGCGGCGATTATGTCGAGCGAGTGAAATAATAAAAATTTTAGGTTTAGGTTGATTATTCGGTCTTGTAAGCTCTTAGCTGCAAGGCCGTTTTTTTTATCACTATCAGGAATAGTAATGAATAAAAGTGAATTAAGACTGCTGTACAGAGAGAAGCGAAAGATGTTAGATCGGGAAACACGGGCTACATATGATGATGTTATTTTATCACATTTAAAGGCTATGGACTGGTCAAGTGTACATTTACTCCATCTCTATATACCGATAGACAGCTTGAATGAACCTGATACTTTAGCTTTTATGAAGTGGCTTAAAGAGGAGAAAGATAATGTACAGTTTGTGGTGTCAAGGTCGGATTTCGCTAGTGGTGAGATGATTCATTTTTTATGGGATGAATCTATGGTTTTTGAAGCTAATAAATGGGGGATTCTCGAACCTAAGGAAGGGATCGAAGTTAATGAGCTAGATTTAGATGCAGTATTAGTCCCGTTACTTGTTGTTGATAAGGAAGGTAATCGAGTGGGTTATGGCAAGGGGTTTTATGATCGTTTTTTGGCCAGATGCAATCCAGAGATTTTGAGTGTGGGTTTAAGTTATTTTGAGCCCGTGATGGAGATTAGTGATGTCGGCAAATGGGATGTTAAGCTGAGATATTGTGTCAATCCACAAGGGGTGTATCGGTTTTAAAAATAAACGGCATTGGAAAATTTTCCAATGCCGTTTATTTTTATCTTAACAGAATTAATGTGTTACATTTTTCTTTCCAGCTTTGTGACCGGATATAGCATAGTATAATATGAATAAATAGCAAGGCAACGCTATCCAATATGCTTGATGAGAACCAATAGAGTGTGCTATTTGTCCGTAAATCAATGGAATAACTGCTCCTCCTGCGATACCCATTACTAAAAGTCCGGATGCTGCACTTGTAAATTTACCGACTCCTTTTAATGCGAGCGGCCATATTGCTGGCCAAATTAACGAATTTGCAAGTCCTAGTAGGGCCACAAATAATAACGAAGTCATGCCGGAAGTTGTAACGATACCTACTGTAAAGGCAATACCTAGTATACCACAAAGTTTTAATGCTGTCTCTTGATTTAGGTATTTCGGGATACATATAATACCAATAATGTATCCTACAACCATAGCTCCCATTGTGAATCCTGTGAAGAATTTAGCATCCTCTAGACTGACGCCCTGAGAGACGCCATAAGCAATAATTGTATCGCCTGCTAATACTTCTACCCCTACATAAAGAAATAAGGTTACGAAGCCCAGGATGACGTGAGGGAAGGCCCATATACTTTTCTTGTCTTCTGAGATATTGTGGTGATCAGAAGTTTCTTCTTCGTCACCTTTGACTTCAGGTAGATTTGCTCTGGAGATCCAGAAGGATAAGATTAGTAAAACAACTACGATACCGATGTAAGGGTTGACAACCTGTAGAGCAACCTGATCAAGAGCTTTAGCATATTCTTCGGTTGACATGTTATCTACTTGTTTTGTGATTTTGTCTGCTTCTCCCAAATTTAAGAAGAGTCCTAAAATAACAGGAGCTGCGGCACCAGCAAACTTATTACAGATCCCCATGATACTTATCCGCTTTGCAGCAGTCTCAACAGGACCAATAATGGTAATGTAGGGATTGGACGCTGTTTGTAATATCGCTAATCCGCCTCCCATTATAAATAGTCCTAACAAGAAGAGTATATATGTTCTTGAAAAAGCAGCAGGTATAAAGAGTAGTGCTCCTAAAGCCATGATACCAAGAGAAATAGACATTCCTTTTTTGAATCCGAATTTATTGAGTACCCATGTCGATACGGGGGCCATCACTAGATAAGCAATGTAGAATGCAAATGTGACAAAATAAGATTGAACTTCTGTTAGTTCACATGCAATCCGAAGATAAGGTATTAATAGAGAGTTTAGCCAGGTGACGAACCCAAAGATAAAAAAAAGTGCTCCAATAATTATCATTGGGCCAAGTGTAGACTGGCCGTTTTGAGCGTTTAGGTTTTTAGAATCCATTGATTGATTATATTTTTTTAAATTATGATTTTTCTAACTACAAGACTAATAAAATTTATTCATTTAAAGAAGAGAAATATCTCAGGCAAACGATTGCATATGGTGTAAAAAATAGAGAGACTTCGATGGGCGACGTCTCTCTAAAAACCTAAACCGTATCATATAACCAATAAATGATGTTATATATTGTAAATACAATTTAATGTCGGAAATGTTTTTAAATTACTCTTGATTTTTCAATAATTGCTACAGTTAGTCTGGAAATACAAATAAGTCTATTTTTGTCATCATGCATTTTTATGTCCCAGACGTGTGTTGTTTTACCTATATGTAAAGCTCTGCAGGTAGCAGTAAGCATGCCTTTTGAGGCTGAACGAACATGATTAGCGTTGATTTCTAATCCCACTCCGACATATTTTTCGGCGTCAATTATCAAGTTGGAAGCCACGCTGCCAATAGATTCTGCTAGCACGACCGAAGCTCCTCCATGTAATATTCCAAACGGTTGACGGACATTGTCTGTAATTGGCATGGTCGCGATAATGTTGTCATGATTGATTTCCAAGGCTTTTACGTCCAATAGTTTGGTCATATACTTGTCGAATATAGTATTAACTTCTGTCAGGGTATATTTTTTAAACCAAATCATAAGTTTTATTCTTGATTTTTAAGATATCGCTCCTGCAAAATTATTCGATGGTGGTTAAGGTGTCCAGCTATGACATAAATAAAAGCCCTTACACTAATTAATCGGTCTGATGCCATCCCTTTGCGTGCTAACTCATGTTCGTTGAATGTCTCAAACAATAATAAATTTGATTTTCGAATCGCGGTAAATTCTTCAATAATGCTTTCAAATGTCCGCTCATTATGTCTTCCATTAGCCACAAATTCATCTTGCTCAAAAGAAGCTAAAGCAGTCATATCATTTCTAGCAAAGCGTAATGCTCTATAGGCCATGACACGTTCAGTATCCAGGATATGACACAAAATTTCCTTTATGGTCCATTTTCCTTCAGCATAGGTATAAGAACCACGCTCTTCGGGGATGGCTTTTATAAAGGTAGGGAAGGTGTCTAGCTGATTTGTGAGTTCTTTCATTACATCTTCAACGATCGTCTCGATATAGTCTTCATATATAGCTGGGTATTCGTCAGACTTGAGTAGGTTCATATTTTAAGTTGCTTTTTAATATTATCCTGAAAGTTGTTCCTTTTCCTATTTCTGATTCTTTAACAAAAATCTGCCCTTTATGGTAACTGACCATGCGCATAGTCAAACTCAGTCCCAACCCCCATCCTCTTTTCCTTGTCGTAAATCCGGGTTGAAAAATTGTCTCGAAATTAGATCTTGGAATGCCTTTTCCTGTATCACTAATGTCTATAAAAATTTCCTCTTTTGCAATGTTTTCCGTAATTACTACTTTTATTATGCCCTCTGTATCGATTGCATTTACGGCATTTTTTAATAGATTTTCAATGATCCAGTCAAATAAGGGTACATTAAGCATTGCCTCTACATGTTTGTCGCCTTCCAGTATAAAAGTTATTTTATCACTAGTTCGGACTTTGAAATAATTGATAAAATCACTTACGACGAGATAGACATTATGGTTAGAGAGTGATGGAGTTGATCCTATTTTTGAAAAACGGTCTGCCACGATTTCTAGTCTTTTCACATCACGTTCCATTTCATTTACTACGTCGTCATTTTCGGCATCAAACTTAAGTCGGATGAGCTCCACCCAACCCATCAAGGAGGAGATAGGAGTGCCTAATTGGTGAGCTGCTTCTTTTGCCATACCTACCCACACTAAGTTTTGTTCAGATTTTTTTATAGAGTTGAAGACGGAGTATGCAATAATTAAGAAAATTGCAATTAGTGAAAGCTGTATATAAGGGAATATACGTAGTTGTTGCAGGGCATCGGATTCTTTATAATAAACAGACCAGGACTTTCCGGAGTCCAAGCTTAGTGTTATAGGAGGATGCATTCTTTTCATCTCGTACAACTGCTTTTGAAAGTAATCTGGATCGTAATGGCCCCCGTCCTTATGATTTTCCTCTACTTTTATGTTTGTCTTAGTGCTATCGAGATCTCTCCAAAAAATGATATTATCCTTTTCATCGGTGATTATAGCAGGCAGTGATAGACTGTCACGTACTGCGTAAATAAAGCTTATGAAGTCATCATCAACGTCTGGCATGGTCATAATACTCCGTGTGCTCATCGCCCATACCTCTGCTTTGGTTCTTTCGGATTTTGATAAATTTTTCACCAAATAGTTAGTGTATAAAAGGGATGCAAGACCAATTAGAGCCGCAAATAGCAGTAGGAGGATTTTCCAAACCTGTTTATTGTATTTATATGTGTTCATTTTTTAGGATGATCAATATGCAAAATAGTTATTTTATTGAAGATTTCCCTTTAAATATAGGGTCTACCTGTAGTTTTTACTAATTCAGTGTTATTTTAATCATTCAGAAATCAGTAATTTTGTGTTATGAGTTTGCAGAAAAAAGTTAGAGTGCGCTTCGCGCCAAGTCCAACCGGAGGATTACATTTAGGAGGAGTAAGAACAGCTTTGTTCAATTATTTATTTGCAAAGCAGCACGACGGTGAGTTTATTTTAAGAATTGAAGATACTGATCAGACTCGATTTGTCCCTGGAGCAGAAGAGTATATAAATGAGTGTTTGGCTTGGTGTGGCATTTTGCCGGATGAGAGTCCCTCAAATCCTGGCACTTTTGGACCTTATCGCCAAAGCGAACGTAAGCCTTCTTACAGACAGTATGCCGAACAGTTAATTGCAGCAGGTTATGCCTATTATGCTTTTGATACGTCAGAAGAGCTTGATGCGCTGAGACAGTCTCAACCTAATTTTCGTTATGCTCAGGAAAATAGGATGAGTCTGCGTAATTCGTTGACTTTATCACCAGAGGAAACACAAAGATTACTTGATACAAACGTACCATATACTATCCGGATTAAGATGCCTGAAGATCACATCGTGTCTTTTGACGATATGATTAGAGGTAGAGTCTCGTTCGAGACGAAATTAGTCGATGATAAGGTTCTCTTAAAGGCAGATGGTATGCCTACTTATCATTTGGCTGTCGTGGTAGATGACAAGGCTATGGAAATATCTCATGTATTTAGAGGTGAAGAGTGGTTGCCTTCGGCTCCTGTCCATTTGCTGTTGTGGGAGTATTTAGGTTGGTCTGACGACATGCCGCAGTGGGCACACCTACCATTGATATTGAAACCGGACGGTAACGGTAAATTAAGTAAACGCGATGGAGATCGTTTGGGTTTTCCAGTTTATGCAATGAACTGGACCGATGCCAAAACGGGAGATCTGACCAAAGGTTTTAGAGAACTCGGCTTCTTGCCAGAAGCTTTTGTGAATATGTTGGGCGTACTTGGTTGGAACGATGGGACAGAGCAGGAGATTTTTACCCTTCCTGAGTTGGTAGAGAAATTTTCTGTAGAGAGAATCAACAAATCTGGTGCTAAATTCGATTTTGAAAAAGCCAAATGGTTCAACCATGAATGGATAAAAAAGATGGACAATACCGCGTTATTGCCTTTGGTGCGTGAAAGTTTAGTTCAACATGGCGTTTCAGCTATTGAAGACTCTTCTATTGCTACTATTTTGTCGGTCGTTAAGGAACGTATGACTTATCTATCTGACTTTTGGGCACAGGCATCATTCTTTTTTCAAATGCCACAGCATTATGACGTTGATGCGGTAAAGCCAAAATGGAATGCCGATAAAACAAAATTCTTTGAGGATATTCTCGTAGAATTTGAAGGCCAAGATTGGCAAGCATCTGTATTGGAGCCTTTTTTTAAAGAACGTGTGCAGTCCTCAGGGATGAAAATTGGAGAATTGATGATGCCTTTTAGAATCATGCTGGTTGGAGGGAAGTTTGGACCTGATGTCTTTTTGATTGCGGAGATTCTAGGTAAGGATCAAGTGATAAATCGAGTTAATGTTGCACTAGATGTATTTAATAGTTAATTTAGGTTCTTTGAATCTAAACCAAACTTTATGAGAAAAATTAATTTATTAGCATTTTTTGTCGCTATAAGTATTTTGACGCTTTCCTGTGTGACCAACAAATCACTACAGGGCAATCCGGAGGAACGTCTAGGTTGGAAGTTAGGTGCGCAGGCGTATACTTTTCGCTTGTTTTCCTTTGCGCAGGCTTTGGATAAACTAGATAGTTGTGATTTACGTTATGTGGAAGCTTTCCCCGGACAAACTATTGGCGCAGGTAGCACTGAAAAGATGGGTTACGAGCTTTCGATAGAAGGTCGAACATTGGTTAGGCGTTTGTTGAAAGATAAAGGGATTACGCTACATGCTTTTGGAGTTGTTGGGGCGAAGGATGCTGAAGAGTGGGAGAAGGTATTTTTGTTTGCAAAGGACATGGGGGTTAAAGTGTTAAATGTCGAGCCTTCTGATGCTCATTTGGACATCGTATCTAGCCTGTGTGATAAGTATAAAATAAAGGCAGCTTTGCACAACCACCCTGATCCTTCTAAATACTGGAAACCAGAGGTAGTGTTGGATGCGTTAAAGGGACGGAGCAAGTATATGGGAGCTGCGGCTGATGTTGGGCACTGGATGCGTTCGGGATTGGATCCAGTAGCTTGCTTGAAGCAGTTGGAAGGACATATCTTTCATTTGCACTTTAAAGACCTCAACGAATTCGGAAATAAAAAAGCCCACGATGTTCATTGGGGCACTGGAAAATTACCGTTACAGGGAGTTATTGATGAGTTAAAACGTCAAAAATTTGAAGGAATGATCTCTGCGGAATATGAATATAATTGGGCAAATAGTAAAGATGATGTGCGACAAAGTGTAATTAACTTTAGAAAACTAATAAAATAATAAAAGGAGGTTAAAAACCTCCTTTTATTATTTATATGTCTTTTCAATGTTATCGGATAACTCTTTGTTATTTTCCAACATATAAGCTATGCTCTTGATAACACGGTTGTGCTTTTTAACAAATGGATTTTCTTCATTCCAGACATATCCAGCTAATACAGCACAGACTTTCTCCTTGACGTCCAGGTTTTCAGGTCTGTGAAAAAATAATGTCTGTAAATTGCCTGTATACCATTCCTTTACATAGGTGGTGAATACATCAATGCCGCGTTGCATATATTGTGTGAAATCTTTTTCCCAATCTATTTTTTCACCATTGATTTGTCTCCAGGCAAGTTTTGCGGCTAGGATTCCGGATTCGGTGGCAAAGCATACACCTGATGAAAATACAGGATCTAAAAACTCCGAACTATTTCCGGTGAGTGCAAATCCATCACCATACATGTTGGTGACCGCAGCTGAGTAATTTTTCAAGTGAATCGGTTTGAAAATAAACTCAGTTCCAGCGAATCTTTTAACGTAGAAATCAGAGAGTTGGATTGCCTTTTGTAGTGCTGTCGCTGTATCGCCGTTTTCGGCTAATCGTTCAATAAATGCGGTGTCGGCTACTATCCCAAGGCTCGTATTGCCATTGGAAAATGGAATAACCCATAGCCACACTTCGGTATCCAGCACATCAAAAGAAATCTGTGTTCCTTCGATACCTACGGGTCTGTTAATGTCCTTAACATGAGAAAAGATAGCAGAATGCGGGTTTAGTTTCGACGGTTTGTCCAAATTTAGTAACCGTGGTAATACCCGGCCATAACCACTAGAATCGATTACAAACTTAGATTTGATCTGTGACTCGTTTCCCTCTTTATCTACAACGGTAGTTATGGAGTCTGATCCGTCGAAGGAAATGGCCGTAACCGTAGTTTCAAAGCTGATATCGACGCCCTTCTCTATCAGTGTATCGGTCATGATCTTATCAAAATCAGCTCTTGGAATTTGCCAGGTCCAATCCCAACCTTCACCAAATTTTTGACTAAAATCAAAAATACTAATGACTTGTCCTCGGATGAAGCGTGCTCCTGGTTTTTTTTGAAAATTCTGCTTGTCTAAGTCGTCCAAGAGACCAGCCTCTTCGAAGTGATCCATGACACGAGGGATGAGACTTTCTCCTACTACGAGCCTAGGAAATCTACTTTTTTCTACAACTTTGATATTTGCACCTTGTTTTTGCAGGTATCCAGCAGCTACACAGCCAGAAGGGCCTGCTCCTATAATCAAAATGTCAACTTGACTTGTTTTCATTCAATAAAGAATTCAATTTAAACCTAAATAATTCAATTATTTAGCACACCTCTGCCATCTAGGGCTTTTTTATAGAGGAAATGTGTTATTTTTGCACTCGGCTACTAGCAAAGGTACTTAATTATCTTGCTGAAGAAAGAAGATAATCTAAAAATTGGAAAGTAAAAAGACCACATATATAAATGATTTCTATTCATAAAGATCTTTCATTAGATCAATTTGCAGACATATTATTAAATCGGAAACAGGTAGGATTGGGCAGTGAGACGATCGAAGTAGTCAAAGAGAGTTTTAAATTCTTAAAGTCATTTATTGAGAATAAGATTATTTATGGTGTTAATACGGGTTTTGGCCCGATGGCGCAGTATCGTATTCAAGATGCCGATCGTATTCAGCTACAATACAATTTGATTCGTAGTCATGCTTCAGGAACTGGCGACCTTCTGCCAAATGACATTGTTAAGGCGGCGATGCTTACTCGTCTCTGTAATCTCTCGAAAGGAAAATCAGGCGTACATATATCCGTTTTGGAGTTACTGCAGGAATTTATCAATCGTGATATCACTCCCGTGATTTTTGCCCATGGAGGTGTGGGAGCTAGTGGAGATCTCGTGCAGTTGGCACATTTGGCACTTACTTTAATCGGTGAGGGAGAGGTAATATATCAGAATCAAAGGAGATTAACGCATGAAGTGTTCTCTGAGTTGGGCTTAAAGCCAATCGCGGTAGAGGTTCGTGAGGGTATATCTTTGATTAATGGTACTTCGGTGATGACGGGAGCCGGAATGGTTAATTATTTTCATGCAAAACAGTTGCTCTGTTGGTCTGTGGAGTTGTCTTCTATTATGAATGAACTTGTAAAAGCGCATGATGATCATTATTCGGTCACGCTAAACGAAGTGAAAAAGCATCAAGGACAACAGGATATTGCAGCGATGATGCGTGATCACCTGGCTGATTCAAAATTGATCCGTAAACGTGAAGAAGACCTGTATTCAGGGAATAATCTAGAAGAGATTTTCAAGGATAAGGTGCAAGAGTATTATTCTTTGCGTTGTGTGCCACAAATCTTAGGACCTGTGTTAGAGACTATCGAGCAAGTTGGACATATTTTAGAAAGTGAGGTGAATTCAGTCAGTGATAACCCGATTATATCTGTCGAGGATCAGAATGTATATCATGGAGGTAATTTTCACGGTGACTATATCTCATTGGAAATGGATAAATTGAAGTTGGCTGTTACCCGATTGACGATGTTGTCGGAACGTCAATTGAATTACTTGATGAATTCTAAGATTAACGAAATATTGCCTCCCTTTGTCAACATGGGTAAGCTTGGTTTCAATTTTGGAATGCAGGGGGCTCAGTTTACAGCGACTTCGACGACAGCTGAAAACCAAACGCTTTCCAATTCAATGTACGTGCATAGCATACCTAATAATAATGATAACCAAGACATCGTAAGTATGGGTACAAATGCTGCTGTGATTACACATAAGGTTATTGTGAATGCATATGAAGTACTGGCTATACAATTGATATCGGTGGTGCAGGCTATTGATATACTATCCTGTCAAGATATGGTGTCTAGTCGTACAAAAGCAATATATAGGGATATAAGAAGTATAATTCCAGCGTTTTCGGAAGATAAGCCGTTGTATATAGCTATTCAATCCGTCAAGAATTATTTAATGAAACAGGGGTAACTATGAAGTGTGCATTAGTAACCGGAGGATCTCGAGGTATAGGACGTTCTATTTGTCAAAAATTAGCTAATGATTTAGGCTATTTTGTTTTGATCAATTATCAAGGGAATGAAGCTGCGGCGCTAGAAACGCTGCGATTGATTGAAGAGGTAGGTGGAAAGGGAGCCCTGTTAAAGTTTGATGTAGCAAACGAAGAGGCTGTAGCCACAGTGTTGATGGATTGGACGCAAGAGCATCCAGATGCCGTTGTAGAGGTGGTTGTTAATAATGCAGGCATTGCCAAAGATGGATTGTTTATGTGGATGAAGAAAGAGGATTGGCAAAGTGTTTTGGATGTATCGTTGAATGGATTCTTTCATGTAACTAACTTTTTTATTCAAAAAATGTTACGGAATCGATATGGACGTATTATTAATGTGGTGTCAGTTTCTGGGGTAAAAGGTACGGCAGGACAAACCAATTATTCTGCAGCAAAGGCGGGAGTCATCGGAGCGACAAAGGCATTGGCACAAGAAGTTGCTAAGCGCAATGTTACAGTAAATGCTGTAGCTCCCGGTTTTATTCAAACCGATATGACTGCCGAAATGGATGAACAGGAGTTGGTAAAGCTAATTCCAGCAAATCGTTTTGGTAAAGCAGAAGAGGTGGCTGATTTGGTTTCATTTTTGGCATCCAAAAAATCTAGTTATATTACAGGTGAAATCATAAATATAAATGGGGGTATTTATTCCTAGATACACGTATGGATAAAAGGGTAGTGATCACAGGAATGGGAATTTATTCTTGCATAGGGACGAACTTGGAAGAGGTTAAGCAATCTCTATTCGAAGGGAAGTCTGGTATAATGGTTGATAAATCTAGGATTGATTTTGGATTTAAATCACCACTTACGGGGATGGTTCCTGTGCCAAATCTAAAGAATGAGTTGACCCGGAGACAGCGGATTAGCATGGGAGAAGAATCTGAGTATGCTTATATAGCTACACGTGAGGCTTTACAACATGCCGCAATCGATTCGGTTTACCTTGACGCCAACGAGATAGGAATTTTATATGGTAATGATAGCGTGTCAAAGGCTGTGATAGAAGCTACAGATATTGTCCGGGAGAAGAAGGATACACAATTGATTGGCTCGGGCGCTATTTTTAAGTCTATGAATTCGACGGTGACGATGAATCTGGCGACGATTTTAGGGTTAAAAGGCGTAAATATGACCATCAGTGCTGCTTGCGCCAGCGGCTCACATGCCATTGGTTTAGGTTATATGTTTATTAAGCAGGGACTGCAGGATATGATTATCTGTGGAGGTGCTCAGGAAATCAATCCCTATGCTATGGCTAGTTTTGATGGTTTAGGCGTTTTTGCTGAGGATATTGAGCATCCCGAATTAGCTTCACGGCCTTTTGATATTGGCCGTACGGGATTAGTTCCGAGCGGCGGGGCAGCTACGGTTATTCTAGAGAGTTATGAATCGGCCGTAAAGCGTGGGGCACCTATCATTGCGGAAGTTCTGGGATATGGATTTTCTTCTAATGGAGGACATATCTCTACACCCAATATTGACGGGCCAGCAATGGCCATGCGGCGTGCTTTGGAACAGGCAGGTATAGTTGCTGGAGATGTTGATTACATTAACGCCCACGCTACGTCTACTCCTATTGGGGATGCCAATGAAGCGAAAGCTATATTGGAGGTTTTTGGTGGAAAACCCTTTGTAAGTTCGACAAAGTCGATGACGGGACATGAGTGTTGGATGGCGGGAGCGAGTGAGATCGTATATTCCACCTTGATGTTAAAACATGGCTTTATAGCTCCTAATATTAATTTAAAGCAAGTAGATGAGGGGTTGGAAGAATTAAATTTAGTTTCATCAACAATAAAACAAGAATTTGACATATATTTGTCAAATTCTTTTGGATTTGGTGGAACAAATTCAGCGGTAGTAGTTAAGAGATTTAATAATGAGTAACGCGGATATTAAGCAGAAGATAAATGAGATTTTAGTCGAGGAATTTGAGGTGGATGCGGAGGTAATACAGCCCGAAGCACCCCTTAGGGAGTCCCTTGATCTAGATAGTTTGGATTATGTGGATTTAGTCGTGTTGATCGAATCCAACTTTGGTGTCAAATTGGGAGAGGCAGATTTTGCAGGCATGACAACTTTCCAGGATTTCTACAACGTGATTGAACATAAAATATCAGCAAAGTAATTTTTGATAACCATGAGCCAATGGGACGGAAAGTCGAAAGGAACACTCCTTGGCTATAAAATATTTGTTTTCTTTATCAAGAAATTTGGTGTCCGTACAGCTTACGGACTTCTTGTTTTTGTAGCCCTTTATTACTTTCTGTTCTACCCCAGTAGTTTTAAGAATATTTTCTATTATCTTCATGATCGGCAAGGGCTTTCAAAGTGGACGTCATTTTGGAAAGTTTATAGTGTCTATTTTGTGTTTGGAAAGACTATTATCGATAAAGTAGTTATTTCAGCAGGTATGCGGGATCAGTTTACCTATGAATTTGATGGAATTGAATCGTTAAAAGAAGCTTTGGAAGAGCGTAAGGGAGGGATTTTAATTTCGGCACATGTTGGGAATTTTGAAATTTCGGAGCAGTTTTTTTCAGATCTTGATCTTAGTTTTCAAATCAATCAGGTGACTGTAGATCAGGAAGTGTCCGTGATTAAAGAATATTTACAAACGATAGCGGAGAAGTCTACAATAAAACATATTTACATCAAGGATGATATGTCGCATGTATTTGATATCAATGATGCGCTTTCTAATAATGAGTTGATTTGTTTTACTGGGGATCGTTATTTTGACGGATCTAAAGTGCTGGAGGCTGAGCTATTGGGTAAGAGGGCTCTTTTTCCAGCAGGGCCGTTCCATTTGGCATCAAGATTGGGTGTGCCTATTATATTTGTGTATGTGATGAAAGAGACCAATAGTCACTATCATCTTTATGCTCGTCGGGCAGAAGGAGTGAGACGGAGAGATGCACAGGGGGCATTGGAAGCGTATGTGAAGAGCGTAGAAGGGATACTATCTCGCTACCCATTGCAATGGTTTAATTTTTTTGATTTTTGGAATAGAAAGGAAAAAGCTTCTTCCTAGATTTATGAAACAAGTTTTAGTAGTATACTATAGCCAATCTGGGCAATTGGAAGATATCGCGAAATCAATAGCGCAGCCATTTTCGGATGATGAGGATGTTAAGCTTGATTTTTACGAGATCCGTACAGTTCATTCTTTCCCTTTTCCTTGGCGAGGGGATGTGTTTTTTGATATTTTTCCAGAGACTTTTCAACAAATTCCTGAAGAAATCCACCCTCCGCCACAGCATATTTTAGAAAAGAAGTATGATCTAATATTGTTCCATTACCAGGTTTGGTATTTGACGCCCTCGATTCCTATTAATTCTTTTTTGAAAAGTCCCTATGCTGCGACTATTTTGTCCGGTACGCCTGTTGTGACGGTCAGTGGATCTCGTAATATGTGGGCCAAAGCGCAGGATAAGGTAAAAGCATTATTGGTTCAGAATGGAGCTCGATTGGTTGGTAATATTGCTCTGACGGATAGACATCATAATATGATTTCGGTAGTCACTATAGTTGATTGGTTATTTTCCGGTATAAAACGCCGAGCGTATGGTATATTTCCGTTGCCCGGTGTCGCTGATCAGGAAATCAGGGGTGCATTCAAATATGGGGAGACCATTCTTTCCCGAGTAAAGGAGGGTAACTTCACAGGGATGCAGGAGTCATTATTGGCCCAAGGGGCAGTGGATTATCGATTTTTCTTAGTTTCGATGGATAAGAAAGCCAATCGAATGTTTCAAATTTGGTCAACACTGATTCTTAAAAATCCAAAAAAACGTAAAGTGCTGGTCAACTGTTTTAAATATTATGTAGTTTTTGCTATATATTTTCTGTCTCCTATTGTATTTTTAATCGAATTATTGCTGCTTCCAATTTTATATTTTGCTAGAATTAAAAAGGAAAAGGCCCATTATCAAGGTATTTAACAGATGAATGAAGTTTTTATAAATCGTGTAAGTAAATTTTTACCCAATGAGCCCATTGTTAATGAGGATATGGAGATATACCTCGGTAAAATTAACGATAGGGAATCTAAGGCTAAGCGTATTGTCTTACGTAATAATGGTATCCAGACCCGGTATTATGCGCTTACAAGAGAAGGTGTGCCTACGCATACAAATGTATTGCTTACTGCAAATGCTATCCGTAATCTGTTGGATGAGGATTTTAAAGCTTCGGACATTCAACTGATTTCTTGTGGTACATCATCTCCCGATTATTTAATGCCTTCGCACGCTGTTATGGTTCATGGAGAATTGAAGAGTGGGCAATCGGAAGTTAACTCCGCTTCGGGCAATTGTTGTGCGGGGATGAATGCGCTAAAGTTTGGTTATTTATCGGTAAGGGCTGGAAATACGGTGAATGCGGTATGTACAGGTTCCGAACGGATGTCTTCCTGGATGTTGGCAGATCATTACAATAAGGAAGTTGAAAGCCTTCAGGAACTAGAACAGCAGCCAATTATTGCTTTTAATAAAGATTTTTTACGCTGGATGCTTTCGGATGGTGCAGGGGCTATGCTTTTGGAAAATCAACCTAGAGGGCCACTGTCGTTACGTATAGAGTGGATAGAAGGTTATTCGTATGCCCACGAACTGGACGTGTGTATGTATGCTGGAGCTGATAAGCTTCCAGAGGGAACATTGAAGCCGTTTAGTGATTATCCTTCTGTAGAATGGCTGAATCAGTCTGTTTTTGCAGTCAAGCAGGATACGAAACTACTGGATAAATATATTTTGGACAAAGGGGTAGAAAGCATGAAATCTGCTATGCATAAGCACGGTATTGGTCCCGAAGATGTCGATTATCTATTGCCACATGTGTCATCACATTATTTTGTGGATGGTCTATACGATCGCTTTGCAAAAGCAGGAATAGAGATTACGAGGGACAAGTGGTTTATGAATCTACGCTCGGTCGGTAATGTGGGGGCGGGTTCGGTATACCTGATGTTAGAAGAATTAGTGCATTCAGGACAGTTGCTAAAAGGACAACGTATTTTGTTGTGTGTGCCAGAAAGCGCACGTTTTACCTATTCTTACGCCTATTTAACTGTTTGCTAATGGTTCCGATACAGGGAGAAGATATTTTAAAATTAATTCCACAGCGGTTTCCTATGGTCCAGATCGGTAGGTTGCTTGCATATAAGTTAGAGACTGTTGTTGTCGATTTTGAAATAAAGACGGATAATATTTTTTTACTTGGAGATCAAATGCAGGAGAGTGGGCTATTGGAGCATATGGCGCAATCGGTGGCAGCGCACACGGGATACGGTTATTATAT
Organism: Sphingobacterium sp. xlx-96; assembly: GCF_011007365.1. Classification (GTDB taxonomy): domain Bacteria; phylum Bacteroidota; class Bacteroidia; order Sphingobacteriales; family Sphingobacteriaceae; genus Sphingobacterium; species Sphingobacterium luzhongxinii. The sequence goes on along the minus strand of NZ_WFKM01000003.1, from coordinate 239,635 downwards.
CCGTGGCGAGCAGGCACCTACTGGATATATCGGTTCTATTCAGAAAGCCGAGGTATACAGATTACCATCAGTAGGCGAGGTGTTGACTAGTCGGGTGGAGATTGTACAGGAGTTTATGGGAGTCACCTTGGTCCATATAGAAACATACGTAGCAGAGGAATGCATAAGCTCTGCACAGATGAAAACGGTCATTGCTTCAACGTCTTAATATGGCAACAGAATCTATCAGAATACCAATTCATGAGTTTTTGCCACATAGGGACCCTATGTTGATGGTTGATTATATTGTGGAGATCAGTCAAGGTCATGTCATTTGTGAATATACGATTGAGTCTGACTGTGTGTTTCTGGAAGAGAATGTGTTACAGGAAGTCGGTTTGATTGAACATATGGCTCAAACCTGCTCCTCTATTGTTGGGCAGAACTACTATTCGGAAGACTATAATCCTGAAGTCGATGAGCGTGTGATTGGGTTTATTTCTGCTATTAAAAGTGTTTGTATCGAGCAGCTGCCTCGACAAGGGGCATGTATTCGTACAAAGGCAAGTCTGGTCTCGCAGTTTGAAGGTGCAGGATACACTATTTGTACGATGTCGGTCATTGCGGAGGTTCTCGATATGAAGGTTGCAGAGGCTGATATCAATTTGTTTTTACAAGAACGTAAATCTTAATATCCATGAAATATCCAGATAATAATGGCAACACAAATACGAATGACCATAGTTGGGATATTCCATCTCGACAGCTCGGGACAAGTTAATGGCAACTGAAAATCAAACCGAGCTTTCGAACTCATGAAATAATTATATACATATGAAATATCCATGTAGTACCGGCCGCATAAACACGAATGAATATAGTTTGGATATTCCATATGGCAACTGAAAATCAAATTATATACATATGAAAAAGTCAGAAGTACCTCAGGATAGTGGCCGGATTGTGCAAAAAGGCTCTCGAGAAATGTATTATGCAGTAGATGAGGATGGTGAATATACCACCGCTTTGAGTACAGGATGGGAAGCGAAGAATATCGTACAAGATCATACGATGAAAGTTCTACAGGCTGAAATCGATCAGGCTAAAGCGGATGTAAAGGCCGGAAAGCGGAGCCCTGTCTATTATTATATGTTATTGACGAGAATGGATGTAGGTGTCCTGTCGGGATATACAGGCTTTTGGCAATGGCGTATTAAGCGTCATTTCCGACCAACGGTATTTAATAAATTGAGTGATGATCGGTTACAGAAGTATGCTGATGCATTCGATATCACAATAGTAGAGTTAAAGAATTTTAAAGGAGATTAATGCAGTTAGATTTTACACATCACCAATCTGCACATTGTGAAAGTGGGGTGGCTTCAAACTTATTGAAGGATAAGGGACTTAATCTCTCTGAGCCTATGGTTTTTGGTTTAGGTGCGGGTATATTTTATGTTTATCTGCCCTTTTTGAAAGTCAGTAATGCTCCGGGATTGAGCTACCGTCCTATGCCAGGATGGATCTTTAGCCGTATGGCTAAGCGTCTGGGGATTAAAATTGAGCGCAAGAAATTTGCAAGTCCGGTGAAGGCCCAGCAGCAGCTGGATGCGAATCTGAAACAGAATATCCCTTCGGGATTGCAGGTGGGGGTCTATCATTTACCCTATTTTCCGGATGATTATCGGTTCCATTTCAATGCGCATAATCTGGTTATCTATGGTAAGGAAGGTGATGAGTATCTCGTGAGCGATCCTACTATGGAAGGCGTACATCGATTGACGGAAAAGGAGTTGGAACGGGTGCGTTTTGCAAAAGGTGTGCTGGCTCCGAAAGGACATTTATATTATCCAACCTATGTGCCTGCTGAGCATAAGATTGATTGGGGCAAGGCTATTCGTAAATCGATACGGAAGGCCTGTAATGATATGTTGGCTCCTGTTCCTATAGTCGGGGTAAGGGGAATGCGTACAGTAGCGAAAGCTATTGCCAAGTGGCCCCAAAAGGTAGGTGTGCCCAAAGCTAATTATTACTTGGCTCAGATGGTACGTATGCAGGAGGAGATAGGGACTGGCGGTGGCGGTTTCCGTTATATTTATTCTGCTTTCTTGCAGGAAGCGGGACATAAGATCAATAATACTGCCTTACTCGATTTATCTACAGAAATGACAGCGATTGGTGATTTGTGGCGTGATTTTGCTGTTAATGCGTCTCGTGTGTATAAAAAGAGAAGTAATCAAGGGGATGTGTATAATACATTGTCTGCGGAGTTGCTCCACTTAGCGGATCTTGAAGAAGCGTTTTTTAAGAAGCTGAAAAAAGCTGTTTAGATAATATGGAGATCATTCGAATAGATAGCCTTACTAAGAAATATAAAGACGCCGATTATTACTCGGTGGAGAATCTTAGTCTTCAGATTTCCAAAGGGGAGGTATTTGGTCTGTTGGGCCCCAATGGAGCTGGTAAGACGACATTAATCTCTATGCTATGTGGATTGCTCAAGCCTACATCAGGTAACTTTACGATTGCTGGCCTTTCTTATAGAGAGTCGGCAATGGCTATCCGTCGATTAATTGGTGTAGTGCCGCAAGAGTATGCTTTGTACCCTACACTGACGGCTACGGAAAACCTGGTTTATTTTGGAGCAATGTATGGCCTGAAAGGAAAGAATCTAAACCAATTGGTTGAGGTGGGTTTAGCTGAAATGGGACTCTCAAAGTTTGCACATAAAAAAATAGGCGCTTTCTCGGGAGGTATGAAGCGTCGGGTCAATCTATTGGCGGGAATTCTACATGATCCTAAGTTGCTTTTTCTGGATGAACCTACTGTAGGGGTGGACGTGCAGTCGAAAAATGCAATCCTTGAGTTTTTAAAAGAACGAAATCAATCTGGTATGACCTTGGTCTATACCTCGCACCATCTTATTGAAGCACAGGAACTGTGTGATCGTATTGCCATTATTGAAGGAGGAAAGATCATCGCTCAAGGGGCTCCTCAGGAACTCATCCATAAGACTCAGGGAGCACGAAATTTGGAGGATGTTTTTATTGCATTGACAGGAAGGGGGCTTAGGGATGTTATATAAGTTGTCGATGGCTATTCGCAAGGAATTAATCCTCCAGTTTAGAGATATTGGTGGACTTATTATTCTTTTTGTGATGCCTATGGTTCTGTTGATCACCATTACTATGGTACAAAAAGGGTCCTTCGATTCTATTACCGGAACTAGGATCCCGGTGCTACTGGTAGACAATGATGGAGGAGAGATTGCCGAAACGGTTAGAAAAGAACTAGGTAGTACAGGAAATTTTATTATTGTAGAGGAAATCGGCGATCAGACAATGTCCGAGGCATCCGCAAAGGAAGCTGTCTTTAGAGGAGATTATCAATTGGCTATTGTGCTTCCGCCAAAGCTGAGTGAAGATTTGAATCTACATATTAAACAGAATGTGGACATGGTAATGGCAGAGTTCTCGTATTCCGATTCGGATACGGTGCATGCTGCTGCAGTGGTGATCCAAAAGAAGGATGTTAATTTGTATTTTGATCCTGCTACACAGGAATCTTTTAAAACAGCGATAAAAAGTTCTATCGATAAATTGATTGCTACGATTGAAAAAGACAAGGTTTATAAAGTATTTCAGGAAGAACTGGGTGTCAGTGAAGAAGCTGTATTTGATGAGGATCAGATTCTTCAATACCGTGAAATTGGTCCTACGGAAGGAGGGATTTCTATAAAACCTAGTGCTGTACAGCATAATGTACCGGCTTGGTCTTTATTTGCTATTTTCTTTATTGTAGTGCCTCTCTCTATCAATATAGTGAAAGAAAAGTCACAGGGTACTATGGTTCGTCTTATAACGAACCCGGTACCTTATACGTTGTTTCTTTTGGGTAAGACTTTTACGTATTTATTGGTTAGTCTGATTCAATTTTACCTGATGCTTGTTGTTGGGGTATATGTATTTCCTCTGTTAGATTTACCTTCCTTTGAGGTGGGCTCTAATTTTATACAGTTGTCTACCATGGCACTTTTTGCAGGGCTTGCAGCCATAGGTTTCGGTATCTTATTGGGGACAATAGCTACTACACAGGAGCAGTCTGCTCCGTTTGGAGCTACATTTGTTGTTATTTTGGCCGCGATAGGTGGTGTATGGGTGCCTGTCTTTGTCATGCCTGCTATTATGCAGACTATTTCGAGGCTTTCTCCTATGAACTGGGCGCTGAACGGTTTTTATGATATTCTGCTCCGACAGGGGAGTTGGACGGCTATTCTGCCTCAACTAATTTTATTACTTTTGTTTTTTATACTTACCTTGCTGATTGCTGTCCTATATGATAAGAAGAAAAGAACTATATAACGAGGCGAGTCATTTGACAATATCCAAATGGGCTGAAGTTCGATTTAACGAAGTGGATTCGTTGGGGATTGTATGGCATGGACATTATATTACTTTTTTTGAGGACGGGCGCGAAGCTTTCGGGAGAGAATATGGCATAGATTACCTTGCGGTACAGGCTGCTGAGTATACAACGCCTATCGTTAAAACTATTTGTGAACACAAGCTTCCATTACGATACGGGGATAAGTTTAGGATAGAAACTTCCTTTATTGATACGCCGGCAGCAAAAATGATATTTAAGTATCGGATTTTTAACCCACAGGGGGCTTTGGTTTGTCTAGGTGAAACTACACAGGTCTTTTTGGATAATGAAGGTATATTGACGTTGAATACGCCTGATTTTATTCTGAATTGGAAGAAGAAAGTAGGATTAGTATAGTGTTTAAACCGGTGTACATATCGACAGTAAATTGTGTAAGTCCATTAGGAATGGATCTGGAAAGCAATTGGTCTGCCTTAATGGAGGGAGAAAGTGCCATCCGCACGGTAGATATAGGAATGCTTAAAAGTGTGCCTGTAGCTTGCTTTGTTGATCCACTGTCATTAATGGAAGATCTGTCTTTATCTTTTCTGGAAAATCTGTCCCTACAGGCTATATCACCGTTGCTAAGGGATAAAATAATTACAGCACGGACTGGTTTTGTGCTTTCGACAACGAAAGGGAATATTGATAAACTAGGGTCTACATCTATTCAGGAGGTTGAATTGGGGCGAATGGGTGAGATATTGGCCCATAGATTTGGTTTTATCGCCAAACCTATAGTTGTTTCTCATGCCTGTGTTTCGGGATTGTTGGCGGTATCAGTTGCCAAACGATTGATACAGATGGGGCAATACGATGAGATATTGGTATTAGCTGCTGATCAGGTCAGTGAGTTTGTACTGTCTGGATTTCAGTCTTTTCAGGCAATGAGTAGTGGACCATGCCATCCGTTTGATGCGGAACGTGATGGTGTGACTTTGGGAGAAGCTGTTGCTGCGGCTTGGGTAACTAGTCATCAGGCAGGAAGTCTGGTACAGATCCTGGGCGAAGGAGCTATCAATGATGCTAATCATATATCTGGACCATCACGTACAGGGGAGGGGCTGGTAAGGAGTGTAGAAGCTGCTTTTAAGGAGGCCGGTATTACAAATGATAGTATTGATTTTATCTCGGCACACGGTACAGCAACACTGTACAACGATGAGATGGAAGCTTTGGCATTTAATCGTTTGGGTTTATCAGGTGTGCCTACGCATAGTTTAAAAGGCTACTATGGTCACACTTTGGGGGCTTCTGGTTTGTTGGAGTTGGCAATATCTACCAAGTCCCTGTACGAAAACAGGTTAGTTGCGACAAAGGGTTTTACGCGGTTGGGGACTTCTAAATACCTGAATATTATTCAAGATTCTTCTTCAACGGCTTTAAATTGTTGCCTGAAGACGGCATCTGGTTTTGGGGGTAGTAACACGGCTATGATTATAAAAAAGGTGTAGTGGCAGAAACATTTTACATATCAGCGTATACAACCGTGTTTGATCGACAGGTGGCGGTCAATGGAGAGGTTGTGTATTCGAGTGAAGCTAGTTCATTTGCTACGTTTGTAAAAGATGCTGTGAAAAATATTCAGGTCGATTATCCTAAGTTTTATAAGATGGACAATCTGAGTAAGTTGGCAATCACAGCGGGTGAGTACTTGTTGCGTGGTAGGGCTAGTGTACAGGATACTGCGGTTATCTTGGCAAATCGATCCGGTAGTCTGGACACGGATATGCGACATTGGGCAACGATTCAGGAGGAATCGAATTATTATCCTAGCCCTGCGATATTTGTATATACATTGGCAAATATTTGTGTAGGAGAGCTGTGTATCCGACATCATTTGCTGGCAGAGAATGCTTTTTTTGTATCTGATTGCTATGATGTGAAGAGTTTGCATGCTTATGCAGCGTATCTATTGCTGTCCGGAAAGGCATCACGTGTGTTATGTGGTTGGGTGGAGTTATTTGAAGAAGAGTATAAGGCGGTCATGTATACAGTCGAACGCACTGGGATAATACCGCATACGATAGAACAAATTGATCAATTATTTTTAATATAAAATGGAAGAATTAAAAGAAGAGCTAAAAGGTAAGATCATTGAGGTTTTAAATTTAGAAGATATTGCCGTATCTGATATCAATGATAATGACTCCTTGTTTGGAGATGGTCTGGGATTAGATTCTATCGATGCTTTAGAGCTTATCGTTCTGTTGGATAAAGGTTACGGAATCAAGTTGAGTGATCCTAAGCAGGGTAAGGCTATATTTGAGTCGATCAATACAATGGCTGATTTTATTTCGAAAAATAGAACTAAATAGCTGATGTCCAGCGGTGTAGGTATTACCGGAATGGGGGTTGTTTCGGCCATAGGTCTTTCTGTGGAAGAGAACCTAATGGCATTGTCTCAATCACGGTGTGGAATTAGCCGCATTGATAATTTCGATACGAGGCATCGGGATAATGTCTTGGTCGGTGAAATTAAGCTTTCCAATAGCGATTTAGAAGAACGTATCGGTCTTATAAAAGGACATAGTGTGACCCGAACGGGGATGTTAGGGATTCTGGCTGCCCGTCAAGCAGTGCAACAGGCGGGGCTGGATCTGTATGACACGTCTATCCGGACTGGATTGATATCTTCTACCAGTGTTGGTGGAATGGATGTTACCGAAAAATATTTCTATGCCTATATGAAGGACGTAGAATTACAGCATTATATACGTAGTCACGATGCTGGTGTGTCTACGCAGCATATTGCTGATGATCTGGGGCTTAGAGGTACTGTTACGACCATCAGCACGGCTTGTTCTTCGGCTGCTAATGCGATTATGCTTGGCGCCAGACTTATAAAAAGTGGTCGGTTGGACCGCGTTATTGTGGGAGGTACTGATGCCTTGAGCAAATTCACGTTGAATGGCTTTAATACGCTCATGATTTTGTCAGATACCTATTGTAAACCTTTTGATCAGCATCGTAAAGGACTGAATCTGGGAGAAGCAGCAGCTTATCTGGTTTTGGAATCGGAAGAGTTGATTGCTAAAGAAGAAAAGACGGTATTAGCGCATGTTGTTGGCTATGGTAATGCGAATGATGCTTTCCATCAGACGGCTTCGTCTGAGAATGGTGAAGGTGCATTTTTAGCTATGCAGAAGGCTTTTACGATCAGCGGAATAGACCATAGTCAGATCGATTATGTCAATGTGCATGGAACGGCTACACCCAATAATGACTTGTCCGAGGGCAGGGCACTTTTGCGGGCTTTTGGTTTGGAGGTGCCTATATTCAGTTCTACCAAATCATTTACGGGACATACCTTGGCGGCGGCGGCGGCAATAGAAGCGGTGTATAGTGTTTTGGCTATTCGAGAAGGAATTGTATTCCCAAATCTTAATTTTGAGACAGCAATGGAAGAGTTTGATCTAATCCCGCAAGTGGATGTATTGCATAAGAAAATTGAGTATGTCTTGTCCAACTCTTTCGGATTTGGAGGTAATTGTTCGACATTAATTTTTGGGAGATAGTTAATTAAGTTGTCTGGATAACAAGATAACTCGACAACAAGATAACTGGTTAACTCGATCATATAAAAAGAGAAATGAAATACTCATGTTTAGCGAAGTACAAACACCCATGAGTATTCCATCCCGAAGTATCGGGACAAGTTAGTTGCCATTAAAAAATAAGTAATACACCTATGAAAGAAAAGTGCTTTATTCAAGGTATCGGTGGGGTCTCTGCTCAAGGGATCTGGCGGTCTGATTTTTTTCATGAGGCTGTGGAGATTATCGAGAGTAAAGCCTATGCTCAACAGCCTTCCTACAAAGAGCTTATTGCGCCCAACATGATCAGACGTATGTCCAAGGGGATTAAGATGGGGATATATGCTGCGCAACAGGCCTTAGATGAGGCCGGTATGAACGAGTTGGATGCCGTGATTACAGGTACGGGCTTAGGGTGTTTGGAGGATTCAGAAAAGTTTCTAAAAAATGTGTTGGATAATGATGAGGAGTTTTTAACACCTACTTCATTCATTCAATCTACGCATAATACTGTTGGTGCACAGATCGCGTTACGATTGGGCTGTAAAGCTTATAACTTTACTTACGTAAATGGAGCGGTATCCTTTGAGTCGGCATTGTTAGATAGCTTAGAGCAGTGTGAGGAAGGAAATGCACACACTATACTCGTTGGTGGCATCGATGAAATATCGGGGCATACCTTTACCCTTAAACAGCTGATCGGAGAAGTGAAAGCTGACGAGGTGCGGGAAACAATACGTACATCGAAGAGTAAGGGAGTCAACTACGGTGAAGGTGCTACTTTCTTTGCCCTTAGCAATGTCTCCTCCTTAGACAGCTATGCGGAAGTGGTAGATGTATGCATAAAAAATCGAGTGGACAAGGATGAGCTAGCGACTTTTATTGATAGTTTTCTCGAAATAAATAAAGTGGATCGATCCGCTATTTCGGCTTTGGTCCTTGGTAATAGTGGCGATGTAGCGTATGATTATTATTTTGAGCAGTTAGGCCAATTGTTCGAAGATCGGGTACAGCTGTACTATAAGCATCTTTATGGACATTCTGATATCGCTTCAGCCTTCGGTATGGCTACCGCTGCTTATGTATTAAAAGAACAGCGTATTCCAGAGAATATTGTTTGGAAGGCTGGAAAACAAATACCGCTTAATTACGTTTTATTATATAACCAGTATATGGGGGGAGATCATAGCTTAGTGTTATTGAAAAGAAGTTAGGGAGTTAACAGGACAACTAGATCATAGCATAATAAGATAATTGCTAAATATGTTCAAACATAAAAATATCGTTCCATTTTTGCTATCCTTGGGGATATTAGCCGCGATATTGGCTGTCTTTTCTGTAATATCTTGGTCTTGGTGTTTTCTTTTGGTTTTGATTTGGATCGGATTGACGACCTGGGGTTCTTTTGATATTCGTCAGAGTTATTTTACAGATGTTTTTTATAAAAAAGCAAGGCATGACGGCCATAGCTTGGCACTAACCTTTGATGATGGACCGACACCGATTACGGAGGAGTTCTTGGATCTGTTAAAGAGTTACGGTGCAAAAGCAACTTTTTTCTGTATAGGCAAACAAATAGATAAACATCCTCGAATCTTCAAACGGATCCTGGAGGAGGGGCATACGATTGGTAATCATACGATGATTCATTCAAAAGCGTTCGGGTTCCTTACTGCAGATCAAGTGGTTTTGGAGATCGATAGTTGTGATGCCGTCATCAATAACTTAGTTCCTCTTAAGACCCGGCTTTTCCGACCTCCCTTTGGCGTGACTAATCCTTCCGTGGCTAAAGCAGTCCAAGAGACGAAACATCAGGTTATCGGATGGAGTATCCGCTCTTTGGACACGATCCTCTCTAATGAAGATAAGATCTATGAACGTGTTGTTGGGAGATTGCAGCCAGGAGATATCGTATTATTTCATGATACTTCTGCAAAGACTTTACGGGTTTTGCAGCGGGTTTTGTCCTATATGAAAGAACGTGATTGGCATTCGGTAACTACAGATGAATTGCTAAATTTGCATGCATATGAAGATTAGATTTTTATTTCTCATTTTTTTATCCCTTTCCTTTTTAACTATTGTCGTTGCTCAAGAGCAAAAAATGTCAGCGAATGAGGTTTCTAAGTTTCAGGATGTAATGCGTAAAACAGTACAAATAAAAACCTTAATAGCGGATTTTGTACAATATAAAAAAGTGGGGTATGTAAAAAAGGAGCTGGTATCTTCGGGTAAGTTTTATGTCAAAAACCCAGATAAGTTAGCTTGGTTCTATACGAGTCCTACCGCGTACACAATGGTATTCAATAATAAAAAAATGACCATCGAGGAGAAGGGAAAGAAAAAAGCAATGGATTTAAGTCGTAATAGGCAGTTTGAAAAAATTAGTCAAGCGATTCAAGGCAGTATGAGTGGGGCTATCTACGAGGACGCTGAGTTTTCGGCTTCTTATTTTCGTACCACTAAACAGTATATTCTGAAATTAGACCCTTTGCCCAAGGAGCTTAAGAAGTCCATAAAACAATTGGTCTTACATTTTGATAAATCAACAAATCAGGTCTCAGAGGTTAGGTTGATGGATAATTCAAATGGTTCAACTCGTTTTGTGTTTACCAATCATAAAGTCAACAGTACATTGGCTGATTCTGTCTTTGATCTGTAATCTTCCCGTTATACCAAAGAACAGTCTTGTAAATAGGAATTAATTACAAGACCGTTGTCTGAAACAAAATGATGTTTACTATTGATCGTTTTGTTTGAATTTTTCTTTCCACTCCGGCGAGTTAAATTTTTCTTCTATTTTTCGGGCATTTTCCTCGATCTTAGCGATGTGTGCTTTCCACTCCGGCGAGTTAAATTTTTCTTCTATTTTTTTGGCATTTTCCTCGATCTTAGCGACGTGTGCCTTCCACTCCGGTGAGTTAAATTTTTCTTCTATTTTTCGGGCATTTTCCTCGATCTTAGCGACGTGTGCCTTCCACTCCGGCGAGTTAAATTTTTCTTCTATTTTTCGGGCATTTTCCTCGATCTTAGCGACGTGTGCCTTCCACTCCGGCGAGTTAAATTTTTCTTCTATTTTTCGGGCATTTTCCTCGATCTTAGCGACGTGTGCTTTCCACTCCGGCGAGTTAAACTTTTCTTCTATTTTTTGGGCATTTTCCTCGATTTTGAGGATGTGAGCCTGCCATTGTGGGGATTCAAATTTTTCGCGAAATGACTGATTGATTTTATTTGTATCCTGTTGTGATACAATTGTTTTACCTGTAGTGGTATTTGTTGTACATGGAGCTGAGAGGTTAGTAACATGTTCGAGATTGATTTCTTGTTTAACATGTGCTATTGTATCTAGTTCATTGGTGATATTCGTTATCTCTGTTAATGATGTAGCCTTTCTTTCAGCTACATCATTTGTTTCGGGCTGTACCCATGCGACGGATACCAGCGTAAAAATCACCATTAGCGAGGCTAACAGTTGATGTTTGATGTTGGTGTATGGTGTTTCCATTTTTACTTGAGTTATTCTTTTTATTCGATGTAATAATTTATGTTTCGTTCCAGTGGCAGCAAGAGTCATTCTAACGGAATTCGCATCCTGTTTTAATAACTCGACATTAAGGAGAGCTTTCGCGTAAAGTGTACGTTCAGGAAGAAGTTTTATGACACTGTCATCGCAGGCTTGCTCACGCTCTGTACGCGTGTGTCTTGACATAAGCCATATAAAAGGATTGAAAAATAAGATGGTCTCGAGTACGATGTTTATCATATTCAATAGATAGTCGTTCCGTTTGATATGTGTTAACTCGTGCAGTAGGATTGCTTCTACCTCGGACAGAGACATCTTGTTTACATAAGCGACTGGAAAGATAATGACCGGTTTGAAAAAACCCATTGCCAAAGGTTCATATATAGATTCCGATAAGAATAATTTTACGTTTTTAGTTATACCAAGGCTCACGATACCATCATAAAAGCGCTGTTGCCATGTGAGAGGAACGGCGAAGGTTGAGAGCCGCTTTAAATTTTTAATACGGAGATAGCTGTTGACGCATAGTATAGATTGCGCAAGAATGCCGAGAAGATATAACGGAACAATGTAAATAAAGTATTGCTGTACGGTAGGACCTGCTTCCTGGAAGTAGTCCATATAGAATAGCGTTTTGTTGTCCAAGGGCATGGTACTGTAACTATTTGATAGAGACGCATAGTCCAACAGATTAAAAAATGTATAAGCAAAACTTGTAAAAACGGCAATTTGAGCCGTTAGAGCAAGGTTATGCTTTGTGGCTGCTTTTAATTCCGGAATAGTGAGGAACAGCCCAAACAGAATAAGGTATATAGCGGCTCCTTGCCATAAGGAATGTAGGAGACTCCAACCCAAAGCTGTACTTATAGATGATATCAATGCTTCCATGTTACTTGTTTTCTAGTTGATTTAAATAATCTTTGATCAAGTCTATTTCTTCTTTACTGGCCTTGTGGTTACCTAAGGCCTGCATGACCAATCTTGACATCGAACCATTGTATACGGTATCAATCATTTTATTCAAGAATTGATATTGTGTTTTTTCTTTATTGATATTGGCGGTATATATATGTGTTTTTGAAGTAGTATCTCGAGTCACCATTTCTTTCTCGTGCATAATCTGCATAAGTTTGAGGATGGTGGTATAACCAACATCTTTCTTATCTAGGGTCTCGAAGACTTCGCGTACACTACATTGTCCTTTGTTCCAAAGAACTTGTAGGATTTCCATTTCACTCTCAGTGGGTTTCATCTCTTCTTAAGTTTATCTACGAATTATTTCGTAATCAAATCTACGAAATAATTCGTAAATGCAAAATAAAATTTAAATTCTTTTATCTTTGAAGACTAAAAAGGATATATGCTTTTACAGAATTTTTATACGGTAGATAGTTTACAGAACCTTGGCGGAGATAAATATGTCGCTGCAATTGCTTTAAATAAACATCATACTATTTTTAAGGGACATTTTCCAGATCAACCGGTGACACCCGGAGTGTGTATGATGCAGATTGTAAAGGAATTGAGCGAACAGATTTTACAGAAGAAGCTTTTTATGTATAAATCTTCCAATGTGAAGTTTATGGCCTTGATAAATCCCGAGGTGAATGCTGATTTAAGATTAGAAATTGACATTTCGGGTTCAGACGAGTCTGATTATAAGGTGAAAAATGTGACCTATTTTGAAGATACGGTCGCGTTAAAATTGGTATGTACATTTAAGGTGAAATAGATGGTTAATATTTTTATCTCTTTTTTGTTGACAACCTCGTTATGGTTTGAGGTCGATTTATCTTCGGTCCGTTCAAATTTTGAAAAGTCGGATACTTCTAAAGAATTTACGGCGACATTGTATAACCAGCTTAAGAACTATAGCAAGACTGATCCGGTATTGTTGGCTTATAAGGGAGCCTCTTACACTTTGCAGGCGCGCTATGTATCGGATAGAAAAATGAAGAAAGAATTGTTTATCGATGGTGCCAAGGATATCGAAAGTGCTGTCGCTGCTGCTCCTAATAATATTGAAATCCGTTTGGTACGGTTGATCATTCAAGAGAATACGCCTAAAATCCTAAAGTATAAAGGAAATATTAATACGGATAAGCAAATGATTTTGACTAATTTTGATACGCAGCCTAAAGTAGTAAAAGAAGCTGTAAGGCGTTATGCAAGTACACGTTCAAAAATCTTTACTGCTACTGATCTGCGTATATTAACTCCGTAAAATTTGTCATGGAAGAGACCTTACAGCACCGATTCGAAAGTTTGGGCATCATTGTTATTATACCGACTTATAATAATGACAAAACTCTACGTCGTGTGTTGGAGGGCGTTTTACACTATACAAAACAGGTACTCGTTGTAAATGATGGATCTACCGATAGGACCATCGATATATTAAGAGACTATCCGCAGATTGAACGGATAGATTTTGACCGGAATAAAGGAAAGGGGTGTGCTTTAAGAGCAGGATTGTCTAAAGCGAGGGCACTTGGTTATCAGTATGCCATTTCTATTGATTCGGATGGACAGCATTATCCCAGTGATCTAGCAATTTTTGTTAACGAGATTGAAAAGTCAAAGAATCCAGTCCTGTTGATTGGATCACGGAATATGACACAGGATTCGGTACCGAAAAAATCATCTTTTGGAAACAAGTTTTCTAATTTTTGGTTTTGGTTTGAGACGGGCATTAAGTTGGATGATACGCAGTCGGGATATCGAGCGTATCCACTACAGGCTATTCCGAAGAAATACTATAGCCGTAAGTTTGAGTTTGAAATTGAGATTATTGTGCGATCTGCGTGGAACGGTGTTGAGGTAAAGAATGTCCCGGTGCAGGTATTGTACGATCCGGTGGAGCGGGTTTCTCACTTTCGACCTTTTAAGGATTTTACGCGTATTAGTATCTTGAATACAGTGCTTGTCTTTCTCACATTTTTCTACATTATTCCCAAGAATTTTCTTCATTCATTTAAAAAAAAAAGTCTAAATAAGTTTCTTAAAGAGAATATTTTTGGTTCAGAAGACTCTCCTGAGAAGATGGCGGTTTCAATCGGTTTTGGCGTGTTTATGGGAATAGCTCCAGTTTGGGGATTTCAGACGGCATTAGTGATTACGTTATCTGTATTCTTTAGACTTAACAAAGTTTTGGCTTTTGCTTTTTCAAATATAAGTTTACCTCCATTTATTCCTTTGATTATATACGCCTCGCTGGTCGTTGGCGGGGTAATACTTCATTCCTCAAACTCCAAGGAATTGTTCGAGTTGGAGACCATCAACTTTGGGACAATACAGCAACACTTGATACAGTATCTTGTAGGTTCTTTGATCCTGTCCACCGTAATGGGACTGCTCGTTGGGTTTGGAAGTTATATTTTGATTCGAATGAGACAGGATAAATCGGTGTCAGCAGAATGATGCATTTGATTTTTTACCATATCTATTGTTGGGTACAGCGGAATAAAACGATAGCCGGTGTGATAGCCTTTTTGTTTTTATTGTTTTTCGGATTTCTGGCGTCTAAGTTGCGCTTTGAAGAAGATATTACACAAATCGTTCCTAAAAGTGAGAAATCAGACTTAACAACCAAAGCGATTCGACAGATTAATTTCTCGGATAAGATTACGGTGCTGTTGGAGCGGACGCCATCTACACCTGTCGAAGATCTTGCAATGGCAGCTCAACATCTAGCTGATACTTTAGCACAGGATAGTGTGTACATCAAGGAGATCAATGGACGCCTAGACGATACTGCTGTTGGTCAGACCTATGATTTTGTTTACGAACATATCCCTTTCTTTCTGGATAATGCGGATTATGATAGTCTGGCAGTACGTATATCGATGAAGGGGATGTCTGAAAGAATGTCTTCAAATTACCAGACTCTGTCGTCGCCGTCGGGTTTTGTCTTAGGTGATTTTATTCAGAAAGATCCCTTGGGATTGGCCGTGATGGGACTTGAAAAATTACAACGTATCGGCATAGGAGATAGCTTTTTGCTGTATGATGGCTTCATAATGAGCAAAGACAGCACCCAGATACTTCTGTTTTTAAGTCCTATGTATGAAGGAGCTGAGACGGAAAGGAATAAAGCCTTTGCTGAGGAACTTTATAGCTTACAAAGAGCTTGGAATTCGAATTACGAAGGACGGGTTACCGTTTCTTATTTTGGATCGGCGTTGGTGGCTGTGGCGAATGCGGATCAGATAAAAGAGGATATCTTAAAAACAATATTGATATCGATGTCCGTATTGATGGTGCTTTTAGTTTTGTTTTACAGGATGCTATATATACCTGTATTGGTCTTCATTCCAACTATCTTTGCGGCTGTATTCGCATTGGGCTGTCTTTATTTATATAAGCCGGTTATTTCGGCGATATCACTCAGTATCGGGGCAGTTTTAATCGGTATTACAATCGATTTTACCTTGCATATCTTGACCCACTTCAAGAAAAATCCCGATGTGAAAGTATTGTTTAAGGAATTGACTAAGCCATTGCTGATGTCTGGGACGACTAATGCTGTAGCATTTCTATGTCTTCTTTTTGTGCACTCTACGGCATTGATTGATTTGGGAGTTTTTGCTTCGATTACTTTGGTTGCTTCTGCGGTATTTACGTTGCTTATTATCCCGCACCTTTACAAGCCAAAAGAAGAATTGAAGCATAATAGCCTGCTGGATAAAATAGCCGGATTCCCTTTTGAACGGAGTAAAGTCTTGCTTTTTTCTTGTGTCATACTTATTGGTGTTAGTTTGTTTACGAGTAGCAAAGTACAGTTTAATAATGATTTGGCAGGATTAAATTATATGCCGACTGATCTAGCGGAGACCGAAACTCGTCTAGACAAGTTGACGAACACTTCCGCAAAATCATTATATGTGGTGGCAACTGGGAATACCTTGGATATGGCCTTGCAGCGTAATGAAGAAATTGCGGCTTACCTTAATCTGGCGAAAGAAAAGGATCTTATACTGGACTTTTCGAATGTCAGTGAATTGTTAAATCCTATTCAGGTACAACAAGCAAAAATAGCGGCGTGGAACTCGTTCTGGCATTATCATAACAAAGAACTAGTCATAGAGAATCTTCGCACAATAGGCGAGCAATATGGATTTACTGCAGATGCTTATGAACAGTTTTTTGGACTTTTACGGGAGCCATTTTTTCCGATGCAACTTTCGGATTTTGGACAATTGCCTAGTACAGGGATACGGGATTTTGTCGTTGGTAAGAACGGCTTTTTTACTGTATCATCATTGGTTAAGCTAGATGAGAAATATAGAAATCAGC
The DNA here is from genome assembly GCF_011007365.1 of Sphingobacterium sp. xlx-96. Lineage (GTDB taxonomy): Bacteria > Bacteroidota > Bacteroidia > Sphingobacteriales > Sphingobacteriaceae > Sphingobacterium > Sphingobacterium luzhongxinii. The sequence continues at coordinate 222,877 of NZ_WFKM01000003.1, read as the reverse complement.
TCATCAAAAAGCTGGAAGAGATACCTGGAGTAGTGGTGGTAGACCGGAAACAACTAAACGAGACTTTTTTAGGGAAATTGAGAGATGATTTTAATGCTCTGGTTGGGTATTCTTCACTAGCAATACTTCTAATCCTTTGGTTGTTTTTTAGACGAGTGGAGTTGGTGTTGCTTGCTTCTATCCCGATCGGTCTTACTGGATTGGTGACAGCAGGGTTGATGGGTTTATTCGGGCTGGAGTTTAATATTTTTTCTGCAATTGTATGTACTTTGGTATTTGGGCATGGTGTGGACTTCAGCATCTTTATGACTGCGGCGTTGCAAAAGCAATACAGTACGGGCGAGGATGAGCTACGGGTGTTTCGTACATCTATTTTATTGGCAGTGCTTACCACTGTTTTGGCGATTGGAGCATTGATCTTTGCTAAACATCCGGCATTAATTTCGATATCTTCGGTATCATTAATCGGTGTTTTTGCAGCGGTCGTTATTACTTTTGTTTTTTACCCTATAATCTTCCGTTTCTTTATAACGGATCGAGCAAGACGTGGAAAATCTCCGTTTACTCTATTTATTTTACTATGGTCTTTACTATTCTTTCTCTATTATGGGCTGGGCTGTATCGTACTTTCGTTTTTCGCGAGGCTCATACTCCCTATAATACCTGTCCATCAGGTACGTAAAGATAAATTTTTGCGTTATACTGTCTCTAAATTTATGAAATCGGTATTGTACGGTTATCCTTTGGTGACCAACAAGACAACTAATCTTTATGGTGAAGGTTTTGAGAGACCCGCTGTGGTGATTGGTAATCACAGCTCTTTTTTAGATACGCTTACGATGGGCATGCTTGTGCCTAAAATGATCTTTTTAGTGAACGATTGGGTTTGGAAATCTCCGATTTTCGGAAAGGCTGTTCGGGTACTTGGCTTTTATCCGACAAGTAATGGAGTCGAGGAAAGCTTGGACTTTTTGAGAGAGAAAGTGGCACAGGGGTATTCTATTGTCGTGTTTCCGGAAGGAACCCGTTCATACGACAATCAGATAAAGCGATTTCATAAAGGTGCATTTTATTTGGCAGAACAATTACAACTGGATATTCTGCCTGTTTATATTCATGGTAATGGAGATGTGTTGCCTAAAGGAGATGTGTTGATCTTTCCTGGACAGCTTCGTCCGATAGTGGGTGAGCGTATCCCAATAGCTGATGAAACTTATGGAAAAACTTATTCGGAAAGGACGAAGTCGATTTCGGCCTCTTTTAAAGCGAGTTTTGAAGACCAACGGCTTGCTCTTGAAAATGCAGATTATTTTGTAGCCAAGATTAAGTTGGCGTATCTCTATAAAGAGGATGAAATTGTTGGCTCTGTAAAAGATTCCTTAAAACAGTGGAAGCAATTGTTCTGGGAGCTTAATATGCAACTACCGCAGGGAGGGGATTGGTTGCATTGGAGTTCATCTTTCGGAGAACTTGACTATTTGCTTTCTTTGCAACAGGGGAAGCGTAAGGTCCTCGGATTGATTGGTGAAGAGGAATGTAGACGGGTTGCTGAAAGCATCTATTGGTCGTCTTCCCGTTCTGTGCGATTCACAGCTGTACATCAGGACAGTGATCTGCTGTTAATTTCAAGATTGCTGTTTGCTGAAGATTATTCTTGGAATGGTTGGAGCGCTTATCCTTGTATTGTCAATATCAATAGTGGGAATAATCTAGATTTTCTCTTGCAGTTCGGATTTGTTTTGGCGTCTGTAAAAAATGGTATTCATATTTATAGGAAGATGTATGCAGGAGTGTGAATATGATGTTGTAATAGTAGGTAGCGGTCTAGGGGGATTGACAGCTGCCGTACTTTTAGCAAAAGAGGGTAAGAAGGTCTGTGTGCTAGAGAAGAATAATCAGTTTGGAGGTAATCTGCAAACATTCTCCCGACAGAAGAAGGTCTTTGATACTGGTGTGCATTATATCGGTGGATTGGCAAAAGGGCAGAACCTGTACCGATATTTTTCCTATTTGGGCATCATGGATAAACTTAATCTGGCACCAATGCCAGAGGTGTTTGATTGGGTTCGTTTTGGAGATCAATCTGTAGCCTATCCTTTGGCGCAAGGATATACTAATTTTGTCAATCACTTAATCCCGTTTTTTCCAGAGGAACGTATCGCTTTGGAGCGTTATGTTTCAGATTTACAGCTTTTTTGTGAATGTTTTCCATTGTATAATTTAGAAAAAGGAACAAAGCAGAAAAATCCCCTTTCCGAAATTAGTGTATACACTTATTTTGAACAGTTGACCTCGAATAACACGTTGAGGGCTGTGTTAGCAGGGGCAAATTTTTTATATGCTGGAGATACAGATAAGACTCCGTTTTATGTTCACGCACTGACAATCAATTCATATATCCAAAGTTCGTATCGCTGCATAAATGGCGGTAGCCAGATTAGTAAGCAGTTGGTACGGCAACTTCGAGATTTGGGAGGAGTAGCATTACGGCATCAAGAGGTCGTACATTACTATTATAAGAATGGACGTATCGATATGGTGGAGACAAAGGAAGGAAAGCAATATCAGGCCAATGTGTTTATTTCAAATGTGGAACCTCAAACCACACTGAAACAAGTCGGTCGGGAATTTTTCCGCCCGGTTTATTTTGACAGAATTCAAAACCTTCCACTTACAGTATCTTCCTTTAGTGTACATTTTGTGCTAAAGGAAGGTGTCATCCCATACCTTCCCTCAAATATGTATTATCATACGGATAAAGAGCTATTGTGGAATCTCGCAGCCTATGATGAGGATCAATGGCCGACTATGTATATGCTGTCTATGACAGAAGGAAAAGACACGCCAGGATTTGCAGATACGTTGACTTGTTTAAGCGTTATGCGTTTTGAAGAAGTAAAAAGATGGGAGCTATCTAAGAATACAGTTGTTCAGAAATCCGATAGGGGTGGAGATTATGCTAAATTTAAGGCGAAGAAAGTCAGTAAGATATTGGATAAGCTGGCTCTGGATTGGCCAGAGCTGCCTTGTGCGGTATTGGATACCTATGCCTCTACACCATTATCTTATCGGGATTATATCGGTACAAGCGATGGCAATTTATACGGCCCGCAGAAAGACATTAATCATGAGATGCAGAGCCAAGTGTCACCTAAAACCAAAATTCCTAACCTATATTTTGTGGGACAAAGTGTAGGAATGCACGGTGTATTGGGAGTTACCATTGGTGCTGTTGCTACTTGTATGGAAATATTAGGAGGAAGTTATTTGTTGAATAAGATTAAAAAAGCAACAGATGGATAGGGTGATCCTTCAACTTGTATTTATCGCTGTAATTTGTGGCTCCTGTGTGTCAAATAAGGTGTCCAAGCGCTACGCGCATCGGTTCCATGAACAGTCGGATACGGTAAGACTTTTGAAAGAAGGCGATTCTGTTCGGATACTAAGTAATCAGGACTATTTGGTGAAGAATAAATCTGGTAATTGGGAACTTTATGTATCTGGAGGGGCGTATGATCTGGGCAATAGAATGGGATTATTGACAGAAGATCTATTTAGGTATCAACAGAGTGTCTTTATGGGTAAATTGGAAGATATGGTCCCTTCTAGATTTAAACAGCGTTTGGTCTCTAAGTTTATACATTGGTATGGACGTCGATTGGATGACTATATACCTACGGTTTATCTGGATGAAATATATGGTCTGTCTTCGCATCTAAATGATGCTTATCCTTATGCGGGGGATAATTTTAGTTTGACGTTGTTTATGCACGCAGCACATGATTTAGGGCATGCCTTGCGTGATCTGGCTATTGTTGGGTGTTCATCGGTGGCCTCGTGGGGTGATAAGACAGAAGATGGGAAACTTTTAATTGGTCGAAATTTTGACTTTTATGTGGATGATGCGTTTGCGGAGAATAAAGTGGTAAACTTTGTGCGTCCGGAGGGAGGAATCCCGTTTATGTCAGTTTCATGGCCAGGAATGATAGGTGTTGTTTCTGGAATGAATAAGGAAGGACTTACGGTGACTATGAATGCGGGGAAATCTTCTGTTCCGCTCTCGGCGAAGAAGCCTATTTCTATTGTAGCGCGAGAGATTTTGGAAAGGGCAAGTACTATTGAAGAAGCTACAGCTATTGCTAAAGAGGCAAAGTCTTTTGTGTCGGAATCTTTGATGATTGGCAGTGCAAAGGATAAAAAGGCTGTATTGCTGGAGATATCGCCTAAGAGATTTGGTATTTTTGAAGTCGAAAATGGAGATCAGCTTGTCTGTACCAATCATTTTCAATCGGATAGTTATGTTAATGATGACCGCAACCTTGCACATATTCAAAATAGTCATTCAAAATATAGGTATGATCGACTTTTGGAATTGCTGAATCGGGAAGATAGGCTAAACCCTACAAAAATGGCAATGATATTACGAAACCGCTCCGGTATCTTGGACGAGAGTATTGGTTATGGTAACGATAAGTCACTTAATCACCTGTTGGCTCATCATGCGGTGATATTTAAGCCTGAGGATAAATTAGTCTGGGTGTCCAATGCTCCTTATCAGCTGGGGGTATTCACGGCATATAATCTAGATGAAATCTTTGCGGAAAAGTCTGCTATAGGACGATCGCGCCAAATAGATTCGTTGACCATAGGCGAAGATGCTTTTTTGCGATCGTCGGCTTATAGGGATTATGAGAATTATAAGTGTGAATCCGACAGTATTATGTTGGCGATACGTTCAGGTGTAGAAATTCCAGAAGAAAGGATAAAAAAATTTAAATCGCTTAATCCGAATCTTTGGTTAGTTTATTATCTTGCTGGTAAATACTGGTACAAAAGCGGAGATTATGATAAAGCCGTAGTTGAGTTGTCGACGGCGTTAGCGCTGGAAATTCCTACGGTGCAAGCAGAAAAAGAAATACGAAAATTATGGGAGAAGTCGAACAGAAAGCAAAGGAAATAGCATATTCTTCGATAGAAACAATTGAAGTTTTCCAAGAAAGTTTGTTGCAGGAGCAGTTGAGTTATCTGGCGCGTAGATCTCCTTTTTATCAGCGCCTTTTTGTTAAACACGGAATTGATCTTTCCCAGATTAAGGGATTATCAGATTTGCAGAAATTACCTACAACCTGTAAGGATGATTTACAACTGTATAACGACGATTTTCTATGTGTACCACAAGAGGAGGTTATAGATTATTGTACCACTTCAGGTACATTGGGGACACCTGTTACTTTTGGACTTACGGATAGAGATTTAGATCGGTTGGCTGCAAATGAGATGCAATCGTTTGAGACTGTAGGTGTAAAATCCGGAGATAGGGTACAATTGATGACGACTATCGATCGCCGATTTATGGCTGGACTTGCATATTTTCTTGGGTTGAGAAAGTTGGGGGCAGGCGTAATCAGAGTAGGATCTGGAATACCTCAAATGCAATGGGACTCTATACTGAAATATAAGCCAACTTACCTAATAGCTGTTCCTTCTTTTTTGTTGAAATTGATAGAGTTTGCCGAGCAACATGATATTGATTATAATTCTTGTAGTGTGAAGGCAGTGATTTGTATTGGTGAAGCATTACGTGACAAGGACTTAAATAATACCATTCTTACGGATCGTATTATTAGTAAGTGGAATATTAAGTTGCATTCGACTTATGCATCGACGGAAATGGGGGCTGCATTTACAGAGTGTGGTCATTTTGCGGGGGGGCATGTGCAACCTGATCTGATTATTACTGAGATTGTGGACGATCAAGGAGAAGCGGTTGCGGATGGGGAAAGTGGAGAGTTGGTAGTTACTACTTTGGGAGTGGAGGGATTGCCTTTATTGCGTTTCAAAACGGGGGATATCGTAAGAAAACACGTTGAACCCTGCGCCTGTGGGCGAAAGACCTATAGAATTGGCCCAGTCGAGGGAAGAAAACAGCATATGGTTAAGTATAAGGGTACAACTTTATACCCTCCTGCGATGCATGATTTGTTGGCTGGTTTTCCGGAGGTACTGTTACATCAGATTGAATTGTTCCATAATGAAATAGGTACAGATGAAATTATTATTCGTTTAGTATCTGCGAATGATTCGGAAGAGTTTATCAATGAGATTAAGGATCATTTTCGGGCAAAACTCCGCGTAGCTCCAAAGATTGAATTGTGTGGCCTTGAGGATCTGCAGCAATCTGTTTTCAACCCGTTAAGTCGTAAACCTATTACTTTTATTGATAATAGGTCTTAAGGAATAAGCGATATCCTATAGGTTTGCCGCCTATTACCTCAATAACTCTTTTAGATCATCTTGCGATAGAGATTTTACGAAGCTTTCTTCGGTTGTAACGAGCGATGTCGCTATGGATTTTTTACGGTTCTGCATAGCCACTATTTTTTCTTCGACAGTATCCTTGCTAATAAATTTATAGATAAATACGTTGCGGGTCTGTCCGATGCGGTGGCTCCTATCGATTGCTTGTTGTTCGACTGCGGGGTTCCACCAAGGATCGAGGATAAAAACATAATCAGCTTCCGTAAGATTGAGACCTACTCCTCCTGCTTTTATGGATATAAGGAATATCTTTATACTGCTATCATTCTTAAATTCCTGGACGGCTTGAGCACGGTTTTTTGTTGTACCATCCAAATAGGCAAAAGGAATGTTTTGATTTTGGAAATGTGTCTTAAAGAGTTCCAGGTGCTTAACAAATTGAGAAAAAATCAACACTTTGTTTCCTTCTGAAGATAGGGCTTCCAACATTTCCAGAACGGCATCAAATTTGCCAGAACCATGCGTATAATCATCTTCTACCATCTTTGGGTGGTTGGCCAATTGTCTTAGCTTTGTTAAGCCTTGAAGTAGTGCAATCTGTGAACCTTTTCGCTGTTGCTGTACAGTGCTGTCCAGTATGGCGTTTCGATATTCGGATTTTGTAGTTTCGTAGCGCTCTGATTGCCCTTCCGACATCTCACAATAGATGATTTGTTCCATTTTTGGAGGTAGTTCTGTAGCCACCTGATTCTTGGTCCGTCTTAAGATAAAGGGTTTTATGATAGCCTGTAGCCTTTTCGCTGCTGCTTCATCTTTTTTCTTTTCGATAGGTGTTACAAATTCTTTTTGAAAAAAGGCATAGTTTCCTAGTAAGCCTGGATTTGTAAAGTGCATTTGAGACCAAATGTCGGATACCGAATTCTCTATGGGGGTACCGCTTAGTGCTAACTTATGTCTACTTTTCAGCAACTTGATCGCTTTGAAAGATTTGGAGGTTGGATTCTTTATATTTTGACTTTCATCTAGAATAATGTAGTTGAAAAAGCACTTGCTGAGTATTGCTTCATCGCTACGTACGATTCCGTAGGTGGTGATGACTAAATCGAAATGTGTAAAAGCGAAAGGATCTTTAAATCTGTTTGTCCCTGTATGTAGGAGTATTCTTAATCTAGGAGCAAAATTCTCAGCTTCTTTCTGCCAATTGTACACCAAGGAGGTTGGTAAGATCAACAGTGTGGTTTTTGCGTGATCCGTATCTTTGAGCTCCTCTTTTTGTTTTTGCAACAGCGCTAGTGTTTGTACCGTCTTTCCTAATCCCATGTCATCGGCTAGGACTCCACCAAATTTATACTGCTGTAAAAAGTGGAACCAGTTATAACCTGCCTGCTGGTAGGGACGTAGTTGTCCATTGAAACCTTCTGGTTGTGAAGTGTGCTGTATTTCTTCGAAGTTGCTTAAATTTTGCAACTTGCGATTCATACTTAACGCAGTATGCTCTGAGATTTCATGGAGTATGCCTATGTGGGTTTTGTTAAGTTGTAGACTGTCTTTTTTTACCGCAAATTGAAAGAGGTGCTCATATTGTGCAAACCACTCTTCTGGAATGATTGCGATCTCACCATTTGGGAGTACGAATTCCTGTATGCGATTGAGAATATGGTCTCGTAATTGTACGAATGGGACTTTGTAAGGACCAAAATTTGCAAAGGCACGTACGTCAAACCAATCATTATCCTCTACTACTTCTATATCTAACGATGTTTTTCCGATAAATATCTGCTTATTTCCAGTCTCCTGTTTTATTTGAAAGCCTGCCTTTAGAAGTTCCTCTTGGTGCGTGTTGAGCCAGTCGAAAATACTGAACATACTTTCTGTATTGGGTATATAGCTTCCAAATAACGCGTCTTGTCGCTTTAATCCTAAGCTTTCTAGATATTGGTGTTGCTTTTCTTCCCAAATAGATGATCTTCGGATACGGGTGAAGGTGTACCAATCTTTTTCATTATCGTAATGTAAACGTACGGATACTTTATGTTCGCCTCCAGAAGAGAAGTTGTAGGTGCCGTAATTGAAAGATAATTGTACATGAGACTGGCCTTCTAAAATGTAATTTAATGTTAATACGGGAACAGCGTCTTCTTTAATCGTTTTGATATCAAAGCCTTCTGCATACACATGGTTTTTTTCAATAAGAGTGGAGACAAACGTTTCAAAGTATTTCTTTTCCGTAGCTCGTGTTACTGTTATGAAACGTTTATTTAAAAAGGGACTTAGTTTCCTCCCTTCCAGTTGCTGATCAAAATGATAAAGTATATTGTCTAGAAGTAACCATGCCTGTGTATTAATAATAACTTCCGCATTTTTATACATGAACTCCATACGGTGTCCATCATACTTTAGTGTAGGAAAATAACGTGTTTCTTCTTCGTTCCGTCTAAAATGGAAGAGAATCGACGCCGCGTGCTCGGCTATCTGTATTTTTTGGTGGGCAGGATAACCGTCTTTCTTACTCATCATGAATAAGGGTTTCTGGCCGATTAGCTCTAGGGCTTTGAGGAGTTTTAGTTCTAGTTTGGGGCGTATGTAATCGTATATCTTTTGATCAAATGCATTTAGGAAGTAGTCTGCAGGACGAATAGCCTTTTTATGGTACTTTTTGATGACATGTGTCTGTTCAACCTCGTCCAACAGTTTGATTATTTTGTAGTCCTGTTCATCTAAAAAAGGAGCATACTCTTCTACCGTATTGGAAAATACTCTCTTAGAGGATAAGGATAGGCTACCATTAGTATTGAGTTGTACAATATGCGGTTCCAGTAGGTAGCCCAAATAGGGATGTTCACCTAGTGAATAAACTAATTGGTAACGAATGGATCTGTCTACTTGCTGCATTTCGATTAATACTTCCTTAAGAAGGCATCTAAGATAACCTGAATAACGATAAAGTAAAAATAAAAAGCTAAAAAGTATTGACTATTAACGTTGTGGGATGAAGCCCTCGTAAACAAAAGTCGCTGGGCCTTTAAGCATTACGTCAGTGAAATTTTCTCCCTCTTTGTGAAAAGAGATATAGAGCTGTCCCCCCAAAACACGTATTGGTATTTTAAGGTTCCCTTCTAAACCTTCTTTAAAAGCTACTGCCATAGCTGCAGCTGTCGCTCCTGTACCGCAGGCGTAGGTTTCGTCTTCTACTCCACGTTCGAATGTACGGAGAAAATAACCGTCGCCTTCTTTTTCAATGAAATTGACATTTATTCCTTCGTGCCGGTAGGTGTCGTTGTTACGTATCATATGCCCCTTTTGATAGACGTCGAGCTCGACTAGGTTGTCTACTGTCAAGACATAATGTGGTGAGCCGGTATATAAAACAAAGGCTTCACCATCTTTTTCAATCTGATGAACATCTATCATTCCTAGGTCAACCTGATTGTTATCTATAGCAGCGTGGTGTTCTCCGTCAACTGCCAAAAAGACAGTTTTGTGTTTTATAATGCCAAGATCGCGCGCGAAAGCAACGATACAACGGCCTCCATTGCCACACATGCTCCCTTCACGACCATCTGCATTAAAATAAACCATTTGGAAATCAAAATTTTTACTATCTTGAAGGAGCATTAAGCCATCCGCGCCAATCCCGAATCTTCGATCACATAGATGTTTTATCAATGTTTCATTGACGCTATCAAAAAGACCGTTTCTATTATCAATAAGTATGAAATCATTACCGGCTCCTTGATACTTATAAAATTTTATTTTTTGGTCCATAATATTTGAAAATATGCGTCAAATTTAATATTCTTGTTACAATTGTTCTTCAACATGTTAAAACATGTTAAAAACCTGAAAAATTACCGATTATTAACAAAATTTAACTGACAAAAGTTGGGCTAGGCAATGTGATGGTACTACATTTGACTAACACAATTTGTATTTATTGAGGAACAAAGTTAGAAAATTTAAACAGCAAAGTAATATGAAAAAAATAGGAGTTAGTTTATTAGCAGCTGTCCTAGGAGGGGCAATTGCTGTCGGAGGGTACAAATTTTTTGAGAACAAGCAGTTGGATAATATGACTTTTGAAGAAAAACAAAAAGTTTATTACGCCAGCAACCCTACAGGTACAGCTATTTCATCTACTGGTAATCCAGATTTTACACAAGCAGCAGCAGCGGTTTCACCTGGAGTAGTGCATATTAAAGTTACTGTTACAACACGCGGGAGCCAACGTGGAGGAGGATCGGGGTCGCCATTTGACATGTTTGAAGAATTTTTTGGTATGCCGCAGCAACGTCGTGGGCAGGTACAACCTAGACAGGCTCAGGCATCTGGATCTGGCGTAATCATATCACCTGATGGTTATATTGTAACGAACAATCACGTTGTTGAGGATGCTGATAAAATTGAAGTACAGCTTACGGACAACCGGTCTTTTGAGGCTAAAGTTATAGGTCGCGACCCTAATTTTGATTTAGCGTTGATAAAGGTCAATGCGACGAATCTTCCTATGGTCAAGCTGGGTAATTCGGATGATGTTCAAGTAGGGGAATGGGTGTTGGCTGTTGGGTATCCTTTAGGATTGCAATCGACAGTGACAGCAGGTATTGTAAGTGCCAAGGGGCGTCGTATTGGAATCTTGGATGAACCCTCGCAGCAGCGTGGATTTGGACAGGGAGGACAACCCGAGCAAATGGTGAGCACTGCTATTGAATCTTTTATCCAAACGGATGCAGTAATCAATAAAGGAAATAGTGGCGGTGCGTTGGTCAATGCGCGTGGAGAGTTAATTGGTATTAATTCAGCTATCGCATCACCAACCGGTACCTATGCAGGATATGGTTTTGCTATCCCAATTAGTCTTGCTAAGAAGGTTTTAGATGATTTTAAAGAGTTTGGTAGTGTGAAACGTGGATTCGTTGGTGTAAGCTTTACTGAACTTAATGATAACGTAAGAAAGGAGTTTGGAATCACAGATATTAACGGTCTGTACGTGTCCGATGTGGTGAGAGGTGGTGGAGCCGAAGGAGCAGGCATTAAAAAAGGAGATATTATTACCAAAGTTGACGGAAAAATTATCTATAGTTCTCCTGATTTACAGGAACGTGTGGCAAGATTACGCCCTGGAGATAAGGTGAAGCTTACGTACAAGCGAAATGGAAAAGAGCAGGATGTTATGGTGACGCTTAAAGGGGAAGAAGCGAATAAGGCGGCGGCAAATGACGAAGGTTCAGACGCTAGCGCTACGCAAATCTTCAATAAATTGGGAGCGAGTTTTATTCCAGCCACAGATGCACGTAAGAAGGAATTAGGTATTAGTTCAGGTGTTGTCGTGACTCAGGTGCACCGTGGTGGCGTATTTGAATATTTTGGAGTTGAACGAGGATTAGTGATCACTGAAGTAAACGGAAAAACAGTAAACAATGTTGATGATGTTGAATCAGCACTTGCATCGACGAAACGTAATATTGTGCGTATAAAAGGAGTTCCTCAGCGCGGAAGTACAGTTGAATTGAATGTGCCTATTGAGTATTAAACTGTAGACTAGTTAATATATAACGTAGGAATATGGCTTTCGCAAGAGAGCCATATTTTTTTGCTTTTATATGCAATAATCTGGATTTTTGGAATATGAAAATTTTAATGGTTTGTTTAGGAAATATTTGTCGATCGCCATTGGCACATGGTGTGTTACAGGATCTGGCTGTGAGAAATGGATTGGACTGGAAGATTGATTCTGCCGGTACAGGGGATTGGCATGTCGGACAGGCTCCGGATAGACGGTCTGTAGCTGTCGCGAAAAAGTATGGTGTGGATATTTCGATGCAGCGAGCGCAGCATTTTACAGCAGATATGTTGGACGAGTATCATTTGATTTTCGTGATGGACAGGCAGAATTATGAAGATGTAATTCGTTTGGCACAAAATAGTATACAGAAGGATAGGGTTCGGTTATTTTTGGAGGATAACATTGTGCCAGATCCTTATTATGACGATACACTGTTTGATGCGGTGTATAAATTGGTAGCAAAGAGATGCGAGGAACTTGTGTTAGCATTATCTTAAAGAATCTCATGACAATTCTTACCTGTGAATTCGTTACTTTTGACTTTTAAATTAACATGAAAGCAGCAGAAGTAAATAAAAAGTGGAATACCTTGAGAGAGGCTCTTGCTCAAAGTTTTGATATGGAATTACCCGATATAAAGGTGGTTCTTTTTTTGATCGGCGTCCAGGAATTGGGACAGGGACCCAAGAGATTTTCAAAAAGGGAAAAAGAAGAGTTGATGCATATCGCTACGTGTAGACTCTTCAGTGCTATGGGTTTCTATGAGTTGGAAGGCTTGGATGAGCAAGGCTGGCCACATTGGAAGTTAGTGAAAGCCATCCCTAACTACACCTTGTTGGAGCAAGAGTTGATTATGAAGTCATTGATTATAGATTACTTTCAGGAACTGGAAGTGATATAACTTATTTATTATGAAGAGATTTTTACTTTCTATTTTTATAGGGATATGCTTTGTCGCCGTGAAGGCGCAAAAACCCCAATACTATTATGTAGATTTTAAGACGGATAAGGGAAATATCTTAATCCAGCTCTACAATGAAACTCCTAGACACCGGGACAATTTTAAAAAGCTTGTGAATGATGGGTATTATGACTCCTTACTTTTTCATCGGGTCATTAAAAATTTTATGATTCAAGGTGGGGACCCAGACTCAAAGAAGGCAGCAGACAAAGTCTTACTGGGTAATGGGGGGCCTGAATATAAAATCCCGGCTGAGATACAGTCGAATCTTATTCATAAAAAAGGTGCTTTAGGAGCTGCGAGAGATAGTAATCCAGCAAAGCAATCCTCTGCTTCGCAATTTTATATCGTGCAGGGGCGACGTTTTACAAATGAGGGGTTAGATTCATTAGAGCGATTTAAATTGAATGGCGGTAAGCTTTCTGCTACGCAAAGAGAAGCATATACGAGTATAGGAGGGACGCCGCATTTGGATGGAAATTATACTGTATTTGGGCAGGTTATAAAAGGGCTTGAGTCGGTAGACAATATCGCGGCGGTTAAAACAGATGATCACGACCGTCCTATAGTAAATGAACGTATGTTTGTGCGTCTATTAACTAGAAGGGAAGCTATTAATCAAGATCGTGAATTGCAGGGTCTTAAGCCAAAAACAGGTTTTTTTACCACACTTTTTGATGCGTTTAAGTCAAAAAAATACAATCTGTAGAAGGATAGCATTGTTCGTCTACCTAATAATTTGTTAAGAATGAAAATTATAACATATAATGTAAATGGGCTAAGGGCGGCCTTGAAAAAAGATTGGATCGGGTGGCTTAAGACGGTTAATCCAGATGTGGTCTGTCTACAGGAAATTAAAGCTACACCGGATCAGGTACCTGAAATAGAGTATCTCGAACAGATGGGATATGAGCATTATTGGTATCCTGCTCAAAAGAAGGGATATAGTGGTACGGCTATATTAACTAAGGTATCTCCTAATCATGTAGAGTATGGTTGCGGTCATGAAGATTATGATTTTGAAGGCCGGATAATCCGGGCTGACTTTGATAATGTGTCCGTGATGAGTACTTATTTCCCTTCAGGTACAACGGGGGATATAAGACAGACTTTTAAGTACCGTTTTTTAGACGATTTTCAGGATTATGCAAACAAGTTGACCCAAGAAAAGGGCAATCTTGTGGTTTGTGGCGATTTTAATATTTGCCACCGCGCCATTGATATCCATAATCCAAAATCGAATGCCAATACCTCTGGTTTTTTACCGGAGGAGAGAGAGTGGATGGAGAACTTCATCAATTCTGGTTTTATCGATACTTTTCGACACTTGAATGCAGATCCGAACAATTATACGTGGTGGAGTTATAGAGCTGGCTCTAGAGGTAAGAACCTCGGTTGGCGGATTGATTACAATATGGCTTCTGTCGCTCTGAAAGATAGAATTAGGGGCGCAAGTATTTTAAGTGATGCCATTCATTCAGATCACTGCCCAGTGTTGTTGGACTTGATCGATTAAGGCTAAACCAATGTATAGGAGGCGGCACATTTTTGTGTTTCCTCCACTTTGCATTGAATAAGGCGGCAGTTGTATTCAGCGAGTTGTTGAGGGCCTATTTCTTCTACTAAATATTTGGCTATGTTTTCCGCTGTTGGATTGAAGGGGACCAGAATGAGACTTTCTTCCGAAATATCCAGTAGTGCTGTTACTAGTGGATCTTCATTCCAGATAAGAAATTTATGATCAAAATTATCCTCGAGCCACATACATAGCTTCTCTTTTATTACAGAAAAATCTACGACTCGACCTACCGTATCTAATTCCTCGGCTTGAACGATGAAATGGATACGATAGTTGTGGCCATGCAAGTACCTGCATTTGCCTTCATGGCCTACAACCCGGTGTCCGCATGAAATGTCGTGGTATCTTTCTGCTGTAATCATAGTTACAAACTTAGATAAAAAGCGGGGTATTCTCGAACATTCAAAAGTAAAATCTAAATAAAGAAAAGATAGGATGTCCTAATCGACTATCAGTTTTGATTGTACTTGCTTACCGTCCTGATTTGTCCCGAAAAAAAGAATGCAATCGACTTTTGTATTCAAGCCTGAGGTTCCTTCTTTTTGAAAAATAAATAGCCTGTGGACTTTCATCTTTATGCCATTTAACGTGGTCTCCAAAATGTATTTTTGATCATCTGTACTACGTAATTAAAGGCGCTGATAGGGTAAGATACCAAAGTGAGATCCTAAGAATTGTCGCTTTTGGCATCCCAGTCCACACCATAAGCAAATTTTCGTTGTATAGTGGTTAGGGATTTTATTTCGCTTTTATTGTCAAATAGGTGTCTGCTGATTTGCACAGGTTCATTTCGATCTAATTTGCCGTTTTGATTGATTTTTGTCTGATAGATATAGGTGTTCTTTCCTATGTTATGCTGTATATAAAATAATAGGTTTTAGCTTGTGGTTTTGGATATTCTTCTTGTGCAAATGAAGGAAAGACGCCATAACCTATGAGTATAAGCAATAGCATACATTGATACATATATTGCCTTAATTTTGTTTCCTGCCAAATATTTTTGCAAGTATCCATAATACTAACGCAACTACAACTACAACAATAATAATACCTGACCATACCCCTGCTTTAAAAATGCCCCCAATGACTTCGCAGCTTGTCAACAACATTGTTGTTAAAAGCATGAATGGTAATATAGTAAATCTCTTCATATCTAATTACTTTATGACGCATAAGTTTACGGATCGATTTTATTTTATCGTCGTATACCGAACCAATTTCTATATGAATGAACAAGTGATGAGAAAAAAAGTTTGGTAACGTCTGAAAAAAAGGAGAAAGCCTAAAGTAAGGTACTTTAGGCTTTCAAGATATTTAAATATTACTAAATTTCAGAATTATTCTGCTCTTAAGATTTTTGCAGCTTCAACCATAGCTTCTAAGGCAGCCTTAGTCTCTGGCCAAGCGCGAGTTTTAAGCCCACAGTCTGGATTTACCCAAAGTTGAGAAGCTGGGACTACATCCTTAGCTTTGCGCAATAGGTCCACCATTTCGTCTGTACTAGGTACACGAGGAGAGTGGATGTCATATACTCCAGGGCCTATATCGTTAGGGTACTTGAAGTCACCTGCGAAAGCATTTAATAGTTTCATCTGTGAACGGGAAGTTTCAATTGTAATAACATCAGCATCCATTGCGGCTATGTCTTTAATTACATTGTTAAATTCTGAATAACACATGTGCGTATGAATCTGTGTATCATCTTCAACATTAGAAGAGGAGACGCGGAACGATCGAACAGCCCAGTTTAGGTAGTTTTGTTGATCAGCTTTACGTAAAGGAAGTCCTTCACGGATTGCTGGTTCATCGATCTGAATAATTTTTATTCCTGCTTTTTCCAATGCCTGTACTTCATCTAAGATCGCGAGAGCAATCTGATAGGTCGTCGTTTCACGAGGTTGGTCATTACGAACGAAAGACCATTGAAGGATCGTTACAGGTCCTGTCAACATACCCTTTACTGGACGGTCTGTCAATGATTGTGCATAAGAGGACCAACGTACTGTCATATCAGCTGGACGATATACGTCTCCGTAAATTACAGGTGGCTTAACACAACGAGAACCATAAGATTGAACCCATCCGTATTGTGTAAATGCATATCCCGCTAACTGTTCTCCGAAATATTCAACCATATCATTACGCTCGAATTCTCCGTGTACTAATACATCAATGTCTAATTGCTCTTGAAGACGGATGGTGCTTTCTGTTTCTTCGGCAATAGCTTTGTCATATTCTGCTTGTGTTATAAGACCTTTTTTCAAATCAGCTCGCCATTTACGAACATCTTTGGTCTGAGGGAATGATCCAATAGTGGTAGTAGCAAACGCTGGTAGGTTGAATTTCGCTTGTTGAGCTATCTTACGTGCTGCAAAAGAAGATGTGCGACGAGCGTCATCATCCGTAATGTTATTAACACGTTCTTTTACTTCAGGTTTATGAATTAATGGAGATGTACGACGGCTTTCGGCCGCAGCTTTATTTGCTTCATAACGCTGTGCTGTAGTGGCGTCAATTTCGCCGTTCGCTAATATTGCTAGGTCTTTAACTTCTGCCAATTTTTGTTTAGCAAATGCAAGCCAGTTTTTAACTGCTGCCGGAAGTGTTTCTTCGTTTTTCTCGCTGTCCAAGTCAAATGGTACATGTAGTAATGACGAAGAAGTGCCTATCCATACTCTGTCTGAACCAAGCGTATTTACTGCTTGATGGATTTTGGTCAAAGATTTTTCGTAGTCGTTTTTCCAGATGTTACGTCCCTCGACAATTCCTAATGACAACGTCAAAGAGGAAGGAACTTTAGGTAGCACTGTGTCTAATTGGTTTTCTCCACGTACTAAGTCTAAATGTAATGCATGTACCGGAAGACTTAAGGCTAAATCTTCATTGTCTTTTAACGCTTCAAAGTAGGTTGTTGCGATTAATTTAGCACTTCCTGCTGCAGCATTTAATCTTGCGAATACTGAAGTGTATAATGCTTTTGTTTTTGCGTCGATGTCCAAAGCCAGGTAAGGCTCGTCAATTTGGATATACTTAGCTCCAGCTTCGGCTAATTTTGATAAAATTTGCTCGTAAACAGGAAGTAGGTTCTCAATTAAATCAATACGTTCGAATCCAGCCTCTTTCTCTTTACCGATCAATAGATAGGTGATAGGGCCAATAATAACAGGCTTAGTCTCTATTCCAGCAGCTTTCGCTTCGTTGTATTCGTTTAAGAATTTTTCTGAATTCAGCTTAAATGTTTGGTTTTTGGTGAACTCAGGTACCATATAGTGGTAGTTTGTATCAAACCATTTTGTCATTTCAGAAGCGGTTACATCGATTCCATCCTGTTGGAATCCACGAGCCATAGCAAAGTAAAGATCTAAACTATAGTTATTATCGATTTTGCTTAGCAAAGAAGTGTAACGGGCCGGTATTGCACCCACTGTTAAAGAAAGGTCTAGTACTTGATCGTAAAAAGAAAAATCATTGGATGGAATGAGGTCGATGCCAGCATCTTTTTGTGTTTTCCAGTTCGCTTCACGGATTTCCTTAGCTGTTTGTAATAGTTCTTCCGCGGAAATTTTCTTAGCCCAATATGCTTCGTTAGCTTTTTTTAATTCGCGGAAAGGTCCCACTCTTGGGTAACCTAAGTTGTTGGTAATTAACATACTATTTTCCTTTTAAATTGTTTTAATAAAAAAATAATGCTGTAAAGAGAGAGTTCTTGGATCAGAAACTTCGGCTTATCTTTTCCGCCAGCTGGCGGATAGAATTTAGCACCTTGTCAAGAGACAGGTTGCTAAGGCTTCATCGGGTCTAGTCCCTCTGCCTTTCTCTATAAGCGATGCTAAGGTATGGAGAAGAATTGAAATTACAAAGAAAAAAAAGGAGAACTTACAAATCTCCTTTTTTCTTTCTGTATTTGGTATTAGCTTACGAGTAGTTTATAACCTTTACCATGTACGTTGACTATCTCGACATTTGGGTCTTCTTTTAGGTATTTTCTCAATTTACTTAAGAAAACATCCATACTACGTCCTGTAAAGTAGTTATCATCATGCCATATTTTAATAAGAGCTTCTTCTCTTGTCAAAACGTCATTTTTCTTTAGACACAAGAGACGTAGTAATTCAGCCTCTTTGGTAGAAAGTTTTTGTTGTTGTCCCTTATAGGATATAACTTGGCTGGTATAGTCAAAGAAATACCCACCAATTTCGAATTTATCAGCTAAATCCTCATCTTTGTCTTTGGAGACGCGTTTTAGTAGCGCATTTATACGTAATAGTAACTCTTCGACGCGAAAAGGTTTAGTGATGTAATCATCTCCGCCTAGTTCGAAGGCTTGCGTTTTGTCCTCCATCATTCCTTTTGCAGTAGCAAAAATGATAGGAACTGTCTGATTTATTTTTCGGATTTCTTTTCCTAGTGTGAAGCCATCTTTTTTGGGCATCATCACATCAAATATACATAAATCAAAATTATCTTTTTTAAACTGTTCTAATGCCTGCTCTCCGTCTTGAGAAAGGACTACTTCATATTTGCCTTTAAGTTCAAGATAGTCTTTTAAGAGTTCGCCTAAATTAGGATCGTCCTCTGCTAATAATATTTTTTGCATAGTAGTCTGTATTTATCAATTGTTGGATTCCCCTGTCTTAAGAGGTAATGTTATCTCAAAGGTCGTGCCTTTATCCTTTTCGCTCTTTACTTGTATCTTACCATCAAGTCTTTTGACTATGTCATGTACGTAGCTCAACCCTAGACCAAACCCTTTTACGTTGTGTAGATTGCCTGTGGGTATACGATAGAACTGGTCAAATATTTTCTCCTGTTGTTCTTTGTTCATACCCATTCCTTTGTCAGAGATTGATATCACAATGTTTCCTTTAGAATTAGATGTTTTTACGTGTATATCTGGAGCGTTTAGGCTATATTTTATAGCATTGTCAACTAAGTTAAAGAATACATTGGAAAGGTGCAATTCGTCACCAATGATTAGGTCTTGAGTCGCCAATAGTTCGGTTTGAAGCACTCCATTAGCTTTATTGAGTTGTAGATGCATACTGTCTAGCACTCCTTCGATCAGTGCGTTAACGCGGACATCTGTTCGCTCCATTCGTAAATTTTCTTTTTCGAGTTTAGCAATGTTTAGCACTCGTTCTATGTGGCTACCTAACCTTACATTTTCATCATATATTATATTTGCTAGTTTGTTGACGCGCTGTTCGTTTGATGCAATCTCTGGATCTCTTAGGGACTCGCTAGCAATCATGATTGTGGCTACCGGAGTTTTAAATTCATGTGTCATATTGTTGATGAAATCGGTCTTCATTTCTGAGATTTTCTTTTGCTTGAAGATAATAGACAGCGTGTAAGCAAAGCAACCGATCAGAACAGCAAAAAGAGCAAGCGTAGGAAGAATTAAATAGCTCATGTTATCTACAATTACCCTTTTTTTGTTAGGGAAGTATATACTCAAACGGCCAGTGGATTCTCCAAAATCTCCCTTAAATAATGCTGTAGTATAACGAGGTGATTTATTGGATGCTGCAAGCGTTTCGGCATCAGGACTGTGGTATATAATCCTTGATCGATCTCGAATTTCGATATTGAAAGGGGAATATATACCACGTGACACTAATTCTTCTTGCAGTAGTTTTTGAACTTGACTTTGATTTACCCGTTGTTCTAACGGCCTATTTGCAAGTTGGATTCCTAGCGCAAAGTCTTCAACGACACCTGCTTTTTTGCCTCCTAAAACAGCTAAGGTATCAAATGCATTTGTTGCACCAGCCAAAGCGTTTTTTTGAGCTATTTCGGATTCGCGATTTAGTATTTCAAGTTGCGTTCTTAACTCCATAAGCTCAAAAGCAACTTTTGCATTCGCTTTTGGAGGTAATGAAGCAATTCTAAAGCTACGCACAATTCCGTAAAGGTCGATGTCTACAACAACAACATATCGCACCGAGTCATCCTTTGCATTAATGCGAGGTAGTTCTTTACTGGCCGTTACAAGGACAAAATTCTCTACGCGAGAGGTGCCGGGAATATGTTCTTGGCTTATGGCTACGTTGATGTATTTTTGGTTTTTTTGTTCCCGAAAATAGGTCTCGTAAAACCAATTATCAATGCCTATTACATTAGGATAGATCGATTTTAGTTTTTCATCTTCTTCCCGAAAAATATTTTCTGTCTCGATTTGTTGTACGCGGAGACGCTCTATTTTTCGTTGTATGTCCAACTGCTTGGCAAGTATTCTTTGTTTTTTATGCTCGGCTTCATGTTTTTGTTGGTTGGCCCGTGCTATGATCTCTATATTGTTGGTCATCTCACTTTTCTCGATTTCTGATGCGACCTTGGCCAAAGACGTGTTTATAGCTTCATCAAAGAGATTAGATTTCTGTTTATAGGTCTCACGAATAAAATAGTACTGCATAGCGACTACGCCTAGTAATGCTATGGACATTAAACCTATTATTAATGAGATGCTTTTTTTCTTCATTTGTTACAAAAATAATAATGTATTATGCCTTAAAATCCTCTTTAACACTATTTAACAGCGATTTACAGAAAAGGATAGGGCAATACTTCTAAAATGTCTGTAGTTTTAATGTGAAAGTTACGTTTGTAAATTGTATAAGTTAAATTCTTCAATCATGATGAATATAGGTTCTAATATAGTGAAAAGAATGATTTTTAGTGTCATTTTTCTTACCACGCTTTTCAGCACTGTACGTGCTCAGGGTGGGGGTGAACAAAATAAGATGGAGAAACGTTCATGGGGTAATGTATTGCTAGGGTTTAAAATCCCCAAATCGGATTCATTGCCGCAAATATTTGCAGATTCTTTGCGTAGAGGGTTCTATGGAGTAAAGCCTATTGAAATACCGAATGTTTATCGTAAAAAAGTAGTATATTCTTCGGCCTATCGGATGCCTATTGCTGGTCTCTCCGGGAGGAGCTGTGCGCCAATGCCAGGCACTGAAAAGCTGGATGAAAACGAAGATAATGAAAAATC
This sequence comes from Sphingobacterium sp. xlx-96, assembly GCF_011007365.1. Classification (GTDB taxonomy): domain Bacteria; phylum Bacteroidota; class Bacteroidia; order Sphingobacteriales; family Sphingobacteriaceae; genus Sphingobacterium; species Sphingobacterium luzhongxinii. The sequence continues at coordinate 201,519 of NZ_WFKM01000003.1, read as the reverse complement.
AGTTCCATTCTTGAAAGTACCACCATTACTTATAAAATAGAATATGCCATTACTAATAAAAAGGCGAGAGCAAGAAATATATTTCTTACCCTCGCCTTAATTTTTTACTTAAATTAATTTACTACTGAAACCCGAATGGTGTTGGTTTTGCCCTTCTCATGCAACGGTGTCGAAGCTGTGTTTATCACAATTTGCCCAGATTCTACTAATTCATGTGATTTTAATAGGTCATTTACATCTTGGATCGTTCCGTCTGTACTCTCATATTTCTCATAAATGAATGAACGTACTCCCCATAATAAACTAAGTTGTCTTAATAAATTTTTGTTTCCAGTAAAAACGTAGATGTCCGCATTCGGTCTGTAACTTGATATTTCGAAAGCAGTATAGCCCGATGCTGTCATGACAGCAATGGCAGAAGCTTTGGTTTTTTCGGCTAAGAAAATAGAAGATCCACAGATAGCGTCGGGAATTTTGTTTACCTCAATGAATGCATCCACTTTTTCACTGTAATATGGGTAAGATGTAGATTCTACATGTGTTATTATTTTTGCCATAGTCTCGATAACGATTTCTGGGAATTCGCCCACAGAAGTCTCTCCACTTAACATCACAGCATCGGCACCATCTAAAACAGAGTTGGCTACATCGTTTACCTCGGCACGAGTGGGGCGAGGTGTTGTAATCATGCTTTCTAACATTTGAGTTGCAATGATTACTGGTTTTGAAAGGTTACGACACTTCTGAACAATGATCTTCTGAAGGCCTGGTACTTCTTCCATAGGCATCTCGACACCTAAGTCTCCACGAGCTACCATGACAGCATCTGTAGCAGCAATGATAGCATCAATATTCTCGATGGCCTCTGGTTTTTCGATTTTGGCGATAATCTTTGCGTGGCTACCTTTGGCAGCAATTATTTTTTTACATTGATGAATGTCTTCTGCCGAACGAACGAAGGACATGGCGATCCAATCTGCACCATGGTCTAATGCGAAATTCAGATTGTCTAAATCTTCTTCAGTTAATGAAGGGATTGATACTTTAGTGTTCGGTAAGTTAACTCCTTTTCGAGATGTTAAGATGCCTCCATGTACTACTTCGCAAATGACGGTATCTTTATGATCAGTTGATAAAACACGTAACTGTAATTTGCCGTCATCAAGTAATATGATCTCGTTTTCCTTGACATCATTAGGGAAGTTTTCGTAAGTGATATAGATCTGCTTTTCATCTCCGATAAGTTCCTTTGTTGTCATTTCAACCGTAGAACCGTTGGTGAGGATAGCTCCTCCCTCTTTCATTTTACCGATACGTATTTTTGGCCCTTGAAGATCGGCTAAGATACTCACATTAAAAGAATGTTTCGCATTGATCTCATTGATCGTGTTAATTACTTGAAGGTGATCGTCTTGACTTCCATGAGAAAAGTTCAGTCGGCAAACATCGACACCTTTGGCAATCATCGCTGTTAATACGTCAATGTTAGATGATGCAGGTCCTAATGTAGCTACTATTTTAGTTCTCTTTTGTATCTTTTTCATATTGTTTTTGTTCTATTTTTTTAACCCTATTGGGTTGAGAATATTTCAGAATAAGCGGGTGACTATGACTTGTTTATCTTGTTTTTATACAGAGTGTAATATTTACACATTGAAAATAATTCGCTAAAATATTAGATTTTCTTTAGATTTCAATATGGTTGGGTCAATTTCTTTCACCAACATGATTTCCTTAATTGATTTTAAATTATCAATTAAGGTATCTAAGTCTTCAGCGTCAATATAATGTTTTATAATCATAAAGTAATCAAAATTTGGCGCTTCAGGGAGTAGAATGCCATTTTCTAAACTTCGATTATTAATGAGGTAATACTCGAAATCGAAAGATTCACAGCAATATCTATACATTTGGTAGTGGTGCAGCGTCTCTTTTTTTCCTTTCGCTTTTTCTTGAATAATATGGAAGTCCAGTTCTTCTTGAGGTTTAGTTTTTAAGTTTCCGTTATGATCAATCGGGGATTCCTTTCCATAAACGAAATTAAGACCGGTGTGCTTATTTATAAAGTGGCACAATCTATAGTCCCTAAAGGAAGAACTAATACCTACTAAAATGAAATCCAGTTCAAGGTCAAAGTCAATATCTAATTTGAAGGTGATTTTATTCAACTTTACAGTGTATTGATATATTTACGAAAGTACGATTTATGCTTGTGTTTTTTAGATGTCCGATGTAAAATTTGTATTAAATGAAAGTTTTTTTGTGATTATATATTACTTTTAGTATCATTGGGTAGTGTTTCTTTTATGGGCTATAATGCACTAAATGAGCTTTATGGTTCTTTATTTGTCACCTAAAAATTAAAAAGGTTTGATTTTTGGTGAAATTTATTTTTCTTTGCACAGATTTATTAAACAATTAAACTATAAAATCATGTCAGATATCGCATCAAGAGTAAAAGCAATTATCGTTGAAAAGTTAGGTGTAGATGAAAACGAAGTGACACCAGAAGCTTCTTTCACGAATGATTTAGGTGCAGACTCACTTGATACAGTTGAGTTGATCATGGAATTCGAAAAAGAATTTAACGTTGCAATTCCAGATGACCAAGCTGAGAACATCAGTACTGTAGGTCAAGCAATCGCTTATTTAGAAAAAAACGTTAACTAACTAATTGTATTAGGCTAAAAATATAAATGGAGCTTAAGAGAGTAGTTGTAACAGGATTAGGCGCACTTACACCACTAGGTAATACCGTTCAAGCATATTGGGAGGGCTTAATTAACGGTGTAAGTGGCGCTGCTCCTATTACGCATTTTGATGCGTCGAAATTTAAAACCCAATTTGCCTGCGAAGTGAAAGGGTTCGATCCACATGATTTTATGGATCGCAAGGAGGCTCGTAAGGTGGATCCATTCGTTCAGTATGCTATTGCGTCAACAGATGAGGCGGTTAAGGATTCTGGATTGGAATTTGATAAATTAGACAGAAACCGTATTGGTGTAATATGGGGGTCAGGAATAGGGGGGTTAACTACCTTTACGGAGGAAGTTGCTAACTTTTCTAAAGGAGATGGAACACCTCGTTTCAATCCTTTCTTCATTCCAAAGATGTTGGTAGATATTGCTCCTGGCCATATTTCTATGCGACACGGTTTGCGTGGTCCCAATTTTTCAGCCGTTTCAGCTTGTGCATCTGCAACCAATGCGATGATCGATGCCTTTACCTACATTCGTATGGGAAGGGCTGATATAATCATCACGGGAGGTTCAGAGGCAACTATTAATGAGGCTGGTATTGGTGGTTTCAACGCAATGCACGCTTTGTCAACTCGTAATGACGATCCAAAGACCGCTTCTAGGCCTTTTGATAAAGATAGAGATGGATTTGTTTCTGGAGAAGGATCTGGCGCAATAATTTTAGAAAGTTTAGAACATGCGCTAGCGCGTGGAGCTAAGATTTATGCAGAGATTGTCGGTGGCGGTATGAGTGCAGATGCACATCATATTACAGCCTCGCATCCTGAAGGTCTTGGCGCGAAGCTTGCTATGACTATGGCGATAAATGATGCTGAATTGCATTTTTCGGATATAGATTATATTAATGTACATGGCACATCAACTCCAGTTGGTGATATCAGTGAGACAAAAGCAATAGTAGATCTTTTCGGAGAAAGTGCATATAAATTAAATATCAGTTCGACAAAGTCTATGACTGGTCACTTATTGGGTGCGGCTGGGGCTGTTGAGGGAATTGCCTCTATACTGGCTGTAAAAAATGATATTGTACCGCCTACAATAAATCATTTTACCGATGATCCTCAGATAGATAATCGTTTGAATTTTACATTTAATACAGCTCAGAAACGTGTAGTGAAAGCTGCTTTGAGTAATACATTTGGCTTTGGTGGCCATAATGCTTCGGTTATTTTTAAAAAATACCAAGCGTAATGTTGAGGTATTAAGCATAAAAGATAAATAGGTAGTTTCTTCAAGCTACCTATTTTTCTATACGTCTTTGTTATCCTGACTGGAATAATCTTTTTTTGAATCGACTATTTTTAATAGCCTGAGAATAATTTTTTGGTTTTTCGTCCGAGAGTTTTTCTTTGTAGTAGGTGAATATGTCTTTAAGAATTTATAAACTATACTTATCTCCCAATCGAGCTTATTTTAAAAAACTCAAAAATATTCTTGGGTTTGTGCCAGGTAATGTCAAGTTGTATCAGATGGCTTTTAGACATAAATCTGTTGCAAAGCAAATCAAAGAGGGGGTGAAAAATAGCAACGAGCGTTTAGAATTCCTCGGCGACGCTGTTCTTGGGTCGGTAGTGGCAGAGCTTTTGTTTAAACTGTACCCTTACAAAGATGAAGGATTTCTAACAGAGATGCGTTCAAAAATAGTGTCTAGGGCAAATCTCAACCAACTTTCTAGAAAGTTAGGTTTCGATCGCCTAATTCAATATGATTCCCGCATGATATCCTATCCCAATAAACAAGGATCACTATTAGGAGATGCATTCGAAGCGCTGATTGGAGCCGTTTATCTTGATAAGGGGTATCAATTTACCCGAGAGTTCTTATTAACACGTATTATTAAGCCGCATGTTGATATTCACACGTTGGAAAATACGGAGACGAATTTCAAGAGTAGACTTATCGAATGGTGTCAGCACGAAGGAAAAGAAGTTGTATTCTTGCCTATTGATAACCCGGAGGGTGAGTCGTCTAAAATGTTTAGTATCGAGGTGCTTGTTAATGGAGAGGTTTGTGGCTTAGGTCGCGATTTTAATAAAAAGAGTGCGGAGAAACTTGCTGCAGAGCGAGCTTGTGAGTATCTGAAAATCATCGAAATCGCTTAGAAACATATAGGCGTACTTTCCATATTCATTCTGTTATATTACCTTTGCCTTATGGCAATAGTTAAACCCTCTCTAGCAAAAGGGACTAGAGATTTTTCTCCTCTAGAAATGGAAAGGAGAAATTTTATATTTAATACGCTGAAGGGTATTTTTAAAAAATACGGTTATAGCGAAATTCAAACACCCTCATTTGAAAATCTATCCACGTTAACGGGTAAATACGGTGACGAAGGAGATCAGCTAATCTTTAAAATACTTAACTCTGGTGATTATTTATCTAAAGTATCGGATGATGTCTTAGTACAGAAAAATTCGATTAAACTAATTCCTCAAATATCTGAAAAGGCACTTCGTTATGATCTCACGGTGCCGTTTGCCAGATATGTAGTGATGCATCAAAACGATATTACGCTTCCTTTCAAACGTTTCCAAATTCAACCGGTATGGCGTGCCGATAGACCGCAGCGTGGGCGTTACCGGGAGTTTTATCAATGCGATGTCGACGTAGTCGGATCGGAAAGCTTGTTGAATGAAGCGGAGTTTATATTGATTTATTGGGAAGCTTTGAGGCAACTGGGGCTAAAGGATTTTACGATTAAAATTAATAATCGTAAAATATTGACTGGTATTGCTGAGATTCTAGGAAAGCCTGAACTTATCGTGGATATGACTGTTGCCATAGATAAGCTGGATAAAATCGGCCTTGACGGTGTAAACAAGGAACTTTTAGATCGAGGTTTTTCAGATACTGATCTTGAAGTATTGAAGCCTATTATCTTATTGGAAGGTAGTAACCAAGAAAAGTTGGAAAGTCTTAAAAAGGTATTAGCTTCGTCGCAGAAAGGGTTGGAAGGAATAGAAGAAATCGAATCTGTATTTGCATATGTTGCTGCTTTTAACGTTGACGAAAGTATTTTGAGTAATGATGTTGCTGTCGATGTCACGTTGGCAAGGGGTTTGAATTATTATACAGGATGTATTTTTGAAGTTAAGACGAATGAGGTTGCTATGGGAAGTATCGGTGGTGGAGGGAGATATGATGACCTTACAGGGATGTTTGGACTGAAGAATCTTACTGGCGTAGGGGTGTCTTTCGGAGCAGACCGTATTTATGATGTTCTTGAAGAGCTCGATCTTTTTCCAGGTACAGTTATTTCTAGTTCCAAGGTTCTTATTGTCAATTTCGATAAAAGTCTAGAATGTTATACCATCCCATTGTTGGCTCGTCTCCGTCAAGAAGGTATAGCCGTAGAATTATACCCAATTGTGGCCAAGCTGAAAAAGCAAATGAGCTACGCGGATGCGAAGAAGATTCCATTTGTTCTCCTTGTGGGAGAGGAGGAAGTCGAATCAAATGTTTTAACATTGAAAAACATGGAATCAGGCGAGCAAATAAAAATACAATTGCCAGCACTTATCGAAATCATGAGGGGGTGAGCGGCAAAAAATATACTTTTTGTCGATATAAATTATTAGATTTGTAATCGGTTAAGTAAGAAAAAGACTTTATAAAATGAGTTCAACACCTATAACAAAAGAAACATATCTCGAGTGGTACAGATCTATGCTACTCATGCGTAAATTTGAAGAGAAAGCAGGACAATTGTACGGGCAGCAAAAAATCCGTGGTTTTTGTCATTTGTACATTGGTCAAGAGGCAGTGGTAGCGGGTACGATATCAGCAACTAGACAAGAGGATACTGTGATCACGTCTTATCGTGATCATGCTCATGCTTTGGCAAAGGGAGTTTCTGCAGACGCTTGTATGGCTGAAATGTACGGAAAGAGTACAGGTTGCTCGAAAGGGAAGGGGGGCTCTATGCACTTTTTCTCGAAAGAACATGGTATGTTGGGAGGACATGGTATCGTCGGTGGACAAATACCACTAGGTGCTGGAATAGCTTTCGCTGAAAAATACTTAGGTACGGATAACGTAAATGTTTGTTTTATGGGGGATGGGGCAGTTCGCCAAGGAGCCTTAAATGAAACTTTCAACATGGCTATGTTATGGCAATTACCTGTGATCTTTGTGTGTGAAAATAACGGTTACGCGATGGGTACTTCGGTAAAGCGCACGACTAACATGGAAGATATATATAAGATTGGTTTAGGTTTTGATATGCCTAGTATGCCTGTAGATGGTATGGATCCTGTAGCTGTTCATAATGCTATGGACGAGGCTGTACAACGTGCGCGTGCTGGTGAAGGACCAACGTTTTTAGAGATTCGTACTTATCGTTATAAGGGGCATTCTATGTCAGATCCTGCTAAGTACCGTACCAAAGAGGAATTAGAAGAATATAAAGGAAAGGATCCCCTATTTAGTACCAAACATGCTATCCTAGAGAATGGTTACGCGGACGAAGCTTGGTTTGCGACAGTAGATGCGGAAATCAAAAAAATTGTAGAAGATTCTGTTAAGTTTGCAGAAGAATCTCCGTACCCTACTGTAGATGAGTTGTACAAGGATGTTTATGTGCAAGAGGACTATCCATTTGTGATGGATTAATAAATCACAGTTTTGTTTGAATTGTTATAAGATATAATTTACTATAATACATGGCTGAAGTAGTAAAAATGCCGAAAATGAGTGACACCATGACAGAAGGGGTGATCGCCAAATGGCACAAAAAAGTTGGTGACAAAGTAAATGCTGGAGATCTTGTTGCAGAGATTGAGACAGATAAAGCGACAATGGACTTTGAGTCCTATCAAGAAGGAACTTTACTATACATAGGTCCTAAAGAAGGTGATGCTGTAGCTATCGATGCTGTGATTGCAATCTTGGGCGAAGAAGGTGAGGACTATAAAGCACTATTAGACGGTGCTGCTTCGGCTCCTGAAACGAAAAAAGAAGAAACAGAGGTGAAAGTTGAAGCGACTTCTAATCAAGTGTCTCCTGAAGAGACAGTTACTGCTGAAGATTTAGGTTGTACTGTAATAACAATGCCTCTTTTGAGTGATACAATGACTGAAGGTGTAATCGCTCAATGGAACTTTAAAGTTGGAGATACGATCAAATCGGATGATGCTATAGCCGATGTAGAGACAGATAAAGCGACAATGGAAGTTACCGCTTATGCTGAAGGTACATTATTGTATGTAGGATTGGAGGCAGGCCAAGCGGCTAAAGTAAATGATATTATTGCTATTGTTGGTCCTGCTGGTACGGATGTGACTCCTCTTCTGAATCAAAAACCAACGGTATCAAAATCTGAAACCAAAGCAGAGACAGCTTCTACAACAGTAGAGGCCGTAACTCCAGCTTCAACGCGTGCTGCAACTTCAGCCAACGATGACTCTAGAGTGAAAGCTTCTCCTTTGGCCCGTAAGATTGCTAAAGAAAAAGGAATTAACTTGAATGATATTAAAGGTTCTGCTGACGGTGGTCGTATTGTAAAGAAAGACGTTGAGAGCTTTGTTCCAGCTGCTAGATCTACAACTGCTATACCTGCAACAGAGACTAAAAACGTTTCATTGCCTCAATTTATTGGCGAAGAAAGGTATACAGAGGTGAATGTATCCCAAATGCGTAAGACGATTGCTCGTCGTTTAGGAGAATCATTGTTTACCGCCCCTCATTTTTATTTGACTGTAAGTATAGATATGGATAATGCTATGACTGCACGTGCACAGATAAATGAAGTGGCTCCTGTGAAGGTTTCTTTTAATGATATGGTTATCAAAGCTGTGGCGGCTGCCTTAAAGCAACATCCCGCTGTGAATTCATCATGGCAAGGTGATAAAATCAGATTTAACGAGCATACGAATATAGGTGTTGCAATGGCTGTCGAAGATGGTTTATTGGTGCCGGTTGTTCGATTTGCCGATGGAAAGACACTATCGCATATATCTGCTGAGGTTAAAGATTTTGCAGGAAAAGCAAAATCAAAAAAACTTCAACCTGCAGATTGGGAGGGATCAACATTCACGGTATCTAATTTAGGTATGTTTGGCATAGATGAGTTTACATCTATCATCAACTCCCCTGATGGAGCTATTTTGTCTGTAGGAGCTATCCAACAGGTTCCTGTAGTCAAAAATGGAGCTGTCGTGCCAGGTAATATCATGAAATTAACGTTAGGTTGCGATCACCGCGTTGTTGATGGAGCAACTGGTGCTCAGTTTTTACAAACTTTAAAAGGTTTGCTAGAAGCTCCAATTCGTTTATTGGCATAATTAAAATACATTAATAAACTATTCGGTTTATATGAAGAAGGTATCTTTTTAGATACCTTCTTTTTTTTATCCCGTTTTTACGCCTTTTTTTTGCTAGTATATTGGCTTTTACTGCTTATTTACCTATATTTATTTTCGTGTTAATAAATGAATTACCCGTGAGATTTGTCTTGTTCCAGTTACTAAATATCGTATTCTTAATTACCCTTTTTTCTTGTTCCAGTGCAGAGCAAAAGCAGCAAGAAGTCCAACGAAAACAATATGAGCTTGATAGCATAGCTCTTTTATATGATCCTAGTAAAGCTGATTTAAATATCGATGCTTTTATGAAGAAACTTCATCGTAATTCAGGTTTCAATGGTAATGTGCTTGTTGCGAAGAAAGGTAAGATTTTATATCAAAATTCATTTGGTTGGGCTGATTATTTACATAAAGATAGTTTAAAAATTACCTCAAAATTTGAATTGGCCTCTGTCTCAAAACCAATGACAGGGTTAGCAATATTGCAATTGGTTGAAGCTGGTAAATTGAAACTGGATCAACTAGTTGGTGACTTTTTCCCAGGATTCCCTTATGAGGGAGTTACTGTGAGACAATTGTTGACCCATCGTTCGGGACTGCCTAATTATGTATACTTTGTAGATAAGATTTGGCCTGATCGAAAAAAAGGAATGTCAAATATGGACGCGATAAACCTTATGATAGAACATAAGCCAACACGTTACGGAATGCCTGATGGTCGCTTTCATTATAATAATTCTAATTATATGGTTTTGGGGGCTATCGTTGAAAAGGTGTCTGGACAGGATTTTGCGATTTATATGGATGAACATGTGTTTAAGCCTGCGGGAATGAAGAATACAGCGGCTTTATCACGCGTTAAGTATGACAAAATTCCAACAGATGTGATAGGACATGATAGAGTATGGAGGAGATCTGTTGTGCAGGACTATCTTGATGGACCTTTAGGCGACAAGGGTATTTACAGCACAGTACAGGATATGTATTTGTTAGACCTTGCGCTTAAGGAAGGACGCTTGTTGGGTAAGGCATTGCTAGATTCGGCTTATGTATCCCGCTCAGATGCCAAAAGAGGGGTGTTCAGTTATGGGTATGGTTGGCGAACCTTTTCGTCGAATGGTGCTAAAATAGCGTATCATACGGGTTGGTGGCATGGATTTAAAAACCTCTATGTCCGTGATCTTACCAATGATATAACTATCGTATTATTGTCAAATTTGGTTAATGGGAGTTTAAATAATTTGGATGGGTTGTATAAAATCTTGGAAATGCCTATTTTGAGACAAAATGCTTATGATGCAAACGGAGGTTTCGTAGAACATTAAAAACACCTACATGAAATAATCATGTTTAGTTATACAGAAAGAAGCATGAGTGTTCCATCCCGAAGAGTGAGGACAATTTAATTATCCGTAAAAGATAAATCGATCCGTCAACTGGCGAATCACTAAGTAAATTATAGACATATGAAAAAGACCCTGATTTTAGGTGCTAGTACCAACTCTGCTCGTTATTCTTATCTGGTTGCAAATAAGTTAGTCAGAAAGGGATATCCAATTGTGAATGTTGGCCGAAAAAATGGAAACGTGGCAGGAGTAGCAATCGAACCTGCGGAGATAGTACATACCGATATTGATACTATAACAATGTATGTTGGCCCTAAGAATCAGGAGCCTTATTATGACTATATATTAAACACAAATCCACATCGGGTGATTTTTAATCCAGGTGCTGAAAATTCAGAATTGGCTGAAAAGCTAAAAGAACGTGGAATAGAAGTGGTCGAGGCTTGTACTTTAGTTATGTTGAATACGGGGCAATATTAATACCCTTGATCTAGTGAAAAAGCATGTTTTCTTTTGATAACGTGCTTTTTTGTGTTTAGCGCAAACGTTAGCGTAGTTAATTGTCCATTTGTCAGTTTATAAGTGGTATTCTTGTATATAAACCTTTTAGTTATTATATGAAAATTTTTAAACGTTTAGGCTCTCTTTTGCTTTTACAAGGTGTGCTTTCAGTTGGAGGAGTTTTTGCTCAAAAAACTTCCTTGGATTTAAAATATATAAATAAAGAGCTTTTTGACGCAACTAAACAAATCAAACTTCTAGCTGAGGAAACGCCCAAAGAAAAGTTCCCGCAGACTTTTGAGAAGGGGGCGCAGAAATTTTCAAACTCGGGGTGGTGGTGTTCTGGCTTTTATCCTGGTACGCTATTGTATCTATATGAAGGAACAGGAGATACTGAGCTATTGGGAGAAGCGAAAGACAAATTAATCTATTTAGAGAAAGAAAAATACAATAGGAGTACGCATGATCTTGGATTTATGCTTTTCTGTAGCTTTGGGAACGCGCTTCGCCTAACTGGTGACTCGGCGTATAAAGAGGTATTAGTGACTGGAGTCGAGTCTTTAGCTTCTCGTTATAGCGATACGACGAAGGCAATCAAATCTTGGAGTTGGGGAGACTGGAACTATGCCGTTATCATTGATAATATGATGAATTTGGAGTTTTTAACGCAACTTTCAAAAATTACCGGTGATACGAAGTATAAAGATATCGCTATACAACATGCTAATACGACCCTCAAAAATCATTTTCGAAAGGACTACAGCTCTTACCACGTAGTGGATTATGACAAAAATACAGGCAAAGTAGTCGCAAAGAAGACACACCAAGGCGCCAATGACGCCTCTTCATGGGCAAGAGGTCAAGCTTGGGGATTGTATGGTTATACCATGATGTATAGAGAGACTAAGAAAAAAGCTTACCTGAAGCAGGCTGAAAATATCGCGGACTATATTTTAAAGCACCCTAACCTACCCGATGATTTGATCCCTTATTGGGATTTTGATAAAGATCAAGTACCTACAAATAGTAAAATGTACACACAGCGAAATTTGAAGGATGTTTCGGCAGCAGCATTGTACGCTTCCGCATTGTTGGAGCTATCTCAATATGTTTCGGGTAAAAGAAAGACCTTTTATTTTTCAAAAGCTGAAAAGATTCTTCAAAATCTGTCTCAGAATCCTTATAAGGCAAGTTACGGAGAAAATGGAGGGTATATACTTAAACATAGTGTCGGCGCATTGTTGTTTAACTCGGAAGTAGATGTTCCGTTGACTTACGCCGATTACTATTATGTTGAGGCATTGATACGCTACAAGAGATTGTTAGAAGGACAACCTATGATTAAAGAATTGTAGGGGGGAATGAGGTTCTACATTTTAATTTCTATTTGGTTTCTATTCTTCTCTGTTGAATCTAAGGCCGATAAATACCCTGTATTCAAGCTAGAGGCGTTGGGTCGTAGTGTGTACCAAGGGACGTTTACGGGCAACGGTTTGTTAGGGACAATGACTTACATGAAAGGAGATAGTTCGGCCAGAATCGATATCGGACGTACTGATGTGTATGATCATAGGGCCAATTCGGCATCTGCTTTATTTGATAAGGCACGGTTATTAATAGGGCATTTTGAGTTGATCTTTCCCGATGGAATACAGAAGTCGTGGGGAGAGATGGATTATCATCGTGGTGAGTCCTATGGCTATTATTCCACCAATAAAGGAGTGGCACGAATTCGTACGATTAGCTTTGCCGAGCAAAATATTATCTATATTGAGATTTCTAAGGGGAAAGACGATTCGCCTCAAATGAAGTGGATATCCGAGAAGGCGCGAAGTACACGTATGAATTTTGGACATGCGCAAAAGCCGGATTATTATCCCGAAAATCCTCTACCTTATACCGTTGAAGATGGTGTGATCAAGGTATCAGTACAGCCTCTGCTAGCAGGAGGTGGATATGCTACAGCTTATAAAAAGATCGAATTAACAGATAAGGATGTGTATCTAGTGACAGTATCATATTCGCAATCTTCGGATAGCTATATCAAGGAAGCTATCCAGAAAGTGAGTCTGTTCGATAGGAGTTCGTTAGAAAAGAGTATCGATTCACATAGAAAATGGTGGGAAAAATATTATGAGCGGTCGAATCTAATACTACCGGACGAACAGTTGCAACAGTTTTATAATATGCAGCTGTACAAACTAGGCTGCGCTACTCGTTCGGATAAGCCGGCTATCGATCTCCAAGGGCCTTGGCCTGCTAATACACCTTGGCCCGCTTATTGGCATAACTTGAACATACAGCTTACTTACTCACCAACTTTTACGGCCAATCACCTAGAGATCACATCATCATTAATAAATATGATCGATCAGAACGTCGATAATTTGATTAATAATGTCCCCGAACAGTATAGGTACAATAGTGCAGGTATTGGAAGGACTTCAGCGCCTGATATGATTAGTCCAATTTATTTGCAAAAGGGTGCTAACGGAAAAAATTGGAGTGATGGTGAGAAGGAATTAGGAAATCTGACATGGATGCTACATAGTTATTATCAATATTACAGATATTCTATGGACACGACAGCTTATGACCGATTGTTTTCCCTGTTAAAGCGTGCGGTCAATTATTATATTCATCTTTTAGATAAGGATGAAAGAGGTAAGTATCATATAGCAGTACGTACGTATTCTCCGGAATATTCTAAAGGTTATGCTTACGACACGAATTATGATTTGTCTATTTTAAGATGGGGACTAAAAACACTAATTGCTCTGGATAATGAGCAAGTTGGTGAGGATAGCCAGTATTTGGAATGGGTAGATATTTTGAATAATTTACGGGATTATCCGAAAGATTCAAATGGCTTTATGATTGCAAAAGATTTGCCTTATGCGGAATCACATCGACATTATTCACATTTGATGATGATTTATCCGTTTTACGATGTTAATTGGGATCAGATTGAAAATCGAGATATTATCTTGAAATCCATTGCGCATTGGCAAAGTAAAAAGGATTTCTTACAAGGGTATTCTTTTTCTGGTGTAGCATCAATGTATGCTATGATGGGAAAAGGAAATCGTTCTCTTGAAGCATTGCAAGTACTACTCGGAAAATATATTAAGCCTAATACTTTGTATGCAGAAACAGGTCCGGTAATAGAGACCCCCTTGGCAGCAATGGCTAGTATTAATGAAATGGTGCTTCAGTATTGGAATGGTTCTGTTCGTGTTTTTCCTGCTGTACCGGATTCGTGGAAGAATGTGTCATTTACGAATTTTCTCACAGACGGTGCTTTCCTTATTTCTGCACAACGGAAAGATAGTGAGACTGTTGGTATCAGGGTGAAAAGCCAACATTCCGGAAGTATTAGTTTGAAGCATGATATAAAAGATGTGAAAATAAAGATTCAGGGTGAGGGGAGAATCGTTAGTAAGAGCAGCGGTCATATTAATTTATGGCTATCTCAAGGAGCTATCGTTCACATCTCAAATTAAATATTGTATACTAAATCGATGGACTCTGAGATTACATCAATATCGATTATAAAAAATAATTAGAAATATGAAAAGAAGATCTTTATTAAAAGGGGTGGCTTTAGGATCCTTTTTTGGAATGATAGGAGGTGTTTTTGCAAAGGATAATAAGGATTTAGAAGAAGAGAACGTCTTAGTTAAATCTAAGGTGGATGATAGAGCGTACTGGGTGTCTGTACTAACAAAAATAGCAACTCCAATATTGGAGAATATAAGTAAGCAAGAGTTTTGTAAGAATATGCCTATGCAAGTGAGCCCTTCTTATGGTAATCGGGATCCAAATTTAGGCTATCTGGAGGCTTTTGCAAGGTTGTTGTCTGGGATGGCTCCCTGGTTAGCATTGCCCGATGATCATACAGAAGAAGGTAAATTACGTAAAAAATTTAGGGAACAAGCTTTGTTGGGGGTGCAACATGGTGTAGATCCCGAATCTCCTGATTATTTTGTTTGGCGAGGGGCTGCCAATCAGACGGTAGTAGATACCGCATTTTTGGCAATGGCGTTTTTGCGTGCTCCTGCTGCTTTATGGGAACCATTACCCGAATTGACAAAAAAGCAAGTTGTGGAAGAGTTTAAACTGCAGCGAAGATTTAAGCCAAATGAAAATAACTGGTTGTTATTTTCGGCGGTAACGGAGACTTTTCTACACAGTATCGGTGAGGAATGTCTCCGCGAGCGAATCGACTATGCGGTGGAAAAATTTGATAAAGAATGGTACGTTGGCGATGGTTGGTATAGTGATGGACCAAAATTTCATTTTGACCATTATAATGGCTATGTCATTCATAATATGCAGGTGGAATCATTGTTTCACGGGATGAAGGGCAATACGAAATATATAGAGATGTATAATCGTGCCTATAAGCGCATGCAGCGTTATGTTCAACATTTAGAACGTATGATTTCTCCGGAAGGTTACCCCTTGGTTGTCGGCCGTTCATCAACCTACAGAACTGCGGTATTTCAGCCATTAGCTGCAACGATATTAGATAATAAGTTACCGCAGGGTATTACTAAAGGTCAGGCTAGGGCAGCGCTCACTGCAGTATTTAGAAATACTTTTGTAGATAATACCATTAGTGAGTCTGGTTGGATGACGATGGGGGTCGTGGGGGATAAGCAAACAAGTATGGCGGACTATTATAATAACTCGGGATCTTTGTATATTGCTTCTTTGGCTTTTATGCCATTGGGACTTTCTTCCGATGATGAATTCTGGACGACTAATCCCGAAAGGTGGACGACACAAAAAATTTGGAACGGAGATCCTTTTCCTAAGGATCACTATGTGAATTATTAATATAGTATAACTTTACCCTTCCAGATTTTCATCTTTCAGAAATTCGGAAGGGTTTTTACCAAAGTGCTTTTTAAATTCTTTACTAAAATATTTTCTGTCCGAAAAGCCTACAGCATAAGCTACCTGACTAATGTTTTTTTCAAACCGGAGTAGTTCAATAGCTTTCATAAAGCGATATTGTTTTATGAAATTGTTTACAGAAAGGTTAGTGATGGATTTCAGTTTTTTGTACAATACAGGTTGACTCATACCTAACTCCCTAGCAAGCAAATCCACACCAAAATTTCCATTTATTAAATTCGTATTTATAATACTTTCAAGTGTTGAGATAAAATCATGATCTAATGCTGATAGCTCATGTGGGTTTTCTATTTTAAACTCCTCCCGCTTTTTCGAGGCTATTTCTAATAAATTTCTTACGGTTAATAGTAGTAGCTGGGGATTGAATGGTTTGGATAGATAGACATTTGCTCCGTACTGTAACCCGCTGACTTGAGACAACTCACTTGTATCTGCAGTAAGTAGTATTAAAGGGATATGAGATGTCAGTATATTGGATTTGATTTTTTTACACATTTCTAATCCATTCATACGAGGCATCATTACATCGGATATGATAATGTCGGGAATAATTTGAAGAGCTTGTTCCAAACCTTCCTCTCCGTTATAGGCAACGAAGACCTTATAGTGCTCAATGAATATTTTTTGTATCGTATCTGCCAACTCTACATTGTCTTCAATAAGAAGAAGAGTCTCATTTTTTGTATGTTTTGTAAAAGCTGTTGAGATCTGTACGGTGTCTTTAGCCTCTTGGTTTAGGATGTTTTCACTTTCCACGTTCGGTATACTTGGGAGAGTTAACGTGAAAACAGTAAACTGTTGATTATCGATTGTTTCGGTTTTACATTTTATTGTTCCCTTATGCTCTTCAACGATTTTTTTTGTTAATGCGAGGCCAATACCAGTACCTATATTATCATTGGCATTGGGTGCACGGTAGTATTCTTCAAAAATCTGAAACTGATTGTTTTCAGAAACTCCTATCCCATTGTCTGCGATACGTATGGTGGTTTCGGAAAAAGACGAATGTATTTCCATGAAAACGGAGCCTCCGACATTACAGTATTTAATCGCATTGGATAGAAGATTAAATATAGCTTTATCAAATTGACTGGTATCAACAAATATTAAATGATCTCCCTCAATGGATTTGATATAATAGTTAAGCTTTTTGGATAGAGCCAAGTCCGAAAATAAATAAAAAACGTCTTCTAGATAAGGTTTAAGCGAAACTGACTTTAAGTGGATAGTTTCCTTTCCATCGTCAAATTTTTTAAAGTCTAAAAGCTCATTGACGATGTGTAAAAGCTTATCCGCATTTTTCTTGAGTCTTATTGCTTTGAATTGGACAGTAGGGATTTCTTCTGTTGATTTTATGATTTCTTCAATAGGAATGGTAATTAAAGTTAATGGTGTTCTGATCTCATGGGAGATTTGTGTAAAGAATTTAATTTTTTTACTCTGCTCTTTTTCTGCACTTAATAATAACTGTCTTTCAACTATTATAGTGATGCTGAAATGTAAGATACCGGCTATTATAATAGCGTATAACAAATACGCCCACCAAGTCTTCCAAATAGGTGGTAATACGACGAGCTTAATCTGTAGGGGAGTTGTACTCCATACGAGATCGTTATTGCTAACCTGTAATAATAATTTATACTCGCCTTCCGGTATATTGGTGTATCGGATTGATGGTTGTTCAACTTCTATCCATTCCTTATCAAATCCCTCCAGTTTATATCTGTACCTGTTTTTTTTCGACTTAATAAAATTAGAACTGGCAAAATCTACTGCTAAGAAGTTTTCATCGTGGTTTAGGGATAAGGTATAAGAGTTTTCGTTTTGTTGGCTGACTAGACGGTCAAAGGATAAAAGTTTATCGTTGATTTTTATATTTCCAAGAATAATAGAGGGTATCTGTTTATTTAAAGATATTTTTCTGGGATTAAAAGAGGTTAGACCGTTTAAGGTGATTAGAAATATAGAACCGCTTTCGCTTAGGAAAAGTTTGGCATTTTGTAGGTTTTTACCAGGCAGGCCATCGTATTGATTATATAAGTTACTGTATTTCGTGTTTAGATCGTAGTAAATCAATCCGCTTTTACTGGTCACCCACAGGATATTATCCACTATTATAGGCCATCCTAACGTATTGTTTTTGAACTCTGCTATAAGCATCAGCTGACCCCGATCGTTTATTTTGTAAATGGTTTGACGAGAGGTAAACCATAGCTCATTATTATTATCTATAAAGAATCCGTTTACGGGTAAATCGGCAGGTATGGCTACTTCTTTAAATAACATGGTGCCTACAGATTTTTTGAACAATTTTTCCTCGGATAATGCATACAGATTATGCTTTCTGTCTTCTTTAAGACTATGAATTACGACCTGAGGTAATCCTTTGATAAGAACTAATTCGTTTTTCCTACCTTTATAATAAAGGCCCGCATTAGTTCCTAAGAAAATGTTTTCCGCACTGTCGACGTAGATGCTAAATACATTATTCTTTAGCTGTTTTTCATTTCCTCCAAGGTTAAAATGAGTACTTTTTTTATGGGTGAGATCGAAAATAGAATACCCGCCGGCATATTGGGCTATGTATACTTTGTTATTTCTGATGTAGAGATCCTTAACTAAGTTTGATTGGGTGAGTTTTGGCAGCGAAGCAGCTTCACCTGTGGTTTTATCTACTAAATTAATACCTTCTTCCTCTGAAGCTATCCAATAGTTTTCGTGTGTTTCGACCATGTCACTGATAATATCACTGTTCAGTCGGAAAGGTGCAGGTGATTTCGTGGAGGTGGTACGAAAATTAATAAAGTTGGGGTAGATGGCATTAAGCCCACCAAAATAGGTGCCTAACCATACAATTTGCTGATTATCTACAAAGATATCATAAATAGAATTTTGACTTAATGATTGTTTGGTCAGGGCATTGTGTTTATAATTATAAAAGAGCCGTTGATTGTCAGATAAAATGGATAATCCTTTTAGCGTGCCCACGAGTAATCTACCCGTTGGGTCCCGGGTAATAACTCGAACATTGTTACTTAGAATATTACTGTTTTTATCATTATAATCTTTCCATTCATTATTAGCGAAATTGTAGTGGAATAGTCCATTGAACTTGGTTGCCACCCATAAAGAGGAGTGTTCGAAGAAAAGTGAAGGAATAACGTTGTCCAAGCTTGATTTAATCGGAATTTCTAGATTTTTGGTAAATACTACAGTTTTTCCTTTTAATGCCACTAATTCAACCCCGTAGTCACTGGAAATAACATATTGCTCATTGTTTATTTTTACTATGGCTTGTACTTTGTTTCTGGAAAGGATTTTGTCTAACGTAAAGGACCCACTGTTAGGGTTCGCTTCGTAGAGTCCGTCTTCGGCGCATATGAAAAACCTACTATCTGCCTTTAGAAAATTATAAACAACGAGACCTTTTTTGAAAGGACGATCTTTATCAAGAACCCACTTTCTATTGTGTATATCGAAGATGAATAAATGAGTAGATGAGGCTATAAATAGATTATCATTATCATTAATAGCTATTTTGGTGATATAGCCTAAACCACCGAAAGTTGAATCGCTATCCACGAGGTTTTGAATTTGTCTGGAATTGTAGTTGAAAATATTGTTTTGGCCGGCAAACCAAAGTCTGCCTTCTGAATCTTGGCTTATAGACAATACGGGTTGCTTGTCAAACACATTTTCTTCCGTAAGAGATTCAAAATTTATTTCCTGACAATTGCATTCTAGATATGCAAAGAAGCTAAATATAAAAAGGAGTATTTGAAATTTGGGGCTGCTCATGTCGGTTTTTGGTTGTCTAGCGGTTCAAATTTATGATTTTACCCCTAAATATTTAAAATATTGCCCCTTTTTTATTTATGGCTTTGTTCAATTTTGATTAGTTAAATAACCATTGTAAAAACCAAAAATATATGATGAAGCTCTACAAAGCAGGGTTGTATGTACTCTTACTACTTATGGTGGATGTCACCATGGCCCAGCAACGAATCCCTGTGAGGGGGATTGTAACAAATAGTGGCGGAGAACCTATTCTCGGTGCCTCTGTGCGTGAAAAAGGGGGGAAAGCCTCCACCTCAACAAATAATAAGGGAAATTTCAGTATTGAAGTATCTGAAGGCGCAATACTTGTTGTCAGTAGCGTAGGTTACACTGCAAATGAGGTGGTAGCGAAATCGCAAGTTCGTGTTTCCTTGGAATCTGATGATGCGGATATTGAGGAAGTTGTGGTCGTGGGCTACGGTACACAAAAGAAATCGAACCTAACAAGTTCGGTATCTACGATTGATCAAAAAGCCTTTGAATCTCGACCTGTTTCAAATGTAATGTCTGCTATGCAGGGAGCTGCGCCTGGATTAGTAATTACAAGATCTGGTGGACAGCCTGGAGCAGAGGGGTTTTTAGCAAATATCCGTGGAGAGTTATCTACTGGAGGAAGTAGTCCCTTGGTTCTGATTGATGGAGTACCGGGTTCTCTGACTTACACTAATCCTGATGATATCGCAAGTATATCTATTCTTAAGGATGCTTCGGCAACTGCGATTTATGGTTCTAGGGGAGCGTCGGGTGTGATTTTAGTAACCACAAAAACAGGAAACGGAAAAGCTAAAGTGAATTATCAAGGAATGTGGACTTCAAAGAAGCTAGGACTGTTTCCGGAGAGGATAAGCAGTTGGGAAGAGGCTGAAATGCAAAATATGGCTCGAATTAATGCTGGGCAATCACCGGATTGGTCACCAGAGCTTATAGCGCTAATGAAAGATCCGACGAGCTACTACCGCATTAACCCTAGTAATGCTAATCAATACCAATATTTTGGAAACTTTAACTATCCAGATCTTTTATTAAGAGACCGTTCTACTCGATTAAACCAAAATATTTCTATATCAGGTAGTACAGATAAAGATAATTATTTGTTTTCCTTAGGGTATGTTAAGGATAAAGGTGTTTTTAAGTTTGGTCCAGATGATTATAACAGATTGAATGCTCGATTTAATTACAGTAGGCAATTGTTCAATAAAATCAGTTTGGAATCCAAGGTGCTGTATAGTCGTTCGGAGAGAAATTCAAGTGTGCTTGGAGCGAGCAACGACTATGGTCTGATATACAGGATTGTATCGTCTCGAAGTACCTATCCAATTTATTTGCCAGAGAGTAACGATAAGTTATATGCTGCTGGAAGTGCTGCTGGGGAGACCGTTGGCCTATTGAAGGATGGCGGAAGAAACAATAACGTAATACAGGAGATAGGATCTACTTTTCAAATTAGTACAAATGATCTGTTAACAGAGGGTTTAAACTTTAGATTGTTGTATAGTCCTAGATTTTTGATCGATAGCGACAATAATACCAGAGTGCCTGTTCCAATGTATGATATTTCCGGTCGTACTGGTTGGGCTGGCGGGATAAACTTAAATTCAATTTCGAAAGAAAGAGGCCTTACGATTAGTAATAACTGGCAGTTTGTAAGTGAGTACAATCGAACTTTTTCTCAAAAGCACGAGGTCTTAGCAAGAGCGGGGTATCGTTATGATGATTATCGTTATGACTATATAGTAGCATCAGCCCAAAATTTACCTACCGATGATATTTTGGCTTTGCGTCAATTTAGTGAAAAAAATAATACCAGTGTTTCGGATAATATTCAGACCAATGCCTTGATTTCTTTTTTCGGTACTGCTCAGTATGTCTACGATAGCAGATACATCATACAAGCGACGTTAAATAGGGAGGGAAGCTCTAGGTTGTCTCCAAAAAATAGATGGATTACGCTACCTGGTGTCTCAGCAGGATGGAGGATCAACAATGAGTCTTGGTTTGGCGAGACCTCTACTATTTTTAGCGATTTGAAGCTAAGGGCTTCTTGGGGTAAACAAGCGAATGATCCCAATAGCGGTGATCCTAGAGCCTCAAATTACGACTATGTAAGCAGGTTGTCTAAAGGAGATGCGTATCCATTTAATGATGTTCGGAATACTTATTACTGGATAGGAACAGCGGCTTCTCCATTGCGTAAATGGGAGGAAGTAACAAATACCGATGTGGGGCTGGATTTTGCAACATTGGGACGTAGGCTAGAAGGTTCATTCTCTTATTTCTGGAGAGAAACTAATGGAACTTACGGTGTGATGCCTCAACCAGGTGTATTTGGTATCGGTAGTCCAAGTGCTAATGTCGGAGATTTTAAATCTTGGGGATGGGAATTGAGTGTTAATTGGAAGGATAAGATAGGTGAAGGATTTGAGTATTTTGTCTCGGCAAATATTGCAGATAATAATAACAAAATTATTAAATATCTAAATAGGAATACAGTAGGTGCGGGACTTAATCCACTTATTGAAGGATACGCAAAGAATTCTATTTTTGGTTACCAGACGGATGGATATTTCCAAAGCGCAGATGAGATCAAAAACAATACAGTAAACCATGGTAACTCAAATCTCGGGCCTGGTGATATACGATATGTTGATGTAAATGGTGATAAGGTGATCTCTGCTGGAAGGGGTACGCTAGAAGATATGGGTGACCTCGTATTTATGGGGACACAAAATCCAAGATATTCTTATGGTTTTAACCTTGGTTTTAATTTCAAAGGAATTGATTTTAGTGCATTTATTCAAGGTGTAGGTAAAAGGCAGTATTTGTTGCCTTCAATTTTGACACTACCTTATACGGAAAGTTGGCGACAAGCCTGGGCTATACATAGAGATTACTGGACACCGGAAAATCCTGATGCTAAATTCCCTCGTTTGTTGATGGGTGGAGGAACAAATACCCGAGTTTCAGATAAATGGATTGTAAATGGTGCATACGCTAGACTTAAAAACATTCAGATCGGCTATACACTTCCTACTGATATGACCAAGAAGGCTGCTATGCAGAAAGTTCGGGTGTTTTTCTCTGGAGAAGACTTGTTTGAAACTAAAAAGTCTTGGCATCCTTATTACGATCCTGAGACACCTAATAATCAGGCTTTTGGGTATCCTTTCTTTAGGTCGTTTACGTTTGGAGCTAATTTGATATTTTAAATACGAGAAGATTATGAAGACAATATTAATAAAGCCAATGATAACTAAAATCAGAACTGGAGCTATACTGCTTTTCGTAAGTGCTATGTCCCTATCTTGTATGAAAGAACTGGATAATAAATCTGATGAAACACAGGTGACCGATGCCTCTTTTTGGAAAACAGAAGCTCATCTTAAAATGGGTGTTGTGTACCTATATACCTATTTACCGGGTATCACAGAAAACAACAGCGCAAACTGGTCTGATGATAGTCGTTCTACTGGAAGTAACAGTATTAGTGATGGAAGTAGGCTAGTCCCTAGTACAAGTGATGATTATACGGATGGCTATAAACTGATTCGCGCAGTGAACACCATTTTAGAAAAATCTGCTGAAATGAATCTCGATCAGGCGTTGAAAGACAAATACACAGCAGAGGCGAGGTTCTTTAGAGCTTATGCTTATGGAGAGCTTTTGAAACGTTTTGGTGGGGTCCCATTAGTGCTTAAGACTATGGAGCCGGGTGATCCGATATTGACTGCTCCGAGGTCAACACGAGAGGAGGTTATAAATTTAATTTATGAAGATTTAGATTATGCAATACAGCATTTGCAAGATGCAGCTGCAACCAAAGTGACTGACTATGGTCGTGTTAATAAAAGTGTTGCCCAGGCTTTAAAGGTAAGAGTTGCACTATTTGAAGGAACATTTTCTAAGTATCATAAGATCGGTGATGCGAACAAGCATTTGTTGATAGCCAAAAATACGGCAAATGATATTATGAGTTTGGGATATTACAAACTGTTTGTCTATTGGGAAAATCCAGAAAAGAGTTACTACTATTTGTTCCAGAAGGAAGGCGATGGTTTTTCGAATAAAGAGAATATACTCCCGCGTTTGTATGGAAAAGATATGGTTGATAAGATATCGACTCACAATTATAGTAGAAATCTAGAACAAGGTGCAATTACACCAACGCGATATCTTTTAGATGCCTATCTTTATAAAGATGGTTTGCCTAGATATGGATCAAATAGGTCTCCTCTTTACAAACCCAGTGTGAGTACTCTTACTGAATTTGAGGATAGAGACCCTCGTAGTGCAATGACCGTTTTGAAAAAAGGAGACAGTTATAATAATGGATCAGTATACAAACCCGCATTTGGATTTACGCAGACAGGCTACAAGACATTTAAGTATTTCAATGATGTAGATTGGACGAATCTAGCAAGTTTTACCGAACATAAGGTAATTCGGTATGCCGAGATATTGCTTTCTTATGCCGAGGCTAGTTATGAGCTGGAAGGAAGTATAACAGATGCAGATTTAGATAAATCAATTAATTTGATTAGAGCAAGGGCTGGAATGCCTAAATTAACAAATGTTTTTGCTATGAATCACAATCTGAATGTTCTTGAAGAGATCCGAAGAGAAAGAAGAGTGGAGTTCGCTCTAGAGGGAAGTTACAGGTACTGGGATATCATAAGATGGAAGATTGCTGAGCATGTTTTGCCATTACCAACTTTGGGTATTCAATATTTTGAGAATGAATATGCACAGAAGCCGAGTGTAATGCTCGACGCTGATGGTTACGTTGTCGCGCAAACTGCCGCTACCCGTAAATTCGATCCATTGAGAGACTATCTCTGGCCTTTGCCGACTGTAGAACTTGGGTTAAATCCTAAACTAGAACAAAATCCTGAGTGGAAGTAAAATAAAGATTAACAATGATAGGAATCAGTTGCTCATACAATCCATTGTGAGAGCGATTGATTTTTAGGCTTTATTTTTTGAAAAAGTAATGTTAATACATAATTTACGCCATGAGCAGCTGGTTGTCTCAGTTTTGTATGAATTTGTTTAATAAAGATGTATATCCGATGCCAGAGACACGTGGTACGGGGTTATTGACTTATACAATTATGTACGGTGTTAATCAGGGGATTTTATCAGAGGAGACGTATTTGCCAATAGCAAAAAAAGGTTGGAAGGCTCTTGTAGAGACGGTTGATACGGAAGGAAAAATGGGTTGGACCCCAATGGTCGCAGAGAAATTCGGTGCTGTCAAGAAGAAATCGACAAGAGGTTATTCTGCAGGAAGGTTGTTGATGGTCGCCCCCGAAGTCTGTAAATATTTAAAGTTAAAAGAGATATAGAAAGGTGATCTACTAGATTAAAAATAAACCGATGAATAGGAGAATCCTGATTAAGTTAATAACGACTTCCCTAGCAGGAGTTATAGGGGGCGTTGCGTACGGAAGGCAACCGTTACGTGTATTGATGGCGCCCAAAGCTCCAAATGTCGAAAATGACCGTACCTATTGGGTATCTCTAATTTCTAAAATAGCGAGTCCTATTCTGGAGAATATAAGTAAGCAAGAGTTTCGCAAGAATATGCCGATGGAAGTCAGCCCTACTTTTGATAAGCGGGATTCTGGAGTAGGTTATTTGGAGGCATTCGGTCGGTTATTGGCAGGTATGGCTCCGTGGCTGGCATTGCCAGATGATAATTCCAAAGAAGGGGCTATTCGTAAAACATTTCGTGAGCAGGCGCTTTTGGGGATTCAATACGGGGTCGATCCCAATTCACCAGATTATTTTACCTGGCGGGGACCTTCGTCACAAACTCTTGTGGATGCAGCCCACCTTGCTCTCGCATTTTTAAGGGCACCAGATGCTTTGTGGAAGCCTCTTTCTGATCTTACCAAGAAACGGGTGATCGAGGAATTTAAATTATTAAGGAAGATTAAGCCAAATGAAAGTAATTGGCTGTTGTTTGCTGCAATGACAGAAACATTTCTTTATAGTGTAGGTGAAGAATGCGCACGTGAGAAGATCGATTATGCGATCAATAAATTTGACCAAGAATGGTATGTGGGCGATGGTTGGTACAGTGACGGAGCACGGTTTAGCTTTGATCACTACAATGGTTATGTGATCCATTGTATGCAGGTCGAATCGTTGCGGCACAATATTTCGGCGGGCGGGAAATACAAAGAAATGTATGACAGAGCCTATAAAAGGATGCAGCGCTACGCTCACCATTTAGAAAGGATGATTTCTCCAGAAGGTTATCCGCTTGTTGTCGGCCGTTCTTCAACCTATAGAAATGCCGCATTTCAACCGCTTGCAGCCGTGGTATTGGATAATAAATTGCCGGAAGATATCAGCAAGGGGCAGGTGCGTGCTGCGTTGACAGCCGTTTTGAAGCATATCTATACCGATAAGACCATTGGAAAATCAGGGTGGTTGACCATGGGTGTCGTTGGTGATCAACAGACGAACCTCGCTGATTATTATACTAATGCCGGATCGATGTATGTGGCTTCTTTATCCTTCCTGCCATTAGGGCTTCCCGCCACGGACGAATTCTGGACTTGTAAATCGGAAAAATGGACCTCACAGAAGATATTTGCAGGAGAGGTTTTTCCGAAGGACTATTACGTAACTTATTAATAAACTTAAAAAAGATAGTACGGCTATGAATCTATATTTTTTGTAACATAGTCGTACAGGATAGGAGAACAAAATGTTTAGATTATTTACTTGTATTCTAGGTATAGGAGTATTAGCATCATGTGGTACTCAAAAACAAACTACCAACAAATTGACTTTGGAGAAGCAATTTGTTCAGGACGAATTGATGGATGCTGCAAAGCAGATTAAGTATTTAGCTTCCTCGGTGAAAGAAAGCGATATCCCTACCACATTTTCTAATGGTAAGCATGTAAACTGGGGTACAAGTTGGTGGTGCTCTGGTTTTTATCCAGGCACAGTGCTTTATTTGTATGAATATACCAAAGACCCAGAGTTGTTGAGCGAAGCCAAACGAAAACTGAAATATTTGGAAAAGGAAAAAAACAATACAACGACACACGATCTAGGCTTTATGTTGTACTGTAGTTTTGGGAATGCTCTTCGTATTACAGGAGATTCAACAGCGTACAAAAATATCTTGATCAAGGGTGCTGAGTCATTGTCTACCCGTTACAAAGATGTGACTAAGACCATCCGCTCCTGGGATGGAGGAAAGAATTGGGATGGTCAACCTTGGACATACCCTGTTATTATAGATAATATGATGAATCTCGAGTTTTTGACGCAAGCGTCGAAAATAAGTGGGAACAAGAAATTCTACGACATAGCGGTGACTCACGCGAACACAACGATAAAAAATCATTTTAGAAAAGATTATAGCTCTTATCACGTAGTCGATTATAACGACAAGACGGGAGGCATCATTGGTAAAAAGACGGCACAAGGAGCCTTTGATGAATCAGCTTGGTCAAGAGGACAATCTTGGGCTTTATACGGATACTTGACAATGTATCGTGATACGAATGATAAAAAATATTTAGAGTTGGCGCGTAATATAGCCCAGTTTTATATTAATCATCCTAATCTTCCTGGCGACTTGATACCTTATTGGGATATGGATCAAAATAAACTGACACAAGATAGTAAATATTATAGCCAGAGAGATTTGAGGGATGTATCTACGGCTTCAATAATGGCGTCTGCATTCTTGGAGTTATCATTATATGTAAATAAAAAAGAAAGTCATTTTTATATTGCTAAAGCAGAAAAGATGTTACAAAGTCTGTCTTCAAAACCTTACAAGGCCGATTATAAAGAAGCAGGAGGTTATATCTTAAAACATAGTGTGGGTTCTATCCCCCATAAGACAGAGGTCGATGTTCCCCTTACTTACGCGGATTATTATTACGTAGAGGCCTTGATTCGCTATATGCGCATGCTCGATGGGGAAGACGTCATCAAACAGTAAATTCAGATTTCAGCTTGCATGAAAAGAATTCCCCTTCTATTGCTTTTGATCGGGCTATTGGTAAGTTCGTTGTCTGTTTTAGGTGCTGTGTCTGTATTGAGTCAAGGACAGCTTATTATGATGAAGTCGTCTGAAAATCGCGAGACTGCGGTTTATGACAAAATCATGTATAATGTCCAGGAGATGCTCTATGCCGAAGCCGACAACTTGGAAACGATAAGCAGTAATGCTCGGCATTATTTAGATCAGATCCGTAAAGATGGCTCTTGGAGCGATTTAATCTATACCGGGGATGTAGCTACCACGCATTTGGATCGATTAAAGACTATGGTCTTGGCTTATACCCATAACAAAAGTTCAATGTATGGGGGTGGCGCATTGCATGTTGCTATTGTTGATGCGTTAGCTTACTGGTATATTCAGGAACCGGATCACAGCAATTGGTTTTATGATCAGATTGCTTATCCGCAACGCATAGGGGAGATTTTGATATTGTTGCGTAACGGTAAGGAAAAGGTACCTGCGGTCTTGGAGTTTAAAACTATTTCGCGGATGGAACAGGTGGGTGGAGCGCCCGATCAGCGCGGCTCTCCAGGCACAGGGGCTAATAAGATGAATATAGCGATGCATTGGATTTATAGAGCTTGTCTGACCAGAGATAAAGCTGTGTTGGATAAAGGGGTGCAGCAGGCTTTTTATCCTTTAGCTTTAACGGTAGGCGAAGGCCTGCAACGGGATTACTCTTATTTGCAACATGGCCAACAAGTATATATCGGCGGGTATGGTTGGGATATTGTCAACGTAGCGACAAGGGTTGCCTTGTATATAGCAGATACACCTTATGGTCAAGGTGAGGATAATTTTAATAATCTGAGTCTATTTTTACGACAGACTTATTTGCGGGTTATACGTGGGCAATACTTTATGTTCAATGCGTTTGGTCGCGGTATTTCTCGACCTAATGGCGACAATCAGTCGGGCTTTGTTACATTGCTCAAAAGGATGAAAGTAATCGATAAAGCCAATTACATTATCTACGACGAGGCTATAGCTCGCTTGAACAACAGCCAGCCGGCCAGCTACGGTGTGCCGTCTGCCCACACTCATTTTTACCGCGCAGATTATACGTTGCACAGTAAACCCAGATATACATTTGAGTTGCGTATGGTATCGACCCGCACTTTGCGCAATGAAAATGGTAATGGTGAAAATATAAAAGGATACTTTCTCGCAGATGGAGCGACATCCATAGCGGTGAAGGGAACGGAATATCATACTATTTTTCCGACCTGGGATTGGTCTATGATACCCGGTACCAGCACACGAAGGGGGACAATGATAACGCCACAGCAGTGGGGGACACCAGGTACGACTACATTTGTAGGCGGAGTCTCGGATACACTACATGGTATAAGTGTATATGATCAGGATAGTAATGATACGAGAGCAAAGAAGGCCTGGTTCTTTTTTGGGAAGGAAATCGTTTGTCTAGGTGCTGAGATTCATACGACTGCGGGAGCAGAAGAAGTCGTGACTACGCTCAATCAAAGTTTATTGCAGAGCGATGTAATTACTTCGGAGAAGGGGCTTATCTGCAAGTACGGCGGTAACAATATTGAGTTGACTAATGTTGATAATCTGGATTGGGTGCTGCACGGCGATATAGGTTATGTATTGCCCGATGGTGGCAAGGTCGGACTTACTGCCAAGCCCCAGACGGGGACTTGGTCTTCCATTAATAAAGGGGGATCGGTGGATAGTGTGACCAACGACGTTTTTACACTTTGGTTGAACCACGGTGTATCGCCAAGTAATGCCTGTTATGCGTATATCGTTGTGCCCGGGATTAAGGGGGAGGCTCAGATGAAAAGCTACGTGGGCAAAGGGAATATCGAGATACTGAAAAATGAAGCCACGATACAGGCAGTGAGGCATAAAGAGTCGGGTGTTTATGGATTTGTTTTTCACGATGCAGCTACGCATTTTACGAATGACACGATTCGTGTTGCGGTAAGCGATCCTTGTTTAATAATGGTTCAACCGCTAGCTAATGGAAAACTGAAATTGAATATTGCAGATCCGACTAAGGCGCTTTCACAACTTACTGTAAAAGTGCTTTGGCCAGGTTTAGCAGGTGACAAAGAGATAACTCTGCCTCTGCCTACTACAGCAGAGTCCGCAGGGAAATCGATTGTTTCTTTCCTAAATTAGGAGCTGTATAAGACTAGGGGCCATAGTAAAAAAGGCTGCGGCGTACATGCTACGTCGCTTCATGCCTGTAGTAAATCTTAAAGTTGTACACCATTGTACCTTTGTTGTACAAGTATCTACTCCTGTTCCATAGCGTCTTGCTGTAGGAATAGCATTTTGACGTTTTATGTACCAAGTAACCCTTAGCTCTGTACGATTGATTCTTAATGTGTTACCGGTTTTTCACAAACTCATACAAGTAAAGGTTTAAGTCTATATAGCTTGTGCTTTCGCTACGTAACATGCGTTTAGAGAAACACAAATCAACCACAAACGATAACTAGTGCGCTTTATAGTTAATTGTGTGTGTCGCAAACTGTATACAGTTCCCTCCGTATTTATATGCGTACGGGACAAAGGAGGAGTAGTTTTTGGTCTATTTAGATCTTTTTATCAAGGAAGTGTGGTTTGTTGTCAATTTGCCACGTAGCGAGTGTATATTCTGGTCCGAGTACGGTAAATAGCTATGCTAGATTGCGACAAAATTGTAGCAGATTGATTTTTATTGTAGTCAGTTTCTCACATTCATGAATGACTTTATCTCACACTAGGACAAGAACACATTCATGTTACGTAGCATGGGTTTGCTATGTTGATCCAAATAGAGGTTGCAATCAAAAGGGAAGTAGTAAAGCAAAACGTTATTCCTTAAGCTATTGCAGCTAATTAAGTATAAGCGATAGCTACAAAATCAGAACAGCGCCTGAGAAATTGGGCGCTGTTCTGATTTTATAAAAACATAAGATATTTCTTTGTTCGTACTTATTATATTAAAACTTATAAGTAATACCAGCGCCTAAGATCTGTTTTACTTGAAGTCTAGCTCCAGTCCCAACTTCTACATTGTTTTCAAAAATTGGGATTTTCGTATTATCATCATAGACTAATTGGACACCCGCATTGACAGTGATGAATTTGTTAACCTTCATAAAAAGATTAGCCGTATAGTCGACATCAACATTTTGTGGTTTTTCCTTATAGTTCGAGTAAAGTTTAAATATGTTTTCAAACGATATATTTTCCATCAGATCTACTTTATAGTATGCATCTAAGGACGCACCGAATTCGAATCTCGATTTTTTGCCCTCCTCAAGACCATATGAGGTTTCGTCTATATCTTTGTTGGTCACAAAAACCAAACGTGCAGCAGCAGGAGAAACGTTTATTTTAAAGTTGTTCGATTCTTTAAATGCAATACCCGGACCAAAACTCAAGAAGGCTGGAGCAAATCCTGCAGACAAAAGTTTATCTGTACCATCGGTGTTGTACTTGTATCCTTTGGCAAACTGTGTATTAAAGTTTGTGAAGAAGGTATACAGTAATTTTTTGCTGATTTGACGGCCAACTAAAGAACTGTAAACAAAGCGATCGTCATTCTTCCTCCAATCGGTTTCCTTTTGGAAAGTTTGACCGTAAGCTGCCAATACTTTATTATCCCAGCTCCATTTGTCTTTTTTGTAGTTGAGGTCGTAATTAAGTACAATATTTCCTGCAAACGAGTTTACTCCTCCGGCAGCCCAGTTCGAAAATGTACTTTGATTAATTAGAAAAGTGTTTTCGCCTTTGATTGTCCAGTTTTTTGTAGAGTCAGTTTGGGCCATTGCACAACTGAGGCTTAAAATCATTAGTGTTGTTGAAAGTAAAAAAGTTTTTTCATATGTGTATAATTTGATTTTCATCTGTTTAAATTATTTCATGATCCGCCAGCTGGCGAATCGGTTTGTCTTTCATAAAGTCTATTTTTTGTTAATAACAAAAATAGTTGAGTTTTGTTCGGTCTGTGACGGCAGGCATTCCCTTTTTTTAAAACGAAAGAAATAATAGGGGTCTGATCTTCAAAATAAAAAAAATAATACATTAACTATTTGATAGTTATAAAAAACTTTTTACCTTTGCAATCCCTTATTGGGGAAAGTATGTCTTGAGCGAAGCCCTACTGCTTCGATGGACTTTAATTAATTTAATATAAAAAATGTCAGGAATTATTGGTAAAAAAGTAGGAATGACCAGCCTGTTCAACGCTGATGGGAAGAATATCCCATGTACAGTAATCGAGGCTGGGCCGTGCGTGGTAACGCAGATACGTACGGTAGAGAAGGACGGTTATTCGGCAGTTCAGCTTGGCTATGATGATGCTAAGGAAAAGAACACGACGGCCCCTTTAAAAGGACACTTTGCAAAAGCAGGAGTGGCTCCTAAGCGTAAACTAGTTGAATTCAAAACTTTCGAGGATGAGAAGGGACTAGGAGACATCGTTGATGTAACTTTATTTGAAGAAGGAGAGTACGTAGATGTAGTCGGTACTTCTAAAGGTAAAGGTTTTCAAGGTGTAATGAAGCGTCATGGATTTGGTGGTGTAGGTGGTGCGACTCACGGTCAGCACAACAGATTGCGTGCCCCAGGTTCAATTGGTGCGGCTTCATGGCCTTCACGTGTATTCAAAGGAATGCGCATGGCAGGTCGTACAGGTGGTGACAGAGTGAAAGTTCAAAACTTACAGGTTTTGAAAGTTTACGCTGAGCAAAACCTAATCGTTGTTAGTGGTTCCATTCCAGGAGCTAAAGGTTCATATGTAATCGTAGACAAATAGTAGAGATGGAAGTTAACGTATTAAATTTATCAGGTAAAGAAACAGGTGCCAAGGTGCAACTTCCTGAATCGGTATTTGGTGTAACGCCAAACGACCATGCGATCTACTTAGATGTTAAGCAATACCTAGCGAATCAACGTCAAGGAACGCACAAGTCAAAACAACGTAATGAAATCGCGGGTTCTACGCGTAAATTACACAAACAAAAAGGTACTGGTGGTGCCCGTGCGGGTTCTATCAAATCTCCATTGTTTAATGGTGGTGGTCGTGTATTCGGTCCTCAACCTCGTGACTATAGCTTTAAATTGAATAAAAAATTGAAGCAACTAGCACGTAAATCAGCGTTGTCGTACAAAGCGCAAGAAAACAATGTTGTTGTTTTAGATGCAGTTAGTTTCGATACAATCAAAACTAAAAACTATGTGTCTTTAGTAAACGCATTAAATGTAGCTGACGAAAAAACACTTTTAGTGTTGCCAGCTTACGATAACAATGTTTATTTATCAAGCAGAAACTTGAAAAAAGCAAAAGTTGTAGTAGCTTCTGATTTAAATACATATGATGTATTAAATGCTACTAAATTATTGTTGACAGCAGATTCTGTTAAAACTTTGGAGGAAGCATTAGCTAAGTAATATGGAGATTATTAAAAAACCTATCTTAACTGAGAAAGCTTCATTGTTAACGGAAAAATTAAACCGTTATGCTTTCAAAGTAGATCATAGAGCAAACAAAATCCAGATTAAATCTGCTATCGAAGAGATGTTTGGTGTGACTGTAGTTGCAGTAAATACTTCTGTTGTAGCTGGAAAAGCAAAAAGCCGTTATACTAAAGCTGGCTTTGTATCTGGAAGAGCTCCTAAATATAAAAAGGCCGTCATTACAATTAAGGATGGTGAAACTATTGATTTTTACAGTGTTATATAAGTAAAGATGGCAGTTAAAAGATTCAAACCGGTTACCCCTGGTACTCGTTTCAGAGTAGGTGCTGACTATTCAGACGTTACAACTAACGTTCCTGAGAAATCATTAGTCGTAGGTATCAACAAGAAATCAGGTGGTCGTAATAAGTCCGGTAAAATGACTATGCGTTATCTCGGTGGGGGACATAAAAAAGTATACCGGATTATAGATTTCAAACGCGATAAAAAAGATATCCCTGCAACAGTAGCTACTATCGAGTACGACCCAAATCGTACAGCACGTATTGCTTTATTGCACTACGCAGATGGTGAAAAGCGTTACATTATTGCTCCAACAGGATTACAAGTTGGTCAAGTTATAGTAGCAGGCGAAAAAGTAGCCCCAGAAGTTGGTAATACATTACCATTAGCAAACATTCCATTGGGTTCTATCATCCACAACATCGAATTGAATCCTGGTCAAGGTGGTTCGATCGCTCGTTCGGCTGGTACGTATGCGCAATTGTCTGCTCGTGATGGTAAGTACGCTATTATCAAATTGCCTTCAGGTGAGACTCGTATGATCTTGTTGACTTGTGTTGCTACTATTGGTTCTGTTTCTAACGCAGAGCGTGCAAATCAAGTATTAGGTAAAGCAGGACGTAAGCGTCACTTAGGTCGTCGTCCTCGCGTTCGTGGTGTTGCTATGAACCCTGTCGATCACCCAATGGGTGGTGGTGAAGGCCGTACTTCCGGAGGTCACCCACGCTCACGTACAGGTGTGTTGGCTAAAGGTTACAAAACACGCTACAAGAAGAAAACATCGAATCGTTACATCATTGAAAGAAGGAAAAAATAATGGCTCGTTCAATTAAAAAAGGTCCTTATATCGATCACAACTTAGAAAGAAAAGTTCTTTCTCAGAATGAATCAAACAAAAAGTCAGTAATCAAAACCTGGTCTCGTAGATCAATGATTTCTCCTGATTTTGTTGGCCATACCTTCGCAGTGCACAACGGGAATAAATTTATCCCTGTTTATGTAACAGAAAATATGGTCGGTCATAAGCTTGGTGAATTTGCGCCTACGCGTACATTCAAAGGCCACGCAGAAAAGAAAAAATAATAGGTAATGGAAGCAACAAAAAAACTCAAAAAATCTGTCTTAATTAGACAGCGCAAAGAGCAGGGAAAAGCTCAAGTAGGAGGAGCTTCTACTGCCAAGTTATTGAATTGCCCTACTTCACCTCGTAAGATGCGTTTAGTAGTGGATCTTATCCGTGGCGAAAAAGTGGAGAACGCTCTTTATATTCTTAAGCATACAGGTAAAGAAGCTGCTGCTCGTGTTGAAAAATTGTTATTATCAGCAATTAAAAACTGGGAAGCTGCAAATGAAGGCTCTTCAGTAGCAGACAGCGCTTTGTTTGTGAAAGAAGTATCTGTAGGCGGTGGCCGTCAATTGAAAAGATTGCGTCCAGCTCCACAAGGTCGTGGATATAGAATCCGTAAGCGTTCTAACCATGTAACTTTGGTAGTAGATAGTTTAAATAAAGTTAACAACTAATTTATTATAAGAATGGGACAAAAAGCAAATCCAATAGGTAGCAGATTAGGTATCATCAAAGGATGGGACTCTAACTGGTTCGGCGGAAAAAACTATTCCGATAAATTAGTTGAGGACGAAAAAATCAGAAAGTACCTTTCTGTACGTATCGCTAAAGGCGGCGTAGCAAAAGTAGTTATCGAAAGAACTCTAAAGCGTGTTACGGTTACTATCCACACAGCACGTCCAGGAATCGTTATTGGTAAAGGTGGTCAAGAAGTTGACAAGATCAAAGAAGAGTTGAAAAAACTGACTAAAAAGGATGTTCAAATCAATATTTTCGAGATCAAACGCCCTGAGCTTGATGCTAAACTAGTAGCGGAAGGTGTAGCTAAGCAGTTAGAAGCACGTATTTCATTCCGTCGTGCAATGAAAACTTCTATCGCTTCTACTATGCGTATGGGAGCTGAGGGGATCAAGATCATGTGTTCAGGCCGTTTAGGTGGTGCTGAGATGGCACGTACGGAACAGTATAAAGAAGGAAGAACTCCTCTTCATACTTTACGTGCAGACATCGATTACGCATTAGCTGAAGCATTAACAACTTACGGAAAAATCGGTATCAAAGTATGGATCTGTAAAGGTGAAGTTTACGGTAAACGTGACTTATCTCCTAACATTGGTCAAACTTCGAACGTAAAAACTCGTGGTGGAAATGAAGGTGCTGCAGATCGTCGTGACAACCGTGGTGGTAATAACCGTGGTCCTCGTCGTGATAATAACAACAATCGTGGCGGAAACCGTGGCGGAAATAACCGCGGTGGAGCAGCAGCTAAAAGAGATTAATTAATAACAAGATTTAAAAGTGTCCCGTCGCTGACGGGACTTAAATAAAATACGAACATGTTACAGCCAAAAAGAACGAAGTTCAGAAAGATGCAGAAGGGCCGTATGAAAGGTAACGCTACGCGTGGTGCGGAGTTATCTTTTGGTTCTTTCGGTATCAAATCAATGGAAGAAGCATGGATCACCAGCCGTCAGATTGAGGCAGCTCGTATCGCCGTAACACGTTTCATGAAACGTGAAGGTCAAGTATGGATCCGTATCTTCCCTGATAAACCGGTTACTAAAAAGCCTGCAGAGGTACGTATGGGTAAAGGTAAAGGTGCTCCCGAGTATTGGGTAGCCGTAGTACGCCCAGGACGTATGTTATTCGAAGCTGAAGGTGTGCCTCTAGAGGTGGCAAAAGAAGCATTGCGTTTAGCAGCTCAAAAATTGCCGGTACAAACTAAGTTTGTTATACGTAGAGATTACGTTGAAGCATAAAAATCGTTGGTAATGTCAACCGTTTAAGCCTTGTGGCCGTTACCCACAAGGCTCAATATAAACATCGTTGAAAACCCAACACAACACTGAAAGAAAATGAAGAATTCAGAAATCGTAGAATTAACAACAGAAGCTTTAACAGCTAAACTCGTAGAAGAGAAAGCTGCTTTAAACAAGTTAAAATTTGCACACGCTGTTTCTGCTATTGAGAACCCTAACGTTCTTACTGCAGCTCGCAAAAATATCGCTCGTATCTCCACTGAGATTTCGAAACGTAAAAATGCAGCAAAATCTGAA
The DNA here is from genome assembly GCF_011007365.1 of Sphingobacterium sp. xlx-96. Classification (GTDB taxonomy): domain Bacteria; phylum Bacteroidota; class Bacteroidia; order Sphingobacteriales; family Sphingobacteriaceae; genus Sphingobacterium; species Sphingobacterium luzhongxinii. The sequence continues at coordinate 164,972 of NZ_WFKM01000003.1, read as the reverse complement.
ACAGCCTCTGAGGCGTAAAATTTAAGTCGAAATGGAAAGAAATTTAAGAAAAACAAGAATCGGCTTAGTAGTTAGCGATAAGATGGACAAGTCTATCGTAGTAGCTGTAGAACGTAAAGTAAAACACCCTATCTACGGTAAGTTCGTTAAGAAAACTACTAAATTCAAAGCTCATGACGAAACAAATACCTGCGGTATCGGCGACACGGTATTAATTATGGAAACTCGTCCGCTGAGTAAAACAAAGAACTGGAGATTAGTTGAAATTTTAGAAAGAGCTAAATAACATGGTACAACAGGAATCAAGACTAAATGTAGCTGACAATAGCGGTGCTAAAGAAGTTTTAGTAATCCGTGTGTTGGGCGGTACGCGTAAGCGTTATGCATCAATCGGTGATAAAATTGTTGTTACCGTAAAAAGCGCTATCCCTTCAGGAAACGTTAAAAAAGGATCAGTATCTAAAGCTGTTGTCGTACGTACAAAAAAAGAAATCCGTCGTAAAGATGGTTCTTACATTCGTTTCGATGATAATGCGGCAGTATTGTTGAATAATAACGATGAACCACGTGGAACACGTATTTTCGGCCCAGTAGCTCGTGAATTACGTGAGAAGCAGTTTATGAAAATTGTATCACTAGCACCGGAGGTTTTATAATTATGGCTATTAAAAAAACAAAAACAACTCACAAAATCAAAATCAAAAAAGGTGATTTAGTGAAAGTTATCGCTGGTAACTCTAAAGGTGTTCAAGGAAAAGTATTGTCTATTTTAGTGGACGCTAATAGAGCTGTCGTTGAAGGCGCTAACATCGTTAAAAAACACACTAAACCAAGTGCAGCTAATCCTCAAGGTGGTATCATTGAGAAAGAAGCTGCTATCACTATCTCAAACTTAGCGTTGATCGACCCAAAAACTGGTAAGACTACTCGCGTAGGACGTAGAGTGAATGAAGATGGTAAAATAGTTCGTTACGCTAAAAAATCAGGGGAGGAAATTAAATAATGACTTACGTACCAAGATTAAAAGCAAAATATGCGGAAGAGATCCGCACTACGCTTAAAGAAAAATTCCAGTATAAGAGCGTTATGCAAGTTCCGAAGCTAGAGAAGATAGTAGTATCACAAGGTGTAGGAGCTGCTACAGCAGACAAGAAATTAATCGATAGCGCTATTGCTGAGTTATCAATGATAACTGGACAGCAAGCTGTTCCTACGAAATCGAAAAAAGATATATCAAACTTCAAACTTCGTAAAGGAATGCCTGTTGGTGCTCGCGTTACATTACGTGACAACAACATGTACGAATTCTTAGATCGTTTGATCGCTGTTTCTTTGCCACGTATCCGTGACTTCCGTGGAATCAATGATAAAGGATTTGACGGTAGAGGTAACTACAATTTAGGAGTAACAGAGCAGATCATCTTCCCTGAGATCAACATTGATAAAATCAACAAGATTACAGGTATGGATATCACTTTTGTGACTTCAGCTCAAAATGATATTGAAGCATTGGAGTTATTAAAACAATTCGGTTTACCATTCAAAAATCAAAACTCGAACAACAATGGCTAAGGAAGGATTAAAAGCACGCGAAGTAAAGCGTCAAAAATTGGTAGCTAAGTATGCAGCAAAACGTGCGGCTTTGAAAGAAGCTGGTGATTATGCTGGATTAGATAAATTACCAAAGAATGCTTCACCAGTTAGATTACACAATCGTTGTAAATTAACAGGACGTCCTAAAGGATATATGCGTCAGTTCGGCATCTCTCGTGTTACATTTCGCGAGATGGCTTTAGACGGAAAAATCCCGGGAGTTACAAAAGCTTCTTGGTAAGGTTTAAAAAAATACTTACTTTTGCCCGGATAAATCCTTTTTAAGGATTTATCGGGTTTTTTGTATTGCAAATTTTATTTACAGATAGTAGGTCGTCTCCCGAAAGTCGGGATTTGAAACCATTATCACAATTTATATTACATAATGAATACAGATCCAATAGCGGATTACCTTACACGAGTAAGGAATGCCATTAAGGCCAACCATAGGGTTGTTGAAATTCCTGCATCGAACCTTAAAAAAGAAATTACTAAAGTTCTTTTTGACAAAGGTTACATTGCTAATTACAAATTCGTAGAAGAAGGACCTCAGGGTTCTATCAAAATTGCGTTGAAGTATAACCCAATTAGCAAAGTACCGGCTATTCGCACATTGACACGTGTGAGTAAACCTGGTTTAAGAAAGTATGCAAGTGTTGAAAACATGCCTCGCGTTTTGAACGGTTTGGGTATTGCTGTCTTGTCAACTTCTAAAGGAGTAATGACAGATAAAGAAGCCCGCTTACAGAATGTTGGTGGTGAAGTTTTATGTTACGTTTATTAATCTAGGAAAAAACACACAAAGACATGTCAAGAATTGGAAAAGCACCTATCGCTATTCCTTCGGGAGTATCGATTTCTGTATCAGATAAGAATCTGGTAACAGTAAAAGGTCCTAAAGGTGAATTAACTCAGAAAGTAGATAGCGACATCTCTGTTAAGGAAGAAGATGGAAACATCGTCGTATCTCGCCCTACTGAGCAGAAAAAACACAAAGCATTACACGGGTTATACCGCGCATTAATCCAGAATATGGTTGTGGGTGTAACAGAAGGTTATAAAACTACACAAGAATTAGTCGGTGTTGGTTACCGTGCTTCAAGCAATGGTAACACATTGGAGTTGACTTTAGGTTTCTCTCACCCGATTGTTTTCGTATTGCCACAGGAAGTTAAAGTTACAACAACTGCTGAAAAGGGTAAAAACCCTACTATCACTTTGGAATCGACAGACAAACAATTAATCGGACAAATTGCTGCAAAAATCCGTGGCTTCCGTAAACCAGAACCGTACAAAGGTAAAGGTGTTAAGTTTGTAGGTGAAGTATTAAGAAGAAAAGCAGGTAAATCAGCTAAAAAATAATAACCATGGCAGGAATTAAAACATCTCGCAGAGAGCGAATTAAAAAAGGAATAAGAAAACACCTGACTGGATCTACTGAACGTCCTCGTTTGTCTGTTTTCAGATCGAATAAAGGTATTTATGCACAAGTTATCGATGATACTACAGGTAAAACTTTGGTGTCAGCTTCAAGCTTAGCAAAAGACTTTGTAGCTTCTGGAAATAAAGTAGAGCAATCTAAAGCTGTTGGTAAATTGGTAGCTGAGAAAGCTGTGGCAGCAGGTATTAGTAAAGTAGTTTTTGACCGTAATGGGTACTTATATCACGGCCGTGTGAAATCATTGGCAGAGGGTGCTCGCGAAGGCGGTTTAGACTTTTAATTGATAGAAAAAATGGCATTAAGCAATATTAAAAGAGTAAAATCAAGCGAGATTGAATTGAAAGATCGCTTAGTAAGCATCCAGCGTGTAGCGAAAGTAACTAAAGGTGGTCGTACTTTCAGTTTTTCTGCTATTGTAGTCGTTGGTGACGAAAACGGTATCGTTGGTTTCGGTTTAGGAAAAGCTAAAGAGGTAACTGAGGCTATCACTAAAGGTATCGATGATGCAAAGAAAAACTTGGTGAAAGTTCCAATTATTAAAGGAACTGTTCCTCATGAGCAATACGGTAAATTTTCAGGTGGTTCAGTATTGATTAAACCAGCTGTAGGTGGTACAGGAGTATTAGCAGGTGGCGCAATGCGTGCTGTATTAGAATCTGCTGGTATCAAAGACGTATTAGCAAAATCTTTAGGATCATCAAACCCGCACAACGTGGTAAAAGCAACAATTGATGCTTTAGCTAATATGCGTGATGCATATACAGTGGCTCAACACCGCGGTGTCGATTTAAATAAAGTATTTAACGGTTAATTATCATGGCAAAAATTAAAATCACCCAGATAAAGAGCGTTATCGACAGAAGCGAGCGCCAGAAGAAAACTATTGAGGCTTTAGGGTTGAAGAAAATCAACCACTCGGTAGAAGTAGAGGCTACACCGGCTATTATCGGTATGGTTCGTAAAGTGAACCACTTAGTAGCTATTGAGACTATCTAAAAACAGTACTATGGAAAGAATTTCGGTTCTTTCCATCAGTTGTTTATAATTTAATTGTTAATCGTTGTGACCTGTTTAGTGAAAGCGAAGGCACAACATAATCTTAGTTTAAAATGAACTTAAGTAATTTAAGACCAGCAGTTGGTTCAACAAAAAGCAGAAAACGTATAGGCCGTGGTCAAGGTTCTGGTCGTGGCGGCACATCTACGCGCGGTCACAAAGGTGCTGGATCTCGTTCTGGTCACTCTACAAAAATCGGTTTTGAAGGTGGTCAGATGCCTTTACAACGCCGTGTGCCTAAGTTTGGATTCAAAAATGCAAACCGTGTTGAATACAATGGTGTAAACTTAGATGTTCTACAAAGTTTAGTAGAAAAATACAACCTTACTGTAGTTGATTTCGATACATTGAAAGAGCATGGTTTAGTTTCTAAAAATGACTTAGTAAAAGTTTTAGGTCGTGGAGAATTTAGTGCTAAAGTCGAGGTTAAAGCACATGCATTTTCAGCTTCAGCTCAGAAAGCTATCGAAGCTGCAGGTGGTTCCATCGTAAAACTTTAATACATGAAGAAACTAATCACAACCTTAACCAATATATGGAAAATTGAAGATTTACGCAATCGTATCGTAAATACGTTGTTATTTCTTCTCATTTATCGTATTGGATGTCACGTGGTATTGCCAGGTGTTAATCCAGATGCATTAGCTACAGGGCAAAAAGAAGGTCTTCTTGGACTTTTAGATATGTTTGCTGGAGGTTCATTCTCTAGATCAGCTATCTTTGCTTTAGGCGTAATGCCTTATATTTCTGCATCAATCGTTGTACAATTATTGGGGATTGCTGTTCCTGCGTTTCAGAAAATGCAAAAAGAAGGTGAGTCTGGACGTAAAAAGATGACTCAGATAACTCGTTATTTGACATTAGCTATCACATTGGTGCAAGCTATCGCTTACGTTAAGACACAAATCGAACCGGCTGCAAAAACTATTGCAGACCCTATGTTCACTATTCTTGCTGCTATTGTTTTGACTGCAGGTACATTGTTTGTGATGTGGTTGGGTGAGAAAATCACCGATAAGGGTATTGGAAATGGTATTTCTTTAATCATTATGGCTGGTATTATCGCGCAGTTGCCAGGCGGTGCCGTGGCTGAGTGGGCTTCGAGAATGAGTCCTAGCGGTGGTGGTATCATCCCTATTTTGATCGAAGCTATTGCGCTATTCTTTATAGTGATCTTTACTATATTGATTGTTCAAGGAGTACGTAAAATACCAGTGCAGTACGCTAAAAAGATAGTTGGGAATAAGCAAGTGGGAGGTGTGCGCCAGTATATACCTTTAAAGGTAAATGCGGCTGGTGTTATGCCAATTATTTTCGCTCAGGCGATTATGTTTTTACCAATGTCCTTAGCACAGTTCTTCCCAAATCTTCAATCCGATTTCTTAACATCGTTGACGAATTTTACATCAGTGGCTTATAATGTGACGTTTGCAGTATTAATTATTGCCTTTACGTTCTTTTATACAGCTATCATGGTAAATCCTCAACAGATGTCTGAGGATATGAAGAAAAATGGAGGTTTTGTACCAGGGATTAAACCGGGATATGATACGAATTTGTTTATAGACAATGTAATCTCTCGTATCACTTTTCCAGGTGCGGTTTTTTTAGCAATCATTGCTATTATGCCAGCTATAGCTAGTGCCGCTGGTGTGAATAATCAATTCGCACATTTTTATGGAGGTACGTCACTTTTGATTTTGGTGGGTGTAGTATTGGATACCCTTCAGCAGATCGAGTCTCATCTATTGATGCGTCATTATGATGGTTTGATGAAAACAGGACGTGTTAAAGGACGTTCGGCTGTAGGTGTTGAAGGATATGATCAATCTGCTATTTAATATCTTTAGATGTCTAAAGTAATTTATAAAACAGAAGAACAAATTGAGCAAGTGCGAGAGTCTGCAAATGTACTCTCGCGCTTACTTGCTGAAATAGCCAAAGTTATCACTCCGGGGATTACTACATTATCCCTTGATAAATTAGCTTATGATTTTATTCACGATAATGGAGGTACTCCAGCTTTCTTGAATTATCATGGTTTTCCTTTTTCTTTATGTATTTCAGTTAATGATCAGATAGTACACGGTTTTCCAAGTGACTATGAGATTAAAGACGGGGACCTAGTTTCCGTAGACGGAGGTGTTAACTTAAACGGTTTCATTTCTGATTCTGCATATACATTTGGAGTGGGCGAAATTTCGCAGGAAGCTCAGCAATTGTTGGACGTTACTAAAGCATCCCTTTATAAAGGGGTAGAGCAGGCAGTTGCGGGTAAAAGAGTAGGAGATATTTCATCAGCGATTCAAGAATATGTTCAACCTTATAATTTTGGAATTGTAAGAGAGTTGGTAGGTCATGGCGTAGGATTACATTTACATGAAAAACCAGAAGTTCCAAATTACGGTAAGCGCGGTTCTGGACCAAAGTTGGAGCCTGGATTAGTGATCTGTATCGAACCAATGATAAATGCCGGTAAAGCTGGTGTTAAATTTTGGGACGATGGATGGACTGTCAGTACCATCGATGGCAAACTTTCTGCTCATTTTGAACAAATGGTAGCTATAAGAAAGGGAGAACCCGATGTGCTATTGAATTTTGATGAAGTAGAGAAAGTTTTGAATAAAAAGTAGTTAGCTTTCAATATTTTTATTTATCTTTGCACTCCTGTTGGTGCAGGCTATACAAACGTTAATTAGTAATTGATATATGGCTAAACAAGCCTCGATAGAACAAGACGGTGTTATCAAAGAAGCATTATCTAATGCGATGTTCAGGGTAGAGTTAGAAAATGGGCATGAAATTATTGCACACATTTCTGGTAAAATGCGTATGCATTACATTAAAATTCTACCTGGAGACAAAGTTAAATTGGAAATGTCTCCTTATGATTTAACTAAAGGAAGGATAACATATCGTTATAAATAAGGTATTGCTCTGTGAAGAGCTTAACAATTTAGTAAAATGAAAGTAAGAGCATCAGTAAAAAAACGTAGTGCGGATTGTAAGATCATCCGTCGTAAAGGAAAGATTTTTGTGATCAACAAAAAGAACCCTAAATTCAAACAACGTCAGGGATAATTAATTAACAAAATCGCTTAAAATATTATATGGCAAGGATATCAGGTATAGATTTACCTAAAAACAAAAGAGGCGTTATTGGCCTTACCTACATTTTTGGTATTGGTAGTGCGACTGCTGCATATATCTTAGATAAAGCAGGAATTAGTCAAGATGTAAAAGTTTCGGAATGGAATGATGATCAATTGGCTGCTATTCGTACGATTATCAATGATGAAATTAAAGTAGAAGGTGCTTTACGTTCAGAGGTTCAATTGAATATCAAACGTTTAATGGATATTGGTTGTTACCGAGGTTTACGTCACCGTAAGCATTTACCAGTTCGTGGTCAGCGTACAAAAAACAACTCACGTACTCGTAAAGGAAAACGTAAGACAGTTGCAAACAAGAAAAAAGCTACTAAATAACAAGTAAGAAATGGCTAAAAGTAAAAAAGTCACAAAAAAACGTATCGTTGTTATCGAGCCTGTAGGTCAAGCTCATATCAATGCTACTTTTAACAACATTATTATTACTTTGACTAATAATTCTGGTCAAACTATTTCATGGTCTTCAGCTGGTAAAATGGGCTTCAGAGGTTCTAAAAAGAATACTCCGTATGCAGCAGGTCAAGCAGCAAACGATTGTGGTAAAGTTGCACATGATTTAGGATTACGCAAAGTAGAGGTTTTCGTTAAAGGACCTGGTGCTGGACGTGAGTCTGCTATCCGTACGTTACAAACCGTAGGAATCGATGTAACAACTATCAAGGATATTACTCCACTTCCTCACAATGGTTGTCGTCCTCCAAAACGCAGAAGAGTTTAATAACAGTATTGTTTAAGATTAAGATTCATCAGCTTTAGGCTGGTAGATACTTCAAACAGAGAAAAAAATGGCAAGATATACAGGACCAAAGTCCAAAATTGCGCGTAAATTCAGAGAGCCAATTTTCGGCCCTGATAAGGCATTAGAAAAAAAGAATTATCCTCCTGGTCAACATGGACCATCAAAAAGAAGAGGAAAACAATCTGAATATGCTATTCAGTTGTTAGAGAAGCAAAAAGCTAAATATACTTACGGAGTTTTAGAACGTCAGTTTGCTAACTTATTTGTAAAAGCTGCTGCAAAGCAAGGTATTACAGGTGAAAACTTCTTGAAATTATTAGAAGCACGTTTAGATAACGTAGTATACCGTTTAGGTATCGCATCGACTCGCGCTGCTGCTCGTCAGTTAGTTTCGCACAAGCATATTACTGTTAACGGTAATGTCGTTAACATTCCATCATATAGCATTCGTCCAGGCGACGTCATCGCTGTTCGTGAGCGCTCACAAGCTTTAGAGGCTATCTCTAATTCTGTAGCAGGAAGAACAATCAACAAATACGGTTGGTTAGAGTGGGACGCAAAAGCATTAACAGGTAAGTTTTTGACTTATCCAGATCGTGCTGACATTCCTGAGAATATCAAAGAGAACTTAATCGTAGAGTTATACTCTAAATAATAATTAATAACTATGCATAATTCCGATTCTCGGGATTATGCATCTGTTATTAAGATATACATTGTTGAAAAATATTAAAATATTATAAATGGCAATTTTAGCATTTCAAAGACCGGATAAAGTTATCATGCAAAAATCTACAGATTTTGATGGTACTTTCGAATTTCGTCCATTAGAGCCAGGTTTTGGTGTTACTATTGGTAATGCTTTACGCCGTATTTTATTGTCCTCTCTAGAAGGATATGCGATTACGTCGGTAAGATTTTCAGGCGTGTCACACGAATTCTCTACGATCAAAGGTGTAGCAGAAGACGTAACTGAGATCATCTTGAATTTGAAACAAGTTCGTTTTCAAAAGAGTGGTGAACAAGGCGACAGCGAGAAGATTTTTGTAGTTATCAATGGTCAAGAACAGTTTAAAGCAGGCGATATCACTAAGTTTTCTAACAACTTTACGGTATTGAATCCAGACTTCGTAATTTGTAACATGGAAAGCTCTGTAACTATTGAAGTAGAGTTGTCTGTTTCAAAGGGACGTGGTTACGTAAATGCGGAAGAGAATAAGGTAACTGATGGACCTGTAGGTTTAATCGCTATCGATTCTATTTACACTCCGATTAAGAATGTGAAATATACCATTGAAAATTACCGTGTAGAACAGAAAACTGACTACGAGAAATTGTTGTTAGATATATCTACAGACGGATCAATTCACCCAGAGGATGCTTTGAAAGAAGCTGCTCGTATTCTTATTCAGCACTTTATGTTGTTCTCTGATGAGAATATGCTGTTGGAGTCGCAAACGAAAGAGGAAACCAAAGTCGTTGACGAGGAGATCTTACATATGCGTAAGATTTTGAAAACAGAACTAGTAGACTTAGATCTTTCTGTGCGTGCATTGAACTGTTTAAAAGCGGCGGATATTCGCACATTAGCTGAGTTAGTTACTTACGACGTAGCTGATATGTTGAAATTCCGTAATTTCGGAAAGAAATCTTTAAGTGAAATTCAAGAATTGGTAAAATCAAAAGGTTTATCATTCGGAATGAACTTGTCTAAGTTTAAATTGGACGAAGAATAATAAATAAAAATAAAAGCGACCTGTTGCGTAATTCCTCGAACGAAGTGGATTAAGTAAGAGATTAGAACCTTCTCTTATTGACTTCATTTCTTTAAGAACGGTACGCACGAAAAAACACTAAGAAAATGAGACACGGAAAAAAAGTAAATCACTTAGGCCGCACTGACAGTCACCGTAAGGCGATGTTAGCTAATATGGCGACTTCATTAATCAAGCACAAGCGTATTACTACTACTTTAGCAAAAGCTAAAGCTTTACGTACTTATGTTGAGCCATTAATCACGAAATCTAAAAATGATACGACACACTCTCGTCGTACGGTATTTGCTTACTTGAAAGATAAGGACGCAGTAACTATTTTGTTCCGCGAAATATCTGAAAAAGTGGCAACACGCCCAGGTGGTTATACTCGTATTATTAAGTTAGAAAACCGTTTAGGTGATAATGCTGAGATGGCATTTGTTGAGTTGGTAGATTATAACGAAGTTTACGGCAAAGACGCTAAAGCTGAGAAGAAAACTACTCGTCGCCGCGGTGGTGCTAAGAAAAAAGCTGCTGAAGGTACAGAAACAGTAGAAGTTGTTGAAGAAGTAAAAGCTGAAGAAGCTGTTGCAACCGAAGAAGCTCCTGCTACAGAAGAGAAAAAAGACTAATTTTTTCTTTCTTTAGAAATATTAGGCCTATCATCAGCGATGATAGGCTTTTTTTGTAATCTTTTATAAAGCTAGTTATCACAGGTTTTTTCGTTTATTCATAGCGTATTAAGTGCGTCTTAGTTATATTTGTGCATAGTTTTGTTTACACTAATTATTATTTAATTGATGAATTTGTTTGATGTTTACCCCGTTAATCCTATTAACATCGTACGGGCCGCAGGATCCAAACTTTGGGATGCTGCAGGTAATGAGTATTTAGATTTGTATGGTGGCCATGCAGTGATATCTATAGGGCATACACATCCCCACTACGTTAAATCCATTACCGACCAGTTAAATAACATTGGTTTCTATTCTAATTCAATTGAGATCCCTATCCAGAAGCGGTTGGCTACACAACTTGGAGTAATATCCGGGAAAGAGGAATATTCACTTTTTTTGTGTAATTCCGGAGCGGAGGCAAATGAAAATGCGTTAAAATTAGCGTCTTTTCATACCAGAAGAAAGAAAGTTATAGCGTTTTCTAAAGCATTTCACGGTCGTACCTCACTAGCAGTGGCAGCAACAGATAATCCGGCTATAGTAGCGCCGGTGAATCAGACAGATAATGTAGTTTTTTTACCATTCAATGATGAGCAGGCATTGTCAGAGGCTTTTGAAGCCTACGGAAGCGATGTTGCAGCGGTAATTATTGAAGGAATACAAGGGGTAGGTGGGATACGAGAGGCATCTATTACGTTCCTTCGATTGATTCGCAGTCTTTGTGATCAATATGAAACCACTTTTATCGCAGATTCCGTACAGTGTGGTTATGGACGTACGGGATTATTTTATGCCCATGATTACGCTGGAGTTCAGGCAGATATTTATACGATGGCGAAGGGAATGGGAAATGGATTTCCTATAGGAGCAATCAGTATCGCGCCTCAGTTTAAGGCTTCCTATGGTTTATTGGGAACAACATTTGGAGGCAATCATTTGGCGTGCGCAGCGGCCGTGGCTGTGTTGGATGTGATGGAATCGGAAAGTTTGATTCAAAATGCAGGAAGTATCGGCGATTATTTGATTGCCGAATTGAAAAAGCTTGATAGGGTTCAAGAAGTAAGAGGACGGGGACTGATGATAGGTATAGATCTTCCTGAAGAGTTGGCACATGTGAAGAGGGATTTACTAACAATAAATGGTATATTTACTGGAGAGGCTAAACCGAATGTTATCCGTATTCTTCCGGCATTAAACATTGATAAAGCTATAGCTGATAGATTCTTGACAGCTTTAGACGAACGTTTAAAAGCTTAAGATACTATTATTTCAGACGATATATAGACTATTTGTCACAGATAACTTATAATAAGATGAAGAATTTTTTCTCCGTTGCAGATATCGATAATCTGAGTGATCTTGTAGAGGAGGCTCTGGCTATAAAGGCTAACCCAAATACCGAGGAATCTTTAGGTAAACATAAAGTTTTAGGTCTAGTGTTTTTAAATCCGAGTTTACGTACTAGACTTAGTACGCAAAAGGCCGCCATGAATTTAGGAATGAATGTGATGGTCATGAATATGGACAAGGACGGTTGGGCATTAGAAACACAAGACGGAGTCGTGATGAATGGTACGACAGTAGAACATATTCGCGAAGCTGCCGCTGTGATGGGCGAGTACTGTGATATTCTCGGTTTGCGTAGTTTCCCTTCCTTAAAAGATAGGGAAGCAGATTACAGTGAAGACTTGTTTAATAAGTTTATTAAGTTCTGTGGCGTACCTGTTGTTTCTTTGGAAAGTGCAACTAGGCACCCTTTACAAAGTCTAACTGATCTTATAACAATTACAGAGTATAAGAAGGTCGATAGACCTAAAGTGGTTTTGGCATGGGCTCCTCATGTAAAAGCCCTTCCTCAAGCTGTTCCTAATTCCTTTGCCGAATGGATGGGCAAAGCACAGGAACAAAACCTACTCGATTTTACTATCGCACACCCTCCTGGTTATGAACTGGCAGAGGAGTTTACAGCTGGAGTGATTATAACACATGACCTGAAAGATGCTTTATCTGACGCAGACTTTGTATATGTGAAGAATTGGTCCTCATACAAAGAGTATGGCGAGGTCTATCCAGTCTCGGAGAATTGGATGATGGATAATGAGAAGCTTAAGCAAACTAACGACGCCAAAGTTATGCATTGTCTACCTGTCCGTAGGGATTTGGAGTTATCGGCGGAGATTCTAGATGGCCCAAATTCATTAGTTATTAAAGAAGCTAGTAATAGGGTATGGGCTGCGCAGGTTGTTTTGAAGCGTATGCTAGAAAGACTCAATAAGAATATATAAAAGAAATCTCATTTTAGAGGTCAGTTAAAAGTTAAACTATGTCGAATAGTACATTGAATATTATTAAGGTAGGAGGCAACGTAATTGATGATGATATTCAATTAGAAGCATTTTTGGAAAAATTTGCAGCCATCCCCGGTAAGAAGATCTTGGTACATGGAGGAGGGAAAATTGCAACCCGTATCGCTGCTAAGCTGAATATCGAAGCGAAGATGGTTGACGGAAGAAGAGTTACCGATGAATCGATGCTTGATGTGGTCACGATGGTGTATGCTGGATTGACCAATAAGAAGATTGTCGCAAAATTGCAGAAGTATCAATGTGATGCTATTGGGTTGAGCGGTGCTGATGGAAATGTTATTAAATCAGTAAAACGCCCTGCGCGCGAAATTGATTATGGTTTTGTAGGTGATATTTTAGCCGATTCAGTGAATACCTTGGCCATTAAGAAATTTTTGGATGCGGGTTTCACCCCTGTTTTTTCAGCAATCACACACAACGGTGTTGGGCAGTTGTTAAATACAAATGCAGACACTATTGCTTCAGCGCTATCAACTTGTTTATCAAGATTGTATGAGACATCTTTGATTTATTGTTTTGAAAAAAATGGCGTTTTAGCCGATATCTCTGATGATAATTCGGTTATAGAAACCATAACGGCTAAGAAATTTGAAGATTATAAGCAAAAAGGAATTATTAGCGATGGAATGATTCCTAAGTTACAGAATGCTTTTGATGCAATAAATAAAGGTGTGAAATCTGTTTATATTGGGAATGCAGCCAACTTACATTTATTTCAACAGCAGAAGTTCGGTACCTGTCTAGTAAACAAGTAATCAACCTAATACACAATATGAGTAAGCTAACTATAATTGGATCCGGTAATATAGGTCTTTCTTTAGCAAAAGGATTGGTCAAATCGGAGTATTATCAACCGAATGAGATTGTCTTGACAAGACGTTCGCTCGCAGCCTTAGAAGAGGAGAAAGATCTTGGTTTTGAAATCAATATAGATAATAAAGTCGCTATTCAAAACTCCGAAATTGTCATATTGTGTGTCCTTCCGCAACAGATCCGTAAAGTGATGGAAGAAATTGCTAGTAGTTTGAAATTTGATCAACTTATAGTTTCCGTTGCCTCGGGAGTGTCGTGTCAGGATATTAAAGATATCTTAGGAGAAGACCGATTAGTGGTGAGGGCCATGCCAAATACAGCAATTGCAATTGGGCAATCGATGACTTGCATAGCCACCGATAATGCTCCCGATGATGCTGTTTCTAAAGTTGAGCGTATCTTTAATGCTGTAGGCTCTGTCGTGGTGATTAACGAGGACTTGATGACCTCGGCAACGGCATTATGTGCTTGTGGTATTGCTTTTTTTCTGCGCGCTATCCGCGCTGCTTCACAAGGAGGGGTAGAGATAGGTTTCCATGCCCATGATGCTCTGAAGATGGCTATACAGACAGCTAAGGGCGCTGCGGATTTGTTATTGCAGACGAATAGTCACCCTGAAAGTGAGATTGATAAAGTAACATCTCCAAAAGGCTGCACTATTGCGGGATTAAACGAGATGGAGCATAATGGGCTTAGTTCTGCTTTCATAAAGGGGATTAAGCTTTCAGCTTTAAAAGCAGGTGGTCTCTATAATGAATAGTAGTGTTACTTCGTTGATAGAAGATAGTCTTCAGTTACTATCAAATCTCGTTGCTACACCATCTTTTAGTAGAGAGGAAGATGCTACAGCAGATTTATTGGTAAAGTTCTTAGAAGAACACGGGGTCTGTAATGTGGAACGCATTGGAAATAACGTGATAGCTTATAATAAGTTTTTCCAAGTAGAGCGACCTACTATTTTGCTAAACTCACATCATGATACTGTAAAACCAAACTCGGGCTATACAAACGACCCATTTCTACCTGTAAGATCGGGTGGTAAGTTGTATGGATTAGGAAGTAACGACGCCGGTGGATGTTTGGTTTCCTTGATTGCTACTTTTCTCCATTTTTATGAGGTAAGGGAATTAAAATATAATCTGTGCTTAGTTGCTTCTGCTGAGGAAGAAATTTCTGGTAGCAATGGCATAGAACAGGTTTATCAGCATATTGTTCCCTGTGAGTTTGCAATTGTAGGAGAGCCTACCTTGCTAGATTTGGCAATTGCGGAAAAGGGATTAATGGTGTTGGATTGTGTGGCACAAGGACAGTCCGGCCATGCCGCACGTGAAGAAGGGGTTAACGCTATTTATAAAGCCGTCGAAGACATCCGTTGGTTTAATTCCTATCAATTTCCCAAGCAGTCAGAGTACCTTGGGCCAGTAAAGATGTCTGTAACTATGATCGAGGCTGGTACTCAGCATAATGTTGTCCCTTCATCCTGTAAATTTGTGGTCGACGTGCGTACGACTGATGTATATACTAATGAAGAAGTACTCAAACTTATCCGTGAACACGTTCAGTCTGAAGTAACGGCCAGATCGACTAGACTAAATCCGTCTACAATAGCGATAACTCACCCTATCGTTCAGGCTGGATTGAAATTTGGAAAGAAGTTGTATGGCAGTCCCACGATGAGCGACCAGGCACTTTTGCCAATATCTTCACTAAAAGTGGGACCAGGGGATTCCGCGCGTTCACATGCTGCAGATGAGTACATTTATGAGCATGAGGTTGTGGAAGGTATAGCATTTTATATTCAATTGTTGGACGAGATTATACGTTAATTGAGGGAAACCTCAAGCTGAGAGAAAAAAGAACCGCGCTATATCAAATAGATATAGCGCGGTTCTTTTTTTATAGAATTATTACGTATCCGATTATAGAAGTTGAGCCAATAAGTGGTTCCAACTTACTAAATCACCAATAATACTTCTTAATTGGTCAATAGCCACACGCTCTTGCTCCATAGTATCACGGTGACGTATTGTTACCGTATTATCTTCTAGCGTTTGGTGATCTACCGTAATACAGTAAGGCGTTCCGATAGCATCTTGACGACGGTAACGTTTACCGATAGCATCTTTCTCGTCATATTGCATATTGAAGTCCAATTTCAATCTGTTCATGATCTCCCTAGCCTTTTCTGGTAAGCCGTCTTTTTTTGTTAACGGGAAGATTGCGGCTTTAACAGGAGCAATTGCCGGATGGAATTTTAATACCACCCTAGAATCTTGTTTTTCCTCTGTGGACAAATCTTCGTGTACCAGCGAGTTTGCAAATACAGTCAAAAATAGGCGATCTAGTCCTACCGATGTTTCGACGACGTAAGGGATATAGTTCTGATTTATTTCCGGATCAAAATATTGCATCTTTTTCTTGGAGAACTCTTGGTGTTGCTTTAGATCGAAGTCGGTACGAGAGTGGATACCCTCTACTTCTTTAAAGCCAAAAGGAAAATCGTACTCGATATCTACGGCGGCATTTGCATAGTGAGCCAACTTAACGTGGTCATGATAGCGGTATTTAGTCGGATCTGAACCGAGAGCTAAGTGCCATTTTAGGCGCGTCTCTTTCCACTTTTCATACCATTCTAATTCTGTGCCTGGACGCACGAAAAACTGAAGTTCCATCTGTTCAAATTCACGCATACGCATGATAAATTGACGTGCAATTACTTCATTACGGAAAGCTTTGCCAATCTGAGCTATACCAAATGGGACTTTCATTCTTCCTGTCTTTTGGACGTTTAGAAAGTTTACAAAAATACCTTGAGCAGTCTCAGGACGTAAATATACTTGTTCAGCACCATCAGCCATAGCTCCCATTTGGGTAGCAAACATCAAGTTGAATTGTCTGACGTCTGTCCAATTCTTAGTGCCTGAAATAGGGCATACGATGTTATGTTCTTCGATGATCGTCTTCAAACGAACTAAATCGTCTGCGTTTAAAGCATCATCCAGATCTTTTTGAAGCTGTGCTGCCTTATCCGACTTACCATCTTTTTCATAACGATCGATTTTATCTTCAATCAGTTGATCCGCGCGATAGCGTTTCTTCGAATCCTTATTGTCAATCATTGGGTCATTAAACCCATCTACGTGTCCCGATGCTTTCCAGATTGTAGGGTGCATGAATATAGCAGAGTCTATACCGACTATGTTTTCATTCAGTTGAACCATGGATTTCCACCAGTAAGTCTTTAGGTTGTTCTTTAGTTCTGAACCTAATTGACCATAATCGTAAACGGCGCTTAAGCCATCATATATTTCACTCGACTGGAATACAAAACCGTATTCTTTGGCATGCGATACTATATTTTTAAATAAATCGTCTGTTTGCTTGCTCATAAGGCGCAAATATATATAAAAGATTAAAACTAATACAAATCAAGAATCTGCTGGGAAGCATTCTTATTATCTACCTTCTTGATGATATGTTCTATATTCCCGTTTTCATCGATTACAAAAGTAGTTCTTGCAGTACCCATATACTTCTTGCCATACATGTTTTTCTCTACCCAAACACCATAGTCATTGACTATTTTTTGATTTTCATCAGCGAGAAGATTGAAGGGGAGTTCAAATTTAGTGATAAACTTTTGATGAGATTGTTCACTATCAATACTGATTCCCAATACTTCGAATCCTTTTTCCAACAATGATTGATAATTGTCCCTAAAGTTGCACGCTTCCGTTGTACAGCCCGGTGTATTATCTTTTGGATAAAAATATAAGATTACTTTTTTCCCAGCGAAGTCCGAAAGATTTACTAGATCTCCGTTTTGGTTTTTCGCTTGAATCGGCGGAGCTTGATCTCCAATTTTCAAATTTGACATATTCGGTTGAATTTATAGGGCAATCTCCTAATTTATGAAATCTTATTTAATAAAGCTAGCTTGGTAGACCTTTTGATTGTCTTTCCAATCCTTTACAATAAGCTTAAAAGTATGTGTCCCCTTAGTTAATGAAGGATCGAAGGTATGCCAAAGATGCCTGTTCTTCGAGTCGTACTCCATAAGTACCCATTTATCATCAATATAACCATCAAAGGATTGAATGCCCGATAGGTTATCGGCTATGGTAAAGTCTATTTTCCGTTGTGCAGAGACATTCTTTCCTGAGCTAAGGTTACGTGGTGTAATTACAGGAGCTATTGTGTCAACAACAATGTAAAAGCTACCGAAATTTCTTGTATTTACACTAACCCAACCGTTCTCAAAAGTCCCACCTTCAGCACCATTTTCGACAGAGGCTAACAATGCCTTCCCTTCGAGGTGAAGAGGGAGCGACGTCGGTTTTATGGCGAGGTTGTACGCTTGAAAAATAGGCGTCAAATTATTATGAATTTTATGTAGCTGTGAATAGGAATTTGCCGGAGCAGAAGCCGCAGAATATTCAAAATCCAAATCATCATAAAGTACCTTTTGTGGGATATTAACTTTAACATCTGACCTTTCAAAGGAATTTGTCTTGTCAAATTTTAACAGTTGCAAGCCTCGGAATTTATGGTCAGTAGTTCTGTTATTGATTTTATTATCAATTTTGAAATTCAACTCACTCGTATTTCCTGCCACATCTTTGACAATATATTTTACATCATATACTTTTTGTTCTTGCAGTTCTATTCCCCTTGTATTGGGCAATGTTTTGAATATTTCTATCGGGTTTCCCGGATCTTTAAAGCTCTTTTGAATTTTTACTTTTGTTTTTTTCCAGTGTGAGTAATCAATATAAGAATGAATTCCTCGCGAGGTATTAAAATCCAACTCTTCAAAAACGACTGTTGATACGGGTTTTTCATCAATCAAAAGTTCAATCGAATATACGCCATTTTGAAACCCTCCACTGCGATGTCTGTCTACCGTATTGATGCCTAGTCCAAAGCGGCCATTGACAGCGATTGGGCTAGCCTGCGCTAATGTATAAATGCCCGTCTGCGAAGCCTTTACACTTAATGATTTTCTAGGGGTGTGCTCGTTGAATAATGGTACGTTCAGGTCATACAGCATTATTCCGTTGATTATAGGCTTGAAATTATCTTTAAACTTTAATCCAAAGAGTTGAGGATTTAGAGGGTGCTGACTTTTGGTATCACGTATCTCAAAGTGGAGATGTGGCCCCCCAGAGCCACCAGAATTGCCTGCGTGGCCGATTAGCATTCCTCTGCTGACGACGACTTGGTTCCGATTTAATATTAAATCAACATCGAAGCGTTGCTGCTTATATTGTTCTGCGCGAATAATGTTAGTAAGTACCTCATTGAAATCATCCATATGCAAGTAAACGGTAGAATAACCATTAGGATGATCGATGTATACCGAGTTACCACCGCCTCCGATCTGAACCCGTACCCGTGATACATAGCCCTCTGCGGCGGCATGTAGTGGTAATCCTACACGCTGCTGTGTTCTATAATCGTCACCGGCGTGAAAGTGCGTCGAACGCAGCTCACCAAATGTGCCAGAAGCATCCATGGCGATTGTTAAAGGATTTCGGAAATATCCCTGCGGATAGTTGCGAGAAGTAATAATCTCCTTCTTTTGACCAATTGACAATGACGACAGCAACAGAAGTAGTAGTACTAAATAGCCTGTTTTTTTGCGCATCCTATTACTTGATATGTGTGGTAAACATTAATTTATCCGCTATAAAGCCTTCTAATTTATCGCCTATAGCAACAGGACCTACACCTACGGGCGTGCCCGTATAAATTAAGTCGCCTTTACGTAGCGTAATATATGCAGAGATAAAACTGATCAAACTATCGATATCAAATATCATGTCCGACGTATTTCCGGATTGGACAGTCTGTCCATTTTTTGTTAGCGAAAAGGGAATTGCGTTGATGTCCGTAAAATTCTCTTTAGGTATAAGTGGGCTTACTACTGCCGAATGGTCAAAGGCTTTGGCTAGTTCCCAAGGTAAGCCCTTGGTTTTAAGTTGACTTTGTAGGTCACGAGCTGTAAAGTCTATACCTAAACCAACAGCATCATAATATTTGTGGGCAAATTTTTTGGACACATGTTTTCCTTCATTACAGATACGCACTACGATCTCACACTCATAATGAATGTCTTTTGAGAACTCAGGAATATAAAAATCTTTATTGTCTTTAAGAACAGCGGTGTCAGGCTTTAGAAAGATGACGGGTTGATCTGGAACTGGATTATTTAATTCTTTCGCATGATTGACATAGTTACGGCCTACAGCTATTATTTTCATATGTATATAACTTGTTTTTTATCTATCATCCGCCCGCGGGCGGAGTCAGGGGTGTTTCAAGGGATGAAGGTTATATTTCCGATGTATTCAGCACGAGTGCATAAATAATAGGTGATATTTTACAAAACCTCCAAGAACAAACTTAACCAAAATTGCTTTTATATCCAATAAGATCATCATGCTTACATCCCAATTTCCAATCGATTTTATATCTTTAAGATATGACAAAGTTTAAAGGTGTACTTTTTGATTTAGATGGTACCTTAATTAATTCGGAGTATTATTATTTTTCCAATTGGCAGCCGATCCTATCCAGAAGTTTTGGTTTAGAAATAACCTTTGATGATTGGCTAACCTATTTTGCGGGACATACCTTGAGAAGGAATGTTGCCTTTCTTAGAGAGAATTGGGGTATAGAGACGGACGAAACATTTATGTGGACGGAGACAAGAGCGAGTTATGCCCAGTCAGATATGACCGTAATTCAATTGATGCCTTTTGCTAAAGAGATATTAGCGTATTTGAAGAAAGCCAAAATTCGCATAGGTCTAGTTACTTCTAGCTATGAGTCTACTGTTCAGACCGTTTTAGGACATCATAAGTTGTTGTCCCATTTCGATTTTTTTGTGACTCGAGAGAATGTTGAAAACCCGAAGCCTAATGCCGAACCTTATCTACAGGGAATAGACAGAATGGAGATGCCGGTATCGTCGATTTTAGCGATAGAAGATACGATCACGGGAGCAACATCAGCCAAAGCCGCAGGCTTGTATTGTATAGGTGTTAGTGCACATGCTGTTGAGCGTTCTCGTTTAGACAAAACCGTTGATCATTTGGTTACGAATCTGGGAGATGTGTTTGATTATGGAAGAAATACATCGTTTTTGTAATTTAAATCATTTTGCTAAAACGTTTTTTTAGAAAATAATCTTAAATTAGATTCCTGAATTATGAATGTAATGAACAGAAGAACAGCGTTAAAACAGCTTTTCATAGTCGCAGGAGGGCTGGTAATAGCTTCATCGTGTACACAAGGAGGAAAAGACGCTTCCATCGTGCT
This sequence comes from Sphingobacterium sp. xlx-96, assembly GCF_011007365.1. Taxonomy (GTDB): domain Bacteria; phylum Bacteroidota; class Bacteroidia; order Sphingobacteriales; family Sphingobacteriaceae; genus Sphingobacterium; species Sphingobacterium luzhongxinii. Next base: position 144,037 of record NZ_WFKM01000003.1, on the reverse strand, counting down.
AGAGAACATCAAGTTGTCTGCGGCTGATGAATCACTTATTGGTGATTTGGTGGAGGCTATAATTCCTAAAACAGATACTCCGGGAGCGAAGGAACTAAACTTACACCTTTTTGTGATGAAAATGTTGGATGATTGTCACAGTCCAGAAGATCAACAGGCTTTTTTAGCGGGACTTAAACTTGCAAAGAAAGCTGGATTGAAGACAGATTCTGAACGATTGGCTTACTTGAAAGGGCTTGAAAAAGACGCTTTTTACGAAATTTTGAAAAAGCGTACAATACAAGGATATCTTAATTCAGAATATGTGATGAAGAATAAGTTGGTTTACGAATTGGTACCGGGACGTTATAACGGAGCCGTAAAAGTTAAGGCATAAAAAAGTATGGCAAATCTAAATATAGATTCGGAGAAAGATAGAACTTATGACGCTATTGTAATCGGTTCAGGGATTAGCGGTGGATGGTCTGCCAAAGAGCTTTGTGAACGCGGATTAAAAACTTTGGTTTTAGAACGAGGAAGAGACGTAAAACATATCAAAGATTATCCGACGACCAATATGTTCCCCTGGGAATTTGAGCATCGCAATGAGATGCCCTATCAAGTCAAACAAGATAATCCTATTGTGAGCAAGTGTTATGCATTTCACGAAGATGCAGCTCATTTTTTTGTTAAAGATCAAGAACACCCCTATATACAGGACAAACCGTTTGATTGGATCAGGGGCTATCAAGTAGGCGGTAAATCGCTTTTATGGGCGAGACAGACGCAACGCTGGTCCGATTTTGATTTTGATGGACCCGCTCGGGATGGGTTTGCTGTAGATTGGCCTATACGTTATGCCGATTTAAAGCAATGGTATGATCATGTAGAGCGTTTTGCGGGTATTGCTGGTGATCGAGATGGGTTAGCAGAGCTACCCGATGGTGAGTTTTTACCCGGCTATCCGTTAAATGTTGTTGAAAAGTATTTTAAACAAACGATCGAAGGCACGTATCCGGATCGAAAGGTCATATCAGCCCGTTGTGCTCATATATCCAAACCACAACCGATACATATCCAACAAGGAAGGACACAATGTCAAAATCGTACACTTTGCCAACGGGGCTGCCCATTCGGAGGTTATTTCAGTTCCAACTCGTCTACGTTGCCCTGGGCGGCTAAGACAGGAAATATGACATTAAGACCTGATTCCGTAGTTCATTCAATTTTATACGATGAGAGTAAAGGTAGAGCCATCGGTGTAAAGGTGATCGATCGTAACACAAAAGAAGAAATCGAGTTCTATGCCAAGGTTATTTTTGTGAATGCTGCTGCCATAAACACGAATTTGATACTTCTGAATTCTATATCGAATCGTTTTCCTAATGGACTTGGAAATGACAGTGAGACTTTAGGTAAATACGTTGCCTTTCACAATTATAGTGCACGTATGTATGCCGAATATGAAGGATTATTAGACTTCAAAACTGAGGGACGTAATCCTGCTGGGGGAGGTTATATGCCACGCTTCCGCAATCTACACAAGCAGGAGACTGATTATTTACGGGGATATGCTGCTGGATTTGGAGCATGGCGTTCTACGTCAGCAGATCAATCTGGACTGGGAAAGGATCTGAAGGCATCCTTGTTGAATCCGGAGCTTGGCAATTGGGGAGTAGGATCTCACATGATGGGAGAGACTATTCCAAAGGCTGCTAACTATGTAGCACTCGATACCGATAAAAAGGACAATTGGGGAATCCCGTTATTAAAAATTTCGATTGATTACGATGAGAATGATCATAAGATGAAAAAAGATTATCTCGACACGATGGAGGAAATGTTTAAGATAGCCGGTTTTACGAACATTCGTCGAGATGAAGCCCCACAAGCTCCTGGTCTAGATATTCACGAGATGGGTGGTGTACGTATGGGGCATGATGCCAAGACTTCGATGCTCAACAAATGGAATCAGATGCATGCAGTACCCAATGTGTTTGTGACAGACGGTGCCTGTATGACATCGACCTCTACGCAAAATCCTTCATTGACTTATATGGCATTTTCGGCACGATCGGTTGATTATGCCGTTACCGAGATGAAGAAGGGTAATTTTTAGCCCATCGTAATCAGCTTTTATAAAAAATAAGGGGCTGCACATAGTGCAGCCCCTTATTTTTTATAAAACATCTATACGTTGACCATTCCATCCCACAGCTTTGACCGATGTAAATCCATCCGGTATATGTACAGTGGTCTTACTTGCATCTTCCGACCCTGCACCACGGAATGCTACTTTAATTAAGGTTTCGTCTTTATACGTTTCGAAAGCTACTGCATTAGACCATTTCGTATTGTCAATTATTATTTTTCCCTGTTCCTTTTCGTATCCCACATGCTTACTACCTGCTACAGGTTGCTGTAGTCTGTATATATCTATACTGTTTGCCGTCAAGTAGTGCAATACAGGTGTACTTGGTTTAGGGTATTGCGCCGCATGGGACTTTATTTTAGTGATATCTTCCGTTGTTATTTTCATACGACCGACAGTGTAATCGTCTACGATTAGATCAATAGGAGTCAAAATTCCAGATTTCTCAAAGAAATCCGTTAAATCTAACTTGGCTACCTCGCAAGCATTTTTTACAAATTGCAGTTGATAGTAACTATCTTGTGTAGCATGTCGAACAGTGTCATCTATCGCTTTGACAAAGACATCCCCATAAAAATCCTTATTACCCCAAGCAAATCCTTCACCGACTTTAGCAAAGTAAAGTTGCAATTGCCACAATGGTACGAGTTTTACAAAATGATCTCCACCCCAATCGCGAGGTCTTTCTCGCTGCCAACGATCTGGACCCGCCTGTGTCAACCATTGTTGACCATGTACGAATGCCGACTCCATATAAGATGTGATTCTCCCTCCGACTTTCGCCTCATCATAATCTTTCAGTTTTTCCCGTTCTAATTTGGGTTCTTTTGGATTATACAGGTATTGGGTCCATACCGAATAGATATTATTGGTAACCTCTGTGGTACCTACCCATTTCATATTGGGGCGCACCTGATTGACATGTCCAAATTCATGAGCTACGCCCCAAGAATTTTTACGTAGCTTCGGTATATTGGCTACAGAGGACATGGTATTATCATGAAAGGCCGCACCAATACCATCTGCGTGCATGAAGCCTTTCCATATCACCCGGCCGAACATATGATTTCTTGGTTCTCTATGGTATTTTACTAACCCCATGATTTCATGCTGTATATTGATAATAGAGTCGTATAACTGCATTAAGCCGATGCCATTTTCCGGGTTTTCTTTTTTCAATGAACTTACGGCATAAGCAAGATGAACTTTGTGCCCAACTAAGTCTAGGATAGGTCCCTGGGCAGTATTGAGAAGTTGCTGATATTTCTTGTTATCGTCTTTACGGAGGTCAAATACACCATTAACCTTACCCGAAAGAATATGAATATCAATAGGGGTACCTGATTTGTTATCATTTCTGAAATACTCGATATAGGAATTTCCTTTATTCTGAATTATAAAGGTATTTATCCCTTCTTTCAGTTTATATTTACTTTGTTTGAAATGTTCATCATCCCAGTTGACCACGACCAGGTTAAGTACTTGTCCTTTGGTTTTTCCGACCCAGATCACAGCTTCTTCTTCTTCTGTGAAATAAATCCCAGTTGGGTTTTCGTATTGTGAGTATGAGCTGGTTTTTAATTGTTCAGCAAGAATTTTAGGCTCAAGGTAAGCGAGATACGTTTTGTGTCTATCTTTGAGGGGATAGGTTTTATCCAGCAGCTGTAATGCGGTATTTCTTAAGCTGGGTGAAGTGATCTGAGCTAGTTGGGCAGCTGTATTTCCTTTCTTTATGGCGGTAAAATTTTCCTTCGAAAAGAATTTGAGATCATTATCCGTTTGTGCGAAGCCTAGGAAAAGGCAAGTCGATAGTAGTAGTGATAATGCTATTTTTTTCATCTGTTTATATTTGCTTTTCATTTGTGATGAAGCTATCAGATTTATTCATCGAGAATATGTTTAAGCGGCATTCGTGATCTCACCTCGTTCGGTTATTCATTCCCTTGTGTGATTATTCATTCATTCATAGCTTGTTTCCATAGCTTGTTTCCTTAGCTGTATTCATGAACTCGTTTCACTCGTTTTGAATAAATCATGATGGTTTCATAATTAATGTTTCAGGTTTATTAATGAAGATACATATATAGTTCGAATACTTCGGACGGACAGATTATAGCAAACGATTGTGTAATACGTGTTTTACAAAGAATGCCAAAACAAAACCCCCTTTTCGTTTTCGAAAAGGGGGAGAATGACTGTGTCTGGGAATTAATTAAATATCGACTGTTGCATCCATTTCAAAATCTTCATGTTTTAGATGAACAATTTCCATAGACTTTTCGTAGTTCGTAGACTTTTTAGAGAAAAAGTCGTGTTGTGTCGTTTCTGTATTTAGACCGTTCAAAACTATTGGATTCACCTGCTTTACTTCAAAGATGGGATCAAATCCGAGATTCATCAATGCCTTATTGCCATTGTAGCGAACATATTCTTTTACCTCAGAGGTTAATCCTACCACAGTGTAGAGTTCTTCCGTGTACTTGATTTCGTTTTCATAAAGCTCGTTAAGAAGATTTAAGAAACGTTGTTTTACTTCTTCTTTATTAGGTAGTTTAGCAAACACTTCTTGTGCGATCAATCCTACAAATACACCGTGTATGGATTCATCTGCTACGATTTTTTTGATGATATCTGCCGATGCCACCATCTGTCCTTGACCACATAACCATAAAGGCAAGAAAAATCCAGAGTAGAATAAGAAAGATTCTAGAAGCACGGAAGAGGCTAATGCCATAAACAATTCCTCATCAGTGGGGTTTTGCTTATCTATACCGCGGTAATATTTGTCAATTGTATTAGCCTTAAACTGCAAAAACTTGTTTTGCGAAACCCAACCAAATACATCGTTAATCTCATTGGTTGTGGATACCGTAGTAAATATAGTAGAGTATGATTTAGCATGAATAGCTTCCATCATACACATATAGGATAGTACAGCCTTATTTTGGAGCGAGTCGATATGGTCTATAATTTTAGGCATACCCGTATGACTCTGTAATGTATCTAACAAAGTCAATCCACCTAATGCCTTTTTGTAACATTCTTTCATGTCCCAGCTTAGGCCCTTCCAGCTATCGATGTCTTTAGATGGAATATATTCGGTGTCAATCCAGAATTGTTTGATATTTTGCTCCCAAAACATCAGGGCATAATCGTTATCGGGAGTATTCCAGTTGACGGCTGTAAATTGTTTGTTCATGTCCTAATTAAAAAATAAAAATTATCAACGATGAGCTCGCTGAAGCTCGTTTAAAAAGTGAAAATCAGGAGAAGTCTTGTTCAAAAATTCTCCTGATTTAGTCTGTATTATTTCAAATCTGATGTCTATTAAGCTGAACAGGAGATACACTCTTCGATCGTTGATTTCCGTGTACGTGTGTAGTACAGGGATTTCAAGCCCAACTTATGTGCATAGATATAATATTTTGCCAGATCACGCGTACTATCTTTTGAGTTCGTGTGCAGGATCGTAGATACACCTTGGTCTATGTGACGTTGAATTACCGAGATCAACTTCAAAACCTTCATCTGATCCATGTCATATGCCGATTTGAAATAGAAGTAATTATCATTTGTCAAGTAAGGCATTGGATAGTATGTCGTACTGTCTCCGTATTCACGTACTTCGATAATGTCTACAATAGGCATCACAGAGGCAGTCGCATTCATGATATAAGACGTTGACTGATTTGGAGCTATTGCCAAACGGTAAGCATGGTAGATACCATGTTCAGCCACCTGCGCTTTAAGATTTTCCCAATCTTCAATTGTAGGAATGTGGATACCATCAAATAGTTCTTTAACCTTATCTGTTTTTGGAAGGTAATCTCTATTCAGATATTTGTCAAAGTATGTTCCGTCGGCATAAGCGGACTTTTCAAAACCTACAAATGTTCTACCACGTTCTTTCGCGATCTCCATAGAAGCCTCTAAGGAGTAATAATTCATTGTCATGAAGAATGTATTCGCAAAATCCAAAGCCTCATGTGACTCATACATAATGAAGCTCTTTGCTAAGAACCCATGTAAATTCATGGCACCTAAACCTACAGAATGTAATTCGCGGTTTGCTTTTGCAATAGACGGCACCATCTCAATATCTGTTACATCAGTAACTACAGTCAAAGCCCGCATTGCCGTTTTTACGGTTTCCTTAATACGTTTGTTATCCATTACGGTAGCGATGTTTAAAGAACCTAAGTTACACGATATACCGTAGCGGATAGTATCTTCTTTACCGTAGATATTGATATCAGACACTTCTGATATTTGCATAATTTCTGTACACAGATTGGAGAATTTTACTTTACCCAGACCATTCAGCGCATGCTCTTTGTTGGTGTTCTCTTTGAAGAATATGTATGGATAACCAGATTCTTTTTGCGTCTGTGCGATTTTCACCAACAAGTGGCGAGCATTTATTTTCTTTTTCTTGACGTTCGGATTGGTAATCAATTCATCGTACATCGCGTCCATATCCATTTCATCCAGGTATTGGCCATATTCCTGCATGACTGTATGCGGATAGATTAGATAGGCAGGCTCATCTTTTTCTGCCAGTTCCATGAATTTGTCTGGCACAATAATACCGATCGATAATGATTTGATACGGACTTTTTCGTCCACATTGATTTTCTTACAATCTAAGAACTCTTCGATATCCGAGTGGAATATATTAAGATATACAGCACCTGCGCCTGGACGTTGTCCCAATTGATTCGCATAAGAGAATGTATCTTCCATGATCTTCATAATTGGCAATACACCTCCTGCACGACCATCTACACCTTTGATAGCTTCACTACGACCGCGGATTTTGGATATATTAAATGATACACCTCCACCTATAGAAGACAATTTCATTGCCGAATCAACAGCATAACCGATACCGTTTAAATTGTCCCCGATTTCATCCAAGAAACAAGAGACCAATTCTCCAGAACGTTTTTTTCCAGCATTCAAGAACGTCGGGGTAGCAGGCTGATATTCTTGACTGATCATGATTTCGGCGTATTCAATAGCTTTCTGAAAGCCCTCTTCACGAGCTAGAAATAAAGAAACAGCCACAACACGATCTTCATAGCGCTCTAAGAACTTCTCACCGGAATCATCTCTCAAAGCATAGCTCTGAAAGAATTTGAAGGCAGCCATAAAGGATTCAAAGCGGAATTTCTTAGCATATACATAGTTGAATACCTGCTCCATTTCTTCGAATGTAAACCACTGATAGAAATTGATGTAGTAGTTATGCTCCACTAAATAATCTATTTTCTCTTTTAGGTTATAAAAGAAAACAGTATTCTTATTTACATATTCTAGGAAATAAGCGCGCACAGCCTCTTTATCTTTGTGAAGGCTATACTCGTCATCATGTTTGATCATGATTTCGTTATTAAGCAATATCCAGTTTTTTGCTACCTCGTTTGCTATCATAGTATTGATTCTTAATTATTTCTATAAATTGATTTATATCTTCCATTGTGCCCGATAGCTCAAATTTAAATGCTAGCGGGATATCATGCATTTCCGAAGCCTTGTCAGCCGCTACGGCGAAGTTTCTGCCCCAATTGCGATTCCCACTTGACGTCACAGAAAATAACTTGCTGCTGTTGTTCGTCAAAAACTCTTCCGTTAAAGGCGGAATCTTTCCAAAATTTGTCGTAAACGTAACTAAATGTCCAGATTCTTCGACAATCATGTCCTTTTGTATCTTGCTTGCCTGCCATCCTGTTATCTGTACCACTTTATCGATAAAGCGTTGTACGTTTCCAGTCTTGCTATCAAAATATAAATGTATCATAATCTTGGCTTTTTATGAATACCTTCCTTATTGAGCAATAGCTTCTTCTAGTTCTTGTGGCTTAAAACCTATAATTCGGTGTTTTATTTCTTCACCATCCAAAACAATTACAGTAGGAACCGTACGCACTTTAAACCTTACAGCTAATTCAGGGGAATCAAACGGATTAACTCTCTCGTACGAAATACCCTTGTTGTCTAAGTAAGTCGACACTTGATCGCATGGTACGCAATCGTTTTTCTCGAATTTGATGATTCTTGCCATGTTGTGTTAAGTTTGATTGTAAACTGTCCTCTTCATAGGGTGAATAGTTTACTAAAGTGTATAAAAAAACGCTGATTGCAGAGACAGTGACAGTCTCAACAAGAACAAATATCTAATATTTTCATTCGGAGCGTTAGTCATACTTTTCCACACTCTTCTAGCGAAGTCGTCCAAAATGCGCGTGGTAGCGGTGGGTTTTGGGTAAATACTTGAAAAACAAGACTTAATCTATGTTGATAACTTTAAAAAAGCTTTTGTCAACTTATTTCTATAACTTGAAAACAACTATTTTTTAAGTATTTTTAGTGTCAAAAAAAAGATATTCTTTGCTTGAATATGAAGAAGAATATGTATATTATATGTCGAATTTGTGCCTGTAAAATAAAACATAATAAATTTATAAACCAATACGCAATGAAGATAATTAACTTGTTTTTGTTTAATTTGATCGTACTATTCTTGGGATTAAGTCTGAGGGCGAGCGCACAAGAAAATATTACATTTCAACACCCCTCCTCAGAAATTATGGCACTTGCCGATTACGAGCGCCCACCCGGTATTAAATTGAGTCCAGACAAGATGTGGGTTCTATTTCTATATCGACCCACTTATAAGACGCTGGAAGAATTGGGACAAGAGGAGTTACGGTTGGCTGGATTAAGGATCAATGCTAAAGCCAGAATAGCAAGTACAGAGACTTACTTTAACAATCTCCGATTAAAATCTATAGATGTTGGTCAGGAATATGCGATAAAGGGATTGCCAGAAAATGCATTAATCGCCAATATTGAGTATTCCCCAGATAGTAAGTATGTTACTTTTACCAATACAAATGATAGCGGATTATCTTTATGGATTATTGATTTAACTACACAGACAGCTAAGCAATTGACAGCGTATGATCTGAACGCAGTGCTTGATGCACCCTACAAATGGATGCGTAATAGCGACCGTTTGTTAATCAGTAAACGACCTGTTGTGGCCAAAGATCTTATTGATCATAGTAAAGATCTGCCTACGGGTCCTGTGGTATCTACGAGCGATGGCAAGGTTTCTCAGTTGCGTACTTATCAGGATTTATTAAAAAATCCACAGGATGAGCAGGATTTTGAGACCCTTGCTACCTCTGAGCTATTTTGGTTGGACCTGACAGGTGCACAGGAAAAGTTTTTACCAGCAGGCATGTACACGCAAAGCTCTTTATCTCCTGATGGTAAGTATGTCCTTGTATCTTCGCTCAAAAAGCCCTTTTCTTACATAGTAGGGTATAGTTCATTTCCTCAGGAATCCTCCGTATATCATATTGATGGTACAATAATCAAAAAGGTAAATGAGACTCCATTGTTGGAAATAGTACCCAAAGGTTTTTCTTCGACGCGCGTAGGTAAGCGGTCAATGGCATGGCGACTTGACAAGGCCGCTACTTTGTTTTTTGTCGAGGCATTAGATGGAGGTGATGCAAATAAGCAAGCCGAGTTTAGAGACGAACTTTTTGTTTGGGATCTGCCTTTCGATCAAGAACCAAAATCATTAATGAAGCTACAGGATCGTTTTGCCGGGGTGATTTGGGGTAATGCTAATTACGCTTTAGTTTCTTCTCAATGGTACGACACTCGCAATGTCAAAACATTTTTGTTAAATCCGGTTTCAGGATATAACCAAGTGATTACCGATCGAAACAGTCAGGATGTCTATTCAAATCCTGGCAACGTCTTTCGGGATAAAAATGAGTTTGGTGTCTATACCATGTATATCAATAAAGACAAGGTTTATTTTATAGGCGACGGTTTTACAAAGGCAGGTGAGTTTCCGTTTATAGATGAGTTGAATCTAAAGTCGTTTAAGAAGAACCGGATGTATGTGGCAAAGGAGTCCGATCTACAGGAGCGCATAGCACAAGTTATCGATATTACAAAAGGAGAGATTTTAATCTCGTTACAGTCGGCTACGCAATATCCTAATTTTTACCGTAAGAATATCAAGACCGGTAAACAGATCGCGGTTACGAATATTGAAAATCCATTCAAATCTTTGGAAAAGGTACATAAGGAAGTTTTAAATTATACCCGGAATGACGGAGTTGCCTTGTCGGGAACGCTGTATCTCCCCGCTGATTATGATAAGAAAGAAAAGCTTCCATTATTGATTTGGGCTTATCCTCGTGAGTATAAAGACAAGAACACAGCAGGACAAAGTACTGCCAATCCTAAAGAGTTTACCTTTCCCGGGTATGGATCGTTTATCTATTGGGTCTCGAAAGGTTATGCGGTCCTAGATAACGCTGCTTTTCCGATAGTAGGGGAGGGTAATCAAGAGCCGAATGATACTTTTATAGCACAGCTTGTGGCCAATGCCGAGGCGGCTATAAATGCCGTAGATAAACTTGGTTATATTGACCGTAAGAAGGTAGCAGTAGGTGGACATTCGTACGGAGCGTTTATGACAGCTCACCTTTTATCTAATTCTAATCTTTTTGCAGCTGGTATTGCCCGTTCTGGAGCATACAACAGGACACTTACACCTTTTGGGTTTCAGAGCGAGCAAAGAAATTTTTGGGATAATCCGCAGCTTTATATGACAATGTCACCGTTTATGAGTGCTGATCGTATGAAAACACCAATGCTATTGGTACACGGCGCTGCCGACAACAACCCAGGGACATTTACCTTACAGACTGAGCGTTACTTTCAGGCACTGAAAAATTTAGGAGCACCGGTAAGGATGGTTATTTTGCCAAGAGAGTCCCATGGTTATGTTGCCAAAGAAAATATCTTTCATCTCCTATGGGAACAGGATCAATTTCTGGAGAAATACCTGAAAGCAAAGTAATATTTGATAACAAAGGCTGCCCGAGGGCAGCCTTTGTTATTAAACCAGATACTCGAAAAGAGTCTGATCTTTATTTATTTCTATAAAGTCGAATTTATAGGCTTTTAATCTTTCAATGAATGTCTTGTAATCATTCGGATCATTAAGCTCGATTCCAATTAATGCTGGGCCGCGTTCACGTTCTGTTTTTTTGATGTATTCAAAACGCGTGATATCATCTTTAGGACCTAACACTTCAGTCACGAGTAGGCGTAAAGCTCCAGGGCGTTGTGGGAAGCGAACGATAAAGTAATGTTTGAATCCTTCATATAATAAAGACATTTCCTTGATCTCACTCATCCGGTCAATGTCGTTGTTGCCGCCAGAGACGACACAGACCACTTTTTTACCTTTAATTTCTTCTTTGTGAAATTCCAGCGCAGCGATAGACAGTGCACCTGCTGGTTCGACGACAATGGCATCTTTATTATAGAGTTCCAGGATGGTAGTGCATACTTTACCTTCGGGAATAGATTTGATACTATCAAGAACCTGACTGCTGATTTCATAATTCAGAGTACCTACCTTTTTTACAGCAGCACCATCTACAAACTTGTTGATATGTTCCAGTTCAATGGGACCTCCATTTTGAATCGCAGCCTGCATCGAGGGAGCTCCTTCTGGTTCTACACCATATACTTTGGTATGAGGGGTATTCTTTTTGATGTGATATCCGACTCCGGAAGAGAGCCCACCACCACCAATAGGTAAGATGATCGCATCGAGATCAGGTAGATCTTCCAGGATTTCCACCGCTACAGTTCCCTGCCCTTCAATGATTTTAAGATCATCAAAAGGAGGTATAAAAGTCATGTTATGCACTTTGGTATATTCCAGAGCTCCCTTTTGACAATCGTCAAATGTATCGCCGACGAGAATGATTTCGATATTCCCATTTCCCCACATTTCCGTTTGTGTGATTTTTTGGCGTGGGGTAGGTCCCGGCATGAATATGACACCTTTAATATCTAGTCGTTTACAGGAGAAAGCAACCCCTTGAGCATGATTGCCTGCACTGGCACACACAACTCCGCGCGCACGTTCTTCATCGGTAAGACTGCTGATTTTATTGAATGCGCCACGCAATTTGTAGGATCGAACGACTTGAAGGTCTTCTCGTTTTAAGTAAATATCTGCACCATATTTTTCAGATAGATGCAAATTATATTGCAAGGGTGTGCGTATTACCACATCCTTTAAGCGGGCTTTCGCCTGCAGGCAATTTATAGGTAAGGTAGCTAAATCAAAGCTCATTGTTTTGTTGTCTAGTTTGTTTGGGGTGAAGTTTGTTTTCGATATAGTATTTAATTTGATTTCGAACCGTAAAGGTTATGGGATCATGATCTCTTTTTGAAAATAGAGGTATACTTTTGATATTGGAATTAATGCCGATATAATTTGATAATTTCTTATTTTGATCATAGAAGACGAATAAATAGGTAGGTTGTATTAGAAAAAGGCTAGGAGGGAAATCTCTTGTCCAACCTGTGGCGTATCCTGCTGAAAATTCGTTGTTGTTTTTATTCGTTTGTATAAATCCGAGATAGTCTTTATAATGTATTTCTGCAAATTTATAGGCATTCTCTGCATTAGCACTATTTAATAAAATATCCGATAGCTCTATTATGTTATTTTCATTTAATGTAATAGAATCTGAAGCCGTTTTAATCCAAGTATTGACTAACGTATCATATGAGAAAGGAAAGGGGACCTCTTTTGGTAAATTTTTAAGTGTAATGCAACTGTAGAGCTTTGTAAAGCTGCTGTTTACAAAAGGAGGTTTCGTTAATCTATCTTCATATTTAATATAAACCCGTTCAAGATATTCTTCTTCAAAATCAGTCAACTTTTTTCTTTCTTGTCCATAAGCTTGCGTCCTTATAATTATAAGTAGGTAAGAAAGAGCTATGGTAAGTTTTAAATTCATTTTAAATGAAGGTACTGTCTAAAAAATCAAACTTATCGTTGTTGGGTAACGATAGATCAACTTTTTTAGACAGTTTTTGTAATTATTTAATCAATGAAAGCAAGTCTTCGTCGTTGATGTCTTTTTTGGCATCTGCCAGCGTTAAAAAGCGTTCATATGTACTCGCAAGACTTTCTTTGTCTAGGTGATGACCTAGACGCTCTAGGTGATGCTTTAAGGCATGACGTCCCGAGCGTGCTGTTAAGATGATATCAGCTTCTTCTAGACCGACATCTTCCGGACGGATGATTTCATAGTTTTCACGATGCTTTAAGAAGCCATCCTGATGGATACCCGAGCTGTGTGCAAATGCATTTCGGCCCACAATAGCCTTATTCGGTTGGACAGGCATATTCATCATCTCCGAAACTTTTCTAGAAAGGGAGGTAAACATCTTACTGTTAATATTCGATGTCAACCCTCCGAATGTTTGGTTATGGACTTTTAAGATCATTGCAACTTCCTCCAGTGAAGTATTCCCTGCACGTTCGCCTATGCCGTTAATGGTACATTCAACCTGACGAGCGCCATTTTGGATAGCAGCAATAGAATTTGCCGTTGCTAGCCCAAGGTCATTATGACAATGTGCCGAGATAATAGCTTGATCAATGTTGCTCACATGTTCTGTTAGGTATTTAATCTTGGCCCCATATTGGTCTGGTAAGCAATAACCATTTGTATCGGGTATATTTACTACGGTAGCACCTGCTCTGATGACAGCCTCCACCATTTTCGCCAAAAATTCCAAATCAGCACGTCCGGCATCTTCCGCATAAAATTCTACATCTTCTACATAAGATTTAGCATGTTTTACAGCTGTAACAGCTCTTTCCAGGATTTCTTCTCGCGTACTATTGAATTTATACTTGATATGCATATCCGAAGAGCCTATCCCCGTATGGATACGTGGACGCTTAGCAAATTTTAAGGCTTCAGCGGCGACATCTATATCATTTTTATTGGCGCGGGTCAAAGCACAGATGATGACATCATTTACAGCTTTGGAAAGCTCTACCACCGATTGAAAATCTCCTGGGCTAGACACCGGAAATCCAGCCTCAATAATATCGACGCCTAGATTTTCTAGATCTTTCGCTATTTCGATTTTTTCCGTAGTGGTCAATTGACATCCTGGAACCTGCTCGCCATCACGTAATGTCGTGTCGAAGATGTATAAGTGATTAGGATCGTGTAACATAATTTTTTAATTTAAAAGTTAAAATCAAAAGCTAAAATCGCTTCCATAAGCGGTCCTTGAGCTTTTTTAATCGACTATGTTTATACTTTGGTTATTTCTACTTTAAAAATTCAAGTACTTTTTGTCCCATTTCGTTTGTTCCTAAGATCATATCTTTAGGCGTATTGTTGTTGGCAATGTCACCTGTTCTCCATCCCGCTTTCAAGGTATCTGCAACTGCTGATGTTACTGATTTCGCTTCTTCTTGTAAGCCAAATGCGATATCCAACATTAGAGCAGCCGAAAGAATAGAGGCCAATGGATTAGCTTTATTCTGACCGGCGATATCGTGAGCAGAGCCGTGTATAGGTTCAAAAAAACCTGTTCCGTCCCCAATAGATGCAGAAGCTAACATACCCATAGAACCAGCAATCTGTGACGCCTCATCCGTCAGGATATCGCCGAAGAGGTTTGCCGTAAGAACTACGTCAAATTTTTTCGGATTTTTAACTAGTTGCATCGCCGCATTGTCAATAAACATGTGTTCTGTCTCAACATCTGGATACTCAGCGGAGATTTCTTGAACGACTTCTCTCCAAAGACGAGACGTCTCTAGAACATTCGCTTTGTCCACCGAGCATAATTTTTTACTGCGTGTACGAGCCGCTTCGTAAGCTTTTCGTGCAATACGTTCCACCTCATAACGGTGATAATTCATTAAGTCGGACGCGAAGGTATTATCTTCATTACGCTTTTTTTCGCCGAAATAGACATCTCCAGTCAGTTCACGGAAGAATAAAATGTCCGTTCCACGTAACACTTCAGGCTTTAAACTTGAAGCATCCAATAGCTCATCAAATAGTAAGATGGGGCGTAAGTTGGCATACAAACCCAGTTCCTTACGTATTTTAAGGAGTCCTTGCTCTGGGCGTACCTTCGCTGAAGGATCATTGTCATATTTAGCATGTCCTATGGCGCCAAAAAGAATCGCATCAGAAGACTTTGCTTTTTCCAGCGTTTCGTCAGGAAGCGGATTGCCTGTAGCTTCGATGGCGGTATGTCCCATGATAGCTTCGTCAAAAACAAATTCATGATTATTTTTTTGAGCAATAGTTTCTAAGACTTGCTTTCCCCATGTAGTGACTTCTTGTCCAATTCCATCACCTGGAATAATTAGAATATTTTTCTTCATTATATTTTCTTTACGCTCGTTTTACAATATTGCGCTTTCTTTTTCTAAAGCGCTTTTTTGTTTTATATTATATGTTGTGGTCTTCACTTCTCCTCTTTCCAATACCAATTTATGATCAATACAGCTCGGTAACTGACTTTCGTAATGCCCTACATAAATAAGGGTTGTGCCGTGTTGAGCGAGCTCATCGACGACAGCATTAAAGTAACTTGTCTGCGCAGCATCTAACCCCTGACAGGGCTCATCCAATACCAGCAGTGGCGGATTCTTAATGATCGTACGGGCCAATAATGCTAGGCGCTGTTGACCGAGAGGGAGGTGTTGTAGTTTTAGATTTTTGAAAGCTGTCAATCCAAAGAATTCTAAGAGTTCTTCGATCTGTTGTCTCTCCTGAAATTTAACATCGATAAACCAACCGATGCTATCATAAAAGCCTGAGGCAAGTGTATGCCATACGGTGGCGTTTTGGTCAAAGTACCAGTGCATCTCCGGCGAGATGATACCGATTTTCTTTTTGATATCCCAGATACTTTCACCTGTACCCCGCCTTTGGCCAAAAAGATGAATGTCTAGCCCGTAAGACTGTGGATGATCCCCGTTGATCAGGCTCAATAGGGTGGATTTGCCCGACCCATTAGGCCCCTGCAAGAGCCATTTCTCACCTGTCTTTACCTCCCAGGATATATTCTTCAAAATTTCTTTTTCTCCATATCGGATAGAGACGTTATGGAGCTGGGCTATATAACGATAATCATGTTGAGGTGATGAAGCTAAGAATCCAGGGAAATTCATCACTTCTCTTTCTGGATTTTTGGACAATAGCTCGGGAGTATCAACCTGTTCTATTTTACCCTCTACGATATGAACAAAGCGATTTATAGCGCGTGGTAACTGCCTATCATTACTGATTAACATAAGCTGTACACCTACTTTAGCAAGATCGTCCAGCCAATTGTTCAGCGTGATTCGGGATTGCGCATCCAGTCCGGTATAAGGCTCATCGATAATCAATAATTCCGGCTTAGACCATAGCCCTTTGATAAGCTGAAGTTTCTTGTGTTCTCCGCTAGATAGCTCAATAAGCTGTGATTGCAACGTGTCCTTAAACCCGAAATCCACAATTCGCTCCTGTATATCAGAGAGGTTGAGATTTTCTTTTTGGGCATGATGTTCCAGTTCAGCTAATACTGTTAAGGTATCATGTCCCTGATGTCTATTATAGCGTTGCTGATAATAGAAATTGCGGTCTCCCTCTAAATTGGTAAACTGGTACCAATTGGAAATGTATAATGCTTTTGCAGGATTAGCCGCTGCAAAAGCCTTCGCTAGCGTCGTCTTACCAGAGCCACTTTCGCCTCCTAAAAGATAATGTTCACCTTTGTTTAATACCCAAGTCAGATCATTCAATACTTTTTTATCTTGGTATTGAATAGTTAAATCTTGAATGTACACAAAAGGCTCTGTCATCTATCTCTTAATAAAAGGAAAAGGGTCTTGTTTGTTCAAATACTTCTACTTCTTTTGAGTGACTTAAAATGAAATCGATATCATCATAGCCATTTATTAAGCAGGATTTTTTGTAAGGGTTTATTTCAAACTCAAAGGTATCACCTGTAGCCAATAGCGTCACGGTTTGTTTTTCCAGATCCACCTCGATTTCAGTCGCAGGATCAGCGAATACTGTAGCGAATACTTTTTCTAAAAACTCTTCGGGTACAGTGATTGGCAATACACCATTGTTGAGGGCATTACCTTTGAAGATATCTGCAAAAAATGAGCTGATTACGACATTGAAGCCATAATCTTCTATAGCCCATGCGGCGTGTTCGCGCGAGGATCCGCAACCAAAGTTCTTTCCAGCAACCAGTACTTTGCCGGTAAAAGTGGGGTCATTTAATACGAAATCTGCCTTAGGCTGATCATTCCCATCAAATCGCCAATCCCGGAATAAGTTATTTCCGAAACCTTCACGTGTCGTTGCTTTCAAGAAACGAGCAGGAATGATTTGATCGGTATCAATATTTTCAATAGGTAATGGAACTACCTTTGAAGTTAGTTTTTCAAATTTTTTCATCTGTATATATTTAATACGGCTCTTACTTCTCTAAGTTTTAATGTCATACTTTGGGCTTCGTTGTCCGCCCAGTTATTGTAGTCCTCAATTGCTTCTAAACGATTCTCGTTGCTGAGGTACCCTTCATCGACCATCTGTCTTGAGCTGGCTAAATTGGACCAGATTTTGATTTTTGATTTGTGCGACGGAATGCTGCTCTCGTAATGTTCATCCGCATTGAAAACCTCTATCTGATCAAAGCCATGCTCTTCAAGGATATCTGCCATATCAAATCCGATCCTATTGTTCATCCCCGCATCTTTACGCCACATCAAGAACATATTATAGAAATTTTGCATGCTTTTGGGGATTTTTGGTGTCCAATCGATCATTTCATGATTATAATCAAGAATCGAAACTACGCCATTAGGCTTTAGCAGCGTCTTGATCTTATCAATGGCTTGTCCTATTGTCGAAATCCATTGAAAAGTTCGCGCTGATACAATTAAATCAAATTTTTCCTCCGAATCAAAATCAAGCACATCGCAATGGAGCAATTCTAAGTTTTGAACCTCGGCATATAAGTTCTGACCTTCCGTTATAAAGGATGCGGTATTGTCGATACCAACAACATAGCCAGTCGGACCAACACTATTAGCAATATCTCTGGTGATAGCTCCTGTTCCGCATCCGATATCTAGAACGCGGAGACCTGGCTTTAGGGCAGACATCAACGTACGATAATCTTGCCCCAAGGATCTTTGGTTAAAAATACTATTGGCAGACTGGGATTCCCGATGGATCACCTTATTTTGAGATACTTCTACTGTTTGGCAAATATGACACATTTCTTCTTCCGTCCTCCTCGATCTATATTAATTCTCTTACATCCACAACTTTTCCTGCAATAGCTGCCGCTGCTGCTGTCAATGGGCTCACCAACATCGTACGTGCATTAGGCCCTTGACGCCCTTCAAAGTTGCGGTTTGATGTTGATACACAGTATTTCCCTGCAGGGATTTTATCCTCATTCATACCCAGACATGCCGAACATCCCGGTTCACGCAATTGAAAACCAGCCGCTTCAAATATTTTATCAATACCTTCTGCTTTCGCTTGTGCTTCGACTTGTTTCGATCCCGGTACGATCCATACCTCCACGCTATCCGCTTTCTGTTTGCCTTTTATAAATTCCGCTACCTGACGTAAGTCTTCGATGCGAGAGTTTGTACAGCTACCTATAAACACGTAGTCCACCGGTTTATTCAAAACCTGCTCGCCATCATGAAAGCCCATATAATCAAGTGCTTTTTGGTACGAAGGACGTTCATTATCCGGTTGAGATACCGTAGTTGGAATTGTTTCAGTAACACCTATTCCCATTCCAGGGTTTGTACCATAGGTAATCATAGGTTGGATATCAGCCGCATCAAAAGTTAATACCGCATCAAAGTTCGCGTCTTCATCCGAATATAGGGTCGACCAGTAAGATACCGCTTTATCCCAATCCTCACCTTTTGGAGCAAATTCACGCCCCCTTATATAATCAAAAGTAGTTTGATCGGGAGCGATCAGACCACCTCGTGCACCCATCTCAATACTCATATTACACACTGTCATACGACCTTCCATGCTTAATGAGCGGATCGCAGAACCTGTAAATTCTACAAAGTAACCCGTACCACCGGCAGCAGTAGTTTTTGAAATGACATATAATATAATATCCTTGGCACTTACACCTTTACCCAGTTGTCCATTAATTTCGATTTTCATGGTCTTAGGTTTTTGCAACAGCAGGCATTGTGTAGCAAAAACCTGCTCTACCTGAGACGTACCTATACCAAACGCAATAGCACCAAAAGCACCATGTGTAGAGGTATGACTATCACCACATACCATGGTTTTTCCGGGTAGTGTGATGCCTAGTTCAGGCCCGATAACATGTACAATACCTTGATAAGGATGTCCTAATCCATATAATTCTATCCCAAATTCCTTACAGTTTTTGGTCAGCATATCCACCTGATAGCGTGATAATTCTTCTTTAATTGGCAGGTGTTGATTTAAAGTTGGGACATTGTGATCAGCCGTAGCCACGGTTTGTTTCGGACGAAACACTGGAAGGCCTCTCTTGCGTAACCCGTCAAATGCCTGAGGTGACGTCACCTCATGGATAAGATGGGTGTCTATATACAATATATCAGGGAACCCTTCTTGCTGCTTGACGACATGTGCATCCCAAATTTTTTCTACTAATGTTTTTCCCATTTTCTCTCTTTTTTGTTAAAGTTACGAAGGTTATGGGAGTTATGAAAGTGATGATACTTTCTTAATCCCATAACCTCTATAACTTTTGTAACCTTCCTAACTACCCTAATCTATATTGTTTTAATAGCTTTCATTGCAGTCATTGCTTTGCGCAATTCACGTCCTACTATCTCAACAGGATGGTTACGTAATACTTCATTGATTTGAACCAATCTCACATTATCTACAGCCGCATCTTTTCCACTGTTAAAATCTTTTCCGACTACATCTGTATCGATTTTTGCCATGAAGTCATTCAGTAATGGCTTACAAGCTTGGTCAAATAGGTAACAGCCATATTCTGCTGTATCCGAGATGACACGATTCATTTCAAATAATTTTTTACGAGCGATTGTATTCGCTATCAATGGTGTTTCGTGCAGGGATTCGTAGTATGCCGACTCTGGTTTGATACCCGCTTCAACCATCGTTTCAAAAGCCAACTCCACACCGGCCCTTACAAAAGCAACCATCAATAGGTAGTTGTCAAAGTACTCTTGCTCTGCAATTTTTACATCACCGGCAGGGGTTTTTTCAAAGGCAGTTTCTCCCGTTTCAGCTCTCCATTTCAATAGATTCGCATCGCCATTAGCCCAGTCTTCCATCATGGTCTTACTGAATTCGCCAGACATGATGTCATCTTGGTGCTTTTGGAATAGAGGACGCATTATGTCTTTCAATTCCTCAGAAAGCTCAAACGCTTTCACTTTTGCAGGATTACTCAAACGGTCCAACATACCGCTTACTCCACCATGCTTTAAAGCCTCAGTGATTACCTCTACACCATATTGTACCAGTTTAGAAGCATAACCAGCATCGATACCTTTTTCGATCATTTTATCGAAAGATAGGATAGAGCCTGTCTGTAATAAGCCACAAAGGATTGTCTGTTCGCCCATAAGATCAGATTTTACCTCAGCTACGAAAGAAGATTTTAATACACCTGCACGGTGTCCACCTGTACCTACACAGTAAGCTTTAGCTTCAGCCCATCCCTTGCCTTGTGGATCATTTTCAGGGTGTACAGCGATGAGTGTTGGCACCCCAAAACCTCTCAGGTATTCCGCGCGCACTTCCGAACCTGGACACTTAGGCGCCACCATGATGACAGTGATATCTTTACGGATCTGCATACCTTCTTCCACAATATTAAATCCATGTGAGTAAGAAAGTGTAGCGCCTTGTTTCATCAATGGCATTACTGTATTCACTACGGAAGTATGTTGTTTATCGGGAGTTAGATTGATGACAAGGTCTGCTGTCGGAATCAACTCTTCATAAGTACCTACAGTAAAATTATTATCTGTTGCATTTTTCCAAGAGTCTCTTTTTTGTTCAATAGCTTCTTTGCGTAAAGCGTAAGATACATCAAGTCCACTATCTCTAAGATTTAATCCTTGGTTTAAACCTTGTGCACCTGCACCTACGATAACGATTTTTTTACCTTTTAAAGCTTCCACACCGTCCGCAAACTCGGACGAATTCATGAATTCTGCAATACCCAATTGGTTCAATTGCTCTCTAAGAGGTAAGGTGTTGAAATAATTTGCCATTGTTTTTACTATTTAAAGTTTTTCTCTGTTTAGATTTAGTTATTTATTGTTGATTATTCGGTTTTGCGCTATCGCGTATCCATAATGTAGATTATCATGCCCCGCAGACAGTTGGATTATTTCCTCGATAGCGGACAACGTTTCTTTGTAGGTGTCAGTAGCGAATGGTATGATTTCCTTAAATACCCCCGCGTTGTAATCTTTTCTTATTTGCTCAATAGTCGTTATTGCTAACCTTTTTAAGTCGTCTACTTCTTCTTGCGTAACTGTATAAGTCGGCTTTGAGCCCTTAACATAGGACTTGAGGTATTTTACCATAGCGGTGTCCGTACTTACTCCGCTTCTTAAATAACATAAAGCCGGCGTGACTACGACGATATGGCCAAAATTCCAGATGATATTGTTGTTGAAACCCGTTGGTATCTCATTAAGTTGTTCTATGGTCAAACTGTCTATCAATTGAATGAAAGCCCTACGTGTCTGTATTATGAATTTAAATGTATTTTCCATGTTGTTGTTATCAAGTTACGTCGTTAAGAAGTTATGTAGTTACGAAGCTATGTAGTTATCGAGTTATAAGGTTGTAACCTTATAACCTCATAAGCCCTGTAACCTTGTAGTCTTACATCGTAAATACTTGATCCTGTTGGTCTAAGAATTCGTTCTCTACAATCTCTGGAGCAGGCTCTTCACGTTCAAACTGTTTTAGTTTCGTATGGAATCCCGCACTATCTTTGATAATTGCGATTCGCGCTCCTCTGACAAATTCGATTAAGCCGTATTTTGTTAGCTCTCGTGTTAGTCGATCGATTTCTTCTCGGTGACCAGCAGTCTCAAAGACGATATAATCCGGACGTATAACCACCACATTCGCGCCATATTGACGCAATAAGCGCTCTACGTAGACCTTCTCGTTCACGACATCTGCTGGCACCTTGTATAAAGCCTGCTCTTGCCAGATCAATTCCTCATTCGTATTGAAGTACGCTTTTAGGACTTCCACCTGTTTTTCAATCTGACGACACAGTTTGCGTACCACCTCTTCGCCTTCCGATATTAAGATGGTAAAGCGGTGGATACCTTCAACCTCTGAAGGAGAGGTGTTTAAGCTTTCTATATTGATTTTACGGCGAGAGAATATATTCGATATACGACCGATCATACCGATCGAATTCTCTGTATATATAGTGATGGTAAATTCTTGTTTTTCCATTTTATTTTAATCTTATTTCTGAGACACTCGTCCCTTGTGCAACCATGGGGAAAACATTATTCTCTTTGCCTACCATCACTTCCAATAAGTAGGAGCTATCGTGGTTTAACATCGTTTCCAATGCACCACGAAGGTCTTTGCGTTCAGAGATTCTATTTCCATCGATATAATATCCTTTTGCTACCGCGACGAAGTCAGGGCTTGTAATGTTGACAAAGGAGTAACGTTTGTCATTAAACAATTGTTGCCATTGGCGTACCATACCCAGAAACTGATTGTTCAGGATCAATATCTTTACTTTTGCTCCAAATTGCATGATCGTTCCCAGCTCCTGTAGTGTCATCTGAAAACCACCGTCACCAATAATAGCGATTACATCACGATCTGGTGCACCATACCAAGCTCCGATAGCGGCAGGTAGTCCGAACCCCATAGTTCCCAAACCGCCGGAGGTGACATTTGATTTAGATTGATTGAATTTCGCATAGCGGCAGGCAATCATTTGATGTTGACCGACATCGGTTGCTATGATAGCGTTACCACCTGTCAATTCGTTCAAAACATTGACGACTTCGCCCATGGTTAGTATGTCACCTTTCGGGTTTAGTTCATCTTGGATGACTTCTTTAATTTCCTCTTTCTCCAGCTCGCGAAATTGTTGTAACCATGCAGCATGGTCGCCTTTATTGATCAGTTCAGTCAATAGGGGTAATGTTTCCTTACAGTCGCCCCATACTGGAACAGTAGCTTTTACATTTTTGTCTATTTCAGCAGGATCTATATCCAAGTGCACGACTTTCGCTTGCTTGGCATACTTGTCCAGACGTCCTGTCACCCGGTCATCGAAGCGCATTCCAACAGCAATGATTACATCACACTCGTTGGTCATGACATTGGGTGCGTAATTACCATGCATGCCTAGCATCCCTACGTGTAGGGGATGGTCAGTTTCCAAGGCGCTTAATCCCATGACGGTAGTCGCGGAAGGAAAGCCTCCTTTTTCGATAAACGTCTTGAATTCCTGTTCGGCCTTTCCGAGTATGATTCCCTGTCCAAAAAGAACAAAAGGTTTCTTTGCTGCATTGATTACCTCGGCGGCTTGTTGTATATATTCTTTCCTTACGATAGGAGCAGGACGGTAAGAGCGGATATGAGTACATTTCTCATAACCTAAATAGTCGAATAGCTCTATTTGCGCATTTTTAGTAATATCAATTAAGACGGGACCTGGTCTTCCAGTGTTAGCTATATAAAAAGCTTTAGCTAGTGCTGTAGGGATTTCGGAAGCTTCTGTTACCTGATAGCTCCATTTGGTGACCGGAGAGGTAATGTTGATGACATCTGTTTCCTGAAAAGCGTCTGTACCTAATAGTGACGCAAATACCTGTCCTGTAATGCAGACGATAGGGTTACTATCAATCATAGCATCAGCCAATCCCGTGACCAGATTCGTTGCACCAGGACCACTTGTTGCAAAAGCTACACCTACACGTCCTGACGTACGTGCATACCCCTGTGCAGCATGAATTCCACCTTGTTCATGGCGTACCAAAATATGCTTCAATCGATCATTGTAATCATACAATGCATCATAAATCGGCATAATGGCGCCACCTGGATAGCCAAATACGGTATCCACACCTTCGTGGATTAAAGCCTCCAATACGGCTTGTGAGCCGGTCAATTGGGAGGCTTTCGCAGTGTTTTGGTTTTCCTTTGTTTCGGTTTTTTCCAGTGTACTCATTTTATTAGTTAGTATTTAGATTTTAGTATTGCCTATCAAGATGTCCGTATCGCAATACGCACATCTCTTTTTATAAATCCGTTACACAGCCTTGCGAAGCATTCGCTACTGTTTTAGCATATTTATACAAAACACCTTTACTCACTTTTAGAGGAGGCTGTTTCCATGCCGTACGGCGTTCTGTTATTATTTCATCCGAGACCTTTAGACTTATGGTGTTGTTCACCGCGTCGATTTCTATGGTGTCATCGTCTTGTACGAGTCCTATAAGACCTCCTTCGTATGCTTCAGGGGTAATATGTCCGACAACAAAACCGTGTGTCCCTCCAGAGAATCTGCCATCAGTAATCAATGCTACAGAATTACCAAGACCCGCGCCGATGATTAGTGCCGTTGGTTTGAGCATTTCCGGCATACCTGGAGCTCCTTTGGGGCCTTCGTTTTTAATGACAATCACATCACCTGGTTTAATGCGTCCCGAAGAAACACCGGCAACAAGGTCGTGTTCTCCATCAAAAACACGGGCAGGACCGACAAATTTTTCGCCTTCTTTGCCCGATATCTTAGCGACAGATCCTTGCTCAGCCAGATTGCCATATAATATCTGTAGATGCCCTGTTTGTTTGATCGGCTTGTTTAGTGGCTGTATGATCGGCTGTTCATAGTCTATGATCGATTTGACGCCTTCTAGATTCTCAGCAAGCGTTTTTCCAGTCACGGTCAAGCACTCACCGTGCAATAGCCCCTCATTCAACAAGTATTTTAAGACAGCAGGGACACCACCATAATTGTGTAGATCCTGCATTAAGTATTTCCCTGACGGTTTTAAGTCTGCTAATACAGGCGTCTCGTCTGACATACGTTGGAAGTCATCCGGTGTAATCTCTACACCTACGGCATGTCCCATGGCTATAAAGTGTAATACAGCATTTGTCGAACCACCTAAGATTACGATCGTACGGATAGCATTTTCGAAAGCTTTACGTGTCATGATATCCGAAGGCTTTATATCTCTTTCCAATAGAATACGGATATATTTCCCAGCTTCAAGACATTCTTTTTTCTTTTCTTCAGATACAGCTGGATTGGAAGACGAGTATGGTAAACTCATGCCCAGTGCCTCAATTGCCGACGCCATCGTGTTTGCTGTATACATACCACCGCATGCACCAGCACCGGGACAGGTATGGCGTATCACGCCGTCATAGTCTTCATCAGATATGGTACCTGCAACTTTCTTTCCCAAGGCTTCAAAAGCCGATACAATATTCAATTCTTCACCTTTATAATGGCCAGGAGCTATTGTCCCACCGTATACCATGATAGCTGGGCGGTTTAGTCTACCAATTGCCATGATAGCTCCAGGCATATTTTTATCGCAGCCAGGTATAGCTACTACGCCATCATAGTACTGTCCACCGCAGATTGTCTCAATACTGTCGGCGATAACATCTCTCGATACCAATGAATAACGCATACCATCGGTACCATTGCTCATCCCATCACTGACACCGATAGTACCAAATGTTAACCCCACAAGGTCATTGGCCCATATACCTTTTTTAACAATTTGTGCAAGGTCATTTAAATGCATGTTGCAGGTATTACCATCGTATCCCATACTGGCAATACCGACTTGAGCTTTGCTCATATCAGCATCAGTAAGGCCGATTCCGTACAACATCGCTTTGGCCGCTGGTTGTGTTTCGTCCTGCGTGAATATTCTACTGTACTTGTTTAATACTTTTTCGTTATCAGATGATGACTTCATAATTTTCTTGTTCTAAAACTAAGTTTTTATATTTTCTTTGGATAGATGAACCTATGCTATGTGCCCACTCTTCTTTATAGATGACATGGTCTACTTGTTTGATCCCGATAATTTCAGCAGCAGTTCCGCTTAGAAAGGCAGAGTCTGCGCCATATATATCCTGGATCGTTAATTTTTTTTCAATAATGTCAAATCCTAATTCTTTACAGATATTAATGACGGTCTTACGGGTGATTCCCGGAAATACATTCTCCAAAGGAGGGGTATATATCTTAAAATCTTTTTCTATAAAAATATTCTCGCTCGACGCTTGAGCTACAAATCCTTCTTGATCCAGTAACAGCGCTTCGTCAAAACCATGACGTAAAGCTTCGCTAGTAGCCAGTATCGAGTTTATATATTGTCCAGATGCCTTCGCTTCTATAGGAAAGGATTTTGGATTCGGACGTTCAATAGTAGAGATATTAACCCTAAGCAGATTCTGTCCTAGATAAGGTCCCCATTCCCAGGCTGCGATCATGATGTTAGCCTGTTGCGAAGGAGTGAGATGCATGTTTGATCCCGAAAAGACCAAGGGTCTAATGTATGCCGATCTTAGGTTGTTTGTCTCTAGCAGTTCATAGCTCTTTTCTATGAGCGTACGGTTGTCCCAGTTATAAGGCAATCTTATCGCCTCGCAGGATTTTCTTAAACGTTCGAAGTGCGCTTCTGCTTTAAATATACGGGTTCCATTGTGTGTGTTGTAAGCACGCAGCCCTTCAAAGGCACCATAACCGTAATGCAAGGATTGGCCAAACAGGTCAACTCCAGCTTGATTTGCTTTTACAAATTCGCCGTTAAGATAGACTAATGTACTTTGATTATAGTATTGCATACGCTTACCATTTATTCACTTCCTCAAGTTAGCTCGATTTAAAATTCTATACAATAGGCAAATAGAGTATTTTGAAAAAGTTTATTATTTTATTATGTTTTTATTTTTGTTTTTTTGAAATCTTGAATACTTGTTTTTGCAGAATTTTATTTTGTTTAATATGAACCATAATTAAAATCGGTTCATTTTTTGGGATTTATCATTTTTATAAAATTCTGCCAATTTCTTCCTAAAATCGCAAAATGACACATTATTTTTTTAAAATTGCTGGTTTATAAAGCAAAAAAAAAGCCCTTAAAACTTGAAGTCTTAAGGGCTTTTTTATTATCGTTCTGTTTCTTTATTCTTGCACAATTCCTTCCGCTAAAACGATGATATTGTTGTCCTTTACTTCAACCACACCGCCTTTAATAATAATGACGTGATTGACATTACTAATATCCTTAATAATGACTTTTCCGTCGTCTAGCGTAGACACAATAGCAGCATGGCCTTTCAAAATTTGAAAAGAACCTGCCGATCCCGGTACAGTGACAGCAGTCACGTCGCCTTCGTAAGCTAATTTGTCTGGAGTTATTATTGTTAATTTCATGCTTTGATAGTATTAAGTAGTTAGTACTTAGTATTTAGAATATATTTTTCTAATGGATAGTAAGACAAGATATCTAACTACTATATACTAAATACTATCTACTCTATATTAAACTGCTTCTGCTAATAATTTCTTACCTTTCTCGATAGCGTCTTCAATTGTACCTACCAAGTTGAAAGCTGCTTCTGGGTATTCATCTACTTCACCGTCAATGATCATGTTAAATCCTTTGATGGTGTCTTTGATATCTACTAGACAACCTTTTAAACCTGTAAATTGCTCTGCTACGTGGAATGGTTGCGATAAGAAACGTTGTACACGACGAGCACGGGTTACCGTTAATTTATCTTCTTCTGACAATTCATCCATACCCAAGATCGCAATAATATCTTGAAGTTCTTTATAACGTTGAAGAATTTCTTTTACGCGTTGAGCAGTGTTGTAGTGCTCATCACCTAAGACAGCAGGGGATAAGATACGTGAAGTTGAATCCAATGGATCCACCGCTGGGTAGATACCAAGCTCAGAAATTTTACGAGACAATACTGTAGTCGCATCCAAGTGAGCGAAAGTTGTCGCTGGAGCAGGGTCAGTTAAGTCATCGGCAGGTACGTATACGGCCTGTACGGAAGTGATTGATCCATTTTTAGTTGAAGTAATACGCTCTTGCATCAATCCCATCTCTGTCGCTAATGTAGGTTGGTAACCTACAGCTGAAGGCATACGACCTAATAAAGCAGATACCTCAGAACCAGCTTGTGTAAAACGGAAGATATTATCGATAAAGAATAAGACGTCACGTCCTTGACCTTCGCCATCACCATCGCGGAAGTACTCTGCAATAGTAAGACCTGATAATGCTACACGAGCACGCGCACCCGGAGGCTCATTCATTTGACCGAATACAAATGTACATTTAGAGTCTTTCATTAACTCTGAATCTACTGTATTTAAAGGCCATTCACCTTTTTCCATGCCTTCCATGAAATGCTCTCCGTATTTGATAATACCAGATTCCAACATTTCACGAAGTAAGTCATTTCCTTCACGTGTACGCTCTCCAACACCGGCAAATACGGAAAGACCACCGTGTCCTTTTGCGATATTGTTGATTAATTCTTGAATTAATACTGTTTTACCTACACCAGCACCACCGAATAATCCGATTTTACCACCTTTTGCATAAGGCTCTAAAAGGTCAATTACTTTGATACCTGTGAAAAGAACTTCTGACTCTGTAGAAAGATCGTCAAATTTAGGAGGAGTGTTGTGTATAGACCGTCCGTTTGTTTTGTCCAATTCAGGAAGGCCGTCAATCGGCGAACCGACTACGTTAAATACACGACCTTTGATCTCTTCACCAATAGGCATTTTGATCGGAGCACCCGTATCAACTACTTTCATGCCACGTACCAAACCTTCTGTTGCATCCATCGCAATCGTACGAACACGCTCTTCACCAAGGTGTTGTTGAACTTCTAAAACGACACGTTGTCCATTTTCTTTTTCAATGTACAATGCATCGTAAATCTTAGGAAGATTTTCATTGTCGGCAAAGTTGACGTCAACCACTGGGCCGATAATCTGCGCTATTTTACCAATATTGGGCATATTATAGGGACTAAAATTTATTAATCTATTTATAAACAGCTATTTTCATAGCTGTATTTTGGAATGCAAAAATAAGGTATATCTATTTAAAAGCAAAACATATAAAAAAATAAATAGGAAGTTTTTTTGAAGCTATTTACGAATCCCTTTTTAACTGCTCGTCCAGTAGTTGTCTTTTTAATAATTGCTCTTTTTCCATAGCCTTCTTTTTGTACTGTGCAAACTCATTTTGAGCCTCTTCAGCCGTTTTTTTATGTTCTACGGTGTCTACTTTGGCTTTACGGAAAGAAATAAGCATCGTAAAGAAGCCAATACCCAATACGGCAATGATTACCCATACTAAAGTGTGGTATGCGCCTTTGGCGAAATCTATTCCGAGAAAAGAGATGCTATCTGTTTTTTGTTTTTCGGTTTGTAGTTCGGTTTGGACTGAACCCAACGAGTCTCTTAAGCCTTTTACCGTAGCGACTGACGAAGAAGAGTTGTTTTTAAGAGACGCGATTTCTTTTGTGTATTTAGAGATGGAGTCACTTACATTTTTCTGTATGATTTCTATATTAGATTTTCTTATTATTTTAAAATCAGCATCTTGAGATCTGGACTGAGCCAACAGAACTTGAAATTGTGTGGTTAGGTTTAAGTTAGACTGTAATTTTTGCTGTAAGGTCAATTGTGCGAAGCTGTGGGATACTAAGAATAGAAAAACTAAAGATAAAATAGACTTATGCATAGTTAGAAATAGATAAATGATGTTAAATACATCATAAATGTCCTAAATATAATGAAGGAATACAAGAAAAATTAAACTTTCATGATTCAATTGAATC
Organism: Sphingobacterium sp. xlx-96; assembly: GCF_011007365.1. GTDB lineage: Bacteria > Bacteroidota > Bacteroidia > Sphingobacteriales > Sphingobacteriaceae > Sphingobacterium > Sphingobacterium luzhongxinii. The sequence goes on along the minus strand of NZ_WFKM01000003.1, from coordinate 114,094 downwards.
ATGAAAGTTCTTGATGGCCATTAAATACGGTCACTTTCAGAAAAAAAACAATAAATGAATAAAACCGTTAGATCGTAAAATAAAGTAACGATCTAACGGTTTTTTGATTTAACTATTATTCTGATATTATTATTTTAGTATCGGCAAAGGGTATTCTTTCATGATGCCGGAGACTACTTTAGGTAGTTCGTTTATTGCTTTTTCCGGTTCATTAACCTCTGACGTACCTCTAGCTTGCCAGATAACATTATTTGTTTTGCGATCGATGGCCTCAAAGATAATGTGACCGTATCTCACTCTTTCTTTAGCAACCGGATAAGAACCACCATAATAGCCGCCCCAGCCCCAGTATCCACCCCATCCCCAAGGGCCACCCCATCCCCAGCCTCCATAATAAGGGGTGCTGTATATCATTCTGCTTTTATTGTTGACAATGGCAATATAGCGGAACAAAATATCCGGGTTATCTTTCGAATAGGTTAGACCACGAGCTTCAATTTCTTTGTTGGCTGTAGTCATAATATTACCCTTTGCAATATCATTGTTGTAATAGTCTTTGGATAGGGAATCCAAAGGCGGTAACCAGCCATAAGTCTTGAATTGACTGAAGTCGAGATTTTGAACACGCGTTGTATGGTATTTGTGCGAAGAACAAGATGCAAACGCTAAAAGTACAAATGCTGTTATAAATAGTGCTAAATTTTTCATATTTGCTTAATTTGATTTTAACCTGCAATATGGAATATCCCAACGAAGTTTATTCGTGATATGACGGACCGTGCTACATGGATATTTCATAACCAAACCTAATTATATACGGTATGACTGCTTGGAATTCAAAAGGTTTAACGTTTAGAAAGAAAATTTTGCAACTAACGGCATTTGTCTCCCTGAACCAAAAGCTTTTGGGCTTACTCTCAATATGGGGGGGGCCTGAAATCGTTTGAACTCAGCGTTATTTACCAATTTCGTAACTCGCCTGACTAGCTGCTCTTCAAAACCTAAGTGTATGATTTCAGACCCGGATTTTTCCAGTTCAATCAATTGGTAGAGGATAGCGTCTAGTATGGCGTAATCCGGCAGTGAATCCGAATCTTTTTGATCAGGCCTCAGTTCGGCAGAGGGAGGTTTTACGATCGTATTGATAGGGATGATTTCCCGCTCTCTGTTGATATATTTAGCCAATTCATAAGCTTGAGTTTTATACACATCGCCAATTACACTTAATGACCCCGCCATGTCACCATATAGGGTGCCATAACCAACAGCTGCTTCGCTTTTGTTGGAGGTATTAAGAAGGATGTGACCAAACTTGTTGGAAATAGCCATTAATAAGGTGCCCCGGGTGCGGGCTTGTATATTCTCTTCTGTCGTGTCTGCCGATAAGCCCTTGAAGGCATCACTTAAAGTTTCTTCAAAAGATTGAGCGATCTCTTTTATGGGTAACACGAGGTGTTGACAACTTGTATTGTTTACCAGATCCAATGCATCTTTAAGAGAATGCTCGGTAGAATAGACCGAAGGCATTAATACGGCCAATACATTATCTGCACCTAAGGCTTCGACGGCTAGAGCTGCTACGATAGCAGAGTCTAATCCGCCCGATAGACCTAATACGGCTTTTTTAAACCCCGATTTGGAGAAATAGTCCTTCAGACCCAAGATCAAAGCTTGATGTATACGGGCAGTTTCTGTTAGCTCTTCGGGTCTAAAATCAATATTAGGCTGTAGATCGCCCCTTTCTAAGGTAACATATTGCAGATCCTCTTCGAAGGCCTGGAGTTCAGCAATGATGGATGCACTTTTAGTCATAGCGAGTGAACGGCCGTCGAAAATGATATCCGTGTGAGCACCAACTTGATTGACATATATTAAAGGCGCATTAGCCTTCAAAGCATTTGCGCTCAGTACTGCTATGCGTTTTTCGTAATGTACGTATGAAAATGGAGACGCTGCAATATTAATGATGAGATCCGGCTTTTCCTGGGCCAATTCCAGCATCAGATCGCCTTTATAAGAATTGTCTAGGTCATTGTCCCATAAATCTTCACAAACAGTGAGTGCGATTTTGAGGTCAGATAGTTCAATACAGTGTAGATCGCGGTTTGGTTCAAAATACCGGTATTCATCAAATACATCGTAGTCCGGGAGTAAGGATTTTTTGTAGCTATTTTGTACTTTACCTTTAGACAGAACTACCGCTGCATTGGACAAGGCTTTTCCTTCTTCCCTGCCATTACGTATAGGAGCACCTATAATACAGTCGATAGTATCACAGCGCGTTGCGATCCGGGATAAGGACTGTTGACATTGATCCAGGAAAACAGCGTTACGCAGAAGATCTTTTGCCGGATAGCCCCCTATTGCCAGCTCAGCAAATACGATAAGATTTGCGTTTGCTTGCTTGGCCAGGTCAATGGCTTTAAGTATTTTTTCTTCGTTTTGTTCAAAATTACCAATATGATAATTAAGCTGGGCTAATGCTATCTTCATACCTGTTTTAACTTGTTTTCCGCTTTGTTAGATTCTTTTGTTTAAAAAAGCAAGCCTATATTTACTGCTGCATAAGATGATCTTGGCTTGCCGTCTTTTATAGCTCTCGTAAAGCCATTATTGAATGTCAAACCGGTCATAAATCCCATATCATTGCCCAGTCTCCATTCCGCACCGCCACCAATCTGAAGACCTAGGCGGAATAAATCTGCGCCGCTCATAGACCGTTTGTCATCACCCTCATACTTTTCTTTCGCCGATACTTTTACACCCGCCGTAAAACCAAACTGTCCATAGAATCTGCCGAGCTCATTTTCTGTGCTTTTTAGTTTGATTGTCAACGGTACTTCTACGTATTTCAGCGAAATGTCTTTATAGTCAGGGATAGCAAAGTCATTTTGATCAATATTTAGGAATACAGGCTCTGTGCGGCTGTTAATGGAGTTGATTAATAGCCCCGTAGAGAAATAGTAATTTTTTGCGAAACCAAGGTCGGCAATTAGACCGTAAGAAAAACCGAGTTTAGGACTAGACTCCTGATCGTTCTCGTAACGCAACCAGCCAAGATTCGGATTTACACTAAGACCTAAACGTATATTTTTTTCTCTACCGCTGTAGTAGCTCTGTGCGTAAGCTTTCTGTGCTGAAATAAAGATGCTACATATAAAAATGAAAGAAAAGAAAGCCTTTGTAATATGGACCATAGTTTTTAATTGTTATATAAATTATATTTTTGTGTTTTAAGTTGATAGCTATGTATCTGAAACTATTGCAAAAATATTCCTTTTTTTTAATTATTACTCTTTTCCACGTCACAATAAGTTCCTGTAGTCAGGAAGACGCCATAAAAAGGCCGGACGTCTCCAAGATAGATCTCGCTGTTAAGATCGAGCGCTTCGATCAGCGGTTTAATACATTGAAAGACCCGGATATCATGCTTAAAAATAAGGAATGGCAGCAAGAATATCCTTATTTCTATTCGGACTACCTGAATCAAATGCTAGAAGTAGGCGATCCGAAAGATAGTTTGATACTGGCGGATCATTTACGCGAAATCCTGAAGAAAAAAGATTTTATAGATCTGGCTTATGAAGTTGCGCACAAATTCCCGAATTTGGATAAGCAGGAAAAAGAATTGACGAAGGCATTCAAGTATATTAAGTATTATTTCCCCGCATATAAGATACCTCGGTTTATCGCTTTTATGGGAGGTTTCTCCTTTCAGACTCCGATTGGAGAAGATTATGTTGGAATAGGATTGGATATGTTTTTAGGTGCCGATTCCAAATTTTATCCAGCGTTGGTGCGTTCTATTCCACTGTATATGTCGCGACGGTTTACCCCCGAAAACATAACACCACGTGTGGTAGAGACCGTACTGCGTGAAGAAATCCTTCAGCAAGATAATGTCAATCAGAATACGTTGCAGCACATGCTGTACAACGGGAAGATATTGTATGCGATGGATGTGTTGTTGGAGGAGACTTCCGATGAGACAAAAATAGGCTATACGCCGGAGCAGCTTGCATGGACAAAGAAATATCAGCAAGATATCTGGGCCTGGTTTCTCCAAGAGGGGCTTTTGTACGATACGGATTACCTAAAGACGCAAAAATACTTTACGGACGCACCTTTCACTCCAGAGCTGGGCGAGAATAATGAATCAGCACCCAAGTTAGGTTCTTATATAGGCTGGATGATGGTACGCAAATATATGGAGCATCATCCCGAAATCGACCTTGCAGCGCTTTTCAAGGAGAAAGACGCACAAAAGATATTGGAGCAGTCTAAGTTTAAAGGTAAATAATAAGAGGACATTCTCAGCCGTTAAGCTGTAACTGTACCGACATAAATACTGTCTATTCTTTGATTGCTATGATCTGTTGCGACAAAGCCAAGGTGGATATGATAGAGCTTATCCTTGTCAGGAGAGGCTGGAATAATCATATCTTCTTGTCTATGTGTTAGATCTTTATTCAAAATATCGCCGCAGACATCAAGATTTGGATCTTCGGGTATAGCTATGAAAAGCGTACGAAAGAAGCCATCACCGTTAACTGTCTTTGGATCGTAATCCCAATGGCAACTTAGTATGCCATCTTCATAGGTTATTGTCGCTCCTGTCAATGGGGATCCAATTCCTTTACTGATGTGGAATAAGGAATGGTCGATGTAAAAACCATTGTCGTCAGACTTTACGGCATTGTTTAGAGTGTAGGACATTGCCGAGTTGAAGGCAGTCTGGTTCTTGCTATAATTGTGAAATCCAAGTCTTAATACCTCCGTAAGGATACTTAAAAACTTTTGCGTGTAGCCAAATTTGCCTCGATTTTTTTTCTCATCTGTTGAGAGTTTACGTTTTTTATTGACTCGAGGTCTGCTACGGACACAATCTTTATCTTTCCATTTATAATATACGAGAGGCCCAACTTTCCCTCTAGCAGATCCCATAGGTCCATTTTCAGTTTTTCCCATCTTACTTTAAGTTTATTTAGTTGATACTAAATATACTAAATAATAGGGGACAAGTTAATATCTACTTATATTTTAAAACAAAATAAATCAGGATACTACATGTATGTAACAAGGAGATTATTCGTTTCTATCCGAATGAAGTCCGTATAATCTCCGTATAATGTCCGAATAAAATACCTATTATATAATAACTTGTACTCGAGTTGATACCTAGTTAATCCCTAGAGGGCTGTAGGGGGAGGTAGGGAGGAGGATGGTGAAAAGGTATACAAAATAAAAACACAGTGCCCAATTTTTGGGACACTGTGTTTTTATTATTATTTTAAATGCCTTTATTTATTGGGGTTATGATCTTTTATGCTGACCACTTCAATTTCAAAATATAAGGGTGAATTTGCGGGTATTGTACCCACGGAGCTATTACCATAGGCAAAATAAGAAGGGGTTATTATTCTTATTTTACTCCCTTTCTGTAGTCCCTTTAAAGTAAGGCCACCAATTTTATGTTCGCCTATGCTTTTTGGCATAAATGCATAGTACCAAGCAGAGATATAGTCCGTTGTTTTTCCTGACATTCCGGCTTCAGAAGTATTACTATCAAAAACAGTTTCATTGGATATTAACTTGCCTGTATATCGAACCGTAATATCCGCAGGACGAACCATTTTCGTGTTATATCCGTTATAGACAGTGTCAATAACCTTGTATTCGTAGCTCCCTTCTTCCCCAGGGTTAATTACTTCAAACCAAATTCCTGTGGTGTCACTAGAAATGTTCATGTTGGGATATTTACTTTTAGCATATGTTGCTATTATACCCTTTTCTTCTTCAAATCTAGTGGCAGCATCAAAAGTGTCTTCATTTTTACTACAAGAGCTGATAAGTAGGATCAAGCCGAAAGCAGAGACTATGTTCGTTAATATTTTTTTCATTTATATATTTACGTGTTTTGGTTTTGTGATATAAAAAAGAGAAGACAATTGTCTTCTCCTTTAAATATAAGTCTTTTTTTACTTATTGAATACTTAATACTTCAAAGTCATAAACAAGTGGCGAATTTGCTGGGATTGCTTTATCTCCAGTTTGACCATTGCCTCTTGCTCCGTACGCCCAATATGAAGGTGTTACTACAATAATTCTACTTCCTTTTTTCAAACCATTTTTAGTTAGCCCACCAATAACTCTAGTATCCTGCTCGTTTACTCTGATATTATATGGGAAGAATGATAAATACCATGCGGTATTGATTACTTTCGAAGCATTAGTGCTAAAATCATACTCTCCACCACCTTCGTTTTCAACAAGAGTTCCATTTTCTAAAGTTGTACCATCTAATAATCTTGCTGTATATTTCAAGGTTACTTTTGGAGCAACAACTGGTAAACCGTAGCCAGAGGTGTTAATTTGGTATTTATATGCCTGCTCGTTCTCATCGCTTACAGCTGTGATTACTTTATACCACAATCCTCTTTTAATGGTTTTGCCTAAATAGTTGTAAGTAATCTTCAAACTATCCTCTTGAAAAGTTTCATCTATGTAATTCTCAATTATCGCTCTATCTTTGGTGAAAATAGAATCTATAGCTTTTTCTTGTTTTAAATTATCTGCATCATAGTCATAATCGTCTTTACTGTTACAAGAGGCAAACATCACAGTACCAACTGCAGCGAACAATACGGTCTTAAATAGATTTTTCATTGTATATAAATTGTTTTTTAGTGGCAATAATATACACCTGGTTTTAGCCTAGGGATATATACGTTTATAAATTTAATTGTTATTTAACGGTTAAAACGCTAAAATTAAATGAAGCGCTACATAATTTTGTTAAAATTAGTAAAATTTTAACAACTGCTTTAAAACTAGGCACTTTGTTTTCGTCTTATATCCCTTAAATCTATTTACTATTCCACTTTAGAGCAGTTCTTTTTCTAGGGTATATAATAACTCGTTTATCTGTTGTGGGCGTAGTACTCCGCCATGTCGAAAACGTACCTGGTAGTTTTTGTCCAATAGTACCCACGTTGGAAATGCCAGTTTATTGGGGCCATTTAACGTTACTGCTAGCTCATGGGTACCGACATGGGCACCGGTAGGTTTGAAGACGTATTCCTTTCCTTGAAATTGGATAGGATCTTTACTTTCCGCGTCAAATTCTACATAGTAGAATAGATGTTCCATTTGAAGGAACTTTTTGTTTTTGCGGATTTGTAGTTTTTGCATCTGGCAATATTGACACCATTCCGTAGAAAGTAAGACCAGGACTGGTTTAGCATCATGCGTTAATAGACTGTCGACATATGCAATGGATATCGGTTTTATTTGTGACAGGCTAGTGCCTGTCACAAATAAAACCGATATTAAAAGTAAAGCTCGTATGTGGGATAGATATTTCTCCATTAACAATTTACCATCAACCATTATTTAAATACATTATACCTTACGCCGAGGAAGCCGCGAATTCCCTGATTAGGCCCGTATACGTAGTTCGGGTCAAATGGAGGGAGGCTAGAGTCTTGAATGTCCTCAAATGGATCATGTGCCCGGGCGATTAAGAATGGTAGGCCTTTTGTTGGTGTCCAGTTCAATAGATTTTTTACGCCACCAAATACTTCGATACCATGTTTGAAGTGCTTTGTTAGCTGTATGTTCTGTATACTGAAAGCTTTAGACTGTTCTGGGCGTGGGTCGGTATAATCTGGTATGCCTACTAATACGGGTAAGTGCATAGGGCCTATTATGTTTCCTGTATAATCAATATTTAATCCAATCTGTTTAATGTTGTAGCCAATAGTCCATGTTCCCATATACTTTTCGGTGAGTTTCTGTACTTCACGTATGCCGTTCTCTTCGCTGTATACATCCATTATCGTACCGCCGATCATGGCTTTCAGTCCGCTGTGATGTGCCCAATCCAGGTTCAGAGATATTCCTTTGGAGATAGCGTGGCCATCTAAATTGGAATAGATAATCTGTTTTACGTTCGTGTCGTAGTCTGGGATAATTTTATTGGTAAAGTACGTGTAGAAGCCTGTCGCATCAATAGCGAAGACTGATCCGTTATCGGCATAGAACTTCTTTACATAGTTGACATTTGCATTCCATGACGTTTCCGGCTTTAGGTCACCATCGAAGACCACATCGCGTGCGCCAGTCAGGGCAGCATGATCTTCTGTAAATACATTGGCTACTCGATATCCATTACCACCGCCAATACGCAATACCTGACTTTTGTCTTTGGAATTCCATTTGTAATTGATCCGTGGAGACACAATGCTTCCATGTAGCGAGTTATAGTCGTAGCGTGCTCCGATTAGCAATTTGTGTTGCGGGTGTAGTGTGATTTCGTCCTGTAAAAATAAACCCGGTAAGTGCGTATGTGATACCTCGGCTGTAGCAGGCGTATTGTCGTCATAGTATGTGTACCGATAGGCAAGCCCTGTTAATAAATCATGATTCTTTAGGGTTTTATTCCAGGTCAGTTGACCGAAGAAAATCCGTTGATCCGCCATGTATGGTGTGGTGCCATAGTAGCTGTTTTGATTGTGACCATTGGCACTTATGGAGAGTGAAAAGTTTTCACTGCCTGGCAAGTCATAAATCCCCATTAGTTCCCATCGTTTGGTGTAGATACTTTCGGCATAGACTTCATTACCTCCACGGTATTTTTTGTTCCACTGCATCTCACCGCCCCAACGGTCTTCATACACGTAGCGACCCGCTACGGAGAATGTTTTATTGTCTTTGCGTGCGAAATTCCATTTGTTGAATATGGAGATTCGATCTTGTAGGGTTACATCCGTGAAGTTATCATTGTTTTTGTCGATCGGGTTGGAATAGTTAAAGTAGTTTACTCCCAATAGTGATTGGGCAGAGCCGACTTTAAACTTACCACCAAGGTCAAGGTTGTATTCCTGCCAGGTGGTTCCAAATGTTTCCAAGCTAAATAGGGGGGCGTTGGATGGAGCTTTTGTGATAACGTTAATTAGACCTCCAACAGCTTCACTGCCGTATAGCGTGGACGCCGGTCCCTTGACAACTTCAACGCGTTCGATCAGTGCTTGTGGAATACCATTTAATCCGTACACCGTTGATAGACCCGATACGATAGGCATACCATCGATAAGTACCATGGTATAAGGTCCTTCTAGGCCATTGATGTGGATATCTCCGGTGTTACATATGCTACAGTTGATCTGCGGACGTACACCGTTGATATTTTGAAGTGATTCGAAGATGGTCGGAGCTGGATTGGCCCGGAAGAACTTGGCGGTATACACCTCTACCGGGATCGGGCTGTCTAAGCGGGATACTTCTTTCAAGGTACCGGATACAACGACCTCATCCAGGTTGCGGTTGTCTTTTTCCAAGATAAAGATGTTTCCGTTTTTGTATGTTGATTTTTCAACAGTCTGCTGTACAGTCACATATCCTATTGCACGAATGGAGATTTTTGTTTTTGAAGTTGGTAATGGTAGCTCGAATTTACCATCAGATGCAGTTTTTGTTCCAGTGCTGCTTCCTTCAAAGCGCACTGTAGCATTTTCTAGCGGATTGCCGTCTGCATCGTGGACGTAACCGGCTATTTGTTGTGCATATACACTGAGTGTGTGGCATAGTATAAATATGGCCGTGACAAGGCCATAGTAAAATTTAGACATAATAATATCTTGTGCTTGATATTGGGTGCACGACAAAAACTCGATTTATAAACTATACCGTCATTCCGCTGTGTTCCGAATTTATTCGTGAATCGAATCGGAGAGCCTACTCGGAACATCGGAGGATCTACAAGCTATATCTTTAGACCCGTTCGACTCCACTGCATTCCGCTCAAGGTGACGTTTACTGTCATTAGCCTTCGATGTGTTTGTTTCAAAAACTCACCTCTGCAATGACATGTTTCTAGTAAAAACAGAAATTTGCCGTGTAACCTTTGATTAGTAATTTAATAAATTGAAAAATACAGATCTGCGAATCCGCAAATTTGCGAATCGACATATTTGCAAGTAATATTAATAACTAAACAAGTGCGGGCGGACCTCGGAGGTAGGTGTCGAGGTGTTCGGTAAAATGATAGGTTTTTGTGTAAGACGGGTAAGCTATATAGTCGAATTCCTGAAAGTAGGGCGCTTCGAATACCGTAAATACCGTCTCAATAAATGTCCCTTGAAAAACGACGTTAAGATATTGGATCTCCGCATCGTTCTTATGGTGGTGTTTGTCTTTTTTCTTGGTAAAGTTATAAGGGTGAATGTGTGTGATAATTTCACCCTTAGAAGTTACCTCTTTGTGCATAAACACTATTCCGCTGACGATAATGACAGACATCCACCCTGCAAGAAGGTAGGCGAATAGTCTGCGATATCTGGAAATAGTGTGTATCAAATTACTTTATTTTATCAGGCGATTGTGGTCGTCTGGAAATATCAATCTTGGTTCGTGTTTTTTTGCTTCTTCTCTTTCCATTGTCGCGTAGGAAACAATGATGACGATATCGCCCACTTGAACCAGTCTGGCAGCGGCGCCATTAAGGCATATGGTCCCAGATCCTCTTTGACCGGGGATGACATAAGTTTCTAAGCGAGCACCATTATTATTGTTGACTATCTGTACCTTCTCGTTGGCAATTATATCTGCTGCATCCATCAAGTCCTCGTCGATGGTGATGCTCCCCACATAATTCAGTTCGGCTTGTGTGACACGTGCCCTATGAATCTTCGACTTCATTACTTCAATCATCATAATACAAAATTAGCTTTTATCTTATTAAAAGTTGTCCTTTAAATTGTTATTTAATTGTTACTAGTTTAATAGCATGTTGTCTATAAGGCGTACACCTTCTACCCAGGCGACGACTAAGGCAACATATTTTTTAGATTGGTCTTTGGTGGTGGCTTCTTTCAAAGTTCGGGTCTCACATATGGCAAAATACTCCAATTTGACGTGTTCGTCTGTGGTCAACCTATCTTCGGCTTCCTGTTTCAAGGCGGTTAGTGTCTTGCTTTCAAAATCGACTTTAGTCTGTGCTAAGGTTTTGTAAAGAATTAAAGCCTCCTGTAGACCTTTATCGGAGAGACGTGCATTCCTGGAGCTCAGGGCCAGTCCATCACTACTGCGTATGGTCGGGCATATAATAAGTGAAATAGGAAGCTTTTTGAGATCAATCATGTGCTGTATGACCATCACCTGTTGAAAGTCCTTTTGTCCAAAGCATGCCACATCTGGTGACACGAGGTTAAATAGCTTGTGTACAATCTGTGTGACACCTTGGAAATGTCCAGGTCTTTGCGCGCCTTCCCATATTTTGTCCAGGTCTCCCAGATTTATTTCCCAACTTTCATTAGCTGAGGGATACATTTCTTCGACGGGGGGTAAGAAAAGGATGTCACATTGCTGCCTTTCCAACAATTGAATATCATTTGCAATCGGACGGGGATATTTCTCCAGATCCTGTGGGTCGTTAAACTGCGTGGGATTCACAAAGATACTACATACCACTACATCAGCAGCTTTTTGAGCTTCCTGTATCAGTGAAATATGGCCTTCGTGAAGGGCACCCATTGTGGGTACCAATGCAATCTTTTTACCAGCCTCTCGTAAAAGCTGTAGCTGGTGCTGAAGTTCGCTTTTTGTACTATATATTTCCATAGCTGCTTGAGCAAAATAGGGGACAAAATTGCATAATATATTTGTAATTAGAAAGGTGTCTTTTTTAATGAATTGTAAAATTTGGATATTATTCGTATCTTTGTAGACCGATTTTACTGTTCAAATAAATAAAAAAAGCAATTGGAGATGGCAAAAACGAAAATATTGTTTGTTACCCACGAGATGTCGCCTTTCCTTGAAATAAGTAAAATTTCTGAAATAACTCGTCAATTACCACAAGCTATGCAGGAAAAAGGATTCGAAATACGCATCCTAATGCCGCGATTTGGTAATATTAACGAGCGCAGAAATCGTCTTCACGAGGTGATAAGGTTGTCGGGAATGAATATAGTGGTGGATAATAACGATAATCCATTAATCATTAAAGTGGCTTCTTTGCCTGCGGCACGTATGCAGGTGTATTTCTTGGATAATGAGGAATACTTCCAAAGAAAGAAGATTTTTAGGGATGAGAGTGGAAAGTTCTTTGATGATAACAATGAAAGGTCATTGTTTTTCTGCAAAGGTGCTCTGGAGACAGTCAAGAAATTGGGATGGTCCCCAGATGTAGTACACTGTCACGGATGGTTTACAGCTATGATACCAATGTATCTTAAAAAGGTGTACCATGATGATCCTACGTTTAAAGATGCAAAGGTTTTCTATTCGTTGTTTAACGAGGATAAGGATTTTGCAGCTACGGATAGTCTAGGTGCTAAGTATGCCGGGATGGCTGCGCAGGAAGATGTTTCGGAAGCAGATGCCGGAGTATACGGTTCTGGAAGTTATGCGGATGTTCATAAAGGAGCGTTAAGTTACACAGATGTCGTGGTGATGGCAGATGATAATCTGAATAATGATGTTCTTCAATTTGTTGAGGATCAAAAAATCAGGGTGTTTAAGCCAGAATCTGCTGAGGATTACGAAAACTTTGCAACACTGTACGAAGAATTTGCTTCGGAAGAAGTAGAAGCTTAAAGGATATAAAAAAGGCTGTCATATTGACAGCCTTTTTTGTATTATAACATAATCACTTTTTCAATGGACGATACTTTTTTGTAATAATCAATAACATCATCGGCACTGTTTACAAAAGTCTCAATCGTCAACGAGTTGTATTTTCCCGTCTTTGAATCTTTTACCTGTATTTTTGTACTAGGGTGTTCAAAGAGTTTTTCTATTGCTAGTTTGTTCTCTTCTGTGGCAGGTACAATAAATTTAAAGGTATATAATGTGGGGAATTGCTCGACATCAACCAATTTTTCTCTGAAACTGGTGTAGAAGTCTTTTCCATCATTTTCATTGATGTCCTTAATGTTTATGTTTCCCAAATCTTTCATGTAATAATTTCCTTTCTTTCGAATGGTAATTGCAATTACTATGCCTATGTTATTTTGACAGATTAGGGCTTATAGCTTACAGACTATGGCCGATAGCTTATAGCCATCAGCCATCTGCTATCGGCCAATAACTATGGTCTTGTTTCTTTTGCTTTTCCGAATTTTTTATTCGGTTTTGATCCCATTTCAAAGACAAGCTTGCCTCCTTTAATTAAATCGGTATGCAGGATATAGCTTTTCTCGTAAGGATTACCGTTCCATGTTACTTTTTGTATATAGGCATTGTCGATTCCTGCATTTGTTACGTTAATTTCAAACTGCTTGCCATTTGGTAGATTTATTTTCGCAGATTCCATCAGGGGTGAACCAAAAACATATTTGCCGTCCATAGGATTTGCGGGATAGATACCTACAGCTGAAAATACATACCAAGCGCTCATCTGTCCGGCATCATCATTCCCACATAGGCCATTGGGTAATTCTGTATAGTATTTAGTCATAGCTTTACGGACCAATTCTGCGCCTTTCCATTGTTGACCGGCATAGGCGTACAAATAAGGTACATGATGGTTGGGTTCGTTGCCTTGTGCATATTGACCGATCATTCCCGATATGTCTGGGGAAGCATCGTCTAGTACTTCTGGTAGCTGAACGAACTCATCCAATTTGTTGATGAATTTTTGATCACCACCGAATAGATTGATTAGGCCATGCGCATCCTGGGGGACTAGCCAGGTGTATTGCCATGCATTTCCTTCGCAATAGTCATTTTCTCTATGTTTGGCCATGAGTGGATCAAATGGTCTACGGAATTTTCCGTCAGCATGCCTTCCTACAAAGTGCCCCACTTCTTTGTCAAAGTACTTTTCGTAAAGTTTATAGCGTTTCTCAAAATAGGTGGCTTCATCTTTTTTATTTAAGAATTTTGCCATTTGATAGGCTCCGAAATCAGCGATAGCGTATTCTAATGCCCATGCGACAGATTCGTGATCCATGCTGTCCATTGGGATGTAGTTGAGATCTCTGACGAATTTTAAACCGTTGTCATACCCCATAGCTGTGGTTTTTACCGCTTCGAAAGCTAATTCCTGATCCTCCTTGTCAATGAGACCTTTCAATAGCGCGTCTGCTACGACGGGTATTGCAGGTAGTCCGACCATGGTGTTTGTCTCGTTTGCCCAAAGATGCCATACAGGAAGCTTACCCTGTTGCTGATAAATCTTGAGCATGGTTTTGATGTAATCCTTATTCTTTTTGTCTTCAAGGATGGTCATCAGTGGGTGTAGTCCGCGATAGGTGTCCCAAAGTGAAAATAAGGTATAATTGTTGAAGTTTTCACGACCATGGATCTGTTTGTCTGTGCCCATGTAATCGCCATTGGCATCATTAAATAGGGTTGGAGCGAAATAGGAGTGGTACAACGCGGTGTAAAATACTGTTTTCAGTTTTTCATCCGCTTGATAATCAATCTTGGATAATACCTCATTCCACTTCTTTTTTGCGTTCTTTTTTGCCTGTTCAAAGTTCCAGAATGGAATCTCTTGTTGAATATTGTCTAATGCATTGTTGAAACTTACAGGGGAAAGGCCTACTTTTAGCTCGACCGGACGGCTGGGGTCGATGTCTATCAAGGCTTTGATGTTTTCTCCTTTTACAACTAGTGATCCATTGATCGGGGTGTTGACATTGTAAAACGTGATGTTTTTTAGTGAAGTGGAAGCTTTTATGGCAAAATATACTTTTTGATCATTTGCCCAACCTCTTGAAAAGCGATAGCCAACGATTGTGCTGTCATTGACGAGTTTTAAATAGGTATCGGTGGGTGTATCCCAGCCCATACGAAAGCTGAGGTCTATCAATAAATGTGCATTGTCTTTGTTTTGGAATGTGTATCGGTGATAACCGACACGTTCGGAGCTGGTCATTTCGGCCAGTATGTTGTAGTCTTCTAGGAGGACACGGTAGTAGCCCGGGCTTACAGCTTCGTTTGCTTTGCTGATCTTGGATCCGTAACCTTGATCCATTTTACCGAAGGGGGCGGGCGACAGGTGTTTCTTGCCTGTCGCTGGAAGGATCAAGATATCGTTGAGATCTCCTATTCCAGTGCCGCTGAGGTGTGTGTGTGTAAAGCCTAAAACTTCTTCGCTTTTATAGTTATAACCGCTACACCAATCCCAACCGTTGAATTTGTCCCAGGTCTGAGCAATCTGACTGGGGCCGAGTTGAACGGCTCCAGATGGGACGTTAGCACCGACAAACACGTGTCCGTGATCTGCAGATCCGATATAAGGATTCACGTATTGTGTGTAATCTGTTTGTTGTGCTTTACCTTGTCCCAAGCATAAGAATACAATGGCGACAGCAAACCGGATTTTGTTTGATTTGTACGTCATGAGTTTAGTTTATGAATATGATCTTATTTTTGTGAAGATAAAACCTTTTAGCAAATAATTGGTTATTTGCTTGCTAAAATTTTGTAATATTTTAGTAGTTTAGGGAAATGAAGAAGCGTTTATCTATTTCCGATATTGCCAAGAACCTAGGTGTTTCTGTAACTACTGTTTCGTTTATCTTGAATGATAAAGCTAAAGAAAAGCGTATAAGCGAAGCATTGACCAAAAGGGTTTTGGATTACGTGAATAAAGTAGGGTATAAGCCAAATCAGTTGGCCAAAAGTTTGAGAACAGGAAAGTCTAAGACCTTGGGCCTTCTTGTAGAAGATATTTCGAATTCTTTTTTTGCTAATATCGCGGACCAAATCGAAAAGTTAGCTTACGACTTTGGTTATCATATTGTGTATTGTAGTATGAATAATGATGTGAATAGGGCAAAGGAGTTAATACAGTTGTTTTACGATAGGCAGATCGATGGTTTTATCATTGCTCCTACGGAAGGGTTGACCGAGGTGATTCAGAAATTACTAAAAAATAATGTTCCTGTTGTTTTATTCGATCGGCATTTGGAAGATTTAGAAACGAACTTTGTTATTTCGGAGAATCATAATGGAGCATATTTGGGTACGCGTTTTTTATTAGAAGAAAAGAGAGCTTCCAGAGTTGGTTTGGTGACTATAAATTCCAATCAGTTGCAAATGCGTGGCCGTATGGAAGGCTATATGGAAGCGGTGGATGCGATGGGCAAAGACATGCTGATCAAGAAAATAGTGCGGTCGCAGGTCGATGAAGATACAATTCTACAAATAAGGGACTTTATACAGGATAATAGACTGGATGGGGTTTTGTTTGCTACAAATTATTTAGCGCTTTCAGGGTTGAAAGCTATAAAGCGATATGACCTTGATATTACAAAGGTCGTATCGTTTGACGAAAATGCTGTTTTCTCCTTGGTTGAACCTGCTGTATCGGCGATTTCCCAAAATATTCACGAAATCGCTAGAAAAGTAGTTGATATCTTGATTAATGAAATTAACGGTAAAAATCAGGGGCTTGTGCAGGTGGTTGTCCCTTGCGAAATTATTGCGCGTTAATAGTTGTTCTCTCTTTGCGGGCAATTTCTGGTAAGGGATCTCTACAGTGTTAGGGGTCTTTTTTTTTGTAGATTGTAGAAGCGATCTTTAGGATATGACCTTTTTTTGTTTTTTATAGCTTACATAGGTTTTTCTTTAGGCACAGATATCAAGGTAGTTGTTTTAATTTTATCAATAAATGATTTTCGCTACGTTAAATTGTTGGTCCTGTCACTTATTTTATAGATGATCCGTTTGCAAGTCTTTTTGTTGGAAGCATAGCTTTGTTTTTAGTATCGTGAGCTAAGTTTTCTTATTGCAGATGTAATTATTTAGAATGGTTTTAAATTGATATTTTGCGTCATTAAATTGTCAGGGATTGTTTATAAAGTCATACTTTTGTGCATTGTTTGGTAGGACTATGTGCTCCGGCAATAGAGTAAAGTAATTTTTATATTCATAAATAAATAGTATAAAGTGCTAAATATGAGAAATATCTCATCCGTATTGGGAAGACTTGCGAAGTCAATATCGATCAGTTTGGTATTGTTGTTTGCCGTTACAATGACATCCAACGCGCAGGATGCAAAAGAAGGAGCTGCGTTATTTAAGGCTAACTGTAGTTCTTGTCACAAAATTGATAAGAAATTTACAGGACCTGCATTGGCGGGTATGTCTGAACGGCATGATGAAGAGTGGTTGGTAAAATGGATTAAAAACTCTGGAGCGATGATCGCTGCTGGAGATCCAATGGCTAAGCAGATCTTTGAAGAGTTTAACAAGGTGCCTATGCCTGCGTTTACGCAGTTTTCTGATGATCAAATTAAAGGTATTATTGCCTTTGTTAAAGAGGAGGAAGCTCGTTTAGCTGCCGGACCTGCTGCTGGTGGTGCTGCTACCGGTGGTGCTGCTGCGAGTTCTGATGCTAATAATTTTATGATTATTGGTATGGCTGCTATTTTCTTGTTGGCTATCGGCGTGATTGTTATCTTAAGTCGTGTTACGAAGACACTGGAGAAGGTGATTGCAAACAACCAGGCGGCTGTAGAGGCGGCTCGTGTACGTAATGAGTCTGTTGAAGAGAGTGGCCGGGTTAAATTTGCTCAAAAATTTCTTAAGAACAAGAAGCTAGTTGGTTTTGCCGTACTGATGTTTGTTGGTTTATTGTCTGTTTTAGGATGGCAGGCAATGTGGAATGTGGGTGTGCATACGGGGTATAAGCCTGTTCAACCGATAAAATTCTCCCACCAAATACATGCTGGGGTGAATCAGATTGAGTGTCAATACTGTCATGGCGGTGCTTATAAATCAAAGAATGCCTCTATTCCTTCTGCAAATGTGTGTATGAACTGTCATAACACAATTACAGCGTCAGATCATTACAATGGAGAGACCTCTCCGGAGATATTGAAACTTTACCGTGCTGTAGATTGGGATCCAGATACACGTACGTATGGTGATAATCCACGTCCTATAGAATGGGTTAGAATTCATAACTTGCCTGATTTTGCTTATTTTAACCACTCGCAGCACGTTACTGTAGCTGGTTTGGAATGTCAGACTTGTCATGGTCCTATAGAGACTATGGAGGAGGTTTATCAGTACTCACCATTAACGATGAAGTGGTGTGTGGACTGTCATAAAACGACAGAAGTTAATGCTGATAATAAATACTATGATCAGTTGATCGAGGCACACGAGAAGTTGAAGAAAGGTGAAAAAATGACTGCAGCGATGATCGGTGGTCTAGAGTGTGGTAAGTGTCACTATTAATAATTAATTAGGGAAACGCAATCTTATATACAGCTTAAATGGATAGCAATAAAAAATATTGGAAAGGTTTAGAAGAGTTGAATCAGACACCAGCTTTCGTTGAAAATAACAGAGCGGAGTTTGCTGAACCTATTCCTGTAGAAGATGTATTAAATGAAGCAGGCTTAAGTACAAGAACTCCACGTCGTGATTTCTTGAAGGCTTTAGGTTTTGGTTTAGGAGCTGTTACGTTGGCAGCGTGTAACCGTACTCCGGTTCACAAGGCTGTTCCTTATGTAATCAAACCAGAGGAAATTACTCCAGGTATTCCAAACTATTATGCTTCTTCTTTTAATGGACAAAGTATTTTGGTTAGAACACGTGAGGGACGTCCTATTTCAGTAGAGGCAAATCCAAACGCGGTTGGTTTGAATCAAGGTACTGATGCAAACACGGTAGCATCTGTTCTTGATTTGTACGATATGTCCAAATTACAGAACCCTCAGCTAGGAGGTAAAGATGTAGAATGGTCTAAATTAGATAGTACTGTTATAGCGGCATTAACTAAAGCCGCTGCAGCTGGAAAACAAATTACGATCGTTTCAAATACAGTTAATTCGCCTTCAACATTAGCGTCTATCGCTAAGTTGACAGCGAAATACCCTACGACAAATCACGTTCAGGTAGACGCTATTTCTTACAGTGGTATCGTTGAAGCAAACAAAAGTTCATTTGGCAAAGCGGTAGTTCCGAGCTACAACTTTGGGAATGCACAAGTGGTAGTTTCTGTGGCTGCTGATTTCTTAGGATCTTGGTTGGCTGGAGAAGAACATACCCAAGATTATATTAAAAATCGTGACTACAAATCGTTGAAAAACGGTAAGATGTCGCGTCATATTCAATTTGAATCTGGTCTTTCTATGACAGGTTCAAATGCGGATGTGCGTATCGCTATTAAGCCATCGGAAGAGGGAGCTGTGTTAATCGCGTTGTTCAATGCGATTACTGGTCAGTCTTTAGCGGGTGGAACTGCGAATGCAAAAGCACAGACTGCTATCAAGTTAGCTGCTAAAGAATTAGTAAATGCTAAAGGATCAGCAGTTGTTGTCGCAGGATCTAACGATGTAAATGTACAGCAGTTGGTGAATGCAATCAATACGCAATTGGGCGCTTATGGCGCTATTATCGATTTAGATAATTACTCGAAACAACACCAAGGCTCTGATGCTTCTTTCCAGCAGTTCTTGACAGCTGCTAAAGCTGGACAGGTCGGTGTCGCATTCTTCTTGAACAGTAACCCTGTTTACGATTATTTCAAAGCGGATGATGTTAAAGCTGCTATCGCTAAGATCGACTTTACATTATCATTTGCGGATCGTTCTGATGAGACTGCTTCTACATTGAAAGCTATCGCTCCGATTCCTACTTATTTAGAGTCATGGGGTGATGCTTCTAGTAAAGAAGGATTATTTACAGTGATACAACCTACCATTAATCCAGTTTTCAACACAAGACAGGCCGAACAGAGTTTGTTAGTTTGGGCTGGAGAGACGATTAGTGTATATGACTTCGTAAAGCAAACTTGGGATGCTAGTATTTTAGCCGGTACGGGTAAATCTTGGAAGGATGTTTTGCAAACGGGATATATCTATAAAGGATCTAATCAAGGGTCGGCTTATTCAGCTAATGTAGATGTTAATGCGGTTGCTTCTGCTATCGTTGCTGACGCGAAGAAGATTGTTGGAGATGTAGAATTGAAGTTGTACGAGTCGACAGTAATGCGCGACGGTCGTTATGCAAACAACGCTTACTTGCAAGAGTTGCCTGATCCAGTTTCTAAAGTTACTTGGGACAACTACGCTGCTCTTAATCCAAAGTTTGCTGAGCAATTGGGCTTGGGCGAAAACGGTAAGGTGAAAGTTGAAGCAAACGGTTACAGCATAGAGTTACCAGTAGTGTTGCAACCTGGTCAAGCAATGGGTACGGTGTCTGTAGCATTAGGTTATGGTCGTACACAAGTTGGTAAAGCAGGTAATAATGTTGGACAGAATGCATATCCTTTTGCTTCTTTAGTAAATGGTACAGTACAGTTAGCCGCTAAAGCTACAGTTACTAAAGCTTCTGGTACGTACGAATTAGCTCAAACGCAAACACACCATACTATTGAAGGACGTAATATCGTTCGCGAAACTACATTTGCTAAATACTTAAAAGATCCAAATTCGGAGTCCGGACGTTTTTCAGATTCGCACAAGACATACGATTTGTGGAACAAATTTGAGCAGCCAGGTCACAAATGGGTGATGGCTATCGATTTGAACGCTTGTACAGGTTGTGGTTCATGTATTGTAGCTTGTAACGTAGAAAACAATATCCCTGTAGTAGGACGTGATGAGGTTCGCCGTCGTCGTGAAATGCACTGGTTACGCATCGACCGTTACTACACGATCGAAGATAACGGTACGAAGTATACAAAAGAGAAAGAAATTGCACACATAGAAGATTTCGAAAATGTAACGGTAGTACACCAACCAATGTTGTGTCAACACTGTGAGCATGCTCCATGTGAAACGGTATGTCCGGTATTGGCGACTGTCCACTCTTCGGAAGGGCTTAACCATATGGCTTACAACCGTTGTTTTGGAACACGTTACTGTGCAAATAACTGTCCATATAAAGTGCGTCGTTTTAACTGGTTTAATTACTGGAATGATTCACGTTTTGACAATTATTTGAACAATGAGTTTACGCAGCTGGTGTTGAATCCAGACGTTACGACACGTTCACGTGGGGTAATGGAGAAATGTTCCATGTGTATTCAACGTATTCAGGCTGGTAAGTTGCAGGCTAAGATGGAGAACCGCAAGTTGAAAGATGGGGATGTTAAAATGGCTTGTCAGGCGGCATGTTCTGCTAACGCTATCATCTTTGGAGATGCTAATGATCCAGAGTCTGAAGTTTCAAAAGCATTACGTAACGAGCGTGTTTACTACGTATTAGAGGAGATCAATGTTCAGCCGAACATCGGTTATATGACTAAGGTAAGAAATACATTTGAAGCATAATTTTATTCTATATCTGAAATAAAACAACTATGTCATCGCATAACGAATCAATATTAAGAGAACCATTAATGACCGGTAAGGGCATCACTTACGCACAAGTAACTGATGATATCCTATTGCCGGTTGAGAATAAACCAAACAAAGCTTGGTGGATTGGATTTATCGTAGCGGCTTTGGGAGCTATGTTATGGGTTGTGAGTGTTGGATACACGTTTTGGACGGGTATCGGTGCTTGGGGTCTAAACAAAACAGTAGGTTGGGCTTGGGATATCACCGACTTTGTATGGTGGGTAGGTATTGGTCACGCCGGAACGCTAATTTCAGCGGTATTATTAATTTTCCGCCAAAACTGGCGTAACTCTATCAACCGTTCAGCAGAGGCCATGACGATTTTCGCCGTAATCTGTGCTGCAACGTATGTCGTAGCTCACATGGGACGTCCTTGGTTGGCGTACTGGATTTTCCCACTTCCAAATCAGTTTGGGTCATTATGGGTTAACTTCAACTCGCCGCTTGTATGGGATGCCTTCGCGATTTCAACATACTTTACGGTATCATTAGTGTTTTGGTACTGTGGACTATTACCTGATATCGCATCGGTACGTGACCGTGCGCAAGGTGTAAGAAAGAAAGTATATTCTATTCTATCGTTTGGGTGGAATGGATCGGTAAAGTCTTGGCAAAGATTTGAGATTGTATCGCTAATCTTAGCGGGTATCTCTACACCGCTGGTATTATCTGTACACACGATCGTATCCATGGACTTTGCAACATCAGTAATTCCAGGATGGCATACGACCATCTTTCCTCCTTATTTTGTGGCGGGAGCGATTTTCTCGGGGTTTGCGATGGTACAGACTTTATTACTTATTCTTCGTAAGGTAATGAACTTTGAGCATTATATCACAATGTTCCATATCGAAGCGATGAATAAGATTATCATGGTTACAGGTTCAATTGTTGGGATTGCTTATCTTACAGAGCTATTTATCGCTTGGTATTCTGGTTCGGAATATGAGATGTATGCTTTTGCAAACCGTGTGGCAGGGCCTTATGCTTGGGCATATTGGGCGATGATGACTTGTAATGTTATTTCTCCGCAATTGTTTTGGTTCAAGAAGATCCGTACAAGTATTCCAATTTCTTGGGTACTATCTATTATCGTAAATATTGGTATGTGGTTTGAGCGTTTTGTAATTATCGTTACATCATTGCACCGTGACTATCTACCATCTTCATGGGCGATGTTCTATCCTACATGGGTCGATGTGGGTATCTTTGTAGGGTCAATTGGTTTATTCTTTACCTTGTTCTTATTATTCTTAAGATTTTTACCAGGTATTGCGATTGCCGAAGTGAAGTTATTGTTGAAAAGCTCCAGTTTACAACATAAAACTAAGCTTGTTCAAGAAGGCGCTTTCCCTGACGATCAGGTTGAATTCTTTAAGGATTCTTTGAGAAAATACGATTCTGTTACAGAAGAAGAAATTAACGCATTACGTAAAAAATAATAGCAATGAGCAATACAAAATATATAGTAGGAAGTTTTGCGGATCCTGATGATATGATGCACGGGATTGATAAATTGCAAGCAAATAATGTCAGCATATACGATTGTTTTACACCTATGCCTATTCACGGTATTGAAGCCAAGCTGGGAGTGAAGCCTTCAAGATTACCAATAGCTGCATTTTGCTTCGGATGTTTGGGTACGATATTAGGTTTTAGCTTATTGTATTACACCATGTCTTACGATTGGCCGATGAATATCGGAGGAAAGCCTTCCATGCCATTACCTAACTTCGTGCCGGTCACTTTTGAGGTAACGATTTTATTATGTGCTTTGGGTATGGTTGCTACTTTCTTTTTCCGTAATCATTTATTTCCGGGTCGCGCACCTCGAGTTATGGATTTGAGAGCTACAGATGATCGTTTTATCATTGCCATAGATGCTAGAGATAATGCAGATCACGCTTTAATAGATAGTTTGTTGAAAGAAGCTGGAGCAGTTGAAGTTAAATACAATGAAAGAAAATATGTTAGTTATGAATAAGAAGAATTTTCTTAGCGCTGTATGTGTAGCGTTTGCTTTTGCAGCAGTAACTACTGCTTGTGGCGACGGTACAACGCGTAGCACCGGTATGGAATTTTCGCGTAATATGTATGATCCGATCGCTTATAATCCGGATCAGCCTAATAATAATTTTGAAAATAAACAGACAGCTCAAACTCCTCCTGCAGGAACTGATCCTATCGGATTTGAAAGATTTGGTGCTGACTACAAGAATACAATTGAGGATTATACCAAAGCTGGTCTTGAAGTAACTAATCCTTTGGCCGTGACCAGTGAAAATATCGCAGCAGGTGAGCATTTGTTTATAGCCAACTGTGCAGTATGTCATGGTAAGGAAGGAAAAGGAGATGGTGCTATCACCAAGGATCGGCAAGTTACAGATTCTAGAGGTACTAGAAAATTGGAGAATTTTCCTCCTCCGCCATCATACGCGAAGTCTTCTGGTGCAAACTCTTCTAGAGGAGGTTTGATGTCAGATCTTTCGGCAGGAAAAATTTATCATACTATTTACTACGGTTTGAATACAATGGGATCTCATGCTTCTCAATTGAATCCAGAAGAACGTTGGAAAGTAGTTATGTACGTACAAGAATTACAAAAGAAATAACCTAACATCAATTTTATAAATGGGAACTCACAATCATCATCACGATTATAATTTCAGCGAGCAGTATACTTTTGCTGGCACGGCTAAGGTAGTTAGCTTAGTTGCTATCGTATTGGGTATAGCTGCCATCGCATTCGGTATGTTATCAAGTGAACATATTATTGTTGAGCGTACATATGCTAACCTATTGTTGATGGGGTATTACTTCACTTGTGTATGTGCAGCGGGTGCGTTTTTCGTCGCTCTTCAATTAGTAACACAATCTGCTTGGTCTGCAGGATTAATCCGTATCCCTCAGGCAATGGCTAGTATTCTTCCAATCGCATCCTTACTACTTCTAGTAATTGTTGCTTTAGGTTTATATACGCACAATCTTTACCATCACTGGCATGCCGACGGTCTTATGGATCCGAATAGCCCGAATTACGATGCGTTGGTAGCTGGTAAGGCTGCTTTCTTAAATGTACCAGGCTTTTTGATCCGTCAGATCTTGTTTATGGGTAGCTATAGTATCTTTGCGTTCATTCTTGCTAAGTTATCTTACAACGAAGACTTGCAGGGAGGATTGACATCCTACAAGAAAGGCTTTAAGCTTTCAGCGATTTTCTTAGTTGTTTTCGGATTTACAACACCAATTTGGTCTTTTGATACGATCATGTCTTTAGAAGCACACTGGTTTTCTACGATGTTCGGTTGGTATAACTTTGCAGCGATGTGGGTATCTGGTATATCTGTTATCACTGTAATATTGATTCTCTTGAAAAAGGGTGGATATATGTCTTGGGTTAACGAAAATCATTTACATGATTTGGGTAAACTGATGTTTGGTTTCTCTATCTTTTGGACTTATGTTTGGTTTGCACAGTTTATGTTGATCTGGTATTCGAATATCCCTGAGGAAACGGTTTATTTCTACAAGCGTTTTGAACCGGAATATAAACCATGGTTTTGGTTAAGTATTATCATTAACTTTGTTGCACCTTTATTGTTATTGGTAGATAGAGATGTAAAACGTAAGCAAAACATGATGTTATTTGTAGCTATATTGCTGTTATGTGGTCACTGGTTGGATTATTATATCATGATTATGCCAGGTACAGTGGAGACACAAAGAGGATTTGGTATCATTGAGATAGGTACTGCTATCGGTTTCTTTGGATTGTTTACTTTCTTAGTGCTTAATAAGATAAGCAAACATGCTTTGGCTCCTAAGCATCATCCGTTCTTAGACGAAAGTTTACATCATCAGATTTAATAGGACTAACGAGATCACGTTCAAACGTTTATTATAAGAAATGAATTTAAAAATAAATAACAGGTTCAAATCCATATTGGGTTTACTACTATTGATCAGCTTGTATTTTGTGGCTCCGGTTACGGCAGCACAAAGTGATTCTACTGTAGTGGATACTGTGGCGGCTGTTGCTACAACTGCGACGACTGACTCTGCAACTGTAGATTCTACTGCGGGAGCTGTTGTTGCCGATGCTAACGCAACTACGGTGTCTGCGACAGTTGCTGATGGTGCTGCGGCTGCTAAAGTAGCAGAAGTTAAAAAGATCGACCCTCAGGTCTATAAGAATTTTTTCTATTATTTGTTGCTATTTTTTGTAGCATGCACGATCATCGCTGTGATTGGAAAGATTCATTCGGTTTATGTACTGACACGTAAAATGAATGGTAAACACAATCCGTTGAGCAACAACAACTGGCAAGCTGCATTGTTGTTTTTGTTTTTGATTGTTTTCCTGGCAGGTGTTTACTACTCGTATGCTGTATGGGGGAGCTGGGCTTGGAGAGATGCTGTTACTGAACACGGTAAAGAGATCGACAAGATGTTCATTATCACTTTAGCCATTACGACTTTCGTTTTGGTAGTGACACATATCATTTTGTTGACATTTACCTATGTGTATAGAATGAGAGCTAAGCGTATGGCTTATTACTATCCACACAATGACGCTATCGAGCGTATTTGGACGATTGTTCCAGCTATCGTTTTGACTGTTTTGGTCTTGTTTGGTTTCTTCACGTGGAGATCTATCACTAATGTTCCGGAAGAGCTTCAGAAATCAGCTTTGCAAGTTGAGGTTTTAGGTGAGCAGTTCCAGTGGCATGTACGTTACCCAGGAACCGACGGTAAGATAGGAAAACGTAACTACAAGCTTACCACAGCTACTAACGGTTACGGTATCGATTTTAACGATAAGAACTCTTGGGACGATATTCGTGGTGGAGACATTGTTATTCCTGTTAATAAGTCAGTTCGTTTCCATATTATTTCGAAAGATATTATTCACTCCTTCTTT
The DNA here is from genome assembly GCF_011007365.1 of Sphingobacterium sp. xlx-96. Classification (GTDB taxonomy): domain Bacteria; phylum Bacteroidota; class Bacteroidia; order Sphingobacteriales; family Sphingobacteriaceae; genus Sphingobacterium; species Sphingobacterium luzhongxinii. The sequence goes on along the minus strand of NZ_WFKM01000003.1, from coordinate 87,862 downwards.
ATTCCTGACTTCCGTGTTCAGATAAATGCTGTACCGGGTATGACGAATTATTTCCAGTTTACGCCTACTGTGACTACGGAGGAGATGCGTGACCGCATGAATGATCCAAAGTACGATTTTATTATGCTGTGTAATAAGATCTGTGGTTCTGGTCACTGGAATATGGCTAAGAAAGTAATAGTAGTTACTGAAGCTGAATATAAAGAATGGTTGAGCAAGCAAGAGAAGTACTTTACGGAGGATCTTCAAAAAGAGTTTGCTAACAACAGCCAAGTAGAAGGGGTTACAACAGCTTCTGTAAATTAATTGTAAAAAGAATTTATAATAGAATATGTCAAGTACAGTTATATCACACGACGCAGGTCATCATGAGGCACATGGTCATCACCATGAGACTTTCTTAACTAAATATATATTTAGTCAGGATCATAAGATGATTGCGAAGCAATTCTTGATCACGGGTATCATTATGGCAGTTTTTGCCATGTTATTGTCACTTTTGTTTCGGATTCAATTAGCATGGCCGGATAAGGATTTTCCGATCTTAGAAGTATTTTTGGGTAAATGGGCTGAAGGTGGTCGTATTAAGCCGGAGTTCTTTTTGTCATTGGTTACTATTCATGGTACAATGATGGTGTTTTTCGTATTGACAGCAGGTCTGTCTGGTACGTTTAGTAACCTTTTGATACCTTATCAATTGGGAGCTCGCGATATGGCGTCTCCATTTATGAATATGTTGTCATATTGGTTCTTTTTTGTAGCCTGTGTGATTATGATCGGATCTTTCTTCGTAGAAAGTGGTCCCGCATCGGCTGGTTGGACAATTTATCCCCCACTATCCGCTCTGCCTACTTCAATTTCTGGATCTGGACTAGGTATGACATTATGGTTAGCTAGTATGGTATTGTTTATCGCGTCTCAGGTAATGGGTGGTGTTAACTATATCAGTACTGTTTTGAATATGCGTACAAAAGGTATGGACCTATGGAGAATGCCATTGACTATTTGGTCTTTCTTCTTAACAGCGATTGTTGGTTTACTTTCATTCCCTGTGTTGGTTTCTGCGGTTGTATTGTTAATTTTCGACCGTTCTGCTGGAACATCTTTCTATTTATCAGACTTAGTAGTAGGAGGTCAGATCTTACCAAACGAGGGTGGTTCACCGATTTTGTTTCAACACTTGTTTTGGTTCTTAGGTCACCCTGAGGTATATATCGTTGTCATGCCTGCATTGGGATTGACTTCGGAGGTTATTTCAACAAACTCGCGTAAGCCAATCTTTGGTTACCACGCGATGGTATACTCTCTAGTAGGTATTACAGTATTGTCGTTCATCGTTTGGGGACACCATATGTTTGTAACGGGTATGAATCCGTTCTTAGGAGGTGTGTTCATGATCACGACATTGATTATTGCGGTCCCGTCAGCGGTCAAAGCCTTTAATTACATGGCTACATTATGGCGAGGCAATATTCGCTTTACTCCTGCGATGATGTTTGCGATAGGTATGGTATCTTTCTTCATCTCTGGAGGTTTGACAGGTATTTTCTTGGGTAATGCAACGTTGGACATCAACTTACACGATACATATTTTGTAGTGGCTCACTTCCACTTGGTAATGGGATCTGCGTCTATCTTCGGGATGTTATGTGGGGTTTATCACTGGTATCCTAAGATGTTTGGACGAATGATGAACGAGAAATTGGGATACTTCCACTTCTGGTTGACATTTATCGGTGCTTACTTGGTATTCTTCCCGATGCATTTCATGGGGATAGATGGTGTGCCTCGTCGTTATTATGCATTTACAGAGTTTCCTTTCATGGAGAAATGGGTTTCTGTAAACGTATTGGTTACTTGGGCAGCTATTGTTGCTGGTTTAGGTCAGCTTGCATTCTTAATTAATTTCTTCGGATCTATTTGGAACGGTAAGAAGGCTACGCAGAACCCTTGGAACTCAAATACATTGGAGTGGACGACGCCTGTTGAACATATCCACGGTAACTGGCCGGGAGATATTCCTACCGTATACCGTTGGCCTTATGACTATTCGAAACCAGGTCATGATCAAGATTTTATACCTCAAAATGTGCCTTTTTCAGAGACTATGAGCTCTAACATGATGCATGATTTTGAAGGAGATGAAAATGCTGTTCGTATTCAAGAGCAGTGGAATAAGGAGAATAATAGAGTAGTAGAAGGATAGGTATATCCTTCCTTCCACTACTTTTCATTAGATAAAGTGTAGCTACATGTATCCAGCTGGAGAGAAGCGATTTGTTAAAATTAATAGATTCACGATATTTATTTTATTTGTCGTTATTACAGCTGGTGGGATAGTACGAAGTACCGGTTCCGGAATGGGATGCCCTGATTGGCCGAAGTGTTTTAATCGGATTATCCCACCTACGCATGTTTCTCAGTTGCCAGCAGGCTATGAGGAGCATTATATAGAAGGAAGAGCTAAAAAGAATGTTAGGTTTGCAAAGCTTGTTGAAGCTTTCGGCTTTAAAGAGTTAGCTGATAAGATTAGGCACGATGATTCCATCTTGAAGCATGAGGAATTCAATGCGGTGAAGACTTGGACAGAGTATTTGAATCGACTGGCTGGGGTGATTGCTGGTTTTGCACTTCTTTTTTCTGCTGTTGCCGCTTTTACTTACATCAAGTCCAAGCCTTCCATTTTTGTATGGAGCGTTCTTAATCTTATTGCAGTAGTATTACAAGCTTGGTTGGGCTCTATAGTGGTTTCGACGAATTTGATGCCATGGATTATTACAGTACATATGTTGCTTGCTCTTATTATTGTAGCAATTAGCATATATACGTATTATATGGCTACAACTTTTAGAGATAAGACTATTTTGATCAATTATCCATCATCTGGCCTTAAAGCATTGGCGATATTTTCTTTAGTCATTACTTTGGTTCAGGTGGTATACGGAACGGAAGTTCGGGAGGCGATAGATCATTTGAATTACCTGGGTAAGGAAAGATCTACCTGGATTGAATCTATTGGCGGTCTATATGATGTTCATCGGATTTTGGCTTACGTGACTTTGGGTATTACCGTTCTTTTTTTCTTTTTGGTGAAAAATAGGTTTAGCAAGCTCTCCATACAAAGTCGATACGCATGGATTGTTTTGATTCTCGTATTGATTCAGATGGCGTCAGGTATCACTTTAGCACGTTTTGCGGTACCTGCTTTTGCACAAACTACGCACTTAGTAATTGCTAGTTTGTTTTTTGGAGCGCAATATTATTTGATGCTTTTGATGACTAAGTTAAAAAGATAGTGAAAGTCTTTTCGGTTAGATTATTATATTTAGTGCACTGGGAGGTGATGAATTAAATGAGTACTTTTATTTCTGATTTTAACAAATTAGTCAAATTAAGATTAACGTTAACTGTTGTTTTTTCCGCATCTATTTCGTTTTTAATTGGAGCGAAACAGCAGGGTGAAGTAATGTGGTTCAATTGGTTGATGTTAACTATTGGTGGCTTCTTGGTTACGGGAGCAGCTAATGGATTTAACGAAATCATTGAGAAGGATATCGATAAGTTGATGAAACGCACAATGGATCGCCCTTTGCCTTCGGGTAGGATGACTACAGGCCAGGCATTGGTATTGAGCGTTTTTATGGGGATATTGGGTACGATGGTATTGGTGCAGTTGAATTTTATCGCTGGGCTACTATCTGTTTTTTCCATATTCCTATATGCTTTTGTATATACACCGTTGAAACAAAAATCGCCAATAGCAGTTTTTGTCGGTGCTATACCGGGAGCGCTACCACCCTTAATCGGCTATTATGCGGCTTTTAAATCCGCAGGATTTGGTTTGGCATATGCATCGGTTAGCGAGGCGGCGGTTGTAATAACGCCTTTGGTTTTGTTTGCGATTCAGTTTGTATGGCAGTACCCACATTTTTGGGCCATTGCTTGGGTTGCAGACGAAGACTATAAGAAGGCTGGTATTCGATTGCTACCGACCACAAAAAAGGACTCAACGTCAGCTGCGATGATTATGATTTCGGCTTTATTGATGATTCCTGTTGGCTTTCTGCCGATGTATTACGGATTTGGAGGCCTTGCTTTTACGGCAGTCTCACTGATAGGAGGATTGGCCTTTACTTGGTACGGTTATCAACATTATATGTTACGTACGGATGCTTCGGCCAAGAAGGTGATGTATGTTTCCTTTTTGTATTTACCGCTGACGCAGCTGGTGCTTTTATTTGATTTTATTCCTTTTAATTAAAGATGGGAAATATAGCAATGGACTTAGAAGACTTAGAACAATCGCGAAAAGCCAAGAAGTTTAACCTTTGGTTGGGAATTATTGGTATGTTTATGATGTTCGCGGCCCTTTCTAGCGGATTTATAGTTTATACCGCTAGTGGCGTAGATAAGGGAATTAAAACTATTTTACCACAGGCTTTTATTTATAGTACATTAACTATTATCGTCAGTAGTATAACGTTGCATTTAGCGTATGCTGCTGCTAAAGTTGGGAATATCGGTAAACAGAAACTGTTGTTGCTGTTTACAGTTATTCTCGGTATCGTATTTTTTGTATTGCAGGTACAAGCTTGGAAGGTATTGACGTCGCAGGGTGTGTATTTTATTAACAATAACGCATCACAATCCTTCATCTACATCTTTACCGGATTACACCTTTTACATATTGTCGCAGGAATTTTCGTTTTGCTTCGTGCTTTATTAGGTGCGATTCGCGGTATTCCTCAAGGGGATAATGTGTTTCGAATGGATCTAGCTGCTGTTTTTTGGCATTTTCTAGATCTTTTATGGATTTATATATATGTTTTCTTACTTTTGAATCAATAATAGTAAACAATGAGTACAACTGTATCGCAATTGGATAAGGTTAAAGACGGACCATGGAATGGTGGTAAGTCACCTTGGAACTTAGAGTATGGAAAGATCATGATGTGGTTTTTCTTGGTGTCGGATGCCTTTACATTTTCAGCATTCCTAATTTATTATGGAGCTCAGAAATTCGCGCAGCCTACTTGGATTGATGCCGATAAGGTATTTCAATCTATCCCAGGAATAGCTGATTCTGGCCAACCATTGGTTTTCGTAGGTATCATGACTTTTATTTTGATTATGTCATCTGTTACTATGGTGTTAGCTGTAGAGGCAGGTCATCGGAACGCTAAGCAAGAGGTCGTGAAATGGATGTTGTGGACTATTTTGGGAGGTCTGATGTTCGTCGGCTGTCAAGCTTTGGAATGGTCTCACTTACATCACCAAGGATTTTGGTTTGGAAGAAACCCTGCTACAGGTATGACGGACCCTGCGTTGATTGCCGAGACGTTACGACCTTATTTTACGAATGATATTTCCTATACCGCGGCATTGCAGTTTGCAAACTTATTCTTTACGATTACTGGTTTTCACGGTTTTCACGTATCTATAGGTATCCTTTTGAATATTATTATTCTGTGTATGACATTGAATAATACCTTTGAAAGAAGAGGAACTTACCTGATGGTAGAAAAAGTAGGTCTTTATTGGCACTTTGTAGATTTAGTGTGGGTATTCGTATTTACATTCTTCTACTTAATCTAATTTTTAACTAAGAAATTTATCTAAAGAAATGGCACATAACGAACATATAGCTGGACATAATGCACACGAGCATGGGGAAGGCATGGATAAGAAGCGTATTTGGTCTGTATTTTTTGTCTTATTAGCGCTTACATGTTTAGAGTTCTTAATTGCATTGGGCTTTGTTCATCATTGGCAGATCATGCAAAAGGGAGCTTTAGTTAATACAATTTATATCGTCTTAACACTTGTAAAGGCTTATTATATTGTAGCATTCTTTATGCACTTGAAGTTTGAGAAGTCTGGTTTTATTGTAACCTGTTCTATCGTATTCCTTTTTATTATTTATTTTATTATCTTGCTTTTAGTAGAAGGAGATTATCTGTTACATCATCTTCAAGAGCATGCGCTTTTTCCAAATAAGTAGTAATGCAAAATAAAACGAGAAGAAAGAATATTTCGACTTTCATAATCCTGGCAATAGTACTCCTAGTGCCAGGATTTTTGTATATAGCGCTGAATAAAATAGGATCAAATACCTATTTGAAACTGCCCGTGTACGGTGAGAAGCATTTGTCTGGTAAGATGAACCGGAAGATGGGCCGAGAGATTCCGGATACGGTTTTTCATCAAATTAAGCCCATTTCTTTGTTGGATATCAAAGGAGATTCGGTTCACTTTTTAGCCCCCGATTCTTCCATAGCTGTCGTCCACACTTTTTATGCTACAGACAAAGGGTTGTCTGTAGCGATGTTACAGAACTTACGTAGCGTCGCCGAGCGCTTTAAAAATAATCATAAGGTAAAGTTTTATTCGATCTCTGTGGATACCGCAGACAGTTCCGTAGATTTGGAGAAGACATTGGCTCAGTTCAGGTCTGGTCTCGAAGCGAATTGGTTCGTACTTCGGGGAAGTGGTGATATCTTGGGGTATGTACGGGGAGAGTTGTTAAGCGATGCTTTGCAGAAGGCCAACGAAGCGCGAAAGTTTACGATTAGTAATCAGTATATATTAATAGATTCTCAACGTAGGATACGTGGATTTTACGATATTAACCTGAAATCTAATATCGAGCGTTTAGAAGATGAAATAAAAGTACAATTGGTGGAGGAAGCTCGGAATAATCCCTTAAAAGTAGAAAAGAAATAAGTATGGCAATGACAGAAGAAGAAAAAAAATACAAGGGATGGATTTGGACATTGTCCATAGTTATTCCTTTAGCTGTGGCGGCTTTATTTGGCGTAAATTTGCCTAAGTTGGGATATGATGTAAAACCATTATCATTTTTGCCACCTATTTATGCGACTATCAATGGCCTTACGGCGGTATTGTTGGTTTGGGCGGTATCGGCTGTTAAGCGACGTCAGTTAAAACTACACGAGAATTTGATAAAAATCTGTATGCTATGTTCGTCTCTATTTTTGTTGATGTACGTAGCTTATCATATGACTTCTGTATCGACTTCCTTTGGTGGTGAAGGAGCTATCCGGTATCTTTACTTTTTTATTTTAATCTCCCATATTGTTCTCTCTGTGGTGATCATTCCATTCGTGTTGTTCACGTTTGTACGAGGAATTGCCGGCGCATATGAGCGACACAAACGATTAGCACGTATTACCTATCCAATGTGGTTGTACGTTGCGGTAACCGGTGTGGTGGTATATTTGATGATATCTCCGTATTATGTGCATTAGGGCTAAGAGGTTATAAGGTTATAAAGTTACAGAGTTATAAGGTTAGAGGGTGATTAGTACTAAAAGAATGAATAGAGTTTGGATATATCAGGCGAATAGGTTTCTAACGGATGAAGAAGTTCGGTTTGTCGAAACAGCCTTGGCTGATTTTGTTTCATCTTGGACTGCACATGGATCGGCATTGGCTGGTACAGGTAGTCTCCGGTATAATCTTTTTTTAGTACTGGAGGTTAATGAGCAACTGGCAGGAGTTACGGGCTGTTCGATCGACAAGTCTGTACATTTCTTGAAGAAACTTGGTCAGGATATCAGTGTGGATTTTTTTGATCGCATGAAGGTTTCTTTTAGAGGAAATAACGGTGAGGTGATGTTGACAGATCGAGAAGAATTTGAGTCCTTGATTAAAAAGGGGGCTGTGACTGCCGATACTATTGTGTTTAATAATCTGATAAAAGATTCATTTGAGCTCGCTACGCAATGGGAGATTCCATTTAAAGAAAGTTGGCATAGCAAAGTCTTTTAAAAAAAAGCGCCCCTTGGGGCGCTTTTTTTTAAAAGATTATAAAGATGTTCTGGGCGAAGCGGAACGGATTTCTTCACTAGCTTCATCTTCATATTGTTTGAAGTTGTTGACGAAAAGCTGTGCAAGTGCTAGGGCCTGTTTGTCGTAAGCATCTGTATCTGTCCACGTCGTCCTAGGATTTAACACTTCTGGAGGAACACCAGGGCATGACTGTGGTTTAAGTAGACCAAAAACTACATGCGGTACGTATTCAACGTCGTCCAGATCACCACGCATTGCAGCGTTAATCATTGAACGTGTATATTTAAGGTTCATACGCTTGCCTACTCCATATTTTCCACCTGTCCATCCCGTATTGATAAGCCACACATTAACATCTGGGTTTTTTTCTAATTTTTCGCCTAAAAGCTCTGCATATTTTGTAGGATGAAGAGGTAAAAATACACGTCCGAAACAAGCAGAAAATGTTGTTTGCGGTTCGGTTATACCTACTTCAGTACCAGCTACTTTCGCGGTGTATCCTGATATAAAATGATACATAGCTTGTGCTTTCGTTAACTTCGATATCGGAGGAAGTATACCGAAAGCATCGCATGTCAAAAAGAATATATTTTTAGGTTTTCCACCTAAAGAAGGTTCTTTCGCATTAGGAATATAATCTATCGGGTATGCTGCACGGGTATTTTCGGTGACACTTGCGTCAGCAAAGTCTACGATGTTACTATCTTTGAAAAAGGAAATATTTTCCAACAATGTACCTGGTTTAATTGCGGCATAAATTTCCGGTTCTTTTTCTGGACTCAAATCGATACATTTTGCATAGCATCCACCTTCAAAATTGAAAACAGAGCTTTCTGCCCATCCATGTTCGTCATCACCAATAAGAGATCTATTTGCATCCGCTGATAGCGTAGTTTTACCTGTGCCACTTAACCCAAAAAATAAGGACACATCACCGTCTTTTCCTTCATTGGCCGAACAGTGCATCGGTAATACATTATATTGGTGTGGTAAGATGAAATTAAGAGCTGAGAAAATTCCTTTTTTCATTTCCCCTGTATACGCTGTGCCACCTATTAAAATAACTTTTTCGCTAAAATTTACAATTGTAAAGTTTGCTGATCTTGTGCCGTCTACTGCTGGATCTGCTTCAAACTCCGGTATTTGAAGAATAACCCATTCTTTTTCAAAAGTCGTTAATTCTGTTTCTGTAGGTCTGATGAAAAGATTATTACAGAACAGATTCGCCCAAGGCATCGTATTTACCACTGTTACATTTAATCTATATGTCGGGTCTGCTCCAGCATAACAATGTCTTATCCAAACCTCTTTTCCTGCTAGAAACGAACGCATCTTTTGATATAGATTATCAAAAATTTCTTTTGAAATTGCGATATTAATGTCGCCCCAGTCCACACTGTTTTCGGTAAGGCTGTCCTTTACAACAAATTTGTCTTTAGGTGATCTGCCGGTAAATTTGCCGGTATTTACGCAAAGAGCTCCTTTGTCATTTAATGTGCCCTGTCCTAGCTCTAGGGTTTGAGCAGTAAGCTTTTCGTTGCTTAAGTTCCAGTGTATTGTTCCTGCATTTAACCCAATTGAATTCAAATCGAATGAAGAACTCTTTGTCCCAAATTCACGTAGCTCCATTATTACCATAATTTTGTTTTACGAAGCTAAGGTAGGTACAATAGCAAAATGAAAATAAACAAAGTTTATTTTTGTAAAAAATGCTTATAATGACCGATATCTATCGTTTATTTTACTAATTTTTCAATAAATCTTATTTATTTAGTGATGAATAAACCTAACTTTTGAAATTTTTTAAATTTGGAAGTGTCTATTCTAATGAATAGATGGCTTAGTTTGGACAAAATATGTTAATTGTTGTTACCTTTTGTCAACACTATATTTCCCTGGTCCCATAAGAAATAGTGCAATGAATACAGCCATAAGCTCGATAGCATGCGAGGCGACATTAAATCCATCACCAACGGTTAAATGCGAAATCGTAGCAATTAACATCGTAAAAGCTAATAAGATGCTATTGGGCCTAGTCCATAATCCGAGGGCAATGAATAAAGCGCCTAAACTCTCAACAATAGCAGCGCAGAATCCCCAAATAGCGGGAAAGAAGTCTATACCTAAATTGCCCATAGATAACCCTATCTTTTCCCATTTTTCTGCCCCACCCATTAATTTGGGTAATCCATGAAAGATCAACATCGTGAGACCTATCGTGACACGTATTAGCAGGAGGGCAATATCTTTTTTTGTGCTGACTGTGCTCATTTTCTATTTGGATAGGTAATTGCTATTTTTTCTCCTGTTACTGTTAGTTCTACTTCCTCGCCAAAAATTAGTGCCCTGTTGTCGTCTATATGTCCTGCAGGGCAGTCGAAAGCAACCGGATAATGAAATTCTTTAACCTTATCTATAATAATCTCTTCTATAGTCTGTCCAAAAGGAGGATCAGCGTCCTTGAGTGAAGTGAAGCTTCCTATAATAAGTCCTTTCAGTTTGTCCAGTTTTCCTGCCCTTTTCAGTGTCCATAGCATACGATCGATATTGTAATAGGATTCACCAACGTCTTCTAGGAATAGAATTTTGTCTTTGTAATCGACATCGGAAGCAGAGGCTAGTATGCTTTGTAAAATAGCTAAATTTCCTCCTGTTAATATGCCTCGACTGCGTCCGTCGCGATTATTCGGATTTGGTGTATTGTAGTGAAGATCTGGATTTTTTCCAAAGAGTGTGTTTTTTAAAGTCTGTAGCGATTCGGTACTGGCTTCTAAGAACGATTTCACCATCTGACCATGAATTGTGGGCAGCTGGAATTGTCGTTGGATATGACTGTGAATTACGGTAATGTCGCTAAAGCCAATGATCCATTTGGGTTTTTTCTTGAACGCTGAAAAGTCTAATTTATCAATCAAACGGACGGAGCCATACCCACCTCGTCCGGCAATAATGGCTTTGATATCTGGATTATCCAGAGCCTGTTGTAAATCCTGTGCTCGTAGTTCGTCGTTGCCAGCGAATTGATGGAACTGCGCTTCGGTGGAGGGGGCAATTTCAAGTTGAAGTCCCCAGTCGAGGAGTATATTATAGGCTGGTGTTAGGTCTCCGGAGATATAACTTGCTGGACATAATATGGCGATTTTATCTCCTTTTTTTAGATATGCAGGCGTATTCATCTTTGTTTTAAAAGCTTTTAGAGTCGTGTTTAATCCTATATCATAAAAGATAAGTATTTTTATGGGATAAATCTAAACGGGCTCTTATTTATTAAGCGCAAATTGAGTTATCTTTGTAAACAATGTTACCATTTAATTTTTAGTATTACCATTAAAAGTACAATATCTTGAGCAATTTATCTAAAAAACGTTATACCATCACCTCAGCGTTACCGTATGCCAATGGTCCTTTGCACATAGGACATTTGGCTGGAGCGTATATTCCTGGGGATATTTTTGTGCGCTTCTTACGATTGAATAATAAGGATGTGGTTTATGTCTGTGGTTCGGACGAACACGGGGCTGCGATCACCATTAAAGCTAAAAAGGAGGGGGTTACTCCTCGTGAGATAATTGATAAGTATAATCAACAGATAAAAGAGTCTTTCGAAGATTTTGGAATTTCTTTTGATATTTATCACCGTACATCGGAACCTATTCATCATGAATTATCGCAGGAGTTTTTCCTGAACCTTTATGAAAAGGGCGAATTTATTGAGAAGTTTTCGGAGCAGTATTACGATGAAGAATTTCATCAGTTTCTAGCGGATCGCTATATTACAGGTACCTGCCCGCATTGTCAGAATGAAGGTGCCTATGGGGATCAATGCGAGAAGTGTGGAACTTCTTTAAGTCCTACAGATCTGATTAATCCGAAATCTACTTTGAGTGGTAAAACACCAATTTTAAAGGAGACAAAGCATTGGTATTTACCATTGGATAAATATCAGCCTTGGTTGGAAAAATGGTTAATCGACGGTAAGAAAGATGTACTAAAGTCGAATGTCTTTGGTCAATGTCAATCTTGGTTGAAATCAGGCCTGCAGCCTCGATCTATGACACGTGACTTAGATTGGGGAGTCGATGTACCCTTGGAAGAGGCTACAGGAAAGAAATTGTACGTATGGTTGGATGCCCCGATAGGCTATATTTCGGCTACAAAGCAATGGGCTATAGATAATGGAAAAGATTGGGAGAGCTATTGGAAAAAGCAATCGAATCCAGAGGACGACGCGACATTGATTCACTTCATAGGTAAGGATAATATCGTATTTCACTGTATTATTTTTCCGGCCATATTGCATGCGCACGGAGAGTATATTTTGCCAGATAATGTGCCTGCAAATGAATTCTTGAATCTAGAAGGCGATAAGTTATCGACATCTCGTAATCATGCCGTATGGTTGCATGAATATTTGGAAGAATTTCCAGGGAAACAGGATGAATTACGTTATGTACTGACCTCTATATTGCCGGAGACTTCGGATAGCGAATTTACGTGGAAGGATTTTCAAGCACGTGTGAACAATGAGCTTGTTGCTATCTTTGGTAATTTTGTCAATCGGGTTATGGTGTTGTCGCACAAATATTTTGACGGAAAAGTGTTGAAAGGAAGTGCTTACAATGGAGTGGATAACGCTGTCTTTGATGAGTTGTCGAAATATCCGGCGTTGATAGAACAATCTTTGTCAAGCTATAGATTTAGAGAGGCATTAAGTCATTTCATGAATGCAGCCCGTTTAGGGAATAAGTATTTGGCAGATGAGGAGCCTTGGAAAGTGATCAAGATAGACGAAGAAAGGGTGAAAACCGTACTTAATGTGGCTACGCAGATCGTGGCAAATTTAGCGATCTTGGCACAGCCTTTTCTACCGAAGACAGCTACTCAACTTTTTGATATGTTACAGCTTTCTACGCGGGAATGGGATAAAGCAGGGACTTCAGATCTTATCACTGAGGGTCATGTTTTAGGTGAAGTACAATTGTTGTTTGATAAAATAACGGACGAACAGGTCGCATTTCAATTAGAGAAGTTGGCTGCTGCTAAAGCAAATAATGCGAAAGCGGCCGTCAGTGTAGCTCCTGCAAAAACGAATATAAATTTCGATGATTTTATGAAATTGGATATCCGTGTGGGAACGATATTGGAAGCGGAGAAAGTCGCTAAAACAAAGAAATTATTGAAACTTAAGATTGATACAGGAATCGATCAACGTACGGTTGTATCGGGGATAGCTGAATTTTTCGCACCTGAAGATATTGTCGGTAGACAGGTTTCAATTCTGGTAAATCTAGAGCCTCGGGAGATTAAAGGAATCCAGTCTCAAGGAATGATATTAATGGCGGAAGATGCAGATGGAAGATTGGATTTTGTCAATCCACAAACGACCATTACAAACGGAAGTGTGGTGCGTTAAGAACTCGAATTTTTCAATCATAAAGACACTCTTAGCCTTTGCTAGGGGTGTCTTTTTTTGAATAGAATAAACTAGTTAGGTAACCTATTCCAAATCCGATAATTGAAGGTAATACCCAACCTAAATCCATTTCGAAAAAAGGAATGTTATTAAAAAAGGTAAGCTGTTCTTTTGACCAAATGCCCAATACGTTAAACAGATTCAGAAATGCAATTATCGCAGAGGCACTCAAGGCGCCAATGTAAGGCAGTTTAGACTTTACGAATCTCCCGAAAATAACGATGTAGAGAACGAGCGTGATAACGATAGGATAGACAAATGCCAATGGGGGGTATGCAAACCGTATGATATTATCTACACCTGTGATGGATAATGCTGCGGATACCAGACAGCAAGTTGTAACTAAGTTTTTGTAGCTTAATTTTCCATTTGTCAGTTGCGAGAAAAATGAACCTACGGCAGATGTTAACGCAATTGCAGTAGTCAGGCAGGCAAGCGCAATGCTAAAAGCTATTGCAATCATTCCATAATCGCCTAGATTGCTTTTTGCAATATGTATTAATAGAGCAGATCTGCTAATGCTTGTATTCGAAATATTGGAGGTCGAACCTAGATACAGTAAGCCTCCATAAATAAGGAACAAACAGATGGCAGAAAGGGCTCCTGATGCAATCACGACCTTACTTTTTTCGGAGGTCTGATGATATCCTTTTGTTTGAGCGGCAGTAATGATGATACCAGCAAATATGACTGATGCCAGTACATCGAGTGTCTGATATCCTTCGGTGAAGCCTAAGGCAAAGGCTTCAGAAGATGAAAGTGTTGTTGCAGAATAGGGGCCGAGTGGATTACTAATGCCTACACCTATCAGTAACAATAATAACAGCAGTAGTACCGGTGTCAGGAAGTTGCCTATAATATCAACAACTTTGGAAGGAACAATTGTTAGGGCCCAAGTGATGGAAAAAAAGAGAACAGCAGACCAAATCGGATTCAGTGTTGGAAATAGCGGTAAGAGACCAACTTCAAAAGTGGTAGCCGCAGTCCTTGGTATGGCAATAAGTGGCCCGATACATAGCATAATCACAGCCCCCAAGATCGGGGCTAATAGTGGATGTACCTTATTCCCTAAATCCTGAATTGAATTTCCAGATTGTACAATAGATAAAACCCCAAGAAAGGGAAGCAAAATCCCCGTGAGCCCGAAGGCTATGATTGTAATCCAGATGTGTGGGCCTATTTGTAGACCGATAAAGGGTGGAAGTAGCAAATTGCCCGCCCCGAAGAACATAGCAAATAACGCGAAGCCAATCGTAAGTATATCTTTATATCTCTTCAAGTCTATTGGTTGTAAAATAATTGGATGAGTTGTTTTGCTTCAAGAACATCGTGTACCCGTAATAGTTGTACTCCATTTCGGAGTAAAACTGTATTCAGTGCAGTTGTCGCTGAGAGTGATTCTTGGGGAGTTATTTCTAGCTTTTTATATATCATTGATTTTCTTGAAATTCCACCAAGTAGTGGAAGCCCCATGTAGTGTAATTCATCGATGCGATGCAATAGTTCGTAATTTTGAGCTATAGTCTTTGAAAAGCCAAAGCCAGGGTCTAGGATAAGGTCTCTGACGCCCAGTGATCTCAATTGGGCAATACGTTCGCCAAAATAGACGGCAATATCTTCAACGATGTCTCCATAGTCCGTGAGTTGTTGCATGGTTTCTGGAGTACCCCGCATGTGCATAAGGATGTAAGGAACCTGGAGCTTGGCTACAGTATTAAACATATCATCATCCAAATTTCCACCCGATATATCATTGATAATGTGTGCGCCGGCTTGAATAGCAGCCCGAGCTACCTCAGCACGAAACGTATCTATGGATAAAATGGTGTCCGGGAAATTGGTTGCAATATATTCAATGATCGGTAAGGCACGGTCTATCTCTTCTTGGATAGAGATGAGCGAGGCCCCCGGTCTAGAAGAGTAGGCTCCTATATCAAGTAGGTCGGCCCCCTGACTTATCAATTGCTCTGCTTTCTTTGATGCAGCCTCTAGCGTGTTGTGTTGACCGCCGTCAAAAAAAGAATCTGGTGTAACATTTAGAATTCCCATGATTAGGGGACTTTCGAACGTTACCAAAGTGCCATTGGCGTTAATAGAAGAGCATGGAGCGGTATGGAATGTTTGCATAAGGTTGAGAAGATTCCAAAAAAAGAAGGTGCTTCTGAAAAAGCGCCTTCTTTAATGATGGAAAAATGGATGATTTACTTGATAACGAGTACGCCATCGGCAATAAAGCTAATGTCCTGTTTAGGCTCTTTGATTTTTGCCTTGCCTTCAACCACTACGGTTTTACCGATAAGATCTTGTGGCACAAAGTAGCCATAATCTGTAAACCGAACAGTGATAGGTTCGGCCCCTTCGCGTTTTAAAGTCATGTAGCAGCCTTTTGATTTGCATACTTCTACAACCTGTGCTTCCACTTTTCCGGTATAGTTGCCTTTTTCTTTTAATGTCGTTTCTAAAGCTTTGACAGATATTGCATTTTTCTTTTCAATAGCCTTTCCATAGTTTACACCGGCTTTAGCAGGTTGGATTGACTGTTGCGCTGATACCATAGTCGTCATTGCGAATAGAAAGATAAAAATTGATGCTAACTTGTTCATATGTATAAAATTTGTTCTTTAAGTGTCATATGGAATATCCATGTAGCAATGGATAAATGGATATTTCATATTTTCTTATTTACGTAGGAATTCGAATTTGCCACTGGGATCTAGCTTCATAATAACAGAGGGTTGACCAGGGGTATTATCTTCTTGTCCAAATTTAACGATATAATCTACATTTTCCTTGATCAAGTTATCTATTTGGTCAAAGGTGGTTGCAGAAGGTTGTCCACTGATATTTGCTGATGTTGAAATAATGGGTTTTTTGAAACGTTGTAAAAGTTGTTGACAGAAGGGATGCGCTACGATACGAATTCCTATTGTACCATCTTGCGCGATGGCATTTGGAGCAAGGTTTTTGGCTCCTGAATAGATGATTGTGAGCGGTTTATCGAAGGTGTCCATTAGCTCGTAGGCTACTTCTGGAATTTCGCGGACGTAGCTTGCTAATTGGTTATCGTTATGTAATAGAATCAACATACTTTTGCTCAAATCTCTGCCTTTTAAAGCAAATACTTTTTCAACAGCATCTGGATTGGTCGCATCACAGCCTATACCCCAGATCGTGTCTGTGGGATACAAAATCAATCCTCCTTTTTTTAAGGTTTCTAAGGCTTGATTTATGTCTTCTTTGTCAACAAAAGGTCTGTTCATATCTTAAACAGCTACGTTGTGATCACGTAATGCATCGTTTAGAGATGTCTTTTTGTCTGTAGACTCTTTGCGTTTACCAATAATCAACGCACAAGGAACTTGATAGTCTCCTGCAGGGAATTTTTTGGTGTAGGATCCAGGGATTACTACCGACCGCGCTGGTACTCGACCTTTATACTCTATCGGTTCAGGACCGGATACATCTATGATTTTGGTTGATGCTGTTAATACAACATTGGCTCCTAGAACAGCTTCGGACTCTACATGAACACCTTCTACCACAATAACACGAGAACCAACGAATACATTGTCTTCTATAATGACAGGTGCAGCCTGTACGGGTTCTAGTACCCCACCGATACCGACTCCTCCGGATAGATGAACATGCTTTCCTATCTGCGCACAAGAACCAACGGTAGCCCAAGTGTCTACCATAGTGCCCTCGCCTACATAAGCGCCTATGTTAACATAGGAAGGCATCATAATAACTCCTTTAGCTAAATAGGCCCCATAACGTGCTGATGCTCCAGGTACAACACGTACGCCTAATTCTTTGTAGTTTGTTTTTAACTTCATCTTGTCGTGATAGACGAAAGGTTTGTTTTCGATCTCTTTCATCTCACGTATAGGGAAATATAGGATAACTGCTTTTTTAATCCAGTCATTTACGTGCCAACGGTCACCTACAGGTTCGGCGACACGTAGTTCGCCGTTATCCAGCTTCATGATGACAGTTTGTATGGCTTCAAAATATTCTTTAAATTCTAAAAGGTGTCTTTCTTCCCAAGCTTCTTCGACTAGTTTTTGCAAGTTTTGCATTTTTTACGGTGTTAGTTATGACTATTTTTTCAGTTACAAACTTAGAAAAAATGCTTTGTATTCACCCAATGACTAGCGTAATTATTCGCTAGGAATGATGGGATTGAGTCCGGATTGTAGGTTTTTTTTAATTTGCAATCTATCAATTTGGTGTACGATGTTGCTTACTGGCTTTACAGCAGTTCGAGGGAGATTTCTTTTTTGTTAGAAAAGCGGTATTTTTGTTTTATGGCAGGTGAAAATGAAAAACTACGTATTGATAAATATTTATGGGCTATTCGTCTATTTAAGACGCGTAGCCTAGCAACTGAGGCTTGTAAGGCTGGGCGTGTTAAATTGAATGGCGCCAATGTTAAGGCTTCTTATATTGTCAAAGTTGGGGAAACCTATAGCATTCAGAAGGGGATTGAGCGTAAGGTGATTTTGGTTACAGGATTGCTGGAACGAAGGGGTGATGCTAAAATTGCAGCTGCTCATTATTCCGATCAGACACCTCTTGAGGATACCTATGGATTTAAATCCACCTTTCATGCACCAGTCTTGAAGCGTGATCGCGGTGCTGGAAGACCAACAAAGCGTGATCGTCGAGAGATTGATGGGCTTCAAAGTAGCGAATGGTGGGAAGAGGCTGATAACAATTAAAAAAGGCAGAAACTTGAATTTCTGCCTTTTTTAATTGTTATCGTTTGTCGAGGTCTATATACTGACGGTCTGTCTCGCCTGTATAAACTTGTCTTGGACGTCCAATAGGTTCTTTATTATCACGCATTTCTTTCCATTGTGCGATCCATCCCGGAAGACGGCCTAAAGCAAATAATACCGTAAACATATCTGATTTAAATCCTAACGCGCGATAAATGATACCGGAATAAAAGTCAACGTTTGGATATAATTTTCTGTCAATAAAGTACTGATCGCTTAGTGCCGCCGCTTCCAGTCCTTTAGCAATATCTAAGACTGGATCTTTTACGCCTAGCTTCTCTAGCACATCATCGGCAGCCTTTTTAATAATTTTGGCACGTGGGTCAAAGTTTTTGTACACCCGGTGGCCAAAGCCCATTAGACGGAAAGGGTCGTTTTTATCTTTTGCTTTTGCTAGGTATTTTTCTACATCACCGCCATCATTTTTGATGTCCTCTAACATCTCGATCACCGCTTGGTTAGCACCACCGTGAAGGGGACCCCATAAAGCATTGATACCTGCAGACACTGACGCGTATAAGTTCGCGTTGGATGATCCCACGATACGGACAGTGGATGTTGAACAGTTTTGTTCGTGGTCAGCATGAAGGATCAACAAAACTCGCATGGCGTCTAATACCGCCTCGTCAAATATTTTATCGCAATTTACCTCGCCAAAAATCATATTCATGAAGTTGTCGATGTATCCTAGATCTTTCTTTGGGTATACTACAGGATGGCCTAGTGATTTCTTTTGAATCCAAGATACGATAGTTGGCATTTTGCCCAGTAAGTTGATGATCGTCTTGTATTCTTCCTCTTCCGATTGATTCGGGTTTAGAGATTCTGGATAAAAAGCGGATAGTGCACCTACTAGACAGGATAGCTGTCCCATAGGGTGTGATTTTGACGGAAATCCAGCGAAAAACATTTTCATGTCTTCGTGTACCATCATCTGTTGTTTGATATCTGTCCTGAATTGCTCCAGTACCTCTTTAGAAGGAAGGTTTCCGAAAATTAATAAATAAGCAACCTCTAAAAAGGTGGATTTTTCTGCTAAATCTTCAATTTTGTAACCGCGGTACTTTAATATCCCTTTTTCACCATCTAAAAAGGTAATTGCACTTTTAGCTGCGCCTGTATTTTTGAATCCAGGATCTATGGTAATATATCCTGATTGATCTCTTAGTTTTGAAATATCAATAGCTTTTTCATTTTCAGTTCCTGTGATAACAGGAAATTCAAGTGTTTTGCCATTTAAAGTAAAGGATGCTGTTTCAGACATAATCAAAATTTTATGTGTATTCACAAAAATATAAAAATGAATGACAAAATAATCCATAGTTTAATTTTTAAATGACATTTATTGGTAAAAATTGCAAAATTTTCACTGATCCGGCTTTTGTTACATATCCAATTCAGTCATTTATTTATTTTTTATTATTAATAAGCTGCAGGGCCTACGCTTTATAAAAAAAACAAAAAAACATTGTAGTTGCTACGATTGTTTCGTAGAATTGCGTAGTAATAGTATTTAGTAATATGGAAATAGAGAAGTTAACCATTCAGGAAGAACAGGCTATGTTGTCAGTGTGGCAACTAAAAGGGGGCTTTATTAAGGAGATATTGGATAATATGAAAGGGGAGCCTGTGCCCTATACGACCTTGGCATCAACAATAAAAAATCTGGAAAGAAAGGGGTATGTAAAGCCCGTGCGTTATGCAAATGCGAAACGGTATGAACCGGTAATTTTGGAAGAGGAGTATAAAGGGAAGTATATGAGTTCTTTTGTTGGCGATTATTTTCGTAATTCCTATAAAGAAATGGTGTCTTTCTTTGTTAAAGAAGAAAAATTGTCGGAAGTAGAGTTAAAGGAGATCATGGATATGATTAAAAGCGGCAAATCGTAATGTTATGGCCCCAGTTAAGTTGTTGGTGATAATTGTCTTTTTAGGTGTAAATTCTGCCATCGCTGTCGAAGTAGACTCTTTGTTAAGTCGTGTTTATGAACGGATAGTAGTGGGGAAGTTTCAATATAAAATGGTGAGAGAGTTGGATTATGGATATGGGAGCAGGTACTAGAGATTATACAAAACAGCAATGGCAGACAAAGCTTGTTTTTTTCAATAAGGATCTGTTTGGTTTTAACTTCGAAATCTTAGATGGGGACCGAATATTTTGTTTTGCCGACGAGGAGTACCAGGAGAAAAACTTGGCTGGGGTAATGGTAGAGGAGCGAAGTGGGAGCGAGGCCATATTAGAGTTACAGCGATTGAGTTCACTTTATAATTCATTAGTAACCTTACGCAATGTAATACCCTTACTTTTGGAGACAGATGATATAATCCGGGAAGTTAGAGAGGAAAAAGATGCATACGTATTCGTGTGCAACATAGGTAAAAGGAGAATCCAAAACTTGGGTGCTGCATTTGATAAAATGACGACGGAATATGACTTTGTATATCGTGTTTACGTGGATAAGGCATCGATGATCCCTTATCGCATTGTGCAGCGTTACGGGGATTCAGAAATCAGAACGACATTTGAAGGGATAACTGTGATAAATTAATTATGGAAAGTATATTGACATATATTCTGCAGGTCAACCTCTTGTTGGCTATCGTGTTTTTAGGCTACGTCTTGCTATTGAGGAAACTGACGTTTTACAGACTGAATAGAGTATATCTTTTTGTGGGAGGAGGCTATTCTTTATTTTATCCATTTTTGGCTATTCATAGTTGGTTTAAAGAAGATGTTGCTATACATCTTCCTTTGATGTTGGATTATGTAGAGTACTATCTACCGGAGCAGGATGTTTCGATTTTAACAGTTGGACATTTATTCTTGGCTGCTCTGGCAGTAGGAGCTGGTATCTTGCTGTTGAAGTTGAGCATGCAACTCATCAGCTTATTACGTATACATGTTTATTCTAAGCCCTCAAAGTGGCAGCATTATTTTTTTAGGAATGTGTTGTTTCCAATTGTTCCCTTTTCTTTTTTCAATAAAATATATATCCATCAGGATCAACATCAGGATCCTGAGCTGTTTGATATTTTCAAGCATGAAGATATTCATGTGAAAGGCCTTCACACGGTGGATATTCTTTTGTTTGAAATACTATTGATAGGATGTTGGTATAACCCCTTCGTATGGCTTATGCGCAAAGCTGTACGTCAAAATCTGGAATTCCTGACTGATCAACAGGTGCTGGATAAAGGAGTGGATCGACAGACCTATCAATATTCATTGCTGACGGTGACTAAGCAGGGAGCTACTGTGGCTATCGGTAATCAGTTTAATTTTAAAACCTTAAAAAAGCGTATTATGATGATGAACAAAAGACGCTCCGCCAAGATTGAGTTGAGCAAGTATGCTTTTCTATTGCCAATTGTGATTTTAGCTGGAGCTAGTTTTACGGTGAGCAATGCTGAAGGAAAAATTGAAGAATTGGTGGAAACAGTGCAAGCTATTCCGGTGGATGCGGTACTGCCGATATCTAAAACAGAACAGCTTGTCTCTGCTCAGGATACCTTGAAAGATGAAATTGTTGGGATCTCTTATAAGGCTGATACCCTACAGGTGGCAGCTAATGAAAAGGGATTTCCTATAGGAGGAACTAATGGGGATCAACTGTTTATACAGGGTGATGTGAGATTTGGAGATGTATTGACTGTATTGGATGGAGTACCTGTGAAGAGTGAAGAGATGAAGAATTTAGCTCCCGATGATATAGAGAGTGTTACCGTGTTGAAGGATAAATCTGCAATGGCTTTGTACGGGGATAAGGGAAAGAACGGGGTTCTCTTAATTGTCAGCAAATCGGGTAAGGCGGCGAAAACAATGCAGGGGAAAGTCAGTGGAGTTAGGTTGGGAGCCGTTGACACCACAAAGTCTGGGCTCGGACGAGTTGTTATCCGTGGTGTTGGGGAGATGAATAAAGCTAATCCGTTATTTGTTATTGATGGTAGAGAAATGCCTGTGGATTTTGACTTATCAACTTTAGAGGCTAGCAGCATTCACAGTATCTCTGTGCTGAAAGATAAATCCGCTGAAAGTATTTACGGTACAAAGGGTAAGGAAGGTGTGGTAATTATCACCACTAAAATTGCGAATGAATTATCTCCACAAAAAGAAGGGGCGTTAAATAGAACATGGACCTTGTCTCGGAATGCGACTAAAGACGAACGGGGGGTATTCTACGGTCAGCAACAAAAGGTATACAAAGATGATATTAAAGAAGTTACTGTAATTGGTTTTGCTTCAAAGGATGCTAAAGGTAAACCGGTTGAGAAATTGGATACGCAACCAGAACCAGAAGGTTGAATAGATGCTTTTAGAAAATGGGTCGGTAATAATTTTACCTATCCTCAAGCAGCAATAGATGCACGCGTAAAGGGGACAATTTATGTGGTTTTTGTCGTTGAGAGCGACGGTTCATTAAGCAATATCAATGTGTCTCGGGACTTGGGATATGGTACAGGTGAAAATGCGGTCAATCTGATAAAAAGGGCTCCAAAGTGGAAGCCTGGGCTTAAGGATGGTGTGCCTGTAAGAGTAGAATATTCTTTCCCTATCCGGTTGGATCTGACTAAATGACAAAGAGAAGCCTGTTAACAGGCTTCTCTTTGTCATTTAGTATTGAGATTTGTCATTGTTAACTCTATCCCGATATGGACAAAACTGTGGACCATCTTGACTGCGTGCTCAATCAATGCGGGCAGCTCTTTTTGTTCTTCTTTGTCAAAAGGCCCCAAGACGTAATCAACCTGTCTACCTTTTGGGTAGTTGTCTCCTATGCCAAAACGTAACCTGGGGTAGGCTTGTCCTCCGCATAGGGCTTCAATGGACTTTAGTCCGTTATGTCCGGCGGCCGAGCCTTTTGGTTTTATACGTAGTGAACCAAAAGGGATAGCTAGGTCATCGACGATTACCAAGACATTCTGTATAGGTACTTTAAGTTGTTGCATCCAATAATTGACGGCTTTACCGCTGAGATTCATATAGGTAGTCGGTTTGATCAAATAGACATTGTGTCCTCGCTGCTTAAACTCCGTGTAGTAAGCGTGTTTTAACGTAGACCAGGACGAGCCTGCTTGGTTAGCCAACTCGTCTGCTACCATAAAACCAATATTGTGTCGGGTATCTGCATATTCCCGTCCGATGTTTCCTAGACCAACAATCAAATAGTTCATGGCTGTAAAAGTAAAAAGTAAAAAGTGAAAAGTAAAAAAAAGAGCACCGGAATCTCCGATGCTCTTTATAATAAATACTCAGTACTAAATACCGAAATTATTTCTTTTTGCCTCCTTGAGCTGCTTTCGCTGCTTCTTGCTCTGCTTGACGTAAAGCACGAGACATGATTACTGAAACGATTGTATCGTCTGAGTTGTTTAATACTTTAGCGTTCTCTAATGTTACTTGGCGCACGCGGAAAGATTTACCAACTTCTAGAGACTCCATAGGAACCTCGATCTCTTGTGGAAGATTGTTAGGTAATGCTTTAACACGAAGGTTACGTAATTTTTGAACTAATTTACCCCCCATTTTAACACCAGGAGAAGTTCCTGTTAATTTGATTGGGATGTTTACAGATACTTCTTTGTCATCGAATAACTCTAAAAAGTCAACGTGCGTAACTTGATCTGTTAATGGGTGGAATTGTGCTTCTTGAACGATAGCTCTTACTTTTTTACCGTCGATGTTCAATTCAACGAAAATAACATCAGCAGTGTAAAGAACTGGTTTCAAATCAGCTGCGGATACAGAAAGGTGAGTTTGTTCTTTTCCTCCATAAAGAACTGCAGGAACCTGTCCTTCGTAACGCAATCCTTTTGCATCTCTTTTCCCTACGCTCTCTCTAAGAGAACCGCTAATAGCAATTGATTTCATGTTGTTTAAAATATTAAAATATGAGGTGCAAAAGTAATGAAAAATTATGAGAACGCAATCCTTTTTGACTTTTTGTAAAAACCGTAATACATTAGCTGTTTTTTCTTTATTAAAAATTTTATGTATTTATATTTGAGTTGTTTAAAAAAAACAATTAACTTTAAATCTTGGGAACCTAAAATAATCATAATAAACATGGAAAAACAACATACTTCAAGACGTGATTTTATTAAAAAGTCATTGATTGGAGCCGCAGCATTCACTATTGTGCCACGGTTTGTATTGGGTAAGGGGTATTTGGCTCCGAGTGATCATCTGACTAAAGGTGTGATTGGTGTTGGGTCGATGGGGCGTGGACATTTCGGTTACGCAGGCACAAAAACAGTCGCCATATGTGATGTAGATACGAGACACTTGGCTCTAGCGCAGAAAGCATTGGGTGGAGGCGTAAAAGAACATCACGATTTTCGCGATTTGATTGCCAATCCAGAGGTAGATATTGTACATATCGCAACTCCTCCGCATTGGCATGGTTTAATGGCGTTGGAAGCTGCCCGATCGGGTAAGGATATTTGGTGTGAGAAGCCGATGACAAGAACCATAGGTGAGGGTAAAAAGGTTAAAGAGGCCATTGCTCAACACGGTAATATATTCCGTTTGAATACATGGTTCCGTTTTGATGCTAATTTTTACGGTATGAATGTACCTGTTAAAAAGATCAAGAAAGTTGTTGATACAGGTATGTTGGGATGGCCTTTGAAGGTTACTATAAGTAAGCATACAGGTTTTGATTGGAAGTTTTACTGGGTGGGTAAAGAAAACCTACCGGTTGAACAGGCTCCCAAAGAGTTGGATTATGAGATGTGGTTAGGACCAGCTCCATATAAGCCTTATAGCACACATCGGGTACATACGACTTTCCGGGGCTACTGGGATTATGATGGAGGGGGATTAGGTGATATGGGACAGCACTATTTGGATCCTGTACAGTATTTCTTAGGTAAGGATAATGAAAGCCCTGTTAAAATAGAAGTGGACGCGCCTCAGCAACATGCTGATGCAGTGGGTACTTGGCGTAAGATCACTTATACGTATGCGGATGGCTGTCAGATTATATTGGATGGAGAAGGAACAGAAGTAGGTAAGGCTTATATAGAAGGACCTAAAGGTAAGTTGTATAGAGGTTTTGTTTCTGATATTCCTGATTTGGAACGCAAATTGGCTCAATACCCGGATCCAGCCCCGCAAATGACAGATTTTGTCGAAGCCGTACGTACAAGACAAAAATTTGCCCTTAACGAAGAGAATGGTTACTATTCTTGTACGTTGGTAAATCTAGGCTTGGCTGCTTTGCGCCTTAATAGAACGTTGCATTATGATTCAGCTAAGCAAGAGTTTGTAAATGACGAAGCTGCTAACCGTTTGATCAATCAACCTATGAGAGGTCCTTGGACTTTTTAACCTGAAATAAACACATGAAAAAGATTTTTAATACTATATCTATATTGTTGTTGTTGCAGACAGCATCCTATGCACAACAGCCTGCTAACCGTACAACTGCTACCAAGATTGCAGATGTCCTGGCACAGCAACCTGCCGCAGAACAATCTAAGTTTTTGGCAGCGATGAAAGAATTGGAAGGGTTTAACTCGGATGATGTTGTTGCTTTGTTGCAAGGTTTGAAGCCTCAAGGCGGGAATAATGCATCTATCGAATACGCTACAAACTCTTACGCTTTCTACGTCATGCAACCCGGTAAGGATGCCCTGCGGGAGAAGTATGCGAAAGGTTTGTTGGGGGCGTTGGACAATTTGAAGGATCAAAATAACAAAGCTTTTGTATTTGAGTTGCTTAAGTTTTGTGGAAAAAATGAGTCTGTAGACAAGGTAGCCACTTATCTGAATGATGCTTATTTTGCTGAAAAAGCAGCGCGTGTGCTTAGCGCCATACATACACCAGAAGCTGCTGTGGCTTTGAATAAAGCTTTGGCGGGTAGTGTTACCGAACAAACGGCTACGGCTATAATAGGTGCGCTTGGTGAATTGCGGTCTAAAGATGCTGAAGAGCGAGTTATTGCATTGATCGGTCAGTATCAATCGGAGAATTTTCAACGAAATGCGTTGACAACATTGAGTAAAATCGGTGGGGAAAAGTCTTACGATACCTTCTATGGAAAAGCTAAATCAACAAATTATACTTTTGATAAGTCCAATGTTGCTGCATTGACACTGGAATATGCGAATGTGTTGGCGTATAATGGTAAGAAAGATTTAGCGTATAAGTTGGCTTCTGCTGTATTTGCTGAAGCGCAAGATCCTAAAGCTATTGGTGCACGTGTTGCAGCTTTGGAGCTAATGAGCCGTCTAGAGCCGGGTAAGCAGAAAAAAAATCTGTTGAAGTTGTCTACGGGTGAGAATGCTATTTTGCGAAATGTAGCATTGGGTCTTCTGGGATCAGATGCTACGGCATCGGATATTAAGAAGATTGCGTCATCGCTGACTAAATTGTCACCCGAGGCTCAAGAAAGTGTATTGAATTTTTTAACTAAAAAAGATGCAACAGCAGCTATTCCTGTGATCGAAAAGAGCCTAAAAGCTGTTAAAGATCCAGAATCTCGCATCGCTGCTTACAATACATTATCTGCTTTGAGTAAGGGTACAAATACTTCTTTTGTTATTAAACAGCTTGCAACAGCAAATGAAGCGGAGGTTAATACCTTAAAAACACTTTTGTTAACGGCTAAGGGAGCGAATACAGTTTCCGAAATCAATAAAGCGATTTCTGGCGCTGATGAAAAGACAAAATTGGCCTTGTTGGATGTGTTATCTAAGCGTTCCGATAAAAATTCTGCGAAGGAAGTGTTTGCGTTAATTGAACAGGGTAGTCCTGCTGTCCGATCAGCAGCATATAAAGCATTGCCTAATGTTGTTAACGATGCTGATTTTGAAGCTGTCGTTAATGTGTTGGGGAAAGCCGAGGGGGACGATGTGAAATCAGCACAACAAGCTGCTATAGTCGCGTTAAGAAATAATGGTAACAAGGCTGCTATTATTCAACGCCTCTCTGCTACCATTTCTAGATCTCAGGCACCTTCTGCCGCTCGATTGTTTCCTGTTTTTGCCGGAGAAGGTGGAGAAGAGTCTTTAAAGACGGTAAAAGGGTATGTGGGAACGGGAAATCCACTTAAAAATGATGCGGTACAAGCGTTAGCGAGTTGGTCTAATACTTCTTCATTAGATGAATTAACGACGTTGCTTCGCACAGAAAAAGACGCTGCCCTGTTTAAAACTGTTTTTTCTGGTTTTATAAAGCAGTTGAACGCAAGTGGGATTAAGAATGAACAAAAGACGTTGTTGTTAAGAGATGCATTTGAATATGCACAGACCAAAGAGCAACGTAGTTCGGCGCTTTCGGCTATGAAAGCGACGGGTACTTATCCTGCGCTTGTTTTTGCAAGTAAGTACTTGAATGATGCAGAGCTTAAGGGGGTGGCTACTGATGTCGTGATGAATATTATAATGGATAATAAAGCTTTTGTAGGAACGGATGTCCGTAACTGGTTGCAGATGGCTGAAGGCAATCTGTCTGGAAGCGAAAGTTCTTATTTGAAAGAAGCTATTGTGCGACATTTAACGGAAATGCCTGCCAGAGAAGGTTATATTGCTTTGTTTAATGGGAAAGATCTCACCGGTTGGAAAGGGTTGGTAGAAAATCCCATTAAGCGCGCTAAAATGACTCCCAAGGAACTCGAGCAGAAGCAAATAGAAGCGGATAAAAAAATGCGAGAAAGCTGGTCTGCGATCAATGGAGATCTGGTATTTGCGGGTCATGGCGATAATATTGCGACGGTAAAGCAGTATGGAGACTTTGAGTTGCTATTGGACTGGAAGTTGGATAAAAACGGCAAGGAGCCGGATGCTGGTGTTTATTTAAGAGGAACTCCGCAGGTACAGATCTGGGATATTTCGAGGACGAATGTAGGTGCTGAAGTCGGATCTGGAGGTTTGTACAATAATAAATCTAATTCGAAGCCGCTAAAAGTTGCAGACAATCCGCTGGGTGAGTGGAATAACTTTAAAATCCGCATGGTCGGTGAGAATGTATGGGTGTGGCTCAATGGTGAGTTGGTTGTGGATAATGTGCCTTTGGAGAATTACTGGGATAGAAATCAGTCCATATTTCCAACAGAACAAATTGAATTACAGGCTCACGGATCCCGGGTTTGGTATAGAGATGTGTATTTGAAAGAATTGCCGCGGAAAGTTGTTTATACGCTAAGTGACCAAGAGAAATCAGAAGGATTTGAAATGCTTTTTGATGGTACAAATTTGGATAAGTGGACATCGTCTCCTGCGTATGAAATCAATGAAGAAGGTGTCCTGCGCTCGAACCCTACAGCAAAATTTGGTAAAAATATTTATACCAAAGAGCAGTATGGGGATTTTGTGTACCGATTTGAGTTTAAATTGACTCCAGGAGCTAACAATGGTGTTGGGATACGTGCTCCTTTGGAGGGAGATGCAGCTTATCTGGGCTATGAAATTCAGATCCTAGATGATAATGCAGAGGTCTACAGTAAATTGAAGCCTTATCAATATCATGGATCTGTATACGGTATCATTGCTGCCAAAAGAGGTTCTTTGAAGCCAATGGGCGAATGGAATCAGGAGGAAATCCGTATACAGGGCGATAAAATTAAAGTAACTGTAAACGGTCAGGTGATTGTGGATGGTGATATTAAGGCGGCAGCAAAAAGCGGTGCCGCAGATGGAAAGAATCATCCAGGGTTAAAAACCAATACGGGCCATATTGGATTTTTAGGACATGGTACAGAAGTGTTCTTAAGAAATATCCGGGTCAAAAAACTATAAAAACTTATGTGATTGTTTGAAGTCGCCCCGAGGTAGATTCGGGGCGACTTTTTTTGTTTTTACTCGATCTCACATTATGGTATGTTTTTTGTAAACTTTTAGTTTGAAAGCCTTATTAACGCACTAACTATATGTGAAAAAGGCCATCTGTAAATTTGCAGATGGCCTTCTTGGATTCTAAAATAAGGTGTATTGCTATTATTCGACGACGAAAAGTTCTGCAATAGAAGCGTGTTCATTTACATTTTTAATAGCTTTGGCAAATAGTTCTGCCGTAGATAGGACTTTTATCTTTGAACAGACTTTTGATCTTTCGGGATCCAACTGTATGGTGTCGGTAACAATCATCTCTGTTAATACCGAGTTTTCAATAGTTTCGTATGCCTTGCCTGATAATACCGCGTGTGTACATACCGCTCTAACGGAGTTTGCTCCATTTTCCATAATTAAGGCGGCTGCCTTTGAAAGCGTTCCTGCAGTGTCGCATATGTCATCCATCAGTACAACATCTTGCCCTGTAACATCACCGATGATTGACATCGATTCAATTTCATTGGCACGTTTGCGTCGCTTGTCGCAGATGATTACTTCTGCATTAAAAAACTTAGCGAAAGTACGTGCGCGGTAAGAGCCACCCATGTCTGGCGAAGCGATTGTTAGATTGGGTAGGTTCAGCGACTTGATGTAAGGGACAAAAATCACAGATCCATCTAGGTGGTCTACTGGAATGTCAAAAAAACCTTGTATCTGAGCGGCGTGAAGATCCATTGTCATAATGCGGTGGGCTCCGGCTGCTGTGATAAGATTGGCAATCATCTTAGCGCCTATAGCTACACGGGGTTTGTCCTTACGGTCTTGACGTGCATAACCGAAGTAAGGGACCACGGCTGTGATGTAGTGTGCAGAAGCGCGCTTTGCTGCATCAATCATCAATAATAATTCAAAAAGATTGTCTGTGGGTTGGCTGGTGGACTGAATCAAGAATAAGTCGGCTCCGCGCACAGACTCGTTGTAGAAGGGTTGAATCTCTCCGTCACTGAATTTGGCGAGTGTTTTGTCTCCTAGAGGTTTTCCATATGCGGAAGAGATCTTTTCAGCAAGTTCTTGTGTGCCAGAACCGGCAAATAATTTAACCGTATTGAATTGCGAAGGCATGGTTTAAATATATTATGTATTTAAAATGTTTGGGCAAAGTTAGAGAAATGATATTGAAATAAAAAGCTAAAGATAGCGCTTCGATTGCCTTGTAGATAATGTATAAAAAAAAAGAGAGTTACAATCTGTAACTCTCTTTTGTTGTCCGACCTGGATTCGAACCAAGACAAACAGTACCAAAAACTGTCGTACTACCCTTATACTATCGGACAATCATTCATTTATCAAGCATTTTGTGTCGTTGTTTCCGTGTTTGATGATGCAAATATACACCTGTTTTTTATAAGTGCAAAACTTATTTTCATTAATTTTGTTTTAGCTTGATTTTCAGAGTTATATTTTTTGTCTTTATTTGAGCTTTTCTAAAAAGCTTCTTTTTTTTTAGAAAGTTTCCGTATTGTTGATTCGTTTTAACTCTTTATGATGTCAATATGCTTACTTCGGGACGTTCAATGGACATCAAAAACTTTTTTCATGGAGTTATTCTTTACTAATGGCATTCGAGAGCTTTCCGGATAACATCGGGATCGGTTCATCTCTGGTGATGATCCGCAACCCGGCAGATCATGAAAGTTTTTAAGGATAATCTTTGTTAAATATTAATTTGTTATTCTTTTGTAACGATGTAATCCTTATTTTCGAAGCGAAGTTTAGGGTTTGACCTCATACGACTTAAAGTTGTTTCTGTTCAATTAAAACCCGAAAGTCTTTTGAAAAGCAATTTATAGTATGATGAATTATAACAAGATTAATAATCTTTTAGGATGGTTTTGTGCCATTGTCGCTACATTGGTGTATGTTATCACCGCTGAGCGTACAACGAGTTGGTGGGATTGTGGTGAGTTTATCGCGTCGGCATATAAGATGCAGATCGTGCACCAGCCTGGGGCGCCTTTGTTTTTGATGGTGCAGAATGTGTTTTCAAACTTAGCTATGGGAGATAAAACACAGATTGCCTATTGGATGAATATTGGTTCGGCTGTTTCTTCAGGTTTGACGATTTTATTCTTGTTTTGGTCTATTACTGCGTTAGGTCGCAAGTTGATCCTTGGTAAAGCAGATATTACAGTTCCTTTGGCGGAGAATGATGTCTTACGTATAATGGGAGCAGGTCTTGTCGGTGCTTTGGCCTATGCTTTTACCGATACATTCTGGTTCTCTGCGGTAGAATCTGAGGTGTATGCGATGTCTTCACTATGTACAGCGATTGTATTCTGGGCTATATTGAAATGGGAAGTCAGAGCGGATGAGGCTGGCGCAGATAGATGGTTGATCCTTATTGCCTATGTAATGGGGCTTTCTATCGGCGTTCACTTGCTGAATTTATTGGTTATTCCAGCAATTGCATTGGTGGTTTATTTCAGAAGAAGTAAGGAAATTACGACTAAGGGGGTTATAAAATCGCTTTTGATTGGTGTCATTGTGTTGGCTTTGATATTGTGGGGAGTGATACAGTACTTGATTAAATTTGCTGCTTTCACGGATTTGTTCTTTGTAAATACACTAGGAATGGGCTTTGGTACTGGGGTCACTGCCTTTGTACTGCTGATCGCTGGGGGTATGGTGTACGGAATCTGGTATTCTATCAAAAAGGTAAAGCCTATTCTTAATATCGCATTGATCTCATTGGGCTTTGTGATTTTAGGCTACAGTTCTTTTACGATGATATTGATTCGTGCAAAAGCGAATCCTACGTTGAACAACTCTGATCCTGATAATGCATTTAGTTTCTTGAGTTATTTGAACCGTGAGCAATATGGTGATGAGCCCTTATTTAAAGGACGTTTTTTTGATGCAAAGCCTATTGATATATTCGAATCGGGTCAGATATACCGTAAGGATAAGGATAAATATGTAGTCGCGAAAAAGAAGACGGATTATAAATACGATAGAGAAACTCTGTTTCCACGTATTTATAGTGAAAAGAGTGATCATCCAACATTTTATAGACAGTACCTCGGGCTGGGACCTGATGAGCAGCCTACCTTTGCTGATAATTTAAAGTTCTTTTTTGGGTATCAGATCGGACATATGTATGGCCGTTACTTTATGTGGAACTTTGTCGGTAGGCAGAATGATGTGCAAGGGCATGGTTCTGTTTTGGAAGGTAATTGGATTTCTGGAATTAAACCTATCGATAACGTGTTTGTGGGAGGGCAGTATGATTTGCCTGATTCGGAAAAAGAGAATCCGTCGCGCAATACCTATTTCTTTTTGCCGTTGCTGTTGGGCTTGATCGGCGCATATTGGCATTTTGGAAAGAATCAACGGGATGCGGGTGTCGTGATGTTATTGTTTTTCTTTACGGGGTTAGCGATTGTATTATACTTAAACCAAACCCCGTTACAGCCGAGAGAGCGTGATTATGCCTATGCGGGCTCTTTTTATGCGTTTTCAATTTGGATTGGACTTGGAGTTCTTGCGCTTGCAGATTTCTTGAGTAAAAAAGTATCTGCCAAAACTGCTGGAATAGTTGCTTCTGTGGTCGGTCTATTTGCAGCGCCGGTGTTATTAGCGTCTCAAAACTGGGATGATCACGATCGGTCACATAAGTTTTTGGCCAGAGATATGGCGAAGAATTATTTGGAATCTTGTGCTCCTAACGCCATTTTATTCAGTTATGGAGACAATGATACCTATCCACTGTGGTATGTACAGGAGGTTGAGGGATTCAGGACGGACGTGCGGGTTGTTAACCTCAGTCTTTTGTCTTCCGACTGGTATATGCGTCAGATGTTGGAAAAGGTAAATGACGCAGATGCACTCCCTATTAATATTGACCCGGAGAAATTTAAGGACGGCGTACGTGACGTTATTTACTATCAGGATTTTCAGATTCCGGGACATATTGAAGTGAAGAATTTGCTGGATATCATGTTGTCTGATAACGCACAGAATAAGGTACAATTGCAGAGTGGTGACTGGGTGAATCTGTTGCCAACCAAAAATATGAAACTCACTGTTGATAAAAATGTAGTGCTGGCTAATAAAGTAGTGCCAAAGGGTTGGGAAGATGCGATTGTAGATACGATGCAATGGACTTATTCCATGAACTATGTGAGTCGTGCAGAGTTGTCTTTAATGGCTATACTGGCGAATAATAATTGGAAGCGTCCTATTTACTTTACTTCTACTACGCCTGAGGTCAATTATATCGGTCTGGATAAATATTTGGTTTCCGAAGGGTTCTCGATGCGCTTGATGCCTGTTAGTATGGCGGATAGTGCTTCGGAGGAGGGTTTTGCTCCGGTGACAGATGTCGATGGTCTGTACAGCAACATCATGAATAAATATAAGTGGGGGAATATAGGAAAGTCGTCTTATCTAGACCCCGATTCTTACCGTTATATCAGTTTGTATGTCAGTTCAATCTTTGGTGAGACAGCTCAGAATTTATTGCACGAAGGTAAGAAGGAAGAAGCTCGTAAAGTGGTGTTAAATGCATACGACAATATGCCTAAGAAAACCTATCAGATGAGTGAGCCAATGAGTTATGTGCTGTTGGTAGATGCTATGTATAAGACAGGGGAGTCGGCCAAAGCAAAAGAAGTTGCATTACGACATTTAGCTTTTATAGGAGATAACATGCGCTATTATACTTCGAATAAATTGTTGACGAATTTGGGATCAGAACGAAATGTGCGTTTAGGTTTAATGGGGCTTCAGCGCTATAAAATGATAGCAGACGAGAGTAAAGATGCTGATGTTCAAAAGTCCGTGGATGGACTGCTAAAAGAGTTCGGTTACTTCTTTGGTGAAAAATAATATTTAATCTTATAAAAAACAGGACAGCCACTATATTTTAAGTGGCTGTTCTTGTTTTTATGGTTTTTTACTTTCAAAATGTATTATATAAAATACACCTATTTAGCGAAGCACAAACAATCATTAGTCCGCCAGCTGTCGGATGACAGATAAAAAACAAAATTATACACATATGAACGAAAAAAAAAGCCTATTTTTGGCTAAATATTCCCGTAATGAAATATCCATTTATCAAAAGCGGCACAGGCAAGAAGGAAAATAATGTGGATATTCCATATGACCTTTAAAAGACAAGTTATTACAGATGAAACAATCTATTTTATTAGACGGTCCCAAGTTTCAAATAACAATCAAGAGATTGTGTCAGCAATTGATTGAAAATCATGGTGATTTTAGTAATGCAGCTTTAATAGGAATCCAACCTAGGGGTACTTATCTGGCCAATAGAATTGCTAAAGAGTTGAAAGAAATGATAGGAAGGGATGTCGATACTGGAATCTTAGATATCACTTTTTTCAGAGATGATTTTCGGATGAAAGGTGCCACACCACTTTTGGCAAATAGTACGCAGATCGATTTTATTGTTGAAGGTAAAAATATCATTTTTATCGATGATGTTTTATGGACAGGGCGTACTATCCGGTCGGCGATGGATGCTATTCAAGCTTTTGGACGGTCAGAGGTCATTGAGTTATTGGTGCTTGTCGATCGTCGGTTTTCAAGACAAATTCCAATTCAACCCGATTATATTGGAATTCAAGTGGATTCTATTGATTCTCAAAAGGTAATCGTGAGTTGGGAAGAAGTGGATAAAGAGGATAGTATAGTGTTAATTACGGAGAAAAAATAAGAACGAACTAGCATTGTTAGTGCGTTTTTATTTTTAATTATCTTTGATGAGCTCGCGGGCTCGGTTTTTTAATTTTTACTTTGAAAAAATGTCAACAACAGCAGAACAGTTAAGTACACGACATCTACTTGGTATCAAGGGCCTGACTGAAAGTGATATTCAACTTATCTTAGATACAGCAGCTAATTTTAAGGATGTATTGAATAGACCTATAAAAAAAGTACCCTCTTTGCGTGATATCACTATTGCGAATGTTTTTTTTGAAAACTCGACACGAACGCGTTTATCATTTGAGTTAGCGGAGAAGCGCTTGTCTGCAGATACGATCAATTTTGCTGCATCGTCTTCATCTGTCAGTAAGGGAGAGACGTTGATCGATACGGTCAATAATATTTTGGCGATGAAAGTTGACATGATCGTGATGCGGCATCCTTATGCAGGGGCTGGTGTTTTTCTGAGTAGACATGTCGATGCACAGATCGTTAATGCCGGAGATGGGGCTCATGAGCACCCTACGCAAGCTTTATTAGACTCCTTTTCTATAAGGGAGCGTTACGGAGATGTGGCTGGCCGTAAAGTTGCTATCATCGGTGATATTCTACACTCGCGTGTAGCGCTATCTAATATTCTATGTCTTCAAAAGCAAGGGGCTGAGGTGATGGTCTGTGGACCCACTACTTTGATTCCTAAATATATTACTTCATTGGGGGTGCGTGTAGAGCATGATTTAATGAAGGCACTTAACTGGTGTGATGTAGCTAATATGTTGCGTATTCAGTTAGAGCGACAAGATATAGCTTATTTCCCTTCCTTGCGCGAGTATTCTATGCTGTATGGTTTGAACAAAGAAATACTAGATTCTTTAAATAAAGAAATAACCATTATGCATCCTGGGCCTATTAACAGGGGGGTGGAAATTACATCGGATGTTGCGGATAGTAAACATTCGATTATATTAGACCAGGTCGAAAATGGTGTCGCTGTACGTATGGCAGTGCTTTATCTATTGGCAGGAAAAAGAGGGTAAAGGTTGTTAAACCTTTGTTAAATATTGATAAGCCATCAAAATATTGATGGCTTTATTTTTACCTTTCCTGTTGGATGACGCGTTGTGTGCTATAGGCGAGTAGCGACGTCCCGTGAGAGTTATTAACAGGTGTTAACAACTTTTGGGCAAAACTTGATATTGATGCCTTAATTTAGTATACTGAATAAAAAGTATCAACTTAAAAGCGGATTCTGGCATAATAAGTGGTAGAATCAGACTATTTTGAATTTTATAACACACATAAAGATTTAAGCACCGATATGTACAAAAAGATTTACGGATTAGGGGTCGCATTGAGCTTAATGACTTTGCCTACATTTGGTCAGCAAACGGCTTGGCAGGACATTAATAAGGCTTATAAGACGGGATTGGAATTGTTTGAGAGAGGTAAATATAGCTCTGCGACGAAGCAATTTGATAAAGTCGAGCAGTTGCGTACCAAATCTACCCTTCAATTGGATGAAACCGAAGAGTTGACACTAATAAAAGAAGGCGTACGTTTTTACCAGGCAGTATGTGCTTTAGAATTGGGAGATTCTGACGCAGAGGTACAGTTTTTAAAATATATCAAGGACTACCCTTCCAGTGCAAATTCTAAAGCTGCTTTTTTTCAGATTGGACGTTCGTATTACGCCAAAAGGGATTACATAAAGGCGATTGAGTGGTTTACAAAAATTGATTCCAAAAATTTGGCTGGAGCGGAAAATACGGAATATCGGTTTAAATTGGGATATGCCCGTTTCATGACCAACGACTATAAGTCGGCAAAGCCGTTGTTTGAGAAGCTTAAGGATGAACGTAGCCAGTTTCAAGAAGCATCAATTTATTATTATGCCTATTTGTGCTATTTGGACGCAGAATATAAGACTGCGCTGAATGAGTTCGAGCGTTTGAATGGCTCGAAGACCTTTGCGAATAGCTACCCTTATTATATTACGGCATTGTATTTCCTGGATAAGCGCTATGACGATGTATTGAGCTATGCATTGCCAATCTTGCAGACGACCAAACAGGAGCACGAAACTGAAATGTTCAGGGTAATCGGAGCTACCTACTTTATAAAAGGTGATTTAGCAAAATCTAAAGAGTTTTACGATAAGTTTCAGGCTCAGGATCAAGGGAAGACACAAAATAATCAAGATAGCTATCAAATCGGATATATTGCTTACAAATTGAAGGATTATCCAAAAGCAATTTCGGAGTTGGAGAAGCTGACTGAACCGGATGCATATTACCAAAGTGCTATGGTGACTTTGGGTGATGCTTTCCTAAAAACCGATAATAAGCAGAGTGCTCGTAATGCTTTTTTTAGAGCCTCTAAATTGGATTTTGACCCGCAATTGAAGGAGGAGGGATTGTTTAATTATGCGAAGCTCTCCTATGAACTGGACTTTCATCAAGTGGCCTTGGATGCGATACAGGAGTACCTGGATACCTATAAGCAAACGAAGCGCAAAGAGGAAGCGAATACATTGTTAGCAGAAATTCTTTTGAGTACGAAGAGTTATCGTGCGGCAGTTGACGTTCTGGAGTCTATCGATCGTACCTCCAAAGAGACAAAGAGTGCGTATCAGAAAGTAACATATTACCGTGGTTTGGAGTTTTACAATGAGCGTGCATTTGAAAATGCGATCTCCATGTTTATGCGTTCTGAAGCGAATCGTTATGACGAAGACATCTATGCTTTGTCCAACTACTGGAAATCGGAAGCTATGTACGAAGTGCGTAAATATAAAGAGGCTGTAGCAAGTTTTAATAAGTTTTTGCAGCTTCCTGCTGCACGCAATACGGATGTTTATCATTACGCAAATTATGCATTAGCTTATGCGGCATTCCGGAACGATAATTTTAATACTTCTGCCAATTATTTTGAGCGCTTCTTAGCAGGTGGAGGGAAGGATGGAATTGAGCTAAATACCCGTAATGATGCAATCGCCCGTCTGGCGGATTCTTATTTTGCGACCAAAAATTATGCTAAGGCTATGTCTTATTACGATCGCCTAATAAGTTCGAATGCGCAGAGTCAGGATTATGCGCTGTTCCAGCGCGGGATTATCCAAGGACTTCAAGGTAATAGTGATGCGAAGCTAGCCACATTAAATTCTGTTATTGCGAAGTTCCCCAAATCGAACTATGCGGATGATGTTGCTTTTGAAGTGCCATATACCTATTTCTTAATGGGCCAGTATGATAAGGCTATTTCGGGATTACAGTCTATGGTAGAAAAATACCCGCGTAGTTCGTATGTGCCACGTGCGCTATTGACTATCGGACTGGTGCAATATAATCAGGACAATAATGACGCCGCATTGGCTACTTTCCAGCGTGTTGTGAATCAATATGCTACAACCGACGAAGCAAAACAGGCTATACGTTCGATTGAAAACATCTATTTGGACAAAAATGATGCTACTGGATATATTAAGTATGCTACATCGACAAACATAGGGAATTTATCTACCTCTGAACAGGATGCACATACTTTCGCTGTAGCAAAAAACCTCTTTGATAGACAAAATTGGCAGGGAGCTGTCGAAGCAACAAACGCTTACTTTGACAAATTTCCTAAACCTATCCAAGAGAAGTTTGCTCGTTTTATCCGTGGCGAAAGTTATGCTAATCTAGGAAAGGATAAAGAGGCATTACATGATTTCAATATTATTATGAATGATTGGACTTCTGCTTATACAGAGAAAACTTTGCTCAGTGTTTCTAAGCTGCATCTCCGTAATAAAGCTTATAATGAGGCTGTACAGGTCTTGAAGAAACTGGAATTAACGTCGGAATATAAAGAGAACTACGGTTTTGCCATTAAAAATTTATTGGTGAGCTATTTTAATATAGGTGACTATATCGAGACGTTGAATTATGCAAACTTGTTGAAAGGATATGAGAAGTCTTCGGAAGAGGATATTGCTTTGGCACATCTGTATGCTGCAAAGGCCTATCTAGCGACGACGAAATGGGCAGATGCTACTAAGGAGTTGAATTTGGCGGCCTTGAAGTCGAAGACGGAGACGGGCGCAGAGGCGCGCTATTTAGTGACCGAGCAACAAGTAAAGGCAAAGCAGTATGATAAAGCTATTGAATCAGCTTTTGATATTTCGAACACATTTTCGTCGTATGATTACTGGGTCGCAAAAGGGTTTATCCTGATGGCAGATGCTTACGTTGGAAAGGGTGATAAGTTTCAAGCTAAAGCTACTTTAGAGAGTGTGATTGATAATTACGAGAATAAAGAAGATGGCATCTTGAAAGCTGCCAAAGAACGTTTACAAAAGCTTAAATAAGAAGAAATAGGAAATAAGATGAAACCGAGTCCGATGCGGTCGGACGAGCTCTCATCGGCCATAAAGAAGTATAATTAGATGAAGTTGCATAAAACAGTTTTTAAAAATTACGCAATAGTTGCATTGCTATTGGGGGCCGGATATCAAGGCTATGCTCAGCAAGATCCAACTAAGCCAGTAACGATAGATTCTTTTGATGTCGTACGTGATTATAAGCCTATTCTTGCGGACGCGGTAAAAATACGCCGTAGTCCTGATATGAGTAATAAGCGTAGTTATATGCCCAAATTGAGTTACGGGAGTGTGCCTGATAAAAAGTTGGATATCAATACCGGACTTAAAGAGCTTAATGTACAGCAACTGCCTTTTACGAAGACACAGGATATTACGAGTAATTATGTGAAATTGGGTGTTGGTAATCTAGGTACGATATTAGGAGAGGCGTACATCGCAGTGGAAGATTACCAGGATATGCGCTTTGGTGGATTTGTCAAGCATCTTAACCAAAAGGGCTCGTTGGATGATCAGAAATTCTCCAGACAGGAAGTCGGCGTTTTTGGCCGTCGTGTTTTATCGGCTTTTACCGTAGATGGAGTTTTGGGGTATAATAGATATGGTACCCGTTTTTACGGAATCCCGGTTGACGTAAATGGTTTGACGCTGAACCCTTCGCGGGAAGCGCAACGTTTTAATGATATTTATTTTACGGGCGAGTTGACCAGTAATTTTGATCCAAATAATGAAGAAGCACTTTCTTATTCGGCTAAGGTAGATGCCTATACGTATAAAGATAAATTTGAGGCCATCGAGAATTCTGTAGCATTGTCCGGATATCTGAATAAACGGTTGAGGACTTTTAATATAGGTGCTAATATGGCCGTGGATGTAAACTCGATAGGAGGAAGCTCAAATGTAGCGAAGGATACGAAGTTTAAGAATTCTCTTGCGAATATTAATCCTTACATCAGTCTGAAAGGAACAAACTATACGTTGACACTAGGGGCCAATATTGTTTCTGAATTTGGGGATAGTACACGTTTTAATGTGTTTCCATCTGCAGAAGTCGATTTTTCTCTTGTACCGGGATATATTCACCTTTTTGGAGGTATAAATGGTGGCGTACAAAAGGCTTCATTTAAGACTTTCTCCCAAACAAACCCTTACTTGGGGCCAGACTTAGCTTATCAGAATATGGTTGAGCGTCTGAATTTCTTTGGGGGTATCAAGGGAAATGCCGGTGCAACATTTGGCTACAAAGCGAAAGTTATGTACAAGTCGTTGGAAGGTATGCCGCTTTTTGTGAACAATCAAGAGCGTCCATTCCAATTTGATTTGGTTTATGATGGTAACGGCGATGACAAAGTGAAGTATCTTGGCGTTGAGGGAGAGATTAATGTACGCTTGTCTGAATTGGTCAATTTAGGCGGTAGATTGAATATTGAAAATTATACGATGGCTAATGAAGAGGAAGCTTGGTTTACACCAAAACTTCGTTTGGCAGCTAATGCTCGCTTTAATATCTCTGAAAAGCTGTATATCGATGCAGAGGCTTTATTTCACGGAATGTCTTATGCGAAGACTTATGAATATGATGCTAATGGTTTAGCTGTGTCGCCTTATAAAAAAGAAACTGTTCCTGAGTTTTTTGATTTGAGTGCTGGTGCGGAGTATAAGGCATTGTCCAATTTAGGGATTTTTGTAAAAGCCAATAATATTCTGAACAAAGAGTATCAAAGGTACATGTACTATCCTAAGTTGGGATTTAATGTGATCGGTGGCGTTAATTTTTCATTTTAATAAAAATAGATTATAACTTTGCACCTCACGGTGCTCTAGAAAAAGATGAATTTAGGAAGGCAAATACATACATTACTTAAGCGACAGACGTCCGTCTATGTGAATAGATTGGGGGTGTTTAAGCGTGTGCACACACCGGCTACTTTTGATGCTAAACGGCATGTCTTTTTGCCTCCTATTACTTTTATCGAGTTCGATAGTGTTGCAACCGATGGCTATGATTTCGTAACCTATGTACAACAGGCCAATCAGCTTGACCGTCATGAAGCCGAATTACTGGTTGAACAGTCTGTTGCTACTGTATTAGATAAATTGAATCAGTCGGGTCAGGTTAGCCTTGACAATCTCGGACAATTGATCAGTTACGGCAATTCGTACGTGTTTAAACCACTCGATCTCTCAGGTTTTAATTATACCGCAGTAGAGGACAATTTCTCTGCTGACGATAGCTCCATAGCCAAGGAGGATGTAGCGGTTGAGACACAACCAGCAACAGCAGTAACGGATGATTCGAAAACAAGTGAGCTTTTGAGTGAGGAAATTTCGGATGATGTGGTTAAATCCGAGCCCGGTGTTGCGCTGGAAAATATGCCGGATTCTGTTGAAGCAGAGACGAATATCCTTACAGAATCGGATGCACAAAATGATTTGTTGCCGTCTAATGAACGCAAATCAACAAGTGCTTACGTATATGCTTTAGTCGGAATTATAGCTGTAGTATTGTTAGGAGGCTTGTACTATTACAGTACATATATGCAACAAGGTCCTGTTGTGGAGACTGAGGAGCAAGTTATGGTACCGTTGGACAGCACGTTGACCGACACATTAGTGGCAGATCTATCTGTTGATTCGACTTTGATTACGCAAGATTCTGTGGCTTCATCATCCGATTTACAGCCTGATCAGGAGAAAAGCGAAGAAATCACTTCTCCTCCTGTCAACCATAGATATACTATCGTGATCGGTACACACCGAACACTTGCACAGGCTTATGAAGAAGCTGAAGCATTTAATAAAGATGGACATAAATCCGTTCGCGTGATTACTCCCAACTTGGCTAAGAATTTGAAGCGGGTCGTGTGGGACACTTATGCGAGCAAAGAAGAAAGAGATTCGGCTTTGCTATATGTGAAGAAACATATCAAGACAGACGCTTGGCCGGATGTGATTAAATAGAGAACATAAACCTGTAAACAAATATTTTTTTAACGCTATGTCATTATTACAAGGCAATCTACCCGTAGATACATTAAACCAAGTACAACAACAATCGGTACAACTTGCTACGCAACAAGAAAACCTGAATTTACTTCAGCTGATGATGAAGGGGGGCTGGATTATGATCCCGATTCTTTTATTGTTTTTCTTGGGACTCGTAATTTTTATCGAACGCTATATTACGATTCGAAATGCATCGAAGACAGATGGTAGTCTGATGGCACAGATTAAAAGCAATGTGCTTTCCGGTAAATTGGATTCAGCGATTGCGGTGTGCCGATCCAGCAACTCAGCTTTGGCTCGTATGTTGCAAAAAGGATTAACCCGTGTTGGTCGTCCCATTAAGGATATTGAAGGTGCTATTGAGAATGCTGGTAAACTGGAAGTAGCCCGTTTGGAGAAGAACATAAATATCTTAGGAATTATTGCAGGTATTGCTCCGATGCTTGGTTTCGTTGGAACTATTTTTGGAGTTATTCAGATCTTTCGTGATGTAGAGATTGCAGGGGGCATAGATATCGGTTCTGTTTCTGGCGGTTTGTACGTCAAAATGATTGCATCGGCTTCTGGTCTTACGATTGGTATTTTGGCCTATATCGGTTATCATATTTTAAATATGATGGTCGAACGTCTTATTTTAAAGATGGAAACTGAAGCGGTAGAATTTATCGATTTATTGGACGAACCTGGGGTTTAAATTTTCAAAGATGAATTTAAGGAATAGAAGAAATAGACCTACAGCAGAAGTGCATACAGCGGCACTGAATGACATCATGTTTTTCCTGATGTTGTTCTTTCTATTGGCTTCTGCCGTGGCTAATCCGCAGGTTGTAAAATTATTGCTTCCGAAATCAAGCGCAGGAGAGCAGTCTGTTGCCAAGAAAACGATCACGGTATCTATTACCAGTGATTTAGCTTATCATATCGATAAGCAAATCGTTCCGTATGAAGCTTTGGAACAGACTTTACAGGCACAGATCAATACCGGAGAGGAGGTGACTATTATGTTGTATGCAGATAGTACGGTGCCGATTCAGAATGTAATCGCTGTGATGGATGTTGCAAATAGATTGAAGATAAAACTGGTTTTAGCGACTGAACCTAAAAAGGATTAATAAAGCAATGCATCGATTGTATTAAACATTTGATAATGAATGCAGTCTAAGCTTTTAAAATATTAAGTACTATGTATTATCATCTCAAGGAAGAGAACAATATGCCAAAAGCGCTGGGATATTCGGCACTAGTAATGGCTATATTGGGTGTAATAAGCTTCTTTATCGTATTTGGACAACCTGAAATTCCTGAAATTGGCATGGGGGGGATAATAGTGAACTATGGGACATCTGATGAGGGAATGGGCGATGATTATATGAGTGTAGAGGAGCCATCCATGGATGAGAATGCAAACGATGTAAGACCGGATCGGATCGTCCCTACAGAAACACCTACACCAACACCGACCCAACAGGTAGCGGATAAGGTTGTGGCAACACAAGATATGGAAGATGCGCCTGCTGTAGCAAAAGCAGAAAAGGCGGTGAAAACTCCGGCTGCGGAGACTACTAAAGAAACGAAGAAAAGTACGCCTGCAGTAAATACAAACGCCTTGTATAAAGGAAAGAAAAATAACGGTACAGGTGCTGGGGACGGGACGGGGTCTACTCCTGGAAATCAGGGTTCTGAATTGGGTGACCCTTTAGCCTCAAATTATGGTGAGGGTGGTTCCGGATTTGGTAATGCGATGATTTCTTTGGCCAATAGAAAATTCACAGTCGCACCAAAAATTGATGATAATGGACAACAAGCCGGGATCGTAGCGGTGGAGTTTAAGGTAGATAAGAATGGAGTGATTACTTATGCACGTGCTGGAGCTAAAGGAACTACTATTTCGGACGGTGCACTTTGGTCAAAATGTGAACGAGCGGTAAGAGGAGCCCGATTAAATCAGATCGCCAATGCACCTGATAGCCAAACTGGTATTATCAAGTTCAATTTCAAATTAAGATAAAAATCATTTATGTACACTTATACAGAGGCAATCGACTATCTATACAGTCGATTGCCTATGTTTACAAGGGATGGGGCTTCGGCCTATAAAAAGGACTTAGATCGTACTATAGCGCTCTGCGATGCATTAGGAAATCCGCAAAATAATTACAAAACTATTCACGTCGGAGGGACCAATGGTAAGGGCTCCTCTTCGCATATGCTGGCTTCTATTCTAGCTACAGCGGGATATAAGACGGGATTGTATACCTCACCTCATTTGGTTGATTTTAGAGAGCGTATTCGTGTCAATGGGCAGTTTATCGATGCACAATTTGTCGTTGATCATGTGAGTAATCAGAAGGGATTGATTGAGGAGGTGCAGCCCTCTTTTTTTGAAGCAACAGTGGCTATGGCTTTTGATTACTTCGCGCGCGAACAAGTGGATGTAGCCATTATTGAAGTCGGATTGGGAGGGCGATTAGATAGCACCAACATTATTCATCCAGATGTAGCCTTGATTACTAATATCGGCATGGATCATATGAATCTCCTGGGCAATAGCCTGGAAGAGATTACTGTTGAGAAGGCCGGAATTATTAAAGCAAATACGCCAGTAGTTATCTCTGAAAGTAACTCTATAACAGCTCCAATTTTTATAAATCGGGCAGCTGAATTGAATGCAGACTTGTTTTTTGCGGATCAATTTATTAAAGCCCGGTGTATTGAAAAGACCTCTACTTATCAAAAAATGGAAATTGTTTCAGCAGATTCTACGGAAGAATTTGAATTGGATCTGACGGGGTCGTATCAATTGAAAAACGTTTTAGGAGTTCTTGGCGTTGTTGAGCAATTACGAAAATTAGGTTATACCATTTCGACAGAGCAAGTACGATTGGGGCTTGCAGGAGTTCAACGTCGAACAGGATTACAAGGGCGTTGGCAAACCATATCTACAGAACCTTTAATCATT
Source organism: Sphingobacterium sp. xlx-96 (assembly GCF_011007365.1). Lineage (GTDB taxonomy): Bacteria > Bacteroidota > Bacteroidia > Sphingobacteriales > Sphingobacteriaceae > Sphingobacterium > Sphingobacterium luzhongxinii. The sequence goes on along the minus strand of NZ_WFKM01000003.1, from coordinate 42,971 downwards.
TGTGATACCGGACATAATGAAGATGGTATCAAGGAGGTGATAAAAAATCTGGAAGAACTACATTTTGAGCAACTGCATGTTGTTATCGGAGCGATGAAAGATAAGGACTTGGATCACATGTTGCCATACCTTCCCAAGGATGCTCATTATTACTTTTCTAATCCAGATATGCCTCGTGCTATGGTTGCTGAAGAGTTAGCCGAAAAAGCACTTTCCTACGGTTTGAAAGGTAATGTCTGTGGTACAGTGGAAAATGCCTTGAACACAGCGAAAGTCGCCTATCGCCAAGGTGATTTAATTTTTGTAGGTGGTTCTAATTTTGTAGTTGCTGAGGTACTTGCGAGTAATCAGTGACGAGTAACGAGTGATCAGTTATGTACTTGCCACTCGTTACTCCATCATTTTGTCTCCCTATTTCATTTCTTCTTTTAAGAAGCGTCCGGTCTCACTTTTTTTCTGTTTGATCAGATCCTCAGGTAAACCGGCAAACATTAACTGACCACCTTCTTTACCGCCTTCGGGACCCATATCGATAACCCAGTCTGCTGTCTTTATTACGTCGAGGTTATGTTCGATAATCAATACGGTATTTCCTCTATTCACTAATCTATTGATAACACCTAATAATATATTTACATCTTCAAAGTGTAAACCGGTGGTGGGTTCGTCTAGGATATAGAAGGTATTTCCGGTATCCTTTTTGGATAGTTCTGTAGCTAGTTTTACGCGCTGAGCCTCTCCTCCCGATAAAGTTGTCGAAGATTGGCCTAAGGTAATGTAGCCTAGACCTACATCCTCGAGGGTCTTGATTTTACGGTGTATGGATGGTATATGTTCGAAGAAAGCTACCGCATCATGGATACTCATGTCTAACACATCAGATATGGACTTGCCTTTATACCTGACTTCGAGGGTTTCCCGGTTGTAACGTTTGCCATGACAGGTTTCGCAGGGTACTTGCACATCCGGTAAGAAATTCATCTCAATGATTTTCATACCCGCCCCTTGACAGGTTTCACATCTTCCTCCTTTGACATTGAATGAAAATTGACCAGGCTTGTATCCTCTAATCTTAGCTTCAGGTAATTGTACGAATAATGTTCTAATATCGGAGAAGACTCCCGTATATGTAGAAGGATTTGAACGCGGCGTACGTCCGATGGGACTTTGGTCTATTTCAATAACCTTATCAATATGTTCAAGCCCCGCTATACTTTTGTAAGGCATAGGGGTGGCTTTTGCCCGGAAGAAATGCTTATTCAGAATAGGGTATAAGGTACCTGTGATCAAGCTCGATTTTCCGGAACCAGAAACTCCTGTGACAAGTATGAGTTTTCCCAAAGGAAAATCCACTGACACATTTTTTAGATTATTTCCAGTGCTACCTTGTAGTGATAAGGTGTGCCCATTTCCTGAGCGACGTTCTTTTGGTAGTTGAACTTCCTTCTTGCCGTTCAAATAATCTGCCGTCAAAGAGTCTGCTTGGAGTATTTGTTTAGGCTTACCTTGTGCGACGACCTGTCCACCATGGATGCCCGCAGCAGGCCCCATATCAATGACATAGTCCGCATGCAAGATCATATCTTTGTCGTGTTCGACAACAAGGATAGAATTGCCGATATCGCGAAGGTTTTTTAAGGAATTAATGAGGCGCTCATTGTCTCGTTGATGAAGACCTATACTAGGTTCGTCAAGGATGTATAATACATTGACCAATTGGGATCCGATTTGAGTCGCTAGACGGATCCGCTGTGCCTCTCCACCAGAAAGTGTTTTGGAGGATCGATCCAAGGTAAGGTAGTTTAGACCTACATCCAAAAGAAATCCTAGACGTGTACGGATCTCCTTTAGTATTTCGACTGCAATTACCTTTTGTCGCTCGTCTATACGGTCTTCGATATTATCTAACCAAGCCATCAATGAAGATATATCCATTGCAGCAAGTTCACTGATATTTTTATTGTCTATTTTGAAGTGTAGGGACTCTTGCTTTAACCGAGCGCCATGACAGCTAGGGCAGCACACTTTTGTTCTAAAATCTTCCAATGCGGGAGCGTCGTCATTGGTTTTACCGGAGTATTCTTCTAACATCTTAAAAACACCGGAAAAACTGACTTTATATTCTCTTGCTCCGTAGGAACCGTAAGATACGGTCAAAGAAATTGGTTCGTCTGCACCGAAAAGTAAGGTGTCAATCTGTTCTTCTGTGAGTTTTTCGACAGGAGTAGTGAGTGTAAATTCAAATTTTTGAGCGACTGCTTTCAGGACTGCAAAATTCCAAGAGTCTCTAAAAGGTCCTAAAGGTACAATTGCTCCTTTTTGTATACTTAACTTACGATCCGGAATAACTGTTTTTTTATCAATTTCGAATATATAGCCTAAACCATCACATTTTGGACAGGCACCGTATGGCGAATTGAATGAGAACGTATTGGGCTGCGGTTCATCGTATGAAATTCCAGATTCGGCATCCATTAAATAGCGGCTGAAAAACTGCTCTTTTGTATTTTCTTTATTTGCTATCTTAATAATTCCTTTGGCCGATTTCATAGCCTGCAGTACAGATGTATACAGTCTTTTTCGGTCATCATGATCTACAATCAGTCGATCTACAACGATCTCAATGTCGTGGATTTTATAACGGTCGACCTGCATTTTGGGCGCCAGATCCAGTAACTCTCCGTCTACACGCACCTTGGTGTATCCTTGTTTACGTATTTGTTCAAATAGCTCCCGATAATGTCCTTTACGACCTTTGACAATTGGTGCAAGGATAAAAATAGCTTCATTTTTAAAGTCTTCTAAAATACGATCGACAATTTGATCTTCAGACATACGTTGCATACGTTTGCCGCTGACATAAGAAAAAGCTTCACTGGCTCTTGCATATAAAAGACGTAGAAAATCATATATCTCAGTGATGGTTCCGACAGTCGATCTGGGATTTTTACTGGTCGTCTTTTGTTCGATCGATATTACAGGACTTAAGCCCGATATTTTGTCTACATCGGGACGCTCCATACCTCCCAAAAATTGCCGACTATAGGCGGAAAAGGTTTCCATATATCGACGTTGTCCCTCGGCATATATGGTGTCAAAAGCTAAAGATGATTTGCCAGAGCCACTTAATCCTGTAATGACGACTAGTTCGTTTCTTGGGAAGGAAATATCAATGTTTTTGAGGTTATGTACCCGAGCCCCGAATACTTCAACTTCGTTTTGATCTCCTAAATCTACTGCTTTTGTTTTTGACATGGAACGTTAAATTTTTGCAACTTGCAAAGTTACTGAATATTAATCGGACTTTATAGGAAGGGCAATGTTATGGTTTTGTTTTTTGGAATCCTAGGGGTTTTATTTGTAAATTGGACCTGTTAAACCAGGTATGACGAAGAAACTAGATTTAAGTAAGCAGGAAAAGGAAATCATAGACCAAGCATTAATGCATTGGCAAAAACAGGGTTTACTGGAAGAAAATAAGGTTTTAGAACTACAGGAGAGCATAGATGAACGTAGTTTTGAATGGAAAGTCTTGGCGCGATATGCATTTTGGGTAGCGTTGGCTTCTTTGATTTTTTCAGTAGTTTCCTTATTCGCGGATGATATGTTGGTCCGTTTTGTAGAACGGTTTTATGAAACGCCGAATATTGTGTTTTGTTTTTTCTTTGCCGCTCTGGCAGCACTTTTCTATTTTTTAGGATTTCGGAACAAAAAGCTATATCCAGATAAAACGTTTTCCAATGAGACCCTCATGTTGGCTGGTTCTTTTTCTACCGCTGCAAGTATTGGCTTTTTAGGACAGGTTTTAGATCGTAATACGCACTACTTCACCATTCTATTTTTTCTTTCGATTTTGATTTATGCAATTTTGGCCGTAAAGTTAAAATCTAAACTGATTTGGGTGTTTACACTTGTGGCATTGGGGATTTGGTTTGCTACAGAAACAGCACTTCATAGCGAGTGGGGATGGAAGTTTTGGGGAATGAATTTCCCTTTACGTTTTACTATTTTTGGAGGTTTGCTTACTGCCTTTTCGATTTGGATTCAACCGAGATGGAGCACTTTGGCTTATTTTCAATCTACTAGTTTTGTTATTGGTCTTTTGTATACCATGATTGCACTATGGTGTCTTTCAATTTTCGGTAACTATAGTGATTTTGAAGCTTGGACTGCTATACGTCAGTACGAGATTCTATATTGGGGTATACTGGCTATTACGGTGTCTTTGGGGCTTGCCATATATGGCTTGAAAAAGAAGGATACGGTAATACGTGATATAGGATTTGTATTCTTCCTATTGAACCTTTACACGCGTTTCGTTGAGTACCTTTGGGATAATATTAATCGTACTATCTTTTTTCTGCTTTTAGCAATTTCATTTTGGCTTGTTGGACGATGGTCTGAAAAGATATGGAAGAAAAGAAGTGTCTAGAAAGTCTTAAGGCGGTTTCCAAGGTCCCCCTACTTCTGGCCTTCCCACCGACGGGAAATTCTTACCCACAGCAAAATCTAAGGAATTGCAGTCGGTAGCTTCACGTCTTGACCTCCATATGCTATTAGTTCGTTCCTAAAGCTGTTGCTTCACAGGCAATACTTATTTAGCTTGTAAGGTGCTACTAGCGCTAGCCGAGCAACCAAGCCTTAACCTTTTGGCTTCTTTTCTGTCCAGAGAAAAGGAACGGGTCCTGTCTCGGCTATGGAGCGGCATTAATCTTGATGCTGTAGGTAATGTCTACGCCTCCTGCTGCTAACATATCATGCACAGAGCAATATTTTTTCACAGCTAGCTCTGCGGCTTTTTGCGCCTTGACCTCGTCGATATTTCCTTTCAGCAAGAAACTGATGTGAATCTTGGTGAAAATGTTAGGGATTTCGTCTCTTCTTTGACCTTCTACCTCCACCTGAATGTCTTGGATATCCTGTTTTTGTTTCTGTAAAATAGTCGTTAAGTCGAATACGCTACAAGATCCTAACGCCATTAATACGAGTTCCACCGGGCGTACACCTTTCCCTTCTCCGCCTATTGAATCGGGGCCATCAATGTTAACTTTGACTGTTGAGGAGTCACTAGATGCTTCGAAATGTACTGCTTTATTGATTCTTTGTAATGTTGTTTTCATCGTCTTTGGATTTATTGTCTATCAAAATTATAGAAAAGGACTATAATAAAAGAATAGTTGAGAAAAAAAGGTATATGGGCATATCGTTTTCTTATCGGATGGATGCAGCGTCCAGTCTGCAAAAAAAGAGCCTTTGTAATCACAATGGCTCTTTTAATAGTTAGGTGATCTTAAGGCATTTTGACTCCACGGCATTTTGTAGCATCTACTTTGTCGAGTTGACTGCCATATTTTGCATTGGTGGCTTCAATAAAGATGTTTGCCATGATTGCATATCCCATCGGGGTAAGGTGAATCCCGTCTAATGAAAATACGTTGCCAGTGATGTATTTATTACTAATAACGACTCCGTTGTAAACATAGCCATTCTTGACTTTGTTCAAGAACGAATGTATATCTGCTAGTGCAAGATTTCGGTTTTTAGCGACTTCTTGAATCTTCTCATTATATTGCGTAATACGTGTTTGTACTTCTACAACCTCTGCCTCGTCCAATACATATTTACTTTCAATGGGATTATTGGGATGAAGACCATAAGGGATTTTTAGTGCATTAGGCTTTCCTAATAAACCCGAAGAAGCAAAAGGCAGTACAAACATATCTTTGTCGGTAGCAGGTCTTGTCCCGGTTTTCGTTTCAATAAAGAGGGCAGTAACAGCCGGACCGCCTTGCGCTTGGGAGGCAGCACTCGCTGCTTGTAATAAGGCCTGTCTGGTCACTGTAGTTAGAAAAGGAACAGCCGATACGTCTGGAATGGTAGCTATTACTCCTTTTTGGTTGTTTTCCGTTAGTTTCGTAATAATTGTTCTTAGGTTTTTGCCAAAAGTAGCTGTGTCGGTAAGTATATTGGTTGCGTCTGTAGCCACTGCTCCGTTTGTGGCATAGCCCAAAGCATCATTGTTACCTAAACTAAAAGAAAAAAAAGTGTGATTTTTCGAGGTAGCATATCCCAAATAATTGGTTAAAGGACTTGCCCCATCGGGTAATAATCTTTCGAAATAGGGGTTACCCTGTACTGTTCCGACCCCCGGTTTATCGATCATATCTAGTCGCATTCCAGGAACACCTAGGTTATTGATCTCCTCCGTATATTTAGTGTATAGAGGTTTTCCGGTCGGCGAAAGTCCGCGTATCGCTAACTTGTCCGTTACGGCTTCGGTTACCGGTTGACCGTTTACTAGATCTTTTAATCGGATATAGCCCGAACCATTGGATTGACTTTCGGTAAAGAAAGGTGATTTGAAATCACCTCCTCCATGAGCCTTCATCTTTTCGGCAATAAGTAAAGGGAATGCTTGTTGCTGTCCCTCTAGATACAATCCGCCATCTGCAAAACCCGCAGTTAGTGAGTTTCCAATAGCTATGTATTTCGAGAAGTCTGCTTTTGCACTTCCTGTATTTTGATCTGGTTTTGCGTTGTCGATCTCCGGTGCACACGATGTGGCTATAGCGCAGGCAGCAAGGCCTATATAAAGTTTAATGTTGTTGTGAAGTGAATATTTCATAATTATTACCATTTATAGGTGAATGAAATTGCTGGCGCATGAATATTGGTCTTGAATGTCCCGTTCAAGCCTGTTACCGTATTTGTCACTGTACGTTCCAAAATTCGTTGGAATGTATATGCTCCTGTCAAGTCGAACTTTTCGGAAAGCATATAAGTAAAACCCAGTGATCCCATGACACGGTTATTGTCGGGAGTCTCTGCATATACATACTGCGGTCGTACCGGCGTGTAGACATAGCCAGCACCTGTACGGAGATCTAATTTATCCGTAGCTTTATAATTTAAGCCGACTTTTCCAGAAAAGGCTTTTTGATAGTTTTTAGGCTGATAAGTGTCTTCTAAGGCTGCTGTATTGTCTTTATAATCAAATGTTAAGGATTTGTAGATGTCGTAGCCTATAAATGTTGCATCGCCGGCAAAGTCCAGTTTTTCAGTCACAGGAAAAGTAATCCCTACATTAAAGGATGCAGGTAATGGCAATTCAGCATCAAAAGTAGTGGTTGGAAAAGAAGATGAGAGAACATCCGGTACGGTGAATTTTGCATCACCATCCTTTAACTTGGTGATTACTTTAGAGCGATAACTTAATGATATAGCAAACTCATCTTCTAAATTGTAATGAACCCCTACATTATAGCCTGTTCCTGTCCCCATACCGGACAGCTCTGCTCGACCGGGCTGGCCATTGGCATCAAAAACAGGAATCGATCTCGATAGGTCAACGAAGCCTAGATTGTATACAAATCCCCCACCGATACTAAATGCATCTGTGATTTTGAAACTCAAAGTCGGTTGTATATATATAGCGCGCATCTGTAGATGGTTTAGTTCAAATCTGCCGGGCCAATCCTGTCCCCAATCAACAGCGCCTCCGAATGGGGTGTAAATACCAAGTCCAGCTTTCCACCAGGTGTTTCTGGGGCCAAATGTTGCAAAAACTGAAAAGGGAGGGGTGATTTGGAATTTGGTGTCATACTGTTGTGTAGCATTGACTTCCTTAAAAGCAGACCTGTACATAATGGTCGTTGCACCCGCAGAAACGGCGTTATGGTTCATTTTGGCCAGAGCTCCTGGATTGTAGAATATACTGGATTCATCGACAAATAATGCCGAGCCAGAACCAGCCATCCCCAAGGCCTTTATTCCTTGGGTGTTCACTTGAGAGCCTTGCGCAAATAAGAGAGTAGGGCTAGCTAATAAAAAGGATAAAAGTAATTTTTTCATAAGCTTATTCGGTTACCAGAGTCTTTAAAATACAATGCTAACATAGCATTTTTTTTGCAGATAAAATAATTTATTGTCTTTTTTAAATAGCTGTATTCCTCTAAAATTGCTATATTGAAGCATTAAAAATTATTATCATGAGTCAAGTTTTGTTTAAAGGTATAACAGTCAACACGACAGGAAGTTTGCCTGCTGTTGGAACTAAAGCGCCGGAATTTTCGTTAACCGCGGCCGATCTCTCTCAGAAGTCATTATCGGATTTTTCAGGTAAGAGAATTGTATTAAATATTTTTCCGAGTATTGACACTGGTACATGTGCTATGTCTGTACGTAAATTCAATGAAAAAGTTTCGTCTTTAGAGAACACGGTTGTATTATGTATTTCTAAAGACTTGCCTTTCGCACAGGGACGATTCTGTGCAGCAGAAGGTATTGAAAATGTTGTTACATTATCAGAATATAAAGACAATAATTTTTCAGAAGTTTACGGTGTTCGTTTTTCAGATGGACCTTTACAAGGCCTATTAAGCCGTGCCGTTGTTGTTATCGATGAGACAGGGAGCGTGCGGTATACCGAGCAAGTTGAGGAGACTACCGATGAACCGAATTATGAAGCTGCTCTAGCATCTTTGTAGCCTGGCATAAATTATTCATATGTAAGCATCTCTTTTGTCTGCTGAGTTTGGACAGAAGAGATGTTTTTGCTTTTATACAGTATATCTATTGTTGACGGCTAAAAAGTTAATGCAAATAATTGTTTTTTTCGACCTGGTATTCGTAATCCAATGCATTTTATCTAAGTTTGGCTAATTTTTCATTATGAAGGAATCCACTATTCAAAAGGTAGCCCTTATTACAGGTGTTACAGGACAAGACGGAGCTTATCTGGCGGAGTTTTTATTAAAAAAAGGGTATTTGGTCCACGGATTGAAAAGAAGAAGTTCTCTTTTTAATACGGATCGTATCGACCATTTATACCAAGATCCGCATTTGGACAACAGAAATTTTGTTTTACATTACGGAGATCTTACAGATTCAACTAATCTCATTCGGATTATTCAGGAGACGCAGCCCGATGAGATCTACAATCTCGCCGCACAGTCACACGTTAAGGTTAGCTTTGACACACCTGAATATACAGCTAATGCGGACGGGATAGGGACATTACGTATACTGGAAGCGGTTCGGCTTTTGGGCTTGATTGAAAAGACCAAAATATACCAAGCTTCGACATCTGAATTATATGGTTTGGTACAAGCAGTACCACAAAGTGAGACAACTCCATTTTATCCAAGAAGCCCCTATGCAGTAGCAAAGATGTACGGTTACTGGATTACAGTCAACTATCGGGAAGCGTATAATATGTACGCTTGTAATGGAATTTTATTCAATCATGAAAGCCCTGTCCGAGGAGAAACATTTGTCACCCGGAAAATATCAAGAGCTGTGGCTAAGATTGCCTTGGGATTGCAAAATAAGTTGTTTTTGGGAAATCTTTCTGCGCAGCGGGATTGGGGGCATGCTAAGGATTATGTAGAGGCTATGTGGCTTATCTTACAGCAGGATGTTGCTGAAGACTTTGTTATAGCGACAGGCGTTACGACTACAGTTAGAGATTTTGTGCAGATGAGTTTTGCAGAACTTGGTATAACGGTGGAGTTTAGTGGTAAGGACGAATCAGAGAAAGGGGTTATCATAGATCGAGATGATAGTCGGTTAAATGAATTGGGAATAGATCCTGAAGGTGTAAAACTGGGACAAACAGTGGTGAAAGTCGATCCGAGATATTATAGGCCAACGGAGGTTGATTTACTCATTGGAGACCCTACAAAAGCACAGACTAAGTTAAACTGGAAGCCTAAATATAACTTGCAAATGCTGGTTTCTGAAATGGTTCAGTCGGATCTCCGATTGATGCGCAAGGAACAATACTTAAAAGAAGGTGGTTTCGAGACACTTAACTATTTTGAATAAGGTGTTTTTTGGAATAGTTTTTGATAAGTATTTTTCAGCTATGGAAAATAGAAGTTTAAACGCGATTTTGGTAATAATGGGAGGTATGAAATGGAAGTAAGAAATACATCTGTCGAAAGTGAGGTTCCGAACAATAAGAAGGATAATTCGAAGATTTATTTTTTTATGATTGCTATTGCTTCGCTTCTGGCAACAAATATTTATTTTTATGTGAAGTTCAAATCTTCGGGAGAGAAGCTTTACACCGTAGCCTTACAGAAAGAAAACCTGCAAATCGAAATTGATAGAATAGAAGCTGAATTAGATAATATAAAGAATCAAAATGTTGAGGGGTTACCCGAGAGTTTAATTCAAGAAGAACAATTTGCTCGTAAGATCATAGATGATTTACGTGCCGAGCTGGAAACTTCCCATATTTCTGATGCACAGATTCAGGCAGCCAAAGATCAGATTCAAAAGTTAAAGAAAAATGTTTCTTCGTTGAAAGATGAGGTTGGAGAATTGAAGCTTCAGAATGATGTACTTCTAAAACAGAACAAAGAGCTGAGTTCGACCGTAAAGGAGAAGATGGACCAAGTCGAAAGCCTGAGGGAACGAAACGACCGCCTAAATGAAAAAGTAAGCGTAGCCTCTTCCATAAAGGTCTCGAATGTGTTGGTTAATGGTGTTGAGAAAACACGAAAAGGTGCTTTGGAAATAGAAACTAAAGCAAAGCGTGTTGATGATCTACAGATAAGATTTAGCATTGCTGATAACCCATTGGCTAAAGAAGGCCGTAAAGAAGTTTTTGTCCGTGTCATTGATCCTCAAGGGAATCTTATTGCTAGGACAGGGGATGTGTTTTACGTAAATGGAGATAAGTTGCAATATACGTTTAAGGAAGTAATCAACTTCACGAATAAGGGCGAGGAATATCAATTTTTATGGCGCGATGCAGACCGCTTCAAAAAGGGGGCTTATACGGTCTTGTTATATGCTGATAATGCTATAATGGGACGTTCTAGTGTTGTTTTAAAATAACGAAATATTCTTTTATTAAATATTTGAAGCGAGATTTAATCTCGCTTTTTTGTTAGGTCGTATTTCGTAGATCCGTTTATACTTCGTGAGAAATCAATGAGCTCATTTGGTTCGGTTCAAATGGAAACAAGAATTTTTTTCATCTGTATATAATTTGGTTTTATGACGTTATTCTTTAGGGTAAGCATACTAGAGCTCTCCAGATAATATCGGGATTGGTTCGTCGCTGTTGGTGATCTGCCAACGGTGTGGGATCATAAAAGTGCTGCTTTTGAACTTTTAATGGTATGCTTTAACAGCAATAGTTGGTAATACCTTCTTGTTAATCTTCAGTAACAAAGCCTAAGCTTTATATAAAGCAAAAGCGGCCTACATTTTGTTTTAAAGTGTAGGCCGCTTTTTATGAAACTTATTTATAGAGTTTACTACTTGTCGTAATTCGCTTTCTTCGGGAAGACGAGTGATACAATGACACTAATTGCCAAAATGCTCAATATAATGATCAACGAATGTGTTGTCGTAAATCCCCAACCTTTTAACCAGTCGTGAAGTAACATTTTCGCGCCGATAAATATTAAAAGAAATGCTAACCCTACTTTGAGGTAATGGAATTTATGAATGATATTTACCAATAGGAAGAACATAGATCTTAGTCCCAATATAGCAAAAATGTTGGAAAAGAATACGATATAAGGATCTTTGGTTACGGAGAAAATCGCAGGAATAGAGTCTACAGCAAAAATCAGATCTGTAAATTCAATGACTAAAAGGACAAGAAATAGTGGTGTCATGTAGCGTACACCGTTTTCAATATGAAAGAAATGTCCTCCATCCATTTTTGGTGTTACTTTGAAGTATCTAGATGCAAACTTAACCACAGCATGGTTTTGTGGATCGACCTCTTCTTCTTGATTTCTGTTGATATACATCATAAACCCTGTATAGACCAAAAAAGCGCCAAATACATAGAGTATCCACCCGAACTTGGCTATTAACGCAGCGCCAACGAAAATGAATATGCAGCGTAATATAATGGCTCCAAGGATACCCCACACCAATACTTTGTGGTAATAACGTTCTGGGATACCAAACGAAGAAAATAATAACACCATAACAAATATATTGTCTACAGAAAGGGCGTACTCAACAACATAGCCTGTCAAATACTCTAGTGTAAGGTTCTTGTTATAAATATGTATACTTGCTGCGAGATCATTCTCTATGATCTTGATATCATGATAATGCTTGGCGATAACTTCTTTTAAACGTGCTAAATCGTGGACATCGTGCAATTCGTTGCCCCAATAATACAACACCATACCAAAACCTAAGGCAAATAAAATCCATATCACGGACATGATTGCGGCGGCTTTTAAGCTCACAGGTTTGTCACTTTTGCTAAACAGCCCAAGATCTATTGCCAACATGAGGATTATGAATATGATAAATCCTCCAAAAAACATTACTTCATTGCTCATTTTTATTTATTTCTTTCTGTCGTAAATTTTACTAGTTGTTTTAATCCTTCTTTATAAGGGTTATCTGGGAATGCGGCTAAAATGTCGAAGGCCTCCTGTTGAAACTGTAGCATCTTTTGCGTCGCGTAGTCTAAACCTCCGCTAGCGCGTACAAATTGAATTACCTCTTCTACTTTTTCGGAGTCTTCGTTATGATTTTTCACGAGATTGATAATTCTGCGCTTTTCAGCGGTCGAAGTATTTGCTAGCGCATATATCAATGGTAATGTCATCTTCTTTTCTTTGATGTCGTTACCTACAGGTTTGCCGATATCATCCAGTCCGAAATCAAATAGATCATCTTTAATCTGGAATGCTAAACCAATTTTCTCACCAAATAGACGCATTAACTCTACAGTATCTGTATCTGCTTTTGCTGAAGATGCACCGGATGCACAGCATGAAGCGATAAGAGATGCCGTTTTTTTACGGATAATCTCGTAATAAATTTCTTCTTTGATATCAAGTTTCCGAGCTTTTTCGATTTGCAAGAGTTCGCCTTCACTCATTTGTTCGACGGCCTCTGAAACAATCTTCAACAGCGCATGTTCTTCGTAATTTACGGAGAGCAGTAATCCTTTAGAAAGCAGGAAATCACCTACTAAGACTGCGACTTTATTTTTCCATAGTGCATTTATAGAAAAAAAACCTCTACGTTCATTTGCATTGTCTACCACATCATCATGTACCAGCGAAGCGGTATGAAGAAGCTCGACTAAGGATGCTCCTCTGTAGGTTGATTCTGTTATCTCTCCACAAAGTCCCGCAGTAAAAAATACAAACATAGGACGCATTTGCTTTCCTTTCTGTTTGTACAAATACTGGGTTATAATATCTAAAAGTGGAACAGAGCTTTGCATCGACTGCTTAAACTTTGTTTCGAAAATCGAAAGCTCTGTTGCTATGGGGCGTTGTATCTCCTTTAAACTAAGCATGAATGATGGTAAATACCAATTAGCGTCTATTTATACGCAATAAAGATAACAAAAATACATTAGATAGAATCTACGGATTCTTCTAATTTAGCATACCATGCTGCTCCATACTCTCGGATAAGTGGATCCTTTAAGAACTTGTAAACGGGCACTTGTAGTTCTTTTCCAAAACTACAGGCATCTTTACAAATATGCCACCTGTCGTAATGCAATACGTCAAATTGTGGATAGTGTGTTGTACGGATAGGGTACAAGTGACAGGAAATAGGTTTTTTCCATTCCACTTCGCCCAGTTCATACGCCTTTTCAATAGCACATTTTGTTATTCCGTTTTCCCAGGTCACATAAGCACATTCTTTGTTGCCATCTACGCAGGGAGTTGTTAAGTCTCCATCTCCATCGATGACATGTGTGCCTTGTTCTTCTACAGCTTTAATACCTTCTGGAGTCATGTAAGCTTTTATTTTTGGATAGATTTCTTTTAATATCGCTTTTTCTGATTCACGTAAAGGAGCTCCTGCATCGCCTTCTACACAGCAAATACCTTTGCATTTGGAAAGATTGCAAACAAAATCATTACCTATCAAGTCCTCGTGGACCAATACATTATCAACCTCAATCATAATCTTAACTATTTTGAATAACTTGCTTTTTTTCCCAGCTCATATTTTAACCCTTCGGCCTTGGTCAAATCCATTGTAACTGATCCGATCAAGATTTCTACCTGAGCTTTTACAGGAATGCGATTGCCATCGTTGGTTACCCATAGGTATAATTTACTGTCTTTTTTAAAGATACGTCCGGGTTTGATTTCTGGACTCAATTTAATACAGTCTAAAGTGCCTAAACTTGTTTTTATTTGCTCAGTACCTACATAAAAGACTTTTAGTTCGGCGACCTCATCGTTTAGAAAATAGGGGATTTTAAAGGAGTCTCCGCTTTTAAGGGAAGAAAGGTCTAGATTGCGTGAAAAGTAGTAGGCGGATAAAAGATCGAAGATTTGGGATGTTCTTCCTTTAAAAGTGCCTTTTGCACCTTTGACAGTTCCATTTCTATGGTCAAAGGTCGCATATTCCTTTCGTGTATAGCTATTTTCGTGGATATCCTCCGTATAGAGATACGGCTGGTAAGTATTGCCGTCTATATAGGAGTCATATTTGTTTCTTACCGTGTAAAATAGGGAGAATGCAGCGGCAGTCTGCCCAAAGGCATTGAGATGAAATGTATTCTTATTGCTAAATTGCAGTTTTGATTTATTGACTGATAATACCCCATGTGCTGCAGAGATTACACCGTATCTTAGTTTGTAAGATAACTTTTCACCTTCTTTAAAAGTAGGTTCATTAAGGTAGGGGAGTGTTTGTGCTGAGCTCAATGACATCATAACACATAGGATAAGTAATAAGCTGTAGAATTTTCTCATAGATATATGACAGGTGGAAATAGCATAAGGTTTAACTTTTACGTTTGAAGACCGGAACTGTGGAACAGGGTTCTCCATACATGATACTCTTCGCAACCTGTGTAAGTTTGTGGGTGAATAATACGAAGGCACTTTCAGGGATAAATACATCGCCACATCCTTTGACTACAATGCGTTGATCTTGATAGCGTGCGTAGTCTATTGATTGTATAGCCTCCGAAATAACATCGCGTAGAACCTCTTCTTGGGATCCGAAATGTAAGGATTTAGCAAATGGACTTAATTTATTTGATAGAATCATATAGGCCCAAGTAGGAACGATTGCATCTGTAGAACAGGTGATTCCTATGTGTTTGCCTGCGTATTGGCTCCAATCATGTTCCTTTACAAACGCTCTAAAATCCTTTTCTTTCAATATTAAACCATGGAAAAGGTTGTCCTTTATATCATAGACAAAAATACTCTCCTTTGGAGGAGCATACTGCGCTAAATCTATGGTTATCAATCCACTTTGAGCGACTTTATTAACAATATTTTCTTGGATATCCATATACTAGAAATAAAATAGCCGAACATGATCTCATGTTCGGCTATAAAATTAGTTATAATATCTTAATAAAACCTAATGCGATTGTCATCAATCTTCGCATTGTCTTGAAGGGCTTTAAAGATTGAGCCCCAAGAACGTTGCTGCTTGGATGCTAACATTTGTTTTTGTTGATTTTTACGCTCTGTGTCTACCATTTCTTTAGGATTTACAAAGCTATTTACCTGAACAGCATATATACCTTGTGTACCTTCAATTGCTTTTGATGGTTTGTTAGGTTGTAATCCGAATACAGTACCTATTACTGCACTTTCTAAAGAAACACCAGGAATAACAGGGTTGGCCAATACAATGTTTTCTACTGCTATAGCAGATTTGCCAATTTTTTGCGCTACTTGGTCAATAGAACTAACACCATTTAGTGCATTGTTCATTTTTTCCTTTAACATGCGCGCTTTTACAAGGTTTTTAACCCCTAGCTCGATATCACCTTTTATTGCCTCAAGCGACTGGATACCTTTAGGGTTGATCGCATTAACTTTAGCTACGATAAAATTGTTTTCTGTTTCGTATACTTTGTCAGAGACCTCATCTTTCTTTGCATCAAAAATCCAGCGGATTAGTTCTCTTGAAGCTTCAGCTCCATTTAGTGAGTTATCCATTGGTTGCACACGTGCAGCTTTTTGTACATTTAGATTTTGTTGTTTTGCTATCTCTTCGAAGTTAGCTGACTTTGCTGCAGTGAAGAATGCATTGGCTTTAGCATAAACGGCATCGGTTGTTTCTTTTCCTGCAGAAATTACTTTATCTAAAATTGCAGCTTTTACAATTTTAGAGTTTCCAATTTGCTTTTCGATTTTTAAAATGTGAATGCCGAACTGGGATTCAACAACAACTACATCTCCGGATTTACCATTGAATGCTGCTTCTTCGAAAGGTCCGACCATTTGACCTCTGGGGAAAGTTCCCAAATCTCCTCCATTAGCCTTGCTGCCTGGATCTTGACTGAATTCCACGGCCAAAGCCGAGAAACTTTCTCCTTTTGTAATAAGGCCTTTTATTGAATCTGCTTTTGCTTTTGCTTTATCAATTCCTCCTTCAGCGGTTGCATTTAAAAGAATGTGACTCGCTTTTACGGAATCTGGACTAAATTTGGAGTCAATTATTTTAGCAATTTCGTAAGCTCCGTTGGATAAGAAAGGCCCTACTGTAGTACCTTTAGCAGCATTGAATATAACAGAATCTAATGCAGGGCTCACTTGGCCTTTTCTGTAATAAGTCACAGGGTATTTGTTGTCAGAACTTCCTACTACAAATAATGAATCGTTTGTGGAAGCTGCTAGTTCGCCTTTTAAAGTTTGGATTGCAGCTAAAGTATTTGCTGAATCCTTCGCTGTAGCGCTAGCATCAAATAATACGTATTCAACTGCACGAGTTTCTTCTGGGTTTTTAAAAGCATTTTTATGCTTATCGTAATATTCTTTGTAATCAGCGTCTGTTAGCTTGATGTCTGCTTCATTGACCGAAGAATAGTCTAGTAAGACGTACTTGAAGTTGGCCAATTTGTTTTTAGCGGTGTATTCATCTTGTGCTTCCAAAGCTGTAACGTATACGGTGTTACTTACTAAATTTGAATATTTTTCAGTCAACCTTTGTGTACGGATATTTTCGAGGAGCAATTCCCACTGTTGGGCTACTTGAGCATTACCACCTTTAGCCTCATTAATAACTTGAGTTAGGTAATTACGATCAAATTGTCCCGTTTGAGGATTGGTGAAAGTTTGCATAATCTGTGGAGAAGGATTCGGCCCCGTAATGAGATCATTAAATTCTTTCTTACCGACCACTAGTCCTAGTTTTTCAATTTCCTTAGCGATCAATTCTTTAGATACAAATTGATTCCAAACTTGTTGTACAGCAAAATTTTTGATTTGTGGTGTTTCTGCACCACCCATTTGTTGCTGATACATTGCTGAAGTTTGTTCTACTTGAGCATTGAAGTCTTGATAGTCAATTGAATTGCCATTAATGTTACCGACTTCATTTTGCTTTTTAGCCCAAAAAGGCATTCCGGACTGAATGATGTCCCCTAATAAAAATGCAACAATTGCTAAACCGATTACGAATATTACCAATCCAGCACGGTTACGCAAATTACCCATTAATCCCATATTCTCGTATTGTATTTATGTGTTCTTTAGTTATTTAATTGTGTTTTGTTAAAACAAGGCGCAAGATACAACTTTTATAAAAAAAATAGTAAATTTTTATGATGTAAATGAAACTTATTTAAAGCTTTAGAGTATGCGTTTGAATTAATTGCCGAATGTTGGAAGTTGACTTGTACTAGAGGGGATATAGAAACCCGTCATGTTTTGGCCATTAATATTCCTAAACTCTGTATCGGAGGTAAATGATGTGGCCTGTAGATTACCTCTTGCATCTTTGAACTCAAAAGTTATAGGCACGCTATTGTAGTACGTTTTTTGTTTTTCGTCGTAGAAAAGTTCTTCGGTTTTTATAATAGAACCATCGGACATATTTACAACCACATTCTTTTTGAATTCCGTAATACCGTCAAGTATACGTTGTTTGCCATAGTCTGAGCGAATGCGTTGACTTTCTCGCCCCATAGCATCATAAAATATAATCTGTACTCCTTTCTGAAATTCATAGTTGCTATTTTTATTGCCCGTGGTATCATGATACACACGCATTTCAGGACCAGTTAATTGTGCTTTGACGACAGCGGAATCACTGACGATTATTTTTACATCTTTAGAGATATCAACTGCTTCTTCTTTTTGAATATTTTCAATTTTATTTACCTCACGTAGATCATTTTCACAAGCGCTAAGCAAGAAAACCCCTATTGCGCTTAAAGACAATAGGGGAATAAATGATAAAATATTTTTGGAGATGATAGTGATCTTAGTCATAGCTCCTTCTTCTGAACCAAGTGTCATTTAATGTAAAGCCAAGATTTAAGTTGATGTAACGCTCTCGCACCAAGTTGTTTGAAAGAGAGCCCTGTTGACCGAATTCTGCAGAGATATTGATTCTTGAAAAGGTCATCCCGAAATTTGTTTCAGGTAGTGGTAAGCCAATTCCCACCGTAACAGCCATATCGTTAATATTTCTGTCGTTATATTTTACTTGAGTTTGGTTGTACCTAAAGCCAAGTCTATAATCGACAATATTCCAGTATCTTACCGATGTTGGGTCTGGTTTTATCTGGCCCCCTACAGCAAAACCGTAGTTTTTGCCCAGTGAAGGTTCGCCTACACGAGTTTGAAAATCACTCCAATCTGCATATTTGAAATCGGCACCTATCATCCAGTTATAACCTTTGGAAAGGGTGAAACCAACTGCGTGTTTTAATGGAAGGTTTATTTTACGTGCTAATCCTTGTTTAAATGAAACAGTATCTAACGCTATATTTTGAAAATCTGGATCGGATGATGGCTCCGTTCTCGTTGCCAATAACGTTGTTTTACTTTTTACGGTATTATTAAGAGATCCTGAGTAGCCTAAGGTAAGATTCAGTTTCTTGCTGATAGCTTTAGAGTACTGGATACCGTAATCTACGGTTGCTCCTCTTATCAGACGTGTTTCATTATACCGTGCATTAAGCATGTTTGGATCTTGTGGGAAGCTGACCAACTTGATATCGTTCAGTTCTCCGAATAAAAAACCAACGTTAGCACCAATACTCACGCCTTTTATAGGCGATACACCATACCCGAAGAAAGCTTTGTTAATTCCTCCTTCACCGCTGCTGGTTTCTAGAGAAAGCAGGTTGGCATTACTTTTAACTGCTGTTGCATTGTATCCAACATCCGAATAGGGCATCAATCCAAATGCTAAACCGCCGAACCTTTGGGATAATGGGACACCGATAGCAAGATGAGAAAAGGCGAAATCAGAGGTGTTATCCTTCGCGTTTCCTTTGGCGAGCTCCGTTGAATTTCCGTAAAGGCCTGCTTCTAATATTGTTCTAGAGAACGCAGAATAACTTGCTGGATTGGCTATATTTAGAATTGGTAGCCCAGATTGATAGCGTATAGCCGTAGATATTCCTCCCATGGAACGGGTCTGGGGAAGGAGATCTTCTCGCATCTGCCCAAGGCCAAATTTGGAATAGGGAGAATGTGACGTGGTGGTCTGGGCGTCTACCTGAATATTGACCAGGATTAAGCCTGCAGCAATTACGAGCTTTAAAGCCTTTCGGGCACTCAAAACATTGGATAGTTTATGCATATATTTTATCGTCTCCGCACTTCGGATGTCTTTTTCGTGTTATCTTGATAGGCCAATAACGAACTGGCATTTTGAAATTGCCTGTTGAGGCACCTTGTAATGGATTTATTTCGATACAAAACTATTTAAATTTTAATGAATCCTTTAGCTCATTTTGTTAAAAAAGGTTAAACGGCTGTTTTTCAGTTTTTTACATAAACTGAAAGTATAATATAGTCGCTATAATTATGAGGTACAGACTTTCATAAATCCATTTATTCTTAGCAAAAGAAAAATAGTATGCCAAGTAGATTGCCAATGGAGGTGCACATAGTAAAAAATGATTAATATTAATCTTTTCGTTTAAGTAAAATGAACCTACGATCAACAAAAGCATATAGAAAAGAAGTTGAAATGACTTTCTTATATGTACGATGCTTTTAAAGTACTGGTCACGTAGTACGAATAGGAAGAAAATTAAACCGATAATTATTGGAGCCACTACTAAATAGTCGTGATAATCGACGTGTAACGTGCTGGGTAGTGGATTTGTAAACGGGGAGAATATCGCTTTAAATTCGTCGAATCGATCGAATAAGTAATATATCACACCCAATAAAAAATATATAATGGAAAATCCCAAAAGCGGTGTGACCCATTCTCTCCAAATAAACGGTCTGAAGATAATTAAAGCGATCCATAGTAAAAGAAACATAACTATAAACGGAAAGTATATTAGACTTCCCAATCCTACAATCATTCCCAAATCGAACATCAATCCTTTTACATCAGCCTGTTTATAAATGTTGAAAAGTTTACTCATCATCCATATCGTGATAAAATTACAGATCAACGTAGGGGATAGCACCAAAAAGGGTAGGAACAAACTGACCAAAGTCATGAATAGAAGTGCAGTCAGAAAATTTGGTTTTCCAAGAAAATTAAAATGATTAACAACTCTGTTGAGTAAGAAAGCCTGCAGCAGCGTTAATGCCAGAGTCAACAAGACATTGGATACTGGAACTAATCCTAGCCCAATCTCAATCCCAAAAAGATTATTGGCTGCCGGCTCCAGAAAGACCGGATGCAATTCTTCAGGGAGATGCAGAAAGGCCCCTAAACACAAAAATGCACCAATGATTGATACCGATAGGATATTAACTGGAGTGAATTTTCTGTGTTGATTTATTAACATGGATAGATTTGATGATCGGAAATTAGTATCTATTTATTTTCTAATTTCTTTACTTTTTTATCGATTGTAAAAAGGTAAACATAAAGGCCAATAACAATGGTCAAAAGTACCATTACTACAACCCATATCTTCCCTGAACTTCTAAGGGCTGTGGCCATTTCTATTTCGGAAGACTGCGCATAAGAAGACAGTATTGTCGCGAAGGTGAAGATGGAAAATAAGCTGATTTTTTTCATATGTGTATTACTATTCTTTTATCTGTTATCCGCCAGTTTGCGGAATAATAGGTGTTTTTGCTTCTTGAGCATCCGTGTTTTAGTCGATATGATTCCCTTTGCGTTCTAAGAGTCTTAATCTGTAACGCAAGGTGCAGATCCATACTCCTGTAAGTATCCAGCCAATAACGGCCGAATAAAATATTGGACGCATGTTGTTATCCATATCCAAATCCCCAAACGTAGAGTTTCCGCCACTTCCAGGATGTAGAGAGTCTGTCATTTTAGGCAATATATACAGCAGTACAATCATTATCGGGAAGGCAAAAATATTATAAACAGCAGAAATTTTAGCTCGCTTTTGCTCTTCGTCCAATGCATTACGAAGGACTAAATATGCAAGATACATTAAAGTGGCAATTGCAGATCCATTAGTTTTTGGGTCGCTAGGCCAAGCTTCGCCCCAAGTGATGTTTGCCCATTGCATACCTGTTAAAAGACCTAAAAAGCAGAAGATTATGCCGGTATTTACGG
The DNA here is from genome assembly GCF_011007365.1 of Sphingobacterium sp. xlx-96. GTDB lineage: Bacteria > Bacteroidota > Bacteroidia > Sphingobacteriales > Sphingobacteriaceae > Sphingobacterium > Sphingobacterium luzhongxinii. The sequence continues at coordinate 21,521 of NZ_WFKM01000003.1, read as the reverse complement.
CCTCAACGGCAATAAGGTCGTGTTTGGGGTTTCCATTGTTGAGATATTTGACACTGTAGACCACAGAAATGCCATATAAAGTAAACATAGCAAACCACATAGGTACGTGAAAATAAACATTTCTTATGGTCTCGTGAAGGAGGAATAATTGAGGTACCGGTCCCATAAATCCGGCAATTACAGATGCACTAACTAAAAAAGCGGCTAGTATTTTCCACCAGTTTTTTCTCATTTTCTACTTGTTATTTTAATCCCTCCAAAGGTAAGGAAATAACAATAAAGAAATAGTAATAGTTATGACATTAATTGCGAGCAGAACACCTATTTCGTTGTAACTTTCGGCTCTATCCATCCCTTGTAAAGCATTTTGAGAAAGCGTAATCAGAACAATTAATAAAGGGATGATTACCGGAAATGCTAAAATCGCCATTATCGTACTATTGTTACCTGTTTTAGCACTGATGCCTGATACCATGGTGAATACTGTAGCAAAGCTTATTGCTCCTAATAGGACGGCTATGTAATAAAAAAGAGGGTCCCCTACGGGATTCTTGAAAATTAGGGAGTAGATAATGTAAGTAATAACAGAGAGAACTGTCATCAACACTACATTGTAGATTACTTTGGATATGATGATTGATTTTGGGCTCGCTATAGCGTAGTAGTACAGTTGTCTATACTGGCTTTCCTGCACGAATGATCGGCTTATTGCATTTATGGAAGCAAACAGTAAGATAATCCAAAATAAGGCATTCCAAATTTGAGTATCTACTGATTTAAATGCTTGATAGCACACAAATACAGTAGATACTACATATAATAAAATGCTGTTTATAGCATATTTGGAACGCCATTCTAAAGTAAGATCTTTATAGACTAATGTTTTTACCTGCTGCAAGAAACTCATGTACTACAAAGATACATATTTTGTGGTCTTCGGTATTTACTTTTCAAAATTAGGCTTTCGAAATGTCTGATTTTAGTTTTTCTGTCAGATTTTCTGTCTTGTCAGCAAGTTTTTGACTCGTATCCGATGCCCTTCCTGCCCAGTCGGAAGCTTTTTCCGATACTTTGTTTAGGACATCTTTACCTGCATCTTTTGCTTTTGACTTCCATTCACGCAAATCTTCTTTAGCTTCCTGAGCCAACCGAGATGCTCGTTTTGCCTCTCTTTTCGATAGATCTTTAAGCGACTTCGTCAAATCTTTAATGCCGTCGTTAGCTTTATTCAACGTTTTCTTGCCGTCTTCTGTCGCTAATAAGTAATACGCAGCTGTTCCGACAGCCAATCCTAATAATGCAAATGCAACTAATCCATTCCTATTTTTCATCTTTATAAAATTTGTTTTTTAATGGTGATGAAGCTATCAGATTTATTTCACGCCACGGGGTGGTTTGAATAATCAGGATGGTTTCATGACTTAATATTTGTTTTATTATCTATTCAATTTATACTCAATAAACAACCATCGTTCCAAAAAGTTTTTTGAAACGACGGATTAACAAATTTTTAACGACCCTTTTCTGCTTTAGAAAAGTAAGAAGTTAGGGGTACTAGGGATTAAGGTGGATTTTTAATTTCTTTACGCTTTCACTTCTCTAACCCTCCAATGTCTTCTGACTGGACTGAAGGGTATATAGATGGTGATATAGACCGGATCCTTTAGACAGAAGCTCGATATGATTGCCAAAATCTGCAACGCTTCCATCATCAATTACGAGTATGGCATCTGCGTTCTTGATGGTCGAAAGACGGTGGGCTATAATGATTGATGTTCTGTTCTTCATGAGCTCTTCAAGGGCCTCCTGAACCAATCTTTCAGACTCGGAATCCAAAGATGAGGTTGCTTCATCCAAGATCAAAATAGCCGGGTCTTTTAATAAGGCTCTAGCGATAGCGATACGTTGACGCTGCCCTCCAGAAAGTTTTACACCTCTTTCGCCCACTAACGTGTCATAACCATTAGGAAATCCCATGATGAACTCATGGGCATTAGCCCTTTTTGCCGCTTCAATTATACTTTCAGCGTTGGCATCGAGCTTGCCGTAGTTGATGTTTTCGCGTATGGTTCCTCCAAAAAGTAAGACATCCTGAGGTACTATACCTACTTGGTTGCGGATGTCGGTAATAGCAAAACTGCTGGAAGGTGTTTCGTCATATCGTATTTCTCCGGAGGAGGGTTGGTAGAATTGAAGAATTAGAGAGGCTATTGTTGATTTTCCTGCTCCGCTAGGCCCTACAATAGCTATCTTTTGACCGGGATTTGCTGTAAAAGTGATGTTTTTCAGTGTTTTACATTCAGGCCTGGAAGGGTAAGCAAATTCTACATTATCAAAGGTTAGCTTGCCCATGATATGATGTTTTATGTTTTTATCTTCTTCGGAGACCTCAATGTTCTCTGTTTTTTCATTCAGAATTTCGATGACACGCTCACTTGCCCCCAAAGCGCGTTGTAGTCCTGCATAAAGCTCAGGAGAGCTTCCCATGGATCCAGCAACAAACATAGAGTATAATATATAGGTAGTGAGGTCACCAACGGAGATTTCTCCGGCCGATACCAGTGATGCACCGTACCAAATTACAGCTATTACTGCTCCGAATATACAGAAGATGATGAACGAGGCAAATAGCCCTCTATAGGTTGCTGCTCTGACAGCAAGGTTTACTGCATTGTCAAGCTTTCTATTGTATCGCTGGGATTCGTAATACTCGTTAACGAAGGCTTTAACATTAGATATGCCAAGTAATGTTTCCTGTACGATGCTATTGGAGTCGGCCAGTTGATCTTGGGTTTGTCGGGATAGATTACGGATAAACCTGCCAAAGAAAATAGCCGTAACCACCAAAATAGGCAGTATACTGAGATTCATCAAAGCCAGCTTCGGTGATACAACAATCAAAAGAAACGCACTGACCACGAGACTAATGCTTTGGCGTATTACTTCCGCGAGTGTGGTTGTCATCGTGTCTTGTATTTGCGACAAATCTGAAGACAGCCTGCTGTTTAGCTCGCCCACCCTACGATTGGCAAAGAAGTCAACAGGAAGTGTGATTAGTTTCAGATACGATTCTCGACGGATACTCGCTAATGCCTTTTCTGAAATTTCTACGAATAAGCGAATTCGGAAAAAGGACATAATTGATTGAAATAACAGGATGCTGAGTGCTAACGCGCCGATGAATACAACATCGGACTGTAGCCATGGGTAAGTTTGTTTTCCTTGTGCGGCATCAACCATCGCACCTAATAGCGCCGGGAAAGTTAACATCGTTAGACTGGACAAGATCAAAAAGATCATCCCCAGAATAAATTTACCTTTATAAGGCTTCAGATAAGATAAAATTTGAAGCGCTTTCTTCAGTAATTCTTTGCTTAGTTTGGGCTTAGGTAAATCATCGGAATGCGAGTCGCCACTATTCAGTCTTGGTCTAGCCATTATTTTGTAATCTTAAAAAGCATTTTGTTCCAGCCGACAAATGTAATGATATAATGTAGTAGCCTTATCAAACTTTCGTCACATTTTGTGATTTCCGGCTTTTATAAAAGCGAATTGCTACTCCTATTATTAAGAGGAAGATTAAGCTACCAAAGATGTATTTAATGTCTTTCTGGTCTTTCATTTCTAAATTTGCGATTTGTAATCTTAACCGCTCATTCTCCATTTGTAGTTTGGAGATTGTTTTCATATAAGCCGTGACCTGCTGGTCGTACTCTGTTGCCAAGGACTGAAAACGTTGCGCTTCACTGTCTTTTAGGTCGAGCAATTTGCGGGTTTCTATAAAAATCAAATTATCATTAATGACTACAGATTTTAAGATGTCAATTGATTGTTGCATGTCGCTTTTTGACTTAAATAGTCCAAAAATGCCTGTTTTTTTCTCTAAAGAAGAAGTGTAGTCCCCAAATCGTTTACTTCGTTGGTCCAAGAGGTCATTGACACGTTTGCGCTGCGACTCAAAGGATAGGCTATCGACCGTTGTCTGTGCATGGCTATCGAATGCTATTAAATATAAGGGAATCAGAATGAAAAGGTAGTTAATTATAGACTTCATGTTTTATGTTACTGCGTTTTTATCGTTGTATGACTGTGATTTTGCCCTATTGTTTAAAAAAGAAGATATTATTTTTTAATTGTAGCGTTAATGAAGAACTTTCCGTCTTATGATAATAAACGAAACCAGTTATGAATAAATTGCTTAAACTCCTTTTCTTTATTACGCCGATTGTACTTTTTGCGGCTTGCGACAAAGTCAATGAAAAAGATTTTGTTCACACGCGTGTCCCTATCTTTGAAAAGATGGCCTCTATCCGTGCAGATGAGATCTCTGTGTTGCCCGCAAAATCATTGCACACATCGGGCAAGATCTATATTTATGGAGACTACCTGTTCATTAATGAGCCTTTAGAAGGGATTCATATTTTTAATAACAGTAATCCCGCGAATCCAAAAGCTGTTTCATTTGTCAAAATACCGGGGAATGTGGATATGGCAATAAAAGATAACACGCTATATGCTGATAGTTATGTTGATCTATTGACCTTCGATCTTTCCAACCCGTCAAAGCCGAACTTGATGGATAGAGAAAAGGATGTTTTCCAGTCTTTGTATATCTATGGATTTCAGCTCGGAAGAGACGATGATCGTATTGTGGTCGGTTACAAGGATACCTTGATGCGTTACGACCAGGTCAATACGTATAATCCATTTTACTCGGGAAAAGATATGGTTAACCTGAATCTTTCATCTTCTGAAGCCGGGAGTACCTACGGTCAAGGGGGCTCCATGGCACGTTTTACGCTAGCGCAGGAGCATCTGTATGCTGTCGATGCATCTACGCTTCATCTTTTTGATGTTCGTGAGACCGCAAATCCCCGATTTGTGAAAAACATTTCTTTAGGCTGGGGCATAGAGACGATTTTTCCCCATAAAGATAAGCTATTTATAGGGTCGAATACGGGGATGTTTATTTACGATATTGCCAATGCGTCCAATCCGGTTCAGTTGGCGCGATATAACCATGTGCGCGCCTGTGATCCAGTGGTGGTCAATGATACGAATGCCTATGTTACCCTGCGTACGGGAGCAATCTGTGCGGGGACAGAAAATGTATTGGAGGTTTTGGATATCAAAGACCTAAAGAATCCCATATTGGTCAAATCTTACCAGATGCAAAATCCACACGGCTTGGCTCTTGCCGGAAATGTACTCTATCTCTGTGAAGGTAAGTACGGTTTCAAGAGCTTTAATGCTGCCGATGTGTTTCAGATCGGCAGCAATCGATTGGAACATCTACCGAACTTGAACAGCACAGATGTGATCCCAGGCCCTAAATCGTTGATCGTTATAGGTGAAGATGGCGTATGTCAATATGATTATAGCAACAAATCTAATTTGAAGCTGCTGAGCTGTATTTCCAGAAATATCGAGCGGTAGGTGTATGAAATATTTTTGCATTTTCTTAGGTTTTTTGTGTGGTCTATCTCCTGTTTTGGGACAAGAAAAGATATATGTAAATCACACCGAGATCGGTACGTTGAGTTATGGATTTTATCCCGGACAAGCAAGTTTTTCCGCCAGTACGTTTCATGGTGTGGAGTTTCATCGCAATTATGCCGTAGGGCTTACCTTGGGTGTCGATAGACTGCGGGTTGAAGATGAGTTTACATTTTGGTCGTTTCCGATCGCTGTACGCGGTCGATATACGTTGAATCCCGAGCGAAAGACCGCTTTCTACGGGAGTGTGGATATAGGCTACGGACTGCAGATATTAAATAAGGATAATCGTACAGAAAATAGCCTCGATACGTACGATGGTGGTACGATGTTGAACCCACAGGTAGGAATACGGATCAACTCCGAGGGTAAAAAGAGGTTCTTCTCTTTTAGCGTAGGTTATAAGTATACTGCCTTCGGCGTAAAACGATATTATAATTTTGGAGGCAGTACGGAAAGGCCATCCTTGACACAGGATTTACGGGGGTATCAAGTCAATCGGGAACAGAACTATAATCTGCACCGCTTATCACTAATGGTCGGAATTGGTTTTTAACCGATAAATTCTACCATAATCGTTTCATCGGGGTAAAGCCCTAGTAGATTGCTGGCATGTCCTTTATTAATGGCGATTTCCAAATAATCCGAGATTCCAAATAAACAGAGTTTTTCTCCTTCGGATACTTCGTTGTAATGCCAGCTCATCTTGTTTATAGTTTCATTTCGTTTGAAATGTAATATAAAGTCTCGTCCTTTTTGGACCTGATTGAACAGGTCTTTGCTTATGTTGGAGATCACATTACCAAAAGAATCAATATACGAAGCGTGTCCCTTTATGAAATTGTTTTCAATGATAGGTAGTAACGTTACTTTTTGCAACGGCGTGTCGATCGGTAAGCCGAGGTCTTCTATTGGATTGCCTTTGGCAATATGGCAGGTGGCCTTAACGAGGATGTCAGCTAAAGGGAAGTGTAGGAAACGAAGGTCTTGCATCATTTCTATTTCGAAAAGCTGTTCGGCTTTTTTATCCCCCAAGATAATACTAAATATACCGTTGTCGGCACCTACGAAGTAGTGGCCGTCAAACTTCATAGCTATATAGCGACACCCTTCTTGGAATACGGTATCTATACCAATAAGATGGACCGTTCCTTTGGGGAAATAATGATAGGCGTTTTGAAGGATAAATGCAGCATGCTGTATATTAAATGACGGTATCTCATGTGTGATGTCTATTAACCGGACATCAGGTAGCAAAGATATGATACTACCTTTTAATGCCGCCTGATAAAAATCGCGGTAACCTAAATCTGTTGTTAATGTTATTACTCCCATACTAACAGCCCGTTATCCTAAATATGGGCTCTAAAACTATCATTTTGTACAAAAAAGCAAAGACAAAGTTAGCAAAACTAGTCCTCATAATGGACTTTCGCATTTAAAATAGTGAATATTTTTCAGATTCATGAGATGTGAAAATATTAGTTTGTATTTTTGGATATAATTTACTTAGATAAGAATGTTTTTTCATTCTACAAATAGAAAATCTTATCTATCTTTATCTACAGAAATTTATACTAAAAACCATATACTTTGAGTGAATTAGTCATCAATTTGGATAACGTAAATTTGGTCTCTTTGTGGGGGGCTCAAAATGAAAACTTTGAATCTATCAAAAGCAGGTTCCCTAAGTTACGCCTGATAGCTAGAGGGACAGAATTAAAGGTGTTAGGTGAAGAAACCGAACAGCTCGTTTTTGACTCTATATTTTCCTCCATTACGGATCATGTACTAAAGTACAATGCTTTGGAGTCTTTAGAACTGGAAGGATTATTAGGACTTCCCCCTCGAGAGAAAGGGAGCGTAGAGAAAGGTAGACCGGAAGAAGGACAGGGCGGGATTAAAGGAGAGCCTATTGTCTACGGGCCAAATGGACTTATCGTTAGGGCGCGAACACCCAATCAGCGTAAGATGGTGGACAGTATCACTAAAAATGACATCTTATTTGCAGTAGGTCCTGCCGGTACGGGAAAGACCTATACTGCCGTAGCTCTTGCTGTTAGAGCATTGCGAAATAAGGAGATTAAACGGATTATCCTGACGCGACCTGCCGTAGAGGCCGGAGAAAATCTAGGCTTCCTCCCAGGGGATCTTAAGGAAAAAGTAGATCCTTATTTAAGACCTTTGTACGACGCATTGGATGATATGATTCCTGTCGAAAAGCTGAAGGGGTATCTGGAAAATAGAACGATTGAGGTTGCTCCTTTGGCATTTATGCGGGGACGTACGCTCGACAATTGTTTTGTGATTTTGGATGAGGCGCAGAATGCGACCGATATGCAGTTGAAGATGTTTCTGACCCGAATGGGACCTACTGCCAAATTTATTGTTACGGGCGACTTGACTCAGATTGATCTTCCTAAAAAGTCTCAGTCGGGTTTAGCTACAGCAATTAAGATATTGGATAATATCAACGGAATAGATATTGTGTATCTTACAGGAAGTGATGTCGTGCGGCATAAACTGGTAAGACGTATCTTAGAGGCTTACGGCGACTTAAATTCAGATAATTAATACTTTATATATTACAAATAGGGGCGATACAATACGATGAGTGCAATAAAAGAAACCCAATTTAATTTTAATAAGCAGACAGGTTTTTACAGGGGTAAGGTACGCGATGTTTATACCATTGATAACAAATACTTAGTAATGGTTGCATCAGACCGTATTTCAGCATTTGATGTGGTCCTCCCTCGAGCCATTCCTTTTAAAGGACAGGTGTTAAATCAGATCGCTGCCAAGTTTTTGAAAGCTACAGCAGACATTATCCCTAATTGGGTGCTCACTGTTCCGGATCCTTCGGTTACGATTGGACAGATGTGTGATCCTTTTAAAGTCGAAATGGTGATTCGTGGCTATTTATCAGGTCATGCTTGGCGTACTTATCGCGATGGCGGACGTGAACTTTGTGGTGAAGTTCTGCCGGAAGGGTTAAAAGAAAATGATAAATTAGCGAAGCCTATCATAACCCCTACCACTAAGGCTGCTGTAGGACATGATATGGATATTTCTAAGGCAGAGATCTTGAGACAAGGGATTGTGAGTGTAGAAGACTATGAGCAATTGGAAGCTTACACACACGCACTTTATCAACGTGGGGTGGAGATAGCAAAAGAGCGAGGCCTTATTTTGGTCGATACGAAGTATGAATTCGGGAAGAAGGATGGAAAGATATACCTTATTGATGAAATTCATACCCCCGACTCTTCGCGTTATTTTTATGCCGAAGGGTATGAAGAGCGTCAGGCTATAGGTGAAGCGCAAAAGCAATTGTCTAAAGAGTTTGTTCGTCAATGGTTGATCGAGAATGGTTTTCAAGGAAAAGAGGGACAACAAGTGCCGGAAATGACGGATGAAATAGTGGGTTCTATTTCAGAACGATACATTGAGCTTTATGAGCATATTACGGGACAGCGTTTTGAATATCCAGAGGAAGGCGATGTGTTGAGCCGTGTAGAGCGTAATGTCAGTAAGGCATTAGCAGCACTATAAATTAAAGTTATGAAGGTCACAAGGGTTATGAGGTTATAACGGTTACGAAGTTATAAAGGTTACGAGGTTATAAAAACGCCTTTATAACTACATAACTTAAATTTAACCTCATAACTTTAAAATAAAATTAAAGATGCGATACACTATTGACAAACACGAGAGGTACGTGGTTATTGAACCACTTGCTTCTGTATTAGATGCAGCTGCAGCGGCTTTTTTGAAGGGAGAGTTTATGCTTCGGAATACTTCGGGTCAGCGTAATATTGTATTAGACCTGTCTCAGGTTGAAGATATCTGCGAGGAGGGAGTCCGTATGGGATTATTGGCCGATCGACTATGCCAGGGCGCGGGCGGAATGTTCATCATTACAGGATTAACACCCGGCGTCCGACATATTTTGAAGGTAGCTCATTTGGATAAATTTTTTACGATAGTCAAATCGATTACGGAAGCCGAAGATCTTATTTTTAGTAATGAGATTCAGCGGGACTTGATAGGGGGTGTCTAGGAGATGAAGTTTGAGGTCTTGATCTTAGGAAACAGCTCTGCAACTCCTATTTATGATCGTCACCCTACGGCGCAGGTTTTAAATTTTAATGAGCAGTTGTTTCTTATCGATTGTGGTGAAGGGACACAGATGCAATTGCACCGTTACAGTATTAAAAGTAATAAAATCTCCCGTATTTTCATCAGTCATCTTCATGGAGATCATTATTTGGGTCTTGTCGGTCTACTGTCATCTATGAATTTAAATGGCCGTAAATCAGAGCTACACTTGCATGGCCCTGCTGCGCTTATGGAAATATTGACTCTTCAGTTTAAACATTCGGATACCACTCTGCGCTATAACCTACAATTTTATCCTACCAATCCAGATATCGAAGAGGTAATTATGAAATCCCCGATGCTTACGGTGCGATCATTTCCCCTTGCCCATAGGGTGCCGACTACAGGTTTTCGATTTGATGAAGGAAAAAGATCTGCTTCTTTAATCCCTGAAAAAATCACGGGATTAAATATTCCCACGGTGTTTTTGCAGCAGTTGAAGAAAGGCATAGATTGTGAAGGCCCCGACGGGATTAAATACCTGGCTTCCGAGCTGACGCGCCCTGCGCCCCCCTCCAGGAGCTATGCTTATTGTTCAGATACACGAGCCTTCGCCGGGTATATGCAGGCAATAACAGGGGTGGATCTTTTGTATCACGAGACGACCTTTGAACAAGATTTGTTGGAACGGGCAATGGAAACGCTACATAGCACCGGCCTTGAAGCAGCCCAGGTGGCAGCGCTGGTGGGCGCAAAATGCTTGTTAATGGGCCATTATTCAGCAAGGTATAAAGATTTAGAACCTTTGCTCAAAGAGGCTAAGACTATGTTTGAACAAAGTGTACTGTCTTTAGAGGGCAATTGGTATAAAGTTTAGTGAATCTGTGATTTTTTAACCATCTTTATACCTCAATTTTAATGGACAAAAAATATGTCTTTCAACTTAGATAACCTACTAAGGGACAATATCAAAAAACTGGTCCCTTATTCCTCCGCGAGAGATGAATTTAAAGGAGAAGCGTCTGTATTGCTAGATGCGAATGAAAATGCTTTTGGTTCACCGTTGGATCATCATTACAACCGCTATCCAGATCCATTGCAGCATCAGGTTAAAGAAAGACTAGCCCAGATTAAAGGAGTACCGGTAGATCATATCTTTTTGGGAAATGGGAGTGACGAAGCCATCGATATTCTATATCGTGCATTCTGTAAGCCTGGAGTAGACAATGTAATTTTGGTGCCCCCCACTTATGGGATGTATGAGGTATCGGCTAATATCAATGATGTACAGATCCGTAAGGTTAACCTCACGGAGGAATATCAGTTGGATTTGAATGGTATTGCCGAAGCCCTTGATATGCATACCAAGATGATTTTTATCTGTTCGCCCAATAATCCGACGGGTAATAGCATCAACCGAAAAGACATGGAGACTATTCTGACGCATTTCAAGGGTTTGGTCGTGATCGACGAGGCATACATTAATTTCTCTAAGCAACGTTCTTTCACGCAGGAGCTTGCCGAGTACCCCAATCTTGTCATTCTTCAGACACTATCCAAGGCTTGGGGATTGGCCGCGTTACGATTAGGGATGGCATTCGCAAGCAAAGAGATTATTCAGGTTTTTAACAAAATTAAGCCACCTTATAACATCAATCAGGCTACGCAGGATCTGGTGTTGAAAGCTCTGGAAAATGTGGACATGGTTAATAATTGGATTCAACAGACGGTTGCTGAAAGAGAGTTGCTGGTAGCCGCGTTGTCTACGATAGACCAGGTTGTACGCATTACACCATCTGATGCCAATTTTATCTTGGTCAACTTGATGGAACCTCGTGAATTATATAACTTCTTGGTGAATCAGGGTATTATTGTTCGTGACCGCTCCAAAGTAGAATTATGCGACGGTTGTTTAAGGATGACCATAGGTACAAGCGAAGAGAACAGTAAGTTGATCCGTGCTATTAGACAATTTTACAGCTAATTATTATGGAAAATCCTATAAAAAGAGTTTTATTTATCGATCGAGACGGAACGCTCATCCTGGAGCCGGAAGATGAACAAATTGATTCTTTTGCTAAGCTAAAATTCTATCCAGGAGCATTACAGTATCTTCCCCGTATTGCTCGTGAGTTGGATTTTGAATTGATTTTGGTGTCCAATCAAGATGGGTTAGGTACTGCATCACATCCAGAGGAAAATTTCTGGCCTGTACATAATTTTGTGATTGATACATTTAAAGCAGAAGGCGTCTTCTTCGCTGAAGAGCATATTGACAAGACTTTTCCACACGAAAATGCGGCAACACGTAAGCCTGGTATAGGTATGCTGACTGAGTATTTTGATAAAACAAAATATAACCTGACGGATTCATTTGTGATTGGAGATCGTGTCAACGATGTTAAATTAGCCCAAAATCTTGGTGCTAAGGCGATATGGTTACGCAATAATGATGAACTTGGAAAGGCTGAACAGGTAGCCATTACGGATGATGGTGTTGCCTTGCAGACATCCGATTGGAAAGCTGTTTATGAGTTTTTAAAACTGAGTACCCGTACAGCCGAACATCACCGTAGAACGAATGAAACGGATATTTATATCAAGGTCAATCTGGATGGATCTGGCAATGCTGATATCCATACTGGACTTCCATTTTTTGATCACATGTTGGATCAGATCGCTCGTCATGGCGCGATTGATTTGACAGTGCATGCAAAAGGAGATCTTCATATCGATGAACATCATACGATCGAAGATACGGGGATAGCTCTGGGAGAGGCGTTTTTGAAGGTGCTTGGTGACAAACGTGGTATTGAACGGTATGCGTTTACCTTGCCAATGGATGACTGTTTGGCACAAGTTGCTTTGGATTTTGGCGGTCGAAACTGGATTGTGTGGCAGGCTGAATTTAAGCGCGAGAAAATAGGAGATATGCCTACGGAGATGTTTTTCCACTTTTTCAAATCATTTTCGGACGCTGCAAAAGCTAATTTGAATATTAAAGCAGAAGGCGAAAATGAGCACCACAAAATCGAAGCCATTTTCAAAGCTTTTGCAAAATCGATAAAAAAGGCTGTACGACGTGATGCAGAGAATATGCAGTTGCCAAGTACAAAAGGGGTATTATAACAGTATTAAGTTTTTAGTACTTAGTATTTAGACTGTATAGCTACTAATATCTAACTACTAATATCTAACTACTAATATCTAACTACTAATATCTAACTACTAATATCTAACTACTAATATCTAACTACTAATATCTAACTACTAAATACTAACAATGATAGGTATAGTTAATTATGGTGCGGGCAATATTTTTTCGTTAACGGCAGCATTAGATCGAATCCAGGTAGGATATGGGATGATCAACAATAAGGAAGATTTTGATCTTTATGATCGTGTGATTATTCCTGGAGTTGGACATGCGGGGACTGCTATGACAAAACTTAGAGAGACTGGTTTGGTGGATACTATTCTTTCCTTAAAAAAGCCGGTGCTGGGTATCTGCGTAGGTATGCAGTTGTTAACCGCTTTTTCGGAGGAAGGAAAAGTAGATCTATTGTCTGTATTCCCGTTAAATACGTTACATTTTGCAAATCGGGTGGCGCTAAAAGTCCCTCATATGGGATGGAATAGCGTTATTCCTGAAATCAATTGTGCTTTGTTTACTGGAATACCAGATAATACTTATTTTTATTTCGTACACTCATACTTTATAGAACATAGTTCGGAATTTACAGCTGCGAGCTGTATATATGGAATAACGTATTCAGCTGCGATTCAAAAGGATAATTTCTATGGGGTACAGTTTCATCCTGAAAAGTCAGGTGTGTACGGTGAGCGTTTATTATTGAATTTTTCTAAAATATAATTAAAAATTAAAGACTACTTTTGCAACCCTGGGCCTGTTATAAGGTAAGAGGAGAGAATAGGCTTTTAAACTTTTAACTTTTTAATTTTTACTTTATTATGTATATCATTCCAGCGATAGATGTTTTAGACAAGAAGGTAGTTCGGCTAAGAGAAGGTTCTTACGAAGATGTTACTACCTATGATATTTCTTTAGAAGATCAGATGAAAAAGTACCATGCTAATGGTACTGAGATGGTACATATTATTGATTTGAATGGTGCTAAAGGCGATTTCTCTAATCAAGAATATCTTTTTGATATTGTACGCCGTACAGATATGAAGGTTCAGTATGGTGGAGGTGTGCGTAGCATTGAAAAGGTAAAGGAGCTGATTGATGCCGGTGTGTATCGTGTTATCGTAGGTACACAGGCTATTACTAATCCGACATTTTTAGAAGACCTTGCACAATTGAATGAAGGTCGTGTCAAATATGCAAACCATATCGTGATTGCTATTGATGTCTTGGATGAGGTTATTAAGTATTCAGGGTGGTTGGAGAGTTCGCCAATCAAGCTGATGGAATATATCGATAGATGCCTTGCTTTAGGCTTTTTCCGCTTCTTATGTACCGACATTTCAAAAGATGGCAAATTAGGTGGTGCTGGTCTCGATCTATATAAGAAACTATTGGATCATTCACCCATTATCAAATTAATTGGATCCGGCGGAATATCTTCCATGAAGGATATTGAAAATTTAAATGAATTAGGGCGATTAGAATCTTGTGTCGTAGGTAAAGCGATCTATGAGAATAAAATTTCTATCGACGAAATTAAAGACTGGAACTTAAAAACATTAATTAGATTCTAATATGCTGGCTAAGCGTATTATTCCATGTTTGGATGTTAAGGATGGACGCACCGTCAAGGGGGTCAACTTTGTCGATCTTCGTGATGCCGGTGATCCGGTCGAACTTGCTTGGCAGTATTCTCAGCAGGGCGCGGATGAACTGGTCTTTTTAGATATCGCCGCTACGCATGAAGGGCGTAAGACCACGATTGACTTGGTAAAGGCCGTTGCTAGACAGGTTAATATCCCATTCACAATCGGTGGCGGTATCAATGAGATGCGTGATGCCGAGATTCTTCTCCATAGCGGAGCCGATAAAATATCCATCAACTCGGCTGCGGTTCGCAATCGACAGTTGATTGATGATCTGGCAAAAGCATTTGGAGCACAGTTTGTTGTTGTGGCGGTAGATACCCGATTTATCGATGGAAAGAACTATGTGCATTTGAGTGGGGGCAGAGAAAAGACGGATATCCTTACCGAAGAATGGATAAAAGAAGCTGAAAGCCGCGGAGCAGGGGAGATCTTGCTCACGTCTATGGATCATGACGGGACAAAGAATGGATTTGATAATGGTCTGTTGGGGACTATTAATAAACAGATTAATATTCCTTTGATAGCATCGGGCGGAGCAGGCAATGAGCAGCATTTTGTTGACGTATTTCAAGAAGCCAACGTTGATGCTGCGTTAGCAGCTTCCGTATTTCATTACGGAGAAATACGGATACCAGAATTAAAAGAAAGATTACGAACCGAAGGCATATCGGTACGATAACTACGCAATACTAACAAACAAATGATAGATTTTGAAAAGGGTGACGGCCTCGTTCCTGTAGTCATTCAGGATGTTCAGACACTAGAGGTTCTGATGTTGGGTTATATGAACGGTGAAGCCTGGGAAAAGACACAAAAAGACCAAAAAGTAACCTTTTTCTCGCGGTCAAAGAATAGACTTTGGACCAAGGGCGAAGAAAGTGGTAATTTTTTATGGATGAAGAGTTTTCATATCGATTGTGATCAAGATACCATCCTTATAAAGGTACAACCGGCAGGACCGACCTGCCATACGGGAAGTAGAAGCTGTTTTGGTACCGCTTACGGGAATAATTTTATCGCGGAATTGGAACGTATTATAGCACAACGCTATGAGTTTCCTTCTGAAGAGTCTTACGTAAATCACTTAAGAAGCAAAGGATTAAATAAGATCGCTCAGAAGGTCGGTGAAGAAGCTGTTGAAACAGTAATCGCTGCCTTAGCACAGACAGAAAGAGAATTTATCGATGAGACTTCCGATTTGGTTTTTCACCTACTGGTTTTACTACGGGAAAAAGGATTTGCCTTAGAGACCATAGCCAAGAACCTGGAAGAACGACATAAATAATAAAGTTGTTAAATAGCATTTTTTTAAATGCCCTTAGTCAAAATACGTTGACTGGGGGCATTTTTTGTTAGCGCTTTTCTATTATGCTCTGCTGCTTTTCTATGACGATCCAGCGCCTCACCAACAGAATCTAGCAGGTTGGCAAAGCATGCTATAAGTTGTGAACTTGTCAATTTGTACGTGAAGTTTTTTCACATAAAGTGTATAAATTAATCAATTTGGATGGACAGTATGTCCTGTTTTGTTGTCCTAATTTGTCCTTTACTATTTTCCCGAGATTTATTCTGCTTTTTTTCTGTCCCCCCCACTCTGTCCTCGAGTGATATTTGTTAATGTGTTGTTTTTTAGTGGTTTATTTTGGATTTGTCCACTTGTTATTTGTGTTAGTTTCCTAGGTGTTGTCCACCATAGATGCATTTTGTCCCCATAGGTGTCTACTTAGATTCACTATTATCTTTCTTTTTTATTGCAAACTTCGTTCAGGAAATAAGACCCAAAGTGATGATGGATTAGTGCCGACTATGAAGTTTCTTATTCCCCAAACAAACGAGTTAACTAAGAAATAAACAAGCGAGGTGCTCACACTCTATTGATCACTTCAATTGCCAAACAAATCGGATGTCGCGCAGGCATCGTTAAAATATGAAGGTTATGAAAAGTTATTTTACAGAATTTCGAAGCATTGGACTTCGATTGACTACCAAGGAAGTTTTTCGACTAAGGACGGAGCATAATACTTTACTCTTTCTTATGTCTTTTTTATTCCTATGTCTTATCACAATAGACGTTAAAGGGCAACAAGCTAATCCGGTATCATTAGATGCTAAAATTGATTTGCTGAAGAAAGAGGGAAATAGAACAGAAGCAGAGCGGTTGCACCACCTGTATTATGATTTAAATCCTTCTGTTTTTATTAAATCGGATAACATTAATCCTGTAATTGTAGGAAAAGGGAAAGCAAAGGTTGCTGATATAGCCGTAACAAAACTTAATGGATTAATCAGATCCAATAACATAGTAGATTTTTCGGCTGTTGAGCTGTTGGTTATCAATTTTGGAAATATGCAAGTTGGTGGAATACAGTTCAAACAGTCGGACCTGCTTACTGCTTTTCCTGTATTGAAATACGTGATTGTGTCATCGGAGCGATCTATGAGCAATTCTGCGGTACAATCAATATTCTCGACGGCTGATGGAGATGTAAGTTTCTCTATTCTTTATAAATCATCAGCAGAAGTCAACTAAGTCTCTTTCAAAATTACAGTTATGAAAAATCTAAATATCAAAGAAAAAAAGCAGAGCAAGGCTATCTTTAGCTTTATTGTGCTATTATGCTGTTTATTTGGTTTTATGGGGAATGTCGAGGCTCAGGTCAGAAAGGGCTTTACGCAACGGTCATCTACACATCCGGACAACTTGGTGAATGGTCAACCCATTAAGAAGATCTACAACGTGAAAGGTGATTTTACTATGATTGGGAATACCAACATGCGAAGGACTGATGAAAGTAGCGGCGATAACAGTAGTCAATCGATGAAGTTTGTCAATGTTGATAATAGTAGGATCAATTCTTCATCTGCTACTCTGCAGGTTCCAGCAGGGTTAGATCCAGCTTGTACAAACATTGTCTTTGCGGGGCTTTATTGGAGTGGTCGTGCAAATACGAACAATATGGATGTTGAGTCTGGTAGTCGAACGGAGTATTCGTATGCAAATGTGCCATCCAATCAGACTAACAGGACGATTTATAGTAATACTTCTTCTATTGATTATACGAGTTACAATATGTCTATTGATATCGATGGTGACGATCGCATATTTACTTTCTCTTCCTCCGTATCTGGTCAACCTATTGTGCAGTTTAAAAGAAGAACTTCAAATGGAAGCGCAATTACTTATCGCATGGGTACCAGTGGAAATTGGTTGAATCCGACAGGTAATCAAACCGGAGGTGGAAATACAAGAACACTTAGTTCTCCGTTTGTAATTTTTGATGAAGGTGTTAATGGAGTGAAGTTTACACTCGATCAAATTGGTTATACTAACAATAATGGATCATTTGTGCGTATATCGGTTACAGGGCAATATCAAGTTGAGAACCAAGTTCCAGTTTTGTTGAATAAGCGAAAAGTTCAAATCAAAGGGCCAGGCTCAAGTACATATACGGAGCTGGAAGCTAATGCAAATGATATTCGGTATAATAATATTTCGAGTGAAGATAATAACCAAATGTATGCGGGATATGTTGAAATAACCGATTATGTAAAAACGAATAGATTTGGTGAATATACTATTGCTGACCTTGCTCTTTCAGAAGGAAATGGTGGCAATACCGGTTATTATGGCGGTTGGGGAATGGTGGTTATTTATGAAAACCAAACAATGAAATGGCGGGACGTGACGGTTTTTGATGGATTTGCTTATGTCGCAAGTGGTAATAACAGTGAACAGATCGCTCTCTCCGGATTTCAAGCCGCTCAGCATGGTGATGTAAATGTTACGATGGGAATTATGGCGGGTGAAGGGGATAAAAATATTGGTGAAGGAGCGAGCTCTTCAGATAACCGTAAACCTGACTATTTTGAGATTGCTACTGCCGGGACTTATACGGATATAGCCCCGACTTGGAATCGCTTGCAACATGGTGGAAACCTTCCTGGTAACTTTTTTAATTCATCTATCTATACAGGGACTACCCCAACGCCGAGAAATCCACTGTTAACAAATAATACAGGAGTGGATATTGCAATATTTGATATCCCTAATGCGGGAAATTCTATTATAGCTAATAATCAGACAGGGACAAAGTTTAAGTATGGAACTGAACAGGATACTTATATTATTTATAACATTACATTTGCTGTTGATGCTTATATCCCTGAAGTAGAACCTGAAAATAAGCTGGTATCCATTAATGGAACTCCCGTCGGGAATCAACATGATCCTACTTTAACTCTCAGTCCAGGCCAAGAGTTGATATACACATTGACTATCAAAAATACGGGGGCAGAAGCCATTAATAATGCGGTTGTGAATATTCCAATGCCTTATACTGGGATCTATGTTTCTAGTTCAGGCGTAGGAAGTTCAGGTTTTATTCCGGCTAATCAGCCTGTGTTTAATCCTGTTACTGGAATGCTGACCTGGAACCTAGGAACATTACCTAAAATTGCGGGTGATCCGGTTTTGGCAACAATGACTTACAAGTTTCGAGTTACTGATGATTGCTATGTTTTAACTAATAACGAATGCCCGGCTTACATGATTGTAGATGGAGGTGTATCTGGTACAGGCGCTAATTCACAAGCAAGTTTGGGTGACGCTGGAAACTTTATTTTTGGTAGGAACAGTGGTGGAGCCGTTTGTGAAAACTCTGTGATAACTTCCCCGACTGGAATAAAGGTGAATCCAGGTAGCAATTGTAGTGGGACAGAATTCCAGAATAAGACCATTCTGTTTTGTGAAAGTGATGTTGTAGACAATAAGATTCCGGTTTCTGTAATTCGTAATCAGTTTCCTGCAGGGACTCGTTTTTATTCGGGTATAAATCCAGGAACTTTCCAAGGAACTGGAACGGAGTATAACAACGATACCCCTTTCCCTGGAACTCCTGGATCGGAGATTACTTATTATGGTATTCCACCGAGGGGAGAAGGTAGTACCTGTTCCTTTATGTTCAAGATTAAGGTCACTTCTATAGAAGGGACACCTAATGTCACAAACCCTACGTATTGTATTGGTGAAGAAGCTCCTTTGTTGAGTACTTTGGCTACTGTTTCTATACCAGGTTACCAATTGTTTTTCTATGAATCTGCAACAGCTACGACCCCACTAGATGTATCAAGTTTGCATCCTTCGACAGCAACTGCTCAAAGTATTACTTATTGGGTAGCACAAGGTACGACGACCTGTATTGGTGAACGAGTTTCTTTTACAGTGAATGTCGTAGAGGGACCAGAGATTTCATCACAACCTCAAGATTTAATACTTTGTGAAGGAAGTGCTGGTTCCATTTCAGTAACAGCAACTGGTTCCAATCTTACTTATGCTTGGGAATATAACTCTGGCTCAGGATGGGTAGCATTACCAAATACAACACAGGATAAGATTACTATTAGTGGAAATACGCTAACACTTACCGGATCTTCCTTAGCATATAACGGAGGTAAGGTGCGTGTTACGGTATCCAATGGCAATTGTACGGTTGTTTCAAGTGAGTCGACTATAACTGTTACGAGTGTAGCAGCTCCAACAACGACACAGTCTACGCAGACCTTCTGTGAGATCGCGCCACATACAGTAGCGAACCTACAGGCAGTAGGGACAGGTCTTCAGTGGTACGATGCCGCTACAGGAGGTAATCTACTTTCGCCTACAACCACCTTGGTTGACGGCCAGAAATATTATGCATCGCAGACTGTTGGAGGCTGTGAGAGCGTACAGCGTTTAGAGGTTACGGTTGCCATTACGGTAGTCGCTGCTCCAACAACGACACAGTCTACGCAGACCTTCTGTGAGATCGCGCCACATACAGTAGCGAACCTACAGGCAGTAGGGACAGGTCTTCAGTGGTACGATGCCGCTACAGGAGGTAATCTACTTTCGCCTACAACTATATTGGTTGATGGTCAGAAATATTATGCATCACAGACCGTTGGAGGCTGTGAGAGTGTTCAGCGTTTAGAGGTTACGGTTGCCATTAATATTGTTCAAGCAGGAACAATCGCAGGTTCTCAAACAGTATGTAATGGTACAGTACCGGTAACCATCACTTCGGCAACAACTGGTTCAGCTACAGGCACCCTTGCTTATCAATGGGAGCTTAGTGTTGACAATGGTGCTAGTTGGGGTCCAATTAATGGGGCTACAGCAGCTACATACACTCCCGGTGCTATGACTGTAACAACTTCTTACCGTCGAGTATCTACTTCGACACTAAATAACAGTGTCTGCACCGTTTATTCAAACGAAGTGGTGATCACTGTAACGAATAATTGTAATGTGATTACGGAGAAATCAGTAAGTGACAACAGCAACAATGGTAAGGCTGAGTCCAATGAAGAATTAACTTATTCAATTAAGGTTACTAATAACTATGATAGAGATATCACAGTAAATATATCCGATATTATACCAGCCAACACAGCTTATCTAAATAATACAAGTGCTGGGGTGTACACATCCAGTAATAATACAATTGCTTGGAATAATCTAACCATTCCAGCGAACTCAAATGCTACGGTTACATTTGTTGTCAAGGTTGTTGCAAACTTAACTGGTATCACTAACATCTATAATGTGGCTACGGTTAGCGGTAATGAATTGCCAGAACCGCAAAGACCGGAGGTGGAGATCCCAACGAATTCGAACCCAGATTTTACTTTTGATAAAACAGTTGCTGATGCTAGTGGTGATGGAAAAGCACAGTCTGGCGAAGTTTTAACTTATACAATTACAGTTAACAATACAGGAGATGTTGACCTGATGAACGGTTCTATCAAGGATGTTATTCCAGCGAATACCACATTGGTTGCTGGTAGTATTACTGCGGGCGGAACACAGACCGGCAGCGATATCAACTGGAGTATTGATGTACCGTTCGGCGGTTCTAAATCAGTTACTTTCCAGGTTACTGTAACTGCCGATCTTACAGGAGTGACAAATATCCGTAACATCGCTACAGTGGGTGACGAAGATACCCCACCAGTAGATATCCCTACGGAGAACAGCCCATCACACAGTTCAGTTAAAACGGTTGTTGATGCGAGCGGCGATAACAAGGCACAGTCGGGTGAGGAACTGACGTATACGATCACTGTTAAGAACACAGGAGACGTTG